>NZ_CP078071.1:0-3022085 GCF_024730645.1 Burkholderia sp. EMB26
CGATCGTCTACCTGAGCACCGCGGGCGTCGCGGCCGTGGCGGTATCGCGTGCGGGCGGCGCGGCCGCGATGGGCACCGTCGCGGTGGTTGGCCATCGCGATCATGCGAAGCGCTGCATCCAGACCTCGCGGCAGGCGGGCATGAAGGCGGCCGCGGTCGCCGAGGTGCCGCTGCCGACCACGTACGACCCGCAGTCGGGCCAGCCGTGGACGCGCAACCGCAGCCTCTATCTCGTGCACGACATGTATGCGCAGATGCTGACGCACGCGATGACCGCGACGATGCAGGCGTTCCCGAAAGGCTGATGCCTTCCGTCGTTTCCCATTCGAATTCCGTGACCATGACGAACCGCCGCCATTTTCTCGCCTCCACTTCATTGCTCGCCGCCTCGTGCGCCGCCGCGCCCGCGTTCGCAAGCGACGCCCCCGTTTCCGATGCGGAACTGCAGCGCCAGATGCTCGGCAAGCTGACGAACGAACTGAACGATCGCGCGACTGCCGCCGACGAAACCGGTTACCTGCTCGACACGTTTTTCGCGTGGACGCCGCCGTCCGTCGACGCGGCCGGCGTCAACACGATCGTCGCGTTCGGCTTCGGCAGCCGCGCCGGGTCATCGGCCGCCGCGCCGCTGCCGGGCCCCGTGAACGAGGCCATCGCCGACGCCGTGTTCCAGCTTCGGCAGAAAGCCGCGGTGCCGGTTTTCGCGCAGCAGGAAGTCGCGAGCGTGCTCGCGTCGAAGTACGGACTGACGGCCGGCGTGACGTCGATCGCGACGCCTGCCGCGGTCGCCGGCAGCCCGATACCGACACCCGACGGCGTCGCCGCCGCGATCGTCAGGCAGGCCGGTTCGGCCGCGGCGCTCGGCAAGGTCGGCGTGGTCACGCATCGCGATCAGGCGTCGATCGCCGTGCGCATGTCGAATGCGGCGGGGATGCAGGCGGCGGTGCCGGCCGGACTGGCGCTGCCTGGCGCCTACGATGCATCGGCCCAGCAGCCGGCGATGCGGCGGCGCGATCTTTACCTGATGAGCAATGCCGGCATGCAGCTCGCGATGCTGCGGCTCGACCTGATCAATCGCGAATATCCGGGCGGCTAGACGCGCAGCGCACCCCGCGCGCGATCGCCGCGCGCCGGATCGTGCGTGCCACATGTTGGCGGGTAATGCCGATACAGGTATTGGCACTACCAGCCAAACCACTGTTTTTAATGGGTTTTTTCGCGTCCGGCCTGCGCCGCGACGCGTTCTGCGTGGCATAATCGACCGCATCCGCAAGGCTTGTAGTCACAACGACCCCGCATACCCATGGCACAGACTCTCTACGACAAACTGTGGAACACCCACGTGGTCCACACCGAGGAAGACGGCACGACCCTGCTCTATATCGACCGTCAGCTGCTGCATGAAGTCACGAGCCCGCAGGCTTTCGAAGGGCTGAAGATGGCGCAGCGCCCGGTGTGGCGCATCAGCGCGAACCTGGCCGTGTCGGACCACAACGTGCCGACCACGGACCGCAGCCACGGCATCGCCGATCCCGTCTCGAAGCTGCAGGTCGACACGCTCGACGCGAACTGCGACGCATTCGGCATCACCCAGTTCAAGATGAACGACGTGCGCCAGGGCATCGTCCACATCATCGGGCCGGAACAGGGCGCGACGCTGCCGGGCATGACGATCGTGTGCGGCGATTCGCATACGTCGACGCACGGCGCGTTCGGCGCGCTCGCGCACGGCATCGGCACGTCGGAAGTCGAGCACGTGCTCGCGACGCAGACCTTGCTGCAGAAGAAGAGCAAGAACATGCTCGTGAAGGTCGAGGGCGCACTGCCGCGCGGCTGCACCGCGAAGGACATCGTGCTCGCGATCATCGGCAAGATCGGCACCGCGGGCGGCACCGGCTACGCGATCGAATTCGGCGGCTCGACCATTCGCGCGCTGACGATGGAAGGCCGCATGACCGTCTGCAACATGGCGATCGAAGCCGGCGCGCGCGCGGGCATGGTCGCGGTGGACGACACGACGATCGACTACCTGAAGGGCCGTCCGTTCGTGCCGACCGGCGCGGAATGGGATCAGGCCGTCGAATACTGGCGCCAGTTCAAGTCGGACGACGGCGCGCACTTCGACCGCGTGGTCGAGCTGAACGCGGCCGAGATCGTCCCGCAGGTCACGTGGGGCACGTCGCCGGAAATGGTCACGTCGATCGACGGTCGCGTGCCCGATCCCGAGCGCGAGAAGGATCCGGTCAAGCGCGACGCGATGGAGCGCGCGCTGGCGTACATGGCGCTCGAGCCGAACACGCCGATCGAATCGATCAAGGTCGACAAGATCTTCATCGGCTCGTGCACGAATGCACGGATCGAGGATATCCGCGCGGCCGCGTATGTCGTGAAGAAGCTGAACCGTCGCATCGCGTCGAACGTGCGGCTCGCGATGGTCGTGCCGGGCTCGGGCCTCGTGAAGGCGCAGGCCGAGCGCGAAGGGCTCGACAAGGTGTTCACCGACGCGGGCTTCGAATGGCGCGAGCCGGGCTGCTCGATGTGCCTCGCGATGAACGCCGACCGGCTCGATCCGGGCGAGCGCTGCGCGTCGACGTCGAACCGCAACTTCGAAGGCCGGCAGGGCGCGGGCGGCCGCACGCACCTCGTGAGCCCCGCGATGGCGGCGGCCGCGGCCATCGAAGGCCACTTCGTCGACATTCGCCAGCTGGGGTAACGCGTGACGGCATCGAAGGTCATCGCGCGGCTGGTTGCCGCGCTGGCGCTGGCGGGGCTGGGCTTCGGCCTCGCGGGCTGCAATACCGTCCGAGGCTTCGGCGAGGACGTCAACGCCGCCGGCAACGCGCTGAAGCGCGCCGCGGACTGACACCGCCACCGAGAATTTGTCGATGGGCGCCGGCCGCGTGCCGGCCCTTCAACCGGATAGACGGATCATGGAAAAATTCACTGTACATACCGGCGTCGTGGCGCCGCTCGATCGCGAGAACGTCGACACGGACGCGATCATCCCGAAGCAGTTCCTGAAGTCGATCAAGCGCACGGGCTTCGGTCCGAACGCGTTCGACGAATGGCGCTACCTCGATCACGGCGAGCCGGGGCAGGACAACTCGAAGCGTCCGCTGAACCCGGACTTCGTGCTGAACCAGCCGCGCTACCAGGGCGCATCGGTGCTGCTCGCCCGCAAGAATTTCGGCTGCGGCAGCTCGCGCGAGCACGCGCCGTGGGCGCTGCAGCAGTACGGCTTCCGCGCGATCATCGCGCCGAGCTTCGCGGACATCTTCTTCAACAACTGCTTCAAGAACGGCCTGCTGCCGATCGTGCTGACCGAGCAGCAGGTCGATCACCTGTTCAACGACACGTATGCGTTCAACGGCTACCAGCTGACGATCGACCTCGACGCGCAGGTCGTGCGCGCGGGCGACGGCCGCGAGTATCCGTTCGAGATCACCGCGTTCCGCAAGTACTGCCTGCTGAACGGCTTCGACGACATCGGCCTCACGCTGCGCCACGCGGACAAGATCCGCCAGTTCGAAGCGGAGCGGCTCGTGAAGCAGCCGTGGCTCAACACGAAGCTGGTCGGCTGATCGCGCGTGGCGGGTGCGCCGTGCGCGCGCTCGCCGGCCTGTCTCCCCAACAACCTACCCAGTCAGGAATTTCGCATGAAGATTGCAGTGCTGCCCGGCGACGGCATCGGTCCGGAAATCGTCAATGAAGCCGTGAAAGTGCTGAACGCACTCGACGAGACGTTCGAACTCGAACAGGCGCCGGTCGGCGGCGCGGGCTACGAGGCGAGCGGCCATCCGCTGCCCGACGCGACGCTGGCGCTCGCGAAGCAGGCCGACGCGATCCTGTTCGGCGCGGTCGGCGACTGGAAGTACGACTCGCTGGAGCGCGCGCTGCGCCCCGAGCAGGCGATCCTCGGGCTGCGCAAGCACCTCGAGCTGTTCGCGAACTTCCGCCCGGCGATCTGCTATCCGCAGCTCGTCGATGCGTCGCCGTTGAAGCCGGAGCTCGTCGCGGGCCTCGACATCCTGATCGTGCGCGAACTGAACGGCGACATCTACTTCGGCCAGCCGCGCGGCGTGCGCGCGGCGCCGGACGGCCCGTTCGCCGGCGCGCGCGAAGGCTTCGACACGATGCGCTATTCGGAGCCGGAAGTGCGCCGCATCGCGCACGTCGCGTTCCAGGCCGCGCAAAAGCGCGCGAAGAAGCTGCTGTCGGTCGACAAGTCGAACGTGCTGGAGACGTCGCAGTTCTGGCGCGACATCATGATCGACGTGTCGAAGGAATACGCGGACGTCGAGCTGTCGCACATGTACGTCGACAACGCGGCGATGCAGCTCGCGAAGGCGCCGAAGCAGTTCGACGTGATCGTCACGGGCAACATGTTCGGCGACATCCTGTCGGATGAAGCGTCGATGCTGACGGGTTCGATCGGCATGCTGCCGTCGGCGTCGCTCGACAAGAACAACAAGGGCCTGTACGAGCCGTCGCACGGTTCGGCGCCGGACATCGCCGGCAAGGGCATCGCGAACCCGCTCGCGACGATCCTGTCGGCCGCGATGCTGCTGCGCTACTCGCTGAATCGCGCCGAGCAGGCCGATCGCATCGAGCGTGCGGTGAAAACGGTGCTCGAACAGGGTTATCGCACGGGCGACATCGCGACGCCGGGCTGCAAGCAGGTCGGCACGGCGGCGATGGGCGACGCGGTGGTCGCGGCGCTGTAAGCGGACGGATCGAAGTCCGGTAACCAAGATGAAAAGGGCGCGAACGGGCCGTAAAAATCGGCCGGTTCGCGCACCGTTGGCCGTTGTGCGGGCCAGCGGCTTTGTGTAGACTCGAACGATGGCGCTGATTTCCCTGATCTCCCCGGTCCTGAAACTCCACGGCAACACTGCCCGTGCGGGTGCGCGCGCCATCGTCATCACGAAAACCATTACCACGAAAACGATCATTAAACGCTGATCGCCGTCGTGCCCGCCTGTTTCCCCGCGCGGTCACGCGGGGACGGAAATGGCGGGGAAGCTCCATTCAAGCAAAGGGTTAGTCATGAACGTAGGTCTCGTAGGTTGGCGCGGCATGGTCGGCAGCGTCCTGATGCAGCGCATGCAGGAAGAGGGCGATTTCGACCTGATCGAACCGGTGTTCTTCAGCACCAGCAACACGGGCGGCAAGGCGCCGTCGTTCGCGAAAAACGAGACTACGCTCAAGGACGCGACCAACGTCGACGAGCTGAAGAAGTGCGACGTGATCATCACGTGCCAGGGCGGCGACTACACGAACGACGTGTTTCCGAAGCTGCGCGCGGCCGGCTGGAACGGCTACTGGATCGACGCGGCGTCGTCGCTGCGGATGAAGGACGACGCGGTCATCATCCTCGATCCGGTCAACCTCGACGTGATCAAGGACGCGCTCGTCAAGGGCACGAAGAACTTCATCGGCGGCAACTGCACGGTCAGCCTGATGCTGATGGCGCTCGGCGGCCTGTTCCGCGAGAACCTCGTCGACTGGATGACGGCGATGACCTACCAGGCCGCATCCGGCGCGGGCGCGCAGAACATGCGCGAGCTGCTGTCGCAGATGGGCGCGCTGCATGGTTCGGTGCAGGAGCAGCTCGCCGATCCGGCTTCCGCGATCCTCGACATCGACCGCCGCGTGCTCGCGACGATGAACAGCGACGCGATGCCGACGAGCCAGTTCGGCGTGCCGCTCGCCGGTTCGCTGATCCCGTGGATCGACAAGGATCTCGGCAACGGGATGTCGAAGGAAGAGTGGAAGGGCGGCGCGGAAACCAACAAGATCCTCGGCAAGCCGGCGATGGGCGAGCCGGGTGCGATCCCGGTCGACGGGCTGTGCGTGCGGATCGGTGCGATGCGCTGCCATTCGCAGGCGCTGACGATCAAGCTGAAGAAGGATGTGCCGCTCGACGAAATCAACGGCATCCTCGCGTCCGCGAACGACTGGGTGAAGGTCGTGCCGAACGAGCGTGAAGCGTCGATGCGCGACCTGTCGCCGGCGAAGATCACCGGCACGCTGACGGTGCCGGTCGGTCGCCTGCGCAAGCTCGCGATGGGCGGCGAATACCTGTCGGCGTTCACGGTCGGCGATCAGCTGCTGTGGGGCGCGGCCGAGCCGCTGCGCCGCATGCTGCGCATCCTGCTCGACAAGTAAGCACGGCTGTCCGGCCAGCGGGCCGGGCTGCACGACACGACGCGCCGCGTCGGCCTCGAGATCCGGGGCCGGCGCGGCGCGTTTTTCATGCGCGGTTCAACGCAGGTTCAGCAGCGTCTGGTCGACCGCCTGCTGGGTCTTGATCGTCTGCGCGTTCGCCTGGTAATTGCGCTGCGCGGTGATCAGGTTCACGAGCTCGGTCGTCAGGTTCACGTTCGAATTTTCCAGCGCGCTCCCCTGCAGCGTGCCGTGGTTCGTGCTGCCCGGCGCGGCGATCTGCGGCACGCCGGACGCGGCCGTTTCCGCATACTGGTTGCCGCCGATGTTCACGAGCCCGTTCGGGTTGTTGAAGTTCGCGAGCGCGATCAGGCCGAGCACCGCGCTCTGGCCGTTCGAGTAGTTGCCGGTCAGCTTGCCGTCGGTGCCGATCGAGAACGTCGTCAGCGTGCCGCTCGCGAAGCCGTCCTGCGCGAGATTGGTCACGCCGTCCTTGCCGCCGTACTGCGTCGTGCCGCCCAGGTCGAGCGTCAGGTTCTGCGGATTGGCGCCGCCCGTCGTGTTCGGGATCGAGAACGCGAACTGGCCGAGGCTCGGCGTCGGCTGGCCGGTCGCGGCCGACGTCGTCGAGCTGATCCGGCCCGACGCATCGAACGTGACGGTGCCGAGATTCGTCGGCGTCTGGCCCTGCACGCCCGCGTAGGCCTGCCACGTGCCGGCCGCGCTCTTCGCGAAGTACATCGTGACCTGCTGCGAGCCGCCGAGCGTGTCGTAGACCTGGATCGACGAGTTGTAGTTGTACGTCGTGTTGTCGGTCGCGTTGAACGGCGTCTTGGCCGGCACCTTGTCCTGCGCGTTCAGGTTGAACTGGCCGGTGATCTTGCTCGTCGCGCGCGGCGCGATGTTGTTGGTCGGCGCCTGGAGCGGCACGGTCTGCGCGGTGTTGATCACGCCGCCGGCGCCCGCCGCATAGCCCATCAGGTTGCGGCCTTGCGCGTCGACGATCGCGCCGTTCTTGTCGCGATGGAACGTGCCGTCGCGCGAGTACGTGGTCACGCCGTTGCTGGACATCTGGAAGAAGCCGTTGCCGTTGATCGCGACGTCGAGCGACGACTTCGTCGAATTGATCGTCCCCTGGCCGAAATTCTGCTGCACCGACGCGAGCCGCGTGCCGATGCCGATCTGCGTGTTGACCGACGTCGCGACCGAATTCGCGTACATGTCGGCGAAGTTCGCGCGTCCCTGCTTGAAGCCGACCGTGTTTGCGTTCGCGATGTTGTTGCCGATGACGTCGAGATTGCTCGACGCACCGGCCAACCCGCTCAAGCCCTGCTGATAGCCCATGTTCGGTCCCCGTAACGAGCTGGTGAGTGAATGCAGTCGTGCGACTGCGCGATGACCCTCCGGTACTTCACGGCATCAGCCCGGCCGCGCGCGCCCGCCTTTCCGGCATGTGCAGGGCGCGAGGTCGAAAGATGCCGATTCATGTTTGAAGGCGATCGTATCGACGGCGATTATTTGGTCTGTGTAATTTTGTGTAATGTAATTGAATTGATGCAGAAACGATCGCTTTTGTATGAGCAATGGCGTGGGCGTAAGGCGGTGAAAGCCTTATGGGGTGGGGCTTTGGCCGTGTAAATTTTCATTTCTCCGATAAGAGAGGGGAATTGCCTTCTTATCGACGAATTGAAATTTGTCGGGAGCGGGATTAAGCGCCGATCAGGATTTGTTTTGATTTTCGGCGGCTAGTTCATTAACGGCGGGCAGGGCGGATTGTTGAGAAAATCCCTGCGATTCTGTCGTCGTGATCCCGCGGCGGACGCCGGGTCGGCGCCGGAAAGCCGCTTCCTCCGACAGGGGACGACGCTGCTGCGAGACGGCTTTCGCCTGCGGCACGCAGGTTCGTCCTGATCGATCGGATGCATGGACTACGACAGGCGCGGCCGCGCGACACGAGCGCCTGCCCGCGCCCGGTTGCACCTGCCGGCGACGAATTCGGCCGGAACCCGATCGTGTGAAGTAAACTACGCGGTTACGACGCACAGACCCGCCGAAAGCGTCGCGTTCCGCGCGACGCTTTTGCATTTCTGCAGCCACTTTATTGACGCTTCCAACCGTGAATCCGAGCCGCGCCCGCGCGCGGCGATAGAGCCAACGATGTCCCGAATTTCCTTGTTTCCGCGTCAGTCCCGTCTGTCGCGCGCCGTGCGTGGCGCGCTGGCGATCCTGGCGCTCGGCGCAGCCGCATCGGCATGGGCAGTCGGCGCCGGCGAACTGCCGGCGTCCGCTGCCGGCGCCGCCGCTCCGCTTACCGTGACGGTCCAGCCGGGCCAGTCGCTGAACGACATCGCGAAAGCGGCCACGCAATCGCACGATCCGGGCGTGCTCGCGCGCGCTGGCCGTGCGCTGTTCGACGCCAATCCGCAGGCGTTCATGAAGCGCGACGCGAGCCGCCTGAAAGTCGGCGCGACGCTGACGGTGCCCGCGCTCGACGCCACCGGCGCGGCGCTCGCGCCGGCCGGCGCCTCCGCTGCCTCCGGGACGACGGCCGCTTCCGCGCCCGCCGCCGCATCGGGCGCGGCGGCGATCGCGCAGCATGGCGCGTCGGCGCCGCATGCCGGCTCGGCCGCGCAGTCCGCGCCGGTGGCGCCTGCCCAGCATGCAACGCCGGTGAGCGGCGCGAGTGCCGCGACGGCGGCGGGGGCATCGGCATCGGCTTCGAGCGGTGCCTCTTCGAACGGGGCGTCGGCCGCACATGGCGCGTCGGCTGTCGACGGCATGCAGCCGGCGGCGCCTACGGCCGGGGCAAGCGGCCCGCACGTATGGAGCGGCGCGATCCAGTCGGCGCCGTCGGCCACGAGCGACGCTGCGGGGCAGGCGGTGCCGGGCGGCCCGGTTTCCGGCGTGCACGAACCGGCTGGCGCAGCGCCCGCCGTGAGTGCGTCGCAGCCGCGGCCGTCAAGCCTGCAGCAATTGCTGGCGCTGAAGAATCGCGTGCTGATGGAGTTGCAGAAGCACGGCATCGGCAAGCCGGCCACGACGACCGGCGTCGCGCCGGCGCCGGCTCCGGTGCCCGCCGCGCCGCGTCCGGCCGCGAATGACGCGGGTGCGTCGGCCGCCGCATCGACGGCAAGCGAAGCCGCGTCGGGCGTGGCAGCCAGCGCGCCGCAACCGGCATCGGCGTCCGTGCAGCCGGTCGCGCCCGTCGCGACACCTGCACGTCGTCCCGAACAGATGGATTGGCGTCCGGCCGCCGTGGCGGGCGCTGCCGTGATCGTGCTCGCGGCCGGCTTCGCGTGGCGCAAGCGCCGCAAGGGGCGCCGCGCGAACGATGCGGGTACGGCTACGGCCGCGGCAGGCGGTGCCGCGGAAGCGGAAGCCTCGCCGTCCGTCGAGCGCGAACTGCCGATCACGCCCGAGATGCCGGTTGCGCGCGATGCGGCGTCCGACATGAACCTCGCTGCGGCGACTGCGGCGGCGGCGGAGACCATCGAGCCGCCCGCAGCGGACACCTCGCCCGCACCCGAAGTGACGGCGCCGCCGCGCGACGAGTCGCCCGAATTGCCGTCTGCTCATGCGGCGGAGTCGCCCGCGAACGACGCGACTCCGGTTTCGGCCGAGGCGCCGCACGACGCGGCGCCAGCGGAAAAAAACACCGCCGCCGATCAGCCGGCCGAGCCGCCCGCGGCGTCCATCGCGCCTTCGAGCACCGAAGCGCAGCACGCGACGCTGATGCAGAACGCGATCAGCGCGCTCAACAGTCTCGACATGCCGTTGCCGCCGCGGGCGACAGACGAGCCGTCGTTGACGCCGGAGGAACGCGCGGCGCGGGCAGCGCAGCCCGACGCCGATAAAATCGCAACTAACGGTCAATCCGCCCAGCACCCGCCGATTGGCTCGGGTGAGACGACGCCGGAACATCCGGCCGACCAGGACGACGAGTTCGACTGGGACCCGGACGCCGCGACGCCTGCCGGCCACGCGGGCCAGCCGCCCGCGACGTCGTCGCCGCCGGCGCTCGGCGGCGCGCAGTTCGGCGCGCTGAAGCTCGATTTCGATCTCGACCTGCCGTCCACGCCGGGCGCCGCGCTGCCTGCGCTCACCGCGGACGAGCTCGCGCGCATCGCCCGCAACAAGCTCGATCTCGCGGCGGAGTACGTCGAACTGGGCGACCTGTCCGGCGCGCGCACGCTGCTGCAGGAAGTGGTCGACGCGAACGACGCCGCGACGCGCGACGATGCGCGCGCGCTGCTCGCGAAACTGGCGGACGAGGCGTGATGCGGATCGCGCTGGGCATCCAGTACGACGGCGCGGCGTTCTGCGGCTGGCAGGCGCAGCCGCACGGCAAGACCGTGCAGGACCGGCTCGAACATGCGCTGGCCGAGTTCGCGCGGGTGCCGCTGCACACGACGGTGGCGGGGCGCACCGACACCGGCGTGCACGGGCTCGGGCAGGTCGTGCATTTCGACACGGAACTCGAGCGCGAGGTGTTCTCGTGGGTGCGCGGCACCAACGCGTTCCTTCCGCCGACCGTGTCGGTGCAGTGGGCGAAACCGATGCCGGACACGTTCCATGCGCGCTTTTCGGCGTTCGAGCGCACCTATTACTACGCGCTGTACGTGCATCCGGTGCGTTCGCCGATGCTGGCCGGGCGCGCGGGCTGGATCCACACGCCGCTCGACGACGACGCGATGCGCGCCGCCGCCGCGCACCTGATCGGCGAGCACGACTTTTCGTCGTTCCGGTCGTCGGAATGCCAGTCGAAGACGCCGGTCAAACACCTGTATCAGATCGACGTGCGGCGCGCGGGGCATTTCATCCATTTCCGCTTCCGCGCCAACGCGTTCCTGCACCACATGGTGCGCAACCTGATGGGCTGCCTCGTCGCGGTGGGGCGCGGCCGCTATCCGGCCGACTGGCTCGCCGACGTGCTGGCCGGGCGCGACCGCAATCTCGCGGCGCCCACGTTCATGGCCGACGGGCTGTACCTCGCCCACGTCGGCTACCCGGCGGAATTCGCCGTCCCGCCCGCGCAGCTCGGCAGCGTGCCGTGGAGCAGCGTCTGGGCGGATCTGGACCCACAAACATGACGGAGCACGCCGTGTCTTCTTCGACTTCCGCCGCGGCTGGCCTGGCGCCGCGCACGCGCATCAAGCTGTGCGGGCTGTCGCGCCCCGAGGACGTGCTGCACGCGGCGGCGCTCGGCGCCGATGCGATCGGCCTCGTGTTCTACCCGAAGAGCCCGCGCGCGGTGTCGATCGCGCAGGCGGCCGAGCTGGCGAGCCTCGCGCCGCCGTTCGTCTCGGTGGTCGGGCTGTTCGTGAATGCGACCGAAGCCGAGATCGAAGCCGTCGTGCGCGACGTGCCGCTCACGGTGCTGCAGTTCCACGGCGACGAGACGCCGGAGCAGTGCGACGCACTTGGCCGCGCGGCACGCCTGCCGTGGTTGCGCGCGGTGCGCGTCGGCCCCTCGACGCAGCGTGCCGATTTGGTAGAATCGGCTCTTCATTATTCGAAAGCGCGCGGCCTCCTGTTCGACACCCTGGTGCCGGATTACGGCGGTAGCGGCAAGGTCTTCGATTGGTCTCTTATTCCCGCAGAGCTCGCGCGTCGGGCCGTTTTGAGTGGTGGCTTGAACGCGCAAAACGTCGGTGATGCGATCCGCCAGCTGCGTCCGTATGCTGTCGATGTCTCGAGTGGCATCGAAGTGGAGGGCGCGAAGGGCGTGAAGGATCACGCCCGGATGGCGGCGTTCGTACGCGCGGTGCGCGCAGCGGACGCCGGGTGATGCAAGCCGGTGCGGCCCCCAAAGCGGGCGCACCGACCGATCGAGAGAGACACCATGTACAACCTTCCTGATGATCGCGGCCATTTCGGCCCGTATGGCGGCGTGTTCGTCGCCGAGACGCTGATTCACGCACTGGACGAACTGCGCGCGGCGTATGAAAAGTTCCAGAACGATCCCGACTTCGTCGCCGAATTCGAGCGCGAGCTGAAGTATTTCGTCGGCCGCCCGTCGCCGATCTATCACGCGCAGCGCTGGAGCGAGATGCTCGGCGGCGCGCAGATCTACCTGAAGCGCGAAGACCTGAACCACACGGGCGCGCACAAGATCAACAACGTGATCGGCCAGGCGCTGCTCGCGAAGCGCATGGGCAAGAAGCGCGTGATCGCGGAAACCGGCGCCGGCCAGCACGGCGTCGCGACCGCGACGATCTGCGCGCGCTTCGGGATGGAATGCGTCGTCTACATGGGCTCGGAGGACGTGCGCCGGCAGGCCGCCAACGTCTACCGGATGAAGCTGCTCGGCGCGACCGTCGTGCCGGTCGAATCGGGTTCGCGCACGCTGAAGGACGCGCTGAACGAAGCGATGCGCGACTGGGTCACGAACATCGAAAGCACGTTCTACATCATCGGCACGGTCGCGGGCCCGCACCCGTATCCGATGATGGTGCGCGACTTCCAGCGCGTGATCGGCGACGAGTGCAAGGTGCAGATGCCCGAGCTCGCTGGCCGGCAGCCGGACGCGGTGATTGCGTGCGTGGGCGGCGGGTCGAACGCGATGGGCATCTTCTATCCGTACATCGACGATACCTCGGTGCAGCTGATCGGCGTCGAAGCGGCCGGCGACGGCCTCGATACGGGCCATCACGCGGCATCGCTGATCGCCGGCAGCCCGGGCGTGCTGCACGGCAACCGCACGTACCTGCTGCAGGACGACAACGGCCAGATCATCGAGACGCATTCGGTGTCGGCGGGCCTCGACTATCCGGGCGTCGGCCCCGAGCACGCATGGCTGAAGGACAGCGGCCGCGCGCAGTACGTGCCGATCAGCGACGACGAGGCGTTGAAGGCGTTCCACGACTGCTGCCGGATCGAGGGGATCATTCCCGCGCTCGAGTCGAGCCACGCGATCGCGTATGGCGTGAAGCTCGCGCCGACGTTGCCGAAGGACAAGATCCTGCTCGTCAACCTGTCGGGCCGCGGCGACAAGGACATGCACACGGTCGCCGAGCGATCGGGCATCGAGCTCTGACCCCGACCGATGCGTGACCTGATCGAAGAGCCGGGCGGCGGCGCCGCGAGCGAGGCGGAGGCGGTTCAGCCCGCCGCTGCCGTGCCGCGCGTGCTGCCGTCCGGTATCGAGCTGCACAACCGCGATTTCCTGACCCACGCCGCGCAGCTGCCGGATGCGTCGATCGACCTGATCGTCGCCGATCCGCCGTACGGGCTCGGCAAGGACTACGGCAACGATTCGGACAAGCGTTCGGGCGACGACTTCCTCGCGTGGACGCGCGAGTGGCTCGACCTTGCGATTCCGAAGCTGAAGCCGAGCGGGTCGATGTACATCTTCTGCACGTGGCAGTACGCGCCGGAAATCTTCAGTTTCCTGAAGACGAAACTCACGATGGTCAACGAGATCATCTGGGACCGGCGCGTGCCGAGCATGGGCGGCACGACGCGCCGTTTCACGTCGGTGCACGACAACATCGGCTTTTTCGCGGTTTCCAAAGCGTATTACTTCGATCTCGATCCGGTCCGCATCCCGTACGACGCCGACACGAAGAAGGCCCGCTCGCGCAAGCTGTTCGAAGGCAGCAAGTGGCTGGAGATGGGCTACAACCCGAAGGACGTCTGGTCGGTCTCGCGCCTGCACCGGCAGCACGCGGAGCGCGTCGATCATCCGACCCAGAAGCCGCTGGAAATCATCGAGCGGATGGTGCTCGCAAGCTGCCCGCCGGGCGGCCGCGTGCTCGATCCGTTCATGGGCAGCGGCACGACCGCGGTGGCCTGCGCACGCCAGGGGCGCGACTTCGTCGGCTACGAGATCAACGAAAGCTATTGTGCGATCGCGCACGAGCGCGTGAGCGCGCTCGCCGCGCCGGCGTGCGCGTGAGTCGCGCCGCCGCGTCGCCGAACGCAACGCATACATCGTATGAGACCGGAGCAAGCGCTGAAGCGCCAGCTCCGGATCGACACAGGAAAATTGCCATGTCCCGTATTCAGCAGACCTTCGCCGCGCTCGCCGAACAAGGCCGTAAGGGCCTGATCCCGTTCATCACGGCCGGCGACCCCGATCCCGCGAAAACCGTCGAATTCATGCACGCGCTCGCCGCAGGCGGCGCGGACGTGATCGAACTCGGCGTGCCGTTCTCGGACCCGATGGCCGACGGCCCGGTGATCCAGCGCTCGTCGGAACGCGCGCTCGCGCGCGGCGTCACGTTGAAGAGCGTGCTCGCCGACGTGAAGCGTTTCCGCGAAACCGACCCCAAAACCCCCGTCGTGCTGATGGGCTATGCAAACCCGATCGAACGGATGGGTGTCGACGCGTTCGCGGCCGAAGCGCACGCGGCCGGCGTCGACGGCGTGCTGGTGGTCGACTATCCGCCGGAAGAGGCCGGTGTTTTCGCCGAGAAAATGCGCGCCGCGCAGATCGATCCGATCTTCCTGCTGGCGCCCACGTCGACCGACGAGCGCATTGCCGACGTCGGCAAGATCGCGAGCGGCTACGTGTATTACGTGTCGCTCAAGGGCGTGACCGGCGCGGGAAATCTGGATGTTTCGAGCATTGCAGGTAAAATCCCGGCCATCAAGTCGCGCGTGCCGGTTCCGGTGGGCGTCGGCTTCGGTATCCGCGACGCCGAAACGGCGCGCGCGGTGGCCGAAGTGTCGGATGCCGTCGTGATCGGCAGCCGCCTGGTGCAGCTGCTCGAGAGCGCCGCGCCGGAAGGCGCCGCCGCCGCGCTGAAGTCTTTCATTGCCGAGCTGCGTGCCGCGCTGGACGGCGCGGGCAAGACGGCGCGATAAACACAACAGGAAGCGGGAACGGGCCGGTCGGCCCGCCCCGCCACGGAACAGGAAACCATACGATGAGCTGGCTCGACAAACTGTTGCCGCCGAAGATCAAGCAGACCGACCCGAAAAGCCGCAAGGGCATTCCGGAAGGCCTGTGGGTCAAGTGCCCGTCCTGCGAGGCCGTTCTCTATCGCAACGACGTGGACGCGAACCTGCACGTGTGCCCGAAGTGCGATCACCACATGCGCATCGGTGCACGCGAGCGCCTCGACGGGCTGCTCGATCCGGAAGGCCGCTATGAAATCGGCCAGGAAATCGTGCCGGTCGACACGCTGAAGTTCAAGGACAGCCGCAAGTACCCCGATCGTCTGAAGGAAGCGATGGACGAAACCGGCGAGACCGACGCGATGGTCGTGATGGGCGGGGCGATCCACACGCTGCCCGTCGTCGCGGCCTGTTTCGAGTTCTCGTTCATGGGCGGCTCGATGGGCTCGGTCGTCGGCGAACGCTTCGCGCGCGGCGCGCAGAACGCGCTGGAGCAGCACGTGCCGTTCATCTGCTTCACCGCATCGGGCGGCGCGCGGATGCAGGAAAGCCTGCTGTCGCTGATGCAGATGGCCAAGACCACCGCGATGCTGACCAAGCTGGCCGAGGCGAAGCTGCCGTTCATCTCGGTGCTGACCGACCCGACGATGGGTGGCGTGTCGGCGAGCTTCGCATTCCTCGGCGACGTCGTGATCGCCGAGCCGAAGGCGCTGATCGGCTTCGCCGGCCCGCGCGTGATCGAGCAGACGGTCCGCGAGAAACTGCCGGAAGGTTTCCAGCGCGCCGAATTCCTGCTGAAGACCGGCGCGATCGACATGATCGTCGATCGTCGCAAGATGCGCGACGAGATCGCGCAGTTGCTCGCGCTGCTGCAGCGACAGCCGGCCGACGCGCTGGCCTGACCGGCGCAAGGTTGTGACTCCGCGCGTCGCCTGGCTCCAGCGTCAGGCGGCGCGCTTCGTTTTTTGGCGTAGTGGCGGTACCGATCCAGATTTGATCCGATGAGCACTTTTCCCACTCTCGACGCGTGGCTTTCGCATCTCGAACGCGCGCACCCGGTCGGCATCGACATGGGCCTGACCCGCATCGGGCAGGTCAAGGCGGCGCTGCAGCTCGAATTCGCGTGCCCGGTGATCACCGTCGGCGGCACGAACGGCAAGGGCTCGACCTGCGCATTCCTCGAGACGATCCTCGTGCGCGCGGGCTACAAGATCGGCTGCCACACGTCGCCGCACCTGCTCGAATTCAACGAGCGCGCGCGCGTGAACGGACGGAACGTGACCGATGACGAACTGCTGCCGCACTTCGAGGCCGTCGAAGCCGCGCGCACGTCGCTGGCCGAGCCCGTATCGCTCACGTATTTCGAATTCACGACGCTCGCGATCCTGCATCTGTTCGCGGCGCGCGGGCTCGACGCGGTGATTCTCGAAGTCGGCCTCGGCGGCCGGCTCGACGCGGTCAACATCATCGATACCGATTGTGCGATCGTCACGAGCATCGACATCGACCATACCGAATACCTCGGCGACACGCGCGAGAAGATCGCGTTCGAGAAGGCCGGGATCTTCCGCGCCGGCAAGCCGGCGATCTGCGGCGATCCGGCCGCGCCGCAGACGCTGATCGACCACGCCGAAGCGATCCGCGCCGACCTGTGGCTTGTCGGCCGCGATTTCCGCTACGAGGCGCAAGCGGGCGCCGAGCGCCAGCAATGGAGCTACCTCGGCCGCGAGAAGCGCTATCCGGCGCTCGCGTATCCGGCGCTGCGCGGCGCGAATCAGCTGATCAATGCGTCGGCCGCGCTCGCCGCGCTCGAGGCGCTGCGCCCGGTGCTGCCGGTGTCCGCGCAGGACATCCGGCTCGGGCTGGCGAACGTCGAGCTGCCGGGGCGCTTCCAGGTGCTGCCCGGCAAGCCGGCGATCGTGCTCGACGTCGCGCACAACCCGCATGCGTCGGCCGTGCTCGAGCAGAACCTCGGCAACATGGGCTTCTTCCCGTACACGTACGCGGTGTTCGGCGCGATGCACGACAAGGACATCGACGGCGTGCTGCAGCACCTGAAGGGCGAGATCGACCACTGGTGCGTGACCGACCTGCCGCTGCCGCGCGCGGCCTCCGCGGAGCAGCTCGAAGCCGCGCTGCGCAAGGCTGGCGTGGAGGAGGGGCCCGATTCGAGCGTGACGCGGTACGCGTCGCCTGCGGAAGCGTTTCGCGATGCACTAAAAAGAGCATCCGAGAATGATAGAATCGTGGTTTTCGGCAGTTTCCATACGGTTGCCGGCGTGCTGGCCTACCGTAAATCGCAGCAACACTGACTGACGGGCAGTTTCGGACTCAGCCATTCATGGGAATTTTCTCGTTCGGCAAAAAAGACGACGACGCGCCCCCGCGGCGCGGCGGTCGCACCGGGGCCTCCCGGAACGTGCGCACGGAGCGCACTGAACGCGTCGAGCGGCGCCCGCGCCGCACCGAGCGTCCGGAATCGGACGCACTGCTCCTCGATCCGACCCTTCCAGAAAAGCAACGCGCACGCCGGCGCCTCGTGGGCGCGATCGCGCTCGTCGTGGCCGCGGTGATCGTGCTGCCGATGGTGCTCGACTCGCACCCGAAGCCGGTCACGGACGACATCGCGATCGACATCCCGAACCGGCCCGCGCACCAGGCGGTCGCGCCGCGCGACGACGATGTGTCCGACGTGCAGGCCGGCGTCGCCCACGACGAACCGCCGGCATCCGACACGACCGTTGCGGCCGCACCGGCCCCTGCGCCGAAGGATGCCGCCAAGCCGGCCGCGAAACCCGATACGACCACCACGGCGAGCGTGACGCCGCCGAAGCCCGCGCCGAAGCCGGCCGCCCCCGCGGCGAAACCGGCCGCGCCGAAGCCTGCGCCCGCAACCGTCGCGAATGCCGGCGCCGCGAGCCCGGACAGCGGCGACGCATCGTCGCCGGCATCGCCGGCTGGTGCGCGCTTCGCGGTGCAGCTCGGCTCGTTCAAGGACGACGCGACGGCCCGTTCGTGGGCGACCAAATTGAAATCGGCGGGTGTGCCCGCATATGTCGAGCATCGCAAGCAGGCGGACGGCAGCACGGCTACACTGTTGCGTGCCGGCCCGTTCGCGGATCGATCGGCGGCTTCCGCCGCGATCGCGAAGGTGCGCGAAGCCGGTCTGACGCAGTAATGCCACGATGCTGACGGCTTTCGACTACGCTGTATTGGCGGTGATCGTGTTGTCGGCGCTGCGCGGCGCATGGCGCGGCTTCGTGTCCGAGATTTTCGGGCTGATCGGCTGGATCGCGGCGATCGTGATCGCGGGCCGCTACGTCGGGCTGGTCGTACCGTACATCCCGGCGAACTGGCCGGGCGGCGCGCTGACGCAGTGGGTGATCGCCTTCGCGTTAGTCGTGATCGGCGTCGTGCTGGTCGCCGGCGTGGCGAACGCGCTGCTGTCGCGGATCGCGCAGGCGAGTGGCCTGGGCGGCGTCGACCGCTCGCTGGGCATGATGTTCGGGCTCGTCCGCGGCTGCGTGCTGGTGGTGCTGCTGGTCGCGGCGGCCGGGCTGACCGAACTGCCCAAACAGGATTTCTGGCGCAATGCGCTATTGCGTCCTTTTGCCGAACAGGGCGTGCACGAGCTGAAGCAGCTCCTGCCCGACGGCATGGCCCAGTACGTACGCGTGTGACGACGCGGCCGGGCAGGACGGAACCGATTTTGTCATTCTGAAGGACATGCCATGTGCGGCATCGTAGGTGTTATCTCCCAATCCCCGGTCAATCAGCTGATCTATGACAGCCTGCTGCTGCTGCAGCATCGCGGTCAGGACGCGGCGGGCATTGCGACGGCGGACGGCAGCAATTTCCACATGTACAAGGCGAACGGCATGGTGCGCGACGTGTTCCGCACGCGCAACATGCGCAGCCTGCCCGGCACCTACGGCATCGGCCAGGTGCGCTACCCGACGGCCGGCTCGGCGTCGAGCGAGGCCGAGGCGCAGCCGTTCTACGTGAACGCGCCGTTCGGGATCATCCTCGCGCACAACGGCAACCTGACGAACTGGCAGCAACTGAAGGACGAGATGTTCCGGATCGACCGCCGGCACATCAACACCAATTCCGACAGCGAAGTGCTGCTGAACGTGTTCGCGCACGAGCTGCAACTGTCGACCACGGGCCTCGAGCTCGATCCGGCGTCGGTGTTCAAGGCGGTGTCGGGCGTGCATCGCCGCCTGCAGGGTTCGTACGCGATCGTGTCGCTGATCGCCGGCTACGGCCTGCTCGCGTTCCGCGACCCGTTCGGCATCCGTCCGCTCTGCATCGGCAAGCTCGAAACCGAGCACGGCACCGAATGGATGGTCGCGTCGGAGTCGGTGGCGGTCGAAGGCATCGGTTTCGAATTCGTGCGCGACCTGGAGCCGGGCGAAGCGATCTTCATCGACAAGGCCGGCAACTTCCACAGCCAGCAGTGCGCGGAGAACCCGACGCTGAATCCGTGCATGTTCGAATACGTGTATCTGGCCCGTCCGGATTCGTGTCTCGACGGCGTGCCGGTCTACAACGTGCGCCTGCGCATGGGCGACTATCTCGCCGAGAAGATCAAGCGCGAGCTGCCGAACGTGCCGATCGACGTCGTGATGCCGATTCCCGATTCGTCGCGCCCGGCCGCGATGCAGGTCGCCGCGAAGCTCGGCGTCGAGTATCGCGAAGGCTTCTTCAAGAACCGCTACGTCGGCCGGACCTTCATCATGCCGGGGCAGGCCGTGCGCAAGAAGTCGGTGCGCCAGAAGCTCAACGCGATGAGCATCGAGTTCAAGGACAAGCACGTGCTGATCGTCGACGATTCGATCGTGCGCGGCACGACCTCGCATGAAATCGTGCAGATGGCGCGCGATGCGGGCGCGAAGTCGGTGATCTTCGCGTCGGCGGCGCCGCCCGTGAAGTTCCCGAACGTGTACGGCATCGACATGCCGACGCGTGGCGAGCTCGTCGCGCACGGCCGCACCGACGAGGAAGTCGCGAAGATCATCGGCGCCGACCACCTGATCTATCAGGACGTCGACGATCTGCGCCGCGCGGTGCGCGACATCAACCCGAAGCTCGAGCGCTTCGAGGCGTCGTGTTTCGACGGCAACTACATCACCGGCGACGTGACGCCCGAGTATCTCGATGCGATCGAGCGCGCGCGCCTCACGCCGGCGTCGCAGGCCGATCGCGATACGGCCGGCGATACCGAGCGTTCGCAGATGAACCTGCAGCTGTCGGTCGAGTAACGCCGGCGCACGCTTCGATCGAGGCGT
The DNA here is from genome assembly GCF_024730645.1 of Burkholderia sp. EMB26. NCBI lineage: Bacteria > Pseudomonadati > Pseudomonadota > Betaproteobacteria > Burkholderiales > Burkholderiaceae > Burkholderia > Burkholderia sp. EMB26. Next base: position 20,298 of record NZ_CP078071.1, read on the forward strand.
GATAGGATGTGGCCTTGCGTCGATTTGATATCAGCTTGCGGACGCGGGGCAACTTCCCAAAACAGCTAAAGCGAAGGCCGGCGGCAGCCGGCCCGAGTCGATCGCTGTCGTACCGCACCGAAGCCCGCTGATGCCGACGCATAGCGGGCTTTTTGTTTTTGGCCTGGGTTTTGACCGGGTCCGCGCCTCATGAACGACCGTCGGCGCGGCCATCGAATACGGAAAACGGAACATGGACGACTCCCTCAACTTCGACACGCTTGCCGTGCGCGCGGGCACGCTGCGCAGCGACTTCAACGAGCATTCGGAAGCGCTGTTCCTCACGTCGAGCTTCTGCTTCTCGAGCGCGGCCGACGCGGCCGAGCGCTTCGCGAATTCGGAAGACTATTTCACCTACTCGCGCTTCACGAATCCGACCGTCACCATGTTCCAGGAGCGTCTCGCGGCGCTCGAGGGCGGCGAGGCGTGCATCGCGACGGCGTCGGGCATGGCCGCGATCATGTCGGTCGTGATGTCCGCGCTGCAGGCGGGCGACCATCTCGTCAGCTCGCGCAGCCTGTTCGGCTCGACGCTCGGGATGTTCTCGCAGATCTTCAGCAAGTTCGGGATCACGACGACCTTCGTCGACCCGACGGACTTGAACGCATGGCAGGAAGCCGTGCGGCCGGAAACGAAGATGTTCTTCCTCGAGACGCCGTCGAACCCGTTGACCGAACTCGCCGACATCGAGGCGATCGGCAAGATCGCGAAGGCCGCGAACGCGCTGTTCGTCGTCGACAACTGTTTCTGCAGCCCGGTGCTGCAGCAGCCGCTGAAGCTCGGCGCGGATGTCGTGATGCATTCGGCGACGAAATTCCTCGACGGTCAGGGCCGCGTGCTCGGCGGCGCGCTGGTCGGCTCGAAGGAATTCATCATGGGCAAGGTGTTCCCGTTCGTGCGCAGCGCGGGCCCGACGCTGTCGGCATTCAACGCGTGGGTGCTGCTGAAGGGAATGGAGACGCTGTCGCTGCGCGTCGAGAAGCAATCGGCGAACGCGCTGGAGATCGCGCGCTGGCTCGACGCGCATCCGGCCGTCGCGCGCGTGTTCTATCCGGGGCTCGAATCGCATCCGCAGCATGAACTCGCGAAGCGCCAGCAGAAGGCGGGCGGCGCGATCGTGTCGTTCGAACTGAAGGGCGACACGCCCGAGCAGCAGCGCGCGAACGCGTGGCGCGTGATCGACGGCACGAAGCTGGTGTCGATCACCGGCAACCTCGGCGATACGCGCACGACGATCACGCATCCGGCGACCACGACGCACGGCCGCATCACGCCGGAAGCGCGCGCCGCGGCGGGGATCACCGAGGGGCTGATCCGCCTGGCGGTCGGCCTCGAGCATGCGGGCGACATTCGCAACGATTTGGCGCGCGGCCTGGACGGCTGAGTGACGCAGCGGTTTTCGGACCGGCATCAATGAAAACGGGCCGCTCGTGAGAGCGGCCCGTCGTCGTTTCGGCGCATGCCGTGGCGTGCGTGTCGTCCCGTTCAGCCAGCGGCGTGACCGGGCGGTGCAGCACGCATCGCGTCCACCATCCATCGCAGCGTTTCGTCGAGCGGCGTGACCGGCAATTCGCCGACCGCACGCCGCAGCTTGTCGCGCGACCCGCTCAGGCTTTTCACTTCGTTGTGTCGCACGAAGCGTGGATCGATCGTCACGTCGATCACGTAACCGGCGATGCGCGACAGCATCGCCAGCACTTCCTTCAGTGAATACGCGCGCTCCGAGCAGACGTTGAACGTCTCGCCTGCCGGTGCGGCTTCGATGAGCTTCAGATAGGCGGCCGTCACGTCGCGCACGTCGGAGAAATCGCGGCTCACGTCGAGATTGCCGAGCGAGATCCGCGGTGCGTTGCGCGCATAGTGCGCGACGAGCTTCGGCAGCAGATAGGCATCGCTCTGGCCGACGCCCGTGTAGTTGAACGGCCGGGCGATCACGATCGGCAGCCGGTCGGCCCATAGCTTCGCCGCATATTCCATCGCGAGTTTGCTGACCGCGTAGTCGTTCGCCGGCGCAGGCGCGACGGTTTCGTCGAGCACGCCGGCCGTCGAGTTGCCGTAGATGTTCGCGCTGCTGGCCAGCAACACGGCCGACGGACGGCGGTCGAGGCCGGAGAGGGCAGCCAGCAGGTTGCGCGTGCCGACGATGTTGACCGCGTAGGTCTGCGACGGCTCGTCCTGTGCGACATGCGCACGCGCGGCGAGATGCACGACTGCGTCGGGCCGTGCATCGGCCGCAGCCGCGCGCATGGCCTCGGCGTCGAGCAGGTCGACGGGCAGCAGCGTGCACTGCGCGAACGCCGGATCGGCGGGGCGGGGCGTGCCGGGCGCGACCGTGCCCCAGACGTCATAGCCGGCCGCCTGCAGGCGTTCGGCCATGTAGCGACCGGTGAAGCCCGTCAGGCCCGTGACGAATGCACGGCGCGACGGACGTCCGGTTTCAGAACGTGTCATGGTGTTGGTTCCGCGTCAAATCCGCTTCGACCATCATCTGGCAAAGTTGTTCGAGCGTCGTTTTGGGTGCCCAGCCCAGTTTGCTTTTCGCCTTGTCCGCGCAGCCGATCAGCAGGTCGACTTCGGCCGGGCGGTAGAACTTCGGGTTCACTTCGACGAGCACGTTGCCGGTCGATGCGTCGAGGCCGCGCTCCTGCTCGCCCTTGCCGGTCCATTCGATCTGGTAGCCGGCCGCCGCGAACGCCATCCGCACGAAGTCGCGCACGGTTTCGGTGCGATTGGTCGCGAGCACGTAGGTGTCGGGCTCGTCGGCCTGCAGCATGCGCCACATGCCTTCGACGTATTCGAGCGCGAAGCCCCAGTCGCGTTTCGCGTCGAGATTGCCGAGCTCGAGCTTGGTCGCCTTGCCGAGCCGGATCTTCGCAACGGTGTCCGTGATCTTGCGCGTGACGAATTCGCGGCCGCGCAGCGGCGATTCGTGGTTGAACAGGATCCCGCTGCTGCCGAACAGGCCATACGATTCACGGTAGTTCACGGTCATCCAGTGCGCGTACAGCTTCGCGACCCCGTACGGGCTGCGCGGGTAGAACGCGGTGGTTTCCGTTTGCGGAATGGCCTGCACCTTGCCGAACATCTCGGACGTCGACGCCTGGTAGAAGCGCGTCTTCGGGCTCACGACGCGAATCGCCTCGAGCAGGTTCAGCGGGCCGATGCCGGTCACTTCGGCGGTCGTCGCCGGCTGGTCGAACGACACGCCGACGAAGCTCTGCGCGGCCAGGTTGTAGAGTTCGTCCGGCTGCGTGCGTTCGAGCAGGCGCAGGCTCGAGCCCGCGTCGGTGAGGTCGTGCTCGACGAGCGTCAGGTTCGGATGCGTGTCGACGCCCAGTTCGGCGATACGCCAGAAGTTCACCGAGCTGGTGCGGCGATAGGTGCCGGTGACCTCGTAGCCCTTGTCGAGCAGCAGTTTGGTCAGGTACGCACCGTCTTGCCCCGAAATTCCGGTGATGATGGCCTTTTTACGAGTTTGGCTCATGGCGTTGTCCTGGTAGAAGCAATGGATGATGAAATTCAGGCGGTCGTGCCGGCGGCGGCCGGCACCGCGCGGCGCGCGGGCCCGCGCGTCAGGCGCCGTTCGAAGCCGTACCAGCTCAGGGTCGCGTACGCGAGCGTGATCGCCAGCGCGAGCGCGGCCGTGACGAAGCGGTTCAGATGCAGCGGCCACAGCGCGTACAGCACGCTCAGGTGGATCAGGTAGACGGTGTAGCTGACGGTGCCGACGTAGACGAGCATCGGGTTCGTCAGCACACGCTGCACGAGGCCGCGGCCGCGCAGCGCGATCACGACGATCGACGTGCACAGCAGCAGCGAGATGCTGTAGAGCGCCGCATTCGACATCGGCGTGTTCGCGGCGCGAAAGCGCGGGAACGACAGGTGCAGCCAGCCGAGGATCGCGAGCGACACGAGCGCGCCGACGATCGCGAGCGGGTAGAACGGCTCGAGCGCGCGCCGGTCGCGGCGCAGCACGATCGCGAGCAACGCGCCGGCCGCGAGCAGGTCCATCCGGAACGGCGTCAGGTAGTAGATCGGCCAGAACGAATCGAACCACGGCGTCGCGATCGCGCGCAGCACCGGCGCCGCGACGATCAGCGCGGCGGCGACCCACAGCAGCGCGCGCTCCGAGCACCACAGCACGACGAACGGCCAGAAGATGTAGAACTGCTCCTCGACCGCGAGCGACCACAGCACGTTCAGGCTGTCATGGCCGATGCTGCCGAGCGACAGCCCGATATTGGTCGAGAAAAACGCGAACCACGGCCAGTGCGGCAGCCAGCTCGCGCCGAACAGCAGCGTCGACACCACCAGCAGCAGCACGTACGGCGGCAGGATGCGGCGCACGCGGCGCGCATAGAAGTGGCTGAAGTACGACTGTCCGCGCGCCTTGCGATCGAGCAGGATGCCGGTGATCAGCAGGCCGCTCAGCACGAAGAACAGATCGACACCCATCCACAGCGGCGCCTTCAGCGCGTGCTGCAGGAACACGGCGCCCACCGCGATCGCGCGCAGCCCGTCGAGCTGCACGATGCGGCCGTGTTGCGGCGGGGCGAGGTCGGCGGGGCGTGCCAGGGCCGTCATCGCGCGGCTCCTTCACGACCCGCATCCAATGCGTGTACGTATTGCATGCCTTTTAATGGAATATGGAATCGAAATCGATTCTAGGGAAAAGAAATCGGTAAAAAAACGCGCGTCATTTATCTGGCGACAAATATTCAAATGCCGATTATTGCGATCGCGAGATGAAAGGTTGGCGCCCGGGCGGGCCCGATGGGCGGTGCGGGGCGGAATTTTCTACGTGGTGGCGCGGGAAAGGCGGTCGTTATTGCCGTTTCCGCGCGCCATTTACTCGCTGTTCCGGTTCGATATTTCACGCGGAAACATCCCCAAATATTTCCAAATTTCTTGTGATTATTTTTGCTTGTAACCTGCATCGCGACGTTTGAAACCCATTTAGCGACAGCGCGCATCCGCGGCACTCCGTGGCGGCGCCGGTCGCTGTTGCATCAAGTCTGGAGAAGCGCATTGCGACGTCTGATTCTGGTTGGCATGACGGTATGCGCGGCGCTGCTGACGAGCGCCGTGCCGGCCGAAACGGTGTTGCCCGCGACGACGTCGTGGATCGGCAACACGTTCGGCTATGGCGACGGCTCATGGACGCAGATCGACATCCGCGCGATCGCGGTGACGCCCGAGGGCAAGGTGTATACGAATGCGCCGTGGGACGAGAGCGGCGCCGAGGCGAGCGTCTACCAGGACGGGAAGATGCTCGGCTTCGCCGGCGGCACGCACGGCTGGGGCAATCTCGGCGGCAACGCGATCGCGGTGAACAGCAAGTACGCGTATGTCGCGATCGGCGTCGGCAACGAGCGCGGCCACTTGCAGGCGCCCGGCATCTGGCCGGACAAGGGCAAGCAATGGTTCGGCATCTCGCGACGCACGATCGGCGACATGAAGCAGCCCGCGCCGTTTCGCGCGGCGCCGCAGGTCGCGCCGGGCGGCCGCGCCGACGCCGGCCGCGCACGGATGGCCGCCAGCTTCATGATGATGAACGAGGTGCCGGCGCCCGCGCGCTCGGAAGTCGGCGAGGCGAAGGCCGAAGTGGGCGGCCTCGCGGCCGACGACAAGACGCTGTTCGCGACCAATCCGTCGCGCGACGTGGTGGATGTCTATGACGCGGAGACGATGCAGCAGAAGGGCACGTGGAGCGCGCACGAGCCGGGCCGCATCGCGCTCGCGGGCGACGGCACGCTGTGGCTGCTGACCGATACGCTGGGCGGGCCCGCGCATCTCGTGCACGTGCGGGCCGACGGCCGCAAGCTCGACGACGCGCCGACGCTGCCGGAAGGCACCGACGCGGTGGACGTGGCGGTCGACGCGAAAGGGCGCGTGCTGATCGCGGACAACGGGCCGCGCCAGCAGATCCTGATCTTCTCGAAAGGCGGCAACGGCTATGCGCCGTCCGGCACGCTCGGCGAACGCGGCGGCATCTTCGCGGGCCCGGTGCCGGGCCGGCCGGGGCCGCAGCGTTTCAACGGGCTGACGGGCGTCGGTGTCGACCGCGCCGGCAACATCTACGTGTCGATGAACGGGATCGGGCCGCGCCACGACACGATCGGCGCGGGGCTCGGCGCGGTGCTGGAAAGCTACACGCCGGACGGCAAGCTGCGCTGGCAGGTGCAGGGGCTGCTGTTCGTCGACGGCGCGTGGCTCGATCCCGCACGGCCGAACAGCGTGTACACGGGCAACAAGCGTTTCGAGCTCGACCTGTCGAAGCCGCCGGGCCAGGACTGGAAATACGCCGGCTTCCTGTCGAACCGCTTCAAGTATCCGGACGACCCGGTGTTCCACACGGACCAGTATCCGGGCATGCCGATCGCGCGGCGCGTGGACGGTCGCACGTTCCTGTACCTGACCGACATGTACGCGGATCACCTGAAGATCTACCGCTTCGACGCGAAGCGCGACGGCGAAGTCGCGATTCCGTCCGGCCTGATCGCGGGCCGTGCGCGACCGGTCGACAAGGTGCCGAACAAGCCGCCGGGCGGCGACTGGCTGTGGCGCGACGCGAACGGCAACGGCCGGATCGATGCCGACGAGTCCGAACTCAACACGACGGGCAAGGCGAAGGCCGGCGGCTGGGGCTGGTGGGTCGACACGAAGGGCGACATCTGGCGCACGAGCGACGTGCGCGGCATCCACCGTTTCCAGTACGGCGGCGTCGACAAGGCCGGCAACCCGATCTATTCGTACGACAAGGTGACGACCTACCCGATGCCGCAGCCGTTCACGCAGCTGCGTCGCGCGATCTACGAGCCGCAGACCGACACGCTGTACGTGACCGGCTACACCGCCGACGCGCCGCCGCAGCCGGGCATCAACAAGGAAGTCGGGCGCGTGCTGATCCGCTTCGACAAGTGGTCGACGGGCTCGCCACTCGCGCGCTACCAGGTGGCGCTGCCGTGGAAGCTCGACGCGAAGCCGATCTTCGACCTGATCGGGATCACGGTCGAGGGGCGCTACCTCTTCACGGTGGAGCCGGTCGGCAAGATCCACGTGTACGACAAGGAAACCGGCAAGGAAGTCGGCGTGATGAGCCCGGGCGCCGAGGTCGGCAAGGCGTCCGGCTGGGTCGACGTGCCGTTCGGCATCAGCGCGTTCCGGCGCGAGAACGGCGAGTACCTGGTGTTCGTCGAGGAAGACGCGCGCGGCAAGGTGCTGATGTATCGCTGGAAACCGTGACGGGCGGCGCGCCGTCGTCGACGTCACTCAAGGCTCAAGCATGGACAAAGGCATACTCAAGAACGTTTCGATCAACTTCATCGGGCTGATCCTGCCGACCTTCGTGTCGCTGGTGACGGTGCCCGCGTACATCCACGCGCTCGGCGTCGAACGCTACGGCGTCGTCAGCCTCGTATGGACGCTGATCGGCTATTTCGGGATCCTCGATCTCGGGATGAGCATGGCCGCGCAGAACCACATCTCGAAGGCGCTCGCGAGCGGCGACGCGGACGAAAGCGCGCGCGTGTTCTGGAGCGCGTTCTGGCTGAACCTCGGCACCGGCATCGCGGGCGGGCTGCTGATCTATTTCGGCGCGTTCGTCTACACCGCGTATTTCACGAAGGTGTCGGCCGCGATGCAGCACGAGGTGTATCTCGCGCTGCCGTGGCTCGCGCTCGCGATTCCGCTCGCGAACGTGTCGTGGGTGTTCGCCGGCGCGATCAACGGCGCCGAACGGTTCGGCGTGTTCAACACGAACCAGACGATCGGCACGTTCCTGTTCCAGCTGCTGCCGCTCGCCGCCGCGTGGTGGATCGCGCCGAACCTGCAGACGGTGCTCGCCGCGGCCGTCGTCGCGCGGCTGATCGCGGCGGTGATGCTCGGGCAGGCCAGCATCAAGGTGCTCGGCATCCGCCGCATCGATCCGCCGCAGTGGGGCACCGCGAAAGGGCTGTTCAACTTCGGCGGCTGGATGCTGATCGCGAGCACGACCAGCATGATCGCCGACACGCTCGACCGCGTGATGCTCGGCGCCGGCATGGGCGCGAAATTCGTCACCTACTACACGGTGCCGCAGAACCTCGTCACGCGCCTGAACATGCTGCCGAACGCGCTGGTGCGCACGCTGTTCCCGCGGCTGTCGGCGGTCGGCCGCGATCATGCGGATACGCTCGCGCGCCAGTCGCTCGAGTTCCTGAACGGCGTGTTCACGCCGGTCGGCATCGTCGCGATCTTCGCGCTCGCGCCGTTCCTCACGCTGTGGGTCGGCGCCGATCTCGCCGCGCATTCGGCGCCGGTCGGCCGCGTGCTGGTGATCAGCGTGTGGCTCGTCGGCCAGGCGAGCGTCACGCGCATCCTGATCCAGTCGCAGGTCAACCCGGCCCGCGCGGCATTCGCCGGGCTCGTCGAGATGCCGTTCTTCGTCGGCGGCCTGTGGTTCGGCATTCACCACTTCGGGCTGATCGGCGCGGCGGTGGTCGTCGCGGCGCGCGCGCTCGTCGACTACGGCGTGCTGCTGTACCTGTCGGCGATCCGGATGCGCGCAATCGTGCTCGACATGCTCGCGCATCTCGCGTTCCTGCTGGCGAGCCTGTTCCTGGCGCAGGCGTGGCCGGGGCTCGGCGAGTCGATCGGCATGTGCGCGGTCGTGCTGGTGCTGAACGTCGCGTGGTCGCTCACGATGACGCCGGGGTTGCGCGCGCTCGTGCGCGACCTGTTTGTCCGTCTCAATGCGAGGAAAACCATATGAATCGCGATCTGGCGGAACACGCCGTCCTGAATCTCGCCACGGCCGATGCCGCCGTGGCCCACCCGGGCGACGCCGCCGCGCTGCACCGCGCGGTGTCGGCCGAGTGCGCCGGCGCGCGGCAGCCGGCGCGTGCGCTGCGCGTGGCGATCGTCCACGACTGGCTCGTCACCTATGCGGGCGCCGAGCGCGTGCTCGAACAGATCGTCGCGTGCTTTCCCGACGCGGACCTGTTCAGCCTCGTCGATTTTCTCGACGACCGCGCGTTCGTGCGCGGCAAGCCGGTGACGACGTCCTTCATCCAGAAGCTGCCGTTCGCCCGCACCAAGTACCGTAGCTACCTGCCGCTGATGCCGCTCGCGATCGAGCAGCTCGACGTGTCCGAGTACGACCTCGTGATCTCGAGCAGCCACGCGGTCGCGAAGGGCGTGCTGACCGGGCCGGACCAGGTACACATCAGCTACGTGCATTCGCCGATCCGCTATGCGTGGGACCTGCAGCATCAGTATCTGGAGCAGTCGAACCTCACGCATGGGCCGAAATCGCTGCTCGCGCGGATGATCCTGCACTACATCCGCAACTGGGACACGCGCACCGCGAACGCGGTGGACGGCTTCGTCGCGAATTCCGCGTTCATCGCACGGCGCATCAGGAAGGTCTATCACCGCGACGCGGCGGTGATCTTTCCGCCGGTCGACGTCGACGCGTTCTCGCTGAATGCGGTGAAAGAGGAGTTCTACCTGACCGCGTCGCGGATGGTGCCGTACAAGAAGATCGACCTGATCGTCGAAGCCTTTTCGCGCACGCCCGAGCGCAAGCTGGTCGTGATCGGCGACGGCCCCGAGATGCAGAAGATCCGCGCGAAGGCCGGCCCGAACGTCGAGATCATGGGCTACCAGCCGTTCGCGGTGCTGCACGACCGGATGCGGCGCGCGAAGGCGTTCGTGTTCGCGGCCGAGGAGGATTTCGGCATCTCGGTCGTCGAGGCGCAGGCGTGCGGCACGCCGGTCATCGCGTACGGCAAGGGCGGTGCGCTCGAAACCGTGCTCGACCCGCAATCGAACCTGCACCCGACCGGCCTCTTCTTCGACGAACAGACGCCGCAGGCGATCGTCGCGGCCGTCGACGATTTCGAGCGCGCGCCGCAGCGCTTCACGCCGGACGCGTGCCGCGCGAACGCGGAGCGGTTTTCCGCCGACACGTTCCGGCGGCGCTTCCTCGACTACGTGGAGCAGGCGCTGCCCGGCTCGACCGCGCAGCGCGGCACGGCCGCGCCTCTGCCGGCCGCGCGCGGCCCGGCGACGCTCGTGCTCGACCAGAGCGGCGTGCTCGGCGGCGCCGAGCTGTCGCTGCTCGAGATCATGAAGCACATGCGTGCGAACGCCGACGTGCTGCTGTTCGCCGACGGTCCGTTCCGCGCGGCGCTCGACGAGATCGGCGCGCGCGTCGACGTGGTCGAGCAGGGTGCGCTCGCGGGCGTGCGCAAGCAGGGCGGCGTGTCGTTCGGCGCGGTGAAGCAGCTCGTGCGGCTGGTGCGCGACGTCGCGCGGCGCGCGCGCCGCGCCGAGGTGATCTACGCGAACACCCAACGCGCGATGGTGGTCGCCGCGCTCGCCGGGCGGCTCGCGCGCAAGCCGGTGGTCTGGCACCTGCGCGACATCGTCAGCACCGACCATTTCGGCGGCAAGCAGTTGAAGGCGATCAAGTATTGCGCGCGGCTCGGCGTCACGCGCGTGATCGCGAACTCCGATGCATCCGCGCAAGCGTTCCGCGCGCTGACGGGCTTCACGCCGCAGCACGTCGACGTCGTGTTCAACGGCATTTCGGCCGAACCGTTCGACGCGCTCGAAGGCGTGAGCCAGGCCGCGCTGCGCGCGCGCCTCGGGCTGCCCGCGGACGCCTGGCTGGTCGGCTCGTTCAGTCGTCTCGCGCGCTGGAAGGGGCAGCACGTGCTGCTGGAGGCCGCCGCGCGGCATCCGGACATGCACGTGGTGCTGGTCGGCGCGCCGCTGTTCGGCGAGGACGACTATGCGGCGCAACTGCACGAATACGTCGCGCAGCACGGGATGGACGCGCGCGTGCATTTCCTCGGCTTCCAGCGCGACGTGGCCGCGTGCATGACGGCGGTCGACGTCGTCGCGCACACGTCGATCACGCCGGAGCCGTTCGGGCGCGTGATCGTCGAGGGGATGCTCGCGCGCCGGCCGGTCGTCGCGGCGCGGGCGGGCGGCGTCGTCGAGATCATCGAGGATGGCGACAACGGGCTGCTCTGCGAGCCGGGTAACGCGGCCGCGCTGGCCGATGCGCTGGCGACGCTCAAGCGCGACCGCGCGCTGCGCGAGCGGCTCGTCGCGAGCGGGCGCGCGACCGCGGTGCGCCGGTTCGGGACCGAAACCTACGTGGAGCGGGTCGAGAAGATCCTCGCGGATACGGTGAAGGCCGCCAAGGCCGCGAACGCGAAGAAGTAGCAGCTGGCGCGAGCCGGCGGCAAACGGGCCCCCATGCGGTGTCGTGCTGCGTGGGGGCTTCGCTTTTCAGCGGGCGAGATGTCTGGTGGTGGCGGACGGGCGGGCATGCACGCCGACTCCACATGAGGCGCGAGCATGGCCGATCGTCATCTGAAACCGGGAGCGGGCCATCGGCAACGTGAAGCGGGCAGGCGACACCGTTGCAGTCGTGCTGCAGCAACCCCGCAGAGACGGCTTACGCGGGTCGTGGCGCGGTCGGAGAGCGGCAGGCTGCCCGTCCCTTGTCGAAGCGGCCCGCGACCGCGCGCCGGCCGTGAAAAAGCCCCCGCGCGGCGAGACGCCGCGCGAGGGCTGCGAAACCGGACGGGCCGGCCTGCTTGGGTCAGACGGCCTGTTCGGGCGTCGACGCAACGACGCGGGCGGCGCGGGTCGGCTTGAAGCTGGCCGACCACGTCATCGCCGGCCGTTCGAACATCCGGTAGAACAGGTACGCCACCGGGATCGCGACGGCCATGAACGCGAACGACGGCCAGATCGACAGTTGCAGTTCGGAATGGAACAGCACCGAGCCGAGGCAGACGAACAGCGGCAGGTGGACCAGGTACAGCGAGTAGCTGAAGTCGCCGAACCAGCTCAGCACGCGCAGCGGCGGCGTCGGGCGCGGCGGGCGGGCAAGCGCGCGGTACAGGAAGCACGCGAAGCCGGCCGACCACAGCTGGAACGCACCGTACTGGCCGACATGGAACGCGCCGCAGCCGGCGGCCAGCAGCACGGCGGCCGCGACGTACCACGCGCGCGACGGCACGACGGCCGTGCCGCGCGATTGCTGCGCGCGCACGTCGGCGATCCATGCGCCGATCGTCCAGGACAGCCAGTACGACGTGAAGAACTGCAGGTCGTGCCGTTCGAGCAGCCACGCCGACGCGACGTTGACGAGCGCGACTGCGGCCACGACGGCCGGCATCCCGATGCGCCGGCGCAGCGCGAACAGCAGCGGGTAGACCGCGTAGAACTGCACTTCGAGCGACAGCGTCCACAGCGCGCCGTTCGACCCGTACGTGTAGCCGGCGACGCCCTGCAGCGAGAACAGGTTCACCAGGAACGCGACCAGGCCGACGTCGCGGATCTTGTGGCTGACGGGCTCGATCTGCAGGCTGACCGCGTCGAGCGCGAGCGTGAACAGCAGCGCGGCGAGCAGCACCGGGTAGATGCGCGCGAAGCGGCGCACCCAGAAGTTCGGCGCGTCGAGCCGGTATGCGGGGTTGGCCGCGAGCTTGAGCGCCGCGTTGCGGTGGATGCAGTAGCCGCTGATCACGAAGAAGATCGGCACGCCGGCGGAGCCCCACGCGAACGGGAAGGTCAGGTAGCCGGCGATCACGCCCGGGCTCAGTGCATGACCGTAAGCATGATGGAAGCTCTGCATGCCGACCCAGACGACCTGGCGGCAGTGGAAATAGGCGACGAGCAGCGCCGCGAAGCCGCGCATCGCGTCGATCACGTGTTCCTTGTGGTCGGCGACGGGCGGCGCGGCCAGAGACGATCCGCTGAAAGCTTGCATGCGATTCGATTCCTTGCGACGGATGGACGGGAAGTTTCATCCAATCGTAATGCGCAAGAATTCGGTCAATGAATAAAAAAATCTCGCCCGGAAATATCGGTATTCCACATCATGGAGTTATCGCGACCTGAAAGCGGCTCGTCGAGGGGGCGAATTATTTGCCGATTTTTTTCTGATAGTTTGAAGCTCCAGTTGATTGATGCAAGGAGCGGCAAGATGGACATGCATTGGATCGCGAGCGCTGCAGTACTGTTGGTCATGGCCGTGCTGTCGGCGTACCGCGAGGCGCTGAAGAACGAACCGATCCGCCCGGGCCTCGAACGGGGCGGCGTGCCCTATATCGAGGAATTCGAATCGTAAGCATTTGTATCCGGAAAATCGGTAATTTGTTTCTGCCTCGGCAATCGGTCCGGCAATATCGACCGAATTGAAACGATTATATTTTTTTCGGAATCATTGGGCAATCAGTTCATATCGAAAATGAGCGGAGTGGAATTGGCCGTACCGTCGATTCTCGATATGCCGTTCGGAACACAATCGCGCCGGGTCGCAGGTCGACGCGGCGCAGTCAACGCAATCAGGATGCGAACATGTTGAAAGTCACCAAGGCCGTGTTCCCCGTTGCCGGTCTCGGCACGCGGTTCCTCCCGGCAACGAAGGCGAGCCCGAAGGAAATGCTGCCCGTCGTCGACAAGCCGCTGATTCAGTACGCGGTCGAGGAAGCGATCAACGCCGGTATCACCGAGATGATCTTCGTCACCGGGCGCAGCAAGCGCGCGATCGAGGATCATTTCGACAAGTCGTACGAGATCGAGGCCGAGCTCGAGGCGCGCGGCAAGGAAAAGCTGCTCGAACTCGTGCGCGGCATCAAGCCGAGCCACGTCAACTGCTTCTACGTGCGCCAGCCGGAAGCGCTCGGCCTCGGCCACGCGGTGCTGTGCGCGGAGAAGCTGGTGCACGGCGAGCCGTTCGCGGTGATCCTCGCCGACGACCTGCTGCACGGCGAACAGCCGGTGCTCAAGCAGCTCGTCGACGTGTTCGACCACTATCACAGCTCGGTGATCGGGGTCGAGACGATCCCGCGCGAGGACAGCCGCTCGTACGGCGTCGTCGAAGGCCGGGAGTGGGAAGAGGACATCATCAAGCTGTCGGGCATCATCGAGAAGCCGGCACCGGAGGATGCGCCGTCGAATCTCGGCGTGGTCGGCCGCTACGTGTTCATGCCGACGATCTTCGATCATCTGCGCAAGCTCAAGCCGGGCGCGGGCGGCGAACTGCAGCTCACCGACGCCGTCCAGTCGCTGCTCGCGAACGAGCAGGTGCTCGCGTATCGCTACTACGGCACGCGCTTCGACTGCGGCAGCAAGCTCGGTTATCTCAAGGCCACCGTCGAGCTCGCGCTCCAGCATCCGGAAGTGAGCCGCGAATTCGAGGCGTACCTGCGTACCTGCTTGCCCGCGCTGGCTGCCGTCGCTTAAAGCGGCCGCGCGCTCCGTCGTTTCAGGTGGTGGTTGTTCCGTTGGCCCCGGCCGCTCGCGCGCCGGGGCTTTTTTGTTTGCGCGGGCGCGAGCGCAGGGTGCGCGACGTCGGCACGCGGTGCCGGGCAGGTGTGCGGGGTGCAGGCGCGCGACGCGCGACGCATGCCGGTGAGGCGGGACGTCGCGCGTGAAAGCGGTGCCGAAGCATGCGTCGCGTGACCGGATCGGTGGAGGGATTGCGCGGCATGCACGTCACTCGCGTGGGTGTCGCGCGATGACGCGGTGTCGGCCGACATGCCGCCGGTCGCCGGGCGTCACCGGTATCGACGCATTCCCGTCCGGCTTCCGCCGCGCGCCGCGTCCACGCGACGCTCAGCGCGGCGACGCGCTCGGCTGCGCGGCGAAGTGCCGGGCCAGCAGCGCGGCGATCGGCTTCTTGAAGTCGAGCAAGCGCTTTTCGAGATAACGCCAGGACAGGTGCGCGAGCAGCACGGCGAGCGCGAATTGCAGCAGTTCCGGCGTCGCGTCGCGGACGATGTCCGGCATCGGCACGTGCGCGAAGGACGCGGGCAGCACGCCGAAGCGCGCCGGAATCAGGTTGTGGAACAGGTAGAAGCCGTAGCTGATCGTGCCGAGATAGGCAAGCGGCGCCCAGTCGAGCAGCGCGACGACGGGATGCTCGGGTGCGCTGACGATCCACAGCATCAGCGCGCCGAGCGACACGGACAGGCCGAGATCCGCGAGCCCCGCGACCGCATCGGGCAAGGTCGTGCAGGCGGGCAGCGCGAGGAAGAATGCGACGCCGGCCGCGCCGAGCCAGCCGGGCGGTACGCGGCGCGCGGCGGCCGCGCCGCGATCGGCGAGCGCCATCGCGCCGACGCCGCCGAGCGCGATCAACGCGAAATTCCACGGGGAAAACGCGTAGATCAGCACCGGCGACGCGTCCGACAGGTAGAGCGCGAGATGCGCGAGCGCACACAGCGCGACGGCCGCGACGCCGAGCGCGACGTGTCGCGCGGCGGGCACCGCGAGCAGCGCGAGCGGTGCGATCAGATAGAACTGCTGTTCAACGGCGAGGCTCCAGAAATGCGACGTGGAGCCCGGCCAGCCGTCCTTGACGACGCCGATCCAGTAATTCGACAGGAACACCGCGTGCCAGGCGAGCCCGAGATTGACGCCGCGCTGGTAGAACAGCGCGTGCGCGATCGCGAGCGCGGCGAGCAGCAGGTAATACACGGGAAAGATCCGCAGCGCGCGCTTCGCGAGAAACAGCGCGAGCGCGTGGCGGCGCGTCATGGTGCCGCATTCGACCGCCTGACGGTTGCGATGCAACTCGCCGACGATCAGGAATCCGCTGATGAGGAAAAACGTCCACACGCCGAGCTTGCCGACGTCGACGGCAAGGACATGGCCCTTGTGGGACAGGAAAACGAGGATGACGGCGAGGGCTCGCAGGCCGTCGAGTCCTTTGACGTATCTGACTTCGCGCATGGAGGCATCCGGGCATTGAGCGCGCCCAGTATAGGTGCGCAAATATCGAACGTAATTCGCGTTCGGCTTGTTTGAGCCCATACGTACACGCGTTTTTTCATGCTCGAGTGTCGATGAAGTCGGTCGCGCGCAACAAAACCTGCGGGAAACCCCGCGAAAACGCATAAAAGTACTGCACGAAGCGTCAAGGCGCTTGTAGAATCCGGCGTTGAAGCGCGCGCGTTGCACGCTTCGTGTATCCAACGACCACACCTGGTAGGAGAAACATGGCGACTTCCGCAAAAAAGGTGGCCAAGAAGGCTGCCGCACCGGCGACCAAGAAAGTGGCTGCCAAAAAGGCTGCGCCCGCGAAGAAAGTAGTGGCCAAGAAGGCTGTCGCAAAGGCAGCACCGGCTGCTCCGACGCCGCTGAAGGACAAGTTCACGAAGGCATCGCTCGCAACGCACATCGCTGAGCGCGCGGCTGTCGAAGTGAAGGCGGTCAAGGCAGTGCTCGCCGCACTCGAGAACGTCGTGCTGGGCTCGGTTCACAAGAAGGGCGCAGGCGAGTTCACGCTGCCGGGTCTGCTGAAGATCACGGCACAAGTCGTGCCGGCGAAGAAGAAGCGCTTCGGCAAGGATCCGTTCACGGGCGAAGAGCGTTGGTTCCCGGCGAAGCCGGCCAGCGTGCGCGTGAAGGCACGTGCGCTGAAGAAGCTGAAGGACGCGGCAGCGTAATGCCGCGCAACGACTGCCGAATGCATGTCGGCAGCCGTTGCAGTGTCCCGAGATCCCCGTACGCGAAAGCGTGCGGGGATTTTTATTGCGTCGCGCAAAGCGCGCGGCGGCGAACGGATCGCCCGGCGATGCCGGGTTTGGCCGACGCACGATGTGCGGCGGATCGCAAGTCGCGCATCCGCATCCGCATCGCCGAGCCGCGAGTTTCATTCGCGCGCCGCGTTGTTGCCGCGCGTTCCGTCGCGAGCGCATCGCGAGATTTGTCATCGTGACGGACGACACCCCGCACGACATCGCCGCACAGGTCGCCGCCGCACGTGTCGTGATCGAACGGCATCTCGGCGCGACGCTGGAAGCGATCCACCTGTTCGGATCGGCGCTCGACGGCGGCCTGAAACCGCGCAGCGACATCGATTTGCTGGTGACGGTGGCGGTGCGCCCGGACGAAGCGGCGCGACGCGCGCTGATGTCGGACCTGCTCGGTGCTTCTGCGCCGCCCGGTTGCAGCGGCGGCATGCGTGCGCTGGAGGTCACGGTCGTCGCGCACGGCGACGTGGTGCCGTGGCGTCATCCGGCGCGACGCGAGCTGCAGTTCGGCGAATGGCTGCGCAGCGACCTCGACGCCGGCATCGTCGAGCCGCCGCTCGTCGATCACGATCTGGCCATCCTGCTGACGAAGGCGCGCGAGCACAGCATCGCGCTGGTCGGCCCGCCCGCGGACGTGCTGTTCGAGCCGGTGCCCGCGCGCGACTTCGTCGCCGCGCTGCTCGCTACCGTGGCGCAGTGGCAGGCGGAACCCGACTGGCGCGACGACGCGTGCAACATCGTGCTCGCGCTCGCGCGCATCTGGTATAGCGCCGCGACCGGCAAAATCGCGCCGAAGGACGTCGCCGCGGCGTGGGTGCTGGCGCGCCTGCCGGACGCGCACCGGCCGGTTCTGGCGGCTGCGCGTGCGGCCTATCTCGATGGTGACGCAGGCGCGGCGATCCTGTCGGGCGAACCGCTGGCGGAATTCATCGGCTACGCGCGGCGGACGATCGAGTCGATGCTGTCGGCGTAGCAGTTCGCGCCGACGATGCACGCTACCGGTTTGCCGGCCGGCCGCGGATAGCGAACGCTCGCGAGCCGGCGGCATGCGCGCACCGTCGAGCCGAGCGCGTGCACGCGACCCGGCGCGGCGTCACGCATGCGCGGCCCGGTGCGCCGGGTCAGCCCGCGGTGCCCGCAAAGGCGGCCTTCAGCGCGGCGTCGTCGAACTTGGTCATCTGCATCATCGCCGCGGCCACGCGCCCCGCCTTGACCGTGTCGCGGTCGGCCATCATCGGAATGAGCGCTTCCGGAACGATCTGCCACGACACGCCATAACGATCCCGCAGCCAGCCGCAGCCGTCGGCCGTGCCGCCGTTGTCGAGCAGCGCGCTCCAGTAGCGATCGAGTTCGGCCTGGTCCGCGCAGCTGACGAGCAGCGAGATCGCGTGGTTGAACGTCTCCGTGCGCGGGTGGCTCATCGCGAAGAACGGCTGCCCGAACAGCTCGAATTCGACCATCCGCGTGCCGTCGGTGCCGGGCACCGCCGTGACGCGCACGATCCGCGAATCCGGAAAGATGCCGGCATAGAAGGCCGCTGCTTCTTCGGCTTCCGTCGAATACCAGAGAAAAGGCGTGATCTTCTGAATCGTCATGACGAATCTCCTGTCTGTATGGGTCCGGGGCAAACCACGTGCCGCCATCGATACGACGGACGACGCCCGCCGAAATCGACACGCGGCGCGAACCAATCCCGCATCGGTCGGGCCGGGCGGTGCCGGCAGTGCGGATGTTAGTCGTCCTTGGCGGAAACGGCGAGCTCTCCGGGCCGTGGAAACCGGGTTGCGCGGGCATGGCAGCGGCCAGGGGCCGCTGCCGACCGGCCGACCTATGTCGGGCCCGGCTGTCGCGCGGAGGCCGTGCAGACGCTGCCGGCCCGCGAGCCGGAGGCGGACGAAAAAAAGCCAGCCGCGGCCGAAACCGGGGCTGGCTTTCCAGGTCGGCGACAAGGCGTCGGAGACGCCATGCACACCGGAAACGTACTTCTTAGAACTTGTGGCGCAGGCCGAGTGCGACGATTTCCTGCGAGCTCTTGCCGGCGATGCCGTACGAGCCGATCGACGCTTGCGCATCGCTGCCGTCTGCGTTGTGGCCGCTTGCGTGCTGGTATGCGCCGACCAGGTACACGTCGGTGCGCTTCGACAGCGAGTAGTCCGCGCCGAGCGAAACCTGGTGGTACTTGGCGTTGTTGTCGCCGCTACCCTTCGTGTAGATGTAGCCGAGGCCGAGCAGCAGCGGTGCCGATGCCTGGTACGTGACGAAGCCGCGACCCGTGTTGTACTTCTGGTTCGTGCCGAACGTCGACGCGCCGTCAGCCTTGTACTGGGCGTTGCTGTAGCCTGCACCGACCGTCACCGGGCCGAATGCGTACTGGGCTGCCACTTGCGCGATGCCGATCGACGTCGACGACGTGAACGCGTTGTTGATGAAGGTCGTGCCCGAGTCGCCGTCGAAGATTGCGTCCGACGTACCGGTCCAGCCGCTACGCTTGCCGGCCGTGAGCGCCGATGCGTTGTTCGCGTGGAAGTAGCCGGCAGCCACGCCGAGCGGGCCGTTGTTGTAGGCTGCGGCTGCGGCCCACGTCTGACCCTTGCCGGTCGAGCCGGCGACGCCGCCGAGTGCGTACATGCCTTCGAACTGGAGGCCGGCGAACACCGGGGACGTGTATTTGATCGCGTTGCTGACGCGCAGGCTGTTGTCGTTGTTGTCGACGTCGCCCGGCGTGGCGAACACGCTGCCGAAGTAGTTGTCAGCCGTGACTGCCTGAACCAGGTCGACCAGCGGGTCGTACTGGCGACCCAGCGTCAGCGTACCGTACTGGTCGCTTTGCAGGCCGACGAACGCCTGGCGGCCGAACATGCGGCCACCCTGGCCCAGTGCGCCCGATGCCGAGTTGAAGCCGTTTTCCAACTGGAAGATCGCCTTCAGGCCGCCACCGAGGTCTTCCGAACCCTTCAGGCCGAAGCGGCTGCCTTGCAGGTTGCCGCTACCCATCGACCACGAATTGTTACCTTGACCGGCGTTACCGTGAACGTACGTGATCGACGTGTCGATCACACCGTAGAGCGTCACGCTCGACTGAGCCTGAGCGGCGCCAGCGGCGCCCAGCAGGGCGAGCGAGAGGGTCGAGAGAGCAAGTTTCTTCATCGTTGAGTTTCTCCACGCAAGTGATTCATCGTTATTTGTTGCGGATTGGAGAATAGCTCAGTGCCATACACGCAAGAAAGCTTAAAAAATAAAGTGTCTCGAAAAGGTAACAGCAGGAAAAAGTCCATATATATCAAGCACATCAGGCACTGTTCCTGTTTATGAAATAGTTGACAATTGCTGCGGTGCGATTGTTTCAATCGCTGATGCATATGGCGGCAGACCCCCTGTTTCGGCCCGTTGCAGCAAGGAAATGAGGGTGTGCAAACGTTTGCGGTTGCAGGTGCATGCACGCCGACGTGTCAGGCAAGCGTCGACGCCGCGCGAATGCGCGGCGAACCACGGGGTTGCAAGCGAGCGGGAGGGTGTGCCGGGTACGGGCGGGATCGATGCGCGGCCGTCTTCGGCGGGCTGAATCAGTCGTCGCGCGGGCGATTCGCGGCGGGATCGGGCCGAGCGGCGCGAGTCGCTTGAGCGGCCGCGGCCGGCGCCGGATTCGCGGCCGGCCGATGCGCGTCGCCGCGGGCGGCCGCGAATTCCGCGCCGAGCAGCAGCACGATCGCGGAGAAGTACAGCCACATCAGCAGGACCGCGAACGACCCGGCCGCGCCGAACGCGCTCGCGGTGCCCGCATGCGCAAGATACAGCGCGAACAGCTTCTTGCCGCCGGAAAACAGGATCGCGGACACGATGCCGCCGATCGCGGCGTCGCGCCACGCGACGCGCGCGTCGGGCAGGAACTTCATCAACGACGCGAACGCGGCCGCGAGCACCGCGATGCCGACGAAGAACTGCACGACGTTCGTGACGACCACGTACGGCGAATTGCCCAGCAGCCAGGTGCCGATGAAGGTGATCGCGGTGTCGAGCACGAGCGACACGATCAGCAGGAACGCGACGCCGAGCACGAGCCCGAACGAGATCAGCCGCACGCGCACCAGCCCGAGCATGCTCGACCAGCGGCTTTCGGTGGCCGGCCAGATCACGCTGAGCGCCGCGCTGAGCGACGCGAACGTGGCCGACGCGCCGATCGCGAGCGCGGCGAACGAGATCAGCGTGGCGATGCCGCCGCGTTCGCCCGCGCGGTGCGCGTTCTGCACGATCGTCTGGATGCTGGCGGCCGCGTCGTCGCCGATCAGCTGATGCGCCTGCTCGAACACCTGGCCGCGCGCGGCGTCGTCGCCGTAGAACCAGCCGGCCACCGCGATCACCATCACGAGGGTCGGCGCGAGCGAGAACGCGGAGAAAAACGCGATGCCCGCGGCCATCGCGGAGCAGCGGTCGGACGAGAAGCGCTTGAACGCGGTGAGGGCCCAGTTGGCCTGCTGCTGGGCGAGACGGGTGGCTTCTGAAGTGATCTGTCGTTTCATGACGGTTCGGTTGCGCGCGGAACGCGGATCATCGCAGGTTAATCGGACATATCGGTATTGATCCGAGGATTCGATCATAGTTGCCTGAACTGTCTATAATTCCTTTCAGTTTCACCCCACCCCACAATAACGCCGAGACCGCCATGCTACAAATGTCCCGGCGCCAGTTCCTGAAGGTGACGGCCACGTCGCTTGCCGGATCGAGTCTTGCCCTGATGGGCTTTTCTCCGTCCGAAGCGCTGGCCGAAGTCCGACAGTACAAACTGGCGCGCACCGTCGAAACGCGCAACACCTGTCCTTACTGTTCAGTGGGTTGCGGCATCCTGATGTACAGCCTCGGAGACGGCGCGAAGAATGCGCAGCCGAGCATCATCCACATCGAAGGCGATCCCGACCACCCCGTCAATCGCGGCACGCTGTGCCCGAAGGGCGCGAGCCTGATCGACTTCATCCACAGCCCGAACCGCCTGACGCACCCCGAGTATCGTGCGCCCGGCTCGGACAAGTGGGAACCCATCTCGTGGAACGACGCGCTCGACCGCATCGCGAAGCTGATGAAGGCCGACCGCGACGCGAACTTCGTCGAGACGGCCGAAGACGGCGCGAAGGTCAACCGCTGGCTCACGACCGGCATGCTGGCCGCGTCGGCGGGCAGCAACGAGGTCGGCTACCTGACGCACAAGACCATCCGCAGTCTCGGGATGCTCGCATTCGACAATCAGGCGCGTGTCTGACATGGCCCGACGGTGGCAGGTCTTGCCCCGACGTTTGGCCGTGGAGCGATGACGAACCATTGGGTCGACATCAAGAACGCGGACGTGATTCTCGTGATGGGCGGCAATGCAGCCGAGGCCCATCCGTGCGGTTTCAAGTGGGTGACGGAGGCGAAGGCGCACCGCAAGGCGCGGCTGATCGTCGTCGACCCGCGCTTCACGCGTACGGCCTCGGTGGCCGATTACTACGCGCCGATCCGCACCGGCACCGACATCGTCTTCCTGGGCGGCGTCATCAACTATCTGCTGACGAACGACAAGATCCAGCATGAGTACGTGAAGAACTACACGGACTTCTCGTTCATCGTGCGCGAGGATTTCGCGTTCAACGACGGCATTTATTCCGGCTACGACGCGCAGAAGCACGCGTACCCGGACAAATCGAGCTGGGACTACGAGCGCGGCGACGACGGTTTCGCGAAGATCGATCCGACGCTGCAGCATCCGCGCTGTGTATATAACCTGCTGAAGCAGCACTACGCGCGCTATACGGCGGACATGGTCCAGCAGGTCTGCGGCACGCCGAAGGACAAATTCCTGAAGGTGTGCGAGATGCTCGCGAGCACGGCCGTACCCGGCCGCGCCGGCACGGTGCTGTACGCGCTCGGCTGGACCCACCACTCGATCGGCGCGCAGATCATCCGCACCGGCGCGATGGTGCAGCTGCTGCTCGGCAACATCGGCATCGCCGGCGGCGGGATGAACGCGCTGCGCGGCCACTCGAACATCCAGGGGCTGACCGACCTCGGGCTGATGTCGAACCTGCTGCCGGGCTACATGACGCTGCCGATGCAGGCGGAGCAGGACTTCGACGCGTACATCAAGAAGCGCGTGCAGCAGCCGCTGCGGCCGAACCAGTTGAGCTACTGGAAGAACTACAAGGCGTTCCACGTCAGCTTCATGAAGTCGTGGTGGGGCGACGCGGCTACCGCCGAGAACAACTGGGCGTACGACTACCTGCCGAAGCTGGACAAGCAGTACGACCTGCTGCAGGCGATCGAGCTGATGAATGCCGGCAAGATGAACGGTTACATCTGCCAGGGCTTCAACCCGCTCGCGGCGGCGCCGTCGAAGGTGAAGACGGCGGCTGGCCTCGCGAAGCTGAAGTGGCTCGTGATCATGGATCCGCTCGCGACCGAGACGTCCGAGTTCTGGAAGCCTCACGGCGACTACAACGACGTCGATCCGTCGAAGATCCAGACCGAGGTGTTCCGCCTGCCGACCACCTGCTTCGCGGAGGAAAACGGCTCGCTCGTGAGTTCGAGCCGCGTGCTGCAGTGGCACTGGAAGGGCGCGGAGCCGCCGGGTGAAGCGAGGAGCGACCTCGAGATCATGTCGGGGCTGTTCCTGCGCATGCGCAAGCTGTACCAGAAGGACGGCGGCAAGTATCCGGACCCGATCGTGAACCTGACCTGGCCGTACGCGAACCCGGAAAGCCCGACGCCCGAGGAACTGGCGATGGAGTTCAACGGGAAAGCGCTCGCCGATCTGCCCGATCCGAAGGATCCGGCGAAGACGCTCGTGAAGAAGGGCGAGCAGCTTGCCGCGTTCGCGCAACTGAAGGACGACGGCACGACCGCGAGCGGCTGCTGGATCTTCTGCGGCGCGTGGACCCAGGCCGGCAACCAGATGGGGCGGCGCGACAACTCCGACCCGACCGGTATCGGCCAGACGCTGAACTGGGCGTGGGCATGGCCGGCGAACCGGCGGATCCTGTACAACCGCGCGTCGTGCGACGTCGCCGGCAAGCCGTTCGACCCGACCCGCAAGCTGATCGGCTGGAACGGCAGCGCGTGGAAGGGCGCCGACATCCCGGACTTCAAGGCGGACGAACCGCCCGAAAACGGGATGGGGCCGTTCATCATGAATCCGGAAGGCGTCGCGCGCTTCTTCGCCCGCGCGGGGATGAACGAAGGTCCGTTCCCCGAGCATTACGAGCCGTTCGAGACGCCGCTCGCCGCGAACCCGCTGCACCCGAACAACCCGCAGGCGCTGAACAACCCGGCCGCCCGCGTGTTCCCGGACGACCGTGCGTCGTTCGGCAAGGTGGCGGAATTCCCGCACGTGGCGACCACGTACCGGCTGACCGAGCACTTCCACTACTGGACCAAGCATGCACGGCTGAACTCGATCATCCAGCCCGAGCAATTCGTCGAGATCGGCGAAGACCTCGCGAAGGAAGTCGGCGTCGCGCATGGCGAGCGCGTGAAGGTGTCGTCCAAGCGCGGCTACATCATCGCGGTCGCCCTCGTCACGAAGCGGATCAAGCCGCTGACGGTCGACGGCAAGAAGGTCCAGACGGTCGGCGTCCCGTTGCACTGGGGCTTCAAGGGCCTGACGAAGCCCGGCTATCTCGCCAATACCCTGACTCCGTCCGTGGGTGACGGCAACTCCTATACACCGGAATTCAAGTCGTTCCTGGTGAAGGTCGAAAAGGCGTAAGGGGGAAGAGATGGCATTGCAATCGCTGGATATCAAGCGCGTCTCGGCCACCACGACGCCACCGCCCACGGTGCGCGAACCGGTGACCGGGAGCGTCGCGAAGCTGATCGACGTATCGAAGTGCATCGGCTGCAAGGCATGCCAGACGGCATGCATGGAGTGGAACGACCTGCGCGACGAAGTCGGCACCAACGTCGGCGTGTACGACAACCCGGCCGACCTGACCGAGCATTCGTGGACGGTCATGCGGTTCTCCGAATACGAGAACCCGGCGGGCGACCTCGAGTGGCTGATCCGCAAGGACGGCTGCATGCACTGCGAGGATCCGGGCTGCCTGAAGGCATGCCCGTCGCCGGGCGCGATCGTGCAGTACAACAACGGGATCGTCGACTTCCACGAGGAGAACTGCATCGGTTGCGGCTACTGCGTGACCGGTTGCCCGTTCAACGTGCCGCGGATCTCGAAGAAGGATCATCGCGCATACAAGTGCACGCTCTGTTCCGACCGCGTCGCGGTCGGCCAGGAACCGGCCTGCGTGAAGACCTGCCCGACGGGCGCGATCGTGTTCGGCACCAAGGAGGACATGAAGCAGCACGCGGCCGAGCGGATCGAGGACCTGAAGGAGCGCGGCTTCGAGCATGCGGGGCTGTACGACCCGCAGGGCGTCGGCGGCACGCACGTGATGTACGTGCTGCACCACGCGGACAAACCGTCGCTGTATCACGGTCTGCCCGACAATCCGTCGATCAGCCCGATGGTGAAGCTGTGGAAGGGCATCGCGAAGCCACTCGCGGTCGCCGGCCTCGCGCTGACCGCGCTGGCCGGGTTCTTCCACTACACGCGGGTCGGTCCGAACGAGGTCACCGACGAGGAAGAAGCCGCTGCCCGCGACGAGGCACGACGCATCAAGGAGGACGCGAAATGAGCCACGACGACCCCAACCTGATCGTCCGCTACACGCCGAACGAGCGCACGAACCACTGGATCACCGCGATCACGTTCGTGCTGCTCGCGCTGTCCGGGCTCGCGCTGTTCCATCCGTCGATGTTCTGGCTGACCGCGCTGTTCGGCGGCGGCCAGTGGACGCGGATCCTGCATCCGTTCGTCGGTCTCGTGATGTTCGTGTCGTTCGCGATTCTCGTGGTGCGGTTCTGGCACCACAATGCGCTCGATGCGGACGATCGCCAATGGCTGAAGCAGATCGGCGACGTGCTGACCAACCAGGAAGACAAGCTGCCGCCGGTCGGGCGCTATAACGCCGGACAGAAGCTGCTATTCTTCACGCTGGTGGCGTGCCTGTTGCTGCTCCTGCTGTCGGGAATCGTGATCTGGCGGCGCTATTTCTCGTTCTACTTCCCGATCGGGGTGATCCGCGCGGCCGCTGTCGTGCATGCCGTGGCGGCCTTCGTGCTGATCGCGAGCATCATCGTGCACATTTACGCGGCGTTGTGGGTGAAGGGTTCGATCGGCGCGATGGTGCGCGGCACCGTCACGCTGGGCTGGGCCCGCAAGCATCACCCGAAGTGGTTCCGTGAAAGCGTGAAATAACGCACCGGAGCGGAAGCGGTACGCCGATTGCGGCGTACCGCTCCGCCAACCGCCGGAATCGCCTGAAGAGCGCCGATTCGTCGGCGCTTGTTTTTTGGAAGAAATTTTCGTGACACAACGCATTCTCGAACCGACCGAGATCTCGGCACTCGATCATTCGGCCATTCCGCGCTTTCGCCTGCCGGAGCGCGCGACCGCGTTCGCGGCGCGCGCCGCGCGGCTGCGCAAGCTTGCCGACCTGAACCCGATCAGCGGCTACCTGCGGCTGATGGCCACCGTCGCCGACGCGCAGCACGCGACGCTGCAAGCGCTGGAGCTGCCGCTGCCGTCGAAGGAAGCAATCGCACGCGCACAGGAACATTCGATGCCGCTCGTGCCGGCGCTCGACGGCGAGCGCGATGCGCGCTGGCGCGCCGTGCTGTATGAATTGCTCGACCGCGTCGAAAGCG
Source organism: Burkholderia sp. EMB26 (assembly GCF_024730645.1). Classification (NCBI taxonomy): domain Bacteria; kingdom Pseudomonadati; phylum Pseudomonadota; class Betaproteobacteria; order Burkholderiales; family Burkholderiaceae; genus Burkholderia; species Burkholderia sp. EMB26. The sequence goes on from NZ_CP078071.1 coordinate 46,613, forward strand.
CGGGGCTCGTCAATCCGCAACTCGCGAAGCTGCTCGACCGGCTGCGCCTGATGGCGCCCGCCGAGCTCGACGCACAGGCCGACGCGATCCTCGCGCTGCGCTTCGCCGAGGTCGACCCGGCCACCGCGCCGTTCCTGATGGCCGCGCTGCAGGTCGCGTGGACGGACCTCGCGAGCCGCGTGACGCCGACCGATGTCCCGTATCTCGACCAGCCGGGGCTGTGCCCGGTGTGCGGCACGCATCCGGTCGCGAGCGTCGTGCGGGTCGGCGGCCAGTATCAGGGCTACCGTTTCCTCCAGTGCGGGCTGTGCACGACCGAGTGGCACATGGTGCGTACCAAGTGCTCGCACTGCGATTCGACGAAAGGCATCGCGTATCACGGGATCGAAGGCGGCAGCGAAGCGATCAAGGCCGAATCGTGCGACGAGTGCAAGACCTATCGCAAGATCGGCTATCAGGAGAAGGACTACGAGTTCGAGCCGCTGGCCGACGATCTCGCGAGTCTCACGCTCGACCTGCTGATGAACGAGGCCGGCTACCAGCGCAGTTCGCCGAACCCGCTGCTGTGGCCGGACGTGTCGCGCGAAGCGGACTGACGGCACGGGGCCGGGGCGGGGCGCGAGCGCCGGCCCGGCCGACTGCGAAGCATGAGACTGGAGCCACGACGACGTGACCGAACCGGGTGTGAATGAACTGAATGCCGTGCTGGCGCGTGTGCCGTCCGTCGAGCGCGTGCTGTCCTCGACACCGTTGCAACCGCTGATCGACGACTATGGCCGCACGCGTGTGCTGAACGCGGTGCGCGCCGAACTGGAACGCTGGCGCACGGCCGCGCAGCACGATCCCGCGGCGGCCGAGCCACTGGACGAGCCGCGCATCGCAGCGGCCGTCGCGCGCACGCTGGCCGCGCAGAGCGCGGGCGCCGTGCGCACCGTGTTCAACCTGACCGGCACCGTGCTGCACACGAACCTCGGGCGCGCGTTGCTGCCCGACGACGCGGTGCGCGCGGTGGTCGACGCGCTCACGCGGCCCGTCAACCTCGAGTTCGACCTCGCGACCGGCCGCCGCGGCGATCGCGACGACCTGATCGACGATCTGCTGTGCGAACTGACGGGCGCGGAGGCCGCGACCGTCGTCAACAACAATGCGGCGGCCGTGCTGCTGACGCTGTCGGCGCTCGCGACGAAGCGGGAGGTGGTCGTGTCGCGCGGCGAGCTGGTCGAGATCGGCGGGGCGTTCCGGATCCCCGACATCATGAGCCGTGCCGGCGCGAAGCTGCACGAGATCGGCACGACCAACCGCACGCACCTGCACGACTACGCGGCCGCGATCGGCCCGCGCACGGCGCTGCTGATGAAGGTGCACTGCAGCAACTACGCGATCAGCGGCTTCACGAAGGAGACGACGCTCGCCGAACTCGCGCCGCTCGCACGCGAGCGCGGGGTGCCGGTCGCCGTCGATCTCGGCAGCGGCACGCTCGCCGACCTGTCGCAATGGGGCCTGCCGCACGAGACGACCGTGCAGGAAACCGTCGCCGCCGGCGCAAACGTTGTCACGTTCAGCGGCGACAAGCTGCTCGGCGGGCCGCAGGCCGGCCTGATCGTCGGCGACCGCGCACTCGTCGCGAAGATCAAGAAGCATCCGCTCAAGCGCGCGCTGCGCGTCGGCAAGCTGACGCTCGCGGCGCTCGAACCCGTGCTGCGGCTGTATCAGTCGCCCGAATTCCTGCGCGACCGGCTCACGACGCTGCGCCTGCTGACGCGCCCGCAGCGCGAGATCGCCGAGGCCGCCGAACGCGTGCGTCCGGCGTTCCAGGCCGCGCTCGGCAGCGGTTTCGACGTGACGGTCGAGCCGATGTTCAGCCAGATCGGCAGCGGCGCGCTACCGGTCGACCAGTTGCCGAGCGCCGGGCTCGTCGTGCGCTCGGCGGACGGCAAGCGCAGCGGCCGCGCGCTCGCGCAGCTCGAGAAACGCCTGCGCGAATGGCCGCGCCCGGTGATCGGCCGCGTGGCCGACAACGCGCTGCGGCTCGACCTGCGCTGCGTCGAAGCGGCCGACGAAGCGGCGTTCGTCGCGCAATGCGTGCCGCTCGCGGGGCCCGCCGCATGATCGTCGGGACCGCGGGACACATCGACCACGGCAAGACCACGCTCGTGCGTGCGCTGACGGGCGTCGACACCGATCGGCTGAAGGAAGAGAAGGCGCGCGGCATCTCGATCGAGCTGGGTTATGCGTATACGCCGCTCGACAATGGAGACGTGCTCGGCCTGATCGACGTGCCGGGCCACGAGAAGCTGATTCATACGATGGCGGCCGGTGCGTGCGGCATCGACTTCGCGTTGCTCGTGATTGCCGCGGACGACGGCGTGATGCCGCAGACGCGCGAGCATCTCGCGATCCTGCAATTGCTCGGCGTCACGCATGGTGCCGTCGCGCTGACGAAATGTGATCGCGTCGATGCCGCGCGGGTCGCCGAGGTGCGCGACGAGATCGCCGCGTGGCTGCACGATTCGACGCTGGCCGGCGTGCCGATCTTCGAAACGCGCGCGACGGTGGCCGACGATCCGGGCGTCGCCGCGCTGAAGCGGCACCTGGCCGACGCGGCGATCGCGTGGCGCGCGCGTCGCGATGACGGCCTGTTCCGGCTCGCGGTCGATCGTGTGTTTACGCTCGCCGGGCAGGGCACCGTCGTGACGGGTACCGCGTTCGCGGGCCGTGTCGCGACCGGCGACACGCTCGCGATCGTGCGCACCGGCGGCGCGGCCCGCGTGCGCAGCATCCATGCGCAGAACCGGCCGGTCGAGGCTGGCCGCGCGGGCGAGCGTTGCGCGCTGAATCTGGCCGGCGTCGACAAGGCCGACGTCGAGCGGGGCGATACCGTCGCCGATGCGCGGCTCGTCGCGACGTCGCCGCGCCTTGATGTCGAACTGACGTTGCTCGCGGACGCGGGGCTGACGTTGACGCACTGGGCGCCGCTGCATGTGCATCTCGGCACGCTGCATCGCGTGGCTCACGTCGCGCTGCTCGACGGCGACACGCTCGCGGCCGGCCAGCGGATGTGCGTGCAACTGGTGTTCGACGAACCGGTGTTCGCGCTGCCGGGCGACCGCTTCATCGTTCGCAATCCGCAAGCAACGCGCACCGTCGGCGGCGGCCGCGTGCTCGATCCGTTCGGGCCGGCGCGCAAGCGCCGCACGCCGGCGCGCCGTGCGTGGCTCGATGCGCTCGCCGCGTGGCTCGACGAAGGGCGCCTCGATGCACTGCTGGCGCAGGCGCCGCTCGGCATGCCACGCGCGACGCTCACGCATCTGACGGGATTCGCACCCGATGCGCTGGGGTTGCCGGACGACGCGCTGGCGATCGGGCAGCGCGATGCCGCGTCGAATGAAGGCGCGGTGATTTCGCGGGCGCACTGGCGTGCGTTGCAGGCACGGGCGGTCGATACGCTGCGCGCGTACCACGAGCGCATGCCCGACGAGCAGGGGCTCGACGCCGCACGCCTGCGGCGGATGGCGGCGCCGCTCGTCGGCGATGCGCTGTGGCGCGCGCTCGTCGAGGCGCTGGTGGCGGGCGGCGAGGTCGTGCGCAGCGGGCCGTGGCTGCATCTGCCGTCGCATTCGGTGAGCCTCGAGCCGCGCGAGGAAGCGCTGGCGCAGCAACTGCTGCCGCTGATCCACGCGGGGCGCTTCGATCCGCCGTGGGTGCGCGACCTGGCTCGCGATACGGGCGTGGCCGAGGACGCGGTGCGCACGCTGCTGCGCAAGCTCGCGCGGCGCGGCGACGTGCACCAGGTCGTGCGCGACCTGTTCTATCACGCGGACGTCGCACGGGAACTGGCGGAACTGGTCGCGCATCTCGCGCCGTCGCGCGGCGGCGGGCTCGATGCCGCGACGTTCCGCGATGCGACGGGGCTCGGTCGCAAGCGCGCGATCCAGATTCTCGAGTTCTTCGATCGGGTTGGGTATACTCGCTTCCACCGCGATCTTCACTACCTGCGGCCTGACAGCGGTTGGGTGGGTATTCAGGCGTAGGCGCTCGTCGTTCTTCTCGCTCTTTTGATTCTTTTCCCCACGGAAGGCATTCGTATCCGGTGGTACGGCCGGGCTTCAAACCCGGTTAGGGGCGTCAGACGCTCCTGGGTAGGTTCGACTCCTGCTGCCTTCCGCCACCTCGTTTTTCTCCCGACTCGGCATGCTTCGGACTGCGCGCGCCCGCGTCGAGCGCCCGCATCGCGCAACGGCCGCGACCGCGCAAACTTGATCGGGAAAAGCACTAGAAGTGCGGGAATTATTTCCCGGCTATAGTGAAATGACTGAAGGTAGACGCGCGCGTTTTTGCCGATACCGTTCAGGTCATGACTGTAGACGGGTGCTGTATGAAAAATAAAATCGAAAAGACCGCCGGACCGATCTGGGGTGTGGCTGCAGGATTGTTTCTCGCGGCGGCAGGGTTGAGTCTCGGCATCTTCCCGCAATCCTTGCACAGCTCGGGAAGCGCGAACGACTTCATGGCGTCCGGCGTCGCGATGCTAGGCGTTTTCCTCGTCGTCTATTCCACGCACGAACTGCGAAGAAAGCGCTCGCATTGAGCGCACGCGTGCCGCTGATCCACGAAAATCGGCTCGAGTTCGCCGGCTGCGCGTGCATGCGTTCGCCGCGCCGATGTCTACGCTTTACGGATTTCGTGGTTGTAGACGAGTTCGACGATCCGTTTCGTCGGGATGCTTGCGCGCAGCGCATCGACACCGTCGATCGGAAACCACTTGCATTTCTCGATCTCGTTGTTCGCTTGCGGCGTCTGGTCCGGGCCGACTTCCGCGAAGAACACGTGATGGATTTTTGCGAGCCCGGTGAACTGCATCGAGTACACGAGATGCTGGCCGGTCACACCGGTTTCTTCGCACAACTCGCGATGCGCGGCTTCGAGCGGCGTCTCCCCACGCTTGATCGTGCCGCCCGGTAGCGCCCAGCGCGACGACGCACGCGCGACGAGCAGGACTTGCTCGTCGCGGTAGCAGACGACGGTCGCGCGTTCCTTGATCGGGACGGCGCTCGTTTCGGCGGAGGGGGTGGGCGCTCGCGTTTGGGGCATGGAGCCATTCTAACCAGCGCGGATCGATCGGCCAAGGCAGCCTGACCCGATTTGACGTTCGCGGACGACGGTCGAACGACGCGGCCCGTCATGCGTGCCGCGCCGTCATGCGGTTCGTGCCGCGTTTGCCTTTACTTCTTTTCCGGCAGGAACCAGTTCATCACGAGCGCGCAGATGCCGCCCGTCGCCACGCCCGATTCCAGTACGTTCTTCAGTGCATGCGGCAGGCTGTTCAGAATGTCCGGCACCTGCGACACGCCGAGGCCGAGCGCGAGCGACACCGCGATGATCAGCAGCGCACGGCGGTCGAGGTGGACGCCCGCGAGGATGTTGATGCCCGACGCGGCCACCGCACCGAACATCACCATCGCCGCACCGCCGAGCACCGGCTCCGGCACCGCCTGCAGCACGCCGGCGACGACCGGGAACAGGCCGAGCACCACCAGCATGCCCGCGATCCAGATGCCGACGTAGCGGCTCGCGACGCCGGTGATCTGGATCACGCCGTTGTTCTGCGCGAATACCGAGCTCGGGAACGTATTGAACACGCCGGCCAGCAGCGAGTTCGCGCCGTTGACGAGCACGCCGCCCTTGATGCGCTGCATCCACACCGGCCCTTCGACCGGCTCGTTCGAGATCTTGCTGGTGGCCGTCACGTCGCCGATCGCTTCGAGCGACGTGACGAGATAGATGATCAGCATCGGCACGAACAGCGCCCACGAGAAGCCGATGCCGAAGTGCAGCGGCGTCGGGACCTGGAACAGCGCGGCCTGGTGCATGCCGGTGAAATCGAGGCGGCCGAGGAACGCGGCCGCGAGGTAGCCGATCGCAAGCGCGATGACGAGCGCGGTGCTGCGCACCCAGACGACCGGCACGCGGTTCAGCAGGATGATCGTGCCGAGCACGAGGCCCGACAGCGTGAGGTTCTCCGCGCTCGCGAACGTGCCCTTGGCCATCGCGCCGTAGCCGCCGCCCATGCTGATGAGGCCGACCTTGATCAGCGTGAGGCCGATCAGCAGCACGACGATGCCGGTGACGAGCGGCGTGATCAGGCGTTTCACGAACGGCAGGATGCGCGACACGCCCATCTCGACGAACGACCCCGCGATCACGACGCCGAAGATCGCGGCCATCACGGTCTCGACCGGCGTGCCTTGCTTGACCATCAGGCTGCCGCCGGCGATCAGCGGGCCGACGAAGTTGAAGCTGGTGCCCTGGACGATCAGCAGGCCGGCGCCCAGCGGGCCGAAGCGCTTGCACTGGACGAAGGTGGCGATGCCGGAAATGACGAGCGACATCGACACGATCAGGGTCGTATCGCGGCTGGACACGCCGAGCGCCTGGCAGATCAGCAGGCCCGGCGTGACGATCGGCACGATGATCGCCAGCAGGTGCTGCAGCGCGGCGACGAAGGCGACCATCGGCGCCGGCCGGTCGTTCGGGCCGTAGACGAGGTCGCGGGCCGATTCTGCGGCGTCGGCGCCATGGGAGGCGGATTGGGCGGAGGAGGCGGGTTGCATGGCGAGCGGGCCGGACAAGGTGGAAAGTGCGGCATTTTAGCCGAAGGGCCCGCCGGCGCCGCCCGGCCGTGCCGCAATAGTCGACGGCGGCCGGCTGGCGTGAGCCGCGCGACGTCAGCCCGCTGCGCGCGTTGCTTTGCCGCGCGTCGTCGTGCGTGGCGGGCGCGAATCCGGATACGCGCGCTGGCAGACGGCGATGACCGCATCGCGCAGGCGGCGATGCACGGGGTCGCCGTGCATGCGCGGATGCCACAGCGCGGACACCAGGATCGCCGGCAAGCGGACCGGGATCTCGAAACTGCGCAGCCCGAGCGCGTCGGTGAGCCCCGGCGAGCACGCGTTGCCGAGGCTCGAGCGCGGCACCAGCGCGACGAGGTCGGTACTGGCCGCGACACGCATCGCGTCCGGATAGCCCGGCACGACGACGTGCACGGCGGGGCCCGGGCCGGCCTGGCCGGTCGAGTCGTCGGCCGGTCCGTCGAAATCGCCGAACTGGGCCGCGATGACGTGACGGCAGGCTGCATAGCGCGCGGGCGTGATCCGGGCCGACGCGAACAGCGGATGCCCGACGCGCGCCACCGCGACGTGCCAGTCGTGAAAGAGCATCCGCGTGTGCAGCTCGGGCGCGTCGTCGCCGCGCTTGCCGATTTGCAGGTCGACGGTGCCGTCGCGCAGCGCTTGCGGATCGCTGTCGAGCTTCGGGACGAAGCGGATACGCACGTGCGGCGCGACGTCGGCCAGCGCGGCCACGACCGGGCCGGCCAGCATTTCCATGAACGACGCGGCCGCCCGGATCGTGAACGTGGCCGTGAGCGTCGCGAGGTCGACGTCGGCCGTCGCCGGCCGCAGCACGGCGCGCGCGTCGCTCGCGACGGCATGCACGCGGTCGCGCAACGCGGTTGCGTGCGGGGTCGGCACGAGCCTGCGCCCGGCGCGCACGAGCAGTTGATCGCCGGTGGCGGCGCGCAGCCGCGTGAGCGTGCGGCTCATCGCGGACGTGCTCAGGCCCAGCCGGCGCGCGGCGCCGGTCACGCTGCTCTCCGACAGCAGCGCGTCGAGCGCGGTGACGAGGTTCAGGTCGATGTTTTCCATGTGGACAGGATACGCCACTGCGAGGTGTGACATGGCGTTTGATGCAACGATGGATTGCATTCGGTGCGTCTGGCGCCTGTCATGGTGCACGCCTATAGTGGGTGCATGACGAACACGGTAAACGCAAAAACCATGCAATCGACTGAATCGAATCGACGCAACGCGCCCGCGATCCTCCTCGTCGCGGCGTCGCGCGGCCTCGGGCTCGCGATGGCGGAGGCCTTCCTGAACAAGGGCTGGAACGTGACGGGGACCGTGCGCGCAGAATCGGGGCGCACGCAGCTGCACGAGCTGGCCGAGCGGTTCGACGGCCGGCTCGAGATCGGCACGCTGGACATCTGCGCGCCCGCGCAACTGGCCGCGCTGCGCGAGCGTCTGGCGGGCCGGCGCTTCGACATGCTGTTCGTGAACGCGGGCACGACCAACGATCCGAACGAAACGATCGGTGAAGTGACGACCGACGAATTCGTACGCGTGATGATCACGAATGCGCTGGCGCCGATGCGCGCGATCGAGACGCTGCAGGATCTGGTGACCGACGACGGGCTGATCGGCGCGATGTCGTCGGGGCAGGGCAGCGTCGCGAACAACGTCAGCGGCATGCGCGAGGTCTATCGCGGCAGCAAGGCCGCGCTGAACCAGTTCATGCGCAGCTTCGCGGCGCGTCAGGCCGATACGCGCCGCGCGATGGCGCTGATGGCGCCCGGCTGGGTCCGCACCGAACTCGGCGGGCCCGACGCACGCCTGACCATCGACGAAAGCGTGCCGAGCCTCGTCGACGTGCTGCTCGCGAAGCGGGCGCGGCCCGGGCTCGAATACCTCGACTATCTGGGGCGCACGGTGCCGTGGTGAACAGGTGGCTGACCGCGCGCGGCCAGCCGGGAGATGACGTTGCGTACGCAACGATTGCGGGGAGCGCCGACGTGCGCGTCGCTGCATCGCACAACCGACCGCGCTTGACACCAGCGCGCTGCCCGCCGTAAATTGCGCAGGCAGATCTAGATAAGAGACTATCTGTAAGATGGTCTCTCCATGCGTCGATCGCATCTGCAATGTCGAGCCTCTTACAGAACAAATATACGGAGGCCGATTGTGCAAACGATCGCGGTCAAGCTTCATGGCATTGAAGACGTCATCTCCTTTCTCGACACGCGCCCCGGTATCGCGGGCAGGGCGGGACTCGTCTGGTGGCTGTCGCTCGGCGGGCTGTTTCTCGACGCATTTTCCAACTCGGCATTGAGTGCCGGCCTCGGGCCGATGACGCACGAATTGCATCTGTCGGCCGCACAGGTCGCATGGATGACGTCGTTCGCGTCGTGGGTCGCGATCGCGTTCAACCCGATCGGCGGCTGGATGGCCGACCGCTGGGGCCGCGTGCGGCCGCTGATCGCCGCGAAGCTGCTGTCGGTGATCGGCGCGTTGCTGGTGGTGTTCGCGCCCGATTTCAATACGATTCTCGCGGGCCGCTTCTTCGTCGGGATGGCGTACGGCATCGACTTCGCGATCGCGATGGCGATGCTCGCGGAATTCACGCCGGGCCGCCTGAAGAGCCGACTCAATACCTGGCAGGGCATGTGGTACACGGCCGTGTGCCTGAACCTGCTGCTCGCGCTGCTGTTTCATGCCTGGCAGGTCGGCGATTCGATCTGGCGCTACTCGGTGGCGGCGACCGCCGTGTTCGGCATCGCGATCCTCGCGCTGCAATGCGCATTCCTCGTCGAAAGCCCGATCTGGCTCGCCCGCAAGGAGCGGCTCGACGAGGCGGCGCGCGCGATGACGCGCATCTACGGGCAGCCATTCGTCGCCGCGCCCGCGCATGAACGTACTCCCATCGTCAATCCGGCCACGCGCGGCCTCGCGAACGTGCTGCTGATCTTTCGCGGCGTCTACCTGCCGCGCACGATCCTGGCCGCGACCGTGCAGATCGGCCAGTCGATCGAATACTTCGCGATCGGCTGGTACCTGCCGCTGATCAGCGCGGCGCTGTTCGGCAAGGACTTCGTCTACGCGACGCTCGGCGCGCTCGTGTTCAACCTGTTCGGGATCGTCGGCGGCTTCTCGTCGTCGGCGGTCGGCCGCCGTGTCGGGCTGCGTCGCGCGTCGGCGTTCGGCTTCGCGGCGGTCTGCGTGATGCTGGTTGCGCTCGGGTTGTTTCATGCGCGCATGCCGCTGTGGCTGTCGGTGGTCGTGCCGTCGCTGTTCATCCTGTTCCACTCGGCCGGCCCCGGCGCGAACGGCAAGAGCCTGTCGTCGCTGTCGTTTCGCGGCGAATTGCGCGCGGGTGCGAACGGCATCGTCGGGGCGCTCGGCTCGATCGGCGCGGCGCTCGGCCTGCTGGTCTTTCCGCTGTTTCGTGCGCGCTACGGCCTCGAACACACGTTCCTGATCCTCGCGATCGTGCCGTGCGTGGCCAGCGCGATCTGCTTCGCGATCCGCTGGGATCCGACCCGCACCACCGTCAATCCCGACAACGAACCCGACGCGCCGCACTTCGGCGACGACGGCCGCGCCACGTCGGCCTTCCTGAAACCCGCCATCGAGAAAACGCAGCGATGACCGAATCCCGAAACGCCATTCTCGCGATCGACGAAGGCACGTCCGGCACGCGCGCCGCGCTCGTCGACGCGAGCGGCCACGTGTCGTGCCTGGAATACCTGCCGCTGTCGGTCGAGAGCCCGCAGCCCGGCGTCGTCGAACAGGACGCGAACGCGATCCTCGACAAGACGCTCGCCGTCTGCCGTGCGACGCTCGCGCAGGCGCATCAACAGCACGTGCGCATCGTCGCGCTGGCGCTCGCGACGCAGCGTGCGACCGCCGTGCTGTGGGACACGCGGACCGGGCGCGCGCTCGTGCCCGCGATGGTCTGGCAGGACACGCGCCATGCGGCCGAGCTCGACCGTCTCGCGGCCGACTGGGACCGCGTGCTGGTGCCGCAGGTCGGCCGGCCGGCGGGGGTGCGCTCGCCGTATCTGTGGGCCGTGCACCAGTTGCGTACGTCGCGCGCGGTGGCCGATGCGCATCGCGCCGGCCGTCTCGCGTTCGGCACGATCGACACGTGGCTGCTGTGGCATCTGTCCGAGGCACGCGCGTGCATGACGACGCCGACCAACGCGACGTCCGCCAGCGCGTACCTGCTCGGCGAGCATCGCTATTTCGACCCGTGGCTCGACGCACTCGGCTTTCCGCGCGAACTGCTGCCGGCGCTGCGCGAGGACGCCGACGCGTTCGGCCACACGCGCGCGGACGTGCTCGGCATCGACGTGCCGATCCTCGCGTGCGCGGGCGACCAGTTCGCGGGCGCGGTCGGCCTCGGCTGCGTCGAGCGCGGCCAGGCGATGTGCGTGCACGGCACCGGTAGCTTCGTCGACCTGCTGACGGGGACGGCGCGCCCCGACGCCGGATCGCATGCGCAACCCGGCCACGCGCACGACGGCACGCTGGCGATGACCGCGCGGCGGCACGGCGGCGTGTCGCATTACTCGCTCGAAACCTTCGTCGCGACGACCGGCTCGGCGTTGCGCTGGGTCTGCGAAAAGTTGCGCTGGTTCGACGACCCCGCGCAGATCAGCGCGCTGGCTGGCACCGTGGGGTCGGCGCGCGGCGTGACCTTCGTGCCGGCGCTCACCGGCCTGCGCGTGCCGAGGATGGAGCCGAACGCGCGTGCGCTGCTGTCCGGCATCTCGATCGCGACGACCCAGGCCGAGGTCGCGCATGCGGTACTCGAAGGCATCGCGCATTCGGTCGCGTCGTGCATGGAGGCGAACGAGGCGGTCGCGCGGGCCGGCGTGTCCGAGCTGATCGTCGGCGGCGGCCTCGCGGGCAGCGACACGCTGCTGCAGATCCAGGCCGACGTGAGCGGCGTGCCGGTGCGCCGGATGCGCGACGGCGATCGCGCGAGCCTGCGCGGCGCGGCGTTTCTCGCGGGCGCGTCGGGGTTGCTGTGGGAATCGCTCGAGGCGGCCCGTGCGACGCTCGTCACCGACGCCGTCTTCGAACCGTCGATCGATGCGGACAGCCGGCAGCGGCGGCGCGCGGCCTGGCATGCGCGGATCGCGTCCGAGCTCGCGCACGCGGCCGATTTTGCTCATGCGTAAGCACGGAGAACGACCAGCATGATGTTTTTGCCATCCAGAAAACCCCGCACGGACCGGGCCGGCATGACGGCCACGGAGCCGCTACGCGTGAACCGCGACGAGCATCTGGCGCGACTCGAGACGGATACGTTCGACGTACTGATCGTCGGCGGCGGCGTGACGGGCGCTTACGCGGCGTTCGACGCGAGCCTGCGCGGGCTGCGCGTCGCGCTCGTCGAGAAGAGCGATTTCGCGTCGGGCACGTCGTCGAAATCGTCGAAGATGGTGCACGGCGGACTGCGCTACATCGAGCAGGGCAATCTCGGGCTCGTGCGCCATTCGCTGCTCGAGCGGCAGCGGTTGCGGCGCAACGCGCGCCATCTCGTGCAGCGGCTGCCGTTCCTGTTCCCGGTGATGGAGCGCGAAGGCGTGTTCGACCGGCGTCTCGCGAAAGCCTTCGAAAGCCTGCTGTGGACCTACGACATCGCCGGCGGCTGGCGCGAGGGCATCCTGCACCAGAAGCTGACCAAGGCCGAGGTGTTGTCGCATTGCCCGACCTTCAACGAAACCTACCTGACGGGCGGCTTCCTGTACTTCGACGCGCGCGTCGACGATGCGCGCCTGACGCTGAACCTCGTGCGCACGGCCGCCTTCCATGGCGCGGCGGTGGCGAATCATGCACGCGTGGTGGAACTGACGCGCGACGGCCACGGCAAGGTCGACGGCGCGATCGTGCACGCCGACGGCCGCGAGCGGCGCGTGCGGGCACGCGTGGTGGTGATGGCGACCGGCGTGTGGCTGCGCGACTGGACCGGGGCACGCAAGGGCGACGCATCTGGATTGCAAGTGCGGCCTGCGAAGGGCGTGCACGTCGCGATTCCGTGGCTGAAGATCCGCAACGACTGCACGGTGACGATCCCCGTGCCGGGCCGCAACCGCCGCGCGACGATCACGCGCTGGGGCAACGTGTCGTATCTCGGCACGACCGACGAGGACTACGACGGCGATCTCGACGACGTGCACTGCACGCGGCAGGAACTCGATTTCCTGCTGGAAGGCGCGCGCTCCGCGTTGAAAGTCGACCTGAGCGCGGACGACGTGGTCGGCAGCATCGCCGGATGCCGGCCGCTCGTCGGGCCGCCCGGCGGCAAGACGATCGAGATGAAACGCAATCACGAGATCCATGTCGCGCCGGACGGCCTCGTGACGATCGTCGGCGGCAAGCTGACGACGTCGCGGCACATGGCCGAGCAGACCATCGATACGGTCGGCAAGCTGCTCGGCCGCCGCACGCGCTGCCGCACGAAATCGGCGTACCTGCTCGGGGCGGCCGGCTACGACCCGCAGGCGATCGTCGCATCGGGCGGGCTCGCCGCGCATCTCGGCGAACGCTACGGCACCGAGGCGCGCTTCGTCGGCGACCTCGCCGATGCGACGCCGTCGCTGCTCGCGCCGATCGTCGAAGGGCTGCCGTACAGCGAAGCGGAAGTGCTCTATGCGGTACGCCACGAATTCGCGCGCAGCGTCGACGACGTGCTGTCGCGCCGCACCCGCGCGCGGCTGATGGCGCGCGACGCGTCGGCACGCGCCGCGCCGCGCGTCGGCGCCATCCTTCAGGCGGAGCTCGGCTTGTCCGACGCGGCCGTCGCCAGCCAGGTGCGCGACTACGTCGCCGCCGTCGCACTCGAAAAAGCCATCCTCATCGGAGAAAACGGATGATCAGCAAGGAAGCCATCAAGCGCGGCTACAACCGCGGCAACTACGTCGTCGGCGCGCATACGCCGCCGCCCTACGCACTGAACCTGCCCGCGACAGGCGGCGCGCCTGTCGAGGCCGGCATGCAGCGGGCGCCGGTCACGGTATCGCCGCAGCAGGTCGACGCGCTGCGCGCGGTGGCCGACGAGGTGCTCGTGCAGCCGGCCGACGTCGTCGCGTGGACGCGCGACTGGTGGGCCGCGTCGATGGTCGCGGAGACGGGCGGCCGGCCCGCGACGCCGCACGCGGTCGTCGTGCGCGTGTCGACGGTCGAGCAGGTGCAGGCCGTGATGCGCATCGCACACGCGGCGACGCTGCCGGTCACGGCGTCGGCCGGCCGCAGCAACGTGACGGGTGCGGCGCTGCCGGTGCGCGGCGGCATCGTGCTCGACGTGTGCGGGTTGAACCGGCTGGTCGGCGTCGACGCCGAGAGCCAGATCGTCGACGTCGAAGCCGGCATGTTCGGCGACGTATTCGAGGCCACGCTGCAGCGCGAGCACGGGCTGACGATGGGGCACTGGCCGTCGTCGTTCGGGATCAGCACGGTGGGCGGCTGGATCGCGTGCCGCGGCGCGGGGCAACTGTCGACGCGCTACGGCAAGATCGAGGACATGGTGTTCGGCATGGACGTGGTGCTCGCGGACGGCAGCCTCGTCACGCTGGGCGGGTATTCGCGCGCGGCGGTCGGCCCGGATCTGCAGCAGTTGTTCATCGGCAGCGAAGGCACGCTCGGCATCATCGTGCGTGCGCGCCTGAAACTGCATCGGCTGCCGGACTACGGCCGTGCGCTCGCGTACGGTTTCGACACGTTCGCGGCCGGCCTCGACGCGTGCCGCGAGATCCTGCAGCGCGGCGCGAATCCGGCGGCGCTTCGGCTCTACGACGCGCTCGAGAGCGGCGTGCAGTTCGGCCTGCCCGATACGAACGTGTTGCTGATCGCCGACGAGGGCGCGCCGGAGATGGTCGATGCGGCGATGGCGATCGGCGCGCGCGTCGGCGACGCGAGCGGGCACAAGCTCGATGGCGACGCGATCTTCGAGAAGTGGCTCGACACCCGCTACCTGACCGGCAAGAGCGCGGAAGGCTTCAAGCGCAGCCCGGGCTTCGTCGCCGACACGCTGGAAATGTGCGGCCGCTGGCGCGACCTCGCGGCGATCTATCGCGACGTGGTGGCCGCGTTGCAGGCGGTGCCGGGCACGCTGGCCGGGTCCGCGCACCAGTCGCATGCGTACGCGGACGGCGCGTGCCTGTATTTCTCGCTGCGCGGCGACGTCGCGGTGGCCGAGCGGGCCGCGTGGTATCGCGCGGCGTGGGACGCGGCGAACGCGGTGCTGATCCAATACAATGCGGCGTTGAGCCATCACCACGGTGTCGGGCTGTTGCGTGCGCCGTACATGCGCGATTCGCTGGGCACCGCGTTTCCGGTGCTGCGGGCGGTGAAGCGCGCGCTCGACCCGAAGCATATCCTCAACCCCGGCAAGCTCGGTCTCGGCGACGAGACCGGCCCGCACGTCGACCGGTAAACGTCATGGACAAGTCGCTGGGCGCGCGTCTCGCCCGTCATCCCGTCATCGCCACGCTGTACGGTGTCGAGCAGGCCGACAGCTTCGTCGACAGCGCGGCCGAGGTCGGCATCGTCGCGAACGTCGACCTGCGGCGCTTGCAGGCGGTGGTCGCGGCGCTCGCCCGGGCCGGCAAGTTCGTGATCGTCAACATCGACAGTTGCGACGGGCTGTCCCAGGACAAGGGCGGCGTCGAGTATCTGGCCG
Source organism: Burkholderia sp. EMB26 (assembly GCF_024730645.1). Classification (NCBI taxonomy): domain Bacteria; kingdom Pseudomonadati; phylum Pseudomonadota; class Betaproteobacteria; order Burkholderiales; family Burkholderiaceae; genus Burkholderia; species Burkholderia sp. EMB26. The sequence continues at coordinate 61,913 of NZ_CP078071.1, forward strand.
ATATCGGTGTCGCGAGCGTCGTGTCGACGCGCGTCGCGACGATCCAGCGCGCGAACCGCGCGGGGCTGATCACGATGCAGAAGGTGTTCGTGACCGACCGTTCGACGTGGCCGCGCAGCGTGAAGGCGATCGAGCAGAGCGATCCGAACCTGGTGCAGCTGATGCCGGCGCCGATGCTCGCGCACCTGAGCGAAGCCGACCGGCAGGCGCTGCCGCCGATCGTCGCGTCCGGATTCGTCGGCAACGCGGACGACGTGCGCAGCGCGCGGCGGCACGGCGCGGTCGCGGTATCGACGAGCGACAGCGCGTGGTGGAATTTCGACCCGTCGGCGTGACGGGCTTGTGTCGAACCTGGAGCCCAGCATGAACGAACCCTATCTGCAGGTGATCGCGCATTACTTCGCAAAACCCGGCAACGGCGACCGCGTGGTCGAACTGCTCGCGGAACTCGCGCCGGCCACGCGCGCCGAGCCCAAGAACCTCGACTACGCGTATTTCCGGTCGCCGGAGCACCCCGACCACATCGTGATCCTCGAGCGCTACCGCGATGCGGACGGCCTCGACGCACATCGGGAAACGCCGCATTTTCAGCGGATCGGAATCGGGGCGATCATGCCGTTGCTCGATCGCCGCGACGTGTCGCGCTACATGGTGCAGCCGGACACCGGCACGGCGACGCCACCGGGAGGTACCCGATGAATCCGTTTCAATTCCGTACCGTGCCGACGCAGATCGTCGAATTCGGCGCCGCGCGCCGGCTCGGCGCGCTGTTGCGCGAACGCTTTCCGGCGCTCGCGCGGCTGTGCGTCGTCACCGATGCGTTCCTGCATCGCAGCGGCGTGCTCGCGCCCGCGCTGGAGAGCCTCGCCGCGCACGGCTGGCAGGTCACCGTGATCGACGACGTGATCGCCGATCCGCCCGAGCACGTGGTGCTGGACGCGACCGAGCGGGCCGTCGCGGCCGATGCCGAGATCGTGCTCGGCCTGGGCGGCGGCTCGTCGATGGACGTCGCGAAGCTGATCGCGGTGCTCGCGCCGGGTCAGCAGGCGCTGGCCGACATGTACGGCGTCGACAAGGTCGCGAGCGCGCGGCTGCCGCTCGTGCAGATGCCGACCACGGCCGGCACCGGTTCCGAGGTCACGGCGGTGTCGATCGTCACGGTCGGCGAGGCGCGCAAGATGGGCGTCGTGTCGCCGCATCTGTTCGCGGACGTCGCGATCCTCGACGCGGAACTCACGCTCGGCCTGCCGCGCGCGGCGACGGCCGCCACCGGCATCGACGCGATGGTGCATGCGATCGAGGCGTATACGTCCGCACGGCTGAAGAATCCGGTCTCCGACATGCTGGCCACGCACGCGCTGACGCTGCTGTCGCGCAACCTGCTTGCCGCGTGCGACGACGGCCGGAACCGGCACGCGCGCGAAGCGATGCTGGTCGGCGCGATGTTCGCGGGGCAGGCGTTCGCGAATGCGCCGGTCGCGGCCGTGCACGCGCTGGCCTATCCGGTCGGCGGGATCTTCCACGTGCCGCACGGGCTGTCGAACGCGCTGGTGCTGCCGCACGTGCTGCGCTTCAATGCGCCGGCCGCCGCGCCGCTGTATGCGGAACTGGCAGCCATCGTCGCGCCGTCGGCCACCGGCAGTGACGAGGCGAAAACGCATGCGCTGATCGCCGAGATCGACCGGCTGATCGTCGCGACGGGCATTCCGCGCACGCTGCGCGAAGTCGGCATCGGCGAGGCCGATCTGCCGAGGATGGCGTCGGACGCGATGTTGCAGACGCGCCTGCTCGTGAACAATCCGCGCGAGGTGACTGAAGCAGACGCGCTGGAGATTTACCGGCAGGCGTGGTGAGACGGTGGGCGGTGCAGCACATCGCCCGGCACGATTCACGACGCGCGCACGGTTTGCCGCGCGGGCCGTGCCGCGACCCATGCGCATGCCAGCGCGACGGCCACCAGCACGCAGCCGGCCCACGGTGTAACGAGCAGTGCATTGCGTCCGACCAGTACGCCGCCGAACGCCGACCCGAGCGCGACGCCCGCATGCATCGCCGACACGTTGATGCCGACGCTCGCGTCGGCCAGCGACGGCGCGGTGTGGATCAGATAGTTCTGCACGATCGGCGAGATCGACCAGCTGATGCCGCCCCACAGCATCATTGCCGGCACGAATGCGAGCGGCGACGCACCGGCCGCCGGTAGCACGGCCATCGCGACGAGAAACACGGCCGGGCATGCGCACAGCGCGCGCGAAGCGCCGAGCCGATCCGAGAAGAGCCCGCCGAGCCACGCGCCGGTCACGCCGGCCATCCCGAACGCGACGTACAGCCCTTCGAGCGCGGCCGCGCCGGGCGACAGCACGGCCTGCAGATATGGCGTGAGATACGCGAACAGCGTGAAATGCCCGCCGATCATCGCGATCGATACGCATTGCGCGGCGAGCAGCCGCGGCCGCGCCAGCACGGCGCGATACGACGGCACGCCGGAGGCGCGGGCCGCGGCAGGCGCCATGCGCGGCAGCCGGCGGGCGAGCCAGATTCCGAGCGGCAGCGCCGGCATCGCGATCGACACGAACATCGCGCGCCAGCCGGCCCATTCGGTGATGCGCATCCCGATCGGCACGCCGAGCACGAGCGACGCGCTGATCCCCATGAACACGATGCCGATCGCGCGGCCGCGTTGCGACGCCGGCGCGAGTTCGGCCGCGAAGCGCGTCGCGACGAGGATCAGCGTCGCGCAGCTCGCGGCCATCAGCACGCGCGCGGCAAACAGGCTCGCATAGCGGGGGCTCGCGGCGGCGCCCAGGTTCGCGGCCGCGAACGCGCCGAGCGCCGCGAGCAGCACGGTGCGCCGTTCGACCCGTGCGACGAACGAGGCGGCCACGAGCGCGGCGAGCGCGAACACGGCGGAGAATATCGTGGTGAGCTGTCCGGCAGCGGCGATCGACACGTGAAGGCCGGCGGAGATCGCCGGCAGGATACCGACGCAGATGTTTTCGGCAACGCCGGCCAGGAACACGGCGGCGGCCAGCAGATACACGCGAACGTCCAACGCAAACCCCTCCTGTACGCGCGATGCGACGGCGCCGGGCAGGGGCGGGGCCGCATCGGATCGAATCGACGGATGGGTTTCGAGGCGAGGCTTCGGTTATCCCGGAAAGGAGGGCGGTACCGCACGGTCGGACCATGCGCAAGTGCCGGTGCGCGGCCGTCGCGGCGCCGGGCGGTCGTCTCCGGAACAGACGGCGGGCGGCGTGCAGCCGCCCACCGGACCTACATGCGCGACGCGTCCGCGCCGGCCGCGACCACGTACGCCGATGCCTGCTTGGTGCCGTCCGGCTTCGTCTGCAGGTACACGCCCTGGATTTCCGGCTCGAAGCCCGGCAGCGCGTTGATCCCGGCTTCGAGCGCGCGGAAGTAGTCGAGCGCCGGGCCGCCCCACACTTCGCCCGGCACCACGCAGAAGATGCCCGGCGGGTAGGGCAGCGCGCCTTCGGTCGCGATCCGGCCTTCGATGCGGTCGAGCGTCACGAGTTCGACGTTGTTGCGGATCAGCTCGGCATTCGCGGCCTGCGGCAGCATCGCCTGCTTCGGGAACTGCGCGCGCCGGAACATCTGTTTCTGCAGATGCTTCATGTCGTGGCTGCGGTAGAAGTCGTGCATGCGCTGGCACAGCTGCCGCAGGCGCATCGTGCCGTACAGCTCCGGATACGCTTCGCACAGCGACGGAATCGCTTCGCGCAGCGGCGTGTCCTGGTCGAGATGGCGCTCGAACTGCGCGAGGTGCGCGACCAGATGCTGCAGCTTGCCGAAACTCTCCGATGGCGTGAGCAGGAACAGGATCGTGTACAGGTCGGCCTTCTCGGGCACGACGCCGTGCTCGCGCAGGTAGCGCGCGAGAATCGGCGCCGGCGCGCCGAACGCCGCGTATTCGTGCGTGTCGCGATCGATGCCGGGCGTCGTCAGCAGCAGCTTGCACGGATCGACGAAATACTGGTTGTCCGCATAGCCATCGAAGCCGTGCCACGTGTCGGCCGGATGGAAGCGGAAGAAGCGCAGGTCGTCGACGATCTGCTCGGTCGGATGGTCGGCCCACGGGCGGCCGTCGACCTGCTGCGGGACGAACGGGCGGATCTGGCGGCAGGTTTTCAGCAGCAGCTTGCGCGCGTCGACGCCGTGCGCGACGCAGTCGCGCCACAGGCGCTTGCCGGCCGGGCCCGCGTGCATCTGCGCGTTGACGTCGAGCGCCGCGAACATCGGGTAGAACGGGCTCGTCGACGCGTGGATCATGTACGCGTTGTTGAAGCGCCGGTGATCGCAGAAGCGCTTCTGGCCCTCGATGTGGCTGTCCTTCTTGTGGATCTGCGACGTCTGCGAGAAGCCGGCCTGCTGCTTGTGCACCGATTGCGTGACGAAGATGCCGGGATCGTCGGGGCCGAGCGTCAGCATCAGCGGCGAGCAGTCCTGCATCATCGGGATGAACTGTTCGTAGCCGACCCACGCCGAATCGAACAGGATGTAGTCGCACAGATGGCCGATCCGGTCGACGATTTCGCGCGCGTTGTAGATCGTGCCGTCGTAGGTGCCCAGCTGGATCACCGCGAGCCGGAACGGGCGCGGCAGGTCGGCGCGCTCGGGCGCGACGTCGCGGATCGCGTCGCGAATGCGCGCCTCGCCGAGCGCCGCGCTGTCGACGCCGCCGATGAGGCCCCACGCGTTGCGCGCGGTCTCGAGGTAGACCGGCCGCGCGCCGGACAGCACGAGCGCGCCGAGGTGCACCGACTTGTGGTTGTTGCGATCGAACAGCACGAGATCGTCGGGCGCGAGCAGCGCGCTCGTGACGACCTTGTTCGACGTCGACGTGCCGTTCAGCACGAAGTATGTCTTGTCCGCGTTGTAGATGCGCGCGGCGTTGCGCTGCGCTTCCAGCGCGGGCCCTTCGTGGATCAGCAGGTCGCCGAGCCGCACGTCCGCGTTGCAGAGGTCCGCGCGAAACAGCGTTTCGCCGAAGAAATCGAAGAACATCCGGCCGAGCGGATGATTCGAGAAGAACTGGCCGCCCTGGTGGCCCGGGCAGTCGAATTCGACGTAGCCGCGCTGCACGTATTCGCGCATGACCTTGAAGAACGGCGGCAGCAGGTTCTCGCTGTAGATGTCGGCGGCGGCGGAAATCTGCCGGCCGTAGTAATGGCGGCCGCCGTGCCGAAGCTGGATCACGCCGCTCGCGCTCGGCAGGACCGACGGCGGCACTTCCTGGTCGGGCTCGACCGCGACGAAGAACGGAATCGCGAAACCGGTTCTTTCGACGGTTTTCAGTACCTTTTCCGCGGAATCGATTCCGACGACGATTGCCGCGATATTCGTGAAATCGGTCTGGAATACGTCGACCTGTTCGTGCGTGGTGAGGAAGGCGCCGATCAGCGCCGGCTCGACTGCGATTTTCAACAGGCTCACGCGAACTCTCCGGTAAATGACCTGAAACGGGAGCCGTATTCGCGCCAGGACGCAATCGCGAACCGATACGCGCTACAGCCGATTGAAAACGGTCCCGCGAATGCCGATTGCCGATTGCGCACTGCATCAGGACCCTTGTGCGGCGCGGCACAGCCGCGATCGGGCCGTGCCCGGCGCAGCCGATCGTAGCAACAAAAACATACGAACTCAATCGGACCGGATCGAAATGCCATTGCGGCATGAGCATGATCAAATAATCGGAAATTGGCGTGCTGCGGCGCACATAAAAATGATCCAATGATGAAATCCGATTTGAAACGCGTCGATGGCTTCACCGAATCGTCAGCTTTTCATCGAAAGGCATCCATGGCATAGTCGGCTCCGAATTGGACGGCGAATCAAGCCGGAATGGCGAGCGTCTCATGCCGCTGCCCGTGGCCTGCTGTCCGCGTGCTCGTGAGACGAACAATACCAATCGAAGCAACGCAACAGCGAGGGCAACATCATGAATACTTCTGTCGGCGGCATCCGCCGTCTCGGCATGCGTGCGCTACTGGTCGACGACGAGATCGCGCAGGAAACCGCGACCGGGCGTGCGGTCCGCACGCTGAGCGCGGAGCTCGCGCAACGCGGTATCGACGTGCTGACGGCGACGTCCGCCGACGATGCCATCGTGCTGCTCCGCTCCGATCCGTCGATCCAGTGCGTGCTGCTCGACTGGGATCTCGGCGTGGACGGCCACGGGCCGTCCGAGGCCGTGGTCGACGCGATCCGGCATCGCAACGGCAGCGTGCCGATCTTCCTGCTGGCCGACCGCAGCGTCGCGTCGTCGGTACCGGCCGCGGTGATGGGCAAGGTCGACGATTTCGTGTGGCTGCTCGAGGATACGGCCGACTTCATCGGCGGGCGCATTCACGCGGCGATCGAACGCTATCGCTCGACCGTTCTGCCGCCGATGTTCGGCGCGCTCGCGAAGTTCTCGCGCGTGTACGAATACTCGTGGCATACGCCCGGCCACACGGGCGGCACCGGCTTCCTGAAATCGCCGGTCGGCCGCGCGTTCTTCGAATATTTCGGCGAATCGCTGTTCCGCTCGGACCTGTCGATCTCGGTGGGCGAGCTCGGCTCGCTGCTCGACCACTCGGGCCCGATCGGCGAAAGCGAACGCTACGCGGCGCGCGTGTTCGGCGCGCATCGCACGTATCACGTGACGAACGGCTCGTCGACGTCGAACCGCATCATCCTGATGGCGAGCGTGAGCCGCGACCAGATCGCGCTGTGCGACCGCAATTGCCACAAGTCGGCCGAACACGCGATGACGATGTCGGGCGCGATCCCGACGTACCTCGTGCCGACGCGCAACCGCTACGGGATCATCGGACCGATCGCCTCGGAGCGCCTCACGCAGACGGCGATCCGCGAGGCGATCGCATCGAACCCGCTCGCGGCCGGGCTGGCCGATCGCCAGCCGAAGCACGCGATCGTCACGAACTCGACGTACGACGGCCTCTGCTACAACGTGACGCGCGTCGAGGAGCTGCTCGGCGCGAGCGTCGACCGGCTGCACTTCGACGAGGCGTGGTACGGCTACGCGCGTTTCAACCCGATCTATCGCGACCGCCATGCGATGCACGGCGACCCGCGCGACCATCATGCGGACCGGCCGACGGTGTTCGCGACGCAGTCGACGCACAAGCTGCTGACCGCGCTGTCGCAGGCGTCCTACATCCACGTGCGCGACGGCCGCAGCCCGATTCCGCATGGCCAGTTCAACGAAACGTTCATGATGCATGCGTCGACGTCGCCGAACTACGCGATCATCGCGTCGAACGACGTCGCGGCCGCGATGATGGACGGCCCCGGCGGCGCCGCGCTGACGCGCGAGTCGATCGAAGAGGCCGTCGCGTTCCGGCAGATGATCGCGCGGATGAACGGCGAATTCGGCGCGAAGGGCGACTGGTTCTTCGAATGCTGGCAGCCCGACACCGTGCTCGAGGCGCGCACGGGCCGCACGCTGCCGTTCCACGATGCGCCGCCCGAACTGCTCGCGAGCGATCCGGCGTGCTGGGTGCTGCGCCCGGGCGCGCAATGGCATGGCTTCGGCAACATCGAGGACGGCTATTGCATGCTCGACCCGATCAAGGTGTCGATCGTCACGCCGGGCGTCGCGCCGGCCGGCGGCCTGATGCCGGTCGGCATCCCGGCGAGCGTCGTCACCGCGTATCTCGATGCGCGCGGCATCGTGGTCGAGAAGACGACCGATTTCACGATCCTGTTCCTGTTCTCGATCGGCATCACGAAGGGCAAGTGGGGTTCGCTCGTCAGCGCGCTGTGCGATTTCAAGCGCGACTACGACGCGAACCTGCCGCTCGACCTGGCGATTCCGTCGCTCGCGAAGGAGCATGGCTCGCGCTATGCGGGCATGGGGCTGAAGGACCTGGCCGACACGATGTTCGCGGCGATGGAGCAGCTCGGCACGACGCGGCTGATGTCGGAGGCGTTCTCGATCCTGCCGAAGCCGGAGATGAGCCCGGTGCGCGCGTACGAGCATCTCGTGCAGGGTCGCATCGAGCAGGTGACGCTCGACGAGCTGGCCGGGCGTACCGTGGCCACCGGCGTCGTGCCGTATCCGCCGGGCATTCCGCTCCTGATGCCGGGCGAGAACGCGGGGCCGGCTGGCGGTCCGGTGCTCGGCTACCTGAAGGCGCTCGAAGCGTACGACCGGCGGTTCCCGGGGTTCGCGCACGACACGCATGGCGTGGAGGTCGAGGACGGTACGTACCGCGTGTACTGCCTGACGGCCTGACGCCCGACCGGGCGAACGAGCGACCGGCCGCGCGGCGGCCTCACATCGAAGGATCGACACCATGGAAAATGCAGCACGCGTGTCCGGCGCGGCCCCGGCGGCCGCGCAGAAACACCGGATGAACGTCTGGCAGCTCACCATTCTCACGGCGGTCAACATGATGGGCTCCGGCATCATCCTGCTGCCGTCGAAGCTCGCGCAGGTCGGCACGATCTCGCTGCTGTCGTGGATCGTCACGGCCGGCGGCTCGCTCGCGCTGGCCTATGCGTTCGCGCGCTGCGGGATGCTGAGCCGCAAGCCGGGCGGGATGGGCGGCTACGCGGAGTACGCGTTCGGCAAGGCCGGCAACTACATGGCGAACTATACGTACGGGCTGTCGCTCGTGATCGCCAACGTCGCGATCGGCGTCACGGCGGTCGGCTACGGCACCGTGCTGTTCGACGCGACGCTGTCGCCGCTGCAGACGGGCCTGTGGACGATCTTCCTGCTCGTGCTGACGACGGTCGCGAATTTCGGCGGCTCGCGCATCACCGGCCGGATCGGCGCGGTGACCGTGTGGGGCGTGATCATTCCGGTGGTCGTCGTGTCGCTGATCGGCTGGTTCTGGTTCAGCGGCGCGACCTGGGGCGCCGCGTGGAATCCGCACGACATGCCGTTCGGGGCGGCCGTCGGCAGCTCGATCGCGGTGACGCTGTGGGCGTTCCTCGGGCTCGAATCGGCGTGCGCGAACTCGGACGCCGTGGAGAATCCGGAGCGCAACGTGCCGATCGCCGTGCTCGGCGGCACGATCGCGTCGGCGATCTTCTACATCGTGTCGACCAACGTGATCGCGGGGATCGTGCCCAACGCGATCCTCGCGAAGTCGAACGCGCCGTTCGGCATCGCATTCGCGACGATGTTCACGCCGACCGTCGGCACGATCGTCACCGCGCTGATGGTGATCGCGTGCATCGGCTCGCTGCTCGGCTGGCAGTTTACGGTCGCGCAGGTGTTCAAGAGCTCGGCGGACGTCGGCTACTTCCTGCCGGTGTTCGCACGTGCCACGCGCACGGGCACGCCGATCGTGGGCATGGTGATCCTGCTGGTCGCACAGGTCGCGCTCGCGCTGATGACGATCAGCCCGGAGCTGAGCAGCCAGTTCCAGAAGATCGTCGATCTCGCGGTCGTCACGAACCTCGTACCTTACGTGATGTCGATGGCCGCGCTGATCACGATCCAGAAGGTCGCGAAGGTACCGCCGGGCAAGGCGCTCGTGACGAACGTGGTCGCGATGGTCGCGACCGCGTACAGCTTCTATGCGCTGTTCAGTTCGGGCGAGCAGGCGCTGATGCTCGGCGGCCTGTGCGTGTTCCTCGGCTGGACGCTGTTCGGCTTCGTCAGCGCGCGCTTTTACCAGATGGAAGTCGATGCGCACGTGAAGGAGCCGGGGAAGTCGCTGCAGGCGTGATGGCGGCGCAGGGCGGCGACTACCGGCGATGCTTCGTCAGCAGCAGCGGAACTTCCTTCTTCAGCAGGTCGACGACGGCGCGCACGCGTGGCGGCAGCGGGCGCTGCGCGTGCACCAGCGCATTGAGCGCGAAGTCGGGAACGTCGTAATACGGCAGGAGGCGGACGAGCCGGCCATGCGCGAGCGCATCGGTGCAAGCCGGGTGCTGGACCACGCCGATGCCGCCGCCCGCCGTGATCGTATCGAACATCGGGCGCCAGTGGCTGGCGGTCATGACGGTGCGGATGCGCGCGTATTCGACTGCGCCGCCGTCGCGCTGCAGCGGTACCTGTTCGTTCGCGAACACGCCTTTCACGCGGATGAACGGATGGTTCGCGAGATCGGCCTTCGTGTCGATCGGGCCGTGCTGGCGGAGATACGACGGCGCGGCGACGAGCACGCGGCCCACCGCGCCGAGCGCGTACGCGACGAACCCGCCGTCGCCGAGCTGGCCGACCCGGATCGAAATGTCGACGCCCTCGGTGACCGGATCGACGATATCGTCGTTCAGCACGAGGTCGATGTGCAGCTTCGGGTACGCGGTGCGGATCTGCATCAGCACGCCCGGCAGCACGACCTCGCCGAAACATTGCGGCGCCGCGAGCCGGATCGTGCCGTCGAGCGCATGCTCCGTCTTCGATACCGACGCAACGGCCAGTTCGGCCGCTTCGAGCAGCGCCTTGCTGCGTTCGTAGAAAATTCGGCCTTCCTCCGTGCACGCGAGGGTGCGGGCACTGCGCATCAGCAGTCGCGTGCCGAGGTGCTTTTCGAGCTTCTCGATGCGCTCGCTGACGGCCGGTTGGCCCATGTCGAGATCCCGCGCCGCGCCGGACATCGTGCCGCGCTCCACGACCCTCACGTAGATGCGCATCGTCGCCAACAAATCCATGAAGTCGCGCCTCGTGTCTTCCGGTTCGATTTTTACCGATCGACGGATGGTACCAAAGCGGCGAAGGGGCGACGGAGTGTGTCGGGCCGATACTGACTATCGGCCGGTGCGCCCGTGGCACCGCCGAAGCCGCGTGCGTTCATCCGCACGGTGAGCGAAAATCGGCCTTCTTCCGCGCGACACGACAGGAGGCCCGACATGACGCAACTGAATGACGCCCGACGCACGCACTGCGTCGCATGGCAGATCGTGCAGACGTGGCAGGCGGCCGAATGGTGCCGGCTCGACGAGTCGAAAACGGGCATCGCGCTGTCGGGGGCGGTGACGGGCGCGCTCGACGGCACGCCGTTCCGGATCGACTACGCGATCGCATGCGGCGCCGACTGGCTCACCCGTTCGGCGCGCGTGACGCGGTGGACCGGCACGGCGCCGCCACGGCAATGGGACATCGCTTGCGATGCCGGGCAGTGGACGATCGACGGCGTCGAGGCGCCGATGCTTGCGGGCGCAACCGACATCGATCTCGGCTTCAGTCCGTCGACCAATACGCTGCCGATCCGGCGGCTGGCGCTCGCCGTCGGCGAGTCGGCCGAGATTCGCACCGCGTGGCTGCGTTTCCCCGGTTTCGACATCGTACGCGGCGAGCAGCGCTATGCGCGCACGGCGCCGCACGTGTATCGCTACGAGAGCGGCACGTATGCGGCCGATATCGGAACCGACGACGCGGGCCTCGTCACCGACTACGACGAATGGCGGCGCATCGGCGCGACGCCTGCATCGTGACGCGTCAGCGTGCGCTTGCCACCGACAGCTTGCCCGGGATCAGCTTCAGCGTGCTGAACGCGTCGGCAATGTTCTGCTGGTACGCGACCGTCGCGTCCGTGATCGGCTGCACGCCGTAGCCGGCGCGCTTGAGCGCGACTTCGAGCGTCGGTGCGTCGAGGCCGACGAGCGGCGACAGTTGCGCGGCCACCTCGGGCACGTGATCGCGTGCCCAGCGATCGACCGCGTCGACTTCGTCGAGCAGCGCGCGCAGCACCTGCGGATGCGCGGCCGCGTACTTGCGCGCCGCGAGGTAGTACTGCGTGTTGCGCACGAGAGCGTCGCCGTTCGCGACCACGCGCGCGCCGAGCTGCCGTTCGGCGGCGGCCAGATACGGATCCCAGATCACCCACGCATCGACGCTGCGCTGCACGAACGCGGCGCGCGCGTCGGCCGGCGTCAGGTAGATCGGCTGGATGTCGGCGTACGCGAGGCCCGCATGCTCGAGCGCCTTCACCAGCAGGTAGTGGACGTTCGAGCCCTTGTTGAACGCGACCTTCTTGCCGCGCAGTTGCGCGACGGTGCGGATCGGCGAATCGGGCAGCACGACGATCGCCTCGCCCTGCGGCGCGGGCGGCTCGTTGCCGATGTAGACGAAATCGACGCCGGCGGCCTGCGCGAAGATCGGCGGGGTTTCGCCGACCGTGCCGACGTCGATCGCGCCGGCGTTCAGCCCTTCGAGCAGTTGCGGGCCGGCCGGGAATTCGAGCCATTGCACGGTGACGCCCTGGTTCGCGAGACGCTTCTCGAGCGTGCCGCGTGCCTTGAGCACGACGAAGTTGCCGTATTTCTGGAAGCCGATGCGCAGCCGCGTGCCGCTGGCCTCGGCCCGCACGGGCACGGCCGCGAGCGGGCCGAGCGCGAGCCCGGCCAGCCCGGCGGCCGCGCCGTGCAGCCACTGGCGGCGGCGCGGGTTCGCCGGGTTCGTTTCAAGGTCTGCGTGCGGGGTGTCGTTCATCGGAATGTCCTGCGTGCGGGTTCACGGACCGCGCGCGGGGGCGGCGCGGCCGGCGCAGGACCGGGCCGGATGCGGGCGACGCACGCAACGGGCCGGCCCGCGCCGGATTCAGGACGATACGGCCGCGCGGGCCCGCGGCCAACCAACGAATGCTGATATGCAAATCAGCGGGCGCACGATACCGGCCCGCGGTGGAGCCGGGCGCGACCGTTTTCACTCGCTGACGAGCAGGCGTTCCTCGATCGAATCGACGCGATCCGGGTAGAACGCGAGGTGCCCGCGAATCGATTCGACGGCCGGATTCGGATGCTCGTACGTCCACACGGCATTGATCGAGCGTTCGCCGCCGGCGGGGATCGAGTAGTACGCGCAATCGCCCTTGTACGGGCAGTACGTCGCGTGGTCGGTACGTTGCAGCAGCGACATGTCGGCATCCTCGCGCGGAATGTACAGCACCGCCGGATAGCTGGCCTCGCGCAGCACCAGCGCGTGGCGCGTATCGGCGACGACCTTGTCGGCCACCTTCACGATCACGCGGGACGAGTGCGGTTCGATCAGGATCGGATGATCGGGGCCCGGCGATTTCACCGGACGAGAGGGCGTATCGGGGCTGAGCGGCATCGTGGTTCCTCCAGAAAGGGCGGCGCGCACGGACGCGCCGTGCCGGCACGTGCGCACGGGGCGGATTCCCGCGCGCGGGTGTCGGCGTCGGCCAACCGATACGATGCACCCATTCCGGAGAACCTGCAGGGGGCCGGAAGGCCATGCGGTGGCGCGCGAACGGTCGCGACGGTTTCGACGGTTTCGTCGCGCGTGCCCGGGCGGCCCGCGGTGTTCGGCACGGATGCGCCGCTCGCATGGACTTTTCGATGCAGCGGCAGCGGGATGCATCGGCGACGATAAGCAACGCGGAATTAATTGGTAAGCGATCGGCGGGAGGCGCGCGAAGATCGGCGGTCGTCATTCGCATGACAGCCCTTGCTTCCATCCGCCACCATGAAGAATCCTTTCGTTTCGTCAGCCGCGCGCCGTACGCGCGGCGTACCGCATGCCGGCGCCGTGCTTCGCGGCGTCGCCGCGTCGTTGCTGCTGGCCGGCGCCGCGACGCACGCGCTCGCCGCACCCGCCGGCAAGACGCTCGTGTACTGCTCCGAAGGCAGCCCGGCCGGCTTCGATCCCGGCCAGCACACGACGAGCACCGATTTCGATGCGAGCACGTACACGATCTACAACGGGCTCGTGCAGTTCAAGCGCGGCACGCTCGACCTCGTGCCGTCGCTGGCGACGAGCTGGGACGTGTCGCCCGACCAGCGCACGATCACGTTTCATCTGCGGCGCGGCGTGAAGTTCCAGACCACCGCGTGGTTCACGCCGACGCGACCGTTCCAGGCCGACGACGTCGTGTTCACGTTCCGCCGGATGCTCGACCCGGACGATCCGTTCCGCAAGGCCTATCCGGTCAGCTTCCCGTATTTCAGCGATCTCGGCTTCGACCGCAACATCGAGCGCATCGAGAAGGTCGACGACTATACGGTGCGCTTCGTGCTGAAGTCGCCCGACGTCGTGTTCGTGCGCAATCTCGCGATGGCGTTCGCGTCGGTGCTGTCGGCCGAATATGCGGGGCAGCTCGCCGCGCGCCATCGCGAGTCCGACATCAACCAGTTCCCGGTCGGCACGGGGCCGTTCCTGCTGCGCACGTACCAGAAGGATGCGCTGATCCGCTACGACGCGAATCCCGACTACTGGAAACCGGACGACGTGAAGCTCGCGCGCCTCGTGTTCGCGATCACGCCCGATCCCGCCGCGCGCTTGCAGAAGCTCGTGGCCGGCGAATGCCAGGTGTCGGTGTTTCCACGGCCGGCCGATCTCGAGACGGTGCGGCGCGACCCGAGGCTGACGCTGTTTTCGGGGACGGGCTTCAACGTCGGGTTCGTCGCGTACAACACGCAGCATCCGCCGCTCGATCGCGTCGACGTGCGGCGCGCGCTCGACATCGCGATCGACAAGACGGCGATCATCAAGACCGTGTTCAACGGCGACGCGACGGTCGCGACGAACCCGATGCCGCCCGCGCAATGGTCGTACAACCCGCGCCTGAAGGACGCGCCGCGCGATCCGGGCGCCGCGAAGGCGCTGCTCGCGCAGGCCGGCTTTCCGAACGGCTTCGACCTGACGCTGTGGGCGATGCCCGTGCAGCGCCCGTACAACCCGAATGCGCAACTGATGGCGCAACTGATCCAGCAGGACTGGGCGAAGATCGGCGTGCGCGCGAAGATCGTCAGCTACGAATGGGGCGAGTACAACCGCCGCGCGAAGCACGACGGTCAGCACGACGCGATCCTGTACGGCTGGTCGGGCGACAACGGCGACCCCGACAACTGGCTCGGCACGCTGCTCGGCTGCGACGCGGTGCACGGCAGCAATCTCGCGAAGTGGTGCAACAAGGACTTCGAGCAGCTCGTGACGGCGGCGCGTTCGAACGCGGATGTCGCGAAACGCACGGCGCTGTACGAGCAGGCGCAGGTGGTGTTCAAGGACCAGGTGCCGTTCACGCCGATCGCGACGTCGATCGTGTCGCTGCCGATCTCCAAGCGCGTACACGGGCTGACGTTCTCGCCGCTCGGCGGGCACCGGTTCGACGGCGTGTGGCTCGATTGACGGAAGTGGGGGCCGGCGCGTTCGTACGCGCCGGCGTTCGCCGCGTCAGTTGAGTGCGACGGCGGCCGCGGCCTCGACCGGCGTGCCTTCGAGTGCGACCGACGGCCGGCCGTCGGGGCCGACCGGCACGTCGCCGATCAGTGTCGTGCGATACAGCTGGCGATCGAAGTCGAGATCGAAGATGTCGACGGGCGCGAGATGGGCGGTCGCACGGTTGTCCCAGAACGCGATGCTGCGCGGCTCCCATTTGAAGCGGATCGTGAATTCCGGCCGCGTCACGTGCTCCCACAGCAGTTCGAGCAGCGCCTGGCTCTCGCGCGGCGTCAGCCCGACGATCGATTTCAGGAAGCTCGGGCTCACGTACAGCGCGCGTTCGCCGGTTTCCGGATGCACGCGCACGAGCGGATGCTCGGTCACGAGCGGGCGGCGCTCGACGGCGTCGTCGAATGCGCCGGTCGCGCGCGCGCCGGGCGGCGGCGTGAAGCGATGGATGCCGCGCAGGGTATCGACGAAGCCGCGCAGCGGCGCGGACAGCGTTTCGTACGCGCGCACGAGGTTGGTCCAGTGCGTGTCGCCGCCGTACGGCGGGATCGTCACGCCGCGCAGGATCGACGCCCACGGCGGGTTCACGGCGGCCGTCACGTCGGTGTGCCAGCCGGTCCAGGGCCGGCGCACCGGTTCGCCTTCGAAACGCGTCGCCTTGCGATGCTTCGCGATCGAATAGACGGCCGGATGGCCGTCGACGTGCCCGAACACCGGGTGGCCGACCGTCGGCTCGCCAAATTGCGCGGAGAACGCGACATGCTGCTCGTGCGTGAGGAATTGTTCGCGGAAGAAGATGACGCGCCACTTCAGCAGCGCGGCGCGGATCGCCGCGATCTGCGGCGTGGTCAACGGTTGCGTGAGGTCGACGCCGCGGATTTCCGCGCCGATATGGGCGGACAGCGGGATCACGTCGACCGGCTGGGCGGCGGGTTCGAGTAGGGCGCTCATGCGACGCTCCTGGCGGTTGTGAACGGGAGAGACGGACGACATCGTTGCGCGTGCAGGCGTCGGTCAGGTGGCGTGCGGTTCATCGCGGGTGTCCTCCAGGGAAATGGCGCGGCGGCGCGGGAAAGGGCGCCGCCGCGGGACGTGGACGTTATTGCAGCGTGGCGCCCGGCCCCTTCAGCAGGACGCTCCGGCGTCCGTCGATGCCGACCGGCACGTCGCCGTGAACGGTCGCGCGGCGCACGACGCGGCGCGCATCGCCGTAGTCGTTGATCGCGTAGTGCTGGGTCGCGCGGTTGTCCCAGATCGCGACGTCGCCTTCCCGCCAGTTCCAGCGCACGGTGTTTTCGAGGCGCGTCACGTGCTCGTGGAACACCTGCAGCAGATGCGCGGAATCCTGCGCCGACAGCCCCTTGAGCCGCTGCACGAAGTGGCCGAGCACGAGCGTGCGCTCGCCGGTTTCCGGATGCACGCGCACGACCGGGTGCTCGGTTTCGTAGACGGTCGACGTGAACACTTCGCGGTAGCGCTTCAGTTGCGCATCGTCGGCATGCACGTGCGTCGACGCATAGTCGTACGCGTTCGTATGCAGCGCCCACAGCGTGTCGGCGAGCGCACGCAGCGGGTCGGGCAGATGCGCGTACGCGGCGGCCGTGTTGGCCCAGACGGTATCGCCGCCGAATGGCGGAATCACGACCGCGCGCAGGATCGAGATCTTCGGGTACGCGTCGACGAAGGTCACGTCGGTGTGCCACGAATTGGCGCGTGCGCCGTGCGCGGAATCGAGTTCGAGCAGGGCCGCGCTGCCGTCGACGGACGGCACGGTCGGGTGCGCGACCGTGTCGCCGAAGCGGCGGGCGAATGCTTCCTGTGCGGTGTCGTCGAGATGGTGCTGGCCACGGAAGAACAGCACCTTGTGGCGCAGCAGCGCGGCCTGGATCGCGTCGAACGTCGCATCGTCGAGCGTGGCCGACAGCCGCACGTCGGCGATTTCGGCGCCGATCCGGCCGGCGACCTGGCGAAGCTGGAGCGGGACGGCGGCCGGGCGCGGTGCGGCATGCGAAGCGGGCGAAAACGACGGAGCGGCGTGCTGGACTTCGGACATCGGGAGTCTCCTGGAGTCGGGGTCGGTCGAATCTCCATTCAAGCAGGGACCGCGCGGAACCGGAACCGATGAATCGTCACAACCTTAGCGTGCGCGCTGCGATGAACGATATGTGTCGTCCTGCTGAACAAGGCGCGCGCGTCGCGTCGCTACCACGCGAGCCTCCATTCGCCGATCCGGTGCGGGCGCGCCGCGTCGATGCGGGTGCCGCCCGACGCGTCGTCGCCCGGCGGCTCGCCGTCGTCGAAATCGGCGAGCACGGTGTCGCGCAAGCGCGCGAATTCCAATGAATCGCGCCGGCGCGGGCGCGGCAGCGCGACGTTGACGATGCGCGCGATGCGGCCCGGACGCGGCGCCATCGTGACGACGCGGTCGCCGAGATAGACCGCTTCGTCGACGTCGTGCGTGACCAGCATCATCGTGATGCGTTCCTGTTCCCAGATGCGCAGCAGTTCGTTCTGCATCTTCGCGCGCGTCTGCGCGTCGAGCGCGCCGAACGGCTCGTCGAGCAGCAGCACGCGCGGCCGGTTCACGAGGCCGCGCGCGATCGCGACGCGCTGCGCCATCCCGCCCGACAACTGGTTCGGAAACGCGTGCTCGAAGCCGTTCAGCCCGACGAGCGCGATGTGTTCCGCGACCGCGCGCCGTTTCGCGGCCGGGTCCAGCGGTGCGTTGCGCAGTGCGGCGCCGATGTTCTGTTCGACGGTCAGCCACGGGAACAGCCGGTGATCCTGGAACACGATGCCGCGCTGCAGCGACGTGTCGCGCACGCGTTCGTCGCCGGCACGGATTTCGCCCGTGTAATCGGTATCGAGTCCGGCGACGAGCCGCAGCAGCGTCGACTTGCCGCAGCCGCTGGCGCCGACGATCGTGACGAATTCGCCGGCGCGCACGTGCAGCGAGACGTCGTCGAGCACGGCGAGCGTCGTGCCGCGCTGCGTGTAGTGCTTGCTGACATGGAGGATGTCGAGCGAATCGGAGGCGAGGGTCGTCATGGCGGTCCGGGGAAGAGGGCGACAGGAAGAAAAAGGACGCTCAACGGGGCAGGTCGTCGCGCCGGGCCAGCACCTTGCGTTCGATTGCGCGGGCGGTCGCGTTCAGCGCCCAGCCGGTCACGCCGACGACGATGATCCCGAACAGCACGAGATCCATCCGGAACTGCTCGCTGCCGTCGATCAGCGTGTTGCCGATCCCGCTGCCGGCGACGAGCAGGTACTCGGCGCCGAGCGTCGCGAGCCACGAATAGATCAGGCCGAGATACAGGCCGGTGAAGATCGACGGCAGCGCGGCCGGCAGGATCACGTGGCGGATCAGCTGGAGCCGCGAGTAGCGCAGTGCGCGAGCGACATCGACATACGCGCGCGGCACTGCGTGAATGCCGTCGCAGGTATGGGCGGCGACGGGCAGCAGCGCGGCGAGCGACAGGAACACGACCTTCGCGACGTCGCCGAGCCCGAACCACACCGAAATCAGCGGAATCCACGCGAACAGCGAGATCTGCTTGAACGTGTCGAAGCTCGGGCCGACCATTCGCGCGGCGATGCGCGACAGCCCGAGCGCGGCGCCGAGCAACAGCCCGCCCGTCGCGCCGATCGCGAACCCGCACGCCTCGCGCGCGAGCGATGCCGACAATGCACGGCCGAGCGCGCCGCTCGCGGCCTGCGCCCACGCGGTGTGCAGCACGTCGGCGGGACCGACGAGCAGGCCGCTTTTCACGAGATGGGCGGAAGCGACGGCCCACCAGCACGCCAATGCGGCGAGCGGCAGGACGAAGCCGCGCCAGTCGGGTGCATGCAGGCGGCGGGCGGGCGTGGCGGGCGGTGTCGTTGACGGCGTGGCGGCGTGGGGCACGGGCGACTCTCCTTCGATTGGGCGGGCGGACCGGTTCAACCGCGAAACGCGGACGGCACGCCGCGGCGCAGGCGCGCTTCGAGTGCGTCGAGCGCCCGGTTGATCAGCAGGCCGACCGCGCCGACCACGACCACGGCCGCCATCACGAGATCGAGCTGGAACAGTTGCCGCCCGTACACGATCAGGTAGCCGAGCCCTTCGGACGACGCGACGAGTTCGACCACGACGAGCGCGAGCCACGATTTCGTGAACGCGAGCCGCACGCCGGTCGCGAGCGTCGGAATCGCGGCCGGCAGCACGACGTGGAGGATGCGTTGCCGGCGCGTGTAGCCGAACCCGCGCGCGACTTCGTCGAGCGCGGGCGGCGTCTGGCGAAACCCCTGCAACGTGCTCAGCGTGACGGGGACGAGCGCCGCATGCGCGATCAGCAGGTATTTCAGCGGTTCGCCGACGCCGACGAGCAGCAGCAGGAACGGCAGCCAGCCGAGCACCGGAATCTGCACGAGCGCGTTGAAGCTCGGCAGCACGTAGGCTTCCAGCGTGCGCGACAGTCCGAGCGCGACGCCGATCGACACGCCGAGCAGCGTGCCGGCCGCGAAGCCGACGAGCACGCGCTGCAGGCTGATCAGCGTGTGGCGCGCGAGATCGCCGCTCGATGCGAGGTCGGCCAGCGTGTCGACCACGCGTTCGGGCGGCGGCAGGATCTGCGGCGCGATCCAGCCGCGCGCGCTGCCGACGCTCCATAGCGCGAACAGCAGCGCGGGCAGCGCCCACGGTGCGAGCTGCCACGCGAGTCGTCGCAGCGCCGCCGCGCGGCGCGGCGGCACGGCGAGCGCGGGCGATTCGGACGACGGGACGGGAAACGCGGTGTCGCTCATCGGGGCGGTCCGGGTCAGGAGAGGGGCTTGCCGGCCGCGTCGTAACGTTGCCAGTAGTGTTCGAGCTTCAGCGTGCGCAAGGCATTGTCGAGATATTTCGGCTCGAACCAGCCGTCGACGTCGACCGGCTGGCGGATCAGCTTCAGGTTCAGCGCATCCTGCGCGACGGCCTTGTAGCGCGCGATGACGAACGGGTCGATCAGCGGGGACAGGCGGTCCTTCAGGCGCTGGTTCGCGTAGTCGTCCTGCCACGACGAATACGGCACGCCGCTTTTTGCCCACAGCTTGAACAGCGCATCGCGGTGCGCCTCGTCGGACGACCATTGCGCACCCTTCACGAACACGGTGACGACGCGCTGCACGATGTCCGGATGCGCGCGGTCGAAATCGTCGAGCACGAGCAGGTGGGTCTGGCGCGTCAGCTGCGGGCCGTCGTTCTGCGATTCGTAGATGATCTTCGCGAGGCCCGCATCGCGCAACTTGTATAGCGCGTAGTCGCCCACCGACGCGTCGATGCCTTTCGACGCGAGCGCGGCGAGCGAACTGGCGGCGTCGAGGTTGATCACGCGCAGGTCACGTTCGCCGAGGCCGTTCTTCGCGAGCGCGTTGTCGGCGACGAGCTGCAGGTTGGTGCCGCGGAAGATCGACACGCGGCGGTCCTTCAGGTCCTTGATCGAGCGGATCGTCGAGTCGGGCGGCACCGCGATCTTGATGCTCGAGCGCACGCTCGCGGCGAGCAGCAGGCGCGTCTTGATCCCGTTCGAGCGCGCGAGCACGGCGGGCAGGTCGCCCTGGTACGCGAAGTCGAGCGCCTTGTTGGCGATCGCCTCGTTGACGGCCGGGCCCGCGCCCTTGAAGAACAGCCATTGCACCTTGATGCCGTCGGCGGCGAATTCCTTCTCGACGAGCTGTTGCAACTGCACGGTGGCGGCGCTCGATCCGCCGAAGGTGGGGGGATCGCCGGCGCCTTGCTGGGCGACGCCGATACGCAGGGTGGTGGGCTTGTCGGCGTGCGCGGCGGCGGCCGGCAATGCAACGAGGGACGCGATCAGCAGCGATCGCAGCAGGCGCAGTGGAAGCATGGAATCGATCGGTCAGGAGTACGTTTTGGGCGGAGGTGCCGGGGGCGGTCCGTCGAAGCATTCTCGATGACGTGCCTGGGGCCGACAAGAAACGATTTGAACTATGCTTATCGCGGCGCGACAGCGGACGAAACCCTGTCGCGCATGGGAGCAGTCCTTGCGGCTGTGCGGACAACGGCTACGATGTCGTTCAACACAACGTCATACGGAGGCGGTCATGCAAGTGCAGGACCTGACAGGCGCGCCGCTCGATTACTGGGTAGCGACGGCGGAAGACCTCGTCGCCCCCCGCGTCGACACGTCGCATTGCACGGTGATCCGCGAACCGGGCGGCGTCCCGACACCGTTCGCGCCGTCATCGTCCTGGGCGGACGGCGGTCCGATCGTCGAGCGGCTGCCGTTTGCCGGGTTCGAGCGCGACGGCGGGCGAGGTGCGTGGCGTGCCGTGCTGCACCGCGCGGTGCCGGCCGCGGGCGAGCGCTGCACGTTCAACCAGTCGGGGCCGACACTGCTGATCGCCGCAATGCGCACGCTCGTCGCGTCGACGTTCGGCGACGACGTGCCGGATCTCGATATGGCGCGGCCGCGCTGAGCGCATCCTCGCGCCGCATCGCTCACGCGGACACCTGCCGGATGGCGATCGATGCAACGTCGACACGGCGCGGCAGGATCGCGTCCGCCGCCGCGCGATCGGCGACGCGCTGCAACACGTCGATGTCGGCGCCGCTGAGGCTGCGCTGCGCGAGCGCGGCCCGGCGCGCGATGTCGGTGGCCGCATCGGGCGGCAGGCGCGTGAGCGACGCATAGACGCTCGCGTAGTCGGCCGGGTGCGCGAGCGCCCACTGGCCCGCGCGGGCGAGCCGCGCGAGCACGTCCGCAAGCGCCGCGCGCTTGCCGCGATCGTCGAGTGTCTCGACCGGCGACGTCAGGAACGCGAGCCCCGAATTGATGCCGCTGCCGTCGCGGACGATGCGCGCGCCGCGGCGCACCGCATGCCCGTAGTACGGATCGAACGTGGCCCAGATGCCGATCCGCTTCGCCTCGAACGCGGCGAACGCGTCGACCGGCAGCACGAAGCGCACGTCGACGTCGCGTGGCGCGAGCCCGTGTTCGCGCAGCGCGCCATACAGCTGGTATTGCGAGATGCTGCCGCGCGCCGACGATACGACCACGGTTTGCCCTTTCAGGTCGGCCACGGCGCGAACCGGCGAGTCGGGCTGCACGACGATGCCGAGCGACGCCGGCGAACCGACGCGCGTCGCGACGATCCGCAACGACGGATCGCCGAGCGCGGCCGTCAGGACCGGCAGGTCGCCGGCCGGCGCGAGATCGATCGCGCCCGCGCGCTGCGCTTCGAACAGCGGCGCGGCGCCCTGGAAGTTGGCCCAGCGGAACCGGTACGGCGTGCCGTCGAGCACACGCGCCGCTTCGGCGAGCGCGCGCAGGCCGCCGGCCTGGTCGCCGAGGACGAGCGTGACGCCCGACAGATCGGCGCCGGCCGCGCGGGCGGGCAGGGCAAGGCCGCCCGCGAGCGGCGCGGCGGCGAGGGCGGCAAGGCGCTGCAGCGCGCGGCGGCGCGCTGGGGCGGAAGCGTGGGGCATCGGCGGTGTGTCCTCGGTGATCCGCGCGCGGGCCGCGCGGCTGCCGGGCAGGTTACGGAATCGGTTTCCGGCCGACAAACATCGAATCGTGAAATGCATATTCGCGCGGCGGGCGCCGGTGCGGCCGGCGTCGACCCGGACGCCCGGGACGCTTGCGCGGGCGCTTTACGCGGCCGGCGGCATCGTGCGCAGGAATGCCCGCACCGCAGGCGCCTTTTCGAACCGCCGGTGCGCGAGCGCGAGTTCCGACATGATCGGCTTGCCGGCGATCGGCAGGTACACGACGCCCGGCAGCGACACGCAACCGGCGAGCGCGTCGGGAATCACCGCGACCCAGCCGTTCACCGACACGCACGCGAGCACCGCGAGCAGGCCGCCCGGCCGCGCGGCGACGACCGGCGCGAAGCGGCCGCGGCGCGCGACTTCGAGCGTGCCGAGCGCCTGTTCGGGCACCGCGAAGCGCGCGTCGGCGAGGTCCGCCGCGCGCACGGCGGCCATCGCCGCGTAGCGCGAATCGGCGGGCACGGCCGCGACGAACACGTCGCGCTGCAGCGTGACGATCCGCAGGCCGCCGGGCAGCGCGAGCGGCGGGCGCACGTACGCGAGGTCGAGCCGGCCGGCGTCGAGCTGGTTCGCGACGTCGTCCATCGGCACTTCGCGCAGGTTCAGCTCGATGCGCGGGTGAGCGGTGCGAAATGCGCCGACGGTGCGCTGCAGCGTGCCCGAATACACGGCCGACGACACATAGCCGATCTCGATCCGGCCGAGTTCGCCGCGTTCGGCCAGCGCGGCGAGTTCGCGGCCGCGTTGCAGATGCTCGACCGCGGCGCGCGCTTCCGCGAGATAGGCCTCGCCGGCGGCGCTCAGCGTGACCGCCCGGCGCGACCGGTGAAACAGCCGCACGCCGAGCACCCGCTCGGCTTCCTGGATCTGCCGCGTGAGCGCGGGCGGCGCCATGTCGAGCGCCTCCGCCGCGCGCGCGAAATGCAGATGTTGCGCGACGCTCAGGAACGCCCGCACGTGACGGAATTCGAGCCGGTCCATGGTTGCAATTTTCGTCAATAAAACAGCATTGAAATGTCAATGACAGGCAATACGGGACAAGCCTAGCATACGGCTCGCTCATCCTGTTCCGGAGTGCCGGATGTCCCAGTCTTCACCGGCGTCGCGCACGAGCGCGGCTGCCGTCCCGCGCACGGGCACCCGCCTGCCTGCCGCCGCGACGCTCGCCGTCGCATCCGCGACCTGCTCGCTGATCGTGCTCGACACCAACGTGGTGGCCGTCTCGCTGCCGAGCATCGCGCGCAGCTTTCACGCGAGCTTCGCCGATATCGAATGGGTCGTGAGCGCGTACATGACCGCGTTCGCCGCGTGTCTGCTGCCGGCCGGCGGGCTCGCCGACCGCTTCGGACGCAAGCGGATGCTCTTCACGGGGCTCGCGCTGTTCCTTGTCGCGTCGCTCGGCTGCGGCATCGCGCCGTCGGCCGGCTGGCTGATCGCCGCGCGTGCGGTGAAGGGCGGCGGCGCCGCGCTGCTGCTGACCGCGGCGCTCGCGGTGATCGCGAACCGTTTCCCGGACGGCCGCGAACGGGCCCGTGCGTGGGCGATCTGGGGCATGTGCATGGGAATCGCGACGGCCATCGCGCCGCTCGTCGGCGGCGCGATCACGCAATGGATCGGGTGGCGCTGGGTGTTCCTGCTGAACCTGCCCGTCTGCCTGCTGCTGGCGGCCGGTGCGCGCGTCGCGATCGACGAATCGAACGATCCGCATGCGAAGCGCGTGGATGCGGCCGGCAGCCTGCTGTTCGGCGCGGCGCTCGCCTGCGCGATCGCGGCGCTGATCGGTGCGCCGTCGCACGGCTGGCTGTCGGGCGCGACGCTTGGCCGGCTCGCGCTCGCGGCCGCGCTGCTGGCGGCGTTCGTCGGCGCGGAGCGCTGGCAAGCGCGGCCGATGATCGATCTCGCGCTGTTTGGCCAGCCGCGCTTCGTCGGCGCCGTGCTCGCGATGTTCGGTTACGCGGCGTGCGCGCAGGTGATGATGACGTTCCTGCCGCTGTACCTGCAAAACGCGTTCGGGATGTCGGCGATCGACGCGGGGCTCGGGATGCTGCCGTTCGCGTTCGCGATGATCGCCGGTCCGTCGCTCGGCGCGGCGCTGGCCGCGCGCGTGTCGTCCGGCGGCGTGCTGGCGGGCGGGCTCGCGCTGATCGGCGCCGGCAACCTCGCGACCGCGGCGCTGACGGCGAGTGGCGACTACCGGCTCGTCGCGCTCGGCATGTTCGTGACGGGGTGCGGCGCGGGCATCATGAACGGCGACACGCAGAAGGCGATCATGGCGTGCGTGCCGCCGCATCGCACCGGCATGGCGTCGGGCATCAGCACGACGACGCGCTTCTCGGCGATCGTCACGGCCGTCGGCGTGCTCGGCGCGGTGCTGGCGGCGAGCACGCATGCGCGGCTCGACCGCCTGCTGTCCGCGACGCCTGGCCTGCGCGTATTCGCCGATGAGTCGTTCATGTCGAGCCTGCTGGCCGGCGATCTGGCGCAGGCGCTCGGCCGCGTGCCGCCGGCCGCTGCCGGCACCTTCGCGCGGGCGGCGCCCGTCGCGTTCGCGAGCGGGTTCGCCGATGCGCTCACGGTGAGCGGCGTGCTGGCGCTGGTTGCGGCCGTCGTTGCATACAAGTTGCTGACGCAACCGATGCGCGAAGACGCGTGATGTGAAACGATGTGAAGCATGCGCAACATTGCGCACGATCCTGCTGTTTGTCGACGTTCGGGGCGATCGTGTCGCTGCCGGTGATTCGATCGAGCGGCCACCGGCGTTCGCGATGCGACGTCCACCGACACGGGTTCGACGCGTCATCCCGACGATTCGGCACGGCGCGGGTAAACAGGACCGGTCTGACATGCGGCGGCCGAGCGGATCATTCCGGCCCGGGTGCGGTGCCGGTCAGTGCGACTTCGTCGCGGTGCGGTGGATGCGTGCCGCGTGCGCGACGCGCGCCGGATGCGACGCATGACAATGCGGGGCCGGTCTGCGGCGCGTGCGCCGGGTGGGTTCGGGCGGCTCGGCGGCGGCCGGCGCGGTTTTCGCGGTGTCCGCATCGGGCCCGGAAGCGGATACGGCGGCGACCGCCGCGACCGCCGGCAGCCTCGCCTCGGCGTCGAGCCATGCGCGCGTCGCCTCGGCGATCAGCCCGCGCAGCCAGCGAACGCCTTCCGCGCACGGCCCCGATTCGTTCCACGTCATCCGGTACACGATATCCGGCGGCTCGGCCGGCAGCGCGACCGCGGCGAGCGGCAGCAGCTTCGCGTAGTGCCGCGCGAGCCGGTACGTGGTGGTGAGGATCAGGTCGGCGCGCACCAGTGCGTGCGCGGCCAGTTCGAAGTGCGGCAGCGTGACGACGATGCGCCGCTGCAGGCCCACGCGTTCGAGCTGCCGGTCGATCGCGCCCGACGCTTCGAGCCACGACGGCGTCGGGCACAGCTGCGGCGCCGCCGCGAACCCGGCGGCCGTCATCGCGCCGCATCGCGCGAGCGGATGCGTCGCGCGCATCAGGCACACGACGCGGTCGTCGAACAGGTCGTCCTGCCGGAAGCGCGACTGGCGTGCGGGCCGGTTGTCGATCACGACGTCGAGTTCGCCGTCCGCCAGCGCGCGTTCGTCGTCGAACCCGTCGCCGAGCGGATGAAACACCAGTTGCGCGTTCGGCGCGCGCTCGCGAAACAGCGCGACGAGTTTCGGCACGAACAGCACGTTCAGGTAGTCGGGGCAGCCGATCCGGTAGGTGCGCACCGACGTGCGCGCGTCGAACGTCGGCTGCTGGATGCGGATGAAGTCGATCACGCGCAGCGCGTTGCGCAGCGGCTCGATCAAGCGCGCGCCGAACTCGGTCGGCACCATCCCGTAGCGGCTGCGCACCAGCAGCGGATCGCCGAGCAGCGTGCGCAGGCGCTTGAGCGCGGCGCTCGTCGCCGGCTGCGACATGTTCAGGCGCACGGCCGCGCGCGACACGGTGCGCTCGGTCAGCAGCACGAGCAGGATGCGCATCAGCCGTGCATCGAGCACGTCGAGCGCGCCCGTGGCGTCGGACGCGCTACGGCGCAGCGCGGTCGGGTCTAGCGGGTCCGGCATGCCGATCCGCCTCCCGGCGATACGAGGCGGCCGCACGATGCGGCCACCGGCCGGGGGCCCGTCATTTTGCGAAGGTTCCGGGCCAGCCGACAATCCGCTTCGGGCGCGGCGGCGCATACGTGCGGACCTTCGACGTCTTCAGCTTCAGGCGCACCAGCGACTCGGCGAGCGCGACCGCGGCCGACACGCCATCGACCACCGGCACGCCCGTGCATTCCTCGATCTGCCGGTCGAGGCCGGCCATCCCGCCGCAGCCGAGGCAGATCACTTCCGCGTGATCGTCCTTCACCGCGCGTTGCGCCTGGCCGACGATCGATTCGATCGCGCGAGCCGGGTGCGCCTCGAGTTCGAGCACCGCGAGGCCGCTCGCGCGCACCGACGCGCAGCGCGCATCGAGCCCGGCGAGCTTCAGGCGATCCTCGATCAGCGGCACCGTGCGGTCGAGCGTCGTGACGACCGAGTAGCGATGGCCGAGCAGCATCGCGACGCTCGCGGCCGCTTCGGTGATGTCGACGACGGGCACCGTCAGCAGTTCCTGCAGCCCTTCGCGGCCGTGCTCGCCGTAGCCGGCCTGGATCACCGCGTCGTACGGCTCGTCGTAGCTCAACACGCGATCCATCACGGCGATCGCCGCGAGGTAGCTCTCGAAGTTGCCTTCGATCGACTCCGCGCCGAAGCGCGGCGTCAGCCCGACGATCTCCGTGCCGGGCGACGCGGCGGCCTGCGCCTGCGCGGCGATCGCATCGGTGATCGACTCGGTCGTGTTGACGTTGACTACCAGGATCCTCATTGCTGACTCCGTATGCGTGTGTATCAGTGTTGCGCGCAGGCGACCGCGATGTGCTCGCCCGAACGTTCTTCGTAGTGCCGTGTGCGATCGGCCAGCAGCCAGTACACGCTGCCCGCGATCGCGGCGCCGAGCAGCCACGAGAACGGCGTCATCGCGCTGAAGGCCGGTACGACGGCGAGCGTGATCGAGATCAGCGCGGACGGCACGAGCGCCGCGAGCGCCTTGCGGTTCACGCCGCGCGTGTAGAAGTAGGTGCCGGTCGGCGCTTCGGTGTAGAGATCGGGCACGTTCACGCGCTGCTTGCGCACCAGCCAGTAGTCGACCGTGATGATTCCGTACAGCGGGCCGAGCAGCGCACCGAGGCCGGACAGGAAATAGACGATCACGATCGGGCTGTTGTACAGGTTCCACGGCAGGATCAGCACGGCGATCGTCGCGCTGATCATGCCCGCACGGCGGAACGACAGGCGGTGCGGCGCGAGGCTCGTCAGCACGAAGGCCGGCGCGACGAAGTTCGCCATGATGTTCACGGCCACCGTCACGATCAGGAAGGCGAGGCAGCCGAGCACGA
This sequence comes from Burkholderia sp. EMB26, assembly GCF_024730645.1. Taxonomy (NCBI): domain Bacteria; kingdom Pseudomonadati; phylum Pseudomonadota; class Betaproteobacteria; order Burkholderiales; family Burkholderiaceae; genus Burkholderia; species Burkholderia sp. EMB26. The sequence goes on from NZ_CP078071.1 coordinate 89,989, forward strand.
GGAACAGCTTGTTCGGCACCGTCGCGATGATTTCCGTCGGGCTGTGAATGATGTGGCCGTTCAGCTTGAACTGCGCGCCGGCGAGCACGAAGCTGATCGTCGCGAACACGAGGATGTTGACCGGCAGGCCCCAGAAGTTGCCGACGCGCACCGTCTTCGCGCTCGGCGACGAACGGGCGAAGTCGCAGAAGTTGAGCACCAGCGTGCCGTAGATCGCGAGCCACAGCGAGCCGCCCGCGAAGATTTCCGTCCACATTTTCAGGCCGGTCATCGGCTTGCCGATCGACATCGCGAGCTGGCCGCCGGTGCGGCTGAACATCCACGCGGCGAGCGACAGCGTCGTGACGAGGATCACCGGGCCGGCGAGCCCCTCGTACTTGCGGACCATTTCCATCCCGTACGTGAGGATACCGATCTGCACCAGCCAGATCGCGACGAACGTGATCCAGCCGAGCGTCGACAGCCCGAAGATCGCATTCTGGTCGAACGCGGCGAGGCCCGGCCAGATCGCGGTGAGCAGCACGCGCAGCACGACGGATGCGAGATAGGTCTGGATGCCGAACCATGCGATCGCGATCACCGCGCGGATCATCGCGGGCAGCAGCGCGCCGTAGATGCCGAAGCTCATCCGGCTGATCACCGGGAACGGCACGCCGGTCTTCTGGCCCATGTAGCCGGTCAGGTTCATGAAGCAGTACACGAGCACCGCGCCGATCGCGAGCGACGCGAGCATCTGCCAGCCCGACAGGCCGAGCGCGAACAGCCCGATCGCGAACGAGTAGTTCGCGATGTTGTGCACGTCGTTGGTCCACAGCGCAAAGATGCTGTAGCGGCCCCATGTCCGGCCCTCGGCCCGGGTCGGCGCGAGATCGGGGTTGTGCAGCCGCGGGCTCAGCGCGGGATCGCGCGCGGCCGTGTCGGTTCGATGCGATGCGTCGTCCGCGCCGAGCCCGAGGCCCGTGCGGTGGATGGCTTCCAGTTGCACGCCGTTGTCTCCTTCCATGTGCGGGGCGCGACACCGGCTGCGTGGGTACGCAGCGCGGTCGGCCGCCGTGGACGTTATGTCTCGGATTTGTTCGCGAGTATGGGCGGCGGGCCGGACGATGGGAAATTAAATATTCGGCTGGGGGTCATTTGGAAAACGAATGGAACGCGGGCGGCCGCGGCGGCGGGGAACGGCACGCAAATTGCGAGTCAGCGGGTTCCATCCACATCGACATCAGCGGAGGTGTCATGCAGCGATATTCACTTCGTCACGTATCGCGAGCCGTCTTCGCCGGCATCCTGATCGCGGGCCTCGCGGCAGGCGCAGGCTGCCAGAAGAAGGGCGACAACGGCGCGACCAGTTCCGACTCGGGCGCAGCCAGCGGCATGTCGGTCGCGCCGTCCACGGCGCCATCGGGCACGCCGAGCAGCGGGGCGGCCGGCACCCCCGGCGACGCCGGCGCGAGCATGCCGGGCGCGGCCTCCGCGCCGGCCGGCGCGAGCGGCGGCTGACGCGCGCCGGTAGTCGGGCGGGCGGCGCGGCGGCGCGTCGTCCGCCGCGCGGGTGCGGTGCCGGCGCGCACGCGCGCCGGACGGCGTGCGTGCGCGGCCGTGCGCATGAAAGATTTGCAAGGACCGTTGTAGCGATTTCCGGCCCGGCGGCGACGGCGTGACGCCGGCGTCCGCCGGCCGGGCAAGGAGGTGCGATGCAGAACGCGGAATCGAACCCTACCCCGGAAAAGCAGCGGGAACAGATCGAGAAAAGCCCGGTGAAGACACCGGCGGCCGGCGACATGCCCGACGCGGCGACCCAGGCCGCGCAGGTGGCGCGGCGTCCGCTGACGCCGGAAGCGGTCGCCGGGAAGATGCCGACCGGCCTGCCGGCGATCGACGTCGACGCGCATGCGGTCGACAGCGGCGATCCGGTGCGCCGGGCCGCCGGCCGGATCGTCACGCTCGACAACGCGAACATGGCGATGACCGACAACACGGTCGACGTCGACGGCAAGGGCATGGAGGCGCGCACCGGCGCGTCGGAGTTGCAGGACAACGTGATCTATTCGAACGCGTCGCTCGACGAGGCGATCGACACGCCCGACGAAGGGCTCGGCGGGATCGAGAGCCGGCCGTCCGGCAACATGCCGCAGATCGCGACGCGGCCGGGCTGGCGTGTGCGCCATGTCGGCGACGTCGATATCGAGCACGGCGACGGCACACGCGCCGAGCACGTGATCTGTCTCGAACGGTCCGACGACTGATACCGCTGACCGACACGCGGCGGCCGATGCGAGCGCACCGGCCGCCGCGATCGTTTTCGGCCCTTACTGCGGCCCGAGTTCCTGCGCGGACGTATCGGCGTCGTTGCCCTGGGCGACGAGCACGTGAATGTCGTTCGGCGTCACGTCGCCGACCCCGCCCGACGGGATCGTCAGCAGCAGCCAGTCGGCGTTGTTGCCGATGTTGACCGGTGCGGTCTTGAGGATCGGCGACTTGCTGCCGGCCGTCGTGACGACCACCTGGTAGGTGCCGCCGTTCAGGTAGACCGAATCCTGTGTCGTGGCCGGGACGGCGTTCTGGTAGGCCGCGCCCGCCATCGTCGGGCTGACGGTCGTGATGTCGGTGCCCGGCGCGACGACGTACACGTCGACGTTCTGCGCGTTCGGCGATGCGTTGAAGCTGCGCACGCGCGCCTTGTCCGACAGCAGCCCCTTGTCGTACGGGTCGTCGATGACGGAGATCAGCGACGTCGTGCTCGGCAGCGCGATCGTCGTGTAATGGTGACCGTTCGCCGCGCTGAACGATTGAGACGCGACGGTCGAGGTCGTGCCCGACACGTCGTAGCTCGCGGTCTGCGTGCCCGAATCGATGTCGTGATAGCGCGTCACGCCCTTGTAGGCGACACCTGACTGATCGACCTTCGCATTCAGGTAGTAATCGAGGTTCGGGCCGGCCGGCACCGCGTTGATGAAGCGCGCCTGCGGCTTCGAGATGCCGAGTACGGTCCCGGCGTCGTCGCCGCCGCCGCATGCCGTGAGCATGGAAATGACCGAGCACAGGGCCACTATCGTTCGTATTGATTTCATGTCGTCCTCTCGTTCAGGAAACCTGCATTGCGATGCGGGACCGCCGCGCAGAGAACCGCGCGGAGCGCAGCGCCGGTTGGAAGGAAGATGCTGTCCGCCGGATGGCGGGCGCGGGGATGACGCAATCGACGTGCCTGTGCGGCGCAAAAACCGGCGAACGACGGTGGCGTGGGGCAGGCAGCGCGCACGCGCCGGGATGGCGGCGTGCGCGGGAGGACGTGGGGAGCGTGCGGGCGGACCGCGCGAGCGGCGCGGTTGTAAAAAGGGAGCGTCGCGCGCGCGGCGCGAGGCGTCAGCGGTTCACGAGCCGGGCCGGGTAGGCGAGCGCGAGTGCGCAGCCGACCAGCATGCATGCGGCAAAACCATACAAGCCCGCGCTTTGCGAATGGAACGTATCGCGCAGCCAGCCGATGAAATAGGTGCTGCCGAAGCCGCCGAGGTTCGCGATCGAGCATGCGAACGCGATGCCGCCGGCGGCGGCCGAGCCCTTCAGGAACGTCGACGGCAGCGCCCACACGACCGGCATCGCGGCGGCCGCGCCGGCGTTGATCAGCGAGAACAGCAGCACCGTGCCGAGCGTGCCGTGCGACGACGAAGCCGCGATCGCCAGCGCGACGGCCGACACCATGAACGGTACGACGATATGCCAGCGGCGCTCTCGCGCGCGGTCGGAGCTCGCGCCGCAGTACAGCGTGGCGAGCACGGCGGCGGCGTTCGGGATCACCATCAGCCAGCCGATGTGATACGCGTCCTTCACGCCGGTGTCGCGCAGGATCGTCGGCAGCCAGAAACTCACCGCATACAGGCCGAGCAGCACGCACAGGTCGATCAGGCCGAGCGCCCACACCTTCGGATCGGAGAACGCCTTGCCGAGCGCGTGGCTCTTGTTGCCGGACGGATCGGCGTCGAGATTCGCGCGCAGCACCCGCTTCTCGTCGGCGTTCAGCCATTGCGCGGATTCGATGCCGTTGGGCAGCCAGCGCAGCACCGCGAAGCCGAGCAGCACCGACGGCAGCGCCTCGAGCAGGAACAGCCACTGCCAGCCGCCGAGCCCGTGCGCGCCGTCGAACGCCCGCATGATCCAGCCGGAGATCGGACTGCCGATCATGCTCGACAGCGGCAGGCCGACCATGAACAGCGCGACGATCCGCGCGCGGCGCGCATCGGGATACCACTGCGTCAGGTACAGCAGCACGCCCGGCAGGAAGCCGGCTTCGGCGGCGCCGAGCAGGAAGCGCACGATATAGAACTGCATCGGCGTGTGCACGAACATCGTCGCACCCGACAGCAGACCCCACGTGATCATGATCCGCGCGATCCACAGCTTCGCGCCGACGCGTTGCAGCACCAGATTGCTCGGGACTTCGAACAGGATGTAGCCGGCGAAGAACAGGCCGGCGCCGAGGCCGTACACGGTGTCGCTGAACTTCAGCGCGTCGAGCATCTGGAGCTTCGCGAGCCCGATGTTGATGCGGTCGAGATAGGCCGCGAAGTAACACAGGCAGAAGAGGGTGATGAGGCGCAGCGTGACCTTGCGATAGAGAGTGCCGTGCAGCGCGTCGTCGGGGGAAACGGCGGCGCTCGGGTGTGCGGTAGACATGGGACTGCCCCTGTTCGAGTGTGACGGATGAATGGGTGGCTCGATCGACGCGAGCGGACGTTCCGCTGCGCACTGGAGTCTGTATATCACGTCAAATACGTAGCGTACACACTAGAAAATACCGAAGCGCACAGGCATGGATATGGCCGCCGGAAAGCAAGCGTTTGCATGAGAAAAGGCCGTGTTTGAAAAGGGGTTTTGCTCGATATGGAGCGTGCGCTGAAAAGGTCGGTTCATCGCGGGAGGCATGCACGAAATTCGTGCGTATGCACTCAAAATTGAAGTGTGTGCACGAAGATCTGCCGCAGCACGCGAGCGCATGTCCGGCAGGCGCTGCGATGGTGCTCGACCCGGCCGGCGCACCGATGCGATGGTCGGACGCATCGCCGCGATCGGGCGGTCGTCACGCGCGACTTGCACGCGATGCCGCGAATCATGATGCACCGCAATGACGCGCCCGGCCGGTCGCCGGTCGCACCGATTTGAGGGTGTACACTGCTTGTCTTTCATTTGCATGCAGGCGTGGGCCGGCACTCTCATGGCGTCTTCCAAGGATTCGTACGATTTTCACGACCAGGTCGGGCATCTGCTGCGCCGCGCGTATCAGCGGCACGTTTCGATTTTCCAGGAAGCGATTCCCGATTCGGATCTCACGGCCGCGCAGTTCGTGACGCTGTGCGCGGTCAAGGAGCGGCAGGCGTGTTCGCTGAACGACATCGTCAAGGCGACCGCGATCGACCAGGCGACGATTCGCGGCGTCGTCGAGCGGCTCAAGACACGCGCGCTGATCGAGGTGTTGCCCGACCCGAACGACGGCCGCAAGCTGATCGTGCGCGCAACCGCGGCCGGCCTCGCGCTGATCGACCGCACGGTGCCGTTCGCGCGGCAGGTGACGGAACGCACGTATGGCGCGCTCAATCCCGGCGAGCGGGTCGCGCTGCAGTTCCTGCTGCGCAAGATGATGGAAGAAGACGGCGACGCGTGACGGGTGACGCGCGGCGCGGGCCGCCCTACGTCGCGCCCGCGGTGACCGGTGCGCGGGCCGCCTCCGCGCTCATCAGCCGGCCCGCTTCGCGCAGCGCGGCCCGCACCGTTTCCGGCGTGAACGGCGGGGCGTAGAACCGTACGCCGGTGGCATCGAACAGCGCGTTCGCGACCGCCGCCGGCCCCGGCACCGATGCCGATTCGCCCGCACCCAGCGGCGGTTCGCCTTGCCGCGGCATCAGCACGACGTCGACGTCCGGCACTTCCGCGAACGTCAGGATCGGGTAGCTCGCCCATTCGCGCGACGCGACCTTGCCGTCCGCGAACCGCACGCGTTCCTTCAGCGTGCGACTCAATACCTGGATCACGTTGCCGTGGATCTGGTGGCGCACGCCATCGGGGTTGATCATCGTGCCCGTGTCCTGACCGACCGTCACGCGCTCGATACGAATCTCGCCCGACACGCGATCGACGCTCAGGTCGACGATCCACGCCGACCATGCCGCGCCGAAACCGGGGAAGCGGCTGTGCACGTAGCGCGCATACGCGATCCCGCGGCCATGCACGAGCCGCGATGCGTCGCGTTCGTTCGTCGGGCGCGGCGCGCGCGGCGTCCAGCCCGCGCGGTCGGCCACTGCCTGCAGCAGTTCGGTTGCGCGCAGATCCTGCAGATGGCGCAGCCGGAACGCGAGCGGATCGACGCCGGTCAGCGCCGCGCATTCGTCGACGAATGCATCGTGCGCGAACGAATTCGGCAAGGCCGATACGCCGCGCAGCCACGATGCGCGCACGAGCGGCGCGAGATCCTCGCAGACGAAGCGCCGATGCGGGCTCGCATACGGCGACACGGCCGTGCGGTCGCCCATCTCGAACACGCGCGGTTCGGGCGCGATCGCGCCGGTCAGCAGCGCCGCGAGCAGCGGCGCGTCGTTCGACGGGTAGCGTGTCGTGAAGTCATAGCCGAGCAGGCGGCCGTCGCGCGTGACGGTGCCCGTCACCTGCATCGACTGGCCCGCGCCTTTCGGTTCCCACAGATGTTCGTCCGCGCGCGACAACTGCACACGCACCGGGCGGCCGACCGCGCGCGACAGCAGCAGCGCGTCGCCGCACACGTCGTCCGCGCCGTTGCGGCCGTAGCAGCCGGCCGCTTCCATCCGCACGATGTCGACATCGGCTTCGTCGCGCGCGACGAGCGTCGCGAGGTCGTAGCGCAGCGACACGGGATTCTGCGTGCCGGACCACACGGTGATGCGCCCGTCGCCGGGCGCGCGGTAGTCGGCGAGCGCACAGGACGGGCCGATCGAGCCGTGCATCTGGAACGGCCACGCGTAAGTACGCGACAGCGTGAGCGTGTCCGGTTCCGTTCGCGCGGCGCCGACGTCGCCTTCGTCGAGCAGCACGCGCCGTCTGGCCGGCGCGGCGGCGATCGCGGCGGCCGGTTCGTCGAGCGGCGGCAGCGCCGGCAGCGGCCGCCACGTCACGCGCAACTGGCGCGCGGCGCGGATCGCCTGCTCCTCGCGCTCGGCGACCACGCCGACGAAATCGCCGAGCACGACGACGGCCACGAGCCCCGGCACGTCGGCCACCGACGCGCGATCGACGTCCAGCAGCGACGTGCCGACGAACGGGCCGCTGTCGTGGCCCGCGTACGGCGGCCGTACGACGCGGCCGTGCAGCATGCCCGGCACGCGCATGTCGTGCACGAACGTGAGCTGGCCGGTCGCCTTCGCGGGCAGGTCGACGCGTGGCGACGCGCGGCCGACGATCCGGTATCGAGCAGGGTCCTTCGTGCGGGCGTTCAGGTCGAGCGTCAGCGCGATCCGCCGCGCGGCGACGAGCGCGGCGAACGTGATCGTGTGTCCCTCGGCGGAAATCGTGCCGTCGTCGATGTCCAGCCGCGCCGTGTCGACGCCGAACCGCTCGGCGGCGAGCGCGAGCAGCGCGTGACGGGCCTGCGCGGCCGCGCAGCGCAGCGGCGTCGCGGCAATCTGGATCGTCGCGCTCGCGATGGTCGGGCCCTGGTTCGGCGTCGCGGCCGTGTCGCCGAGCACCATCGTCACGCGCGCGGCCGGCACGTCGAGTTCCTCGGCGACGATCTGCGCGAGCGACGTGCGGATGCCGGTGCCGAGATCGACGTGTCCGTTGAATGCGAGGATGCGGCCGTCGTCGAGAATCGCGACGAAGACTTCGGGCAGCGCCGGCACGTAGGACGACAGGCTGCCCGGCTGGCCGGGCGCCGGCTTCACGGGCGGCGCGGGCGGCCGGATCACGGTCAGGCAGCCGGTGCGCGCGAGCAGTTCGGAGCGGTTCACGGGGAGAGGTCCTGTCGAGGGCGGCGTGGCCGGCGGGTGATGGCGTCGGGCAGCGTGCGGGGCGGCGGCGCGCGTGAAGTCAATCTAGGCCGCCAAAAGCGCAGCGTCAATCGCGGGCGGCACACCCGCGCCGCCCGCGATGCGTCGCGACTCAGCGTGCGCGGGCCTGCACGGCGTCGATCGCCGCGATCGCATCGTCGAGCGGCATCACGGCCGCATATTTCTGCTGCATGTCGAACAGGTTCGCGTCGTGCGGCGCGATCGCGCGATCGCCGACGCAATCGGCGAGCACGAGCGGGCGGAACCCGTGCGACATCGCGTCGACGACGCTCGCGCGCACGCAGCCGCTCGTCACGGCGCCCGCGACGAGCAGCGTCTGCACCGCGCGCTGCGCGAGCCACGGCGCGAGCTGCGTGCCGAAGAACGCGGACGGCACGGTCTTGCGCACGACCAGTTCGCCCGGCGCGGGCGTGAGTTCGGGCACGATCGCGCTGTTCGGATGATGCTCGGTCAGCGTCGCCATGCCGGGCACCTTCAGCGAGAACACGTTGTCGTCGCTGCCGTCGTCCGCATACACGATGCGGCTGTGCGCGACCGGCCAGCCGCGTTCGCGCGCGAGCGCCAGCGCATGCGTGGTGCGCGCGATCGCCGGCGCGATGTTGCCGCCGCCGAAGGTCGCGGGATCGGCGAAGCCGACCACGAAGTCGACGATCAGCAGGCCGAGGTTGCCGTGCGGCGGCAGCGGCGTGCCGAAACCCTGCTGGCGATACACGTTCGCTTCGGCGTGACGGGAAAGATCGTTCATGGTGTCGGGCTCGTCGGTATCAGGCGGGTTGGTCGGTCACGCGGCCTTCGCGCACGACGGTCTCGCCGTCGAGTTCGACCGTGCAGCGGCGCAGCGGGATGTCGATATGGCAGGTGGTCGTGCGGCTGCCGCCGCCTTCGTTGTTCGGGCCGAGCGAGAACAGGAAGTTGCCCTCGAACGCGCGCGCGTCCATCCCGATCGTCGCCTCGCGGTCGTACAGCCCGAGCGTCGACCAGCGCGCGCGCGGCTGCAGCCCCCAGCCGATATGCGAGATCGCATAGCCTTCGGGGTCGGCGAACGTGTCCATGTAGTCGCGCAGCAGGTCGGCGTCGACGCCGCCTTCGATGCGCGTCGCGTAACCGCCTTCGACGGTCAGCGCGATCGGCTCGCGCACGTAGTGCTTCTGCGGCAGCAGGATGTCGCCGCGATCGATCACGATCGTGCCGCGCGCGGTGCGATCGTTCGGATAGGTCAGCGCGAAGCCGCTCGGCCAGTGGTCCCAGCGGCCCGGCGCGTCGACGAAGCCGTATTCGGCGGTCGGCGGGAACTCGCCGAGCGGGCACACGAGCGCGGTGCCGGCCGCCGAGCTCACGCGCATCTCGCGCGCGGCGGCGATTTTCTTCGATGCGGCGAGCACGCGCGTGCGGTCGGCCAGGGTCGGCACCATCCGCACCAGCACTTCGGGCGGCTCGACCGCGAGCAGGATCTTCGTGCCCGATTTCAGGATGTCGTGCTGCTCGGGCGAGAACAGCAGCGTCATCAGGTCGAGCACGAGGTCGCTCTCGCGCAGCGCGGCGATCGCGGCGCGGTTGCCGGTCAGCGGCGTCGTGCCGAGGTAGGCGAGCGGGTCGCGGCTGAATGCCTTGTCGCCGTTGACGGGCGGCAGGTCGAGCCGGTTGACGATCGCGCCGAGCGACTGCGTCGCGATCAGCGCGCACGACAGCGTCTGCGGATGGGTGGCCGCGCTCGTCAGGATCGTGACGGTCTGGCCCGGTTCGAGGCGCGACAGCGTGAGGACCTGCTTCCACGCGTCGATCAGTTGGGTATCGCTGACTGGCATCGTCGGCTCCGGTAAAGGCGTGAAGGAAAGCGGCGGACGCCGCGCTCAGGGCGCGAGCGGCGCGCCGAGGAAGTCGCCGAACGCCGCGTAGAAGCCCGCCGCGTTGTCCCACGGGATCATGTGGCCGGCGTCGGGCACGCGCACGTGCCGCATCGTCGGCGTCGCGCGCTGCAGCTCGGCGACGTCGTCGTCGCGCACCACGTCGCCGCGCTCGGCGGTGATCAGCAGCGACGGCACGGCCAGTTGCGCGGCATCCGCGTGGAAATCGTCGGTGTGGAAGCCTTCGTACGACGTGCGCACCGCGCGTTCGTCGCAGGTGTGCAGCCATTCGGCGCGCAACTGCAGCTCGGCATCGGTCCAGGTCGGGCAGAACGCGCGCATGCCTTCGGCGTCCGTGCCGGCACGCGCGAGCGCCATCGAGTCGATGTACCACGGCAGCTTGCCCGGGTAGTCGCGGCGGTTCGGGCCCGAGACGGGCGGATCGACCAGCACGACGGAGGCGAGCCCGCGGATGCCGCGCCGGGCCGCGCGCGCGGCGATCCGCGCGCCCATCGAATGGCCGACGAGGCTCGTGCGCGGCAGATCGAGCGCGGCGACGAGCGCCGCGACGTCGTCCGCCTGCGCATCGAGACTGTAGTCGAGCGACGGCGACGCGTCCGACAGCCCGCGGCCGCGCACGTCGAGCACGTAGGTGTCGAACGCCGCGCCGAAGGTTTCGCCGACGAAGCCCCACGTGATCGCGGGGCTCGTGATGCCGGGAATCAGCACGATCGCCGGGCGCGACGCGCGCGCGCCGGTCGCGCCGCCGTAGCGCAGATAGTGCTGGCGGATGCCGTTGGCGCGGACGTTCGCGCCGTACAGGAAAGTCGAGGACATGAAGATGCTCCGAAGTAGCGGCGGCGCTCAGTACGCGCCCGACAGCAGCGCGCCGGCGCCCGGCACGACCGGTTCGAGATCGAGTTCGCGCAGCATCGCGTAGGTGGTCGCGATCGCGGCGGTGATCACCGGCTTGCCCGTCATCGCCTCGACCTTCGCGACGGCGGCCAGCGACGGCATCTGCACGCACGCGGACAGCACGATCGCGTCGGCGTCCTGGTACGGCAGCGTCTTCACGATGTCGGGCAGGCGCGCCGGATCGTGGCGGCCGACGTCGAGGTTATCGGGGATTTCCAGCGCGCGGTACGCGAGCACGTCGAAGCCTTCGTTGCGGATGTAGTCGACCACCAGCTCGGTGAGCGGCAGCATGTACGGCGCGACGACGACGATGCGCTTCGCGCCGATCACCTTCAGCGCGTCGACCAGCGCACCCGCGCTCGTCAGCACCGGCGCCTGCGCGCCGTTGTCGGCCGTGTGCTTCGTGAGGCGCGCCTGCGACACGCGGTGGTAGCCGTGCCCCATCGCCATGATCGCGACGAGGCACGCGTAGCCGAGCACGTCGACGCGCGCATCGCTCAGTTCCACCGCGCAGCGGTCCGATTCGGCGTCCATCGCCGCGAGTTCTTCCTTGACGACCTTCTTCATCCGCATCCGGCTCGAGTGATACGTAAAGCGCTCGGGGCGGATCGCTTCGCGCAGCCGCAGCATCGCGGGAATTTCCGTTTCCATCGTCGTGTTGGAACTCGGCACGATCTGGCCGATGCGGTAGGTCTTGCTCATGACGGGAGGCTCCGTGTCGGTAAGGAGGGGGCGGCACGCTGGCGCGGGATCGCCGGATGTTGGGCAAAGTCTAGTGTGTACATTTGAAAATGGCAATGGATCAAAATGACGTTCGGCACGGCTGGATTGTTGTTGCGCGCGGTATTTTGTCGATTTATTAGTGTTTTCCCGAATGTGTCGATGTCGATCAACAATCCGCTTGTCCTGAATAAATTGAGTGTGTACGCTACATAAACGCCATTCAATCCGCCCGTCCTCGCACCGTGTTCGGCAACGGGCCACCCACGATCAGGAGATCCGCATGAGCAAACCCCGTATCGCAATCATCGGCGCCGGTCTCGGCGGCACGGCCGCGGCTGCGCTGCTGCAGCGCGGCGGCTACGACGTCGCGCTGTACGAGCAGGCGCCCGCGTTCTCGCGCCTCGGCGCGGGGATCCATCTCGGCCCGAACGTGATGAAGATCATGCGGCGCATCGGCTGCGAGGACGCGCTGGAAACGATGGGTTCGCATCCGGATTTCTGGTACAGCCGCGACTGGCGCACGGCCGACGTGCTGTCGCAGATTCCGCTCGGCGAATACGCGCGCAAGACTTACGGCGCGCGCTACCTGACCGTGCATCGCGGCGATTTCCATGCGCTGATGACGCAGGCGGTGACGCCCGGCACGATCCGCTTCGGCAAGAAGCTCGCGGCGGTGGAGGACACCGGCAGCGACGTGCGCCTGACGTTCGCCGACGGCAGCGTCGAGACGGCCGACATCGCGATCGGCGCGGACGGCGTGAATTCGCGGATCCGCGAGCACCTGCTCGGTGCGGAACCGCCGCGCTACACCGGTTACGTCGCGCACCGCGCGGTGTTCCCGGCCGCGCTGCTCGGCAACAAGCCGTACGACATGTGCGTGAAGTGGTGGTCGGAGGATCGCCACATGATGGTCTACTACGTGACCGAGAAGCGCGACGAGTACTACTACGTGACCGGCGTGCCGCAGGCCGAGTGGCCGGAAGGCGTGTCGATGGTCGACAGCAGCCGCGACGAGATGCGCGAGGCGTTCGCCGGTTTCCACGCCGACATCCAGCATTTGATCGACGTCTCGCCGTCGATCACCAAATGGCCGCTGCTGGAACGCGATCCGCTGCCGTTGTGGAGTCGCGGCCGTCTCGTGCTGCTCGGCGACGCGTGCCATCCGATGAAGCCGCACATGGCGCAGGGCGCGGCGATGGCGATCGAGGATGCGGCGATGCTCGCGCGCTGTCTCGACGAGGTCGGCATCGGCGACCATGCGGGTGCGTTCGCGCTGTACGAGGCGAACCGCGCGGCGCGCGCGTCGAAGGTGCAGCTCGTGTCGCACAACAACACGTGGCTGCGCACCAACGAGGATCCGTCGTGGGTGTTCGGATACGACGTATTCGACGTGCCGCTCGAAGCGCCGTCGCGCAGCAACGTGGCGGCCGCGGCCTGACGCGCGGCGCCCGCGCCGGCCGGCGCCGTGCAGCCGCCTCGCCGGTGCGGGGCCGATGCGCCGCAACGCACGCATTTCGGCGTGTTATATGTCAGGCGCGCGCCGACAAGCGCCAGCCGGCGGCCGTGCCCGCCGCCGGCCGACTCGGCCCGCATTCTGCATTCCGGATCGATCAATGTCCCATCCCGCTTCTCCGCCGCGGCCGCTGGCGTTTCGCGTGAACGGCACGCCGTACACCGTCGCCGACGCCATGCCCGACACGCCGCTGCTGCTGGTCCTGCGCAACGACTGCGCGCTCAACGGCCCGAAATACGGCTGCGGGCTCGGGCAATGCGGTGCGTGCACGGTGCTCGTCGACGGGCAGGCCACGCGTTCGTGCGTCGTGCCGGCCGCCGCCGCGCACGGACGCGACGTCACGACGCTGGAAGGGCTCGGGTCGTGCGACGCGCCGCATCCGATCCAGCGCGCGTTCATCGACGAGCAGGCCGCGCAATGCGGTTATTGCCTGAACGGGATGATCATGAGCACGAAGGCGCTGCTCGATCGCGACCCCGCGCCCGACGATGCGGCGATCCGGGATGCGCTGCGCTTCAACCTGTGCCGTTGCGGCACGCATCTGGAGATCATTCGCGCGGTGCATCGCGCCGCACGCTATCTGCGAGGCGGCGATGAAGCATGACGCAGGTTTGCCCGTGGCGCCGGCGCGCGTGACGGAACCGGCGCCGCCCGATGACGCGGCCGCCGACGCATCGCGCCCGCATCGCGCGCGCTACGCGTGGCCGATCGGCGCTGCGTACACGCATGCATCGTTCGATATCGAAACACGGACCGCGCCCGACGGCCGGATGACGACCTGGCGCTATCGCGCGCAGGCGGCCGGCGCGGGCGGGGACGATGCTCGCGGTGTGGACGAGCGTGCCGGTCGCGGCCCCGCATCGCCATTCGTCTACCGGCACGCGCAGACGTCGATCGAACTGGCCGATGAAGATGGCGCGATTCCCGGCCACGCGCACGTGTTTGCCCGCGAGTCCTTCGTCGACGAACTCGCGGGCGCGTTGCGGCGCGACCCGGTCGCGTTGCGGTTGCAGCATCTCGATGCCGAGCGCGATGCGGGGCCGCGCGAAACGATCCGGATGGTCAGCGAACGCGCCGCCTGGGGCGTGCCGGCTGCGGCCGGGGCGAACGCGGCGTCGCGTGTCAGCGGGCGCGGTTTCGCGTTCGATGGCGAGCGTGTCGATGCGCACGCAACCGCATCTGGCGACGATGCCGACCATGACCGCGATCCGCGCTGGTCCGCGTGGGTCGTCGATCTCGACGTGGACTGCGCGACGGGCGACGTCTCGGTGCGGCGCGTGGTGGCCGGGCAGGGCACCGGCGAGCCGGGCGACGCGTCGCTGGCCGGCCTGCCCGCGTGGCAGATCGAGGCCGCGATTTCCCGCGTGATGGGCGCACGGTTGTCCGCGCGGCCCGCGCACGACGAGACCGGTGCCGGCGAGCGGGCCGACGCGATCGCGCACGAACTGATTGCAGTCGACGCGGCCGCGCGTCGCGCGCACGGCGACCTGTCCGAACACGATGCGCGGCGGATCGAACAGGCGGCCGCGCCGGCCGCTGCCGCGATCGCGAATGCGCTGTACGACGCGACGGGCGTGCGGTTTCGCGCACCGCCGTTCGATGCCGCGCACATTCGCGCCGCGCTCGCGCAACCGGTGCCGGTCGATGCCGGCGACGGCCGGCAAGCAGCCCCGCGCCGCGCGTCGCGCTGGCGCCGCTGGCTGGCCGGCGGCGGCGCGGGCGGGGTGGTCGGCGGGCTGATCGGGCTGGCGTGCGCGATCCTGCCGGGCCCCGCGCCGATCGCGCCCGTTGCGTCGATGGCGCCCGGCGGCGCGGACGGCGCGACGTGGAGCGCGGCGATGCTCGAACGCGGCCGCCAGGTCGCGCTCGCCGGCGATTGCGCGGTATGCCACACGGCGCCCGGCGGCGCGACCAACGCGGGCGGCCTCGCGCTCGATACGCCGTTCGGCACGATCTACACGACGAACCTCACGCCCGATCCGGACACCGGCATCGGTGCGTGGTCATACCCGGCGTTCGCCCGCGCGATGCGCGAAGGCATCTCGCGCGACGGTTCGCACCTGTATCCGGCGTTTCCGTACACCGCATTCGCGAAGCTGAGCGAGCCCGATCTGCTCGCGCTCTATGCGTACCTGATGTCGCAGCCGCCGGTGAAGCACGTGCCGCCGAAGACGAAGCTGCCGTTCCCGCTCGACCAGCGGCGGCTCGTGGCCGGCTGGAACTGGCTGTATCACGACGCGCGGCCGTTTGCGCCGGACCCGGCGCGTTCGGCGATGTGGAATCGCGGCAAGTATCTGGTCGACGGCGCCGGACACTGCGGCGCCTGCCATACGCCGCGCAACGCGCTCGGCGCGGAGAAGGGCGGCCTCGCCTACCTGTCGGGCGGCGAAGCGGAAGGATGGGTCGCGCCGCCGCTCGTCGCGTCGCCGGCCGCGCCGGTGCCATGGACCGAAGGCGCGCTGTTCGACTATCTGCGCACCGGGTTCTCGGCGCAGCACGGCGTCGCGGCCGGGCCGATGGCGCCCGTCGTCGCGGGGCTCGCGGCGCTGCCCGAGTCCGACGTGCAGGCGATCGCGTACTATCTGGCGTCGCTGTCGCCGCCCGTCGATGCGGCGGTCGCCGCGGACGCGGCCGCCGGCCACGCGCGCGGCGCGGACGCCGTCGCGACGCTCGGTCTCGAGAACGGCCGCCGCGCATTCGACGCCGCGTGCGCGGTCTGTCATGCGGAATCGGGCGGTGTCGGGCATTTCGGCGTGCGTCCGCTGATGGGGCTCAACACGAGCGTCAGCCAGGCGACGCCGGACAACCTGCTGCGCGTGCTGCACCACGGGATCGACCAGCCGGCCACCGACCGGCTCGGCTACATGCCGGGCTTCGGCGATGCCTTCGACGATCGGCAGATGGCCGAGCTTGCCGCGTACATCCGCGCGCGCTACGCGCCGGGGCAGCCGGCGTGGCGTAACCTCGCGGAAGCATCCGCTCGAATCCGTCAGGCGGGTGCACATTGACCGTCGCGCCGGCGTGAGCGGCCGCGCCGGCGGGCATGCCGGGCGAAATGACCTGACGAACGAAAACGATGGCCGGCGACGGCTGTAATTCTTGCCAGATTTGGCCATCGTTTAACCATTCGAAACAATGTGTTCACCGAAAGGGGCATGATCTCCGGCGATCGAGCAGGCATACTGTCGCCTATGTTGTTCAATGCACGTCGACCGGCGTGCGCCTGCCCTCCATGTCCATTCCAGTCTCTTTTCGAACCCTGCGATGGTTGACCATTGCGGCTGCTGCATGCTTGCTCGCCGCGTGTTCGACTGCTTCCGACGTGACCGCGACGTCGAACCCGAACGTATTCACCGTGACGACGCGCACGATCGGCGTGTCGACGACGTGGGCCGACGCCCACGAGAAGGCCGTCAACGAAGCCACCAACTACTGCACGCAGCGCGGGATGCGCGCAAGCGTGAAGCAGGAATCGCTGACCGGCGGCCGCCGCGTCGACGCCCGCTCCGAACTCGCGTTCGAGTGCCATCCGACCTTCGAGACGGCGTCGAACCCGCGCGGTTGACCGACCGGTTGACCGACCGGCGGCATGACGCCGCTGCCCGCGTTTTTCTTCCCCCGCCGGCAAACCGACCCGCGATGCCGTACCGGCCCATCGCGGGTCGACGCACGTCCGGCGTCGGCCGGGCAGGTCAGGCCGGCTGCGCCTCGTACAGCTTCACGCACGCGGAGAAGTCGAGCGTGCCGAGCCCCTGCTGGCTCATCGACTGATACAGCTGCTGCGCGAGCGCGCCCATCCAGACCGGCTGATGCGCGCTGCGCGCGGCTTCCGTCGCGAGCCCGAGATCCTTCAGCATCAGGTTCGCCGCGAAGCCGCCCGCATAGCCGCGTGCGGCCGGCGCCGTGTCGCTCACGCCCGGATACGGGTTGTACGCGTCCGAACTCCAGCAGCGGCCGGTCGACGTGTTGATGATGCCGGCCAGCACGGCCGGTTCGATGCCGAGCGCGGCGCCGAGCGCCATCGCTTCCGATACGCCCATCATCGAGATGCCGAGCAGCAGGTTGTTGCAGATCTTCGCGATCTGGCCGGTGCCGGTGCCGCCGCAGTGCACGACGTTCCGGCCCATGTCGAGCAGCACCGGGCGGATGCGCTCGAACAGCGGCGCGTCCGCGCCGACCATGAAGGTCAGCGTGCCGGCCTGCGCGCCGCCGGTGCCGCCCGACACGGGTGCATCGGCGAGCGGGAAGTCGCGCTGCGCGGCGGCGTCGGCCACCGCGCGCACGGTGCCCGGATCGATCGTGCTGCAGTCGATCAGCGTCGCGCCGGCGCGCGCGCCGGCCAGCACGCCGTCGTCGCCGAGGTAGACGGCGCGCACGTGCTGCGCGGCCGGCAGCATCGTGATGATCAACGAGCCGCGCGCGGCGGCTTCACGCGGCGACGCCGCTGCCGTCGCGCCGGCGCGCACCGCGGCGTCGACCGCGTGCGCGTCGAGGTCGAACACCGTCAGCGCGTGGCCGGCCTTGAGCAGGTTGGCGGCCATCGGGCCGCCCATGTTGCCGAGTCCGATGAATGCGATTTCCATGTGCAGGCTCCTCGTGCTCGCCATCAACGCAGCGCGATCGTCGTGTTCACGCCGCCGGCCGTCGCGTCGTCGTCGAACCAGCGCGCGGTGACCGTCTTGGTCTGCGTGTAGAACTGCACGACCTGCTTGCCGTACGGGCCGAGATCGCCGAGCTTCGAGCCGCGCGAACCGGTGAAACTGAAGTAGGGCACCGGCACCGGAATCGGGATGTTGATGCCGACCTGGCCGATGTCGATCTCGCTCTGGAACTTGCGCGCGGCCGCGCCGCTCTGCGTGAACAGGCCCACGCCGTTGCCCATCGGGTTGCGGTTGACGAGCGCGATCGCGTCGTCGAGCGTGTCGGCTTCCATCACGACCACCACCGGCCCGAAGATTTCTTCCTGGTAGATCGACATGTCGGTCGTCACGCCGGAGAAGATCGTCGGGCCGACGAAGTTGCCGTGCTCGTAGCCGGGCACCTTCACGTCGCGGCCGTCGAGCAGCAGCGTCGCGCCTTCCTTCACGCCGGCGTCGATCAGCGACAGGATGCGCGCCTTCGCCGCCTTCGACACGACCGGGCCGACGTCGGTGCCGGCTTCCGCGCCCGCATTGACCTTCAACGCCTTCGCCTTTTCGACGAGATCGGGCAGCCAGTCGCGCGCCTGGCCGACCAGCACGACGACCGACGTCGCCATGCAGCGCTGGCCGGCCGCGCCGAAGCCCGCGCCGACGAGTGCGTTGATCGACTGCTCGCGATGCGCATCGGGCAGCACGACCGCGTGGTTCTTCGCGCCCATCATCGACTGCACGCGCTTGCCGTGCTGGCTGCCGAGGTTGTACACGTGCGTGCCGACGCGCGTCGAGCCGACGAACGAGATCGCCTTGATGTCCGGGTGCGTGCACAGGCGGTCGACCACCGTCTTGCCGCCGTGCACGACGTTCAGCACGCCTGGCGGCACGCCGGCCTCGATCGCGAGTTCGACGAGCTGCATCGTCGACAGCGGGTCCTGCTCGGACGGCTTCAGCACGAACGTGTTGCCGCACACGATCGCCATCGGGAACATCCACAGCGGAATCATCCCGGGGAAATTGAACGGCGTGATGCCCGCGCAGACGCCGATGGGCTGGCGCAGCGTGTAGGTATCGACGCCGCCCGCGACGTTCTCCGCGAATTCGCCTTGCTGCAGCGTGCCGATCGAGCACGCGTGCTCGACCACCTCGAGGCCGCGGAAGATGTCGCCCTGCGCGTCGGGCAGCGTCTTGCCTTGCTCGGCCGTCAGCGTGTGCGCGATGCGTTCGAGATTGCGGCGCACGAGATCCTGGAACTTCAGCATGATGCGCAGCCGCGCGCCGATCGGCGTCGTCTTCCAGGTCTGGAACGCGCGCTGCGCGGAGGCGATCGCGGCATCGACCTCGTCGAGCGTCGCGTACGGCACGCGGCCGATGACTTCCTGCGTCGCGGGGTTGACGATGTCGCCCCATTCGGCGCTGCGCGAATCGACGAACGCGCCGTCGATCAGCAGCTTGGCGGTGGGCAGGGCGAGGGTGGTCTGGGGAACTGCGGCGTTCATGGAACTCTCTCCGGGAAACGGTGGTGCGAAGCAAAAGGGTGGCCTGCGTCCGCCGCGCGTGCGGCGACGGCGGACGGCAGGTCGAACTGAAATCGAATGAAGGCGGGCGGTGCGCTACGCGCGCGCCGGTCGCATCAACGCGGTGCACATGAGCGCGAACACGCCGAAGCCGACGAGGTACGCGATCACGTAGTGCGGCTGGCCGCCGCCGGCCTTGAGCAGCGACGTCGCGATCATCGGCGCGAAGCCGCCGCCGATCACGCCGGCAAGCTGCACGGACAGCGAGATGCCGCTGTAGCGGATTTCCGCCGGGAACTGCTGCGCGAACAGCAGCGATTCCGGCGCATAGAGGATCGGGAACACGACGCCGAGGCCGAGCACGATCGCCCACCATGCGGTCGACGTCTGCTGCGTGCCGAGCATCATGAAGAACGGCGCGGCGAACGCGCACATCAGCACGAGGCCGATCGCGAACATCCGGCGCTGGCCGATGCGGTCGCTCAGATGCCCGCACAGCGGCATCGTGACGAGCGACAGCGCCGCGCCGGCCGTGATCGCGTGCAGCATCTCGGCCTTCGGCAGATGCAGTTGCTGCGTCGCGTAAGCGAGCGCGAACGTGACGACCATGTAGAACCAGGTGTTCTCGGCGGCGCGCGCGCCGACGATCGTCAGCACCTCGCGCGGATGGCGGCGTAGCGCGGCCGTCACCGGCGATTTCTCGGCCTTGCCCTGCTTGCGGACCTTCTCGAAGTCGGGCGATTCCGGCACCTTCGCGCGGATGAACCAGCCGAGGCCGACGAGCGCGATGCTCGCGAGGAACGGCACGCGCCAGCCCCACGACAGCATGTCGGCTTCCGGCAGCGCGGCCACCGCGGCCATCGCCACCGACGACAGGATCAACCCGAGCCCGACGCCCGTCTGCGGCAGGCTGCCGAACAGCCCCTTGCGGCCCTTCGGCGCGTGCTCGACGGCCATCAGCACCGCGCCGCCCCATTCGCCGCCCACCGCCATGCCCTGCAGGAAACGCATCGCGATCAAGAGCGCGGCGGCCCAGTAGCCGATGCTGTCGTACGACGGGATCAGCCCGATGATCATGCTCGGCACGCCCATCAGCAGCAGCGTGATCATCAGCATCGACTTGCGGCCGATGCGGTCGCCGAAGTGGCCGAACACGATGCCGCCCATCGGCCGCCCGATGAAGCCGACCGCGAACGTGCCGAACGCGGCGAGCGTGCCGACGACCGGGTCCAGCGACGGGAAGAAGATGCGGTTGAACACGAGCGCGGCGGCCGTGCCGTAGAGGAAGAAGTCGTACCACTCGATCGTGGTGCCGGCCATGCTGGCCCAGCCAGCCAGCAGGTAGTGCTTCGCGGTGCGTTCGGGCGCCGGCGTCGCGATGGTCGCATGCTCATCGAGGGTGGATCGCGTTTGCATGGTGTCTCCGTGGTGGTGCCGCGGTTCATGGTCCGCAGGTCACGGTCGAGTATAGTTATGCGCAGATTCATGATGTACCGATAAAGAAACCGGTTGGATGTGCATTTATGCATATCGACGGCCGGCCCGGAGACGCCCGCCTTTTTCCTTCGCCGATGCGACATGCCACCGAGCCGGTTTCCGGCAACCTGAACTGGGACGACCTGCGCTTTTTCCTCGAGGTTGCGCGCACGCAGCGCGCGAGCGGCGCCGCGAAGCGGCTCGGCGTCGACTACACGACCGTCGCACGGCGCATCCGCGCGCTCGAGGCCGCGATGGGCACGCTGCTGTTCGACAAGTCGCGCTCCGGCGGCTTCACGCTGACGGCGGAAGGGCAGCGGCTCGTCGCGTATGCGGATGCGATGGAGACGACCGTGCAGTCCGCGTGCGACCAGGTCGCGAACACCGGCGAGGCGCTGTCGGGCCACGTGCGGATCGGGTCGACCGAAGGGTTCGGCTGCTTTTTCCTCGCGCCGCAGCTCGCGCGGTTCCGCGCCGCGCATCCGCACGTGACGGTCGACTTGCTGCCGGTGCCGCATTTCGTCAACCTGCCGAAACGCGAGGCCGATCTCGCGATCACGCTCGAGCGGCCCGAACGCGGGCCTTACGTGGTCACGAAGTTGTGCGACTACCAGTTGCGGCTCTATGCGACCCGCGACTATCTGGCGAACCATGCGCCGATCACCTGTACGGACGATCTCGCGCAGCACGCGTTCATCAGCTACGTCGACGATCTCGCGTTCAGCAACGAACTGCTGTACCTGGACCGCGCGGTGCCCGGCGCGACGGCCGGCTTGCGCACGACCAGCGTGATCGCGCAGGTTTTCGCGGCGCTGCAGGGCGGCGGCCTGGCGATCCTGCCGTGTTTCATGGCGGCCACGCAGCCGGCGCTGGTGCCGGTGCTGCCGAACGACGTGGTCGTCACGCGGTGTTTCTGGCTGACGTGCCGCGAGGATCTGCGCAAGCTGCGGCGCGTGACCGCGCTGTGGGATTACCTGCGCGCGGCGGCGGACGCGAACCGCGCGTTGCTGTCGGGGGAATCGGGGACGCTGCGATTCGTCGGCGAGCAGGAATAGCGGTCGACGGGGATGTCGCGACGGCGACGCGACGATCGATCTGGATGACAAAACGGCCGGCGGCGCCTCGACCGGCCATCGGGGGAAAGGCAGATGGCTTTGACGCATGCGGGCAAGGTTTTCGTGGTGTGCGTGGTGGTATTCGGCGTGGTCGCTTACTGGCTCGCGTCGCGCATGGTGCGCCGCCAGACGGGCGGCAAGCGCGGCTCGGGCGGCGCGGTCGCGTTCTGGTGGCTCGTGTGTTTTTGCCTGGTGTCGCTGTTGTTCCCGTTCGCGTACTGGATCGGCGACGAGCTCTACGTGCTGACGGTGTCGCCGACATACGAAGCGACCGTCGTGTCCTACCGGTCCGAATGGGACACCTGCGAGCGCCGCGACAGTTCGGGGCGAACCTCGTCGTACCGGTGCATCAAGTACACGTCGATCCTGGAAGCCGTGATGCCGGATGGCGAACGCATCACGCTACCGGGCAACATTCGCTCGGGCGCCGTGCCCGACCTCGGCGAGAAGGTCGATGTCGTGTTGCCGCCGGGCGCGCAACAGTTGCACGAGCGCAGCGTGCGCAGTATCGGCCTGCTGGCGGGCGGCGCGGTGGTGGTCGCGATCATCGGCTATTTCGTCTACCTGATCGCGGCGTACGGGGCCGGGAAGAAGATCGACGGCGCGGCCCGCTTCGGCATGGCGGCAGTGCTGAACGGGCTCGTGCCGCTCGGTGCGCTGCTGATGGAAATGGCATTCCTGAGCGTGCCGTACCGCTACTGGGCGCACGGGAATCCGCAGCAATGGCCGGTGTGGGTGCTCGCGCTGAGCATGCTGTTCGCGCTGGCGCTGCTGCCCTTGTTGCTCGTCTATGCGCGCACCGCGTGGCGGGCGGTGGTGAAGTAGCGGAGGCGCGGCACGCCTGTGCCGTCATGTCCGCACCGACAGCCGCGAGGAGACGGTCGTGGAAATTCGTTCGCGGTGGACGTTCGAGTGCCGGCCCGAGCACGTGTGGCCGCATGTCCTGCATGCGCGGATGGACGACACGCGGCCGCTGCTGTTTCGCCTCGACTCGCCGTTCCGCCGGCGCTGCCTCGCGGCCCGTCGTGCGCTGCGACGCGCACCGACCCCGGCCTTCAACCCGGGCAACCGAGCCGATCCGCGAGCTCGTTCAGATCCCTGACGTCGAAATCCCACGCATCGTCGGCTCGCAGGTCGGTCGTCTGGCCGGGCCCGTGCTCGGTCGGCCGCAGCACGAACGCGGTCGACAGCCCGAGCCCGCGCGCGGCCGCAAGATCGCCGTTGTGCGCGGCCACCAGGCACAGCTCGGCCGGCGCGAGGCCGAGAATCTCGACCGCTTCGGTATAGACCGCCGGCGACGGCTTGTACGCGCGGGCAACCTCGGCGCCGAGAATCGCGTCCCACGGCAGCCCGCCGTGTTTCGCGACGTCGACCATCAGCCGGATGTTGCCGTTCGACAGCGGCGCGATGATGTAGCGCTGCTTCAGCCGGTGCAGCCCGGCAACGGCATCGGGCCACGGATCGAGCCGGTGCCAGGCGAGATTGAGCGCGTCGATGTCGGCATCGGGCACGTCGTCGATCCCGAGGCGGTCGAGCGTGCGCACGAGGTTCTCGCGATGCAGCACGTCGAGCCGCACGTAGCGGCGGCGCCCGCTGCGGATTTCTTCCATCGACGGCGAATACTCGGCGCGCCACGCATCGGCGAACGCGAAGGGATCGAGCGTCGGCGCGTGGCGGTCCAGGAAGGCGGCGGCACCGCGTGCGACACCGCTTCTCCAGTCGACGATCGTTCCGAAGACATCGAAAACGAGCGCCTTGATTTCGGTAGGGTTCGTCATGGTGATCCAGTGAAGGTCGTTCGATGAGGGTTCACATCGCCGTGCCGCCGGATGGCGCGGCGCCGGTTCGATCGACATTGAATCACGGATACGACAACGCGGCCCGGAAGGCCGCGGTGCGGGGCTCGCGCGCCGGTCGCACGGGGGCCGGCGCGCGGCGGCCGGACGGCACCGGCCGCCGTGCGCGCCGGGCCGGTCAGCTCTTGTCGTACGAGAACTGGATGCCGGCCGTGCCGCCGGTTTCGATGAACAGGTTCATGAACGCGGGCACGGTGGCGCTGCGCGCCCAGTCGCGCTGCAATTCGCAGAACAGCTGCGCGACGCTGATCATCTGGCCGCCGGCCTGCTCGATGCGGCGCAGCGCGGCTTCGTGCGCGGCGACCGACGTGCCGCCGACCGCGTCGACGACCACGTACACCTCGTAGCCGGCCTTCAGCGCGTCGAGCGCCGGGAACGTCAGGCACGCTTCGGTCCACAGCGCGGTCATGATCAGCTTCTTGCGGCCGGTCGCCTCGACGGCCTGACGGAACTCGACGTCCTCCCACGAGTTGATGCTCGTGCGGTCGTAGGTCGGATAGCCTTCGAGCGCCGCGCGCAGTTGCGGGATCGGCGGCTTGTTCAGCCCGGTCTTCACGTTGACGGTCGAGTGGACGATCGGGAGGTCGTACGCAACCGCCGCCTTCGATGCGCCGACGATGTTGTTGATCAGCAGTTGGCGATCCATCGACGCGATCGAGTTCACCTGGACCGGCTGGTAATCGATGACGATGAACGCGGCGTTCTGCGGGGTGAGCAGGTGGTCGTTCGCGGGGTCGCGAATCGGTTCGCTTGCCATGGTTGCCTCCAGAGACAGAGCAGGAAGTGAGGGAAATCCCGAGGGTCCGGGTCGGCGGCCGCGGTGTCGGGACACTCGCCGCGGCTGCACGCTCGCGCCGTCGCAAACGTCCGACGCCGGTTGCACGGCAGGCGTTTGCTCCAAGCTTAGTGAATCGTGCGGACGAGCGAGGCAGCCGGCTGAAAAAATCCCGCTTGCCTCGACGACACCGATCCACGTCGAAACACGATGCTAAGCGTGCAATAACGGGTGTTCCAGTCCCTTAAAATGCCGTCAGTGTTCTATGGGTGGAACAATCATGGATGACCTGAACGACCTCTACTATTTCGTGAAGGTGGTCGAACACGGCGGCTTCACGCAGGCCGGGCGCGCGCTGGACGTGCCGAAATCGACGCTGAGCCGGCGCATCGCGGCGCTGGAAGCGCAGTACGACGTGCGGTTGCTGCAGCGCACGACGCGCCATTTCACGGTCACGGAAACCGGGCGCGAATTCTACGAGCGCTGTCTCGCCGTGCTGGTCGAAGCCGACGCCGCGCGCGAGGTGATCGAGCGCCGGCACGCGGAGCCGCGCGGCATCGTGCGCGTGAGCTGCCCGACCGCCTTGCTCGAATACCGCGTGAGCGCACTCGTTGCCCGTTTCATGGCGATTCATCCGCAGGTGCACGTGCACCTCGAGGCGACGAATCGCCGCGTCGACCTGTTGAGCGAAGGCTTCGACCTGGCGCTGCGCGTGCGCTTCCCGCCGCTGGAGGACAGCGATCTCGTGATGCGTGTGCTGGCCGACAGCCCGCAGCGGCTGGTGGCGGCGCCGCACTGGCTGGACGGGCGCGCCGCACCGTCGGACCCGGCCGGGCTGATCGGCGCGCCGAGCCTCGACTGGGGGCCGGCGCGGCATCACGTCTGGCAACTGGTCGGGCCGAACGGCGAGCACGCGCAGTTGCGCCATCACCCGCGCTTCGTGACCGACGACATGCACGCGTTGCGCGATGCGGCGATTCATGGCGTCGGCATCGTGCAACTGCCGTGCATGGTCGTCGAGGACGACCTGCGCGATGGCACGCTGATCGACGTGCTGCCCGGCTGGGCGCCGAAGGGCGGCGTGGTGCACGCGGTGTTTCCGTCGCGGCGCGGGTTGCTGCCGCGCGTGCGGCTGCTGATCGACTTCCTGGCCGAGCACATCCGGAAGGATTGACGGGCGGCGCGCGGCGCGGCGCCGCCCGCGCTCCCGTGCGTTCAGGTGGTCAGTGCCACTTGCGGATCTGCACCTGGACCTTCCCGTCGCGGATCGGCATCACGTCCGGGCTGTCGTCGCCGACCTCGCTGTCGATCAGGTCGTTCAGGCGGCCGTTCATCGCGAGCAGCAGCTCGCCGTGCCGCTTGCGGTCGATCGCGAGATTGCGCATCTCGCCCGGGTCGCTCGCGACGTCGAACAGCTCGACGTCGTTGCGCGCGAACAGCGCGTCGAGCGTCGTGGGCCGGTTGAATTCGAGCGGCGAGAAATAGCGCGTGAAGCGGTAGCGGCCGTCGAACACGCTGCGGATCGTGCCGCGCAACCGGAAATCCGGCTGCTGCGCGAGCGCGCGGCGCAGCAGTTCGTCCTCCGGCACGCCTTTCTGCCGCAGCGTGCCGAGTTCCTTCAGCATCCATTCGCTGTCGTAGTACAGCAGCATCGCGTAGTTGAACAGCGTCGCGTCGCGCGCCGCGTGCCGTTGCGCGTCCGCCGGTTTCGCGAGCCAGCGCGTGAGGTCGTGCCCCTTCAGCGCGCTGCCGCGGATCGTCGCGCGCCGCGCATCGTCGAGGCCGGTGAGTCCGAGCAGCGTCGGCGCGATGTCGATGTGCGACGTCAGCGCATCGCACTGCATGCCGCCCGGATACGCGGGATGGCGGATCACGAGCGGCACGTGATTCTGCGGCTGGTAGGCCGCTGCGCCCTTGCCGACGAGCTGGTGCGCGCCGACGTGGTCGCCGTGGTCGGCCGTCATCACGACGATCGTGCGTTCGTCGAGGCCGAGCGATTGCAGCGTCTGCAGCAGGCGTACGACGTGCGTGTCGCAATCGCGGATGCAGTTGAAGTAGTTGTCCTGATAGAGGCGTACGCGTTCGTCGGTGAACGGGTAGCGTCCGACGAGATTCGCATGCGCGGCGTTGAACATGCCGTGCGCGGGTGGCCGCCCCGGCTCGTCGTACGGCTGCCGCCGGGACGCGGCGAGCGGCACGTCGCGCCATGACGTGCGATACAGCGCATCGTTCGGCGGCGGCGCGTTGCCGAGCATCGGGTGGTTGGCGTCCTGCACCGTCGAGCCGTGCGTGTCGGTGTTCACGAACATCGCGTCGTGCGGGTTCACGAGATTCACCGCGAGGAACCACGGCTTGCCGTCCTGCGCGAGGCGCGGCGCATGGTTGCGCATCCAGCTCACCGCGGCCTCCGCCGTGAGCCCGTCGTACTGGTAGCCGCCGCGAACCATGCCGATCAGGTCACCCACGCCGAAATAGTCGTCGAAGCCGTACGCGCGGATCGTGCGGTTGTAGTCGGCCACGGGCGCCGTGTACGGGCTCGCGGTTTCGTGCATCGACGCGCTCAGGTGCCACTTGCCGAGATACGCGGCGTAGTAGCCGGCGTCGCGCAGCATGTGGCCGACCGTGCGAATGTCCGGCGACATGTCCTTTTGCCAGGGCAGGCCTGCGTTGTCGAGCACGCCGGTGTGCTGGATGTGCTGGCCCGTGTAGACCGTCGAACGCGACGGCGAGCACACGCATGCGGCGATCTGGTGGTGCATGAAGGTGAGGCCGTCGCGGCGCAGCGCTTCGCGGCCGGGCACGGGGAACGGCCAGCGGTCGAAATGGCGTTCCTGATCGGTCAGGATGAACAGGATGTTGTAGCCGGCGGGCGGCGCGGCAGGCGCGGTGGTGGCGCCGCGCAAGGCCGGCGCCGGATCGACGGCGGCGACCGTTCCGGTGCCGGCAGCCGGGGCGGCCGGTGCCGGGTTCGCGGCCAGCGCATCGGCGCCGAAGCCGGCCGACGCGACGGCCGCACCGGCCAGCTTGAGGAACTGGCGTCGCGCGGTGGGTTCGGTGGCGGGGGTGTCCTGATCGTCTTTCACGTCGGCTGTCTCCTGTCATGCCGGCTCGTGCCGGGGGTTTTCATGCCGACGACTATGCGGCAGGATCGCGTATCGATCGATGAAAGATCAGGGTCGATCGATAACCTGCCGAACATGAATGACGGAGACGCCCGTGACCCTCGACCCCCGCGGCCCGGCCGGCCGCACGCGACCGGACCTGCTCGCGCCGCCCGGCGCGCCGGCCCACGAGCGGCGCATCGCGCAGGCGCTGCGCCGGCTGCGCGTGCGCGACATGGAAACGCTCGACACGCTCGGCCGCACGCGCAGCTTCGCGCGCACGTCCGAGGCCGCGTCGATCACGCAGCCGGCGCTGTCGAAGTGGCTGCGCGAGCTCGAAGAGTCGCTCGGGCTGCCGCTGTTCGAGCGTACGTCGCGGCGGGTCGCGCCGACGGCGTACGGCGATGCGCTGCTCGAATGCATCGGCCGCGTGCTGACCGACATGCGCGGCGTCGCGCCCGCGTTCGACGCGTTGCGCACCGGCGCAGGCCGCCCGGTGTCGATCGGCCTGCTGCCGAACATGGCGCCGCAACTGATTCCGGGCGCGCTCGCGTGGCTGCGGGAAGCCGGCCGCCCCGTGCAGCTCAACGTGCGGGAAGACACGCTCGACCGGATGCTCGCGCAGGCGCAGCGCCACGAGCTCGACCTGCTCGTGTGCCGGCTCGACGCGTCGGCGTTGAGCGCTGGGCTCGCCGTCGCGCCGCTGTACCGCGATGACATGATCGTCGTGTGCGGGCCGCGCCATCCGTTGCTCGGGCGCGCACGGATCGGCTGGCGCGACGCGGCCGCGTTTCCGTGGATCGCGCCGCCGTCGGGTTCGCCCGCGCGCACGGCGCTCGACGCCGAGTTCGCTAAGGCGGGCCTGGCGCCGCCGGCCGTGCTGATGGAGTCGGTGTCGTGGCAGACCAATCGCGCGGTCGCCGACCAGTCGCCGTGCCTGTTCGTGCAGTCGGCCCGTGCGTTCGACCTCGCCGCGCGGGCCGGCGAGCGCGTCGGCCGGCTGCCGCTGAAGCTG
This sequence comes from Burkholderia sp. EMB26, assembly GCF_024730645.1. Lineage (NCBI taxonomy): Bacteria > Pseudomonadati > Pseudomonadota > Betaproteobacteria > Burkholderiales > Burkholderiaceae > Burkholderia > Burkholderia sp. EMB26. The sequence continues at coordinate 118,497 of NZ_CP078071.1, forward strand.
TCGACGATGCCGGAGACGGTCGGCGCGCTGTATGCGGCGCCCGCGAGCGCATCGGTCGCCGCCGCGATCGACGCGCTGAAGGCGGTGACGGGCGCGCATTCCGGCGCGGACGACCGGCCGGCAGCGGGGCAGGGTGCGGACACATTCTGACGGATCGTTGTCGCAGAAGGCGCGCGCGGCCTTCATGCGCTGCAGCAACCGGTCGGCGAACCGGTCGCCGCCGGTGCGAGCCGCGCGGCAACCGAGCGTATCCCCTGATGCAAGCAGGCACGCCGGCTGTCACGGATTGGTGTTAAATACATTTCGGCGCGCCCTGGCTCGGCGCGCAAACGGGGCGCACCGGGCATCGGCGTAAACCCCGGGGCGGGACAGGGCACGAAAAGGCACGAAATATCGATAACGAATCGGGCGCATCAGACCCGGTCGGACAGACGGCAGGATTCATCTTGAATACCGAACCGCAAAGTTCTCGCTACAGCCTCGGGCTCGCCGCGGAAGTGCTCGCATCCGAGCAGAGCGTACTGAGACTCATCACGCGCAACACGCCGCTGCCGGAACTGTTGGTCGAAGTTTGCCGGCGTGCCGAGACTTTGCTCGGCGACGGCGCGTCGTGCACGATCCTGCTGCTCGATACGGACGGCGTGCACGTGCGCGTCGGCGCGGCGCCGTCGCTGCCCGCGCAGTACAGCGCGGCGATCGACGGCGCGACGATCGGGCCCGCGGCCGGCTCGTGCGGCACCGCGATGTACGAGCGCCGGATGGTCGCCGTCGAGGACATCGAAACCGATCCGCTGTGGGCCGACTACCGCGCCATCGCGTTGCCGCTGGGCCTGCGCGCGTGCTGGTCGGTGCCGTTCCTCGACGATGCGGGCATCGTGCTCGGCGCATTCGCCGTCTATCACCACTGGCCGTGCCGGCCGAGCGACGACGAAACCGCGCTGTTGCGCGATATCGGCAACAGCGTCGGACTCGCGGTGCACCAGGACCGGATCGCGCGACAGCTCGCGCACAGCGAGGAGCATCACCGGCTCGTCGTCAACAGCCTGAGCGAGGGCATCCTCGTCATATCGCGCGAGGGCGTCGTGATCGCGAGCAATCCGAGCGCGAACCGGATGATGCGCGTGAAGGGCGAACTCGTCGGCCGCCGGCTGTCGACGGTGATCCTGCGCAAGCTGCGCGAGGACGGCACGCCGATCGAGCCGCGCGACTGGCCGAGCCGGCGTGCGCTCGAGACGGCCACGCCGATGCTCGACTACACGGTCGGCTTCGGTCTCGCGGACGGCGACATCATCTGGGTGCGCGGCAACGCGGTGCCGATCGTGCGGCCGGGCGAGACGCGGGCCGACTCGGTGCTCGTGTCGTTCAACGACATCGGCCCCGTGCGCGAAGCACAGCAGCAGCTGCGCTACATGGCGACCCGCGATGCGCTGACGGGCCTCTACAACCGCCGCTGGCTCGGCGATCGCATGCGCGAGCTGTTCGGCGTGCACGATGCGGCGACCGGGCCCGCGCGCGTCGCGATCCTGTTCATCGATCTGGTCGGCTTCAAGAAGGTCAACGACACGGCCGGCCACGACGCGGGCGATGCGCTGCTGCGCAGCGTCGCGGCGCGGCTCTCGGCCTGCGCGGACCGCTACGCGCTCACGCGGGTCGGCGGCGACGAGTTCGTGATCCTCGTCGACGACTGCGACGATCCCGAGCGTCTCGCGGTGCTCGCCCGCGAGGTCATCGACGCGATCGCGAAGCCGTTCGCGATCGCGAACAACGAATACTGGCTCGGCGTATCGATCGGCATCAGCGTCGCGCCGCGCGACGGCGACGATGCCGTGACGCTGATGCGCAACGCCGATTCGGCGATGTACGACGCGAAGCAGCGCGGCCGCAACCACTTCACGTTCTTCACCGCGCAGCTCAACCTGCGGCTGCAGCGCCGCTTCGCGATCGAGCAGTCGCTGCGGCGCGCACTCGCGTCGGACATGCTGCGGCTCGCGTATCAGCCCGTCGTCGATGCGCGCAGCGGCCGCACGGTCGGCGCCGAGGCGCTGCTGCGCTGGACGAGCCCCGAGCTCGGGCCGATGTCGCCGGCCGAATTCATTCCGGTCGCGGAAGACACGGGGCTGATCGTCGCGATTGGCCAGTGGGTGCTCGAAACCGCGTGCCGGCAGGCGGCCGAGTGGCGCCGCACGATCGCGCCGGACCTGATGCTGGCCGTCAACCTGTCGCCGCGGCAGTTTCACGAAGGGCTCGTCGAATCGGTCGGCCGCTGTCTCGCGCAAACGCGGCTCGACCCGTCCGCGCTCGAACTGGAAATCACCGAAGGCGTGCTGATGAACGACACGGACACCGTGCTGCCGATGCTCGAAGCGCTCACGGACATGAACGTGCGGATTTCGGTCGACGATTTCGGCACCGGCTATTCGTCGCTCGCATACCTGAAGCGCTTTCCGCTGCACAACCTGAAGGTCGACCGCTCGTTCGTGTCGGGCGTGCCCGATCATCACGACTCGGTCGCGATCACGCAGGCGGTCGTCGCGATGGCGCATTCGCTCGGGATGAAGGTCACGGCCGAAGGCGTCGAGACGCAGGCGCAGTCGTGGTTCCTGCAGCAGATCGGCTGCGACATGCAGCAGGGCTATCTGTTCAGCCGCCCGCTGGAGGCGAGCGACTACGCGCGCCGGCTCGGCGCGGCCTGAGCGCGGCGCGCGCGCCGGTCGTACCCGTTGGTGTGCGTCAGTACGCGTCAGTGCGCGTCGAACCCGCCGCTGCCCGGCGGCGTCGACGACCGATCGATCTCGACCCGGTTCTTGCCTTCGTGCTTCGCGCGATAGAGCGCGCGGTCGGCCGCCTCGATCAGCAGGGTCGTCGGCAGGCCGGGCGCGGGCACGATGCTCGCGCCGCCGATGCTGATCGTCACGATGTGGTTGCCGGTCGACGAATGCGCGTGCCGCAGCCGCAGCGCCTCGACCGCGAGCCGGATCTTCTCGCCGAGCAGCCGCGCGGCGCCCGGCGACGTGGCCGGCATCACGACCGCGAATTCCTCGCCGCCGAAGCGCGCCGCGAGATCGCCCGACTGCCCGAGGCAGCGCTCGATCGTCGACGCGATCTGCTTGAGCACGCTGTCGCCCGACACGTGACCGTACGTGTCGTTGTACAGCTTGAAGTTGTCGACGTCGATCATCAGCAGCGACAGCTCGCTGCGCTCGCGCGTGCCGCGCCGCCACTCGGCGGCCAGGTATTCGTCGAGATAGCGCCGGTTCGACAGTCCGGTCAGGCCGTCGGAATGCGTGAGGCGCCGCAGTTCGAGATTGGCCTCGAGCAGTTGCTGCTGCGACTGCCGCAGCGCGCGATAGGCTTCGTCGCGCTGCAGCAGGTTCAGGTACGAGCGCGAGTGGTAGCGGATGCGCGCGACGAGCTCGATGCGATCGGGCAGCTTGACCAGGTAGTCGTTCGCGCCGGACGCGAACGCGGCGCTCTTGATCACCGGTTCCTCCTGCGTCGACAGCACGATGATCGGCACGTCGCGCGTCGCCGGATTCGCGCGGTACGCCTTGACGAGGCTCAGCCCGTCGGTGCCCGGCATCACGAGGTCCTGCAGGATCACGGTCGGGCGCGTCTCGATCGCGGTGGCCATCGCGTCGTCCGAGCGCGGGCAGTAGTGGAAGTCGATGCCTTCCTCGTCGACGAGCGCGCGCCGCACGGCTTCCGCGACGATCGTCTGGTCGTCGACCAGCAGCACCATCGCCGGCACGTCGGCGGGCGACGCGGTCGGGCCGCCGGGCGGGCGAGTCAGGTCAATCGTCATGGTCGATGCGGTTGTTGCGGTCGTTGCAAGGGCGGGCATGGGTGTTGCGGACGGTCATCGTCGGGCTCAGATCCGTGCGAGCGCCGCCAGTTCGCCCGCGATGCGCCCGAGTGGCAGGATCGCACGCGCCGCGCCGAGCGTCGCGGCCGCCTTCGGCATCCCGTATACCGCGCTGGTCGCCTCGTCCTGCGCGATCGTATGGTAGCCCTTCATCCGCAGCGCCTTCAGGCCGATCGCGCCGTCGCGGCCCATCCCCGTCAGCAGCACGCCGATCACGCGGCCGGGCCAGTGCTCGGTCAGGCTGTTGAAGAACACGTCGACTGACGGACGATACGGCGTGGCGGCCGGCTCCCGCGTGTATTCGAGCGTGCCGGCGCGCGTGATGCGCAGGTGATCGTCGGTCGCGGCGAGCAGCGCGACGCCCGGCTGCGGGCGGTCGCCTTCGCGGGCGACGCGCACGGCGAGCCGGGTCTGGCCGTCGAGCCATTGCGCCATGCCTTCGGCGAACGCGCGATCGACGTGCTGCACGATCACGATCGGCGCATTGAAATCGGCGGGCAGGCTGCCGAGGATCGACGCGAGCGCGCCGGGGCCGCCGGCCGATGCGCCGATCGCGACCAGCGGGCCGCCGCCGTTGCGCGCGGCCGTGCCGGCGATGCGCGGGCCGCCCGGCGCGTCGAGCAGGCGGCCGATCTGGTCGATCTTCGCGAGCAGTAGCTTCGTCGTGTCGCCGGCCGCGCCGTCGCCGAGCCGCGGCGTGTCGACCGCGTCGAGCGCGCCGGCGCCCATCGCCTCGAACACGCGCCACGCGTTCGCGCCGATGCAGCTCGTCACGATCAGGATCGCGCATGGTCGTTCGGAGCGCATGATCCGCCGCGTCGCTTCGATCCCGTCGAATTTCGGCATGATCAGGTCCATCAGCACGATGTCGGGCGGCTGCGCGGCGCACAGTTCGACGGCCTGCGCGCCGTCGGTCGCGACCCACAGCACGCGGTGCTCGGGCCGTCGCGCGATCGCGCGGCGCATCGCCTCGACGGCAAGCGGGAGGTCGTTGACGATGCCGATGTTCACAAGCGGAATTCTCCGGTCGGTTCGTAGTGTTGGAGGTGGGCCGGGTTCATGGAAGGGCGTAGCCTGTTCGGCGCTGCCGGGCGGCATCGGCGGCCGGACGGCGCGGCATTCTTTTCGGTTGGCGACGCCCGAATGCTGTCATGCGGCGCGAGCGGCGGCAATCGAAAAATGTGCGCATGATGCCGTTTCAGTGCGTTTCCTCTATGGCCGTGCGGCATTGCCCGCAAGCGGGCCGGTCGATCGTGCCCGGACCGGCCGTGAAAGCCCGCATGTTACCGTGTCGGCATCGACAAAAAAGAAAGGAGGAGCCGGATGACCGCGCCCCATACCGTACTCGTCAGCCGCAACCCGCATGCGCCGATCGTGATCGAGCAGGACGGCCGTTTGCTGTACCGGATCTACATCGAGAGCGGACACGCGTCGTTCTACCGCGATTTTCCGGTCGAACCCGATGCGGTGCGCGTGCTGCGCGACGATGCCGAGCGCTACTACTTCCTGTTCGCGGCGCTTCACCATCCGTACCAGTTGAGCGCGACGAACCTCTCCGACGCGGAACGCGCGCGTTATTTCGGCACGATCCTGTTTGCCGGCCGCGACGAGGTCGAAGCCTTCATGACGGAGCGCGATCGCGCCAGCCACGGCGCGGTGGCGAATCTGCTGCAAATCTTCACGCAGGCCGACTACCGGCAATTGCGCGAGGGCCGGTGGTTCGGCATGGGCGCGGGCACGCCGGCCGCGTAGCGGTCGCGACCGGGTCGCCGGCGGCACGCTGGACGCGCCGCCGCGTCGTCAATGGCTGCGCGCGTAGCCCTGGATCAGCGCGCGCATCATCCCTTCGACCGTCGCGTCGAGCAGGTCGTCTTCCTGCTCGGCTTCCTCGACGAGCGCGGCATAGGCGGTCGCGAGCGTCACGCGGTCGACTTCCTGGCGTTGCTCCATCAGCGTCACCATCCCGTCCTTCGCCAGATGGGCGGAGAACGCGCGGCTGCCGATGGTCTGGAATACGTCAATCATGGCGGCTCTCCCGTACGTTGCCGATGCTTTTCAGTGTAGTCGGCGTCCCGGGCCCGCGCCACGCGCGCCGGCCGGCCCGCCCGATTCGTCCGATGAAACGTGGCCGACACACGGCGCGGGCACGGTGTCCGTCGGCTTCAACGTTTACCCGAACCGGCAAATTGTCGACTTTTTATCGATAAAGTCTCGTGTTAGATTTCGCCGTCCGAGCCCGATGCAAACCGGGCCGGCCGCGCGTGGCCGACGTGCCGCACGTCCAGACACAAGGAGGGGAAATGCTGGTGCTGATTGGGGTGCCGATCGTCGTGATCGGCTTCGCGCTGCGCTTCAATGCGCTGCTGGTGGTCACGATCGCGGGGCTCGCGACGGGGCTGGCGGGCGGGCTGAATCTCGTCGACATCGTCAGCGCGTTCGGCAAGGCGTTCACCGAGAACCGCTACATGGGGCTGATCTGGCTCACGCTGCCGGTGATCGCGCTGCTCGAGCGCAACGGGCTCAAGGAGCAGGCGAAGCGGATGATCTCGCGGGTGCAGGCGGCCACCACGGGCCGCGTGCTGATGCTGTACTTCGTGCTGCGCCAGGCGACGGCCGCGCTCGGCCTCACGTCGCTCGGCGGCCACGCGCAGATGGTGCGGCCGCTGATCGCGCCGATGGCCGAGGCCGCCGCGGTCAGCCGGCACGGCGAGCTGCCCGAGTCGGTGCGCCAGCAGATCCGCGCGCATGCGTCGGGCGCCGACAACGTCGCCGTGTTCTTCGGCGAGGACATCTTCATCGCGATCCAGTCGATCCTGCTGATCAAGGGCTTTCTCGAACAGAACGGCCTCTCCATCGAGCCGCTGCACCTGTCGGTGTGGGCGATCCCGACCGCGATCGCCGCGCTGCTGATCCACTGCACGCGCCTCGCGCTGCTCGACCGCCGGCTCGCGCGCGGCTTCGGCCTGGTCAGGCAGGAGGGCGCGCGATGATCGGCCTCGAATCGCTGTACACGCTCGCGGGGCTGATGTTCGCCGCGTTCGCGTATTTCAACCTGACGGACCGCACGAACCCGCGGCGCGTCGTCAATTTCGCGTTCTGGGCGATCTACGCGGTCACGTTCCTGTTCGGCGCGCTGCTGCCGCATGTCGTGACGGGCTGCCTCGCGATCGCGCTCGCGGTGATCGCCGGCTCCGGCAAGCTCGGCCGCGGCCAGTCCGACGAGGCCGGCGAAGCGGCGGCCGTGCGGCGCGAGACGCTCGCGCAGCGCTTCGGCAACCGGCTGTTCCTGCCCGCGCTGCTGATTCCGGTCGTCACGCTGATCGGCACGTTCGCGTTGAAGAGCGTGCCGTTCGTCGAGTCGAAGAGCGTGACGCTGATCTCGCTCGTGCTCGGCACGATCGTCGCGTTCGTCGTCGCGCTCGCGATGCTGCGCGATTCGCCCGTGCATGCGCTGAAGGAAGCACGCCACACGATGGACGCGGTCGGCTGGGCCGCGATCCTGCCGCAGATGCTCGCGGCGCTCGGCGCATTATTCGCGGTGGCGGGCGTCGGCGGCGTGGTGTCGGGGCTCGTGAAGGAGTGGGTGCCGATCGATTCGCCGTTCGCGGTGGTCGTGGCCTATACGGTCGGCATGGCGCTCTTCACGATGATCATGGGCAACGGCTTCGCCGCGTTTCCGGTGATGACGGCCGGCATCGGCCTGCCGCTGATCGTCCACCAGTTCCACGGCAATCCGGCGATCATGGGCGCGATCGGGATGCTGAGCGGCTTCTGCGGTACGCTGATGACGCCGATGGCCGCGAACTTCAACATCGTGCCCGCGGCGCTGCTCGAACTGAAGGACAAGAACGGCGTGATCAAGGCGCAGTGGCCGACGGCCGTGCTGCTGCTGGCCGTGAACACGCTGCTGATGTACGCGTTCGTATTCCGCTTCTGATTCGATGGACGAGAGATGCTCATGACCGACCGACTCACCCCCGAACTCGCTTCGAAATTCGCGTCGCTCGCGCTCGCGCACCTGACCCGCGAATATCCGAACAAGCTCACGCATGCGCTCGAAGGGCCGCACGACGTGCAGGGCCCGCGCGCATTGCACCCGATCTTCTACGGCAGCTACGACTGGCATTCGTGCGTGCACGGCTACTGGCTCGTGCTGCGCGTGCTCGAACGCTACCCGGCATTGCCGGAGGCCGAGCGCATCGTCGCGATCGTCGACGCGCATTTCACCGACGCGAACGTCGCCGGCGAGCGCGCGTATCTCGCGCTGCCGCACAACAGCGGCTTCGAGCGGCCGTACGGCTGGGCGTGGCTGCTCGCGCTATCCGCGCAGCTCGAGCGGCTCGCGCTGAAGGGCGTGTTGCCGCAGGCCGCGCGCTGGGCGAAGACGATGGCGCCGCTGGCCGATCTGTTCGTGTCGCGCTTCGAGACATTTTTGCCGAAGGCGACTTATCCGCTGCGCGTCGGCACGCACTTCAACACCGCGTTCGCGCTGGCGCTCGCGCTCGATTTCGCGCGCGATACGCAGCGCGACGGGCTCGCGGCGCTGATCGTCGATACCGCGAAGCGCTGGCACCTGAACGACGTCGCGTGTCAGGCGTGGGAGCCGTCCGGCGACGAATTCCTGTCGCCCGCGCTGATGGAGGCCGAGCTGATGCGGCGCGTGCTGCCGGCCGCCGAGTTCGACGGCTGGTTCGCGCGCTTTTTGCCGGACCTCGCGCGCGGCGAGCCGGCGACGCTGTTCGAGCCGGCGACCGTCAGCGATCGCAGCGACGGCAAGATCGCACACCTCGACGGGCTGAACCTGAGCCGTGCATGGTGCCAGCGTTCGCTGGCCGGCGCGCTGCCGGAAGGCGATGCGCGGCGCGCGAAGCTGCTCGACGCGGCCGACCGGCATCTCGCGAGCGCGCTCGCGCACGTGGCCGGCGATTACATGGGCGAGCACTGGCTCGCGACGTTCGCGTTGCTCGCGCTGGACGCGTAGCGCGCGAAACCCCGCCGGCCGCAAGGTCTTCGGCACGCGGCTATACTCGCCGCTCGGGCCGCTTCGCGCCGCATGCGCGGCGCGTAGCGCGCCATCCGCCAGTTCGCCGCCTCGCCATGGACAAGCTCATCTCCTATGTCGCCGCGATCCACGGGCTCGCCGGCCCGGTGCAGATCGTGTCGCACGCCACGTCGCACGACCGCTGGACCGACGATGACGTCGAGGTCACGCGCGACGAAACCGAATACCGTTTCGACAACGGCGCGATCGTGCGCCGCTCGGTCGAGCAGGACCGCGCGCCGTCCGACCTGCTGTGCGCCGAATGCTGGATCGACTACGACGTGCTGCGCCATCCCGATGCGCAGCCGATCAATCCGTCGCGGCTGACGTTCGACAACGCATGCCGCGAAACCTTCTGGCTGCGCTACCACCTCGCATGAGCGCGCGACCGCGCGCAGGCACGAGCGCGCGCGGCCGCATCAACCCGGCGACGCGCCTTCAGTCGCATGCAGCAGCGGCGCGAGCCGCGTGGCCGCGTCGCGCATCTTCTGCACGTTCTCCAGCAGATCGTTGAGCGTCGCGCGCGCGGTCGGTGCATGCACGGCGAGCGCCGCGAGCACGCGACCGCTCGCCGCATCCTTCACCGGCACCGCGACGGCCACCATTCCGCGTACGAATTCCTCGTTGTCGATGCCGACGCCGCGCGCGGCCAGCCGGTCGAGCTCGGCCGCGAGCAATTGCGCATCGGTCAGCGTCCGGTAGGTCATCTTCTGCAATGTGAGCCGCGCGAGCAGCGCGTTGCGCTCCAGCGCATTCATCTGCGACAGGAACAGCTTGCCGCTCGCCGTGCAATGCAGCGGCACGCGCATGCCGGGCCGCATCTCGAGCCGCAGCGGTTCGGTGGTCTCGACGCGTTCGACGTACAGCACCGTGTCGCCGTCGAGCGCGGTGAGGTTGCAGGTCTCGCCGAGCACGTCGACGAGCGCGCGCAGCACCGACCGGCAACCGCGCGTAAACGTGTTGTTCGACAGCGCCGCGAGCGCGAACTGCGCGGCGCGCGGGCCGAGCGCGATGCCGCGGTCGTGGCCGCGCGAGTCGGGCATGTGGATCACGTAGCCGCGCGTTTCGAGCGATTCGATCAGGCGCAGCAGCGTCGCCTTCGGGATGTGCAGCCGTGCGGCGAGCTGCGACAGCGTGTACGGCTGTCCGGCCGCGGCCAGCGCTTCGAGCACGGCGAGCGCGCGCAGCACGCGCGCATCGTCGGCGGGCGCGCCGTCGGGCGGCGCGGGGGCGGTGTCGCGCATGTGTCTCCTCCGTCGGGATCGGCGTGCGTCCCGGGATGGTGTGTGCGAGAGAAATGAAACGAATTGAACGGTTTTTGTACCACATTCGCGGCGTGGACAATAAACCGGCTTGTACATGGTCCGTGTGCTCAATAAATTTGGACAAAACATACCGGATTTTTCGCATACCCCGGAACGGAGACACGGAATGACACGCAGCTTCGACTATGTCGTGGTCGGCGCAGGATCGGCCGGTTGCGTCCTCGCCAACCGGCTGTCCGACGGCGGCCGCCATACGGTGTGCCTGCTGGAGGCGGGCCCCGCCGACAACTACATGTGGATCCACGTGCCGATCGGTTATGGCAAGACGATGTTCCACCCGGTGTACAACTGGGGCTTTCATACCGATCCCGATCCGAACATGCACAACCGCCGCCTGTACTGGCCGCGCGGCCGCACGCTCGGCGGCTGCAGCTCGATCAACGGGCTGATCTACGTGCGCGGGCAGCAGCAGGACTACGACCACTGGGCCGCGCTCGGCAATCGCGGCTGGAGCTGGCGCGACTGTCTGCCGTATTTCCGGCGGCTCGAACACAACACGCTCGGCGAAGGCCCGACGCGCGGCACCGGCGGCCCGCTGTGGGCGTCGGCGATCCGGCAGCGGCACGAACTCGTCGATGCGTTCGTCGCCGCGTCGAATCGGCTCGGCGTGCGCACGGTCGACGACTTCAACACGGGCGACCAGGAGGGAGTCGGCTACTACCAGCTGACGACGCGCAACGGCCTGCGCTGCTCGACCGCGGTCGCGTACCTGAAGCCCGCGCGCGGACGGCCGAACCTGCACGTCGAGACCGACGCGCAGGCGCTGAAGGTGCTGTTCGACGGCGCGCAGGCGTCCGGCGTGCGCTACGTGCAGCAGGGCAAGGTGCACGAGGTGCGCGCGCTGCGCGAGGTGATCCTCGCGGCCGGCGCGCTGCAGTCGCCGCAATTGCTGCAGGTGTCGGGCGTCGGGCCCGCCGCGCTGCTGGACCGGCACGGGATTGCGGTCGTGGCCGATCGGAAGGGCGTCGGCGAGAACCTGCAGGATCATCTGCAGGTACGGCTGATCTACGAGGTGACGAAGCCGATCACGACCAACGACGAGCTGCATTCGTGGGTCGGCCGTGCGAAGATGGGGCTGCAATGGGCGCTGTTCCGCGGCGGCCCGCTCGCGATCGGGATCAACCAGGGCGGGATGTTCTGCCGCGCGTTGCCGGACGAATCCGCGACGCCCGACATCCAGTTCCATTTCTCGACGCTGTCGGCCGACTCGGCGGGCGGCAGCGTGCATCCGTTTCCCGGCTGCACGTACTCGATCTGCCAGTTGCGGCCCGAATCGCGCGGGACCGTACGGATTCGGACCGACGATGCGCGCGACGCGCCGTCGATCCAGCCGAACTATCTCGACACCGAGCGCGACTGCCGCACGACGGTCGCCGGCGTGCGCTTCGCGCGCCGTGTCGCGGCCGCCGAGCCGATGGCGCCGCTGATGAAGCGCGAGGTGCGGCCCGGCGCGGACGCGCAGACGGACGACGAGCTGCTCGAGTTCTGCCGCGAGTACGGGCAGACGATCTTCCATCCGTCCGGCACCGCGAAAATGGGCGTCGCGAGCGATCCGCTCGCGGTCGTCGACGAGCGGCTGCGCGTGTATGGCACGCGCGGCTTGCGCGTGGTCGACTGCTCGATCATGCCGACGCTCGTATCGGGCAATACCAACGTGCCGATCGTGATGGTCGCCGAGAAGGCGTCCGACATGATCCTGGAGGACGCGCGCGAGGCCGATCGCGGCCGCAGCGTCGCGCCGGCCGCCGAGGCGCTCGCGTAGCGCGCAGCGCCCGCGCGGCCCGTGCTCCTGCGCCCGGACGGCCGCCGCGCGCTCATCGATGCCCCCGCCGGCACGGCGTCGGGGCAGGTTGCGGCGCATCCTTACCTGGAGAAGCTCGCATGGCAATCGATTCCCGGGTCGTCCGACGCGTGGCCGCGGCCAGCGTGATCGGCGCGACCGTCGAGTGGTACGACTTTTTCCTGTACGGCGTGGTCGCCGGCATCGTGTTCGACAAGCAGTACTTTCCGTCCGGCGACGCGTTCGTGTCGACCATGCTCGCGTATGCGACGTTCGCGGTCGGCTTCGTCACGCGGCCGCTCGGCGGCTTGCTGTTCGGCCATCTCGGCGACCGCGTCGGGCGCAAGTCGGCGCTGATCCTGACGATGCTGATCATGGGCGTGTCGACGGCCGGCGTCGCGTTCCTGCCGACCTACGCGCAGATCGGCATGTGGGCGCCCGTGCTGCTGCTGACGCTGCGCGTGCTGCAGGGGATCGGCCTCGGCGGCGAGTGGGGCGGCGCGGTGCTGATGGCATACGAATACGCGCCGCCGCACCGGCGCGGACTGTATGCGAGCCTGCCGCAGATCGGTCTCGCGATCGGGCTGTGTCTCGCGGCCGGCGTCGTCGCGGGGCTGTCGCGCGCGCTGCCGGACGCCGCGTTCCTCGCATGGGGCTGGCGCGTCGCGTTCGCGGCGTCGCTGCTGCTCGTCGCGGTCGGCTTCTACATCCGCACGCGCGTGGCCGACACGCCCGAGTTCGTTGCGCTCAAGCGTCAGCGGCGCGACACGAAGCTGCCGGTGGTCGAGCTGCTCGGCAACTACCGGCAGGCGATCCTGCTCGGGATGGGCGCGCGCTATATCGACGGCGTGTTCTTCAACGTGTTCGCGGTGTTCTCGATCGGCTACATGACGCGCAACCTGTCGATCTCGCGCGGCGACGCGCTGCTCGGCGTGATGAGCGCGGCCGTCGTGATGTGCGGGTTCATCCCCGTGTTCGGCAGCCTGTCGGACCGGCTCGGCCGTGCGCGCGTGTACCGGTGGGGCGCGACGCTGTGCGGGCTGTCGGTGCTGCCCGCGTTCTGGCTGCTGCAGACGCAGTCGACGAACCTGCTCGCCGTGTGGCTCGCGCTGGTGATTCCGTTCGGGATCTTCTATGCGATGGCGTACGGGCCGGAGGCCGCGCTGTTCGCGGAGCTGTTCGACGCGAACGTGCGTTACACGGGCATTTCGTTCGTCTACCAGGTGTCGGGCATCTTCGCGAGCGGCCTCACGCCGATCGTCGCGACCGCGCTGCTGCGTGCGAACGGCGGCGCGCCGTGGCTCGTCGGGGTTTACGTGATGTTGTCTGCACTCCTGTCGATCGTGTCCGCGCGGGCGATCGAGAAGCGCGGCGGCATGGCCGCCGTCGCGGTACGCGCGACGTGACGCCCGCGCCGGGCGGGCGGCGGTGTGCGGGGTCGTATCGGCGCCGGGGCGCCGGCGGCCTCGCGTTCGCGCTGGCCGCGCGCCACCGGTCGCTCCGCGTTGCCGGCCGCCCGGCGGCCGGCGCGCTGGCCTGACTGCCGGCCCAGGCGCTGGTCCAAGCGAATCCGGCCCACTGGCCCTACCTGCGGTAAATCGGCCTGCCTACACTTTCCTCGACAGATCGCCGCATGGAAGCATCTGCACACGATCGACCCGAAGAGAACGATCAGGAGACAGGCATGACCAACAGGCAGTCGGCAGCATCCGCCCGCGCGGCGGACACGCGCCCCGCATCAGTCAGTCGAATCGCCTCGCGCGCCGGTTGCGGCGCAACGGGCATGCCCGCAACGGAGGGCTGACCATGTCGACCCCTTCCATCGAACGCACCACGAGCGGCTTCGCCGGCGGCCGGCCGAACGACACGCGTTACGACCCGACCTACGATCCGCTCGTGTCGCCGGGCCCCGGCTGCGGCAAGCAATACGCGCCGACCTACTGGGTCGCGACGGCCGGCACTCCGCCGGCCGACGACGGCCCCGTCACGCGCGATCTCGACGTCGACGTCGCGATCATCGGCGCCGGCTATACGGGCCTCGCGACCGCGCTGTGCCTCGCGCGGGATCACGGCATCAAGGCCGTCGTGCTCGAGGCCAACCGCACCAGCTGGGGCTGCAGCAGTCGCAACGGCGGGCAGGGGCAGAACGCGTCGGGCCGGCTGTCGCGCTCGCAGTGGATCGAGCGCTGGGGCAAGGACGTCGCGCTGAAGATGCACGACGAGATTCTCGAAGGCTTCGAGCACTTCAAGTCGCTCGTATCGGAAATCGACTGCGATCCGCAGCCGGGCGGCCATTTCCTGATCGCGCATCGCCCGCGCATCATGGCGAAGCTCGCGGCCGAGGCGAAGGTGTGGAAGGACGTGTTCGGCTATCCGTCCGAACTGCTGAGCGCGGAGACGTTCCGCCGCGAATTCATCAACGACCACGAGGCGGCCGGCGCGCTGCACGAGCCGGAAGGCATCGGCATCCATGCGCTGAAACTCGCGTTCGGCTACCTGCGTCTCGCACGCGAAGCCGGCGCGAAGGTGCATACGAGCAGCCCCGTGCTCGGCTTCGAGACGATCGACGGCGTGCACCACCTGCGCACGCCGGGCGGCGTGGTGCGGGCTCGCGCGGTCGGCATCGCGACCGGCGCGTACACCGCGCAGACGCTGCATCCGTCGCTGCGCAGCAAGGTGATGCCGATCCTGTCGAATTCGATGGTCACGCGGCCGCTGACCGACGCCGAGATCGATGCATGCAACTTCCGCACGACGCAGGTGCTGACCGACACGCGCACGCTGCGCTTCTACTATCGTTTCCTGCCCGATCGCCGGCTGCAGATCGGCAGCCGCAGCGCGATCACCGGCGACGATGCGCCGAACCCGCGCCACCTCGATTTGCTGAAGGAAGGCATGGCGCGCAAGTTTCCGGCGCTGCGCGGCGTCGAGATCGATTACTCGTGGTGGGGCTGGGTCGACGTGAGTCACGACATGATGCCGCGCGTGTGCCAGCCCGATCCGCGGCAATCCGTGTACTACGCGCTCGGCTACGGCGGCAACGGCGTGTCGTATTCGCAGCAGGCCGGCCGTCGGCTCGCCGAGCAGATCGCGGGGAAGGGCGCACGCCAGACGCTGCCGATCTTCACGTCGCCGTTGCCCGGTCACCCGTTCGCGCCGTTCCGGCGTATCGGGCAGCGGATGCTCTACCTGTCGTACTTCAGGAACGACGAAAAGCCCTGAGCGCGGGGCGCACCACCCGGCGCGACGCAAGACCGCGCGCGCCGGGCAACCCGACACAATAAAAGCCACAGAAATCCGTGCGGCCGGGGCTGCAGGTGCCCCTGCACGCGCCGTCGCCGGCGGCGCCCGCGTTCACCCGAAGGTGACGCGGGCGGCGCCGGACAACTGGATATGGAGAAGACATGCAACCCTCGATGAACCAGAGTGACCTGAAGTGTGGGCTCAAGCAGCGCCACATGACGATGATCGCGCTTGGCGGCGTGATCGGTGCCGGGCTGTTCGTCGGCAGCGGCGTGGTGATTCAGCAGACCGGGCCGGCCGCGATCCTGTCGTTCCTGATCACGGGCGGGCTGGTCGTGCTCGTGATGCGGATGCTCGGCGAGATGGCGTGCGCGATGCCGGCCGTCGGCTCGTTCTACGAGTACGCGCGGCTCGCGTTCGGCAACTGGCGCGGGCCCGGCAGGATGGCGGGCTTCCTGACCGGCTGGATGTACTGGTATTTCTGGGTGATCGTCGTCGCGCTGGAAGCGGTCGCGGGCGCCAGGCTGATCCAGTTCTGGCTGCCCGACACGCCGGCGTGGATCATCAGTCTCGCGCTGCTGGTCGTGCTGACGCTCACGAACCTGATCTCGGTCGGCAGTTACGGCGAATTCGAATTCTGGTTCTCGTCGATCAAGGTCGGCGCGATCGTCGTGTTCCTGTTCCTCGGCGGCCTCTACGTGCTCGGCATGTGGCCCGCGTCGATGCACACGACGGCCGTGCTGCCGACGCTGCTCGGTCACGGCGGCTTCATGCCGCTCGGCATCGGGCCGGTGATGAGCGGGGCGGTCGCGGCCACCGGGTTCTACTTCGGCGCGGAAATCGTCACGATCGCGGCGGCCGAGGCGAAGGAGCCGGCCAAGGCGGTTGCGAAGGCAACCAACTCGGTGATCACCCGCGTGCTGGTGTTCTACGTCGGCTCGGTCGCGCTCGTCGTCGCGCTGGTGCCGTGGAATTCCGCGCAGATGGCCACGCCGTACGTGAGCGCGCTGGAAGTGATGGGCCTGCCGGCCGCCGCCAACGTGATGAACGCGATCGTGCTGACCGCCGTGCTGTCCGCGCTCAACTCGGGCCTCTATGCGGCCTCGCGGATGCTGTTCGCGCTGACCCGCCACGGCGACGCGCCGGCCGCGCTCGCGAAGGTCAACAAGCGCGGCGTGCCGGTGCGCGCGATCCTGCTCGGCACGGTGTTCGGCTACGTGTCGGTCGTGATGTCGTACGTGTCGCCCGATACCGTGTTCGCGTTCCTCGTCAATTCGTACGGCACCGTCGCATTGTTCGTGTACGTGCTGATCGCGTTCTCGCAACTGCGCCTGCGCAAGCGTCTGGACCCGGTCGCCGCCAGCAAGCTGCGCGTGAAGATGTGGGCGTACCCGTACCTGACCTGGGTCGCGATCATCGGCATGGTCGGCATCCTCGTCGCGATGGCGTTCATCCCGGACCAGCGCAAGCCGCTCTGGCTCGGCGTCGCGAGCCTCGGCGTACTCGTGGTCGCGTACGGGCTGACGCGCCGCGGCCGCCGCGAGCATCTCGACGACAGCGAACTGCTCGCGTATCCGCCGCGTTGACGGGCGGCACCGCATGGCGCCGAAGGCCCGGTGCATGCGCCGGGCCTTCGCGCATGCGGCCCGCGGGGGAGCCGGCGCAACTATCGGGCCGACCGATAGCACCGATCAGAGGATGCGACTTTATGTCGGGCGCCGGCCGGCATAGCATGGATGAACCGATTCACCGGTGCGCGGCAACGACGCGCACCGTCATCCGCGAACGAGGACAGACGATGGAACATCGGGCACGCGAGCGCGACGAGCAGGCCGAGATCAAGACGACGACCTGCTACATGTGCGCATGCCGCTGCGGCATCCGCGTACACCTGCGCGACGGCGAAGTACGCTATATCGACGGCAATCCGCACCATCCGCTGAACCAGGGCGTCATCTGCGCGAAAGGTTCGTCGGGGATCATGAAGCAGTACTCGCCCGCGCGGCTCACGCAGCCGCTGATGCGCAAGCCGGGCGCGGAGCGCGGCGATGCGCAGTTCGAGCCGGTGTCGTGGGAGGTCGCGTTCGACGTGCTCGAAAAGCGCCTGTCGCATCTGCGCGCGACCGATCCGAAGCGTTTCGCGCTGTTCACGGGCCGCGACCAGATGCAGGCGCTCACCGGCCTGTTCGCGAAACAGTTCGGTACGCCGAACTATGCGGCGCACGGCGGGTTCTGCTCCGCGAACATGGCGGCCGGGATGATCTACACGATCGGCGGCTCGTTCTGGGAGTTCGGCGGCCCCGATCTCGACCGCGCGAAGCTGTTCTTCATGATCGGTACCGCGGAGGATCATCATTCGAATCCGCTGAAGATCGCGCTCGGCAAGTTCAAGCGCGCGGGCGGCCGCTTCATCGCGATCAATCCGGTGCGCACCGGTTACGCGGCGATCGCCGACGAATGGATTCCGATCCGCCCCGGCACCGACGGCGCGCTGTTCATGGCGCTGATGCACGAGTTGATCGCGCGCGATGCGTTCGACCACGAATTCGTGTCGCGCTTCACGAACGCGGCGGAACTGGTCGACCGGCGCGACGGCGCCGACACGTTCGGGCTGTTCGTACGCGACGCCGACGCGCCGGAGGTCAACCCGCTGTATCCGCAGAACCGGATGTGGTGGGACACGAAGACGAACCGCGCGGTGCTGCACCATACGGATGGCGCGGAGCCGGCGCTCGACGGCCGCTATACGCTCGACGACGGCACGCCGGTCGCGCCGTCGTTCACGCTGCTGCGCGAACAGGTGGCCGCTTGCACGCCCGAATGGGCGGCCGACATCACCGGCATCGCGGCCGATACGATCCGCCGCCTTGCCCGCGAGATGGAGACGGTCGCGCGCGAGCAGGCGATCGAGCTGCCGGTGCGCTGGACCGATTCGTGGGGCCACGCGCACGAATCGGTGAAGGGCGTGCCGATCGCGTTCCACGCGATGCGCGGGCTGGCCGCGCATTCGAACGGCTTCCAGACGATCCGTGCGCTCGCGGTGCTGATGTCGCTGCTCGGCACGATCGACCGGCCGGGCGGCTTTCGCCACAAGGCGCCGTATCCGCGCGCGGTGCCGCCGTCGGCGAAACCGCCGAACGATCCCGACCAGATCAAGCCGAACACGCCGCTCGCGAGCGGCCCGCTCGGCTGGCCGGCCGGCCCCGAGGACCTGTTCGTCCATCCGGACGGCACGCCCGCGCGGCTCGACAAGGCGTTCTCGTGGGAATACCCGCTCGCGGTGCACGGGCTGATGCATTCGGTGATCACCAATGCATGGCGCGGCGATCCCTATCCGATCGATACGCTGCTGATCTTCATGGCCAACATGGCGTGGAATTCGTCGATGAATACGACGGAAGTGCGCAAGATGCTGGTCGACAAGCGCGCCGACGGCGAATACCGGATTCCGTTCCTGGTCGTGTGCGATGCGTTCGCGTCGGAGATGACCGCGTTCGCCGACCTGATCCTGCCCGACACGACCTACCTCGAACGGCACGACGTGATGTCGGTGCTCGACCGGCCGATCTCCGAATTCGACGGGCCGGTCGATTCGGTGCGCGTGCCCGTCGTGCCGCCGACCGGCGAGTGCAAGCCGTTCCAGGAAGTGCTGATCGAGCTGGCGAGCCGGCTGAAGTTTCCGGCCTTCACGACGCCGGACGGGCAGCGCAAGTACCGCGACTATCCGGATTTCGTCGTCAATTTCCAGACCGCGCCGGATTCGGGCACCGGCTTCCTGATCGGCTGGCGCGGCAAGGACGGCGAGAAGGCCGTCGTCGGCGAGCCGAACCCCGACCAGTGGAAACGCTATGCGGAGAACGACTGCGTGTACCACCACCGGTTGCCGGAATCGCTGCAGTACATGCGCAACTGCAACGGGCCATACATGCAGTGGGCGGTCGACAACGGGATGCGCAAGTTCGGCGTGCCGATCGTGATCCAGCTCTACTCGGACGTGATGCAGAAATTCCGGCTCGCCGCGCAGGGCCGCAGGTCGGGCCGCCAGCCGCCGGATCATCTGCGCGAACGCATCGCGCGTTACTTCGACCCGTTGCCGTTCTGGCATCCGTCGCTCGAAAGCGGGCTGACCGATGCGAACCGCTATCCGCTCGCGGCGATCACGCAGCGGCCGATGGCGATGTACCACTCGTGGGATTCGCAGAACGCGTGGCTGCGGCAGATCCACGGCGAGAACCACCTGTTCGTGAACCCGGTGACGGCCGCCGCGCAGCAGATCGACGACGGCGCATGGATCTACGTCGAATCGCCGTGGGGCAAGGTGCGCTGCCGCGCGCGCTACAGCGAGGCGGTCGAGCCCGGCACCGTGTGGACCTGGAACGCGATCGGCAAGGCGGCCGGCGCGTGGAACCTCGGCCCCCACGCGGGCGAATCGCAGCGCGGCTTCCTGCTCAATCACGTGATCACCGACGAGTTGCCCGACGCGGCCCGAGGCGGTGCGCGGCTGTCGAATTCCGACCCGGTGACCGGGCAGGCCGGCTGGTACGACGTGCAGGTGCGGATCTACCCGGCCGAAGCGGATGCGGCGACCACGCTGCCGCAGTTCGCGCCGATGCCGGCGCTGCCGGGCACGCCGCGCGTGCTGCAACGCGTGCAGGCGTATTTCGCGGGAACCGGCGCATTCGCCGCGCGGCTGCGGCGCGCGGCGTCGGCGGGCCCGAAGTCCGACGATCGCTAAGCGAAGGAGCGCAACCATGACCCAGATGGCCCTCGTCATCGACCTGAACGTGTGCGTCGGCTGCCATGCCTGCGTGACGAGCTGCAAGGAATGGAACACGTCCGGCGAAGCCGGCAGCCTTGCCGATCTGCGTCCGTACGACGACGATCCGTCCGGCACGTTCTTCAACCGCGTGCAGACCTACGAGGCCGGCGTGTTCCCGATGACGGACACGATCCACTTCCCGAAGTCGTGCCTGCACTGCGAGGACCCGCCGTGCGTGCCGGTCTGCCCGACCGGCGCGAGCTTCAAGCGCAAGTCGGACGGCATCGTGCTGGTCGACTACGACAAGTGCATCGGCTGCAAGTACTGCGCGTGGGCATGTCCGTACGGCGCGCGCGAACTCGACGAAGGCCGCAAGGAGATGACGAAGTGCACGCTGTGCGCGGACCGCATCGACAACGAAGCGCTGCCGGAGCGCGATCGCAAGCCGGCCTGCGTGCTCGCGTGCCCGACGTCGGCGCGGCTGTTCGGCGACGTGCACGACCCGGAATCGGACGTGTCGCGCGCGATCCGCGACCGCGGCGGCTATGCGCTGATGCCCGAGTGGGGCACGCGGCCGTCGAACCATTACCTGCCGCGCGTGAAGACCGAAGCATCGTGCGGATGCGGCAGCAGCGGCGGATGCGGCAGCGCATCGAACGGGCGCGACGACGATTCGTTCGAGGCCCGCGCGGCGCGCGGCGACATCGATCTCGTGTCGCTGGCGACCCCGCGCTGAGCGACGCGCATTTCATTCAGACACAGACGGAGTTTCCATGCGCCCAGCCTTTTCGGTCGTTTTTCTCACCACGCTGTGCGGCGCCGCACAGGGCCTGCTGCTGACGCTCGTGATCGTCGAGGCGCTGGCGCGGCTGGCCGGCGTTGACGTCGCCGCCCCGTTCTACGTGACCGGGGCCGCGCTGTCGGTCGCACTCGGCGTGCTCGGCCTGTTCGCGTCGTTCTTTCATCTCGGCCACCCGGAGCGCGCGTGGCGCGCGATCGCGATGTGGCGTACGTCGTGGCTGTCGCGCGAGTGCATCGCGCTGCCGGTGTTTCTCGCCTGCGCGTTCGCGTATGGCGCGGCGCATCTGTTCGCGTGGCCCGGCACGCTGCTGATCGGTGCGGCGGGCGCGCTCGCGAGCGTCGCGCTGTTCGTCTGCACGGCGATGATCTACGCGTGCCTGCGCTTCCTGCAGGAATGGGCGAGCCCGCTGACGCTCGTGAACTTCGTGCTGCTCGGCTGCGCATCGGGCTGCACGCTCGCGACGGCCTGCGCCGCGTGGCTCGCGCCGGCGCTGGTCGGCCGGCTCGCGGCGGCCGCCTGCGTGCTGACGTTCGCCGGTGGCGTGGCGCGGCTCGCGTCGCTCGCACGCAATGCACGGCTGCGGCCGAAGTCGACCGTGCAGAGCGCGACGGGGATTCGTCACGCGAAGGTCGAACAGAAGTCGCGCGGCTTCACGGCCAGCGCGTTCAACACGAAGGAGTTCTTTCACGGGCAGGGCAACGGCACGCTGCGCGCGGTGAAGGCCGGCTTCCTGATCGGCGCATTCGCGGTGCCGTTCGTGCTGACCGGCGCCGGCGCGCTCGCGCCGACGTCGATCGCGGCGGCCGTCGCGCTCGGCGCGGCGTTCGTGATCCAGTACGCGGGGCTGGTGGCGGAACGCTGGTTCTTCTTCGCGGATGCGCGGCATCCGCAGAACCTCTACTACCAGCGCGCGTCATGACGCGGCCGGCGCGCCGCCGCGCGGCACTAGAAGGTCTTCGCGAGCGCGCGGGCCGCTTCCTGCAGCCGCGGCACGTGGTCGAGCAGCCGCGACAGCGGCGCGCGCGACACCGGCGCATGGACGGCGACCGCGGCGATGCACGCGCCGTCGTCGTCGAGCACCGGCGCCGCGATGCAGACGATCCCCGCGACGAATTCCTCGTTGTCGATCGCGATGCCCTTGTGCGCGGTGCGGTCGAGTTCGGCTTCGAGCAGTTCCGGGTCGGAGATCGTGTTCGGCGTATGGCGCGGCAGCGCCATCGTGCGCACCAGCGCCGCGCGTTCGTCGCGCGGCAGCAGCGCGAGCAGCAGCTTGCCGCTGGCGCTGCAGTAAGCGGGCACGCGCGAGCCGGGTTTCAGGTCGAGCCGCAGCGGCCAGTCGGCTTCCACGCGGTCGAGATAGACGACTTCCGTGTCGTGCAGGGCGGTCAGGTTGCAGGTCTCGGCGAGGTCGGCGACGAGCCGTTCGAGGATCGCATGGCGCAGCCGGCGCGTGCCCGCGTGCAGCATCACGCCGGTGCCGAGCCGCGCGAGGCGCGGGCCGACCGCATACGCGTTCTTGCGGCCCGGCTCGCGGATCACGAGCCCGCCGGCTTCGAGCGACGCGAGCATCCGGTGCAGCGAGGCCTTCGGGATATCGACGTCGCGCGCGAGATCGGCGAGCGACACGGCGTCGCCGGCCTGGACGAGATGTTCGAGCAGCGCGAAGGCGCGCAGCGTGGGCGTATCCGCGGGCAGCATGTCGGGCGTTCCGGAAACTGGACTGCGGCCATTGTACCGAACGGTCCGGCAGGCCGGCCGCACGGGGCGGCGGGGGCCGGCAACCCGGCCCGCATTTTCGGCAGCGGAACGCATCGTTCCGTCAACAGGATCGACGCAGGCGCCATCGACGCCTGCGCAACAGGCAACGACAGGAGCGCCACGCGATGGATGGGGTAACGAACAAGCCGGACTGCATGGTGTCGGTCCGCGAACGGTTCGGTTTCGACTCGGACCTGATGGTGCCCGCGTTCGGCACGCGCGACGATCACGTGCCCGATATCGACGACGCGTACCGCTTCAACCCGGACGTCACGCTCGCGATTCTCGCGGGCTTCGCGCGCAACCGCCGCGTGCTCGTGCAGGGGATGCACGGCACCGGCAAGTCGACCCATATCGAGCAGGTCGCGGCGCGGCTGAACTGGCCGTGCGTGCGCGTGAACCTCGACGGTCACATCAGCCGGCTCGACCTCGTCGGCAAGGACGCGATCGTCGTGCGCGACGACGTGCAGGTGACCGAGTTCCAGGAAGGGATCGTGCCGTGGGCGCTGCAGCGTCCGGTCGCGCTGATCTTCGACGAATACGATGCGGGGCGGCCCGACGTGATGTTCGTGATCCAGCGGATCCTGGAGCGCGACGGCAAGTTCACGCTGCTCGACCAGAATCGCGTGATCCATCCGCATCCATCGTTCCGGCTGTTCGCGACCGCGAACACGGTCGGGCTCGGCAACCTGAACGGGCTCTACCACGGCACGCAGATGCTCAACCACGCGCAGATGGACCGCTGGAACGTGGTCGCGACGCTCGACTACCTGCCGCGCGACGAGGAGATCGGCATCGTGCGCGCACGCGTGCCGGCACTCGCGGACGAAGCCGGCCGCCCGCTGCTCGAATCGATGGTGAGCCTGGCCGAGCTGACGCGCAACGGTTTCGCGACCGGCGATCTGTCGACGCTGATGTCGCCGCGCACGGTGATCAACTGGGCCGAGAACTGCCAGATCTTCCGCGATCCGGCGCTCGCGTTCCGCCTGACGTTCCTGAACAAGTGCGACGACGCCGAGCGGCCGGTCGTCGCCGAGTATTACCAGCGCTGCTTCGGCGAGGAACTGGCGGTCGCGTCGCGCGCCGGCGGCGGCGAGCCGGGAGCGGGGCGGTGAGCGCCGATCGCGACGCGGCGCGCCGCGCCGCCGCGCGCGAAGCGCTGGGCGCGTCGACCGTGCGGGCGCTGACGCGCGATGCGGCGCTGCATTACCGTGCGGGCCGCGTGTGCCGCGACCTGCGGCCGCTGCCGATCCATGCGCCGCACCTGCGCGCGCAGGCCGCCGACGACGATCTCGCGTCGTGGCGCGGCGCGGCCGACGGCGCGGCGTTGCGCATCCTGCACTCCGATGCCGACCTGCATCGTGCGCTGTCCGGCGACGATCCGGTCGAACGCGTGCTGTTCGAGATGCTCGAGCAACTGCGCTGCGAATCGCTCGCGCCGGCCGCCATGCGCGGCGTCCTGCTGAACCTGCGCCATCGTTTCGAAACCTGGTCGCGCGCGTTTCACCGGTCGGGGCAGGCCGATACGCATGTCGGAATCCTGGTCTACACGGTCGCGCAGATCGCGTGGTCGCGGCTGACCGGCTGGCCCGTGCTCGAGGAAACGGAAGACCTGATCGAAGCGCCGCGCGCGGCGATCGTGCCGGAAATCGGCGTGGCGCTTGCCGGGCTGCGCCGCTGCCGGCACGACCAGCGCGCGTTCGCCGGTCACGCGTTGGCGCTGGCGCGGCGCATTGCGTCGATGATCCGCGACGCGCGCGCGGCCGTCGTCGAAACGCAGACGGAAGACGCGCGCGAGCAGGACGACGCGCTGACGAATTTCTCGCTGTGGGTCGATTTCGACGACACGGGCATCGACCTGCCGGCGCTCGTGGAGACCGGCGACAGCGTCGTGCTGCACGGCGGCGGCGCCACGTATCGGGCGTACACGACGCGCTACGACCGCGAATTCAAGCCGGCCGCGCAGATCCGCGCGGCGTTGCTGCGCGAGTATCGCGACCGGCTCGACGCGCAGGTCGCCGCGCAGCGGATCAACGTCACGCGGCTCGCGCGCGTGCTGCGCGCGGCGCTCGTCGTGCCGCAGGCCGACGGCTGGTCGTTCGGCGAGGAACACGGCCGTCTCGACGGCCGCCGGCTCGCGCAACTCGTCAGCTCGCCGGCCGAGCGGCGGCTGTTCCGGCTCGAACGCGTGCGGCCGCATGCCGACTGCGCGCTCACGTTCCTGATCGACTGCTCGGGGTCGATGAAGGCGTGGATCGACGGCGTCGCGCTGATGGTCGACACGCTGGCGCGTGCGGGCGACGCCGCGGGCCTCGCGACCGAAGTGCTGGGTTTCACGACGCTTGCGTGGAACGGCGGCCGCGCGCGCCAGGACTGGCTCGCGCGCGGCAAGCCGCGCCATCCGGGGCGCCTCAACGAAACCGGCCACCTGGTGTTCAAGGATGCCGACACGCGCTGGCGGCACGCGCGCGCCGGCATTGCCGCGCTGTTCAAGGCCGACCTGTTTCGCGAAGGGATCGACGGGGAAGCGGTCGACTGGGCGTGCGCGCGGCTCGCGGCGCGGCCGGAAGCGAGAAAGATCCTCGTCGTGATCTCGGATGGCAGCCCGATGGACGGTGCTACCGCACTGGCGAACGATCCGTTCTACCTCGACAACCACCTGAAGCAGGTGGTCGCACGCCAGGAAGGGGCGGGCTGCGTCGACGTGCTCGGGCTCGGCGTCGGGCTCGATCTCGGCCCGTACTACCGGCACCGGCTCGCGATCGATCTCGTATCACCCCCGGACATGAAGCGGCTCGTCGAAATCGCCGGCTGGATCGGCGCGCGACGGTGAAACCGGAAGGAATCAGCCGCGATGCAGCAGCGGCGGCAGCGACGTCGCGATCAGCCCGACGCCGATCGCCATCAGCACGCCGAACGCGAGCCGGCGCAGCGCGACCGGCGACAGCGGCGGCGGGTAGTGCCGGCCGGCGACCGTCGTCAGCATCACGACCGGGGTCGCGAGCGCGGCCAGCAGCCAGATGTCGCGATCGAGCTGGCCTTCGCACGCGCTGTACAGCACCCGCGTGGCCGACGTGGTCGTGAACAGCACGATCAGCGCGCAGCGGATCTGCACGAGCGTCAGCGGCTGCCGGTAGAACTGGAAGATCAACGGCGGCCCCGACACGCCGAACATCCCGCTCAGCAGCCCGCCGAAGATGCCGCTGACGAAGAAGCTGCGGTTGTCCGAGCGTTCCGTCAGCGGCGTCGGCCGCAGCGCCGCGCTCAGGCCGCCGTACAGCACGACCACGCCGAGGATCAGTTGCAGCAGGTCGGCCGCCGAGCGGCTCAGGCATTCGAGCAGCACCACGCCGGCGACGACCGACGGCAGGATGCCGAGCGTCGCCGCGCCAACCGCCCGCCAGTCGATGTGATGCAGCCGGCCCGGCAGCGCGGTCGCGCCGTTCGCGAGCGACACGACGCTCATCAGCGTCGCGACGGTGGCGAGCGGCGCGAGCCCGAAGCCGCTCGTCACGCCCATCACGATCATCCCGAGGCCGAAGCCCGTGACGGTCTGGAAATAGCTGCCGGCGCCGATCACCGCGATCAGGATCGCCAGTTTGTCGGCCGTCATGCGGGTGCGACCTCGCCGGTCGCGGCCCGTTGCATGGCCGCTTGCGCCTGCACGGTGGTCGCCGCGATCACGTGATACACGTCGTCGGCGCCGCAGCCGCGCGACAGGTCGTTCGCAGGCCGGCGCAAGCCCTGCAACAGCGGGCCGACGGCCTTTGCGCGGCCGATCCGCTCGGCGAGCTTGTAACCGATGTTGCCGGCTTCGAGGCTCGGGAACACGAGCACGTTCGCGTGGCCGCCGACCTGCGAATGCGCGATCTTGCGCTCGGCGATTTCCGCGACGATCGCCGCGTCGAGCTGCACGTCGCCGTCGATCGCGAGCGCCGGGCGCAGTTCGCGCACGCGCGCGGTCGCGGCCGCCACCTTGTCGACCGCCGCATGGTGCGCACTGCCGCTCGTCGAGAACGACAGCATCGCGACGCGTGGTGCTTCGCCGAGCAGCGCGCGCGCGCTGTCGGCGGCGGCCATCGCGATCTCGGCGAGCTGGCCGGCGTCCGGATCGACGACGAGCGCGCAGTCGGAGAAGATCAGCCCGCCCTTGATCGTATGGAACGGCTCGCACAGCATCATCAGGAAGAAGCTCGACACGATCCGGAACGCCGGATCGACGCCGATCAGCTGGATCGCCGCGCG
This sequence comes from Burkholderia sp. EMB26, assembly GCF_024730645.1. Taxonomy (NCBI): domain Bacteria; kingdom Pseudomonadati; phylum Pseudomonadota; class Betaproteobacteria; order Burkholderiales; family Burkholderiaceae; genus Burkholderia; species Burkholderia sp. EMB26. The sequence goes on from NZ_CP078071.1 coordinate 145,312, forward strand.
CACCACGTCGGCCGTCGCATGCACGGCGCCCGCGACCGAGCCGTCCGCGTCGCCGAGCCGCACCATCAGGTTCGCATGGCAGAGCGGGTCGAGCACCGCGTCGCGCGCGGTGTCGGCCGTCATGCCCTTGGCTTTGCGCAACGCGTGCAGCGCGTCGGCATACGCGTCGCGTTGCGGGGCGGTGGCCGGATCGACGAGCGTCATGCCGTCGAGGTCGAGCGCGTCGCGCGCGGCCGCCGCGTGGATGGCCGCACGGTCGCCGACGAGCACGATGTGGGCGATGCCGTCGCGTGTCGCGCGCGCGGCGGCTTGCAGCACGCGCGGGTCGTCGGCTTCGCACAGCGCGATGCGCATCGGCTGGCGGCGCGCGGATTCGAGAATGCGGTCGAGGGCTTTCATCGGGAATTCGAAGTAAAAAAGGCCGGATGCGGCGGCCCGCACGGGGCACGGCGTCCGGCCGGGTTCCGGCCGTGCGGGGAGGGCACGGCCGGACGCGGGTGCGTCAGCGACGCGGCATCACACGTAGTCCTTGTACTTGTCGAGCAGGCGAACCGGCTTCGACAGCGCATCGCGGCGGAACGGATCGCCGAGTTCGCGCGTGCACATGATCTCGATGATCGTCGTCTTGCCTTCGTTCATCTGCATGTCGATCGCGCGCTTGAGCGCCGGCCCGACATCCTCCAGACGGTCGACCGTGATCCCTTCGGCGCCCATCGCACGGGCGATCGCCGCGAAACTCTGGTTGTCCAGTTCGCCCGCGACGAAGCGGCGGTTGTAGAAGTCGACCTGGTTCTTCTTCTCCGCGCCCCATTGACGGTTGTGGAACACCACGGCCGTGACCGGGATGTTGTGACGCACGCAGGTCATCGTTTCCATCAGGCTCATGCCCCACGCGCCGTCGCCCGCATACGACACGGCCGGGCGGTGCGGCGCGGCGACCTTCGCACCGATGATCGTCGGGAACGCGTAGCCGCAGTTGCCCCAGCTCATCGCCGCGAAGAAGCTGCGCGGCTTGTTGAAGCGCAGGTAGCTGTTCGCGACCGAGTTGATGTTGCCGATGTCGGTCGACACCATCACGTCCTCGGGCATCGCCTTTTCGAGCTCGCGCAGCACCTGGCGCGGATGCAGGTAGCGCCCGCCGTTGAAGGTTTTCTCGTTCTTCTGTTCCTCGATCATGTCGAGGCTGTAGGCGTCACGCTCGTGCGTCCAGTCGTCGAGTTCCTTTTCCCACGCGGCCTTCTCGGTCGCGATCTGGTCGGCGCGCTCGCCGCGCGAGCCGTCGCATGCGAGCGTGCGGCCGTCGAGGCGCTGCGTGAGCGCGACGGCCGCCGCCTTCGCGTCGCCGCAGATGCCGACCGAGATCTTCTTCACGAGGCCGAGCATCTTGTGGTCGGCGTCGATCTGGATGATCTTCGCGTCCTTCGGCCAGTAGTCCATCCCGTGCTGCGGCAGCGTGCCGAACGGCCCGAGGCGCGAACCGAGTGCGATCACGACGTCCGCGCGCGACAGCAGCTTCATCGCGGCCTTCGAGCCCTGGTAGCCGAGCGGGCCGCACCACAGCGGATGGTTCGCCGGGAACGAGTCGTTGTGCAGGTAGCTGTTGACGACCGGCGCACCGAGCCGTTCGGCGAGCGCCTTGCATTCCTCGATCGCGTCGGCCATCACGACGCCGCCGCCCGAGATGATCACCGGGAATTTCGCCTGCGCGATCAGATCGGCCGCGTCGTTCAGGCTCTGTTCGCCGCCGGGGCCGCGATCGAGCCGGCGCGGTTGCGGAATCTCGACCTTGACCTTGCCGTAGAAGTAGTCGCGCGGAATGTTCAGCTGCGTCGGGCCCATCTCGGCCTGGGCGCGATCGAAGCAGCGCGCGGTGAATTCGGCCATCCGCGCCGGGTGCGTGACGTGGCCCTGGTATTTCGTGAATTCCTGGAACATCGGCAACTGGTTCGCTTCCTGGAAGCCGCCGAGGCCGATGCCCATCGTGCCGGCCTCCGGCGTGACGATCACGACCGGGCTGTGGGCCCAGTACGCGGCCGCGATCGCGGTCACGCAGTTGCTGATGCCGGGGCCGTTCTGGCCGATCACGACGCCGTGGCGGCCCGACACGCGTGCATAGCCGTCGGCCATGTGGCCGGCGCCCTGTTCGTGCACGACCGGGATCAGGCGGATGCCGGCCGGCGCGAAGATGTCCATCGCGTCCATGAACGCGGAGCCCATGATGCCGAACATGTCGGTCACGCCGTTGGCCGCGAGGGTTTCGACGAAGGCTTCGGATGGCGTCATGTCCTGCGGGCCGCGGGTCGATGCACGCAGGGAAGTGGATTGTTCGCTCATGGGTTGTCTCCGATTGTTCAATTAACGGAACGTCTTGTTCCAGATGCTATTGGCTGGGAAAAGCCGGTCAAGTCATTCCGCCCGCTGGCGGGGAATGTGGAATGAAATGAAATGATTCGTTTCAAAATGCGCGCCCGGGGCGGGACGGCCCGAACGCGCGCGAGCGGCGCGCTCAGGCCGGCTGCTTCGGCCGTTCCTTGCGGAACGCGCGCTTGACGGCGATCAGCCCGTCGCGGAACTCGAACAGGTCGCAGCCTTCGGCTTCGATGCGCCAGCCTTCCGCGTGCGTGCCGGTGAACACCCATTCGGATACGCCGCGTTCGCCGGCCACGTAGTGGCGGCCGTGGCCCCAGTGCGCATCGGGGAAGGTCTTGAACACGGCTTCGAACGCGGCGCGCACCGCGTCGCGGCCGACGAAGCGCGTGCCGTGAATGTCGGGGCCGCCGGCCGCGTCGAACACGCAGTCCTCGGTCATGAAGCCCATCAGCGCGTGGGCGTCATGCCGGTTGAAGGCGTCGGAAAAAGCCGCGAGCGTGGCGGCCGTGACGGGGGCGGTAAGCGTGTCGGACATAACGTGTCTCCTGTCGAATGATGGACGGTGCGCGAGGCGCTGATGCGCATGCGGCACGCGGTATCGACACGTTAGTGAGCGCTCGTTTTTGGCGGTAGCGCCAGTTCAGGGGATTCGGTTGGGCCAGGGGCGAGCGTGACCGGCTGACGCGATGCCGCGTTCAGGCGTCGGGCTTCTGCGCCCGCACGCACCGCGCGAGCGCCCGCACGCCCGGCTCGATCCGTTCCAGCGGAATCGCGGAAAAGCCCATCCGGAAGCAGCGCCGCGCATTGCTGTCGTCGTTCATGAAGAACACGCCGCCGGGCTCGATCAGGATCCCGGCCTCCTGCGCGTCCGCCGCGAGACGCGCCGCGTCGAGCCACGGCGGCCCCTCGACCCAGCACGACGCGCCGCCCGTCACGGGCACATGGCGCGCTTCCGGCAGATGCGCATCGAGCGCGGCCATCAGCGCCTGCGAGCGCTCGCTGTACGCATGCGCGAGCCGGCGCAGCAACGCGTCGTGATGGCCGAGCGCAAGAAAGGTCGCGAACGCCCGCTGGATATACGCGACCGGATGGCGCACCATCAGCCGCCGCAGCGCGCGCAGCTCGCGGATCAGCTCGCGCGGCCCGACCACGTAGCCGAGCCGCAGGCCCGGCGCGAACGTCTTCGACAGGCTGCCGACGTAGATCACGCGGTCGGCCGTATCGAGGCTCTTCAGCGCCGGATGCGGCGTGCCGGAGAACGTGTTCTCGCTCTCGTAGTCGTCCTCGATGATCACGAAATCGTGCTGCTGCGCGCAATCGAGCAGCGCGCGGCGGCGCTCGACCGGCATCGTCGCGGTGGTCGGACATTGATGGCTCGGCGTCACGTACACGTAGTCGCAGCGCGACAGCGTGTTGCCGAGCGAGTCGGGCGCGATCCCGTGCCCGTCGACGGGCAGCGGCAGCAGCCGCGCGTTGCGGTTCTCGAAGATGTTGCGTGCGTCCGGATAGCCGGGATTCTCGAAGCCGACCGTCGTGTGCTTGCCGCACAGCAGGTCCGCGATCAGGTACAGCGCCTGCTGGCAGCCGTTCGTGACGACGATCTCGTCGGGCATCGCGAACACGCCGCGCCGCGGCAGCACGCGCGTGCGGATCTGCTGGATCAGCGATTCGTCGTCGCGCTCGATCAGGTCGGGCGCCCAGTTGCGGATCTCCATCACCGACAGCGCCTTCAGGCAGCATTCGCGCCAGTCGTTGGTCGGAAACAGCGACTGGTCGAATTGCCCGTAGATGAACGGATATTCGTAGTGCTGCCAGTTCGCGGGCTTCACGATGTTGCGCTGCCTCGACGGCGGATGCGCGATGCGTTTGTCCCATGCGGGGCGGCCCGGCGTGTCGTCGCCGGCCTCCGTTTGCGCGGCGGGCCTGGCGGCCGCGAAGCCGGGCACGCCTTCGAGCATCTTCGGGTTCACGAAGTGCCCGCTGCGTTCGCGCGAGATCAGGTAGCCCTCTTCGACGAGCATCTGGTACGCGAGCACGACGGTGTTGCGCGCGACGCCGAGCTGGTCGGCGAGCTCGCGGCTCGACGGCAGCGCCGCATCGGGCGCGAGCTGGCCGTCGAGGATCGCGGCCACCAGCATGCGCCGGATCTGGTCCTGCAGGCTCGACGCCGACGACCGCCGGAACTGCTGGGCCCATAAGGCGGTCGGGGTACGACTCGGCATGCTTCCTCCTGTGATCGGTACGGGACACGCGAGGCGGCGCGCGGCGGATGCGCAGGCCCGCGAGGGCGCGGTGTGGCGAGAATACGCGCGTCGCGCCGCGGATGTGGACTCAATGAAATGTGGCGTCTGGCACTACTGCGCGTCGACGTGGCAAGACGATACTCAACTCGTCGCGCCCGCACGATCCGGATAACTCCCCGGTACGCGGGCGCAGGGAGGCGTGCGCGCGTCGCGCGCCGGCATCTTCACCGGAGGGGCGGCATGCACGTCGTCGTGTTCAGGGATCGTTGCGCACGCGTGATCCGCATCGTGTTCGACGACGCGCGCGCGACGGCGGTCGCGTATCGCGACGACGAGGCGATCGGCGAACTCGGCATCGACGCCGACGACGGCGCGGTGTGCTCGCCGTCGCTCGCTCGTCTGTACGTCGAACCGGCCTACCGGCGCAGCGGCATCGCGCACACGCTGCTGGCGTGCGCGTCGCGCGAATTCGGCCGGCCGATCCGCATCGACACCGCGGCGCGCGAATGGCCCGATTCGCCGGCGTGGGCGACGCTGTGCCGCTGCCTCGAATACGAAGGGCTGGTGGTGGTGCGCTAGCCCGACAGCGTGGCCACGACCACGCCTCACGAGAACGGAGACGACATGAGCACGGTTTTGAAGTCGATTCCCGCATCCGACGTGCGTCACGAAGCGTTGCGCATCGACGGGCAGCGCGTGTGGCGCGACGCGGTGATCGACGTGCGCAACCCGTACGACGGCGCGCTGGTCGGCACCGTGCCGAAGGCGACGCTCGACGACGTGCGCCGTGCCTTCGCGGTCGCGCGTGCGTACCGGCCGACGCTCACGCGCCACGATCGCGCGGCGATCCTGCGCCGCGCGGCCGACATCGTGCGCTCGCGCACCGCGGAGATCGCGGCGCTGATCACGGCCGAGGCCGGCTTGTGCATCAAGGATTCGACTTACGAGGCCGGCCGCGTGGCCGACGTGCTCACGTTCGGCGCCGGCGAAGTGCTGAAGGACGACGGGCAGATCTTCTCGTGCGATCTGACGCCGCACGGCAAGAAGCGCCGCGTGTACACGCAGCGCGATCCGCTGCTCGGCGTGATTTCGGCGATCACGCCGTTCAACCACCCGATGAACCAGGTCGCGCACAAGATCGTGCCGTCGGTCGCGACCAACAACCGGATCGTCGTGAAGCCGTCGGAGAAGGTGCCGCTGTCGTGTTATCTGTTCGCGGACATCCTATATGAAGCCGGCCTGCCGCCGCAGATGCTGCAGGTGATCACCGGCGACCCGAAGGAAATCGCCGACGAGCTGATCACGAACCCGGCGATCGACCTGATCACGTTCACCGGCGGCGTGTCGATCGGCAAGTCGATCGCCGCGCGGATGGGCTACCGGCGCGCGGTGCTCGAACTCGGCGGCAACGATCCGATCATCGTGATGGAAGATGCCGATCTCGACGAAGCGAGCACGCTCGCGGTGTCGGGCTCGTACAAGAATTCGGGGCAGCGCTGCACGGCGATCAAGCGGATGCTCGTGCACGAGGCGGTGGCCGATCGCTTCACGGCGCTCGTCGTCGAGAAGACGCGCGCCTGGTCGTACGGCAACCCGTCCGATCCGTCGGTCGACATGGGCACGGTGATCGACGAAGCGGCGGCGAAGTTCTGCGAGCAGCAAGTCAACGACGCGATCGCGCGCGGCGCGCGGCTGCTGGTCGGCAACGTGCGCGACGGCGCGCTGTATTCGCCGACCGTCGTCGATCGCGTGACGCCCGACATGCCGCTGGTCAAGCACGAAACCTTCGGGCCGGTGTCGCCGATCATGCGCTTTCGCGATATCGACGAGGCGATCCGGATGTCGAACAGCACCGACTACGCGCTGTCGTCGTCGGTGTGCACGAACCGCTTCGACCACATCACGCGCTTCATCACCGAGCTGGAAGTCGGCAGCGTGAACGTGCGCGAAGTGCCCGGCTATCGGCTCGAACTGACGCCGTTCGGCGGCGTGAAGGATTCGGGGCTCGGCTACAAGGAGGGCGTGCAGGAGGCGATGAAGAGCTTCACGAACGTGAAGACGTATTCGCTGCCGTGGTGAACGCGGCGGGGAAGGGCGCGGCGCGCCCTCCCGTCGCCGGCGGCGTTACTGATAGAAGTTGAGCGTGACCATCGCCGAACGGCCCGGCGCCCACGTCGCGTAGATCGGATACGCGCTCGCGTAATACTGCTTGTCGAACAGGTTCTGCACGTTCAGTTGAACGTCCATCGTCTTGTTCACGCGCCACGTCGCGGCCGCGTCGAAGCGTGCATAGCCGGGCGTCCACTTCTTCACGGTCGGCGATACCGATGCATAGGTCTTGCTCATCACCGTCGCACCCGCGCCGAGCGTGAGCTTCGGCATCACGTCGTAGCTGGTCCACAGCGTGAAGTTGTGCTTTGGCACCATCACCATCGGCAGGCCCGATGCGCCCGGGCTGCCGGGGCCCGCGTCGGTCGTGATCGCGTTCAGGTACGAATAGCCGCCGAACACGTGCCACTTCTGCGTCAGGTTGCCCGCGAAGCCGAATTCGAAACCGCGCACGCGCTGCTTGCCCGCGTTGACCGTGTGACCGAGGCCGTCGCTGACGCGCGCGTTGGTCTTTTCGGTCTGGAACAGCGCGGACGTCAGCGACAGCTGATCCTGCAGCACGTCCCACTTCGCGCCGATCTCGATGTTGCGCGCGCGTTCGGGCGCGAGATCCTGGTTGGTCGCGGTGATCTGGTCGGTGCCGCCGCCGAGGCCGCCGTTCGAGCCCGGCGGGTTCGACGACGTGCCGTACGACGCGTACAGGCTCACGTTGGTCACCGGCTTGAACACGAGGCCGAACTGGTAGCTGAACAGGTTCGACGTGTTCGACAGGTCGGCGACGCCGGCCTGCTTGCCGGTCGTGTCGTAGCGGTCGAAGCGCAGCCCCGTGTTGAACTGCCAGCGCTCGGACAGCTTCACCGTGTCGAAGATGTACGCGGAGACCGTATCGGTGCGCGTGTTCGTCGTCGCGCCGGGGAAGCCCTTGTCGCCGTTCAGTACGATGCTGCCGGTCCACGGCATGTTCGGGTTCCAGCCGCCGGCGAGCGGCGTGCAGTTGCCGACCACCGCGCACGGGCTGTTCGAGCGGATGTTGTTGCCGGCCGAATCCGACACGAGATAGCCCTCGTAACGTGCCTGCTCGTGGCTGAACTCGACGCCGGCCGTCATCGTGTGCTTCATCCCGAACAGACTCGCGCTGCCCGTCACTTCGGTCTGGTTCGAGAAACCGTTCAGCGCGTACTTGCCGCTCTTCGCCTGCAGCCCGAGCATGTTCGGGTTCGACGCGAGGATCTGCGGATTCGTCGCGACGTAATCGAGCGTCGAGCGGCCGAACATCGTCGTGTTCTTCAGCTTCCACGTGTCATTGAGCTTGTGCTCGACGCGAATTTCGCCGGTATCGGTCTGCCCGTAGCGGTAGTCGCGCGTGTTGAGCCCGAAGAACTGCCCGCGATCGGTCGGCACCGGCGTGCCGCCCGATGCGCGGAACGGCACGCTGAAGTCCGGCATGTCGTAGGAGTTCATGTGGTAGTAGCTGACCGTGACCGTGGTCGGCGTGTTCAGCCCGAACACGATCGACGGCGCGACGCCCCAGCGCTTGTTGTACACGTCGTTGCGGCCGGCCTGGTTCGCGTCGTGGCCCATCACGTTCAGGCGCACGGCCGTCGTGTCGTTGATCTTGCGGTTCGCGTCGACCGTCGCGCGCTTGTAGCCGTCGGTGCCGAAGCCGATGCTGCTGTTGATGAAGTTGTCGTTCTGCGGCGTCTTCGTGACGATGTCGATGCTGCCGCCCACCGAGCCGCGGCCCGCGTAGACCGAATCGGGGCCCTTGATCACGCTGATCTGCTCGACCGCGAACGTCTCGCGATTCTGCAGGCCGGAGTCGCGCATGCCGTCGACGAAGATCGAGTTGCGCGATTCGAAGCCGCGGATCACCGGACGGTCGGCCGACGGGTTCGCCGCCGCATCGCCGCCGAGGAACGTGATGCCCGGCACCGAGCGCAGCGCGTCCGCGAAGGACGTGACGTTCTTCTCCTTGATCAACTGCTCGGGGATCACCGTGACCGAGCGCGGCGTATCGAGCAGCGGCGCGGTGAACTTGTACGACGGCGAGCGTTTCACCTGCATGTCCGACAGCGCGGACGACTGCACGGCAATCGTCGGCAGCGTCGCCGGGACGTCGGCGGCAGGAGCGGAAGCGGGAGCGGTTTCGGCGGAGGCGAGCAGCGGCGTCAGGAACACGGAGCAGGTCAGTGCCGATACGAGGGTGCGAGGCCTCGTCTTGAACTGGGCGGGCATATCGGGAAGCAGCGGAAGGTTCGGTGATCGGACGCGTTTTTCTCGATGCCAGCGGGGCGTGCCCGAAACATCGGAAAACGTCAATGTAAATGCGTATGATTCGCGTTTTCGGTCGCAATTCTACGGATTAGTGTCAAATCTGTAAACGATTGAATGGTTTTTGTACTCATTCAGTCGGGCGTTCGTGGGGGCGCGATCGCCTTTGCGTCGCGTGCAACACCGCTTTCCATGACAGGGCCGCCGCGCGGCGGCGGCGACTCGCTACACTGCCGTACCGGTTGAGGGGCCCCGGCAGTCAGGCCCCCAGGCAAGGAGACAGGACACGATGGACACCCCACGCGCAGCAGTCGTCACATACCGCGGCAATGCGATCGAGAACACGTACGTCGCCCATGTGGCGGTCGTCGATGCACGCGGCAGGCTGCTGTCCCGGTTCGGCGATCCGTTCCGGATCACGCTCGCGCGGTCGGCGGCCAAGCCGGCCCAGGCGCTGTCGGTGATCGAGACGGGCGCGCCGGAACGCTTCGGCTTCGACGACGCGGACATCGCGCTGATGTGTGCGTCGCACAGCAGCGAGGACCGTCACATCGCGCGCACGCGCGCGATGCTCGAGAAGGTCGCCGCGCACGAAGCGGATTTGCGCTGCGGCGGCCATCCGCCGCTGTCCGACGCGGTGTACCGGTCGTGGATCAAGCGCGACTACACGCCGACCGGCGTGTGCAGCAACTGTTCCGGCAAGCATGTCGGGATGCTGGCCGGCGCGCAGGCGATCGGCGCGGCGATCGCCGATTACCATCTGCCCGACCATCCGATGCAGGTGCGCGTGAAGCACGTGGTGGCCGATGCGTGCGGCTTGCGCGACGACGAGGTCGACTGGGCGATCGATGGCTGCAACCTGCCGACGCCGGCGTTCTCGCTGGATCGCCTCGCGCGCCTTTATGCGTCGCTGGCCGACGGTGCGGACGCGGTGGAAGCCGGCGGCGCGGTTACCGATCGCGTTCGCGCGCTGGCGCGCATTCATCGTTCGATGACCGCGTATCCGGAACTGGTGGCGGGCGAAGGGCGCTATTGCACGGTGCTGATGAACGCATTCGGCGGGCAGGTGGTCGGCAAGCTCGGCGCGGATGCATGCTACGGGATCGGCGTGCGTGCGTCGGAACGCACGCGGGAACTCGGTGCGGACGGCGCGCTCGGCATTTCGGTGAAGATCGAGGACGGCAATCTCGACGTGCTGTATATGGTCGTCAGCGAAATCCTCGAGCGGCTGCGGATCGGCACCGCCGAGCAGCGCGCGCAACTGGCCGGCTTCCACCGGCCGCGGATGCTCAACACGCAGGGCGTCGAGTTCGGGCACGCGACGTTCCCGTTCGAATTGCAGGCGGCCTGAACGCCGTTACCGAGCCGATGCCGCCGGCCTGTGATCCGGGCCGCGCGTCGGCGCGCACTATGCGCGTAGGTCGCGAATCTTCGCCAGCTCCCGCTCCGACAGCTCGCCGATCTGCGCGAGATGTTCCGCGAGAAAATCCTTCAGCACGCGCAGCTTCGCCGAGCTGCGCCGGTTCGCCAGATACGCGATGTAGATGAATTCGCCGGTCAGCCGGTTCTGCAGCCGGTAGCGCGGCAGCACGGCTTCGAGCTGGCCGCTCGCGAGCAGGTCGCGCACCAGCCAGATCTCGAATTCCGCGATGCCGAGCCCCGCGCAGGTCGCATCCAGCAGCAATTCCGAATGGTCGGTGACGAGATTGCCGGCCGGCAGCACGCTGTGGTGCGCGTCGCCGCTCACGAGATCCCAGCGCGGATCGCCTTCCGGGTGCACGTAGCGCAGGCAGTTGTGATGCTTGAGGTCGTCCGGCGTCGCCGGGCGCCCGCAGCGGTCGAGGTAGCCGGGCGTCGCGCACAGGATGCTGTCGTTGCGCGACAACCGGTGGACGACGAGGTTATCCAGGTAGTTCTCGCCTTCGTGGATGTCGAGGTCGAAGCCGCCGGCCACGAGGTCGTTGTGGTTGTCGGTGAGCCGCACGTCGAGCTGGATGGTCGGATAGCGCGCCAGGAACGGCGCGATCAGCGGCGCCAGATGACGCCGCCCGAACGCGACCGGCGCGGTGAGCTTCAGCGGGCCGCTCGGCCGCGCATTCAGCTCGGCGACGACGCGCAGCGTGTCGTCGAGATCGGCGATCAGCGTGACCGCGCGCTCCAGGTAGATGTGGCCGGCCTCGGTGAGCGTCACGCTGTGCGTCGAGCGGTGCAGCAGCGCGACGCCGAGCGCTTCCTCGATCGCCGTCACCTTGCGCGCGACGGTCGACGTCGACACGTGCATCTCCTTCGCGACCGCCGAAAAACTCCCCGTTTCGACCACGCGCACGAACGCGCGCATCGCGCCCAGGTGATCGATGCCGGTTTCCCTCGCGCCTGTTTTCATTCGATTCTCGCTGTTGCGTCCCACGCAAAACCGCTTTCGATAATACAGAAGCGAGGTTGTTTTTGCAAAGGCATAGAATGCGAACCCGTCGCGTCGGGAAGCGGCGCACGACGAGCGGCACGAGACATTCAGGAGGGCACGATGGCAGAAAACGGCTTCCGCGTCGAAGCGGATCTTTTAGGGAAACGAAGTATTCCGGATGCCGCCTACTACGGCGTCCACACGCTGCGCGCGAAAGAGAATTTCGACATTTCGGGCCGCACCATTGCGTCGCTGCCGTACCTCGTGATGGCGCTCGCGGCCGTGAAGGAAGCGGCGGCCGACGCCAACTGCGAACTCGGGCTGCTGCCGCGGCCGTACCGCGATGCGATCGCCGCCGCGTGCGTCGAGATCCGCGAAGGGCGGCTGCACGACCAGTTCGTCGTCGACGTGATCCAGGGCGGCGCCGGCACGTCGACCAACATGAACGCGAACGAGGTGATCTGCAACCGCGCGCTCGAACTCATGGGGCACGCGCGCGGGCAGTACGAATACCTGCATCCGAACGAACACGTCAATCTCGCGCAGAGCACCAACGACGTCTATCCGACCGCGATCCGGATCGCGACGTGCTTCGCGGTCGAGCATCTGCTCGAAGCGATGGCGCGGCTGCGCGATGCGTTCGCGGAGCGCGCCGACGCGTTCGCCGGCTTGCTGAAGCTCGGCCGCACGCAGTTGCAGGACGCGGTGCCGATGACGCTCGGCCAGGAGTTCTCGACCTACGCGGTGATGCTGACGGAGGACATCGCGCGGCTGCAGGAGGCCGGCTGGCTGATTCGCGAGATCAACCTCGGCGCGACCGCGATCGGCACGGGCATCACCGCGCATCCGGAGTACGCGGAGAAGGCGCTGGCCGCGCTGCGGCGCATCACCGGGCTCGACCTGAGCACCGCGCCGAACCTGATCGAGGCGACGCAGGATTGCGGCGCGTTCGTCCAGGTGTCGGGCGTGCTCAAGCGGATCGCCGTCAAGCTGTCGAAGATCTGCAACGACCTGCGGCTGCTGTCGAGCGGCCCGCGCGCGGGCTTCGGCGAGATCAACCTGCCGCCGGTGCAGGCCGGTTCGTCGATCATGCCCGGCAAGGTGAATCCGGTGATCCCGGAAGTCGTCAACCAGGTCGCGTTCGAGGTGTTCGGCAACGACCTGACCATCACCTTCGCGGCCGAGGCCGGCCAGCTTCAGCTCAACGCGTTCGAACCGGTGATCGCGAGCGCGCTGTTCCGCAGCTTCAGCCACCTGACGGCCGCCTGCACGACGCTCGCGCAGCGCTGCGTGAGCGGCATCACCGCGAACCCCGAGCGGCTGCGCGAAACGATGGAGCGCTCGGTCGCGCTCGCGACCGCGCTGAATCCGTACATCGGCTACAAGCGCGCGACCGCCGTGGCCGCTGAAGCGCATGCGACCGGCAAATCGATCCGCGAGGTCGTGCTGGCCCGCGAGCTGATGACCGCTGCGCAACTCGACGAAGCGCTGCAACCGGAAGCGCTGATCCGGCCGCGGGCGCGCTGACGCCGGCCGGTTCGCGACCGTACCGAAAGCGCCCCCCGAAGCGGGGCGCGACACATCAACAAACGACGGAGACTCACGATGAAACACACCAGCGAACGCCCGGCCGGCCCGGCCGGCGGCGCGGATGCCGCTCATGCCGATCCCGATGCGATGTTCGCGTCGCACGAAGCCGGCTATGCGAAGCAGTTGAAGCCGCGGCACGTGCAGATGATCGCGATGGGCGGTGCGATCGGCACCGGCCTCTTTCTCGGCGCGGGCGGGCGCCTGCAAAGCGCGGGGCCCGCGCTCGCGCTCGTCTATCTCGTGTGCGGCGTGTTCGCGTTCCTGATCATGCGTGCGCTCGGCGAGCTGGTGATGCACCGGCCGACCAGCGGCAGCTTCGTGTCGTACGCACGGGAGTTCATGGGCGAGCGGGCGTCGTTCGTCGCGGGCTGGATGTACTACCTGAACTGGGCGACGACCGGCATCGTCGACATCACCGCGGTCGCGATCTACATGAAGTACTGGGCCGTCTTCACCGACGTGCCGCAATGGGTGTTCGCGCTCGGCGCGCTCGGGATCGTGTCGGTGATGAACATGATCGGCGTGAAGGTGTTCGGCGAGATGGAGTTCTGGTTCTCGCTCGTCAAGGTCGGCACGCTCGCGGTGTTTCTCGCGGTCGGCGCGGTGTTTCTCGCGAGCGGCCATCCGGTGGCGGGGCAGATGCCGGGGCTGCATGTCATCGCGGATCACGGCGGGATCTTCCCGCACGGGATCCTGCCGGCCGTGCTGATCGTGCAGGGTGTCGTGTTCGCATACGCGAGCATCGAGCTCGTCGGCGTCGCCGCGGGCGAGACGGCCGATGCGCGCAAGGTGCTGCCGAAGGCGATCAACAGCGTGATGTGGCGCATCGCGCTGTTCTATGTCGGCTCGGTCGTGCTGCTGACGATGCTGCTGCCGTGGACCGCGTACAGCGCGCACGAAAGCCCGTTCGTCACGTTCTTCAGCAAGCTCGGCGTGCCGTACGTCGGCACGGTGATGAACGTCGTGGTGCTGACGGCCGCGCTGTCGAGCCTGAATTCCGGTCTCTATTCGACGGGCCGCGTGCTGCGCTCGCTCGCGATGGGCGGCTCGGCGCCGCGTTTCGTGTCGCGGATGAGCGCGCGCGGCGTGCCGTACGGCGGGATCCTGATCACGGTGGCGATCAACGCGATCGGCGTGCCGCTGAACTACATCGTGCCGGCCCAGGCGTTCGAGATCGTGCTGAACATGGCGTCGCTCGGGATCATCACGACGTGGGGCTTCATCGTGATGTGCCAGATCCTGTTCCGCCGCGCGGTCGATCGCGGCGAGATGAAAGCCGTGTCGTTCCGGATGCCGGGTGCGCCGTTCACGTCGTGGCTCACGCTCGCTTTCCTCGTCGGCGTGCTGGTGCTGATGGCGTTCGACTATCCGGGCGGCACGTGGACCATCGCGACGATTCCCGTCGTCGTGCTCGCGCTGGTGATCGGCTGGAAGCTGGCGAAACGTGGCGCCGAGCGCGAGCGGGCGGCGGCGATGCCGGCATCCGTGCGTGCCGTTGCGGATCCTGCGCGGAACGCGTGACGCGCGCGTGATGTCATGCACCGGGGGCGCCGGTCCGTTCGCGGGCGGGCGCCCCCGGTGCGTTGGGTTCGAGTCAGTTCAACCCGGTGCGCTCGCCGACCCATCGGCCGAAATCGCCGGCCATCTCCGCGGTCAGCTCGTGCCCGGCCGCATACAGCCGCGTGTCGTGCGCGACGCCGAGCGCCGCGAGTGTCGCATCGGCCTTGTCCGCCCACGAGACGGGCAGCTTGTCGTCGAAGCGGCCATGCACGATCAGCGCGTGAAGCGGGCGCAGCGCGTCGCGCGGCGCGATCAGCGGATCGATTTCCGGCAGGATGCGCCCGCACAGCACGGCGAACGCACTCACGTCGCCCGGCGACGTGAGGCCGACGCTCGCGCTCATGATGCCGCCCTGGCTGAAGCCGGCGATCACGGTCGGCAACGCGGGCACCGCGCCATCCTGTGCGCGGAAGGCGTGCAGCAGCGTGACCAGTTGCACGCGGCTCTCGTCCGCGCGCACCGCATCGATTTCAGGGCCGTTCGGGCCGAAACGCACCGGAAACCACGCATGCTGACTGGGCCCGAACGTGAGCGGGCCGCGCAGGAACGCGATTTCGATGCGCGGATCGATCGCGTCGGCCACGTTCAGCAGGTTGGTTTCGTTGCCGCCGACGCCGTGCAGCAGCAACAGGCGCGCGGCGGCGCGGCCGGCGGCCGGGCGCAAACGGTACTGCAGGCCGGATTCGGGATCGGTGGTCAGCGGCAGGGCGTCGGTCATCGCGTGGGTCCGGAAAGGGATCGATGCGACAGTCTAGAGCGGGCGGATCGGGAGGGGAATCGCCGGGGCGGGATTGATTGTTTCCTCGCCGGAATGAATCGGGGCGCCGTTCGTTGCGGGAACGGATCGCGATATCACGCGGCCAGGCATGGCCGGACGGCCTGGATATGCGCCGACGACAGTCCGATTGGAGGACTCGTCATTCTCACGTACAGTTGATAAAATAGATACATTCCGTAGATACGTGAGGATGGAGCGATGGATACTGCAAAGCTCTTCAAGCATGGTGGCTCGCAGGCTGTCCGGCTGCCGAAGGATTTCCGCTTCGATACGGCCGAGGTTCGCATCCGCCGCCACGGGGCGGCCGTCATTCTCGAGCCGATGCCGCAAGACTGGGCTTGGCTGGCACCGCTGATCGGTCCGGTGGACGCCGATTTCGAGGCTGCCGCGACCACACAGCCGTCCGCTCAGGAGCGCTCGGGCCTGGACGTGTTCGAATGAAGTTCCTGCTGGATACCAACGCGGTGATCGCCATTCTCAAAGGCGAGCCGGCGATACTGGCCCGTTTGCATGCCTGGCACCCGGCCGATTTCGGGATCCCCGCGATCGTCGCGCACGCGCTTTACTACGGCGCGTACAAGAGCCAGCGAGCGGCGGCGAACGTCGCGCGTGTCGAGGCGTTGCAGTTCGAGGTCGTATCGTTCGACACCGAGGATGCACAGCATGCGGGTGAAATTCGCGCGCACCTGATCGCGGCCGGCACGCCGATTGGTCCATACGATGCATTGATCGCAGGGCAGGCGCGTGCGCGGCACCTGGTGCTGGTCACGCACAACGTCCGCGAATTCGAGCGCGTTCCGCGGCTGCAATTCGAAGACTGGCTCGCCGAACCGAGCGCAGACTGAACGGCAGGTCATGCAAGATCGACATTAACGAACCTGCCCGACAAACCCCGCATCGAGCATAAAAAGATGCCAGGAAAAACGACCCGCCGATAATACGCAAACGTTTTGCCGGCATTCAATAGAACGGAGTTTGCGGAGCATGAATAAAACAATGAATATCCGCTATTCGTGCGATTCGTCGAACGCCGCATCCATACGGGGTATGGCGGCGGAACGTTAACGGCAAGCCGACCAAAAACTTTAGGATTTTCCCCGCACAATTATTCATTTCATTTTTCTCAATGACCGATTGATTTTCGGTCATCGGACAGTCATACACCATCCCCGATAATTCGGCGCTCATATTCTTTCAATAGACCAGAGGGCGATCGAACCCGGATCGCTGCGGGGAGCTGTACTCATGACCATCCGTCATCGCATTACGCTGCTAGTCGTCCTGACGTTCTTCGCGCTGTCCGCGATCGGCGCTTATGCCGTGTACCAGACGCGCAAGAGCGCATCCGAGGTGCGTCAGGTCACCCAGGGAATCGTGCCGAGCGCGCTCGCGTCGGCGGATCTCGTCGCCGATGTGAAGAACATCCAGATCGCGACGATGACGCTCGTCTACGCGCCCGACGCGAACACCGCCGCCCAGGCGCGCGACGAGCTGAAGGCGAAGCAGGCGGCGCTGCGCGCCGCACTCGACGCGCAGGCGAAATCGGCGGTCGGCCGCGCGCAGGAAGGGCTCGTCACGCAGGCGAAGGACAGCGCGGTGAACTACTTCGCGGCGATCGACGACACCGTGAAGATGAAGACGGACGGCAAGGCCGAGATGGCGCAGGCCTACCTGTTCGCGAACGTCGCGCAGTATCGCGATGAGCTCGAAAGCATCGTCGACACGCTGCGCGTCGAGAAGAACCGCCAGAAGGACGACGCGATCGGCGCGCTGAACGGGATGCTCGCGACCACGGCGACCGCGATCGCGGGCGTCGCCGGCACGGTGATCGTGCTGCTGACCGCGCTCGGCTTCGTGCTGTATCGCCAGATCACGCGCCCGTTGATCGGGATGCAGACGGCGATGAGCGAGATCGCGACGAGCCAGGATTTCACGCGCCGCGTGCCGGTGGGCCGGATGGACGAAATCGGCCACTCGATCGTCGCGTTCAACGGGATGATCGAGAAGATCCAGGAGAACGCCGCGCAACTGAAGCAGAAGACGGCCGACATCCAGGCGATGCTGCAGAACATGCAGCAGGGCATCCTGACCGTCGTCGAAGGCGGCGTCGTGCATGCGGAGTATTCGGCGTACCTCGAAACCATCTTCGAGACGAACGACATTGCCGGCCGCGACCTGATGGCGCTCGTGTTCGACGATTCGGCGATCGGCGCCGACGCGCGCTCGCAGGTCGACGCGGCCGTGCACGCATGCCTTGGCGAAGACAGCATGAACTTCGCGTTCAACGAGCACCTGCTCGTCAACGAGGTCGCGAAGCGGATGCCGGACGGCCGCGAGAAGTGGCTCGACCTGAGCTGGTCGGCGATCACCGACGAGACCGACACGGTCGTGCGCCTGATGCTGTGCGTGCGCGACGTGACCGAGATCCGCGAGCTGACCGCGCAGGCCGGCGAGCAACAGCGTCGCCTGGAGATGATCGGCGAGATCCTGTCGATCAGCCAGGACAAGTTCCACGACTTCGTGCACAGCGCGAAGGGCTTCCTCAGCGAGAACGAGCGGATGATCCGCCAGCACGAGCGCGCCGATCACTCGATCGTCGCCGCGCTGTTCCGCAACATGCACACGATCAAGGGCAATGCGCGCACGTACAGCCTGCAGCATCTGACGAACATCGTCCACGAAGCGGAGCAGGCGTACGAATCGCTGCGCCGCGCGGACAGCGGCCCCGAGTGGAACCGCGACGCGCTGATGGAGGATCTGGCGCGCGTACGTGAAGCCGTCGACCACTACGCGACGATCAACGCGGTCACGCTCGGCCGCAGCGGCGAGCCGGCGCAGCATGGCGCCGACTACCTGATGGTCGAGCGCGCGCACATCAGCGAGAGCCTGCGCGTGCTCGACGGCGCCGATCCGGCGAACGCGTCCGACTGGCACGCGGCGCGCGATGCGGTGCGGCGCATGCTGAGCCAGCTCGGCACGCAAGGGATCGGCGACGCGCTCGGCGGCGTGATCGAGTCGCTGCCGTCGCTCGCGGCCGAGCTCGGCAAGCCGGCGCCCGTCGTGCATATCGACAGTCACGGCCAGCGCGTGCGCAGCGAGATCGTCGCGACGCTGAAGAACGTGTTCATGCACCTGCTGCGCAATGCGATCGACCACGGGATCGAATCGTCCGACGAGCGGCGCGCGGCCGGCAAGGCGGCGTCCGGCACGATCGACATCGCGGTCGGCGTGGGCGGCGGCGAGCTGTGGTTCGTGCTCGGCGACGACGGCCGCGGCCTCGCGCTCGACCGGATTCGCGGCATCGCGCGCGAGCGCGGCTGGATCGATGCCGACAGCGAAGCGGCGCTGTCCGACGAGGAGGTCGCCGAGCTGATCTTCCGGCCGGGCTTCTCGACCGCGCAGACGGTGACCGAAGTATCGGGGCGCGGCGTCGGCATGGACGCGGTGCGCAATTTCCTGAAGCGCGACGGCGGCGATATCGCGCTGCGCTTCACCGACGATCGCGTCGGCGCGCCGTATCGCGCGTTCGAGACGATCGTGTCGCTGCCGGCGCGCTTCGCGGCGGACGGTGCCGCGCACGCGCAGCGGGCGCGCATCGCGGATATCGGCGCAGCGGAGTGACGGCGTGATCGAGCAGGCGTGGATGATTCAGGTGGCCGCCGCGCCGGCGGGCGGCGTAGTCGTCGCGGTGGCGGCGGCGGTCGTGTTGCGCGTGACGCGCAGGCGGCTCGTCGCGGCGCTCACGCGCGAGGCCGATGCGTTGCGCGACGCGCTCGATGCAGCCGGCGCACGTGCCGATGAAGCGGCGTCGGCGCATGCGGACGCCGCCGACGCATGGGCGCAACGCGAGGCGCAACTGGCGGAGGCGCTGACGCGCGAGACCGCCGCGAACGGCGCGCAGCGCGACGCGTTGCAGGCGCTGTCGGCCGACCGCGCGGCGCTCGCGCAGCACGCGCTGAAGATCGCCGACGAAGCCGCGCGCCTGCGCGGGCTCGCCGGCACGTTCGAGCGCTGGCACGAGCAGATGATCTCGCTGACCACGCAGAACCAGGACATGCGCACGAAGAACCAGGAACTGTCCGCGATCGTCGCGCACGTATCGATCGTGTCGCTGAACGCGTCGATCGAGGCCGCGCGCGCGGGCACGGCCGGGCGCGGCTTCTCGATCGTCGCGAGCGAGGTGCGCGGGCTGGCCGCGCGCTCGCAGCAACTGTCGAACAGCTATCGCGACAGCCTGAACCGCAACGATCTCGTGACGGCCGCGACGTTCCAGGACATCCAGGCCGGCGGCAAGATGATCACGGCCGCGCTCGCGACCGTCGAGACGCTGGCCGGGCAACTGCACGCGCGAATCGAAGGAGAAGCCGCGTGATCAGTGCGCAGGCGAGGGCCGGTTTCGAACGGATCTTTTTCGATGCCGCGCGCACGCGGCTCGCGGCCGGCGGCGCGTGCGAGATCCGGCCGGCCGCCGGTCACGACCCCGACGCGCCCGATCGCGTGCTCGCGAAATCGCGATCGAAGCCGAAGGTGCCCGAACACGTGGCCGTGCTGACGATCTCGGCGCTGCATTTCCGCCTGCTGCTCGCGCTGCGCTTCAGCGACGACGACGCGACGCGCCGCCATTTCGCCGGCACGGCTGCGGGCACGAGCAGCCAGCGGCCGTTGACCGAAGCGTTCATGGAGGTCGCGAATCTGTGTTGCGGCGCGATCAACCAGGCGCTGACCGCGCCGTTTCCCGATCTCGGGATGTCGACGCCTTACCTGCTGAGCGGCGCGAGCATCGACTACATGCGTGCGCTCGCGCCCGATTACGTGGCTGCGTACGACCTGACGCTCGACGGCGACGTGCGGGTCGGCGCGACGCTGTGCGTGTGCGCGAACGCGCCGGTCGATTTCCATGTGCCGGAAACGGCCACGGTGGAAACCGGCGGCGAGCTCGAACTGTTCTGACCGACCATCAGGAACCCGTGAGATGACCGAAGACCAACCCGTCAGCAAGGTGCTCGTGCTCGACGACAGCCGCGTGCACGCCGACGCGATCAAGCGTTTCTGCGACGAGCACAACCTGGTCGGCCTGACCGTGCGGCGCAGCCGGCTGCTGAAGGTGCTGCGCTCGAACATCGATCTCGGCGCGATCCTGCTGGCCGAGGATTACGGCGGCTCGCCGGTCGAGAGCGCGATCATCGCGACGCAGATCGACGCGCTGCGGCCCGAGCTGCCGATCATCCTGCGCCGCGAATCGCTCGCGTCACGCGACGGGCTGCCCGATGCGCTGGCGCGCGTCGCATGCGCGGCCTACGTCGCCGATGACATGACGCCGCTCGAGCGCGCGATCGACGAATACCTGTTCGGCCGCGACTACCCGAACGCGCTGGTGCGCGGCATCTCGGAGATCACCGAGGCGCGCCTCGACAGCCTGTTCCCGGGCATGACGATCGAGCACGACACGCCGTGCATCGTGCGCGACCAGATCATCTTCGGCGAGGTGTTCAGCCTGATCGCGCTCGAAAGCGCGTGGTGCCGCGGCTACATGCTGCTGCAGACGAGCGAGCAGCCGCTGCTCGACATGCTCGGCGGCACGCGCGACGGCGGCCGCGCGCCGGATTTCCGCGACGTGAACAGCGTGCTCGGCGAACTGACCAACCTCGTGTGGGGCGCGTTCAAGAACCGCTATCTCGGCGACGCCGAGGCGCTGGCGCGCCATCCGGTGCAGGTGCCGCTCGTCGTCAATCACAAGCAGAAGTTCATCTCGTTCGGCGGCGACTGCCCGCAGCTCTGTTTCAAGTACCGGATGACCGATCCGGCATCGGGGCGTTCGGTCCGTCTCGACCAGCGTTTCGTGTTCAGCCTCAGCTGGTCGCCGGAAGATTTCCGCGAATCGGTGCAGGACGTCGGGCCGATGGTCGAATCGGGCGAACTCGAACTGTTTTGAAGTCAGCAACAACGAAAGGGGAATACGACATGGCAAAGATTCTGGTGGTCGACGATTCGGGCACGGTGCGCGACGAAGTGGCCGGCTTCCTGCGCAATCACGGGCTGGACGTCGCGACGGCCGTCGACGGCAAGGACGGGCTCGCGAAGCTCAAGGCGACGCCCGGCGTGCGCCTCGTGATCAGCGACGTGAACATGCCGAACATGGACGGCCTGACGATGGTCGAGAAGATTCGCGGCGAACTGGCGAACACGGCGGTCAACGTCGTGATGCTGACGACCGAAAGCAGCCCGGCGATGAAGGAGCGCGGCAAGGCCGCCGGCGTGAAGGGCTGGATCGTGAAGCCGTTCAAGGGCGATGCGGTGCTCGACGCGCTGAAGAAGCTCGCGGGCTGACGCGCGAGCGGCCCGGCGCGAGCTTGCGTACGCAATTTACAGCGTGCCGGGATGTCCGTATCCTGCCGGATGCCGAGGGCGGCGTGGCGGCGCATCATGCGCCGCATGCCCGGCATTGACGAACATCAGGAGCGGAACGAAGCAGATGGCAACTGAAATCGGGCGACCCGCTGCGCAGCACATCGAGTGGCGGATCGCGAAGGGCATCGTTTTTACCATCGTGGGCACGTGCATGCTGATCGGCACTGCGTTGTACGCGCAGTCGACACGCGAATTCCTGCGAACGTCGGTCGTCGTGCCAGGGCGCGTGGTCAAGCTGAACGCAGGTCCGCATCATCCGGAGATCACGTTCACGACGCTCGCGGGTGAGCAGGTCGACTATGCGCAAGGCGGCGAAGTCAGCGTCGAGGACGGCGCGACGGTCGAAGTGCGCTATGCGCCGGACGCGCCGAGGACGACCGCGCGGATGAACACGTTCGGCGCGATCTGGGGCACCGTGCTGACCATCGGCGCGATGGGTATGGTTTTTTTCGCCGTCGGCGTCGGTCAGGTGTGGTCGGGCGTGCGTGCCTCGCGTAGCCGGAGACACCCCCCGGTGCGCTGACGCAGAAGCCTGAAAAGCCTGAAACCCGCGTTATCGGGCAGCGGTCGTCGCGCTCGCCGCCGTCGCGAATTCGTCGACGACCGCTTCGATCACCGCCTGCACGCGCGCGGTCTTGTAGAGATCGGTGTGGGCGACGAGCCACACGTCGAAATGATTGCATCGCTGCGGCATGAGGCGCACCAGTTCCGGCTCGGTGTCGGCGCGGAAGCACGGCAGCTCCGCGATGCCGAGCCCCGCGAGCGTGGCCTCCACCAGCATCATCGTCGACGACGTCTGGAACATCACGCGGCCGCGCGAAGTCGGTTCGCCGCACAGCGCGTCCCACATCGTCGGCACCACCGGTTGCTGGTACATCACCAGATCGTGCCCGTCGAACGCGCTGCCGGCGACCGGCTCGCCGCGTTCGGCCAGGTAGCGGCGCGATGCGTAGATGCCCGTTTCGAGATGACCGAGCCGCCTGACGATCAGGTCCGGCGATTCCGGCCGCAACGTGCGAATCGCGAGATCCGCCTCGCGGCGCGTGAGGTTGGTGATTTGCGCCGACGTCACGCATATCACGTCGATGCCGGCATGCTTGCGCCGCACGCGGGCGATCGCCGGAACGACGAAGCGCTTGCCGAGCGTGTCGGTCGTGGCGATGCGCACCGACCCGGCCAATTGCTCGTCGAGCCCCATTACCCGGCGCTCGATCGTCAGCGACGCGCGTTCCATCGTTTCGGCCGGTTCGAGCAGCGCTTCGCCCGCGGTCGTCAGCACATAGAGGGTCGGCGTGCGCAGAAACAGCCGGGCCGACAGTTCGTCCTCGAGCGCGGCGATCCGGCGCCCGACCGTCGCCTGGTCGACGTTCAGCTGCGCCGCGGCGCCGCGCAGCGTGCCGGTGCGCGCCAGGGCGAGGAAGAAGCGGGCGTTGTCCCAGTTCATGCGGATCGATTGTGTCATCGGGCTGGTGGCGACGGGCGGGAATCGGTGATGCAGATCTGCATCAGGCAAATGCGAAATTATCACTTTTCCGCATCGCGCGGCCGGTCCTAGACTCCCGGCATCTGCCTGGAGGTGTCATGTCCGACTGCCATTCCGTTTCCGTCCCCGCACCCGTCTCGGTGGCGACACCGAACCACCCGACGGCGCGCGAGCAGCGCCTGACGCTGGCGCTCGTCGCGGTCGGCATGTTCATGGCGGTGCTCGATTCGACGATCGTCAACGTGGCGCTGCCGGCGATGCGCACGAGCCTCGGCGCGACGGTCGCGGAACTCGCGTGGATCGTCGACGCGTACACGCTCAGCTTCGCCGCGCTGATCCTCGCAGGCGGCGCGCTGTCCGACCGGTTCTGCGCGAAGCACGTGTATCTGGCCGGGCTGGCGCTGTTCGTCGCCGCGTCGGCGGCGTGCGGGGGCGCGTCGTCGGTGGCGGTCCTCGTGGTCGCGCGTTTCGGGCAGGGCATGGGCGCCGCGCTCTTCCTGCCCGCGTCGCTCGCGATCGTGCGCAGCACCTTCGACGTGCCGGTCGAGCGCGCGCGGGCGATCGCGGTGTGGGCCGGCATCGCGTCGGTCGCGGTCGCCGTGGGGCCGGTACTCGGCGGAATCCTGGTCGACGATTTCGGTTGGCGCAGCGCGTTCCTGATCAACGTGCCCACCGGCGCGGTCGCCTTTGCCGGCGCGGCGGCGCTCGTTCGGGCGTCGGCCGCGCGGGACGTGCGCCCGTTCGACTGGGCCGGCCAGTGCGTCGGCGCGACGGCGCTCGGTGCGCTGTGTTTCGCGGTGATCGAACTGCCGACGCGCGGCTTCGGCGCCACAGAGGTCCGGGGCGCGCTGCTGGTCGCCGCGCTCGCCGCCGCGGTGCTGGTCGTCATCGAGCGGCGTGCCCGCCATCCGATGGTGCCGCTCGCGTGGTTTCGCAATCGCGTCTTCGTCGCGATGAACCTGATGGGCAGCCTCGTCTATGTCGGCTACTTCGGGCTGCTGTTCGTGCTGAGCCTGTACCTGCACGGGCGCTTCGGCATGAGTGCGCGGCAGACGGGGCTGACGCTGTTGCCGTTCGCGCTGAGCCTGTCGCTCGGCAATCTGCTGTCGGGAAAACTGCACGGCCGGGTGCGTCCGGTCAGGCTGATGGCAAACGGCCTCGCGATGGCGGCGCTGGCCGTTCCGGCGATCGCGCTTGCGCTCGCGCTGCGTGCGCCGTGGCCGGTGGTCTGGACGGCCATGGTCGCATTCGGCACCGGAACCGCGCTGTCGGTGGCGCCGATGATCGCGACGGTGCTCGAACAGGTGCCTGCCGACGCGGCGGGCGTGGCATCCGGGTTCCTCAACGCGGCGCGGCAGGCCGGCAGCCTGCTCGGCGTGGCCGTCGCAGGCGCCGCGACGATCCTGTTGCCGGATCCGACCGATGCGCTGTGGGCGGTCGCGGCGCTCGGATGCGTCGCCTATGCGATGGCCGCGCTGGCGGCGAGGACGGCAGGCCGCGCGGAAGCCGCGCAGCCGCGCCGTTGACGCACGAGCGGCAAGGGCGTGGCGTAGTGGCCGGCAGGCCGCCGCGCAGGCGCATGCGGCGACGTGGCTGGACGCGATGCGCAATGTGGAGGACCATTTCCCGGATATGCCGCGAGCGAGCGGGCGCGATGACCACTCGCCCGCCTCGCCGCGCAACCTGTCGACCCCCGTCCAGCGGAGCCCCATGGAACCCGATCAACAGACCGCCGAGCCGATCCTGCTGCGCGACGCGCACGACGGCGTCGTCACGCTGCGGCTGAACCGCCCGCAGCAGTTCAACGCGTTGTCCGAAGCGATGCTGTCGGCCCTGCACGATGCGTTCGATACGCTGGCGGCCGATCCGCACGTGCGCTGCGTCGTGCTGGCCGCCGAAGGCAAGGCGTTTTGCGCCGGCCACGACTTGCGGCAGATGCGCGGCAAGCCCGAACTCGACTACTACCGCACGCTGTTCGCGCAGTGCAGCCGCGTGATGCTCGCGATGCGCGCGTTGCCGGTGCCGGTGATCGCACGCGTGCACGGCATCGCGACGGCGGCCGGTTGCCAGCTCGTCGCCGCGTGCGACCTCGCGGTCGCGGCCGATACCGCGCGCTTCGCGGTGTCGGGCATCAACGTCGGGCTGTTCTGCTCGACGCCGGCCGTCGCGCTGAGCCGCAACGTCGCGGCCAAGCGCGCCTTCGACATGCTGATGACCGGGCGCTTCGTCGATGCGGCGACGGCCGCCGCGTGGGGGCTCGTCAACGAAGCCGTGCCCGAGGACGCACTCGATGCAGCCGTCGCGCGCAAGGTCGCGGAGATCGTCGCGAAGAGCCCGGCCGCGGTGCGTTATGGCAAGCAAATGTTCTATCGTCAGCGCGAGTTGCCGCTCGACGAAGCGTATGCGTATGCGGGCGACGTGATGGCGCGCAACATGATGGAAGAGGATGCGGGCGAGGGGATCGACGCGTTCCTCGAGAAGCGGAAGCCGACGTGGCGTTCGTGATGCGTTGACGGAGGCGGGCACGCAGCGTGTCGTTGCACGGCGCGCAACGCCGTACCGCGTCGTCGCCGGCGCGCGTGGGGGGCGCTGCAAAGCGAACGGGCCGCCCGAGGCGGCCCGCAAGCAGATAGACAGCATGGCATGCGCGGCGACGCGGTCACGTACCGCCGCCGCGACGCAGCGTCGCCGGTCAGCGTCCGTAGCTCCCCGTCCGCAGCGGCGCTTGCACGGTCGACGCGCCGGGCGGCACGATCACGACCGGCACGCGGCGCGCGAGCGCGCACATCAGCTCGTAGCCGATCGTGCCGCTGGCTTCCGCGACGTCGTCCACCTTCACCTGGTCGCCCCACAGCTCGACGCTCGAGCCGATGCCCGCGTTCGGGCAAGGCGTCAGGTCGACGGTCAGCATGTCCATCGACACGCGGCCGACGACGCGCGTCATCACGCCGTCCACCGCGATCGGCGTGCCGGTCGGCGCGTGGCGCGGATAGCCGTCCGCGTAGCCGCACGCGACGACGCCGATCCGCATCGGCCGGTCGGCCGTGAAGCGGCGGCCGTAGCCGACGGTCTCTTCCGGCGCCAGCGTCTGCACGCCGATGATCTTGCTGGTCAGCGTCATCGCGGCCAGCAGCGGCGTGTCGGCGATATGCCGCGCCGCGCCCGTCGGCGACGCGCCGTACAGGATCGTGCCGGGCCGCACCCAGTCGCGATGCGCGCGCGGATGCCACAGCACGGCCGCCGAATTCGACACCGAGCGCTCGCCCGGAATCCCGGCCGTGGTCGCGTCGAACTGCTCCAACTGCCAGTCGACTTCGCCTTCGTCGGCGTTCGCGAAATGCATCATCAACGTGATCTTGCCGATCGACGGGGCACTCGCCGCGCGTTCCCACGCGGCGCGGAACGCGGCCGGCCGATAGCCGAGCCGGTTCATGCCGGAATTCATCTTGAGCTGGATGTCGATCGGCTGCTTCGGCTTCGCGGCGATCAGCAGGTCGAGCTGTTCGTCGCAGTGCACGGCGACCGTCAGCCGGTAGCGATCGGCCAGTTCGACGTCGGCCGGCTCGAAGACGCCTTCGAGCAGCAGCACGGGCTTGTCCCAGCCGAGCTCGCGTACGCGCACGGCTTCGTCGAGATCGAGCAGCGCGATGCCGTCGGCGGCCGCGAGGCCCGGATAGATCCGTTCGATGCCGTGGCCGTACGCATTGGCCTTGATCACGGCCCACACGCGCGATGGCGCGACGGTGCGGCGGATGAAGTCGAGGTTGTGGCGGACGGCGTCGGGGCGGATATGGGCGACGATGGGACGGGGCATGGCAAGGGCTCGGGTCGGATGTCGTTCGGTGCGCGGTTGGCGCGGCGTGAAACGGTGGGCTGGCGCGATCGCGCCAAGCCAGTGTTGAACGCTATCTTATTGGTGTTCGACCAGTTTTAATTAACGTATTTGTCGACGATTTGGTGGAAATTTTGGCGCCGCAGCGGGCCGCACGCCGTCTCCCGCGGCTTGCCCGGCCGAGTCTCCCGTCTAGAAAACCGGTGCGCGAACGGCATGCCGCAATGCTAAGCTCTCGGCGATCTTGTCATTGATCAATGTAATCATAACGGAGGAGACTTTGATGACGACGTCCCAGCTGTGCCTGTTCATCGTGGCGCTGTTGCCGTTCCCGATGACGTTTCTCGCCAAGGCCCGCAAGGGTTACGACAACCGCGCGCCGCGCGAGTACCTGGCGAAGCTCGAAGGCTGGCGTGCCCGCGCCCAGGCCACGCATCAGAATTCGTGGGAAGCGCTCGCCCTGTTCACGGCCGCGCTGGTGGTGGCGTGGCACAACGGCGCGAACGTGCATCGCGTCGACCAGCTCGCGATGGCGTTCGTCGCGATCCGCGTCGTCTATGCGCTGATGTACCTGCTGAACTGGGCGTCGCTGCGCTCGCTCGTGTGGTTCGGCGGGATGGCGTGCGTCGTCGCGCTGTTCTTCGCGACGCCGTAAGCGGTTCGCCGGCAACGCGGGCCGGCAACGCGGGCCGGCTTCGCGAGCCGGCGCGTCAGGCGCCGCCCGCGCCCCGTGCGTGACTGTCGTTGGATGCGGGCGCAACCTTCTTCGAGACGAACGGCGGCGCGTCCGCTTCGTTGCGCAGGAACGCGATCAACGGATCGAGCAGCCGGTGTCGCGTCGACGGATGGCGGCGCAGCACGAAGCGCCACGACGCATCGCGCGAGAGGCCCGGCACCAGCGGCACCAGGCGCCCGCTGCGCAGTTCGGGCTCGATCAGCGGTACGCGCCCGAGCGCGATGCCCGCGCCGCCCACGGCCGCGCCGATCACCTGGCTGAAACTGCTGTAACGGACGATCTTCGTCTCGAAGTCGTCTGGCAAGCCGAAGTGCACCGCCCAGTTGCGCCAGTCGATTTCGGGGCTGTCCTCGTGCATTTCCTGCAGCAGCCGCGAGCGGCACACGTACCCCGAGGCGTACGGAAACAGTTCGGGACTGCAGACCGGAAACACGGTTTCCCGCATCAGCACGTCGTCGTCGGCCCGCAGCCGGTGCGCCGGTACGTGCACGATCGCCAGGTCGACGCCGCTGCGCGCGAAATCCGGCTCGTCGTCGAGCACGACCGCATGCAGCGGGGTGTCGGGATGAAGCGACGAGAATTCCGCGAGACGGCGCGCGAGCCACATCGACGAAAACGGCGCGTTGGCGGACACGGTGAGCCGTTGCGCGGTGCCGCGAATCTCGGCGCATGCGTCGGTCAGACGCGACAGCGCATCGCTGACGGCCGGCAGCAGGCGCGTGCCGGCCGGCGTGAGGCTGATGCCGCCGAGCCCCGTGCTGCGTTCGAGCAGCCTGGCGCCCAGCGATTCCTCGAGCGAACGGATCTGGTGGCTGACCGCGCTGGTCGACACGTTCAGCTCGGCCGCCGCGCGCGCGAACCCGCCGAGGCGGACGGCCGCCTCGAAAGCACGCAGTGCGCTGAGGGGAGGAAGGTGCGACATGCGGGGTATTGTAGTTGACTCAACACCCGTTGAAAAATCATCTTTTGCCGCGCGCGGGCCGCGCGGGTAGCCTCGATCCGGTCCAGAAAAACGCAACGAAACACCGACCGGAGGGCTGCATGTATTTCGACCGACGACTATGGGCAATGATGACGGGACTGCGCTGGCGGGTGGCGGCGGCCGTCGCGCTCGGGCTGCTCGCGATGGGTGTCGGCATCCTCCGCTTCGTGTTTCTCGGCCGCGTGCTGGCGCTGGTTTTCTCCGGCGCGCCGGCGCGCGGCATCGGCGAAGCCGTCGTGGCAACGGCGGCCTGCGTGCTGCTGCGTGCATGGCTCGATCATCGCCGCACGGTGCTTGCGCAGCACACGGCCGGCCGGGTGCAGGCCACGCTGCGCGCGCGGCTGTTCGACCGGATCGCCGCGCTCGGCCCCGCATGGTTCAGCGGCGAACGCACGGGCGGCGTGATGCTGGCCGTCGTCGACGGCGTCGAGCAGCTGCAGACCTTCTTCGGCGTCTACCTGCCGCAGCTCGTGATCGCCGCATGCGCGCCGATCATGATCTTCGCGATGCTCGCGTGGTGGGACGTGCCGACGGCCGCGATCCTGCTGGTCGCGGCGCTCGTCACGCTCGCGCTGCCGCAGCTCGTGCATCGCGCGGACCAGCGCGCGGCGCTCGCCCGTTCGGCCGCGTTCAAGGCGTTCGGCGAGGAGTTTCTCGACGCGGTGCAGGGCCTGCCGACGCTGAAGGCGTTCGGGCAGAGCAGCGCGTTCGGCGCGAAGCTGGCCGCGAAGGCGCGCGCGCTGTCGGACAGCACGTTCTGGGTGCTCGCGCTCGGTTTGCTGACGCGGTTCTTCACGGATCTCGGCACCGGCCTCGGCGCGGCCGCGGCGATCGCGGTAGGCGCGTGGCGCGTGCGGCATGGCGACATGAGCCTCGAGGCGCTGCTGATCGTGCTGATGGCCGGCAGCGAGATCTTCCGGCCGCTGCGCGACCTGCGCGCGGTGCTGCATCAGGGGATGATCGGCCAGTCGGCGGCGCATGCGATCCATGCGCTGCTCGACGCGGGCAGTCAGGCGCCGGCCGCCGACGCACCGCGCGTGGCGGGCCTGCGGCCGGAGATCGCGTTCGACGACGTGCGCTTCGCGTATCCGGGGCGTCGCGCGGATGCCCATGCGGCGCTGAGTTTCTCGGTACGCGAAGGCGAGACGGTCGCGATCGTCGGGCCGAGCGGGGCCGGCAAGTCGACCATCGTGCGCCTGCTGCTGCGCCAGCACGACGCGCAGGGCGGCGCGGTCCGGATCGGCGGCCATGACGTGCGGACCCTCGCTGCCGACCAGGTGCGCGTCATGATCGCGGTCGTCGCGCAGGATGCGACGCTGTTCGACGGCAGCGTTGCCGACAACCTGCGGCTCGGCCGCCCGGATGCGAGCGATGCCGACATGATCGCGGCCGCGCGCGCCGCCAACGCGCACGATTTCATCTCGGCGCTGCCCGACGGCTACGCGACGCGCATCGGCGAACGCGGGCTCGTGCTGTCGGGTGGCCAGCGCCAGCGCATCGCGATCGCCCGCGCGCTGCTGCGCGATGCGCCGATCCTGCTGCTCGACGAGGCGCTGTCGTCGGTCGATGCGGAAAACGAAGCGCTGATCCAGCAGGCGCTCGACCGGCTCACGCGCGGACGGACGACGCTCGTGCTCGCGCACCGGCTGTCCAGCGTGATCGGCGCCGATCGCATCCTGGTGCTCGACCAGGGGCAGGTCGTCGACGAAGGAACGCATGCGGCGCTGATCGCACGCGACGGCCCGTATCGCCGGCTGATGGGGCCGCAACTGGAAGCGGTCGCCGAATCCGTCGGCACGACGGCGGCGGCCGGCGCGACCGCGCGTGCGTCGTCGGGCCCGCAGGTGCGGCCGCTGAACGACGACGCGGCGACGATCGGCTGGCCGGAAACGGTGCGGACGCTGCTGCGCTTCGTGCGTCCATGGAAAGGCAAGGTGGTGCTGACCGTGCTGTTCGGGATCGGCCGCGTGCTCGCGTTCATCGGCGTCGGCGTGCTCGGCGCGCGAGTGGTCGGCGCGGTGCCGACCGGCCAGGTCGGCACGGGGCTGGTGGCCGCGCTGCTCGTGATCGCGCCGGTCGCGGCCGTGCTGCACTGGCTCGAATCGTGGCTCGCGCACGACATGGCGTACCGGCTGCTCGCGGAAATGCGCATCGCGCTGTTCGCGACGCTCGAACGGCTCGCGCCGGCCGGGCTGCTGCGCCGCCGTTCCGGCGATCTCGTGTCGCTCGCGACGCAGGACGTCGAGACCGTCGAATACTTTTACGCACACACGCTGGCGCCGGCATTCGTCGCGGTGCTCGTGCCGGCCGGCGTGCTGGTGTTGCTCGCGTCGGTCGCGTGGCCGCTCGCGCTCGTGCTGCTGCCGTTCCTGCTGTGGGCCGGGCTCGCGCCCGTGCTGGCCCGGCGCGACGTCGACCGGCTCGGCACCGGCGCGCGCGAAGCGCTCGGCCAGCTTGGCGCGCACCTGACCGAAACGATCCAGGGGCTCGCGGAACTGACCGCGTTCCAGGCGATCGGGCGCCGGCGCGCGGCGTTCGTGGCCGAGGTCGATGCGTACCGCCGGCAGCGCGCGAAGCTGCTCGACGATCTGTCGACGCAAAGCGCCGCGCTGGAAGTCGCGAGCGGGCTCGGCGGGCTGGCGGTCGCGGCGCTCGGCGCATGGTTGTGCGCCCGCGGCGGGTTCCCGCGCGAGTCGTTGCCGCTGCTGGTGCTGGTCGCGGTGGCCGCGTTCATGCCGGTCGCCGAAATCGGCCAGGTCGCGCGCCAGCTGGCCGACACGATCGCGTCGACGCGCCGCTTGCGCGCGCTGGAGAAGGAGCCCGTGACGGTGACCGACGGCGCGCACGCGATGCCAGGCGATCCGGCGGTGCGGTTCGAGGCCGTGTCGTTCACGTATCCGGGGCGCGGCGTGCCCGCGATCGACCGCGTGAGCTTCGAGGTGCCGCCCGGCAGCACGGTCGCGCTGGTCGGCGCGTCGGGCGCCGGCAAGTCGACGGTCGCGAGCCTGCTGCTGCGTTTCTGGGACCCGCAGCAGGGCCGCGTGACGCTCGGCGGCGTCGACTTGCGCGACCTGCGGCTCGACGACCTGCGGCAGCACATCGCGCTCGTCGCGCAGGATACCTATCTGTTCAACGACACGCTCGAAGCGAACATCCGGCTCGCCGCGAACGATGCGTCCGACGCGGACGTGCGGCGCGCGATCGACCACGCGGCGCTCGGCGACTTCGTCGCGCGGTTGCCGGACGGGCTCGCGACGCGCGTCGGCGAGCGCGGCGTGCAGTTGTCGGGCGGCCAGCGCCAGCGTGTGGCGATCGCGCGCGCGTTCCTGAAGGATGCGCCGGTGCTGATCCTCGACGAGGCGACGTCGCACCTGGACACGATCAGCGAGCAGCAGATCCGCGCGGCGCTGGAGGACCTGATGACGCAGCGCACGTCGATCATCATCGCGCACCGCCTGTCGACCGTGCGCAATGCCGACCTGATCCTCGTGATGGAGCAGGGCGCCGTGATCGAGGCCGGGCGCCACGCGGAACTGATCGCGCGGCAGGGCGCGTATGCGCGGCTCGTGTCGCATCAGGCGAGCGGGGTCGCGGCGTGAGCGGCGCGGCATCGGCGCGTTGCCCGTTGGCCATTGCCCGGGCGTTTCGCCACCCGCATTGAGCCGAGCCGGCGGTTGCCGGCTCGGCGCGCACGGCCATCGCGGCACGGCGCACCCATCTTCTCTCCCCGTGCCGCCGCCCCTCGGCGCGGTGCGATCCGGCGGGGCGTTCTGCACCGCCGTCCTCCCGTTTTCCTCCGATCTATCCGCGCCGCGCGGCCCGGGTTTGTCTCGATGCATTTACCTGTTGCGGACTTTTTTGTTGTCGTAGTATCGCCATTGACAACACTTGTTGCACTAAGGTCTAATTCGACATCGCATGTTGCGGTGCGGCTTGATGTCGTCGTTCCGCCGGCCTGTTGGCCGGCTACATCGCTCAATCATGCGGAGAGAAACCATGAGTCGCCGTTCCTTCCTGAAAGCCGTCGCGGTCGTCGCCGCGCTCGGCGCCAGCCTCGCGCACGCGGATACCAAGACGCTCGTCGTCGGGACCGATACGTCGTTCATGCCGTTCGAGTTCAAGCAGGGCGACAAGTACGTCGGCTTCGATCTCGACCTGTGGGCGGAGATCGCGAAGGACCAGGGCTGGAAATACACGATCCAGCCGATGGATTTCGCGGGTCTGATTCCGGCGCTGCAGACGCAGAACATCGACGTCGCGCTGTCCGGGATGACCATCAAGGAAGAGCGCAAGAAGGCGATCGACTTTTCCGCGCCGTATTACGACAGCGGGCTCGCCGCGATGGTGCAGGCCGGCAATACGTCGATCAAGTCGATCGACGACCTGAACGGCAAGGTGATCGCCGCGAAGACGGGCACCGCGACGATCGACTGGATCAAGGCGCACCTGAAGCCGAAGGAGGTCCGCCAGTTCCCGAACATCGACCAGGCCTATCTCGCACTGGAAGCCGGCCGTGTCGACGCGGCGATGCACGATACGCCGAACGTGCTGTTCTTCGTGAACAACGAAGGCAAGGGCAAGGTGCAGGTCGCCGGCCAGCCGGTCAGCGGCGACAAGTACGGGATCGGCTTCCCGAAGGGCAGCCCGCTCGTGCCGAAGGTCAATGCGTCGCTCGTGAAGATCAAGGCCGACGGTCGCTACGCGCAGATCTACAAGAAGTGGTTCGGCGCCGAGCCGCCGAAGATGTGAGCGTGACCACGCAGCATGGCGCGGCCGAACGGCCGCGCCGGTCTTGAATCGAACGGGGAGCGACAAGTGAATTTCGATTGGTCGGCGATCTGGGCGGCGCTGCCGGACCTGATGGACGGGGTCCGGTTGACGGTGTTCATCGCATTTTTCGGGCTGGTGGGCGGCTTCGTCGTCGGAATGATCGCGGGGATGTTCCGCGCATACGGACCGAAGGCGATGAACGTGCTCGCACAGGTCTATATTGAATTGATCCGCGGCACGCCGATCGTCGTGCAGGTGATGTTCCTGTACTTCGCGTTGCCGTTGCTCGCGCATATCCGCATCGACGGCCTGACGGCCGCGATCATCGCGATCACGGTGAATTCCGGCGCGTATCTCGCGGAAGTGGTGCGCGGCGCGCTGCTGTCGATCCCGAAGGGGCTGACGGAAGCAGGGCTCGCGATGGGCCTGTCGATGCCGCGCGTGCTGCTCAAGGTGGTCGGGCCGCTCGCGTTCCGGCGGCTGATTCCGCCGCTCGGCAACCAGTGCATCGTGAGCCTGAAGGACACGTCGCTGTTCATCGTGATCGGCGTCGGCGAACTGACGCGCAAGGGGCAGGAAATCATCGCGGGCAATTTCCAGGCGGTCGAGATCTGGACGGCGGTGGCCGTCATCTATCTGCTGCTGACCGGCGCGATGACGCTGACGCTGCGGCTCGTCGAAAAGCGGATGAAAATCTTATGAGCATGATCGAATTCCAGAACGTGTCGAAGAGCTTCGGCCACGTGCCGGTGCTGAAGAACATCGACCTGAAGATCGACGCGGGCGAGGTGGTCGTCGTGGTCGGTCCGTCGGGCTCGGGCAAATCGACGATGTTGCGCTGTATCAACGCGCTGGAGAAAATCACCGGCGGCGAGCTGCTGGTCGACGGCCAGAGCGTGCGCGGCAACGCGACGACGATCCGCAACATCCGGCTCGAAGCGGGCATGGTGTTCCAGCAGTTCAACCTGTTCCCGCAAATGACCGCGCTCGAGAACGTGATGTTCGGGCCGATCCAGGTGCGCGGCGCGTCGCGCGCCGACGCGCGCGACCAGGCGATGGCGCTGCTCGACAAGGTCGGCCTCGAATCGCGCGCGAATCATTACCCGTCGGAGCTGTCGGGCGGCCAGCAGCAGCGAGTCGCGATCGCGCGGGCGCTCGCGATCCGGCCGCGGTTGATGCTGTTCGACGAGCCGACCTCGGCGCTCGATCCGGAGCTGCGCCACGAAGTGCTGAAAGTGATGCAGGATCTCGCGACCGAAGGGATGACGATGATCGTCGTCACGCACGAGATCGGCTTCGCGAAGCGGGTCGGCACGCGGCTGCTGTTCATGGATCAGGGCGGCATCGCCGAGGACGGCCATCCGGTCGACCTGATCGACCGGCCGCCGACGCCGCGCCTGAAGGAATTCCTGAAACACGTGTCCTGAACGAAACCGAAACTTCCGACATGCCGCTTTCCCTTTCTCCCGTCATCGCCGGCACGCCGTTCGACATCGGCGTGCGCCTGGGCGAGCTTGCCCGCCCGGTATTCGACGCGTACATGCAGCAGAGCAGCGCATGGCAGGCCGTGCGCCGCTGGCGCGGCCATCCGTTCGTCGACGCGTTGCGGCGGGCCGCGCTCGCCGCGTACCCCGACCTCGTCGCGGAGCTGGACGGGATCGCGGCAGGCATCGGCTGGCCGGCCGAGGACATCTTCCTGTGGAACTGCCGCGGCGAACTGATCCACAACGCGCCGGACGGCTGCACGACGCTTGCCGCGCGCGATGCGGACGGCAAGCGCTGGATCGCGCACAACGAGGACGGCGATCCGTACCTGCGCGAACGGTGCCTGCTCGTCGACGTGCAACCGGCCGGCAAGCCGGGCTTCGTCAGTTTCTACTACCCCGGCTCGCTGCCGGGCCATACGTTCGCCGCGAACCGCGCGGGTATCGCGCAGGCGATCAACAACCTGCGGATCCGCACGCCGGCGCCGGACGTGCCGCGCATGATCCTCGCGCGTGCGGTGCTCGACGCGACGTCGCTCGATGCGGCCGTCGACGTGCTGCGCCGGCACGCGCGCGCGAGCGGCTTTCATCACACGCTCGGGGCGACCGGCGATGCGCGATTGCTGAGCATCGAGGCGAGCGTCGCGCGCTGTTCGGTCATCGAGGTCGCGCGGCTCGCCGGCCATGCGAACCATCTCGTGCATCCCGGCTGCGACGCGCAAGCGCAGATCGTCACGCAGTCGTCGGCGGACCGCCAGCGTCGCGTCGACGCGTTGACGCCCGGCATCGACACGATCGACGAAGCCGCGCTGCTGCGCGTGCTCGGCGATCGCGCGCCTGAAGGATTGCCGATCTACCGCGACGATCCGGCCGATCCGGACGACGAGAACACGCTGGCGACGGCCGTGTTCGCGATCGGCGCGGCATCGATCGATTTCACCGTTCACCAACACGGCACGCAGCGCTTCGCGACGCGCATCGTGCCGTCCGGACGCGCTCACCGCGCATCCTGATCCATGAGGCCACGCATGACGACCGTTTTCCATCGCGCCCCGCGCGCCACCTTGCCCGTTGCCGTCGCAGGCGACGGCATCGAGATCATCGATTCGACCGGCAAACGCTATATCGACGCGTGCGGCGGCGCGGCCGTATCGTGTCTCGGCCACAGCAACCAGCGCGTGATCGACGCGATCAAGCGGCAGGCGCAGCAATTGCCGTACGCGCATACGTCGTTCTTCACGACCGACGTGGCCGAGGAACTGGCCGACCGGCTCGTCGACGGCGCGCCGGCCGGGCTCGATCACGTGTATTTCGTGTCGGGCGGCTCCGAGGCGATCGAAGCCGCGCTGAAGCTCGCGCGCCAGTATTTCGTCGAGAAGGGCGAGCCGCAGCGCCGTCATTTCATCGCCCGGCGCCAGAGCTATCACGGCAACACGCTCGGCGCGCTCGCGATCGGCGGCAACGCCTGGCGACGCGAGCCGTTCCTGCCGCTGCTGATCGAGGCGCACCACGTGAGCCCGTGCTATGCGTACCGCGACCAGCAGGCCGGTGAAACCGACGAAGCGTATGCGCAGCGCCTCGCGGACGAGCTCGAACGGAAGATCGTCGAACTCGGCGCGGAAAACGTCGCGGCGTTCGTCGCGGAAACGGTGGTGGGCGCGACGGCCGGCGCCGTGCCGCCGGTGCGCACGTACCTGCAGAAGATTCGCGCGGTGTGCGACAAGTACGGCGTGCTGCTGATCCTCGACGAGATCATGTCGGGGATGGGGCGCACGGGTTACCGGTATGCCTGCGACGAAGACGGCGTCGCGCCCGATCTGCTGACGATCGCGAAAGGGCTCGGTGCGGGCTACCAGCCGATCGGGGCGACGCTGGTGAGCGACCGGATCTATCGCACGATCGTCGACGGTTCGGGCTTCTTCCAGCATGGTCACACGTACCTCGGCCATGCGACCGCCTGCGCGGCCGCGCTCGAAGTGCAGCGCGTGATCGCCGAGGACAAGCTGCTCGACAACGTGAAGGCGCGCGGCGAGCAGTTGCGTGCGTCGTTGCGCGAGCATTACGGCGCGCACCCGCACGTCGGCGACGTGCGTGGCCGCGGGCTGTTCGTCGGCGTCGAGCTCGTGCGCGATCGCGACACCAAGGCGACGTTCGCCCCCGCGCTGAAGCTGCACGCGGCGGTCAAGCGCGAGGCGATGCAGCGCGGGTTGATGGTGTATCCGATGGGTGGCACGATCGACGGCGTGCACGGTGATCACATCCTGATCGCGCCGCCGTTCGTGTGTACCGCGCAGCAGATCGATACGATCGTCGAGCGGCTGTCCGGTGCGATCGGCGCGGCGCTCGCGTCGGCCGGTGCATGAACCCCGATCTCAGCGAATCCTCACCATGACAGACAGACTGCCTCCTTTCGACCCCGCGTCGGCCACCGACGAACAGAAGGCCGTGCTCGCAGACATTCTCAGCGGCCCGCGCGGCAACCTGAACGGGCCGTTTCTCGGCTGGATCGCGAGCCCCGAGCTGGCCCAGCACGCGCAGAAGCTCGGCGCGTTCTGCCGCTATCGCACCGGGCTGCCGCTGCGCCTGTCGGAGCTCGCGATTCTCGTGACGGCCGCGCGCTGGCGCTCGCAGGCGGAGTGGCACATCCATCATCCGATCGCGCTCGAGGCCGGCGTGCCGGCCGCGACGGCCGACGCGATCCGGCTCGGCGTCGCGCCTGCTTTCGAATCGGACGACGACGCGTTGATCCATGCGTTCGCCACCGAGCTGTACGACACGCGCCGCGTGAGCGACGCGACGTTCGCGCGCGCGCAGGCGCGTTTCGGCCACGAGACCGTGGTGAACCTCGTCGCGCTGCTCGGCTACTACGCGCTCGTCGCGATGACGCTGAACACGTTCGGTATGCGCGCAGACGGACAAACTGATTTGCCGTTTCCGGAATAATCGCCGCCGGCGCGTGTGTCGGCGGCATGCCGCGCACGCGCCGGATGGCCCGAAAAGCGCGTATACGCGGGCTTTTCGGCGTTTCGGCGCGGATCGTTCCGGCATCTCGCCGCATCGTGACGACGCCCGCCGCGCGGCCTGCGCGGCAGTGCAAGAAATTTTTCCCGTACCTAGAATTCTGGCAAACAGCTTACGGGGGAAATATCGATGCGCTGGGTCCTGCTGATCGTGTTCATTGCGTGTGTCGTGTACACGCATCGGCGCGGCAAGGTTCGGCACGGGTTGTTCCGGCAACTCTCCGACCACTCGACCTTTACCGCGCCGCTGAACTGCTTTTCATACGCGTTCTCGTCGGTGCCGACCACGCCGTTTCTCGACACGGATCACTTTCCGGAGCTCGCGGTGCTGCAGCGCGAATGGCGCACGTTCCGCACCGAAGCGCTCGCGTTGCGCGACGCGAGCCGGATCAAGGCATCGGGCGAGTACAACGACATCGGCTTCAATTCGTTCTTTCGCAACGGCTGGAAGCGTTTCTACCTGAAGTGGTACGACGCGCCGCATCCGTCCGCGCAGGCATTGTGTCCGCGCTCGGTCGAGATCCTGTCGCGGATTCCGTCGATCAAGGCCGCGATGTTCGCGCAGTTGCCGCCGGGCGGCAAGCTCGGGCTGCATCGCGATCCGTATGCGGGCTCGTTGCGCTATCACCTCGGGCTCGATACGCCGAACGACGACGCGTGCCGGATCGTCGTCGACGGCGAATCGTATGCATGGCGTGACGGCGAGGCCGTGATGTTCGACGAGACGTACCTGCACTGGGCCGAAAACCGCACCGCGAACGATCGCGTGATCCTGTTCTGCGACATCGAGCGCCCGATGAAATATCGCTGGGCGCAGCGCATCAACGATGCGTTCGGGCAACTGCTGATGCGCGCGGCCGCATCGCCGAACGAAACGGGCGATCGCACGGGCGGGCTCAATCGCGCGTTCCGGTACCTGTATGCGATTCGCCGCGCCGGCAAGCGATTGAAGGCGTGGAATCGCACCGTGTACTACATCGTCAAGTGGCTGCTGTTCGGCGGGATCGCGGTCGCGATCTTCTGTATCTGACGGGCGAGGGCGGGCAATTTTTTCCCGTCTGACGATAGTGCGGCGCGGCATCGGACGGCCCCGCCGGCCTGCGCCGACATCAATGCAACCAAATGTATTCATGCGGGATCAACGGACGTTGGCCGCGTATGATGGCTTGTTCACGTCGATATGATCGGTGAGCAAGCATGACGAGTACCCGTAAAACCATGATGATCGCCGGCGGGCTCCTGGTCGCCGCAGCCGGCACCGCGTACGTGATGCTCCTGCGCGCGGACCACCGTGCGATCGAGGACGCCGGCATCGGCGATTCGGCCGCGCCTGTTGCCGCAGCGCCCGCGGGCAACGACCACGCGGTGCAGGGCGCGATCGCGCCGCCGGCACCGGCTGCCGCGACGGCGCCGAAGCAGGCGGCTGCCGCGCCGCCTCCCACCGCACCCACGCCCGCGCCGGCCGCCACTGCCCGCGTCGTCGCCCCGCCTGCAGCGGTTGCCGCGGTTCCGGTGGTCAGCGACAAGCCGCAACCGGTGACGAAGCCGGCTGCCCCGCCGCCGAAAGTCAACGTCGTGACGGTCGACGCTCAGGATTCGACCCCAGCGACGCCGCCGCCCACGCCGGCCGCCAAGCCCGCTCGGTCGGCTCAGTCCGCCGCACCCGCACAGGTCACGCAACGCGCGCCGCGCAAGCGCGATGGCCTCGAACGCCACGCCGCCGCCGCGCCGCCGGCCGCGACGAAATCCGAAACGCCGGAGACGGCGGCGCTCGTCAGGGAATCGGCGAAGCTCGACCCGTCGTTGCCGCCGCCGCCGATGCAGTCGATGCCGTCGGCGAGCACCGGTTCGTATCGGCAGGGCGGTTCGTCGTCCGGCGCGAATCCGGTAGCCGCCGCGATGACCGAGCAGCTCGTCAGGGAGTCGAGCCATTTCAAGACCACGACGCCCGTGCCCGCGAACGGCGGCCCGACCGCGACCAAGTAGCCGCGGGCGTCCTCGGCATAAAAAGGGCCCCGCACGCCGACCAAAGCATGCGGGGCCAAGAGAGACAAACTGTTTGCCGTCGGGCTGACGTCCGTCAGGCGGCGACCGCTTCTTCGACTCGCGGCTGCGCGGTGGCGGCCGGCGCCGCCACGTCCTGCCGGATCAGGTGGTCGAACGCGCCGAGCGACGCCTTCGCCCCTTCGCCGACCGCGATCACGATCTGCTTGAACGGCACCGTCGTCACGTCACCGGCCGCGAACACGCCCGGCACCGACGTCGCGCCGCGCGCATCGACGACGATCTCGCCGTGCTTCGACAGTTCGACCGTGCCTTTCAGCCATTCGGTGTTCGGCACGAGGCCGATCTGCACGAACACGCCTTCGAGGTCGACGCGCTTCGTTTCACCGGAACGCAGATCCTTGTAGACGAGCCCGTTCAGCTTGCTGCCGTCGCCGGTCAGTTCGGTCGTCTGCGCTTGCGTGACGATCGTCACGTTCGGCAGGCTGCGCAGCTTGCGTTGCAGCACTTCGTCCGCGCGCAGTTGCGCGCCGTATTCGATCAGCGTGACTTCCTTCACGATGCCGGCGAGGTCGATCGCGGCCTCGACGCCCGAGTTGCCGCCGCCGACCACCGCGACCCGCTTGCCCTTGAACAGCGGGCCGTCGCAGTGCGGGCAGTACGCGACCCCGCGGTTGCGGTATTCGCGCTCGCCCGGCACGTTGATTTCACGCCAGCGTGCGCCGGTCGCGAGGACGATCGTCTTCGCTTTCAGCACCGCGCCGTTCGCGAGACGGATCTGGTGCACGTCGCCCGGGATCAGCGCGTCGGCGCGTTGCACGTCCATGATGTCGACGTCGTACTGCTTGACGTGCTGCTCGAGTGCGGTCGCGAACTTCGGCCCTTCGGTTTCCTGCACCGACACGAAGTTCTCGATCGCCATCGTGTCCAGCACCTGGCCGCCGAAACGCTCGGCGACGACACCCGTCGCGATGCCCTTGCGTGCGGAGTAGATCGCAGCAGCCGCGCCCGCCGGGCCGCCGCCGACGATCAGCGTGTCGAACACCGGCTTGTTTTCGAGCGACTTCGCCGCGCGTTCTCCGGCGCCCGTATCGAGCTTCGCGAGGATTTCCTTCACGCTGCTGCGGCCCTGGCCGAACGACGCGCCGTTCAGGAACATCGTCGGCACGGCCATGATCTGGCGCGACTCGACTTCATCCTGGAACAGTGCGCCGTCGATCGCGACGTGGCGGATGCGCGGGTTGATCAGCGACATCACGTTCAGCGCCTGCACGACTTCCGGGCAGTTCTGGCACGACAGCGAGAAAAACGTTTCGAATGCGTAGTCGCCGTCGAGCGCGCGAATCTGTTCGATCACGTCGTCGTCGAGCTTGATCGGATGGCCGCCCGTCTGCAGCAGCGCGAGCACGAGCGACGTGAATTCATGGCCCATCGGGATGCCGGCGAAACGGATGCCGGCCGGCTTGCCGGGCTCGCCGATCGAGAACGACGGCTTGCGCTCGGCGTCGTCGCGGCGTTCGGTCACGGTCACGCGATCCGTCAGCGACGCAATCTCGTTCAGCAGCGCCAGCAGTTCCTGCGATTTCGCGCTGTCGTCGAGCGAGGCGACGAGTTCGATCGGGCGCGTGATTTTTTCGAGGTACGCTTTGAGTTGGTTCTTGAGATTGGCGTCGAGCATGGCGTTTCGGATTCCGTATTGATTATGCTGGTCGGGCAGGTCGTGCCGGAGGAGGGGGCGGGGCGCGCAGTGCGTGGCCCGCCGTCGCGCGCCTCGTGCGAGGCGCGCGGAGCGATCGTCAGATCTTGCCGATCAGGTCGAGCGACGGGGTCAGCGTTTCCGCACCCGGCGTCCACTTGGCCGGGCACACTTCACCCGGGTGCGCCGCGATGTACTGCGCCGCCTGGACCTTGCGCAGCAGTTCGCCTGCGTCGCGGCCGATGCCGTTGTCGTGGATTTCGCACAGCTTGATCTCGCCTTCCGGGTTGATCACGAACGTGCCGCGCAGCGCCATCCCTTCTTCCTCGATCAGCACGTCGAAGTTGCGCGACAGCGTGAGCGTCGGGTCGCCGATCATCGGGTACTTGATCTTGCCGATCGTGTCCGACGTGTCGTGCCAGGCCTTGTGCGTGAAGTGCGTGTCGGTCGACACGCCGTAGATTTCGACACCCAGCTTCTGGAATTCCGCGTAACGGTCGGCGAGGTCGCCCAGTTCGGTCGGGCACACGAACGTGAAGTCGGCCGGGTAGAACACGACGACGGACCACTTGCCCTTGAAGTTCTCTTCCGAGACGGGCACGAAATCGCCGTTGTGGTAAGCGGTTGCCTTGAACGGCTTGATTTGGGTGTTGATGATCGGCATCTGGACAATTCCTTTTCTTCAGTGGTGAGTGGAGTGTTGCCAGTATCCGGGTTCACCCTGAGCTTGTGAAATTGCTTGTTTCAATCCGCGGCATCGGGATTTTCTATCTGCTTCCGGCCCTTGATTGGCGGGGGCCGAAGGCAATTCGGGCGGGGCAGAGGCTGTACATGCCTTCACCATTCCGAACGCAGGTCCTCCTGGCCGGCAATCTCGCGCCCCTTCCGTAGACCGAACCCATTGTTGACAAGTGTGTGTCCGTGTCGCGTGATACAGGCATCGATTGCGTCGCCGATGATTTCGGCGCGGGGGCGGTCCCTGGCCCCTGCGATGATGCTCAACGCGGCATGCTGGTCATCCAACAGGTCGACCGGGATGGTGGGCATTGCAACCTCCCTGACTTGACGCAGCCATCATCGACATGCGGCCGCGTAAATGCAGGATCGCCGCCTGTCCGAAGCGAATACCGATTCCCGGTTCGGCAGGCGGGGCACACCCCGCTCAAATCCCCGCCATCTCCCGCAACCATGCCGCCAGCCGCCGCGCCCCGTCCGGCATGTCCGCGTCCTCGCGCGTGCACAGGTAGTAGTCGCGTCCGTCGTCGAGCGCGTGATCGAACAGTTGCACGAGCTCGCCGTTCGCCAGTTCGCGCTGGACCAGCGGCGCGCGCAGCAGCGCGGCGCCGAGATCCGCGCGGGCGGCGCTCAGCGTGAGCTGGCCATCCTCGAACATCGGCCCCACCGCGTGCGACACGTGCCGCACGCCGGCGCCCTGCAGCCAGTTGACCCACGTGCTGCGATCCTCGTCATGCACGAGCGGCGCGCGGGCGAGATCGGCCGGCGTGCGGAACGGCCCGTGACGCTTCAGGAACGACGGGCTGCACATCGGCACCATCGCGCCCGGCAGCAGCCGCTCGCAGCGATAGCCGGGCCAGTCGCCGGTGCCGAAGCGGATCGACAGATCCGACGCATCGCTTCGGTAGTTGCGGTGATGCGCGTACAGCACCGTGACGTCGACGTCGGTGTTGTCGGCCAGGAACGCATGCAGCCGGGGAATGAACCAGCCGATGCCGAGCAGCGGAATCAGGCTGACGGTGATCTGGCGCAGCGACGAACGGTCGCGCACGAAGCGCGTCGCGCTGCGCAGCACCGAGAATGCCGCGCTGATCGACCGGTAGTAGTCGCGCCCTTCGTCGGTGAGCGCAAGCAGCCGGCCTTCGCGTACCGTCAGCGGCGTCTGGATGAACGCTTCGAGCAGTTGCAGCTGATGGCTGACCGCCGACGGCGTGATGTCGAGTTCGCCGGCCGCCGCGGTGACCGAACCGAGACGCGCGAATGCTTCGAACGCACGCACCGCGCGCAGCGGTGGATCGTGCGGCAATTGTTCGATATTTTTCATGTATCGAATTTTATCGAAAAGTCAGGGTAAGCGACAACACAAAAATATCCCGTATTTACAAAGATATACGCTAATGTGTGGAGAACGGCATAAGCATCCAACAATTGGATATTTGGGGTTTGAATGTCAAATATTTAATATTTTTCATGTTTTTGATCCGATTGACCGGTCCCCGCACATGAAAATCGCTTTCCTCCCCGCCAGCCTCGCCTTCTCGGCGGCCGCCCTGGTCGCCTCCGTTCCCGCGTTGGCGCAGTCCGCTCCGCAGACGGTCCTGATCGGTCTCGCCGCGCCGCTCACCGGCCCGTCCGCGCGGATCGGCAAGGACTTGCAGAACGGCGCGCAACTCGCGATCGACGACGCGAACGCGAAGCATCCGACCATCGGCGGCAAGCCGGTCGTCTACAAGCTCGTCGCGGCCGACGACCAGTCCGACCCGCGCACGGCCGTCGCGGTCGCGCAGCAACTCGTCGACCAGCACGTGATCGGCGTCGTCGGTCACTGGAACACGGGCTGCAGCGTGCCGGCGTCGCGCGTGTACCGCGATGCGGGCATTCCGCAGATCGCGCCGGCGTCCACCGGCCATCAATACACGCAGCAGGGCTACGCGACGGCGTTCCGCATCATGGGTCACGACGATGCGGGCGGCCATTTCACCGGTGCGTACGCGGTGAAGACGCTGAAGGCGAAGCGCATCGCGGTGATCGACGATCGCACGTCGTTCGGCGCGGGGCTGGCCGAGCAGTTCATCAAGGGCGTGCAGGCGAACGGCGGGACCATCGTCGATCGTCAGTACGTGAACGACAAGACGACCGACTTCAGCGGCGTGCTGACCGCGATCAAGGGCAAGCGCGCGGATCTCGTGTTCTTCGGCGGCCTCGACGCGCAAGCCGCGCCGATCGCGCGCCGGATGCGCCAGCTCGGCGTGAACGCGCCGCTGCTCGGCGCGGGCGGCTTCGTGAGCCAGACCTTCCTGTCGCTCGCCGGCAAGGACGGCGACGGCGTGACGGCGCTCGAACCGGGCCTGTCGCTCGACCGGATGCCGGGCGGCAAGGCGTTCGACACGCAATACCAGGCCCGTTTTCATGCGCCGATCGAGCTGCATGCGCCGTTCGCGTACGACGCGGCCGCCACGCTGATTGCGGCCGCGCAGAAGGCCGGCACGACCCAGCCGGCGAAGCTGGTCGCGGCCGTTC
The DNA here is from genome assembly GCF_024730645.1 of Burkholderia sp. EMB26. Lineage (NCBI taxonomy): Bacteria > Pseudomonadati > Pseudomonadota > Betaproteobacteria > Burkholderiales > Burkholderiaceae > Burkholderia > Burkholderia sp. EMB26. The sequence continues at coordinate 190,307 of NZ_CP078071.1, forward strand.
GCGCGATCGACCGGCCCGGCGTGACGGGGCGCATCGCGTTCGACGCCGAAGGCAACCTGAAGGACCCGGCCTTCACGATCTACCAGGTGCGCGGCGGCAAGTGGGCCGTCGTCGACGTGCTCGGCGGCTCGCGCACCGCAGCCAAGTAACGACAAAACGACCAACACGATCCCCATGACCGAAGCGAACCAGACATCCGCCGCCGCCCCCGAGGACTCGCGCCTCGGGATCCTCGCGCGGCGCCGCATCGAAGCGGAAATCATCAAGCCGATCTACGAGATCATGAAGCGCGAGTTCGGCGCCGAGCGCGCGCAGGCCGTGATCGCGGAAGCCGTGCGCGGCGCGGCCGTCGACGCGGGCCGGACGTTCGCCGCGCAGGAGCCGGACGGCACGAGCGTGAAATCGTTCATCGCGCTGCAGGTGCTGTGGGAGAAGGACGATGCGCTCGACGTCGAGGTGCGGCGCGCGGACGACGCGCACTACGACTACGACGTGCATCGCTGCAGTTACGCGGAGATGTATCACGCGATGGGGCTCGGCGAGATCGGGCACCTGCTGAGCTGCGCGCGCGACAGCTATTTCATCCAGGGCTATGCGCCGGACATCGCGCTCACGCGCACGAGCACGATCATGCAGGGCGGCAAGCGCTGCGATTTCCGCTATGCGCTGCAACCCGCGCCGGAGAACGGCGATGCGTGACGCTCCCGCAAGCATGCCGCGCGTCGACGGCGACCGCCTGTGGGCGTCGCTCGAACGGATGGCGCAGATCGGCGCGACGCCGAAGGGCGGCGTGTGCCGTCTCGCGCTGACCGACCTCGACCGCGAGTCGCGCGACCTGTTCGTGCAGTGGGCGCGTGAAGCCGGCTGCACGGTGCGCGTCGATCGGATGGGCAACGTGTTCGCGCGCCGCGCCGGTCGCCGTCCCGACGCCGCACCGGTGATGACGGGCTCGCATGCCGATTCCCAGCCGACCGGCGGGCGTTACGACGGCATCTACGGCGTGCTCGGCGGGCTCGAAGTGGTGCGCGCGCTGAACGACGCGGGCATCGAGACCGAGCGTCCGCTCGACGTCGTGATCTGGACCAACGAGGAAGGCTCGCGCTTCGCGCCGGCGATGGTGTCGGCCGGCGTGTTCTCGGGCGTCTATACGCTCGAATATGGGCTGTCGCGCACCGACGGCGCGGGCCGGACGATCGGCGAGGAGCTCGAACGGATCGGCTACGCGGGCGCGGAGCCGGTCGGCGGCTATCCGGTGCACGCGGCATATGAGCTGCACATCGAGCAGGGCGCGATTCTCGAACGGGCCGGCAAGACGATCGGCGTCGTGACGGCCGGGCAGGGGCAGCGCTGGTACGAGGTGACGCTCACCGGTGTCGACGCGCACGCGGGCACGACGCCGATGGCGTTCCGCCGCGACGCGCTGGTCGGCGCGGCGCGGATGATCTCGTTCGTCGAAGTGCTCGGCCGCCGCTACGCACCGGATGCGCGCGCAACGGTCGGCATGATCGAGGCGCGGCCGAATTCGCGCAACACGGTGCCGGGCGGCTGCTTTTTCACGGTGGAATTCCGGCATCCCGACGATGCGGTGCTCGACGAACTGGACGCGGCGTTGCGCGCGGAGCTCGCGCGCGTGGCCGACGAAACCGGCCTCGGCGCGCAGATCGAGCAGATCTTCACGTATGCACCGGTGCCGTTCGCGCCACGCTGCATCGACACGGTGCGCGACGCGGCGCGCTCGCTCGGGCTGTCGCACATGGACATCGTGTCCGGCGCGGGCCACGACGCATGCTATGTCGCGCGTGTCGCGCCGACCGGCATGATCTTCGTGCCGTGCGTCGACGGGCTGAGCCACAACGAGGCCGAAGCGATTACGCCCGAATGGGCGACGGCCGGCGCCGACGTGCTGTTGCGCGCGGTGCTGCAGAGCGCGCAGGAAGCGTAAGCGCGACGGGTGCGGCCGGGGTGGCCCGCGTTACTTCCCCGCGTTGCGCCGCGCCATGTACGCGAGATACGCGACGATCTGGTCGAGTTCGCGGTCGCTCAGCTGATCGGGCGGAAACGCCGGCATGCTGCGGCCCGGCCAGTCGCGCACCGACGCCGGGTTGCGGATGTAGCGACGCAGCGCGGCCGGCTGGAAGTAGTCGACCGGATTCATCGGCGTGTTCAGGTCGGGGCCGGCGTGGCTGCTGCCCGCGCCGTCGATGCGGTGGCACGCGAGACATTGCGTGACGAACAGGTGCTGGCCCGCGCGGGCCGGATCGTTCGCGGGCAACGCGGCGTCGACGGCGAGCGACGGCCAGCGCGCGAGCGGCGACGATTCGATCGTGATGCGCACGATCTGGTACGGCCACTGCTCGCCGCGCACCGACGACGCGTCCGGCCCGAGCCACACGAGATAGAACGGCCCCGCGCTGACCTGCTTGCCGGGCAGTTTCGGCCACGGATGGGCCGGATCCTCGATCGCGAGCCACGGGATCGCGCCGGCCGGCGCGCGGCGGCGCACGAGATCGAGCGGCAGTTGCGCGGCGAAACCGTCGGCCGCGCGCGTTTCGAGCACCCCGTCGGCCGGCAGCGGCGTGTCGCCGAGCAGCGCGGCGAACGGCACGGCGCGGAACGTCATCGGCCGGCCGTACGCGATGTCGCGCGGCACGTGGATGTCGGTCGCGTCCGTACGGGCGAGCAGCGTCTGGCGGGTGACGGCGCGGGCCGTGCCGTCGGTGTCGAGTTCGAGCGTGGACTGGGCCGACGCGCGTTGCCCGAGCAGGCAAACCGTCAGCAGCACAAGCGAAAACCACTGGCGCTTCAGCATTCGTTCTCCGGGAAAGGGCGTTCCGGCGGCGGCAGGAGGCGGGACGCCGCGGCCGATGGAAGGAATCGGGCGACAGTCTATCCGGTACGGGCGGCGCTGGCGAATTCGGCGCGGGAAACGCGCGGCGGCGATGATTGGACCAGCACGCGCCGGCGCCCGACTACCGGGCGCGTGACGGGGCGAGGGCGCGTCGTCGCGCGATCCGGACGGGGAAAACGACAGGCACGGTGGCGGCACGCGATCTGCCCGCGCCCGCGACATGGCGTGACGCGCCCGCCTTCAATGACTCGAACACGACACTTCGTTCTTCGGCATCGGCGTGTCGCGCGCCGGTTCGAAATCGGCTTCGCGCATCCCCGACGGCGTCAGTGACACGAAATGCATCGCCGTGCCGCGCGCCGGGAAACCGGCGACGCCGGTCGAGCCCCACGGAACGGGTGAGCGCTGCACGCCGCTCACCGCCATGTTCGCCGGCGCCAGCGCGAGCGTCAGCAGCCGCCCGTCGCGGGTCGGCACATACGCATGTGTGCCGGCGACGCCGATGCCCGATTCGCGCACCGACGCGGGCAGGCAATCGAGCGTCGCCGTGCGGCGGCCGTCCGGCGCGATCAGCATCGCGACGCCGCGATCGTCCGCGGTCGTCGTGACGACGATGAAACGGTCGATCTCCGGCACATAGGCGGCCGAATACACGTAATACTGGATCGCGTCGTTCAGCGAGCCGAGTTTTTCCAGCTTCGCGGTGACCGGATCGAACATCGCGTATTCGAGTGTCGCGTCCGTGCTGCCGTCGATGAACTTCTGCCACACGAGCAGCGCGTTGCGCGGCGAGCCCGCGATCACGGGCCACCACTCGCGGCGATGCGGCGCGACCGCGACGTGGTTCAGCACGCGCCCGGCCGCGTCGTAGGTTTTCAGGTACACGCCGTTGCCGCTGCCGAGGTTGTCGACACCGCCGCCGTTGACCCAGTCGGTCGAATAGAACACGACGAAGCGGTCGGCGACCGTCGCGACGTGCCCCGAATGACCGCCCGATTCGACGTCGTTCGGGTAGGGCTTGACCGGCTTCAGGTCGCGGCGGTAGATGCCGTAGCGCTGGCTGACTTCCTGCGACGTGTTCCAGCCGTCCTCGAACGTGACGAAGATGTCGCCGTGTGCATTCTGCGCGATCGACACGGGTTCCTGCGCCTCCGGGCGGCTGATGAACGTACGGACGTGCAGCACGCGCGGCTTGTCCGGCTGCCATTCGCCGACGTACACGTCATGCGGCCAGTTGCCGCTGCGCAGCGCACCGCGCGGCACGATGCCCGAGCTGCTGAAGAACACCCAGCGTTTGCCGTCGCCGGCGTCGGCCACGCCGATCCCGTGCATGAAGCGTCGCGGGTCGCCGGTGTCCTGCGGCGACGGGGCGCTCGGCACGGTGACCGTATGCACGGCCGGCGCGCCGGCAAAGGCAAACGGCGACACCGCGCCGACGCCGCACGCGCCGCCGAGCACGGCCGCGGCCAGCCGCATGACCGTCTGCGCCGGACGCATTCGCCGCTTCATTCGACGGTCACCGATTTCGCGAGGTTGCGCGGCTTGTCGACATCGGCGCCGCGCGTACAGCCGACGTGATAGGCGAGCAATTGCAGCGGGATCACGTTGACGATCGGCGACAGCAGGTCGCCCGATTCGCGTACGCGGATCAGGTGCGTGTCGCGGTCGGCGTCGATTTCGAGCTGATTGCCGGCCAGTACGTAGAGCCGCCCGCCGCGCGCGCGCACCTCGGCCATGTTGGATTTCAGCTTCTGGAACAGACGGTCGTCCGGCGCGATCGTGACGACCGGCATCGCGCTCGTGACGAGCGCGAGCGGCCCGTGCTTCAGTTCGCCGGCCGCATAGCCTTCCGCATGGATGTACGACACCTCCTTGAGCTTCAGCGCGCCTTCCAGCGCGATCGGGAAATGGATGCCGCGGCCGAGGAACAGCGCGTTCTCGGTGCGGGCGAACTTCGCGGCCCAGCCCATGATCTGCGTTTCCAGCGCGAGCGCGTGGCCGATGCGATCCGGCAGCGCGCGCAACTGCTTCAGGTGCGTCGCGACCTGCGCGGCATCGAGCCGGCCGCGCAGCTGCGCGAGCGTCAGCGTCAGCACGAACAGTGCGACGAGCTGCGTGGTGAACGCCTTGGTCGATGCGACGCCGAGCTCGATGCCGGCCCGCGTCAGGAACCGCAGCGGCGCATTGCGCGCGATCGTGCTGGTCGCGACGTTGCAGATCGCCATTGACAGTTCCTGGCCCATCGCGCGCGCCTGCTCGATCGCGCCGATGGTGTCGGCCGTTTCGCCCGACTGCGAGATGCCGACGACGAGCGTGCGCGGATCGGCCACCGTGTCGCGGTAGCGGAATTCGCTGGCGATCTCGACCTGCGCGGGCACGCCGGCGATGCTTTCGAGCCAGTATTTCGCGGTCAGGCCCGCGTAGTAGCTGGTGCCGCAGCCGAGCAACAGCACGCTTCTGACCCGCGACAGCAGCCCGCGCGTGGCTTCCGTCGCGTCGAACAGCGCCGGCGAGATCGTGTCGATCCCGTCGAGCGTGCTGTCGATCGCCTTCGGCTGCTCGAAGATCTCCTTCTGCATGAAGTGCTGATACGGCCCGAGCGCGGCGTCGTCCGCGCGCGCCTTCACTTCACACAACGGGCGCCGCGCTTCCTGTCCGCCCGCATCGACCACGGCGATGCGCTCCGGCGTGATCAGCGCGACGTCGCCGTCCTCCAGGTACACGAAGCGGTCGGTCAGGTCGCCGAGCGCCGCGCAGTCGGACGCGAGGTAGTTCTGCTCGGCGCCGATGCCGATCACGAGCGGCGAGCCGGCGCGCGCGGCGACGAGGCGCTGCGGCTCGCGCGCGCCGAGCACCGCGATCGCGTACGCACCGTGCAGCCGTTTGACGGTGCGCACGACCGCGTCGAACAGGTCGTCGCGATAGAGGCTGTGGATCAGGTGCGCGATGACTTCGGTGTCGGTCTGCCCGCGAAACGTGTAGCCGCGCTCACGCAGCTCGGCGCGCAGCGTGTCGTGGTTCTCGATGATCCCGTTGTGCACGACCGCGATCGTGTCGCCCGACATGATCGGGTGCGCGTTCATTTCCGACGGCGCGCCGTGCGTCGCCCAGCGCGTATGCGCGATGCAGGTCTGCGCTTCGAGACCGAGCGTCAGCACGCGATCCTGCAGGTCCGTCACGCGTCGCAGCGTGCGTTCGCTGCGCAGGCGCCCGTCGCGCTGCACGGCGATGCCGCACGAATCGTAGCCGCGATATTCGAGCCGGCTCAGCGCATTGACCAGTTGCGGCACCTGATTGTTCAGGCCGCTTGCTCCGACGATTCCGCACATGATTCACCTCGTCTCCAGGAAGTTGCCGGCTGGCGCGCGACGCGCGGCAGCACGATGCCGCAAGCGGCGCCACGTCGCGCGGCAGGCGTCGCGCGCGGTGCGGCACGTCTCCGGCGATTTATTCGCGGGGCTGCGGGCCGGCATGCGCGACCCATTCGATGCCCGAAATCGACCCGTTCGCGTCGTGCGACGCGACCAGAATGCGCGTGGTGCGCCGCGCGCCGCGCCGGCGCTCGCTTGCCAACGCGGTCGGCGGCACCGAGCGCACCTTCACGCTGGCCGAGCGCCGCAGCATCTTCGACACGCGCAACCGGTAGGCGAACGGATGCACGACGCGCCCCGCGATCAGCCACATGACGATCGTGCCGGCGATCAGCGCGATGCTGGTCACGTAGAACACGATCTGTTCGATCGGCATCTCGGCCTCGTTGAACGGCAACAGGTAACGGTACGTATAGATGCAGATCGATGCCCAGACGCCCCCGACCAGCGCGGGCCGCACGAGGCGGAACCATGCGACGAGCACGGGCCCGACGATGTTGCCGCGTTCGGCGATCATGTCGCGCGGGGCGCGCAGGGAAAGGTCAATAATCGGCGCGTTCTTCATGTTGAATGCCTCGGTCGGGACTGACCCATACGGCGCGCTTGCCACGGCCCCGCAGCACGACGGCGGGCAGGGCGATGACGGTGGTGATCATGCTGATCAGCCAGAACGCGACGGGGTACCAGATGGTGTCAAGGAAGTACATCAGGAGTTTTTCGTCGTAACGACGATCGATCATGCTGCCGATGATCAGCTGCAGGATGCAGGTCGCGACCAGCAGCATCCCGTGCCAGTGCGGCACCACGGACACATGCCAGTTCGGCGGAAGCGGGTAGACGACGTCGATCAGCGCGAGCAGCAGGATGAACGACATCGAGTACGCCCACGCGATGCCGATCAGGTATTCGGCGAATAGCGGCCACATCATCATCTGGGTCGGCCGCATCAGCGTGCCCGCGTACTTGAGCAGCACCTGGATGCCGCCCTTCGACCAGCGCAGCCGCTGCCGGTAGAGCCCCTTGATCGTCTCCGGCATCAGGATCCAGCTGAGCGCGTGCGGCTCGTACACGACGCGCCAGTCGCGGCACTGCAGCTTCCAGCTGATGTCGATGTCCTCGGTGAGCATGTCCGAGCTCCAGTAGCCGACATCGGCGAGCGCGGTCTTGCGGAACATCGTGATCACGCCCGACACCGTGAAGATGCGGCCGTACACCTGCTGCGTGCGCTTGATCAGCCCGACGATCGACGAGAATTCGCCGACCTGCATGCGGCCGAGCAGCGACGTGCGCGTGCGGATGCGCGGGTTGCCGGTCACCGCGCCCACGCCCGGATCGGTCAGGAAATGCTCGAGCATCCAGCCGATCGCATCGTGCGCGAGCAGCGCGTCGCCGTCGATGCACAGCAGGTATTCCGCGTTCGACACGGCCGCCGCGGTCGTGAGCCCGACCGCCTTGCCTTCGTTGCGCGCGTGATGGATCACGAGCAGCCGCGGAATCTCGACGGCCAGCTCGTTGAGGATCTCGCCGGTGCGGTCCTTGCTGCCGTCGTTGACCGCGATGATGTCGTAGTTCGGATACTGCATTCCGTTCAGGTGGCCGATCACGCTGCGCGCGTTCGCGGCTTCGTTGAAGCAGGGCACGACGATCGAGACTTTCGGGATGCCGCTCGACGCGATCGTGCGCGTCGACAGCTCGCGGCCTTCCTCGAGCAGGAAGTAGTGCACGACGCCGCCGATCATCCACAGATACGACATGAAGAACGGATAGTAGAAGACGAAATCCTGCAGGCGCTGGATCAGGCTGTGGGTGGTCATGGCGTCTTGGTTCCGTGCGACTGCTGCATCTGCATCAGCGCGTTGATCGAGGTGGGGTCGAGGCGCGACTTCAGCGACATCACGTCGCGCATCGCGTCGAGTTCAGGCTGGCCGTTCAGGAAGTTGTCGGGGTAGTAGCCGAAATTCACGGCGCCTTCGCTGCGCAGCCGCCGCATCTGCGCGAGCAGCGTGCCGGCCGGCACCGCCTTCTGCCCGTGCCAGTCGTACGCCTGCAGTTCGAACACGGTGCGCTGCAGCCCGCGCTGCTTCGTGCGTACCGCCTTCACGAGCTGGTCGAGCCAGCCGTCGGGGTCCTTCGCCTGTTCCATGTACGGCATCGCCATCAGCGCGACGTAGTCGTAGGCGGCGAGGAAATCGTCGTAGTTCTGCGCGAACCATGCTTCCGATTCGGGCTTGAGCACCGGCATCGCGAAGATGTTGCGCGCGGTCAGCACGTCGCCGACGTTCTGGTGGGCCAGCACGATCTGCTCGAGCTGCCGGGTCATGTCGATCAGGTAGCGCGTCTTCTGGTGTGTCCAGCGCTTCATCAGGTCGGGGTTCTCGCGGATCTTGCCGATGTCGGCCGGCAGCCCCCATTGCGAATAGGTGCGCAGCGCATGCCGGCCCCCATCCTCGTAGTCGTCGAGCACCGCGTCGTCGCTGAACAGGATGCCGCTGAACGACGCGTGCTTGCTGAGATCCTCGTAGATCTGCTGGATCATCAGCCGCGCATCGGGATCGAACGGGCTCAGCCGGAACACACGCGTGCCGTTCTCGCGGGCCGGCGCGCCGCCGAATGCGCTGACGGCTTCGAGCGAGCGGAGCTTGTCGGCGGGCGGCCGGAACGCGAGCACCGGCATCCATGCGTACACCTGTACGTTGGCGCGCGTATTGAGCTGCCACGCGGCACGCGAGAACAGGTCGGAACGCATCGGCAGGTGCCGGTTCGGGAAATACACCGCTTCGGCCACGCCCGTGCCCTTCGGGTCCGCATACGCCTGCAGGTACACCGATTTCGGCTGCATCCGGTAGATGCGCTCGATCAGCTTGCCGAGATTCGCTTCCTGTCGCGCGGGATCGGGGTCGTAGACCTGGTCGAGATCGACCTGCACGGTGCGCTCGGGCACGTCGACGTCGCCGCGGTTGGACGCCGGCTCGCGCATCGAGCGCTCGAACCCGCCGATATCGACGTCGTACATCATCAGGATCCGTCTCAGCCGGTCCAGCGGCACGTCCGGCGTATTCGGGCCGGCGTCGAGGCTGAACTGGATGTCCATGCCGAGCGACGTCGAGATCTGGCGCACCGGCTGGTTTTCCGCGCCGTACGGCCACACCATCGAGCGCGCGACGAGGCCGGTGCGCTCGCGGATCTGCCGCACGCACGTCTGCAGGTCGTCGTGCACGCGGGCGTGGAATTCGGCGTCGGTTTCATAGCGTTTCTGGTCTTGCAGGTAGAGATGCGACGTGGTCGCCGGCAACTCGTTGCCTTGCGGATTCGCGATCGCACCGTGGTGGAGATTGTGGGTGTGGCAGCCGAGCTCGACGAATTCCGACTGCCCGAGCTTCTTCACCTCGTCCCACGACAGGAAGTAGTCGCGCGGTACCTGCACCTTGTCGCTGATGCGGATCGGCGTATCCGCCGGGGTATCGATCCACGCGGTGACGAGGCCCATCACGGCCGGATACTTGAAGCGCTCGAGCAGCGGCAGCACCTTCGTGTAGTGGCTGCGAAAGCCGTCGTCGAACGTGAGCAGCACCGAGCGCGGCGGCAGCGGCTTGCCGCCGTGCCGCGATTCCTCGATCTGCTTGACCGTGATGGTGTGGTAGTTGTTGGTCTGCAGCCACGAGAAGATCGCGGTGAGCGTGCCGGTATCGACCGCGAACGGATCGATGATCGCCGTCGGCGACGAAAACGACGCCATCAGGTTGTCGCGCACGTCGTGCATGCAGATCACGCGGAACGTCTTGCCGTCGGCCGGATCGGACGGCGGCAGCAGGTCGATCATCTTGGCGTTGGTCACGCCCGGGAACAGCGAACAGGCGGCAAACGTGCCGAGGCATCCGCACATGAAGGTCCGTCTGGATTGCAGCATTGCCGATCTCCTTGCTAAAACGGCAGGTTGAGCGACAGGAAGCCGGTTTCGGAGCGCTCGCGCTGGCCGTCGTATGCGTGGCTGCTGACCTCGACGCCGTAGCTCAGCGTGATGTCGTGCTTGAACGTCCACGCGTGCTCGAGACGCGCGCTCCACAGCGGGCTGGTGCCGAAGCCGCGCTCGTTGTACACGCCGCCCGACACTGACACGCGCTGCTGCAGCCCCGTGTCGCCTTTCTTCCACAGCGTCAGCTGATGCATGACGGTCGCCGCGGCCGCGTAGTCGCGACCGGGGCTGAAGTAGGGCGCGTCATGGCGCGTGTTGCTGTCGGTGCCGAGATTCAGCGAGACGTTGACGAGCTGGTTCGCGGACGTGTACACGCGCTGCGTGGCGGTCGCCGCGATTTCCTGGTGCAGGTTCGAATCGCTGTAGCGGCTCACGCCGTAGCTCAGCTTGACTTCGCGCCGGTCGTTCTGGCGATACACGACCTCGACGTTCGCGGAGCGGCCCCAGATGTGCGCGGCATACGCTTTCCACGGCAGCGAGTTGTCGTTGGTGTCGAGCCCCGCGCTGACCGTCCAGTAGTCGTTCAGTGCGTACGCGATCGTGCCGCGGCCGCCGGTTCGGCCGTCTCCGCCGAGCGAGCGCGTGACCTCGCCCAGCACGGTGAGCGGCCCGTGCCGGTAGTCGCCGCCGATGCCCGTGCGTGTGCGGCTGACGCTGCCGCCGTCGGTTTGCGCATGGCCGTAGAACGTATGCGCGAAGACCCGCCAGTTGTCGCCGAACGGTTGCGAGTAGATGTAGCTGTCCGACGTGAAGCTGTTGTCGGCCAGCGCGCTGTTGCCGTGCTCGAAGCTCAGGTCGATCGTGAACACGGGGCTGCGGTAGGCCTTGTAGTCGCGCTTGAAGCCGCGCACGGCGCCGCTGTCCGGGAACGTGTTGCCCAGCGTCTGGTCGACGGTCTTCGCGGTCGCGTAGTCGTCCGCCGTGAGCGATGCGCGGCCGAGGCCCGCGAGCATCTCGACGCTGTCCGGGTGATCGGTCAGCGACGCGCGATACATCGAGATCGCCTGGCGTGGATGCGACTGGCCCGACACCGCATCGGCGTGCGCGGCGCGGATCTCCGCGTTGAACGGCACCTCTTTCTCGAGCTGTTCGAGGGCGGCGATCCCCTGGTCGGCGTGACCCGTGAAGATCAGGTATTGCGCGCGCAACCGGTAGTAACGCAGATAGTCGCTTTCTCCGGGGCCGACGTTGGTCACCTGCTTGGCGGGCGGCAGCGACTTCTCCATGTCGTCGAGCACCTGCTTCGCTTCCGGCGCGCGTGCCTGGTCGACGTACGACCAGAACAGCCCTTCGCGCAGCTCGATCGGCTGCGTGCGGGCGCCATACTGGAAGCCGCGCGTCGCGCGATCGCTCGGCGATGCGGTGGCCTGCTTCAGCGCACGCGCGTACACGGCGTTCGCCTTGGCCGGCTCGCCCAGGTACAGGTACGCGTCGCCGACGGCCGCCAGTGCGTCGATCGAGATTTCCGCGTTGGACGGAATCGTCTCGAACGTCGCGACGGCCGTCTTCATGTCGCCGCGTGCCGCAAGGGCGACGACCCGGTCGCCCGCGAGCGCGGTGCGGACCGGCGTGTACTCGGGCGTGGGCGGTATCCGCTTGTCGAGGTCGTCCGCCGCACGCAGGGCGCTGTCGATTCCGTCGAAGCGGTCCGAACTCGTCATCGAGCGCGACTTGTCGCGTCCGCCGCGCACTTGCTGGCGAATCGACAGCTCTTCCAGTTGCGCGATGTCGACGGCGGAGAACGCATCGGGCCGCGCCTTCGCTTCGTCGAGTGCCTTGACCGCGCCGCCGCTCGCCGCGAGGCCGAACACGTCGTTGCGCACCGTCGCGACATCGGCCGTGCGGAGGTTCGGCGCCTGCGCATTCGGTGCCTGGACGTCGGGCCCTTGCGATCGCTGGATCGGCTCGCCGGGGAGCTGCGCGCCGGGCGACTGCGAATTCGGTTGCCGGGACGACGGCGGTTCGGCGCCGGACGGCTGGGTCGTGGGCGCGGGCGAATTCGGCATCGGCGTGCCGGATGCCTGCGCGGTGAGCGTCGGCGTAGCGGCTGTGGTCGGTGTAGCCGGCGGTGCGGTGGTCGTGGCCTGGGCGCGCTGCCGCGGTGCCTCGGACGTTTGCGTGCGTGGCCGCGGCGTATCCGGCGGCGTGTCGAATGCCTGCGCCAGCAGCATCGGCGCATTCGACACTTGCGCCGCTGGCGCAGGTGCATTCGTCGATGGCGCGGCCGGCTGCGGCGCATCCGGGTCCACCACGACCGTGGTCGGCATCGCCGGGTTCGGCGCCTGCGCGATCTGCATCGATGCGTCCGACGCTTGCGCGATCGGCGTTGGTGCAAGCGGCGGCTGCGTGCCCGAACCCGGCGCGGCCTGCGTCGACGCGCCCGGGGGCTGCAGGTCGGGCGGCAACGCATCAGGTGCGCCGCGGGACCCGGCGATTTCGCTCGCGCTGCCCGGTTCCGCGTCGCCTTCGGCGGCAAGACACGGGCCGGACGCGACGAGCAGGCACAGCAACGGCGCATGCAGGAGGATCCGCCGGTTCGGCGGAGCGACGGTGGTGCATTGTTGTTGACGATTGTTGGCCACGGTGTGTCCTCACTTTGAAACGATCACATCGGTTGCACGCCCGACGGCGCTCGTCGCCGGCCGTCGCCCCGTCGGGCGGCGAGGCCCGGCGGGATCCGGCCAGGTCACAGGCGGTTGCGGATCGCTTGTCCAAGCAGCGCGCGCGATTCGCTGTTCTTCGGGTCGATGGCGAGTGCACGGCTCGCGTTTTGCTCCACACAGCTCCATTCGTCGATCCGTGCGCACCAGCGCGCCTTGGCCAGAGCGCGGGCGCCTTCCAGCTCATCGTGCGTGACGCTGGTGGCCTCCATGTGCGACGTGCCCGCGACATACGACTGCGGTTGCGGTTTCGGCACGGGGTCGGGGTGTTTTCTCGTGCGCGCCAGCGTCTGCGAACGTGACGTCCGGTGCGTGTCGCCCGGGCGCGTCGTGCGACTGCCGGTCGACGCGGCGTGCGGATTGGCCGCCAGCCTCGTCGGCGGCACGTGCGCGGGGCGCGTACGTGTCGTGTCGGAGCGGGCCGCCGTTTGCGGCGGCACGGCCGGTTCGGCCACGGCCGACACGGCGGGGGGAGCGGAGGCGAACGGCGGAACCGGTCCGGCCTGCGCGAGCGTCGAGGTCGAGCCGGCTGGCGCGGCGGTGCCGGACACGCGGCCGGTTGCCGCCACGATGAGCTCGCGGGACTTTCCGACGGCGTTTCCGATCACGCGGGCGATATCGTGCGTCACGCTCGCATGGCCGACCCTCGTGTCCCGCTCGACGTACGCGAAGGCACCGAAGATCGCGGCAAATGCGGCGACGCTGAGCGCCGCGTTCTTTCCCGGACCCCACGAGGGTTTCGGCTGACGGGCGGGCGAGCCGTCCGGTCGTTCTGCACGAGGCATGCAAGACTCCTTGATTCGATGCGGTCCACGATTGGCGCGATCGGAGAGGGGCGGCGCGACGTTCACCAGCGCAGCTGCGTCGTGAGCGTGCCCGTCTCGACGATCGCGAACTGGGTTGCTCCCTGATAGGTCCCTTCGACCCGGTAGCTCGCATCGGGCACGCTGAACAGGCAGCGCGATCCCGATGCGGCGAATTCGACCAGCACGCGCCCATGTCGGCGCAGGCGCACCTGCACGTTGGAGAGCGGCTGCCCGGTATGTTCCGAGACGAACGACACGCCCAGGTTGTACGGACGCCCGTCGGGGGGAAGCGGTGCGGTGCCGTCGATCCGCGCATCGCCGCAGATATACGAAATCACGTACCGGTTCGCCCCCGGCCCGGACGCCGGTGAGGAGGCCGCCGGTGTCTGGGCCATGGCGTTCATGCACAGCGTGGAGACGAAGACGCTCAGGAAAGCGCGAGCATGCTGTCGAAGCGAGGGTGACATTGCAATCTCCCGTCCGGAATCGATGACGTGCATCGACTCCGAGTCGAATTTGCCAACGTTCTTTTTGCGACACGCTATTGATACACGATGGTTTTTGAACCAACAACCGCGTGTGGTCGGAATGGGACGGGGGTGAAAGATCCTATTTAAATAGGATAAGGATGGATTGCTGAGGATCGCTTAATGCTGAATAAAGTCGATATTGCCGAACATGAAAATTGCTCTTCGGTAGCGATGATCGAGCACGCTTTGAATCACGTCGGAGGTATCGACGTTCGTGCCGAAAAATAACGACTGATAAAAGAAACTCTTGCGCCTGTATTCGAGGCGAATCGATGAAGGTCCGGATACAGGTCGCACATCGTGAAATGAGGGTGCGACGTTTTTGATGATTCCGACAGTTACAGGTAAATCGAAACTTGTGTAACAAGGTATTTCTGTCTGGAAAGGCGGGCCGATTATTCTTACTTAATACCAAAAACAGTAAAAAATACGACATGAATCGCAAACGTTTGCGTGTTCTGGAGATCGATTATGAGCCGTTGAGGGATTTTACGGAGTCCGACGGGATTATCGATTGCTATCGGGAGAACGCGTATTCGCGCCGCGGATATCCACGGCGCGAATATGCCATCAGCGGCTGCCGCCCGCGCTTCGTCGCGCGCTGCGCATCGCCGGGGCGGCCGCTTCTTCAGTGCCTGTCGCACCGTCGATCGCCGCGTGCGGCCGGTTCATGATGTAGGTCCACAGCTGCTCCGCCGCGAGCCCGCGTTTGCGCGCCGACCGATACAGGCGGATTTCGAGTTCGGTGATCCAGTCGCCGGTGCCCGCGCACACGAGCGTGCCGTCTGCGAGCTCCTTCGCGACGCAGCTTTCCGGCAGCCAGCCGATGCCGTGCCCGGCCACGACCATGCCTTTCAGCGCCTCGGACATGTGCGTTTCGAAACACCGGTGCAGCACGTACGGCTCGGTCGCATTCAGCAACAGCATCTCGACGATGTTGCCGAGAAAGGCGCCCGACGAATACGCGAGCAGCGGCAGCGGGGCATCGGGCGTGCCGGGCAGCTGGAACACCGGCTCGCCGCGTGCATCGGGTGTCGACACGGGCAGGATGCGTTCGACGCCGAGACTGACGAACGGGAAGTGATTCGGGTCGAGCACGATCGGCAACTGCGGATGGTGATAGCCGAGCAGCAAATCGCATTCGCCTTCGACCAGTTGCTGGACGCCTTCCGGCACGTTCACCGCATTGACGCGGGCAGTGACGTGGCCGACCTCGCCGTTGAGCTGCTTGAGCCATTCGGGAAACAGCGTGAACACGAGCGTATGCGCGACGGCGAAACGCACGACCTGGTCGCTCGCCGCGAACTGGTCGTAGCCGTTCACGAGGTTGCGCGCCGCATACATGCTGCGCAGGATGTCCGCGGCCAGCCCGCGGAACATCTGGCCGGCGGGCGTCAGCGTGATCGGGTTGATGCTGCGGTCGACCAGCTTCGCGTCCATCCAGGTTTCGAGCGCGGCGATTCGTCTGCTGAATGCCGACTGCGTCAGGTGCCGGTGACGCGCGGCCCGGGAAAAGCTCTTGGTATCCGCAAGGCTCAGGAAATCTTCCAGCCACTTTGCTTCCATTTCGATCTTCGCTTTTTATAGTCGGGCGCCTGAAAGGCGGCGCCGTCTGCCGCACCAACGTTCTAGCGTACCGCGCCTCGCGCCGGTCGAGCCGATGTTTTTTTTCGATCGGTGTCAGTCGAAATATGCATGGGCGTTGTCGCCGGGATTACGGCTGCATAGCGTTGAGGTGCCGGACCCGGCTTAACCGGACAGTTCACCGCGTCGGACTGTCCGCGCCGCCGCGGACGGTACTTCCCCCCAGGGCCGGCTGCGCCGTGCGCGTGCCGGCCCGCCCGCCCGCGATCGTTCCGGGGCGCGGGCCCGCCACTTTTGGTGCAGTGCAGATTGCACATTCGTGACACGCGGGAGAACTATGTTCGTCGAACGCGGCGCAGCATCGACCGTGCGCGTTCGCGGCGCACCGCAAGCGCCCGTCGCGTCGGGGGTTGCACCGTTGTGGTGCGCAATGCCGCACCGGCGTGCCTGGCGCGGCGCAAAAACAGGGGGATATCGACGGGGTCGAGCAAGGCACGTTCCTTGCAAAGCATTCAGTACGCCGGTCCGGCATGCGCAATGCCGGGGAAAACGATCGATGGAGAAAAGATCGATGAAGCCATTCGATGAAATGCTGCAATCCGGCGACATGGTAAGGGCGCCTTACGCGCGCCTGAAGCAATGGCTCGACACGCAGAATCCCGCGAGCCTCGCCCAGAAGGCCCACGACGCGGAAGGCGTGTTCCGCAAGACGGGCATCACGTTCGCCGTCTACGGCGACGCGGAGGCCGCCGAGCGGCTGATTCCGTTCGACATCGTCCCGCGCATCATCTCCGGGGCGGAATGGAGCCGGCTGTCGCTCGGCATCGAGCAGCGCGTGATGGCGCTGAACGCATTCCTCGACGACATCTATCACCGCCAGGAAATCGTGCGCGCGGGCATCGTGCCGAAGCACCTGATCGCGCACAACGAAGAGTTCATCCCGGAGATGATCGATTTCCGGCCGCCGGGAAACGTTTACACGCACATCATCGGCGTCGACATCGTGCGCACCGGCGAGAACGCGTTCTACGTGCTGGAGGACAACGCGCGCACGCCATCCGGCGTGTCCTACATGCTGGAAAACCGCGAAACGATGATGCAGCTCTTTCCCGAGCTGTTCCAGCAGGTGAAGGTGCGCCCGGTCGAAACCTACCCGCAGATGCTGCGCCAGTCGCTCGCGGCCGTATGCCCGCCGGGCGGCAACGCCGACAATCCGACCATCGCCGTGCTTACGCCCGGCATCCACAATTCCGCGTACTACGAACATTCGTTCCTCGCCGACCAGATGGGCGTGCACCTCGTCGAGGGCAGCGACCTGCAGGTGATCGACGGCCGCGTCGCGATGCGCACGACCGAAGGCTTCCAGCCGATCGACGTGCTGTACCGCCGCGTCGACGATGCGTTCCTCGATCCGCTCACGTTCCGCCCCGATTCGGTGCTCGGCGTGGCAGGCATCATGGACGTGTACCGCGCGGGCAACATCACGATCGCGAATGCGCCCGGCACCGGCATCGCCGACGACAAGGCGATCTACTCGTACATGCCGGAGATCGTCGAATTCTACACGGGCCGCAAGGCGCTGCTGGAGAACGTGCCGACCTGGCGCTGCGGCGAGGCCGACAGCCTGAAGTACGTGCTCGAGCATCTCGACGAACTGGTCGTGAAGGAGGTGCACGGCTCGGGCGGCTACGGGATGCTGGTCGGGCCGTGCGCGTCGAAGGCCGAGCTCGAGGCATTTTCCGCGAAGCTGCGCGCGCGCCCCGCGAACTACATCGCGCAACCGACGCTTGCGTTGTCCACGACGCCGATCCTGACCGACGCCGGCCTCGCGCCGCGCCACGTCGACCTGCGGCCGTTCGTGCTGGTGTCGGACCGGATCCGCATCACGCCGGGCGGGCTCACGCGCGTCGCGCTGAAGGAAGGATCGCTCGTCGTCAACTCGAGCCAGGGCGGCGGCACCAAGGACACCTGGGTGCTGGCCGACTGAGCCGGACGCGACCGCGCGCGCCGGAGCCGGCGCGCGAACCGAACGAAGACGGAGTGGACACGAGATGCTTCTGGGACGAACTGCGAGCGGGCTCTACTGGATGTACCGCTATATCGAGCGCGCGGAGAACATCGCGCGCATCGATGCCGGGCTGCGGATGGCGCTCACGCGCACGTCCGACGCGCCGGCCGAATGGTCGTCGGTGCTGGTCAGCTCGGGCGCGGACGACGGCTACCGGCAGAAATACGACGCGTATGCGGCCGATACCGTGACCGACTACCTGCTGCGCGACCGCGACAACCCGTCGAGCGTGCTGTCGTGCATCGAGGCCGCGCGCTCGAATGCGCGGATGGTGCGCACGGCGCTGACGCGCGAGGCGTGGGAGAGCGTGAACGGCGCGTGGCTCGCGCTGCGCCGCGCGTTCGCGCAGCCGGTGCCGGAAAGCGAGCTGCCGGCCGTGCTCGACCAGGTGAAGCGCGAAACCGCGCTGATCCTCGGCAGCTTCTACAGCACGATGCTGCGCAACGAGATCTTCGATTTCGCGCAGATCGGCGCCTTCATCGAACGCGCGGACAACACCGCGCGGATCATCGACGTGAAGTACCACCTGCTGCTGCCGTCGGTGTCGCACGTCGGCACGATCCTCGACAACTACCAATGGGAGACGATCCTGCGCTGCGTGGCCGCGCATCGTTCGTACCGCTGGGTGTACGACGTGCAGTACAAGCCGCTGAACATCGCCGACTACCTGATCCTGAACGGCCGCATGCCGCGTTCGCTGCGCTATTGCTACGGGCGCGTCGTGTCGAGCCTGAACCTGCTCGCGAAGGATTACGGCGTGACACACCCGTGTCACGACACGGCCACGAAGATCCTGCAAATGCTGTCCGATACCTCGGTCGAGCGGATCTTCAAGAGCGGCCTGCACGAGTTCCTGACCGACTTCATCGGCCGCAACAACAGCCTCGGGCTCGAAGTCGCCCAGGCTTACAACTTCGACTGAGACTTGCCATGCGACTCGCCATCCGACACATTTCGCGTTATCAGTTCGACGATCAAGCTTCCCACGCACTGCAACGGTTGCGGCTGCGCCCGCAGTCGGGCCCCGGGCAGACGGTGCGCGCGTGGCAGGTCACGATCGACGGCGTCGAGCCGACGCTGTCGTACGCCGACGGGCTCGGCAACCGGATCGACCTCGTGCGCCACGATCGCGGCGCGAAAGACGAGATCGTCGTCGTCGCGGCCGGCGTCGTCGAGACGCAGGACCGCGCGGGCATTCTCGGGAATCCCGAGGGCTATGCGCCGCCGTGGATCTTCGAGCGCGAGACCGCGCTCACGAAAGCGGGCGACACCGTGCATGCGCTGACGCAGGCGCTGCCGATCGAGCCGCACGGCCTCGACGCATTGCACTGGCTGATGACGGAGGTGCACGGCCGCATCGCGTACGCGCCGAACCTGGCCGCCGATGCGCCCGTCGATGCGGAAACCGCGCTGCAAAGCGGCGAGGGCACGAGCCGCGACCATGCGCACGCGTTCATCGCGGCCGCCCGCGCGCTGAAGATCCCCGCGCGCTACATCTCGGGCTACGTGCTGGCCGACAGCGCGATGCAGCGCATCGCCGATGCGAAGCAGCAGCCGGGCGACGTCGAGGAAGAGGAAGCACTCGCGCTGCAGAGCGGCGACGGGATGCACCAGATGCTCGGCGCGTCGCATGCGGTGCAGTCGCAATCGCAGGGGCAGCCGCAACCGGCGCTCGGCGCGCAGCCGCAAGCCGCCGCGCTGATGCAGCAGCCGGCCGGCCATGCATGGGCCGAAGCCTATGTCGAAGGGCTCGGCTGGGTCGGCTTCGACCCGTTCATGAACCGTTGCCCGGACGAACGCTACGTGCGCATTGCGGTCGGCCTTGACCATCGCGACGCGCAGCCGGTGACGGGGCTCGGCGCGACGGCCGTCGGCGTCGAGATCAGCGTCGTGCAGACGCCGGAACTCGTCTGACCCGCCGCGCGCTTTCGCCGAATCCGCCATGCCGGGCCGCCGCGTCGACAGCGACGCGGCGCGCGCGGCCGGCCCAACCCGATCCGAGCTCCCATGTCCATCCACGTCGCGCTGCATCACACCACCCGCTATCGCTACGACCGGCTCGTCAACCTCGGCCCGCAGGTCGTGCGGCTACGGCCCGCGCCGCATTGCCGGACGCCGATCCTCGCGTATTCGATGACGGTCGAGCCTGCGCAGCACTTCATCAACTGGCAGCAGGACCCGTTCTCGAACTATCTCGCGCGGCTCGTGTTTCCGGAGCGAACCGAGCACTTCGAGATCACGATCGATCTCGTCGCCGAGATGTCGGTGTACAACCCGTTCGATTTCTTCCTCGAAGCGAGCGCGGAACAATACCCGTTCAGCTATGACGACGCGCTGAAGACCGAGCTCGCGCCGTATCTCGCGTGCGACCCGCAGACGAGCGCCGCGCCGCTGTTCCGCACGTATCTCGACGCCGTCGACCGCACGCCGGCCGGCACCGTGAACTTTCTCGTCGCGCTGAACCAGCAGCTTCAGCGCGACATCGGCTATCTCGTGCGGATGGAGCCGGGCGTGCAGACGCCCGCGCAAACGCTCGAACTCGCATCCGGCTCGTGCCGCGACAGCGCGTGGCTGCTCGTGCAGCTGTGTCGCCATCTGGGCATCGCCGCGCGCTTCGTGTCGGGCTACCTGATCCAGCTCACCCCCGACGTCAAATCGCTCGACGGCCCCAGCGGCACGTCGGTCGATTTCACCGACCTGCACGCATGGTGCGAGGTCTACTTGCCGGGCGCCGGCTGGATCGGCTTCGATCCGACGTCGGGCCTGCTCGCCGGAGAAGGGCATATTCCGCTCGCTTGCACGCCGCAGCCGACGAGTGCCGCGCCGGTCGAAGGGCTGATCGACGAGTGCGAGGTGTCGTTCGAGCACGAGATGAGCGTGACGCGCGTGTACGAATCGCCGCGCGTGACGAAACCGTATACGGAAGCGCAGTGGGACGCCGTGCTCGCGCTCGGCACGCAGGTCGACGGTGCGCTGGCGGCCGGCGACGTGCGGCTCACGCAGGGCGGCGAGCCGACCTTCGTGTCGATCGACGATCGCGACGGCGCCGAGTGGAACACCGATGCGCTCGGCCCGACCAAGCGCGGTTACGCGACCGAACTCGTGCAGCGGCTGCGCGCCGAATACGGCGACGGCGGCTTCCTGCATTTCGGGCAGGGCAAGTGGTACCCGGGCGAGCAATTGCCGCGCTGGGCGTTGTCGATCTTCTGGCGCGCGGATGGCCAGCCCGTGTGGCACGATCCGTCGCTGTTCGCCGACGAGCGCGAACCGTCCGCGTACACGACCGACGACGCGAAGCGTTTCATCGATGCGCTCGCCGCGCGGCTGAACCTGACCGGCGAATTCATCCGGCCCGGCTACGAGGACGTGTGGTACTACCTGTGGCGCGAGCGCCGGCTGCCCGTCAACGTCGATCCGTTCGACGCGCGCCTCGACGACGAGCTCGAACGCGCGCGGCTGCGCAAGGTGTTCGAGCAGCGGCTCGACAGCGTGGTCGGTTACGTGCTGCCGGTGAAGCGTGTGGACGACATGCCGGGCCTCGACGGGCCGCGCTGGCAGACGGGCCCGTGGTTCTTCCGCGACGAGCGAATGTACCTCGTGCCGGGCGATTCGCCGATGGGCTACCGGCTGCCGCTCGATTCGCTGCCGTGGACCGCCAGCGCCGATTATCCGTACCTGGTCGAGCGCGATCCGTTCGCGCCGCGCGACGCATTGCCGGATGCCGCCGCCATGCGCGCCCGCTACGCCGGCCCGGCCGACGCGCCGCGCTACCTGGCCGGCGTGCATCGCGAAGCGTCCGCGCAGACCGTGATGCAGTGGCGCGACGACGGCGCGGCCGCGAGCGGCCGACCGGGCGCCGGGGATCCGCATCGCCGCCCCGAGCGCTTCGAATCGGCCGCGTGGATCACGCGCACCGCGCTGTGCGTCGAAGTGCGCAACGGCATCCTGTACCTGTTCATGCCGCCGCTCGCCGCGCTCGAGGATTATCTCGACCTGCTCGGCGCGATCGAGCTGACCGCGCACACGCTCGGCGTGAAGCTCGTGCTCGAAGGCTATCCGCCGCCGCGCGACGCACGGCTGAAACTGCTGCAGGTGACGCCCGATCCCGGCGTGATCGAGGTGAACATCCATCCGGCCGCGAGCTTCGACGAACTCGTCGACCACACCGAATTCCTGTACGACGCCGCGTGGCAATCGCGGCTGTGCAGCGAGAAGTTCATGGTCGACGGGCGGCACGTCGGCACGGGCGGCGGCAACCACTTCGTGCTCGGCGGCGCGACGCCGGCCGACAGCCCGTTCCTGCGCCGCCCCGATCTGCTCGCGAGCCTGATCGCCTACTGGCACAACCATCCGTCGCTGTCGTATTTGTTCTCGGGGCTGTTCATCGGGCCGACGAGCCAGGCGCCGCGGGTCGACGAGGCACGCAACGACCAGCTTTACGAGCTCGACATCGCATTCGCGGAGATCCAGCGCAACAAGCTGCTGTTCGGGCAGGACATGCCGCCGTGGCTCGTCGACCGCGTGCTGCGCAACCTGCTGATCGACGTGACGGGCAATACGCACCGCAGCGAGTTCTGCATCGACAAGCTGTATTCGCCCGACTCGTCCACCGGCCGGCTCGGCCTGCTCGAACTGCGTGCTTTCGAGATGCCGCCGCATGCGCGGATGAGCATCGTGCAGCAACTGCTGCTGCGTGCGCTGGTCGCGCGCTTCTGGGCCACGCCGTACACGACGCCGCTCACGCGCTGGGGCACCGCGCTGCACGACCGCTTCATGCTGCCGGAATTTCTCCAGATGGATTTCGACGACGTGCTGGCCGAGTTGCGCGACGCCGGTTTCGCGTTCGATCCGGCGTGGTTCGCGCCGCACTTCGAATTCCGTTTTCCGCTGTTCGGGCAGATCGCGGTGAACGGCATGCAACTGTCGCTGCGCGGCGCGCTGGAACCGTGGCACGTGATGGGCGAGGAGGGGGCAATCGGCGGCACGGTGCGCTACGTCGATTCGTCGGTCGAACGGCTCGAAGTGCGCGTGACGGGGCTGAACGACAACCGGCACGTCGTGACCGTCAACGGCCGTGCGCTGCCGCTGCAGCCGACCGGCACCGTCGGCGAGTACGTCGCGGGCGTGCGCTACAAGGCGTGGGCGCCGCCGTCGGCGCTGCATCCGACCATCGGCGTGCACGCGCCGCTCACGTTCGACATCGTCGATACGTGGTTGCAGCGCTCGCTCGGCGGCTGCCGGTATCACGTCGCGCATCCGGGCGGGCGCAATTACGCGACGTTCCCGGTCAACGCGTACGAAGCCGAGAGCCGCCGGCTCGCGCGCTTCGTCGAGATGGGGCACACGCCGGGCCGGATGGAGGTCGCGGCCGCCGCGCCGAGCCGCGAATTTCCTTTTACGCTGGACTTGCGGCGGCCTTGATCGATCGATGACGGGGCGGACGACGATGCGCGGCGCGCAACCTCCCGGCGGCCTCGCCGGAGTGCTAGGATGCGGGCAGACTGCGGCCGCGCGCCGCGGCAGCTTGCCGCCGGTGCGGCGGCGCGCGTGCGCGGCCGCATCCTGACGACGGAACGACATCGTGCCGCCCATTGACCTCGATCATCTCGCCGCCCTCGACGCGATGCCCACGCTTTTCGATACCGGCGCGCAGCCGGACGCCGCCGAACTGGCCGCCGCGCTCGCGGCGCCGGCCGCCGCCGGCCGCTACGACGAACTGCGCGGCAGCGCGGCTGGCCTGAACGCGCCCGCGCTGGCGCCCGCGTGGCGCAGCTTCTTCACGTCGATCGGCAGCGACGGCGTGGCCGACCTCGACCGCCGCGCCGACGCGCTGCACCGGCGCATGCGCGAGAACGGCCTGTTCTACCAGTTGCACGAGCAACGCGCCGGCGACGGCGCGGCCGGGCCGTGGTCGCTCGACCTGCTACCGCTGATCGTCACGCCCGAAGACTGGGTCGTGATCGAGCGCGGCGTGCTGCAGCGCGTGCGGCTGCTCAACGCGACGCTGGCCGATTTGTACGGGCCGCAGACGATCCTGCAGCGCGGGCTGCTGCCGCCCGCGCTCGTCACTGGTCATCCCGGCTACCTGCGCGCGATGCGCGGCGCACGCGTGCCGGGCGATACGTGGCTGCACGTCGTCGCGTTCGATCTCGCGCGCGGCCCGGACGGGCAGTGGCGGATCGTCGCGCAGCACACGCAGGGCGCGGCCGGGCTCGGATACCTGCTCGAAAACCGGCTGATCGTGTCGCGGCTCTTTCCGCGCGGGTTTCGCGGGCTGCGCGTGCAGCGGCTGGCGTCCGCCTACCGTGCGCTGTTGCAGAGCATGCAGTCGCTCAGCCCCGCCGCGAAGAATTCGCGGATCGTGCTGCTGACCCCGGGACCGCACAGCGCGACCTATTTCGAGCATGCCTATCTCGCGCGCTATCTCGGCCTCACGCTCGTCGAAGGCGGCGACCTGACCGCGCGCGACAATCACGTCTTCCTGAAGACGCTGAGCGGGCTCGAACCGGTGCACGGCATCCTGCGGCGCGTCGACGACGCGTGGCTCGATCCGCTCGAACTGCGTCCCGATTCGATGCTCGGCGTGCCGGGGCTGCTGCAGGCCGTGCGCGCGGGCAACGTGCTGCTCGCGAACGCGCCGGGCTCGGGCTTCCTCGAATCGCCGGCGATGCTCGGCTTCATGCCGCGTCTCGCGGAAGGCCTGCTCGGCGAAACGCTGACGCTGCCAGCCGTGCATTCGTGGTGGTGCGGCGAGGCGGCCGCGTGCGACGACGCGCTGCCGCAACTCGCGCGTGGCATCGTCAAGGCATCCTATCCACCCGACGTGCAGGCAGGCGGTGCATTCGAGCCGGTGATCGGCGCGCGGCTCACGCCGGCGCAACTGGCGGAGTGGCGCGCGCGGATTCTCGCGCGGCCCGAACACTACACGGTGCAGGCCGATCTGCCGCTGTCGCAGGCGCCGACCTGGCCGCGGCCCGACGCACCCGACGGCAACGGCAGCGCGCGGATCGTGCCGAAACCGCTCTTGCTGCGCGTGTTCGCGCTCGCCGACGGCGCGCAGCGCTGGCGGCTCCTGCCGGGCGGACTGTCACGGGTCGGCACGCGCGACACGCTGTTCAACGCGCCGATGCCGCGTGGCGGCAGCACCGTCGACACGTGGGTGATGACCGAGGGCATCGTCGATTCGACGACGCTGTTGCAGACGCACCTCGGCCCCGACGATCTCGTCGAGCGGCCGCGTGCGATCGCGAGTCGCGCGGCGGAAAACCTGTTCTGGCTCGGCCGTTATACCGAGCGCGCGACCAACCTGATGCGCCTGGCGCGTGCCGCGCTCGAACGGCTGCGCGGCGAAGACGACGTCGACAGCCCCGCGCATCTCGAACTGATCGACACGCTGTGCCGCGACACCGGGCTGATCGCGGCCGACGCGCCGCACGCCGTCGATGCGCCGCGCGCGTTCCAGCACGCGCTCGCGACGTCGCTGACGCGCGGCGCCGATCGCACGTCGGGGATCGCGTCGTGCCTGTTCGGCATGCGCGGCGCGGCTGCCGCGATCCGCGAGCGGCTGTCGAGCGATCAATGGCGGTTGATCGACGACGCGACGCAACTGTTCGCGGATAGCGCAGGACAACCGGAAGCGGAGGAGCAGATCGGCAACGACGCGCTGCAGCTGCTGGAACGCCTCGGCCTGCTGCTCGGCGCGATCACCGGTGCGCAGACCGACAACATGACGCGCGACGACGGCTGGCGCTTGCTGTCGATCGGCCGGCAGATCGACCGGCTCGATTTCCTGTGCAGCGTGCTGAAGTTCGCGTTCGACGAAGGGGCCGTGCACCGGCAGGACGGTTTCGAACTCGTGCTGGAACTGTTCGACAGCACGATCACGTTTCGTTCGCGGTTCCAGCGCGGCTTCGACGTCGCGCCGCTGTTGTCGCTCGTCGTGCTCGATACCGACAACCCGCGCTCGCTCGGCTGGGTCGTGCAGGCGCTGCGTGGCCGGCTGACGAAGGTCGAGCGCAGCGAAGGCTATGCGCTGTCGGAGCTGGCCGAGACGATTCCGGATGTGCCTGCATGGTCGCTGCACGAGCTGTGCGAGACCACCGACGGCGGCCGGCACGACAAACTGCTCGCGGCGCTCGACACGACGGCGAAGGCGGTGTGGGAACTGTCGAACCGGATTGGCGAGCGCTATTTCAGCCACGTGCGCGAAGCGGGCAGGACGCTATGGTGACGACGAAAGGCGTACCTAAAACGCCGGCCGGTTCTGGCTCCGGTAACGCCCGGCAGGCAGCCGCACCGACGGCGGCCGCAAGCGACGCACGGGCTGCCGTCGCGCCGGGCCGGTTGCTGCGCGTCACGCACGACACCGAATACCGTTACGCGGCGCGCGTCGAATCCGCGCAGCACCAGGCACGCCTGCAACCGCTCGCGACGCCGCGCCAGCAGGTGCTGTCGTTCTCGCTCGACATCGAGCCCGCACCGGAATCGGTCGGCACCGAACTCGATGCGTTCGGCAATGCGCGTGCGTCGTTCGCGCTGAACCTGCCGCACGACACGCTGCTGGTGCGCAGCCGCAGTACCGTACGCGTGACGCCGCCCGTGTGGTCGCTCGGCGCGCGCGGCGAGCCGCCGCCTGCGATCGCGAACCCGGCCGCCGCGCATGCCACCGCATGGGAGGCCGTGCGCGAGCGCTTGCGGTTCCGCGCGGGGCAGCCTTACGACCCGGCGAGCGAGTTCGTGTTCGCGTCGCCGCACGTCGCGTGCGACGCCGAGCTTGCCGCGTACGCGGCCGCGAGCTTCACGCCGCAACGGCCGCTCGTGCAGGCGGCATGGGACCTGATGCGGCGCGTGCATGCCGATTTCGCGTACACGCCGAACAGCACCGACATCACGACGTCGGCGCTCGACGCGCTGCGGTTGCGCAAGGGCGTGTGCCAGGATTTCGCGCACGTGATGATCGGCGCGCTGCGTTCGCTCGGGCTGGCCGCGCGCTACGTCAGCGGCTACCTGCTCACGCAGCCGCCGCCGGGCCAGCCGCGGCTGATCGGTGCGGACGCGTCGCATGCGTGGGTCGACGTGTACGACCCGGCGTGGCCCGAGGATGGCGGCTGGCTACAGCTCGATCCGACCAACGATCGTGCGCCGGGCGACGACTACGTGATGCTGTCGATCGGCCGCGACTACGCGGACGTGACGCCGCTGCGCGGTGTGATCCGCGGCGGCGGGGCGGATCAGGAGTTGAAGGTCGGCGTGACGGTCGAGCCGCTCGATGCGGCTTGAGGCCGCCGCGCGGGGCGTTCGCGCTTTAAGTCTTCGTTAATACTGCACGCCTAGCATGGTGATGCCGGCGAACGATTCGGATTCCGGTCCGGCGCGCCGGCGGCACGCGCGGGTGCGTCGACGTCACGGCGCCGCGCCGTCGCGCGTCGCCATTTCCATACAACGGCGGCAGACCATGATCAAGCACTTCGACTACACGCTCGGCAACGAGACGATCGCGCTTTGTGCGAGCTTCGGCGCGGGCCCGGCATTCCGCCGCGTGCTCGTGAGCCGCGCGGATTCGATGGAGACGCTGGTGGTGCTCGACGCACGCGGGCTGTCGGGCCTGCTGAAGGTGGCGACCGAGGAGCCGGAAGGGTTGCTCGACGACGCGATCCGCAAGGTCGGTGACGAACAGCTCGTCGAGCGGGCGATCAGCGGCCGGACGATCGTCGAAGCGGCGCTGTGATCGGCGGCGCGTGGGCATGCCGGTAGGCATGGCAGCACGCGCCGCGTCGTGTCGCGTTGTTATGATGCTCAGGCGGCGAACCGGTCCGTCGCCGCGACCAGCGCCTCCAGAATCCCCGGCTCGTTGTACGCATGCCCGGCGCCCGGCACGATCTCGAACGTCGCGTCCGGCCAGGCTTTCGACAACTCCCACGCCGTGCGTGCGGGTGTCGCGATGTCGTAGCGGCCCTGCACGATCACGCCCGGAATGCCGGCGAGCCGATGCGCGTCGCGCAGCAGCTGGCCTTCCTCGACGAAGCCCTTGTTCACGAAGTAGTGATTTTCGATCCGCGCGAACGCGAGTGCGTAGTGGCCGTCCGCGAAGTGCGCGGCGAGCGCGGGATCGGGCAGCAGCGTGATCGTGCGGCCTTCCCAGATGCTCCACGCGCGCGCGGCTTCGAGCTTCGCGGCTTCGTCGTCGCCAGTCAGCCGGCGATGGTAGGCGGCCATCAGGTCGCCGCGCTCGGCTTCCGGAATCGGTGCGAGGAAGTCTTCCCAGTGATCGGGGAACAGCCACGACGCGCCTTCCTGGTAGTACCACAGCAGTTCCGCGCGACGCATCGTGAAGATGCCGCGCACGATCAGCGCGCTCACGCGTTCCGGGTGGGTTTCCGCGTACGCGATCGCCAGCGCGCTGCCCCACGAGCCACCGAACACCAGCCATTGCTCGGCGCCGACCATCTCGCGCAGGCGTTCGATATCGGCGACCAGGTCCCACGTCGTGTTGTTCTCGAGGCTCGCATGCGGCGTCGAGCGCCCGCAGCCGCGCTGGTCGAACAGCAGGATGTCGTAGCGCTCGGGATCGAACAGGCGGCGATGGTCGGGTCCGCAGCCGGCGCCGGGGCCGCCGTGCAGGAACACGGCGGGCTTGCCGGCCGGGTTGCCGCAGCGCTCCCAGTAGATGCGGTGGCCGTCGCCGGTGTCGAGGTGGCCGTGGGCGTAGGGTTCGATCGGTGGGTACACAGGCAGGCTCCGGGTGAGGGTGGACACGAGGCGGACGAGGCGCGGACCCGCGTGCGGACGGTACGGTACGGCCTGGATTGCTGCGCCGCAAAATTCGTTGCGTGGGCATCGGACCGGCCGCCGCCGGACAAGGCTTGTCATTATGCCCATTCGCCGCGCCGGACGTTGGCCCGCTGTGGCGCGTGTCGCCGGCGATGTTTGCCGCGCGGATTTTTGAAGCAATTTCATTCCGATATTTTTCATACAAAATCCCGGCGGCAGGTCGGCGTGCCAAGCGGGCGCCGGCCCATTCCCGCTCTTCCACCGTGCCAACGGAAACCAGCCGATGAACCATCGCGTCACGCAGTTGACCGGGTTGCGCGCCGTCGCGGTCGCGATGGTCGTCGTCGGTCATGCCGAGCATGTGCTGCCCGGCGGCTATACGGGCTGGTATGCGCCGTTGAGGCTGATCGCCGACGGCCGGCTCGGTGTGCTGATCTTCTTCGTGCTGAGCGGCTTCCTGATCACCAACGTGCTGCGCGCCGAATTCGCGCGTACGGGTGGCATCGCACTGACGTCGTTCTACGTGCGCCGTGCGTTGCGCATCTGGCCGGCCTGCTACGTGTATCTCGCGGCCGTCGCGATCGTGGCGTTCGTCGGCGGGTTCGACGTCGATCGCCGGCAGTGGCTCTATGCGGCGCTGCACCTGTGGAATTACTCGGCGTGGTTCGGGCTGACCGGCGACAACGCGCTGCATCCGGACGGCGCGTGGTACCTCGGCCATTTCTGGTCGCTCGCGCTCGAGGAGCAGTTCTACTGGTTCTGGCCGCTGCTGTTCGCGTTCGGCATGCGCCGCACCGGCACGCGCTGGCTGGCCACGTTGATCCTCATCGTGCCGCTCGTGCGTGCCATTACGTATTTCGTCGCGCCCGCGCTGCGCGGGCAACTCGGGATGATGCTGCACACGGGTGTCGACCCGATCCTGATCGGCTGCTATGCGTCGCTCAACCGCGAACGGCTCGAAGCGTGGATCGGTTCGTGGCGCGGCGAGGCGCGCATCGTGACGGCGCTCGTGTTCGTCGTGCTGCTCGGCATGCCGCTCGCCGAACACCGGCTCGGCGGCTTCTGGAATGCGACGTACGGCGTGACGATCGAAGCCGCGCTGATCGCGATCGTGATCGTCGTGCTGAATTTCCGCAGCGGGTTCTGGTGCGCGCGCTGGTTGCGCGCCGGGCCGGTGGTGTTCGTCGGCACGATTTCGTTCAGTCTTTATCTGTGGCAGCAGCCTTTTGCGAATCCGCGCGTGCCTGTGCCGCACGCGTTTCCGCTCGGTATCGTATGGGCATTGATGGCCGCGACCGCCAGCTATTTCCTCGTCGAAAAACCGTTCCTGAGGCTGAAGGATCGCTATACGGCGCGCGAGGGGCGACGCGTGCGGGACGACGCGTTGCGGATGCCGGCGCCGACCGAGGCGATCGGGCCGAAGGTGGTGGAGTAGGCGGGCGGGGCGGCGTCGCGCCCGCGCCATTACTTGAAGCGTTTCATCGCGGTCGGCGAATACCAGAAGTTCCGGAACATGTCGATTCCATAGGACTTGCCGTCGTAGTGGACGATCGTGCGCGCCGTGCGCTTGCCCGTATCCGAGTAATCACCGTTCTTGCGCTGCGTCTTCGTGATGTGTGCCGTGATCGACAGGTCGGCGAAGCCGTGGCTCGACGTTTTCTCGACGGCGATCGTCATGCGGGCCGCTTCGCTGCGCGCATCGCCCGCACCCGGCCCGCAGGCGTCGCCTTCGACGCTGACCCAGCCGTACAGATTCGTGCCGAACACGGGGCGGATACGGCCGCCTTCACGCACCCAGAGCGTCAACTCTTCGCTTGCGTTGGCATCCGGGCAACTCGGCCCACGCGCGCTGCTGGTAAACACGACGCCGAACGCACGCACGTCGGGCGACAGCCGATAGGGCGCCGTATCGATGCGGTAGCTGTTCTCGTCGATCTCCGTCGCCGCATCCTCTTCGACCACCGATCGATCGGCCGCGACGACCTTGCCGCCCTCGACGAGCGCGACGACCTGCAACTTTTTGCTTTCGTCCGGGTTCTTGCTTTTCGGCAGCGAATCGAACGCGACGGCCGCGATCGTCGTTTCCGGTGCGTTCGGCATGACCTTGCACGACGACGCGACGACGAGCCGGTCCGCGTCGCGCGTGGCGATGCGGGCGCTCGCAATGCCGGCCCAGCGGGCGATGGCTGTCACGGTTTCGTCGCTGCAAGGCTGGCTGTCGGCGGCGTGAACGATGGGGGCGGCGGCGAGTGCCAGCAGCGGGGCGAAGCGCAGGATGCTCATTATTGTCCTCGGAAATGTTTCTTCATGGGTGTTCGTGGGCGTCGCCTCTGACCGGGCGGAGACCTTCAGCAATCCCGTTAGCGAACGTTCGCAAGCCGTTATTTGACTCGCTGAGCGTCAACGTTCTCTATGTCCTGATCATGCTGCTTTTATCCAGCACCGAGCTCATCCTAGCTAACCTGCTTAAGCCACGTGTTTAATTGACGCGTACGATCACGCGTTCTTTCGATTTCGCAAGTCAGTAGATCAAGATTACGATCCGCGCCTGCCTCGTTTATCAGATACCAAGCAGAACACTCGTTGTCGATAAAACGGAGCCATTGCCGCTGAGCCTCGATGAATTTCGCCTTGAGTGCCGGATAGTTGACGTACTCGTCACGTGGCCGAGACAGCGATTTCAAAACCTTTCGGTAAGTGCGGTTCAATTCGTCGTCGGCTTGCTGCAACTCATCCTGACTACGCTGCAGCAAACACTCCGGCGCCACGCTGTCAGGTGCGCAACTCTGCGCTTGTGCAGCGGCGACTCCAGAAAATGTCAGCACCATGGAGACGCCGAGCATTGCGCGACGGAAGCGGGAACCCGATACGTGGATAGGAATTTTTGCTCCCATTTTTGTTTTCTCCTTGATATGGCGATCGATGGATTCCCGGCGTCGATCGCGTTCGACAGCGTCGTCTGAAGCGCGTATCGTCGACTTGCTTTAAAGAGGCGCGATCGGATTTGGAAAAACCGATTGTCTGGGAATGACGCGGCCATGTCGAGTGACTGAAATGCGCGAATGCCGACAACGTGTCCCATGTTTCCCCAAATTTGCAAATAACAATAAAAAAGGCCCTTGCGGGCCTTTTCGTCGACGAAGGTGCGGACAACGCTCACCGCGTCAGCGCCGTAAACCCTTCCAGCAACCGCTCGACATCGGCCGCCTGAATCGCGCCCATCGTCGAGATCCGGAACAGTTCCTTCGACAGCCCGCCTTGCCCCGCATAAATCACGAAGCCGCGCGCCTTCAACCCGTCGTGCAGCGTCTCGTACGTGACACCCTGCGGCAACCGATACGCACGCAGCACGACCGACGACGCACCTTCCGGCAGCACCAGCGGCATCCCGCGCGCAGCAAGCCCTGCCTGCGCCTGATCGGCAAGCGCCTTGTAATGCGCATGCCGTGCACGCCAGCCGCCAGCCTCGTCAAACTCGCGCAACGCCTCGACGAGCGCGTAATACGCATGCACGGAAGGCGTAAACGGCGTATTCCGCTGATCCTGCAGCTTCGCGAGCCGACCGAGATCGAGGTAGTAAGTCCGGCTTGCGGCCTTCGTGAGCGCACTGCGGCGCACGATCACGAACGCCGCACCCGGCACGCCGTGCAGGCATTTGTTCGCGGTCGCGGCAACCGCATCGATGACGCCGCCGGCGAAGTCGATCGCTTCCGCGCCGAAGCTGCTGACGCCGTCCACGAGCATCTTCACGCCGCGCGCACGGCACACTTCTGCAATCGCGCCGAGATCGTTCAGCCGGCCCGTCGTCGTTTCATGATGGATCACCGCGACGTGCGAATACCCGCCCGCATCGAGCTTCGCCCCGATCTGCGCGAGATCGGGCGCCTGCATCCATTCATGCTTCAACACGTCATGCGCGATGCCGTACTGCGTCGCGATCTGCGTGATCCGCTCGCCGTACACGCCGTTCTCGATCACGAGCAGCTTGCCGTCCTGCGGCACGAGCGCCGCGATCATGCTCTCGACGGCGGCCGTGCCCGAGCCCGTCATCAGTACGGCCGCCCATTCGGCCGGATCGAGTTCGTACGCGGCGACGAGGCGCGTGCGCGCTTCATCCTGCAGGTCGAAGAATTCGCTTTCGCGATGGCACAGATCGGGTTGCAGCAGGCTGCGGCGCACGCGTTCGGTGAGCGTGACCGGGCCGGGGTTCAGCAGCAGCATCAATGGGCTCCTTCAACGTGGGCTTCGGTCTGCGCGGCGCCGATGTGCCGCATCAGACGGGTCTTGACCTCGACCGGCGTGACGGTCGGGCGGGGCAGGCCGTCGGGCACGCCAGTGCGGATCGCCACGCGGACGAATTGCGCACCGTCACTCGTTGCGGCGAGCGTCGCATCGAGCACGTCGAGCGTATCGCCTTCGACCGCCGACGCGTAGCCGCAGGCGGCCGCGACGCCGGCGAACGACACATGTTGCGACACCGTCGCCTGGCCGCCCGTCGATTCGTGCGCGCCGTTGTCGAGCAGCACGTGCGTGAGGTTGGCCGGGCCGTAGGTGCCGAGCGTCGCGAACACGCCCATCCGCATCAGCGCGGCGCCGTCGCCGTCGACGGCCACCACGCGCAGGTCGGGGCGCGCGAGCGCGAGGCCGAGCGCGAGCGGCGTCACGCAGCCCATCGAGCCGACCATGTACAGCTGGTTCGGGCGATCGTCGAGCGCATAGAGCTCGCGACCGCAGAAACCGGTCGACGCGAGCACGACGGTCGAATCGACCGGCGTATGCGCGATCACGCGCTGCAGCGCGTCGTGACGGGTCGGCCACGCGTCGGTCGATGCGGCGCGCGACGCCGATTGCGCGGCGACGTGCGCACGCGGCTTCGCGGCCGGGTTCGCCTTCAGTTCATACGGCGCAACGCTGCCTTTCTGCATCACGAGCGCGTACGGGCGGCCCGTCGCGTCCATGTGCGCGATCGCGCGGTCGAGTGCCGGGCCGACCTGTTCGGGGTCGGTCGGGAACGTCTCCCACGGGATCTCCATCGTGTCGAGCATCGCGGGCGTGATCGGTCCCATCAGTGCGTGCTGCGGCTCGTCGGCCACGCCCGGCTGGCCGCGCCACGTGACGATCAGCAGTTGCGGCAGGCGGAACGTCCAGGTCAGCGACGTGAGCGGGCTTACCGCGTTGCCGAGCCCCGAGTTCTGCATCATCGCGATTCCGCGCTTGCCGCCGAGCGTTGCACCCGCGATCAGCGCGACCGCGTCGCCTTCGTTGGCGGCCGATACGTAGTGCAGCGTCGGGTCCTGCAACACGTAATTGATGAACGGCGTCAGGTACGAGCAGGGTACGCCCGCGTACCAGTCGAAGCCGCGTTCGCGCGCGGCCTCGACGAACTGGGCCGCTTCGATCATTGCGCGCCCCCGTTGCCGGCGCCCGGCTCGGACAGCGGCGTCTGGCCGTGCGCGAAGTCGCCCGCGCGGCGGAAGTCTTCCAGATCGTTGACGCCGCGCCAGTGGCCGTGCACGTACTGCACCTCGATCTTCTCGCCCGCGGCGACCAGCTCGTTGAGCAGCGACGGGATGTCGAGCGTGTCGAAATCAGGGCGCGCCTGCAGCGTCGCGAGCATCGCCTTCAGCCGGTCGACGCCGGCGCCGCGCACGTTCAGCAGGCCGATCCAGCGGCCGTGCGGGGTGCCCGCGGCGACGTCGCTCGATACGCGTTGCAGGTAGGTCTTCTGGCCGAACAGGCCGCGATCGTCGGCCGCCGAGCAGAGGGCGAAGTCGCGCACGCTCTGGTTCGTCGACTCCGTGAGCGACGAATCGACCACGACGCTGAATTCGGCTTCGCTTTCCGCGAGGTCGCGCACGATGTAGCTGCGGAACAGCAGGTCGCCGTACGAGATCACGGTGTCGCCGGTCAGGCGTTCGGCCGCGCACGCGAGCGACGCGAGCTCGCCCGTCTGCGCATGGCGCTCGTTGACGACGAGCTTGATGCCCGACGTGTCGATCGCGTCGGCGCGATAGCCGCCGACCACGGTGATGTCGTTCACGCCATGCGTCTTGAAGCCGTCGACGAGCCAGCGCAAGAGCGGCTTGCCGGCGACCGGCAGCATGACCTTCGGCTTGTCTTCGGTCACGGCTTCCAGGCCCTTGCCGCGGCTCGCGGCGAGCACGATCGCGGCATTCGACGCACGCGACGACGACGACAGGTAGATGCGCTCGGCCGCCGAGTATTCGTCGGCGTCCTGCAGGCGGAAGATCTCGTTGACCGATGCGACGCGGTCTTCGACGTTGATCAGCGTTTCGCTCTCGTGGATCTCGCGCGCGGTCGCCTGCATTGCGGAGGCCGACGCGCGGATCAGGTGGTTCGCCCAGATCACGGTGCTGATGCCGGCCTGGCGGAACACGTCGGTCGGCGTGCTGTAGTACTTGGTCGGCACGATCACGAGCGGCGCCTTGCCGCTCCATTCGCGCGCGAACTGCAGGATCTCGTCGGGGCGCGACAGCTTGCTGTGGATCAGGATCGCATCGGCGCCGGCTTCCGCGTACGCGTTCGCGCGGCGCAGCGCCTCGTCCATCCCCCAGCCGGCGATCAGCGCTTCGACACGCGCGACGATCGAGAAGTCGGGATCGGTCTGCGAATCCTTGCCGGCCTTGATCTTGCCGCAGAATTCGTCGATTTCCGCGAGCGGCTGGCGCTCGCCGCCGATGAAGCTGTTCGTCTTCGGGAACTGCTTGTCCTCGATGCAGACGCCGGCGATGCCGCGCTGTTCGAGCTTCTTCACGAGGCGGCGCACGTTGTTGAAGTTGCCGTAGCCGGTGTCGCCGTCGAGCAGGATCGGCAGGTCGCTCGCGTCGGCCATGAACTCGAGCACGTCGACGACCTGGGTCCAGCTCGCTTCGTTGTTGTCGCGTACGCCGAATTGCGCGGAGATCGCGAGGCCCGACGCCCAGATCCCCTTGAAGCCGGCCTCGCGGACGATCCGCGCGGACAGGCCGTTGTGCGCTTCCATCAGGAATTCGAGGTCGCTGCTGACGAGCATGCGGCGCAGGCGCGCGCTGCGCGATTCGGTGAAGTTGGGTTCGCGTGCGTTCATCGTGCGGCTCCTGCGGTGGTGCGTTGAATCAGGGGAAGGATGTCTTGCGTCGCGCGGGCGACGTCGTTCGGGAAGTCGATCTCGATCCACGGCGAACCGGTGACGTCGGCGACGTCGAACGAATGGCCGCCTTCGAGCAGCAGGTCGCGTACGGCTTCCTCGTGCGGCATGTTCGCGCGGCCGCTGTCGACGTAGCCCGCGACGATCGTCGCGAGGCGGCGCGCGGTGCCTTCGGTGAAGCGGAAGAAGCCGACCGATTCGCCGATCGTGTCGTAGTCGAGATCGACCGCGAGCTGCTTGCGCAGCTCGACCGGCACGCCGTTCTTCAGGCACAGCTTGACGGGCTCGTCGCCGGCCTCGAAGTCGCGGTCGATCAGCAGGCGGTCGACCGCCTGGTCGGCATCGGCCACCAGCGCGTGCAGGATGTTCTCGTCGTACAGCACGTCCGCGTCCATCAGCAGCACGTCGCCGCCGCGCGTCATCGCGTCGGCGACGGTATGCACGGTCAGCACGCTGCCGAGGTCGTAGCGTTCGTTGATCACGATTTCGGCCTGGCGGCCGAGACGCTTCAGTTCCTGCTCGACCTTCTCGTGCTGAAAGCCGAGCCCGAGCACGATCTCGTCGACGCCCGCGGCGTCGAGCACGCGCAGATGGCGCTCGAGCAGCGACACGTCGTCGAAGCGCAGCAGGCACTTCGGGAACTGCGCTTCGGGCGGTTGTTGCAGGCGCAAGCCGAGGCCTGCCGCAAGAATGATGGCTCGCATGGGTTCTCCAACCAAAAAGCCGGCGATCTGAACGATCAGTCGGCGAGCGGCTGCGGCGCACGGCGCCGCTGCCAGTTTCTTTCACTGAAATGCAGATAGAGCAGGCCGGGCAGGCCGAGCGCGAGTTCGCGCGCGCGCTTCGCGAGCGACAGCGCAAGCGCCGCGTCGGGCGGCAAGCCGACCAGCGGCGCGAGCAGCAGGTAGCCGCCTTCCTGCGCACCGAGCGAGCCCGGGATCGCGAAGGCCGCGCCGCGGATCGCCTGGCCGACGCTTTCCAGCAGCAGCGCGTCGAGCCAGCTCACCGGATGCCCGAGGAAGTGCAGCGCGAGCCACACTTCCGCGGTGCCGACGATCCAGCCGACGAGACTCAATGCGAAGGTCTTCGCGACTTTCGCGCGATCGCGGTACAGCGCGCCGACCGCGTCGTCGATCGCGTCGGCCCGCGTGGCGAGCGACGACCAGTCGCGCGGGCCGAGCAGTTTCGACGCGAGGCGCAGGCCGCGGCCGAACAGCCCGCGCCGCTGCGCCAGATAGAACATCACCGCGAGCGCGCCGAGCACGCCGGTGGCGATCAGCGCGGGCGTACGCAGGTGCGCGACCGATTCGTGCGTCGCATACAGGCTGAACGCGGCGATCCCGATCAGCGCGAACGCCATCTGCGCGAGCGCCTGCATCGTCGTGCCGACGGTCACGGCGGCGGCCGCGTCGGCCATCCGCGTGCCGCGCTGCGCGAGGTGGCGCACCATCAGCACGGGGCCGCCGATCTGCCCGGCGGGCAGCAGGCTGTTCACCGATTCGCCGACCCAGCGCGCGCGCAGCGCGTTGCCGAGTTCGGCGCCCGGCTGCCCGCGGCGGAACATCACGGAGATCGCGAACGCATCGATCACGAGCGGTACGACGTGGAACGCCGCGACGAGCGCGAGGCCCCAGCCGGCCGCGAGGAACGTGGACGCGACCGCGCCGACGCCCTGCCAGGCCAGGAGTGCGATGAAGAGTGCGGTCCCGAGGGACAGCAGGATGAGGCCGGCGCGTGTCATGACCCGGTCGTGCGTCGCGTCGCCAGTTGCTTGAACACCTGGCGGAAACCGAAATACGCGATCGCATCCTTCATGTTCGAGATGAAGCGCTTCCACGGCCGCATGCCCGGGTTCGTCACGTATTCGAACGTGAGCGACACGCGCATTTCGTTCTGGCCGAGCGGCGTGATGCGGTGGCGCAGCTTGTCGCCGTCGAACAGCACGATGCCGCCGTCGGCGATCTGCACGGAGCCCGGTTCGTCGGCGACGTCCGGGTTGCGCGTATGCAGCTCGTAGTCGAGCCGGCACGACGATTCGTCGATCACGCCGATCAGCAGCGTGTAGCGCCGGCCGTCGTAGTACGACGTGTCGTAGTGCCAGCCGATGTGGTCGCCGGGCTTCGTGTAGTAATACAGCGCGTACGCGTGCGGATCGTCGTCCGGCGACAGCATCAGCTTGTCGCCCGTGATTTTCTCGAGGAAGCCGATCAGCGCCTTCGAGCGATACAGCTCCGCGATGTACGGCGCCTGCTCGTCGATCGTATGGCGGCTCACGCTGCCGCCCTGCTTGTGGCCGGGCAGGTAATTGCGGTTCAGGCCGGCCTGCATCGCGCGGGCGGCGTCCGCCAGCTTCGCGTGCGCGTCGGGCGGCAGGAAGGCGTCGAGGTAGAGGAACGAGCCCTGGCGCGTGTAGTCGCCGCGCAGGCGGTCGAGGTCGAGCTGGCCGACGCAGTCGGCCACGGTGCGATCGGGATCGGCCGCGGCCGCGCGCACGGGGCGTGCCGGGCTCAGCACGGTATCGTCGCGCGTGCTAGAAGTCATTTGGAAGCCTGGATTTCAGAGGGGTTCTGCGGAACAGTGCTGCCGCGGCGCACGATGCGCCACCAGTCGATCACGACCCATGCGGCGAACAGCGGGGCGCCGATCGATGCGGCGAGCAGGAACGGCTCGACGCCGTCGACGAGCGTCACGATCGGCAGCAGGTACAGCACGTCTTCGGTCTCGAAGCCGCCGGCGAACGCCTGCTTGGTGCCGGCCTTGCCGGCGATCGATTCGATCCGCATGCGCAGGAAGAAAATCAGCGCGACGGCCGCGCCGGCCACCGCACCGAGCAGCACCGGCGACGCGGCCATCTGGCCGCCCTGGGCGACGATGCCGACCCCCATGCTGACGAACAGCGCGACCGTGACGAGCGCATCGGCCGCCAGGTCGTAAAAATGACCGATCTTGCTGGATTTGCCGCCGATGCGCGCGAGCTCGCCATCGGTGTGGTCGACGAAGTTCGACAACACGATCAGGAACGCGCCTGCATTGCTCCAGCCGAAGCCGCCGTGCGCGAGGCACCAGGCGCCGGCGAGGCCGATCAGCAGACGAAGGGTGGTGAGGTGATTCGGGGTGACCGGCGTATCGACGAGCGGTCGGACGAGCGAGCGCGCGAGCCGCGCATCCCAGGTGCGTGGCAGCGGTGGCTCGGGGCGTGTGGCGGTTTTTCTTTGGTCCATCGGCGAAATATATACGGAATTGTAATTTGTTGCTTTTTATTCGATCAATGTCCTGACATGCGGGAGTGTTACGGCGTCTTGCGCGCATCGGCCGGTTCAAAAACGCACGTGCGAACGGGGCGGCCGACGGGGGGGCCGCACCCGTCTTCCAGTGTGGTCCGCATCGCGCGACTGTCAAGGCCGGACGGGCCTCGCAGGGCGGCGAGGCGGTGTTTTTCGCGTCGGTCGGCGGGCGGCGCGCAACGCATGCGACCTTGATCTCGGTCAGGCCCGGAAAAGCCGCATCGGGCGACAATCGGCCGCGCCGGGCAGGTATCGGCCATTACAGAGCCACAGGTCGTCAATGTCGACGGAAATCCGTCGATTGAAGCGCGCGGCGCGGTGATCGGGAGCCCGCGATTCGCGTCGATGCTTTCGCGCACCTTTCGCGTGCATGCGGCGCGGGCGAATCGCCTGTCACAGAACGGTCGTTCGATACCCGGCAAATCCGGCAAGGATCTTTTGCATCCAGCGGACATTTCGCGGCGATGGCCTCTGCGATACTCCGACCGTGCCTGTGGTGCCGGCCGCCCCTGGCGGCCCCAAGGGCTTCATGTCGCTCAGGAGACACCCCCCGCGACGTCAACAGATCAAAGCGTCAGAAACCAGCCATGTCTTCATCACGCATCCTCGCTCCCGCCCTGCGTTCGCTCGTCCGCACCGCCGACGAAGCCGCCGCGCTGATCCGTCCCGGCATGACCGTCGCCATGAGCGGCTTCACCGGGTCGGGCTATCCGAAGGCCGTGCCGGCCGCGCTCGCAGCCCACATCGATGCGGCGCACGCGCGCGGCGAGAACTTCCGGATCAACGTGCTGACGGGCGCGTCGACCGCCCCGGAACTCGACGGCGCGCTCGCCCGCACCGACGGCATCTCGATGCGGCTGCCGTACCAGTCCGACCCGACGTTGCGCGACAAGATCAACGGCGGCGAAGTCGATTACCAGGACGTCCACCTGAGCCACGTCGCGCAATATGCATGGTTCGGGCTGTACGGCGATCTCGACGTCGCGATCGTCGAAGTCGCGGGCATCCGCGAGGACGGCCTGCTGATCCCGTCCGCGTCGATCGGCAACAACAAGACCTGGCTCGAGCGCGCGAAGCACGTGATCCTCGAAGTGAACGCGCGCCAGCCGCTCGGCCTCGACGGGATGCACGACATTTATTACGGCACCGCGCTGCCGCCGCATCGCAAGCCGATTCCGCTGACGAAGAGCGACGACCGGATCGGCGAGCCGTACCTGCGCTGCCCGGCCGACAAGATCGTCGCGATCGTCGAGACCGACGCGCCCGATCGCAGCAATGCATTCACCGCGCCGGATGCGACGTCCAAGCAGATCGCGCTGCAACTGATCGACTTCCTGCGTCACGAAGTGAAGCGCGGCCGCCTGCCGGAAAACCTGCTGCCGCTGCAGTCGGGCGTCGGCAACATCACGAACGCGGTGCTCGCGGAACTCGGCTCGGCCGGTTTCTCGAACCTGACGGCCTACACCGAGGTGATCCAGGACGGCATGCTCGACCTGCTCGACGACGGCACGCTGAGCTTCGCGTCGGCCACCGCGCTGTCGCTGAGCCCGGCCGCCGTGCAGCGTTTCGCCGACGAGATCGCGACGTTCCGCGAGAAGATCGTGCTGCGCCCGCAGGAGATCAGCAACCATCCGGAGCTCGTGCGCCGGCTCGGCTGCATCGCGATGAACGGGATGATCGAAGCCGACATCTACGGCAACGTGAACTCGACGCACGTGATGGGCACGAAGATCCAGAACGGCATCGGCGGCTCGGGCGACTTCGCGCGCAACGGCTACCTGTCGTGCTTCATGTCGGCGAGTACCGCGAAGGGCGGGGCGATCTCGCGGATCGTGCCGATGGCGAGCCACGTCGACCATACCGAGCACGACGTCGCGGTCGTCGTCACCGAGCAGGGGCTGGCCGACCTGCGCGGCCTGTCGCCGAAGCAGCGCGCGCGCAAGATCATCGCGATCTGCGCGCACCCCGACTACCGTCCGATGCTCGAGGACTACTTCGAGCGCGCGTCGCGCGACAGCTTCGGCAAGCACACGCCGCATCTGCTCGCCGAGGCGCTGTCGTGGCACGAGCGCTACGTGCGCACCGGGACGATGAAGGCCTGACGCGGCTGCGGACGGGCGCATGCGCGCCCGTCAGTCCATCGCCGCGTGCGCGACGTCGACGCTCGCCGTTTTCTGCGGCGGGCGGATCAGCAGCAACAGCGGAATCATCAGCAGCGTCGCGACGAACATCAGCTTGAAGTCGTTCAGGTACGCGATCATCGTCGCCTGCTGGTTGATCGTGCGGTCGAGCAGCGCGAGATCGACGCGGCTGCCGGCGATCGCCTGCACGGCCGGGTTGAACGGCGTGACGTGGGTCGCGAGGTCGGCATGCGCGACCTGCGTGTTGCGCGTCATCAGCGTCTGCACGATCGAGATGCCGATACTGCTGCCGATGTTGCGCATCAGGCTGTAGGTGGCTGTGCCGTCCGCGCGCAGCTCGGGCGGCAGCGTCGAGAACGACAGCGCGCTCAGCGGCACGAACACGAGCCCCAGGCCGAAGCCCTGGATCACGCCGGGCCACACGATGTCCGCTTCGGACAGCACGACCGTGTACTGCATCATCTGCCACAGCGCGAGCGCGGAAATCGACAGCCCCGCGAGCAGCAGCATCCGCGCATCCACGTATTTCAGCAGCCGGCCGACGAACAGCATCGCGATCATCGTGCCGGCGCCGCTCGGCGCGGTGACGAGGCCCGTCGTCGCGACCGGGTAGCCCATCAGGTTCTGCAGCATCGGCGGCAGCAGCGCGCGCGTCGCGTACAGCACCGCGCCGACCACGAAGATGAACAGCGTGCCCGTCGCGAAATTCGGGTCGCGCAGCAGTTCCGACTTGAAGAACGACGCCTTGCCGACGGTCGCCGTATGCGCGAGGAAGAACGCGAAGCCGAGCGCCGCGACGAGCGCCTCGATGCGGATCTCGTACGAACCGAACCAGTCGAGCTGTTCGCCGCGGTCGAGCATCGCCTGGAACGCACCGATCGCGAGCGCGAGCGTCGCGAAGCCGAATGCGTCGAATTTCACGTGCGGACGCGGCGCGCGCGCCGGCAGGAAGGTCATCACGCCGGCGAGCGCGAACGCGCCGATCGGCACGTTGATGAAGAACACCCAGCGCCAGTTGTAGCTGTCGGTGAGCCAGCCGCCGAGCGTCGGGCCGAGGATCGGGCCGACCATCACGCCCATTCCCCAGATCGCCATCGCCTGGCCCTGTTTCTCGCGCGGGTTGATGTCGAGCAGGATCGATTGCGACAGCGGCACCAGCGCCGCGCCGAACACGCCCTGCAGCAGCCGCGCGCCGACGATCTGCACGAGCGTCTCCGACAGCCCGCACAGCGCCGACGCCACCGTGAAGCCCGCGATCGACACGATCAGCAGCCGCTTCACGCTCAGCCGGTCGGACAGCCAACCGGTGAGCGGCGTCGCGATCGCCGCGGCGACGATGTAGGAGGTCAGCACCCACGTGATTTCGTCCTGCGACGCGGACAGCGTGCCCTGCATGTGCGGCAGCGCGACGTTCGCGATCGTGCTGTCGAGGGTCTGGATCAGCGTGGCGAGCATGATCGACAGGGTCAGCATCGGCCGGTTCAGGGCGGGCGAGGCGGGGGCGTCGGCGGCGGGGTTCAAGCGGGTGTCTCCGTGGGGCGGTCGCCGCGGGCGGCGATCCGGTATGGCGCAAATTATAAGCACGCTTATTATATAGCCGCTTATCGCCAGGTCGAGAGCCGCGGGCCGGTTCCGGCTTGACCCTATAATCGCCGCATGGACAAGACCTACGAGAACCGGATCGGTTACCTGATCGCCGACGTGGCGCGCCTGAACGGGCGTCTGTTCGACCGGCGCGCGAAGCGCATCGGGCTGACGCGGGCGCAAAGCCGCGTGCTCGCGTACCTGACGTGGAAGGGCGAGATGAACCAGGCGCGGCTCGCCGAATGGCTCGAGATCACGCCGATCTCGCTCACGCGGCTGCTCGACCGGATGGAAAGCTATGGCTGGATCGAACGCATGGCGAACGACGACGACCGCCGTGCGTTCGTGATCCGGTTGACCGACAAGTCGCGCGAGATCTTTCCGCAGATGCTGGAAGTGGGCGATACCGTCGCCGACGACGGCCTGCGCGGCTTCACGCCCGACGAGCGCGAGACGCTGGTGCGGCTGC
Source organism: Burkholderia sp. EMB26 (assembly GCF_024730645.1). Classification (NCBI taxonomy): domain Bacteria; kingdom Pseudomonadati; phylum Pseudomonadota; class Betaproteobacteria; order Burkholderiales; family Burkholderiaceae; genus Burkholderia; species Burkholderia sp. EMB26. Next base: position 233,542 of record NZ_CP078071.1, read on the forward strand.
TCGGGCGCGTGCGGCGCAACCTGATCGACTGCGGCGGCGAATGACGCGGGCGCCCGGTCGGGCGCACCGCTTGCAACCACAAAAAAGAGAACACCGAGAGATGATCCAGGCCCGACGAATCGGCCGGAAGACCGGTATTGCGATCCTGATCGCGCTCGCAGTCGCACTGATCCTCGGGATCGGCATCGTCTGGCTCGGGCACGACGATGCGCCCGCGGCCTTCGACGCGGCGATGGAGAAGGCGAAGCGCGGCGACCTGGACGGCGAATTCGACGTCGCGCTGATGTACGAGCACGGCGACGGCGTCGAGCAGAATCCCGCCGAAGCCGCGAAATGGTATCGGCGGGCCGCCGACCAGGGCGATGCGGCCTCGCAGAACAACCTCGGTACGCTGTACGAAACCGGCGTCGGCGTCGAGCAAAGCCGGGCGGAGGCCGTGAACTGGTATCGGCGTGCGGCCGCACAGGGCCACGGCAATGAGTTGTGCAATCTCGGTCGCGCATACGAGCACGGCGAAGGCGCGCCGCAGGATAGTGCGGAAGCGGTGCGGCTTTACCGGCGTGCGGCCGAACAAGGCCTGCCTAGGGGGCAACTGTATCTGGGGTTGATGTACGACGCCGGGACCGGCGTGCCGCAGGATGCCGCGGAAGCCGCCAAATGGTATCGACGCGCGGCGGACCAGGGCGATCCGCAGGCGCAGAACGCCCTCGGCTACCTGTACGACAGCGGGCGCGGCGTGAAGCAGAGCGACACCGACGCATTCAGCTGGTATCGACTCGCCGCGGAGCAGGGCTACGCGAACGCGCAGAACAATCTCGGGCTGATGTACGAGAACGGGCAGGGCGTGCGCCAGGACGACGCCGAAGCGGTGAAATGGTATCGGCTGGCCGCGGCCCAGGGTGTCGCGACCTCGCTGTTCCGGCTGGGCGTGCAGTACTACTCGGGTGGCGGTGCCGGGCACGATCCGATCGCCGCGAACGCGCTGCTGGGCCTGGCTGCCGCCGCCGGCGAGACGCGCGCTCAGGCGTACCTCGATCAGGGCGCGAAGCTCACCGCGCCGGCCGATATCGAGAAGGCCGCCCGGCTGCGGGCCGAGATGAGCCGGCCGGGCAACCTGCTCGACGCGCTCGATCGCTACGAGGACACGGCGCAGCGCGGCGACGGCGGCTGATCTCGTCCGTTTGGTGGAGACGGACAGGCGCGTCCGGGGATACGCCGGTGCGCAGCTCAACGGGTCAGCGCCGCGAGCAGGTACGCCGCGAGATACAGCCCCACCCCGTACGACAGATGCGTGACGAGGCTGCGCCGGCGCGCGACGCCCGGTTGCGGCGTGCGCGACGCCGCGATGCCGAAGCCGAACGCCGGCTGCATCACGAAGAACGGGGCGACCACGCTTGCGAGTCCGGCGACGAGTGCGGGGAGCGGCGTCGGCGCATCGATCCACGTCGGGCCGGCGATCAGCACGGGCAGTGCCGCGAACGCGATGCCGATCGCGTAATGCGCGATCCAGCCGAGCGCGCGTTCGCCGGCCACGGGGGCAGCGGCGCTGATCGACGCATGGCGGAACCGGCCGTGCGTCATGTGGCCGAGCCAGCGGCCGACCAGCGCGTAGTCGAGCGACGGAATGCCGAACGCACGCCGTCGGAACAGCGTCCACAGGTCCATCAGGAGCGTGGCGCCCGCGCCGATCAACAGCAGCTTGAGCAGGACGTCGGACGGGCTCATCGCGCACCTCCGCGGCGAACGATGACGGCGATGCGGCACGGCGGAATGCGACGCGGGTTCAACGGTTTCATGGCGGTCCGGCTTGTCTTTATGGAGTCGAGCGACTATCTTGCAACTTCAAGTGAACTTGAGGTCAAGCATGGGCCGACTGGACATTGCGGACGTCGCGCGGCGCACGGGATTGCCCGCATCGACGCTGCGCTACTACGAGGAAAAAGGGCTGATCGTTCCGATCGGCCGGCACGGGCTGCGGCGGCAATACGACGAATCGGTGCTGGAGCGCCTGGCGCTGATCGCGCTCGGGCGGGAGGCCGGTTTCTCGCTCGACGACATCCTCGCGATGGTCGGCGCGCAGGGGCGGCCCGCGATCGACCGCGCGAAGCTCGACGGCAAGGCCGACGAGCTCGACCGCACGATCCGCCGTCTCGGTGCGGTGCGCGATGCGCTGCGGCATGCGGCCGTGTGCCCGGCGGCGAACCATCTCGAATGCCCGTCGTTCCAGAAGCTGTTGCGCATTGCCGCGCATCGTCATCCGGCGCGCCGTGCGAAGGCGGAAGGCGCCGCGTAGCGGCGAGCCTGCGCGAGGCGGGCGGTTCGGTAGCCATGCGACGGAAGGGCGGTGACGTGGTGACGTGGCGGGTTCGACGTACGTGCCGAATCGCGAGACGGCGCTGCCGGTCCGTGCCGCCTTCGACGTCAGCGAAGCGCTGCCGACGCCCGACTCATCCCGCGTAATACACGCGGCATTCCATCTCGCGCCCGCGCACGATCCGCTTGCCGACGAGCGCGCCGTACGTTTCGGTGAACACGGTGCGCTGGTGCTCGCATTGCACCGCGTCGTAGAAATAGAGCGAGACCCAGTCGGTCGGGCGGCCGGCTTCCGGCGTACGCATCGCGGCATGCTGGCTCAGCACCGTGAAATGCCAGCCGCCTTTCGTCATGTGCATCACCGGCGGCGGCACGTAACCGTCCGCGTTCAGGCGCCGGTGCGCGAGCGTCGGCAGTACGCCGGCGGCCGCCTTGTTGCGGTACTGGCGATCGATGTAAAGCAGCAGTTCGACGGGCGGTTCCGTGCCGGGGCCGGCGCTTTGCATGTGGCCTTGCCAGCGGCGGCGCCGGCTCAGCACGTCGTCGAGCGCGGCGCGGATGCCGACCGCGCGCCGCGGGCCGACGCCCGCGATCGTTTCGAGCTGCCCGTTGCGGGCCGCGCGTTCGAGCTCCTCCAGCGTGTCGATGTGCAGCGCGTCATGAATGCGCAGCGCGAGCGCGTGGCCGATGCCCGGCACCGCTTCGAATGCGGACACGCGTTCGGCGTCGCCGCGCAAGCGGTCGAGCTGGCGCCAGCGTCCCGTGACCAGCAGCTCGGCGATCGCCTGCGCGACGCCCGTGCCGATGTCGGGCAGCGCGCCGAGCGCCTCGACGCCGCCGGCGTCGAATACGCTGCGGATGTCGCGGTCGAGCGCGTCGACCGTATCGGCCGCGGCGCGGTAAGCGGCGACCCGGTACGGGTTCGCACCCTGGTCGACGAGCCATTGCGCGGCCTCGCGCAGGCAGGCCGCGACAAGCCGGTTTTCCTCGTACGTCTGGCTGACGGTCGACTGCATGGCAAGGGACCCGGAAAGCACAAACGGAATGGACGCGGCGAGCGATGCGCCGGTCGGCTGTCAATCATTGTCGCGACGCGCGATGAAGAAAACTTGATGCGCGTCAATGGCAAACGTAACACAGGCACGCAGCGCACGGTCGTGCCGGAACGCGGCATGACCGTGCACCGCGCGCGATGCGGTTACGCGTCGAGAAACGACTGCGCGTTCTCGGCCTCGGCGGCCGTGCGCAGCGCGGCGAGCGCCCGTTTCTCGATCTGTCGCACGCGCTCGCGCGACATCCCCGCATCCTGCGCGATCGCGTCGTAGGTGTCGGGCTCGGCGCCGCCGAGGCCGAACCGCCGGCGCAGCACGTCGGCCTCGGTCGGCGTGACCGACCGCAGCAGCGACCGCACGCAGTCGCGCATGCGCGTGTCGGCCAGTTGCTCGAACGGGCTGGCCGATGCCTGATCCTCGATCAGTTCCACGAGGCCGGTGTCCGCGTCCGGCAGCGGCGTGTCGAGCGAGACCGGCTCGGCGGGCAGCGCGAGCACCGCGCGCAGCTTGTCTTCGGCGAGGCCGGTTTCGGCCGCGAGCTCGGCCGGCGTGGCGCGGCGGCCCGTGCGCTGGCGAAAGCGCAGCGCATGCCGCTGCACGCGCTGGTACTGGTCGCCGACGTGCACCGGCACTCGGATCGTACGCGAGCGATCCGCGACCGCGCGCGCGATCGCCTGGCGAATCCACCAGGTCGCATAGGTCGAGAACTTGAACCCGCGCCGGTATTCGAATTTCTCGATCGCGCGCATCAGGCCGAGGCAGCCGTCCTGCACGAGGTCGGACAGGTCGACGCCGCGGTTCAGGTACTTGCGCGCGATCGACAGCACGAGCCGCAGGTTCGCCTCGAGCATCGCCCGCGTCGCGTCGCGCACCTTCTGCTGGCCGTCGCTCAGCGCGGCAGCAAGCGCGCGCCGTGCAACCGCATCGAAGCACGCCGCGTCGCCTGCCGACGGATCATGCGGGGCGGCCGCGAGCGCGCGCACGACACGGCTCGCGTCGTCGACGGCCGGCGCGACCCACGCGAGCGAACCGAGCAGCGCGGCCACGTGGTTGCGTGCGTCGCGGTATTCGGCCGAACGGGTGCCATGCGCATGCACTGCCTCGCGCAGCGCCGACGCCGCTGCCTGCAGCGTGTCGTAGCGGGCGGGCACGGGCGCGTCGGCGTCGTCGTCATCGGGCGAGCCGGTCGTGCCCGTCGCGCGATGACGCTCGAGCAGCGCGTCGACCGCGGGCGGATAGCCGGCGATCGCGTGCAGCACCTGATGGCGGCCCGTCTCGATCTCGCGGGCGAGCACGATTTCGCCTTCGCGCGTGAGCAGCGGCACCGCGTGCATGCGCCGCATGTAGAGCGCGAGCGGATCGGTCGACGCGCTCGTGCCGCGCGCGAGGTCGCCGAGCATGGCCCGGCCTTCGTCGAGCGCGTCGCGGTCGACCTCGACCGGCGCCGCGCCGGCGAACGGCGCGGGCACGGCCGGCTCGTCGAGTACCGCGATGCCGATGTCGGCCAGCGCGGCGCGCACGACATCGAGCGCGTCGGGGCTGTCGCTTTCGGGCGGCAGCGCGTCGACGAGGTCGGCGTGCGTCAGATAACCCTGCTCGCCGGCGAGCGCCAGCAGCTGGATGATCGGATCGAGCGGTGTGTCCGCCCGGGGAGTGGGGCGTGGCGTAGTCATGTCGATGGCGGCGCGAGCCGCGTTCCTGTCTGGGGCGGGCCGAAGCTCGCCGGTTTGCGGTTGCCGGTGGGTCGCGGACGCCCGTCCGCGCCGGTCAGCCGACATCGTTCAAGTTGAGGGCATTTGCGCCAACTTCAACGCCGGCGCCGCGGACGGGCCAGCACGCGGCGTGCCCGCCCTGCCGTCCAGGGCAGGAAACAAAAAGTAACGGATCATACGCGCGGAAATCTGCAGGGGACGTAAGCTAGAGTCAGGCGCGCGCCCGGCGGCGACGCGCGGATTCTGCCGGAGTACGAGATGAACCCGATTTCCGCCGCGAGGCCCGCCGTCGTCGCGCTGGCCGCCCTGGCGCTTGGCGGCTGCTACTACACGAGCCCGTACGGTTATGCACCTTATTACGCGCCGGTGCCCGCCACGGTGACGCAGCGCGAGATTCCGGCCGCACCGACCGCGCCCGGCCCGGCCGCGTCGACCGTGCCCCAGGCAGAGGTCGACGTCGGCCCGGCAGTGCCCGTGTATGTCGCGCCGGCCTACGTGCCGCCGCCGTATCCGTACGCGCCGTATCCGTACGCTTACCCGGCGTACTACTCCGGCTGGTACGGGCCGCCCGTGACGATCGGCTTCTGGGGCCGCTGGGGTGGCGGCTACTGGGGCGGCCGCGGCGGGTACTGGCATCGGCCGTGGGGCGGCGGGCATTGGGGCGGTGGACATTGGGGTGGCGGCCACTGGGGCGGCGGCCATCGGCACTGACCGGCGCGCGGCGACGTTGCGCGGGAGAGCATCATGAGGAACACGATTGTCCGAAGTCTGTGCGTCGTCCTGGCCGGCCTCGCGGCCGCGCCGGGCGTCGCCGATGCGCAGAGCAGCGCTTACACGAATTCGCCGGCCGAGCTGTTTGCCGGGCCGGCGCCCGATTATCCGGTGGTCGCGCAGATTCCGCCCGGCACCGCGCTCGACGTCTTCGGTTGCCTGAGCGACTACACGTGGTGCGACGTCGCCCTGCCGGGCGTGCGCGGCTGGATCGATGCGCAGTTGCTCGACTATCCGTACCAGGGCAGCTACGTGCCGCTGCTCGAATACGGCGCGATCATCGGCGTGCCGGTGACCGGGTTCGCGATCGGCGCGTACTGGGATCGCTATTACCGGCATCGCCCGTGGTATCCCGACCGCGATCGTTGGGCGCATCGTGCGGAGCCGAGGCTCGGCCCCGGCGGCATGCCGCCGGCGCAAGGGCGTCCGCAACCGGGCGCGCCGCTGCAGGTCGCGCCGGGCGGCTCGCCGCCCGTGCATGACACGCGGCCGTCGGCCACGCGTGGCGGCTGGAATGGCGCGAACCGCGTGCCGCCGCCGGCTGCGCCGACACCGGCGCCCACACCGATGCCGGGCGGGATGGGTAATGCGCGCCCGGCCAGCCCGGCGGCGCCGACGCCGATGCCGGGCGGAGCGGGCAATGCGCGTCCGGCCAATCCGCCGCCGGCCGTGCTGCACCCGTCGCCCGCACCGGGCGGCGAGGGCCGCACGATGCCTCAGCCCACGCGCCAGGGCGGCTGGGGTGGCGGCGGTTATGCGCGGCCGCAAGGCGGCGGAAACGGCGGCGGCAACCACGGCGGCGGTGGAGGTGGCGGTCCCGACGAACTCCGTCACTGATGGCGTCGGTGCCGCGGATTTTCCCGGCGCCAGACGAAAAAAAGCCGCTCCGGAGAGCGGCTTTTTGACTGGGCAAGCGCGCGGCAGGGCAAGACGCCACCGGTCGCCCGTCGCATGCGTCGTCAGTCGTCGAGCAGCGACAGATCTCGCACGGCGCCCTTGTCGGCCGACATGACCAGCTTCGCGTATGCCTTCAGCGCGGCGGACACCTTGCGCGGACGCGGCTGCGCCGGCTTCCAGCCCTTCGCGTTCTGCTCTTCGCGGCGGCGCGCCAGTTCTTCGTCCGACACCAGCACGTCGATCGTGCGGTTCGGAATGTCGATGCGGATCCGGTCGCCGTCGCGCACGAGGCCGATCGCGCCGCCCGCTGCCGCTTCCGGCGAGCAGTGGCCGATCGACAGGCCCGACGTACCGCCCGAGAACCGGCCGTCCGTCAGCAGCGCACACGCCTTGCCGAGCCCCTTCGACTTGATGTAGCTGGTCGGGTAGAGCATTTCCTGCATGCCCGGGCCGCCCTTCGGGCCTTCGTAGCGCACGATCACCACGTCGCCGGCCTTGACCTTGTCGTTCAGGATGTTCTCGACCGCTTCGTCCTGCGATTCGGTCACATGAGCGGAGCCTTCGAACACGAGGATGCTCTCGTCGACGCCGGCCGTCTTCACGACGCAGCCGTCGAGCGCGATGTTGCCCGTCAGCACCGCGAGGCCGCCTTCCTTCGAGAACGCATGCTCGTACGAGCGGATGCAGCCTTCGGCGCGGTCGAGATCGAGGCTCGGCCAGCGCGTGTTCTGGCTGAACGCGACCTGCGTCGGGATGCCGGCCGGGCCGGCCAGGTAGAACGTGCGGACCGCGTCGTCCTGCGTGAGGACGATGTCCCATTGGTCGAGCGCGTCCTTCAGCGTCGGCGCGTGGACGGTCGGCACGTCGGTGTGCAGCTTGCCGGCGCGCTCGAGCTCGCCGAGGATCGCCATGATGCCGCCTGCGCGGTGGACGTCCTCGATGTGGTACTTGTTCGTGTTCGGCGCGACCTTGCACAGCTGCGGTACGGTGCGCGACAGGCGGTCGATGTCCTTCATCGTGAAGTCGATGCCGGCTTCCTGCGCGATCGCGAGCAGGTGCAGGATCGTGTTGGTCGAGCCGCCCATCGCGATGTCGAGCGTCATCGCGTTCTCGAACGCCTTGAAGCCGACCGAGCGCGGCAGCACGCGTTCGTCGTCCTGCTCGTAGTGCTGGCGCGTCAGTTCGACGATGCGGCGGCCCGCGCGCTTGAACAACTGTTCGCGATCGGCGTGCGTGGCGACCACCGTGCCGTTGCCGGGCAGCGACAGGCCGAGCGCTTCGGTCAGGCAGTTCATCGAGTTCGCGGTGAACATGCCCGAGCACGAGCCGCAGGTGGGGCAGGCCGAGCGTTCGACTTCGGCGACGTCGGCGTCCGAATACGACTGGTCGGCCGCGATCACCATCGCGTCGACGAGGTCGAGCTTCTTCAGTTCGACGGTCTTGGTGACCGGGTTCGCGAGGCGCGTCTTGCCGGCTTCCATCGGGCCGCCCGACACGAAGATCACCGGAATGTTGAGGCGCATCGCGGCCATCAGCATCCCCGGCGTGATCTTGTCGCAGTTCGAGATGCACACCATCGCGTCCGCGCAGTGCGCGTTCACCATGTATTCGACCGAGTCGGCGATGATGTCGCGGCTCGGCAGCGAGTACAGCATGCCGTCGTGGCCCATCGCGATGCCGTCGTCGACCGCGATCGTGTTGAATTCCTTCGCGACGCCGCCGGCGGCCTCGATCTCGCGCGCGACGAGCTGGCCAAGATCCTTCAGGTGCACGTGCCCGGGCACGAATTGCGTGAACGAGTTGACGACCGCGATGATCGGCTTCGAGAAATCGTCGTCTTTCATGCCGGTGGCGCGCCACAGCGAGCGCGCACCTGCCATGTTGCGGCCGGCGGTAGAGGTTTTGGAGCGGTAAGTGGGCATGGTGATGGCTGAAGAAATATCGCGGGAAAAGGGTGGAGGCACGGGAATAAAGGCCTCTCTCGTGCCCGTGCGAACAACCTCTTGAGCTGCGCCCTGGGCAAACTCCGCGATTATCCCACAGCCGACGGGCCTGCGGCGCCGGCGGAAGCGGGCGGGCGGCGGGGGCGTGAGCCGGGCAGCGGCCGCGTGCGCCACGCGCGCCGGGCCCGAAACGGGACGCAGGCCATCTTCAGCGCAGCCGGACGGCGGCTTCCTCGCCCGTCCTGCCGACGATGAAGCCGCGCCGTGCCGCTCGAGCGTGCGTCAGTCGAGCAGCGTCAGGATCTCGTCGTACAGCGGCTTCGGAATCCGCACGCCGTTCGCGATGCTGCGCGCGCGGGCGTCGAAGCGTCGTTGCGACGGCAGCCGCGCGCCCTGCGCGACGATCGATTCGAACATCCGCTCGCCGCGCGCGAGCCCCGTGTCGAGCTCGTCGCCGAGAAATACCTTCGGATCGAACGCGATCACGAGTTCGCCGTGGCACGGCGTCGCGCCGACGCCCTCGTCGAAGTCCATCGATTCCCGGCTCGTCATGTCGCCGATCAGCGCGCCGCCGAGCAGCTCGACCATCGCCGCGAGCGCCGAACCCTTGTGGCCGCCGAACGTGCGCATCGCGCCTTGCAGCGCGGCCTTCGGGTCGGTGGTCGGCTGACCGTCCGCGTCGATCGCCCAGTGCGACGGAATCGCCTTGCCTTGCTTCGCGTGCAGCTCGATGTCGCCGCGCGCGATCGCGCTCGTCGCGAAATCGAACACGAACGGCTCGCCGCCCGGGCGCGGCCACGCGAACGCGATCGGGTTGGTGCCGAACACCGGTTCGCGGCCGCCTTCCGGCGCGACCCAGCTGTGGCTCGGGTTCATCGCGATGCCGACCAGCCCTTCGGCCGCGATCGCCTCGACCTCGGGCCACAGCGCGGAGAAGTGATAGCAGTGGTTGATCGCCATCGCGGCGATGCCGTGCTGCTTCGCCATCTCGACCAGCACGGGCAGCCCGGTCTCGAAGCTCAGCAGCGAGAAGCCGCGATGCGCATCGACCGCGACGATCGACGACGACAGCCGGCGCAGCGTCGGCACGGCTTGCGGATCGACCTTGCCTTTCTTCAGCGACCGCACGCAGACGAGCAGCCGGTACACGCCGTGCGAATGGCATTCGTCGCGCTGGCCCTGCGTGATCACGTTCGCGATGGCGCGCGCATGCGCGTCGGACATCCCGTGGTGCGTCAGCACGCGCAACGCGAGCGCCTGGACTTCATCGAGCGACAGGACGACTTCGGTGGTGTGGTCAGCCATGGTTCACCTCGCGCGGGGCGGGCACGCCGTCGATGCGTTGCGGCACGTGCAGCGGATTGCTGCAGCGGATCGCGTCCGGCAGCAGCGCGTCCGGCACGTCCTGGTACGACACGGGCCGCAGGAAGCGCTCGATCGCGCGGGCGCCGACGGACGTCGTGCGCGTGTCGGACGTCGCCGGGAACGGGCCGCCGTGCACCATCGCATGGCCGACCTCGACGCCCGTGCCGAAGCCGTTGACGAGAATGCGGCCGGCCTTGCGTTCGAGCGTCGGACGCAGCGCGGCGAACAGCGCCGCGTCGCCGTCGGCGATGTGTGCGGCGATCGTCAACTGGCCTTCGAGCGATTTCAGCACACGATGCAGCGTGTCGGTGTCCGGGCAGCGCACGATCAGCGACGCGGGACCGAACACTTCGTCGCGCAATTCGGGGTGGGCGATGAATGCGTCCGCAGAGGTTGCGAGCAGCGCCGCGCGCGCCTGATGGCGGCCGCCTTCGACGCCTTCGGCCAGCAGCGCGACGGCCGAGTGATCGCGCAGCGCCGCGACGCCTTGCGCATAGCTCGCATGGATGGGCGGTGTCAGCATCGTCTGGGCGGCGACGGCGCGCACGGCGTCGGCCGCTGCGGCTTCGAACGCGCGCAGCGCGGGGCCGTCGACCGCCAGCACGAGGCCCGGGTTCGTGCAGAACTGGCCGGCGCCGAGCGTGAGCGACGCGACGAACTGCGGCGCGATCGCATCGTGACGCGCGTCGAGCGCGGCGGGACACAGCAGCACCGGGTTGATCGAGCTCATTTCCGCATAGACGGGGATCGGCTCGGGGCGCGCAGCCGCGATATGCATCAGCGCGACGCCGCCGCGACGCGACCCGGTGAAGCCGACCGCCTTGATGCGCGGATCGGCGACGAGCGCCTGGCCGATCTCGCGCGACGCGTCGAACAGCAGCGAGAACACACCGGCCGGCATCCCGCATTCGCGCGCGGCCTGCTGGATCGCGCGACCGACGAGTTCCGACGTGCCCGGATGCGCGGAATGCGCCTTGACGATCACCGGGCAGCCGGCCGCGAGCGCCGACGCCGTGTCGCCGCCGGCCACCGAGAACGCGAGCGGGAAGTTCGACGCGCCGAACACGGCCACCGGCCCGACCGCGACGTTGCGCAGGCGCAGGTCGACGCGCGGCAGCGGCTTGCGTTCGGGGCGCGCCGGGTCGATGCGGGCGTCGAGAAAACCGCCGTCCCGCACGAGCGACGCGAACAGCGCGAGCTGGCCGACCGTGCGGCCGCGTTCGCCTTCGATGCGCGCGCGCGGCAGCCCCGTTTCGACGACGCAGCGCTCGATCAGGTCGTCGCCGAGCGCCATGATGTGGCGGCCGATCGCGTCGAGGAACGCGGCGCGTGCGTCGAGCGACGTTTCGCGATAGGTGTCGAACGCGTCGTCGGCGAGTGCGCACGCCGTTTCCAGATCGTGCAGGCTCGCGCCGCCGAACGCCGGTTCGAGCGGTTCACCGGTGGCGGCGGCGATCGCATGGAGAGTGCCGTTCTGTCCGGCGACGGCCGACTGGCCGATCAGGAGCTGACCTGTGAGTTGCATGGTTTTCCTCGGAAAAAAGCCGGGCCGGGCGTGCTGCGCCCGGCCGCTGGAAGGGAGAAGGGCGCGCGCGTCAATCCTCGTCGTCGTCGAGTTGCAGCTTGTCGGTGCGCACGCCGGTGTTTGCGCCCCAGTAGTAGATGACGAGCGCGACGGCCGCGACGACGACCGTGTCGTACGGATGCGCGAGCCGGCCCGTGCCGCCGAAGCCGCCGAGATACGACAGCACGATCATCGCCGCATAGAACGCGATCAGCCACGCGGACGAACGCACCTGCTCGGCGAGGCTCAGGTGCGCGGTCGGCACCCAGCGGCGGCACGCGAGATAGATCGCGAACATCACGATCTGCAGGCCGAGCAGCCAGGACACCGTGCTCCAGCCCGACCAGTAGACGATCAACGCGGCGATCACGAACGACGCGGGGCCGGTGAGGCCGAACGCGCTGGCGCGGAACGGCCGCGGCAGGTCGGGCGCGGTGCGGCGCAGCGCGGCGACCGACACCGGGGCGACCGCATAGCTGAGCACCAGCGCGGCCGACACGATGTTGATCAGCGCTTCCCACGACGGGAACGGCAGCGTCCAGAAGATCGCGAGGCCGAACGTGAGCCACAGGCCCGCGCGCGGGATGCCCGACGCTTCGTCGACGCGCGTGAACACCTTGAAGAAGGTGCCCGTCTTCGCCCAGCCGTAGACCACGCGCGGCGTCGCGTTCATGTAGATGTTGCCGCAGCCGCTCGGCGAGATCATCGCGTCGGCGACGACCATCACCGCGAGCCAGCCGACGCCGAGCGCGAGGGCGATGTCGCGGTACGGCAGCGAGAACGCCTTGCTCACGTCGTGCCAGCCTGCGGCGAGCATGGCCGTCGGGATGCTGCCGATGAACGCGAGTTGCAGCAGCACGTAGATCAGCGTCGACAGCAGGATCGACAGGATCAGCGCGATCGGGATCGTGCGCTGCGGATTGCGCACCTCGCTCGCGACCGACACGATCGGCGTGAGCCCGAGATACGCGAAAATGATGCCGCCGGCCGACACGGCCATCTCGATGCCCGGCATGCCGAACGGCGCGAAGCCGTGCACGGTCAGGTTCGCGGGCTTGAAGAACGTGAACAGCACCGCGATCACCGACAGCGGCACGATGAACTTGAAGATGCTGATGATGTTGTTCGCCTTCGCGAACGTCTTCACGCTCGAATAGTTCAGGTAAAAGAAGAAGCAGAGCAGCGCGGCCTGCACGAGCCAGCCTAGCGTGGTGGGGTCGCTCGATCCTTCGACCGTCAGCCCCGGAAACCATGCGGCCGCGTACTGGCGCGCGGCGACGACTTCGATCGCGATCAGGCTCGAGAACGCGATCAGCGTGATGAAGCCCATCAGGTAGCCGAGCAGCGGGCCGTGCGAGAACACCGGGTAGCGCACCACGCCGCCCGCGCGCGGCAGCGCGGCGCCGAGTTCGCAGTAGACGATGCCGAGCAGCAGGACCGCGAAGCCGCCGAGCAGCCACGAGAAGATGCCGGCCGGGCCCGCGATCGTCGACACATGACTCGCGGCGAACAGCCACCCCGAACCGAAAATGGCGCCGAGACCGATGAACGTGAGATCGGTCAGCGACAGCTGTTTCTTGAACTTGCCGTGACCCGCGCCGGGGTGCGCGGAACGGGAAAGCGGGACAGACGGGTGTGCGTTGCCTTGGCCTGGCATGGGCTTGTCTCCTGGGGAATGTCGGTGCAGGCGCGCGTGGCGCGCTCCGACGGAGCAGCGCGCACGCCTGCCGGCCGGCGTCGCCCGGTTCGAACGACCGGGGCGGGCCGCGACCCGTTCACCGGCGGCGCGGGCTGGCGCCGCCGGTGAACGGGCCCGCAGGCCATGCCGGACCGCGGACGGCGACGAACAGGGGCAAGCCCGCGCGCCGCCGCAGGGGCGTCGATCAGAGACCGACGTCGGGCAGCGCCGGGCGCGTTTCGAGCGCCTTCGCGACGATGGCCTTCACTTCCGCGAGCGTGTCGCCTTGCAGCGCGAGGCGCGGCGGGCGCGTGATCGCGCTGCCGCGGCCGACCAGCTCTTCGCACAGCTTGATGCACTGCACGAGGTCGGGGCGTGCGTCGAGGTGCAGCAGCGGCATGAACCAGCGATACAGCGCGAGCGCTTCGTCGAAGCGCTTCTGCTTCGCGAGGCGGAACAGCGTCTCGCCTTCCTTCGGGAACGCGTTCGACATGCCCGACACCCAGCCTTCCGCGCCGACCGCGATGCTCTCGACCACGACGTCGTCGAGGCCCGCGAACAGCACGAAGCGATCGCCGACCGCATTGCGCAGGTCGATGAAGCGGCGCGTATCGCCCGACGAATCCTTGAAGCAGACGATGTTCTCGCAATCCTGCAACGCGATCAGCACGTCGGGCGTCACGTCGTTCTTGTAGATCGGCGGGTTGTTGTAGACCATCACCGGCAGGTCGGTGCTCGTCGCGACCGCGCGGAAGTGCGCGGCGGTTTCGTGCGGCTTCGCCGAGTAGACGAGCGCGGGCATCACCATCACGCCGTCGACGCCGACGCGCTGCGCTTCGCGCACCGTGTTGCGCGCGAATTCGGTCGTGAATTCGGCGATGCCGGCGATCACCGGAATCTTGCCGCCGGCCGCGTCGCGTGCGGCCTCGATGACCTGCAGCTTCTCGCTCGTCGACAGCGACGTGTTTTCGCCGACCGTGCCGCAGACCACGAGGCCCGACACGCCGTCGTTCACCAGGTTCTTGACCACGCGGTGCGTGGCGTCGATGTCGAGGGAAAAGTCCGGCTTGAACTGGGTGCTGACGGCCGGGAAAACCCCGGTCCACTGAATGGCGTTTCGGCTCACTGAAATCTCCTACGTTCGTATCGGTCGGCCGACGGGTGTGTCGGTGTGGCAACCAGTATCGCCGCGCAAACGCCCATCACGCTTGAGTCGTATCGCGGAGCAAAATGACGAAATCGGCACAGTGGCCGGCAGGGGCGGGAGGGGCGCATCGCACTATGCCGATTTCGTCGTCGTCCTCATCGAAAAGCCACAAGCGGACGGACGCGCGACGGAGGAAGCTATGCTCCTTTCCCCACTTCGGACGGCTCATGATGAAGCGCATCCAGATCATCGATTCGCACACGGGCGGCGAACCCACTCGGCTCGTCGTGTCCGGCTTTCCGTCGCTCGGCAACGGCACGATGGCCGAGCGGCGCGACGTGCTCGCGCGCGAGCACGACCGTTACCGCACCGCGTGCATCCTCGAGCCGCGCGGCAGCGACGTGCTGGTCGGCGCGCTGCTGTGCGACCCGGTAGCGCCCGACGCGGCGGCCGGCGTGATCTTCTTCAACAATAGCGGCTATCTCGGGATGTGCGGGCACGGCACGATCGGCGTCGTGCGCACGCTGCATCACATGGGACGCATCGCGCCGGGCGTGCACAGGATCGAGACGCCGGTCGGCACCGTCGAGGCGACGCTGCACGACGACCTGTCGGTCAGCGTGCGCAACGTGCCCGCGTATCGCCACGCGCAGGGCGTCGCGCTCGACGTGCCGGGATACGGCCCCGTGAAGGGCGACATCGCGTGGGGCGGCAACTGGTTCTTCCTGATCAGCGACCACGGGCAGCGCGTCGCCGGCGACAACGTCGCGGCGCTCACCGCGTATGCGTCGGCCGTGCGCGAAGGGCTGGAACGCGCGGGCATCACCGGCGCGAACGGCGGCGAGATCGACCACATCGAGCTGTTCGCCGACGATCCCGAGCACGACAGCCGCAGCTTCGTGCTGTGCCCGGGCCTCGCGTACGACCGTTCGCCGTGCGGCACCGGCACGAGCGCGAAGCTCGCGTGCCTCGCGGCCGACGGCAAGCTCGCACCGGGCGCCGTGTGGCGGCAGGCGAGCGTGATCGGCAGCGTGTTTCACGCGAGCTACGAGCGGGCCGACGGCGGCATCGTGCCGACGATTCGCGGCAGCGCGCACCTGAGCGCGGAAGCGACGCTGCTGATCGAGGAAGACGATCCGTTCGGCTGGGGCATCGGGTCGTGAGCGAAGCGAAGACCGACGTCGTCGTGATCGGCGCCGGCATCGTCGGCGCGGCGTGCGCGCACGAACTCGCGCAGCGCGGGCTGCGCGTGCTCGTCGTCGACGATGCGAGCGGCGGCGCGACCGGCGCAGGCATGGGGCACCTCGTCGCGATGGACGACAACGCGGCGGAGCTCGCGCTGAGCCATTACTCGATCGAACTGTGGCGCGCGTTGAGCGGCGAGATGCCCGACGGCTGCGCCTACCGCAACTGCGGCACGCTGTGGCTCGCGGCCGATGCGCACGAGATGGATCTGGCGCGCGCGAAGCAGGCGACGCTCGCCGCGCACGGCGTGGCCGGCGAGCTGATCGACGCGGCGGCGCTCGCGCAACTGGAGCCGATGCTGCGCGCGGGCCTCGGCGGCGCGCTGAAGATTCCTGGCGACGCGATTCTCTACGCACCCGTCACCGCGAACTGGCTGCTGCAGCGCGCGCCGCGCGTCACGGTGCGCCGCGAGCGGGCCGTCGCGGTCGATGGCCCGAGCGTGACGCTCGCAAGCGGCGACGTGCTGCGCGCGGAGCGCGTGGTGGTCGCGAACGGCGTCGCGGCGCGTACGCTGCTGCCCGAATTGCCGCTGCGCCCGAAAAAAGGGCATCTGCTGATTACCGACCGCTATCCGGGCCACGTGTCGCACCAGCTCGTCGAGCTGGGCTATGCGGCGAGCGCGCACGCGAGCGACGGCACGTCGGTCGCGTTCAACGTGCAGCCGCGGCCGACCGGTCAGTTGCTGATCGGCTCGTCGCGCCAGTTCGACACCGAGGACGCGCAGGTCGAGCCGCCCGTGCTCGCGCGCATGCTGCGCCGCGCGGTCGGCTATCTGCCGGCGCTGGCCGATCTGAACGGCATCCGCGCCTGGACCGGCTTTCGCTCCGCGAGTCCCGACGGCCTGCCGCTGCTCGGCGAGCACCCGGCGCGGCCGGGCGTGTGGCTCGCGGTCGGGCACGAAGGGCTCGGCGTGACGACCGCACCGGGCAGCGCGCGGCTCGTCGCCGCGCTGATGGCCGGCGAGCGGCCGCCCATCGAGATCGAACCGTATTTGCCGGGACGCTTCCTGACCGCGTCCCCCGTAGCTGGAGCGCTGACATGAAACCATCCCCACGCTTACTTCGTTCGCCGTCGGCCGGCGTTGGCGCTTCAGCGCTTACGCCGGTCCCATGCAAGGTGCCTCCGGCGGGGGCCGTCAGCCGTCCACGGCCGGCTTTGCAAAGCCGGCCCGCTACGCAGGCGCAGAGCGATGCGCTGCGAATTCCCTGCTACGCCCTTGCGGCGGCCCGGCGGAGGCTGAGATGAAACGACCCCCACGCTCACTTTGTTCGCTGCCCCCCGCGGGGGCGGTCAGCCTCCTTGGGGCGGCCCGGCGGAGGCGGACATGATCATTCATCTGGACGGCCGCGCGCTGACGGTGGCCGACGGCGCGACCGTCGCGGCCGCCGTCGCGGCGAGCGGCGACGACATGACGCGCGTGTCGTGCACGGGTGCGGCGCGTGCGCCGTTTTGCGGAATGGGCATCTGCCAGGAATGCCGGATGACGATCGACGGCCGGCGCCGGCTGGCGTGCCAGACGCTGTGCCGCGACGGCATGCAGGTGGAGCGCACGCGATGAATCAGGAACGATTGAGCGTCGACGTCGCGATCGTCGGCGCGGGCCCGGCCGGGCTGTCGGCCGCACGAGCCGCCGCGCGCAGCGGCGCGACGGTTGCGATCGTCGACGACAACCCGCGCGCGGGCGGGCAGATCTGGCGGCAGCCGGCAGCGTCCGCACCGACGCCGGCCGCCGCCGAACGCCTTGCCGTGCTGCGACAGCCGAACGTCACGCATCTCGCGGCGACGCGCATCGTCGCCGAAACGCAGCCGGGCACGCTGCTGCTCGAGGACGACGAACGCGGGCTGCTGCTCGATTTCCGGACGCTGATTCTCTGCTGCGGCGCGCGCGAGCTGCTGCTGCCGTTTCCGGGCTGGACGCTGCCGGGCGTGACCGGCGCGGGCGGCTTGCAGGCGCTGATCAAGTACGGGCTCGACGTGCGCGGGCAGCGCACGGTGATCGCGGGCAGCGGGCCGCTGCTGCTGGCGAGCGCGGCGACGGCCCGGCAGGCCGGCGCACGCGTGTCGCACGTGCTCGAACAGGCCGCATGGGGCGACGTCGCTGGCTTCGGCGCGGGGCTGTGGCGCTGGCCGTCGAAGCTCGCGCAGGCCGCGAAGCTCGTCACGGCTGCTTATCGGCCGGCTGCGTACGTCGTCGAGGCGTTCGGCGACCAGCGGCTCGAACGCGTGCGGATTCGCCAGGGCGATCGCGAATTCGACGTCGACTGCGACCGGCTCGCGTGCGGCTTCGGCCTCGTGCCGAATACCGTGCTGCCGCGTCATCTCGGCTGCCGGATCGAGCACGGCGCGGTGGCGGTCGACGCACACCAGCGCACGAGTCGCGACGGGTATTTCGCGGCGGGCGAGTGCACGGGCGTCGGCGGCAGCGAGCTGGCGATGGTCGAAGGCGAAATCGCCGGGTACGCAGCGACCGGGCAGACTGCACGACTGGCCGCGCGGGTCGCGCGGCGCGCGCACTGGCAGGCTTTCGCGGAGGCCGTACGCGAGCGCTTCGCGATCCGGGAGCCGATCCGCCGGCTCGCGCGGCCCGACACGCTGCTGTGTCGTTGCGAAGACGTGCGGTTCGATGCGGTCGCGCGGGAACCGGGCTGGACGGCCGCCAAACTGCAGTCGCGTTGCGGGATGGGCGCGTGCCAGGGCCGCGTGTGCGGTGCAGCCGCACAGACGCTGTTCGGCTGGACGCCGCCGGCGCCGCGCACGCCGCTCGTGCCCGCGCGGGTCGGCACGCTGATGCTCGACGGTACGGGGCCCTGCGACGGCGCATGATGCGTGCGGCGTCGCGGTGAAGCGGCCCGGTTCGCGCCGGGCCGCGCCTTTCATTCCACCTTCACTTTCTCCCATCCGCCAACCTGCGGTGCCGCACAGGCGCGCAGGCACTCGATCGTCGCGGCCACGGCCGCGCGGTTCGCGCTGTCGGGGTGCCAGTACATCGATACCGCGCCCTGGCCCTCGAGTTCCATCGGCAGGATGCGGATCGCGTTCAGTTGCGCGAAGCGCCGCGCGGCGCGGTGCGACGCGACGCCGAGCAGGTCGGTGTTGTTCAGCAGCGTGAGGTTGAGAATCGACGAATTCGATTCGACGCAGTGCGGCGGCTGCACGCGGCCGGCGGCGTGCAGCGCGGCTTCCAGCGCATTGTGGACGGGCGTACCCGCCGGCCACACGATCCACGGATAGGCGAGCACGTCGTCCCAGCCGAGCGACGTCGCGCCGGCGAGTGCGTGGTCGGGCCGCGCGACGAACACGACCGGATCGACGTACAACGCTTCGGCATGCAGCAGCGGATCGACGGACGTCGAACCCGAACGGCCGACGACGATATCGAGTTCGCTGCGCGCGAGCTGCGGCATCAACTGGTTCATCGTGCTTTCGGTGAGCCGCACCTGCGCGCGCGGCATGCGTTTCAGCAGCTGCGACACCGCGAACGGCACCGTGTCGGCCGCCGCGACGCCCGACGTACCGATCGTCACGAGGCCGCTGCCGCCTTCGCGCAACGCGGCCATGTCGTCGCGCGCGATGTCGAGCTGCGCTTCGACGCGGCGCGCGTGCTCGATCAGCGCTTCGCCGTAAGGCGTCGGCCGCAGCCCGCGCGCATGCCGCTCGAACAGCGGCAGCCCGACATCCTCTTCCAGCTCCTTCAGCCATTTCGACAGCGCCGGCTGCGTGGTCGCGAGCGCGACCGCCGACTGGCTCAGATTGCCGGTGCCGGCCAGGCTCAACAGTACCTGCAGATGCCGCAGACGCAGCCGGTGGGTCCAGTCCATTGCATGCCTCGTTGCAGGTAGGTATATCCAGAAATATATGGATCAGATGATTTGACCATTTTACCGGGTATGTCTGCGTCGAATATAAATCTGCTGACGGACTGCAGTACGGTTCCCGCCCCGACATAGCGCCGACGCCGATCGGCCGACCCGCAGGAGACATCATGACGACTCATCCGGACGCGACGCGCGCCGCTTACTACGCACGAATCGCCGAGCAGCGCCTGGCGCCGCTGTGGGAATCGCTGCACAACCTCGTGCCGACCTCGCCGCAGCCGGCCGCGCAGGCCGCGATCTGGAAGTACGCACAGATACGCGACCTCGTGATGCAGGCCGGCAGCGTGATCAGCGCCGAAGAAGCGGTGCGTCGCGTGCTGGTGCTGGAGAACCCTGGGCTGCCGGGCAAGTCGAGCATGACGCCGAGCCTGTACGCGGGGCTGCAGCTGATCCTGCCGGGCGAGATCGCGCCGAGCCACCGTCATACGCAGTCGGCGCTGCGTTTCATCGTCGAAGGGCGCGGCGCGTGGACGGCCGTGAACGGCGAGCGCACGACGATGCATCCGGGCGACTTCATCATCACGCCGTCGTGGGCGTGGCACGACCACGGCAATCCGTCGGTGGAAGACGGCGGCGAGCCGGTCGTGTGGCTCGACGGGCTCGACATCCCGCTGCTCGCGCACCTCGACGCCGGTTTCGCGGAGAACTTCCCGGAAGCCGTGCAGCCGGTGAATCGTCCGGAAGGCGACAGCTTCGCGCGCTTCGGTCACAACATGGTGCCGGTGCGGCATCGCGTGAGCGATCCGACGTCGCCGGTGTTCAGCTATCCGTATGCGCGCAGCCGCGAGGCGCTCGACGCGCTGTACCGGAACGGCGAACTCGATGCGTGGGACGGCGTGAAGCTGCGCTACGTGAACCCCGCGACGGGCGGCTGGCCGATGCCGACCATCGCCACCTTCATGCAGTTCCTGCCCGCGGGCTTCGACGGCCGCACGTATCGCAGTACCGACGCGACGATCTATTGCGTCGTCGAAGGCAGCGGCGCCGCGCTGATCGGCGACCGGGCGTTCGCGTTCGCGCCGCACGACATCTTCGTCGCGCCGTCGTGGGCGCCGGTGCGGTTGTCGGCGTCGTCCGACAGCGTGCTGTTCAGCTATTCCGACCGGCCCGTGCTGTCCGCGCTGAACCTGCTGCGCGAAGCGCGCGACTGACGCCGGCGGCCGTCCACGATCCGTTTTCCGCGCGCCGCCGAAGTCGCGGCGCGCGCCCCTTCATTCATGTCTACGCTGGAGCCGTTCATGACTTTCGTATTCCCGCCCGAAGCGCCGGTAGCGCTGCCCGTTGCCGGCAGCGATGCCCGATTTGCGGTTCGCCGCGTCTATTGCGTCGGCCGCAACTACGCGGCCCATGCGCGCGAGATGGGCTTCGATCCCGATCGCGAGCCGCCGTTCTTCTTCTGCAAGCCCGCCGATTCGATCGTGCCGGTGGCGTACGGCGAGACGCTCGATCTCGCGTATCCGTCGCAGACGCAGAACTATCACTATGAAGCCGAACTCGTCGCGGTGATCGGCAAGGGCGGTTCGGACATTCCGCTCGAACGCGCGCTCGACCACGTGTGGGGCTATGCGGTGGGCCTCGACATGACGCGCCGCGACCTGCAGATGAAGATGCGCGAGATGGGGCGGCCGTGGGAAATCGGCAAGGCGTTCGACCGTTCGGCGCCGCTCGGGCCCGTGCATCGGGCGAGCGACGTCGGACATGTCGAGCAGGGCGGCCTGTGGCTGACCGTCAACGGCGCGACCAGGCAGAAGAGCGACGTGTCGCACCTGATCTGGTCGGTCGCGGAAACGGTGGCCGACCTGTCGAAGTTCTTCCGCCTCGAACCGGGCGACGTGATCTTTACCGGCACGCCCGAAGGGGTCGGGCCGGTGGTCGCGGGCGACGTGATGAAGGTCGGCGTCGAGCGTCTCGGCGAGCTGACCGTGCGTGTGGTCTGACGCCCGTTCGTCGCTTTCCTCGAAAGGTCACATCGTGCAACTGCATAGCTTCTTCAACAGTTCGACTTCCTACCGGGTGCGCATCGCGCTCGCGCTGAAAGGGCTGCCGTACGACACGCTGCCGGTGAACATCCGCACCGGCGAGCATCGCGACGCCGATTACATCGCGCAGGTGAACCCGTCGGCCGCGGTGCCGGCGCTGACCGACGGCGATTTCCGTCTCGGCCAGTCGCTCGCGATCCTCGATTACCTCGACCAGATCCAGCCGACGCCTCGGCTGATTCCGCTCGAACCGCGGCGCCGGGCGCGCGTGCTGGAACTCGCCGCGCTGATCGCCTGCGACATCCATCCGGTCAACAACCTGCGCGTGCTGCGCTATCTCGACAGCGAGCTGAAGGTCACGCCGCAACAGAAGAGTGCGTGGTACCGGCACTGGGTCGCGGAAGGGATGGCCGGCGTCGAGCGGCTGCTGGCCCGCGCGAACGCGGGCCCGTGGTGTTTCGGCGATGCGCCGACGCTGGCCGACGTGTGCCTGGTGCCGCAGGTCGCGAACGCGTTGCGGATGGATTGCGACCTGAGCGCGTATCCGCGCTGCCTCGCGGTGGTCGAGCACGCGCGGCACGAACCGGCGTTCGAGGCCGCGCAACCGCAGCGGCAACCGGACTACGTCGCGTAACACGAATCGCGTCATAGACGCAGGAGACGAACATGGGCGAGACAATCAACAACGGCCGGCGCGTACTCGTGATCGGCGGCGGTATCGGCGGGCTCGCGACGGCGCTGGCGCTCGCGCGTCAGGGCATTCGCGTGAAGCTGCTCGAACAGGCAGAACGGATCGGCGAGATCGGTGCGGGCATCCAGCTCGCCGCGAACGCGTTCAACGCGCTCGATGCGCTGGGTGTCGGCGAGGCGGCGCGCGGTCGCGCGGTGTTGACCGACTGGCTGCAACTGATGGATGCGATCGATGCACGCGAGGTCGCGCGCATCGATACGGGCGCCGCGTATCGCGACCGTTTCGGCAATCCGTATGCGGTGATTCATCGCGCGGACATTCACCTGTCGATCTACGAGGCGGTCAAGGATCATCCGCTGATCGAATTCCGGACGAGCACGCAGGTGTGCGGGTTCGAGCAGGACGGCAACGGCGTGACCGTGATCGACCAGCACGGCGAACGCTATCGTGCCGACGCGGTGATCGGCTGCGACGGCGTGAAATCCGCGATCCGTCAGGCGCTGATCGGCGATGCGCATCGCGTGACGGGCCATGTCGTGTATCGCGCGGTGGTCGAGGTCGACAACATGCCGAAGGATTTGCAGATCAATGCGCCGGTCGTATGGGCCGGCCCGCATTGCCATCTGGTTCACTATCCGCTGCGCGGCGGGCGCCAGTACAACCTGGTCGTCACGTTCCACAGCCGCGAGCAGGAGACCTGGGGCGTGCGCGACGGCAGCAAGGAAGAAGTGCTGTCGTACTTCGACGGCATCCATCCGCTGCCGAAACAGATGCTCGACCGGCCGACGTCATGGAAGCGCTGGGCGACCGCCGACCGCGATCCGGTCGAGCGCTGGAGCGCGGGCCGTGCGACGGTGCTCGGCGACGCCGCGCATCCGATGACGCAATACATCGCGCAGGGCGCGTGCCAGGCGCTCGAGGACGCGGTGACGCTCGGCGCGGCCGTTGCGCAGACCGACGGCGATTTCGAGGCCGCGTTCGCGCTGTACGAACGCGTGCGGATTCCACGCACCGCACGCGTGCTGTATTCGGCGCGCGAGATGGGGCGGATCTACCACGCGAAGGGCGTCGAGCGGCAGGTGCGCAACGGGCTGTGGGTCGGGCGCACGGACGCGCAGTTCTACGACGCGCTCGACTGGCTGCACGGCTGGCGTGCGGAGGATTGCCTGAAGACGGCCGCATAGCGCACCCGTTCAGCCCGATTCCGGCGGCGCGCATTTCAACGACAGACGACGCGCGCCGCCTTCCTGGAGGAGACACCATCATGGCCGATACGCTGTCCATCGACGTCAGCGAATGGATCGACCGGCATCGCATTGCGCCGTTTCAGGCCGCGATCGTCGTCCTGTGCTTTCTGATCGTCGCGATCGACGGATTCGATACCGCGTCGATCGGGTTCATCGCACCCGTCATCCGCGCGGAATGGGGCTTGTCGCCCGCGCGGCTCGCGCCGGTATTCGGCGCGGGGTTGGCCGGGCTGATGGCCGGCGCGCTCGTGTTCGGGCCGTTCGGCGACCGGTTCGGCCGCAAGCGCCTGCTGCTCGCATGCGTCGCGTGCTTCGGCATCGCGAGTGCCGCGTCGGCGAGCGCGGGTAGCCTGACCGAGCTGATCGTGTGGCGCTTCGTGACCGGGCTCGGGCTCGGCGGCGCGATGCCGAATGCGATCACGCTGACGTCCGAATACTGCCCGGCGCGCCGTCGCTCGCTGCTCGTGACGACGATGTTCTGCGGCTTCACGATCGGTTCCGCGCTCGGCGGGCTCGCGGCCGCGTCGCTGATCGAGCACCACGGCTGGCGCGCGGTGCTGGTCGTCGGCGGCGCGGCGCCGCTGCTGCTCCTGCCGCTGCTCGCGTGGCGACTGCCGGAGTCGGTGCGCTATCTCGTCAACCAGGGCGCGCCGTCTGCGCGGATCGCGACGATGCTCGGCCGTATCGCACCGGATCCGCATCTCGCGCATGCGTCGTTCATCGCGCCCGCCGGAAAGCCGGCCGGGTCGCCGCTCGGCCGGCTGTTCGCCGCCGACCTGCTGCGCGGCACGCTGCTGCTGTGGCTCACGTTCTTCATGAGCTTGCTGGTCATTTACCTGCTGTCGAGCTGGCTGCCGACGCTGCTGCGCACGACTGGCGCGACGCTGCAGACGGCCGCGCGCGTGACCGCGATGTTCCAGGTCGGCGGCACGCTCGGCGCGATCATTCTCGGCTGGCTGATGGACCGCTTCGATCCGCATCGCGTGCTGGCCTGCAGCTATGCGGCGGCCGGTGCGTGCGTCGCGGCGATCGGCGTGTTCGCCGCGTCGCCGTGGGGTGCCGCGCTCGCGGTGTTCGCCGCCGGCTTCTGCGTATCCGGCTCGCAGGTGGGGGCGAACGCGCTATCGGCCGCGTTCTATCCGACCGAGTGCCGGACGACCGGCGTGAGCTGGGCGAACGGGATCGGTCGCGGCGGCTCGGTGGTCGGCTCGATGGCGGGCGGCGCGATGCTGGCGATGGGCGTGCCGCTGTCGACCGCGTTCGCCGTCGTTGCCGCGCCATGCGTGATCGCGGCGGTCGCGGTACTGGCGCTCGGCGTGGTGCGCGCGGGCGTGGTACGCGCGGCGGCCGCCGACGGAATGGCGGGCAGGCAGGCCTGATCGAAGGAGGGGCGGCCGGATTGCCGGTCCGGCAAGCAGCGGGATACAACATTATATAAATGAATATAATGTTCATTCTTTAATCGTATTCCCGCTCCGATGAACGACGATCTCCCCGCCGGGCTGCCCGCGCCCGATCAGATGCGCGCCGCCGCCGAATCGGCCTGTGCGCTCCTCAAGGTCATGTCGAATCCCGACCGGCTGCTGCTGCTGTGCGAACTGTCGCAGGGCGAGTGCTGCGTGAGCGATCTCGAGGCGCGACTGGACATCCATCAACCGACGCTGTCGCAGCAGCTCGGCGTGTTGCGCGACAACGCGCTGGTTCGTACCCGCCGGGAAGGCAAGACCATCCGCTATTCGCTCGACAGTCCGGCCGTGGTCGCGGTGATGGGCGTGCTGTACGAGCAGTTCTGCGGGGCGACCGCGAAGGAGGCGCGCGATGCAGATTGATGCGCTTCATTTCACGCCGTGGCTGTCGCTGGCCGGTGGCGTGCTGATCGGGCTCGCGGCCGCGTGGCTCGTCGCGTTCAACGGCCGGATCGCCGGCATCAGCGGGATCGTCGGCGGCTTGCTCGCCGCGGGCGGCGCGGAGCGCGGCTGGCGCGTCGCGTTCATCGCCGGGATGATCGTCGCGCCCGTTGCGATGCACGTCGCCGGGAGCAGCCTGACGCCCCGGATCGACGCCGGTTGGCCTGAACTGCTCGCGGCCGGGCTGCTGGTCGGGATCGGCACGCGGTACGCGGGCGGCTGCACGAGCGGTCACGGCGTATGCGGGATGTCGCGCGGGGCGCTGCGTTCGGTGGTCGCGACGGCGACCTTCATGGTCGCGGGCTTCGCGACCGTCTTCGTGCGGCTGCACGTGGCGGGAGGCTGACATGCAGGCAGGATTCGCGTTTCTGGCGGGGTTGCTGTTCGGCGTCGGCCTGATCGTGTCGGGCATGGCCGATCCGCAGAAGGTGCTCGGTTTTCTCGACCTGGCGGGCCGCTGGGATCCGTCGCTCGCGTTCGTGATGGCGGGCGCGACCGGTGTTGCGGTGTTCGCGTTCGCGTGGGCGAAGCGCCGGACCCGCTCTTGGCTCGGCCTGCCGATGCAACTGCCGGCGGTGCGGACGATTACCGTGCGTCTGGTCGCGGGAAGTGCGGCGTTCGGCATCGGCTGGGGTATTGCCGGGTTCTGTCCGGGGCCCGCGATCGTGTCGATCGGCTTCGGGTCGGCCAAGGGGATCGGGTTCGTCGTCGCGATGCTGGCCGGGATGGCGTTGTTCGAGTGGATCGAGCGCTGGCGGAACGGGCGGTGACGCGCGGGACGTTCGCTTGGCACGATTGCACGGAACATCACGGGTGCATCGGTCACCGCGATGATGCGGTGACTTTCCGGCGTGGCTCACGGCGGGCAAGCCGCGATGTCAGACATGCTCGCTCACGTGCCGGCCGCCGTGCAGTCGCCCGGCCAGTCGGCGCAGGATGTCGCGCCACACCGCGAGCATGCTGCTTCGGCCCGAGGGGGCCACGATCGCCGTGCTGACCACGCCGCGGCCGCAAGCCGACAACGCGACGTGACCGGCGGTTTCGAGCGTCAGGCATTCGCCCTCGTCGAGTTCGCGGCGAATGTATTGCGGTGCATCGGGCAGCCAGTCGAGCCCGCCGTGGCGCAGCGTGACCGCCAGCGCGCCATCCAGCACGATCAACTGACTGCCCTTGTCGAACCACGCAAAGTGGCTTTGCCCGGCGTCGAGCCGGAGGTGTTGCGTCCGCATGGCGATTCCTTTTCCCGGTTGCTCCGGTTGCGCGGCCTCGCGACGACGAGGCGACAGCGTGCAATCAGGTTAGGGAAACGGACGCGCGCACGACAGATTCAGGGGACGGGAATCTGTTGCGGTGCAGGCGGCGGTTTCGCGCTGCTGTATCGGTGGGTTTCCCCCGAATCTGTATCTGGCGTGCGCGATGGGGCACGGGCACGATGGTCCGCATGACGCCTTTCGCCGACGCTTCCCGTACGCCTTTGCCGATGGACGGCGAGCCGCTTTACGAACGGCTCGCCGAACATTACCGCCGCATCATCGCGGCCGGCACGCTGTCGCCCGGCGACCGGATGCCGTCGGTCCGTGCGTGCATGGCGCAGCACGGCGTGAGCCTGTCGACCGCGATCCAGGCGTTCCGGCGGCTCGAGGATACGGGCTGGTGCGATGCGAAACCGCGTTCGGGTTACTTCGTGCGCCGCCGCGCGGCAGCCATGCTCGACACGCTGCCGGAAAGCGACGGGCCGCCGCTGAGTGTCGAGCCGCCGTTCGCGGGGCTGCACGAACGCGTCTCGCGCGTGATCGACCGTGCGAACGCGGCGACCGATGCGCTGAATCTCGGCGGCGCCTCCGCGCATGCCGCGCTGTATCCGACCGAGCGCCTGCAGGCGCTGGCGATCCGGCTGCTGCGGCGCAAACCCACGTTGCTGACCGATGCGGGGCCCGTCGGCGGTTCGCCCGAATTCCGGCAGACGATGGCCAAACGCGCGTTGTCCTACGGTGTGACGCTGACGCCGGACGACGTGATGTCGACGAGCGGCGGCGTCGACGCGGTGAATCTCGCGCTGCGTGCGGTCGCGCGGCCCGGCGACACGATCGCGATCGAATCGCCGGCCTTTTTCGGGCTGATCCAGCTGCTCGAAAGCCTTGGCCTGCGGGCACTCGAAATCCCGGCAAGCCCGACGACGGGCCTGTCGATCGAGGCGCTAGACGTGGCGCTGGCAGCCTATCCGGACATCCGGGCCGTGGTCGTCGTGCCGAACCTGCAAAACCCGCTCGGCTGCGTGATGCCCGACGAGCGCAAGGCCGCGCTCGTCGCGCTGTGCTCGCGCCACGGTGTGGCCGTGATCGAGGACGAGCCTTATCGCGAGCTCGTCGAGGCGCCGCACGCGGTCAGGCCGGTCAAGGCATGGGATTGCGACGGCACGGTGATCTACTGCCCGTCGTTCAACAAGGTGCTGGCGCCCGGGATGCGGCTCGGCTGGATGAGTGCGGGCCGCTGGCATGCGCGCGTGAGGATGCTGAAATTCGCGCACAGCCGGCACAACGCCGCGCTGCTGCAGGCCGTGGCGGCCGAATTCGTGGGCTCGGGCGCGTTCGATCGGCACCTGCACCGGTTCCGCGAACAGCTGCGCGTGCAGCGCGACGTGACGATCGACGCGATTGCGCGGCATTTCCCGGCCGGCACGCGGATGAACCAGCCGCCGGGCGGGATGCTGCTGTGGATCGCGCTGCCGGAAGGCGTGCGCTCCGATGCGCTGTTCGACGCCGCGCTGGCACATGGCGTCAAGATCGCGCCCGGTTCGATCTTCTCGAATTCGGACCGTTTCGACGGCTATATCCGGCTCGCCTGCACGCGCGTATTCGATGCGGTGCACGAGGCAGCGTTCGACACGCTCGGCCGACTCGTACGGGAAGCCATGGCGGCCGCGTAAGCGCGACGGCGGCGGCCGGCCGGACTTGCGAATACGCGAGTGCGCCGGCCGGACGCGGGACCGAAGCGGCGAGCCGCCGCCATTTCATCGGCCGACCGCGTGCGTGGCGAGGTGCTGGCGAATCAGCGACAGGTAGCGATCGCCCACCGAGAAATCGCGTGCCGCGCGCGGCCGGGCGGCGGCAGGCCGCAGCGTGGCCGGCGCGCTCATGCCCAGATATCGGCAGACGGCCGACGGAAAGGGCTTGCGCGTATGCCCGAGCTGACGTGCCGCGCGCTCGACGCGGGCATCGCCGACCTGGGCACGCAGCCACGCCAGCACTTGGCGATCGGTGTCGTTGACGATACGGACCAGATGTTCCATCGCGCACCTCACTGTTCATAAATACAGTACTGTAAATATAACCAGTGTTTGCGGTAACCGCAAGCGGGCGCGCGTCGGCTGGCCGTTCGGCCAGGGTCAGCGCACCGGCGCGGCGGTGCGCGTGATCCGGGCGGCGGGGGCGGTCGGGGCGGCGCGGCCCGTATAGCGCGCGTCGGTCAGCGTGCCGAGGAACGCGACGATGTCGTCGATTTCCGCGTCGGTCAGCGCGGGTGGCGTGCCGGGCCGGCGGTTCATCGGCGTCGAGTTGACGTTGATGTTGCCGCGATAGGCGGCCGGCACGTCGTCGAACGTCTTGGCGCCGTGATACCAGAAGCCGGGATCGGTCGAGCGCGTGTTGTAGAACGCGACCGCGTCGCGCAGCGTCGTGAACACGCCGTTGTGCATGAACGTCTGCTTGACCGCGACGTTGCGCAGCCCGGGCGTGCGCAGGTAGCCGCACCATTGCGTCGGTTCGGGCCAGCGCAGCCGCCGCGCGGTATCGCATAGCCCGTTGTCGAAATGGCGCGGGTCGCGGTTCGCCGGCAGCGCGCGGTTGCGCGGCACCGCGATCGCGTCGTAGCCGAAATCGGTGAACAGCGAGCGTTCCGGGCGGCTCGACGTGTCCGACAGCGTGTGGCAGGTCATGCAATTGCCCTTGTCCGGATTCCTGAACAGCGCGAGGCCACGCATCTCGGCCGGCGCGAGCGGCTTGCGCGTGCGCAGGAACGCATCGAAGCGCGACGTGAACGGCGCCATCTCGTCGCTCTGCAGGTAGGCTTCGACGGCCGAGCCCAGCGCACGCACCAATTGTTCGGGATCGCGCCGCACCGGCGCGCCGAAGCGTGCGGCGAGATCGGGCGCGAGCTCGGTCGCGTTGACCTTGCGCAGCAGCGCGGCCGGCGACCGGTTGTTCATCTCGTTCGGATCGAACAGCGGCCCGCGGATCTGCTCGGCGAGCGTATCCGCGCGACCGTCGCTGAACAGGCCGCCGAACGGCGACGGCGCGGGCGCATCGTCGTCCTGGTAGAAGTGGCGGCGCGGCACGTAGCGCACATACAGCAGCGACGGCGCATTGCGCTGGCTGAAGCGCCCGGGCCGGCTGCCTTCCGGCACGCCAGGCCCCGCCAGCGCCGCGGCCGACAGCGTCGGCGCGAACGCGCGGCCCGGGTCGTGGCAGCCCGCGCAGGACATACCGCGCGGCTCGGACAGCCGCGGGTCGAAGAAGATTCGGCGGCCGAGCGCGACGAGCATCGGGTCCGGCGCGAAGCGCGCGGTGGCCGCGTCGATCTTGCCGGTCACCTGCGGCGTGCCGTTGCCGATCGTGTCGACGACGCGCGACGGCGGTGCGCCCGGAAGCAGGACCGTTTCCGCAGGCGCGGCGTGGGCCGTGAGCGTCAGGCCGGCGAACAGGGTGGCGGCAAGCGCGTGCAGCGTCCGCCGGCCGCGTACGCCGTGGCCTTCACATCGAACTGCTTTACTCACGGCGCGATGAATCCCGTCTTGTCGCAGGCGAGCGTCGTGCCCGACTGGTTGCACGACGCGAGTAGCTTGCCGGCCGCCGAATACGCATGGAACACCCAGCCCGTCGCCGGTGCCGCGTTGCGCTCCATGATCAGGAAACCGAAGCTGTTGTTGTGCGACAGCCGCTCGATCACGGCGCCCGGCGCGGGCGTCAGGCCGGCCGGGAACGGGTCGGGCAGCGCGACGTCGAGGTTGTCGCCGCCGTTGCCGGACACGATCGTCGCCGGGTGCCCGGACGAGAAGTTGATCGCCTGGAAATCATGCACGTGGCCATGCAGCGCGACGTGCACGCCCGGCGGGTAGTACGCCTGCGCGTTGAGGCTCGACATCACCGATTGCAGCGCGAGGTTGCCCGGCGCGGGCGTGCTGCCGGCGATCGGCGCGAACGCGAGGATCGGATGATGGTTCGTGAAGATCGTCGTCGTCATGCCGGCCTTCGACGCGAGCGAGGCGACCGTCTGGAATTGTTTCTGGTAGATGCCGAACTGCGCGTCGGTCGTCTTGAGCGGCGTGCGGCCGACCTTCGCGGTATCGAACACGATCACCTGCGAACCGCCGCCGAGCGACACCGCATAGGGTTCCGAATAGTTCGCGTTGTTGTCGTTGGCCGGATCGTCGCACGAGCGTGCGGCCGAATACGGGCGCGGGTCGAGGAAGCGGAACCAGCCCTGGCCGGCCCGCGCGCATTCCTCGTGATTGCCGCGCACGACGACCCACGGCGCCTTCGCGAGCAACGGCGCGGCCGGGCGGAACAGGTCGGCCTGCCACGTATCCCAGCCGTAGCCCCACGGGCTGTCCTTGCAGCCGGCGATGTCCGGCGGGCATGCGTTTTCGCGATAGTGGTAGTCGCCGACGTGCAGCACGAGATCCGGCGACAGCTTCGCGACGCTGGCCGCGATGGTGTCGAGCGGCCAGACCGCGGCATCGTTGCACGCCTGCCAGGCGTTGTCGGCCTTCTTCATCCGGCAACCCGTGTCGGCGATGATCGCGATGCGCTGCGGCTGCGCTTTCGGCAGCGGCAGCGTGCGGCCCGCGACGCTCGCCGCCTGCGCGCCGGCCGGCAGCGTCGCCTCGCAGACGGACACCGGGAAGCTCGATGGTTTCGAATCGGCCGGGTCGCTGGCGGTCGGCCGCTGGGCGACGGTCGCGGCGGCTGCGCGCAGCGTCATGCGCGACAGCTTGCCGTCGACGGTCAACTGCGGGCACAGCGGATCGCTGGCCGACGCGGGCGTGTAGTTCGTGATGACGCGCGCGATCGCCTGGTTCGCATCGCCGATCTCGACCCATGCGGCCTGGACGTTGGCCGACGCGCTGGCCGGATCGTCCGGCGTATCGATGTGATTCGAGCACGCGGACAGCGTGGCGAGGGCAACCAGAGGGGCGCAACGTACGAGCAGCGCGCGCGTGAGGAATCGTCGCATGGGAGGGGAGGCACCGTAGGAAAGTCGTCAACGATACGCAGCGCGAATGTAAGAAATGTGAAAAAAACGGGGCGCGACGCAGGCGCGCACGGGCCGGCCTTGACTTCAAGCCGGCTTGAAGCAGCACAGTCCGGTTCGTCATCAATGAATCGGAAGGGGATCGACGATGGAAACCAACCGGCCCAACGAAGCGCAAGCCGCGCTCTGGAATGGTCCGTCGGGGCGCGCGTGGGTCGATGCGCAGGTGCTGCTGGACCGGATGTTCGAGCCGTTCGAAACGCTGCTGGCGGCGGCCGCGGCCGCGTCGTCAGCCACGCGCGTGCTCGATGTCGGCTGCGGCACCGGCGCGGTCACGCTCGCGATCGCGAGGCGGCTCGGTGCGAGCGCGCAGTGCACGGGCATCGACATTTCGGCGCGGATGATCGACGCCGCGCGGGCGCGTGCCGACCGCAGCGGCCTGCCTGCCCGGTTCGTGTGCGCGGACGTGCAGACGCATGCATTCGAGCCGGCGAGCGTCGACCTGATCGTGTCGCGCCTCGGCGTGATGTTCTTCGACGATCCGGTGCGGGCGTTCGCGAACCTGCGGCAGGCGGCGCGGCCCGCCGCGCAGATGCGGTTCGTCGCGTGGCGCGGCGCGGCCGACAACCCGTTCATGACGACGGCCGAGCGGGCGGCCGCGCCGCTGCTGCCGAACCTGCCCGCGCGGCAGCCCGGCGCGCCGGGGCAGTTCGCGTTCGGCGACCGCCAGCGGATCGCGTCGGTGCTGGCGGACAGCGGCTGGGCCGATGTTGCGATCGAGCCGGTCGAGCGGTCATGTGTGCTGCCGGAATCCGCGCTGGACGACTACGTTGCGCGGCTGGGCCCGGTCGGCCTGGCGTTGCTGGAGACGGACGAAGCGACGCGGCGGCGCGTGATCGATACGATGCGCGCGGCGTTCGAGCCGTACGTGCACGGCGCCGAGGTGCGCTTCGATGCGGCGTGTTGGCTCGTGACGGCGCGTGCGCCGTCCGCATGACGCGTCGCGTGAAAGCAGCGGATCAGGGAAGGGGCGACGGCCCGTTCGCCCCACATGCTGCGGTGTGCGCGTGACGAAGCGGGGCCTGCGGGTATCAGCGTTTGCGCGCGCGCAGCATCAGCCACGCGCAACCACCGGCCACCAGCGCGAGGCCGAGCAGCACGGCCTCGGCACCGAGCGCGAAACCGGGCGGCATCTCGCCGCTGTTCGGCACCGGCGACAGGTTGCCGCCCATCGCGACGGCGCCGCCGGCGAGCAGCGCCGCGCAGACGATCCAGTAGACCTTGCCGAGCGGCGCCGCGGCGCGGATTCGCCACAGCGCGAGGCCCGCGCCGCCGAGGTACAGCACGGCGAGGGTGCCGAGCGCGATGACGTCGGCCGCGCGGCTGTGCAGCAGCCCGCTCATTCGGCCTCCGTCGCGTGTCCCGGAGCCCGGCTCAGCAGGTGAGTGCGTTTGTCCGCGGCCAGCGACACGTAGCGTTCATATTGGCGCAGCACGTCGGCGATCACTTCGTCGCCGCGCAGGTATTCGACGTCGTAGCCGAGCCGGCCGTCCTCGAAGAACGTGACGATGCCATACACGTGCGCACGCGCTTCGTCGGGTTCGGCCGCCTCGCGCACCAGGAACGCGGCCGCGGATTTCGCGGTGACGCGCACGCCGTACACGAAATCGCGGTGTTCGGCGGTCGGCACGGTGAGCCGCACCGCATCGTCGCTGTCGCGCTGCACGTGCGCATCGACGCCGCTCGCGCGCAACTCGTCGGCGACCTTGCGCAGCGCGGGTTCGACCGTTTCCGCGACGAACTGGCGCGCCTCGGCCTCGGTCGTCTGCCGCAGGATGTGCGTCAGGCGATGGCGCCAGTGCTGGCCGGTCCAGAAGCTCGTTGCAGGCGCGACGTCCTGCGAATAGTGCGCGCGATCGGCCGCGAGCCCGCGCCACAGCCCGTAGCAGAGCGCGAGCATGATGATGGCCACCGGTAGCGCGGCGATCAGCGTCATCGCCTGCAGCGCGCCGAGCCCGCCCGCGACGAGCAGGACCGCGGCCGTCACGCCGAGCAGCGCGGCCCAGAACAGCCGCTGCCAGACCGGCGACTGCGCGCTGCCGCGCGTCGCGATCTGGTCGATCACGAACGCGCCCGAATCGGCGGACGTGACGAAGAACACCGCGATCAGCACGATCGCGACGATCGACAGCAGTTGCGGCAACGGCAGGAAATCGAAGAAGCGGAACAGCAGCGCATCGACGTTGGTCGCCGTCTGCGCGAGCGCGCCGGCCGCGCCGTGCGTATCGAGCCAGATCGCGCTGTTGCCGAACACGGTCATCCACACGAGGTTGAACGCGGTCGGCACGAGCAGCACGCCGATCACGAACTGGCGGATCGTGCGGCCGCGCGAGATGCGCGCGATGAACATGCCGACGAACGGCGACCACGACACCCACCATGCCCAGTAGAGGATCGTCCAGCCGCCGAACCAGCCTTCCTCGCGCGGCGGCGCATACGCATAGGTGCGGAACGACAGGTCGACGAGGCTCGACAGGTACTGGCCGATGTTGTCGCCGAGCGCGCGCAGCAGGAAGGCCGTCGGGCCCGCGACGACCACGAAGGCGAGCAGCAGGAACGCGAGCAGCAGGTTCAGCTCGGACAGCCGGCGCACGCCCTTGTCGAGGCCGGTCGCGGCCGACACGCCCGCGAGGATCACGACCACCGCGACGAGCCCGATGCGGAACAGGTTGCTGCCCGTGTCCCACCCGGCGACCGTATGCAGGCCCGCGCTCAGCTGCATCACGCCGTAGCCGAGCGTCGTCGCGATCCCGGCGACCGTGCCGACCAGCGCGAACGCATCGACGGTGTGGCCGATCCAGCCGTTGATGCGCTCGCGCAGCACCGGATACAGCCCCGAGCGCAGCGTCAGCGGCAGGTTGTAGCGGAAGCCGAAGTACGCGAGCACGAGCCCCATCAGCCCGTAGATCGCCCACGCATGGAAGCCCCAGTGGAAGAAGGTCATCAGCATCGCCTCGCGCGCGGCGGCAGGCGTGCCGGGGTCGACGGTCGGCGGCTTCAGGAAGTGCTGCATCGGCTCGCCGACGCCGAAGTACATCAGGCCGATGCCCATGCCGGCCGCAAACAGCATGGCCGTCCACGACACGAAGCTGAATTCGGGTTCGGCATCGTCGGGGCCGAGCCGGATATTGCCGAAGTCGCTGGCGGCGATCAGCACGAGAAACACGAGGAAGCCGGTGACGGCGAGCACGTAGAACCAGTCGAAACGTGCGATGACCCATTGCTGGCCGGCGGAGAACAGCGCACCGGCTTCGCTCGGGTGCAGTGCGCATACGACGAGTAGTGCGCCGATGACGGCGAGCGCCGGCAGGACGACCTGCGGCTTGAATGTCGTGCGGGGCATGGGACGGGAATCCGGCATGGCGGGCATCCAGTTGTGGGCGCAACGAGGCGCGACGCCGCCCGGCGCGCCTGTGGCGCGTCGGACCCTGATACGGCGTGCGTCGAGTGTACCGCGGTGTCAGGACTGCAAGAAGGGGGCATGCAGAAGGGGCAAACCTGACGAATTGTAAGGTATCACGGCGATCGAGAAAACCCGCGCGGTGTGCGTGGCGAGCCGACGGGGCGGGGAAAACGGCGGCGCGAAGGCAGCGGCGAACGCGGATCGGGCGCCCGGACGGGCATGCACGGCATGCGTATCGTCCGGGCACAGGCGGCGCGCCGAAGGCGCCGCCGGGCGGGTTTCAGAACGTGACGGCGATCCCGGCCATGCTGACGAACTGGCCGTGCGTGGTCGACGGCGTGAGCTGCTGCGAATCGCCGACGATCGGCGCCGCGTCGACGATGTGGCCGGCGCCTTGCGCGCCGAGCGTCTGCCCGCTCGAATGCGTGTACGCCTGCAGCGCGTAGAGCGTCGTGCGTTTCGACAGGCTGTACGACTCCTTCAGCGAATATTGTTGATAACGGGCCGCGCTCGCGACACCGTTTGCCTTCGATGCGAGCGTGTACGCGAATGCGCCGGCCACCGAGAACGTCGGCGTGAAGCGGTATGCGGCAAGCGCGCCGTAGGTGTTGAACACTGCCGTGTCGGTGAACGCCGAGCCGTTGCCGGGCAAGTACTTCACGTTCGAATAGTTGAGCCCCAGCGTCAGGTCGCCGAGCGTGTAGTTGCCGGCCGCCGCCACCTGTTCGACCGCTTTCGCGCTCAGGTAGCCCTGGTTCAGCACGGACACCGCGAAGCTGCCCGACGACGCGGTGGCCGGATTCAGGAAGCCGGCGGACGAGCCCGAGCTGTTGATCCGCAGGTAGCCGGCCGCGATGCCGACCGGCCCGTTCGCGTAGCGCAGCGCGGCGCTGAACGTGTTGCCCTTGCCGGTCGCGCCGGCAATGCCGCCGAACGCGTACATTGCGCTCGCGGTCAGCCCGGCGAAGGTCGGGGACGTATAGGTAACCGAATTGTTGACGCGGATCGTCGTGTCGAGGCCGTCGATGTCGCCCGGATGGGCCCCGGTGGCGCCGGTCAGCCAGCTGCTCGACGCGTACGGGCCGACCAACAGGAAGTAGGGGGTGTACTGGCGGCCGGCCGTGACCGTGCCATAGCTGGCGTTGCGCAGGCCGACGAAGGCCTGGCGATTGAAGATCGTGCCGGCGGCGGCCTGCGCGCCCGTATTCAGGTTGAAGCCGGCCTGCAGGTCGAAGATCGCGTGCGTGCCGTCGCCGAGATCCTCGTCGCCGCGCAGCCCGAACTTCGACGCGTACAGGTTGCCGTCGCGCATGTAGACGTTCGAATGTCCCTGCTGGTTGTTCACGTACGCGAGCGAATCGTCGACGACGCCGTACAGCGTCACGCTGCTCTGCGCATGAGCGGCGGTCGTACCGAGCGACGCGGCCGATAAAATGAGGATTGCATAACGGTTGACGGGTGCTTTCATTGTCGATCTCCGGGGTGCTTCATCTTTTCAAGGGGAGGTTGAATGCCTCCTCTGTGGCAGGCGGCGGACCGCGCGAACGGCCCGCCTGATAGGGGCTGCTCATGATTCAGTGGTTCAGTGGTCGAACGCGACGACGAGGCGGCGCCATGCGCCGTCCCGCGCATCCTGCTCGACACGTGCGCTGCGTACGGCCATCGGGCCTTGCAGCGACGCGGGCAGCAGGATTTCGACGCGCTCGGCCGGGCGCGCCGGGCGGCCGTCCCAGCGGACCGACACGCCGAGCACGCCGGACGCTTCGCGGCCGGTCTCGATGCGCCACAGTCCGTATTCGCCGTCGCGCCATGCTTCCGTCTCGCCGTCGTCCTCGACGCATTCGCCATACGCGACGCCATCCTCGATCCGTGGTGCGACGAGGAAGCCGCGCGTGTCGGCGCGCGCCCCGAAATGCTGTTCCGCGACGTTCAGCGGCAGCACGCGGCCTTCGCGCAGCAGCATCACCGGCGTGTCGAGCGGTGCGGGCAGCGTCACGCTCGCGCCGCCGTCGAACGACTGCGCACTCGCGCAGCAAGTCCAGCGTGCGCCCGACGGCAGATACACCGTGCGCTCGGTCTGGCCGGGATCGACGACCGGCGCGACCAGCAGCGCGTCGCCGAGCATCATGTCGTCGCACGCGTCGTAGCAGCGCGCATCGCCGGGGAAATCGGCGAGCGTCGGCCGCAGCACGGGCTCGTAGCGCGTCGTCGACAGCCACAGCAGGTGATAGAGGTACGGCAGCAGCCGGTAGCGCTGCTTGATCAGCGACGCGATCTGCGCGGTGATCTCCGGGTACATCCACGGTTCGTTGACGGTGCCGTCGTCGTTCCACGAATGGATGCTGAAACGCGGCATGAAGATGCCGAACTGCACCCAGCGCAGCAGCAATTCGGGCGACGGCGCGGGGCCGGAGAAGCCGCCGATGTCGTGGCCGATGTTCGACACGCCCGACAGCGCGAGCCCGAGGCCCATCTTCAGGTTGTAGCGCAGCGTTTCCCACGACGTGTAGTTGTCGCCGGACCACGTCTGCACGTAGCGCTGCATGCCGGCGCCGCCGGAGCGCGACACGAGGAACGGCCGCCGCGCCGGCGCATGCGCGCGCTGCGCGTCGCGCGACGCACGCATCATCAGCATCGTCTGCAGCACCTTCGCTTCGCGCGCCGGGAACGGCTGGCCGAAGCCGTGCGCGATCGCGTCGGGCGACCAGATCTCGTATTCGTTGTTGTCGTTCCAGGTCGATTCGATCCCGTATTCCAGCAGCGCCGACGTGACCTGCTCGCGCCACCAGCGGTATGCGTCCGGCTGCGTGAAGTCGAGGTACGCGCCGACTTCGTCCCAGAACTGCACCCACGCGGGCTCGCCGGACGCCGAGCGGATCAGCAGCCCGCGCTGCGCGGCGTCGTCGAAGGCCGGATGGTCGCGCAGCAGGCACGGCTTGATGTTCGCGCACAGGCGGATGCCATGGTCGCGATAGTGCTGCACGAAACCTTTCGCATCGGGAAACTTGTCGCGGTTCCAGTTGAACACGTAGCGCTTCGCGCCGATCGACGTATAGCCCGACGACAGGTGGAACGAATCGCACAGGATGTCGTGCGCGTCGCACTGCTCGACGAACTGGTTCATCTGCTGCTGCGCGTCCGGCGCGTCGGTGTAGCTCATCGTCGAGCCCGAATAGCCGAGCCCCCATTTCGGCGTGCGCGCGGGGCGCCCGGTCAGCCACGTGAAGCGCCGCGCGGCCGCGAGCGGCGTATCGGGCGACGCGATGAAGTAGTAGTCGAGATCGCCGTGCTCGGCGACGAAATAGCGGTACGGGCCGTGATAGTTGTCGAGTTCGCGGCCCATGTCGAACGAGCAGTCCGACAGCGTGTCGTAGAACAGCCCGAAGCCCTGGCATGCATCGGGCGACCACGTGATGTAGAACGGGATGTGCTTGTACAGCGGGTCCGTGTGTTTCGCGCTGTAGCCCATCGCGTCGATGTTGCGCATCTCGAAGCGTGCGCCCGTGCGGTCGAGTTCGCCCGCGCGTTCGCCGAGGCCGAAGACCTGGTCGCCGCGCTCGCGGGCGACGTAGTGATACACGCGGTCGTCCCACCAGCCGAAGTTGTACGCCTGCGTCGCGCGGTCGGCGAGTGCGACGCGCCATGCGCCATCCGCGCCGCGCATCGACCACGTGCAATGGCCGCCTTGACGGCGCACCGCGAGCCGGATCCGCGCGGTTTCGATGCGCACGCCGTCGTCGTCCTCGGTCAGTTCGTACCCGGGCAGCGTGAAGTCGCTCAGGTCGAGGCGGTCGCGGCCGTCGAGCGGCACGTCGTCGAGACCGGGCGCGATGGTCCACGTGCGCGGGTTGCGCGCGGTCGCGTCGGGCAGCACGCGCACCCGCACGATGTCGTCCTCGAGCACGAAGATTTCGACGGTGGCGCCCGTATCGGACGCGAGCAGCACACGGTTCGCGTGGTGGCTGTCGACGCGGAACACGGGCGGATGAAGAAGCGAAGTCATGAATGCGATTCCTGGTAAAGGCGGAGATCAGGCGTGCTGCGCGAGCAGGCGTTCCTGCTTCGACTGGCCGCGGATCAGCACCGCGAGCAGCGTGACGCCGATGATGTCGAACAGGCCGAGGCACGCGAACAGCGGCGCATAGCCGATCTTGTCGGCGAGCGCGCCGACCAGCAGCGAGAAGCCGAGGCCGCCGATCCACGCGGCCATCCCGGCGAAGCCGCTCGCCGTGCCGACTTCCTCGGGGTCGAACACGTCGGCCGACAGCGTGTTGACGAGCGCGGAGATCATCTGGTGCGCGAAGCCGCCGACGCAGAAGAGTGCGATCGCGGTGTACGGCGACGACGCGAGCCCGATCATCGCCGGCCCGAGCATCAGCAGCGCGCCGAGCGCGACGCCCGCGACGCGCGACCACACGAGCGGCAGCCTGAAGCGATTCGCGAGGTAGGGCGACAGGTAGCCGCCCGCGATGCCGCCCAGGTCGGCCGCGAGAAACGGCATCCACGCGAACACCGCGATCTGCGTGAGCGGCATGTGGCGCTCGGTCGCGAGGTACAGCGGAATCCAGAAGCTGAAAGTTTGCCACGCGGGTTCCGCGAAGAAGCGCGGCAGCGCGATGGCCCAGAAGCGCCGGGCGGTGACGACGTCGCGGATGCGGCGCGTCGACACGGGCGGCATCGTGGCCTGGCCGTCGCGGATCAGCGTGCGCTCCTGCGGCGTGATGCGCGGATGAGCGGCCGGCGAACGGTACTGCGTGTACCACAGCGCGGCCCACACGAACCCGAGCGCGCCGGTGGCCATGAACGCGGCCTGCCAGCCGAACCGCATCGACAGGAACACGACGAGCGGCGGCGCGATCGCGGCGCCGAGCGACGTGCCCGCGTTGAAGTAGCCGACCGCGACGGATTTCTCGCGATCGGGAAACCACTCGGCGACGGCCTTCATCCCCGATGGAATCGCGGCGGCCTCGAACAGGCCCAGCAAGCCGCGCAGGATGCCGAGCGACAGCCAGCCCGACGCGAAGCCGTGCGCGACGCCGACCACCGACCACAGCATCGCGAACAGCGCGAACCCGAGCCGCAGCCCGATCAGATCGACGATGAACCCGCATACCGGCTGCATGATCGTGTAGCCGATCTGGAACGCGCCGACGATGTACGAGTACTGCTGCGTCGAGATCGCGAACACCTGCTTGAGTTCGGGCGCGAGCACCGCGAGGGAATTCCGTGCGAGGTAGTTGAGGATCGTGCCGAGACACACGAGCACGATGATCCACCAGCGCAACGCCTTGACTGTCTTCACTGCTGTCTCCTGTCAGGCAGGGCGGGCGCGCGGCGCCTGCCCGGTCCGTGAGGGCCATCCATTCGAGATGGCTCGTTTCGTTTATTCGTACGATGTCCGATCTTGATGCGCGCCGGTTTTACCCGGTTTATATCGAAATCACGGTGTTCGAGCGAACATTCCGCCGTCATCAAACTGCAATGTTATCTGACGACTGATCATTTTCGAACATCCTATGTTCGAATGCGAATCCGGTCAACGTGAATCTGCATTCGAACGAACCTGCTCGGGGTTTTCCCGATGGCGGACGGCAAGCCGATGAGCGGCGACACCCGGCGCTCGGCCGCCAGAGGCCCGTGCGGCGGGGCCGGGCGATCTTCCGGACGGTCGATGGACACCCGGCGGGGCGTGACAACCCTGATGAAAATTTATTTCTTTTTTCGAGATAGATTGTGTAAATTGATTTTCATCCACCTTGCAACGACCCTTCGCATGACGCCTCTCGTTCCGCACGATGTCAGTCACGACGAACCCGCGATCGCCGAGCGGATCGCGTCGGCGATGCCGTTGATGACGCCGATTCACCGGCGCATGGGCGAGTTCGTGCTCGCGAACCCGTTTCGCGCGGCGACGATGCGGATCGACGAGCTCGCGCAGGCCGTGAATGCATCGATCGCGACCGCGAACCGCTTCGCGAAGGCGCTCGGTTTCGACGGCTATCCGGCGATGCGCGCGGCGCTCGTGCGCGGCTTCGAGGCCACGCTCGGACCGGTCGAACGGCTGCGTTCCGCGCAGGAGCAGGAGTCCGGCGTGCGCGGCGCCGCGTGGATCGACGCGGTATTCGACCAGGCTGCCGCCAACATCGAGAACACGCGTGCGCAACTGGACGCGGCCGATGTCGAGGCGGCGGTCGAGGCGATCGTCGGCGCGCGGCGCGTGCTGATTCTCGGCGCCGGGTCGAGCGCGTTTCTCACCGGCCTGATGGAGCACGGACTGTCCGTCTGCCATGACAGCGTGCAGTCGCTCGCGCTGCTCGGCGGCCCGTCGCACGCGGCGCGGCGCCTGTACACGGCCGATTCGCGCGATCTCGTGATCGCGCTCGCGTTTCCGCGCTACGTGAAGGACACGATCGAGCTGGCCCGTCGCGCGGCGGCGCGCGGGGCGCGCGTGCTCGGCATCTCCGACGGCCCGCAATCGCCGCTCGCGCCGATCGCGTCGCTGAACCTGTACGTCAAGGCCGAACGGCGTTTCGCGGCCACGTCGGAAGCCGCCGTGCTGACGATGATCGAGGCGCTGATCGATGCGGTCGCGCTGCGCACGCACCGGTCCGCGAAATCCGCCGCCGAGATGACCGAATTCCTGCTGCCGTGGCTCGTGCAGCCGCAAGCGGCGCTGCCGGCCACCAACCCTTCTTCCCCACGTCCGAAAAAATCATGACTTCACCCGCGATCGTCGCGATTCACGGCGGCGCAGGCACGATCCTGCGCGAAGCGATGGATACCGACACCGAACGTCGGTACCGCGCCGAACTCACCGCGATCCTGCAGGCCGCGCAGCGCGTGCTGGCCGATGGCGGCAGCGCGCTCGACGCCGTCACCGTCGCGGTGCGGATGCTCGAGGACTGCCCGCTGTTCAACGCCGGGCGCGGCGCCGTGTATACGGCCGAAGGCAAGCACGAACTCGACGCGGCGGTCATGGACGGCGCGACGCTCGGCGCCGGCGCGATCTGCTGCGCGACCCGCGTGCGCAACCCGGTGCTCGCCGCGCGGCGCGTGATGGAGGCGAGCGAGCACGTGCTGTTCGCCGGCGCGGGCGCCGATGCGTTCGCCGCCGCGCAGGGGCTCGAACTCGCGGAACCCGGCTACTTCGACACCGAATCGCGGCATGCGCAGTGGGTGAAGGCGCGCGCGGCGGCCGGCGCGATGCTCGATCACGATGCGGCGACGTTCGTGTTCGGCCAGTCGCAGCAACAGCCGCAGCCGGCCGAGCCGCTCGATCCGGACCGCAAGCACGGCACGGTCGGCGCGGTCGCGTGCGACCTGAACGGCCACATCGCGGCGGCGACGTCGACGGGCGGCATCACGAACAAGCAGCCGGGGCGCGTCGGCGATTCGCCGATCATCGGCGCCGGCTGCTACGCGGACGACGCGACCTGCGCGGTCTCGTCGACGGGCACCGGCGAGATGTTCATGCGGCTCGCGACGGCCTACGACGTCGCCGCGCAGATCGCGTATCGCGGCGCGTCGCTCGCCGACGCCGCGCACGACGTCGTGATGAACAAGCTGCCGCGTCTCGCGGGCCGCGGCGGGATCATCGCGGTCGACGCACAGGGCAACGTCGCGATGCCGTTCAACACCGAAGGGATGTACCGCGGCTACGCGCGCGTCGGTGAAGCGCCGGTCGTCGGCATCTACCGCGACGACGCGGCCTGATTCCGGATCGCACGAGGAGACACGCATGACTTCGAGCCGTAACCCGTCGCCGCTGGCGCTGCCCGAGCAGCGCGTGGTGGCCGTCGACGACCTGTCGGTCACGTTCCGCCGCGAAGGCGCGACGTTCGACGCGGTGCGCAACGTGTCGTTTCACGTCGATCGCGGCGAGACGCTCGCGATCGTCGGCGAATCGGGCTCGGGCAAGTCGGTCACGTCGCTCGCGCTGATGCGCCTCGTCGAGCACGGCGGCGGCGAGATCACGAGCGGACGGATCGCGTTCCGGCGCCGTGGCGGCGCGTTGGTCGATCTCGCGCAGGCGAGTGCCGCGACGATGCGCGGCATCCGCGGCGCGGACATCGCGATGATCTTCCAGGAGCCAATGACGTCGCTGAACCCGGTGTTCACCGTCGGCGACCAGATCAGCGAGGCGATCGCGCTGCACCAGTCGAAGGGCACGGCCGAAGCGCGCGCGGAAGCGCTGCGGCTGCTCGATCTGGTGCGCATCCCGGAAGCGCGCCGCGTGTTCGCGCGCTATCCGCACCAGTTGTCGGGCGGGATGCGGCAGCGCGTGATGATCGCGATGGCGCTGTCGTGCCGGCCCGCGCTGCTGATCGCCGACGAGCCGACGACCGCGCTCGACGTGACGATCCAGGCGCAGATCCTGCAACTGGTGCGCGGGCTGCAGGACGAAATGAACATGGGCGTGATCTTCATCACGCACGACATGGGCGTGGTGGCCGAAGTCGCCGACCGCGTGCTCGTGATGTACCGCGGCGAGAAGGTCGAGGAGGGCGGGTCGGACCGCATCTTCGCGACGCCCGCGCATCGCTACACGCGCGCGCTGCTCGCGGCCGTGCCGCGGCTCGGCTCGATGCAGGGCACCGACGCCCCCGAGAAATTCCCGCTGCTGAAGGTGGACGGCACCAGCGCGACGGCGCCGGCCCCGACCACGGCATCCGCCGCGAACGACGCGCAGCCGCTCGTCGATCACGCCGCGCCGCCGATCCTGCGCGTGCGCGATCTCGTCACGCGCTTTCCGGTGAAGAGCGGCGTGTTCGGCCGCGTGTCGCAATACGTGCATGCGGTCGAGCGCGTGAGCTTCGAGTTGCGCGCGGGCGAGACGCTCGCGCTCGTCGGCGAATCGGGCTGCGGCAAGTCGACCACCGGTCGTTCGCTGTTGCGCCTCGTCGAATCGCAAAGCGGCTCGATCGAATTCGACGGCCG
This sequence comes from Burkholderia sp. EMB26, assembly GCF_024730645.1. Lineage (NCBI taxonomy): Bacteria > Pseudomonadati > Pseudomonadota > Betaproteobacteria > Burkholderiales > Burkholderiaceae > Burkholderia > Burkholderia sp. EMB26. The sequence continues at coordinate 277,577 of NZ_CP078071.1, forward strand.
CGACATCAGCGCGCTGAAGGGCCCGGACCTGCAGGCGCTGCGCCGCAACATCCAGTTCATCTTCCAGGACCCGTTCGCCTCGCTGAACCCGCGCCTGACCGTCGGCTTCTCGATCATGGAGCCGCTGCTCGTGCACGGCGTCGCGAGCGGCGCCGAGGCGCAGGCGCGCGTCGACTGGCTGCTCGACAAGGTCGGCCTGCCGCCGGAAGCCGCGCGCCGCTATCCGCACGAATTCTCGGGCGGCCAGCGCCAGCGGATCGCGATCGCGCGTGCGCTCGCGCTGAACCCGAAGGTCGTGATCGCCGACGAGTCGGTGTCGGCGCTCGACGTGTCGGTGCAGGCGCAGATCGTCAACCTGATGCTCGACCTGCAGCGCGAGCTCGGCGTCGCGTACCTGTTCATCTCGCACGACATGGCGGTGGTCGAGCGCGTCAGCCATCGCGTCGCGGTGATGTATCTGGGCCAGATCGTCGAGATCGGCCCGCGCCGCGCGGTGTTCGAGGCGCCGCAGCATCCGTATACGAAGAAGCTGATGAGCGCGGTGCCGGTCGCCGATCCCGCGCGCCGGCATGCGCCGCGCCAGCTCGCGGCGGACGAGATTCCGAGCCCGATCCGCGCGGTCGGCGACGAGCCGGTCGTCGCGCCGCTCGTCGCGGTCGGTCCCGATCATTACGTCGCGACGCATCGCGTCGGCGGCGCGTATTGAGTGGTGGAGTCGTGCGCCGCGATGACGGCGCGCGAATCAGCAGGCAGTCGAAACCGAAACGCCCGTGAGGCGTCACCGATTCACCGATAGGAGCCCAGCAAAATGACCCAGCAGCATCCGTTTCCGATGTTTCGTCCGCGCGCCTGCTTCGTCGCGCTCGCCGGCGCGTTCGCGCTGTCGGCCGCGCTGCCCGCGTTCGCGCAGCAGACCGCGGTGATGGCGGTGGATTCGACCTTCACGACGATGGACCCGTACGACGCGAACGACACCGTGTCGCAGGCCGTCGTCAAGTCGTTCTACCAGGGGCTGTTCGGCTTCGACAAGGACATGAAGCTCGTCAACGTGCTCGCGACCGGCTACGAGGCCAGCCCCGACGCGAAGACGTACACGATCAAGCTGCGCCCGGGCGTGAAGTTCCACGACGGCACCGATTTCAACGCGGCGGCCGTGAAGGCCAACTTCGACCGCGTGACCGATCCCGCGAACCACCTGAAGCGCTACAACATGTTCCGCGTGATCGAGAAGACCGAGGTCGTCGATCCGACCACGGTGAAGGTCACGTTGCGCGAGCCGTTCTCGGCGTTCATCAACACGCTCGCGCACCCGTCGGCCGTGATGATCTCGCCGGCCGCGCTGAAGAAGTGGGGCCGCGACATCGCGCTGCATCCGGTCGGCACCGGGCCGTTCGAGTTCGTCGAATGGAAGCAGACCGACGACCTGAAGGTGAAGAAGTTCGCCGGCTACTGGAAGAAGGGCTATCCGAAGATCGACGCGATCGACTGGAAGCCGGTGGTCGACAACAACACGCGCGCGGCGCTGATGAAGACGGGCGAAGCCGATTTCGCGTTCCGCATTCCGTTCGAGCAGGCGGCCGACCTGAAGGGCAACGCGAAGGTCGACGTCGTCGAGCGGCCGTCGATCGTGCAGCGCTACGTCTCGCTGAACATGCTGCAGAAGCCGTTCGACAACCCGAAGGTGCGCCAGGCGCTGAACTACGCGGTGAACAAGGAAGCGCTCGCGAAGGTCGCGTTCTCCGGCTTCGCGACGCCATCGACCGGCGTGGTGCCGCAGGGCGTCGATTACGCGACGAAGCTCGGCCCCTGGCCGTACGATCCGGCGAAGGCGCGTGCGCTGCTGAAGGAAGCCGGCTATCCGAACGGTTTCGAGACGACGCTGTGGTCCGCCTATAACAACTCGACGTCGCAGAAGGCGATCCAGTTCGTGCAGCAGCAGCTCGCGCAGGTCGGCGTGAAGGTGCAGGTGCAGGCGCTGGAAGCCGGCGAGCGCGTCGCGAAGGTCGAGAGCGCGCCGGATCCGGCGAAGGCACCGGTGCGGATGTACTACATCGGCTGGTCGTCGTCGACGGGCGAGGCGAACTGGGCGATCACGCCGCTGCTGGCCGGCGCGTCGGCGCCGCCGAAGCTCGTCAACACCGCGTACTACAAGAACGACACGGTCGACGGCGACCTGACGAAGGCGCTCGAGACGGTCGACCGCACGAAGAAGGCCGAGCTCTACGCCGACGCGCAGAAGCAGATCTGGGCCGATGCGCCGTGGATCTTCCTCGTGCAGGAGAAGATCGTGTATGCGCGCAGCAAGCGGTTGCAGGGCGCGTACGTGATGCCGGACGGCTCGTTCAACTTCGACGAGATCTCGCTGAAATGACGGCGGTTTGCCCGCCACGCAGTGCCGGCGGCGCGAGCCGCCGGTGCGCTGATTCGATCGGTGTCCCATGCTGAATTTCCTCGTCAAACGCCTGTTCGGCCTGCTGCCCACGCTCGCGATCGTCGCGGTGCTGGTGTTCCTGTTCGTGCACCTGCTGCCGGGCGACCCGGCGCGGCTCGCGGCCGGCCCCGAAGCCGACGACGCGACGGTCGCGCTGGTGCGCGCCGATCTCGGGCTCGACCGGCCGCTGCCCGCGCAGTTCGCGAATTTCTTCACGAAGATCGCGCACGGCGATTTCGGCATGTCGACGCGCAGCAAGCGGCCGGTCTCGACCGAGATCGGCGAACGCTTCATGCCGACGCTGATGCTGACGCTCGTCAGCATGGTGTGGTCGACGCTGCTCGGCATGGCGATCGGGATCGCGTCGGCGGTCTGGCGCAATCGCTGGCCCGATCGCCTCGGGATGACGATCGCGGTGTCGGGCATCTCGTTTCCCGCGTTCGCGCTCGGCATGCTGCTGATGGAAGTGTTCTCGGTGAAGCTCGGCTGGCTGCCGGTCGTGCCGGACGGCTCGTGGAAGAGCTACGTGCTGCCGTCGCTGACGCTCGGCGCGGCGGTCGCGGCCGTGATGGCGCGTTTCACGCGCGCATCGTTCGTCGAGGTGCTGAACGAGGACTTCGTGCGCACCGCACGCGCGAAGGGCGTGCACGAGCCGATGGTCGTGCTCAAGCACTGCCTGCGCAACGCGATGATCCCGGTCGTCACGATGATGGGGCTGCAGTTCGGCTTCCTGCTCGGCGGCTCGATCGTCGTCGAGGTCGTGTTCAACTGGCCGGGGCTCGGCCGCCTGCTCGTCGACGCGGTGACGATGCGCGACTACCCGGTGATCCAGGCGATCGTGCTGCTGTTCTCGCTGGAATTCATCCTGATCAACCTGACCGTCGACGTGCTGTACGCGGTCATCAACCCGACCATCCGGTTCAAGTGAGGCGCGCATGAACGCGACTGTCCAGACCGCGGCGCCGGCCGCACCGACCGCGATCCGCACGCCGTGGCGCGAATTCTGGCGCAAATTCCGCAAGCAGACCGTCGCGCTCGTCGCGGGCGGCTTCGTGCTGGCGCTCGTCGTGCTGGCGTTCGTCGGCCCGCACATCGTGCCGTTCGATCCGGAGAACTATTTCGACTACGACGCGCTGAACGCGGGGCCGTCGGCCGTGCACTGGTTCGGCGTCGATTCGCTCGGCCGCGACATCTTCAGCCGGATCGTCGCGGGCACGCGCATCTCGCTCGCGGCCGGCTTCTTCTCGGTGGCGCTCGGCGCGGTGATCGGCACGTTCTTCGGGCTGCTCGCCGGCTACTACGAAGGCTGGTGGGACCGCATCACGATGCGCATCGCCGACGTGCTGTTCGCGTTCCCGGGCATCCTGCTCGCGATCGGCGTGGTCGCGATCCTCGGCAACGGGATGGTCAACGTGATCTGCGCGGTCGCGATCTTCAGCATCCCGGCGTTCGCGCGGCTCGTGCGCGGCAACACGCTGATGCTCAAGCACATGACCTACGTCGAGGCCGCGCGCAGCATCGGCGCGTCCGACTGGACGATCATCATGCGGCACATCCTGCCGGGCACCGTGTCGTCGGTCGTCGTCTACTTCACGATGCGGATCGGCACGTCGATCATCACCGCCGCGAGCCTGTCGTTCCTCGGGCTCGGCGCGCAGCCGCCGACGCCGGAGTGGGGCGCGATGCTCAACGAGGCGCGCGCGGACATGGTGACGGCGCCGCACATCGCGGTGTTCCCGAGTCTCGCGATCTTCCTGACCGTGCTCGCGTTCAACCTGCTCGGCGACGGGCTGCGCGACGCGCTCGACCCGAAGCTGGAGCGCCGTTGATGCGGGCTGCACCGATGTGGACGGCGACGCTGCCGGCCGGGCCGCGCGGCACGATCGCCGACGTGCCGGGGGTGACGGTCGGCCATTGCACGCTGGATGCCGGCAACGTGCAGACGGGCGTGACCGTCGTGAAGCCGCATCCGGGCGACGTGTACCGCAGCAAGGTGCCGGCGGGGGCCGCCGTGATCAACGGTTTCGGCAAGAGCGTCGGGCTCGTGCAGGTCGACGAACTCGGCACGCTCGACACGCCGATCGCGCTGACCAACACGTTCGGCGTCGGCGCGGTCGCCCAGGCGCAGATCCGCGCGGCGATCGCGGCGAATCCGCGGACCGGCCGAGACTGGTCGACCGTCAATCCGCTCGTGTTCGAGTGCAACGACGGTTACCTGAACGACATCCAGGCGTTCGCGGTCACCGCCGCGCATTACGACGACGCGTGCCGCGCGGCGTCGCGCGACGTCGTCCGCGGCGCGGTCGGCGCCGGACGCGGGATGTCGTGCTTCGACCTGAAAGGCGGGATCGGTTCGGCGTCGCGCGTGGCCGTCGCGGCCGGCCGCCCCTATACGGTCGGCGCGCTCGTGCTCGCGAATTTCGGCCGGCTGCCGATGCTGACGCTCGGCGGCGTGCCGCTCGGGCGCATCGTCGCGCAACGGCGCGCGGCCGAAGCGGCCCACCAGGCGCCGCCCGAGCAGGGCTCGATCATCCTGTTGCTGGCCACCGATGCGCCGCTCGACGCGCGGCAGCTGTCGCGGCTCGCGCGTCGCGCGGGGGCGGGGCTGGCCCGTACGGGCTCCGTCTACGGGCATGGCAGCGGCGACATCGCGCTCGCGTTCTCGACCGCCTACACGATCACGCACGACGCGTCGACGATCGCGCTGCCGGCCCTCGTCGCGGATGCGGCGCTCGATCCGCTGTTCATGGCCGCGGCCGAAAGCGTCGAACACGCGATCGCCGACGCCTTGCTGCAGGCGGTGACGGTCGCCGGGCGCGACGGCCACGTGCGGCAAGCGCTGCGCGACGCGGTGCCCGATCTCGACCGGCTGTTCAACGAAGATAACGAAGGACGTTCGACCCAGTCATGAAGATCCTGATCTCGACCGACATCGAGGGTGTCGCCGGCGTATTCGCCGTCGAGCAGACGCGCGCCGGCAATCCGGAATACGAACGCGCGCGCCGCTGGATGACCGCCGAGGCGAACGCGGCGATCGAAGGCGCGTTCGCGGGCGGTGCGCAGGCCGTCTGGGTCAACGATTCGCATGGCGGCTTTCGCAACCTGCTGCCCGACGGACTCGATGCGCGCGCACGCGTCGTGCTCGGCAAGCCGCGCCTGCTCGGGATGATGGCGGGCCTCGAACAGCAGCCCGATCTCGTGTTCATGATCGGCTATCACGCGAAATCGCAGACGCGTGGCGTGCTCGCGCACACGATCAACAGCTTTGCGTTCACACAGGTGTGGCTGAATGGCGTCGAGCTCGGCGAGGCCGGCCTGTACGGCGCGCTGGCGCGCGAATACGGCGCGCATGTCGCGCTCGCGACCGGCGACGACGTATTCGCCGACGAAACGCAGTCGCTGTTTCCGGACGCGCGTTTCGAGACGGTCAAGACGGCCGGCGGCGCGTCGAGCGGCGAGACGCTGACGCCCGCCGCCTCGTGTGCGCGGATCGCGACCGCCGCGCGCGAAACGGTCGCGCGGGCGCTGTCGGCCGGCGTGCGCGCCGGCGCGCATCGACCGGCACCGGCTGCGTGCACGCTGCGCGTGCAGACGGCCGCGCTCGCCGACCTGTTCTGCGTGCTGCCGTCGCTCGAGCGCGTCGATGCGGTGACGCTGCGTTTCGACGGGCCGTCGGTCGAGCATGTGGTGCGCACGCTGAACAGCCTGTCGGCGATGTCGTTCATGCTGCGTTGACGCGTGCCGTGACGATATGCGCCGGCGCGCGGCCGAGCGCGACGCGGTCGGGCGGGCCGTCGCGGCGAGCGGGAATGCTTCCATCGTCGCGGCCAGCGCGAGCGGGGTGTGTTGACCGGACGTGGAGCGGATCGTGGATCATTCGAAGGTAACCGGCCTTTGATATCGGATCATTGATGATGGAATTCGAGCCGTGAGAAATACGCTGCTAGATCCCTACGAACACATTCCCCGGAGCGTGGTCGTGCTCGCCAACGACTTCGCGGCGGGCACGACGTTTCCGGATCACGCGCACGTGCGCGGGCAATTCGCGTTCGCGTCGCGCGGCACGATCAGCGTGTCGACGCCGCACGGGCGCTGGCTGGTGCCGCCGCAGCGCGCGTGCTGGGTGCCGGCCGGCGTGCGGCACGAAATGACGATGGCCGGGCCGGTCACGATGCTCAACGCGTTCGTATCCATCGATGCCGCGCAGGCGGCCGGCCTGCCGGCCCAGTGCGGCGTATATGGCGTGTCGCCGCTGCTGCGGCAACTGCTCGACGATGCGGTCGACCTGCCGGCGATGTACGACGTCGACGGCCGCGCGGGCAAGCTGATGGATCTGCTGGTCGCGGAAATCGCGACGATGCCGCGCCTGTCGCTGCATGCGCCGCTGCCGGCCGACGCACGGCTGGCGAAGGTGTGCCGCCACCTGTTCGCGGCGCCGTCGATCGACGCCGATCTCGACCGGGTCGCGGCCGACGCGGGCGTGAGCCGCCGCACGTTCACGCGGCAGTTCCGCGCGCAGACGGGCGTGAGTTTCGCCGCATGGCGCCAGCAGGTGTGCATGCTCGCGGCGATTGCCCGCCTGACCGACGGGCAGCCGGTGACGCGCGTCGCGCTCGATCTCGGCTACGCGAGCGCGAGTGCGTTCACGTCGGCGTTTCGCCGCATCCTGGGCGATACGCCGAGCCGCTATCTGGAGATGCGTCGCTAGGCGCCGCGACCCGCCGCAAGCTCTGCTGGTACGCGGGCCGCCGCGCCAAAAAAATACGCGTCCGCCACCTTCGGCCAGACGCGTTTAAAGGCACTCTGTCTGAAAAAATGCGCGGGCCGCCGGCTGGGCAGCGTCGCGCATGACGCATGCAATTGTTTCTTCTTACGATTTAATCATGCCGGTGTGTTGCGGATAACGAAGCATACGCCGTATAACGCGCAAACGATATCGTGTCGGCCCCATGATTGATGTGCTGTTGCAGCACGCGTTTCAATCGCGCGTTCGATATCGGGGCGGAAAGCCGATGGGGCAATCATCCGCAGCCGCGTCGGTCACGATGCGGCGCACCATCGAATGATCGCGACGGCGCATCAAAAACGCCGTGTGGCGCGATGCCTGTCGGGATCGCGCCACACGGCGATGCGGTTGTACCCGGTGCACGGAGCCGGCAAGCGCCGGCGCGTGCGTCAAACGTCGAAGAACACGGTTTCTTCCGGCCCCTGCATGCGGATGTCGAAGCGGTAGACGACCGGGCGGCCCGGCTGCGCATCGCGTTTCGCGACGAGCGTCGCGCGGCGCTCGGCCGGCACCGCGTTGAGCACGGGGTCGACCGCGTTCGCGGCGGCTTCGTCGTCGAAGTACACGCGGGTGAACGCATGGGTGAGGATGCCGCGCATCATCACGGTCACGTTGATGTGCGGCGCCTCGTCGGCGGCGACGCGGCCCGGCTTCACCGTCTCGACGACGAAGCGCTGCTGCGGGTCGGTGCCCGTGCCGACCCGCGCGAAGCCCGTGAAGCCGGATGTCGCGATGTCGTCGCGCGACGCGGGGTAGCGGCCCGCGCCGTCCACCTGCGTGAATTCGAGCACCGCGTCACCGACCACGTTGTTGTCGCCGTCGAACACCTGCCCGACCAGCAGCACATGCTCGCCTTCGGCGTGCGCCGCGGCGATCGTCGGCGTGAACAGGCTTTTCAGGTCGTAGTCGTATTGCTGCGGGCACAGGCCGTACGCGAAGTACGGGCCGACCGTCTGCGAAGGGGTTTGCTTCAGCGTCGTCATGGTTCAGCGCTCCATCGGGGTGGCGTCGCGGCCGCGCAGCACGATGTCGAATTCGTAGCCGAGCGCATAGCCTTCTTCGGTGATGTCCATCGAGAAGCGCGAGATCAGCCGATCGCGCGCGGCTTCCGGCGTGCCCTGGAAGATCGGGTCGTACGCGAGCAGCGGATCGCCGGGGAAATACATCTGCGTGACGAGACGCGAGCCGAAGTAATCGCCGAACAGCGAGAAGTGGATGTGATTCGGGCGCCACGCGTTCGGATGGTTGCCCCACGGATACGCGCCGGGCTTGATCGTCAGGAAGCGGTAGCGGCCTTCGTCGTCGGTCAGGCAACGGCCGGCGCCGAGGAAGTTCGGGTCGAGCGGCGCGTCGTGCTGGTCGACCTTGTGCACGTAGCGGCCGGCCGCATTGGCCTGCCACACCTCGACGAGCGTGTTGCGCACAGGCTTGCCGCCTTCGTCGAGCACGCGGCCGGTGACGACCATCCGCTCGCCGAGCGGCTCGCCGTTCTTCACAGCGTTCTTCGTCAGATCGTGGTCGAGCGCGCCGAGATCTTCCGCGCCGTAGACGGGCGCGTACTGGTCGCGCAACTTCTCCTTCAGCGGGATCAGCGGGCGGGTCGGGCCGCGTTTCACGGACGAACGGTACTCGGGGTGGACATAGGCCGGATGCGACGGCCAGTCGCGCGGCGTGAGGATCGTGGGGGAATCCATCGGGCGTCTCCTGATAGGTATTTCGCGAAGTGGATGGCCACGACTTTAGCCAATCCGGAAAGTTATGCAAAATGACCTTTTTTCGCGAATCGCATAACCGTTCGTTATGTTCGTCCCGGCAATGAAAATTCCGCCGGACAGGAAGCCTGTCCGGCGGAAAAAACGATCGGGCTTCGCGTCGTCGGTGACGACCCCGTGCACGGCCCTCCAGCCAGCCCGTCGCTGTTTTTTCTTTTGTTCTCGTTGTTATCCGGTCTCCCCGAGCGTGCCCGTCGTCATGACTGACGGGCGTCGAACACGATCCCGTCGAATTCGAGCGCCAGCGTGCCGCTGCGCAGCAGGGCCGACGGTGTCGCCGCGTGGCCGGCGCCGAGCACCTCGGCCACGTACTGCGCGCAGAAACCGCGCCGCGCGCGCAGGTTGAAGCGACTGCCGAGCAGCGCATCGATTCGCCGTTCGGCCAGCGCGTGGACGTGGCGTTGCGCGTCGGCCGATGCCGCCGCGACGCGGCGCGCCAGGGCGATGCGTCCGCCGCCGGTCCGGGCGACGAAACGCGACAGCGGCGTGAGCGTCGTCCATCCGAACGCCGTCGACTCCGCGATCGCCGGTTCGTCGCCCGACGTATCGACGACGATGCCGAAGCGGTTGGCCCATGCGCCGGCCGCGCCCGTCGCGGCATCCGGTGCACCGGCTCGCTCGCGGATGAACACGAGATCGCCGACGTGGGCGCCGGCCGCCAGCGTGCGTACGGTGGCGAGCGGCATCGTGCGATCGGTGGCGCGTGCATCGCGCGGGGCGGCGTGGTGCGGTTCGCAGGCGGCTGTGTCGATTCGGGCGGTCATTTCGGCTCCGTCGTTGCATGACAGGACGGAGCGGATTATGCAGACAAGTATCCAAAAGTGCTGATGCGGATACGCGAGTAGCCTAATATCCGACCACGAGCATCATTTTTCGATACCAACATGACCGAGACTGCCCAACTCATCGAAACGCTGAAGCGCCAGCTGAAGGCGCAGGGAATGACTTACCGGGACGTCGCGCGTGCGCTCGACGTCTCCGAGACGAGCGTGAAGCGGCTGTTCGCGAGCGGCCGCTTCACGCTGGAGCGCGTCGCGGAGATCGCGCAACTGCTCGGCTATACGCTCGCCGAGCTCGTGCAGGAAGCGTCGGCGTCCGCGCCGCGCCTGCGCGTGCTGACCGAGGCGCAGGAGGCGTTGCTCGTGTCGGACGAGAAACTGCTGCTCGTCGCCGTCTGCGCGATCAACTACTGGACCGTGCAGGACATCGTGTCGGCCTATCGGCTTACGCAGGCCGAGTGCGTGAAATATCTGCTGATGCTCGACCGGATGAACGTGATCGCGCTGTTGCCCGGCGACCGGATTCGCGTGCGCGTCGCGCGCGATTTCGACTGGCTGCCGGGTGGCCCGATTCGCCGCTACTTCCATGCGCACGTGCTCGACGACTTTCTCGGCAGCCGCTTCGACGGCCCGGGCGAGACGATGACGTTCCTGCAGGGGATGCTGACCGACGCGGCCGCCGCCGAGCTCGAACAGGAACTGCGGCGGCTCGCCAGCAAGGCCGCGGCGCTGCATGCCGAGTCGTCGTCCGCGCCGCTCGGGCAGAAGCACGGCACGGCCCTGCTGATCGCGAAACGGATCTGGGAGCCGACCGGATTTCACGCGCTGCGGCGCCACGGGTGACGTCGTCCCGAACGCTTGGGCCTTTCCGGAAAGTTATGCAAAATGGCGATTCATCGTCATTCGCATAACCACCCGTTATGAATAACCGTATCGCCGACGGCCGTGTCAAATTCCGGCACCTGCAGTGTTTTCTCGCGGTCGCGCAGCTGGGCGGCGTGCAGAAGGCGGCCGAAAGCCTGTCGATCACGCAACCGGCCGTGTCGAAGACGATCGCCGAGCTGGAGGCGATCCTCGGCGTGAAGCTGTTCGAGCGCGGCCGGCACGGCGCGCAGCCGACCCGCGAAGCGCAACTGTTCATGCCGCACGCGAATGCGTGCGTGCTGGCGCTGCGTCAGGGCGTCGGGCTGCTGGCGCGCGAGGGCGGGGCCGCCGCCGCGACGCTGGAAATCGGCATGCTGCCGACCGTCGCGGCCTCGCTTGCGCCGGCCTTGATGAAGGCGTTGACCGCGCGCTGGCCGCGTATCGTCGTGCGGATCGCGACGGCCGCGAACGCCGAGTTGCTCAAGCGTCTGAAATCCGGGGCCATCGAATGCGCGATCGGCCGGCTGTCGGAGCCGGAGCGAATGATCGGGCTCGCGTTCGAGCAGTTGTACAACGAGCCGCTCGTCGCGGTCGTGCGCGCCGGGCATCCGCTGCTCGCGAGCGTGGCGCCGGCCGCCGAGCTGGCGCGCTATCCGGTCGTGCTGCCGCCGTTCGGCACGTTGATCCGCCAGTCGGCCGAGCAACTGCTCGGCGCATGCGGCGCGCCGCCGCTGGATTCGTTCATCGAGGTGCTGTCGGTATCGGTTGCGCGCGCGCTGGCGCTCGAGAACGACGCGGTCTGGTTCGTGCCGCTCTATGCCGCCGAATACGATCTGTCGGCCGGTGCGCTGGCGCGCCTGCCGCTGCCGTCGGCGGGCACCGACGAGCCGGTCGGGCTCGTGCTGCGTACCGATGCGCAGCCGTCGCCGGTCGCGCGGACGCTGATCGACGCGGTGCGCGACATCGCTCGGTCGCGGTTCGGCGATGCGCGCCCGCACCGGGCACCACGCACGGCGCGCAAGCCTGCTCGCGGCAAGCGTTGATCCATCGGGCCTGGCGATGCGCCGGACCCGATCTCCTTTCTCTTTCTTGCTGCGGGACTGGCCATCCGGTCAGTAGCCGTCATCGGGTGCTTGGCATATCGTACCGTTTTTGATACGATTGGCGACAAGACGATGGCGAGACAGCAGATTCAGGTCACGCTCGGCGTGCGGTTCTTCCGGACGGCCCGCGGCCACGAGCCGGTGCGCGAATGGCTCAACGCGCTCGGGGGAGTGGAGCGAAGGGCGATCGGCGAAGAGATCAAGACCGTTCAACTCGGCTGGCCGCTCGGCATGCCGCTGGTCCGGAAGATGGCGAAGGATCTGTGGGAGATCCGCGTGACGGTGCCGGGGCGAAGCGCACGCGTGCTGTTCACGGTCGTCGGCGACACGATGGTGCTGCTGCACGGCTTCTTCAAGCAGTCGCGGGCCACGCCGTCGGACGATCTCGACGTCACCGTCGCGCGCCTGAAAACGCTGACGCGCGCCATCTGAATTCCCCGGTTACGCTGGAGCACACCGTCTTCGACGGTCGGGCAGCCGGCAACGCCATGCACCTGGAGTACGACATGACGACCACGAACAATCCGTATATCGGCAGCGATTTCGACGCTTTCCTCGAAGCGGACGGCAATCTCGAAGCAGCCACCGCCACCGCGATCAAGCGCGTGATCGCGTGGCAGATCGGGCAGGAAATGAAGGCGCAGCAGATCACGAAAACGGCGATGGCCGCGCGGATGAAAACCAGCCGCGCCGCGCTCAACCGTCTGCTCGACGAAACCGACACGAGCCTCACGCTGGCGACGCTCGCGAGCGCGGCCGCCGCGCTCGGCAAGCGGCTCAGTTTCGAGCTGGTGCCGGCCTGACCGGCGCGAACGAATGGCGCGCGGACGGAGCGACGTGATTGTTCACGCGGCGGGGCGGCGAGCGGGCCGGTGCCGGCCCGCGTGCGCATGCCGGGTCATCGACGCGCGCCGGTGACCTGCAGGTAAAGCAACGCGCCGCCCGCGAGCAGCAGCGGGCACAGGAAATACCAGCCGGTCGTCACGAACAGCCCGGCCACCGCAATGAGCGAAATCCATGCGCAGCGGTACGCGATGCCGCCGCGCGGCAGCAGCTTCAGCGCGGCCGCCGCGCCCAGCCCGTACACCATCACGAAACAGCCGGACGTGACGAGCACGAGCGGCTTCGGCCCGACGTCCGACAGCGCCGTGGCGGCCAGCGCGACGGCCGCGAGCACGGCGATCACGCCGAGGCTGCGGCGCGGCACGCCGCCCACCTGGCTGCCTTGCGCGAGCCACGCAGGCAACGCGCCATCGCGGCCAAGCGCCGCGCCGAGTTTGGCCGCGCCCGCGAAATACGCGTTCATCGTGCCGAGCGTGAGCAGCAGCGCGGCAGCCGCCGCCAACACCTGCGCATGGCCGCCGATGCCGCCCGCGATCAGTTCGGCGAGCGGCGCGCCCGATGCGCCCGCGGAAGGCCCGAGCACCGTCACGCTCGCGGCGGCGACCGACAGATACAGGAACCCGACGACCACGACCGCGATGCCGGCCGAACGCGGCATGTCGTGTGCGGGCCGGCGGAATTCGGCGGCGAGATGTGTGATCGCTTCCCAGCCGGCGAAGCTCCACACGAGCAGCGCGGCGGCCTGGCCGACCGCGAGCCAGCCGTGCGGGGCGAACGGATGCAGGTTCGCGGTGCGCGCATGCGGGGCCGACGCAAGCACCGCGGCGAGCAGCAGCGCGACGAGCAGCACCGACAACACGAGCTGCATGCGGCCCGACACAGTGACGCCGAATGCATTCGCGGCCGACACGGTCGCGATCAGCGCGGCGGCCGTGACAATGATCGTCGTGTGTCCGCCGCCCGTGACGGCTGCGACGTATGCGCCGCCGAACATCGCGGCAGCCGGCGCGCCGGCCGGCACCGCGAAATAGAAGCACCAGCCGACGATGGCCGCAGCCTTCGGGCCGAATGCGCGCCGCGCGTAGGTGGACACACCGCCCGCATCGGGATAGCGGGCGCCGAGTGCGGCGAAGGTGGCCGCGAGCGGCCCGGACAGCACGACGAGCGCCGCCCACGCGAGCAGCGAGGCCGGCCCCGCGACTTCGGCGGCGAGCGCGGGCAACGCGATCACGCCGGTGCCGAGCACCGCGCCGATATAGAGCGCGGCGCCCTGGAAAATGGTCAGCGAACCCGCGTGATGGGCAGCGGGCGAATCGGCATGCGAAGGCATGAGCGGCAGTCTCCGGAAAACTTGTTCTGTATGGACGACGCGCGCAAGCCCGCGCGGTCGATCGTTCGATGCTACCCGAACGATGACGACCGCGCGGCCCCGCGTTCAGTAGTCTGGTGCCGCGTGGCTGTCAGCCGATGTCAGCAGGAACGCGCGAGCCGCAGCCGTGCGTCCTCGCGCGCGGCGGGCGACAGGTCGGCTGCGTAGTGGAACGTACCCGATACCAGCGACGCGACGGGCACGCCGTCGCGAAACAGCACGCGATTGCCGGCCAGCGCCGGCACCTTGTCGCCGGGCAGCAGCGTGCCGGCGAGATTCAGCGGGTCGGCGCCCGTCACGCACACGTATTGTCCATCGCCCGGTTGCCGTCGCAGTTCACGCAGGATCGGAATGGCCTCGGGCAGCGCGAACTGCTCGCCCGCGAGCCCGGCGACGAAGCGGCCGCCGCGAATCTCGCCGCGTGCTTCGAGGCGCTGCAGCACGCGCACGAGTTCGCGCCAGCTCGGCAGCCAGTCGGCTTCGCGTTCGAGCAACCGCCAGAACACGACGCCGTAGCGGCGCAGCAGCGTCCACACGATATGTTCGAGCGCGTCGGAATCGGTCGTGGCGAGGCCGCGTTTCGGCGCGGGCGCGTCGTCGTCCGACGGTGCCTGACGCTGCACGAGCGCCCAGCGGCCGGCATCGTCCATCCCGCCGATCAGCGCGCCGCCGCGTCGCGTGCGGGGCGCATAGGTCGCGCTGCGCTTGACGGCCGGCTTCAGCAGCGCGCGCAGGCCCGCGTAGCTGTCCGCATTCACGAGGCCGGCCGACACGAGTTCGCCGAGCGCCTGTTCGAGCTCGACGGGCAGCATGTGTAGCTCGTCGAGCAGGGCATCGAAGAACATCGCGCCGTGCGCGGCGAGCGCGTCGCGCACTTGCGTGGCGCGTGCGGACAGCGCCGGTTGCGCATCGGGGTCGCGCAGCGCGTGCCACGCGGAAAGATGGCGGCGCGGCAGCAGCACGATCGGCGTCGTCTTCACGGGTGTGCCGGCCGCGCGGGCCGGTGCGCCGATGCGGGTCCACACCAGCTTGCCCGAGCGGCACAGCTCGTCGAGGCCACCCGCCGTGTAGTCGGTGAGCCGCGCGGGCAGCAGCGCGGCTTCCCATGCGCTTGCCGCCGCCTCGTAGCCTTCGAGCTGTTCGACCACGGCGGCCAGCGCGTCGCGGCCGGTGCCGCGCGTGTCGGGTGTCAGGTGCTGCCAGTGGAACAGGAAGCGCATGAAATCGGCGCGTTCGACCGGCTCGATCTCGCGGCGCAGCCGCTTCACCGTATAGCGATGAATGCGTGCGAGCAGGTGGCGTTCGCACCATTCGTCCGTGGCCGCGCCGGGCGTGAAGCGACCGCGCATCACGTAGCCTTCGCGCTCCAGCGCCGCGAGCGCCGTCGCGATCGACGCGGGCGGCAGGCCGAGCGGCGCGGCGATCGCATCGAGCGTGAGCGGCCCGAAGCCGGTGAGCCGCGCGCGGATCACGTCGACGAGTGCGGCATCGGCTTCCCACGGCTGCGCGCATGCCGCCGGCACCTTGAGCGCGGGTGTCATGCGGGCGTCGGGATGCAGCGCGCGCAGGCAGACGAGCCGTTCGACCGGTACCCACAGCGCGGCGCCGCCCGGCGTCGCGAGTTTCGTCGCGCGACGGCGTTCCGCGAGTTCCGCGAGTCGCTCGGGCCAGCCTGCGTGCGCGTGCGCCTCGCTGTCGGCGACGCAGGCGAGGGTGAGCAGCGCATCGTGCATTTCGTCGGCGTCGCGCACGAGCGGCCACGCTTCGTCGCGCACCGCGTCGATCGCGTCGACGTCGAGCGCGCCGAGATCGTCGGCCGATTCGGGATCGCTCCAGCGGCGCGACTGCACGGCCTGCGTGCGGCGCTCCTCGAGCGGCGCGTCGTCGAGGAACGCGTAGGGTTTCGCGTTGAGGATCTCGGCCGCGAGCGGCGACGGCGCGGGCAAGTCGCGCGCGATGAGCTCGATCGCGCCGCTTTCGATCCGGCGCAGCAGCGCGAGCCAGCCGTCGGTGTCCATCGCGTCGTGCAGGCAATCGTCGAGCGTCTGGTCGACGAGCGGATGATGCGGAATCTCGCGTTCGCCGACGATGTTCTCGAGGCACGCGACCTGATCGGGGAACACCGTCGCGAGCAGATCGTCGCTTTTCATCCGCTGAAGTTGCGGCGCGGTGCGCCGGCCGCCGGTGAAACGCGGCAGCGCGAGCGCGGTGGTCGCGTTCCAGCGCCAGCGCACGCCGAACATCGGCGCGTCGAGCAGCGCCTGGATCAGCACGTGCTCGGCGCTGGCCGAACGCAGGTAGCGCCACACTTCGTCGAGCGCGAAGCTGTGCGCGAGCGACAGCGACAGGATGATCGCGTCGTCGGTCGCGGCGGCCTGCAGTTCGAAGTTGAAGTTGCGACAGAAGCGCTTGCGCAGCGCGAGCCCCCATGCGCGATTGATCCGGCTGCCGAACGGCGAATGGATCACGAGCTGCGTGCCGCCCGATTCGTCGAAGAAACGCTCCATCACGAGCGTGTCCTGCGTCGGCAACGCGCCGAGCGCGGCGCGGGTGCGCGCGAGGTAGTCGGCGATCTGGCGCGCGGCGTCGGGCGACAGGTGGAGATCGTCGACGAGCCAGCGCAACGCGGGCGCGAGGCGGCTGTCGGCGGGGGCGAGCGCGGTGGCGGTTGCTGCTTGCGCTTGCGTATTGCTCGCGGTGTTGCCGCCGGCACGCTTGTGCCCGCCGCTGTCGACCTGTCGGTCGCCTTCCGCGAACAGCGCGTCGAGCCGCGCGCGCAGCCGGCCGACCGCCGCCGACAGCTCGTCGCTGCGCCCGAGCCCCTCGCCGAGCCAGAACGGAATGCTCGGCGATTGCCCCTGCGCATCCTCGACCCGCACGCGGCCCGTTTCGACACGAATGATCCGGTACGACTGGTTGCCGAGCTGGAACACGTCGCCGGCCAGGCTCTCGATCGCGAAATCCTCGTTGACGGTGCCGACCTGGATACCCTGCGGTTCGAGCAGCACCGCGTAGTCGGCCATGTCGGGGATCGTGCCGCCGGACGTGGTGGCGGTCATCATCGCGTTGCGGCGGCCGCGCACCGTGCCGCCGACCACGTCGCGGTGCAGGTACGCGCCGCGCACGCCGCGACGGCTCGTGAACCCCTCGGCGAGCATCTTCATCACTTCGTCGAAGCGCTCGCGCGTCAGCCGGGCGTACGGCGCGGCCCGCGTGAAGCTTGCATACAGCGCGTCCTCCTGCCATTCCGTGCACGCGACTTCGGCGACGATCTGCTGCGCGAGCACGTCGAGCGGCGCTTCGGGAATCCGTAGCGCATCGAGTTCGCCACGCTGCACGCAATCGAGCAGCGCCGCGCATTCGACCAGCTCGTCGCGCGACAGCGGAAACAGTCGCCCCTTCGGCACGCCGCCGACGTGGTGCCCCGAGCGGCCGACGCGCTGCAGGAACGGCGCGATGCCGCGCGGCGAGCCGACCTGGCAGACGAGATCGACGTCGCCGATGTCGATGCCGAGTTCGAGCGACGCGGTCGCGACGAGCAGCTTCAGTTCGCCGCGCTTCAGGCGCTGCTCGGCGTCGAAGCGGTGCTCCTTCGCCAGGCTGCCGTGATGCGCGGCGATCGCGTCCTTGCCGAGCCGGTCGGCGAGATGGCGCGCCATGCGCTCGGCGGTGCGGCGCGTGTTGACGAACACCAGCGTCGTGCGATGCGCGGCCGCGAGCCCGGCGATGCGGTCGTACACCTGTTCCCACACATCGGTCGCCATCACCGGTTCGAGCGGCACGTTCGGCAGCTCCAGCGCGAGGTCGCGCTCGCGCGTGTGGCCGGTGTCGACGACCGCGCAGTCGCGCGGCGCGTCGGCCGGCCCGCCGACCAGGAAGCGCGCGACCGCGTCGATCGGCTTTTGCGTGGCGGACAGCCCGATGCGCGGCAGCGCGCGCCCGGTCAATGCGTCGAGGCGTTCGAGCGACAGCGCGAGATGGCTGCCGCGCTTGGACGACGCCAGCGCATGGATTTCGTCGACGATGACCGAGCGCACGTTCGACAGCATCTGGCGACCCGACGTGGACGACAGCAGCACGTACAGCGATTCGGGAGTCGTGACGAGGATGTGCGGCGCGCGCTTGCGCAGCGCGGCGCGTTCGGCCTGCGTCGTGTCGCCGGTGCGCACCGCGGTGCGGATCGCCGGCACCGGCAGGCCGAGTTGCGCGAGGGATTCGGCGATGCCGGCGAGCGGCGCGTCGAGGTTCACGTGGATGTCGTTCGACAGCGCCTTCAGCGGCGACACGTAGACGACCAGCGTCGCGTCGGGCAGCGTGCCGTCGTGCGCGAGCGCATCGCGCACCAGATCGTCGAGCGCGCACAGGAACGCGGTGAGCGTCTTGCCGGAGCCGGTCGGCGCGGCGACGAGCGTGGAGCGGCCGGCCTTGATGTGCGGCCACGCGAGCGCCTGCGCGCCGGTCGGCGCGGCAAACGTGCGCGTGAACCACGCGGCGACGGCCGGGTGGAACACGTCGAGCGCACGGGCGGCAGGGCGGGTAGCTGTGACGTCCATCGGAGCGTTGAAATAGGGTGCGAGCGAGATGCGAGCGCGCGGACGCATCGCACGCGAATCGAATCGTCAGTGTGCCAGACGTCGCGGGTGCGTGCCGGGCATGCGTGCCGACGATTCACGCTCAGGTGGGGGCTCGCTGCGCGCTTTCAATGGACCGAAAGTTGCGTGCGCGTCGGCACGCCGATCGCGCACGGAATTGCGTCGAATTGCAACTAGACGCGATGCAGCCAGCCGAGCCACTGTTCGATCAGCGGCGCGCGCGACCACAGCGATTGCGCGAGCCACAGCGTGCCGCCCCAGGCGGCGGCCACGACGATCAGGTCGCAATGCCCGCTGTTCCACAGGTTCAGCGAGTGGCGCCGCCAGATCCACGGTACGCCGAGCGGATTCGGCCAGTCGGCGAGCAGGTGCATCACGCCGCCGCAGGCGAAGCCGAACAGCGGCGCGGCCCACAGCGGATGCGGATGATGGGTGAGCCCGTGCCACCCGAGCGAGAGCAGCGCGACCCAGCCGACGCCCCAGTGCGTGATGGTGCGATGCGTGATCCACAGGCGGCGCTTGCGGCTCCACCATGCGACTTCGAGCCAGTCGGGCGCGGTGCCGCCCGCGACGCCCGCCGCGAACGCGGCGAGCATGCCCGAGTGCCACGGGCCGGTGGCGCCGGTTTGCGCGACGAGGACGGCGGCGGCGACGCCGGCGGCGAAGCCGGATGCGTGATGCGCGTTGTGTGATGCCATACGGAGCGAGACGAAGAAACGTGAAGCGGCGCGTGCACGAAACGATGATGCGGCGCGCTAGCGGGGCGCTATCTTCGCAGATCGGGCCATGCCGCGGGCGAGACGTTCGCAGATTTTTTTGCACGGGCGGCGAGGCGCGTCGCGCGGTTCGCAACTTTCGGTTTTTGTGCGGTGCGCGAAGGCGCGCGCCGCGGGCGATGCCGAGCGAGCCGCGTGCGTGTCGCGGCGCCGCAACGTGACCGGGCGCACACAATCGCCACGCTTTCGTCGCCCGTCGCGTGTTCGACCCTTTTTGTCCCCCTATACTACGAAGCCGGCAGATGGTCGTCGGCGCGCCAGCGGCCATCCACGGATCAGGTGCTCGTCGTGCCTGAAGGAGATCCACATGGGGGACATGCAATGACTACGCTGAATCGCTTCAAATCATCCGCTGCCGTGCTGGCGACGGTGGCCGGCATCGGCTTCCTGCCGAACGCGCCCGCTTACGCGAAGGGGCCGCAGCCCGCGGTCCTGACGAGTTCCGCGGTGGCGGTGGCCGACAAGTACAGCGCGGATGCCGCGGAGCGGATCTTCAAGGAGGGCGGCAATGCGATCGACGCGGCCGTCGCGATCGCGTTCACGCTCGCCGTCACGTACCCGGAAGCCGGCAACATCGGCGGCGGCGGCTTCATGACGATCTACAAGGACGGCAAGCCGTACTTCATCGATTACCGCGAGCGCGCGCCGCTCGCCGCGACGAAGGACATGTACCTCGACAAGGACGGCAACGTCGTCAAGGGCATGAGCCTGTACGGCCCGCGCGCGGTTGGCGTGCCGGGCACGGTGGCGGGCATGTGGGAAGCGCAGAAGCGCTTCGGCAAGCTGAAGTGGAAGCAGGTGCTCGCGCCGGCGATCCACTATGCGCGCGACGGTTTCGTCGTCGACGAGCAACTGGCGCAGCGCGGCGTCGACGCGTCGAAGGAGTTCGGCGGCAAGACCAACTTCGACAAGTACTTCTCCGGGCTGAAGGCCGGCGCGAACTTCAAGCAGCCCGATCTCGCCGACGTGCTGACGCGCATCGCGGACGGCGGCGCCGAAGGTTTCTACAAGGGCAAGACGGCCGAACTGATCGCCGCATCGATGAAGACGGGCGACGGCAACGGGCTGATCACGACCGAGGATCTCGCGCAGTACCGCGCGGTGTGGCGCCAGCCGGTGCAGGCGAAGTGGAACGGCTATGACGTGATCACCGCGCCGCCGCCGAGCTCGGGCGGCATCGGTCTCGTGCAGTTGCTGAAGATGAAGGCCGACCTGAAGCAGGACTTCGAGGGCGTGAAGCTCAACTCGCCGCAGTACATCCACCTCGTCGCGGAAATCGAGAAGCGCGTGTTCGCCGATCGCGCGCAGTATCTCGGCGACCCCGACTTCTACAAGGTGCCGATCGCGCAGCTGACCGACGACGCGTACATCGCGAAGCGCGCGGCCGAGGTCAACCCGAAGGAGCCGTCGGACACGAAGAGCGTGCAGCCGGGCCTCGGCACGACGATGCCGGAGAAGGCCGAAACGACGCACTTCTCGGTGGTCGACAAGTGGGGCAACGCGGTGTCGAACACGTACACGATCAACGGCTATTTCGGCTCGGGCGTGATCGCCGACGGCACGGGCATCGTGCTGAACGACGAGATGGACGACTTCTCCGCGAAGCCGGGCGTCGCGAACATGTTCGGCGTGGTCGGCAGCGACGCGAACGCGATCGAACCGAAGAAGCGCCCGCTGTCGTCGATGTCGCCGACGATCATGACGAAGGACGGCAAGGTGTCGCTGGTGATCGGCACGCCGGGCGGCTCGCGCATCTTCACGTCGATCTTCCAGGTGATCAACAACATCTACGACTTCAAGATGCCGTTGAAGGAAGCGGTCGGCGCGATGCGGTTCCATCACCAGCTGCTGCCGCCGAACACGATCTTCTGGGAGCCGTACCATCCGATCGAAGGCGAACTCGCGAAGCAGATCGAGGCGCGCGGCTATACGCTGAAGGGGCAGGATTTCAGCGGCGACATCCAGGTCATCAAGATCGACGGCAAGACGCCGGAGGCGATGGCCGATCCGCGCGGACGGGGCGTGACGCGGATCATTCGTTGACTCGTGTACGATCCGTTGCAGTGATCGTGCCGACTGGAGCAGAAGCCGCCGGAATATCAGGCGGCTTTTTTATTGCCTGAATTATTGGCAGGGTGTGTATGTTTGCAATTCAATCGTGTAGGAGCATTTGCCGAATGCATCACCGCTTCAGCAACGCATGCGCCTGCACGATCTGCTCGGCGAGCTGATTGATCGAGATGCGCCGCTCCATTGCCTGCGTGCGGATCTGTTGATACGCCTCTTCCTCGCTGATCGCGTTGTGCTGCATCAGCAGCGCCTTCGCTTCCTGCAGCGTGCGCACGGACATCGCGCGCTGTTCGAGTTGCGCGATACGGCGCCGGTATTCGTCGTGCCGGCGGCTTTGATGACACGCGAGCGCCATCGCGCTCAACAGGCCGAACGAGCGCACCGGCGTCGTGACCGCGCTCTGCGCATCGATGCGCAGCATCAGTTCGAGGATGGTGGGGCTCTCGTAGGTCGTGACGGCGATGAGCGGCGGCCGCGCGTCGTCCTCGAGCCACGGGATCGACAGGTGCAGCAGGTCGGGCCGTACCGCGAGAATCACGAGATCGACGCTTTCCGGCAGCGTCGCGGGCGGCGGCCAGCGCTGCTCGCTCGGGCAGCCGATGCGCGACAGTTGCTCGACGAGCAGCAGGCCGTTGTCGTCGTCCGGGTAGTACACCATCACGCGCAGCGAACGCAGTTCGGCGAGCAGGCGGGGCGTCGAGCGGATCGGGGTGCGGGCGCGCATCGTCGGTTACGCCTTCAGTTCGTCGGGCGCGTGCACGCGGTCGCCGAGCGAGTGCGTGACGAGGTACGGGTCGGGATGCACGCGGCGCGTCGCTTCGCGCACGATCGTGAAATTGCCGTCGGCCGTCGCGCAGCCGATGCGCGGGTACAGGCACGTGTGCTGCGTGAGCCGGTCGATCTTCACGCGGCCCTGCGGCGCATCGAATTCCGCATCCGCGAGATGCTCGACGAGCCGGTCGCGCTGGTCGGTGCCGGCGCGTGCGAGCGCATTGGCGAACAGATGGACCTGAAAATACGCGGCTTCCCACGGCGCGGACGCGCTCGCGTCGTCGCCGAAGCGCGCCTTGAGTTGCGCGATGCAGCGCCGGTTCACGTCGGAATCGATGGTCTGGAAATAGGGTGACGACGTGTAGTGGCCGGCCGCGGCCGCGCCCATCTGGCCGAGCTCGATTTCGGACGTCGTCAGGCTCGCGATTGGCATCTTGCGTGCGTCGAGGCCGGCTTGCGCATACGCGCGGTAGAACGCGGCCGTGCTGTCGCCGACCAGCGTGCTGAACACGAAGTCGGGCGCCTTCGCGCGAATGTCCTCGACCACCGCCGCGAAATCCTGCTCGGACGCGACGAGCGGCATGTACACCTCGCCGAGGATCTGACCTTCCGGATGCTGCGTGACGAGGTCGATCATGATGCGGTTCGACTCGTACGGATAGATGTAGTCGGAGCCGACCAGGTACACGCGCGCGCCGAACTGCGCGGTCATGAACGCGGCGAGCTGCACGCTGTTCTGGTTCGGCGCGGCGCCGGTGTAGATCACGTTCGGCGAGAACTCGAAGCCTTCGTAGAGCGTCGGGTAGAACAGCAGCTTGTCCCACTTCTCGACGATCGGAATCAGCGCCTTGCGGCTGCTCGACATGTAGCCGCCGAACAGCACGTTCACGCGTTCGGTGGCGATCAGCTCGTCGGCGAGCCGTGCGTAGACGGCCGGGTCCGAGCACGCATCGCGCACGACGGGCACGATCTCGCAGCCGTTCGCGCCGCCCGCTTCGTTGATCTCGGCGATCGCCTGCAGCGTGCCGCGCAACTGGCTCTGGCCGAGGTGCGACGTGCATCCGCTCTGCGAGAACAATACGCCAACCTTCACACTGTTCATTCGGTCTGTCCTGTCTGTTCCGGGGAGGGCCGTCATGCGCTCAACCGCCCGGCCGCGTGCGCGACGACGGCGGGCAGGGCGTCACCGGTCGCCGCATGCACGCAGCCGGGGCCGACGCCGAGTATTGTAGACAACCCCGGCGGCGCGCCGAACGACAAACCCGCGATCGCGACGCCGCGCTGCCGGGCCTGGCGCACCGCGTGGCGCGCATCCTCGACGAGATAGCGCGGGTCGAACACGTCGATGTCGGCGGCTTCGCCGTCGCCGATCATCAGCACGGCGGCGCGCGCGCTTGCCGCTTCGCGACGCAGCAGCGCAAGCGCATGACGCAGTGCCGCGCCGGTGCGCGTGCTCATCCCGGCGTCGGCCGCGAGCAGCGCCGCGCGACGGCCGGTGTCGAACGCGTCGCCGAAATCCTTGAAGCGCGCGTAGTACACGCGATGCCGGCCGTCGGACGTGTAGCCGTGCACGGCCCAGCGCCGTCGCTGCCGGTCGAACAGGTCGCCGAGCACGAACGCGGCGCGTTTTTCGAGCGCGGCGACCTGTGCGGCCGTCGATGCGGACAGGTCGAGCAGGATCAGCACGGGCCCGCGCGCGTCGTGGGGCACGCGGCGACGGAACACGCGCGGATCGGGCGCTTGCCTGGCGCGGCGCGCGATGCGGGCGGCAATCGCCGCGTCGACGTCGAGCGCGTCGCCATCGAGCTGGCGGCCGACGCGCCGCATCGGTTCCGACGCACGCGGCGACGGTAGCCGCTTCGCCGTGCGCCGGTCGGCCTCGATCAGCGCGGCCAGCGAGCGCGGCGGAGCCGACGTGACGGGCGCGCGCTCGACGATGGTCGTCCAGTCGCGGCGCTCGCGTCGCGTATGGCAATTCCATTCGGGATAGCGCGGCGCATCGGGTGCCGATCGAGGCTCGTCGTCGGGTTCGTCGCTTTGGCCGCCGGTCGCCGCCGACATCTCGATGCCTGCGTGGCCCGCCTGTTCGGCCGCGGTGGCGGGTTGCGCCCACAGCCACGCGTTGTCGTCGCGATACGGCAGCCACGCGCCGTCGTCGGGCTCGAAGCGCACGCGCATCTGGCCGAGATCGTTCGCGAGCCGCGACGCGATCGTGCGGAATGCGCGGTAGTCGTCGAGCCGGTCGCGCCGTTCCGCGAACCACTGCGCGCCCTTGTCGACCCACGGGTTGCCGTCGCGATACGACGGATCGAACAGCGCCTTCGCGAGCCGGGCGCAGAGGCGGCCGAACGTGAGCCCTTCGCGGTCGATCGGTGCGAAAGCCGGCGCCCAGAACGTCGCCAGCCCCGGCCACGTGCGGACGAGCAGCGCCTCCACACGCGCATCCTCGATCAACCCGGCGACCGCGATACCGATCCGCGTCAGTGTGTCGGCCGGTTCGCCCGACGGCGAATGCAGCCAGTGCGCGAGCGCGTGCGCGGCCGCCGCGATGTGCGCGGCGGGCGGCAGCGTACCCGGCACGCGCAGCGCCGCATGGCCGAGCGTCGCACGCAGCGCCGTATCGTCGAGCCGCACATCGGTCTCGTACGCGGTCATCCCGTTCAGGAAGCGGGCGAGGTGCAGCGCGCTCATGTCGCGAAGTGCGCGGCGGCCATCGTCTGCAGCGCGGCCCGCGTGTCGGCGTCGTCGGTCGCCGCGTCGCTGATCGCGATCCGGCACGCGTCGAGCGGCGCGAGCCCCGCGACGATAAGCCGGGCCGCGTGCACGAGCAGGCGTGTCGAGGCGCCTTCGTCGAGCCCGTCGCCGGCCAGCGCACGCGTGCGCTGCGCGAGATCGACGAGCCGGCGCGCGGTGTCGCGATCGACGCCGCTTTCGCGCACGACGACCTCGGCCTCGTGCGCGGCGTCCGGATAGCCGAAGTCGATCGCGACGAAGCGTTGCCGCGTCGACGGCTTCAGCCGCCGGTGCTCGCCGTGATAGCCGGGGTTGTACGAGATCACCAGATGGAAATCCGGATGCGCATGCACGACTTCGCCGAGCCGGTCGAGCGGCAGCACGCGCCGCGAGTCGGTCAGCGGGTGGATCACGACCGTCGCGTCGGGGCGCGCCTCGACGATCTCGTCGAGATAGCAGATCGCGCCATGCCGCGCGGCGAGCGTGAGCGGCCCGTCGGCCCAGTAGGTGCCGTCGGCGTCGAGCAGGTGCCGGCCCGTCAGGTCGGCTGCGGACGTATCGTCGTTGCACGCGACCTGGATCAGCGGCAGGCCCATGCGCCACGCCATGTACTCGACGAAACGCGTCTTGCCGCAACCGGTCGGCCCTTTCAGCAGGACCGGCAGGCGCTGGCGGCAGGCCGTCTCGAACCAGTCGGCTTCGGCGCCGGCCGGCTGGTAGAACGGCGCGTCGACGATGCGGTGTCCGGCGAGCGGATCGGCGGCCAGCGGCGTATCGCGTGCGCTCATCACCACCTCCCCGTCATCATCAGCATGCCGGGCAACCAGCAGGTGCCGACACCGATCGCGATCGTGTAGCCGGGCAGGAAGCGTACGCGCCGCTTCAGCCCGAGCGCGACGAAGAACAGGAACCACAGGCTCGACCACAGCAGCCACATCGCACCGAAGCGCACGTCGTGCGACGTGCCCGCATAGACGAGCGCGCTGATCGCGACGAACAGGCAGTACCAGCCGAGCCCCGCGCCTTGCAGCCCGCGCCACTGGACGGCCGCCAGATACAGGTACGTGAACGCGAACAGCAGGCCGCCCGCGCTCGAGAAATACTGCGGGGGCGCCGATGCCTGCACGAGGCCGGCGAGGTTGATCAGCAGCGCGAGCAAGCCGACGAGCAGGTTCAGGCCGGCCGCGTCGCGCGGTTCGATGCGGCCGGTCAGCGCGACGCCGTTGACGACCAGCACCGCGCCGATGAAGAAGAGAGCGACACCGAGCATGATGAAGGCTCCAGAGTGGGGCGGAGCCGTTCGCGCAGGCGACGCGAACGGCCGGGCAATGCGCGGGCTCAGCGGTGCGCGGGCGCTTCGGACGGAATGCCTTCGATCGGGCATTCGGGCGTGCCGGGTGTCGCGCGCGTCAGGCGCTCGACGGCCTGGCGCGTGCCGTCCGGATCGTTCACCCAGTTCGCGTAGAACTCGAACGGGCATTGCGCGACGCCGTTCGGCGATTCGCCGGAGCCGATCTTGCCGGTGTAGCCGCGGTGCAGCAGCTTGTACAGGTGGTTCTGCGACTGCATGTTGCGGCGCGCGTCGCGGATCAGGCTCACCGACAGTTCCGCATACTGCACGCCGTTTTCTTCCTCGCCGCATTCGCCGAGCGTGCGGCCGTCGAAGCCGACGATCGCCGAGTGCCCGAAATACGAATACACGCCGTCGAACCCGGATGCGTTCGCGACCGCGACATAGCAGTTGTTCATGAACGCCATCGCCTTCGACACGAGCACCTGCTGATCCTTTGCCGGGTACATGTAACCCTGGCAGCGCACGACCAGCTCGGCGCCGCGCATCGCGCAATCGCGCCAGATCTCCGGATAGTTGCCGTCGTCGCAGATGATCAGGCTGATCTTGAGCCCCTTCGGCCCGTCGGCGACGTACGTGCAGTTGCCCGGATACCAGCCTTCGACGGGCACCCACGGCATGATCTTGCGGTACTTCTGCACGATCTCGCCCCGGTTGTCGATCAGCACGAGCGTGTTGTACGGCGCCTTGTTCGGGTGCTCCTCGTGGCGTTCGCCGGTCAGCGAGAACACGCCCCACACGTTGGCCTTGCGGCACGCGGCCGCGAAGATGTCGGTTTCCTCGCCGGGGATCGTCGATGCCGTGTCGTACATCTCCTTCGCGTCGTACATGATCCCGTGGGTCGAATACTCGGGAAACACGATGAGATCCATGCCGGGCAGGCCGCGCTTGATGCCGACCACGCGCTCCGCGATTTCGCGGGCGTTCGCGATCACCTCGGCGCGGGTGTGCAGGCGCGGCATCTTGTACTGGACGACGGCGACGCCGACGGCGTCGTTGCTGCTGGAAATATCGCCATGACGCATGGTGTGCTCCTGGTTCGGGTGAAGACGTGCGTTTTCGAAAGGCAAAAAAAAGCCCTTGCCTCGACGAGCGAGGCAAGGGCTTCTTTGCCGGTCCGTTCATCCGACAACGCTGTCGGATAACGGGAATGCGGATGAGTGGCCGGATGCGCGGCCGGCGAAGCGCGGGCTATCGGGCTCGCGCTGCGCACGATCGTGGGACGTCTTTGTCCGCCGGATCGATGGGATGCACTCTATGCAAAGTTTTTTTCGGACGCAACATCGCGTATACCCCTGCACGTCGTGAAGGCGGGGCGAGCGGCCCGACGTGCGGCCGGGACCGCGCATTGCGTGGCGCGCTCGTGCGGGGTCGGACGCAAGTTTGCCGGGAGCAACGCACGGCAATCGCGATGCAACGGTGTCGCCGAAGCAATCGGCCGGTGCATCGGCGCACCGCTATAAAGTTGTGTACGCAACTTTATGCGACGCCGCGATATACGCCGAGACGCGTTCAGCTCCGATCGTTCGCCGCGTTGCTTTCGAGGAAGGCGTCCACCGCGATCAGCGATTGTTCGTCGAGCGTGCCGAGCACGCTTTTCAGCTTCAACTGCAACTTCAGCGCATCGAGATAGCTGTCGAACAGCTTCTGCCGGATGCCCGAAATGTCGCGCCGCAGGTTCAGCGTTTCGTACGTCGTGCTGTAGCCGACCTGGTGCGCCTTCATCGACGAATCGTACGCGAGCCGCGCGGCCTGCAGCGACTGCTGCAGCGCGCGAATGCGCTTGCCGACCGATTCGAGCGCGGACAACGCCTCGCGATGATCGGTGCCCAGTTGCTCCTCGACCTCGCGCAGCCGGTTGCGATACTGCTCGGTCACGTGCTCGGCCTCGACCTGCCGGTAGTACACGCTGCCGCCGGAGAAGATCGGGATCGTCACCTGCACGCCGACCGCGCTTTGATGGAAGTCCGAGCGATCGGTGAGCCCGCGCAGGTTCGGGTTGAGTCCGCGCGAATACGACGCGAACAGGTCGACGGTCGGCAAGTGCTCGGCGCTGACACGTTTCGCGGCGAGCCGCGCGACCTGAACGTCGCGATAGGCCTGCCGGTACGCGGGGTTGTCCTGCGGCGCGTAGTCGCCGGACGGAATGCGCGGCGAAGACCCGCGCATCGCGAGCCGCGGCCAGCGCGCGAAATCGATCGTCGAGCCGAGCAAGGTCTCGTAACGCGCGCGCCGCGCGTCGACGTCGGTCTGCGCGAGCGCCTCGTCGGATTGCGCGAGGCTGCGGCGCGCCTCGATCTCGGCGGTGTCGCCGATCGTCTTCATCCCGAGCTGCGCCATGCGCCGCGTGTCGCTTTCGAGCCGCGTGAGCGCGCTGACTTCGTCGTCGGCCGATTGCAGTTTCTCGCGCGCGCTCAGCAGATCGAAGCACGCATTCGCGACCCGCAGGATCAGGTCCTGCTTCGCGACTTCCAGTTTCTGCTTCGCCGCTTCCTCGTACTCGGTCGCGCGCCGCATGTCGTACAGGTAGGGCACGTTGAACAGCGCTTGCGTCACCTGCGCGGAACCGTATGCCGCGTTGCTCGATCCGCTGACGTCGATGCCGAACAGGTTCGCGTGCGTGCCGTAGCGCCCCCATTCGAGCTGCGCGGCAGCCTGCGGCAGCATCTGCGCGCGCGCCTCGGGGAATTTCTGGCGGGCCGCGTCGTATTCGCTGCGGGCTTGCAGGTAGCGCGGATCGTGCCCGGACGCGTACTGGTAGGCGGTATCGAGGCAGAACGCACGGGCGTGTGCCGGCACGCCGATCATCGTTACAGCGAACAATGTCATGGTTGCAAGTCGGGGATTCCACCTAGTCGAAAATCTTGATAGGGAAATACCCGCATCCGGTGTCGCCGACCCGCGATTCGTGCGCCTCGTTTCAAAC
The DNA here is from genome assembly GCF_024730645.1 of Burkholderia sp. EMB26. Classification (NCBI taxonomy): domain Bacteria; kingdom Pseudomonadati; phylum Pseudomonadota; class Betaproteobacteria; order Burkholderiales; family Burkholderiaceae; genus Burkholderia; species Burkholderia sp. EMB26. Next base: position 306,743 of record NZ_CP078071.1, read on the forward strand.
ATGGCCGTCTCCGTCTCCTGTCCGTGCCGCAATGCATTGCGGCGGGATTTAAACGTTTTGAAATTGAAATTCAAACAGCGTGAATGCCTGCTACTCGCCGCGCATCGGAAAATATGGCTGTAAGAGTGTGTCCTCCATTGAATTCCGACGTGCCCGCATGATAGCCTGATTTCGGCTGGTAATCGCAGTGATTATTAGATTAACAAGTCGCTCGGGATTAAAAGCCGTTGGTCTTTCAATGAAGGTTCTTTGCATCATCTTTATTTTTTACGAGGAGAGAATGATGAAGGTCATGACGACGGAACAGGTCAGGAATGTGCATGGCGGCGGTGCGATCAGCTCGCTGGGTAGCCTCGCCGTTGACGCCGCGCTGGTGGTGACCGCGCTCGGCCAATTCCTGCCGAGCCTCGGCAATTACCTGCAGAACCCGAAGACGTTCAATAACACCGGCAAGTAACCGCCGTGCGCGGGGAGGCGCCCCCCGCGTGAAATGCTGCGAAACAGAAGGAAAAGAATCGATCGCCGCAGTGGATATAAAGTGACTTCGAAATGCATTATTTCGAAATCGGGCGATTGTCAGGAGGCGGGAGTGCCGGATTATCGCCGTAATAAAGTGAACGGCCATTGAGCTTGCAATTGGCCGACGGCTGTTGGCATTCCGACAATATAAAGGCCACAACAAATGCGAGACATCACGGAAGAACAGGCCCGCCAGATTCGGGGCGGCGCGTCGCTTTACTCCAACTCGGCCGCCTATACGGTCGATCTCGTCAATCAGTCGATCGGGACCACGCTGCAAGGACTGATGACCCAGTACCAGGCCCACGCCGTCGAACAGTTCCGGATGTCGCTCGGCTCGTCGCGCTGAGCGGCCCGCCGAGCGGCCGGTAACGCCGATCTTCCGTCGCGGCCGGTAGCGCCGGCTGCGCCTCATGCGTATCGCGCACGACCCGCCACGGGCCCGCACTGGCTGGCCCGGGCGGCGCGTCGTCGCGCCCCGGGTGCCCGACCATGCTCTTCAATACGCGTAAAGTCCGTCCGGTCCTGCAGGACGAAGTGACGGAGTGCGGCCTGGCCTGTCTCGCGATGATCGCGTCGTGGCACGGGCGCGAAACGACGTTGCGCACGCTGCGCAACCGCTATCCGGTGCGGATCGACTCCGGCCTGTCGTTCTTCGACCTGATGGAGATCGCCAACGATCTCGGCCTGCGCGCCCGCGGGCTGCAGTTCGACGCGGGCGAGCTCGACGCGCTGAAGACGCCGTGCATCCTGCACTGGGGGATGAACCACTATGTCGTGCTGACGAAGGTCGGCTACGGCAGCGTGCATATCGTCGACCCCGCGCTCGGCGAGACGAAGCTGCCGCTCGCGCAGGCGCTCACGCACATCACCGGCTATGCGCTCGAATTGAATCCGGACATCGGGTTCACGCGGGCCGGGCAGGCCGACCGGATCCGGCTGCGCGACTACCTCGAAGGGCTGACCGGCATCCGCAAGAGCCTCGCGATCGGCATCGCGGGCGGCGTCGCCGCGCAGCTCCTGCTGTTGCTCGGCCCGTCGTACGTGCAACTGACGATCGACGAGGCGCTGAAGAAGACCGACGTCGACATCCTGTACCTGCTGACGATCCTGTTCGCGATCGTGTTCCTGTTCGACACGCTCTACGCGAACCTGGTCGGCAACATCAAGAGCTATCTGCGCAACATCGTGTCGCAGCAATTGTCGGCGAACCTGGTCGGCCATCTCGCGCGGCTGCCGATCGGCTATTTCCTGTTTCACAACACCGGCGATTCGATCTCGCGCGTGTCGTCGGTGTCGGAGGTCGGGCGGTTTCTCGTCGACGGGCTGGTCGGCGGGCTGCTGAACATCGTCACCTGCACGCTGACGCTCGTGCTGATGCTGTACTACAGCCCCGTGCTGGCCGGCATCAGCCTCGCCGGGATGGTGCTGTTCGCATTGAGCCGGCTCGCGATCCAGCCGCAGCTGCAGGACGCGATGTCGCAGATCCTCACCCGCGGCGCCGAGGCCGACGCGCTGCTGATCGAGAACATCCGGTCCGCGCATTCGATCAAGCTGCTGTCGGCCGAAACCGCGCGCAGCAGCCTGTGGGTCAATGCGTTCACGCAGAAGCTGCAGGCGATGCGCCAGCAGGAGCGGTTGCAATTGCTGTTCGATGCGATCTCGAAGGGGATCGTGCACGTCGAGCAACTGGTGATCGTCACATACGGCGCGTGGCTCGTGATGCACGGCCAGAGCACGATCGGCGTGATCTACGCGTTCATCCAGTACAAGAACCTGTTCGCGGACAAGTTCATCGATTCGATCCAGCTCTACGTGCGGCGCAAGGTGCTGCAGGTGCACATGGATCGCGTCGCGGACGTGCTGCAGACCGAGACCGAGGAGCCGGCGCCGGACGCGGTCGTGCGGCCGGTCGACGGGTTCGACGGCGCGCTGTCGATCCGCGCGCTGTCGTACACGCCGAAGGGCGGCCAGCGGCCGATCCTGAGCGATGTGACGCTCGACGTGCCGGCCGGCAGCAAGATCGCGATCGTCGGGCGCACCGGCAGCGGCAAGACGACGCTGCTGAACCTGATCTGCGGGCTCGTGCGGCCCGCGCCCGGCACGCTGTTCGTCGGCGGCGTCGATCTCGCGGAAGTGAACCTGCGGCAATACCGGAAGCATCTCGCGGCCGTCACGCAGTCCGACCAGCTGTTTCGCGGGACGATCCGCGACAACATCACGAATTTCGCGCCCGCGCCGCGAATCGGCGCGATGTTCGACGCGGCGAAGCTCGCATGCATCCACGACGAGATCGAGCGGCTCGACCATCGCTACGACACGCCGCTCGGCGATACGCAGAAATTCCTGTCGGCCGGCCAGATGCAGCGGCTGCTGATCGCGCGGGCGCTGTATTGCGAGCCGCGCCTGCTGATCCTCGACGAGTTTTCGTCGAATCTCGACCAGACGACCACGCACGAAATCTGCCGCAACGTGCTGACGCTGCCGTGCACGATCGTGCTCGTCACGCACGATGCGTCGATCCTGTCGATGGTCGACCGGATCTACCGGATGCACGACGGCGTGCTGACCGACGCGACCGACGCGTGGCGTGCGAACGAGGAGTCGCGGTGATGCTCGGGCGACTGTTCCTGCTCAATCCGTTCTCCTATGCGTTCCTGGTGCGCCGCGCGGTGCGCGCGGTCGCGCTGCGCACGTCGCCCGCGCGCGGGCTGCGGCTGATGCGCTGGTGCTCGGGCGCGTGCCTGCGCTGCTTTCCGTGCATTCGCGAGTCGATCGAGCGCGCGGTCGCTTACATGCTGGGCGCGCACCTGAACGACGATCCGCGGCGCGTGCGGGAAGTGTCGGCCGCGATCGTGCGCGAGCTGTTCGAGGCCGAGTTCGCGGGGCTCAAGCTGCGCACGCACAGCCTCGCATCGATGAAGACGATGATCGACGGCATGGCGTGCGAGGGCGACGACCAGTTGCGCGCCGCACTCGCACGCGGCGGCCCGCTGATGCTGGCGGGGCTGCACTTCGGCAACCTGATGCTGTTCGTCACGAAGCTGCGTTTCATGATTCCCGACGATCGCAAGCTGATGGTGATCCTGCACCGCGATGCGCCGGGCGCGTTCTTCGACGATGCGCTGCGGCTCGTCGCCGAGTACGGCGCCGGCGAAGTCGAATTCATCGACATCGAGGAGCGCGTACACCTGCGGCGGCTGATCACGAGCCTGCGACGCGAGGCGCCGGTGTTCCTGCTGTTCTCCGACCTGCACGGCAAATTCGGCAAGACCAATCGCTGCCGGCTCGGCGGGCGTTGGGTGCGGATGGCCGGCGGCGGCGTGAAGCTCGCGGTCGAGCAGGGCATTCCGCTGCTGGTCGCGTATGCGACCGGCGTGCCGTTCCGCGATCGCTGCGCGGTGCATTTCACCGCGCTCGCGGCCAGCCCGCTCGCGCCGATGCTCGGCACCGACGACGACGCGTCACCGGTGCGCGCGACGCACCAGCGCATCGTCGACCGTCTCGAGCAGGCGCTCGTGCGCCAGCCCGAGCAGTGGCATTTCTGGGAACACTTCACGCCTTACCTGATGCCGGCGCCGCTGCTCGATGCGGCCGCGCGGCGTCGCTCCTGACGAGCCCGCCCCATGCCGACCTGGAATTCCGCCCTCCGAGAACAGAAGCCGTCGCGCAAGCTCGCGCGCGGCACGACCTTCGGCACCGTGATTCACGGCGTCGTCGACGTGCCGGTGTCGATGCGGTTCTTCTGCTACCTGTCGCTGGCGATGTTCGCGATGTTCGTGACCGCGCTGGTCGAGCTGAGCTACGCGAACACCGAGAGCGTGTCGGGGATGCTGACGCCGCGCTCCGGGCTGATCGGCGTCGGTGCGCCGCCGGGCTGGGCGGTACGCGAGGTCTACGTCGGCAAGGATCAGCACGTGAAGGCCGGCCAGCGGCTGCTCGCGGTGACGCGCGACACGAGCTTCGTCAGCCAGGCGAACAACGTGCAGGGGATGCGCGCGGCGCTCGACCGGCAGCGCATCGAGGTGACGCAGCAGATCGACGCGGCGCGGCTCGAATACCGGTCGTCGGTGCAGCAGATCAACCAGCAGATCGCCGCGCAGGGCGAGAGCCGCGGGCTGATCGACCGGCAGATCCAGGACCAGAAGCGCATCGTCGACGAATACGGCGAACGGCGCGCACGCGTGAAGCAGCTGCTCGACGAACAGGTGGTGACGCTCGAACAGTACAACCAGGTCAACACGCAATACCTGCAGGCCGGGCAGGCGTACCAGGACCTGCTGCTGCGCCGCGCCGAACTCGCGAAGAACGCGATGAAGCTGCGCGGCGACCTCGACACGATGCAGAGCAAGTACGACGGCGCGAACGCGGAGCTGAAGATCAAGCAGGAGGAGCTGAACGCGAAGGAATACAACATCGACGAGAACGTGAACCAGGTGCTGTACGCGCCGGCCGACGGGCAGATCGTGCGGCTCGACGTCGTGCAGGGCAGCGTGATCGACCCGCCCGGCACGCGCGTCGTCGAGATCCTGCCGGCAAAGGCCGACGGGCTGATCGCCGAGGTCTACATTCCGTCGTCGAAGGCCGGCTTCGTGAAGAAGGGGCAGGCGGTGAAGGTTGCGTACGCAAGCTATCCGGTCGAGAAGTTCGGTACGTATCGCGGCAAGGTGCTGTCGATCTCGCCCGTCGCGTTCTCGGCGAAGGAGCTGAACCTGCCGGGCGATGCGGCCGCGCCGCAGACCTACTTCAAGACCTGGGTCGAACTCGCCGAGCGCACGCCGTCGTTCGACGGGCGGCCGCTGTCGTTGCGGGCCGGGATGATGCTGAAGGCGGACATCGTGCTGGAGCGGCGCAGCCTGCTCGAATGGCTGTTCGAGCCGCTGTACCGGATTCGCCAGCGCCTGTTCGGCGTGCCGGTCTGAGCCGATGGGGAATCGCGACACACGCCGCCGCCGCGCGCGGCCGGGCACCGTGCGTCCGCTGTCGCGCTGGCTCGGTGCGACGCTGGTCGCGTGCGCGACCGCCGCGCACGCCGCACCGCAGCCCGACGGCGACGCTGCATCGCGCTGGCAGGCCGGCGCCGACGGGATCGGCTTCTGGCCGGGCGGCGATGCGGACGGCTTCGATGCGCGCGCATGGACGACCGATGCGGGGCCGGCGCGCGGCGCACGCAACCCATTGTCGAGCGACGGACGGCAACCCGATACCGTCCCGCTGACCGCCCGCAAGATCACGCTCGGGCAGCGAACCGGCGCAGCCGCGCGCGCCTGCGCGGCCGCGGGCGACGACGGCGCGGACGGCATCGGTTTCGACGACACCGGTGCCGGCGGCGGCTGCGATCCGGCCGCCACGCACGATGCGCCGGCCGGCGACGCAACGGCGCGCGGCGTGGTCCATGCCGACCGGATGCCGTACGAACTGCATCCGGTCGATCCATCGCGGCTGCCCGATCTGCCGGCCGCGCAGGCGCCGCCCTTGCTCGAGCAACTGATGGGCGACGACCGCAACATGGTCGGTCTCGGCTGGCACTTCGTCGGGACGACCGGCCGCTCGACGCCCGTGACGACGCATACCGACGCGCTCGGGCTGAACAGTTTCCAGAACGCGGGTTCGAGCCTGTCGCTCAGCAATACGAACACGCTGGCGTTCACGTTCACGCATTTCGTCTCCGAGCACTGGGCGGCCGAACTCGGCGCCGGCATTCCGCCGGTGCTGACGCTGCGCGGGCACGGCAGCATCGCGCTGCCGCTCGACCGCATCTTTGCCGGCGTGCACGGCCGCTTTCCGCTGATCGATCTCGCGAACACGCAAAGCAACCCGCTCGCGACCACGCGGGCCTGGCTCGGCTCGGTCGTGTTCAAGTACTACCTCGGCGAGCGCGACGATCGGTTCCGCCCGTTCGCGGGCCTCGGCATCAGCTACACGCGCTTCACGAACACGAACCTGAACCCGGTGTTCCAGCGCAAGCTGGCGTCGCTCGGCGGCCTGCTCGCGGCGGGCGCGGACATCGGCAGCCTGCAGTCGCTGCTGCTCGATCCGGCGTTGTTCCAGCGGATCTGGGATGCCGGCGGCGACCTGCTGCTGTCGGGGCGGACCAACGTATCGGCGAAGGTGAAGAGCGTGTGGGAGCCGGTGTTCACCGTCGGCGCCAGCTACCAGATCACGCGCCGGTTCTGGATCACCGGGATGGTGACCTACATCCCGCTGCGCACCAGGATCACGCTCGACATCAGTCAGCCGAATCGCACGCTTGCGTCGAATACGTTCGATATTTCGGCGAATCCGGTGCTGGCCACCGTGCTGCTGAACTTCCGCTTCTGACGGGCATGGCCGCCCATTTTCATGAATTTGACGCGCGACGCTGGGATAATGGTGGGGTTTGGCTGCGTCAATGATGGAAGGAGGCCCCATGGGCGACAACGATACCCGCACCGAGACCGACAACCGCACCGATACGAGCTCGATGGAAGCGCGCCAGCGCCGTTTCGAGGAGGATCTCGTCGACGCCTACGATGAAGAGCTCGAGATGGAGCTCGACGACCGCCGCTTCGACGACGGTGAGGATCTGCTGTTCTCGCCCGAGCGCCGCGAAGCGCGCAAGGAATATTTCCGCGAGCTGTTCCGCTTGCAGGGCGAGCTCGTGAAGCTGCAGGACTGGGTCGTGCACACCGGGCATCGGCTCGTCGTCATTTTCGAAGGGCGCGACGCGGCCGGCAAGGGCGGTGCGATCAAGCGCATCACGCAGCGCCTGAACCCGCGCGTGTGCCGGGTCGCCGCGCTGCCCGCGCCGAACAACCGCGAGCGTACGCAGTGGTACTTCCAGCGCTATGTCGCGCATCTGCCGGCGGGCGGCGAGATCGTGCTGTTCGACCGCAGCTGGTACAACCGCGCGGGCGTCGAGCGCGTGATGAATTTCTGCACCGACGACGAGTACGAGGAATTTTTCCGGTCGGTGCCCGAGTTCGAGAAGATGCTGGTGCGCAGCGGGATCCAGATCGTCAAGTACTGGTTCTCGATCACCGATCACGAGCAGGAACTGCGCTTCCAGAGCCGCATCGAGGATCCGCTGAAGCAGTGGAAGCTGAGCCCGATGGATCTCGAAAGCCGCCGCCGCTGGGAGGCTTATACGGCCGCGAAGGAAGAGATGCTGCAGCGCACGCATATTCCCGAGGCGCCGTGGTGGGTCGTGCAGGCGGTCGACAAGAAGCGCGCGCGGCTGAACTGCATTCACCATCTGCTCGGCCAGGTGCCGTATCACGAGGTGCCGCGTCCGACGATCGATCTGCCGCAGCGCGAACATCACGAGGATTACATTCGCCGGCCGGTGCCGGACAACATGATCGTGCCGGACGTTTATTGACCGTTCTAGCCGGTCTACACGCGATGTGACGAAGCGCGCCGCATGATGCGGCGCGTTTTTTTGAGGCGTTCCGGTCGATGGCGGGCGATGCGGTGCGACAGGTTTGACAGTCTTTCAAGATGTCGGATTGACGGTCGCGAAGGCGTACCGTCATGTTCGCGTCGATATGCGTCGACACCGTTGAAACGGTGCGATTCCGGCGCACTGAGGAAAAACCAGTCGCGCCGAGGGTCCCAAGCGGTAGCCGGAACCTGAGAGACCTTGTAAAAAGTGGAGCGTGCGCCGCGCGGGCTTGTCGCCGCAGCGGCTCACATCTCCGGAAAGCCCGAGCGCCCCTGCGTCAGGTCGAACAGTTCGACTCTTGCCGCGGCTTCGGCGGTTTCGGGCAGCTTGATCACGAGCTTCACCGTCATTCCGTACGCGCTGTCCACCAGCGCGTAGCCCGCCTGTTCGATCCAGCGGCGCACGCGCGCCTCTTCCGGGTAGCCGATCTCGATCGCGAGCCGCGTGTACCGAATGCGCTCGACGCGCTCGGCATCGAGCAGCGCCGACGCGATCGCATCCGTGTACGCACGCACCAGCCCGCCCGCGCCGAGTTTCACGCCGCCGTAGTAACGCACGACCGCGCCGAGCACGCCGTCGAGGTCGTGATGGCGCAGCACTTCGAGGATCGGCCGGCCCGCCGTGCCCGACGGCTCGCCGTCGTCCGACATACCCGACTGGCCGCCCGCCAGCAGCGCCCAGCACACGTGGGTGGCCGCCGGATGTTCGTCGCGCAGGCGTTGCAGTACCTGCATCGCGGCATCGCGATCCTCGACGGGAACCGCGTACGCGATGAAACGGCTCTTGCGGATTTCGAGTTCGCGGATGTAGGTGGTGGCGAGCGAGTAACTCATGCGTCGCGACGCGGAAAATGGTGGGAAATCAAGGCGATGATGATGTGTCGATGCTTTTGGCGTTGGCCCGCGGACGGATGGATATCGTCTGCATGAACGGAGGGCGAAGGCACGATTTTACCGTGGCAGGCATACGCGGCGTCGATGGACGCGTTGGCCGGTACAGGATTCGTCACCGAAGGCCATGCAGGGCAGGCGTCGCATCAGCGCACGCCGACCGACGACCGGAGCGCCGCGCCCAGCGTGCGTAGCGCCTGCCGGGCGCGCGCATCGGTCAGGCTCGAGTAGAGCACCACGTCGCGCGTCGGCAACGGCGGCAGCCCGTAACGCATCCCCACGTCCACGGTGCCGGCGGGCGCCACGCGATGCCCGAGCGCCGCGACGGCCAGCCCCGCGGACACCGCCGCGCCGATCGTCGCCACGCCGCCGCCGACAAAGACCTCCGTCCACGCGACCCCGGCCTGGTCCAGCGCGTCGACCGCCATGCGGCGCACGCTGCACGGTTCGGCCTGCGTCGCGAGCCGCAGCGGTTGCGGCGGACGGTACTCGAAATCGGCCGCCGCCATCCAGCCGAACGACTCCGACAGGATGGTTTCGCCGTCGAGCCGCCGGCTGTCGTGTTGCAGCGCGACGGCCGCGTCGAGCTGGCCGCGGTCGAACGCGTCGAGCACGTCGCGCGACGCGGCGACGCGAATCTCCAGCACGAGCGCCGGCTCCGCTTCGCTCATCCGCCGCAGCAGCATCGGCAGGTCGGCGCCGACGACATGGTGGCTGACGCCGATTACCAGCCGCCGCTGGCTCGTGCCGAACGCGCTGATTGCGCCGTGGTGAGCGGCCACCAGTTCGCGCGCCGGCTCGAGGAACGCGGTGCCGTCGGCCGACAGGCGAACCTGCCGCGGCGTGCGTTCCAGCAGGCGGCGGCCGAGCCCGTCTTCCAGCCGCTTGATCTTCAGGCTCACCGCGGACTGCGTCGTGTCCAGCACTTCCGCGGCCCGCGTGAAGCTCTTGAGGTCCGCGGTCAGCACGAATGCCTGCACGGCTTCGATGTCGAGCGTTTTCATCACACCCTCGTTCATTTCAGAATCGAATCATTGAAATATTCTGCCATCTCCTTTTAAAATGATTCAAGGTCTTCTACGCTGCGTTCATGCCGTCCGGAATACCGTCCGTTTCTTTCGCCAGGAGTCGATCATGTTGACCGCGTACTACGTGCACCGCCTGCCGGCGGACTACGATCTCGACATCATCCGCGATCGCGTGCGCGAGCGCGGCCGGCTGTGGGACGACACGCCCGACCTGCTGTTCAAGGGCTTCCTGCTGCGTGAGGCCGGCCGCCATGGCGCGACGGAAAACGGCTACGCGTCGTTTTACCTGTGGCGCAACGAGCAGGCGTTCGCGCGGTTCGTGACGGACGGCCGCTATCGGGTCGTCACGGACAGCTTCGGCCGCGCGCCGATCGACACGCAGATTGCGCTCGACGCGCGCAAGGGCAGTGCGTCGACGGGACGTTTCGCGCGTCTGGAGACGATCGAGATTCCGGCGGACGCCGATCTCGATGCGGTCCTGGCGCGAGAGATCGCACGCAATCGCGAAGCGGCGGCGCGGCAGGGCGTGGTCGCGGCGGCCGTCAGTCTCGATCCGCTGCGCTGGCGGCTGACGCGTGCGCTCGTGACCGAACATGAACCGGACGACGGCGGCGCGGGCACGATGTACCAAGTCCTGCATCTGGCGAGACCGTTGCTCGACACGCTGGAAGCGGGCGGCGCGTGATGGCCGGCATCGCGTCGCGACTGCCGGCAGGGGTGGTGATTGCCGCGCATCTGGCGGGCGTGGTGGCGGGCATCGTCGCGATCGCGGCGCTCGCGACGGTGCTGGCGCTGCTGTTCAGGTAACGCGTTGCAGTGCAGAGACGGTTGATGCGGGGGCGCCGCGCATGCGATGCACGGCGCCCCCGGCCGCTTCTTCGTCGCTCGCTCAGTGGCTTTGCAAGCGGATATCGCGCGACGACGCGCCGACATACACGGTTCCGCCCGACACGACCCGCCAGCCGTTGCGCGACGTATCCCAGACGCTTTGCATCCGCGGCGACACGGTTATGTGCACACGCCGTGCCTCGCCCGGATTCAGCCGGATCTTCTCCCAGCCGACCAGCCGCTTGGGCGGCTCGTCCTTGTACGGCACGCCGAGATAGACCTGCGGTATTTCCGCGCCGGCCACGCGTCCGTCGTTGCGCACGGTAAACGCGACGCTCAGCGAGCCATCCCATTGCTTCGACACCGACAGTCCCGAATACGCGAAGTGCGTATACGACAGGCCGTAGCCGAACTCGAACATCGGCTTGATGTTGCGCGCGTCATACCAGCGGTAGCCCATGTTCAGCTTTTCCGCGTACACCGGGTCGGTCTCGAACGCGCCGTTTTGCCCCCACGTCGGCGAATCCTGATCGCGCGCCGGGAAGGTCACGGGCAGCTTGCCGGACGGGTTGACCGCGCCGAACAGCACGTTCGCGATCGCCTTGCCGCCGGCTTCGCCCGGATACCATGCCTCGACGATGGCCGACACGTTGTCCTTCCACGGCATCAGCACCGGATTGCCGCTCTGGACGACGACGATCGTATGCGGATTCGCACGCGCGACGGCTTCGACGAGCGCATCCTGGTTCGACGGGTTCGCGAGGCTCAGGCTTTGCAGGTCGCCGAAATCCTCGCCAGCCGGCTGCGCGACCACGACGATCGCGACGTCCGAGCGGCCGGCGAGCGCCGCGGCCTGGTCGATCTCCTGCTGCGTGTACGCGCGGAACGGCGACTGCTGGTCGCTGTTGCCCGCATACGTGACCTGCGCGGCCGGCGCCAGCGCGCGGATCGCCGCGACGATCGGCACGTCGACCTTCAGCCACGGATTGCGCCACCAGCTGCACCCGGTCGACGACCCGAACGTCAGGCCGCCGCAGCCTGCGAACGAACCCGTTACGGGATCGCGCGTGTTGCCCGAGCCGCCGCCGGACAGCACGGCCGCATCCGCATGGCCGCCGATCACGGCGATACGCGACAGCGCCGACGCGACGAGCGGCAACTGGTTGCCGTCGTTCTTCAGCAGCACGATCGACTGCTCGGAAGCCGCCTGCGCGAACCGGTTGCCGGCCGCGAAATCGATCGTGCCGCCGCCTTTGGCCGGATCGTCCATCACGCCGACGCGGATCATCACCGCGAGCTTGCGGCGCACCATGTCGTCGAGGCGCGCGGTCGACACCGAGCCGTTCGCGATCGCCTGCTTGACGGCTGCCGGCGTCAGGTACACGCTCGGCCCGACGTCTTCTTCCTCGTCGAGCCCGGCGTTGATCGCGGCGGCGGTACTGTGCGTGGCGCCCCAGTCGGACTGCACCTGGCCCTGGAAGCCCCATTCGTTCTTCAGCACGTCGTTCAGCAGGTGAGGGTTCTCGCACGCATAGGCGCCGTTCAGGCGGTTGTAGCTGCACATCACGCTGCCGGGTCGGCCGCGCTTCGCGGCGATCTCGAACGGCAGCAGGTACAGCTCGCGCAGCGTGCGTTCGTCGATCTGCGTATTGCCGCCCATCCGGCCGTGCTCCTGCTCGTTGCCCGCGTAGTGCTTGATCGTCGCGATGACTTTCTGCCGCTGCGTGGCGAGCGTGCGTTCGGCGAGCAGATCGCCGGCGAGCAACGGATCCTCGCCGAGATACTCGAACAGGCGGCCGCCGCGCGGCTCGCGCGCGAGATTGGTGCCGCCGCCGAGCCCCATGCCGAATCCTTGCGCGCGCAACTGGATCGCGACCTGCTTGCCGAAGTCGTACGACAGCCGGCGATCCCAGCTGGCGGCAACCGCGATCGTGGCGGGGAACGTCGTGCTGGCCTGCGACGTGCTGCCGGAGCCGGTGGCCGAATCGACCATGTTCAGATCGGGAATGCCGAGGCGCGGCACGCCCTGGATGTACCCGGCGCCGCCGCCCGGCACCTTCGACATTTCGTATTGCGAATGAATGAACTGGAGTTTCTCGTCGAGCGTCATCTTGCGCACGAGCAGATCGGCGCGCCGTTGCGCGGCCACCGATGCGAACGCGTCGGTGGCGTCGCCCTGCGCATTGAAATCGGCGTCGCTGGCGTAGGCGGTGGTGCAGAGGGTCGCTGCCAGCACGACGGCCGGCCAGAGGGTGTCCCGCATGTTGCTCTCCATGATCGTATTGCCGGTTGTTCGGATGATGTCTGGAGCTGCGCACGTCCGGTGGATTCGCACCGGACGCATTCGGCTGGCGATGCAGGGTGGTTGCGCGTCGGCATGCCAGGCCAGTCGGGGAATCGTTACGGCCGGTTGGGCTCGACCGGTCAATGCGGGCGGCGACGCGCAGGCCGCCCGGCATTGTCGAATCGGATGTAGCGATTCTCTGCTGCGACTAATGGTATGAATGTAGTTTGAATACAGCATCGGTGTTTCTACCGATACGTGCGATCTTTATTTCGTAGTCGCGCGAGGTGGCGTGGGGAGGCGGTCATCGTTCCCGATCGAGGCTGTGTGATCGGGTAAGAAGTACTGGGCGGAAAGCGGTTTTGCGGGTAAGTCGGCGGGGCGCAGATCGATTCGTTGCATGCGCATCGAACGGAGACTTGGGTTATTTCACGCACTGTGCGTCGAATTCGCCGCTTTTATTCTGGCGCGGGCGTGTATGAACGACCGTGCGCGCTCATTCCCGTTGATTGCCGACTTGTTTGGATCGCGATTGAATTGCGACGATATGGAGCGTTTGAATGACAGCAGAATTTCCGGCTACATACGTTGTGGGTACCTCGGCCGGCCTCACGGCCCGCCCGCTTCTGCAGGAACTGGTCGATCTTCCGATGAGCGTGAGGCGGTTCGGCGTCAAGGGTGACGGCGTGACCGACGACACGGCGGCGCTTCAGGTGGCGCTCAACGCGGGGATTCCGCTGTATTTCCCGCCGGGGACTTACCTGTACGGCAATACGCTGAAGGCAGCGGCGTCGATCGTCGGCGCAGGGTGGGACTCGATCCTGCAATGCACGACATCGCAAGGCCAGAATTCGGCGATTTACTGGAGCGGCGCCAGTCATTTCAACATCCGCAATCTGCAATTCTTTTCAGCGAATGCGACCGCGTATTACCCGGACGAGAACGCCGGCTCGATCAACTTGCGGGACTGCAGCCAGTTCGAAATCTCGGGGTGCAAGTTCAACAATGCGGCCGGTGGCGGCGCGCTGATGCGCAGTTGCGTCAACGGCAAGGTGTTCGGCAATACGCTGCTCGACATCTGGCATGACGGCATTCATGTAACCAAGGCCAGCGCGGATATCACGATTACGAACAATGAAGTGATCAACGGCGGCGACGACGCATTCGCGGTGGTCGGTTACTTCAATCAATGAGGGCGTCCGGCCTCGCCGGATCACGATCGCCAATAACCGGGTGGTAGGCACCAAATACGCACGCGGCATCGCGATCGTCGGGGCTCAGGACATCACCGTGGCCGACAACCAGATCTACAACCCGATGGCGGCCGGTATTTATGTCGCGTCGGAACTGACGAGCGTGTATCAGTCGTACGGCAACGACAATGTGACGGTCGCGAACAACCTCCTGGATACGTGTGGCGTTCAATCCAACATCGGCGCGATAGTCAATGCGCCCAATGGACCGCTCGGCTATGGCGCATTGGTCGTGACCGCGACGGCAGGCTTCAACAATTCGAACATCACGATCGTCAACAACACGATCAAGAATGCAGCGGGGGCGCCGATCGGGCTGTGGCAGCCGAGCGGAAACAACATCCACGTCAACATCTCGCAGAACACGATCACCAATGCATGGGATCCGAACAACAAGAACGGATTCCCGTTGACGACGATCGCCGCGACGTCGGGCGCCGCGACGCTGAACTTTGCCAATACCCCGGGTGTCGCGGTCGGCATGGCGGCCTGGTATTTCAACGGGTCGACCAGCGTGCCGATCGGTACAGTCATGGCGGCGGGCGCGTCGACGGTCACGCTCGAGCAGAATGCGACAGTGCCGAGCGGTGGAACCGTGATCTTCGCCGGGGTCGGGTTGTTCGGCGCGACGATCAAGACTACCGCGTCGGCCGCGAGCGGCGCGACATCGTTGACGTTTGCCACGACGACGGGGGTGCCCTACAACGACAACTACGGTTTCGGCGCGCCCGGAGACGAAACGACAGGCGTGTCGATCGGACAGGGCGTCAGCGGGACCAACATCGCGGCCGGCACCTTCGTGACCGGCGTGACGGGGAGTGTGGTCACGCTGAGCAAGGCGACGACCGGCACCGTGGCGAGCGGTGCTTCGATCGTCTTTACCCCGATGGTTTGCATGACGTCCCAAACGATCACGACATCGGCTGCTGCCGCGGCGGGAACCAACACGCTGACGTTCACGCCGTATCCGTCGGCACGCGGCTGCGCGGTGGGACAAGGTGTCACCGGAACAAATATCCCGGTCGGCACGTACGTGACGTCGGTTTCCGGTAACGGAAATGGTCCGACCGTGACGCTGTCGAACAATGTCACGGGCAGCGGAATCGCCAGCGGCACATCGATCACGTTCACCGGCACTGGCGGACTGAGCGCCGTTTCCGGCATCGCGCTGTACAACACGCGAGGGTGCATCGTCTCGAAGAATCAATTCTCCGGCATCGCAAAGGATGCAATCTACGTGGACGGATCCTGTACGTCGTTCACTGAAGTCAGCGGCAATACCGGTGAAAACATCGGCTGCTGCAACGGCTTCGCCCGCCTCGTCACGGTCGGCGCGCTCGCGGCCGGCGCATCGCTCAAGTTGCGCGGAAACTACATGGCCCAGCCGGTCAACTATCCACGCGCGATCGATGCGCTGATCTCGTCGAGCTCATGGGCCTGCACGTCGTGGAGCGAAGACAACATCGCGCAAAACGGTTTCGTCGGCTTCGGTGTGCAACTGACGCCGGTTGTGCAGGCGGTGGGGGCTTCGCCATGGACGTTCGCGAACACCTACCCGAGCGCGGTCAGCCTGTCGGTTGCCGGAGGCACCGTGTCGTCGATCGGCGTGTCCCGAAACGGGCAGGCTGCCTATGCGTGCGGACTGACGAACGGGATGATCGATCTCAAGCCCGGCGACGCGATGACGGTCACCTATAGCGTTGCGCCCGCTGTCACGATGATTCCGCGGCTGGGCCAGTAACGCACGGCGCCGTTCCGGCATTCAGGCGACCAGCAGGTATCAAACGAATCTGTCAACCACACTCTCAGGATCGATATGGCATTCCAGCTCAAGGATCGCGTTCAGGAAACGACCACGTCCACCGGTACGGGGGCGTTGTCCCTTGCCGGTGCAATGACGGGATTCCGCACATTTTCGTCCGTGTGCGCCAATGCCGATACGTTCTATTACGGGCTGCAAGCCGTAACGGGTACCGGTGTCCCGAGCGGGAACTGGGAGATCGGCATCGGCACATACAACGCCAGCGCGAACACGCTGTCGCGCACCACCGTGCTGGCGTCGAGCAATGGCGGTGCGGTCGTCAATCTTGCCGCAGGTACCGCCCAAGTATGGATGGATTTGCCGGCAGCGCTTCCGGCCAATCTGCCGGTCAGCGCCAAATATTTTGGTGCGAAGGGCAACACCAGGATCGTCAACGATGGCGTCACGACATCGGGGTCCACCGCGTTTTCGTCGGCCTCGGCGGCGTTCACCGCGGCGGACGTCGGCAAGCGTATCGACATTGCGACGACGAACGCCAGCGGCGCTGCAACGCTGGTCGTTTCCACCACGATCGCGGCGTTCGTCAGCGCAACGCAGGTCACACTCGCGAAAGCGGCCAATGCGTCGGCGACAGGGGCGAATGTGGTCTATGGCAATGACGACGGCCCGGCCCTGACGGCCTGGTTGAACTACCTGATGACCATCTGGCCGGTCAAAGGCGACCTGCCTGCCGGGGTCTACTATTCCAGCCTCGCGCTTCCCCCGATCACGAAGCCGATCGCCGTGTTCGGGCATTCGGCCCGCACCTCGATCATCCAGTTCGGCGCGGGGGTCAGCGGCCAATGCCTGACGGTATTGAACGCGGGTTTCAACAATGAAGCGACGGATTTGCCGCAAACCGGCAACGTGTCATGGACGTCCAACATGGCCGTCCTCGCCGGGTGCGTCCTGCGCGACTTTACCCTTCAGGGCAATCGCGCATGCGCATCGCTGCAACATGGGCTGGTGTTGCAGGGCAACGTGGACTGGCTCGACGTCGCTCACGTGAACTGTCTGTATTTTCGCGGCGGCGGCGTGCTGTGGATGGACACCGGCAGCGGATCGACGCAAGCACGCGCCACCGTGCGCGAAGTCAATCTGAACACGATGAAGATCAGACACTGCGGCGACCTGTCGACGAATACGCCCAGTTTCGGCATCTACCTCGATGACAGCCCGGCTGCCCCTACGTCCGATTCATCGAACCTGTTCAACCTGAACAATATCGACATCATCTTCAGTTACGGTACCGCACTGGCCGTGCAGGACCGGCGCACGTCGAATACCGGTGTTTCGCTGTACGGAATCCAAGCGAGAAACATCGTGCTGCACGACCGGATGACCACGATGGGGCTGAGCGGCGGGCGGATGTTCAGCGTCATCGGGCAAGTCACCAACTGCCTGTTCGACATCAACTTCCCGTTGAGCGCACGTAACGACTACGCGGCGGAGATTCTGCCGAACCCGAATTTCAATGTCTATCCCACGGACAATGAATTTACCTTCGCATTTCCGAAGACGGTGAAGGGGGTGACGATCGGGAACATCGGCTACAACACGATCAGGTTCAGGAATTATTTCGGATGCGCCGAGGCGGTATTCATTTCCACCGAGAGTCCGTACAACCTGAGAATCGATTGCGAGACCGACAGCGTGTTTCAGCAGGTCACCTCGGCGCTGGTGTTGACGGGGACGGGCGCCGTCGCGATTCCGGGCTGGTCGTTCGGTACGACGCCGAACCTGTCGATCTTCATGCCGGTCAACGCAGTCAACGGGACCGGCGACACGACGCTGGCGACCATTTTCGGCATTACCGGCACGATCGCGCGTTCCGGAAGCGTCACGGCCGGAACCGACACCTATACGTTTACGCCGTCTTCATCCAGTACCGCGTACATTCCCGCCGGCGAATACTTTTCGAAGATATGTGTCGATGCGTCGCAAGGCAACGGGGTTTCCGGGCGCTACAAATATATTCCCGAGGACCGCTACGGACGCGCGGTCAACAGCGCGTGGGCCAGCGGGCGCCTGCTGCAGATGTGGCCGTGGCAATTCCACGTCGAAAATGCGACGGGGCTGGTCCGTTACAGCTACGGGGTGCCGACGGCCGACAGCGCGGGCAATGCGCTGGCGGTTTGGTCCAACGGCTTCGTCGGCACCAGTTCGACGCCCGGCGTGACCGGCATCAGCAAACTGACGGCGAACTATGCGTCGCCGACGATGCTGACCAACCTGGTCGGCGGGATCGACGGCCAGTCGGTCAGGATCATCGCGACCAACGGCAACTGCACGATCGCGAACAACGCGAACATCCAGACGACGACCGGGGGAAACGTCGTCATGGCGAGCGGGCAGGTCCTGACCTTTACGTTCGACGCGACGCTGAACAAGTGGTGTGGTGGTTAGCAATCCGAGGGCGTGATGGCCTATTGAGAACGTAGCGGTCACCCGCGTACGTCACGCCGTTCGGGCGCTGAAAGTCCGGGCGGGGAGTCGTCTCGTTGATCGTGCATCGTATGGCGACACGCATCGTGTCGCTCACGCGAGGTCGCGGCGTATTCCCGCCCGGATGAATGAAGCGGCGTGCATCACCGGGTGGTGTAGGTCCGGCTCGCACGCCGGCTTGCCCGAGGCCGACACGCGGGCTCACTTGGTGATCAGTGCGCCCGTCAAACCCGCGCTGATCGCCGGCAGCAGCAGATTCAACACGCGGCTGGCCCGGACGAGCCCGGTATTGTCGACATAGACGATGTCCTTCGACGCGAGCGGGAACTGGTTCGCGAGCAGCATCGAAACCGGCGACTTCATGTCGAGTCGATAGACCACGGGATCGCTGTCGTCTGCCTTGCGCAGTACGAAGACCTGTTTGGCATTCGACGTCTGCTGGTTCAGTTGGCCTGCCTGTGCGAGTGCTTCGTTCAGCGTGAGCGAACCGTCACGTTGCGGCGGCACGGCCAGCGGTTTGTTCACCTCACCCATCACGTAGACGGGGTTGTCTTCGCGTGCACTCACGTGGAGCAGGTCGCCTGGCTGCAGCATGATGGCGGCGGGGTTTTTGCCCGTTTGCATCATCCGCGCGACATTCACCGGATACGTCGTTCCATTGCGCGTAATCGTTACACGACTTTGATCCGCGGTCGGTGCAAAGCCGCCGGCACGATTGACCGCTTCGACGAGGGTCATCGGAATGTCGTTGATCGCCTGCGAACCGGGTGCGCGCACTTCACCATCCACATACACCTGCTCCGCGCGGAACGACGCCACGCGAACGGTCACCTGTGGCTTCACGAATACCTTCCTGAGCTCGGCACTGACTTCCCGCTGAACCTGCGCCGCAGTTTTTCCTGCCACGTGGATCGGTCGCGTCATGTATGGAAACTGCACGTTACCGTCGCCATCGATCACGAAACCAGGCGCGGCGTCGGAGGACTTGGTGTTCGGCGTCGGCTGGCCGGCGGCGGTAGCGAATTCGGGGTGATCCCACACGGTGATCTGCAATACGTCGCCAGGACCGAGCTTGTAGCTGCTCGGCTTGCCGAGCAGATTGTCCGGAACGGGCAACGCGGAGTGGCTCTTCTGCTGCGCACGAATCAGCCCGATCAGCGTCAGGTCGATCTGCTTGACCGGAACCTTCATGTCGCTGGTCACGTCACCGTTCTCGTCAGTCGTGACCGGCAATGCAGGCGAG
Organism: Burkholderia sp. EMB26; assembly: GCF_024730645.1. Classification (NCBI taxonomy): domain Bacteria; kingdom Pseudomonadati; phylum Pseudomonadota; class Betaproteobacteria; order Burkholderiales; family Burkholderiaceae; genus Burkholderia; species Burkholderia sp. EMB26. The sequence continues at coordinate 326,457 of NZ_CP078071.1, forward strand.
GATGCCATGTGCTGGCCCGGCGCAAAGGCACAGGCGGAAAGCAGGGCGGAAATCGCCAGGTAAAGGGCAGCGCGCATTCGGCGTCCTGTCGGGTTGTTCTGGTCCGGCACTGACGTGTCGAATCGTTGGTGGTTGCTCATGTCGTCATTCAGCATGGTTAAACGAGAAACATTGATGCGACGCACATGCGTGGATACTCGCCGTTTTCCGGGCCGCCGGCGACAGACATGGCGGGCGTTCATCCCCCTGCCCATATGCTGGCCGTCCCGATCAACCGACTGTCGGACGCCTCGACGTCATCGCATGCTGTCGGGTGAGCCGGCCGACCCGAGATTGATTCCCGCATGGATCATGTTGGATGAACCACGGAAAAAAGGATGTGCGTTAGTTCACCAAGCCGCGGATGGCAGGACATATTGGCCGCTCGAGATGCGTGGCTGACGTGGGCCAAAAACAGGGCCAAACCTTGTCGAGCGAATGAGTTCAGGGAGGCCGGGCACGTTGTGTCGAACCGCTCCTCGACGTCGTACGAGACGGGGTGGCAACCCGGAGGTTCGCTTACTCGGAGCTTCTTAATGTAAGGAATCGCACTCAGAAAACCACGCATTTATCGCATAGTGACCTGAACAGGAAAGGGCATTTGTTTCTGTTCGGGACTCGGCGGTGCGGTCGTGCATGCAGGCGGCCGGACGCAGACAAGTGCCTCGCATGATGTGCCGAGAGAATGACCCGGATCGACTGGCGCGACATGCGTGATCAATAGCACGCACGGTGACAGGATGCCCGTCAGAATGGCAATTTGGGAGCGTATGCATGACATTGGATAGGCCTTCATCGAAGCAATCCCGAGACCGGCCGGGAAGTGTTTCTCGCAACGGGGTTGACTTCACGCTGGTCCAGTTGCTGGAAAACGTGTTCGATCACGGGCGTGTTTTCCTGGCCGTTTTCCTGGGATGTTTGCTGCTGGCGCTCGTGTATGCCATTGCGGCAACACCGGTGTACTCCGTGGATACGTTGATCCAGGTCCAGGAAAACAAGCACAGTGCGCTCGGTTCGCTATCCGAAATTTCGAACGCGCTGGATATCGAGAACTCGGCCGTAGTCGGCGAGATCGATATCGCGCGCTCGCGCGCGGTCGTCACCCAGGCCATTGACGCTACCGTCGCGCAGGTGGATGTGTCGGTCCGGAATACGATTCCGCTCGTTGGCGGTTTACTCGGTTCGATATTGCCGAAGGATCGCAATGGCCTCGTCGAGCCGTGGTTCAATACGCCGTTCTGGGCGTGGGGCGGCGAGAGGATCGAGTTCACCAAATTCGACGTTCCGGATGCGCAGCTCGGCAAGAAACTGGAGCTCGACTATCTCGACGGCAATCGCTTCCTGTTGAAGGACAGCAATGATCAAGAGGTGTTGACCGGGAAAGTCGGCCAACCGAGCGAAGCCAACGGATATCGGGTAGAGATATCGCGCATCGTGGCACGCGTCGGTACGGAATTCCGCGTGCGCCGTGTCGCCACGCCGGTGCGACTCGAGGCGGTCCTGAAAAAACTGAACGGCGCGGAAACGAAACGCCAGTCGGGCATCATGCAACTGAGTTTCGAGGACCCCGACCCGGTGTTTGCCGCGCGGCTGCTCAACGCCATTGCCGCCGCCTATCTGGATGCCAAGGCGAAGCGACGCTCGGAGGACGCCGAACACAGTCTGACGTTTCTCGACACGCAATTGCCGCTGGTGAAGAAGCGACTGGAGCAGGCTGAACATGCGTTGAACGAGTTTCGCAATGCGCAGGGGTCGATCGATGCGCAAGGTGATGTGCAACTGCTTATCGACCAGTTGGCCTTGGTCGAAAAGTCACGGCTCGAAGCCAAGCTCGAGTATCAGGATCTGGCGTCGAAGTATGTCGCCGGACAGCCTCAGCTCACCGCGGTAGCCAGCAAGCTGAAGACGCTCGATCAACAGTCGGCGGAATTGAAAAGCAGGGTTGCGCGCTTGCCGTCGCAGCAGCAGACCTATTTGCGTCTGTCACGCGACGTCGATGTCAATAATCAGCTCTATATCGGCTTGATGAACAACGCGCAGCAGCTGCAAATTGCCAAGGCGGGCACGGTCGGCAATGCGTCCGTCATCGACAAGGCCGATGTCAGCGACAAACCGGTTCAGCCGAAGCGCCTGCTCGTCATCGTGCTGGGTGCGGCAATCGGATTGATATTGGGCGTTGCTGCGGCACAAGGCTGCGCGCTGTTTTTCCAGCGCGTCCGGAATCCGGAGCAATTGGAGCAAGTGGCCGGCGTCCCGGTGCTGGGCATTCTCCCGGTCTCGCCCCATCAGGTCGAGGCCGACCTGAAAGACCGGGCAGCGTTCATTGCTGCCAGGGAGTATCCGGATACGCCGCTGACCGAAGCGCTGGACAATCTGGCTCTGTTGCTGCGTTACGGGCCGAGTGCTGAGCAGGGGAAATCAAGGGTCGTTCTGATCACGTCGCCGGAGCCGGCGCAGGGCAGGTCGCTGATCTCCGCCAATCTCGCCTACCTCTTATCGGAAAGCGGTCTCAAAACCTTGCTTGTGCGCACCGATGCGGACGAATCGGGCGGAGATCGACACGTGGCGGTGAAGTACCAGAAAGGATTGTCGGATGTCGTGACCGGTTCGCTGGAACTCGGGAAGGCGATCGTCCACATCCGTGAAAATTTCGATGTGCTGCCTGCCGGAAAACGTGTCGAGCCGTGGCGACACCTGTTCGAAACGAAACGGCTCGAGCCGTTGATCACCGCATGGCGAAGCGAATACGACGTGGTCGTCGTGGATGCGCCGTCGGCGCGCCCGGCGGCGAACGTCGCGATGTTGTCGAGGCTCATGGACGTCACGTTGATGGTGGCGCGACAAGGTTCGGTCAGCTACGCCGGCGTGGTGGATGCGATCCGGAATTTGAATCGGGTCGGCGTGAAGGTAGACGGGCTGGTATTCAACGGCTTTCAGCCTTCACCGTTGCAGTGGAGCCATTACGCGAACGTCCGTCGACATACGAAAGCAGTCAAGTCGCGGATAGAGCCGGGCGACGTCGTACCCAATGCATTTCTGTTCAGGGCATGGGAGCGGGTAAGAAAGGGACTGCTGAGAAATGTTGCCTGATGTCGCTTGCACGAGTCGATTCACTGGTTCATGACGGAAACAAGCGATATGGCGGGATGTTTCAGCGCGCCCGTCACAAGCGCGATGCACGTTGGGGCACCGGCGCAGGTTCGCGCAAGGGCGCAATCATGCGGCGGCCGGCGCGTGCGCAGGCTCGACCGGGGTGCCACCGGTGGAACGAATTTCGGGTTGCAGCATGATAGATAAGACTACGCGAGCGATACCGGACACCGGCCCCATATCCGCAACCGGGGTGACGATATCGACGCTACTCGCGCTTGCATTTGTGATCAACGCGATGATGCCGGCGCTCGGAATGAAAGCGGAGAGCGCCACATGCACGTTGTTGTTGGCAACATCGGGGCTCGTCGTCCTGATCAAGTATCGCCCGGTGTTTGCCGTGACGGTGCTCTATGTGCTCGCGATCGGGCTGACCGCATTTCTTGCCGGCGTGGGACTGGAGGACGGTGGATACCTGCGGGAAACCGATATCTCGGGTGAGGCGACTGGCGCTTTCAGCCGACTCCTTTCGTTCTATCTGATTTTTGTCGTCTGTGCGCTCGTTGCATTCGACCGGTTCCTGGATGAGCGCCCGTCGCACAAGTCGATCAGGGCACGGATTGCATTGCAACCTGTCAGCGTGGCGATGGGGTTCGCACTTGCGGCCGCGATCATCGTGACCGGTGTGCTGGCGGGGTTGACGTCGGGATTCTCGCTGTTTACCGGCATCAACCGGTATGCGTTGCGCAACGACGCGTCGAACGGCGCGATGTTCAATCTGTTCCTGAACAATCAGACCTTCATGGGTTTTTTGCTGGGCACCATCGCCACCAGTTCCAATAAACGCATCCGGTGGTTGGCGATCGTCACGATGGCGGTCGATCTCGGGCTCAACGTGCTGCATGGGGAGCAGTTCATGGCGGTGCTGCATATCGGCCTGTGCTCGCTGGCGCCGTTCATCGCGATTCATGCGATGAACGGCAAACCGGTCGTGCGTTATCTGGGTATCGGTGCGGGACTGGCGTTGTTGCTCGGCACCGTTTCCATCATTTACGCCTACCGGGGGCAGGGGCTGGAAGTGGCCGATGTGATCTCGTCGCGCTTTCTGCTGCAGGGGCAGCCGTGGTACGTGGTGGACGGTGATGCACGCATGTTCGCGGCGCCGGCGCTGGGTGGCGCGGCTGCTTTTTGGCGTTTCGTGAACTCTCTCGCTTCCTGGACGATGCCGACCTTTTTCGACGATTCCCAACCGAGTGGTTTGCGTGACTTGATGGTTTCGTATATGGAGCCTCAGCTCCTCAAGGCCTACATCTTCGACGACGTCACGTTCACGATGGGAAACATGGCGGTGCCGGTGTATTGGTTTGGTTATGCCGGGGGGGCGGCCTTCGTCGCGATGACCGGCGTCGTGTACGGCGCGCTGGCCGCGTTGCAGATCCTGGTCACGATGCGTGGCGGGGTTGTGATGTTGTGGCTGATGGCGAAGGTCTTTTCGTATGCGACCTTTGCCGTTCAGCAAGGCGATTACTGGATGATGTTCGGTTCGCGCACGGCTTTCTATGCGTTGGCCGCGCTGGCCTGGTGGTACGTGATCGACCGGAAGCATTCCGGCGCGAGCTGAGGCGGCATGCGCCTGGGTCGTCGCGCGGAACGAAGGCGATGTCGACGACCGGAACCGTTTCGGTCGATGCGTCGAGCGTGGATGTCGCGTCGCGAACGTACGGGCGATGGATTCGACTTCGATCGCAGCGCCGGAAAGTCGTGACGAGACACCCCGGTTTTTACTATTTCAGCCATGTCCCACTCGAACGATTCGAAGCGATTTCACCATGTCGATGCCATGCGCGCGGTTGCGGTGATACTCGTCATATGGACGCACTATGCCGAGCGATTCGCTCCGCTGGCGGGCTCGCAATACATGCTCGATACGCTGCAGCGCTCCATGAACTTCGGGCGTGTTGGCGTGGTGGTGTTTTTCGCGATCAGCGGCATGCTGATTCCAAGCAGCCTGCACGGGGAGGTTGGTGCGGGAACGAAGCGGTTTCTCGTTCGAAGATTCTTCCGGCTATACCCGGCTTACTGGTTGGCGCTGCCTTTGGGATATTTTGTCCATTGGTATCTGTTCGATAAAAAGATGGATGTCGATGGAATCGTCGCGAACGTGACCATGATGCCCGCCGCATTCGGAGAGAGCCTGATATTGCCGCATGGTTGGACGCTGGAGACAGAACTGGTTTTTTACGGGCTGTGTCTGGTCCTGTTCTGGAGCGGCGTACTTCACCGGATGTTCTGTCTGTGCGTTGTCAGTATCGGATTGACAGGGCTGTTCGTGATGATCGTCGGATTGAAACTCGCTCCGGCCGGTATGCCCAGCGAATACAAGACCATGCCATATCATCTCGGCATCATGTTTTGGGGCGCGTGCTTTCGCCGGGCATACGACACGCCTCTCAAATTGCTGCGCGCGGGATGGCCGTGGAGTGGTGCTCCGGGCCGAATCGCGATCACTTACCGATCGGCGGCAGCCGGCCTGACGGCGGTGATGGCAAGTGTCGCGCTGATGGGGGCGCTCAGCGATTGGCGACATCACAACATGGAGCACTTTCCGACTTCGCTCGCTTACTTCATCGGCATCGTGATGTTCACCGCATTGGCGACGATTCTGAAGCTCCGCATTCGCCTGCTTTCATGGCTCGGCGAGATCAGTTACTCGATCTACTTGCTGCATAGCCTTCCGCTGTTTGCAATGTTCTGGTTGTGCCAGCGTTTCCACATTACTGGTTGGCCGCTCGGTCTCTACATGATCGTACCGATCCTGCCTTTGATTCCGTTGTCTTGGGCCGGCTATCGGTTGTGCGAAGCACCGTTTGTGCAGTTTGCGCGTACGCTCACCGCGCGCCGGAGAAGCAATCTGTTTGCCTCCGGCGAGGCTGATGGCTGACGCTTGATTGGCGCAGATCGGCCCGCGGCACCAGGGCCGGTTGGAAAAGATCAAACGCGGATGGTTCGCGGGAGCGGGAAACGGCGCCCGATATCTTCCGGGGGATGCTGGAGTCGGCATGAAACGGATATCGGTTGGTCCCGGGCGATTGACCGGGAACACGCCCTGTAACGGATTTCACTAGCGTTTATTAAAACAAGGATAAGACCATGACACCTGTCCAGTTTGATGGATGCGTCGGCTGGCTTCACGAGGGCACCCGAACACACGGCATCGTCATTTGCGAGCCGCTCGGTCACGAAGCACTCTGGCTTCACAAACTCGTGCGTTCACTCGCCGAGCATCTTTCGGAGCGCGGCTTTCCTGTGCTGCGCTTTCATTACCCGGCAAGTGGCGATTCGCTCGGCGACGAAAGCGATCCCGGTCGCTTCGGCCAGATGCTCGGTAGCGTTCGATCCGCCGTACACGCGTTGCGAGAGCGCGTCGCGCTGGACCGTCTGACGCTCATCGGGGTGCGTGCCGGCGCGGCCGTGGCGCTTCTCGCCGCGGACGGCATCCCCGGGCTTACGCGTTTCGTCGCGCTTGCGCCCGTCGTGCGCGGTCGCGGCTACCTCCGCGAGCTCTCCGTCGTCGCGCAACATTGGCTCGACAACGCCCCGCCGACCGTGCGAGGCGCGGTTCGCGACGAGAAACCCCTGAACATACTCGGACACACGTACCCCGACGATCTGGTCGACGCGCTTCGGCGTATCGATCTGTTGCAGGCTGCCCGTCAATCGGGCACGTTGCCGGCGCGCGCATTGCTTGTCGATGCACCGTACGGCGACAGTGCGATGCTATCGGACGCGTTGCAGGCACGTGGTGTCGCGGTCAGCGTTCATGCATGCGCGGACTGGGCGGCCGCAATGCGAGAGCCGCACTGGTCGCGGTGGCCGGCGGCATTGCTCGACACGATTGCGGGCTGGTTCGACGACGATCCCGAGCCGGCCGTCAACGCGCCCGCGCGATGCCTCGACCCCGGCGTGGTACTCACGGGAAAAGGGAGCGTCGAACGAATCGTTCGCGTGGGACCCCAGCAACTGGTCGGGGTGCTGTGCGAGCCGACCGACGACATCATGCGGGCCGCCGCGCCAACGCTCCTGATCACGAATACGGCGGCCAATTCGCGCGTCGCGGACGGACGTTTCGCCGTCCGGCTGGCCCGGTCGCTCGCCGCGCAAGGCATCTGCAGCCTGCGGATTGATGCGAGCGGAATCGGCGACAGCGGCACGCATGCGCGTGACGATCAATCGGACATCCCGTATTCGGATCAGGTGATCACCGACATGGTTTCGGCGGCAGAGTGGCTGAAAGAGGCCGGGCATCACAAGGTTGTCACATTCGGGATTTGCTCCGGCGCGTACACGTCGCTTCATGCCGCGTCGAGCGGGCAGCTTGCCGGCGCGATCGCGATCAATCTCCCGGTTTTCGTGTGGCCTCGCGGAGAGACGCTCGCGAACGTGATCAAGAATCAGACGAATTCGATGCGAGGCTATCTGGCATCGTTGCGCAGTATTGGAAAGTGGCGTCGCCTGCTGCGCAGTGGTCGTGATCTGCGTCCGGTTCTGCGCGGATTAACGCGCTTCGTCGCAGATTTCATGTGGGTGCCGGTCATGCGTGCCGCGGAACGGGTCGGGTGGTGCCCGGGCAAGGATACGCCGCGAGGATTGCTGCGCGACATGTCGGCGCGCGGCATTCGCACCCATCTGATTTACGGCACGTTCGATCCCGGTGTCGATACGCTGGTACGGCATTTTGGTCCCGCTTCGCGTGCGTTTGCCCGTTTGCCGAACATGTCGGTCGATCTGCGGGATGCCGTCGATCATTCATTGTACGGCACTGCCGCCGCGCAATATGTCATCGACCGGTGTACTGGGCTGCTTGCCGGTTGGCGGGCACCGGCGGAACTGGCGGCAACGGAGAAGACGAAACGTGTGATGGCGTCGCATTCACGCAAGCGGCGCACCGAATCGACACTCTAGGTCGCAGCGGTACCGTTGCCGCCGGGCAGGTAGGGTGAACCGGTTCTGAGTGACCATGCGAACAGATTCGCCGTTTCCGGTACGTTATCGTAGCGACGTAGTGTTTCACAGGGCCACTCGCCAGACGCACGTAGCGCCGTGGCTCCGCTCAGGAATGCCGATGAAACGAACTTGCCACGACTGCCGGAAATTGCGTAAATTTTACTGTTTGCAAGCGGTCTGTGATATTGCGCAGATCGCGTCTCGACGCGAAGACGATGACGGGGCGTTGAACTTCGGGCCTGATGCACGTCGAGGCCCGGCGTGATGCGCGTGTTGGTCATCAACGACTTCGTTCGAAAGGGAGGCGCGGAGGAGGTATACCGAATGTCCGTCGACGTGCTGCGCGCACGCAATGACGTGTCGGTCGAAACCTTCGACGAGCATGCGCTGCCCGGGGACGAAAATATTCGGCGCGCCCGTGTGTGGTCGCGTGCGACTGCGCATGCGCTCGGCGCGCTGCTCGACCGGTTTCGGCCACAACGCATTCTCGTACACAATTATCACAATCGCCTGTCGAGCGCGATCCTGCCCGTGCTTGCCCGCTACAAGCGGCGCTCGGGGTGTAGCCTTTACATGACGGCGCACGACTACCATCTCGTGTTCTACAATCCGAGCCTGCAGATCTATTCCGGCGGGCAGACGAAGCCGTTGTCGCTCGACCAGCTGCACGGCGTCCGGCGCTTCGTCTCTGTCGCCAGTCCGCACGGCATTCTCCACGACGTCGTGAAGAAGTTGCATTGGCACACGGTCAATGCGCTTTTCGACCCGCTCGGCCTGTTCGACGAAATCCTGTGTCCAAGCCCGTTCATGCGCGACCTGATCGCGCGATTCGGGCGCACCCGCGCCACGCTGCTATCGAATCCGATCGACGCGGCATTGGTTCCCCGCGCACCGAAACCGGCGCAGCGCGCGCGTCTGGATCTGGCGTTCGTCGGTCGTATCGAAGAGGACAAGGGCCTGGCGCCGTTTCTCGCGCTGATGGCCGATTCCGCCGGTGAAGCGATTGCATCGCTTACCGTTTATGGCGAAGGATCGGAGCGCGCTCGTCTCCAGGAATGCCACGCCGGCCTCGTCAAGGACGGAAGGCTGCGCTTTGCCGGCCGTCTCGACCATGCCGCGCTGTTCGCCGAGCTGCCGACGCACGACGCGCTTGTGCTTCCGTCGATCTGGGTGGAAAACGCCCCCCTCGTGATAGTCGAGGCCGCGGTCCTGGGCCTGCCGGTACTGGTGAACGACATCGGAAGTTTGTCGACGTTTGGCGACGAGATCGGCAACAAGATCCTCTATCGCAACACCCCCGAAGCGTTCTCGCGGGCAATCGACGCGCTACGCGCCCACCTCGACGACGGCACACGTCGCTACGACTGGTCGCGTTACTCGGTCGATTGCTACGCGTCGTCTCTGTATGCTGCACTCGGCATCGACCAGCATGCACCGCGCGTGCATGCCTGTTGACAGGCGATGCACTGTCCATTTTCAGTCAAGAAAGCACGATGACCGCCGTTCGAAAAAACTTCGCCATGTTGTTTGCGTTGCAGATCTCGACGTACGTCGTGCCGCTCGTCACGCTGCCGCTCTTGACCCGTGTGCTCGGCCCTCAACAGTACGGTCGGCTGTCGTTCGTGCTCGCGGTGACCACGTATTTCATCAATCTGGTGAATTACAGCTTCGACCTGACGGCAACGCCGCGTGTCGCGCTTGCGCGCGACAAGGTCGAGCGATCGAGCATTTTCTGGACGACCATCAGCGCGCAGTGGCTGATAACCGTCGCGGGCTTCGCAGTCCTCGTTGCGATGACATCATTGATTCCGTACTTCGAGGCCGAGCGCACGGCGCTGCTGCTCGAATTCGGGATGGCAATCGGCGCCGCGCTCACGCCAGGCTGGTACTTTCAGGGCATTCAGAAACTGAGCGTGTTCAGCATGACGGTGGTCGGATATCGCGCACTTAGCGTCGCCGCCTTCTTCCTGTGGGTTCGCACCCCGGACGATATCCTGTACGCGGTCGCCATCAACGCGGCCGTACCATTGCTCTGCGGAGTCACCTTGCTTGCTTACCTGTTTTTTTGCCGTGAGATCGCGCGTGTCCGCGTGCGGTTCGCCGATATTACCGAAGCGTTGAAAGGCGGCACGCAGGTGTTCCTCGCGTCGACGTCGATCTCGTTCTACGCATCGACCAACACCGTCCTGCTGAGTATCGTTTCCGGTCATGTCGCCGCAGGCTATTTTGCCGCCGGCGACAAGCTGATCCGTGCCGCTGTCGGCATGCTGCAGCCGCTGAGGGCAACGACATACCCGCATATCACTTACCTGATGCATAACGCACGTGACGAAGCATTTGCGTTCCTGCGCAAGCTGATTGTCGTGCAGGGCGCGCTCGTGCTCGCAATGTCGGCAACGATCTACGAGTTCGCGCCGCTCGCCGTCCGGATCCTGTACGGAACCACGTTCGAGCCGACAGTCGCCGTGCTGCGTTGTCTCGCCCTGGTACCGTTCATGGCATGCATGACCGATCTCTTTGGCGTTCAAACGATGCTGCCGCTGGGCATGAAGCGTGTCTTCAGCACCATTCTGATCTCGTCCGGCTTGCTGAACGTCACGATACTGCCGCCGCTTGCGTCGCTGTTTGCGGAGCGTGGGGCGGCGATTGCCGTCTTGATGGTCGAAACGACGGTAGCCGTCGTACTCATGTACGTGCTTTTCCGCGAACGGGTTGGCCTGATCAACATGCCGGCGAGATCGAGGTAACGCGGTTCGCGAGGCGACAGGTTGCGCTGCCGTCACGACGATTGCGAGGCAGGGCGACGGTGCGTGTCTTGATTGCGACGACCGCAGGCGCGAGCGCGGCGGGGTATGACGCGGCTCGCGGCCTCGGTCATGGCGACGACTTGTGTCGATCGCCTACAGCCTTTCGAATATTTCCGTCATCATTTTTGCGCTTTTGCTCCAGCAATATTTTTCCGCGTGATGGATTCCCTTCCGCTTGAGCTCGGCTCTGAGATCGTCGGAATCCAGCAGGCGCCGCAATTTTTCCGCAATATCGTCCTGCGAATATGGATCGCAGTACAGCGTCGCATCGGAGCAGACCTCCGGTAGCGCCGCGGCTTTTCCGACGATCGTCGGACAGCCGTATCGCATCGCTTCAAGGGGCGGAATACCGAAACCTTCGTAAATTGACGGATACAGGAAGCAAACCGCATTTTGATACAGCGCCTTCAGTTGCTCGTCGCTGATGTAGCCGACGTACTTGATGTTCGGTTCTGCCGCCGCTACATGATCCTGGTTGCCAAACACGGTCGTGTTTCTCATCCCGACGATGACGAGATCGACCGACGGATCGTCGAGTTGCCGAAATGCCGCGATGAGCCGGCCGAAGTTCTTGGTGGGATTCATGCTGCTGACCGCGAGCACGAACCGGTTCGGCGTCAGCGAATGTGCGTCGAGCACGCTCGCGTCGGGCTCCAGCGAGTCGAGGTGATCCGCCCCGAGCGGAACGACGCTGATTTTCTCGGTGGAGATACCGCAGTGGTACGCGAGGCGATCCCGTGAAAAACGGGAATTGGTCAGCACGCAAGCGGAGGTTCTCGCCAGGATCCAGAACATGATCCGGTACCACATCCGAAACGACCGCGAAAAATGTGCAGGCGTGTCGAATACCGCCGCATCATGCATGTAGATGATCTGGTTGCGGATGAAAATGGACGCCGAATTGCCGAGATTGACGAGGCGCCCGGAGCGGGCGAAAAACGGCAGGACCAGTTGCTCCCAGACGACGCCTTTGTGAATGCCGACCTTGACGGTCCGCGCTCCATTCACCTCGACGCCAGGCTGGGGAGGCATAAGGAGGGTCACCGGGTCTTGCGGCTGAAACTTGATGAGCGCGGCGATCAGCTCGCGCGCCACTCGTTGCACTCCGGTCGTCTTCTGTGTCGTAAATCGACCGTTGTAAAGGAGCTGTTTCGGTTTTTTGAAAGCGGTCATGTCCATCATTGCATATCGAATTCAGAATCGGGCCTTGATGTGATCCAGGGCAACCGGTTCGAAACCGCGAGTACCGGCGTGAGACTCGACGGTATCCAGACCGTACAAGGCGTGCCACTGCCGGAAGACCGTGTTCATCGAAAACCTTTGAACCGCCCGCGTTCGGGCCGCGGCACCCATTTTTTCGCGAAGTTGCCGGTCGTCGCGCAGCTTGGTCAGATACGCGGCCATCTCGTCGACGCTTGACGCGACATATCCGGTCACGCCGTGAACCACCACATCGCGATTGCCGACGACGTCCGTCACCACGGCCGGGATGCCCGCAACCTGGGCCTCGATCAATGCGACCGGCATGCCTTCCCAGCGAGAGGTCTGGACATAGATGTCCAGTCCCGACGTGAGTGCCAGCGCGTGCGCGCGAGTCACCCAGCCGCTGCAGATGACGGCCTTGCCCTGGCGCGGATCCGGAATCTCGTTGGCGTCGCCGCCGATCCAGAGGAAGTCGACGTCGGCGCGCCGCAGTTTGGCGGCGAGTTCGACGAATGCATGATGGTTCTTCTGAAACGATGCCCGACCGCTCATTCCGATCACGGTTTTGCCATCGTCTCGTGTTCGGCGGGGCAGGATCTCGGCAACATCGACACCGTTTTCCACGAGGACGGCCGATTTGGCGCGGACCTTTTCCTTGATCTCGCCGAGTTCGCTGCCCGAGCAAGCGACAATGGTGCCGCCGATATGCGCGGCGATGCGTTCGAAGTTCAGATAGGCGCTTTGCCGCATGCGCGAAATGTCGAAGCGCAGGAATGAAAGCCCGTGAGGCGAATAGAGGACCCTGGCATCGGGGGCGGCAATCCTCGAAGCGAGACGCCCCAGCACACCGGCCTTCGACGAATGCAGATGAATCGCGGCCGGTCTGCAGTCGCGAAGAATCCTGACCAGCGCGCGTACGCTCAGCAGATCCTGCCGGATGCTGACCTCGCGAGTCATGTCGACGTGGATCAGCTTCACGTCAGGCCGAAACAGCGTCGAGAAATCGGCCGGTGTTTCCGGTCGAATCGAGTGCAGTACCGTTACGTCGATGCCGGCCGCCGCGGCATGGTTGGCAAGCTGGGTCAACATCGACAGCACGCCGCCACCGAACGCCTCGGCGATATGAACGATCTTTTTTGTGGTCATCTTTCGGCCTGTCGGTTCGATCGCGTTTTTCATCGCTCGTCGTGAAAGTGGTTGGACGGCGGATTGTCAAATTGCCGACGGTTGCGCAGATGCAATGCCATGCCGACGCGATATGGATTCCTAATTTGTGAATCCATGAAGATCGAGAACATTGAATCCGTCGCGCCGGGGCCAAAGGTGCGTGATCCACTGGCGCCGCAGGTGGCGTCGACGCAGGTTGAGATCGGGCCACAGCCACGCGAGATCACGCGACCGAAAGTACCTGCCGTGGCGTACATCCGGTGCTTGAGTCATTGTGCAGCGCATGCGCGACGCGCTGGGTGCGATGGCTTACCGACGGAGGGATTAGTCGATCGCGGCTGCTGTCTGACGACATTCGTCGAGCGATTTGTCGTGCGGGTATTCGCGCGATGTACGCGTAACGCTTCGTGGAATGGCGCCGCACCACGTCGAGCTGGTGCCGGATATCTTGGTGTGCTGACGCACCGAGGGCCGCCCGGATCGAATGGTCCAATGGAAGGCGCCGTTCCGTTCGTTTCAACGGAGTCGCCGGTCTGCGCGGCGCTCGACGGTTGGCCGGAATACAGCCGGTTGCCATCGCCGGGAGCGATCGATGTCCAGGCAGCCGGCATGAATCATGTCTACCGCGAAAGCGGTTGTTCGAGCGCGCGTGCCAGCGCCGTGCGCCAGATTGTTCGAGGGAACGGATTCACTATGCGTGCTTCACGATGCCTGTCTCGCGTATGCGCCGTGATCGCCGGCATGTTCATGGCTGGTGGGTTGTGGTGGCCTGGGTGCGCCGTGGCGGCGCCCGGCGTGTCCACAGCAGGTACACGGCATGAGGAGGTGCCGGATGCGTACGTTTATCCCGCTTCCGGCTCGGCCGATCAGGCGGATGAGTTGCAACGCGTGCTGGATGGCTTGCGTCCCGGGCAGCGACTGGTGTTCGCGCCTGGGCGGTATGTGGTCGGCCGTTCGTTGATCGTGCGGCGGCCGCATGTCGTGTTGTCGGGGTACGGCGCGACGCTGACGGCGACCAGGCCGGGTGACCAGACGATCGAGATGCGGGGCGACGGTACGACGCTGGTGGGATTCCGGCTCAAGGGCACCGGCACGACGCGTCTCGCGTCGCGGGAGTCGACCAAGGTCGAGGTCACGGGGCACGACGTGCAGGTGCTCGACAACGTCGTCGAAGGCGGTGCCAGCGCCGGCATTTTCGTGTTTAGCGGCACGGGCGTCGCGATCGTCGGAAACGAGGTACTGTCGACGCTTGCCGACGGCATTCACATGACGCATGGTGCGCGCGACGTGCTGGTTCAAGGCAATGTCGTGCGTGACACCGGTGACGACATGATTGCCGTGGTGAGCTACCGCGGCGACGGGGTGCTGAGCCGCAACGTGCTGATCACGCGTAACTCGCTCGAAGGCAACACGTGGGGGCGCGGAATTACGGTGGTCGGTGGCGCGGACGTGACGATCTCGAACAACATCGTACGCAACGTACAGGTGAGCGCGGGGATTCTCGTCGCACAGGAGGACAGCTTCCAAACCTACGGCGCGTCCGGTGTCCGGATTGAGAATAATGTGATTGCGAACATCCAGACGGCGACCGGCCGGACCGATCCCCGCCCGCTCACGCAGCAGGGCGCGATAGAGGTCAGCACGTGGTCCGGCGCGGTGACGCAAGTGGCCGTGGTCGGCAATCGCGTATCGCAAGCACGCTTCGACGGCATTCGCCTGTGGGGGAACGTGTCCGGGGTCCGGCTCGCAGACAATCAACTGTCGGGGATCGGCGGCATGCCGGTACGGGTTGGCCCGAAGCACGATTGCGTGGTCGACTCCCCGACATCCGGGCCGTGTGCGATGACGCTTCAATCCCGCTCGGTCGCGCCTGACGTAGTCGGTGCGGATACGTCGTTGCTCCCGCGCGTACGCGAACTCGTCGGGCAGCCTCGTTGATTCCCGGCGCCGCCGGTCGACGGCGGAACGCGCGTCGCGAACGACGTCGACCGCTATCGGGTTCGCATGCGACGCGGGCGGCGCGTCGTGTCCGCTATGTCTGTTGGGCCGGCAGTGCCTCGACCGTCCGCCCATACTGATCCTCGAAGCGAACGATATCGTCCTCGCCGAGATAGTTGCCCGACTGCACCTCGATGATTTCGAGCGGAATCCGGCCGGGATTCTCGAGTCGATGCACTTCGCCGACGGCGATGTACGTCGATTCGTTCTCGCCGAGCAGGAATGTTTCAGTGCCGCGCGTCACCTTCGCGGTGCCGCGCACGACGATCCAGTGCTCGGCGCGGTGATAGTGCATCTGCAACGACAGCCGCTTGCCGGGTTCGACCACGATCCGCTTCACCTGGAAGCGCTCGCCGAAATCGATCGAATCGTAGTGGCCCCACGGCCGCTGCACCTTGCGATGCTCGCTCGCCTGTGGTCGCTGGTCGGTCTTCAGGCGCGCGACGATGTTCTTCACACGCTGCACGTCGTGCTTGTTCGCGACCAGCACCGCGTCGGCCGTCTCGATCACGACGACGTCCTTCATCCCGACGCATGCGATGAGGCGGCCTTCCGAGCGCACGAGGCTGTCCTGCGTATCCTCGAACACGATCGGGCCGCGCGCGACGTTGCCGTCGTCGTCCTTCGGCATGATTTCCCAGATCGCGTCCCACGTGCCGACGTCCGACCAGCCGGCCGCGAGCGGCACCACGATGCCTTCGATGCCGAGTTCGCCATGCTCCGCGAGGCGCTCCATCACCGCATAGTCGATCGAATCCGATGGGCACGCGTCGAAGGCCGCCGCATCGATCCGGAAGAACGGATCGTCGGCGACACCCGCGCGCCACGCGGTCTCGCAGGCCGCGTGGATGTCCGGCGCGAGCGCACCGATCGCCTTCAGCCAGACCGATGCGCGCGTGACGAAGATCCCGCTGTTCCACCAGTAGTCGCCCGATTGCAGGTAACGCTCGGCGAGCGTCGCGTCGGGTTTTTCGACGAAACGCCCGATCGCGTAGCCGCCCTGGCTGCCGTGGCGGCCGGAGCGCGGCTCGCCGACCTGGATGTAGCCGTAGCCCGTTTCCGCGCGACGCGGCAGCACGCCGAGCGTGACGATCGCGCCTTCCTGCGCGTAGCGCGCCGCGCGCGCGACCGCATCCTGGAACGCGCCGTCATCGACGATCACGTGGTCGGCCGGCATCACGGCGAGCACGGGATCGTCCGCGAGCGCGCTCGCGTCGAACGCGGCCAGCGTCAGCGCGGGCGCGGTGTTGCGCGCGGCAGGCTCCAGCAGGATGCGGGCGGGCGCCGAGCGACCGTGCACCTGCTCGGCGCTCATGAAGCGATGCTGTTCGCCGCATACCAGCAGCAGCGTATCGCCGAGCGACGCGTTCGCGATGCCGTTCAGGCGGCGCGCGGTTGCCGACAGCGGCGATTCGTTCGAGACCAGCTCGAT
The DNA here is from genome assembly GCF_024730645.1 of Burkholderia sp. EMB26. Taxonomy (NCBI): domain Bacteria; kingdom Pseudomonadati; phylum Pseudomonadota; class Betaproteobacteria; order Burkholderiales; family Burkholderiaceae; genus Burkholderia; species Burkholderia sp. EMB26. The sequence continues at coordinate 343,197 of NZ_CP078071.1, forward strand.
CAGCTGCTTCGGATACTGTTCGCGCGACAGCGGCCACAGCCGCGTGCCGGAGCCGCCGGCGAGAATCACCGGCAGGATGCTCGGCAGATCGGGCTCGGGAACCGGATGAAGGGTGCGGGTCATCGGTTCGCTCCGGTATCGGCGGGTAGCCGGGTGTGAGCGCGGCCGTCGGCGCGCGAGTCGTCGCTGCGCGAGACCGAAACGGCCCGCGACAGCAGGTGACGCAGCGCGCCGGCGGCGCGGTCGGCCGACCGGACCAGGCCGACGAACGGCGCACCCTGTTCGAGATACGGGCCGTAGGCCTTGCGGAATCCGAACCGTTTGTAGAACGCCTGACGCGGCGCAGGGACGTGCGTGCGCACCGCGGTGTCCGGCCATGCGGCCTGCGCGGCGGTGAGCGCGCGCCCGATCAGCCGCTCGAGCGTGTCGTCGTCGCGGCAGCTTTCGCTCGTCAGCACCTTGTCGATCACGACGTCAGGATCGATGTCGTCGCCTGGCAGGATGCGCGCGTACGCGGCGACTTCCGTCGTGTCGCCGTCGTGCACGCTCGCGAAGACGTGCAGCGCGCCCGCGTCCTTGCCGTCGATGTCGAGATGCGTGTGGGCATCCTCGACCACCAGCACGGCGTTGCGCGCGCGCAGGATTGCATAGAGATCGACGGCGCTCAGATGTTCGAATTCACAACAATGCCATTCCATGATGCTGTCCTCGCGTGATGCCTTCGGCACGTCGCGCCGCACGGACGCGATCGTTCCGTGCGGCGCGGCGATCTTCATCATCCGGAAGCACGGTCCGGCGGTCTGTTCGAAAGCCTACTCACGCTCCGGATTCGCACGCCGGGCGCGGGATGCGAGGCGATGTTCGCGACGCGCGAGCGTCGCAATGTGCGGTAGCACACACCGTCGGGGCCGGTGCCTTTTCATAATTGATTCATCGTGGCGGCGTGCAGCGAAGCGCGGCCGGAGGACATCGCGCACGAACCGGGCGCGGGGCGCGGGACCGACGATTGCGAGTTCACGATGGGCGCTCGTGCATGACGGCGCCGGGCACCGGTTCGTCGTCGATTGCCTCGCGCAGGCCGGTTCATGAGGCCTCGCGGCGTTTCATTTGGAATCGTGCGCACCTGCGCGGTGCACACGTCCGGCCGGCGGTATGCTGCCGGTTGCGCGCATGTATGGCTGTCGCGATCTGCGGTGCGTCTGCTTCCGTTCGAACCGCGCGGGTCATCCGGTCTGGCGAGAAAGGATGGCCATCATGCTGCACCGCACGACGCGCGTGCCGGCGCGCGGCATTCACGCCGGTCGGCGGGAATTCGCCGAAAAGCGCCGGCGCGGCGCGACGCCGCTGATTACGACGTGTAACGGCCGGGCGGTCCGTGCGCGGCCGGAAGGCGGAGCGGCTACCCGGCGGTGCGCGCGATTATGCGATCCGGGAAGCACGGTACCGCGGTTTTGGGGAGATTTCGATGGAAATCGCGCGCAATCGACGGAATCAATCTTGCAGAAAAGTAGTATTTGCCACTGATTGACGGGAATGGTCAGAGATAATCAAATCTCAGTGGTCAAACGCGCGGAGCGCGCGGCCACGGGCAGCGTAACCGACTGATTCAGGTTTATCTTTTGGTAACAAGGTCATCTCGAAACGGGGTGTAAATTCAGGTGCGGATGAAATGGGGCGGTCAATCCGGCGCGGTTTTGGCGGCCCTCCGGTTCAGCATCGGGCGCGACTGTCGTGTACGACGCGACGCACATGCGGACGGAATTTCCGTTTGCCGACGTGCCCCGCCTGACGGCGGGTCGCTTCAAAGCCGGAATGTTGTGGCTCCCGCAGCCGCGCATTCCGTTCGAGTTCGATGACAACGAGGCCGGATGACATCCGGCTCGACCTCCGGGGGTTCTCGCCGTGTGCAGTTTCGATCTTCGCCAAAGCTGCGGAAACGCAGCGCGGAAAGGCGGCCATGCGCCGCCGGCCGCAGCGCACGCGAACGGTTCGCGGAGTGCAGAAAGTGATGGTTCGTTATGAATATGCCAATAACGCGCGATAAGAGCGCCGGCGCGGGGAGCGGTAACGGGCAGCGTCCGCTGATTTACTGGACGCAATCGCCGTCCGTGATGCTGCGAAAGGAATTGTCGCGCCGCGACTGGAAAGTGTCGGTCGTCGCCCATGCGAGCGAGCTGCGCGACACGTCCGGCGAAATTACGTGCGGCATTCTCGATCTGAGCGGCGGCCACGCCGATGCGATCGGCAGCATCGCGTCGACCTGCGCGTCGATGCGCGACGTCGTCTGGGTGGCGCTCGTGGATGTCGGCCAGACCGCGTCGCCGAACGTGCGGGCGCTGTTGCGCGACTACTGTTTCGATTACGTGACATTGCCGGCGTCGCATCAGCGGATCGCCGATACGGTCGGCCATGCCTACGGCATGGAATGCCTGTTCGCGCGTGATCGCGAACAGCTCGAATCGGAGGAAAAGGGCATCGTGGGCACCTGCAGCGCGATGCTGCGGCTGTTCGATACGGTGCGGCGTTTCGCGCGCACCGACGCACCGGTGTTCGTGTTCGGCGAAACGGGAACCGGCAAGGAACTGACGGCGCTGGCGATCCACCGCCATTCGGAGCGGCGCAACGGCCCGTTCGTCGCGGTCAACTGCGGTGCGATTCCGCCGCACCTGCTGCAATCGGAACTGTTCGGCTACGAGCGTGGCGCGTTTACCGGCGCGAACGCGCGCAAGATCGGCTACGTCGAAGCCGCGAACGGCGGCACGCTGCTGCTCGACGAGATCGGCGACCTGCCGCACGAAAGCCAGGCGAGCCTGCTGCGGTTTCTGCAGGAGCGTTCGATTCACCGTCTTGGCGGCAGCGACCCGGTGCCGGTCGACGTCCGGATCGTGTCGGCGACGCACGTCGACCTGCGCGATGCGATGGAGGAAGGGCGTTTTCGCGCCGACCTGTTCCACCGTCTGTGCGTGATGCGCATCGACCAGCCGCCGCTGCGGGCACGCGGCAAGGACATCGAATTGCTCGCGCACCACATGCTCGAACGCTTTCGCGGCGATGCGCGCCATCGCGTGCGCGGGTTTTCGACGGATGCGATCACGGCGCTCTACAAGCACGACTGGCCGGGCAATGTCCGCGAGCTGATCAACCGCGTGCGCCGGGCGGTCGTGATGACAGAAGGGCGCCTGATCACCGCGCAGGATCTCGAGCTCGAATACTGTCTCGACGCGGCGTCGCCGTCGGTGGCCGACATCCGCAAGTCGATCGAGCGCGAGGCGATCGAAACCGCGTTGCTGCGCACGCGTGGGCGCGTCGCCGCTTCGGCGCGCGAACTCGGCGTGTCGCGCGCGACGCTGTATCGCTGGATGGAGGCGTACGGTATCGAGCGACCGCGCGGCACCGGCTCGTCCGACTGAGGCGCGGCACTGACACGGAGCGGCACGACGCTCGCGGCGGCCGCGAGCGTCGCGTCACCCGGCCTGCGTAGCCCGCACCGCGCGCGCGGCGTTCACCGCGCGGATGTCTACCGTCGGTGGCGCGCTGTCGCCAGCCGTCGCGGGCTTCCCGTCGGTTTGCAACGGAACGAGCGCGATGCGCGCCGGCGTGCCCGGCGCGAGATGGAACCAGTCGTCGCTCGGCATGAAACCCGGCGCGTCGATCTGCACATGGCGTGCGACGTGCCGCGTATCGATGTCGACGTGCCAGGTCTCGCCGGTGCGGGACACGCATGCCTCGATCCCGGGCTCGCGGCGCGCCAGCACGGCCGGATGCGTGCGGGACGGAAAATGGAACGCCTGCGACAGCAGCGTGCCGTCGTCGGCGCGCAGCGTTGCAACGACCGTATCGTGTTCGCATGGGCCGAAGCGGTACGCGTAGGTCCAGTCGAAGAAGCGGCCGAGCAGCTCGGCCGAGCCGAGCCGCACGGTGTCGTGCGCGGCGATCCGCACCGGGCCGCCGGCCCGTGCGACCGGCGTGCGGCCGTCGCGCAGCGCGACCAGTTCGACCGCCGCCGACAGCGGCGCCGGGCGTTCGTTGACGACATGCACGTCGAGCCCGTTCAGGCCTTCGTCGACCAGCAGCACCTGGATCGGCTGCAGCACCTGGCGCAGCGCATACCAGGCCGATTTCGGCCGGTGCGCGGCGTCGATCACGCCCCATCCGGCGCCGGGCATCACGTCCTGGAACTGCCACACGAGCGCGCCGGCGCAACGCGAGCCGCTGCGTCGCCATTCGGAAAAGGTCTCGCGCATCACGTCCGCGATCACCGCACGCGACAGCTCGAAATAGCGTGCCGGGTCCTCGCGCCGCAGCCGGTCCGGCGCGACGTCGTACAGCGTCTGCAGATAGTGGTCGCGGATATCTTCGAAATCCCACGACGTGCCGGGGTCGCGCGGCACGGCCGCCTTCCAGCGCGGCTCGTGCACGCCCGGCCAGCCGAGTTCGGCGAGCGTCGCATCGCACGGCACGTTCGCGAACGCGAGGCATTCGCTCGCAAAGCGCACGTCCGCGCGGCGCGCATCGTCGAGCGGACGCAGGTACGCGCCGACGCCGTAGTAGTGCGACACGCGTTCGCGCGGCGTGAACGGCAGCACGCCGCCGTCGGGCGAATCGGGCACGTACGGAACATCGGGGCGGTGCGCGGCCGCGTGGCCGGCCAGCCGGTCGGCCGTCAGCTCGAGGAAGCGCTGCTTCGGCCCGAGCCCGGACATCGCGGCCTGTTGCGCGATCTCGCTGCCGCCGCACAGCACGGCCAGCGACGGCGACGCGCCGTGACGCAACAGCAACTGGCTCGCTTCGCGATCGACGTTGGCCGCGAACGCGGGATCGTCGAGCGCGTAATCGAAGTTCGCGAAGCCGAATTCCTGCCAGACCAGCAGTCCGAGCCGGTCGCAGCAGGCGTGGAACGCGTCGGCCTCGTAGGTCATCGTGCCGCCGACGCGGATCATGTTGAAACCGGCGTCGCGCGCGAGCCCGAGCAGGCGGCCGTAGGTCGCGTCGTCCGCGTGCAGCGCGAGCGGCGCGGCGCTGCTCCAGCATGCGCCGCGCGCGAATACGGGCACGCCGTTGATGCGCAGCCCGAACCCCTTGCCGTCTGCGCCGGAATCGATCTCGATCGTGCGGAACCCCGTCGAGCCGAGCGGCAGGCGCGCGTCGCCGATATGCAGCGTGATCTCGTAGAGCGCCGGTTCGCCGTGCGTATGCGGCCACCAGCGACGCACGTTCGGTATCGCGACGCTCGCGCGCAACTGGCCGGCGCCGGCGCGTTCGAGCGTCGCGTGATGGTCGCCGCACGACAGCCGCGCGACGAGCGGTTCGGGTAGCGGTGCGGCGAACGTCAGTTCCGCGTCGAGCCAGCCCGTGTCGCCGTCGACGCGTGCATGCAGTTTGCAGTCGCTCGGAACGGGCGCGTCGGCCGGATCGAGCACGTCGACGGGCCGCCACGGGCCGGTCGGGACATACGGCGGAAACCAGCCCGGCATGTGCCCGAACAGCGACGTGCGGATCGTGCGCAGCGCGGCCGGTTCCGCGAGCCGCGTGCGCCAGCGCGCACGGCGCGGCGCGCGCGCGTCGCGCAGGTGCGGCGCGAGCGCACGGAAACACACGGTCAGCCGGTGCGTGCCGTCGAGCGACACCGGTACGTCGTGCGCGACGAACATGCTGTCCGAGTGGTGGATCGGCGTGTCGTCGAGCCAGGCCTGCGCGAGCGTCGCGAGGCCGTGAAAGCGCAGGATGCGCGGCCCGCGCCCGCGCAGCTCGAGCCGGTACCAGTGGTCGCGCTCGTCGAGCGACGCGGCTTCGTCGAGCCGGCCAGCCAACGCGAGCGCCTGCGCGACCGTGCCGGGCACCGGCGCGGCGATCCAGCCGCCGTGGTCGTCCGGGAGGTCGCGCGGGTCGCGCACGGCGCCCGCGGCCGTCGCCAGCAGCGACCACGCGGGCAGGGCGCGCGCGCGCGTCACCGCATGACCGACACGGGTGCCGTGTCGTAGCGCACGGGTGTCACGTGCCGCAGTGGCGCACCGATCTGCCGCGCGCACGCGACGAGGTCGGTGTACGCGGCCTCGATCGCCTCGAGCGTCGAATCGCCGCGCTCTTCCTTGCCGCGCGCGCACGCGCGTGCGAGCCGGAATTCGAGCACCATCGCTTCCGACGCGATGCGATCGCACGCGGCGCGGATCTCGGCGAACGGCCCGGTGCAGCCGCTTGCCTGCAGCCAGCGGGCATAGTGGCCGAACAGTTCGAAATTCGCGCCGAGCTGCCGCACCGAATTGAACGAGTACGCATGGAAATGCTCGAGCGGCGCTTCCGCGAGGATGGGCGCGTCGGCCTGCAACTGCCGGCGGAATGCCGCGATCGGATCGACGACCGGCAGGCGCCGCAGGTGACGCTGCAACGCGGCCAGCGACGCTTCGCAGAGCGCGCGTTCGTCGAGCGGCGCAAAGCGCCGCTTCGCGCATTCGACGTACGGCGGCAGCGTCATCGGCGAACTGCCGCCGACGAGCCCGTTGTAATCGAAATCCTCGGCGACGTAATAGCCGCTGTTGTGGAAGTAGCCGATCTGCTGCTTCTCGCGGTCGATCGCGTCGATGCCGATCGTCGTCTTCGTGTGCTGCGTGCGGTAGCTGCTGCCGCGCGTATCGGGCAGGAACCACGCATCGACCTCGACGATCATCAGATGGCCGCGCGCGACCTGCGTCTCGATGTGCTGGTCGAGCGGCTCGTAGATCGAATGTTCCTGCACGACGATCCCGTAGAGCCGCTCCAGTTCGTCGTGCGGAAACTTGAAGAACGTGAACTGATCGCCCTCGAAGTCGAGCGCGATCGTGAACGGCAGCGCCGCGTACGGATTGAGGCCCCACCACCGGAGCACCTCGAGCCACATGTCGACATAGCAGTTGGTCTGCTTCCAGACCATCTCCTGACTGTGCAGCGGGTGCGGCCGGTAGTGGCGCGCGCGGTGGCGCACGTCCTCGAACGATGCGTCTTCGCCATCGCGGGAAACGAACCTCATCGCGTACCCCACAGCACGTCGCGAACCTCGCGCGGCCATGCGTCGATGTCGAAGCCATGGTGGCGGAACAGCGCGAGCGTGAGCCGCTCGAGGCCGAAGCCGACGCAGCCGGTGTGCGCGACGTCGCCCGTCGCGGTGCGGATGTCCCACAGCAGCCCGAAGTGGTCCATGTGGTAGTTGAAGCTCAGGCACGCGGTCTGGCGGTCGTCGTGCTCGATCGGGATCAGCAGCTCGAATTTCAGGTTCTGCTCGCGCTGGCTGTTCGCGACGATCTTGCCGCCGCGCCCGAAGAACGGGTCATTCGCGAGATCGATCGCATTCGGCAGGCGCAGCGCTTCGATCATCCGCGTGCCGCGCTCGATCCACGTCTCGCGGAACGAGACGATCTGCTCGGGCGTGCCGATCCGCACGTATTCGCGCATCCGGAACAACTGCATGCGGGTCGGGTCGAGCGACGGTTCGTGACGGAAGCAGTACGAGAATACGTCGACGATCCGGCCGTCGGCGGGCAGCGCGCCCGCGCGGGCGACGACGGGATACACGGGGTAGCACGCGGCCGGTGTCATCACGACGTAGGTCGGCTTCTGGCTTTCGGTCCAGTCGTCGCCGCGATCGAGGCATTGCAGCACGCGCTGATGCTGGCGCTCGTCGCCGCAGAACGCATGCACGCTGCCCGCCAGTTGCGGGAAGCTCTTCATGTATTCGCTGCGCTCGAACTCGGTGCGGCTCATCGCCGGCGGGAAGCGCAGCACTTCGGCCTGCTGGTCGGCGCCGACGCGCGTGACGAACGCGTCGAGCGCCTCGACCACGCGCTCGAATCGTTCGCTGCGACCGAACAGGCCCTGGATGCCGGTCGAGACCAGCAGGCCCGCGTCGATCAGCGCGTCGCGCAGCGGATTGACGCCCGCGCGGTCGAGCGGTGCGTCGGCGGGAGCGGAGGCGGCGGAGGGCACGGCGAGGCGATCGTTCACGTATGTTTCTCCAGCGTCGCAGGACGCAGCGCGAGCAACAGGCTCGCAGTGTTGGCGGCAATGCGGTCGTTGCTGATCATCAGCGGCGCCGCGTGCAGGTCGCGAATGTGGCGGCCGATGCTGAACGGCGTGCCTTGCTTGTAGCCGGCCATCCCGCAGATCATCATCGCCTGGTGCGCGACTTCGAGCGCGGTTGCCGACACGTAGGTCTTCAGCGTATTGATCTCGGCGGCCCAGGCCATGCCGGCCGACCACGAGCGGGCCGACGCGTTCGCGTGGAGGCGCAGCACGTTGTCGACGCGGGCCTGCATCGCCTGCATCAGCGCGAGCGATTCGGCGATGCGCCGCGCGGCGGGCGACGGTGCGCCGTCGGTCTGGCGCGCCTGCGCGCGGAAAAACTGGTGCGCGCGATGGAACGCGTCGCCGGCGACGCCGATCCACACCGCGGCCCACAGGATGTGCGAGACCGGCACCATCGTTTCTTCGGCGATCTTCGCGAACGGCACCGGCAGGCATTGCACGGCGGCGCCTTGCGCGTCGAGCACGAAGCCGTTGCTGCAGGTGCCGCGCATGCCGAGCGTGTCCCATTCGCCGCGGCGCGTGAGCGTATAGCCGTCGCGCAGCAGCGTGACGAGCACCTGCTCGGAAGCCGGCGCGTCCGCATCGCGTCGCGCGGTCGCGAGAATGCCGTCGGCATAGTCGCCGTACGAGATCGTCGGCGCGGATTTGTGCAGCCGGAACCCGCCGCCGTCGGTTTCGAGGGCGCACTGGCTCGCGCGCAGGTTGCCGCCGACGCCGTCTTCCGACGTGGCCGAGGCGAGCAGCCACTGGTGACGCACGAGCTGTTGCAGGAACAGCTTGTGCCAGCCCTGGTCGGCGGCGTGATTGACGATGCAGGCGACCTGGATCTGGTGCATCGCGAACACCATCGCCGACGATGCACAGGCCTGGCCGAGGATCGAGCAGGCCGACGCGATGTCTTCCAGCGACGCGCCAGCGCCGCCGAGATGGGTCGGCACCATCGCGCCGAGCAGGCGGCGCGCGCGCATCGCCTCGATCGCCTCGACCGGGCAGCGCGCGTCGCGATCGACCGCATCGGCATGCTGGGCGGCGATCTGCGCGACCGCATGCGCGGCCTCGTCGAGCCGATGCGAATCGCTGTCGGGCGCGAGTTCGGGTAGCAGCGCGCTCATGCGGAATGCTCGGTGCGTTGCAGCGTGGCGATCGTGTCCGCGAGTGCGTCGATGCTGCGGAACAGGTTGCGGTTCAGCATCTCGTCGGGAATCTCGATGTTGAACTGCTTTTCGATCGCGAGCATCAGCTGGATCGTATCGAGCGAGGAGAGGCCCGCTTCGTAGAGGTCGTCCCCGTCACCGATCGAATCGATCGCGGCTTCGAGATGGGCGACGTGCTTCAGGATGGTTCTGATTTCGTTTTTCACGTGCTGCTCCGGCGTGCGTGGTGTCGTCCGCTCGGGCAGACGCGCGACAAGCGCTGACATCCCCCCGGCAGTCCGGCATCAGTAGACCATTGGCAGACACGGCGTTCTGTTCGCCACCCTACAAACAGCTGACCCTGCACGCGGGCGGCGCCGTCGCGCCGTCCCGGTCCGGCACGTTGATCACGTGCGCGACGCGGCCGGCACGCCCGAGTCGGCCGACAGGATGCGCTTCATCTCGTCGCGCACGATCGCGCGGCAGCCGCACGACATTTTTTCGAGGCCGTCGAGGTCCGCGAGCTCGATCGAGCTGCGGTATTGCCGGATCAGGCCGAGTTTCTGGATTTCGCCGGCGGCGTCCGTGACCGTCTCCCGCCGCACGCCGAGCATTTGCGCGAGCATGCTGTGCGTCACCTGGATCTCGATGCTGCGCGTGCGATCGAACGCGAGCAGGAACCATCTGCATAACTGATGTTTGAGCACGTGGTGACGGCTGCAGAACGTGATCTGCGACACCTGCGCCATCAGCAGCCGCACGCAGACGAACACGAGATGGCGAATCACCGGCGACGCGTCGAACGCGGCGGCGAAGACGCGCCGGTCGAGCCGGTAGACGAAGCCGTCGCGGCACGCGAGCGCACGACACGGCATCCGGCCGCTGCCGCCGATCACGTCGTCGCAGACCACGCTTTCGCTGCCGATCTCCGCGACTTCCAGCGTCATGCCGCCGGACGACACGTACTGCAGCGAAATCGCGGTCGTGACCGGCAGGTAGACGGCCGTGAGCATTTCGCCGGGTTCGCACAGCACTTGCCCGGATTTCAGGTGAACGAGTTGAAGGTGGGGCGTCAGCGTGGCGAGTTCATCGCGGTCGATGGCCGCGAGAAACCGGTTGGCGTCGAAGCTGTGGGAAAGCTCGATCATGCCGTTCGCATACGCGACGGCGTCGGGGGCCTGGTGAGTCACGGCGCATCCTCGCAGGGTGGCGGTCGCGCGTCGTCGCGGCGAATCCCGCACCGGGATTTCGCACGATCGTGCGGACTTGTGTTGATCGAAAGCGGAATGACGATACTGGCGAAAAAGGCTAGCACGCAATCGAATTCGGGCAATTTCGCATTACGTAATTTCACAAAGTTTGACGATTGCGGTTCAGTGCAAACGTTATGCCGATTTAATGATTCATTTTCAAGGGATTAATTGTCCGGAAATGGATTGGTGCGCTTTCCTGTCATTCGATGTCGAACCGGAATCAATCGAACGACGTGGCGCATCGTACAACGAAAGGCTCCCGCGACATTGAACATTATTTGACAAATAAACGGGGAGCGCCTGATTTTTCATTGGGATCAATGGCTTGAGCATGATGTGTGCGGTAGCGGACAGAGCCTCGAATTAGTGTCCCGATTCAAATTTGAGACAGTTTGAAACAAGCGTGTGAGGTGTGGTCGCGTCGGCAAATGCTGCGCTGCACATCACGGAAACAATTGAAAATCGGCTGTAAGTATTTGAACGGTAAGCGTCGTGACCGTCACCCGATCGCCCGCGGCCGATGCACGGGAATTGATCAGTCGAATGCGCGCTGTGTCCGTTGCGTGGAGGAGTGTCCGGAAATGAGACGTTTTTTCGATTTTGGGGACGGTTATTCGGGTGCGCTAAATCGGACGTGATTCATATATTAAGGATGGACGGCTATTGGCACGTAAATCGCTTATTCGGGCTGGCGTGTCGAAACGGGACAGTCGACTCAATCCGGCGATGACAAGCCGATGGTCAGTCGGATTCAGGGTTGTGGGCCGCAACCGCTGTCAATGTCCGGGCGCGCATCGCGATAACGAGTTCCGTGCACGCGGCTGCAGGCGGCGCGGACAATAAAAGGGATACAGACATGCTTCATCTTCACTCGAGCTACTCGGCGAATGCCATCCTTGCTGCCCTCCCGGAGGACAGCATCCGCACCATCGCACCGCATCTCGAACTGGTCAGGATCAAGGCCGGGATGCTCGACCGGGTCGGCGAGCCGATGCGTCATCTGCACTTTCCGACGACGGCGATGATGTCGGTCCAGCACCTGATGGAGGACGGCGCGATGGTCGAGGTGGCGGTGGTCGGCCGCGAGGGCGTGGTCGGGCTGGGCACGCTGGTCGGCGGCGTCGCCGCGTCGAGCCGGGTCGAGGTGCGGATCGGCGGGATGGCGTATCGCGTGCCGAGTTGCGTGATGCGCGCCGAGTTCGAGCGGTCGCCGCAGACCTATCGGCTGCTGCTCAACACCTGCCAGGCGACGATGGCGCAGATCTCGCGCAGCGCACTGTGCAATCGGCACCATTCGGTCAGCGAGCAACTCAGCCGCTGGCTGCTGCTCGCACACGACCGGATCGACGGCGACGAGCTGACCGTCACCCAGCAGACGATCGCGAACATGCTCGGCGTGCGGCGCGAAGGCGTGACGGAAGCGGCCGGGAACCTGCAGGAAGCCGGCCTGATCCGGCAGCGCCGCGGCCGCATCACGGTGCTCGACCGCGATGGCCTCGAACATCACGCGTGCGAATGCTACGACCTGATTCGCGCGGACTATCGCCGGCTGCTCGGCACGCGCGGGAATACGAGGCCGGCGACGGTTCGCCCGCGCATGCCGGAAGGGCGTTGCGGTTTCCCGGCGCACGGTGCGTGACGATGCAGTCGATGTCCGGTGGAACGAATGCGATGCGGCGCGCCGCGATCGCGGCGGCCGACGTCGTGCTCGTGCTGGCCGGCGCGCTCGTCGCGCAGGCTGCGTCGGGTCTCGGCTGGCATGCGCTGTCCGACGCGCAGCGCGGCGCGATCGCGCTGCTGTGCGTGCTGACGGTGGCGCTGCTGCCGCGCTACCTGCGCACCGTGCGCGGCGGCGTCGCGGTGCAGGGCGGCGCGCACGCGCTGACGCACACGCTGGTGGCGGTGGTGTGCGCGAGCGTGCTGACGGTGGCCGGCACGATGTGGATCATGAATCGCGGCGGCACCGTCACGACCCGCTGGATCGTGCGCACGGTGCTCGCCGGTGACGCGGCGCTGCTGCTCGGCCGCGCGGCGTTGCTGGCGTTCGCGCTGACGCGCGGCGATCCGCGGGGGCGGCAACGTCGCGTCGCCGTCGTCGGCGCAACCGGCTACGGGCGGGTGGCGATCGAGCGGATGCAGCGCGCGCCGAATGGCCCGTTCGTGGCCGCGTGCGTATTCGACGACGATGCGCAGACCGCCGCGGGCGGCATCGGCGGCGTGCCGGTGATCGACGACTGGCCCACGTTGCGCGACCTGATTCGGGGCGGCGACATCGACGAGGTCTGGCTCACGCTGCCGATGTCGCACGAGTGGCGGATCCAGCGCATCGTGCGCGAATTGCGCGACGAGTTCGTCGAGTTGCGGCTGTTGCCCGACGTGCGGCAGATGGCGGTCGTCGATCGCTCCGCGACCGACCTGCTCGGCATGCCGGCGATCAATCTCGCGACCACGCCGCGCGCCGCGCCGGAGCTGTGGGCCAAGTTCGCGTTCGACCGGCTGTTCGCGTTCGGCGTGCTGATTCCGTTGCTGCCGCTGCTGACGATGGTGGCGATCGCGGTCAAGCTGTCGTCGCCGGGGCCGGTGCTGTTCAAGCAGCGCCGCAAGGGCGTCGACGGCCGCGAGTTCCATATCCTGAAGTTCCGGACGATGCGCGTGCACCGCGTGCAGCCGGGCGTCGTGCGGCAGGCGTCGCGCAACGATTCGCGAATCACGCGTGTCGGCGCATTCCTGCGGCGCACGTCGCTCGACGAGCTGCCGCAGTTCTTCAACGTGCTGTTCGGGCAGATGTCGGTAGTCGGCCCGCGTCCGCACGCGATCGAACACGACGACCTCTATCGGCAACTGATCGATTGCTACATGTACCGCTACCGCGTGCGGCCCGGCATCACCGGATGGGCGCAGGTGAACGGCTATCGCGGCGAAACGCGCAAGGTCGAGGCGATGGAGGCGCGCGTGAAGTTCGATTTGTTCTACATGCAGAACTGGAGCTTCTGGTTCGACATCAAGATCATCCTGATGACGGTGGTGCGCGGCTTCATCGGGCGCAATGCATTCTAAGGAAGACGAATCATCGAAGCGGCGCCGCATGAGCGACCGTATCGACGGAATGAGGCCGGCTCGTGCGCACGGAACGAAGCGATGTGGCCGCATGGGAAATTGCTGCGCTGCGTTTGCGCCGACGGGGCTTCGCCACGCGCCCCTTCGGTCGCGATTCCGCGTCCGTCCCCAGTTTCGTCCCTCCGCCGTCGCATGACCGGCACGCTGATTCCGGTCAACACACGCGTGTTCAATGGGTTTATCCTGCGTCGAATGCGTCCGGCGTTTTGCGCGTCCGGTCGCATCATCCGGATGCGGCGGCGCAGGTCATGCCTGCGCGTCGCGCACCGGCGCGATACCGCGCGCCGCCTTTCTTCGCGCGGAACCGGAACAGGAGAGACGGCCATGTCGCTCGACCAACAACAACGGCAGACGCTGAAACAGCGGCTGAACGAGAGCGAGCAGGCGCTGCGTGCGGAGATCCGCACGAGCGAAGACCAGCGCGCGTCGGAATCCTATGCGGATCTGGCCGGCGCGGCGCCGGACGAGGGCGACGAGGCGAATGCCGACCTGTTCGTCGACGTCGACCATGCGTTGATCGGGATGAAGCTGACCGAACTGCGCGCGATCGGGCGCGCCCAGCAGCGGATGCGTGACGGCAGTTACGGCGAATGCATCGACTGCGACGGCGCGGTCGGCTACGAGCGGCTGCTGGCGCGGCCGACCGCCGAACGTTGCACGCATTGCCAATCGATCTACGAACGACGCTACGCGACGACACCGCGCGCGTCGCTCTGACGCCGCGGCTCCAGCCGCGCGGTACGCGCCGCGCGGCCGGCGCAGGATGACCAACGGGCGCCCGGCGGCGTCGACATGCGGCGCCGGGCGGGCAGACGCCGTCGCGCAGGGGCGCGGCGCCATCCACGTGGAAGGGAGCCACGCCGATCATGCCGATCCACAATGCCGAGTGCGCGGCCGTGTTCGCCGAGATCGCCGACATGCTCGAGATCCAGGGCGCCAACCCGTTTCGCGTGCGTGCGTACCGCAACGCCGCGCGTACGATCGCCGACTACGGCCGGGATATTCCGACGATGATCGCGAAAGGCGACGATCTCGGGAAGATTCCGTCGATCGGGGCCGATCTTGCGGCGAAGCTGCGCGAGATCGCCGCGACCGGCACCTGCGAACTGCAGCAAACCTTGCGTCATGCGCTGCCGGGCGCGATCGTCGAGCTGCTCGACGTGCCCGGGCTCGGCGCGAAACGCGTGAAGGCGCTGCATGACGCGCTGAACGTCGATTCGCTCGAACAGTTGCGCGCCGAAGCGAAGAGCGGGCATGTGCGCGAGCTGCCGGGCTTCGGCGCGAAAACCGAAGCGCATCTGCTCGAAGCGATCGACGATCGCCTGCAGCGCGAGCCGCAACGCTTCCTGCTGCCCGACGCCGCACATGCGCTGATGCCGTTGCTCGAACGCCTGCGGGCGGTGACCGGCGTCGGCCAGGCCGTGCCGGCCGGCAGCTTCCGCCGCCGCCGCGAGACGGTCGGCGATCTCGACATCCTCGTCACCGCGCGCGACGCGGGTGCGGTCACCGCAGCGTTCGTCGGCTACGACGACGTGGCGCGCGTGCTCGCGCACGGCAAGACGCGCTCGAGCGTGATGCTCGTCAACGGATTGCAGGTCGACCTGCGGGTCGTCGATGCCGATGCGTTCGGCGCGGCGCTCGTCTACTTCACCGGATCGAAGGCGCACAACATCGCGCTGCGCAGGCTCGCGCAGGCCGGCGGCCTGAAAATCAACGAATACGGCGTGTTTCGTGGCGACGAACGGATTGCCGGAGCGACGGAGGCATCGGTCTACGCGGCTATCGGGTTGCACGAGGTGCCGCCCGAGTTGCGCGAGGGTCGCGGCGAGATCGATGCGTCGCGTGCCGGCACGCTGCCGGCGCTGGTCGAGCGCAAGCATCTCCATGGCGACCTGCACGCGCACACCGATGCGTCGGCCGGCCGCGACGGCCTGCGCGCGATGGCCGCCGCCGCGCGTGCACGCGGGCTCGCCTATCTGGCCGTCACCGACCGCGCCCCACCCGACGGCGGCGCTCGCAACGGTTTCGACTGGCTCGCGCGGCAACTCGACGACATCGATCGCCTCAACGCGACGTTCGACGATTTCGTGTTGCTCAAGGGCGTGGAGGCCGGCATTCGCGAGGATGGCAGCCTGGACGTGCCCGACGCGCTGCTCGGCCGGCTCGATCTCGTGGTCGGTGCGATACGCGACGGCTTCGACCTGCCGCGCGGCGCGCAGACCGATCGCATGCTGCGCGCGATGGATCATCCGCATTTCTCGATTCTCGCGCACCCGACCGGCCGCCTGCTCGGCGAGCGCGACGCCTGCGAACTCGATGTGCCGCGCGTGCTCGCGCAGGCTGCCGCGCGCGGCTGTTTCGTCGAACTCGATGCACAGCCGCGGCGCTTCGACCTGCCGGACGTGTGGTGCCGCGAGGCCGCGAAGGCCGGCGTGCCGGTCGCGATCGGTTCGGATGCATGCAGCGCGGACGAGCTCGACAACCTCGCGTTCGGCGTCGATCAGGCGCGGCGCGGCTGGCTGACGCGGCAGGACGTGCTGAACACGCGCACGCTCGCGCAACTGCGGCCGCTGCTGGCGCGCACGATGGGCGGTGCGGGCAGCGCGGGCGGCGGTGCGAAGCGGAGTCGGTCGAAGGGCGCGTGAGCGTGGCCGGCCGCGATGCGTTCAGCTCATGCCGGGAGGGTCATCCGAGCACGCCGGTCGCGGGGACGTAAGGCAGCCCGAGCGCCAGCGCGACCGCTTCGTACGTGATGTGACCGTCGCACACGTTCAGGCCCGCGCGCAGATGCGGATCGTCGAGCATCGCCTGCTTCCAGCCCTTGTCGGCGAGCGCGAGCGCATGGCCGAGCGTTGCATTGTTCAGCGCGAAGGTGGACGTGCGCGCGACCGCGCCGGGCATGTTCGCGACGCAGTAGTGGACGACCCCGTCGACGACGAAGGTCGGCGCCGCATGCGTGGTCGCATGCGAGGTCTCGAAGCATCCGCCCTGGTCGATCGCGACGTCGACGACGACCGCGCCCTTGCGCATCGTCGCGATCATGTCGCGCGTGACGAGCCGCGGCGCCGACGCGCCGGGCACGAGCACGGCGCCGATCACGACATCGGCATCGCGCACGGCTTCGTCGACCGTCTGCGCATTCGAACAGACGGTCGCGATCCGGTTGGCGAACACGAGATCGAGCTGGCGCAGCCGGTTCACGTTGTTGTCGAGCACGGTGACGCGCGCGCCGAGGCCTACCGCCATCTGCAGCGCGCCGGTGCCCACCACGCCGGCGCCGAGCACGACGACGTGGGCGGCCGGCACGCCCGGCACGCCGGCCATCAGCAGACCGCGGCCGCCGCGCGGGCTTTCGAGGTGGGTCGCCGCGACCTGGATCGACATGCGGCCCGCGACTTCGCTCATCGGCGCGAGCAACGGCAGGCCGCCGCCGGGGCCCGTCACGGTTTCGTACGCGATGCAGACCGCGCCGGATTTCACGAGCGCGGCGGCCTGATCGGGATCGGGCGCGAGATGCAGGTATGTGTAGAGGATCTGGCCGCGCCGCAGCATCGCGCATTCGGCCGGCTGCGGTTCCTTGACCTTGATGATCATGTCGGCGCGCGCGAAGATGTCCTCGGCACCGTCGCTGAGCGACGCGCCCGCGGCCGTGTAGTCGTCGTCGAGCAGGCCGATCGCCGTACCCGCGCCGCGCTGCACCAGCACGCGATGGCCGTGCCGCGTGAGTTCGCGCGCGCCGGCCGGCGTGAGGCCGACGCGGTATTCGTGGTTCTTGATCTCTTTCGGCACACCGATCAGCATGAGTCGCCTCCATGGCCTTCGTTATCGTCGTCGTGCGAGCAGCCGGTCGCGCAGCGGCAGGCCGACCGCAGTACTGGAATAACAGGGTAGTAGTGCGCGGAGGGAAGTCAAGCGACCGGGCTGTGCGACGACGCATGCGCACTGCAACGCAGCATGCGTGGCGATCGGTTGCGACTCGAGGTCGCAATGCGCATGTGACCGGGTTTCGGTATCGTCATGCGTGGCGCGGGCCGGGGCCGCGAGCCGAACACCTTTCGGCAAAACGACGAGACAACGAGACGAGGACCTTGATCGACATGACCGCTGCGTATTTCAGCGTACCGACGCTTTGCGCCATCGCGCTCGTGCACGTGTACTGGGCGTTCGGCGGGCGATTGGGCAAGCGCGCGGCCATTCCGGAGCAGGATGGCGTACCGCTGTTGCGGCCGACTGCGGTCGGCACGCTTGCCGTCGCGCTCGCGCTGCTGGGCGGTGCAGGCGCGGTCGCCGCGCGTGCCGGCTGGCTGGGGCGCAACGCGTATCCCTGCACGATCGCGTTCGCGATCGTTGCGCTCGCATTGATCTTCGCGGTGCGGGCCGTCGGCGATTTCCGCTACGTCGGCTTCTTCAAACGCATTCGCGGGTCGCGTTTCGCGCGGATGGATACGCTGTATTACTCGCCGCTGTGCGCGGCGCTGGCGCTGTCGATCGCGTCGATGTTCTGGCCGTGGTGAGAGAGGAACGTGCATGATTCAATCCGCGCGCGTATCGATTAGCTCGAGATATTCGGCCGGCACGGCATCGATCAGCCACACATCGTTTTCGGCGGCGAAGAACGTGTGGCCCTGCCGGTGCATCAGCTGCGCCGCGACTTCGAGGATCGCGGGCACGCCGTAACGCGCGCCGACGGTCAGCGCCGTCCGGATGTCCGCCGGCAGATACACGTGATGAGGGGCGCCGGGTTCCGTCGCCGCCTGATCGTCGCTGTCCGCCATTTCCTCATCCTTGCACATTCCGGCATCCGGTTTTTCCATTGTTGCTGATTTCGATGCACTGAATTGCATTGAACCCTCTAGCAATGGAACCGGTTCCATATATAATTCGCGGCACTCGTCGCCAGGCCCGGAAAGAGGGTCGTGCACGTTGCGCTTGCCGTCGGCAGGCGCGACGTCTAAGTTGAATAAGGGTCATGGGCGATGACGGAAAGATGCCGGCCGATGCCGGTATTTGTCCGACGATAGGGCCCGCAAAGAGGTCGCTCCGCGCAACGCCGCCGGCCCCGGGGCGAGTGCGGCTGCAATGACGGCGCCACCGCGAATCGCGGCCGGGCGCCAGCGTCGAGGTTGTGCGCAACACACGAAAGAACAGGGCGACCGGCCGCTTGCGGCACGGCTGCCGTGCCGGGCACGCGGCATGCGGAATGCGCGCGTCCGAACCCCGATCCCCAACGATCAACATCCGACCATGTCCACGCCACCTGACAAACCCAATTCGCGTCGCCGTTTCCTGCGCACGTCGGTCGCGCTCGTGCCGATCGCGTCGGTCGCCGGCTGCGACCTGCATTCGTCGTCGCCGTCCGCGACGACCGCCGGCAACGCGTCCACTGCGGCGGCCAGCGCCGAACGCGCGCCGTACAAGCCGACCTTTTTCGATGCGAAGGAATGGGCGTTCGTCCAGGCCGCCGTCGACCGGCTGATTCCGGCCGACGCCGAAGGCCCCGGCGCGCTCGAAGCGGGCGTGCCGGAATTCATCGATCGCCAGATGGAGACGCCGTATGCGCACGGCGCGACGTGGTACATGCAGGGGCCGTTCCAGCAGGGCGTGCCCGAGCTCGGCTACCAGTTGAAGCTGGTGCCGCGCGACATCTACCGGCTCGGCATCGCGGCCGTCAACCGCTATTGCGAAAAGGCGCACGGCAAGGCGTTCGCGGATCTCGACGCGCCGACGCGCGACACGGTGCTCGGCGCGCTGGAAAAGGGCGGCGCGCAGATCGACGACGTCCCGCCCGGCGTGTTCCTCGGCCAGTTGCTGCAGAACACGCGCGAAGGCTACTTCTGCGATCCGGTGCATGGCGGCAATCGCGACATGGCCGCGTGGAAGATGATCGGTTTCCCGGGCGCACGCGCGGACTTCATGGATTTCGTCAACCAGAGCGGCAAGCCTTATCCGTACGGCCCCGTCTCGATCAACGGGGAGCGCAGCTGATGGCCGCAGACAAGAAGCCGCACGTCGATGCGGTGATCGTCGGCTTCGGCTGGACCGGCGCGATTCTCGCGAAGGAACTGACCGAAGCGGGCCTGAACGTCGTCGCGCTGGAGCGCGGCGAATATCGCGACACCTATCCGGACGGCGCGTACCCGAACACGATCGACGAGCTGACCTACAACATCCGCAAGAAGCTGTTCCTCGACCTGTCGAAGACGACCGTGTCGATCCGCCACGGCCTGCAGGACACCGCGCTGCCGTACCGGCAGCTCGCCGCGTTCCTGCCGGGCGAAGGCGTCGGCGGCGCGGGGCTGCACTGGTCGGGCGTGCACTTCCGGATCACGCCGGAAGAGCTGCGCCTGCGCAGCCACTATGAAGAGCGCTACGGCAAGAAATTCATCCCCGAAGGGATGACGATCCAGGATACGGGCGTCACGTACGACGAGCTCGAGCCGCATTTCGATTTCGCCGAGAAGGTGTTCGGCACGTCGGGGCAGGCGTACAAGGTCGGCGGCAAGGTGGTCGGCGACGGCAACGTGTTCGAGGCGAACCGCAGCGACAACTTCCCGCTGCCGGCGCAGCTCAATACGTATTCGGCGCAGCGCTTCTTCGATGCCGCACACTCGCTCGGCCTGCATCCGTACCGGCTGCCGTCGGCGAACACGTCGGGCCCGTACACGAACCCGTACGGCGTGCAGATGGGCCCGTGCAACTTCTGCGGCTACTGCAGCGGCTACGCGTGCTACATGTATTCGAAGGCGTCGCCGAACCTGAACATCCTGCCGGCGCTGAAGCAGGCGCCGAACTTCGAGCTGCGCTCGAAGTGCCACGTGCTGCGCGTCGACCTCGATGACACGAAGAAGCGCGCGACCGGCGTGACCTACGTCGATCCGGCCGGGCGTGAAGTGCACCAGCCGGCCGATCTCGTGATCGTGGCCGCGTTCCAGTATCACAACGTGCACCTGCTGCTGCTGTCGGGCATCGGCAAGCCGTACGATCCGATCTCGGGCGAAGGCGTGGTCGGCCGCAATTTCGCGTACCAGAACCTGTCGACGATCAAGGCGTTCTTCGACAAGGACACCTACACGAACCCGTTCATCGGCGCGGGCGGCAACGGCGTCGCGGTGGACGACTTCAACGCGGACAATTTCGACCACGGCCCGCTCGGCTTCGTCGGCGGCTCGCCGTTGTGGGTGAACCAGGCCGGCGTGAAGCCGATCAGCGGCATCGCCACGCCGCCCGGCACGCCGCAGTGGGGCTCGGCGTGGAAGAAGGCGGTCAAGGACAACTACGCGCACACGATCTCGATGGACGCGCACGGCACCAACATGTCGTACCGCGACGTGTATCTCGACCTCGATCCGACCTATCGCGATTCGTACGGCCAGCCGCTGTTGCGGATGACGTTCGACTGGAAGGACAACGACATCAGGATGGCGCAGTACGTGACCGGCCAGATGAAAAAGATCGCGGAAGCGATGGGGCCGAAGGCCATCGGCGTGTCGACGCGCGAGTTCGGCAAGCACTTCGACTCGCGCCAGTACCAGACGACCCATCTCGTCGGCGGCGCGATCATGGGCACCGACCCGAAGACGAGCGTGCTGAACCGCTACCTGCAGTGCTGGGACGTGCACAACGTGTTCGTGATGGGCGCGTCCGCGCTGCCGCAGGGCATCGGCTACAACCCGACCGGGATCATCGCGGCGCTGGCCTACTGGTCGGCACGTGCGATCCGCGAGCAATACCTGAAAAATCCCGCCCCGCTGGTGACCGTATGAAGAGGACGATGAACCACCACAACGCCGCGCGTCCGGTGTCCCCGCTGCGGCGCGCGCTGGCGATCGGCACGGCCTGGGCGGCATTCGGTCTGGCGGGCGGCGCCGCGTTCGCGCAGCCGGCGTCTACGCCGGCCGCGGCTTCGGGCGCGGCGGCTGCGCCTGTCGCCCAGTCCGCCGACGCGGCGCTCGTGAAGCGCGGCGAATACCTCGCCCGCGCGGGCGACTGCATCGCCTGCCACACCGCGAACGGCGGCAAGCCGTTCGCCGGCGGCCTGAAGTTCGACACGCCGATCGGCGGCATCTACTCGACGAACATCACGCCGGACCCGAAGACGGGCCTCGGGGGCTGGACCTATGAGGACTTCACCCGCGCGGTGCGCGAAGGCGTGCGCAAGAACGGCGACACGATGTATCCGGCGATGCCGTTCCCGTCGTATTCGCGCCTGACCGACGACGACATGAAGGCGCTGTACGCGTACTTCATGCACGGCGTCGCGCCGGTCGAGCACGAGAACCGCAAGGTGGACATCGTGTGGCCACTGTCGATGCGCTGGCCGCTCGGCATCTGGCGCAAGCTGTTCGCGCCGGCGCCGAAGCCGTTCGACGCGGCGCCGTACACCGACCCGGTGGTCGCCCGCGGCGCGTATCTGGTGCAGGGGCTCGGCCATTGCGGCGCATGCCACACGCCGCGCGCGCCGACGATGCAGGAGCGCGGGCTGACCGACGCGGACGGCCTCGACTTCCTGGCCGGCGGCGCGGCGATCGACGGCTGGGTGCCGACCAGCCTGCGCGGCGAGCCGCGCACGGGCCTCGGCACGTGGAACGAAACCGAGATCGTGCAGTTCCTGAAGACCGGCCGTACGCTGCGCACGGCCGCGTTCGGCGGGATGACGGACGTGGTCGGCCACAGCATGCAGCACATGACCGACGACGACCTGAACGCGATCGCACGCTACCTGAAGACGTTGCCGCCGCGCGTGCAGGGCGAGCAGCCGCACGTGTACGACGCGGCCGCCGCGAAGGCGCTGCAGACCGGCGACGCGAGCAAGCCGGGCGCGGCCGTCTATCGCGACAACTGCATGGCCTGCCACCGCAGCGACGGCCACGGCTACACGCGCGTGTTCCCGGCGCTCGCCGGCAACCCGGTCGTGCAGGGCGACGATCCGACCTCGCTGATCCACGTCGTGCTGGAAGGCAGCGCGCTGCAGGGCACGCGCACCGCGCCGTCGACCTTCACGATGCCGCCGTTCGGCTGGCGCCTGTCGGACCAGGAAGTCGCGGACGTGTCGAACTTCGTGCGCACGAGCTGGGGCAACACGGGCGCGCCGGTGACAGCCGCGCAGGTCGCGAAGGTGCGCAAGAGCGTGCCGTCGACGCGGCCCGAGCCGCCGCCGGGCGCGCGGTTCCCGCAAGCGTCGCGCTGACGGGAGCGGCGGGGCGCTCGCCCCGCCTGTCGCGCGGTCCACGTCGACGTGCGACCGGGCCCGCCATGCCTTTCACTTCGCCGGGGTCGCGCCCCGCCAACCGGCGCCGCCGCGTGAAATTTTCGCGGCTGCGCGCCATTCTTCCGCCTCATCCCTTATCCTTTCACTCTTGAACCTTACTAAATAGTTACAAGAGCTTGGGAGGGGGGATGCCTCATGACGTCAGCCTGATTGCGTTGCTCGCGGCCGGTTTCGGTCTCGCGATGATCTTCGGTTACCTCGCGTCGCTGCTGAAAATGCCGCCGCTCGTCGGCTATCTGCTTGCCGGGATCGTGATCGGCCCCGGCACGCCCGGTTTCGTCGGCGATCTGTCGCTCGCGCAGCAGCTCGCGGAAGTCGGCGTGATGCTGCTGATGTTCGGCGTCGGCCTGCATTTTTCGCTCGGCGATCTCCTCGCGGTGCGCAAGATCGCGCTGCCGGGCGCCATCGTGCAGATCACCGTCGCGACGCTGCTCGGCGGCGGGCTCGCGCTCACCTGGGGCTGGAGCCTCGGTGCGGCGCTGGTGTTCGGGCTGGCGCTGTCGGTCGCGAGCACCGTCGTGCTGCTGCGCGCGCTCGAGGGACGCGGGCTCGTCGAAACGGTCAACGGGCGTATCGCGGTGGGCTGGCTGGTCGTCGAGGATCTCGTGATGGTGCTCGTGCTGGTGCTGCTGCCGCCGGTGGCGGGACTGCTCGGCGGCACGCCGCCCGGTGACGCGCACGCGGCCGGCGGCAGCGTGTGGAGCACGCTCGGCGTCACGATGCTGAAGGTCGCCGCGTTCATCGCGCTGATGCTGGTGGTCGGCAAGCGCGTGTTCCCGCGCATTCTGTGGCTCGTCGCGCGCACGGGCTCGCGCGAGCTGTTCACGCTTTGCATGATTGCGGCGGCGGTCGGCATCGCGTTCGGCGCGGCGAAGCTGTTCGACGTGTCGTTCGCGCTCGGCGCGTTCTTCGCCGGGATGATGATGCGCGAGTCGGAATTCAGCCGGCGCGCGGCCGACGAGACGCTGCCGCTGCGCGACGCGTTCTCGGTGCTGTTCTTCATCTCGGTCGGCATGCTGTTCGACCCGAAAGTATTGCTCGACGAGCCGCTGCACGTGATCGAGGTCGCGGCGATCGTGCTGATCGGCAAGACGGTCGCGGCCGTCGCGCTCGTGATCGCATTCCGCTATCCGCTGAACACCGCGCTGACCGTCGGCGCGGGCCTCGCGCAGATCGGCGAATTCTCGTTCATCCTCGCGGGGCTCGGCCGTGCGCTCGGGCTGCTGTCGGCCGAAGGGCAGAGCCTGATTCTCGCGGTCGCGCTGATCTCGATCGCGATGAACACGCTGCTGTTCGCGATGATCGATCCGGCGCTCGCGTGGATTCGCAAGCATTCGGCGTTCGCGCGCAAGCTCGAGGCGCGCGACGATCCGCTCGCCGCGCTGCCGATGTCGACGCCGCAGACGCACCTGACCGGGCAGGTCGTGATCGTCGGCTACGGCAAGGTCGGCACGCGGATCGCGCATGCGCTGGACGAGCGGGGGATCGCGTATGTCGTCGTCGAGCAGAATCGCGAGCTCGTCGAGAAGCTGCGCGCGGACGGCATCGCGGCCGTGTCGGGCGACGCGATCGAGCCGATCGTGCTGGTGCAGGCGCATATCGCCCGCGCCGGGATGCTGGTCGTCACGCTGCCCGACGTGTTCGACGTGCGGCAGATCGTCGAGATTTCGCGCACGCTCAACCCGACGCTCGAAGTCGTGCTGTGCACGAACAGTAGCGACGAGGCCGCGCTGCTGTCGAACGAGGGGATCGGCACCGTGTTCATGGGCGAGACCGAACTCGCGCGCGGGATGACCGAGCACGTGCTCGGCCGGATGGCGAAGCCGGTCGCGGCCGCGCATTGACGGCGCGCGGCATCGCGCACCGGGCAGCGCACGGCGGCGCGGGCGGCCGCCGGCGCTGCCGGCTTCAGTCTCAGTAGAACGTCTCGAGTGTCAGTTCCTGCGCCATCACGCGATTGCCGGCCAGCAGGCCGCCGTCGACCGGCAGCGCGACACCAGTGATGATCCGCGCGGCCGGCGAGCACAGGAACAGCGCCGCCTGCGCGACGTCGTCGGGCGTCGCGAAATCGTCGAGCGGATACCATTTCCTCAATTGCTCGAATACCTGCGGGTTGCGCTGCACGCGCGCTTCCCACGCGGGTGTCTTGACCGTGCCGGGCAACACGATGTTCGCGCGCACGCCGTCGCGGCCGTATTCGATCGCGAGCGACTTCGTGTAGCTGATCAGCCCGGCCTTCGCCGCGCTGTAGGCCGGATGCCCGAGCGCATGCACGCCGTTGACCGAACCGATGATCGCGATCGCGCCGCGCCCGCGGGCGCGCATGCCGGGCAGCACGGCTTCCACGCTCACGTAGGTGGCGGTCAGGTTCGCATCGAGATCGGTGCGCCAGCTTGCGGGCGTCGTGTCGCGCAGCGTGGTCGAGGCGGCCGTGCCCGCGTTCGCGACCAGCACGTCGACTTCCGGATGCGATTCGAGCATCGAGCACAGGCGCTCGGCGTCGGTGAGATCGTCGACGACCGGCGTCGCGCGCCCATCGGCGAGCGTCCCGATGAAGCGGTCGAGCGCCGCGCGGTCGCGATCGAGCGCGAGCACGCGGTCGCCGGCTGCGAGGAAGGTGCGGCACAGCGCCTGGCCGATGCCGCCGGCGGCGCCCGTCACGAGGGTGGTGCGTGTCATGTCGGCTCCTGGTGCGGGTTCACAGGCCGAGCGCGGCGCGCGCCTGCTTCTCGTTGTCGCGCGTGATCAGCGTGCCGGACGTCAGCACGAGCGGCGGCGGCGCCTGGTTCTTCGTGATCCAGTCGTACATGTTGATGCTCGTCTGGTAGCCGTGCTGGCGCGGATTCAGCAGGATCGAACCGTAGAAGCCCGTCGGCTTCGGCTTCGCGAACTCGTTGAGCGCGATCTGGCTGCCGTTGATGCCGACCGCGACCATCGCATCCGCGCCGATGCCGCGCCCCTCGGCGGCGCGCACCGCGCCGACTGTCGTGTCGTCGTTCGAGCCGAATGCGACCCAGCGCTTGAAGTTCGCATGCTTGGTGAGCGCGATGTTCGCCGCGTTGAATGCGCCTTCGGTGTCGGCCGTCATCTCGGGCGCGTCGATCACGTTCGCGGCCGGAAAGCCGGCGGCCTTCAGCGCGTCGACCGCGCCGGTCGTGCGCTCGCGCGCGGTCGGCAACTGGTCGTACGCGAGCCGGATGATGCCGACTTCGGCCGGATTCCAGC
Organism: Burkholderia sp. EMB26; assembly: GCF_024730645.1. Classification (NCBI taxonomy): domain Bacteria; kingdom Pseudomonadati; phylum Pseudomonadota; class Betaproteobacteria; order Burkholderiales; family Burkholderiaceae; genus Burkholderia; species Burkholderia sp. EMB26. The sequence continues at coordinate 369,248 of NZ_CP078071.1, forward strand.
CGCGCCGCTTCGTCTCGTCCGCGATCGCCTGGCCGACCTGCTGGCCGATCTTGTAAGCGGAGATGCCCATGTGCGGCACGCCCGGGAGCGGTGCGCCGTGGCCGTCGACGAGCTGGTCGTCGACCGACATCAGCTTGATCCCCGCGCGCCTGGCTTTCGCCGCGATGCCGGGGCCGAGCTTCACGTCGGGCGCGCAGATGATCACGCCTTGCGCCTTTTGCGCGGCGAGGCTGTCGAGCGCAGTCGACACCTTCTCGCCGCTCGGCGCCGCGATCCTGATCAACGTGAAGTGCTGTTCCTTCGCGGCCTGTTCGGCGAAGCGCCATTCGTCCTGGAACCACGGATCGTCCGGCTGTTTGACGAGGAAGCCGATCTTCACGTCGGCGGCATCGGCCGCCCGGGCCGGGGCGCCGCCCAGCAGCGTGACGCTCGCGGTGGCCAGCACGAGCGTTTTCCAGTGGAATCGCATGCGTCTCTCTCCGTTGTTGTAGTCGGGCGCGCAGGCAAGGCCGCCTGCGGCGCGCAAAAATTGTAGGAGGACGCGGCGGGAACGCTCAAATGATGCGGTGCGTTCCTAGAGAGTGGGATGGGGCGGGGCGATGCGGACCCGGCACCGCCCGTGGCTTCGTCAGCCGGCGGCGGCCGGCTTCGCGGGTGCGGGGGGGCCGGCTTGCGCGGTGGTCCTGGGCGACGCCGACGGTTTCTGCGTGACGGCCGTCGTCGCTGCCGCCGCTTTCGGCGCGGAGACCGTCTTCTGCGGCGCGGCGGCCTTCACCGGCGCGTTCTTCTCCGCTTCGACCGGCGCGTCGGGCGGCACGCCGAGCAGCTGCAACGAGCCGCTCGTGACCGACGCGAACACCGGGCCGGCCACCGTGCCGCCGTAGTAACCCTTGCCGCGCGGCTCGTCGATCATCACCGCGACGATCAGGCGCGGGTTGCTCATCGGCGCCATCCCCGCGAACAGCGCGCGGTACTTGCCCTTCGCGTAGCTCGCGCCGACCTGCTTGCGCGCGGTCCCGGTCTTGCCGCCGATCCGGTAGCCGTCGACGCGCGCGCGGCGCCCCGTGCCGCCTTCGCCGACCGCCATCTCGAGCATCGAGCGGATCGCGGCGGCGGTTTGCGGCGACGTCACGCGGTGGCCGCGGTGCGCGTCGATCGTCTGCTGATCGGTGCCGTTCTTCAGCAGCGACACCGGGTGCAGCGTGCCGTCGCCCGCATAGGCGGTGTAGGTCTGCGCGATCTGCAGCAGCGACATCGACAGCCCGTAGCCGTACGCCATCGTCGCCTGCTCGATCGGCCGCCAGCGCTTGTAGCCGCGCAGCCGGCCCGACGCGACGCCCGGGAACGTCAGCTCCGGCGCGCGGCCGATCCCGTACTCCTGGTATTTGTTCCAGATCGTTTCGGCGGGCAGGTTCAGCGCCAGTTTCGCGAGCGCGACGTTGCTCGACTTCTGCAGCGCCTGCGATACCGTCAGCGACCCGTGGTTCGACGTGTCGTGGATCACCGCCGGGCCGATCTTGTAGGTGCCCGGCGACGTGTTGATGATCGTGTTCGGCGTGACCTTGCGCTCGTCGATCGACAGCGCGACGACGAGCGGCTTGATCGTCGAGCCCGGTTCGAACGTGTCGATCACCGCGCGGTTGCGCAGTTGCTGGCCGGTGAGGCGGGCGCGGTCGTTCGGATCGAAGGTCGGGTAGTTCGCGAGCGCGAGGATCTCGCCGTTCTGCGCGTCGAGCACGACGACGCTGCCGGCTACCGCGTTGTTCTCGATCACGGCCGCCTTGAGCTGGCTGAAGGCGAGCTGCTGGATGCGGCGGTCGATCGTCAGCTCGATCGTCGCGCCGTGCTGCGCGGGGACGAGCGGGCGCGTGTCCGACACGATGCGGCCGAGCCGGTCGCGGATCACCTCGCGCTGGCCGGACGTGCCTTGCAGGCGCGCGTTGGCCGCGAGCTCGACGCCTTCCTGGCCCTTGTCCTCGACGTTCGTGAAGCCGACCACGTGCGCGGCCGATTCGCCTTCCGGGTAGAAGCGCTTCGAATCGGCGATCTGCGTGATGCCGTCGATCGCGAGCTTGTCGAGCCGGCTCGCGGTATCCGCGTCGACCTGCCGCTTGAGCAGCACGAACGTCTTGTCGTTGCCGAGACGCCGCTTCACCTCGACGAGCGGCATGTCGAGCAGCTTCGCGATCTGCGGGTAATCGGTGTCGGCGACCTGTTTCGGGTTCGCCCAGATTTCATAGGTCGACAGGCTGACCGCGAGCATCGCGCCGTTGCGGTCGACGATGCGCCCGCGCATCGCGTCGAGCTCGATCGTGCGCTGATAACGCTTCTGGCCCTGGCCGACGTAGAAATCCTGGTTCGCGACCTGCACCCAGAAAGCGCGCGCGATCAGCGCGGCGAACGCGAGGAACACGACGACCACGATCAGCCGCGAGCGCCACATCGGCAGGCGCGACGCGAGCATCGGATTCTTGGTCGCCGCTGCGTACGGATCGGCAGGGTGGGTCTTCTTTTTTACGCTCATGCAATGGCCGGGTCGGGCCGCCGGGCGGCGGCGGGTCAGTCTGAATAATGCGATTGTAATAAATGAGTAAACACCGTGTGGGGAAAGTATGTTCCGGCCCCGCAAAAAGGCGAATGGCAGGCGATCGGGAACACGGCGGAAAAGGGAGGAAGGCGGGGCCGGGCAGGCGTTCGCGGCGGCTGCACAGGACGAAACACGCACGAGCGTCGCATGCCGATCCGAGCGTGCGGTCTTCGCCGCCGCTCGATCGCGAGCGTCCCGGCGCGCGATCAATTGCCCGCACCCCGGTTATTTCTTTAATCCAGAAAATGAAAAGCGCCTCGAACCGAGGCGCCATTCATGCTGAATATCGAAATGAATATCACCGATACCGGAATAAACCCGAAAACCGCAGACGATTCATGTCAATAATACCTATCGGGCAACGGAAATAAATTCCCGATATTCCGGCTGGGTGGTGCAGGTATCGACCGCCTGCAGCCGCCACGCGCCGTCGGGATGTTCGCCGGCGAGCACCGCGGGCCCTTGTTCACGCCGCGTCGCATCGAACGACAACCCCTTCAACTGACAGACGGCATTGCCGCTGTCGGCCGCGCAGAGGGCCATCGCGCCCTCGACGTCGCGGATCTTGCCCCAGGTCGGAAGGTCGATGCCCTGATGTGCCTCGCGCGACCACAGCCCCTCGTCGGTATCGACCCACAGTACCGCGAAGGAATGCCGGGTTGCCGATTCGCTGCCATTAATCCGAATGGTGAGGCGCATTGCATCGTCTCCTGAAAAAAATGACACATTCGACCGTTTGGACTTGAACAGTCTAGATAGACTGGTGTGAAACGCAAGTGATAATCCGCAATAAATCCGTATTGGGTCTATTTCGGTTTCAGATGAAACGACGTCTGACGATTCATGGTCATTCCCAAGGCGTCAGCACACGCGGGGGACACCGGCGATCGCGATGTCCATGCGAAGACGCGCGGCGGTCCAGACATGGGATGACAGTGCCGCCGGCCGCGTCGATCGGTCGCGCGCCGGCCGCCGCCGAAACCGCCGCGGCGGCGCGATCCGGCACCGCCCGGACGCGGCCCGAGCGAACGTTTCAGCGTGTTGACGCGGCGGCCGGCACGACACACTCCGACAATCGCGTACAAATCGGCACACTTTCACGAAACTTTCGGGACAGACTTGCATGCGTTCGGGCCCCACACTGGGACCTTCCCGATCCTGTGCCGCGGACGCCCGTCCGCGCCGGCTGCCGCCACCTCGTGCCAGAGCGCGATCGACGCGATCGCAGGCCGCACGCCCGATCGGGAGCCGCCGGGGCGCGCGTCAGCCCCGGCCCGGCCGGTGAGCCGTACGCCGCCCGCAACCGCGGGCACCGCGCCGCCCGGCCGACTCTTCGAAGGAGACTATCGTGCTGATCTGGAAAACCGCGTTGTCGCTCAACTGGCGGACGAGCCTCGTGTCGCCGGCCAGCGCACCGGTCGCGGCGGCGAACGTCGGACGGCTGGTGCTGACCGGCGCCACCGGTTTCATCGGCAGTACCGTGCTGACGGCGCTCGTCAATGCAGGGCTGCTCGAACGCATCGTCTGCGTCGTGCGTGCGCAGGACCGCGGCCATGCGGTCGCGCGGCTGCGTGAAGCGGCGTTGCGCGCGGGGCTTGCGCCGTACTGGGCGTCGCGCCTGACCGATGCGAACGTGATCGTCGGCGCGCTCGGCGACGTGTGGCACGGCGCCGATGCACCGCGTCTGGCCGGCGCGACGCACGTGATTCACTGCGCGGGCCACGCATCGCCGGCCGACGGCGCGCATCTGCGGGCCGACATCGCCGATGCGGTGCACTTTGCCGAACGCTTTGCGCGCGCGCCGCGCCTGCAGCGCTTCGTGTACGTCGGCACGGCCTACGCGCATGCGGGCCGCGGCGGAATCGTGCAGGAGGAGGCGGAGCGCGACGCGGGGAACGACGCCGCGCCGGGCGACGACGGCCTGCCGGGCGCGGTGCTCGCGGCCGACTACCTGCACGCGAAGGCGGAAACGGAGCAGCGCCTGCGCGCGCTCGGGCTGCCGCTCGTCGTCGTGCGGCCGTCGCACGTGGTCGGCCACACGGTGCTCGGGACGCGGCCCGCGCCGAATTCGTTCTGGATGTTCCGGCTCGCGCACGCGGCGCGCCGCTTCACCGCGCGGCCGATGACGCGCATCGACATCGTGTCGGTGGACGACGTGGCGCGCGCGACGATGCTGCTGGCCGTCAAGCCGACGCTCGCGCACGACGTCTATCACGTGTCGGCCGGCGACGAGGCGCCGCAGGTCGCGCAGATCGTGCGCGCGATGGACGAGGCGGCGGGGATGACCGGGGCGCCGCGCTACGCGGCGTGCGCGCCGGCCGAGCTGCCGCTCGTGGTGCGCGACGTGCTCGGGCGCCCCGATCCGGCGCTCGAGCGCGTGATCGGCCGGGCGCTGCAGCGCTGCGGGGAATTCGCGACGGTCGATCGCGTGTTCGACAATCGCCGCGTGCGCGACGAAATCGATTTCGAGCCGCTGCCGTTCATCGATTACGTCGAGGAGTGCATGCGCACGTCGCGCGGCGTGGCCGTGACCGAGCTGATGCGCGGCGCGATCCATTAGGGCCCGTTCACGCGAACGACGCACGTTTCCCTGTCTGGAAAAGTGCATTCGTGGGGCCGGCGCAAGCCCGTTCGACCGCCCGCGCCACACCGGCGCCCGTTCCTGCCGATCGCGGCGCGGGCGCCGTTTTTACGCGTGGCTGCCGAGCTCGATGAGCCGGTCGAGCGCGCGGTAGATATCTTCGAGGCCGTCCTGGCCGAACCGCGACTCGAGCTGACGATATTGCTCGTCGATGCGGGGACCGATTTCCGTCACCAGTTTCCTGCTTTGCGGCGTCAGGCTGACCAGCAGCCGGCGCTGATCCTCCTGCGCACGCGTGCGCGTGATCAGGCCGTCGCGCTCCATCCGTTCCAGCACGCCGGTCAGGCTCGGGCTCAGGATGCAGCAGCGTTTCGCGATCTGACCGGCTTCGAGCGCCTGCGCCGGTTCGCCGTCGAGCACGCGGATGATCCGCCATTGCTGTTCGGTCAGCGAGAATTCCTTGAGAATGGGGCGAAACAAACCCATCAGCGTTTCGCGAGCCTCGAGCAGCAGCATGGCCAGGTTGCGATGGTCGAGCGTACGGTTCATCGGGGGAGAGCAGAGGACGGGGACGCATCAATCTTAACAGCCGAAGCTGATGAATTTCGCCTATCAGGGTAATCGAGGTTGCCAGCGCTCGATTGTTTACTTAAGATATTAACTATTGACGATGCGCCGCGACGCGCGGCAGGGGAATGACGCATGGAGCTGTCTTGCACGACCGCCGCGGCGCCGCCGTTGCCGGTCGCCATCGGTACCGTCTACGGGGCGCTGCTCAACGAGCGCGCGGCGCTCGACGCGCTCGGCGACGCCGTGAATGCGCCGCCTTACGGCCGCCCGCCGCAGGCGCCGATCCTGTACATCAAATCCGTCAACACGCATGCGGCCGACGGCGCCGCCGTCGTCGTGCCGGCCGGCGTCGACGCGCTGGAGATCGGCGCGTCGGTGGCCGTCGTGTTCGCCCGGCGCGCGACGCGCGTGGCGGCCGCGCAGGCACTCGACTACGTGCACGGCTTCACGCTCGCGAGCGACGTGTCGGTGCCGCATCCCGACTACTACCGGCCGGCCGTGCGCTTCAAGTGCCGTGACGGTTTCTGCCCGCTCGGCCCGGCGATCGTGCCGGCCGCCGCGCTCGCCGACGTCGACGCGATCGGCCTGACGGTGCGGATCGACGGCGAGGTGGCCGCGTCCGCGTCGACCGGGACGCTGATTCGCCCGGTGCGCGCGCTGATCGCCGACGTGACGGCGTTCATGTCGTTCGACGCGGGCGACGTGCTGTTGCTCGGCGTCGCGGGCGGTGCACCGCATGCCCGCGCGGGCAGCACGATCGAGATCGCCGCGGCCGGCATCGGCACGTTGCGGCATACGCTGATGGCGGAGGGAGCACGATGAAGACGGCGCGCGTGATCTACAACGGCGCACTGCATGCGGCCGAACCGGCCGGCGACGGCGCGATCCGCCTGGATACGGGGCGGGTGGTGGCCGAGGACGCGGTGGCGTGGTTGCCGCCCGTCGCGCCGCGCACGACCTTCGCGCTCGGCCTGAACTACGCCGACCACGCGAAGGAACTCGCGTTCAACGCACCGACCGAGCCGCTGATTTTCCTGAAGGGGCCGAACACGTTCGTCGGCCACCGGTCGCTCACCGTGCGCCCGGCGGACGCCACGCACATGCACTACGAGTGCGAGCTGGCCGTCGTGATCGGCCGCCCGGCGCGCCGCGTGAACCGCGCGCAGGCGATCGACTACGTGGCCGGCTATACGGTCGCGAACGACTACGCGATCCGCGACTATCTCGAAAACTACTACCGCCCGAACCTGCGCGTGAAGAACCGCGACACCTGCACGCCGCTCGGGCCGTGGTTCGTCAGCCGCAACGAGATCGGCGACGCGGGCGACCTGATGCTGCGCACGACGGTGAACGGCCGGGAGACGCAGCGCGGCAGCACGCGCGACATGGTGTTCGACGTGCCGGCGCTGATCGAGCACATCAGCAGCTTCATGACGCTTTCGCCGGGCGACCTGATCCTGACCGGCACGCCCGAGGGGCTGGCGGACACGCAGCCGGGCGACGAAGTCGTGACCGAAATCGAAGGGATCGGCCGGCTCGTGAACACGATCGTCGGCGAAGCGGACTACTATCGCGCCGGCTGAGGCCGTCGCCCAAGGAAGGAGAGCACATGACCATCAAGCACTGGATCGGCGGCCGCGAAGTGGAGAGCCGCGAAACCTTCACGACGCTGAACCCGGCGACGGGTGAAGTCATCACCGACGTCGCGTCGGGCGGCGAGACCGAGGTCGACGCGGCCGTGCGCGCCGCGAAGGAAGCGTTCCCGAAATGGGCGAACACGCCGGCCAAGGAGCGCGCAAAGCTGATGCGCAAGCTCGGCGAGCTGATCGAGAAGAACGTGCCGATGCTCGCCGCGCTGGAGACGCAGGACACCGGCCTGCCGATCGCGCAGACGAGCAAGCAGCTGATTCCGCGCGCGTCCGAGAACTTCAACTTCTTCGCGGAAGTGTGCGTGCAGATGAACGGCCGCACCTATCCGGTCGACGACCAGATGCTCAACTACACGCTGTACCAGCCGGTCGGCGTATGTGCGCTGGTGTCGCCGTGGAACGTGCCGTTCATGACGGCCACGTGGAAGACGGCGCCGTGTCTCGCGCTCGGCAACACGGCCGTGCTGAAGATGTCGGAGCTGTCGCCGCTGACGGCCGACCAGCTCGGCCGGCTCGCGCTCGAAGCCGGCATCCCGCCCGGCGTGCTGAACGTCGTGCAGGGTTACGGCGCGACGGCCGGCGATGCGCTCGTGCGGCATCCGGACGTGCGCGCGGTGTCGTTTACCGGCGGCACGGTCACCGGCAAGCGGATCATGGAACGCGCGGGCCTCAAGAAGTATTCGATGGAGCTCGGCGGCAAGTCGCCGGTGCTCATTTTCGACGACGCCGATTTCGATCGCGCGCTCGACGCGTCGCTGTTCACGATCTTCTCGATCAACGGCGAACGCTGCACCGCCGGCTCGCGGATCTTCGTGCAACGCACGATCTACGACCGCTTCGTGCAGGAATTCGCGCGCCGCGCGAACAACCTGGTGGTCGGCGATCCGGCCGATCCGGGCACGAATCTCGGCGCGATGATCACGCGCCAGCACTGGGAAAAGGTGACGGGCTACATCCGCATCGGCGAGCAGGAAGGCGCGCGCGTGGTCGCCGGCGGCGCGGACAAGCCGGCCGGGCTGCCCGACCATCTGCGCAACGGCAACTTCGTGCGGCCGACCGTGTTCGCCGACGTCGACAACCGGATGCGCATCGCGCAGGAGGAGATCTTCGGGCCGGTCGCGTGCATCATCCCGTTCGACGACGAAGACGACGGGCTGCGGCTTGCGAACGACACGGCGTACGGCCTCGCGTCGTACATCTGGACGCAGGACGTCGGCAAGGTGCATCGCCTCGCGCGCGGCATCGAGGCCGGGATGGTGTTCGTCAACAGCCAGAACGTGCGCGACCTGCGCCAGCCGTTCGGCGGCGTGAAGGAATCGGGTACCGGGCGCGAGGGCGGCGAGTACAGTTTCGAGGTGTTCGCCGAGATCAAGAACGTGTGCATTTCGATGGGTTCGCATCACGTCCCGCGCTGGGGCGTGTGACGGACGCCGGCCGTGTTGTCGCAAGAACGATAGGGAGACTTGAACGATGGGCAAACTGTCCCTCGCCGCGAAAATCACGCACGTGCCGTCGATGTACCTGTCGGAATTGCCCGGCAAGCATCACGGCTGCCGTGAAGCGGCGATCCGCGGCCACCAGCTGATCGGCGAGCGTTGCCGCGCGCTCGGCGTCGACACGATCGTCGTGTCGGACGTGCACTGGCTCGTCAACGCGGGCTATCACGTGAACTGCAATGCGCGGTTCGCGGGCACCTATACGAGCAACGAGCTGCCGCATTTCATCCGCGACATGCAGTACGCGTATCCGGGCAACCCGGCGCTCGGCCGGCTGATCGCGGAAACGGCCACCGAGCGCGGCGTCGCGACGCGCGCACACGAGATCGACAGCCTCGAACTCGAATACGGCACGCTCGTGCCGATGCGCTACATGAACGGCGACCAGCATTTCAAGGTCGTGTCGATCGCCGGCTGGTGCATGTGGCACACGCTCGACGAAAGCCGGCGCTTCGGCGAGGCGCTGCTCGAAGCGATCGAGAAGAGCGATTCGAACGTCGCGTTCCTCGCGAGCGGCTCGCTGTCGCACCGCTTCAACGACAACGGCAGCCCCGAGGAATCGATCCATCAGATCAGTCGCGAATTCTTCCGGCAGGTCGACCTGCGCGTGGTCGAGCTGTGGAAGCAGGGCGATTTCAAGACCTTCTGCGCGATGCTGCCCGAGTACAACACGCATTGCCACGGCGAAGGCGGCATGCACGACACCGCGATGCTGCTCGGGCTGCTCGGCTGGGATCGTTACGACCGGCCCGTCGAGATCGTCACCGACTATTTCGCGAGCTCGGGCACCGGGCAGATCAACGCGATCTTCCCGCTGCCCTGAGCGTTGCCGCCCGCCACGCCCTCGAATCCGACCGGAGAGTTGCCATGCCACACATCGTCGTCGAATACACCGCGAACATCCGCGACGACGCTCGCATTCCCGCGCTGCTGCGCACGATCAACGCGACGCTGATCGCGCAGGGCGGCGTGTTCCCGACCGGCGGCATCCGGTCGCGCGCGATCGAGCTGCACGACTACTGCGTCGCCGACGGCACGGAGGACGACGCGTTCGTCCACGTGACGCTGAAGATCGGCTCGGGCCGCACCGATGCGCAGAAAAAAGCCGCGTGCGACGCGCTGTTCGACGCGATCAAGGCCCATTTCGCCGAGCTGTACGCGAAACGCTATCTCGCGCTGTCGATGGAACTGACCGAGTTCAGCGAAAGCGGCTCGTACAAGCACAACAACATTCACGCCCGCTACAAGCGGGCCGGCTGAACCCCATTCCCGATCCGACCATGCTCGAACCCGCCCTCATCGACCAGCTCGCGCACCGTCTGCACGACGCCGAGCGCGCACGCACGCAGATCCGCCAGATTTCGCTCGACCATCCCGACATCACGATCGACGACGCCTATGCGATCCAGCGCGCGTGGGTAACCCTCAAGCTCGCGGAAGGCCGCACGCTGAAGGGACACAAGATCGGCCTCACGTCGAAGGCGATGCAGAGTTCGTCGCAGATCGACGAGCCCGACTACGGTGCGCTGCTCGACGACATGTTCTTCGCGGACGGCGGCACGATCCCGACCGGCCGCTTCATCGTGCCGCGCGTCGAGGTCGAGCTCGCGTTCGTGCTCGGCAAGCGGCTCACCGGCCCGAACTGCACGATCTTCGACGTGTACGACGCGGTCGACTACGTGGTGCCCGCGCTCGAGATCATCGACGCGCGCAGCCAGTCGATCGACCCCGACACCCAGCGGCCGCGCAAGGTGTTCGACACGATCGCCGACAACGCGGCGAACGCGGGCGTCGTGATCGGCGGCCGGCCGGTGCGCCCGCAGGACGTCGATTTGCGCTGGGTCGCGGCGATCATGTCGCGCAACGGCGTGGTCGAGGAAACCGGCGTGGCAGCCGGCGTGCTGAACCATCCGGCGAACGGCGTCGCGTGGCTCGCGAACCGGCTGTCGCGCTTCGACGTCGCGCTGGAGCCGGGGCAGATCGTGCTCGGCGGGTCGTTTACGCGGCCGTGCGCGGCGCGCTCGGGCGATACGTTCAGCGTCGACTACGGCCCGCTCGGGACGATCCAGTGCTATTTCGAGTGAGGTGAGCGAACGATGCAGATTCCGTCGAATGTCTTCAAGGCCGCGCTCGCGCGCGGCGACGCGCAGATCGGTTTGTGGCTCGGTCTCGCGAATCCGTACAGCGCCGAAGTGGTCGCGGGCGCCGGTTTCGACTGGCTGCTGATCGACGGCGAACATGCGCCGAACACGGTGCCGACGATCCTCGCGCAACTGCAGGCGATCGCGCCGTATCCGTCGCATCCGGTCGTGCGCGTGCCGTGGAACGATCCGGTGATCGTCAAGCAGGTGCTCGATCTCGGCGCGCAGACGCTGCTCGTGCCGATGGTGCAGAGCGCGGACGAGGCGCGCGCGGCGGTGGCGGCGACCCGTTACCCGCCGCACGGGATTCGCGGTGTCGGCAGTGCGCTGGCGCGCGCATCGCGGTGGAATCGCGTCGGCGAGTACCTGCATCGCGCGAACGACGAGATGGCCGTGCTCGTGCAGGTCGAGACGCGCGCGGGGCTGGGGGCGATCGATGCGATCGCGCGGGTCGACGGCGTCGATGGCGTGTTCATCGGGCCGGCTGATCTTGCGGCCGATCTCGGCCATCTCGGCCATCCGGGGCACCCGGACGTGCAGACCGCGATCGACGGCGCGATCCGCGCGATCAACGCGGCCGGCAAGGCGCCGGGCATCCTGAGCGCGGATGAAGCAGCCGCGCGGCGCTATCTGGAAGCGGGCGCGTCGTTCGTCGCGGTCGGCGTCGATACGACGCTGCTGGCACGGAGCGCGGAGCGGCTCGCCGCGCAGTTCAAGGGGAGTGGTGGCGGCGCCGCGAAGCAGGGCGACGGCACGTATTGACGCAGCGGCGGGCGGTTTTCCCGTGCCGACTGCCGGCCGTTCGTCGCTCGGCGTCATGCCCGCGCATGGCGGCCGTACTTATCCCGGTGCTTGCCGTCCCGCCTCCAGGTACCTTCCCGGCGTCGTCCCCAGCGCGCGCCGGAACATGTCGATGAACGCGCTCACGTTGTCGTACCCGAGATCGAGCGCGATCGTCGTCACCGGCACGCCGTCGGCAATGCGCTCCAGCGCCCGCAGCAGCCTGGCCTGCTGACGCCACTGCGCGAACGTCAGCCCCGTCTCGGCGACGAAGCGGCGGCTCATCGTCCGCGCGCCGATGCCGGCCCATTCGGCCCATTCCTCCAGCCGCCGGTCGTTCGCGAGATCCGCGGCCAGCGCATCGGTGATCTTCACGAGCCGCGGGTCCCGCGGCCGGACCAGCCCCAGCGCCTCGGCTTCCGACGCCGCGATTTCATCGAGGATCACGTCGGCGATCCGCGTCTGCGCGGCATTCAGATCGGAATCGCCCCAGCTCGCCGCGCGCTGCACGGCTTCGCGCAGCAGCGGCGTCGTGCGGATCGCGCGCGGCGTCGCCGGCAGCGCCGCGCAGCGGGCTTCGGCGACGAACGCCGACCAGCCGGCAATCGGCCCGAACGAACGCAACGAATGCCGGCAATGCGGCGGAATCCAGATTGCATGAATCGCCGGCACGACCCACTCCTGGTCGTCGAGGCCGATCGTCACGAGCCCGCTCAGCGCGCCGACGAGCTGGCCGCGCGCATGCGAATGCGGCGCGGTGATGCGCGGGTCGCGTTGCGACAGGACGGCGGCGACCACGAACGGGCCGTCGTCGGACGTGACGAAGCGGGCGGGCAGGAGTGGATCGGACATGGCCGGATATCGGTATCGAATGGCTGTTATACCGGAGATCGGCCGGATTCGCACGCCTACACTGCGTCCATCGATGACAACCGGAGTACGACGCGATGCGAGCCGAACAGATGCTTCCCGACCATGCCGACCGGATCGATGCCGGCGGAACGACGATCCGCAAGGGGACCGTCGGCGCGTTTCTGGTCAACGCGCGTGTATTGATCGACCCGAACGCTGCCCCGGCCGAGCGGGCGCGTGCGGAGGCCGACGCGATCGATGCGTTGCCCGCGCTGCGTGCGCTCGGCCTGTTCGACGTGCTGGAAGTACGCGACCCCGCGCTGCGCGCATGGCTCGATGCCCGGTAAGGCCCACTCTCCAGAATCGAAGGAATCACCATGAAAGCAGCAGTCGTCGAAGGCGCCGGACAGCGTCCGGTTTATACGGAGTTCGAACCGCCGGGCGCGATGCCGGGCCACAGCGTGATCGACGTGACGGCGTCCGCGCTGAGCCGCATCGCGCAGGGGCGTGCGGCGGGTACGCACTATTCCTCCGTTGGCGCTTATCCGTTCGTTGTGGGTGTCGACGGCGTGGGGCGTCTCGATGATGGCCGGCGCGTCTACTTCTTCGGTGCGCCCGCGCCGTTCGGTGCGATGGCCGAACGCACGATCGCGCCGGATACGCAGTGCGTGCCGCTGCCGGACGCGCTCGACGATGTCACGGCCGCGGCGATCGCGATTCCGGGGATGTCGTCGTGGGCGGCGCTGACCGAACGCGCGAGGTTCGTCGCGGGCGAGACGGTGCTCGTCAATGGCGCAACGGGCACGTCGGGGCGGCTTGCGGTGCGGATCGCGAAGCATCTCGGCGCGGCGAAGGTGATCGCGACGGGCCGCAACGCGGCCGCGTTGCAGGCGTTGCTGAGTGCCGGCGCGGACGCGGTGGTGTCGCTGCAGCAGGACGACGTGCATCTGGCGCGGGCGCTCGAACCGCATTTCCGCGCGGGCGTGGACGTCGTGCTCGATTATCTGTGGGGCGCCAGCGCGCAGACGCTGCTGGTTGTCGCCGCGAAGGCGACGCCCGGCGGCCGGCGGCTGCGTTTCGTGGAGATCGGCTCGATCAGCGGCGCGGACGTGCTGTTACCGGGCGCCGTGCTGCGCGCGACCGCGATCGAGCTGATGGGCAGCGGCTTGGGCAGCGTGCCGTTGCCGCGCCTGCTGGCGTCGGTGCGCGGCGTGTTCGAAGCGGCCGGGGAGGCAGGACTCGCGATCGACACGCGCACGGTGCCGCTGTCGGCCGTTGGCGAACACTGGGGCGATTCGAGCAGCGTCGTGCGCCCGGTGTTCACGATGCGTGGCGGGTGAGCGGCGGATCGCCACGTGGCGGGCCGGATGTGGCGTGAGCGCCGGGTTGCGCGGCGGCATCGGGCCATTCGCCGTCATGCCGCCGCGCGTAACGTGAAAGCAGGCGGGGCGGCCGATCACCCGCTGCCGCTCGTCGCGTCAGCTTCAAAACCGCTGCTGAATCCCCGCCGTGACCCCGACCTGCGTGGTGCCATACCCGGCGAAATCGCGCGACACGCCGACCTTCTGGTCGTGTTTCGCGATCGCGAACGCGCCGGCCGCATACAGCACCGTCCGCTTCGACAGCGCGTAGTTCGCGCGCACCGACACCAGCGTCGGGTCGGCGTCCGTGCCGCCCTTGATGTTCTGGTGATAGACGGCCGCGATCAGCGAGAACGTCGGCGTGAACTGGTACGACCCGCCGAGCCAGTACATGTCGCTCAGCTGGTTCGCGGCCGTGGTGTGGAACGTGCGCCGATAGTTGCGATAGCCGGCCATCGTTTTCAGGTTGCCGAAGTCGTAGCTCAGGCCCGCGTGGATGCTCTGGATGTAGTTGACGGTATCGGCCGGCGTGACACTGTCGGCCGCGCCGTTTTGCCGGTCGAACGTGACGACGGCGGCGAACGGCCCCGTCTCGTAGCCGACCGCGAAATCGTACTTCGAGCTGGTCTTCATGCTGCCCGGCACGTTGCCGAAACCGTACAGCGCGCCGAACTTGAAGCCGCTGAATTCGCCGTCGTAGCGCACCGCGTTCGACGAGCGCGTGAACAGGCCGTCCTTGCGGCCGCCGGTCGCCATCGACGAGGTCGCCCACGAGTAGTTCTGCGCGTAACCCATCGGGTCGAACGGCAGCATGTAGTCGTAAGTGACGGTGAAGTTGCGGCCGAGCGACAGTTCGCCCCATTTGCCTTTCAGGCCGACCGTCGCGCGGCGCGCGAAGATCGAGTCCGGGCCGTCGTCGGACGCGCCGTTCGCGAGGTCGATCCCGCTTTCGAGGCGGAACACGGCCTTCAGCCCGCCGCCGAGATCCTCGACGCCGCGCAGGCCCCAGCGCGACGTGTTCTTGTTGCCCGACTTGAGCTTGACCGAATTGCCGCCTTGCGGCGCCGCATGGTTCGTGAATTCGATGCCGGCGTCCATGATCCCGTACATCGTGACCGACGACTGCGCGTGCGCGGCGCCTGCCGCGAGGCCGGCCACGGCGGCCGACCCGGTCAGGACGGCGGCGCGAAGGGAACGGTGTGCGCATGACTTCATTGGCGGTGTCTCCTTGGTTCTTGTGGGTTGGGTGAAACGGATACGGCGCGCGACCGCCCGCGGCGGACGCCGGGAAGCGTCCGCCGGACGGAAGGCTGTTGCGTGGCGCGAGGCGCGCGACATGCGCGGCGGCAGGCGAGCCGCCGCGCCCGGGTCAGCCCGCTTTCGCGAACGCCCAGCAGTCGTTGGTCGGGAATTCGATCCAGTGCTTGCCGGCCGCGCGCGGCACATGGCCGAACGCACGCAGGCGCATCTCGCCGCAATGGAACAGGTACTCCCAGCGGTCGCCGAGATACATCGACGTGACGAGGTCGGCCTGCAGCCGGTTCGCGCCCGGGCCGTCGGCGACCTGCACGCGTTCGAGGCGGATCACGGCCTGGGCGTCCTGGCCGGGTGCCAGCGTGTCACGGGCAAGCGCCTGCAGTTGCCAGCCGTCGCCGGCGAGCGTCACGCATTCGCCGTCGATCGCGGCGACGCGTGCGTCGATCCGGTTGTTGCTGCCCATGAATTCGGCGGTGTACAGCGAGCGCGGCGCGCCGTACAGCTCGGCCGGCGTGCCTTCCTGCTCGATGCGGCCGTTGCGCAACAGCAGGATGCGGTCGGACATCGCCATCGCTTCGGTCTGGTCGTGCGTCACGCAAAGGGCCGACAGCCCGAGCGACACGATCAGCTCGCGCAGCCACGCACGCGCTTCCTCGCGCAGCTTCGCGTCGAGGTTCGACAGCGGCTCGTCGAGCAGGATCACGGGCGGGTTGTAGACGAGCGCGCGGGCGATCGCGACACGCTGCTGCTGGCCGCCCGACAGTTGATGCGGAAAGCGTTCCGCGAGATGGCCGAGGCCGAGCTGGTCGAGCGCGGTCTGCACGCGGCGCTTCTGTTCGGCCGGTGCGACGCGGCGCAGCTTGAGCCCGTAGCCGACGTTGTCGGCGACGGTGCGGTGCGGCCATAGCGCGTACGACTGGAACACGAGGCCGAGCGAGCGCTGTTCGACCGGCAGGTCGATGCGCTGTGCGCCGTCGAAGAACACGCGGTCGTCGAGCTGGATGCGGCCGTCGGACGGCTGTTCGAGGCCGGCCACCGCACGCAGCAGCGTGGTCTTGCCGCTGCCCGACGCGCCGAGCAGGCACACGACTTCGCCGGCCTTCAGTTCGAACGACACGCCCTTGAGGATCGGGTTGGCGCCGTAGCTGAGATGCAGGTCGTCGACGATGAGCTTATCCATGAAGTTTCACTCCGAAGCGCAGGGCCACGCCGAGACCGGCGCCGACCATCGCGATGTTGATGACAGAGAGCGCGGCGACCTGGTCGACGGCGCCGGTCGCCCACAGCGACACGAGCAGCGCGCCGATCACTTCGGTGCCGGGCGACAGCAGGTAGACGGCCGTCGAGTATTCGCGCTCGAAGATCATGAAGATCAGGAGCCACGCGGCGAGCAGGCCGAAGCGCACGAGCGGCAGCGTCACGTCGAGCGATACGCGGCTGCGGGTCGCGCCGACGCTGCGGCCGGCTTCCTCGAGCTCGGGGCCGACCTGCAGCAGCGCGCTCTGGATGAGCCGCATCCCGTACGCGAGCCACACGACCGTGTACGCGATCCAGATGCTCCACATCGAGTTCTTCAGCTCGCGCAGGCCGGGCACGAACAGGAAGATCCACAGGAACGCGAGACCGGCGAGCAGGCCGGGCACCGCGCGCGGCAGCAGCACGAGGTAGTCGAGCAGCTTGGTCGCCCAGTCGGGGCGGCGGTGGCCGGCGAACGCGACGAGCGAGTAGAAGCCGATCGCGAGCGCGCCGCCGATCACGCCGATGCCGAGCGTGTTGACGATCGCGCGCACCAGGTTGTCCTGCTCGAACAGTTCGATGAAGTTCGACAGCGTCAGCACGTCGGCGAGCGGCACGCCTTCGCCCCAGTTGGTCACGAACGCGCGCAGCACGATGCCCGAGATCGGCACGATCACGGTCAGCATCAGCCACAGCGCGACGATCGCGAGCGCGACCCAGCGCCACACGCCGAGCGGCAGCACCGTCGCGCGGCCGGCCTTGCCCTTCACGGTGACGAAGCGGTTCGCGGTCTTCAGCAGGCGGCGCTGCAGCAGCACGAGCGGGAACGTGATCGCGACGATGCACACCGCGACCGCGGCCATCAGGTGATACGACGGCACGCCGAGCTTGTTGGTCAGCTTGTACAGGTAGGTCGCGAGCACGAGGTGGCCTTCCGGATCGCCGAGCACGAGCGGCAGCCCGAACACCTCGAAGCCGAGGAAGAACACCAGCACGCCGGCGAACAGCAGCGCGGGCATCGTCATCGGCAGGCTCACGTCGAGCGCGACGCGGAACGGGCGGGCGCCCGTCACGCGGGCGGCTTCCTCGACGTCCGAGCCGAGGTTGCGCAGCGCGGCCGACGAATACAGGTACACGTGCGGCACGTGCGTGAGGCCGACGATCACCGTGATCGCGAAGATCGAATACACGTTCCAGGGCACGTTCTGCACCCCGAACAGTTCCTTGAACCACACCGAATAGAAGCCGACTGGGCCGGCCGCGACCACGTAGCCGAACGCGAGCACCATCGGCGACACGAACACCGGCGTGAGCAGCAGCGGTTCGAGCCAGCGGCGGCCGGGCAGGTCGGTGCGCACCATCAGGAACGCGAGGATGCCGCCGAGCGGGATCGAGATGAACAGCATCCCGCCGGCGATGATGAACGAGTTCTTCACGGCCGACCAGAAGTCGGGATCGCTGAAGATGAAGCGGAAGCCTTCGATGCCGAGCGTCTTGTTCGCGTCGAAGAACGGCGCGGACAGCAGGCTCTGGAACAGGATGAAGCCGAGCGGCAGCGCGACCGCGACGGTCAGGACCGCGACGACGATCCAGCGCAGCATGCCGGCGAGCGGCTGCAGGCTGCTGACCGGCAGCGCGGGAATCGCGTCGCGCGGGCCGGTGGCGGGCGGAACGGCCGGTGCCGTGCCGCGGGTGCTGGTTGAAAGCATGAGTTCGCCCCTGCGGCCATCCGGATGGCCGCCTCAAGGAAGTCGGTAAGGGGAAGGGGCCGTCCGCGCGACGTGCGGCGGGCGGCCCGAGGTCAGCGGCTCAGCGCATCAGCGCTTGATCGCCTGCTGCCATTGCTTCAGGAACGCGAGGCGCTTCGACTGGTCGAGATAGACGAGCAGACCGGTGCCGATCTGGATCGGCTTCAGCGAATCGCCGAGCTCCTTCGTGAGGCTCGCGGCCGACGTTTCGCCGCTCACGTCCGTGCGGATCGCGTACAGGTTCGCCTGGTTCGCGATCAGCGTCTGGCCGCGTTTCGACAGCAGGTAGTCGACCCACAGCTTCGCGGCGTTCGGGTTCTTCGCCTTCTTCGATACCGTGGCGAGGCGGCTCACGACCTGCGTGTAGTCCTTCGGAAACACGTAGCCGATCGACTTGTCCTTCTTCGCCTTCGCGTACGCATACGACCCGATGATGTTGTAGCCGATCAGGTTCTCGCCCGACGAGATGCGCTCCATCATCGCGCCCGTGCTCGACTGCAGCTTCGGGCCGGTCGCGCCGATCGCCTTCACGAGTTCCCACGTGACCTTCTCGTTCACGTGCGCGTCCTGCGTCAGGTAGTTGAAGCCGACGCCCGATTTCTCGATGTCGTAGGTCGTGACCTTGCCCTTGAACTTGTCGGCCTGCGTGGTGAGCAGCTTGATCAGGTCGGCGCGGGTCTTCGGCACCTCGTTCTCGGGGATCAGGCGCTTGTTGTAGACGATCGCCAGCGGTTCGAACGTCGTGCCGTACGCCTGCTTCTGGTACTGCGCCCACTGCGGCACGTTCGGGCTTTCGGGCGAATCGTAGGACGCCATCAGGCCGTCGTTGACGAGCTTGACCTGCAGGTCCATCGCCGAGCTCCACAGCACGTCGGCGCTGGTGCTGCTCGCCGCGTTCTCGCTGATGTAGCGGTTGTACAGCTCGGTGCTGTTCATGTCGTTGTACTCGACTTTCACGCCGTACAGGCTTTCGAAGTCCTTGATCAGCGGACGCACGAGGCCCGTGTCGGTGGTCGAGTAGACGATCAGCTTGCCTTCCTTCTTCGCGGCGTCGATCACGCCCTGGTAGTTCCCCGGGTAGCCGGCCGGAACCTGCGCGACGGCGCTGCCGGCGGCCGTGCCCAGAACGACCGCGAGCGCGGCGGCGAGTTGCTTCGGTGCAAACGGCATGTCTTCCTCCAGTGATGCGTGGGTTTTGTTCGAGTGACGCGGATGTTAATTGCGGGGCACTTTCAGCCTGCTTTCATTCCGGTGCGCAATCGCGCCGTCCGCGTCATGGATTTCCCGAGGTCGACGCGGCCGCCGCCGCGGGTTGCGCGGCGTGCGGCGGGGCGTGAAGGGGGAGGACGCGGCGCGTGGTCGCGCGCTATGCGGAGGCGGCCAGCAACTGGCCGAGGACGCGGCCGCCATGCCGCGCGTGCGCGGCCGTCAGCGCGGCATAGCCGACGACGACGCCCGCTTCGCACCGGGCGCTTCGACAGAAGCCGCGGATCGGCTGCAGCTCGATGCCGGCCGCGCGGGCTTGCGCGACCCAGCCCGCGTCGTCGAGGCCGGGCGGCAGCCACAGCACGAAATGAAAGCCCGCGTGCTCGCCGGTCACCGTGTACCGGCCGCCGGCATGTTTGGCCAACTGGTCGAGCACGATGTCGCGCCGCTGGCGGTACGCGTGGCGGGCGGCGCGCAGGTGCTTCGCGAAATCGCCGTGGCCGATGAAGCGGGCCAGCGCCAGCTGGGGCGCGACGCCGACCGAGCGCGCGGTCGCGTGCCAGACGGCGGACAGCGCCGGCCGCAGTGCCGCAGGCACCACCATGAAGCCGATCCGCAGCCCGGAAAACAGCGTCTTGTTGAACGACCCGCAGTAGATCACGCGGTCGCACGCGTCGAGCGATTTCAGCGCGGGCAGCGGGGCGGTCTGGTAGCTGAATTCGCCGTCGTAGTCGTCCTCGATGATCCACGTGCGGTGGCGCTGCGCCCAGTCGAGCAGTTCGAGCCGGCGCGAGACCGACATCGTGACGCCGAGCGGCGCCTGATGGGCGGGTGTCACGTACGCGGCGCGCGCATCGGGATGGCGCTCCAGCGATGCGGTATCGATCCCTTCCCGGTCGACCGGCACGTCGATCACGGTCGCGCCCGCGAACGTGAAGATCTGCCACGCCGACGCATAGCCGGGGTCTTCCATCAGCACCGTCGAGCCGGGCGCGAGCAGCGTGCGTGCGACGAGGTCGATCGCGTGGCGGATCCCGGTCGTGATGACGATGTCGGCGGCCCGGCACGGGATGCCGCGGTATTCCCGCAGGTACGCGGCGATTCCCGCGCGCAGGCCCTCGACGCCTTGCGCCGGCGTCGCGCCGAGATCGTCCGCCGTCGCGGCGAGCAGGCTGGCGCCGAGCGCCTTCTTCCATTGCTGCATCGGCAGCAGGCCGGGATCGGCGAGCCGCGCGACGAACGGGACGCCGGGGCGCACGCCGTGCTCGGGCTCGGCCGGGGCGGCCGGCGCCGGCGAAGCCGGGATGGGGCGCGGGGCGCCGCCGCGCGACTGAGCCGTCGCGCGCAGATAGCTGTCCGGCACGACCGCGCACACGCGCGTGCCGGACCCTTGCGTGCGGGCGATGTAACCCTCGGCGCACAGGATGTCGTACGCCGCTTCGACGGTGCCGCGCGCGACATCCCAGCGCGCGGCCAGCGTCCGGCTCGACGGCAGCGGGCTGTCGCCCGGCAGCAGGCGTTTCAGGATCGCGTCGCGAATCGTGTCGGCGATGCATTCCTGCTTCGACTGCGGGCTGCCGCCCGACAGCCCGGCAGGGCGCGGCAGGTCCAGCGGAATCGCGGCTTTGCCTCGCGGCATAGTGGTCCAGTCAATGGCCGATTTAATGGTCCTTCAGCTTATATCACTTTCGCCTTAGATTGCAGTCGACTCCACTCATCCGACCCACACGGACTTACCGCATGAAGACGCGTTCATTACCCCGCCGGGGCTGGCTGTTCCTGTTGATGCTCGTGGTGTGCCTGCCGCGCGTCACGATCGATGCGTACCTGCCGTCGCTGCCCGCGATGGCGGATGCGCTGCACGGCACCGACGCGCAGTTGCAACTCACGCTGACCCTCTACATGGTCGGCTATGCGCTGTCGATGCTGGTGTCGGGGCCGCTGTCCGACCGCTACGGCCGACGCCCGGTGCTGCTCGGCGGCCTGTGCCTGTACGTCGTCGCGAGCGTCGCGTGCGGATGGTCGACCAGCGTCCCGACGCTGATCGCCGCGCGCGTGGGCCAGGCGCTGGGCGGCTGCAGCGGCACGGTGATCGGCCGCGTGATCGTGCGCGAGCGCTTTCCGGCCGCGACGCAGGCCACGATGCTCGGCCATATTTCGGCCGGCATGGCGCTGTCGCCGGTGGTCGCGCCGCTGGCCGGCAGCGCGATTGCCGAGTGGCTCGGCTGGCGCGGCGTGTTCGGCTGGCTGGCGGCGGGCGGGCTGGTCGCGACCGCGATGGTGCTGCGCTACCTGCCTGAAACCCGTGAACGCGACGCGCGGCCGCCCGCCGGCGCCGGGCTGCTGCGGACCTACGCCGGCCTGCTGCGCGACCGGCGTTTCCTGCGCTATTCGTTCGCGATCAGCTTTGCCTACTGCACCTACTATCCGTTCATCGCGGAATCGTCGACGCTGTTCCAGCGGCACATCGGCGTGTCCGGGCCCGTCTATGCGGCGATCTTCGGCGTGACCGTGCTCGGCTACCTGATCGGCTCGAATGCGTTCGCGCGGACCAGCGCGCGCTGGTCCGCCGATTCGGTCATCGCGGCGGCGGCGGTCGTCAATCTGGCCGGCACCGCCGCGCTGTGGGTCGGCGGCGCGATCGCCCCGACGTCGGTGACGGCGCTCGTCGTGCCGATGTTCGTCGTGATGATCGCGGTCGGGATCGCGATTCCGGCCTGCCAGTTCGCGGTGATGCAGCCGTACACGCAGATCGCCGGCACCGCGTCGGGGCTGTTCTTCTTTATCCAGATGGCGATCACGGCCGCGTGCGGCGGCGTGCTGGCGTGGCTGTCGGACGGTACCGCGCACCCGATGATCGTCGTCACGGCCGGCGCGAGCATCGCGTTCGTCGCGGTGGTGGCCGGTTTTCGCGAGCGCGGCGTGGCCGGCGAGGCGCGCATCGCGGCGCGCAACCGTGCGGCGGCCGAACGCTGAGGCGCGGTGGCCGGCATCGCGCGCGGCGGGTTCGCGACACCCGCGCAACCCGTGTTTCCGCGAGGCGTGGAGACGGAAAGGATCATGTAATGTAGCGGGCTGTTCGCTGACCTTACCGGAACCCCCATGCGTGTGCTGCTCGTCGAAGACAACCCGAACCTGGCCCAGTCGCTGAACGACGCGCTGAGCGCCGCGCGTTTCGCGGTCGATCACATGGCCGACGGCGAGGCGGCGGACCACGTGCTGCGCACGCAGGACTACGCGCTGGTGATCCTCGATCTCGGGTTGCCGAAGCTCGACGGGCTGGAGGTGCTGCGGCGATTGCGTGCGCGCCGCAATCCGGTGCCGGTGCTGATCCTCACCGCGCACGGGTCGGTCGAGGACCGCGTGAAGGGGCTCGATCTCGGCGCCGACGACTACCTCGCGAAGCCGTTCGAGCTGACCGAACTGGAGGCGCGCGCCCGCGCGCTGATCCGGCGCAGCCTCGGTCACGAGCATTCGCGCGTCGAATGCGGGCCGCTTTCGTACGACAGTATCGACCGCAGCTTCCATCTCGCGGGCGAGCCGCTGTCGCTCACGCCGCGCGAGCGCTCGGTGCTCGAGGTGCTGATCCTGCGTAACGGTCGCGCGATCAACAAGGACACGCTGTCGGAGAAGATCTTCGGGCTCGACGAATCGGTCAACGCGGACGCGATCGAGATCTACGTGTACCGGTTGCGCAAGAAGCTGGAGAACACGGGCGTCGCGATCGTCACGCTGCGCGGCCTGGGCTATCTGCTCGAAGCGAAGGCGGAGACGGCTGAATGAGCGGCCCCCGCGCTCACGGTCATTCGCTGCCTCCCGAGGGAGCGCATGCGTTCCTCGGGGCGGCGCGGCGGCAGGCATGATGACCCGCCCGAACCTGCGCGCGCAGGTCGCGCTGTGGCTGCTGCTGCCGCTGCTCGGCCTGCTCGCGCTCGACTCGTGGCTCACGTACCAGCGTGCGATGAGCGCCGCGCACGTCGCGTTCGACCGCACGCTGTCGTCGTCGCTGAAGTCGATCCGCGAAGGCGTGCGGCTCAACGACGGCGAGGTCGAGGTCGACCTGCCGTATCTCGCGCTCGAAATGCTCGAATCGAGCGACGGCGGCAAGATCTACTACCTGATCCGCGAGGACAACGGCCACACGATCACCGGCTATCCGGACCTGCCGCTGCCGCAGGGGCGCGACGCGGGCGACGGCGCGCCGTTCGTCACGCGCTACTACGACGTCGTGTATCGCGGCGAGCAATTGCGGATGGCCGCGCTGCGCATTCCGGTGCACGACGTGCCGACCGCGCAGTCGCGCATCGTCTGGGTGATGGTCGGCGAGACGATCGAGGCGCGCCAGGCGCTCGCGCGCGAGATCCTGATCGGGTCGCTGCTGCAGGAAGGGCTGCTCGTCGTGCTGGCGCTCGGGATCGTGTGGCTCGGCGTCGGCCGCGGGCTGCGGCCGCTGAACCGGCTGTCGGCCACCGTCGCCGCGCGCAGCGAGGACGACACGACGCCGCTCGACACCGGCGCGATGCCGAGCGAGCTCGCGCCGCTCGTCGATTCGATCAACCAGTACATCGGCCGCACGCAGCGGATGCAGGTGGCGCGGCGGCGTTTCTTCGCCGATGCGGCCCATCAGCTGAAGACGCCGCTCGCGGCCGTGCAGGCGGGCGTCGAGCTCGCGTTGCGGCCCGACGAGCAGCCGCGCGCGAACGTGCACCTGCGGCGCGCGAACGGCGCGGTGCGGCAGGCCGCGAAGATCGTCCAGCAATTGCTGTCGCTGTCGCGGCTCGATTCGGACAGCGGCCATGCGGTCGCGCACAAGCCGGTCGCGCTGCACCGGCTTGCGCGCAGCGTGACGCTCGACTGGTCGCCCGTCGCGCGCGCACGCGACATCGATCTCGGCTTCGAGCACGAGGCCGACATCGACGTGCTCGGGCAGTCCGACTTGCTCGGTGAGATGGTCGGCAACCTGATCGACAACGCGATCCGTTATGCGGGCGACCGTGCGGTGGTCACGGTGCGCGTCTCGCGCGACGGCGCGGACGCGCGGCTCGACGTGATCGACAACGGGCCGGGCATTCCGGCCGACGAACGCGACGCGGTGTTCGAGCGCTTCCATCGCGGCAGCAAGACGCAGACGGTCGAAGGAACGGGGCTCGGGTTGTCGATCGTGCGGGAAATCGCGCGTGTGCATCAGGGCAGCGTGACGCTGGCCGATGCGGCCGGCGGCGGGCTGATCGTGACGATCCGGCTGCCGGCGGCGGTGAGTGATGCGATGCCGCGCGCCGCGTGAAGGGAACGGATGGTGCTATCCGGCTCAATCGCCGAAGCCGATCTCCGCTTCGACCGGCTGCCCGACTTCGAGCCACGCACCCGCACCTTCGACGACGATCGCATTGATGCCGAACGTCAGCGCACCGTCGTAGTTCGGGTTCGCGCGATAGGTCTGCATCGTGTCGGTCGGCTCGTGCGGCCATGCGGGATCGGGCGCGCCGGTCGCCTGGTCGATCGTCGGCATCGGGCAGCGCGTGCACAGCTTCACGAGTCGCAGTCGCACCGGCGTGTCGCCTTGCGTGTCGAGATGCTCGACGAAATCCTCTTCGTACGCGTCGAGATCCGACACGACGATGTTCGGCCGGAAGCGGTTCATCGGGATCGCCGGCGCGCCTTTCGCGGCAAGCCGCGCGTTCAGGTCGTCGAGCGACGACTGGCCGATCACCAAAAGCGGATAGCCATCCGCGAACTGCGTATGCGTATCGATCTCGCCGGTCCATTTGCGATTGCAGCCGCGGCGTGCATCGGGGCCGAAGCGCGCGAGCTTCGTCGGCACGCCGAGGAATTCGGTGAGCCACGCGGCCGTTTCGGCGCCCGTGTCGATCGCGTCGACGGTGTCGCGCCACACGGTCGCTGCCATCTTCGGCGTGGCGGGCGTCGCGTCGCCGTCGAGCGGCGTGCGCAATGCCGGCATGCCCGGTGCGTTCAGCACGAGCGCATCGCTGTCGAGTGTCGGACGGATCAGCGCGAGACGCGGATGCGTGCGCTGCGTGAGCATCTGCCCGCGCGGATCGGTGATCAGCCAGTGGCGGTCGTAGGCGAGGCCCGTTTCAAGCAGTTGCGCGCGCGTGAGCGCGATGCCGGCGCAGGATTTGATCGGGTAGACGAAGAGTTCGGTGATGGCTGGCATGACGCTGGCTGACGGCGGGATGATCGAATCGCGATTGTGCCAGATCGGGCCGAAGCCGTTTGGGCGGCTGCGTACCGCCTACCGCCACGCATCCGTCAGCCGAGCGGGAAGCCGGTGTCGAAGGTCGTGCGCACGTCGAGCGGCTGGCGCAGCAACCCGGCCTTCAGGTAGAAGTCGGCCGTGCGCTGCTGTTCGGCGATCACCGTCGCGTCGATCGGCAGCCAGCGCGTGCCGCGGCGCTCGAATTGCAGCTTCGCGGCGGCCGGCGGAATGCCGATGATGCGCGCGAGCGCCGCCGAATACGCGTCGGCGTGCCGGTACGACCAGGCCTGCGCGCGCACGACGCGTCGCAGGAAATCGTGCAGCACGTCGCGCTTCGAGGCGATCGCCGCGTCGGTTGCCGCGAGATAGCTGAGGCCCGACCACAGTCCGCGGCCGTTGACCAGCACGCGCGCGCGGCCGCTCGTTTCGGCGAGCGCGGTGTAGGGCTCCCAGGTCGCCCACGCGTCGATCGAACCGGTGGCGAGCGCCAGCATCGTGTCGGCCGGCGGCAGGAAGCGGAACGACACGGCATCGGGCGGCAGGCCGGCCGCATCGAGCGCCTTCAGCGTGACGAAATGGCCGATCGAGCCGCGCGTGGTGCCGATGCGCTTGCCCTTCAGGTCGGCCGCGCCTTTCAGCGCGGCGTCGGGTTGCACGAGCACGGCCGTGCCGTACGGATCGGAACGGTTCGCGCCGATCACCTTGATGCGGGCGCCCGATGCGAGCGCGAAGATCACCGGCGCGTCGCCGATCGGCCCGCAGTCGACCGCGGCCGCGTTCAGCGCTTCCGCGAGCGGCGCGGCGGCCGGAAATTCGGTCCACGCGATGTCGTACGCGAGGCCGTTCAGTTCGCCGGCCGCTTCGAGCAGCGCGCGCAGCCCGCCTTTCTGGTCGCCGGCGCGCAGCAGCGGCCGTGTACCGGATTGCGCGCGCAGCGCAGTCGGGGCGGCGGCGATCGTGGCAAGGGCGCTCGCCTGCGCGAGGAAGTGGCGTCGGGTCGGATTCATCGTGAAGTTCGGTTGAAGGAAGGATTCGTGGGTTCAATGCGGGAGCCCGGCCTGTACGTCGCGCACGGGTTCGTTGTCGACGCGCAGCAGCAGCGCGGTCAGTGCGTCGCCGCTGGTGGCGCGCGCGGCCGGCCGGGCCACCGCATCCGAGCGGCACAGCAGGTCGGCGTCCGACCAGCCGGCGCTGCCCGGCAACGCCCGCGCGCGCAGCCAGCCGCGTCGATCCGCAAGCAGTTGCGTGCCGGCGAGTGCCTCGGGTGCGACGCCGGCAATCGTCGCGAACGCGCGCCACGCATCGGCGGTCGTCGCGACGCAGTTCGCGCGCGAGCCGGTCGACGGCGGCACCGCCCCCCCGTTTTCGGTGACCAGCAAGGTCTGCCAGCGCGCATCTTCCGGCGGTGGCGTGGCGCCCGTCTCGAGCGCGACGACGCGCACGCGCTGGCCTTCGCGCCAGCGCTCGAGCGCTTGAGGCGCGGCGTCGCCGCACCGCACGTCGAGGGCCGGCAGCGGGACCGGCACCGGCCACGCGCCTTGCGCCTGCGCGCCGCTGCCGGCGGCCAGCGCTTTCAGGTAGTCGAGCACGGCCCAGGTGTCCTGCGGGCCGAGTGTCGCCGCGAAGCCGGGCATCGTCGACGCGCCGTGCTCGTCCTGCGTGCCGTGGCGCACGCGCCAGAACAGTTCGCCGTCGAGGCGACGCGCGAGCAGCGTGCCGGCGAAGGTCGGCGGCCAGTGCGCGAGCGTGGCGGCGAGCGGCCCTTCGCCGCGTCCGTCCGCGCCGTGGCAGGCCGCGCAATGTTGCGTATACAGGTGCGCGCCGCGCATCACGTTCGCTACGGAAAACGGCGCGGGATCGCGCTGGAAGCTCGTCGGCACGGCCGGCGCGAGCCACAGCGAAGCGGGCGGCCACGGCGCGAACCATGCGACGGCCAGTGCGGCGATGGCCGATGCGATACGCCACTTGCGCGAAGCGAGCGCGGTGCACGCGAGCACGACGGCCAGCGCCGTCACGCCGCAGGCGAGCGCGAGCTGCCGCGTGAGCCCCGCGTCGATGCGCAGCGTTTCGAGCGCGATGCGATGCGCCCACGGCCACGCGGCCTGGCCATCGGCGTCGCCGGTCAGGCCGATCGCGTGGAGCCCATGCGCCAGCGCGATTTGCGCGCGATACAGCAGTTGCAGGAACGCGATGGCCCAGTCGGCGAACGGCGGCGCATTCATCGCGCGCGTCTCCGCCGGACGGC
The DNA here is from genome assembly GCF_024730645.1 of Burkholderia sp. EMB26. Taxonomy (NCBI): domain Bacteria; kingdom Pseudomonadati; phylum Pseudomonadota; class Betaproteobacteria; order Burkholderiales; family Burkholderiaceae; genus Burkholderia; species Burkholderia sp. EMB26. The sequence goes on from NZ_CP078071.1 coordinate 397,174, forward strand.
AATCAAACGTCGAACGGCATCCGGCATCTACCAGCTCGCATCGAGCCCGAGATGCCGCAGCGCGTCGTGGCGCAAGGCGGCGAGGCGCGGGTCGCCGCGATGGCGCGGGTAGGGCAGGTCGACGCGCAGTTCGGCGACGATCCGGGCCGGCCGCGGCCCGAACACGATCACGCGCTGCGCGAGGAACAGCGCTTCTTCCACGTCGTGCGTGACGAGCAGCGCGGAGAACCCGTCGCGCTGCCACAGCGCGGTCAGCTCGGCCTGCATCGTGAGCCGCGTCAGCGAATCGAGCTTGCCGAGCGGCTCGTCGAGGATCAGCAGGCGCGGATCGTTGACGAGCGCGCGGGCGAGTGCGACGCGCTGCGCCATCCCGCCGGACAACTGATGCGGAAACACGTTCGCGAACTCCTGCAGCCCGACGCGCGCGAGCGCATCGTCGACGCGATGCTGCGCGGTGCGCGCCACCCCGCGCGCTTCGAGGCCGAGCGCGACGTTCGCGCGCACGCGCCGCCACGGGTACAGCGTCGGGTCCTGGAACACGACGATGCGCGACGGATCGGGGCGCTCGATCGGCACGCCGTCCTGCGCGATGGTGCCTTGCCGCGCGGCGTCGAGCCCCGCGACGAGGCGCAGCAGCGTCGATTTCCCGCAGCCGCTCGGGCCGAGCAGTGCGACGAATTCGCCGGCCGCGACCGACAGCGACACGTCGTCGAGCACCGGCAGCGCGCCGCCGGGGCCGTCGAACGCGTGGCTGACGCGGCGGATGTCGATGCGCGCGCCGCGCGGCGGCGTGACGGCGGGCGCCGCGGCAATGGCCGCGGACGGTTCGAGTACGGCGGCGCTTACCATTTGACGGTTCCTTTCTGCCACGCGAGCACACGGTCGCGCAGCGCGAACAGCAGCGCGATCAGCCCGGAAAACAGCAGCGCCATCACGATCAGCGCCGCATACATGTTCACGTACGACGCCCAGCCCTGCGCCCAGCTCAAATACCAGCCGAGCCCCGACTTGACGCCCATCATCTCGGCGACGACCAGCACCGTGAACGATGCGCTGAGCCCCATGAAAATGCCGACGAACACGTGTGGGAGCGCGGCCGGAATCGCGACGCGCAGCACGAGGAAGCGCGCGTTCGCGCCGAGCGTGCGCGCGACGTCGTAGTACTGCTTGTTCACGCTCGCGACGCCCGACCACGTCAGGACGGCAACCGGGAAGCCCGTCGCCAGCGCGATCAGGAACGCGGCGGCCGAATAGCTCGACGGGAAGAAGTAGAACGTGAGCGGCAGCAGCGCGGTGGCCGGCACCGGCCCGAGCACGCGCAGCACCGGATGCACCCAGTAGCCGATCCGGCGCGACCAGCCGATCGACACGCCCACCGCGAAGCCGACCGTGACGCCGTACGCGAAGCCGAGCGCGAGCAGCTTCAGCGTGTTGGCGGCGCTGCCGGCGAGGCGCGGCCAGTCGTCGACGTAGACTTCGATCAGCGCCTGCGGCGGCGCGAAGAACGGCGTCGGCAGCCAGCCGGTTTTCGCGGTGACGATTTCCCACGCGGCGAGCACGAGCGGCAGCGCGACGAGCCACGGGCCGGCCGGACGCACGCGTGCGAGCCGCGTGCGGGTCGCCGCAACGAGATGGCCGAGCGTCGCGGCGACGAGCAGCAGCGCGGCGATCGTCCACGCGGCCGTGCCGAACGTGTCGGTGTACGCCCAGTCGCTGAAGCCGACGATCCGGTTCGGCCACAGTTGCGTGAGCGCGCCGAGCGCGGCCCACGCGACTGCGGCGGCGATCCCGGTCGGCCAGATACGCTCGCGCCGCGCTTGCGCGGCCAGCGTGGCGTCGCACGTCGTGCAGGCCGGACGCGCGGAGGCTGTAGCGTTGGCGGCGGCGCCGGCCGGAGCCGATGCGGTGTGTGCTGCGGAAGCGTGTTCGATCGTCGACATCGCGTTACCCCAGTACGTTCGCATAGACCTGCTGCGCGAAGCGCTGCGGGTCCGTGCTCTTCTTCAGTACGCTGATGCGGCGGAAATCGTCCGCATAGAACGCGATTTCCTGCTGCAGGTCGACGTTGGTCGGGTGATGCGTGTAGGTGAGCGTCGCGTACAGCTTGCGCAGATCCTCGGGGCTGATCTTCGGCGAATACTTCGCGAACACCTTCGCGGCTTCGTTCGGGTTGTCGTGCGTGTACTCGGTGGCCTGCACGATCGAGCGCGCGAGCGCGGCGGCCGACGGCCGGTCGTTGCGCACGAGGTCGCCGCGCGCGCCGATCACGCAGCACACCTTGCGCGCGTATTCGCCGGACAGGTTGGTCGCGAGTTCGGTATACGCGCCGTTGCTGCGCTTTTCGAGCAGATAGAGGTTCGGGTCGCCGTCGGCGATCGCGTGGATTTCGCCCTTGTCGACCGCGACGCCGAGCAGATCGGCCGGATACTGTCGCCACGTGATGTCGCGCTCCGGATCGATGCCGTTCTTCGCGAGCAGGATCGAGAAGAAGTGCTTGCCGGGCGCGGCCAGATCGCTGACGCCGACCGTCTTGCCCTTCAGCGCCTGCAGCGTCGTGACGCCGGCCGCCTTCGCGCCGAGCAGGCGCACGCAGCCGCCGTGCGAGCTGCCGATGATCTTCACGTCGAAGCCGGCCTCGAGCGGCTTGAGCCAGCGGTGGATCATCCCGACCGCCGCGTCGGCCTTGCCGGTCGCGATCGACTCGAGCAGCTGGTCGGTCGAGCCGCTGTAGTTGATCAGCTCGACCTTCAGCCCGTTCTTCTCGAAGAAGCCGCGCTCCTGCGCGACGACGATCGGCGTCAGGCAGAACGCGTTCTGGTTCCACGCGAACGTCAGCTTCTTCAGCGGCGGCGCGGACCAGGCCTTGCGGCCGAGCGTGATCGCCGGTACGGCGAGCGCGGCGGCGCCGGCCGCGCGCAGCAGCCGGCGGCGTTGGTCGTCGTGCGCGTCGGCGGGCGCGGGTGCGGTGGTGTGGGTCATTGTGTGGTCTCCGGGGTAGCGCAAGGGCGGCTCAGTCGAGCAGGTCGGGTTCGTCGGCGACGACGCGCGCGAACAGGCTGTCGAACGCATGCAGCGCACCGTCGGGGCCGCCGATCTGGCCGTGCGTATGGCGCGCGGTCGCGTGATCGATCGGCTGCGGCGTGCCGGCCGCTTCGGCCAGCAACTGCGTGTGCGCGGCGTTGTCGAGCGCGATGTACCACCACGCGGAGGCCTCGACCGTCGGGCCGGCCGTCAGGATGCCGTGGTTCTTCAGGATCACGCCCTTGTGCGTGGTGCCGTCCGGCTTCGCGAGCGCCTCGGCGATCCGCGCGCCTTCGCTGGTGTCGACGACCATCCCCGTGAAATCGTCGAACAGCGCGTGATCCTCGTAGAACACGCACGCGTCCTGCGTGAGCGGATCGAGCGGGCGACCGAGCGTCGACCAGGCCTTGCCGTAGGTCGAATGCGTGTGCGCGGCGGCGACCACGTGCGGATGGGCTTCGTGGATCGCCGCATGGATCGCGAACGCGGCCTTGTTCAGCGGCCGCTGGCCGATCGCGGTTTCGCCGCGTGCGTTGACGAGCAGCAGGTCGGACACCTTGATCTGCGAGAAATGCACGCCGAGCGGGTTCACCCAGAAATGGTCGGGCAGCTCCGGATCGCGCGCGGTGATGTGGCCGGCGAGGCCCGACGCGAAGCCGAAGCGCGCGAACAGCCGGAACGCGGCTGCGAGCCGCTCCTGCCGGTGGCGGCGCTCGGCGGCCACGTCGATGCGCGGCGCGGGCGGATCGAACCAGAAGTGCTGGCGCGGGGTGTCGGCGAGCACGAGGCCCGATGCGGTACGGTTGGGGGGCGAAAGGACGGCGGACATGATCGCGTAGGGCTCCGTTGGGCTCAGGCGGCGCGGCGTGCCGCGTCGCGTTCGGCGACGGCGTTGCGCACGCGCGGAATCAGTTCGCGGCCGTAGTCGATCGCGTCTTCCAACGGGTCGAAACCGCGGATCAGGAAGGTCGTCACGCCGAGGTCGTAGTAGTCGAGCAGCGCGTCGGCGACCTGTTCGGGCGTGCCGACGAGCGCCGTCGAATTCGAGCGCGCGCCGGTGAGCTTCGCGATCTCGGTCCACAGCCGCTTGTCGACGCGCGAGCCGCGCTCGGCCGCGGCGAGCAGGCGGCGCGCGCCTTCGCTCTGCTGCGGGCCGCCGGCGCCGAGGCCCGCCGCTTCGCGCAGCCGGCGCGTTTCGTCGAGGATGCGGTGCGCGCGCGCCCACGCTTCGTCCTCGGTCGCCGCGAGGATCGGGCGGAACGACACGGAGAAGCGCACCTGGCGGCCGTGCTTCGCGGCTTCGGCGCGCACGCGGGTCGTCAGGTCGCGCACCTGGTCGAGCGATTCGCCCCACAGCGCATAGACGTCCGCGTGCTTGCCGGCCACCGCGAGCGCGGCTTCCGACGCGCCGCCGAAGTAGATCGGCACATGCGGCTGCTGGAACGGCTTCACTTCCGAAAAGCCCTGCTTGAACCGGTAGTGCGCGCCGTCGTGATCGAACGGCTGCGTTTCCGTCCAGATCCGCCGCAGGATGCCCAGGTATTCGTCGGTGCGCGCGTAGCGTGCGTCGTGATCGAGGAAATCGCCGTCGCGCTGCTGTTCGCTGTCCGAGCCGCCGGAGATGAAGTGCACGGCGAGTCGGCCGCGGCTGAACTGGTCGAGCGTCGCGATCTGCCGCGCGGCGAGCGTCGGCGCGGTGAAGCCCGGGCGATGCGCGAGCATGAAGTGGATGCGTTCGGTCGCGGCCGCCGCGAACGCGATCGTCAGCGTCGCCGACGGGCCGGTCGAGTGATGCGGCACGAGGATCCGGTCGAAGCCGGCTGTTTCGTGGGCGCGGGCAAAGTCGCGCACATAGTCGGGATCGACCACGGGGCCGGACGCCGGGTGGATTTCCGACTGCTTCTGGCTCTGGATCATGCCGATGAATTCGACGCTCATCTGGGTCTCCGGTGCAGGGACGTCCCGGCGCACGGCCGGGCAGGAATTGAGCGCAGGTTAACGCCGGGATCATGCGGAATGGAAATAATCAATCCCGATTTGAATATCAGATTTGCATGGTTTGGGGCCGCATGCGTTGCGCATACGCTGTGGGCTCGCGAATGATCGGGCGCGCGTTGGCGCCGTTCTCGTCGCCGTGTCCGAACTACCCAGGGAATCCGTTTCGATGTCCGCCAGCCTTGCCGCTTCCTCGCCGCCACCGCAACCTGCGCTGCGCCTTCTGCCTGCCGATGCCGCCGGCACCGCCGACGTTGCGGACGCAGACGCCGACGGGACGAACGACGCGCGCCTCGCCGCGCGGCTCGAACGCCTCGCCCCCGAACTCGCCGCCGATGCGGCCCGCAACGACGTCGACGGCCGGTTTCCGCACGAGAACCTCGCGCGGCTGCATCGTGCCGGGCTGATCGCGCAGGTCGTGCCGCGCGAGCACGGCGGCGCCGGGGCGACGCTGGCGCAGGCGAGCCGGATCGTCGCCGCCGTCGCGCGGGCCGATCCCGCCACCGCGCTGGTGCTGACGATGACGTACCTGCAGCATCGCGCGCTCGGCCGCGCCGATAACCGCTGGCCGGCGCAGGTGCGGCGCGCGGTGTTCGACAGCGCGGTCGCGCACGGTGCGCTGATCAATGCGCTGCGCGTGGAGCCGGCGCTCGGTTCGCCGTCGCGCGGCGGGCTGCCGGCGACCATCGCGCGCCGCGATGGCGACGGCTGGCGGCTCTCGGGTCACAAGCTGTACAGCACCGGCATTCCGGCGCTGCGCTGGCTGGCCGTGTGGGCGCGCACCGACGAGCCGACGCCGCGCGTCGGCGTGTTTCTCGTGCCGCGCGACCCTGACACCGACGGCGATCGCATCCGCGTGATCGAAAGCTGGAATCACCTCGGCCTGCGCGCGTCGGGCAGCCATGAAGTCGTGTTCGACGACGTGCCGCTGCCGGCCGATCATGCGGTCGACGTGCGTGCGCCGGACGCATGGGTCGTGTCGGCTGCCACGCACGCGGATGCCGACGCGCAGGCCGATCAGCAGGCGTGGATGGTCGCGCTGCTCGGCAGCCTGTACGACGCGGTGGCGCGAGCGTCGCGCGACTGGCTGGTCGAGTTCGCGACGAGACGTGCGCCGAGCGGGCTCGGCGCACCGCTCGCGACGCTGCCGCGCGTGCAGGAAGCGGTCGGCGAAATCGAAGGCTGGCTGCACGCGAATCGCGTGCTGCTCGACGATCACATCGCGCGCACCGATGCGGGCAACGCGCCATCGGCGACGACCAGCGGCCTCGTCAAGCGGACCGTGACCGAGCAGGCGATCCGCACGGTCGAACAGGCGCTGAAGCTGTCGGGCAATCACGGGCTGAGCCGCGGCAATCCGCTCGAACGCCACTATCGCGACGTGCTGTGCAGCCGCGTGCATACGCCGCAGGACGATGCGATCGCGGTGGCGGCGGGGCGCGCGGCGCTCGACGCGGCGACGCCCGGCGCAACGAACGCGGCGGCGGGCGGAACGTCACGCGACGGGATCGAACGCGGCCGACGCGATGCGTGAACGGGGTCGCGTGGCCCCGCAGGTCATTCGGGCGGCGCGTTGCCGACGCCGCCCGGTGTGGTCACGCAGCCTGGTCGTGCGTCTGCTCGGCGACCGCGAACGCGGTCCGCGCATGCGCGGCGACGGCCGCGAGCGGCGCGTCGAAGCGGGCCGCATCGTGCCGGCGCAGCAGCCACAGGTCGATCTGCGGCTTGAAATCGGCGAGCGGCACGATGTCGAGCGCGTCGCGCAGCGGGCTGCCTTCGACGAGCGGCAACGGCATCAGCCCGAGGCCGAAGCCGTTCGCGACGCTCTGCAGTTGCAGGTCGCGGCCGTACGCATCGAGCGTGACCGGCATCGGCAGGCCCTGCGCGTCGAGCGCGCGCCGCAGGCCCGCACGAAAGCCGCAGCCGTCCGGATTGAGCACCCAGCCGCGCGCGTGGCAATCGGCGAGCCGGTAGCTGCGGCGCGGCCAGTCGCCCTTGCGGCCGACCGCGACGAGCCGTGTGGCCAGCAACCGAACGCCTTCGACCTGCGCCGGCAGCACCATCTCGCGCGCGAGGAAGACCAGCGCCGCCTCGAGTTCGCGGCGGGCGATGCGTTCGACGAGCTGGCCGCCCCATGCGGTCGTGACCTGCGTCGCGAGCGCGGGCCACTGCGCGCCGAGATCCGCGATGAGCGCCGGCAGCATCAGCTCGCCGAGCCCTTGCGTGAGCCCGATGCGGAATTCGCCGGCGGGTGGTTGCCCGCCGGCCGTCAGTTCGCGCAGCGCATCGACCTCGCGCAGGATCGCGCGACACTGGTCGAATACCTGCCGGCCGATGTCGGTCGGGCGTGGCGGTTTCGTGTTGCGGTCGAGCAGCGTCACGCCGAGCGCTTCCTCGAGATTCTGGACGCGCCGCGTGATCGCGGGCTGCGTCATCCCGAGCTCGGCTGCGGCCTGGCTCAGGGTCTGGCAGCGGACGACCGCTGCAAAAGCGTCGATATCGCTAATTTTCATGTTTGTTCTGCATGGTCTTTCGGGTGCATCATGACGATCCATCATATTCGGCATCATATTCGAGGAGACAGCCGATGAGTACGCTTTCGTTGCAACAGACGCCGCTGCGTCCGTTCGTCGAGGGTCTGGATGCGCTGCTCGCGTCCGGCGCGAACGAGGCGCGCATTCTCGACGAGGGCGGCGCGCTGCTCGCCGCGCTCGTCGAATACGACGACTGGTTGCCCGACGCGTTCGCGCAGCCCGATCCCGAGCGCTACCGGCAGTACCTGCTGCATCTCGACCCGGACGAGCGCTTCTCGGTCGTCAGCTTCGTGTGGGGGCCTGGCCAGGCGACGCCGATCCACGACCACACCGTGTGGGGGCTGATCGGGATGCTGCGTGGCGGCGAGTTCTCGCAGCCGTACCGGTTCGACGCGGCCGGCAAGCCGGTGCCCGCGGGCGACGCCGTGCGGCTGCAGCCGGGCGAGGTCGAGGCCGTGTCGCCGCGCATCGGCGACGTGCATCGCGTGACCAACGCGTTCGCCGACCAGGTATCGATCAGCATCCACGTGTACGGCGCGAACATCGGCAAGGTCGAGCGCGCGGTGTACCTGGACGACGGGACCGTGAAGCCGTTCGTGTCGGGCTATTCGAATGCCTGACGTACAGCCCGCTGGCGTGGCCCGTTGCGGGTGCGCGCCGGCAGGGCGAAGATCGAGCCGTTCCGCTTCATTCACCGACTTCAACGTATTCAACATAGAGACATCGTGACGCAATCCGCCGATTCCATTTCCCGCTTTCCCGTCGCGTCGTACCAGGACGTACGCGCGCGCCTGCTGGCCCGTGACGAGATCGCGCTGATCGACGTACGCGAGGAAGATCCGTACGCGCAGGGCCATCCGTTGTGGGCCGCCAACTTTCCGTTGTCGAAGCTCGAACTCGACGCGTGGACCCGGATTCCGCGCCGCGACACGCCGATCGTCGTGTTCGGCGAAGCGGGCGGCGAGGATCTCGCGCCGCGCGCGGCCGCGACGCTCGCGCGACTCGGCTACACCGACGTGCGGCTGCTCGACGGCGGCCTCGCGGGCTGGGTCGCGGCGGGCGGCGAACTGTTCATCGACGTGAACGTGCCGAGCAAGTCGTTCGGCGAATGGGTCGAGGCCGAGCGCCATACGCCGTCGCTGTCCGCGCAGGAGGTGCAGGCGCTGATCGACGCGAAAGCCGATGTCGTGATCGTCGACGCGCGCCGCTTCGACGAATACCAGACGATGAACATCCCGACGTCGACCAGCGTGCCGGGCGCCGAACTCGTGCTGCGCGTGCGGGCGCTCGCGCCGAATCCGCACACGCAGGTGATCGTCAACTGCGCGGGCCGCACGCGCAGCATCATCGGCACGCAGTCGCTCGTCAACGCGGGGCTGCCGAATCCGGTCGCCGCGCTGCGCAACGGCACGATCGGCTGGACGCTGGCCGGCCAGACGCTCGAGCGCGGCGCGGCGCGCCGCTTTCCGGACGAGATCGACGCGGCGCAGCGCGCCGATGCGCGTCGGGCCGCCCGCGCGGTGGCCGAGCGCGCCGGCGTGCCGCGTATCGCGCTGGCCGACGTCGCGGCGCTCGACGAACCGGGCCGCACGCTGTATCGCTTCGACGTCCGTACGCCGGAGGAATACGAAGCCGGCCATCTGCCGGGCTTCCTGAGCACGCCGGGCGGGCAGCTCGTGCAGGAGACCGACCATCACGCGGCCGTGCGCGGCGCGCGGATCGTGCTGGCCGACGACGACGGCGTGCGCGCGGACATGACCGCGTCGTGGCTCGCGCAGATGGGCTGGGACGTGCGCGTCGTCGAGCCGGCCGGCACCGCGGCATTCGCCGAGCGCGGCCAGCCGCCGCGCGACGTGCCGGCAACGCCGCCCGCGACCGACGTGTCGCCCGCGACGCTCGCCGGCTGGCTGAAGGAGGCCGCGCCGGGCGAGCTCGCGATCGTCGACGTGACGGCCAGCGCGAACTACGTGAAGCGTCATATTCCGGGCGCGTGGTTCGCGGTGCGCGCCCAGCTGCGCGACGCGCTGGCGGCGATTCCGCCCGCGAAGCGCTACGTGTTCACGTGCGGATCGAGCCTGCTGGCACGGTTCGCGGCGGACGATGCGCGCGCGCTGCTGCCGGAGTCGGCCGACATCCGCGTGCTGACCGGCGGCACGGCCGCGTGGATCGACGCCGGGCTGCCGCTGGAGAGCGGCGAGACCCGTCTCGCGTCGCCGCGCGTCGACCGCTACCGGCGCCCGTACGAAGGCACCGACAACGCGACCGCCGCGATGCAGGCGTATCTCGACTGGGAATACGGGCTCGTCGACCAGTTGAAGCGGGACGGCACGCACCACTTCAACGTGATCTGACCGACGCGGGGCGACCGGCTGCGGCGCGTCGTGCGCCGCGCCCGGTCACGATGCGGATCGGCGCTTCGTATCAGCGCGTGAACGTATCGACGGCCGTGCGGCCGACGGCCGGATCGTCGGTGAAGAAGCCGTCGATGCCGGCGCGCAGGTACGCCTGGATCTCGCGCACCGAGCCGGCCGTGTTGCGCGTGGCCGGCGTGCCGCCGTCCTTCAGCGACGCGGGCAGGAAGTTGTTCTCCGGACGGAACGTGTACGGATGCACGACGAGGCCGGCCTCGTGCGCATAGCGCACGTACGGCGTCGGCTGCTGCAGCGTGCCGTCCGCGGCGACCGCGATGATCGACGTCTTGTACGGCCCGACGCCGTTCGCGTAGGTCGCGATCTCGCGCATGCCGTCGCGCGTCGACAGGTCGCCGTAGGTGCGCGTGTCGTTCGCCTTCACGAAGTCGTACGGGCGCTGCTGCGCTTCGTCCATCAACTGCACGAGCTTCCAGTTCGGCTGGCTCGACTTGATCCGGTTGCGGATCGCCTTCAGGTTCGCGACTTCGAACGACTGGATGTAGACGGTCGCCGTGCGCGACGTGTACGCATCCTTCAGCAGCGCGTCGACGAGGCGGTCCTCGAGCGGCAGGCCGATCGACTGGAAGTAGGTCGGATGCTTGGTTTCCGGATACAGGTGGATCGTGCGGCCGGTCTGCGCGGACATCTGCTTCGCGAGCGCGACGATCTCGTCGAACGTCGGAATCTCGAACTGGTCGTTGTACGCGGTGTTGGCGGGGCGCACCTGCGGAATCCGCTCGCGCGCCCGCAGCGTCTTCAGCTCGGCGAGCGTGAAATCCTCGGTGAACCAGCCGGTCAACTGCGCGCCGTCGATCGTCTTGGTCGCCTTGCGGCTCGCGAACTGCGGCAGCGTCGAGACGTTCGTCGTGCCCGAAATCTCGTTCTCGTGGCGCGCGACCAGCACACCGTCGCGGGTCGACACGAGGTCGGGCTCGATCACGTCCGCGCCGTCCTCGATCGCCTTGCGGTACGACGCCAGCGTGTGTTCGGGGCGCAGCGCGCTCGCGCCGCGATGGCCGACCACCTGGACCTTCGCGGAAATCGGCTGCGTGGGATCGCGCGTCAGGTCGTCGTCGCCGCCGCACGCGGCGAGCAGGAACGCGGCGGCGCAGGCGAACGGGACGTAGCGCAGGGAGGTCGGGCGCTTGAGGAGCATGTCGATGAACCTTCGAAACGGAGTCGGAAAAGAGGGCGCTCGCGCCGGTGGCCGGGCAGGGCGCCGGGCTACGCGGAATCGAACGGTGCGCGATCGTCGCACCGAATGATTACATATGTATTACTTCGATCTTTCCGTTCGTTTTTCGGCGGCGAGGCACGCGCCAGGCGGTTGATCCGGGGCTTGCCCGCCCCGCATTCCGGCCGCCTCGGGCTGCCCGCGCGCCGGATGCACTAAACTTGCGGGAATTTTGCATCGCCGCCGCGGGGCCGACGCCCGCCTGGCGCGACGATGCGGCGACTCGCGGGCCGGCGCGGGCGCCCGGCGCCCGTGTGCGTCCGGGCCCGCGCCGGCCGATTTTTTCCGACCCATGACGACCCATACCGATCCCGCCTATCTGCTCGGCGAGCTGCTGAAGAACGTTTCCCGCTCCTTCTACCTGACGCTGCGCGTGCTGCCCGACGGCATGCGCGACCCGGTCGGCCTCGCGTATCTGCTCGCGCGCGCAGCCGACACGATCGCCGACACGGCGCTCGTCGCGCCCGACCGCCGCGCGGCGCTGCTGACCGACCTGCGCGACGACATCGAGCGGCTCGGCGACGGCGTGGCGCTGTCGCGTTCGCTCGAGGACGTGACGCGGTTGCAGACCGATTCGCACGAGCACGTGCTGCTCGGCTCGATGGAGCCGATGCTCGCGCTGCTGCGCGCGCAACCGGAGGCCGATCGCGCGTCGATCCGCAAGGTCGTCGCGACGCTCACCGCGGGGATGGAATTCGACCTGCGCACGTTTCCGGACGAGCAGTCGGGGCAGGTCGCGTCGCTGCCGACCCGCGACGTGCTCGACCGCTACACGTATCTCGTCGCGGGCTGCGTCGGCGAGTTCTGGACCGACATGACGGGTGCGCACACGCGCGCCGCGCGCGGCTGGGATCTGCCGGACATGCGCGAGAAGGGCATTCGTTTCGGCAAGGCGCTGCAGATGACCAACATCCTGCGCGACTGCGCGAAGGACTTGCGCATCGGTCGCTGCTACCTGCCCGACGACGTGCTGCGCGCACACGGGCTCGTCGTGGCCGACCTGATGCAGCCAGAAGCATCGGAACGTGCGCGCGGCGTGCTGGTCGACCTGCTGCGCGTCGCACTCGACCAGTATCGCGACGCCTGCCTGTATACGCTCGCGATCCCGCGCCGCTTCGTGCGGCTGCGGCTCGCGTGCCTGTGGCCGATCATGATCGGCCTCGAAACGCTCGAACTGCTGGCCGGCCACGCTGCGTGGCTCGACCCGGCGAAGCCGGCCAAGGTGCCGAGAAAGCGCGTCTACCGGATCATGGTGGCGTCGCTTGCGCTGGTCGGTTCGAACACGGCGATCCGCGCGCGTCTGACCGCGCTCGCCGATGCGGTGTCCGCGCGGCTCGCGCGCCACGCAGCGCAGCACTGAAACGCGCCGGGGCGACAGGCGCCGGCATCGCTTCCGGCCCGCGTTCGCCGGGCCGTTCCCGTCCAGTCTCCGGCACGCCGACTAAAACGTTTTCATGATTTCGTGTCTCGAAATGTGGGTGTCACGAACGTCAGCGATCCTGCGCGGCGGCGTGAATCGCGGCGTCAGCTTCGATCGCGCATTTGTAAGATGATTTTTTGCCGAAGGCGTCTGACGACATTGGACGGCCGCGTTGCACCCGTAAAAATGTAAAGCTAGGGTTTTCACCGGGAAATGCCGGAAAGGCCCGCCGTACAAGCATTTCGAGGTGTTATGTAACCGTTTGGTGAACCCGCGCGTTGCGTCGATCATACGATGACCGACTGCTCGTATTGGGAAACAATTGGTAATCCGTCAGAATCGCGTCGGCATGTACTCGCACATGTGTCAGTCATAAAACCACACCAGAAAAGAAATCATTCTTTGAGGACGGAGAATCAATGAAAAAGCGCGTCGCTTTCGCCATGACGGCAGTGGGCCTTGCAGCCGCTACCGCCGCCCACGCCCAGAGCAGCGTGACCCTGTACGGTATCGTCGACAACGGTCTGGCATACCAGAACAACGCAGCCCCGTCGACGGGCGCGACGACCGGCGGTCACTCAAAGGTGTCGATGTCCAGCGGCGTATGGGCAGGCAGCCGCTTCGGCCTGAAGGGCAGCGAAGATCTCGGTGGCGGCACGAAGGCGATCTTCCAGTTGGAAGCGGGCGTGAACTCCGCGACCGGTGCATCGCAATGGACGGGCGGTATCTTCACCCGCCAGGCATGGGTCGGTATGACGAACCAGGCGTACGGTACGCTGACGGCCGGCCGTCAGTACACGGCGTACTACACGCTGCTGTCGCCGTATAGCCCGACGACGTGGCTGACGGGCGCATACGGCGCGCACCCGGGCGATATCGATTCGCTGGATACCAGCTACCGCGCGAACAACTCGCTCGTCTACATGTCGCCGAAGTTCTACGGCTTCACGGTCGGCGGTTCGTACTCGTTCGGCGGCGTGCCGGGCAGCGTGAATCGCGGCTCGACGTGGAGCGCGGCGGTCCAGTACCTGAATGGCCCGGCAGGCATCGCGGTCGGCTACCAGAAGGTCAACAACTCGACGCTCGGCGGCGGCGCGTGGGGCGACAACTCGACGGTCACGAGCGGCGGCCAGCCGGCGGTGTCCGCGATCAACAACGGTTATCAGACGGCGCAGTCGCAGCAGCGCATCGGCGTGACGGCCGGCTACCAGTTCACGCCGGCGTGGGACGTGTCGGCGTCGTACACGAACGTCAAGTACACGCCGGGCATCGGCTCGGTGTTCCACAACAGTGCGATCTTCAACACGGCTGGCGCCGTGCTGCACTGGAAGGCAGCGGCTCAGTGGGACTTCGCAGTGGGCTACTCGTACACGGCGGCGACGCAGTCGAACGGCATCACGAGCGCGGCCAAGTACCATCAGGTCACGCTGTCGCAGTACTACAGCCTGTCGAAGCGCACGGGCCTGTACGCACTCGAGGCTTACCAGCACGCGTCCGGCAATACGCTGAGCAAGGCTGGCACCATCCAGGCAGCGACGACGCAAATCGGCGACGGCGTGGCGGCAGGTTCGAAGCAGAACCAGATCGCTGTCGGCGTCGGCATGATCCACCGCTTCTGATGTCGCGCGGCGCGCAAGCGCCGCTCACGGCATGCGGTATGAAAAAACCGGCCTTCGGGCCGGTTTTTCCGTTTACGTCGCGAGCCGATGCACGATGCGTCGTGTCGGATCACTGATCGATCGGCGACTTCAGCGGCTGATGCTCGCCCGTCAGCCCGAACACGACGAGCTGCGCGGGTTCGGTCGCGCTCGCGTTGCGCGACACCTGATGGCGCGAGCCGGGCGGCTCGTACCAGCCTTCGCCGGCGCGATAGCGGCGCAGCGGGCCGCCGTTCACCTGCGACAGCACTTCGCCTTTCGACACGACGGCGAACACCGAGCCGAGATGCTTGTGCGCGTCGGAGGCCTGGCCGGGCGCATAGTCGACGGTCGCGACGACGACGCGCTTGGCCGGCGCTTCGGGCACGGCCTGCTGCATGATCGCGTGCACGCTGTCGCCGGCGTCGTGTGCGTGGGCGCCGGCCGGCAGTGCCGCAGCGAGCGCGAGCCCGGCGTACAGCGCGACGCGAGGGTGCGGAGAGCGGATCATCGTCGGCTCCTCACTCGGGCATCTTGCGGAATGCGATCGCGAAGCGGTTCCACGAGTTGATCGTCGCGATCAGCATCGACAGGTCGAACAGTTCCTCGTCGGTGAAATGCGGCTTCACGGCTTCCCAGACGGCGTCGGGCACATGATTGCTGGCCACCAGCGTCAGCGCCTCGGTCCATTCCAGCGCCGCGCGTTCGCGCTCGGTGAAGAACGGCGTTTCGCGCCACGTGACGACGGTCGCGAGACGGCGATCGGTTTCGCCGCCCTTGCGCGCGTCGGTCGTGTGCATGTCGACGCAGAACGCGCAGCCGTTGATCTGCGACGCGCGCAGACGGACGAGTTCGGCGAGCGGCTTCTCGATCGAGCTTTTCGCGAGGAATTCCTCGGCATTGCGCATCACCTTGATGGCATTCGGGCTGGCGGCATAGAAGTTCAGGCGCGGTTGCATGGCAGGTCCTTTTCGGTCGGGTTGCGCCAGGGTGGCGCGACAGGACCTACTTTAGGACGTGCACTGGCCTGCTTGAATAGCCAATTCCATCGAAATTCAGGTAACCAGTGGTGACCCGCCCGCGATGCCGGCATCCAGCAGCGCGGCCAGCTTCGCGAGCGCGGTGTCGATGCGCAGCGCGTCGATCCCGCCGTAGCCGAACAGCAGCCCGGGGCGCACCGGCACGCCCACGTGGAACGCCGAGATCCCGTACAGGCCGACGTCCTGCGCTCGCGCCGCGCGGACCAGCGCCGCTTCGTCGAGCCCCGGCTTCAGGTGCGCGGCGAGATGGATGCCGGCGGTCGGCACGATCGCGTCGAACCACGGCGCGAGCGCGCCGCGCAAGTGTGCGATCAGCATCTTGCGGCGCGCGTCGTAGTGCTTCTGCACGCGTTTCAGGTGCCGCGCGAAATCGCCTTCGTGCATGAAGCGGGCGAGCGCCGCCTGCGTGAGCGTGCAGGTGTGCCAGTCGACGATCTGCTTCGCCTTGGCCAGCGCGCCGCGCAGCGCGCGCGGCGGAATCGCGTAGCCGATCCGCAGCTCGGGAAAGATCGTCTTCGAGAAGGTGCCGACGTACGCGACGAGGCCCGTGCGGTCGAGGCTCTTCAGCGATTCGACCGGCCGGCCTTCGAAGCGGAATTCGCCGTCGTAGTCGTCCTCGATGATCACCGCGCGGCGGCGCTGCGCCCATTCGAGCAGCGCGACGCGGCGCTCGAGCGTCATCGGCATGCCGAGCGGGAACTGGTGCGACGGCGTCACGTAGACGAGCCGCGCGTCGTCGGGCAGCCGGTCCGTGACGAGGCCCTGCGCGTCGACCGGCACGCCGATCACCGTCGCGCCGAGCGACGCGAACGCGGCGCGCGCGGGCGGATAGCCGGGATCCTCGACCGCGACGACGTCGCCCGGCCGCACGACGACGCGCGCGAGGAGGTCGAGCGCCTGTTGCGCGCCTTGCGTGACGAGCACGTCGTCCCAGCTGCAGGCGACCGCGCGGCTGAAGGCGACGTAGCGCGCGATCGCACCGCGCAACTGCGGGTCGCCGGCCGGATCGTGATACTGGCCGGGGCCGCGCGCCTGCTGGCGCAGTGCGTGATGCAGGCAGCGCCGCCATGCGTCGAACGGGAACAACGTCTTGTCGGTCACGCCGCCGCGAAAGTCGAAGCCGGGCGAGTCTTGCGGCGTGGGCATCGCGAGCGCGTCGGGCAGCGCGTTCCACAGCGCGCGCGCATCGACCGCGTCGATGCGCGGCACGTCGTCGACGATCGACGGCGCCGACATCGCGGCGGCGTGCGGCACGCGCGCCAGGCCGTCGGCGACGAACGTGCCGTCGCCGGCGCGGGTATTCAGGAAGCCCTCGGCCACCAGTCGCTCGAACGCGTCGAGCGTCGTCTTGCGCGACACGCCGAGCTGTTTCGCGAGGTCGCGCGTCGACGGCAGCCGCGCGCCGCCTTCGAGACGCCCGTCGACGATCGCGGTGCGCAGTTGCCGGAAGATTTGCCCCGTCAGGTCGTGACGGCCTTCGATGCGGATCGCGATGTCCATCGCAGTGGTTACCTCGATTCGTGTAATTTCGCGTGGATCAGCATACCGGAAGTCCGGCGCGCTAGCGGCGGTTCGACGGCTCGCCGCCGCAGCCGCCCTCGCCGGATTGGACCGCCGCCCGTCGCTGCCTTACGATCGACGACACCGTCACCGTGGAGCGACCTCATGCTGTCCGAAGACGAACTGGCGCTGCTCGACGCGATCCGCGCCACCGGCAGCCTGTCGCGCGCCGCCGCGCGGCTCGGCAAGGCGCCGTCGACGGTGTCGCACGCGGCGCGCCAGCTCGAAACGCGCTTTGACGCGCTGCTGTTCGACCGGCGCGGCTACCGGCTGCAGCTCACGCCGGCCGGGCAATTGCTGGCCGACGAGGCCGCGCGGCTGGCGCTCGACGTCGCCCGGCTGACGCAGCGCGTGCGGCAGGTCGCGAGCGGCTGGGAGGACCGGCTGTGGATCGTCAGCGACGAGGTGCTGGAGTTCGATACGCTTCTGCCGGTCGTCCGCGCATTCGATGCGCTCGATTCCGGCGTGTCGCTGCGCTTCACGCACGAGGTGCTCGGCGGCACCTGGGAAGCGTTGCGCGACGGCCGCGCGGACCTGGTCGTCGGCGCGACCAACGAGCCGCCGGCGATTCCGGGCTTCAAGTGGTTCGAACTCGGCGCGATGGAGTGGGTGTTCGCGGTGTCGCCGCGCCACCCGCTGGGGTCCGCGAGCGGGGTGCTGACGCGCGATGCGATCGGCGCGCACCGCGCGGTCGTCGTCGCCGATTCGTCGCGGCGGGCCGGTCGCGCGTATGGCCTGCTCGGCGGGCAGGCGGTGCTCGCGGTGCCGTCGATGCGCGCGAAGATCCTCGCGCAGCGCGATGCGCTCGGCGTCGGCTGGGTGCCGCGCCGGCGCGTCGCGTCGCTGCTCGCGCGCGGCGAACTGGTCGAGAAGCCGACGGCCGACCCGCGCGAGCCGAACCGGCTGTACGTCGCGTGGCACGGCGACCGCGATGGCCGCGCGCTGCAATGGTGGCTGGAGCAACTGCGCGAGCCGCGACTCGCGCAGCGGCTGCTCGACGGGATCGACGTGGTCGGCTGAGCACGCTCGGGCCAACATGTTCGACGTTTTCGAACATGTCCGTCGCGCCCGTCGTACGGCAACGCCGCGCGCCGCGCGCATCCTGTGTTCACGGTCAACTCACCGGTTCACAGGAGAACATCATGCAACGCTTCGAAGGAAAGACGGTCCTCGTCACGGGCGGCAACAGCGGCATCGGCCTGGCGGCCGCCAAGGGATTCGCGGCCGAAGGCGCGCGGGTCGTCATCACCGGGCGCGACGCCGAAACGCTGGAAGCCGCCCGTCAAACGCTCGGCGAAGGCGCGCTCGCGATTCGCAACGAAGCCGGCAGCGTCGCGTCGGCGCGCGCGCTGGCCGACGCGCTCGCCGCCGCCGGCGTGCGGCTCGACGCCGTATTCGTCAACGCGGGCGTCGCGAAGCTCGCGCCGTTCGCCGACAGCGACGAAGCGATGTGGGATCTCGTGTTCAACACCAACGTGAAGGGCGCGTATTTCCAGATCCAGTCGCTCGTGCCGCTGCTGAATCGCGGCGCATCGATCGTGATCAACGGCTCGATCAACGCGCATATCGGGATGCCCGGCTCGTCGGTGTACGCGGCGAGCAAGGCGGCCGTCAATTCGTTCGCGAAGACGCTGTCGACGGAACTGCTGCCGCACGGCGTGCGCGTGAACGTGGTGAGCCCGGGGCCCGTGCAGACGCCGCTGTACGGCAAGCTCGGCCTCGATGCGGCGACGCTCGACGCGACGGCCGACAAGATCAAGGGCCTCGTGCCGATCGGCCGGTTCGGCACGCCGGACGAAATCGCCTCGACGGTGCTGCACCTGAGCGCGCCGGAATCCGCGTTCATCGTCGGCGCGGAGATCATCGCGTCGGGCGGGATGGGGTTGCTCTGACGGGCGACACGGGCGGGGGCCGTCACCGGCGTTGCGATGCCGGGCGATCGGCCCCCGCACCCGTGGCTATCGGGCAGTGCAGGCGCCGCGCGTGTCGTCGCCGGTTTGCAACTGCGTCACCGTCAGCCCCGCGAACGTCGCGCGGCCTTGCTCGGCGAACACGGCCACGCGATCCGCATCGCGCGGCGGAAAGATCAGGTCCGTCAGTGCGACGCGGCCGCCGTTCGCGAATACTTCGACCGACCCGCGATCGACGACGATCTCGAGCCGCAGTTGCCCGCGTTCGAGCGGCAGATCGACGATGTGCTCGCGGCTGAACGTGCCGGCGAAATTCGCTTCGCCGGATCGCGCACGGTCGAGCGTCAGCGTGCGCTTCGCGGTGTCGTACACGATTCGGGTGCCGATCAAGCCGTCGGCCGAGCGCCGCACGATCAGCCCCGCGCGCGCGGCACGTTGGGGCGAGATCGTCACCGTGATGCGCTGGACGACACCGCGTGTGGCGGCCGATAACGGTCGGGTAGCGGAGTCGACCGTCAGGTCGCCTTCATGCACGGCCGGCCGGCCGTCGGCCCATGCGTCGAACGCGGCGGCGGGCGCGACGATGAGGGTCGGCTCGCCGTCGATCGCCTTCAGCGACAGTTCGCGCGGCAGCGTGGTCGCGCCACGCCATGGCGTGGTCGGTACCTTGGCCGCGTAATCCCAGTTGCTCATCCATGCGATCGCGACCGGCCGGGCGCCCGATGCGCCGGAGAACGTGCCGGCCGCATAGAAGTCGGCGCCATGGTCGACCCAGCGGAATTGCGCGGGATCGGAGCCCGCCGGCGCGACGCGGTCGGGCGTAAACGTGCGGCCGTCGAAATCGCCGACGAAATACATGGCGCCGGAACCGCCCGCGATCGACCACGGATTCACGTTGACGATCATCACCCACTTGATTCGCTTCGGATCGCCGTCGAGCGGCAGCGGTATGAGGTCCGGCATTTCCCACAGCGCGCCCGCATGCGGCACGTCCGGCAGCGTGAAGTCGCTCAGGAACGACCAGTGGATCAGGTCGTCGGAACGATAGAGCTTCACGACCTGCGCATCGGCGACGACCGTCGTCATCAGCCAGTAGCCGCCCGCCGCATACCACGACACTTTCGGGTCACGAAATTCCTTCGATTCGGGATCGAGCGTCAGCACCGGGTTGTGCGCATACGGCTGCCAGGTCGTGCCCTGATCGAGGCTGTACGCGAGCGACTGCGCCTGGATGCCGGGCGCGTGACCCGAGCCGGGCTTGTAGACGCTCGTGTAAAGCGCGACGAGCGGCGTGTGACCCGGCGTGCCGAGGCCGGACGTGTTCAGGGTGTCGGCGACGATCGAGCCCGAGAAGATTTCCTCGGTGGCGCTCGCGCGCATCGCGACCGGCTGCTCGCGCCAGTGGACGAGATCGGTGCTGGTCGCGTGCCCCCACGACATGTTGCCCCAGTCGTTGCCGAGCGGGTTGTACTGATAGAACAGGTGATAGCGGCCGTTCTCGTAGACGAGCCCGTTCGGATCGTTCATCCAGTTGCGCTGCGGCGTGTAGTGGAGGGCGGGCCGCCATTGCGGCGTGCCGGTTTCGGGCGGCGCGTGGCACGGGGCGGCGACGACCTGCGTGCAGGCCAGGCAGGCGAACAGCAGGCGAACGAGCCGGACGGAACAGCGGAAAGACGTCGATTTCATGCGGGGCCGGGCGCTTCGTCGGGCGAAGCGGGTAAGGAGCGCATCTGCCGCCTGTACCGACGACATGCGCAAAGGTCAAAAGAAACGGCGGAAGAAAAAGAGGAGGCGCACACGCGACACGCGCGATACGCGCCTCCCGAACCTCGTGCCTTGATTGACGATCGTTATCGTGGTCTGGCCTGAATACGCTGGCCGTTGCCGTCAGTTGTGACCGGCCCCCGTCGCCGGCAGGTTCGCCGGGATGTCGCCGTAGCCGCCGAGGCCGGCGCGCCCATACGCGCGGTCGACCGCCGTCGACGTGCCGTTGATGTTCACCTTCACCGTCGGCGCGAGCGTGCCGCCGCGGCGCGGGCCGATCGCATCGATGAACGACTCGACGAGCCCGCCCGGCATCACGTAGTGCGAATACGACTGGAATTCGCGCGGATTCTGGTTCGGGTCCTGCGCATACGGTGCGCCGGCCGGCGCGGAGAAGTCGGTCGGGTTGCCGAGCACGAGGCCGCTGCCGCCGTTCAGCGGCAGGAAGTCGCTGCGGATGCCGTTGCCGACGAAGCCGTACACGCCGTCCGGGCCGTCGACGCCGGCCGCCATCGTCGTGCGGTGGCTGATCGTGAACAGGTAGTACTTGCCGTCCTTCAGATAGATCTGCGGACGCTCGGTCTGGTCGTCGACGCAGTTCGCCGACAGGATCGGCGGCAGGAACTTCCATTCGGTCAACTGCGGGTTGGTCGCGACCGCGAGGCCGACATTGGCCTTTTGATACACTGCGCCCGAATTCATCACCGCGTTGAGATCTTCACGGTTCGGATCGTTCGGCGCGTAGCCGAGATCGGCATCGGTGCAGGTGCGTGCGCCGCGCGGGCCGCCGGTGTTGCCTTCGAACACCATGTAGGTCTTGCCCGGATGCGCGGGGTCGGTGAACACGAACGGATCGCGGAACGAGAAGTAGGTGTTCTGCTGGCCGGTCTGGTAGTAGTTGCCGTCCGGTTCCAGCAGCGCCTTGTGATCGTCGAAGCCGGTGAACCACACGTGCTTGTCGTCGGCGTGGATGTGGCCGTCGGCGCGCGTGATGATCGCCTGCGGCGGCGTGATGTCGGCGCCGCCGGGCGCCGAGCGGTTGAACGACGTCGCGGTGTAGTAGAGGCTGACGTTGCTGCCGTTCGTAAGGCGCGCGGAACCCGACCATTCGGCGTTGTTGGTCATCGGCGCGGTGCCGAACACCCGGGCGCTCGCGCCGTCCGGGAACAGATGGCCGCCCCAGGTCCAGCCGCCGTTCGCGGGGCGCTGCGACGCGGGGATGCCGGCGCGGCGATAGAAGAAGCCGATGCGGGCGTGGACGTGACGGTCGTCGAACGTGTAGCCCGCGTGCGGA
Source organism: Burkholderia sp. EMB26 (assembly GCF_024730645.1). Taxonomy (NCBI): domain Bacteria; kingdom Pseudomonadati; phylum Pseudomonadota; class Betaproteobacteria; order Burkholderiales; family Burkholderiaceae; genus Burkholderia; species Burkholderia sp. EMB26. Next base: position 418,994 of record NZ_CP078071.1, read on the forward strand.
TCGGCGGTGAGCGAGAAGATCACCTCCCAGCCCTTGTAGCTGAGCTGGTTCGCTTGCAGGTCGGCCAGCGGCCACGTGTCCCACACCCACACGTTCGAATTGATCAGCGGGAAATCCTGCGGGATGTCCGGCATCGTCAGCGCCCGCGGCAGCGAGTTCCTGTCGGCGCCGGCAGTGTGCGATTGCGCGACGATCTGGCGGATGTCCGCCCGCGTCCAGCGCATCGTGAAGTTGCCCTCGGGATCGTAGGCTTGCTGGGTATGGGGCGTGGGCACGGGCGCGCCCGTGCCGCCGGACTGCGCGTGCGCGACGGACGCGAGGGCGGCGAGTGCGCCGCCAGAGAGCAGCAGACGTCTGGCCGCGACCGGACGGAAAAGGGGAAAGTATGTCATCTCGTCGTCGTTTCCTGGGAAGGTGAAAGTGAACGGCTGAGTGGGCATCGATGTCCAAACCGGTTTGGATGCTATTTCAAACCGGTTTGGAACGCAAAAGATATTTATTTGACGGTAATCGTTACCAATTGGAAATAATTACCCGGTCGGCGCGTCCCAGGCTTCGGGCAGCCGGGCGGATCGACGCATGCGAGGGATGACGGTGAAGGTGAATCTGAAGGCGCTGTCGGACGCGCTCGGTCTGTCGCGGACGACGGTCAGCCGCGCGTTGAACGGTTACGACGACGTCAGCGAGGCGACGCGCGAGCGCGTGACGAAGGCCGCGCGGGAAATGGGCTACGTGGCCGATCCGACCGCGCGCCGGCTCGCGACCGGGCGGGCCGACATGATCGGGATCGTCTATCCGTTCGGCGCGGGCGATCTCGGCGATCCGCGGTTCGGCGAAGTCGTCGCGGGCATCACCGAGCGGCTCGCCGAGCGCAATCTCGATTTCATCATCGCGTCCGCGCGGCCGAACGCGGAGCTGGACACGTACCGGCGGATCGTCGACGGCAAGCTCGTCGACGGGCTGATCGTCGCGCGCACGCGGGTCGACGATCAGCGTATCGCGTACCTGCAAGGGAGCGCGTTTCCGTATGTCGCGTACGGCCGCACGCAGACGGCCGGCCCGTATGCGTGGTTCGACTTCGACAACGAGGCGGGCGCGCGCGACGCGGTGCGCCGGCTGATCGGCTTCGGGCATCGGCGCATCGCGATGATCAGCGCGCCGCTGGCGCTGAATTTCGCCGCGCAGCGGCGCGCCGGTTATCTGTCGGCCTTGCGCGAAGCCGGTATCGACGCGGATCCGGCGCTGCTCGTCGAGTGCGCGTTCACGCACGACGGCGGGCTGCAGGCGGCGCGGGCGTTGCTCGCGCGGGCCGAGCCGCCGACGGCGCTGCTGGTCGACAACAACATCGCGGGAGGCGGCGCATTTCGCGCGCTGGTCGACGGCGGACTGCGCCTGGGCGCGGACATGTCGCTGATCGTCTACGACGGCGTGCCGCCCGATCTCGCGCATCCGTATCGCGTCACGGCGGTCGTGCAGCCGACCGGGCATGCATCGGGGCGCGCGCTCGCGGAACTGATGCTGCGGCTGCTGGACGACGGTGTGCACGACCACCGGCTCGAGGCGCCGGCCATCGAGGCGGGCGACACGGACGGACCGGCGCGCGGGTAGCCCGCCCGGCGACGGCGGCGAGGCAACGGCGGGGCGCGACCGGACTGCGCCCCGGTCGCAAAGGCCATGACGACGGCAGGGGCGAACGCGCATTCTTCTAGACGACCGGTCTAATCCGGCGCTATCATCCGTCCTCAAGCGTGCGGCGACGTCTCCGGCGGGCTCAAGCAGGGGACGCCGTCGTTTTATTTCGGCCGCTTCTAGACGACTGGTCTAATAGGCGTATATCGCATGCGGATGAATGAATCGCACGTTGCCGCGCGCCGGCGGACTAACCGACAGGCGTGGCGCGCCGACGTGCGGCCCCGTTCCCCCGTTCATTTTCGAAGGAGTGTCCGATCATGAAGATCCTGGTTGTCCTGACCTCGCACGACACGCTCGGCGACACCGGCAAGAAGACCGGCTTCTGGCTCGAGGAACTGGCCGCGCCGTACTACACGTTCAAGGACGCGGGCGTCGAGTTGACGCTGGCGTCGCCGAAGGGCGGCCAGCCGCCGCTCGATCCGAAAAGCAGCGATCCGACCGCGCAGACCGACGCGACGCGCCGCTTCGACGCCGATGCGGCGGCCAAGGCTGAACTCGCGTCGACGCGCAAGCTGGCCGAGGTATCGGCGGACGACTACGACGCGCTGTTCTACCCGGGTGGCCATGGCCCGCTGTGGGATCTCGCCGAGGATCTGCATTCGATCGGCCTGATCGAGCGCGCGCTCGCGGCCGGCAAGCCGGTCGCGGCGGTCTGCCACGCGCCGGGCGTGCTGCGCCACGTGAAGAACCCGCAGACCGGCGAATCGGTCGTGCGCGGCAAGCGCGCGACGGGATTCACCAACAGCGAGGAGGCGGCCGTCGAGCTGACCGAGGTCGTGCCGTTCCTCGTCGAGGACATGCTGAAGACCAACGGCGCCGAATTCGAGCGCAGCGCCGACTGGGCGCCGCATGTCGTCACCGACGGGCTGCTGATCACCGGGCAGAACCCCGCGTCGTCGGCGCCCGCGGCCGAGGCGCTGCTCGCGAAGCTCGGCCATCGCTAACCGCATGGCGCCGGCCGGGCCGGCGCCGCGTCCTTGCCGTCGCCGGGCGCTGCCGGCCCGCCGACGGCCCGCATCGTTGCGTCGTGCGCACCGCGCGGCGCATTCCCAGCCGTTTTGCAGAACCAAGCAAAGGAGTCGTGGATGTCTGCCCTGTTCGAACCGTTCAAACTCAAGGATGTCACGCTGCGCAACCGCATCGCGGTGCCGCCGATGTGCCAGTACGTCGCCGAAGACGGCGTCGTCAACGACTGGCATCACGTGCATCTGGCCGGCATCGCGCGCGGCGGCGCGGGCCTCGTGATCGCGGAGGCGACCGCCGTGTCGCCGGAAGGCCGCATCACGCCGGGCTGCGCCGGGTTGTGGAACGACGTGCAGGCCGAGGCGTTCGCGCCGTCGGTCGCGGCGATCAAGGCGGCCGGCGCGGTGCCGGGCATCCAGATCGCGCACGCGGGCCGCAAGGCGAGCGCGAACCGCCCGTGGGAAGGCGACGACCATATCGCCGACGGCGATCCGCGCGGCTGGCAGACCATCGCGCCGTCGGCCGTGCCGTTCGGCGCGCATCTGCCCAAGGTGCCGCGTGAAATGACGCACGACGACATCGCCCGCGTGCAGGCCGACTTCGTCGCGTCGGCGCAGCGCGCACGCGACCTCGGTTTCGAATGGCTGGAACTGCACTTCGCGCACGGCTATCTCGGCCAGAGCTTCTTCTCGGTGCATTCGAACCAGCGCACCGACGAATACGGCGGTTCGGCCGAAAACCGCGGCCGTTTCCTCGTCGACACGCTGGCCGCCGTTCGCAAGGTCTGGCCCGAGCATCTGCCGCTGACCGCGCGCCTCGGCGTGATCGAATACGACGGCCGCGACGAAGAGACGCTCGCCGAGTCGATCGCGCTCACGCAGCGGATGAAGCGGGAAGGGCTCGACATGCTGAGCGTGTCGGTCGGCTTCTCGACGCCCACCGCGCAGATTCCGTGGGGCCCGGCGTTCCTCGCGCCGATCGCCGAGCGCGTGCGCCGTGAGGCCGGGCTGCCGGTGTCGTCCGCGTGGGGGATCGACACGCCGCAACTGGCGAACCGCGTGGTGGCGGAACAGCAACTCGATCTCGTGATGGTCGGCCGCGCGCACCTGGCCGATCCGCACTGGCCGTACTACGCGGCCAAGCAGCTCGGCGTCGAGCGTCCGTCGTGGACGCTGCCCGCGCCGTACGCGCACTGGCTCGAACGCTACCGGGTCGCGGACAAGGTGGCGTAAGCGGGGGCACGTCGACGCCGCGCCGCGGCGCTCCGCGCATCGCGCGCGGCGCCGGTCGGGCGCCGATGGATAGAATGGCGGTTCGTCCAGGCCGATGGCCTGCGCGAACCGCCATTTTTTCTTTTCGACAGAGGTGCCATGGGCGCACATGTGCCGTCGTCTCACGATTCCGCCGCGCGGCCGCGCGCGCAACAGATCGCCCGCGTCGCGTTGTATGCGGCGCTGCTGGTGCTCGCGCTGTGGGTGATCCGCGATTTCATTCCCGCCATCGCGTGGGCCTGCGTGATCGCCATCGCGATGTGGCCGCTGCTGAAGCGCTTCGAATCGCACCGGCTGTTCCGCGACCGGCCGACGCTGATCGCGACCGTCATCACGGCGGCGATTTCGCTGCTCGTCGTGCTGCCGGTGGCGGTTGCGACGACCCAGGCGATCGCGCAGGCGCATGACCTGCGCGAGTGGCTGCACACGGTCCAGGACAACGGCATTCCGTTGCCGGACGTGGTCAGCCGGTTGCCGTACGGCGCGGCGCAGATCACCGAATGGTGGCAGGCCAATCTCGGCCATCCGCTGCATGCGGCCACCGCGATGCACGGCGTCAACAGCGAGAAATTCATCGCGTTCGGCCGGCAATTCGGCACGAAGCTCGCGCACGTGCTGCTCGAATTCGGTTTCATGCTCGTCACGCTGTTCGTGATCCTGCGCGCGGGCCACAAGCTGTCGGGTGCGTTGCTGCAGGGCGCGCGGCGCGCGTTCGGGCGCAACGGCGCGGAACTGATCGAGCGGATGGTCGCGGCCGTGTACGGCACGGTGACGGGGCTCGTCGTCGTCGGGCTCGGCGAGGGCGCGCTGCTCGGCGTCGCGTATGCGCTCGCGGGCGTGCCGCACGCGGCGCTGCTCGGGCTCGTCACGGCGGTCGCCGCGATGCTGCCGTTCTGCGCGCCGGTCGTGTTCTGCGGCGCGGCGCTCTGGCTGTTCGTGCAGGGGGCGACCATGTGGGCCGTCGTGGTTGCGGCGCTCGGGTTCATCGTCGTGTTCGTCGCCGAGCATTTCGTGCGGCCGGTGCTGATCGGCGGTTCGACACGGCTGCCGTTCCTGCTCGTGCTGTTCGGGATCCTCGGCGGCGCCGAGACGTTCGGCCTGATCGGGCTGTTCGTCGGCCCGGCGCTGATGACGGTGCTCACGATGCTGTGGGCCGAATGGATCGCTTGAGCGCGCATGCCGTGGCGTCGGCTCGACGCAGCGGTGCGACGACGCGGATGCACACGCACGCGGGTGACGGCTGCAACGATCGCTGACGATTCGGCGGGCGAGGACGCCTGCGATCGCAGGGATCCGGATAACGATCTCTACATTTCTTTTCGATCCGGACCCAAAGGTCGAGTAGCATGGGGCTTTCGATCACGCCGGCATGGCGCAGCAGATTCCCCGAGCATGCGATTGATTTCGATGTCCCGTCCCGCAGCGACGCTGTCCCTGGCCGCCAGCTGCCTGATGTTGCATGGCTGTGCGTGGTTCGACTCGTGGCTGCCGTTTTCGTATTCGCGCACGCCGCTGGCACGGGCCGCGTCGAGGCACGGCGCGACGCGCGCCGACGTCGTCCGCGCCGCCGGCAACCCGCGCAGCGTCTGGATGGTCCGCAACGGCAGCGGTGTCTGCTACAACTATTTCATCGAGCACGGCAACGATCACCGGTCGTACTTCGTCGTGTTCGACAAGGCCGGCGTCGTCACGCAGTACGGCTTCGATTCGTGCATGGACGCCGACCGCAAGGGCACGCTCCAGCCGGGCAAGGCCGCATCGCGCTAGCGCGGCCGCCTGCGCCGCGCGAGCGTGTCACGCACGCGTCACGCGATCGTATCGAGCACGCCGCCGTCGGCGCGCAGCGCGGCGCCCGTCGTGGCCGAGGCGAGCGGCGAACACACGTACACGACCAGGTTCGCGATTTCCTCGGGCAGCGCCGGCCGCTGGATGATCGACGTCGCGCGCTCGGTGCGCACGAAATCCACCGCGACGTCGTCGATGCTGCGGCCCGTTTCGTCGGCCTGCGCCTTCAGCATCGCGCGCACGCCTTCCGACATCGTCGGCCCCGGCAGCACCGAATTGACGGTCACGTTGGTGCCGGCCGCGAGTTTTGCGAGGCCGCGCGCGATCGACAACTGCGCGGTTTTCGTGAACCCGTAATGAATCATGTCGACGGGAATGTTCAGGCCCGATTCCGACGAAATGAACACGATGCGCCCGGCATTGCGTTCGATCATCCCTTTCAGGTAATGCCGCGCGAGCCGCACGCCGGACATCACGTTGATCTGGAAATAATGTTCCCATTCGGCATCGTCGATGTCGAAGAACTGCTTCAGGCCGTAGATGCCCGCGTTGTTGACGAGAATGTCGGCATCCGGCGTGTGCTGCGTGACACGCGCGACGCCGGCCGCATCGGACAGGTCGGCGGCGACGCCGTCGAAGCTTGCGCCGGGCACGGTGTCGCGCAGTTTCTCGAGCGCGGATTGCACCGACGTGTCGCTGCGGCCGTTGACGACGACGCGCGCACCGGCGCGCGCGAGCCCTTCGGCGATCGCGAGCCCGATGCCGGCGGTGGAAGCGGTGACGACCGCGGTCTTGCCTTTCAGATCGATCTGCATGAGCGTGGCGGGGGGAAGAGTGAACGGGAAGCGCCGCGCGTGCCGCGGCGGACGGAATTCAAAGCTTAGGCAAATTCCGGTCAATAGGCCATCTCGCGAGCGCGTCGGCGGCGTTCATGCAGGAATGCCGGGGAGGGAAGTCGTGAAGTGCCGGCGTGGATCTCGGTCGCGAGAGATCCGTGCCGGCTCGGGGCAACCACGCGTGAGATCGGGTACCGCGCGTGCTTCACCCGCGCGGTACCCGACCGACGACGTATTCGCCGGCCGCGATGGCAGCAGGTCGAATGTCGGCCGGAAAGAGTCGGCGCCACTGCCGATGCTGGCGGATGCCGTGCATGCCGCCAGCCCATTTCGTGACTATTGCCGCGGAACGGGTGAGCCGTCAACGCCGGAAGGCGAATATCAGGAGCACGTGACGAACCAGTCCCACCAGTAGTATCCGACCAGCTCCTGGGTGCTTCTTTCCAGCGTATAGAGCCCGAAGCACGCGCCAAGCGTTTCTATCCCGCTCTCTCTTGCCTTGGAGCCAATGCTGACGAAAGTCTGCGGCTTCGTCACCGGCGGCAGGCCGTCGCGCGTTTCAGGATTCAGTTGCACGGCGTTCACGTCGAGGAAGTCCTGCGAAAACGGGTTGAATACCTGCTGGCCGAACAGGTGCGAAACCTGATAAATCAGCACCGCGTCGTCCACGTTCCCATAGAGGGAGACTGCCCTCAGTGAAACCGTGTCGCCCGGATACAGCGTCAGAACAGGGTCGGCCGGGCCGTTTCCGATCGACCCGCCCCGCGCACCGGTATACAGCAGGCGCACGGCGCGGTGATCGACGGCGATCGGTAATTCGGGCTGCCTGCTCGGATGCGGGTATCTCCACTTGATGTATTCCGTGTCGATTACCGCAAGGATGTCGATTTGCTGCGCGCTCGGGTCGAGCGTGAGGCTTCCAAGATCGGCTGTCATACGGGTGCTCCATTTTGGTTTTGTCGCGGAAAAGGCGCGGCACCCTCCGGGGCGCCGCGCAAGATCTGCCGACTTGAATCGCTCCCGTATCGCTTCGGAGCGAGTTGTCGGCGGCGCTCGCGTCAAGCAGCGGCGGCTTGCCAGACCCAGAAGAAGTAGCCGAACAAGGATTTCCTGTTCTGGCTCCGCGTATAAAGCGCAAAAGACGTGGCGAGGTACTCGGATCCGGCGGATTTTGCGACGGATTCGAATGCCTGGAAGACCTGGGATTGCGCCGAGGTCGCGATGAGGTCCGGCGTTTCGGCAGCGCTCGCCGCGCCAGCCTGTTCGATGGTCACCGCGGTAAACGGAGCGAACACCTGAGCGCCCGAGTATTGCTGGACGTGGTAAATCAGCGCAGCGTCTCCGGAATTGTCGGCCAGCGACGTCCCCATCAGGGATACCTTGTCGCCGACATTCAATTTCAGGCCCAGATTACCGTTTCCCTCCGAACTGCTCACGCCGGGCGCGTGGCCGTTGAGCATGAACAACGCAGTGCTGGGGATGTTGGTCGGGTTCTGCGCGTTCAGGCTCGGATTGGGGTGACTTCTCTTTATGTAATTCGTGTCGATAACTGCAAGAATTTGAATGGACTGAGCGGCTTTTTCCAGATTGATGCTGTTCGGATCGACTTTCATTGGAATGCCTCCGTGGTGGGCCAATTGCCCGTGCGGTGCGCGTGGCGCATCGGCGATGCGCTTTTTCAGTATTGGCCATTTATATTGGTTTTAGTACCTGTCAGGTTTGATGGGGGATTTATTTTAATGAAAGTTGCTTTTCGCGGACGAGGTGGGGTCGATGTCGCGGTGTAATCGACTGTAATTGATTTTATGGATTTTTTCGGTCTGGAATCGGGTTGTTGGGTCTGAATTAAAACGTTCGTCGCCGCGTAATCGACTGTAATTGATTTCGATTGCCGAAGAGGGCGATATTGTCCTTGACGCGCCAATGACGCGTCGTCGGATTTAAATTCATAACGCTTAATGAATGGAGATCAGCCATGGCTACCGAAGTCACTCTTGCATCGAGCGCACAGGACATCAACATCATCGCGGTGATCGATACGGAATGGGTCAAGAAAACGTATCCGAATCCGAGCCAGGATCCGAACAAGCCGACGGGCATCGCCCACAATGGCCAGTTCCTGATTTGCACCGGCGCGCGTGGCGTCAAGGGGCAGGGTACGGCCGACCTGGAAATCACCGCATATCCGGGTGACCGCGTCCAGTTCACCGGCGTGTCGATCTACGACAACTCCGACGATGCCGTGATCATCTACAACATCCCGCGCTATCAAGGCGACGAGGTATTCAACCCGTTCGTCTGCAACACCGTCGTCCGCAATGGCGCGGTGGAACCCAACCCGGATTCGGGGAGCCGCAATGGCCTCCCGCCGCTGAAGAAGCAACTCACGTTCGCGACTTTCGACTCGTCGGTCCGGAAAAGCGGCACCGAATATTTCGGCGTTTGCTTCGCGCTTTACAAGCTCGTCGGCGGGCAGAACCAGGAACTGTTCGGCTACTACTGGTGGGATCCGAAGATCTACGTGCCGGCCTGACCCGATCGTCTCGACGTCGGCGCCCGAGCAGGCGGAAACGCCTGTAGGCGGGTACAGGGCGCGATGTCCCGGCCCAAGCGCGACATCGTGTCGGGCGCCGGCGACGGGCAGGATCGTGCCCACGATCATCGTCGTGGGCACGATTCAACCGAACATCGAAGCCGGACGGTGCGGTTGCGCGGCACCGCACAGTCTTGTACGGTGAGCATTCGTCCGAACCGGAGCCCGCCGCGTGAACCGTACCGCCAACCGATCCACCGTACCGTCGCCGTTCTGGCGCGATACCGCGCTGCCGTTCATCGAGGCGCGCACGGTCGACGACGGGCGTGCGATCTGCTATGCGAAGCACACGCACGACACGCTGTCGGTGGGCGCGATCGTCGGCGGCACGAGCACGTACGTAAACGGTGCGACGAACGCGCACGTCGGCCGCGGCGTGCTCGTGATCATCGATCCGGAGCAGGTACACGCCTGCAATCCCTACGGCCCGGATGCGTGGGCATACCGGATGGTCTATGTCGACGTGCCGTGGCTCGCGCGGCTGCAACACTCGCTGGGGCACGATCCGAACCGCGATTTCCACGGGTTTTCGCCGAAGTGGACCGACCGCGGCGACCTGTTCGCGCAATTTGGCGGCTTCTATCGCACGCTCGTGTCGCCCGGCATCGATGCGCTCGGCAAGGAAAGTGCGGCGGTCGAATTCTTCACGGCGCTGCACGGCGCGCTCGATCGTGAACTGCCCGACCGGCGGCCGGGAGACGACAACGCGAAACTCGCGCGCGCGGCCGACTACATCGCCGCCCATTGCCGCGAGTCCGTCACGCTCGATGCGATCTGCGCGGCGGCCGACCTGTCGCCGTCGTACCTGATCCGCGCGTTCAATGCGCGTTACGGGATGACGCCCCATGCGTTCCTGATCGATCGGCGCGTGCAGTACGGCCGCACCGAGTTGCGCCGCGGCCGGCCGATCGCCGAAGTCGCGCTCGACGCCGGCTTTGCGGACCAGGCGCATTTCCAGCGCGCATTCCGGCGGATCGCGGCCGCGACGCCCGGACAGTATCGCAGCGCGATGCGCTGACCGGCGAAGCCGCTACACGTCCAGCAGGAACAGCGCGCTGCCCGCGAGCAGCAGCGCCATCAGCCGGTTGAACACGCGCATGCGCCGTGCGTTCGCGAGCCGGTGCCGCAACGACGCGCCCGCATAGCCCCAGCATGCGATCGACGCGAAGCAGATCACCAGATACAGCGCGGCGAACTGCCAGACCTGCGCGCGGTCGCCATCGGCCGCATATGCGCCCATCGCGGCCACGCACGCGAGCCATGCCTTCGGATTGAGCCACTGCATCGCCGCGCCGGACGCCGCCGACGGGCCGGCCACGTGCGGATCGGCCGACAGCCGGCCGTCGTCGAGCGCGAGCCGCAGCGCCATGTACAGCAGGAACGCGATTCCCGACCACTGCGTGGCCGTCGTCAGCACGGGCCAGCGCGCGAGCGCCGCGTGCAGGCCGAGGCCGATCAGCAGGAACAGCGCGACGAAGCCGAGCGTCGCGCCGGCCGCGTAGCGCAGGCTCGCGCCGAGGCCGTGGCGGGCGCCCGCGCTGAGCGCGACGATGTTGACGGGACCGGGGGTGATCGACGAGGCGAGCGCGAACGCGGCCATCGAAACCAGCATGCTCATCAGGTGTCTCCATGCGACATGTCGAAAGTCGTATCGAGACTACGGGCGCCGCGTCGGCCCGTATTGAAGAAAACTGCCCTCGGCGGCGCGCGACCGCCGTCAGTGCAGCGCGCGCGGCGCGTGCGCCGCCCGCGCGTCGCGCGGACCAGACGGATTGGCCGAATCGGCCGAATCCACCGCGCCGACGACATCGGCCGGCCGCAGCGGCCCGCCCGAGCAGGGTTGCGTCGATACCGAGAAGCCGAACGTGTTGACGCCGCCCGAGCACGCGACGAACACGCCGCCGCCGTGCATCTCGGCCACGGCCTTGACGATCGACAGCCCGAGCCCGTGGTTTTCCTTGCTGTTCGCGCGCGCTTCCTCGAGCCGGTAGAAGCGCTCGAACACATGCGAGCGCAGCACCGGGTCGATCGGCTCGCCGGGGTTCGACACGGCCATTTCGACGAGCGCGTCGCGGCGCGTGATCGTCACGTTCAGCGTCGCGCCGGGCGCCGAATGCTGGATCGCGTTGATCAGCAGGTTCGTCATCGCGCGGCGGAACAGCGACGGATCGACGGCCGCGCGCGCATCGCCGTGCAGTTCGGCGCGCAACCGCGCCTCGTCGAGCGGGATTTCGAGGAAGTCGAGCATGCGCCGCACCTCGTCGGCGAGCGATACGTCCTTCAGGTCGGTCGCGCGTTCGCCGCGGTCGCTGCGCGACAGGAACAGCATGTCGTTGATGATCACGCGCAGCCGCTCGAATTCCTCGAGGTTCGACTGCAGTGTCTGGCGCATCCGGTCGACCGACCGGTCGCGGCTCGTCAGCGCGACCTGGGTCTGGCCGATCAGGATGCTGATCGGCGTGCGCAGCTCGTGCGCGACGTCCGCGTTGAACGCTTCGAGCCGCGCGTAGGTTTGCTGGATCCGTTCGAGCGCGCCGTTGAACGACGTTGCGAGATCGCGCAGCTCGGTCGGCAGCGCGTCGGTGTGCAGCCGCTGGCGGCGGTTCGTCGCGCTCACGCTCGCCGCGTCCTGCGACAGCCGGTCGAGCGGCGCGAGCCCGAAGCGCGCGACCGCGCGGCTCAGCAGCAGCGTGATGACGGTGGCCGTCGCGATCAGCGCGGCCAGCGTCCAGCCGAAGCGGCGCAGCATCCGCTGCGTCCGTTCGCACGACGTCGCGACCACCAGTTGCAGCGTCGGCCGCTCGCCGGCGCCGGCGAGCGTGATGGTTTTCGTCATCACCGCGTAGCTGCTGTCGTTGAGCTGGTAGCGCTGGAACGCGCCGAACGGCGGGTCGAGCGGCACGCCGTCGACAGGGCTGCCGAAGCGGAACGCGGGGTTGTCGCTGATTACCTGGTAGTGCGTCGAGCCGTCGGGCGGCTCGAGATCGGCGAGCTTTTCCTGCATCAGGCGGCCGCGCGCGGCCGTGGTCGCGTGCGACACGATCATCTGGGCGACCTTGGCGCGCGTGTCGATCGTCGCGCGCAACTCGGCGAACAGCTGGCGCTCCATCATCACGAACAGCCCGCAGCCGACCAGCGTGAACACGAGCAGCGACACGATGCCGAACATCGCCGAAAGCCGCAGGATGATCGAGCGTTTCATGCGCGCCGCTCCGCGTCGCCGTCCTCGCGCGCTTCGAGCACGTAGCCCATCCCGCGGATCGTGTGCAGCAGCTTGTCCGCGAACGGGCCGTCGAGCTTCGCGCGCAGGCGCTTGATCGCCGTTTCGACGACGTTCGCATTGCTGTCGAAGTTCACGTCCCACACGAGTTCGGCGATGGTCGTCTTCGACAGCACCTCGCCGCTGCGCCGCGCGAGCACGCCGAGCAGCTGGAATTCCTGCGCGGTGAGGTCGAGCCGCGTGCCGTCGCGGGTCGCGCGGCGGCCGATCAGGTCGACGCGCAGGTCGCCGATCGAGATCAGCGTCGATTCCTGCACGCGGGCGCGGCGCGTCAGCGCGCGCAGCCGTTCGATCAGCTCGAGGAACGAGAACGGCTTGGTCAGGTAGTCGTCGGCGCCGCCGCGCAAGCCGCGCACGCGGTCGTCGACGCGATCGCGCGCGGTCAGCATGATGACGGGCGTCTGCTTCTGCGCGCGCAACGCACGCAGCACGCCGAAGCCGTCGAGCTTCGGCAGCATCACGTCGAGCACGACCACGTCGTAGTCGAATTCGACGGCTTTCCACGCACCGTCCTCGCCGTCGAGCGCGGTGTCGACGACCCAGCCTTCCTCGGTCAGGCCGCTCTTCAGGTATTCGACGACTTTCGGTTCGTCTTCGACGATCAGCACTTTCATGTTCGCTTTCCGCGTAACCGGTTAAGGGTGGGTCAAGGGCCGACACCCGCGCCGCGCTGCGGGGCCGCCGACGCGACGTCGGACGGCGCCGGGCCGCTCGCCGCATTGCCGTCCCAGCCGCCGCCGAGCGCCTTCGCGAGAAACACGACGAGCGCCGCGCGCTGGCCCTGGATCTGCACGGCCTGGCGCTCGCTCGTCAGCAGTTGCTGCTGGGCCGTCAGCACGTCGATGAACGGCGTCAGGCCGCCCGCGTAGCGATCCTGCGCGAGCGACACGAGCTTGCGTGCGTCGTCGACGGCCGCGGAGGCCTGCTGCGCGGCCTGCGCGAGCACCGACAGGCCGGTCACCGCATTTTGCACCTCCTGGAACGCGGTGAGCACGGTCTGCCGGTAGCTGGCCTGCGCGGCGACGTAGCCGGCCTGCGCGAAATCGACGCCGGCCTTCAGCTTGCCGCCCTCGAACAGCGGCTGGCTGAGCGACCCGCCGACCGACCACAGCAGCGCCGGCACGGTGAACAGGCCCGCGAAGCGGGTCGCGTCCCAGCCGAGGTCCGGCGACAGCGTGATGCGCGGGAAATACGCGGCGCGCGCGACGCCGATCTGCGCGTTCGCGGCGGCCATCGCGCGCTCGGCCGACGCGACGTCGGGGCGCCGTTGCAGCAGGTCGCTCGGCATGCCGGTCGGCAGCGTGGGCGCGTTGATCGGCACCACGCGCGGCGGCAGCGAGAATTCGGGGGCGGGCGCGCCGACCAGCGTCGCGATCGCGGTTTCAACCTGCGCGCGCTGCTGGATCAGCAGTTGCGCCTGCGTGCGCGTCGCGTCGAGCTGCGCGCGCTGCTGCAGCAGATCGAGCCCCGATACCGCGCCGAGGTCGTGGCGCGCGCTCACGTAATCCAGCGCCTTCTGCTGCAGATCGATCGAACGCTTGACGACGTCGATCTCGGTGTCGAGTTCGCGCAACGCGAAATAGCTCGACGCGAGATCGGCGCTCAGCACGAGGCGTGCATTCGCGAAATCGTCGCGCGCCTGCTCGGAGCTGGCCTGCGCGGCTTCGACGCTGCGCCGCACGCGGCCGAACAGGTCGAGTTCGTAGCTGACCGCCGCGCCGACCTGGATCTCGTTCTGCACGGTCGACATGCTGCGCGTCGCGTAGTTGGTCTGCGGCCGGTCGGCGGAGATCTTGAAGCGCTGGCCGCTCGCGTTCAGGCCGACGGCCGGATACTGCGCGGACGCGACCGACGCGAGCGTCGCCTTCGCCTGGTCGTAGCGCGCGGCCACCGCCTTCAGGTTCTGGTTGTTGCGCAGCGCGTCGGCTTCCAGCGCGTCGAGCTGCGCGTCGCCGAACGCGGTCCACCAGACCGGATCGAGCGACGCGCGGGCCGGTGCGGCCGGCTGCCAGTATTGGTCGGCCGGATCGAGCCGCCACGCGGCCGGTGTATCGACGGGCGGGCGCCGGTAATCCGGGCCGACCGTGCAGCCGGCGGCGACGGCGGCCGCGACGATGGCGGCGAGCGCCACGGGCCGCACGCGCGTGCGCATCGCGCTCACGACTTCGCTCCCGCGACCGCGGAGGCCGGCTGCGCGGCCGGCGCCTGCACGACGACCCGGTCGCCGTTCGCGAGCGCGTCGCTCGGGTTCGCGACGAGGCGGTCGTTCGGCGTGATCGGCCCGTCGACTTCGAGCGTCTGGCCGATCGTGCGCACGACCGTCACCTGCTTCAGGTGGACCTGGCCGTTCGCATCGACGGTCGCAACCGTCGGGCCTTCGGCGCGGAACAGCAGCGTATTGGCCGGCACCTGCAGGCGGCCGACCGGCGTCATCGGCAGCGTCGCCTGCACGTACGCGCCGGGCAGCAGCCGCCCGTCCGGGTTCGGCAGCGTGATCTCGATCTGCAGCGAGCGCGTCGCGACGTCGATCGCCTCGGACGTGCGCGTGATCGTGCCGTCGAACGTCCGCCCCGGCAGCTCGGCCTGCGCGACGCTCACGTGCTGGCCGACCTTCACCTGCTGCGCATACGCCTGCGGCACCTGCACGTACAGGCGCAGCCGGTCGGCCTGCACGACCGTGAACAGCGCGCGGCCCGCGTTGCCGGAATTGACGAGATCGCCGACGTCGACGTTGCGCTGCGTGACGATCCCGTCGATCGGCGCGACGATCCGCTGGAAGCCCTTCAGTTCGGTGAGGCGGCGCATGTTCGCATCGGCCGCCGCGAGGTTCGCGGTGCCCTGGTTGAACGCGCCTTGCCGGTCGTCGAGTTCCTGTTGCGACACCGCATCGCGCTGGCGCAACTGCTGCGCGCGGTCGAACGACGTCTTCGCGAGCGCGAGCGCGGCTTGCGCCTGCTGACGTTGCGCGGTGGCCTGCGCCAGTTCCTGGTTCAGCTCCGGCGTATCGAGTTCGGCGAGCGTTTGCCCCTGTTTCACGTGCGCGCCGATATCGGCCTGCCAGCGCAGCACGTAGCCGCTGGCGCGCGCATGGATCGGCGCCTCGACGAAGCCGCGCAGCGTGCCGGGCAGCGTCAGCTTGCCGCCGGTGGCCGCGTCGACCGGATGCACGACGTTCACGTACTGGCGCGTGTTCTGCTCGGCGACCGCGTCGAGCCGGTTGCGGTTCAGCCCGTTGACGATCAGCGTGCGCGCGGCGCCGGCGGCCAGCAGTACGCCGATCACGATCAGGACGACCCGTCCGCGTCGCGACACCGACGCGCGCGTCGGCAGGTGCATGCCGTGTTCGTCCACCTGGATGCCGACGGCGCTGTGATGTTTCTCTTCCATGAATTCAACCAATTCAACCGGGTAGTGGGGCGAAAGTCAGTGTCCGGCCTGGCGCGCGCGCCGACGGGCCAGCCGTGAATGCACGCCGCCGAACACGAGCGGCACGAACAGCAAGGTCGAAACGGTCGCGAACAGCAGCCCGCCGATCACCGCGCGGCCGAGCGGCGCGTTCTGCTCGGCGCCTTCGCCGAGACCGAGCGCCATCGGCACCATCCCGATGATCATCGCGAGCGCCGTCATCAGCACCGGCCGGATCCGCGTCGCGCCGGCTTCCAGCGCGGCCGTGAGCGGCGGCGCGCCGGCCGCGAGCCGTTGCCGCGCGAACGACACGACCAGGATGCTGTTCGCGGTCGCGACGCCGACCGTCATGATCGCGCCGGTCAGCGCGGGCACGCTCAGGTGCGTGCCGGTGACGAACAGCATCCACGCGATGCCGGCGAGCGCGGCCGGCATCGCGCTGATGATGATCAGCGGGTCGAGCCACGACTGGAAATTGACGACGATCAGCAGGTAGACGAGCACGATCGCCATCGCGACGCCCGCGCCGAGGCCGAGATACGACGTGCGCATCGTCTCGATCTGGCCGCGCATCGCGAGGGCGGTGCCGCGCGGCAGCGTCGCGCGCGCGTCGGACACGATGCGGTCGATCTCGCCCGCGACCGCGCCGAGGTCGCGGCCCTCGACGCTCACGTACACGTCGATCGCCGGGCGGATGTTGTAGTGCGTGATCACGGCCGGGTTCACGGTACTGCGGACCTGCACCAGGTTGCCGAGCAGTTGCAGCGGCGCGCCGGCGCGGCCGCTGGCGGAGATCGGCGTGCCGAGCAGGTCGTCGACCGACGACAGGTTGTATTGCGGGGTCTGGATCTGCAGCGGGTACTGGACGCCGGTGCGCGGGTTGATCCAGAACGACGGCGTCGTCTGCGAACTCCCCGACAGCGAGATCAGCATGTTCTGCGCGACGTTCTGCGCGGAGAGATTGAGCTGCTGCATGCGCGTACGGTCCATGTCGGCCAGCAGGGTCGGCTCGTCGTTGCGTTGCAGCA
This sequence comes from Burkholderia sp. EMB26, assembly GCF_024730645.1. Taxonomy (NCBI): domain Bacteria; kingdom Pseudomonadati; phylum Pseudomonadota; class Betaproteobacteria; order Burkholderiales; family Burkholderiaceae; genus Burkholderia; species Burkholderia sp. EMB26. Next base: position 435,847 of record NZ_CP078071.1, read on the forward strand.
CGTGCACGTCGACGGCGCCCGGGATTTGCCTGATCTTTTTCATCAGGCTGCTCGCAATGGTCATGTTACTCGCGAGATCGTTGCCGAGCACCTGCACGTCGATCGCGGCCGGCTGCCCGAAGTTGAGGATCTGCGTGATGATGTCCGACGGCTGGAAGAAGAACTCGACGCCCGGGAAGCGTTGCGGCAGCAGCGTGCGCAGCGTCTGTACGTAGTGCCCGGTCGCGCGGTGGCCGGGCTTCAGCGCGATCAGCAGCTCGCCGTCGAGCGTGCCGATCGTGCCCGCGTTGCTGTACGACAGGTTGATGCCGCTCACCGGCAGGCCGAGGTTGTCGACGATCGCGCCGAGCTCGTCGGGCGGCACGGTTTCGCGGATCACGCGCTCGACCTGGTCGGCGAGGCGCGCGGTTTCCTCGATCCGGTAGCCGGTCGGTGCGCGCATGTGCAGCCGGATGTTGCCGGAATCGGCGTTCGGGAAGAAATCGCGGCCGAGCATGAACACGAGGCCGGTCGACAGCACGCAGAAGCCGAGGAAGCACAGCGCGTAGAAGCGGCGGCGCACGAGCAGGATGCTGAGCAGCACGATGTACCACGCGCGCAGCCGCTCGAACGCGTGGTTGAACGCGTGATGGATGCGGGCGAAGCGCGACGCCGAATGGTCGGCACCGGTGTGCGCCTGCTGCGGGCGGAACAGCAGCATCGCGAGCGTCGGCACCAGCGTGCGCGACAGCACGTACGACGCGAGCATCGCGAACACCACGGCTTCCGCGAGCGGCACGAACAGGAAGCGCGCGACGCCCGTCAGGAAGAACATCGGCACGAACACGATGCAGATGCACAGCGTCGACACGAGCGCGGGCACCGCGATCTCGCCCGCGCCTTCGAGGATCGCGTCGTGCAGGTTCGTACCGAGATGGAGGTGCCGCTCGATGTTCTCGATCGTGACGGTCGCGTCGTCGACGAGAATGCCGACCGCGAGCGCGAGCCCGCCGAGCGTCATGATGTTGATGGTCTCGCCGAGCGCGGACAGCGCGATCAGCGACGTGAAGATCGACAGCGGAATCGAGATCGCGATGATCAGCGTGCTGCGCCAGTTGCCGAGGAACAGCAGGATCATCATCGCGGTCAGCACGGCGGCGATCAGCGCCTCGTGGATCACGCCCTGGACGGCCGCGTTGACGAACACCGACTGGTCGAACAGCGGCGTGATCGTGAGCCCCTCGGGCAGCGTCGGGATCACCTTCGGCAGCAGCGCCTTCAGGTCCGACACGACCTTGAGCGTCGACGCGTCGCCGCTTTTCAGGATCGAGATGAGCACGCCGCGCTGGCCGTTCTGGCGCACGACGTTGGTCTGCGGCGCGAAGCCGTCGCGGACCGACGCCACCTCGCGCAGGTAGGTCGTCGCGCCGTTGACGGTCTGGACCGGCAGGTCGTTGATGTCGGCGACGGTATCGGCGGACGCGTTCGTGTCGATCCGGTATTCGGTCTGGCCCATCTTCGCGGTGCCGGTCGGCAGCACGAGATTCTGCGCGTTGACCGCGTTGACGATGTCGGCCGGCGTGAGGCCCTTCGCGAGCAACGCCTGCGGATCGAGGTCGATCGCGACCACGCGGGTGCGCCCGCCGTACGGGAACGGGATCTGCGCGCCCGGCACGGTGATCAGTTGCGGGCGCAGGAAGTTGAGCGCGATGTCGGCAAGCGACTGTTCGCTGAGCGTCTTGCTCGACAGCCCGAGCTGGATCACCGGAATGCTCGACGCGGAATAGGTGATCACGAGCGGCGGCGTCGCGCCCTGCGGCATCTGCCGCACGATCGCCTGCGCGGACGAGACCGTCTGCGCGATCGCCGTCTGCACGTTCGCGCCCGGTTGCAGGAACACCTTCACGACCGCGATGCCGGGCAGCGACGTCGATTCGACGTGCTGGATGTTGTTGACGGTCGTCGTCAGCACCCGTTCATGCACGGACGTGATGCGGTTCGTCATCTCCGTCGCGGAGAAGCCGTTGTAATTCCAGATCACGCTGATCACCGGGATGTTGATCGCGGGCAGCACGTCGACCGGTGTGCGCATCAGCGCAAGCGGGGTGGCCAGCACGATCATGATGGCCATCACGATGAACGTGTAGGGGCGCCTGAGCGCGAGATTGACGATCCACATGGAGGCGGCGGGGCAGGCGGTGATCGGGCGGCGGTGAAGGGAACCCGAATGATAGGCGTCGGCCCGGCACGGGTTACTGTCGCGAAACTGGCGGAATCGTCAGGTTGAGGCGCGCGGGCCGTCGGCCGATTCCGCAGACGGAATGCGCCGCCGCGATCGCGACGGTTTCGCGTATCGGGCGGCGCTCACAGCTGCTCCATGCCGAAGCGGGCGAGCGCATCGAGATCGACGACGTCGATCTGGTTGTACGCGAGCCGCAACGCGCCGAGCTTCTCGAGTTGCTGCAGCGCCTGGTTGATCCGCTGGCGCGACACGCCGACGAGCATCCCGAGTTCCTCCTGCGAGATCGACAACGACGGGCCGGTATCCGGGTACAGCGCGGGGTTGAAGAGCTGCGCGAGCGCCTGCGCGACGCGCGCGTCGACGTCGAGCAGCCGGCTGTTCTGGATCGACGCGATGAATTCGCCCATCCGGTTGTTCAACTGATGGATCACGAAGCGCGTGAACGGCAGGCTCGTGTCGAGCAGCGCATGGAACGTGTCGACCGGCACGAACAGCACGGTCGAGCGCTGGATCGCGACGACCTCGTACTTGCGCAGCTCCCGCTTGATCACGCTGCCTTCGCCGAACCAGCCGCCCGACGGCACGCCGGAGAACGTGCAGCCGCGCCCCGACACGTTGAAGATCGCGAGCTTCAGCAGCCCCTGATGGACGCCGATCCAGTATGCGGAAGGCGCGAGCCGGTGCGCGATCACGTCGCCGGCTTCGCACTGTTCGACGTGCGACTGGGCTAGCACGAGCGCCTGGTGCTCGGGCGCCAGCGTGCGGAACCACGCGCATTGGCCGAACAGTGTCGCCAGCGGCGGCAGCGGGCCCGGTGCGGGAGGCGGGTCGGCCGGGGCGGCGGCCGCGTCGGGATGGTCGTGCATGGGTGCGGGTTTGCGAGGATAGGGATAACGCGCAGCGCTCGAGCGGCACTCTGTCGTTTCGATGACAGACGGCTCACAATAGCGCCCGTTAGGCTGTCGGCAATTGAACCACATCAAAACGATCCGGGGTGCATGCGCTCCGGTCGACACAACACGGGAGACAGGATCATGACGCAGATGTTCGAGGCCGGGCTCGGCCGCCGCGATGCCAATTACGTGCCGCTCACGCCGATCGATTTCCTGATCCGGGCGGCGGAAGTCTACGGCGAGCGCCTCGCGATCGTGCACGGCGACGTGCGGCGCACGTGGGGCGAGACCTGCACGCGCGCGAAGCAGCTGGCGAGCGCGCTCGCGCAGGCCGGCGTCGGGCGCGGCGACACGGTCGCGGCGCTGCTGCCGAACATCCCGGCGATGGTCGAGGCGCACTTCGGCGTGCCGATGGCCGGCGCGGTGCTGAACACGATCAACACGCGGCTCGACGTGTCGTCGGTGCTGTTCATGCTGCGTCACGGCGAGGCGAAGGTGCTGATCGTCGACACCGAATATGCGGAGGTCGCGCAGCGCGCGGCGCTCGAGGTGCCGGGCCTGAAGATCGTCAGCGTGGCCGACGCGCTGCCGGCCGACCCCGACCGTTTCGCGGGCGCGACCGACTACGAGACGTTCGTCGCCGGCGGCGACCCCGACTACGCGTGGACGCCGCCCGCCGACGAATGGGAGGCGATCGCGCTGAACTACACGTCGGGGACGACCGGCGACCCGAAGGGCGTCGTCTACCACCATCGCGGCGCGTACCTCGCGGCGATCAGTAACATCCTCGAATGGGACATGCCGAAGCACGCGGTGTATCTGTGGACGCTGCCGATGTTCCACTGCAACGGCTGGTGTTTCCCGTGGGCCGTCGCGGCGCGCGCGGGCGTGAACGTGTGCCTGCGCAAGTTCGATGCGAAGACCGTGTTCGACCTGATTCGCCGCGAGCGCATCACGCACTACTGCGGCGCGCCGATCGTGCAGAGCGCGATCGCGAACGCGCCGGCCGAGTTCCGCGCGGGGATCGACCATACGGTGCACGCGATGGTCGCGGGCGCGGCGCCCGCGCCGGCCGTGATCGCGAAGATGAAGGAGATCGGCTTCGACCTGCTGCACGTGTACGGGCTGACCGAGGTCTACGGCCCGGCGACCGTTTGCGCGAAGCAATCGCACTGGGACGCAGTGTCCGACGAGGAGCGCGCGCGGCTGAATGCGCGTCAGGGCGTGCGCTACCACCTCGAAGCGGGCGCGACGGTGCTCGACCCGGACACGATGACGCCGGTGCCGGCCGACGGCGAGACGCTCGGCGAGATCATGTTCCGCGGCAACATCTGCATGAAGGGCTACCTGAAGAACCCGAAGGCGACCGACGAGGCGTTCCACGGCGGCTGGTTCCATACCGGCGATCTCGCGGTGCTGATGCCGGACGGCTATATCCGGATCAAGGATCGCAAGAAGGACATCATCATCTCGGGCGGCGAGAACATCTCGAGCATCGAGGTCGAGGACGCGCTGTACCGGCATCCGGCGGTGGCCGTGGCGGCCGTCGTCGCGATGCCCGACCCGAAGTGGGGCGAGGTGCCGTGCGCGTTCGTCGAACTGCGCGAAGGCGCGAGCGCGACCGAGGCGGAGATCGTCGCGCACTGCCGGCAACTGCTCGCGGGCTTCAAGGTGCCGAAGGCCGTGCGCTTCGGCGAGCTGCCGAAGACGTCGACCGGCAAGATCCAGAAGTTCCAGTTGCGCCACGCGGTCGGCTCGGACAAGGCGATCGACCTGGCCGGCGACAAGAAGTAGTCGAGGCCCGGCCGCGGCCGATCGCCCGCCGTCGGTCACGCGTCGCGTTCGAGCCGGAACACGCTGACCGCGTCCGACAGTTGCGCGGCCTGGTCGCGCAGCGCGACGGCCGCGCGCTCGGCATCCGAGATCAGCCGCGCATTCTGCTGCGTCGCGTCGCCGATCTGCGTGACGGCCAGGTTCACCTGCTCGATGCCGGTCGATTGCTCGCGCGACGCGGCGCTGATCTCGCCGATCAGCGTGCGCACCTGGTCGACCCGCGCGACGATGTCGCGCATCGTGCCGCGCGCGGCGTCCGCGATCCGGTAACCCTGTTCGACGGTCGTCGACGATTCGGTGCTCAGTGCGTCGATCTCCTTGACCGCGGCCGCGCTGCGCTGCGCGAGCGCGCGCACCTCGGCCGCGACCACCGCGAAGCCCTTGCCGTGTTCGCCCGCGCGGGCGGCTTCGACGGCCGCGTTCAGCGCGAGGATGTTGGTCTGGAACGCGATGCCTTCGATCGCGCCGGTGATCTCGGCGATCCGGCGCGTCGCGCGGCCGATGTCGTCCATCGTCGCGACCACGCGCTGCACCGCGGCGTCGCCGTTCGTCGCGGCGGCCGACGCGTCCGCGACCAGCGCGTTGGCTTGCGCCGCGTGCTCGGCGCTCTGCTGCACGGCGGCGGTGATCTGCTCCATGCTGGCGGCCGTCTGTTCGACGCTGCTGGCCTGCGTCGCGATCCGCGCGGCGATGTCGCCGCTGCCGGCCGCGATGCCGACCGTGCCGTGCGCGATGTCGGCGGCGCTGTTGCGCACTTGCGCGACGATCCGCGCGAGGCCGTCGCCGATCCCGTCGACCGCCTGCACGAGCCGGCCGATCTCGTCGTTGCCCGTGCCGCCGGGCGCGCCGCCCGCGCCGTCGCGGATGCGCACGCTGAGGTCGCCCGCCGCATAGCGTTCGGACGCGCGCGCGGCGGCTTCCAGCGGCCGGCTCACCACGCGTCGCACGACGATGACGAACAGCGTCGCGAACGCCGCGACGAGCACGGCGCCGATCATCAGGAAGCGGTTGCGGGTGGCGCGCATGGTGGCAAGCAGCTCGTCGTCGAGCGCAACGCCGCCGACGAGCCATTGCCACTGCGGAATCGTCGTGAACGACACGAATTTCGCGCTCGGCCCGCCGTCGTGCGCGGCGGGATCGGTCGACGTGTACGCGAGCCGGCCTTCGCCGGCCGCCAGCATCTGCGCGTAGGGCGCACGCGCGTCGTCGGCCCGCTGGCCGGCCGCATCGGGATGCACGACGAAGGTGCCGCGCGACGGGCCTTGCGATGCATCGAGCACGAAGTAGTAGCCGTTGTCGCCGATCTTCAGTGCGCGGATGCCGTCTTCGACGAGCTTGAGCTCGGCGCCGATGTCGAGGCCGACGAACAGCGCGCCGATCACGCGGCCGCCCGCATCGGTCACCGGTTTGTACTGCGTGATGTACGGCCGGCCGAACAGCTTCGCGAGGCCCGTGTAGCTGCGCCCGGCGACGAGCGGCGCATACGCGGGGCCGGCGCGGTCGAGCTTCGTGCCGACGGCGCGCGCGCCGTCCTGCTTCTTCAGCGACGTCGTGATGCGCACGAAATCGTCGCCGTCGCGCGCGAAGATCGTCGCGATCGCGCCGCTTTTCTTCAGGAACTGGTCGGGAATCGAGTAATCGAGGTCGAGCGGCTGGCCGCCCGCGAGAAGCGTCGGCGCGGCCACGCCGCCGATATCGACGGTGCGCGCCGGGTCGAGCGTGAAATCGGCCGGCAGGAAACTCGCGAACAGCGACATCGAGCGGTTGGCTTCGGCGCTCAATGCCTGGTCGAACAGGTCGACCATCGCGCGGATCGACTGCTCCTTGTCGGCGATCCGCTGATGCGCTTCATCGGCGAGCTGCTGGCCGGCGAAATGGGCGAGCGTCCACGCAAACACGGTAAACAGCAAGGCGACGAGCGCGCACGCGAGCGCGGCCAGACGCGCGCCGACGCTCACTCGGCCCAATTGGGTCATTCTCATGAGACATCCTGAGTGGGAGTGAGAGGAGGCGGAACGCACGCGTCACCGCTCGTGGTCCCGTTAATACGGCAACTTTCGCGAAATCTTTAGCGGATGTCGCGGATCACGGGCCCGCAGGCGGGCGAAGGGGAAGCGGAGGTCAGTGCGTGACGAGCCACGCGACGGCCAGATAGCGGCCGACTTTCGCGATCGTCACGATGACGAGAAAGGTCGGCAGCGGCTCGCGCAGCACGCCGGCGATCATCGTCAGCGGATCGCCGATCACCGGCGCCCAGCTCAGCAGCAGCGACCAGCGGCCGTAGCGCGCATACCAGCGCTCGGCGCGCGCGAGCGCGGACGGTTTGACCGGAAACCAGCGGCGCTCGCGAAAATGCTCGATGCCGCGGCCGAGCGCCCAGTTGATCGCCGAGCCGGCGACGTTGCCGACGCTCGCGACCAGCACCAGCGCCCACGCGGGTTCGCGCCCGGCGAGCAGCAGGCCGGCGAGCACGGCTTCGGACTGGAGCGGAAACAGGGTCGCGGCGACCATCGACACGGCGAACAGGCCGCCGTAAGTGAGCAATTCGGACATCGCGCGATTGTACCGGCCATGCGGCGGCCGGCTCCGGTCACGCGGTCATCGGCTCACGATCTCATGCGGCATCCGTCGTGCCGAACAGCAGGTGCGAGATCACCGACTTGTCGACCGGTTCGTCGTTGAGCGTGCTGGCGAGCAGTTCGCCCGCGAGCTGCTGCGGCGAGAACACCATGTCGGGCTTCAACAGCCGCAGCCGTTCGAGGTTGCGCTGCTGGTTCACGAGCGCGACCGTGCGCACCGACGGTGCGATCTCGCGAATCGCGAGGATGATGAATGCGTTTTCGGCGTCGTCCGAACGCAGCGCGAGCACCGCGCGGGCGGTCGCCGCGCCGGCGCTCTCCAGCACCGCATGGTCGGTCGCATCGCCGACGATCAGGTCGGTCGCGGCCGGATAGTTGTGCTCGACGCCGGCCGGCACGACGACGGTCACCGCGTAGCCGCGCTTGCGCAGCCCGTCGTGCACCGCATGCGCGACGGGCGTCGCGCCGACGATCAGGAAATGATGCTTGCGGATCACGTTCGAAATGCCTCCCTTGACGATCCGTTTCAGATTGCCGCCGATCACCGGGCCGACGACCGCGCTGATCGACGTCGCGAACACCGTGATGCCGAGCACGATCACCGACGCGGTGAACAGGCGTGCGGTCGGCGCGTGCGGGACGATGTCGCCGTAGCCGACGGTCGACATCGATACGATGGAGAAATAGACGGCGGTGGCGAGATCGTGGACGGGCGGCGTGAATTCGTCGCCGAGATAGAGCACGCCGAAGGTCGCGTAGATCAGCAGCGACACGATGCTCAGCAACGCGAACAGGCTGCTGGCGGCGATGCTCGCGCGGTCGAAGTGCCGCCAGTAGTACAGCAGCGCGACGACCAGCACGGCCGTATAGACGAACACCGCGTGGCTGCGATAGCCGCCGAGCACGCTGATGGCGGCCGCCGCGACCAGCAGCAGGATCGACAGCACCCACGCGACGCGGGCGCGCAGCACGATGCCGATGGCCATCGTCGCGAGGCCGGCCGCGACGACCACCTGCGGCAGCACGACGAGCCCCATGTTGTCGACGAGGTTCAGCGCATCGGCGAGCCAAGCGCGATGCAGGCCGAGCCGCGCGTGTTCGACGACGGGGCGCAGCACCATGAGTGCATCGAGCGCGAGCAGGAGGGCGAGATACCAGTGCAGGCCGATCGGCGCGAACAGGCGCCGCAGGCGGGTAGTGACGTGCTTCATTCAGTCGCCCGGCAGGGCATGTCCAACGAACCAGCCGCTACCCTAAAGCATTCGGCGTTCGGCTGCTTTTTCGCGGGGCCCGATGGTTGCCGCCACGGAGCCGGCACGCCGGCCGTTCAGTTCCAGCCGACCATGATCGCGCCCATCCCGACGAGCAGCCCGCCCGTCACGCGGTTCATGGCCCGCATCCGCGCCGGCCGCTGCAGCGCGCGGCTCAGCCGGTGCGAGAACAGCGCCATCGACGCGACGCCGCCCGCGAACAGCAGCGCGAACGTCGCGGCGAGCAGCAGGTATTGAAGGTTCAGGCTCCAGTCGGCAGTCGGGCTGATGAACTGCGGAAAGAACGACGGAAAGAACAGCAGCGTCTTCGGATTCAGCCCGGAAGTCGCGACGCCGCGCCAGAACAGCGCGCGTCCGGAGTCGGCGTCCGGCGCGGCGATCGCCGTTCCCGCGTCGACGTCGGCCGGTGCCGCGGCTGCGCCGGCCGGCGCGCGGCTCAGCCATTGCTTGCCGCCGAGCCAGACGAGATACGCGGCGCCGGCCCAGCGCAGCACGGTCAGCGCGTGTTCGTCGAGGTGGACCAGCGAATTGAGGCACAGCGCGGTCAGCGCGAGTTGCAGCAGCACGGCGAGCGTGCCGCCCCAGACGCACGGCAGCGCGCGGCGCCAGCCGGTGCGCAGCGCCTGGTTCATCGTGAGCAGGTTGACGGGGCCGGGCGCGTAGATGAGGACGACGGAAGCGGCGAGGAACGACAGATAAAGCTTGAACGACATGACGGATGGGCAGGAACGGGGAAGCAGGCACCGGCCCCGCACGCGGTCGGATAGGCGTGCGGGCGGCGGGGAATCGCATGCCTGCCGGCCGGCACCGCAACTCGTGATTGCGGCCGTGCGTCCCGCTGCGAGGGGTTGTCGCGGGGAGCGTGCCGGGCAGCAGGCATGGAGAAAATGTATCAAGCGGCCCGGTTAAAAGGCTTCCTGTTTTCCAGCAAAACGCGCCTGAAACCGGAATCCCGTTCAGATAGAATGCCGATTTTCAGTAGAAGATTCTTCTCATCATGGCTACCCGCGAACGCACGCCGAAAACGCTCGACAATCAGGACCGCAAGATCCTGGGGGCATTGCAGAAAAATGCGCGCCTGTCGAACGCCGAACTGGCCGAACAGATCGGCATGTCGACCACCGCCTGCTGGAACCGCACGCGGCAACTCGAACTCGACGGCTACATCGACGGCTATGTCGCGCTGGTCAACCAGCGCAAGCTCGGCTACGCGGACATCGTGATCCTCGAAGTCACGCTCGATCGCCATGAAGACGACGCGCTGGCGCGCTTCGGCGCCGAACTGGCGGCGCTGCCGGAGGTGCTCGAGGCGTATCTGGTGTCGGGCGAGTACGACTACTGGATCAAGGTCGCGGTGGACGGCACGGCCGGCTACGAGCGCTTCCTGCGCGAAAAGCTGTACCGGATTTCGAGCATCCGCCACAGCCGCTCGATGTTCGCGCTGCGGTGCATGAAGGACGTGCCTTCGATTCAGGTGTGAGGGAGCGGAGATGGGCGCACGGCCGTCGCTGCAGCGACGGCGGGTGCGATCGGACGCAGGCGCGGAGGAAAGCCGGCGAACGGCTTAGAGGAAGGGCGTGCCGGGCAGACGGCCCCGGGGGCACAAAAACGGATGAATCTTCCGTCCGCCTGGCCCGGCGCAAGCGCGCGCAGGTCGCGAAGAATGGCATCCCGTCCGGGCCGCAACCGGCTGACGACGGTCCGCGCCGACACGAATCGGCGCCGGTCTCGGCCTGAAACACGGCCTCGAGACGACCTTGAAACGCTGCCGATGCGGTGCGCGTATCCGGCCGGGAAGGACGAACCCCGGCCTCTTTCTACATGCCCGGCGCGCCCGTCGGGTACGCCGCGCGACCGCCGCGGTCGGCGTGCGTCAGCGCAAGCGCGTCAGCCGGCCGGCCGTTCGCTCAGCGCGGCAGACGCGCGTGTGCTTCAGCGATGACTTCGCAGTTCTCGAGGTGGAGCGCCCAGGCCTCTGCCAGCAGCTCGCCAACACGTGCGAGCCAGCCAGTGGATTGGGTGGAACGATCGGAGACATTAGACGTTTGCATGACGAAGCCCCATATAGGTGGCGAGTTAGGGATAACCCTAATCATAGCGAAGCGGCACCGTCTTGTGAAATGCGATTTCGTTATATGAGAATTACTGACAATTTGTGTTGCTGCTGCGCAACATGAATGTCGGCCACCCGGGCATGCCGGGCAGGCGTGACGAGGCCGTGCCGGCACGGCCTCGCGTGGAGAAAGAACGAAGTCGGGCGTAGGAAAAAAGTGCGCTTACCGGCCGATCCACCCGAAGCGCCACGACAGCCGCCGCGTCGCGGCCCGCAGCGCTTGCGCCAGCGCGCTGTCCGGCCCGCGCGGGAAGCCGCGCGACGAGCCGATGATCGCGATCACGAGCCGGATGCTGCCGGTGTGATCGAATACGGGCGCGGCGATCGTCCCGATGCCGGGCACCGGCGCGTCGAACGCGAAATCGAGTTCGTCCGCGCGGATCGCGGCGAGCCGGGCGCGGAAGGCCGCATCGTCCGGCGCGGCGTGCGCGCCGGCGAGGCGCACCGGCTCGTTGGCGAGCAGGTCGGCCAGCACGTCGTCGGACATGCCGGACGCGAAAATCCGGCCGATCGCCGTATTGACGAGCGACATCACGGTGCCGACCTGCAGGCTCACGTGCTGCGGCCGCGCCGATTCTTCGAGCCGGATCACGGTCGGCCCGAGCGGCCCGAGCGTCGCGGCGGCCACGCTCATGTCGGTCGCGCCGGCGAGCGCGACGATCTCGGCTTCCGCATCGCGGGTCGGCGACACGCGCTGCATCGCGATCAGGCCGAGCGCCTGCGCGAGCGGGCCGCCGTCGAAGCAGCCGGCGTCGTCGCGGCTCAGCAGGCCGATCTTCTGCAGGCTGACCAGATGCGGAAACGCCTTCGCGGCCGGCATGCCGGCCGCCGTCGCGAGATCGCGCAGCGGCAGCGCGCGGCCCGCCGACACCAGCGCGAGCAGCAGCTCGCCGGTGCTGTCGAGCGCATTGATCCCGCGCTGCGCTTTTGCGTCGTCGGCCAGCGCGGGCGGTACGCGCGCGGCGGCCGGCGCGGGCGCGGACGCCGGCGCCGGGTCCGCACCTGCGGCGCCGAGCGACGCGGTCGCCTGCCGCGCCGCGTCGCGCAAGGCCACGGCGATCGGGCCGTCCCAGTCGACATCGATCGATCCCGTCGAACCGATCACCGTCAACGCGAGTTGCAGGCGCCCCTGCGCATCGAAAACGGGCACGCACATCCCGCTGACGCCGGGGCTCGGCCGGTCGATGCTGCGTTCGATGCCGCGCATGCGGATCGTGTCGAGTTCGACGGGTTGCGCACCGGCGTCCGGCGCGACCGGCGCGCCTTCGGCGCCTGCCAGCGTATCGCCCGCGCCGGCCTGGCTGGCCGCCATCGCGTCGAGTTGCGCGGCGTCGCCGAACGCGCGGAACACGCGGCCGGTCGCCGTCGTGTCGAGCGACATCACCGAACCGACGTGCAGGTTCACGTGCAACGGATAGCCGCCGTGCTCGATGCGCACGATCGTCGGGCCGAGCACGCCCGGCACGGACAGCGCGACGCTCAGGCCGACCGTTTCCGCGAGCCGCACCGCGTGCGGAAGCGTCGCGCGGTAGGCCGGCTGGCGCTCGATCGACATCAACCCGAGCCGCAGCGACAGCGGGCCCGGCTCGTAGTTGCCGGTGAGCGCGTCGCGTTTCACGAGCGCGAGTCGCGTCAGGCTCACGAGATAGGTGTGCGCCTGAGCGGTGGAGAGATCGGCCGCCGCGGCCAGCTCCGACAGCCCGAGCGGCTTGCGCCGGCGCGCGAGCGCGTCGAGCAGCCGGCCGCCGACCTCGACACTCTGGATGCCGCGCTGCGCCTTGGGCGGCGCATCGTCCGCGCTGACTTCGTGGTTCTGCACGCGATGATTCTTCCGTTGACGAAACCCCGCATGGTATCCGACGCCATTTCTCGCGCCAGCCCGCAGGTTTACCCGTATTAGACAATAACAAGCACGTTTGCCATTGACAAATATTCGGCGCGAGCAGATGATCCGCTGACACCCCTCAACACATGGCTCGCAGCCACGGAACGCACAATGGCCAAAGCATTCGCCTCCCAAGCCGATCTGGAAGAGAAGAAAGTCACCTGGACGAAGCTGTCCGAGAACGCCTACGCGTACACAGCCGAAGGCGACCCGAACTCGGGCGTGATCATCGGCGACGACAGCGTGCTGATCGTCGACACGACCGCGACGCCCGCGATGGCGCAGGACCTGATCGCGAAGATCCGCAGCGTCACCGACAAGCCGATCAAGCACGTGGTGCTGTCGCACTACCACGCGGTGCGCGTGCTCGGCGCGTCCGCGTATTTCGACGAAGGCGCGCAGCACGTGATCGCGAGCCGCGGCACGTACGAGATGATCGTCGAGCGCGGCGAGGCCGACATGAAGTCGGAGATCGAGCGCTTCCCGCGCCTGTTCGCCGGCGTCGAGACGGTGCCGGGCCTGACCTGGCCGACGCTCGTGTTCGAGCGCGAGATCACGCTGTTCCTCGGCAAGCTCGAAGTGAAGATCATGCACGTCGGCTCGGGCCACACGAAGGGCGACACGATCGTCTGGCTGCCGTCGCAGAAGGTGCTGTTCTCGGGCGACCTCGTCGAATACGACGCCGCGTGCTATTGCGGCGACGCGCAGCTCGAACAGTGGCCGGCCACGCTCGAGGCGCTGCGCGCGCTCGGCGCCGAGAAGCTCGTGCCGGGCCGCGGCCCCGCGCTGCTGAATCCGGCGGAAGTGAACAAGGGCCTCGACTACACGAAGGATTTCGTCACGACGCTGCTCGCGCAGGGCCGCAAGGCCGTCGAGCGCAATCTCGACCTGAAGGCCGCGATGGCGCTCACGCGCGAAGCGATGGACCCGAAGTTCGGCCACGTGTTCATCTACGAGCACTGTCTGCCGTTCGACGTGTCGCGTGCGTTCGACGAGGCGAGCGGCATCGCGCATCCGCGCATCTGGACCGCGCAGCGCGACAAGGACATGTGGGCCGCGCTGCAGGACTGAGCGGCACACGGCGGCGGGGCGGCGCTCACATGATCGCCTCGCCGTTTCCCTGAAGGTTGCGGCAGTCGCGGCGGCATCGCGCCGCGGTGCCGGCAACCGTATCCGGTCTCACAAGAAAGCAGGGCGCATGCACGCCCTCGGAGACTGCCGCGCGCTCGACATCGCGCGGCCCGTTTGGAGAGAGACATGCCCCAATCGCTTCCCGCCGAAGCGACGCTCGCGCACGCGAGCGCGTCGGCGCCGACTTCCGCATCCGCCTTCAGCGACGCGTTGCTGTTCCGCAAGATCGCGTGGCGGATCGTCCCGTTCCTGTTCCTCTGCTACGTCGTGTCGTTTCTCGACCGCATCAACATCGGCTTCGCGCAGTTGCAGATGAAGCACGATCTCGGCTTCAGCGATGCGATGTACGGCCTCGGCGCCGCGGTGTTCTACGTCGGCTACGTGTGCTGCGAAGTGCCGAGCAACATGCTGCTCGCGCGCTTCGGCGCGCGCCGCACGTTCACGCGGATCATGCTGCTGTGGGGCCTCGCGTCGACCGGGATGATGTTCGTGTCGCAGCCGTCGCATTTCTACGTGCTGCGCTTCCTGCTCGGCGTGTTCGAGGCCGGCTTCTTCCCCGGCATCGTGCTGTACCTGACCTACTGGTTCCCCGCGAACCGGCGTGCGGCGGCGATCTCGGTGTTCTTCGCGGGCGTCGCGGTGGCCGGTGTGCTCGGCGGCTTGTTGTCCGGCTGGATCATGCGCGACATGAGCGGCGTGCTCGGGCTGCACGGCTGGCAATGGATGTTCGCGATCGAAGGGGCGCCGGCGATCCTGCTCGCGTTCGTTGCGTTCACGTTGCTCGTCGACCGGCCGCAGGACGCGCCGTGGCTCACGTCCGACGAAAAGGCGCGCGTCGCCGCGCTGTGCGCCGAAGGCCGCGCACACGGCAATGCGCACGACGGCCGCAGCGTGATGACCGCGCTCGCGAATCCGCGCGTGTATCTGTTCGCGTTCATCTATTTCTCGCTGACCTGCGCGTCGCTGACGCTCAACTTCTGGATGCCGCTGATGATCCGCGACTTCGGCGTGACCGACGTCGTCGCCGTGAGCCTCTACACGGTCGTGCCGAATGCGGTGGGCGCGGTCGGGCTGGTGCTGATCGCGCGCCGCTCGGACCGCACCGGCGAACGCCGCAAGCACTTCGCGTGCTGCACGATCGGCGGCGGCCTCGCGCTCGCGGCGCTGACGCTGCACCTGCACAGCTTCGCGGCGATGCTCGCGTGCCTGTCGATCGCGGCCACGCTGATCTTCGCCGCGCTGCCGATCTTCTGGGCCGTGCCGACCCGCTACCTGTCCGGCAATGCCGCCGCGGCCGGGATCGCGTTGATCAGCAGCATCGGGATCACGAGCGGCATCGTCAGTCCGTGGGTGATCGGGATGATCCGCACGCGCACCGGCAGCATGGATCTCGCCGTGTACCTGCTGGCCGCGCTGCTGGTGGCGAGCGGCGTGGCGCTGATGCTCGGCGTGAAGGGCGAGGGCGCGCGGCGCGGCTGAACGTCGGCTTCGGCCGGTCGCCGTCGGCGGGCGGCGGCGACCGGCGTTGCACGTCCTGCCCGCTCCCTGTTGACTTCCGTGGAGGAGACGATCGATGTCAGCCCCTCTCCCGGCAGACGCCGCGCATGCCGCAGCGTCCGGCCCTCATGCATCGGACCACGACGCGCTGTACCGCCGCATCGGCATGCGCATCGTGCCGTTCCTGTTCGTCTGCTACATCGTGTCGATCCTCGATCGCAGCAACATCGGCTTCGCGCAGTTGCAGATGCGGCAGGATCTCGGCCTCACCGACGCGATGTACAGCCTCGGCGCGGTGCTGTTCTTCGTCGGCTACGTGCTGTTCGAGGTGCCGAGCAACGCGTTGCTGCGCCGCTTCGGCGCAAGACGCACGTTCGCGCGGATCATGTTCCTGTGGGGCGCGGTGTCGGTCGCGATGATCACCGTCGACAGCGCAAGGCAGTTCTACGTGCTGCGCTTCCTGCTCGGGCTTTTCGAGGCCGGCTTTTTCCCGGGCGTCGTGTTCTACCTGACGTACTGGTATCCCGCGCGCCGTCGCGCGTCGGTGCTGTCGATCTTCTATGCGGGCGTCGCGGTGGCCGGGATGGTCGGTGGACTGCTGTCGGGCTGGCTGATGCGCGGGATGTCCGGCGTGCTCGGTCTGCACGGCTGGCAATGGATGTTCGCGATCGAGGGCGCGCCGGCGCTCGTGCTCGGCGTGATGGCATGGTTCTGGCTGTGCGACCGCCCCGAACACGCGCGCTGGCTGTCCGACGACGACCGGCGGCGGCTCGTGGCCGACCTCGCCGCCGATCGCGCGGAGGCACCCGCGCACGCGGCTTCGTCGCTGCGGCAGGTGCTGGCCGAGCCGCGCACCTATCTGTTCGCGTTCATCTATTTCTCGCTGACGACCGCGCTGCTGATGCTGCTGTTCTGGATGCCGCTGATGATTCGCGAATTCGGCATTCACGACGTGGTTCACATCAGCCTGCTGTCGATCGTGCCGAATGCGATCGGCGCGGCCGGCCTGATCGCGATCGCGCGGCGCTCGGACCGCAAGCGCGAACGCCGCCGGCATTTCGCCGCATGCGCGTTCGGCGGCGCGGTGGCGCTCGCGTTGCTGACGCTGCATCTGCCGAGCATCGTCGCGATGATGGCGCTGCTGTCGATCGCGGCGATGCTGATCTTCGCCGCGCATCCGGTGTTCTGGGCCGTGCCGTCCGCGTATTTCGCGGGTGCCGGTGCGGCAGGCGGCATTGCGCTGATCAGCAGCATCGGCGTATCGAGCGGGATGATCACGCCGTGGATCGTCGGCGTGATCCGCACGCGCACCGGCAGCATGGATTCGGCGATGCTGATGATCGCCGGATTGCTGGCCGCGTGCGCGGTCGCGATGCTGCTGGGCGTGCGCGCCGCACCGCGCGACGCGGATCCCGCCGGCAATCAGCGCGCCGCGGTGTAGCGCGGCGCGGGCGTATCGGCCGACAGGTGCGGCGCCATCGTGCGGCGCGCGGCCTCGTATGCGTCCCATTCGTCGCCCGCGTGCAGCGACGGGATCGTGACGAGTTCTCCGCGCTCGAACCCGACCAGCGCCGCATCGACCATGTCCTGCGCGGTCATCACGATTTCCTTCGGCAGGTGCTCGAGCGGCAGGCCGCCCGTCTGCCAGAAATCGGTGGCCGTCGCGCCGGGCAGCACGGCCTGCACCTGCACGCCCTTGCCGGCGAGCTC
This sequence comes from Burkholderia sp. EMB26, assembly GCF_024730645.1. NCBI lineage: Bacteria > Pseudomonadati > Pseudomonadota > Betaproteobacteria > Burkholderiales > Burkholderiaceae > Burkholderia > Burkholderia sp. EMB26. Next base: position 452,980 of record NZ_CP078071.1, read on the forward strand.
GTGATGCAGCGACTGGCTGAACGCGAGCACGAACGCCTTGCTGCCGCCGTACACGCCGTTCAGCGTTTCCGGCGAAATCGCGACGATCGACGAAATGTTGATCACCGCGCCGCGCCCGCGTGCGACGAAGCCGGGCACCGCCGCATAGGTCAGGCGCGTGAGCGCGGTCACGTTCAGGTCGATCATGCGCGTCATCGCGTCGACGTCGCTGTCGAGCAGCGGCGCATGCGTGCCGATGCCCGCGTTGTTCACCAGCAGCGTGATGCTCGCGTCCTGTTTCAGCTTGGCTTCGACGGCGGCGAGCGCCGCGCGGTCGTTGAGGTCCGCGTCGACGATCTCGACGCTGCGCTGCGTGTCGTTCGTGATGCGCTCGGCGAGGGCGCTCAGGCGCTCGCGGCTGCGCGCGACCAGGATCAGGTCGTAGCCGCGGCGCGCGAGGCGGTCCGCGTAGACGGCGCCGATGCCCGACGACGCGCCGGTAATGAGGGCGGTACCGCGATGGGCTTGCGTCATGATGTACTCCGTTTCGATGAGGATGGCCGGATGGCGTGAAAGCATTCTGGCCTCGAAGCGCTTCGACACAAATGACGTAGATGGGTATGATTCCGGACATCGCAGCGATCGACACGGGACCGGAGGACGCACATGCACCGAATCGGCTTTTTGATCAGCGACGGCTTCCAGATCATGGCGCTCGCCGCGCAGTCGGTGTTCGAGTACGCGAACATGGGTCTGGAGAAGCCGTTCTACGCGATGGACAACTATTCGGTCGACGGCGGCGACGTGCGCTCGTCGCTCGGGCTGTCGGTCGCCACGCGCGCGCTGCGCGGGCGGATCGGCGTCGACACGTGGATCGTCGCGGGCGTCAACGATCCGCTCGCCGCGCCGGCGCCGGCCGGCGTCGTCGCCTATCTGCGCCGCGCGAATACGCGTGCGCGGCGGATCGCCGGCATCTGCACGGGGGCGTTCGTGCTGGCCGAGGCCGGGCTGCTCGCGCAGCGTCGCGCGACCACGCACTGGGCGTTCGGCCGCGACATGCAGCGGCATTACCCGGAGATTCGCGTCGAGGACGACCGGATCTATATCGTCGACGGCCCGATCTGGACGTCGGCCGGGATGACGGCCGGGCTCGATCTCGCGCTCGCCATGGTGGAAAAGGATCTCGGCGCCGATGCCGCGCGGGCGGTCGCGCACAAGCTGGTGATGCACCAGCGCCGGGCCGGCGGCCAGTCGCAGCATTCGGAAATGCTCGATCTCGCGCCGAAATCCGACCGGATCCAGAACGCGCTCAACTACGCGCGGCAAAACCTCGGCCGCGCGCTGACCGTCGAGGATCTGGCCGAGGCCGTGCACCTGAGTCCGCGCCAGTTCAGCCGCATATTTACGCTCGAAACCGGACAGTCGCCGGCGAAGGCGATCGAGCGGCTGCGGCTCGAAGCGGCGCGGCTGATGATCGAACAGAGCCGCCATCCGCTCGACGTGATCGCGCAGGAGAACGGTTTTCGCGACCGCCGGCACATGCGCGAGGCGTTCGTGCGCGGGTTCGGCGTGCCGCCGCAGGCGCTGCGGCGCGACGCGCGGGCGGACGAGCGGGAAACGGGCTGACGTGCGCGGCCGCCCGCCGCCGGCGCGAGTCGGAAAAAGCGCGCAGAATCTCGTCGACATGCTTCGCGAGGAGACACGATGCACGCCGTACCGTTCGACATTGCGATACCTGATCAAGCGCTCGATGATCTGCGCCGGCGCCTGCGCGACGCGCGCCTGCCGACGCTGACCCCCGCCGAGCCCTGGCAGCAGGGAGTGGACGGCGCATGGCTGCGCGAGCTGGTCGCGTACTGGGCCGGGGGCTTCGACTGGCGTGCGCTCGAGCATGCGCTGAACCGGCTGCCGCAGTTCGTCGCGGACGTGGACGGGCAGCGCGTGCATTTCATCCATCGGCGTGGCGCGGGACCGACACCTTATCCGCTCGTCATCACGCACGGCTGGCCGGGCTCCGTGTTCGAATTCGATGCGCTGCTCGATCGGCTGTGCGATCCGGCGGCATTCGGCGGCGATCCTGACGACGCGTTCGACGTGGTCGTGCCCTCGCTGCCCGGTTTCCTGTTCTCGCCGGCGCCGGCGGCACCCGGCATGTCGGCGTTTCAGGTCGCCGATCGCTGGGCCGGGTTGATGGCAGGCCTCGGGTATCGGCGCTTCGGCGCGCAGGGCGGCGATATCGGCGCGGCCGTGTCGGTGGCGCTCGGCGCGCGACATGCAGACAGGGTGGACGGTGTCCATCTGAACTACCTGCCCGGCAGCTACGAGCCGGCGATCGACCCGGCCGCGCCGCTGACCGACGACGAGCAGGCATTCCTGAAGCAGCGCACCGACTGGGTCGCGATGGAAGGCGGATACGCGCACGTGCACGCGACGAAACCGCAGACGCTGGCCGTCGCGCTCAACGATTCGCCGGCCGGGCTGGCCGCCTGGATCGCCGAGAAATTCCGCACGTGGAGCGATTGCGACGGCGACGTCGCGCGGCGGTTTTCGCACGACACGCTGCTGACGGGCATATCGCTCTACTGGTTCACCGGCTGCATTGGCTCGTCGATGCAGATGTATTGGGAAAACCGGCTGCAGCCGATGCGCTTCGCGCCGGGGCAACGCGTGGCGGCGCCCGTCGGCTTCGCGCGCTTTCCGAAGGAGATCAGCCGTCCGCCGCGCAGTTGGCTCGAACGCGTGTTCGACGTGGTGCAGTGGACCGACATGCCGAGCGGCGGCCATTTCGCGGCGCTGGAGGAGCCGGACTTGCTCGCCGACGATATTCGGCGGTTTTTCCGGCGTTTCCGGTAACGGGCGGGCAGGCCGCTCGGCGGAAACCTGGGCCGCAGGGCGCTCGCGCGGTTCAGGCGTGACGGGAGCCGGCGCGATGCGAATCGCGTCGCGCCGCCGCCGCGTGTCTTATCGCGTGACGAACGCCGTGGCCGCATCCGGCGCCGTACGCGCATGCTTGCGCTGGCGCAGCAGCGCGACGCGGCAGTTCTCGCGCGCCGTTTCGCGGCCGTCGTCGTCGAGCAGCACGAGGTCGCCGCGCATCACGTTCAGCGTGATCACGTCCTCGCCCGGCGCGCCGAGGGTTTCCGGCGTGTGCACCGAGCCGGCCGGTTCGAGCACCGTCGAGCCGGCGTGCGCGATCCAGTCGTATTCGCGGTAACGCCACGCACCCTGCAGCGTATGGACGAACACCTCGCCGTCGTGACGATGGCGCGGCAGCGTGCCGCCGGCCGGCATCTTCAGCAGCGCGGTCAGCGTGTCCTCGGCCGCATTGATGTGCAGGTACTTGATCGCGAGCCCCGGCAGGTCGGCGCTCATCGGCAGCCACGGCAGCGCGTCGCCGGGCAGGCAGGAGATCGGCGGCAGGTCGGTGGAGAGCGGGGCGGACGGCTGCGTCATGGCGGAAGGCGGAGCGGAAACGGAAAGAAGCCCGCATTATCGCAGAGCCGGATCACGCGGCCGAACGGAGGCGGCGCCGCGGCGAAGGCCGGCACGGCGGGGGCGATCCTTACACGCTGAAATATACAGTCAAACTGTACAGTTTGACTGTCGATGTGCTATCTTGAATTTATGAACGCGCCATCGTCTCCCCCCGACCCACTCCCGCTGGCCGGTCTCGCCGGCGAACTCCGCATCTCGGTCGGCAAGCTGATGCGGCGGCTGCGGGAACAGACCCATCCGAACGACCTCACGTCCTCGCAGAAATCGGTGTTGCTGCGGCTCGACCGCGACGGCCCGGCGACCGTGTCGGCGCTTGCGCGTGCCGAAAGCGTGCGCCCGCAATCGATGCGCGTGACGGTCGCGACGCTCGAGGCGCTCGGCGCGGTCGCCGGCGCGCCCGATCCGAGCGACGGCCGGCAGACGCTGATCGCGCTCACGCCTGGTTTCCGCAAGGTGCTGCAAGCCAACCGCGCGGCCAAGGACGACTGGCTGTTCCGCGCGCTGCACGCGCAACTGTCGGCGGCGGAACAGGCCGAGCTCGCGGCGGCCGTGAAGCTGCTGCAGCGGCTCGCCGAATTCCAGGACCCGGCGCGTCAGTGAACCGCTCCGATCCACTCGCCGCAAGGACAATCCGCGCATGAACTTCCTGCCTCTCGTGTCGTACTTCTTCGGCGGTGCGTTTCTCGCGAACGTCGTGCCGCATCTCGTCAGCGGGCTGCGCGGCGAGCCGTTCCAGACGCCGTTCGCGAATCCGCCCGGCCGCGGGCTGTCGTCGTCCACCGTGAACGTGGTGTGGGGCGTCGTGAACCTCGTCATCGCGTATGCGCTCGTGTGCCGGGTCGGCGATTTCGACCTGAAGCGCACGGCCGACGCCGCGGCGCTCGGCCTCGGCATCCTGGTGCTCGGCCTGTTCCTCGCGCGGCGCTTCGGCGCGCTGCACGGCGGCAACGAGCCGGACCGGGAGCGGCCATGAGCGTGCCGGCCGCGGGCGTATTTCGCTCGCTTCGCAGTTTCAACTATCGCGTGTGGGCGATCGGCTCGCTGGTGTCGAACATCGGCACGTGGATCCAGCGCACCGCGCAGGACTGGCTCGTCCTCACGCAACTCACGCATCACGATGCCTCGGCGGTCGGCACGGTGATGGCGCTGCAGTTCGGGCCGCAACTGCTGCTGTTGCCGTGGACCGGCTACGCGGCCGACCGGTTCGACCAGCGCAAGCTGCTGATGGCGACGCAGGCGCTGATGGGCGCGCTGGCGCTCGTGCTCGGCGTGCTGACGGTCACCGGCGCCGTGCGGCTCGAGCACGTGTATGTGTTCGCGTTCCTGTTCGGCTGCGCGTCGGCGTTCGACGCGCCGGTGCGGCAGACCTTCGTCGCGGAACTGGTTGGCGACCGCGAGCTCGCGAACGCGGTCGCGCTCAATTCGACGTCGTTCAATGCCGCGCGGATGGTCGGCCCGGCGGCGGCCGGGTTCCTGATCGCATCGGTCGGCACCGGCTGGGCGTTCCTCGCGAACGGGCTCAGCTTCTTCGCGGTGCTGGCGTCGCTGTCGCGGCTGCGGGAGGACGAACTGCGCGCGAACGTGCGGGCGGATCGCGCGCGCAGCAGCCTGCTCGACGGGTTCCGCTACGTGTGGCGCCGCCCGGACCTGACGGCGATCCTCGTGATGCTGTTCCTGATCGGCACGTTCGGGCTCAATTTCCAGCTGTTCATTTCGACGATGGCCGCCAGCGTGTTTCACGTCGATGCGCGCGGGTTCGGGTTCCTGTCGTCGATGATGGCGGTCGGCACGATCTCGGGCGCGCTGCTCGCCGCGCGCCGCGAGCAGCCGCGGTTTCGTCATCTGTGGATCGGCGCGACGCTGTTCGGGCTCGGCTGCACGTTCGCCGCGCTGGCGCCCGGCTACTGGTCGTTCGCCGCGGCGCTGGTGCTGACGGGCATCGCCGCGATCACCTTCATGAACTCGACCAACAGCCTGATGCAGCTGTCCACCGAGCCGGCGATGCGCGGCCGCGTGATGGCGCTGCGCCTCGCGGTCGCGTTGGGCGGCACGCCGATCGGCGCGCCGGTGGCCGGCTGGGTGGCAAACCATCTCGGCCCGCGCTGGGCGCTCGGCGTCGGCGCGGCGTCCGGCTTTGCGGCCGCGCTCGTCGCGACCCATTTCGTCGCGCGCAAGCGGGCACAGCCGCGTACGGGCGGCGACGCCGCCTGACCGGACCGCAAGCCGCCGCTACGCCGCCGGCCGTGCCGCCGCATGCGCGGCGTCGAGGCACGACTGGAACAGCAGCGCCGCCCGCGACGGCCGCGGCGAGCGCCGCAGCAGGCTCACGAACCGGCAACGGTAATTGAACCGGTGCGGCGCGATCGGCTGCATCAGCCCCTTGTTTTCGAAACTCTCCGCATAGTGATCGGGCAGGAAGCCGAGATAGCGGCCCGACAGAATCAGCGTTGCGATCGATTCCTGGTCCGACGCGGTCGCGCTGCGGGTGAGCTTCGCGCGATGGCTCAGCTCCATGTTCGGCGAATGGAAACCCAGCCCGGCGAACGCGTGGTTGCGGATCGTCGTCCACGTAAGCTTGCCGTGCGGCGCATCGAACAGCGGATGCTGGCGGCCGCAGTAGAGCAGCATCCGTTCGTCGAACAGCTCCGAATACACGAGGCTGCCCGAGTTGCGGTGCACGGGAATGATCCCGACCTGGTAACTGCCGTCGATGATCCCGCGCTCGACCTCGTTGATTGACGCGACGTGCAGGTTCAGCGCGACGTCGGGCGCTTCGTCGGCGAACTGGCGGATCGCGTCGCCGAGGCGGGCATTCGCGTTGGTGGCCGTCTTGTCGAATACCGCGATGTGCAGTTCTCCGCCCATCCGGTCGTGAATGCCGTCGATCCTGCTGCGAAATGCTTCCATCGACGCGAGCAGCCGCAGCGTTTCCTCGTACACCGTCTGCCCCTCGGGCGTCAGCGTGAAGCCCGCGCGGCCGCGCCGGCACAGCACGAGGCCGAGCCGCGTTTCCAGATCCTTCACGTGCCGGCTGATCGTCGAGATGCCGATATTCAGTTCCAGTTCGGCCGCCGCCATCCCGCCGCACTGCACGACGCCCTTGAAGACCCGCAGCAAACGGAGATCCATGTCGCTGAGCTGCCCGAGCAGCGCGCGGCTCTTCGGTTTCTTTGCTTGCATAGTTGAGCAAGTGAACATTGATATTGCGATATTCAAAAGACTAATTGGCGTCCCGACAATGTGCAACATCATCACAAGGAGGAGGGGCGCGCCGCGCCGACCGACATGACCGACATCACCACCGCCCAGCACGACGACACGAACCTCCGCACCGACGCCGCCTGGCTCGATGCGCACTGGATGCCGTTCACGGCCAACCGTCAGTTCAAGGCCGATCCGCGCATGATCGTGTCCGGCAAGGGCGCGTATTACACCGACGCCGAAGGCCGCAAGATCTTCGACGGCCTGTCGGGCCTCTGGTGCACGGGCCTCGGTCACGGCCGCACGGAAATCGTCGAGGCCGTGAGCCGCCAGGTCGCGCAGCTCGACTACGCGCCGGCCTTCCAGTTCGGCCATCCGAAATCGTTCGAACTTGCCAACAAGATCAAGGAGCTGACGCCGGCCGGCCTCGACTACGTATTCTTCACGGGTTCGGGCTCGGAAGCGGCCGACACGTCGCTGAAGCTCGCCCGCGCGTACTGGCGCGCAAAGGGCAAGGGCACGAAAACGCGCCTGATCGGTCGCGAGAAGGGGTATCACGGCGTGAACTTCGGCGGCATCTCGGTCGGCGGGATCGGACCGAACCGCAAGCTGTTCGGTCAGGGCCTCGATGCCGATTTCCTGCCGCATACGCAACTGGCCGAGAACAGGTTCTCGCGCGGCATGCCCGAGCACGGCGCCGAGCTGGCCGACCGCCTGCTCGAGCTGATCGCGCTGCACGACGCGTCGAACATCGCGGCCGTGATCGTCGAGCCGTTCTCCGGTTCGGCGGGCGTGGTCGTGCCGCCGAAGGGCTATCTGAAGCGCCTGCGCGACATCTGTACCGCGCACGACATCCTGCTGATCTTCGACGAGGTCATCACGGGCTTCGGCCGCGCCGGCGCGATGACGGGCGCCGACGCATTCGGCGTGGTGCCGGACATCATGAACTTCGCGAAGCAGGTGACGAACGGCGTGCAGCCGCTCGGCGGCGTGATCGCGACGAAGGAAATCTACGACACGTTCATGGCCGCGGGCGGCCCCGAGTACATGCTCGAGTTCCCGCACGGCTACACGTATTCGGCGCATCCGGTCGCGTGCGCGGCCGGCGTCGCGGCGCTCGACCTGCTGGTGAAGGAAGACGCGGTGGCCCGCGTGCGCGATCTCGCGCCGCATTTCGAGGCGGCCGTGCACGGGCTGAAGGGCCAGCGCCACATCGCGGACATCCGCAACTACGGGCTGGCGGCTGGCCTGACGATCGCCGCGCTGCCGGGCGAGCCGGCACGGCGCCCGTACGAGATCGCGATGCGCTGCTGGGCGAAGGGCTTCTACGTGCGTTACGGCGGCGACACGATCCAGCTCGCGCCGCCGTTCATCGCCGAGAAGCGCGAGATCGACAACCTGGTCAACGCGCTGTCCGACGCACTGAACGAAGTGGACTGAGCCACCGCTTGCCCGCAGCGATAACCGAATTCACGAAAGAGCCCGAAACATGAAACACGACAGCAATGTGACTTCCACCGTCGGCCACCTGATCGACGGCAAGCGCGTCGACGGCGGCAGCCGCGTCCAGCCGGTGTTCGACCCGGCCACCGGCGAATCGCACAAGAGCGTCGCGCTCGCCGACAAGCTGACCGTCGAAGCCGCGATCGCGTCCGCGCAGGCCGCGTTCCCGGCGTGGCGCAACACGCCGCCGCTGAAGCGTGCCCGCGTGATGAGCCGCTTCAAGACGCTGCTCGAGGAACACGCCGACGAGCTGTGCGCGCTGATCACGGCCGAGCACGGCAAGGTGCTCGCCGATGCGATGGGCGAACTGCAGCGCGGGATCGAGAACGTCGAATACGCGACCTACGTGCCCGAGTTGCTGAAAGGCGAGCACAGCAAGAACGTCGGCCCCGCGATCGATTCGTGGAGCGAGTTCCAGGCGCTGGGCGTCGCGGCCGGCATCACGCCGTTCAACTTCCCGGTGATGGTGCCGCTGTGGATGTGGCCGATGGCCGTCGCCTGCGGCAACACGTTCGTGCTGAAGCCGTCCGAGCGTACGCCGTCGTCCACGCTGCGCATGGCCGAGCTCGCGCTCGAGGCCGGCCTGCCGCCGGGCGTGCTGAACGTCGTGAATGGCGACAAGGAAGCGGTCGACACGATCCTGACCGATCCGCGCGTGAAGGCCGTGAGCTTCGTCGGCTCGACGCCGATCGCCGAATACATCTACTCGACCGGCTGCGCGCACGGCAAGCGCGTGCAGGCGCTCGGCGGCGCGAAGAACTTCGCGGTCGTGATGCCGGATGCGGACATCGGCAATGCGGTGAACGCGCTGATGGGCGCCGCGTACGGCTCGTGCGGCGAGCGCTGCATGGCGATTCCGCTCGTCGTCGCGATCGGCGACGAAACGGGCGACAAGGTCGTCGCGGGGTTGAAGGCCGAGATCGAGAAGATGAAGGTCGGCCCGGGCAGCGGCGCGGGCGTCGACATGGGCCCGCTCGTCACGAAGCAGCATTTCGAGAAGGTGACGGGTTTCGTCGAAGCGGGCGTGGCAGCCGGCGCGACGCTCGTCGTCGACGGTCGCGGCGTGAAGGTCGACGGCCATGACGGCGGCTACTACCTCGGCCCGTGCCTGTTCGACAACGTGAAGCCCGGCATGCCGATCTACCAGCACGAGATCTTCGGGCCGGTGCTCGGCGTGATCCGCCTGAAGTCGCTCGACGAGGCGATGGCGCTGATCGATGCGCACGAGTACGGCAACGGCACGTGCCTGTTCACGCGCGACGGCGAGGCTGCGCGCTATTTCGGCGACAACATCCAGATCGGCATGGTCGGCATCAACGTGCCGCTGCCGGTGCCGGTCGCATACCACTCGTTCGGCGGCTGGAAGCGTTCGCTGTTCGGCGACCTGCATGCCTATGGTCCGGACGCCGTGCGGTTCTACACGAAGCGCAAGACGATCACGCAACGCTGGCCGTCGGCCGGCGTGCGCGAGGGGACGGTGTTCAGCTTCCCGTCGAGCCGCTGAGCCCACGCGCGCACCGGCTGCATGCGGCCGGTGCGACGTGCGAAGCGGCCGGAGCCCGCCCCGATCGACGATCGGGGGCGGGCTTTTTTACGTCCTCGCGAAATGCGCGGAAGGCGGCGAAAGAAGGCTTACGGCGCGACCACGTGCCACACGTTCTTGAAGTTGTCGCCGTTGCGCTCGCCCTGTTTCATGTCCTTCGAGAAGAAGTACAGCGGCTTGCCCTTGTACGCCCATTGCGGGCTGCCGTCGTCGCGCTTGACGATCGTGTAGGGCCCGACCGGTACGTCGGTCGCGCTGGCCTTGTAGGGTGGCCACAGGGTTTCGCATGGGCCTGTACAGGCGCTGGTGCCGGCGTTGGGCTTGTCCTTGTCGAATGCGTAGACGGTCATGCCGTTGGCGGCGACGAGCGCGCCGTTCTCGACTTTCGTGATCGAACCTTGGGCCGAGGCCGAGGCGGACGCCATGGCGAGCAGGACGGAGCTGACGAGCAGCGCAGCTTTCATGTGTGCCTCCTGGTAGTCGGTGGGCGGGCGCGATCGCGTGCACGGGCGAGCGTGCGCGACGACCGCGGTGAATGGCGCCGGAACGCAAGGCCGTTGCCGCGGCGGGCGACGCACGGTCGAACGGCGGCAAACGGGGGCGCTTCATTCACGATAGGCGGTTTTTGGCGGGGCTGCGAGAAGATCGGGGGGCGTATCGGCCCGACGTATGCAGCACGCAACGGCATGGCGGGCGCCTGCATCCGGTATTCGGCATCCGTCCCCGAACGCGGCGCACGCCGACGCATCAGCGGTTCGCGCGATTGGTCAGTGCGACGCCCGCGATCACGAGTGCGCCGCCGGCCAGCATCGACGGCGACAGCGGCTCGCCGAGCAGCACGACCGACAGCAGCACGCCGAACACCGGCACCAGGTTGGTGAACACGGCCGCGCGGGCCGGCCCGAGGAGGCGGATGCCCTGCGAATACCAGACGAACGCGATCACCGTGCCGACGGCGCCGAGATAGAGCATCGATGCGACGGCCTGCCACGTCAGCGGCGTGCCGCCAGTCGCCGTCGCGTCGAACAGGTGCGTGACGAGCAGCAGCGCGAGGCCCCAGAGCGCCGCGTACGTGGTGGCCGCGAGCGGCGACAGCCCGTCGAGCGCGCGCCGGCCGATCACGGTGTAGGCGGCCCAGCTCAGCACCGCGCACAGCATGAAGCGTTCGCCGGCGCCGAACGTATTGCCGAGATCGGTCAGCACGCGCAGCCAATCGCCGCGGCTGATCACGACCAGCGCGCCGCACAGCGCGACCGCGATGCCGGCCCAGCGCGACAGCGACAGGCGTTCGCGCACGACGACCGACAGCAGCACGGCGGTGGCGACCGGATTCAGTGCGACGAACAGCGCGGTGCGCCCGGCCGGCATCCGCGCGAGCGCCGCGAAAAAACACACGTTGTACAGGAAGATGCCGGTCGCGCCGAGGCCGAACGTCGTCACGATCTGGCGTCCGCTGAGTGTCGGCAGCCCGCCTTCGACCTGCCAGGTCAGCACGACCAGCAGCAGCGCGGCGATCGCGAAGCGTCCGGTGGCCGCCGAGGTCGCGGACATCGTCGCGGCGAGGATCCGGCCTGCGATGAACGTGCCGCCCCAGAACAGCGCGACGAGCGTGAGCTTCACGTAGATGGCCGCGTGCGGCCGGGGGGCGACGACGCTGGCGGGCGGGGCGGGAGCATTCATGTGGCGTGCAATCTCGAAAGGAAGCGTGTGCCGCGAGGCGTGCGTGGCCGCGCGCGGCTAAACGATGCCGAACCGCGCGATGGCCGGCCTGCGGGCCGATTCAGGGAAGGGGGCTGGGCGGGCGTCGTCAGCGAAACGCGGGCGCCGACGCGAGCGCGGTGAGCACGGCCGGCATCGCGAGCGCGGCGGCGATCGTCTGGAACGCGGTGATGCCGGCCATCAGCGGCGCGTCGCCGCCGAGCTGGCGCGCCATGATGTACGACGCCGACGAGGTCGGCAGCGCCTGGAACAGCAGCGCGACGGTCAGCGCCGCATCGCCGAGCCCGAACAGCCGGCCGGCCGCAAGCGTGATGAGCGGCATCGCCACGAATTTGAACGCCGATGCGACGCACACCGGCTGCCACCATGCGCGGGCCGCATCGAATGTCAGCGCCGCGCCCACGCACAGCAGGCCGAGCGGCATCGACGCGGCGCCGAGCGCCCGCACGGCCGGCTCGACGGCGGCCGGAAACGCCACGCCGCCGGCCTGCATCGCCATCCCGAGCGCGCAGGCGACGACGAGCGGATTCGACAGGATCTGACGCACGAGCGCCGCCGCGCCGAGCCGCGTGTCGCCGTAGCGCGCGAAGACCAGCACGCACATCAGGTTGACGGTCGGCACGATCGCCGCGACGCAGACGGCCGCGAGTGCAATGCCCTTCGCACCGAACAGCCCGGCGGCGAGCGCGGTGCCGACATAGTTGTTGAAACGCACGGCGCCCTGGAACACCGACGTGAAGCCGGCGCCGTCGACCCGCACGAACCGGCGGACCAGCAGAAGAAGCGCCGCGGCGAATGCGGTCGAACCGACCAGCGCCGCCGCGAGCGGTAAAACGGGCAACGATTGCAGCCGCGCATTCGCGAGGCCGTCCGCGAACAGCGCGGGCAGCAGCACGTAGTAGCAGAGCCGCTCGGCGTGCGGCCAGAACGCTGCGGCGATGAAGCCGGTGCGCCGCAGGCCATGGCCGAACGCGACCAGCAGCGCGACCGGCGCGAGCGCGAGCAGGATCGGGCCGATCATCGGCGCGCCTTCATGCGGGTCGTGCCGGAGCGCCGGCGCGGCCGGCAGGCAACGCAGCGGAACGACGCGGGAATCCATCCGGCGGACGACATGGCGACATGCAATCGAAAGAGTGACGATGCCGCCAAGTTAACACGCGCAAGCAACAGGAATAATGGTGAATTATCGGGTGTTCAATGAGAAATTCTCATCGATGACGCGGTCACTTCGGCGGCCAGCGCGCGGGCGAAACGTTCGGCCGGACGCGACTGGTGTTCGAGCAGGACGACCGCGCGGCCCATCTGCGGCCGGCCGAACGGCAAGCGCGTGACCGGCGGCAGACGCGCAAGCGTTGCGTCGGGGAGCGCGACGATCGCCGCACCGAGCCCGCGCGCCACCATGCGCGCGATCGTTTCCGCGCTGTCCAGCACCATCTCCTCGCGCACCCGCACGCCGATGCGGCGCAGCTCGGCGGCGATCATCCGGCCGGCCCACGCCTGCGCGTCGAAGCGAATGAACGGCAGCGCATCGAGCAGCGCGCCCGCGTCGCGTTCCGCATGACCGGGCGGCGCGAGCAGCCAGAACCGATCCTCGTACAGCGTGGTCCACGTCAGTTCCGCCGGATGCGGGCGCACCGGGCGCGTCGTGATCGCCGCGTCGAGCTCGCCGGCCGCGACGCGGTTCGCGAGTTCCACCGACATGCCGGCCGACACGTGCACGCGCAACGACGGATGCGCGGCACGCAGCGCGAGCAGCGCGTCGGGCAGCGGGCCGGACAACGCGGTCTGGATCGCGCCGATCCGCAGCCGGCCGACCAGCTTCTTCTCGTCGCTGAGCGCATCGGGAATCCGGTCGACCATCGCGAGCACCTGCTCGGCCTGCGCGAGCAGGATGTTGCCGGCTTCGGTGAGCACCGGCTGCCGGCGCGAACGGTCGAACAACTGCACGTTGTATTCGCTTTCGAGCGTCTTGATCTGCAGGCTCACCGCCGATTGGGTGAGGCCGATGGCTTCGCCGGCGCGCGCGAAGGTCCGGTAGCGGGCGATGGCGACGAGCGTTCTGAAGGCGCGGAGTGACATGGGCTCGGTGAGATGGGCGAACGGGGCCGGCACGCGGATTGCTCGACGATGCCGGGTAGCGCAGTGGCGGCATGCCGGTCGGTATCGACGGCCGCCGAAGCGGACGGCTGGCGCCGGCACGCTGGCGGACATCATGCCCGTGCGTGCGGAAACGGGCAACCGACGCGCACCCCGGCCTGCGCCGACAGGCGCGGTGCGGGACCGGCGGATCGGCCGGTGCGTGCTTTCTCATGCATGCCGTCGCGCCGGACATGCACGCCGGTCCGCGCACGCGCGAGCGGCCGTGGCCGTGCGTGCCGCCCGTGTCCGTTTCATCGATGCGCCGGGGCGGCGCGAGCCGTTGCGGTCACCCCGATCCTTCGCGGAGGTAACGACGATGCCAGACGATCCCGGTGAAGTCGCGCGTGCGAGCTATCGCGCGTATGTCGACAAGAACCGCGACGCGATCGAAGCGCTGATCGCGCCGGACTTCCATTTCACGAGCCCGCTCGACAACCGGCTCGACCGCGACGCGTATCTGGCGCGCTGCTGGCCGAACAGCGCGATGCTCGCAGGCTTCGAGTTCGTCGACGTGGCGGTGCATGGCGAATACGTGTTCGTCGTATACGAAGCCGTCACGACCGCCGGACGGCGGTTTCGCAACGCCGAGCGATTGCGCGTACGCGACGGCCGGATCGTCGAGGCCGAGGTGTATTTCGGCTGGTACGTGCCGCACCAGGCACCCGATGGCGGATTCATCGAGGCGGGCGGGTGAAGGCAGTCGCGTGCATCGGCGCACTCATCCCGCCGCGTCCTCGCCCAGCGCCTGGATGAACCGTGAAAACAGCTCCGGTTGCGACGAAATTCCGAGCTTTGCATACACATGCCGTCGATGCACCTTCACCGTTTCCGGTGAAATCGCGAGCCGCTCGGCGATCGCCTTCGACGAATTGCCGCGCAGCACCATGCGTGCGATCGACATCTCGCGGTCGGTCAGCACGCCCGCGCCGAAGCGCGCGAGCGCCTGCTCGACACGTGCGCCGAGATCGGCGTCGGGCATCACGCGCGCGGCGTCGCCCACCAGCCGCCAGTGCTGCCGGATCGCCGCGAGCACCCACGGCATCGCGGCCGTCAGCTTGCCGAGCGGCTCGACGTCGAAGCGCGTCGACGCACCGAGCGACAGCGACAGCAGCGTGTCGGCATTCGGCCGCACGAGAATCTGGATCTCGTCGTCGCCGACCGCGTCGCGGAAATAGCTGAGGAAATACTCGCTCTGCCGGAACAGGTCGGGCGCGACTTCCTCGAGCCGGTAGCAACCGTCGGCGAGCCCGTCGTGCGCGGCCTGCAGGAACGGATCGAGCAGATAGACGCCGTTCAGGTAGAGCGGCACGGGCGACGCGCTGTCGGTGCCGCCGGTGTCGTATTCGTCGAGCACGAGCGGCACGCCGTCGCTGCCGACCGCGGTCGCGAGCGCGTTGTCGAACGGCACCATTTCATTGAGCAGCAGCACCAGGAACCGCCAGAAGCGCGGCTGGCCGAGATGATCGATTGCGCGGCCAAGCGCCTGGTGCATTGCGATTTCCGAAAAGAGACGATCCATACCACCACCGGAAGGGCGTAACACGAAGGGGGAATAGCGGTCCTGAAATTGGCTTCCTAGACTGCCACGCAATCAATCGGGCCCGAGTATGGGTTGTCAAAAAAGAGCAGCATAGGCGCAGGAGAACGAAATGGCGATGATGTCGGAATCGACGGGCAGCGTGCAAGCGGCGCCCGCAATGGAAGACGCGCCGCGCGCGCTGTCGCAGACGCTCAGCGTGCGCGACGCAGTGATGATCACCGTATCGGGCGTGACACCGGCCAGCTCGATCTTCGTGATCGCGCCGTTCGCGATCCAGCAGGCCGGCAGCGGCGCCGTGCTGTCGTTCGTGCTCGGCGGCGTGCTCGCGCTCGCGTTCGCGCTCTGCTATGCGGAACTCAGCGCCGCGCATCGCAGTGCGGGCGGCGAATACGTGATGGCCAAGCGCGTGTTCGGCACGCTGCCCGGCTACCTGACCTTCATTACGGTGCTGTCGGTCAGCGTGTTCATCCCCGCCGTGCTCGCGAGCGGCGCCGCGCCATACCTGAACAACGCGCTCGGCACGCACTTCAGCAACCAGTCGGTCGCGCTGACGATCGTGCTGCTCAGCTATCTGCTCGGCATGCTGAACATCAAGACGAACGCCTGGATCACCGGCGCGTTCCTGGTCGTCGAAATCGGCGTGCTGATGCTGATCGCGGGGCTCGGCTTCGGGTCGCCGCATCGCGGCGCCGAAGTGCTGATCGCACCGGTCGTCGCGAGCGGCAATGCGCTCGTGCCGGCGACGCTCGCGGCCATCGTGCCCGCGATCGGCACCGCGATCTTCTGCTACAACGGCTTCGGCTCGGCCGCGTATCTCGCGGAAGACCTGCGCGGCGGCAACCGCAACGTCGCGAAGGCGGTGATCTATTCGCTGCTCGTGATCCTCGTCGTCGAACTGGTTCCGCTCACCGCGATCGTGCTGGGTGCGCCGTCGCTGACGGAACTGACGAAGAGTGCCGATCCGATCGGCTATGTCGTGCGCTCGCTGAGCAATCCGGCCGTGTCGCGGGTGGTCAGCGGCGGGATCTTCCTGTCGGTGTTCAACGCGATCATCGCGATCGTGATCACGATGGGTCGCCTGCTGTACAGCAGCGGCCGGCATGCGCTCTGGTCGCGCACCTGCAACCGCGCGTTCTCGGCGATCCATCCGCGCCTCGAATCGCCGTGGCTGGCGACGATCGCGCTCGCGATACCGTCGGCCGGGCTCGTGTTCGTGTCGAGCCTCGACGAGCTCACCGCGTTCACGGTCGACCTGTTGCTGCTGATCTACCTCGTCGTCGGGCTGGCCGCGCTCGCGAGCCGGTTCGTGCGCCGCGACGTCGAACATCACTACCGGATGCCGCTGTGGCCCGTGACGCCGCTCGTCGCGGTGGCGGGCGCCGCGTATACGCTGGTCACGACGTTGGCCACCGCGACGAAGCCGACCGACCTGATCATCATCGCGGGGCTGCTGGTCGCGGCACTCGTGATGTACGTGGCCTGGGCGCGCCACAGCGAAGCGTTCCGCGCGCTCTGAGCACCGGATCGACACCTTGCAGCACCGATATACCGAACCATTGAAAGACGGGAGGAATTGCATCATGCGCACGAGGGATCTCGGCATCCGCATCGGACTCGGCACGCCGGGCCGCTTCAACGCGATCACGGACGTACCGGGCGTGCGGGTCGGACATTGCACGCTGAACGTCGAGAACGGCGACGCGTCGATCCGCACCGGCGTCACCGTGATCGAGCCGCGCGCGGGCGCCGTGCACGATTCGCCGTGCTTCGCGGGCGTGCACGTGCTGAACGGCAACGGCGACGCGACCGGGCTCGAATGGATCCGCGAAGCGGGCCTGCTGACGACGCCGATCGCCTATACGAACACGCACAGCGTCGGTGCGGTACGCGACGCGCTGGTCGCGAACGAACGCGAAGCGGCGGCCGGCCGCGTGTACTGGTGCATGCCGGTCGTGATGGAAACCTACGACGGACTGCTGAACGACATCTGGGGGCAGCACGTGAACGCCGCGCACGTGCAGCGCGCGCTGGCCGCCGCGCAATCGGGGCCGGTCGCCGAAGGCGGCGTGGGCGGCGGCACCGGCATGATCTGCCACGAGTTCAAGGGCGGCATCGGCACCGCATCGCGCGTGCTGGCGGACGAGGCGGGCGGCTGGACCGTCGGCGCGCTCGTGCAGGCGAACTACGGCGTACGCGAGATGCTGCGCGTGGCCGGCTACCCGGTCGGCGAAGTGCTGCGGCACGTGCATTCGCCGTTCCGCGACGCGGACGCGAAAGGCGAGGCCGGCATGGGTTCGATCGTCGTCACGATCGCGACCGACGCACCGTTGCTGCCGCATCAATGCACGCGTCTCGCGCAGCGCGCGAGCGTCGGGCTCGCCCGCGTCGGCGGCGGCACCGAGGATTCGAGCGGCGACATCTTCCTCGCGTTCGCCACCGGCAACGACGGCTTGCCGGCCGCGAACTACGGCAGCAAGGGTACGCCGACCACCGGCGTGCAAATGGTCAACAACGACCATATTTCCGCGCTGTTCGTCGCGGCGGCCGAAGCAGTGGAGGAGGCGATCGTGAATGCGCTGGTCGCGGGCGGCGACGTCGCGTCGCGCGGGGCGCGGGTCGAGGGGCTCGGGCCGGCGCGCTTGCTGGATGCGTTGCGCGAAGTGGGTTGGCGGCCGGGGCGCGGCGCCTGAAACGGCAAGCGCCGCTTCAATCGAAGCGGCGCGGGGCGGAACGGCGATGCGGCGATCGGCCGGACCGCCGTCCGCCCGCGCAGGTCATGCGCGCGGTGCGGGCGATACGGGCCTGGCCGTGACGACGCGGCGCCATGCTCAGCTGCCGAAATAGATGTTGCAGAAGCTGACGGGGCCGACGCAGGCATTCGGGTCTTCCTGCTTCGATTGCGCACGATCGACGCGGCCGGCGGCCTTGATCGCCTCGGCGCGGTTCGCCTGTTGCGGTGCGACGTCTGCCGGCGCCGGCTGTGCGTGGGCGACAGCAGCGGTGAGCGACAGGGCAACGAGGGCGAGGTGCAGCGGCTTCATTTGAGTTCTCCTGGGTGAGTGCCAGTCTCGCTGGCAGTGAGGAAACTATAGGCTCGCACTGCTTAAAGATTAATCACCGCGGCTGTAGAGCTTATTTCCATCCGGAACAACGATCCCGTTGCGCGCGCATCGGCCTTCAATGGCGGTGCCGGTTGAACGGCGCGTCCTTGTCGAGCAGCGCGCTGCGCATGAAGTGCAGGCAGCCGACGATCCGCTGCATGCTGCGACGCGCGTCGGGCACCGCGTACCACGCCTGCAGCGTGTGCTGCGCCGCGCGGATCGCGAGATTCACGGATTTCAGCGTGCGTGCATGGTGGCCGGGCGTCGGATCGTCGAAGAAGCGTGGCAGTTCGTTCAGCACCGCGTCGATCGAACCGGTCCAGCGCAGCGTCTGCGGCGGTTTGGACGCGCAGAACGCGTGCAGTTCGTCGCGCAGGTCGATCACCGCATGGCCGACCTCGAGCGTCGACAGCATCCAGCGCATCGCATCGCGATGCTGCCGCGTGCGGCGTACCAGCAGCGTCCGCAGTTGCGCCATCAGGTCGTGCGTGCTCGACTGGAAGCGCTGCGCGAGGCCGTCCGGCGCGCCTTCGCATGCGAGCGTCACCTGGCGGCGCAAGTCGTGCGCGATCCGGCCGGTGAGCCAGGGCATGTGGGTCGGGAACACGACGGCGAACACGAGCGAGCACGCGAGCATCGCGACGACGATCGCCAGCCCGTTGTTGATCAGCACTTCCGGCGTATACGCGATCGCGTTGTCGGGGCCCGCGAGCAGGCAGAAAAACACCGCGAAGCCGATCCCGTAGCCGGACAGGCCCGGCCGCATCGCGAGGAACGCGCCGAGGCCGAGCACCGGCGCGAGCGCCGCGCACAGCAGCGGAAAGCCGTCGATGTTCGGATAGACGTAGCACAGGAACAGGTAGCCGACCGCGGTCGCGAACGCCGCGCCGACGCTCATCTGCGCGACGAATTTCGGCGCGCGCGGCGAGGTCGAGCTGAGCGCGCATGCGATCGCGGTGGCGATCACCGCGAGCGAGCCGCTCGGCCATTCGGACGCGATCCAGAATGCGCTCATCGCACCGACGGCGACCACCGTGCGCAGGAAGGCGAAGCCGACGAAGAACGCATTGGTCTTCACCGCGTAATGCGTGACCGAGCGCTCGAATGCGTGGTCGTCCTGATCGAGCGACGCGTAGGTATCGACGTAGCCGAGATATTCGCCGATGAACCGGTACAGCAGCTCGATCGCGGTATCGAAGTCGAGCAGGCCGCCGGCCGCATGGTCCTCGATGGCCCGTCGCGACGCGCGCGCGGCCTTCGGCAACGCACCATGGAAGCGGCGCAGTTCGAGCAGCGCGCCGGTGGCCGGTGCGATGCCGTGCTGGCGTTCGTCGCGCAACGCGGCGAAGCGCTGTGCGAGCGCGTCGACGTGCGGCGCCAGCGCGTCGAGCACCGCGTCCGAATGATTCGCGCGCAGCCGTTTGACGAGCTGGTGCAGCGCATGCAGCCGCGTGCATGCGTTCATGAACTCGCTGTTCAGCCGCGCGAGCCGGCGGCTGCGCGCGCGAATGTGCGGGTCCTCGAACGACGCGAACGCGCGGTTGGCTTCGAAGCCGACGATGTCGTCGACGAAATCGGCGAAGCGCCGTTCGAAATCGCCGCGCGCGACGTCGCCCGCCAGCGCGCCGGCCGTGAACGCCGCGAACGTCGCGTGGCGCGCGCTCAACGAGCGCATCAGCGCCTTCGCGGAACTCAACGGCAGGATCAGCGCGCTGACCGCGCCCGAGCACGCGATGCCGAGTGCGACTTCCGCGGCGCGCGTGAGCGCGGACTGGAACAGCGTCTGCGGCGTCATCACGGCCGGCAGGCCGATCAGCGCGGCCGTGTAGCCGGCGAGCACGAAGCCGTACCAGCGGAAGTGGCGGTTGCGCACCGCGAGGGCGATGCAGCCGCCGATCCACAGCGTGATGCCGGCCATGTACAGCTCCGGCTGCTGCGCGAACAGCCCGCCGAGCGCGAGCGCGCCGACGAGGCCGGCCGCCGTGCCGAGCACGCGATAGAAGCTCTTCGCGAACACCATGCCCGATAGCGGCTGCATCAGCACGAACACGGTCGTCATCGCGGTGCGCGGCTGCGACATCTCGAGACGCATCGCGATGCCCATCGCCAGCAGCGCCGCGAGCACCGTTTTCGCGAGATGCAGCCAGATCAGCCCGTCGGTCGCGGCCCAGTCGCGCGCCGCGTTGCCGAGCGGATCGAGCCATGGCCTCCATCGTGCCGGTTCGATGGAAGATCGCTCGATCGCAGGTTGTGGCTTCATGAAAAGAGGGGGCCGGCGCGGTGCCGCGGCGCGTCCGAACGGCCCGTTCGACTGGTGAGGCGCCGATTGTAGGAGCGCGGCGCCCGCGCATTAACGCAGTTGCGGGGAAACGATAGTTGCAGCCGAAGTAACAATCTGTCGCATCCAGTGGAGGAAAATGGCGGCTCCGCTACAGGTTGCTCACAGGAATGGATACCCTACAAAACATGCGGGTGTTTTCGCGCGTCGTCGAGACGGGCAGCTTCACCGCCGCCGCGCAATCGCTGAATTCGACGACCGGCGCGATGTCGCGCGCGGTGTCGGAGCTGGAGGCGCGCCTGCGCACCCGTCTGATGAATCGCTCGACCCGCCGTCTCGCGCTGACGTCGGCCGGCGAAAGCTATCTGCGGCGCTGCCGCCAGATCCTCGCCGACGTCGACCGCGCGGAAGAAGAAGCGAGCTGCGCGCACGAGCGCCCGGCCGGCGTGCTGCGCATGCACAGCTTCGCGAGCGTCGGTCACCACTACGTGATGCCCGCGCTGACGCGCTATCACACGCAGTACCCGGACGTGTCGATCGAGCTGTCGCTGTCGCAGCGCATGCCCGACCTGTTCGACGGCACGAGCGACATGGCCGTCGTCACCGCGTCGTCGCTGCCCGATTCGGAACTCGTGTCGCACCTGCTCGGGTCGACCTTCAGCATTCTGTGTGCGTCACCCGACTACGTGAAACGGCACGGCGTGCCGGCCCGCCCGCAGGATCTCGCCGCGCACGCGTGCCTGACGCTGTGCACGCCGGCGTTTCCGACGCACGAATGGGTGCTCGAAGGGCCCGAAGGCGTCGAGCAGATCCACGTCGCCGGGCCGGTGCAGACCAATACCGCCGAATCGCTCGCGCTCGCGATCCGCGACGGCATCGGGATCGGCATGCTGCCGCTGTATTCGGCGATCGACGCGCTGCGCGACGGCACGCTGGTCCGTGTGCTGCCCGCGCATATCCTGCAGAAGATGAACGTGTATGCGCTGTACCCGTCGCGCCGTTTCGTCGATGCGAAGGTGCGGACCTGGGTCGAGATGTTGCGTGCGCAAGTGCCGGGAATGATTGCGCGCGACGTCGAGATGCTGAACGCGATCGACCGCGAACCGCAGGCCGCCTGAGCGCAGGCCGCCTGAACCCCGCGCGCGCATCGGCGCGCGGCGGGTTGTTTCCTGCAAACATCCACTACGCGTCGCTCGCCATGCATGCTCGATGCGAGCGACGCACGTCATCACAGCGCGGGCTTGGCCGCCGCGCCCGATTCGGTTGCAGGCGCCCCGGCCGGGCCGTAGGCGGCCTGCGCCGCTTTCCGCTCGGCGAGACGCTTCGCCTGCAGTCGTTCCTGCGCCGCCAGGATGTCCTCCGGATAGTTGCCGACTTCACCGCGCGCGGGGTTGTAGCCGACTGACTCGAGATCGATCAGTTCCTGCAGCACCTGCGCGCGCGTGACGGGCGACTTCGCCTGCTGGGCGAACGACAGGGCCGGTGCGGCAAGCAGGATGGCAGCGGCGGCGGTAACGACGAGCGATTTCACGAGGTTCTCCTGAATACGGGGTGGGTGGCCGGATCGACGCGCGACGCGCGGCTCCGACCTTCGACGTCAGTCTACGCAGCGGGCCGATGCGCAAACACCCCGATTCCAGGAGGGCTGCGTTCCAGAAGCAACAACATTGGCGCTGTCGCCCGCCGCGACCGGACCCGTGAGCAAACACGGGCGCGGTGCACACGGGCGCCGTGCACACGGGCTCGGTACAGGCGGGCGACGTTGCGCGCTGCCGGTCAGAAGCGCGTGCGCATGCCGATCGTGCCGACGACCTGGTTCGCCGTGCTCGATGCGCCGCCCGACGTGTTGATGAACGCCTGGTAGCCGCGGCCGGACGCATGCTGGAACATCGCTTCCGCGTACAGGTCGGTGCGGCGCGACAGCTTGTACACGGCCTGCAGGTCGACCTGATGCCACTTCGGATCGGTGCCGTGCTTGCTGTCGGGATTCGACACGCTGGCGTCCGTGTACACATAGGCGGCGCCGAGGCTGACGGCCGGCGTGACCGCATAGCGCACGTTCACGTCGTAGTTGTTGAACGCGATCTGGCCGCTGGAGCCGAACGAGCCGGTGTTGTCGTACTGCGAGCGCGTGTAGACGAAGCCGACGGTCGCCGGCCCGAATACGTAGCTGACGCCGCCGCCGTAGGTGCGCATGCGGTCCGAGCCGATCGACCAGCCGCCCTGGTTCAGGCTCTTCGCCTCGGCCGAATCGGTCGCGCCGGGGCTCGCGCTCGTCGAGCCCTTCGTGCCTTTCATCTGCAGGTAGGCGCCGGCCAGCTTCAGCGGGCCGTTCGTGTAGCTCGCGGCCACGCTGTACGCGCGGTTGGCGCTGAAATTCGCCGAGTTGGAGAACGCGTACAGCGCGCCGACCTTGAAGCCCGCGATCGTGTCGCTCGTGTACTTGACCGCGTTGTTGATGCGCAGCGAGTGGTTCAGGTTGTCGTTGTCGAACGGATGCGCGAAGCCCGCATCGCCGAGATCGCCGGCCGTCGCGGACAGCGGCGCGACGAAGTCGACCATCGTGTCGTACTGGCGGCCGAGCGTCAGCGTGCCGTAGCCGGCGCGGCTCAGGCCGACATACGCGTGGCGGCCGAACAGCTTGCCGTCCTGGCCGAGCCCGCCGTTGTTCACGTTGAAGCCGTTCTCGAGCACGAACAGCGCCTTCAGGCCGCCGCCGAGATCCTCGGTGCCGCGCAGGCCGAAGCGGCTGCCGTTGATCGTGCCGGTCGCCATGCGCCACTGCGACACACCGTTCACGTTGTTGGTATAGGCGATGCCGGCGTCGATCAGGCCGTACAGCGTGACCGAGCTTTGCGCGTGGGCGAGCGGCGCGAACAGGGTGGCGGCGCACGCGCCGGCGATCAGGTTTTTTTTCATCGGGAAGCTCCTGCGTGTGGGACTGGAAACCAAAGTTCGGCGCAAGTATAGGAATGCGCCGCACGCGCAAGGGCCTTGGGGCCGCGAGCGCACTGTTCCTGATCCGGCAAGAGTCCTTCACAAAACTGACACGCGGCGTCGCGCGCGCGTCGGGCCGGCCGTTCCTGCGTGACGGCCGGCATGCGGCTGCCGTCCCGCGCAGCCCGGCTGTCGTGTCGATGCAACATGCGCGGCAGGTGCGCGCGTCGCCGCTTTTCCTCCATACTGATTGCCCGGACCGCACGGTCGTCGACGCAGATCGCGCGGCCGTGTTCACGCATGCACGACAAGAGGCCTCCCCATGAACCTGTTCAACGTACGCCTGCGCGGCCGCGACGGCCTGTTCACGATCGGCATCGATGCCGGCAAGATCGCGCGCATCGACGCGCAAACCGCGCCGATCGCGTCGACGAACCCCGACCATATCGACGGCGGCGGCCGTCTCGCGATTCCGCCGCTCGTCGAACCGCATATCCACCTTGATGCCGTGCTGACGGCCGGCGAGCCCGCGTGGAACATGAGCGGCACGCTGTTCGAGGGCATCGAGCGCTGGGCCGAGCGCAAGGCGACGATCACGCACGAGGACACCAAAACGCGCGCGCATGCGGCGATCGGCATGCTGCGCGACCACGGGATCCAGCACGTACGCACGCACGTCGACGTGACCGATCCGACGCTCGCCGCGCTGAAGGCGATGCTGGAAGTGAAGGACGAGGCGCGCGGGCTGATCGATCTGCAGATCGTCGCGTTCCCGCAGGAGGGCATCGAATCGTTCGACGGCGGCCGCGCGCTGATGGAGCGGGCGATCGAACTCGGCGCGGACGTCGTTGGCGGGATTCCGCATTTCGAGAACACGCGGGAGCAGGGCGTCAGCTCGATCCGCTTCCTGATGGACCTCGCGGAGCGCACGGGCTGCCTCGTCGACGTGCACTGCGACGAGACCGACGATCCGCATTCGCGCTTTCTCGAAGTGCTTGCGGAAGAGGCACGCGTGCGCGGCATGGGGGCACGCGTGACCGCGAGCCATACGACCGCGATGGGCTCGTACGACAACGCGTACTGCTCGAAGCTGTTCCGGCTGCTGAAACGGGCAGGGCTGAACTTCATCTCGTGCCCGACCGAGAGCATCCATCTGCAGGGGCGCTTCGACACGTTTCCGAAGCGGCGCGGCGTCACGCGCGTCGCGGAACTCGACCGTGCCGGCCTCAACGTGTGCTTCGGGCAGGATTCGATCAAGGACCCGTGGTATCCGCTCGGCAACGGCAACATCCTGCGTGTGCTCGACGCGGGCCTCCATATCTGCCACATGATGGGCTACCAGGACCTGCAGCGCTGCCTCGACTTCGTGACCGACCACAGCGCGACGGCGCTACACCTCGGCGACGGGTACGGCATCGCGGTCGGACGTCCGGCGAATCTCGTCGTGCTGGATGCGGACAGCGACTACGAAGCCGTGCGCCGGCAGGCGAAGGCCACGCTGTCGATGCGCCACGGGCAGGTCATCATGCGGCGCGAACCGGAGCGGATCACGTATCCGGATTGACGAGGAGGCGGGCCATTACGGCCCGCCGGACGCCGTGCATTCATGAAATGCATGAGTCGATTCGAAAAATACGTTTGCCTCATAAGGGGGGCAGGCCTACGATGCGGTGCTGACGACGGCGTGCGGGTTGCATGCCGTCTTTTCGATCTCCCGTTCGCCGACCTTATGCGCCTCGATCTTCCGTCCGCTCCCGCGGCATCTTCGCCGACCGCCAGCCCGTTCGCGCGCGTGGCCGTCGTCACGGTCCTGACCGGTATCGGCGCGGGGCTCGGCGGCATGCTGCTCGCGTTGCTGTTGCATGCGATCCAGCACGTCGCGTACGGCTACAGCGTCGCGCACGTGATCGGCGCCGAGAGCTTCCTCAATGGCGTGACCGGCGCCGAGCCGCTGCGCCGGTTGGCGGTCCTGGTCGTCTGCGGGATCGTCGCTGGCGGCGGCTGGTGGGCGCTTTACCGGTATGGCCGACCGCTCGTCAGCATCCGCCGCGCGGTGCGCGCGGCCGATCCGCGGATGCCGTTCGTCAGCACGACGGTTCACGCGCTGCTGCAGATCGTCACCGTCGCGCTCGGCTCGCCGCTCGGCCGCGAAGTCGCGCCGCGCGAGATCGGTTCGCTGCTCGCCGGGCGGCTTGCCCATGCGGCGGGACTCACGCCCGACGACTGCCGGCTGATGGTCGCATGCGGCGCCGGCGCGGGGCTCGCGGCCGTCTACAACGTGCCGCTCGGCGGCGCGATCTTCGTGCTCGAGGTGCTGCTCGGCACGTTCGAACTGCGTGCGCTGGTCGTGGCGGTCGTGACGTCCGCGATCGCGGCGATCGTCGCGTGGCTCGGTCTCGGCAACGAACACCAGTACACGGTGCCGGCGTTCGTGCTGAGCACGCCGCTCGTCGCATGGTCGGTCGTCTGCGGGCCGCTGTTCGGCTTCGCCGCGTACGGGTTCGTGCGACTTACCACCCGCGCGCGGGCGGACGCGCCGAAGGACTGGCGGCTGCCGGTGTTCGCGCTGCTCAACTTCGCGGTGATCGGCGTGCTGTCGATGCGGTTTCCGCAATTGCTCGGCAACGGCAAGGGCCCGGCGTCGCTGGGTTTCGACGGCACGCTGACGATCGGCCTCGCGGCGGCGCTGCTCGTGCTGAAGGTGCTGATCGAGGCCGGCAGCCTGCGGGCCGGCGCGGAAGGCGGGCTGCTGACGCCGGGTCTCGCGAACGGTGCGCTGCTCGGGATCGTGCTCGGCGGGCTGTGGAGCGCCGTGTGGCCCGGCGCATCGCTCGGCGGATGCGCGTTGATCGGCGCGACCGCGTTTCTCGCCGCATCGATGCAGATGCCGGTCACGGCCGTCGTGCTGCTGCTCGAATTCACGCGTGCGAATCACGACAGCCTCGTGCCGATGCTGCTGGCGGTAGCGGGATCGCTCGTCGCGTATCGGTTCGCGCAGCGGCTCGCCGAGCGGCGGGTGACGGACGTGGCGACGCTGAGCGAGCCAGTGAAGTGACGACGGTGCGTTGACGCGCGGCGGCCATTACCCTCGAAGGCGGCGCGGATCGTGCCGCCTTTCTCCGTTTTTCCCCGTTTCCCTGTCCTGACACGACGCGATCGTGATTTTGCGCGCCGAAGCGCGTCCGCCGGTTCTGTGCAAGAATCCGCGCGTTTCCGCGCCTCAACCAACAACGATACGCGCGGATGTCCCTATCAGGAAACGAGGAGCTCAAGTTGATCCAGCGCATTTCCCGCTTCTTCACGCAGGTGGTCCACCGCGTGTTGCCCGACCCGTTGATTTTCGCGATCCTGCTGACGATCGTCACGTTCGCGCTCGCGTTCGGCCTCACGCCGAACACACCCGTGCAACTCACGACGATGTGGGGTTCGGGCTTCTGGAACCTGCTCGCGTTCTCGATGCAGATGGTCATGATCCTCGTCACCGGCCACGCGCTGGCGAGTTCGCCGCCCGTGCGGCGCCTGCTCGTCGCGCTCGCGAGCACCGCGCGCACGCCCGGCCAGGGCGTGATGCTCGTCGCGTTCGTCGGCGCGCTGGCCTGTGCGATCAACTGGGGCTTCGGGCTCGTGCTCGGCGCGATGCTGGCGCGCGAAGTCGCGCGCCGCGTGGCCGGCAGCGACTACCGGCTGCTCGTCGCGTCCGCCTACATGGGCTTCCTGAGCTGGCACGGCGGGCTGTCGGGTTCGATCCCGCTCGTCGCGGCGACGAAAGGCAATCCGATGGAAAAGACCATCGGCCTGATTCCGGTGTCCGACACGATCTTCACCGGCTACAACGCGTTCGTCACGATCGGGCTGATCGTGATGCTGCCGTTTCTCGCGCGAATGATGATGCCGAAGCCGGGCGACGTCGTCAGCGTCGATCCGGCGCTGCTCGCCGAGCCGCCGAGCGTCGAGCGCAAGCTCGGGCCCGACGCGACGTTCGCGGAGCGGATGGAGGAGAGCCGCGTGCTGTCGATGCTCGTCGCGGCGCTGTGCGCGGCGTTCCTCGTGCTGCGTTTCGCGCAGAAGGGCTTCGCGCTCGACATCGACACGGTGAACCTCGCGTTCCTTGCGGCCGGCATCCTGCTGCACCGGACGCCGATGGCCTATGCACGCGCGGTGGCCGGCGCGGCGCGCGGCGCGTCCGGGATCATGATCCAGTTTCCGTTCTACGCCGGCATCCAGGCGTTGATGGATCACTCGGGGCTCGCGGGCGTGATCACGAAGTGGTTCGTCGATATCGCGAACGTGCACACGTTCCCGCTGCTCGCATTCCTGAGCTCGGCCGTGATCAATTTCGCGGTGCCGTCGGGCGGCGGCCACTGGGTCGTGCAGGGGCCGTTCGTGATGCCGGCCGCGCAGGCGCTCGGCGCCGATCTCGGCAAGGCGGCCATGGCGATCGCGTACGGCGAGGCGTGGACCAACATGGCGCAGCCGTTCTGGGCGCTGCCCGCACTGGCGATCGCGGGGCTCGGCGTACGCGACATCATGGGGTACTGCGTGACGACCCTGCTGTTCTCGGGCGTGGTGTTCGTCGCCGGGATGTATCTGTTCTGACGAAGTGAGGCGAGAGGCGGGCACGAGGCCCGCATCCTGTCCGCTGGATTTTTTCAGCCTGCCTTCAGCCGCGCGACCGCACGTCGGTGCGCTCGTGCCCGTGCCGCAATGCGAGGCTCGCGAACGCTGCGATCACGAGCGCGGCCGCCAGCAGCGTCAACCCGTTCTTTGCATTGCCGGTCGCCTGTTCGATCGCGCCGACGACGGTCGGCCCGACGAAGCCGCCGAGCAACCCGCACGTATTCACGAGCCCGAGCCCGCCGGCCAGCGCGCTGCCCGCCAGCCGCGACGCCGGAAACGTGAACACGATCGACTGGACGACGAAGAACATCGACGCCGCCACGCACACGCAGAGCAGCCCCGCCAACGGCGACGCATGCGCGGCGCCGACCATCCCGGCCGCCATGACCACCAGCCCCGCGCACAGCATGCGGCGCGAATGACGCGATTCACGGGCGAAGCGCGGCAGCGTGCCGGCCCCGAGCGCGGCGGCGAGCCACGGCAGCGAAGTCAGCAACCCGACCGCGAACGGCGAGAGGCGCCCCGACGCACCGATGATGCCCGGCAGGAAAAAGATCACCGTGTAGATGGTCAACTGGTGGCAGAAGTACACGAAGATCGCGAGCCAGATCTGCGGATCGCGCAGCGCGGCGCCGAACGCATGGCCGCCGTGCGCGGCGACGCCCGCGTCCTGTTCGGCGGCCAGCTTGCGCTCGAGCGCGCGGCCGGTTTCCGGAGCGAGCCACGGCGCGGCGCTCGGCCGGTCCGGCAATCGCATCCATACGACGAACGCGAGCAGGATCGCCGGAATGCCTTCGACGACGAACAGCCATTGCCAGCCGTGGAAGCCGAGCGTGCCGTCGAGCTCGATCAGCGCGCCGGCCAGCGGTCCGCCGACGATGTTGGCGATGCACACGCCGAGCAGGAAATAGCCGGTGGCGCGCGCACGTTCCTCGCGGCCGAACCAGTACGTCAAATACAGCATCACGCCGGGAAACAGGCCGGCTTCGGCCACGCCGAGCAGCAGGCGCATCACGTAGAACGACGTTTCGCCGCTGACGAACGCCATCGCGACCGACAGCGCGCCCCACGTGATCATGATCCGCGTGATCCAGAAGCGTGCACCGACGCGATGCATGATCAGGTTGCTCGGGATCTCGAAGAGCGCGTAGGTCAGGAAAAACAGCCCCGCGCCGAGTCCGTACGCGGCCGATGAGATGCCGAGATCGACGCCCATCGAGTGTTTGGCGAACGCGATGTTGGTGCGGTCGAGAAAGCTGATCACATACGCGGCGATCAGCAGCGGCATGAGTTTGCGGAACAGCAGCCGGTTCAGCGACGCGTTCGCGTCGCCGGCGGCGGACGACAGGGCCTGAGCGTGATGAGTGGACATGCGGACGACTCCGGTAAGGGCGAACCGGCGCGCACGGCAAGCACGGCGCGCCGCGTTCGGCAAATGCCGCTGCGGTGCGGGCAGCGGATGGGCAGACGACGGAGCCGCGCCGGCGGCGCTCGAACGGAGCGGGGCGATGAAGGGCGTCCTGGCGCCGGCCGGCTCGGGCCGGCGCCTTGTCACTGCGCTTGCGGATTCTGGTGTTGGGGTGGCGACCCGGCGATCAGAAATTCACCGCGTCGCCGCCCTTGAGCGCGAGCATCGCGCGCGCCTCGGCCGGCGTCGCGATCTCGAGCGACAGGCCTTCGAGCACCTGACGCATTTTCAGGACCTGCGCGGCACTCGATTCCGCGAGCTTGCCGGGCGCGATCCACAGCGAATCCTCGAGCCCGACGCGCACGTTCGCGCCTTGCGCGGCGCCGATCGTCGCGAGCGGAATCTGGTTGCGCCCGGCGCCGAGGATCGACCATACGTAATCGCTGCCGAACAGGCGGTCGGCCGTCCGGCGCATGTGCATCAGGTCCTCCGGATGCGCGCCGATCCCGCCGAGCAGGCCGAACACGCTCTGCACGAAGAACGGCGGTTTCGCGAGCCCGCGATCGACGAAGTGCGCGAGGTTGTACAGGTGCGAGATGTCGTAGCACTCGAATTCGAACCGCGTGCCGTTCGCGCCGCAGCGCGTGAGGATCGTCTCGATGTCGGCGAACGTGTTCTTGAAGACGAGATCGCGGCTTTTCTCGAGATGTTCGCGCTCCCACGGATGCTTCAGCTCGCGGAAGCGCTCGAGCATCGGGTACAGCCCGAAGTTCATCGAGCCCATGTTCAGCGACGCGACCTCGGGCTGGAAATGCAGCGCGGGCTGCAGCCGTTCGTCGACCGTCATGTGCGGGCTGCCGCCGGACGTGAGGTTGATCACGGCGTCGGTCTGTGCCTTGATGCGCGGCAGGAATTCGGCGAACACGGCCGGATCCTGCGTCGGTTTGCCGTCCGACGGGTTGCGTGCGTGCAGATGCAGGATCGCCGCGCCGGCCTGCGCGGCCGCGACCGCGGCCGTCTCGATTTCGTGCGGCGTGACGGGCAGGTACGGCGACATCGACGGCGTATGGATCGCGCCGGTCGGCGCACAGGTGATGATGACTTTGCGAGCGTTTGCCACGGATGGATTCCTTTCGATGAACGATGCAGGAGGCGTCAGAGCACTTCGACGTTGCCGCAGACGGAGATCGCCTGCCCGGTGATTCCGTGCCCGCCCGGCGAGCACAGGAACAGCGCGGTCGCGGCGATCTCGGCCGGATCGGTCATGCGCCGCAGCGAGATCTTCTCGAGATAGCGCTGCTCCATTTCGTCGTAGCCGATGCCGAGCTGCTGCGCGCGCGCCTCGATCACGCGGCGCATCCGCGGGCCGCGCACGATGCCGGGCTGGATCGCGTTCACGCGGATGCCGAGCGGCCCGAGTTCGATCGCGAGGCTTTTCACGAGACCGACCACCGCCCATTTGGTGGCCGCATACGGCGTGCGGAACGCGTAGCCGAGCCGGCCGGCGACCGACGACAGCGCGATGATCGCGCCGCCGTGTTTCGACTCGCGCAGCAGCGGCACCGCGCGGCGCGCGAACTGGAATTGCGCGTTCAGGTTGATCGCGACGGTCTGCTCCCATTGCACGGGGTCGATTTCGTCGATGCCGCCGGTCGGGCCGGCGATCCCCGCGTTGTTGACCAGCACGTCGAGGCCGCCGAGCGTGGTCGACACGTCGGCGAACACGCGCTCGACGGCGGCCGGGTCGGATACGTCGGCCAGCGTCGCGCTGATCGCGCCGGCCGCGGCACGCGGCGGCCGGTCGGCGAGCGCCGCGATCGCGGCTTGCGATGCGTCGCACACGTGCACGCGCGCGCCGCATTCGGCGAACGCGTCGGCGATTTCGAGACCGATGCCCGATGCGCCGCCGGTCACGAGGACGCGCAGGCCGTCATAGGGTTTCAGCAGGTCGGAAGCTGTCATGCCGGGTTGTCTCCATCGTTGATGTTGTGGGATGACGGCCGCTTGGGTATCGGGCGGCCGTGGCAGGCGGTCGCTACGGCTTCGCGTTCACGGTCCGCGGTATCTGTTCGGCCCGCAGCGTCTCGGCGAGGTCGTGCGCGGCGCCGCCGATGTCGAGCGCGATGCCGGCCCGCACGCCCGCGCCATCGCGCCGTTCGAGCGCATCGACGATCGCGCGGTGCGCATCCATCGAGCGCCGCATGTGCGGGATGTCGAGCGCGACCATGTTGAGGAACGGGCCGACGCGCATCCACAGGTTCTCGACGATCGCGAGCGTGCTTTCGCTGGCGCCGTGCGCATAGATCGCGCTGTGGAACGCAAAATTGCTTTGCAGGTAGGCGCGCGAGCGGCCGGCCTCGGCGTGTGCCTGCATCGTCTCGCAGGTCTTGCGTACGGCCGCGATCTGCGCGTCGGTCATCCGTGCGCACGCGCGCTCGGCGATGCAGCCTTCGAGGGCGATCCGCACGTCGCGCAGTTCGTCGAGCATGTCGAGCGTCATCGGCGGGACGACGAGCGCCCGATTCGGGCCGTCGACCAGTGCGCGTTCGGCGCGCAGCCGCGTGAGCGCGGCACGCACCGGCATCGTCGACGAGCCGACCGCCTCGGCCACGCTGCGCAGGCTCAGCGCCTGGCCAGGCGCGAAGCGGCCGCTCATCAGCGCTTCGCGCAGTTGCTGGTAGACCTTGTCGGCCATCGTTTCCTGTTCGATGACCTTCAATGCAGGCGGGGCGATACGAGGCGGCAAGGCGGCTCTCCTAGGTTTGATCTGCGATCTGTGATCACACTGACGATATGCGAAGTTTTGACGATCGGAGGAGCGGAGTCAAGGCGAACGGGATTGGGGAAAACGAGGAGGGCAATAGAAGAGGGGCGGCGTCCGGGAAGCTGGCGTCATTACAAAAAACTTTCAAATCACGCATCATGACGCCCTGATTCGATGGATTCGAAGGTTCCCGGAGCACATGAGCCGTCGCGAGTTTTCGATGCGTTTGCCCTCGAGTCGAATTCATCTCAACAACAAGGAGCCAAAGTGAAACGTCCATCATTTGCCGTTGCATGGGCGGCATCTCAGCGAATCTACGACCCGGCAAATTCCGGTGAGCGCGTTGCGAAAGTGATAGGTGGATACGTCGAGAAGAACGTCAACAATCCGAATCCGACAGAGCGATGGAGCAATACTTGCGCGGTGAGGATGAGTTATATCCTGGGTGAAGCCGGTATGGTGATACCGAGAATCCCCGAGCAAACGGTCTCGGGCAGAGACAATCGGCAATATTTTTTTCGTGTCCGGGACTTGATTCGTTTTCTCGAGCAACGCTGGGGGAAGGCTGAGGGCGTCAAATACCCGCCGTCGAACGGAGGGCTGCTTGCGGGTCGGCAGGGCGTCATCCTGTTCGAGGTGTCGGGGTGGAGCGATGCACAGGGCCACGCCACGCTGTTCAATGGGCGGACGTGTTACGACCATTGTTACTTCAACGAACCGGGCGCGCGGTATCGTACCGATCGCGCAAATTTTTGGAGCCTGTCATGAGGGGAGTCCGGATCGCTGCCGCGTTGGCGTGCATCGCGTTTCAACCGACGATGGCCGTGGCGAAGGACGTCGCACAAACTTCGCCCGAGGCCGGCTCACGAACTTACCTCCAGAACTTCAAGGACATGGTGCTCGCGGAGTGCCTGGCTACCGCATACAAGCAGGCGCCCGGCGCGAGCAAGGACATCGGCAGCAGCATCAGCGCTTTGCGCGACTGGACCTACTACGACATGGAACGTGCGCCGGACGTCATTCACGCGCTGGTCGCGAAGTATCTGGCTCGCGACTATCGGAGTCCGGTTGTCGAATCGGAAGTCGCGGATGTGAAGTTCGACTTCCTGAAGTGCGTCGATCTGTATCACGGCAAGGAACTGGACGCTGCAGCGAAGCAGCTCGTATCGCGTCCGAACCGTACCTATCGAACCGAGCATTCGCCGAAGCCGCGGTAGCGATCAAGCGCCGCTACGCAATGCAACGGTGCGCCGCATGCCATTTCGTCGACGCTATTCGAGCGTCCGAATCGAATTGCTGATCCCGCGCGCGCAGTCGATCACCGCCGGCGCGAGCTTGCGGCGCGCATCGTCGAACGTCCAGCGGCTCGTCGGCGCGACCACGTGCACGGCCGCGACCGGCTGCCCCTGGCTGCCGAGCACGGGCGCGGCGATCGACATGTCGCCGATGAACAGTTCTTCCTGGTTGGTCGCGTAGCCTTCGCGCCGCGCACTGTCGAGCAACGCGACGAGTTCGTCGAGCGCCGTGACCGTGCGCGGCGTATGCGGCGTGCGCACCATGTCGTCGAGCCGTGCACGCGCGTCGGCCGGCGGCAACGCGCTCAGGAACGCGCGCCCGCTGCCGGTGCAGTACATCGGGATACGGCTGCCGATCGGCATGTGGATCGGCACGAACTTGGTCGACACGAAACGCGCGACGTACACCATTTCGTCCTCGTCCGGCTCGGTGAGGTTGGTGGTTTCGCCGGTCAGGTTCGTGAGCTCGGACAGGAACGGATTCGCGACGTCGATCAGCGTATCGGCCGCGAGATAGTTGAAGCCGATCCGCATCACGTGCGGCGTCAACTGGTAGCGCCGCGTGACCGGATGCTTGCGGATGTAGCCGAGCTTCTCGAGCGTATAGACCATCCGCTGCGCCGAGCTTTTCGTCATCCCGGCCGCGTCGGCCACTTCCGCCAGCGTCATCGTGCGCCGCTTCGCGCTGAACGCGCGCAGCACGTTGAGCCCTTTTTCGAGCGACTGGTTGAACAGCAGGTCGTTTGACTGATCGGGCGACGTTTCCATGGCATGAGGCGGGATCGATTCGATATCGCATCATAGCGTATCGCATATCGATACTGAAAAATCTTTTTACGATATTTTTGATTCGTTTTAAGATCGAGCCATCGTCGCAGTGTCGATCAGTGACCGGCCGGCGCCCGGATTATTCGAGAAGGAGACACCATGGTTCCGTTCATCAAGCGGTTCGGCGCACTGGCCGCCGGTTTCGCCACCTGTATCGCACTCTCCACGGCCTCGGCGGGCGTCGTTGCGGCCGAGCCGACGCTGAAGGTCGGCGCGACCGCAACCGGCGTGCCGTTCACGTTTCTCGACGTCAAGAGCAATTCGATCCAGGGGATGATGGTCGATGCGATCACCGCGGCCGGGAAGTCGGCCGGGTTTCGCGTCGACGTGCAGCAGACCGTGTTCTCCGCGCTGATCCCGTCGCTCACCACGCAGAAGATCGACATCATCTCGGCCGCGATGCTGAAGACGCCGGCGCGCCAGCAGGTCGTCGATTTCTCCGACACCGTCTACACGTTCGGCGAAGGCCTGATCGTGAAGGCCGACGACCCCGGCCGCTATACGTCGATGGACGATTTCAAGGGGCAGGTGGTCGGCGCGCAGGTCGGCACGGCGTTCGTCGACGCGCTCAACAAGAAGGGCATCTTCAAGGAAGTGCGGACCTACGATTCGATCGCCGACATCATGCGCGACGTCGCGCTCGGGCGCATCAAGGCCGGCTTCGCCGACCAGCCGATCGTCGCGTACCAGATCGAGCACGGCGTCAATCGCCAGGTGCGGCTCGTGCCCGAATACCAGAGCGTGGTGAAGGGGCAGGTCTGCTTCATCGTGCGCAAGGGCGACACCGCGACGCTCGAACAGCTCAACGGCGCGATCCGCAAGATGAAGGGCGACGGCACGCTGCAGCAGATCCTGCAGAAGTGGCACATGAGCTGAGCGCCGGCGCGCGATTCCCGACCGGCATCGCCCGCGCGTCGCGGGCATCCACCGCGGCGCGCCGTCCCGACGTCGCATAGGAGACCTCATGTTTTTCCAGAATGCGATCGATTTTCTGCCGATCCTGCTGAAGGGCGCGGTGGTCACGATCGAGATCACCGCATGCGCGTTCGTGCTCAGCTCGGTGCTCGGGCTGATCCTCGCGCTGCTGAAGGTGTCGCGCAATCGGGCGGTATCGACCGCCGGCAGCACGATCGTCAACGTGATCCGCGGGCTGCCGATCATCGTGCAGCTGTTCTACATGTACTTCGTGCTGCCCGATCTCGGCGTCCAACTGTCGGCGTTCCAGGCCGGCGTGCTCGGGCTCGGCATCGCGTATTCGGCGTACCAGGCCGAGAACTTCCGCGCCGGCATCGAGGCGATCGACCGCGGCCAGATCGAAGCCGCGCACGCCATCGGCATGCGCGGCCCGATGATCATGCGGCGCGTGGTGCTGCCGCAGGCGTTTCGCATCGCGCTGCCGCCGTACGGCAACACGCTCGTGATGCTGCTGAAGGATTCGTCGGTCGCGTCGACGATCACGGTCGCGGAAATCACGCGCGCCGGCCAGCTGATCGCGTCGTCGACGTTCCAGAACATGAGCGTGTATACGCTCGTCGCGCTGCTGTATCTCGCGCTCGGCCTGCCGCTGATGTTCGGCGTGAACCGGCTCGGCAAGCGGCTCGCACTGAGGAGGGGCGCATGATCCGGATCGATTCCATCCATAAACGGTTTCAGCAGCACGCGGTGCTGAAGGGCGTGAGCCTCGACGTGCAGCCGGGTGAAGTCGTGTGCCTGATCGGGCCGTCCGGTTCCGGCAAGTCGACCGTGCTGCGCTGTATCAACGGCTTCGAGACCTACGACGAAGGGTCGATCACGATCGACGGCGTGAAGGTCGACGCGCATTCGAAGCGGATTCACGAGCTGCGGATGCGGGTCGGCATGGTGTTCCAGCGCTTCAACCTGTTTGCCCACCGCACGGCGCTCGAGAACGTGATGGAAGGGCCGGTGCACGTGCGGCGCGTGCCGGTCGCGCAGGCGCGCGAGCAGGCCCGCGCGCTGCTCGACAAGGTCGGCCTCGCGCACCGGATGAATGCGTATCCGTCCGAGCTGTCGGGCGGGCAGCAGCAGCGCGTCGCGATCGCCCGCGCGCTCGCGATGGAGCCGCAGGCGATCCTGTTCGACGAGCCGACGTCGGCGCTCGACCCCGAACTCGTCGGCGAAGTGCTCGGCGTGATGCGCGGGCTCGCCCGCGACGGGATGACCATGGTGGTCGTCACGCACGAAATGGCGTTCGCGCGCGAGGTGGCCGATCGCGTGTGCTTCCTGCACGACGGCACGATCTGCGAAAGCGGACCGGCGCGCGACGTGCTCACGCAGCCGACTCATCCCCGCACGCAGGAATTCCTGCGTCGCCTGCTGGCGTCGGACGGCGCCGACAACCCGGATCGAACATGAGCGCAACGAACGCGGCACCCGGATGGCCCGACTCGCCGTGGCCGGATTCGCTGTGGGCGGCGACCGCCGCGCCGGCACCCGATACGCCTGCGCTCGACGCGTCCGTATCGTGCGACGTGGCGATCGTCGGCGCCGGCTTCACGGGCCTGTCGACCGCACTTCACCTGGCCGAACGCGGCGTGAACGTCCGCGTGATCGACGGCGCGCAGCCGGGCTGGGGCGCGTCCGGCCGTAACGGCGGGCAGGTCATTCCCGGGCTGAAATACGACCCCGACGAACTCGTTCGCCGGTTCGGCGACGCGGCCGGCGAGCAGCTTGCCGGTATCGTCGGCGGCGCGGCCGATACCGTGTTCGACCTGATCGCGCGGCACGCGATCGACTGCGATGCGCGTCGCCAGGGCTGGATCCAGCCCGCGCCGACCGCCGCGATGCTCGACACGGTCGCCCGCCGCGCGCAGCAGTGGGCCGCGCGCGGCGCGCCGGTCGAGGTGCTCGGCCGCGACGACGTCGCGCGACGGCTCGGCACGCCCGCGTATGCGGGTGGCTGGATCGATCGCCGCGCGGGCAGCGTGCAGCCGCTCAGCTATACGCGCGGCCTCGTGCGCGCCGCACAGGCGAGCGGTGCGGTCGTGCACGGCTTGACCCGCGCCGTCGGACTGACGCGTGCCGACGGCCGCTGGCAGGTCGCGACGTCCGGCGGCGCGACGCTGTCGGCCGCGCGCGTCGTGATCGCGACCAACGGCTACACGGATGGGCTATGGCCCGGCTTGCGCCAGTCGGTGATCGCCGCGAACAGTTTCATCGTCGCGACGCAACCGCTCGCGCCGGAACTCGGTCGCGACATCCTCGCCGGCGGCGAGGTCGCATCCGATGCGCGGCGCCTGCTGCTGTACTTTCGCCGCGATGCGGCCGGGCGACTGCTGATGGGCGGCCGCGGCCCGTTCGCCGAACCGCGCGCGCCGGGCGACTGGCGCCATCTGGAACGCGCGACGACGCTGTTGTATCCGCAACTGAAGGGCGTCCGGTTCGAATACCGCTGGGCCGGGCGCGTCGCGATCACCGCGGATTTTCTGCCGCACGTGCACGAGCCCGCACCGGGCGTGACGATCGCGCTCGGCTACAACGGCCGCGGCATCGCGATGGCGACGACGCTCGGCAAGCATCTGGCCGCGCATCTGTCGGGCGATGCGCAATTGCCGCTGCCGTTCCGCGTGTCGCCGATCCGGCCGATTCCGTTGCACGGGCTGCAGCGCTTCTATATCGCGGCCGGGGTCGCCTGGTATCGGTTGCTCGACAGCCTGTCCTGACGCAGGTGGGCGGTTGAACCGCGCATCGCGTGCTCCGACGTTTGCGCGAGATGCCGGCGGATGGCTTCGCAATCGGCGACTGTCGCCCCTACCTGATTCCGGCAATAGGGAAAAATCGACCGCGCCCCGTCCTTGCTTGGCTATTGGAATACCCTATGTTATAAAAGGCCGCGCCCAAATCAGGTGCATAGTCCAACAATAGACAACATAATAGAAATCATGGCCGACGCGGGGTATACCGAAAGTGCGGACACGCGTGTTCGCGTGTTGTTTCACGTAACCGATTTCGGGAACGGCGGGATCGAATCGTCTCTGATCCAGTGGCTGCGCATCCTCGATCGCAAGCGTTTCAGGGCCACATTGTCGGTCACGTACGCGTCGCCGATGCTGACGCAGCGCTTTCGCGCCCTGATTCCGGATGACATTCCCATTGAAATCCTGGTGCGTCCGCAGTGGCTTCGCTATTTCCAGGACCGCCGCCACGCACGCAAGCTCGAC
The DNA here is from genome assembly GCF_024730645.1 of Burkholderia sp. EMB26. Lineage (NCBI taxonomy): Bacteria > Pseudomonadati > Pseudomonadota > Betaproteobacteria > Burkholderiales > Burkholderiaceae > Burkholderia > Burkholderia sp. EMB26. The sequence continues at coordinate 491,505 of NZ_CP078071.1, forward strand.
AAAGTGGGCCGGATTGCTCGTGACCTTCACGGCGCGCTCGCGGTGCGTCCGTACATCGGGCGGCGTGTCGCCGAACTGGCGCGCGACGTAGACGTCATCGTCGACTACGACTTGTCGCTGCGGCGCCTTGCCGGCCGCTTCGGGGTGGCCTGGATCGGCGTCAACCACTTCAGCTTCGTCGCCCGGCTCGGCGGCCGCGGCCGGCGCATGCGCCGCCTGCTCGAGCAGTACAGCCGCTACGACAGTATTGCCGCATTGAACCCGCAGATGGGCGACGAAGCCGACCGGATGTTCGGCGACCGGCTGCAGCAAGTCACCGTCCTGCCCAACGCGATCGACATCGACGCCATTCGCGAGAACGCGACTGCCGCGCGTCCCCCGTTGCCAAGCGATGTGCCTTACATCGTCTCCGTCGCCCGGCTCGATGAACTCCAGAAAGATCACCGCACGTTGCTGCGCGCGTATGCGCAACTCGTCGCGCAGCGCGATTTGGCGGAGCATCTCGTGCTTGCCGGCGACGGCGCCCATCGCGACGAGCTCATGCGTCTCGCCCACGAGCTCGGCATCGGCGCGCGAGTGCATTTCATGGGGCAGATGGACAACCCGCATCCGCTGATGGCGGGCGCGTCGATCATGGTGCTGAGTTCGAAGAACGAAGGGATGCCGATGGTGCTGATCGAGGCACTCGCCCTCGGCAAGGCAATCGTATCGACGGATTGCCCGACCGGGCCGCGCGAGATTCTCGACCACGGCCGCGCGGGATTGCTGGTGGAAGTCGGGAATGTCGATGCGTTGGCCCGCGCGATGGCGCAATTGCTGACCGACGACCGACTGCGTGCCGACCTGGCCGCCCGGGCGTTCGAGCGGGCGGCACGCTTCGGCATTGCGGAAAGCAACCGGCGGCTCGATGCGTGCATCGAGGCGATTCGCGTGAAACGCGCAAGCCGGTGTCGGGCGCCATCGGGCGAGGGCATGCAGCGCGCCGGCTGACGGCCGATGTCCTGGCGGCGTGACGCGCCCCGCTTCGGCGGGGCGCGTGTCGTTTACCGCGCAGGCGGGTCGGTAAGCGTATTCAGGAACGCCTCGATGTCCTTGATGTCCTGCGCGGTCATCGCGGGCTTGTCGCCGGGCTTGCGATCGAACGGCGCGTCGGTCACGTCCACGTTCGCGCGATATTTCGGCGGAATGTCGTCGTATTCGTCGACCTTGCCGTCCGCGCCGCGCGAGTAGAACTTCTGCGGCGAGATGCTGCGTTCGTTGTAGAACGCCATCACCTGATCGAGCGTGTGGAACACGCCGTTGTGGAAGAACACGTGGCGCGTCGCCGCGTTGCGCAGCGTCGGCGTCAGAAACATTCCGCAATACTGCGTCTGGTCCTTCAGGTCGTCGCGGAACGGCCCGCACACGCCGAGATCGTAGAACGCCGGATTGCGGTTCTGCGCGAGCGCCCGATTGCGCGGCGCGCCCAGCGCCTCGTACTGGTAATCGGTAAACATCGGCGGCAGCCCGTCCTTGCCGGGTTTCGACAAATGGCAGCCCGCGCAATTCGCCTTGTCCGGATCGTTGAACAGGCGCAGCCCGCGCAGTTCGGCCTGCGTCAGGCGGGCGCGGCCCTCGAGCCAGCGATCGTACTTGCTGTCGTACGGATGGAACGACGGATCCTCGACCTGATAGCGCGCGATCGCGAACATCGCTTCCGATACCGCGAGCTGCGGGCGGTCGAACACGCGCGCGCCGAATAACTGCTCCAGTTGCGCACGATGCGACGATTGCGCGAGCTTGTGCGCGACGTCGTCGACGCTCGCGTTCGCCATTTCGACCGGATTCAGCAGCGGGCCGAACGCCTGTTGCTGCAGCGTATCGGCGCGGCCGTCCCAGAACATCCCGCCCTGCGGCACGAGCTGCGGCGCGGCCGACGTGCCGGCCACCTTCTGCGCCTTGACGACGCCGGCCGCCGCCGCGGCCTGCTGCGCGACGCTCGGCGCGGCGTCGTTTTCGCCGGCGTCGGGGCCGATGCTGAAATTCGGCTGGCGGTACAGGTACATCAGCGACGGCGGTGGACGATAGCCCTGCTGCGTCATCGCGAGGCCGCCCGGCTGCACGTCGAGCGCATTCGGCGGGCCGTACGCGTGATCGGGGCTGTGACACGACGCGCACGACTGCTTGCCCGACGCCGACAGCGACGGATCGTGGAACAGCGCGCGCCCGAGCTGCGCGACCGCCGACAGCGGCTGCGCGGCGGGCCGCTGCAGCACGACCGGATGCGGGTTCGCGCCGGTCCAGTCGGCGACCACGGTGCCGATCGCCGCCGGCACCTGCGCGGGAAACGCGATCGCGAACGCGCCATAGCCGATCACGGCCGCGCCGAGCACGAACGCCGCGCGGCGCAGCAGGCGGGAAGGGGGGCGCGGCGCGGGCGTGCCGGTGGCATCGGGAGACGGAAATGCGGGGCGAGCTGTCATGCTGTCGGTCGAAAATCGGGCGTCGCGCGAAGCGGCGCGTTGAAACGGAAACGGCCGGCGCGTGACGCGCCGGCCTTGCGGCCATGCCGGCACGGTCAGATCGACGGTGCGGCGCTCAATACGGTGCCGAGCGTCGGGTCGAGATACAGCGGCGTCGTGTTCGGCTTCGACGTGAAGTCGAACAGGTTGCGCAGGTCGCCCGCCGTCGCATCGAACGAACCGCCGCCGATACGCTGGCCGCCGAGCCAGTTGTCCTCGATGAAGCGCACGACGGACGACTGGTCGAGCATCGTGTGATCGACGTAGTTCTGCTTCGCATACGGCGAGATCACGACCAGCGGGATGCGCACGCCCGGGCCGCAGCGGCCGTTCACGGTCGCGCCGTTCACGCCGGTGGTGCCGCCCGTGCCGCACTTGCCGGCGCCGTTGAGCTGATCGACCGGGTCCGACGATGCGCGCGTCGGCGCCGTGTACACGTGGTCGTACCAGCCGTCCGAGTCGTCATAGGTGACGATCACCGCGGTGTTCTGCCAGTCCGGCTGCTGCTGCAGGAAGTTGACGACCTTGGTCACGAACGCCTGCTCGTCGAGCGGATCCGAATAGCCCGCGTGGCCGTCCTGCGCGGCCGGCGCCTTCAGGTAGCTGACCGACGGGAAGTTGCCGGCCTTCACGGCGGCGAAGAAGTCGTCCGTGTCGTACTGGTGGTTCGCCGGTTCGGGAGTCTTGCCGTCGGTCTCGACGCTCGAACCGATCGCCGCGATCGAGCTCGGGCGCGTGTGCTGCGGGTTCGCGGTCGACGCGTAGTACTGGAACCAGTTGTGGTGCGGGATGTAGTCGGCCGTCGCGGCGTTCACGGCGGTGGCGACCGTGCTGCGCGCGCAGCCCGTCGTGCCGTTGCCGTTGGTCGTCGACAGGTTGAAGCCGCCCATGAAGCCGCCCCACGTGATGTTCGCGCCGTTCAGCAGGTCGCCGATGTTCTTGCCGGTCATCATGGCCTGGTCGGTCGGGCTGGAACACACGTCGAAGCCCGGGTCGACGTCGTTGATCATCGTGAAGCCGCCCTGGCCGTCATTGATGTAGTACGAGCTGGCGGCGAGCGTCGACGGCTGCTTCGACGTCTTGACGATCTGCATCCCGTTGGTCTGCCCCGACACGACGTTCAGCGCGCCCGGCGTCGACGGGCCGTACGACGTCGTGAACGTGTTGTCGCTCATCGCGAAGCGCTGCGCGTAGTTCCACAGCGCGGTCACCGTGTTGCCGTCGAAGTAGCCCATCACCTGGCCCTTCGTGCCGAACGCGCCGGCGCCGCCGGACGAGCCCTTGCCCGTGTACTTCGGGAACAGGTCCGCCAGACCGTTGTCCTCGGCCTGCTCTTCGGCCGTGTACGCGTGGTTCTGGTCGGCGGTCGCGGCCTGCGTGCGGTCGAGGCGGAACGGGTTCGCGGCGTCGGTGCCGTTGGCCGTGTTCGTGAAGTTCGGGTTCGCGGTCAGCAGCGTGCCCGTCAGGCCGTTCGGCGTCGGCGTGCCGGATTTCGCGGTGAACGCCGGTTCGCCCGACGGGTTCGTCGCGTTCGGGTAGGTGCCGAAGTAGTGGTCGAACGAGATGTTTTCGCCGTAGATCACGACGACGTGCTTGATCGGCGTGGCGGTCTGCAGCGCATCCTGCGACGACACGGCGGGCGTCGGCGTGGAATCGTCGCTGCCGCCGCAGGCGAACAGCGCCAGCGCTGCGGCTGCGCAGGCAGTGACGAGCAAGGCTTGACGGAACATCGGGAAACTCCAGGGTAAGGTCTTCGATGGTGGAGAACGGCCCCGTCGCCGTGTCGGTTCGGCGCGAAGCTCGTGAGGGAGCACGCGCATTGGACCAGCCGCGTATGAAGATATGGGGACGGAGTGATTTCGCGATGGTTGCGCTCCGGTATCGGTTTCATTACGACGCAGGGCGATGCGAAAGAGAACGGAAAGGGGCGGACCGTGTGCAATCTCCACGTCACATGCCGGCACGGGCGCGCTGCGGTGGCGGCATCCGGCGCGGGAGCGGCAGGGCGCGTGGCGGCCGGCTCACGTCCGGAGTCTCGTGCGTCGCTTTTTTGACAATCCGGTGACGCATTCATACGATGAACGGCTGCCGCGCACCGCGCGGCCTCCGACCGTCAGGGAGTGTTCAGCGTGCCGATCCCCGTTCTGTTTGCCGTTCTGTGCGCGGCGTTCCTGCACGCGTCATGGAATGCGCTGGTGCGCAGCAGCGGCGACCGGCTGCGCTCGGCCACGGTGCTGCAGATCGCGATCGGGCTGTTCGCGCTGCTGTTCCTGCCGGCCGCCGCGCCGATCACGCCGACGAGCTGGCTGTGCGTCGTCGCGTCGGCCGTGATCCACGTCGTCTATACGCTGCTGCTCGTCCGCGCGTACGAACACGGCGATCTGACCGTCGCATACCCGGTCGCGCGCGGCACGGCGCCGCTGCTCGTCACGCTCGGCGCGGCGGCGTTCGCCGGCGAGCGCCTGAACTTCGGTGCGCAAGGCGGGCTCGTGCTGATCTGCGCGGGGATCATGGCGATCGGGCTGGAGCGCGGACGCGGCGCCCGACACCGGATGACGCAGGTGCTGCCGACGGCGTTCGCGACCGGCGTGTCGATCGCCGCGTACAGCGTGGTCGACGGGATCGGTGTGCGCGAGAGCGGCAGCACGGTCGGCTATACCGCGTGGATGTTCGTGCTGACGGGCGCGCTGATGACCGGGTACTACCGGCTGCGGGCGGGACCGTTGCGGTTGACGCAGGATGTCGGCGAAACCGCGAAGGCCGCCTGCGGCGGCGTATTCGCGGCCCTCGCGTACGGCATCGTGATCTGGGCGATGGATCGCGCGCCGATGGGGCCGGTGTCGGCGCTGCGGGAGACGAGCGTGGTGTTCGCGGCGCTGATCGCTCGCGTGTATCTCGGCGAGCGGCTGACGCCGCGCCGGGCGGCCGGTTGCGTGGTGATCGCGGCGGGGGCGTTGTTGATCAGTGTGTTCGAGGCGGTGGGGTAAAGGATCACCCCGGTGCGCCGGGCGTGTCAGCTTTCCACCGGCATCGCACTCGTACACTTGATCTCGTCGAGGCACACGCTCGAATGCACGCCGCTCACGCCGGGAATGCGCATCAGCGTTTCGAGCAGGAACGTCGACAGTCCCTTCAGATCGTGCGCGACGACTTTCAGCACATAGTCGATGTCGCCCGTCACCGAGAAACACTCCTGGATCTGCGCGAGATCCGACACGAGTTTCTGGAACTTCGACAGATCGCGGATATGTCCGCGCTCCATCGTCACGTGCACGAACGCGGTGACGCCGAAGCCGAGCGTATCGGGGCAGAGCCGGGTTTCGTAACGGCGGATCGCGCCGATCTCCTCCAGCCGGCGGTGGCGTCGCAAGGTCTGCGCGGGCGACAGGCCGACGGCCTTCGCCAGGTCGAGGTTCGACGCGCGGCCGTTCTCCTGCAACACCGACAGCAAGTGGCGATCGATGCGATCGAGAACCGGTTCAGGCATTTTTGTTTCCTCATCTGTCTCCTGGATGCAATCTTATCTCATAATGTAGGGTTTGCATGAGCGGGTTACGCAACCCGATTTCGCCGTCGCGACGCTAAACTGACGCCGGATTTTCGTGTGCGGCCGCAGCAATGCGGCGCGGGCGACGAGTCGGCGGCGGGGCTGGCCGGCACGCCGACGCGGATCGAATGCCGGCACGCGAAGATTGCAGTCCCCAACCCGGCGGCTCCACGAACGGCCGCCGGCACAGCAAAACAGCGCCCGGCACACCGAGGCGCGCCGCACCGCTCCAGGCGGAAGCGGACAGAGTGGAGAAGACATGGTTTCTGGAAACGACAGCGACGGCCTGAAGCGCGGGCTGAAGAACCGGCACATCCAGCTGATTGCGCTCGGCGGCGCGCTCGGCACGGGGCTGTTTCTCGGCATCGCGCAGACGATCAAGATGGCCGGCCCGTCCGTGCTGCTCGGCTACGCGGTAGCCGGCGTCGTGGCGTTCTTCATCATGCGCCAGCTCGGCGAGATGGTCGTCGACGAGCCCGTCGCGGGGTCGTTCAGCTATTTCGCGAACAAGTATTTCGGCCACTTCACGGGCTTCCTGTCCGGCTGGAACTACTGGGTGCTGTACATCCTCGTCAGCATGGCCGAACTGTCGGCCGTCGGGATCTACGTGCAGTACTGGTGGCCGGGCGTGCCGACCTGGGTGTCGGCGCTCGTGTTCTTCGTCGCGATCAACCTGATCAACCTGACCAGCGTGAAGTCGTACGGCGAGACGGAATTCTGGTTCTCGATCATCAAGGTCGCCGCGATCGTCGGGATGATCGGCTTCGGCGGCTGGCTGCTCGCGAGCGGCCACGCCGGGCCGGAAGCCACCGTCCGGAACCTGTGGCAGCACGGCGGCTTCTTCCCGAACGGCGTGTCGGGCCTCGTGATGTCGATGGCCGCGATCATGTTCTCGTTCGGCGGGCTCGAGCTGGTCGGCATCACCGCGGCCGAGGCCGACGATCCGAAGCGCAGCATCCCGCGCGCGACCAACCAGGTCATCTACCGCATCCTGATTTTCTACATCGGCGCGCTGGCCGTGCTGCTGTCGCTGTATCCGTGGGAGAAGGTCGTCAGCGGCGGCAGCCCGTTCGTGCTGATCTTCCACGCGCTCAGCAGCAACCTGGTCGCGAACGTGCTGAACGTCGTCGTGCTGACGGCCGCGCTGTCGGTCTACAACAGCGGCGTGTACTGCAACAGCCGGATGCTGTTCGGCCTCGCGCAGCAGGGCAACGCGCCGAAGGTGCTGTGCTCGGTGAACAAGCGCGGCATCCCGCTCGCGGCGCTCGGCGCATCGGCGCTCGCGACCGGCGTGTGCGTGCTGGTCAACTATTTCATGCCGGGCAAGGCGTTCGAGGTGCTGATGGGCCTCGTCGTGTCGGCGCTGATCATCAACTGGGCGATGATCAGCCTGATCCACCTGAAGTTCCGCCAGGCCAAGCGCGCTGCCGGGGAGGAGACTTCCTTCCGCAGTCTGGGCTATCCTTTCACGAATTACCTGTGCCTGGCGTTCATGGCCGGCATTCTCGTCGTGATGTACCTGACGCCGGATCTCCGCCTGTCGGTGTACCTGATCCCGGTATGGCTCGCGGTGCTCGCGGTCGGGTATCGCTTCCGTCAGAAGAATGCCGGCTTTGCGGTGCATGATGGCGTCTCCGCACGCTGACGCAGGCCACGACCGACCATTCTTCCAAACGAGACCGACTCAAGCCATGTTCGAACACATCGACGCGTACCCGGGTGACCCGATCCTGACGCTCAACGAGAACTTCCAGAAAGATCCGCGCGACCAGAAGGTCAACCTGAGCATCGGGATCTATTTCGACGCCGAAGGCCGGATTCCGGTGATGGGCGCGGTGCGCGAAGCCGAGACCGCGCTGCAGCGCGACAGCGGCCCGAAGCCGTACCTGCCGATGGTCGGCCTGGCCGCGTATCGCGATGCCGTGCAGTCGCTGGTGTTCGGTGCCGATCACCCGGCCCGCGCGGCCGGCCGCATCGCGACGCTGCAGACGCTCGGCGGCTCGGGCGCGCTGAAGGTCGGCGCCGATTTCCTGAAGCGCTATTTTCCGGATTCGCAAGTGTGGCTGAGCGACCCGAGCTGGGAAAACCATCGCTTCATCTTCGAGCGCGCCGGCTTCACGGTGAACACGTATCCGTACTACGACGAGGCGACGGGCGGCCTGAAGTTCGACGCGATGCTCGCGGCGATCGACGCGCTGCCGGCGCGCAGCATCGTGCTGCTGCACGCGTGCTGCCACAACCCGACCGGCGTCGACCTCGACGAAGGCCAGTGGGAGAAGCTGATCGACGTGATCGAGGCGCGCGGGCTGCTGCCGTTCGTCGACATGGCGTACCAGGGCTTCGGCGCGGGCCTCGACGCGGATGCGTTCGCGGTGCGCGAACTGGCCCGCCGCGGCGTGCCGACGCTCGTCGCGAACTCGTTCTCGAAGAACTTCTCGCTGTATGGCGAGCGCGTGGGCGGGTTGAGCGTCGTCTGCGAAGACGCGGCCGCGGCCGAGCGCGTGCTCGGCCAGCTGGCCGGCGCCGTGCGCTCGAACTACAGCAATCCGCAGACCTACGGCGCGAAGGTCGTCGCGGCCGTGCTCGGCACGCCGGCGCTGCGCAAGCAGTGGGAAGAGGAACTGTCGGCGATGTGCCGCCGCATCGCGCGGATGCGCCAGTCGATCCACGACGGCCTGCGCGACCACGTGAGCGGCGAAGCGCTCACGCGCTACGTGAAGCAGCGCGGGATGTTCACGTACACGGGCCTGACCGAATCGCAGGTCGACGCGCTGCGCGAGGTGCACGGCGTGTACATCCTGCGCTCGGGCCGGATGTGCGTGGCGGGGCTGAACGACTCGAACGTCGGCATCGTCGCGGACGCGATCGGCAAGGTGCTGAAGAGCGGCGTCTGACCGCGGCGCCGCGGCGCGCCAGGATGCACAACCGGCTGTGTCCCGTCACGGGAGCAGCCGGTTTTTTGTTGGGCGTCGATCATGTGCGGTGCCCGGCTGACGCACGGGCAGGCACGGCGGTACGATCACGGGATCGCATGCACGACAGAGGAGCGACATGGGCATCCGGATCATCCAGCTCGGCACGCCGCGCGCGGCCGGCGAAGGGCTGCGGATCGGCACGGTGCGGCGGCCGCCGCGCGGTGTGCCGAAGGCGGAATTCGCGTCGCGCAACTACTATGATGTATGGCTGCCGACGCTGTCGCCGAGCCCCGAACTCGTCGCACAGGCGCAGGCCGCCGAAACCGACGCCGAATGGAAAGCGTTCAAGCGTCACTTCCGCGCGGAGATGACGCACGGCGATCCGGCGAAGGTGCTGGACCTGCTGGCCGCGCTGTCGGCGACCACCGCGCTGTCGATCGGCTGCTACTGCGAAGACGAGCGCCATTGCCACCGCAGCGTGCTGCGCGAGCTGCTCGCGGAACGCGGCGCGGTGATCGAGCCCGACGCGGGCTGACGCGGCGTCGCGCGGCCGCGCCGCGATCGTGCGGTGCAGCGAACCGGTTGACGTGGGTCAAGCGCGCGGCCGCGCGCGCCACTATGCTCTCGTCATGGAGCCATCACGACGATGACAGGCCGACAGATGCACATTACTTTCCCGCCCGAGCCGCCGGAATACTGCGCGCGCGATCTGGTCGTCGCGTTTTCGGCGCTGGTCGACGGGCGTTGCGTCCAGTGCGCGGTCACGGCCGAGGCGCTGGAAGACCATTTCGGCGCGCGGTCGCTGCTCGAACGCGATCTGCTGCACGCATTCGACGCGCACCGGTCGGCGATCGAGGCGATGGCACGGCGAATGCTCGAGGAAATCGGCGGCCGGCCGGTGCTGCTGCACAGCGGGCACTTCCGGCTCGAAGACTGATACCGCAGGAGGGCGCATGACACTGCAGGGCAACATTCACGAACGCGACTGGTCGGTCGAGGTGGAGACGCGCCCGTGCGAATCGGGCGAGTTCCGCTGCCGCGTGTCGGTCGAGCACGGCGCCGGCGCCGCGCGGTTTCATCATACGTTCGAGCACAGCCACGCGTATCCGACGGAGCGCGAGGCGATGATCGAAGGGCTGCGGGCCGGCATGACGTGGATCGAGATGAAGGCGTCGCAGACCTTCAACGTATGAATGGCCCCGCGCCAGCCAGGCGCGGGCAGACCGTCGGCCGGCCGCGATCGAATCCTGCGCGCCGCGCGACGGGAAACACGTGCCGCCTCCATCGCGAGGCGGCCGGCACATGCAAGGCGGTCGACGAGCGGGCGGCCCCGTCAGGAGACACGACATGGGCGTGGGCATGCAGATCGCCTGCCTCGGATTCACGGTTTCGGCAGCGGTCGAGGCCGAAGCCGGCGCGCAACTGGTGCGGCTCGAACGGTTTCGCGCGTTGATCGACGGCTGCCATCTCGCGATCGACGCGCGCACGGTGGCCGATGGCGCGTGCCTGTACGACGTGCGGCTCGACCTGGTGATGCACGACGCGACGCTCAGGTCGCTGCCGCCGTGCGTCGACGTGGACGATGCGCTGCGCCGCGCGTTCGCGCAGGCCGAACAGGCGCTGATCGCGTGGCAGGCGGGCGCCGCGACGGTGGCGCTGCGCGACGCGGCGACCGGCGACGCGATCCGGTAATGCCGCGCGCCGGCGCCGTGTGTCAGACCCGTGCGAGCGCTTGCGCGTCGATGATGCGCACGCGCTTGCCGCGCGTCTCGACGAGCGCTTCGCGATGGAACCGCGAGAACATCCGGCTGACGGTTTCGAGCTTCATCCCGAGATAGCAGCCGATTTCCTCGCGCGTCATCCGCAGATTGAATTCGGTCGCCGAATAGCCGCGCGCCTCGAACCGCGACGACAGGTTCAGCAGGAAATGCGCGACGCGCTGCTCGGCCGACATCGTGCCGAGCAGCAGCATCTGGCTCGATTCGCGGACGATCTCGCTGCTCAGCATCTGGTAGAGGAAGTGCTGCATCGGCTTCATCTCGCGGCACGCGGCTTCGAGCGCGCCGAACGGGATGATGCACACCACGCTGTCCTCCAGCGCGATCGCGTCGCAGCAGTGCTGGCCGCCGCCGATGCCGTCCATCCCGAGCGTTTCGCCGGCGATCTGGAAGCCCGTCACGTGCTCGCGGCCGTCGCGATGCATCATCACCGTCTTGAACGAACCCGCGCGCACCGCATAGATGCTCTGGAACGGATCGTCGGTGCGAAACAGCGCGTCGCCCTGGCGCACCTGTCGCGTCGTGCAGATGATCGCGTCGAGGCGGCCGTATTCGGCGGCCGTCAGATGCGGCGGCAGGCACATCGAGCGCATCGCGCAGGCCGAACAGCGTGCGGCCGGATGCTTGGCGGCGTCGGCGCGCGCGACCGGGCGCAGGGCAATCGTTGGCCGGGGTACGACGGACACGTCGGCGGCGAAGGCGGTGGCGGTGGACATGAGTCGCTCCGGCTCGTCAGGGGCGGCGCACGCGAGCGTGCACCAGGGATTCGATGACACGGCATGCGGCGTCGAATTCGACGGTCTTGTCGAAGAAGTAGTCGGCTCCCGCCGTCGCGCATGCCTCTCTGAATGCCGGCGCCGAGTGGTTCGTCAGCACGATCGTGACGATGCGCGGTGCGGCCTTCGACAGCATCCCGATCAGGTCGAGACCACTGCCGTCCGCGAGCCGCACGTCGACGATCACCACGTCCGCGCGACTGCTGCGGATATGCGACCACGCGTCCTGGCCGTCTTCCGCTTCGCCCACGACGGCAACGCCGCGGATCGCGCCGACGAGCAGCGCGATCCGCTGGCGAACGGCGACGGCGTGATCGACGAGGAACACCCTGAGCGCGGCGGGTGACAGGCTGGCATTCATGCCGGCAGTATCGTGTTGCGCCGCCGAAATTGAAATCGGCCGAATTGGAACTTCGTGTAGGCCGCTTCGACGCGGTGTAGGGCATTTCCTACACCGCGTACGGGAAATCGCCGGGACGATCCGGCTGCGGCGATGCCGCGCGAGCAGCTGGAATGGTTTCGCGGCCGGATCAGCCGGCGCGGCGCGCGGCCAGCGCGTCGCGCGCGGTGCGGCACGCGGCCAGATCCCACGCGGCGCAGCCGACGCTCTTGAACAGCAGCGGGCCGCCGCGGGCGAAGACGCCGTTCAGCACGTCGGCGAGCGATGCGACGTGCTGCCAGTCGACCCGTGCGACGATCAGGTCGCCGGCTTCGTGGCGCGCGCCGGCCGGATCGTCGACGACGAGCCGGCTGCCATGCACCGTGTTCGCATCGATCTCGGCGGCATCCGCGGTGAACGCGCCGACGCCGACCACGAGACGGCCTTCGCGCGCGGCTTCGCGGTAGACGGGCGTGCGACTGGTGGTCAGCGTGACGACCACGTCGATCGCCTCGGGAATCGCGTCGCCGTCGAGCGGCGCGAGCCGCGGCGCATGGGCGCGATGAGCGGCGCAGAAGGCGGCCGCGCGCTCCGCGGTCGTGCCGCGCACGTGCAGCCGCGCATCCGGAAAGATGGCCGCGAGCGCTTCCGCGTGATTGGCCGCCTGCTTGCCGGTGCCGATCAGCAGGATGTCGCGCGGCGCGGCGCCGTGCAGCGCCTGGATGGCGAGCGCGGTGATCGCCGCCGTGCGGCGACCGGTGACGGTCGGGCCGTCGAGCGCGAAGCGCATTTCTCCGGTCGTCGCGTCGTACGCGGCGACCTGGCCGAGGATCGTCGGCAGCCCGCGCGCGCCGTTGCCGGGGCACACGTTGACGAGCTTGTGGCTCGCCAGGTCGTGGGCGCTCGACGGCATCGACAGCATCACGCCGCCGCCTTGCAGCGGCACGACCAGGCGTTCGGGGCTGACGATGTCGCCCGCCGCGTACTCGGCGACCGCTTGCCTGAGCGTGGCGAGCAGCGCCGGGTAGTCGAGCAGCGCGGCCGTGTCGGCCGCGTCGAAAACGGGAATCGGGGAAGAGGCGGTCATCGTGTACGTCGTGGGCGTCGGTGAGCGTGAACGGCGGACGCATGCCGCGCCCGCCACAGGTCTGCCGGATACCGTGACACAGGGCAGTGTGGATCGAATCTATACCACTTGCTGGCGCGCCTGCAACCCAGAAAATAAAGCGCTGTGGGGATTTTGGTTCTAATATCTGGCCAGAAGCGCGCCGCTGCCGTGCCGCCCGCGCGGCTCCGGTATAGTGCGAACCCATTCCAGATCCACGCCCGCGAACGGGCAGGAGCCATCCGATGATGTCCGCGCGTCCCGACTCACTCGAAGGCGGTTTCCGCCCGCTGCAGATCTACGAGCAGGTAGCCGAAAAGATCCGCGACGAGATCCGCGCGGGGCGCTACGCGGCCGAGTCGCGGCTGCCGTCCGAGCGCGAGCTGGCGGCGCTGTTCCAGGTCGGCCGGCCGGCGGTGCGCGAGGCGCTCGGCGCGCTGCAGAACGAAGGGCTCGTGTGCACGAAACGCAATTCGGGCACCTACGTCGTCGCGGCGCCGCTCGACGTGCTCGCGCAGCGCGGCGATCCGCACACGGCGTCCGAGGCCGACTTCAGCCCGACGTCGACGCTCGACGTGCGATTGATCCTGGAGCCCGCGATCGCGCGCCTCGCGGCCGCCCATGGCCGCGCCGACCTTGGCGCCGAACGTTATCTCGCGCAGATGGAAACCATCACCGACGTCGACGATCCGCACCAGCGCGCGCTGTGGAACGAGAGCGACCGGCTGTTCCACCGGCAGCTCGCGCTGATGACCGGCGATGCGCTGATCGTGAAGATCGCGGACGAAGTCGCGAAGACGATGGACCAGCCGCTGTGGAAGCGGCTGAAGGACGACGGCATCTACGACGCGGGCCGGATCCGGCTCTACGTGTCCGAGCACCGGCTGATCTACGAGGCGATCGTGTCCGGCGATGCCGATGCGGCTGCGTTCTATGTCGAACAGCACATCCGCCGCGTGCGGCGCGACATCGCGCCGAAGTGACCGGCCTGCGCGCGAAGCCATTCTGGTCTTCAATATGACCAAAATCCCGACAATTATTTTGAAATTGCTTGCGATGTGACCACGTGTGTCCTACATTGGTTTCACACAAAACCAATCAGGAGACATCATGCGACACTTCTTGACCGCGCTCTCGGTGGCTGTTGCCGCCGGCGCGCTGACTTCCGCGCACGCGCAGGAAGTCGTGATGATCGGCCATTCGGCGCCGCTCACCGGCCCGCAGGCCGCCAACGGCAAGGACAACGAAAACGGCGCGCGGCTCGCGGTGGACGAGCTCAACAAGGCCGGCATCAAGGTCGCCGGCAAGGCCGTCACGTTCAAACTGGTTTCCGAAGACGACCAGGCCGACCCGAAGGCCGGCGTGCAGGTCGCGCAGAATCTCGTCGACAAGGGCGTCGTCGCGGTGCTCGGGCCGTACAACTCGGGCGTCGCGATTCCGGCCTCGCGCGTGTATTCGACTGCCGGCGTGCCGATCCTGCCGGTCGCGTCGAACCCGGCGCTGACGAAGCAGGGCTTCAAGAACATCTTCCGGATCGGCGCGAGCGACGAGCAGCTCGGCGGCACGATGGCCACGTTCGCCGCGAAGACGCTGAACGCGAAAACCGCCGCCGTGATCGACGATCGCACCGCGTACGGGCAGGGCGTCGCCGAGCAGTTCATGAACGTCGCGAAGGCGAACGGGATCAAGATCGTCGACCAGGAATACACGAACTCGTCGGCCACCGATTTCCTCGGCATTCTCACCAAGATCAAGGCCGCCAACCCCGACGTGATCTTCCTCGGCGGCTATGCGGCGCAGGGCGCGCCGATGGCCAAGCAGATGAAGCAACGGGGCTTGCGCGCGAAGCTGCTCGGCGGCGACGGCATCTGCTCGGCCGACATGGGCAAGGTCGCGGGCGAGGCCGCGTCGATCGTCTACTGCGCGCAGGGCGGGGTCGCGCTCGAGAAGACGGCGGCCGGCCGCGAATTCCTGAAGAAGTACCACGACGCCTATCACACCGATACGCAGGTCTATGGCGTCAACTACTACGACGGGATGAAGCTGCTCGCCGACGCGATGGTCAAGGCCGGCACGACCACCGACAAGGCGAAGCTGAGCGCGCAGCTCGCGAAGTCGAACTACGCGGGCGTCGCGGGCACCTATTCGTTCGACGCGAACGGCGACCTGAAAGGCGCGCCGACCACCGTCTACGTGATCCGCAACGGCCTGCCGGAACCGTACGCGAAGTAATTGCCGCATCGCCCGTCACCGGACGGCGGCCCGGCCGCCGTCCTTCGTTTCAACGCATTCGATCCGCCATGAAAATTTCCCGATCCCTGTCCACCGTCGAAGTGCACACCGGCGGCGAGGCGTTCCGCATCGTCACGAGCGGGCTGCCGCGCCTGCCCGGCGACACGATCGTCCAGCGCCGCGCGTGGCTCAAGGAGCACGCCGACGAGATCCGCCGCGCGCTGATGTTCGAACCGCGCGGCCATGCCGACATGTACGGCGGCTATCTGACCGAGCCGGTGTCGCCGAACGCCGATTTCGGCGTGATCTTCGTGCACAACGAAGGCTACAGCGACCATTGCGGTCACGGCGTGATCGCGCTGTCGACGGCGGCCGTCGAGCTCGGCTGGGTGCAGCGCACCGTGCCCGAGACGCGGGTCGGCATCGATGCGCCGTGCGGGTTCATCGAGGCGTTCGTCCAGTGGGACGGCGAGCACGCGGGGCCGGTGCGCTTCGTCAACGTGCCGTCGTTCATCTGGCAGCGCGACGTGTCGGTCGACACGCCGTCGTTCGGCACCGTGACCGGCGACATTGCTTATGGCGGCGCGTTTTATTTTTATGTCGACGGCGCGCCGTTCGACTTGCCGGTGCGCGAATCGGCGGTCGAGAAACTGATTCGCTTCGGCGCGGAAGTGAAGGCGGCCGCGAACGCGAAGTATCCGGTCGTCCATCCGGAGATCCCGGAAATCAACCATATCTACGGCACGATCATCGCGAACGCGCCGCGCCACGCGGGTTCGACGCAGGCGAACTGCTGCGTGTTCGCGGATCGCGAGGTCGACCGCTCGCCGACCGGCTCCGGCACCGGCGGGCGCGTCGCGCAGCTGTACCTGCGGGGGCTGCTCGCGGCGGGCGACACGCTCGTCAACGAATCGATCGTCGGCACGGTCTTCAAGGGGCGCGTGCTGCGCGAAACGACGGTCGGCGACATCCCGGCCGTGATCCCGGAAGTGGAAGGCAGCGCGCATGTCTGCGGGTTCGCGAACTGGATCGTCGACGAACGCGATCCGCTCACGTACGGGTTTCTCGTGCGCTGACCCGCAGCGTCGGTCGCGCCGCTGCCGCGTCCCCGTCGCGCGGCGTTCAGGTTGTCGTACCAGGTTTGGCGCGTCGCTCCGGTTGCGGGGCACGCGCCTTTTTTGCGTGAGCGTTGCGGCGAAACCGCACCGCGTGTGCCGGCGCAAGGCCGCCGCGGGCCGGCCGGCCGCGCGAGTTTGGTACGATGCAGCCTTTTCAGCCGAGCTCCACCCGCGTGAATCGCCGAAACGTGTCGTCAGTGCGTGCCTTGTGTGCCAGATGGGTCGCGCGCGCCCAACCCGTCGCGGCGGCCGCCGTCGCGCGGGCCAAGCCTCTCGCCGCCACCGCGTGGCACCATGTCCGCCACCCGACGCGCCGTGGCGTGCTGCTCACGGCCGCCGCCGTGCCGGCGCTGTTCGCGGGGTACGTGATCGTCCTCATTCCGTTCACGCCGGGGATCGGCGACATCCGCAAGGCGCGCGTCGACCAGCCCGCGCAGGTACTGTCCGCCGACGGCAAGCTGCTGGCCGAATTCAAGCCGTCGAACCGCGAATGGGTGCCGCTCAAGCAGATCTCGCCGCGCATGATCGACGCGCTGATCGCGACCGAGGATCACCGCTTCTACGAACACCACGGGCTGGACTGGAAGCGCACGGCGTCGGCCGCGCTGCATACGTTCTCGGGCAGCCGCCAGGGCGGCTCGACGATCACGCAGCAGCTCGCGCGCAATCTGTATCCGGACGAGATCGGCCGCGCGCCGACGCTCACGCGCAAGGTGAAGGAGGCGATCACCGCGCTGAAGATCGAGGCCGTCTACAGCAAGGACCAGATCCTCGAGACCTACCTGAACACGGTGCCGTTCCTGTACAACGCGTACGGCGTCGAGATGGCCGCGCGCACCTATTTCGACAAGTCGGCCGACGAACTCGACGTGCTCGACAGCGCGACGCTCGTCGGGATGCTGAAGGGCAACAGCTACTACAACCCGGTGCTGAACCCCGAGCGCGCGCTGCAGCGGCGCAACACGGTGCTCGGCCAGATGGTCAAGTACGGCAAGCTGTCGCCGGCGCAGTTCGCGCAGTTGCAGCGCCGGCCGCTGCGCATCGACTTCGAGCGCCAGAAGGAGCCGCCCGGGCCGGCGCCGCATTTCGCGCAGCAGTTGCGCAAATGGCTGATCGCGTGGGCCGACCGCAACGACTACAACATCTACTCGGACGGGCTGATCGTGCGCACGACGATCGACTCGCGGCTCCAGCAGATGGCGACGCAGGCGCTCACGTTGCAGGGCAATCAGCTGCAGGGCATCGCGAACAACGCGTGGAGCGGCCGCGACGGCTGCGGCACCGACAACGAGGTGTTTCGCACCTTCATGCGTGAGTCGCCCGAGTACAAGGCCGCGCAGGAGGCCGGCAAGGACGACGCGGCCGCGATGAAGATGCTCGCGGCCGATCGCGGTTTCCTGCATGCCTTGTGCAAGGCCAAGACCGACGTGCAGGCCGGCTTCCTCGCGATCGATCCGCGTGACGGGCAGATCCGCGCGTGGGTCGGCAGTCGCGACTTCACCCGCGAGCCGTTCGATCACGTCGCGCAGGCGCGGCGCCAGCCGGGCTCGACGTTCAAGCCGTTCGTCTATGGCGTCGCGTTCGCGAACGGGATGAAGCCGGAAGATACGTTCGTCGACCAGCCGGTCGAGATCCCGCTGAAGGGCGGCGAGATCTGGCGGCCGAACGACGACGTGCCGCCGACCGGCAAGCCGATGACGCTGCGCGACGCGGTCGCGCTGTCGCGCAACCGGATCACCGCGCAGGTGATGGAGAAGGTCGGGCCGGGCGCCGTCGCGCGGCTGGCGCGCGACATGGGCGTGCGCGAAAGCCCGCTCGAACGCGTGCCGTCGCTCGCGCTCGGCACGAGCCCGGTCACGCTGAAGGAAATGGTCGCGTCGTACGCGACGATCGCGAACGGCGGGCTGTACGTCGAGCCGCAGATGGTGACGCGCATCGAGAATCGCCAGGGCGAGGTGCTTGCCGAATATGCACCGGCGCCGCCCGAGCGCGCGCTCGACGCCGAAACCGACAAGACGCTGCTCGACGTGATGCGCGACGTCGTGACGCGCGGCACGGGCGGCAGCATCCGCACGCGGTTCGGCATCCGCGGCGACGTGGCCGGCAAGACCGGCACCACGCAGGACAACGCGGACGGCTGGTTCATCCTGATGCAGCCGGGCCTCGTCGCCGGCGCGTGGGTCGGATTCGACGACGGCCGCGTGACGCTGCGCAGCGATTACTGGGGGCAGGGCGCGCACAGCGCGCTGCCGATCGTCGGCGATTTCTTCCAGCGCGCGCAGCGCGCCCGGATCGTCGATACCAAGGCGAAATTCGATACCGAACCGTCGCCGGGCTGGTTCGCGTCGCTGCGCGAGCGCGCGACCGACCTGTTCGATACGTGGTTCCCGCCCGAGCCGAAGAAGGCGCCCACGCCGGTCAGGACGCCGCGTATCGAGCGCCCGGCCGAGGTCGACGAGGGCGCGGCGTCGGCAGCCTCCGCTGCGTCGGCGCCGGATGTCGCTTCCGGCGGCATCGTCGAGGAATGGGTGCCGGCGTCCGAAGTGGCCGCATCGGCCGCGGCGCTGTCGTCCGGCGCGTCGCAACCGCCTGCGCAGCCGCCGGCAGGCGCCAGTACGACGAGCGGGAGCAGCGCCGGTAGCGGCGCCGCGCCTTCCGCCGTGCCGCCGCCGCCGATGCCGGTGCCGGCTGCGCCCGATGCGACCGGCGCGTCGCAGTAACGAAGCCGTTCAGATTCCGCGCGATGCTGCCGTAATCAAGTTGTCACGACAGCTCGCGCGGTCGCTCCGCGCTTCTCCGATGCTGCTTTCCAGCGATTACGTCGCCCTCGCTCGCGACGATCTTTCCGCCGAGGTCCCGCTCGGCTTCGACCTCTACGACGCCGACGGCGCCGCGCTGCTGCCGGCCGGCACGACGCTGCGCGACCCGGCGCAGCACGCTTTCCTGTTCGACCATTTCCGCCCCGTGCGCCGGCGCGAGGACGCCGACACCGGTCCGCGCGGGTCCGCGACGGCGGCCGCGCCCGCCACGCGCATGGGCTTGTCGGCGGGCGCCGCGATCGGCATCCGCCGCCGGGTCGGCACGACGCGCGCGCTGCAGCGCTGCCGGCTGATCGGCGTCGGCGCGGCGGGTGCGCTGTTCGTCGAGCCGCAGCCCGCCACCGTGCTCGATTTCGCCCGCGGCGACGACGTCGAAGCAGTGGCGATCGGCCGGGCCGCGGTATCGCGTTTCGGCGCGACGGTGGAATCGGTGCAGGCGTCGGGCGCCGCGCCGTTCATGGTCCTGTCGCCGCCAGGGTTCGTCGACCGGCTGCGCACGCGCGCGGAGCCGCGCGTGCCGGTGCGCATCGCGGCCTGCTGCAGCGGAGGAGCGGAAGGGACGGAAGGCATCGGGGTGGTGCACGACATCAGCCTGAGCGGGCTGTCGATCGCCGTCGACCGGCCGATCGCGGCGACCGGCGAGCCGTTGCGCGTGCTGCTTCCGTACGAAACCGCCGGTCGCGTCGAGCGGCTGGCGCTCGATGGCACCGTGCGGGCCGTGCATGCCGACCCGGCGCCGCCCGCGCTGACGCTCCATCATGCGGCGTTCGGCGACATCGATGCCGACGACCTGATTCGCCTCAAGGCGCTGCTGTTCGACAGGCAGATGGCGTCGGCGGATACCGATCGCCTGCGTTGAACGCGCGACCCGCGCGTGCCGGCTGCCGTATCGCGGCATTCGGTGCACGAACGCCGATAATCGTCTGACGAAACGACTTATTCCCGCTCGATTGTACGGTTTCGGTCAACAGTGAATTTGCGATTTAAGTATTTACCCTGATAGCCGCGCCTCCTAGACTTCTACTCATGCGCAACGACCTCGAGTCCGAAGCGCCTGACAAAACAATCCTGGAGGTAACGCATCATGAAATCGCTGATCAAGGCAGTTGCACTGGCCGCCCTGGTGGCCGCACCGGTCGTCTCGTTCGCCCAATCGAACCAGCAGCCGCTGACCCGCGCGCAAGTGCGCGCCGAACTGGTCCAGCTCGAAAAGGCCGGCTACAACCCGAACGACTGGATCAACTACCCGGAAAACATCCAGGCCGCCCAGGCCAAGATCGCCGCCGCGCAGAATGCCGGCGCGCAAGCCGACGCCACCGGCTACGGTGCGAACCCGGTCGCGACGTCGCAGTCGGGCCAGCGTGCGGCCGTGCCGGCCGTGAGCGACCGCTCGTCGGTGTACTTCGGCCACTGAGCCGGCCGTTGCCGCGCGGCCCTCGACGGCCGCGATTGAAGCCGTATCGAGAAAGCCTGCACGCGTATCGCGTGCGGGCTTTTTTGCGTCTTCTTCATCGGGCGGCCCGATGCACGAGGTCGGTCGGCCGAATCGGTCGCTGATAGCCTGCGGCGCGCATGAGCGAAACGCCGGATGCCGATCGGCGCGGGATCCGCGCGATACCTTGGCGTGCATGATCACGTCACTCGCCGCGCCGCACCCCGCTGACAATCCGCCGCGCGTGCGCTAGCATCGCGGTCGATGTCGCCGCGGCGCGTGGCGCGGCCCACTCACACGGGGCGCAACAGGGCGCCGGGTTCCACACTTCAACGAACGACAAGGAGCATCCATGCGTGTCTTGACCGGTCTGCTGGGCTCGCTGGCGCTGGTGGCGAGCGTCGCCCATGCGCAGGCGAATTGTGCGGACGCGACGGATCAGGCGACGATGACGGCGTGTGCCGATCGCGCGTACAAGAAATCCGACGGGGAACTGAACCGGACTTACCAGGCCGTCACCGCGCGCCTGCGCGACGCGCGGCCGCTTGCCGACAAGCTCGTGAATGCGCAGCGCGCGTGGATCGCGTACCGCGACGCCGAATGCCGTTTCTCGAGCGCGAATGCCGAGGACGGCAGTGCATACCCGATGGTCGTATCGACCTGTCTCGACGATCTGACGAAAGCGCGCACCGACACCCTGAAGGGCTATCTGTCCTGCGAGGAAGGCGACCTCGCGTGCCCGGTGCCCGCGAAGTAACGATCACGCGCGGGCCCGACCGGGCCTGCACGACGCCGGCTCAGACGTCGTCCGTCTCGTCGAGCAGCTTGTGCCGCATCGCGTAGCGCACGAGCGCCGCTTCGTGCGGCATCTGCATCTTTTCCAGGATCCGGGTCTTGTAGGTGCTGACCGTCTTCGCGCTCACGCACAGCGCATTCGCGATCTCGGTCAGCGTCTGGCCGGCGGCGATCCGCCGGAACACGTCGAATTCGCGGTCGGACAGCCGCTGGTGCGGCAGCGTTTCGGCCGGCTCGTTCAGGCTCTGCGCGAACTGCTCGGCCATCGCGAGGCTCACGTAGACACCGCCCGACGCCACTTTCGTGACCGCGCCGACCAGCTCCGCGCTCGCGCTTTCCTTCGTCAGATACCCCGACGCGCCCGCGCGGAACGCCCGCACCGCGTATTGCTGCTCCGCGTGCATGGTGAGCACCAGCACGCGCAGCGCGGGCTTTTCGTCCTTGATCTGCTTGATCAGCTCGACGCCGTTGCGGCCGGGCATCGACAGGTCGAGCACGAGCACCTGCGCGGGCGTCGCACGCACCAGCGCGATCGTCGACGGGCCGTCGCAGGCTTCGCCGGCCACCTCGAATCCGGTGGCGTTCTGGAGGATGTGCCGCAGACCGTCGCGTACGAGCGTATGGTCGTCGGCGATGAGCACCTTGATCATGTGATGAGCGTGTCCTGTTGAACGGTGGCGAGCGGAAAGGCGACGGTAATCGAGAAGCCGCGCGCGAGCGCGGTGTCGATCGTCACGGTGCCGCCCAGCATGTGGGCGCGTTCGCGAATGCCGATCAGGCCGAACGACTTGTCCTCGTGGGCCGGGCCGCCGGGCGCCGCGCCGCGGCCGTTGTCCGCGACGCGCAGCACGCAAAAGCCTTCCTCGATGTCGAGCCGCAACGCCACGCGCGTCGCATCCGCATGGCGCGCGACGTTCGTCAGCGCTTCCTGGACGATGCGGAACAGCGTGGTCGCGCCCGCGCTGGTGAACGTGAGGCCGCCGGTTTCGATGTGGCGCTCGACATCGATCCCGTAGCGGTTCGTGAAATCGTTCGCGAGCCATTCGATCGCGGGCACGAGGCCGAGATCGTCGAGCATCACCGGTCGCAGGTCGGCCGCGATGCGCCGCACCGACGCGACCGTCGCGTCGATCAGCCGCCGCATGCCTTGCAGATGTGTCTGCACGCCTTCATCGGGTTGCGCGCGGCCGGGCATCCGCAATTGCTGCTCGACGACCGACAGGTCCATCTTCAATGCGGTGAGCTGTTGCCCGAGGTCGTCGTGCAGTTCGCGCGCGATACGGGTCTTTTCCTCCTCACGCACGTTCTGCAGGTTCGCGGACAATTCGCGCAATTCCTCGCGCGATTGCTTCAACGCATTCTCGGCCCGTTGCCGCTCGGTGATGTCGCGCAGCATCACCGTATACAGCTTGCCCGACGCGTCGCGGATCTGCGAGATCGACGCTTCGATCGGGAATTCCTCGCCGTTGGCCCGCAGCCCGAACAGCACGCGCTGGCGGCCCATCTGCCGCTCGGACACGCCCGTCACGCCGAACTGGTCGACGTGCTTCGCGTGCGCGGCGCGGAACCGTTCGGGAATGAAGCGCGACAGCGGCGCGCCGATCGCTTCCATCGCGGACACGCCGAACACCTGTTCGGCCATCGGGTTGAAGATCACCACCGTCTGCTTCTCGTCGATCGTGATGATCGCTTCCATCGACGAACGGATGATGCCCATCATCCGCGCCTCGTTGAGGATGCCGCGGCTGCTTGCACCGGCGTCGGCGCGCCCGCGCAGCAACGCATGGACGAGCGCCGCGAACGCGAACGACGCGATCAGCCCGGCGGCGAGCACGGTGCCGGCCGCACGCTGCGCGCCGGTCGCGCTCGGCCGGCCGTCCGCGGAATAGGCGAGCGTCAGCGCGGTGCCGCCGAAATTCAGCACATCGGTGCGCCGCATCAGGTCGGGTGACGCCGATGCTTCGTCGGTCGTCGTCTCGACGCTGGCGATCGCGCGCGCATCGCCGCCGGCGGTCATCCACAGGTCGATTCCGCGCTCCGCATCGAGCGCGCGCTCGATCAGGCGCCGCGGGCTCAGCGCCGCGAACAGCATCCCGTCGGCGCCGCCTTCCCGCGTGCCGGAGGGCTTGGCGGCCGCCAGCGGCGAAGACGCCACGGGCAGGAACAGCGTCAGGGTACGGGCGTCGCGGGAAGTGTCGTCGTCGGCAGGGTGAACGCCGAGCGCGATATCGCCGGTGCGCAGCGCGCGCGTGAGCGGCGCCGCGTCGGACGCACCGAAGCGCACGACCGGCGAGTTCGAGACGGGCGCGCTGAGCGTCGCAGCCGCGAGCGGATCGGCCGGCAGCGGCTTCGCGCCGGCCAGCGCGGCGCGCGCCGCGGGCGTCAGCGGCGCATAGCCGATCTGCCGGACCGGCGAGCGGCCGCTGTCGAGATCGAGCGTCTCCGCATACCGGCGCCATTGGCCGGGCGTCATGTCCGGGACGAGGCCGAACGCGCCGCGCGCGCCTTCGAGCACGGCGACACCGGCCTGCAGTTCGTGGCGCAGCATCGCGGTCACGTGCGACGTGCGGCGTTCGAAACGCGTGTGAACGGCGCCTTGCCACTGCTCGCGCACCAGCAGCGCGACGCCGAGCGACAGCACGGCGCCCGCGCACAGGGCGACGACGCCGGCCGCGAACGGCTGGCGTAACATGGTCTGGAGGCGCGTGGGCCCTCGGGCGTCACGCGTCGGGGTTCCACTGGCGGTCATTCGATGGCCATTCTGTTATTCGGGCTACCCGGGGCACTCGGGCAGCGCGGCAAAACCGGGAAAACTCGCACCGGCTGCGTGCAACGACTATTTTCAAGATGAAATTGTGCGCGTTTTACACATTTTTTGTAATGGGGTCGGTTGAAATTGCGGCAAACGGCGTGGGGCAGCGGGCGCGCGGGGCGCGCTTGACGCGCGTCAACGCGCGCGTCGGCACGTGGGGCAGACTGTTCGGCAGGCAAGCCGGCGCCGGGCCGGCTTGCGGTAACGGGTCGTGGCGGCGCAGTGCGCGACGCGCGCCCGGTCGGAGGGACGGACCATGTACAAGCGGATTTTCGTCGGGCTCGACGGCGGCCCGAGCGCGCGTCTCGCGCTGAACGAGGCGATCCGGATCGCGACGGCGTCCGGCGGCGAAGTGACCTGTGCGTACGTCGTCGAGCATCGGCCGCAGCTCGTCGACGTCGACGCCGGCTTCGCGGCCGAGCGCGACGGCGATGTCGCCGCGGCCGATGCCGCGACGCCGGTGCTCGACGATGCGAAGGCGGCGCTCGCGCGGCAGCATGTGCGCGGCACGGTGCGCGCGCTCGACGCGTACGGCGAGGACATCGCGACGGTGCTGATGCGCACGGCGGCCGAAGCCGACGCCGATCTGATCGTGATGGGCACGAGCGGGCGACACGGCCTGCGCAGGCTGTTGCTCGGCAGCGTGGCGGAATCGTTGCTGCGCGCGGCCGACCGGCCCGTGCTGCTGGTGCGGCATGGCGAGGCGGGGGCGTCGGCGGCCGCATGATCGACGACGGGCGGTACGGCGGCCGACGCGGCGCACACATCCGCGGTCGGCCGAGCGCCGCGCGCCGGGCCGGCCGTCGGCGCGAGCGATCCGGCGCGCGGCGCTGCCGATACGCTCGCCGGTGCGCGATTGCGCGTCGACGGTTGCATCCCGGCACGCAGTTCTGGCAGCATCGGCCGGTGTCCGCTCGATCGCCGCGCGCATGGCCGCGGCGATCGACGCAGGGACATCCGGCGGCACCCGAGCGCGTGAATCGAGATCGGGCAGGCCGCCGGATGCCGGTTTCCTACCTTACCGACGTCATCTGCCATGCCGATTTCCGCGCCCGACCTGATTCGCCAGTTCGACCTGCAGCCGCATCCCGAAGGCGGCTATTTCCGTGAAACCTACCGCGCGACCGATTCGGTCGTGCGTCCGGCCGACGGCGCGCCCCGTGCCGCGTCGACCGCGATCTACTACCTGCTGTGCGACGGCGCGTATTCGTCGTGGCACCGCATCCGCTCCGACGAGGTCTGGCATTTCTATGCGGGCGACCCGATCGAAGTGTGGGTACTCGACGCGCGCGACGGGTTGACGATCCACCGGCTCGGCAATCCGCTCACGCATCCCGGCGCCGTGTTCCAGGCGGTCGTGCCGGCCGGAAGCTGGTTCGGCGCGCGCTGCGCGTCGCCGCAGCACGTCGCGCTCGTCGGCTGCACGGTTGCGCCGGGGTTCGAGTTCGCGGAATTCGAGCTGGCCGATGCGGCCGCGCTGGCGGCCGAGTTTCCCGACTACGCGGAACACGTCGCCCAGCTCGCGCAGCGCTCCGACGCGTGACTGTCACGGGCGCGCCACGCCGGGCGCAAAGCCCGTGCCGACGGCCCGCGTTCCGCGCGGTCGAGGCCAAACCCGTTTAGAATGCGCATGATGCACCGGTCGGTCGCGGACGTGCCGCGGCGGCCGTTGCACCGCCGTACCGACGGCCCCGTCGCGCGGCCCGCATGTCTTCCAGGAGCGCCGCCGTGTGGCACTTTCCCATTGCGATTCCATCGTCGCTCGGCCCGTGGGCCGTGTTCGCGAGCGTGTTGATCACGCAGCTCGGCGTGCCGGTGCCGGCCGTGCCGATGCTGATTCTCGGCGGCACGATGGCGGCGATGGGGCAGGCGTCCTGGGTCAGCATGTTCGCGGCGGCGATCGGCGCGACGATGCTGGCCGATTCGCTGTGGTTCTTCATGGGCCGCACGCGCGGCCGGCGTCTGCTGAACGGCCTCGTGCGCTTCTCGCTGTCGCTCGACACGACGCTGCGCTTCGCGCGTAACGTGTTCGAAAGATACGGCGCGCCGCTGCTCGTGCTGTCGAAATTCCTGCCGGGCCTCGGCCTCGTGTCGGCGCCGCTGCTCGGCACGACCGCGATCGGCATCGGCGTGTTCCTGTTCTGGGATCTGGCCGGCGCGTCGCTGTGGGCGGCGTTCTGGCTGATCGGCGGCGCGGCGATTCACGACCAGATCGTCCAGTTCGTGCTGTGGGTGCGCGCGAGCGGCGGCACGATCCTCGACGCGTTCCTCGCGATCTTCACCACGTTCCTGCTGTACCGCTGGGTGCGCCGCGTGCAGTTCCGCCGCTATCTCGCGCAGGTGCGCATTTCGCCGCCGCAGCTCGTCGAGATGATGACGTCGAGCGAACCGCCGCTGATCTTCGACGCGCGGCCCAAGGCGATTCGCGAACGCGAGCCGTACCGGATTGCGGGCGCGGTGCCGGTCGATCTCGATTCGCCCGATCTGCTCGATCCGGAAGTGCTGAAACGGCCGATCGTCGTCTATTGCGTGTGCCCGAACGAGGCGACCGCGAAGCGCCTGATCGCGAAGATGCAGCGCAAGAAGATGATCCACAACATCCGCGCGCTGAAGGGCGGCCTCGATGCGTGGGAAAAGCACGGTTATCCGGTCGAGCCGCTGCCGGCCGATCTGGATTCGTCGCGTTATTTCGTGCGGCCCGAGCAGGGCCGGCTCGACGGCGAATATACGGTGCGGGCGACGTTGTCGAAATAAATGCGCGCGCTGCGCCGCGCGCATTCGAATCCGATCACCGCTTTCACGCACCGCGATTTTCCCCAAAATCACCTGGCGTTAAATCGCCGATCCTCCCTATAATCCCGCCTGCATATTGCGTGCGCGAAATTGCGCACATTCGACGCGCGGTCGTTCGCGCCGAAAGCGATGGATCCCGTTGCCGCTCGCCACGCGCACAGCCGCGTCGCGCGGGCCGCTCGGGTGTATTCCGTGAAGGGCTCGATCCGTTTTTCCGGATTGTTCCGGGAAATTCGGATAATCCGCGGCAATTCCAACCGGATTGACGCGGTATCCGTGTCGTTTCTTATTCGGAAATCGACAGCGGCGATTATTTCGTTTTCGGCTACCACACTCGGCATGAACGGGCGCGCCTTGTCATCGACACAATGACGGCGGCCCGCTCGCGGCTGCCAGGAGACGGATTTGAAACAACCAGAAGACCAGTTGCACCGCGGGCTGGAAGAACGGCACATCAACCTGATGGCGCTCGGCGCGACGATCGGCGTCGGCCTGTTCCTCGGCTCCGCCACCGCGATCCGAACGGCCGGCCCGGCCATCCTGCTGACCTACCTGCTGGGCGGCCTCGCGATCTTCCTGATCATGCGCGCGCTCGGCGAAATGGCGATCACCAACCCGGTCGCCGGCGCCTTCAGCCGCTATGCGCGCGACTACCTCGGCCCGCTCGCCGGGTACCTGACCGGCTGGACCTACTGGTTCGTGTGGATCGTCACCTGCATGGCGGAAATCACGGCGGTCGGCGTCTACATGCACATGTGGTTTCCCGGCGTGCCGAACTGGATCTGGGCGCTCGCGGCCCTGATGGCGATGGGCTCGGTGAACTTCATCGCGGTCAAGCTGTATGGCGAATTCGAATTCTGGTTCGCGCTGATCAAGATCGTCACGATCGTGCTGATGATCATCGGCGGCGGGCTGATGATCGCGTTCGGCATCGGCAACGGCGGCATCGCGACCGGCATCTCGAACCTGTGGTCGCACGGCGGCTTCATGCCGAACGGGATCAACGGCGTGATCGCCGCGCTGCCGATCGTGATGTTCGCGTATCTCGGCGTCGAGATGCTCGGCCTCACGGCCGGCGAGGCGCGCAACCCGGAGAAGTCGCTGACCAAGGCCGTGAACTCGGTGTTCTGGCGCGTGCTGATTTTCTACATCGGCGCGCTGTTCGTGATCATGTCGCTCTATCCGTGGGACCAGATCGGCACGCAGGGCAGCCCGTTCGTGATGACGTTCTCGCGGCTCGGCATTCCCGCCGCCGCCGGCATCATCAACTTCGTCGTGCTGACCGCGGCGCTGTCGTCGTGCAACAGCGGCCTGTTCAGCACCGCGCGGATGCTCTACAACCTCGCGCAGCAAGGCCAGGCGCCGGCCGCGCTCGGTCGCGTGAACCGCAGCGGCGTGCCCGTGTACGGCGTGGCCGTGTCGGTCGCGCTGCTGCTGATCGGCGTGTTGCTCAACTATCTCGCGCCGCAGCACGTGTTCACGTGGCTCACGTCGGTGTCGACGTTCGGCGCGATCTGGACGTGGTGCGTGATCCTGATCGCGCAGATGCGTTTTCGCCGCACGCTGTCGGCCGACAAGATCGCGCGCCTGCCGATTCGCGTGCCGTTCTATCCGCTCGGTTCGTTCGTCGCGCTCGGGTTTCTCGCGCTGGTCGTCGTGCTGATGGCGTTCACGCCCGATACGCGCGTCGCGCTCGTGATCGGGCCGGTGTGGATCGTGCTGCTCGGCATCGCGTACGCGCTGTTCTACGCGAACCGTCCGGCCGCGTCGATGCCGACGAAGTCGTAAGCCGGCGCGGGCAGGGTGCCGCGCGATCGTTGATCGCGATCATGCACGCGCGGGCCGGACGGCCTATGCTGAACGAACGCATTGCTTGTCCGCGCTTCGCGTGGCATCCGCCGATCCCTGCGACCGCGGCGGCTGTCCGGCCGCCGCGCGCCGCTGCCGCGCGAAGCGCCCGTCGTCGTTCAGCGACGACGTGCACGCACGGAGGCCTTCGCCATGCAGCCTGCCCAGCCCATCCCGACGCTCGCGCGGATCGCGCTGGCCGTCGACCCGACGCCCGAATCGCTGACCGCCGCGCGCTACGTGCGTACGCTGCTGAGCCCCGGCATGCGATTGCGCATCATTTGCGCGATCGACAATCCGCGCCTCGTGTTGCCCGACATTCCGCGCATCGATGCGCTGCTGACGTCCGCGCGCGAGGACATGACGCGCGAAGCGCACGCCACCTGCGAGCGGATCGCGGCGCTGTTCGCCGACAACGGCATCGACGTCGAACAGACGGTCGTCGATACGTCGGTCACGGGCGGCTCGGTGGCGGACGCACTGGTGAACGATACGTCGACGTGGCATGCGGACGTGCTGGTGATCGGCGCGAATCCGCATCACGGGCTGTTGCGGCTCGTCGAAGGCGCGATGTCGGACACGCTGACGAAACGCGCGCGCTGCGCGCTGCTGATCGTGCCGGGCACCTATGCGCGGCCGTCGGACGGCGCGCTGCAGCGGCTGATGTTCGCGGTCGACGGCAGCGAGCCGTCGCTGCACGCGGTGCGCGTCGGGCTCGGCTTCGCGGCGCCGACGACGTTGCTGTATGCGGCGTACGTGATCGATCGCGCGGTTCGTCTGACCGATGTCGTGCCCGTGCGCGCGCTCGAGGATGCGTACCGCGCGGAGGGCGAGGATGCGCTCGCGAAGATCGGCCCGCTGTTCCATGCGACCGGCAATCCGACCAAGCGCGGCATCGTCGAAACGCGCCCGACCAGCGACGACGTGGCCCATGCGCTGATGCGCGATGCCGTGCACTGGCGCGCGGAGTTGCTGGTGGTCGGCACGCATGGCCGTCGCGGCATCGCCGCCTGGCTGATCGGCAGCGTCGCGCGGCGCGTCGCGCATCTCGCGCAGGTGCCCGTGTTGCTGGTGCGTGGCGCGGACTGAATCGCGCGTCATCGCGACCGAAGCGGGTTTGGATTGACCTGCATCAGAAACGCGACGCACATCGCGTGAGACAGTGATGGAACATCCGGCGACGCGGCGGGTTGGTCGTGCAGTCGCGACGGCAACCGCGCCGGTATGCGAGTGACGATCACCGTCGCACGCGCCGCCGTCACATCATTTTCGGGAGCCGCGCCACGTGTTCGTCCGGCGCGTCATCCGACCGGGAACTCTCTGGCACGAGGGTAGGCAACCGACGGTTGCCTTGGAGGACGGGCGGGGTGCAAGTCACCCCGTCCGCTTTCCGCCTGGCCCCGTCGAATTCACTTTCCCGCAGGAATGGTTTTGAACGCGGCCGCGTCGAGCGGCGCGTCATCGCGCGGTCGCTTCGGCACGGACCACGGCGAACCTGGAAGCCTGCACGGCAGCGCGCGGGCATGGCAGTCGCCTCGTGCCGTGCGTCGGTGACGCGCTCAGATCAGAGGATACGAAGAATCGGTCGCAGGTCGTGCCGGCGGCCCGCGCCGCGCCGTACCCGCGAATGCGGATGAGCGACACGGAGCGGCGCGCATGCGCTGCACGTGCGGCTGCGCAGACGATTCGCATGCGGCCAGCCCGGGCGCGCCTTGCGACGCGGCTCGGACACGGCCGGCGCGTCGGCTTCGGTTCGCGCGCTGAGCGCCGCGGCGAACCGCTGCAGCGCGAGAACCGACCCCACGACGCTCTGATACTTCTCGCGGCCGATCTGCCCGTCGAGCGTGACGAGCAACCCGGCCTCGCGGGCGAGCGCGAGCAGGGTGTCGAGATCGTCGGACGGACGGTTGCCGGCCGACGCGGCCCGGGCGGGCAGGGCGCGCGCGTTGCCCGACGCGCGCCGCTGGCCGTCCCGGCCCGGCAAGTTGCGATGTGCCATGATTGGTCTCCTGCGCGGAACCCCGCGTGCCGGCTCGATGGCCAGCTGAGCGATGTTCCGGTATGAACGCCTGGTTCATGTGATCAGTATCGTGCGGCGACGGTGCGCTGCCAAGCGGCGCGCGCTGAAGTCGCTGTCAGGAAATTGCGCGACGCGTATCGGAATCCGCTGACACGCGCGGCAGTCGACCGGCCGGGCCGGCAGGTTCGTTCGACGAATGGACGGCACACGCGGGGCGCCGCTTGACGCATGATTTCGGCCGGTCTAAGTTCGCGTCTGCATCGGCGTCGCGCGTGCGTTTCACCTGCCGCCCGTCGTCAGTGCCGCGCCCCGGGGTGGCGTGGCAGGGCTTCCAGTCTCGTTCGCGGGCCACGTGCACCGCGAACCCCGCGCGGGGTCGGTTCGGAAACGGATCGGCGCGGCGGCACGCAACGTGCCGTTGATCGCGCGCAAACACGTGCCGGCGCATCGTACGCCGCGTATCTGTCTAGTCTTTAAGCTTCCGGTACCGCCATCTTTTCGTTCCTCGACCGTCAGGAGTCCGTCGATGCCCAAGGACAATTTGCTCGATTCACTCAAGGAAGCCGCCGAACAGCGTGCGATCGGCGCGGATCAGCTGCGCGCGATGCTCGACGACGAAGTGCGCGCGCTGTCGTCCGGTGCGCGCGTGCACGACTACATCCACGTGTTCGCGATCCGCAACCTGCGCGAGCGGATGCGCCAGAAGGACGAGTTCGACCGCGACACCCGCGCCAACGCGGCGCCCGCGGACGCCGATCCGCGCCCGAGCCATCGGCTGTAACGCGCGGCGGCCGGGTGCCGCACCGACATGCCACATGCCCGTTGGCGCCGGCCATCCTGACGATCCGCCGACAGTCGCCGGCGGCTTTCGTCATACGTTTCACTGAATTGTCACAACGACCTCAAGTAAGCGGCGCGATTGCCGTTTACCCGGTGAATTCGTCCACCGGGCGTTCGCGCTCCCTTACCGAGTCGTTGCCATGTTCTCGTCCATTCGCGCCCGCATTCTCGCCGCGTGCGTCGCCATCGTCGTATTCGCGCTCGTCGCCACGACCCTGATCAACTATTTCATCGCACGCTCGTACAACGACGACGCGATCGACCGCAACCTGACCTCCGTCGCCAGCGGTCACGTGGTCGGGATCGCCGACTGGGTCGCGACCCGCAGCCGGATGATCGCGTCGCTGCAGGATGCCGCGCTGACCCCCGATCCGCTGCCGGTGTTCAAGCAGATGGCCGCGGCCGGCGGCTTCACCAACGTCTACGCCGGCTACGCCGACAAGGCGTTCCACTTCTCCGATCCGACCGGCATCCCGCCCGACTACGACCCGACCGGCCGCCCGTGGTACAAGCAGGCCGCGCAGGCCGGCAAGCCGGTCGTCACGCCGCCGTACGTCGATGCCGGCACCGGCAACCTCGTCGTCACGTTCGCGGTGCCGATCCTGCGCGACGGCGCGCTGAAGGGCGTCGTCGCCGCGGACGTGTCGATGGACAGCGTGATCGCCAACGTCAAGTCGATCCGCCCGACGCCGGCGAGCTTCGGGATGCTGATCGACAGCAGCGGCCACGTGGTCGCGCACCCGGACGCGAAGCTCACGTTGAAGCCGGTCGCCGACGTCTCGCCCGAACTCGGCTCGCTGGGCGTGGCCTCGATCGCGGCGGCGAGCGCGCCGGTCGAGGTCGGCGTCGGCGGCGACGCGAAGCTGGTGCGCGCGAAACCGGTGCCGGGCACCGACTGGTACGCGCTGGTGCTGCTCGACAAGACCGAAGCGACGGCCGGGATGCGTTCGCTGCTGACCGCGTCGCTGATCACGCTGATCGTGATCGTCGGCGTGGCGTCGCTGATCATCGGCGCGATCACCGCAACCGCGTTCCGCCGCCTGTCGCAGGTGCGCCAGGCGATGGCCGCGATCGGCTCGGGCGCCGGCGACCTGACGCAGCGCCTGCCGGCCGACGGCCGCGACGAAGTCGCCGACATCGCGCGCTCGTTCAACAGCTTCGTCGACAAGCTGAACCACGTGATGCGCCAGATCCGCGACGCCAGCGAATCGGTGCGCACGGCCGCGAACGAGATCGCGGCGGGCAACCAGGACCTGTCGTCGCGGACCGAATCGGCGGCGGCAAGCCTCGAGCAAACCGCCGCGTCGATGGAAGAGATCACCGCGACCGTCGGTCAGTCGGCGGCGGCCGCGAGCCAGGCCGACGAACGCGCGGCGGCCGCGTCGCGGATCGCGTCGCACGGCGGCGTGGTCGTGTCGGACGTGGTCGCGACGATGGGGAAGATCGAGGAGGCGTCGGGCCGGATCGGCGACATCATCGGCGTGATCGACGGGATCGCGTTCCAGACCAACATCCTCGCGCTGAACGCGGCCGTCGAAGCGGCCCGCGCGGGCGAACAGGGCCGCGGCTTCGCGGTCGTTGCACAGGAAGTGCGCAGCCTCGCGCAGCGCAGCGCGCAAGCCGCGCGCGAAGTGAAGGTGCTGGTCGAATCGACGGTCGCGAGCGTGTCGGCCGGGTCCGGCCAGGTACGCCAGGCCGGCGACACGATGCGCGAGATCGTGTCCAACGTGTCGAACGTGACGACCATCATCTCCGAGATCACGCACGCGGCGAACGAGCAGACGCGCGGCATCCAGGAAGTGAACCGCGCGGTCACGCAGCTCGACGAAATGGTGCAGCAGAACGCGGCGCTCGTCGAACAGTCGACCGCGGCGGCCACCGCGCTGCAGTCGCAGGCGAACGCGCTGGCGACGACGGTCGGCCAGTTCAAGGTCGCCTGACGCAGCGGCGGCTCGCGGGCTGCGCCGCTCACGAACCGTCCTGGTCGCGCATCAGCGCGAGCCGGTTGTAGAGCGTCTTCAGGCTGATGCCGAGGGCCTTGGCCGCGCGCGGCTTGTTGCCGTCGAAGTGACGCAGCGTCGCCGCGATGAAGTGTTGCTGCGCGTGGTGCAGCGTCGCGCCGAGCGGCAGCGCCATCGCGCCTTCCGACGTGCTGTCGACGGCCGGCACCGGCTGCTTCGGCAGCGCGACCTCGATGCCTTCGTCCGACAGGATGTACGCGCGCTCGATCGTATTGTGCAGCTCGCGCACGTTGCCGGGCCACGAATACGCGCGCAACGCGGCGATCGCTGCGTCGGTCAGCCGCTTGTGCGAGCGATGCCGCGCGTTCAGCGTGTCGACGAATTCCTGCGCGATCGTCTCGACGTCGCCGTCGCGCTGGCGCAGCGGCGGCACGTAGATCGCGAACGCGGCGAGCCGGTAGAACAGGTCCTCGCGCAGCCGGCCGTCGCGCACGGCGTCGGCCGGATTGTGGCGGGTGGCCGACACGAACCGCACGTCGAGCGGAATCGATTCGGTGCCGCCCACCCGCACGATCGTGTTCGACTCGATCGCCCGCAGCAGCTTCACCTGCAGCGCCGCGGGCATCTCGGCGATCTCGTCGAGCAGCAGCGTGCCGCCGCGCGCGGCTTCGAAGAACCCTTCACGCTGCGTGACCGCGCCGGTAAAGCTGCCTTTCTCGTGCCCGAACAATTGCGCCTCGGCCAGCTCAGGCGGAATCGCGCCGCAGTTCATCGGCACGAACGGGCCGTCGCGCCGGGCGCTCAGATCGTGCAGCCGGCGCGCGACGATATCCTTGCCGACCCCGCTTTCGCCGGCAATCATCACGCTCGCGCGGGTCGGCGCGATTTTCTCGATACGGCCGAGCAGCGCGCGCATCGCGGCGGACCGGCCGGACAGCCGGCGGTCGTCTGCGCGCTGCTTCGTCCGGTTGGCGGATTCACCCATAGGCGTTCGCGGGCCGTTTTGAAAAACGGCATCACGCATCCCGTTGATTGCAATATTTATCATCGACAGCGAAACGACCACGAAGGTGCCGCTGAATAGGAATTTCCAATGCGGGCGAGCGGAACGAAAGGAATCGCCCATCGGTTTTCCGCGCATTCGGCGCGCGACGCTCCATCCGGTCACTACCGGCGCTTTTTTACAGGAAGTCGATGAAAAAAGTGGCCGGCTGCACGGTGCGCCCGCGCGCGCCGTGAGATCGGCGACGACCTGATCGGCCACGGCCCCGTGCGGGCGCACGGTCCCGCCTGCCGTTGCCGCGAACCCGACTGCCTGCCCCGGCCAGGCACGCCGTTTGCTGACGCGTTCACGCTCGCCCGGCGCGTTCGACGGCATGCCGGATGGCCGACTGGCGGCATGCCCCGCACGACGGCAGCCGGTGCGATGCAAGGATGCAATGAGGACTCTGACCCGTGAGGTGTTGCGGCAGGGTGCATGGGTCGTGCTGGCCGTCGGGCTGGCGTCCGCGCTGCAGGCGTGGGCGATTCGGGCTGTCGGCCTGCACGCGCCCTTTGCGCCGCTGCCTTTCTACGCAGGCGTGGCGGCTGCCGCATGGCTGACGTCGTTGGCCGGCGGACTCGTCGCGACCGCCGCGAGCGCCGGCGTGATCGGCGCATTGTGGTGGCGCGACGCGCCGCTGGCGACGCTGCTGGCGCAAGCCGGCGCGTTCGTCGCGATCAGTTTCGTCGAATGCGTGCTGGTGACGGCCGTGAAGCCGCTGCTCGCGAACGATCGTCTGCGCGAGATCGATGACGACGACGGCGGCTCGTACCCGCCGCACCTCGAGCCGTCGTCCGTCGCGGCTGCGCCCGACGACGGGCTGCTGCGCCGCGTGGTCGACGCGTCGCCCGATGCCATCGTCGGGACCGATGCCGCGCGCCGGATCACCAGCTGGAATCCGGCCGCGGCAAGCATCTTCGGCATCGATACGGCCCAGGCGAACGGACGGGACATCGTCACGATGATCGCGCCACGCTGGTTGCGCCGGCATCCGGTGCCCGCATCGTTCGCGGACCTGCGCGCGCCCGTCGGGCCGCTCGACGTACTGTGCGTGCGCCCTGACGGCGGCCGTTTTCGCGCTACGTTCGCCGCGTCGCCGATCGTCGACGCGCAGGGCAACTGCACGGGCCTGTCATTGACGCTGCGCGAAGCGGGCGAACGCCGCCGCGACGAACGCCACCACCTCCGTTCGCTGCGCGGCGCCCGCGACGCGCGCGTACAGGCCGACGCGTCGAACCGGCTGAAGGACGAGCTGCTGGCGACGGTGTCGCACGAACTGCGCACGCCGCTGAACGTGATCTACGGCTGGGTCGAGGTACTGCGCAATGCCGACGGGCCGGGTTTCGTGCAGCAGGCGGTCGCCGCGATCGATCGCAGCGCACGGTCGTTGTCGCACATGGTCGCCGACCTGCTCGACGCATCGTCGCTCGCGACCGGCCGGCTGCGCCTCGAGCGCGTGCCGGTCGATCTCGTGCGGATCGTGCGCGACGCGGCGCGTGAACTCGACGCGACCGCGCAGGCGAACGGGCTCGTGCTGTCGACGGAATACGCGATGCCCGCCTGCGTGATTCCGGCGGACGGCGAACGCCTGCGTCAGGTCCTGTCCAACCTGCTGTCGAATGCGATCAAGTTCACGCCGCCGGGTGGCCGCATCAACGTTTCGCTGACGCGCGCGGGCGAACGCGTGCGGCTGTCGGTCTCCGACACCGGACAAGGCATTGCACCGGAACGCCTGCCGCATCTGTTCGAGACGTTCAGCCGGCCGGAAGGCGCGTTCACGTCGCCCAAGCGCGGCCTCGGGCTCGGCCTGTCGATCGTGCGCAATATCGCGCAGCTGCACGGCGGCGAGGTCGTCGCGACGAGCGCGGGCGCCGGGCGCGGAACGACCGTCACGGTGACGCTGCCGGCCGGCTGGGACGCCGACGATCCGGTGGGGCAGACGTCGCGCGCGCGAGGCGCTCCCGATACGGTCGCGCTCGACGGCCAGCGCGTGCTGGTGGTCGACGACGACGCAACGTCGCGGACCAGCCTCGCGGCGGCGCTCAAGACGATGGGCGCACAGGTATCGACCGCGCGTTCGGGGCACGATGCGCTCGCGGCGGTGGAGCGGCAGCAGCCGAGCGTCGTGCTGTCGGATCTCGCGATGCCGGACGGCGACGGCTACTGGCTGCTCGACCAGATCCGGCATTTGCCGAACGGCGGCGGGCATCTGCCGGTCGTGGCGGTGACCGCGCACGCCGGCACGGCCGACCGGCGTCGCGTGATGGCCGCCGGGTTCGATGCGTATCTGTGCAAGCCGGTCGACATGCCGACGCTCGCGAGCGTGATCGTCGACGTCGTACCGGACGACGCCGGCGACGGGAAGCCGCGCGACCGATAGCGGCGAGCACGCGGCCCGGCCGGCCGGCCCCCTGGCCACTCGGCCGCATACGAAAAGGAGACGCGATGGACGCAACGGAAAGCATGCGGCGCGACGGCGGCTGCCGCCGGCCTGCACGCGGCCGACGCAGGACGCCGGTCGTGCCGATCGCGAGCATACTGATGCTGTCGTGTGCATGGATCGCGACACCCCGCCACGCAGCCGCCGAGGAGGGCACGCGTGCGAAGCTCGCGAGCCAGGCGTCGGCCGTCGGGGGCCAGATCCGCGATGCGACGCTCGCGTCCCGCGTCCGGGCCGCGCTCGTCGCCGAACGCGGGCTGGCTTCCGCGGACATCGACGTGCAGGTTCACGATCGCGTGGTCGAACTGACGGGCAACGTGCCCGACGAGCGGCAACGCGCGACCGCGATCCGCGTCGCGCACGACGTCGACGGCGTGAGCGGCGTGCGCGACAAGCTGCAGATCCGCCGGAAGTAACGTGATGCGCGGGCCAGCGCCGGGCCGACCGGGCGTCGCACGCCCGCGGCCCTGCGCGTCACCGGGCAGGAGGTTCGACATGGACACCATCATCGCGGGCCGTTTCTCGCGGCTCGAACAGGCGGAACGCTGCGCGGAACAGTTGCGCGGCCACGCCATGCATCGGGACGACGTGAAGGTCTTCTTTCTCAATCCGCCCGGACAGCACGCGCTGTTCTGGCTCGGCGGCGACGTCTATGCGGACTCCGCCGCGCGGCCGGGCGGCCTCGGCGCGCTGGAAGGCGTGGCCATCGGTGCGGTCGTCGGGCTCGCCGGGGCCGCGCTGCTCTATCTGGTCGGGCTTCATTCGCCGCTCGCGTGGATCGGGGTGCCGCTCGTCGGCGGCTATGTCGGCGCGTTGTGCGGCGCGCTCGGCCGGATGCGCGGCGATGCGCCGGAGGGGCATGGCGCGCTCAAGCAATGCGAGAACGGCGTCGTGCTGGCCGCGCACGTGACGCGGCGCACGATCACGTTCGCCGAGCGCACGATGCTCGCGGCCGGCGCGCTGTCGGTCGAGCGTACCGAGGGCGCGTGGCACAACGGCGCGTGGACCGATTTCTTCACGTCGGCCCATCGTCCCGCGTGACGGCAAGCCGGGCGGCCGGCCCGCTCCGTCGCCCGACACGGAGGCCCGGATGACGACAATCCACCGAATGAAACCCGGCACGCGGCGGCCGATGGCCATCGTGCTGGCGGCCGCCGCCAGTATCCTGACGTCCGCGCTGTCGCACGCGCAGGCGCCGCCCGCGTCATCCGCGCAGGTCGCGCCCGGCGTCATCCGCCCCGGCCCGACCGCCGACGAGGCCGGCCTGACCCAACGACCGATCGGTATCGATGCCGAATTCGTCGACAAGGCGGGCATGATCGGCAAGGTGGAACGGCAGGCCGGCCAGCTCGCGCTCGACCGCTCGTCGAACGCGGACGTGAAGGCGTTCGCCCGCAGGATGGTCGACGATCACGCGCGTATCGCGGACGAATTGCGGCATATCGGTGCGCAAAAGGGCGTGCCGGTGCAGACGCGCATGCTCGTCGATCCAGAGGTAACGGCATTGCGGGCGAAGGACGGGCGCGCGTTCGATGCCGCGTACGTGGCGCTGGCCGGGCCCCGCGCGCACGAAGCGGCGGTCCGGCTTTACGAAACCGAAGCGAAAGAGGGCCGCGACCCGCAGCTTCGCGCATTCGCGGCCCGCACGCTGCCGACGCTGAACGCGCACCTGAGTGCCGCGCGGCAACTCGCGAAGACGGTGGCCGCCGCGCAGTGATCGGCTTTCCGGCGGCCAGGCGTCAGTGCTGCCGCGTGCCGTCCTCGGGGCCGCCCGGCGACGCCTCGTACGGCGGCGAATCGAGCGCCGTTTCGCCTTCCTCGATCAGCCAGTACGGCGAGCGGCCGTAGTACGCATGCAGTGCTTCGGCCCATTCCGGGTCCGCCATCGCGGGCCACCGGCTCTTGTCGAAACCGGGCGCCTCGCGCACACGTTCGGTGTTGACCGGCAGCACGAAACACTCGCGCTCGGCATCGAGGACGAGCGCGTTCCACGGCACCGCGAGCAGCTTGTCGCCGAACCCGAGCAGGCCGCCCGACGACACGACCGCATACGCGATCCGCCCGGCGCGCACGTCGAGCATGATGTGGGTGAGCTTGCCGACGTCGTCGCCGTCCATCGTCAGCACGCGATCGCCTTCGAACGTGCGGGCGGCCATCACGTCGGGCCCCGGCCCGCCGGCGGCCGTACGCGGACGGGTGCCGACGATGCGCGCGGGGTCGCGCGACGGTTTGTCCGTTGTCATCGAAAACCTCCTGGTCGTAGCGGCAACCCGGTGCGCATGCGAATTCGCCGCGCGGGCAATGCGCCGGGAGAACGGGCCGCGAGGTGATGAGGGACGCCGATCAACGGCGGCGCGGCAGCGATACGTCCTCGAGCGTATTGACCAGCTCGTCGCGCGCCGGACCGCCGGCCCGCGTCGCGATGTCGCCGAGCGACACCATGCCGACCAGCTTCAGGCTGCGGTCGAGCACCGGCAACCGGTGCAACTGCACGTCGGCCATCCGCTGCTGGACGTCGCCGACGCCATCGTCCTCGACGCACCACTGCACGGGTCGGGACGCGACCGCCTGCACCGGCGTATCGGGCGAATGACCGTGCGACAGCGCCCGCACCGCGAGGTCGCGGTCGGTCACGATCGCGACGAGTTCGGTGCCGTCGCACACGGGCAGCACGCCGATATCGAAGCGCTGCATCAATTCGGCCGCATGGCGGATCGTGTCGGTCGGCGCGACGCACACTACGTCGCGCGACATGATCTCGTTGACGCGATACATGAACGCCTCCTTCGTGATCGGAACGATACGGGAGCAGGCCGCGTGCCGCGCGCGCGGCGCGCACGCCGGGCCTGGGCGGCCGGGCGACGGAGAAATTTGCCACCGCGCTTGTACATCTTCCACGGCGGCGCCGCGGTCGGTCGGTGCGGGACGTCAGTGACCGATACCCGTCACCGTGACGATTGCCAGCACCACCGCGCTTTCGATCGCGGCGAGCGCCGCGACGCCGGCCGCGCCGCTGATTTCATGCCATCTGCGTTCAAGGACTTTCATCGGATCGCTCCTGATTTCGCCGGCGCGCCGCTGCTGCCATGCACCGCGCGCCGGGTGCCGCCGTCAGCCGTGATCGCGGGGCGGGGAAGGGACGTGCGGCGCGCGACGTTCGTGCTCGCCGGACGGCTTGGCGGGGTCGATACGCGTCGCACCGCCGACGGCGGGCGGATCGCTGGCCGGGAACGTCTCCTCGAGCCCTTCGTCGATGCGCTCCTCCGTCTTGTCTTCGGACGGCGGGCGCGACGTGGCGAGCCGGAGCAGTCCGGCAGCCGGTGACACGGCGTCGCGGCGGCCGGGGGCGTGAACGGTCATGGTCAACCTCCTTGTCGATGAGAAGGCGCAAGCGCCGTACCCGCGGTGTCCGCGGCACGGCGCTTGCAAGCCGGCGAGGGCCGGGCATGCGGATACGACGCGCACGCGTCCGGTATAGACGAGAGGACATCGTGATGAATGCAGCCAGGGAAA
Source organism: Burkholderia sp. EMB26 (assembly GCF_024730645.1). NCBI lineage: Bacteria > Pseudomonadati > Pseudomonadota > Betaproteobacteria > Burkholderiales > Burkholderiaceae > Burkholderia > Burkholderia sp. EMB26. The sequence continues at coordinate 532,171 of NZ_CP078071.1, forward strand.
GGATACGTTACGACGCGAACGTCTGCGGCGGCGACTTCGGCCACGTGCGCGAACGCTTCGCGACGTGGAAACGCGAATCGCTGGTCTATCGGCCGGAGCGCCGCATGTTCGACGGCAAGGACGAGGTACGCGCACTGAACGACACCGTCTACGACGGCCCGGAGCGCGCGCAGCAGGCGCTCATCGCGCGATGCGAGCCGTCCGATCCGTTCGCGCTCGCCGTGCAACTGAGCGCCGAGGGGCGCACGATGTGGCTCGTCATGGCGGCTTACGACGAATGACCGATGAACCAAACGCCCGATGGCCGCGGCGCGAGAGCAGGCACGGTGCTTGCGGGCGCTCGCCTCGCCATCGAGATGCGCGCGCCGTCGCGCGGGAGTGACATGAACACGCCATCCATGCTGCATCGCCCCGAACCGACGACACCCGACGTCGATCCGGATCCGCCACCGCCCGGACACGACGACCCGGTCGATCCGCCCGTGCCCGACGGGCTGCCGCAGGGCGATCCGCCGTCGAACCCGCCGCCGATGCGGATGCCGGGCGGAGGCCATGCGCCGCGAGCGGCCGCGCGAACCTTGAAAAGGAGGACCGACATGGACATTCACGTGCAATCGCCAGACAAGCGCGCGATCGCTCAGGTACTGGGCCGCTATTTCGAATCGCGTTCGCTGCACTATCACATCGAGGAACTGCCGGGCGGCGTGCTGCAGATCGGCTTTCGCGCCAGCGGCCGCCCGGTCGCCGTCACCGTTTCGTTCGACGATGCCGCGTATGACACCTACACGCACTGGGACGCGAGCCAGAAGCAACTCGCGCTCGGCCGGCTCGCCGACGGCTTCTCGCGGATGATGTCGACGCGCAGTCCGGCCGCGCTCGCCGGCGACTATCACGTCGAGCGTTTCTGATTCCGCAATCATTCGCCGGCTCGTGCCGGATTTCGGCAAAGTGCCCGTGCACAACGGGCGCTTTGCGTCTGCGCGCGTGTCGCGTAGGATGTCCGTTAATTCAGCGCACGCTACGTTCGCGCGGCAGGCCGCCGGCTGTTGCGGCCGATGAAGCGCGACGCGCTTTCCTTCAGGTTCGTTTCGCGCAACCGACGGAGACCGCCTTGACCCCTGTTGCTCGCCTGTTGCTGTCCCCCGGCGCACGCCGGTTCGTATCCGGCCTGTCGGCCTTCGCCGCGCTCGCCGCCGCCGGCGCCCGCGACGCGTCGGCCCAGACGCCTTCGCCGCTCGGCGAATGGCAGTACACGGCGGGCGTACCGCTCCAGAAACTCTTCGATCCGAATATCCCCACCTGGCAAGTGAGCGTCGGCGCCGCGATGACGCTGCAGCCGCGCTATGCGGGCTCCGACCGCTATCGCGTGATGGGCGGCCCGAACTTCGACATCCGCTATCGCGACCTGTTCTTCCTGTCGACCGGCGAGGGGCTCGGCGCGAACGTGTTGCGCGGGCCGAACTGGCGCGTGAGCCTGTCGGTCGGCTATGACCTCGGACGCCGTTCGGCCGATGATCTCGGCCACCTGAACGGTCTCGACAACATCAACGCGGCGCCCGTGATGAAGCTCGCGGCCGACTACGTGGTGTCGAAGGATTTCCCGCTCGTGCTGCGCGCGGACGTCCGGCGCAGCATCGGCGGGTCGAACGGCTGGACCGGCGATTTCTCCGCGTACATGCCGATGCCGGGCAGCAACGAACACTTCTTCTGGTTCGCGGGGCCGACCGTGACGTTCGCCGATTCCCGCTACATGAACAGCTGGTTCGGCGTGAACCCGGGCGCGGCCGCGCGCTCTGGGTTGCCCACCTATTCGTCGGGGGCGGGGATCAAGTCGGCCGGCCTCGGCGTGACGATGGTGTGGTTCGTGAACAAGCACTGGTTCGTGACGATGGACGGCGCGATCGAGCAGCTCGTCGGCCGCGCGGCGCGCAGCCCGATCACGCAGCAGTCGACCAACGGCGTGTTCGACATGTCGGTGAATTACCAGTTCTGACCGGGGCGGGCAGCGAAAGGGCGATGCCGCGTGCGGCATCGTCCGTCACATTTGATATGATTGCGACCTGTACAAATGTACAGTGATCGATCCCCGTGACGCCTGCCTCGCCCACGCCCCCGGCGTTTTACTACCTGACCAATTTCGAACGCGCGCTGACCTGGCTCGGCGAGCGTTACGACGACCTGTTCGATGCGCACGAGCACGCGTTCGTCCGGCAGTTCGCGGCGCTGCCGCAGGCGTCGCGCGCGCTGCTCGTGCGGATGCTGATGCGCAACGGGTCCGATTTCCGCGCGAGCAAGCTCGTGTACGACGAGATCGGCTGCCCGCTCGACGCCGCTGCGCCGCTCGTCGCGCTCGGCTGGGTCGATCCGGCGCCGGCGCTCACGCTCGACGAACTGTTCGCGCTGTCGACCAAGGCCGATCTGCTGCGCATCTTTCCGTCGCTCGCCGCGCATGCGGGCGAGCGCAAGTCCGACTGGCTCGACCGGCTGCGGCCCGCGCACGACGTCGCGCAACCGCTCGACGCGTGGTGCGCGCAGTGCGACGACCGCGTGCTGCGTGTGACGGTCGGCGCGCTGTGCGACCGGCTGCGGCTGATGTTCTTCGGCAATCTGCATCAGGACTGGAGTGAATTCGTGCTCGCCGATCTCGGCGTGTTCCAGTACGAAAGCGTGCCGATCGCGCCGTCGTCGCGCGCGTTCCAGCAGCGCGGCGACGTCGACGCGTATCTCGCGCTGCAGATGTGCCGCGACGCGCTCGACGCGTGGCCCGACGATCTGCCGTTCGACGACCTGATCCGCGCGCTGGACGCAGTCGACTGCGCGCAACCGTGGCTCGCGACGCGCCGCGCGAAGCTGCTGTTCGCGCTCGGCCAGGCGTGCGAACGCCGTGCCGACTGGGACGCCGCGCTCGACGTGTACACGCGCAGCGCGTGGCCCGGCAGCCGGCACCGGCGCATCCGCGTGCTCGAACGCTGCGGGCGCGACGACGACGCGCTCGCGCTGGCGCTCGACGCGCGCGGCGGCTTCGAGAGTGACGAGGAGCGGCAGCGCGTCGAGCGCATGCTGCCGCGCCTGCAGCGTCGCGCCGGCCAGCGCGTCGAACGCGCGGCCGCTGCGGTCGACGTGCCGCGCGAGACGCTCGTGCTCGCGCGTCCCGACGCGTTCGTCAGCGTCGAGTTCGCGGTGCGCGACCACCTCGCGCAGCCGGCGTCGCCGGTCCACTACGTCGAAAACACGCTGATCAATTCGCTGTTCGGGCTGCTGTGCTGGGAGCCCGTGTTCGCGGCCGTGCCCGGCGCGTTCTTTCACCCGTTCCAGCGCGGCCCGGCCGACCTGCATGCGCCCGATTTCGCCGTGCGCCGCGCGGCGGCCTTCGATGCCTGCTTCGCGCAGCTCGATTCGGGCGCGTACCGCGACACGATCCGCCGGCATTTCGCGACGAAGGCCGGGCTGCAATCGCCGTTCGTGTTCTGGGGCGTGCTGACGGACGCACTGCTCGACGAAGCGCTCGCCTGCCTGCCGCCCGAACACCTGCGGCTGTGGTTCACGCGCCTGCTCGCGGATATCCGCAGCAACCGGTCCGGCTTGCCCGATCTCGTCCGCTTCTGGCCCGCCGAACGCCGCTACGAGCTGATCGAGGTGAAGGGCCCGGGCGACCGGCTGCAGGACAACCAGACGCGCTGGCTCGCGTACTGCATCGCCCACCGCATGCCGGTGCGCGTCGTCGACGTCGAGTGGGCCGGCGAGGGCGTTGCGCACGCCGAGGCGGCGGGGTTGTCCGTATGAGCTACGTCGTCGCGGTGCGGGCGATGTGCGAGTTCACCGCGCGGCGCGGCGATCTCGACCTGCGCTTCACGCCCGCGCCGACCGCGCTCGAAGGCATTGCCGGGCACGGCGCGGTCACGTCGAAGCGCGGCGCGCGCTACGAAACCGAAATCGCGCTGACCGGCACGTGGGGCACGCTCACCGTGCGCGGCCGCGCGGACGGCTACGATCCGGTGGCGAACCGGCTCGAGGAAATCAAGACCTATCGCGGCAGCCTCGACGCGATGCCGGCCAACCATCGCGCGCTGCACTGGGCGCAGGCGAAGGTCTATGCGCACCTGATGTGCGCCGCGCGCGATCTCGCGGAAATCGACGTCGCGCTCGTGTATTTCGACATCGTGTCCGAGCGCGAGACCGTGCTGACGGAAACGCTGGATGCTGGCACGCTCGCGACGTTCTTCGCCGAGCAGTGCGCGTGCTTCGTCGGCTGGGCCGAACGCGAGACGGCCCATCGCGCCGCGCGCGACGCGGCGCTGCGTGCGCTCGCGTTTCCGCACGGACAGTTCCGCAGCGGCCAGCGCGAACTGGCGGTGGCCGTCTATCGCGCGGCACGCGACGAGCAGTGCCTGATGGCGCAAGCGCCGACCGGCATCGGCAAGACGCTCGGCACCGTGTTCCCGCTGCTGAAGGCATGCGGCGAGGGCGAGCTCGACCACGTGTTTTTCCTGACCGCGAAAACACCCGGCCGCGCGCTCGCGCTCGAAGCGGCAACGACGCTCGGCGCCAGCACGTCCGCGCTGCCGCTGCGCGTGCTGGAACTCGTCGCGCGCGACAAGGCGTGCGAGCATCCGGACAACGCGTGTCACGGCGAATCGTGCCCCCTCGCGAAAGGCTTCTACGACCGGCTGCCGGCCGCGCGCGATGCGGCGATCGAGGCCGGACTGCTCGATCGCGATACGGTGCGCACCGCGGCGCTCGCGCACGACGTCTGTCCGTACTACCTGGCACAGGAACTCGCGCGCTGGTCGGACATGGTGATCGGCGACTACAACTACTACTACGACGGCAGCGCGATGCTGCACACGCTCGCGCAGCAGAACCAGTGGCGCGTCGGCGTGCTCGTCGACGAAGCGCACAACCTGCTCGATCGCGCCCGCAAGATGTACAGCGCGTCGCTCGATCCGTTCGCGTTCGCGGCCGCGCGGGAAGCCGCGCCCGCCGCGTTGCGCAAGGCGTTCGACCGGCTCGCCCGCGCGTGGGGCACGCTCAATCGTGCGCAGGCCGAGCGCTATGCGGCCTATCCCGACGTGCCGGGCCCGATCGTGTCGGCCGTGCAGAACCTCGTCGCGGCGATCGGCGAACACCTGACCGACGCGCCGCGCGCGAACGGCGACGCGCTGCTGCGCTTTCACTTCGAAGCAATCCAGTTCGGCGTGCTGGCCGAAGCGTTCGACAGCGCGTCGATCTTCGACGCGACGCTGCACGGCGAACCGATGCCGCGCCAGCCCGTGCTCGACGGCGTCGCGGCGGCCGGCCGCCGGCGCCGCGTCCAGTCGACGCTGTGCGTGCGCAACGTGATCCCGGCCGGTTTCCTGGCGCCGCGCTACGCCGCCGCGCGCGCGACCGTGCTGTTCTCCGGCACGCTGAGCCCGTTCCATTTCTACCGCGACACGCTGGGGCTGCCCGGCGATACGGGCTGGCTCGACGTCGATGGGCCGTTCCGCGCCGAGCAACTGACGGTGCGCGTGGCGAGCCACGTGTCGACCCGCTGGCGCGACCGCGATCGCTCGCTCGAACCGATCGCCGACCTGATCGCCGCGCAATATGCGACGCGCCCCGGCAACTATCTCGGCTTCCTGAGCAGCTTCGACTATCTCGGGCGCGTGGTCGCGCTGATGCAGACGCGCCATCCGGACGTCCCCGTGTGGGCGCAGGCGCCCGGCATGGCCGAAAGCGAGCGCGATGCGTTTCTCGCGCGCTTCGACGCGGGCGGACGCGGCGTCGGTTTCGCGGTGCTGGGCGGGGCGTTCTCGGAAGGCGTCGACCTGGTCGGCGAGCGGCTGATCGGCGCGTTCATCGCGACGCTCGGGCTGCCGCAGGTCAACGACGTCAACGAGCAGATGCGGCGCGCGATGGACGCGCGCTTCGGCAACGGCTACGACTACATGTACCTGTATCCGGGGCTGCAGAAGGTCGTGCAGGCGGCCGGACGCGTGATCCGCACCGAGCACGACGAGGGCGTCGTGCATCTGATCGACGACCGTTACCGGCGACGCGAAGTGCGCAATCTGCTGCCGCGGTGGTGGCGGATCGGGTGACGGCGTTGCCGGTCGTCGCTACAGCACGTTGAGCATCGCGAGCGCGGCTTCCTGAAGGTGCGGCAGCACGCGCCGCACGGCCGCGTCGGTCGTTTCCGCGCCGATCGGCATGTTGGTGCTCAGCGCGGCGACGACTTCGCCGTGACGGTTCTTCAGCGGCACCGCGATGCCGCGCACGCCCACCTGCAATTGCTGCTCGATCGCCGCGTAGCCGGCGTCGCGCGCCTGGTCGACCTGTTCGAGCAACCGCGCCTTGTTGGTGATCGTGTGCGGCGTGAACGGCGGCAGCTCGGTCTCGTCGAGCCACGCGCGCACGGCTTCGCGATCGGGATGATGGGCGAGCAGCACGACACCGGGCGACGTCAACGGCGCCGGCACGCGCGCGCCGAGCACGAAGCCGGTCGTCATCACGCGCGACACGCCGTTGCGGGCGATGAACACGAGTTCCCAGCCGTCCAGCACGCTGACGTACGCCGATTCGTTCAGCGACGCGCTCAGCTGCTGCAGATAAGGCTGGACCGTGCGCGGCAGCCGCGCCGAATCGAAGTACGACCAGCCGACCCGAAGCACGCGCGGCGTAAGGCCGTACAGCTTGCCGTCGGTGTACACGTAGCCGAGCGATTCCAGCGTCAGCAGGTAGCGCCGCGCGGCCGTGCGCGTGAGGCCGGTGCGGGCGGCGGCCTGCGTGGGCGTCATGCGCGCGTGCTGGCTGTCGAAGGCCTCCAGGATCATCAGGCCTTTTTCGAGGCCGGCAATCCAGTCGCGTCGGTCGAGGTCGGGCTTTTTCGTCATGGGCGGCGCGCGGGGAGATGCGCGGTGTTCGCGCAGGAGTGGTCGATTATCGCGCGAGTGGTCGGGTAACGGGAAATCGGTCGATCCACCATCCTTGTCCGCTGGATAGCGGCAGATATAGAGTCGACGACATCTATTCAAGGAGGTCGTATGCGGGTTGCGAAGTGGGGGAATAGTCTGGCCGTGCGCCTTCCGGCCGGTCTGGTCGATGAGTGGGGGCTGCGTGAAGGCGACGAAGTCGAAATCGTCGTTTACCGTGCAGGTGCTTTGGCTGAGAGCCGCAACGCGAGCCCCGAAGCAATTCTCCTGCCGTTGAGGCGTTTCAGAGGCAAGCTACCAGGCGATTTCAGGTTCAGGCGGAACGACGCAAACGAGTCGGATTGAGTCGACTCATTCAAGCGCCGGGACGCAGCCGCGGCGCGGTCCAGCTTACTTGTGTTCGTGGCGGAGCGAGGCAATGCGCCATCGCGCGTCGATCACGCACCACTGCTCGACGAAATCGAAGCGGGAATCGATTGCCTGGTTGATTCGTACCGTCCCGATGCCCGTTATCGTCGCCCGTTGTCCGCGCGTAACGATTTGCATGGTTTCGTCCCGATATGCGATACCCGATCTGTTCGATGCACGTTCGGCCGCTACGACGCGCATTCGCGCAAGAAATTGCGCTTTCGTGCGAATGTGAGCTTCGTGCAGGACGAAGAAGTTCGGGCTTGCGACGAAATCGAGCTGTTCGACATCGGCGTGACGATACGCGTCGATCCAGACGTCGCGCATCTGCGCCAGGGTGAATCGGGGTTCCATAGGCGGTGCATTGTCCTGCTGGAGCGCGGGTGCGCGGTTTTTTGGCGCTATCCGCCAGGGTCAGGAAGGCAGCCTATGGCCGGGCTCATGCTTGGGCAATTGGACAGGTCTGAATCTGGTTGTGCCGTGAGCGGGAAAATGCCGGCAGGGCGCGGGAGTAGACGCCCCGATGACGCATTGTCGGGCTGGCGCTGACTGCGGGAAAGAGGCGTGAAGCAGCACGCAGTGTGCTGCCGTAAACAGATGGCAACCGATGGCAGAACGCTGCGCGGCCGCGCATGGAAGCGGCCGATACGGCATGAAAAGCCGAGGAACCGGATGCGACGCGACTATTCCGCGCGCCGCATCCGTCATGCCCTTACTCGCTGCTCGTCCACTCGACGTTCGCGCCCACCGAACGCAGGTTCTCGACGAAATGCGGATGCGCGCGGCGGATCGGCAGCGCATTCATGATTTCCGAGCGACCTTCGATGCTCGCGGCCACCATCAGCAGCGCGATCGCGACGCGAATGATGTACGGGCTCTCGACACGCGCCGGCGTCAGTTGCAGCCCGCCGAACGTGATCAGCCGGTGCGGATCGGACAACAGCACGTGCGCGCCGAACTTCGACAGTTCGCCGGACCAGCCGAGCGCGCCGTCGTAGACCTTGTTCCAGAACATCGCACTGCCTTCCGCGCGCACGCCGAGCGCGATGAAGATCGGCAGCAGGTCGACCGGCAAGTACGGCCACGGCGCGGCTTCGACCTTGGTCAGGATGTTCTGCGTGAACGGCCGGCGCACGCGCAGCGGGCCGTCGCGTTCCGCGCGCGACCAGCCGTCGCGGTGCGTGACGGTGACGCCGAACTTCGCGAACGTGCGGTCGATCAGCGGGAAATGCTCGGGCGACGAGTTGCGCACCGTGATGTCGCCGCCCGTGATCGCGCCGAGCGCGAGGAACGTCGCGATCTCGTGGAAATCCTCGGCGAAGCGGAACTCGCCGCCGCCGAGCTTGCCGCCGCCCGTCACGCAGAGCCGCGACGTGCCGATGCCTTCGATCGCGACGCCGATCATCGCGAGGAACTGGCAGAACTCCTGCACGTGCGGTTCGGACGCCGCGTTCATCAGCGTCGACGTGCCGCTGGCGGCCGTCGCGCACAGCGCGAAGTTCTCGGTGGTCGTCACCGACGCGTAGTCGAGCCAGTGATCGTTGGCCGTCAGCGGGCCGTCGGTACGGACGATCAGCGAATCGGGCGTGCGCTCGATGTGCGCGCCGAACCGCTCGAACACCTCGACGTGCGGATCGATCTCGCGCACGCCGAGCGTGCAGCCCTTCACGTCGTTTTCGAGCCGCGCGACGCCGAAGCGCGCGAGCAGCGGCGGAATCAGCATGATCGACGAACGCATCGCCTCGGGCAGCCGGTGGACCGCCGGATCGAACTTCGTGTCGCGGTGGTGGAGTTCGAGCAGACCCGTCGTGAAATCGACCGACACGTCGCTGCCGAGCGTGCGGAAGATGTCGAGGATCTTGCGCACGTCGGTGATGTCCGGCACGCCGACGAGACGCAGCGGCTGATCGGTCAACAGGGTGGCGCACAGAATCGGCAGGACGGCGTTCTTGTTCGCGGACGGCTTGATGTCCCCGCGCAGCGGAGTGCCGCCGTGGACGATGAGATTCGACATGATATGGGGGCGTATCGGTGACTGACGTAGGCCCATATGATGCCATTGGTCGGCACGCGGCGTGGAATGTTCAGAGGGGAAAAGGGGGAATCGGCGCGCTTAACTGACAGTGTTTGACGTCGCGCCAGAGATACGGCAGGCCGAATGCCGTCCGGCCCGACGCAATGGCCGGCCGCACGTCGGGCCGGCCATCCGCTCACACCGTCATTGCGCCGCCCGCATCCGCGCCGCGACCACCAGCGAGATCAGGCAGCCGACCGCGAGATAGCCGGCGACGAGGTGCCACGAACCGCCGGCCACGCTGACGAGGCCGACCGCGATGAACGGCGTGAACCCGCCGCCGACGACGCTCGCGAACTGGTAGCCGACGCCCGCGCCGCTGTAGCGGTATTCGGCGCCGAACAGCTCGGTAAACAGCGGCTGCTGGACGCTCACGACCATGTCGTGCGCCGCGTTCGCCAGCAGGATCGAGAAGATCACGATCCATGCGATCGACCGCGCTTCCAGTGCGACGAAGAACGGTACCGCCGACGCGAGACCGATCAGCGCGCCGATCAGGTAGATGCGGCGCAGGCCGTAGCGGTCGGCGAGCCACGCGAAGCACGGGATCGTCACGCAGCTCACCGCGCCGACCAGCAGGCCGATGTTCAGGAACAGGTCGCGCGACATGCCGAGGTTCGTCGTCGAATAGCTGAGCGCGAACGCGGTGACGATATACATCGTGAACAGTTCGGCGAGCCGCAGCGCGACGATCAGCAGGAACGCCTTCGGGTGGCGCGTCAGCGCTTCCAGCACCGGCAGGCGCAGCTTGCGGTTGCCATGCTCGACCTTCTCGACGAACTCCTGCGATTCGTCCATGTTCTTGCGCACCCACAGCCCGATCAGCACCAGCACGATGCTGAACACGAACGGCAGGCGCCAGCCCCACGACTTGAACGCGGCCTCGCCGAGCGTATGGCTCAGGATCGAGACGATGCCGGTGGCCAGCACGAGCCCGACGCCGTAGCCGACCTGCACGCCGCTGCTGTAGAACGCCTTCTTTTGCTTCGGCGCGCTCTCGACGGCCATCAGCGCCGCGCCGCCCCATTCGCCGCCGACGGCGAACCCCTGGATCGCGCGCATCAGCACCAGCAGCACGGGCGCCCACCAGCCGATCGTCGAGAACGCCGGCAGCAGGCCGATCGCGACCGTCGACAGCCCCATCAGCATCACGGTCAGCACGAGCATCCGCTTGCGGCCGAGCCGGTCGCCGTAGTGGCCGAACACGATGCCGCCGAGCGGCCGGAACAGGAAGCCGACGCCGAAGGTGGCGAACGCCGCGAGCGTGCCCATCGTCGGACTGACTTTCGGGAAGAACTCCGAATTGAACACCAGCGCGGCGACGATCCCGTACAGCAGGAAGTCGTACCAGTCGACGACGGCGCCGACGAAGCTGCCGATCGCGGCCTTGCGGGCCTGGCTGCGCGCACGGGCGCCGGCCGCGGCGTCGAGGGTGTCGAAGGTGGGGGTCATGGCAATGTCTCCTGGCACGGCGCATCGTGGAATCGTGGCGGGGCCGCGTCCGATGCTGCATTGAAGTCGAAGGGTGAACGGAGAATAGGGCGCGCGCCACATGGCGGCAATTGGCCAAACGGGCAATGTGCGCGATTATCGTTCAAGTCCGTGCGATTATCGAACGCTTTCCGGGTTTGCACTAGGCGGCGCGACGATATCCCGTTCGGCCGGGGTGTGCCGCCGTGAACGATCTGGTTAAAATCTGCAGCATCGACAACTCGCCCGTTCGGGGCGCATGCGCCGCCGTCACCTCGGCCGCGCATGCCGCACGCGACAGGCACGAATCCCCATCGACCGCATGCCCCCGGAGACTGGAATGCCCGGCACTTCCCACCCATTGTCCAGCGATACGCCGCCCGTCGCCGATCCGGCCGCCAATCCGCTCGGGATGGCCGGCCTCGAATTCGTCGAATTCGCGGCGCCCGTGCCGGAAGCGCTCGCGCAACGCTTCGAGCAATTCGGGTTCAAGGCGATCGCGCGGCACGTCAGCAAGAACGTCACGCTGTACCGGCAAGGGCAGATGCATTTCCTGATCAATGCCGAGCCCGATTCGTTCGCCGCGCGCTATGCGGAGGAGTACGGAATGGGCGTCTGCGCGATCGGGTTGCGCGTGGCGAACGCCCGGCGTGCGTTCGAGCGCGCGATCCAGCTCGGCGCGTGGGCGTTCGAAGGCGAAAAGGTCGGGGTCGGCGAGCTGAAGATCCCGGCGATCCAGGGGATCGGCGATTCGCACCTGTATTTCGTCGACCGCTGGCGCGGGCGGGACGGCCAGCGCGGCGGCGTCGGCGACATCTCGATCTTCGACATCGATTTCCGGCCGATCGACATCGCGACCGCGCATACCGATCTCGATTGCGCGGGCGTCGGCCTGCAGCAGGTCGATCACTTCACGCAAACCGTCGGCGCGGGCCGCATGCAGGAGTGGCTGGATTTCTACCACGACCTGCTGCACTTTCGCGAGATCCATCAGATCGACGCGCACTGGCATGTGTCGGAGGAATCGCGCGTGATGGTGTCGCCGTGCGGCGCGGTGCGGATTCCGGTCTACGAGGAAGGCACGCGCCGCACCGAGCTGATGCATGCGTACCTGCCCGATCATCCGGGCGAGGGCGTGCAGCACGTCGCGCTGGCCACCGACGACATCCTGTCGTGCGTCGATGCGCTGCGTGCGAACGGCGTCGAGTTCATCGAGCCGCCCGCGCGCTATTACGACGACGTCGACGCGCGGCTGCCGGCGCATGGCGTCGACCTCGACGCGCTGCGCCGCCGCGCGGTGCTGGTCGATGGCGAGATCGGCAGCGACGGTGTGCCGAGGCTGTTCTTCCAGACCTTCGTCAAGCGCCGCCCCGGCGAGATCTTCTTCGAGATCGTGCAGCGCAAGGGGCACCACGGGTTCGGCGAGGGCAACCTCGCGGCGCTTGCCCGCGCGCGCGACGCCGGCTGAACGATCAGGCGCCGGCGGCCGGCACGCGGTTCGGCGCGGGGTCGTTCGGCTCGCGCAGCACGCATGCGGTGCCACCGGGCGTGTACATCGACACCACACAGCGGTTGCACGACGTACAGCCCGACTGCGCGAGCCGGCCGTCGCGCAGCCCGTTTACGAAACCCGGCTCGAACACGAGCGCCCGTGCCAGCGCGACCGCGTCGAACCCTTCGCGCATCGCCCGCGCGACGTTGTCACGCGAGCGCACGCCGCCGAGGTAGGCAAGCGGCATCCGGACGGCCGCGCGCACCTGCTTCGAATGCTCCAGGAAATACATCTCCCGAAACGCGCCCATCTTCGGCTCGGTGAGTGTCTGCAGCGCCATCGCGGCCCGCACGATCGCATTGTCGGCATTCGCGCGCGCATCGCCCGGCAGCGGGCTGCCGAACAACTGCCATACCGATTCGACGTTCATCCCGCCGCTCAGCACGAGCAGGTGCGCGCCTTCGGCCTCGAGCCGCCGCGCGATCTCGCACGCGTCGTCGGCCGTGCCGCCGCCACGCACGCCTTCCGTCACACCGATCTTGCAGACCACGGCGAGATCGCGACCCACCGCGTCGAGCACGCGGCGCAGCACGTCGACCGGAAAGGCCGCCCGACGCGCGGCGTCGCCGCCATACGCGTCGCGGCGGCGGTTGTACAGCGGCGACAGGAACTGGCTCAGCAGATAGCCGTGCCCCATGTGAATCTCGACCGCATCGAAGCCGGCGTCGCGCGCATGCCGCGCCGCCTGCGCGAACTCGTCGGCGATCGCCGACATCTGCTCGCGCGTCATCGCCTGCTTCAGGAAGCGGCCGCTCATCACGCCGACCTTGTTGAAGCCGCCCGACGCGCTCAATGGCCGTTTCGTCGACAGCGACGGCAGGAACGTGAAGCAGCCGCCGTGCGTGATCTGCGCGGAGGCCGCCGCGCCGTGACGGTGGACGGCATCGGTCAGCACGCGGAATTGCCGGACCGTCGGTGCGTCGAGCCGGGCCTGGTCGACGAACGTGCGACCGTCGTCGCTGATCGCGCAGTATGCGACGGTCGTCAACGCGGCGCCGCCCTCGGCGATGCGCTCGTGAAAGCGGACGAGCGCTCGCGACGGCACGCCGTTCGGCGTCATCCCTTCGTTGGTGGCGGACTTGATCAGGCGGTTGCGCAGCGTCAACGGGCCGATCTGCAGCGGGCTGAACGCGGTGGTGAGGTCAGCTGATTCCATGGGGCGGACGAAAGGATGGGCACGGCGACCATTGTGCGGCAGCGGGACGGGCGCGCATCGTCCGGGTGGATGAGCCGCGGTGTCGCGCGGCGGCCCGCCGCGATCCCGTCGAGCACGCACGGTGGCTGGCAGGCATCGACGAAACACCCTTCCACGGCACCGAACGGCAGCGTGCCGCGCCCCGGCTTCCCGCGCCGACCCTCACGCCGCTCGCAATGAATTCGCCGGCATCGCCCGCGCGCTTTCCGGATCGTCGTCGCCGAGCGGAATGAACGCCATGATCTCCAGGTCGTGCCCCGACAACGCCGGCAGCCGGAACGGGCTCGACAGCACGTTCAGCCGCCGCACGCCGACGTCGCGCAGGATCTGCGACCCGATTCCCGTCACGCGTCCGTCGCGGCGCGCCGTACCGGCCGGCATCCGCGGCGCGTCGCCACGCAGGTCGCAATCGAGCAGCACCGCCACGCCGCAGCCGGCCGCATCGATGCGCTGCAGCGCGGCGTGCAGCGGCCACGAATGCGCGGAGGGCTCCGCGTCGAGCAGGTCGAGCAGCGAATGGCATTCGTGCACGCGCGCCAGCACGGGCGTCGCCGGATCGGGTTCGCCCCGCACGAGCGCCAGATGCGGCGCGCCGTGCACGGCGTCGCGATACTCGATCGCACGGAACCGTCCCCACGGCGTATGCAGCGGTCGCTCGCCGACGCGTTCGACGAGCGACTCATGCTCGCGGCGGTAATGGATCAGGTCGGCGATCGTGCCGATCTTCAGCCCGTGATGCGCAGCGAACGCCTTCAGCTCCGGCAGCCGCGCCATCGTGCCGTCGTCGTTCATCACCTCGCAGATCACCGACGCGGGCGTGAGCCCGGCCAGCGCCGCGAGATCGCAACCGGCCTCGGTGTGCCCGGCGCGCACGAGCACGCCGCCCGGCCGCGCGGCGATCGGAAACACATGGCCGGGCTGCACGAGATCGTCGGGGCGTGCGCCCGAACGCACGGCCACGCGGATCGTATGTGCGCGATCGGCGGCCGAAATGCCGGTCGTCACGCCTTCGGCCGCCTCGATGCTGACGGTGAACGCGGTGCCGAACGGCGTGCCGTTGTGGTCGGCCATCGGCGGCAACCGCAGTTGCGCACAGCGTTCGGCGGTCAGCGTCAGGCAGATCAGCCCGCGCCCGAAGCGCGCCATGAAATTGATCGCGTCGGGTGTCACGTGATCGGCGGCGATCACCAGGTCACCTTCGTTCTCGCGATCCTCTTCATCGACGAGCAGGACCATGCGGCCCGCGCGCAACTCGTCGACGATCTCCAGCGTGCCGGCGAGCGTCATGACGCCTCCGTCGCGTCGAAGGCGCGGCGCAGCGCGTCGGCGCCGAACGTCAGCACGTGCTCGGCCGCGTCGACCGCGCCGAGCATGCTCGCGAAACCGTGCAACTGGCCCGGCCAGCGCACGAGCGTCACCGGCGTGCCGGCCCGCGCGAGACGCAGCGCATACGCTTCGGCCTCGTCGCGCAGCGGATCGAATTCGGCGCTGACGATCGTCGCCGGCGCGACGCCCGCGACATCCGGCGCAGCGAGCGGGCTCGCGAGCGGCGACGCGCGATCGGCGCCGTCGTCGAAGTAGTGGCCCTTGAACCAGCGCATCATGTCGGCCGTCAGGAAATAGCCGTTGCCGAGCGATTCGTACGACGGATGCTCGGTCGCGCAATCGACGACCGGATACAGCAGCAACTGGTGCGCGATGGCGATGCCCGAGCCGCGCAACTGCAGCGCGGCGACCGCCGCGAGATTGCCGCCCGCACTGTCGCCGGCGACCGCCACCGCGCCGGCGCGGGCGCCGAGATCGCGTGCACTGGCCGCCGCCCAGCGCACGGCGTCGCACGCATCGTGCGCGGCGGCCGGGAAGCGCGCCTCGGGCGCGAGCCGGTAGTCGACCGACAGCACGAGCGTGCGCGCCCGATGCGCGAGGCTGCGGCACAGGTTCGCGTGCGAGTCGATGCCGCACGACACGAAGCCGCCGCCGTGGAAAAACACGGTCAGCGGCAACGGCCCGTCGACGGCGGGCCGATACAGCCGCGCCGGCAATCGACGGCCCGCTGCCGGGATCTGCCAGTCCGCTTCGGCGGCGACGGCATCGCCGGGCGCGAACGCGCCGCCGGCGGCGAGGCTCGCGCGGTACGCGGGAACGGTGAGCTGCGCGAAATCGATCGCGGGGGCCTGGGCGAATGCGGCGAGCAGCGCCTGCGCCTGGGGGTCGAGCGGCATGGGAACTCCTGTCTGAATCGGATGCGGTCTGAATCAGGTAAACCCGTGTCCCGGTTTTCCCTGAGTCCGCGCCGGACGCTTGCCGGCACGGCCTGACGGGCATTCCAGCGCAGCGGGCAGGGCGCCACATCATCCGATCGGACGATGGTTTGCCCGCCCGGATGGCCAATTCTCGCCATTCAGTGAATCTCCCGATGACGCCGGAATTTAGACGCGTCTTAAATCATGGCGGCGCGGCTCGGTCGCACCGCAAACATGTCGTATGGAGGATGGAGCGTGCTGATGGAGACGAGATGGGCTCCGCAAGAGAGCCAGGCAACCAGTGACGAGGCCGACATCGGCGTCGCGGATTTCAGCGAGCTGATGGCGCGCATCTACCAGGGTCCGCTGGAGACGCCGCCGTGGGCCGGCGCGCTCGAGCTCGTCCGTCGCTGGCTGCACGCGAACTACGTGACGCTGATCCTGCGCGCGGCCGCGAGCGATCGCCGCGCGCCGCTGTCCGTGCACGCGTCGGAATTCGGCCCGGTCGTTCCGGGCGACGGCGAGGCGTCGTACAACAACTACTACTATTCGCTCGACCCGTTCGTCGGCCTGCCGGCCGATCGCGTCGTCACGGTCGACGACGTGTTCGGCGACACGGGCTGGCTGTCGAGCGAGCTGTACAAGCAGTTCCTGAAGCCGCAGGACGTGCGCTATATCCTCGGCGCGGACCTGCGCACGCCGTCGGGCGTCGAGTGCCGGTTCCGCGTGTGCCGCAACCATGCGTCGAAGCAGTTCTCCGCGCGCGACAAGGCGGTCTGCGCGCTGCTGCTGCCGCACCTGAAGCGCGCGGTGGAACTGCATTCGCGGCTCGATTCGGCGGAGGTCGAGCGCTCGATCTACGCGAACGCGATCGACCGCATGCAGGTCGGCACGATCGCGCTCGACGAGAACGGCACGATCATCGACATGAACAGCGTCGCCGACGAGATCCTCAAGCAGAACAACGGGCTGACGATCGCGCGCGGCACGATCGAGGCGACCGACGCGCAGGAGAACCGCACGCTGAAGCGGCTGATCCGCCACGCGGTGATGGGGCATCACGGCACAGCCGCGGCAACCGTCGAGGCGATGCCGATCACGCGCAGCTTCGACAAGCCGCGCCTCGGGCTGCTGGTGCGCACGGTGCTGCTGTCCGACTGGTCGGAGGACAACCGGCGCCGGCCGGCCGTCACGCTGTTCCTGCGCGATCCCGATCGCAAGCCGCAGGGCGCGCAGGAAATCATCCGCAAGCTGTTCGACCTGACGCCGGCCGAGACGTCGCTCGCGCTGCTGCTCACCAACGGGCTGACGCTCGAGGAAGCCGCGGACGAATCGGGAATCAGCAAGAACACGGCGCGTACGCACCTGCGCGCGATTTTCTCGAAGACGGGCGTCACGCGTCAGGCGACGCTGGTGCGGATTCTGCTCGGGAGTGTCGTGCCGCTCGGGTGAATGGTGTAGTCGATGCCGACCAAGCGGCAACGGATGCGTTCGCCCGGCAATACATCGGCATCGATCGATACTTCACCGGCGTCGCGACGATGGCGACTTGACGCAAAAGAGGCTCGCACCGCGCGAGCCTCTTTTTCATCCCGTGCCGTCGCTCATGCGTATCGATTGGGCGACGGGTCGTGCGGCTACCCGAGTTCACGACCCGCGCGTCGAGCGATTCGCCCAATCGGCCCATGCCGGCCACTGCGCGCAGCCGCGCCGGATGAAGGCGACGCCGGTGCGGATCACGAGCGCGCCGATCGCGAGCGCGGCCAGGTCGTCCAGGCGGCCGAAGCCAATCAGCGCCGCACTCATCGCGAGCGCCGCGAGCAACGACGACAGCGCATCGGTCCGCACGTGCCAGCCGCTCGCCTCGAGCAGCGCGGAACCGGTCTCGCGCGCCTTGCGCAGCATCCAGCAGGACAACACGGCCTTGCCCGCGAGCGTGACCGCAACCAGCGCGAGCGCGGTCGCGCCCGGCTGCACGACCGGCGGCGTATCGAACCGGGTCAGCGCATGCCAGATCATTTGCGCGCCGGTGATGGCCAGCAACGCGCCGAGGCCCGCGAGCGCGAGCGGCTCGTAGGTCGGGCGACGCTGCGGCGGCAGGCGCGCGTCGAGCCGGCAGGCGACGAGGATCAGCGCATCGGCCGCAAGGTCGATCGCCGCATGCGCGACGTCCGCGAGCAGCCCCGACGAATGCGCGGACCATGCCGCCGCCGTCTCGGCGGCGAGCAGCAGCAGGTTGATCGCGAGGCTGACGACGAGTGCGCGGGACGTGGCTGCGTAGACGTGGGGCGTGGCGCGCGACGGGCGCTGCATGGCGGATCGCTTGTCGGAATCGGGGACGGCTTCGAACGTTACCGGCCTACGGTGGCACGCGAATGACAGACGAAACGAAGGCGCGGCGCGAGGATTCGGCGCATGGCGATCCGCTGACCGGTCACCCGTCGCGCTCACCGCTTTCGATCGCGCTGAAAAAATTACAGCGCGCGTTCATTTGGTAACGGAGTCGACGGCATCGGATGACGCTGCGGCGCCGTCGCCGCAGGCCGCCCGATGGAGCGCCGAAGCGCGATGAGCGACGCGGCCGGCTTGCGAGCGGGATCGCGGTTTGCTTTCGCGACAGCCCGGCATGTTCGCCCGGACCGCGTATCCGAGGTTTTCCCGGCCGCCACCGGCAGCTGCCGGGCGACGAAATTCACCGCCCACTCCCGTGAGCGCCTCAATGCACGACAGCCAGCACCTTCACCCACCCGACACGATGCGTGAGTCCAGCACGATCGTCGTCGGTCGCGTCGTTCATCCGGGACGGGAAAGGCAATTCGATCGCTGGGCGCGCGAGATCGACGCGGCGGCGCGGCGTTACCCGGGGCACCTCGGAAACGTTCGCCTGAGCGATTCCAGCGGCATCAACTACCTGATTTATCGGTTCGACTCGCCGGCGCACCTGCATGCGTGGGAGGCCTCCGCGGAGCGACGAAAGCTGGTGGCGAAGGGCGACACGATATCGGACGAGCATCGCGATGCCGCGGTCGGCATGGATGCGTGGTTCGCGATCGCCGGCAAGCCCGCTACACCGAAGTGGAAAACGTTTCTCGTGACGTGGCTGGCCGTTTATCCGGCCCTGCTGTCGATCACGTACCTACTGAACGCGCTCCTGCCAGCGTCGGAGCGTCCTGTCCAACTCGCGCTCAGCTCCGCGCTGCTGACCGCATCGCTGACCTGGATCATCATGCCGCTCCTCACGAGGCAACTTCGGCCATGGCTGCTCCGCGGCGTGAAGCAGGTCGACAGGCTGGGCGACCGACACAGCAACGGATGACGACCCATGCAGAACGAACGATCCGAACAATCGATGCCAGGGATGCCGGCGCCGGGCCTGCCGGCCGGTTTCGAGCGGCGCTTCAGCCGACGCTACGCGCAGCTCGACGACGTCCGACTCCATTACGTGACCGGCGGCCCGGACGACGGCGAGATGGTGGTCCTGCTGCACGGCTGGCCGCAAACCTGGTACACGTGGCGTCACGTGATGCCGGCACTCGCCGAAGACGGGTATCGGGTCGTCGCGGTCGATTACCGCGGCGCGGGCGAATCCGACAAGCCGCTCGGCGGCTACGACAAGGCGTCGATGGCGGGCGACATCCGCGCCCTCGTTCACCAGCTCGGCGCGACGCGCATCCACCTCGTCGGCCGCGACATCGGCGTGATGGTGGCCTATGCGTACGCCGCGCAATGGCCGACCGAGATCGTGAAACTTGCGATGCTCGACGTTCCGGTGCCGGGCACGCGTATCTGGGACGAAGCGAAGGCCAGCGCCGATCCGCAGATCTGGCATTTCGGCTTGCATCAGCAGCGCGATATCGCGGAAATGTTGATTGCGGGCAAGGAGCGCGCGTACATCCTCGATTTCTACAAGAAGCGAACCCACGTCGCGCTGTCGAACGACGATATCGCCGTCTACGCCGACGCTTACGCGGCGCCGGGCGCGCTACGCGCCGGGTTCGAACTCTATCGCGCGTTTCCGCAGGACGAGACGCGGTTCAAGGCGTTCATGAAGCACAAGCTCCCGATGCCGGTGCTGGCGCTCGCGGGCGACAAGAGCAACGGCGCCAAGGAACTCGACATGGCGAGGGAGCTGGCGCTGGACGTTCGCGGAGCCGTTGCGCCGAATACGGGCCATTGGCTGCCGGACGAGAATCCGGCCTTCCTGACACGCCAGTTGCTCGATTTCCTCAGGGAAGCCGCGTCGGGCCGTTGAAGGCCCGCGCCGTGATGCGTCGCGCTTCGGGCCGCCCTCGCGCGCGGTGGTTGGGTCGGTCGCGCATGGTGCGCCGCGTCCGGTGCGACAGCGCGGCTTCGCCGGCAAGCGCCGCGGCGCGCAACACGGCGCGGCCGTAACCCGAGTCCGACGCATCGTCCGGAATCACGTCGAATTCCGCGTCGGGCCGGATTCCGCGTGCTTCGTATGACATGCCGGCTGCATCGCGCGTCACATGATTCGCGATGCCCATCATCCAGCCGTTCGGCAACCCTTTGCCGAAGCCGCCGGACAGCGCACCCTGCGTGGTCTGGCCGGCCTGGATCGCGTGCGGCAGCGTGCGCATCATCAGCGTCAGGTATTCGCCGGCGCTGACGGTCACGTCGCTCGTCAGCACGACGACGGGCTTCGCATAGCGCACGGCGCCGCCCGGTTCGACATGGAATCGCTGTGGCGCGATGCCGGCCGCCTGCGGGAGCGCACGCGTATAGGCGAGCCGCTTGCGGTCGGCGAAGCGCGCGGCGATGTCGTGCGCGATCTGCGCCGCGCCGCCCTGGTTGAACGCGAGGTCGAGCACGAGCGCATGCGTCTGCCCGAGCCGCTGGAGCACGACATCGAGCGTGGCGGCGAGCCGGGCCCGGTCCTGCTCGATGTCGGCGATCGGGCCGCCCGCAAAGCCGCCCATCCGGTCGATCGCGAGATAGCCAATATTGCCGTCGAGCACGCCCCAGACCAGGCTGCCGTCGAATTCGATGCCGCGCGCATCGGCGCGCAGGAGGCCGAGCCGCGCCTGCGTTTGCCGCGCGTGCCACACGCCGAGCCAGGCCGGAAACGACGTAGCGGGCGCCTCTTGCATCCACGCATGCCGCAACCGGCGGAAGGTCTGCTGCGGTGCGTTTTCGTCGCGCCAGCCGAGCGTGAACGAATCGTTTTCGTCGCTGATGCTGGTATGCGCATCGACCGGTGCGCCGAGCAGCGCATCGAGCACGGGCCCGAGCGCCGCGTCGCTGCCGGCGGCGGCGGCCTGCGGGCGCAGTCGCGCGATACGCGCCGCCCAGTCGATGCCGTAGTCGGCCGCGAACGAATGGAAGTCGAGCAGCAGGGCGGCGACCGCGTCATACGTCGCGAGCGGCGACGGCGCGCCGTTGCCCGTCATGCGACACGCGTCGGGCAGCGCAGCCAGCGGGCGCGCATGCAGCTGCATGCCGTCCGGCGAGTCGGTGAAGACCATGCCGCCGCGCCAGCGTGCATACATCCCGATCAGGCCGGAGACGGCCGCCGTGCTCGCGTTGTACGCGGGATCGCGCCAGCACAGGTTGCCGGTGCGCGTCGTGTTGTAGATGACCGCGCCGTGCGGCCCGATCTCGGCGATCGCGCCGGTGCCGGCAAGCGCCCAGATACCGTGTGTCTGCGGCACGAACGCGCCGTCCTGCCACGCGGCGCGCAGCATCTCGGGCGGCGCGGACGGCAGCCCGCCCGGCACGACGGGCTCGTTGCCGTCGCCGCCGCAGCCGGGCAGCCAGCCGGAGATACCGAGGCTCCATATCAGGGTGGCGAAGGCACGCATCGTCACGCCCCGGCGCCCGGGCAGCGATACACGCTGCCGGTCAGCGTGACGCCGGTCTGCCGCAGGTAGCCGCCGTCGGTACCGTCGAAACTGCCGCTTTGCACGCCGCGCTGCGTGAGCAGCACCACGACGTTGCCGCCGAGCGCGGCCGCGCGGGTCTTCAGGTCGTTGCGCGCCCCGGTCTCGAGCGTCGCATCGGGGATGAAGCCGCCGATCAGGAAGTTGCCGCGGCTGCCGGTCACGTCGCCGAGGTGGCGGCAGGTGCCGCCGGGGTCGCTCGTGACGATGCGCACGTCGCGCCCCGCGGCGGAAGGTTCGAGCGGCGCGCATGCCGCCAGCGCGACAGGAAGGCACAACAGCCAGGCAGGTCTCATGTTTTCGCCGTAACGAATGCGCGGAATCGCGCGACAGCGCCACTTTAGGGACGCCGGCCGCGCCGCGCATCGGGCGAAGGTCGCGCGCTGGCGACGGAAAGGATCCGACGAAAGTCGTAGATACGGGGAAGCGCGGTCGACGCGCGGCCGGCACTGGCCGCCCGGCGACGTCAGGTTTTCGGCGCCATCAATCCTTCGCGCCACGCGAGCGCGACGGCCTGCGTGCGGTCGGACAGATGCAGTTTCGACATCACGTTGCCGAGATGCGTCTTGACCGTCTTTTCCGTGATGCCGAGCGTCGCGGCGATGCGCGCGTTGCTGCCGCCCTCGGCCAGGCAGCGCAGCACTTCGAGCTCGCGCGCGGTCAATGCGGCGAACGGGTTGCGCGGCGGCTTGCGCAACGCACCGATCATGCGCTGCGCGATGCCGGGGTGCAGCGTCGGTTCGCCGTGGACGGCCGCATGGATCGCCTGCAGCAAACGCTCGCCGCGCATCGATTTCAGCAGGAACGAATCGGCGCCGGCGTCGATCGCGGCCAGTGCCAGCGCATCGTCGTCGGACGACGTCAGCACCATGATGTGCGTGTCGCCGCTGGCCGCCCGAATCGCACGAATCACCGCCGGCACGCCGGCGTGGCCCATGCCGGGCATCATCAGGTCGAGCAACAGCACGTCGGGACGATGCACGCGTACCTGCTCGACCGTGGACGCGCCGTCGTCCGTTTCCGCGACGATCTCGAACGACGCATCGAGCCGCAACAGGCCACGGATGCCTTCGCGCACGACCGCGTGATCGTCGGCAACGAGGATGGTGGTCATGTGGTCTCCATCGGATTGAAATGGACGGTCACGCGCGTGCCGTCCGCGCCCGACACGATGTCGAGCCTGCCGCCGGGCAGCGCGTCCGCGCGCCAGCGCAAATTGCCGAGCCCCATGCCGACGGGCACGGCGGCCGGGTCGAAACCGGCGCCGTCGTCGCGCACGCTCCATCGCCAGTGTGCCGGCGGACGGGCGGCCGATGCGTGGCCCGCATCGCCCGGTTCGCACGCGATGTCGATGCGGCGACAGCCGCTATGGCGCAGCGCATTCGCGACCGCCTCGTGCGTGATCATCAGCAACTCGTGCGCGGCCGCCGGATCGGCATCGAGCGTGCGCGCCGCGGCATCCGGCAGGTCGAGCGACCACGCGATGCCCGAGCCGGCCAGCAAGTCGCGCACCGCGTGCGAAACGGCCGCACGCAGGCCGTCCTCGGCAATCGCGGGCAGGCTGAAGCCGGTCACCACGTTGTCGAGATCCTGCTGCAGGTGATCGGCCAGACGTCGCGCCGCGCCGACGGTCGGCAACAGGTCGGGATGACGCTGCGCCTCGTATTCCAGCTCGGTCAGCTTGAGGCCGAGCACGAAGCTGCGCTGCTTCGCGGTGTCGTGCAGGTCGCGGGCGATGCGCGTGCGCTCGACCGATACCGCGAGCGCCTTCTGCATGCCGAACGCCCGCGCGAGCGCATCGGCCATCCGGTTGAAATGCGCGGCCAGCGCGCCGAGTTCGTCGCGCGACGCATCGGCGATCCGCGCCGACAAGTCGCCGGCCGCCCAGCGGTCGGCCGCCGCCGTCATCCGCCGCACGCGCCGCACCAGCAACCAGACGAGCAAGCCCGCGAAGCTCGCGCCCATCGCACCGAGATACAGCACGGTGCGGATCAGGTCGTAGGCCGAGGCGTCGTCCGCGATCTCGTAGTGGAGTTGCCAGCCCGGCCAGTAATGGACGCCGATCCGCGCGATCGCGCCGCCGGCCAGCGCGATGCGCGTGACGATGGCCCAGTCGCCGTCACGATGCAGCATCGTGTCGGGCGCGGCCGGGTCGGCCGGTGTCGCCGCGAACGCATCGGACAGCAGCGGCGACGCGGCCGGCGACGTTTCGCATCCCGCGCCATCCGGCGGCGCGATGCGCACCTGCAACCGGCCGGCGCCGAAGAAGCCCATCATCGGCGCGAAATCCATCACGTCGCGCGCGCCGATTCGTGCGATCTGCCAGAACATCGCGTCGGCCGCGGCGCGGCAGGCGACCGGGTCGCGCAAGTCGACGGCGCCGGTCGCGGCGGCCAGTGCAGGGCGATCGAGATTGCCGAGAAAACGGCGAATGTCGCTTTCCGCATGCGTGCGCCACAACACGCTCGTCAGCACCGACGACAGCACCATCGCGACGAACCCCACGACGATGAACGTCGGTACGAGCTTGACGAACAAGCCGCGAAAGCCGATCCGGAATGTGCGCAACGCGGGCTCCTCGTTCTTCTGTCTTTTACCGTTGCCCCGGCAAAGCAGGGCGGCCAGCCTTCAATCGCGCCATGTTGACGTTTTTTCGCGGCGGTTGCAGCGGCGTTTTTGCCGGGCAACCACGTTGGGGTGAAGACGAGGCCGCCAACAGCTTCCGCGATGGCACATGCGAGGCCATGAACCATCGCACTCGACATTATAGAAATAATGTCAAAATTCAATTGACGAATGATTGGATATCTAACGGTTTACGTTATATTATTTATCAAATTCCCGACGAAACCCCGCCATGTCCGATCTCGCCGCCGACGAACCCCGCCTGACCGCCGAAATCGAGCGCCTCAAGGCCGACTTCCCGAAAACCCGGGAGCTGTATCGCGAAGCCTGCGCGTTGCTGTTCTTCCGCTTCGGCATCACGCCGACGGCGAACCGCCTGTACCAGCTCGTCCGCAAGGGCAGCATGAGCACGCCGACGGCCGTCCTGGCCGAGTTCTGGGCCGAGCTGCGGGAAAAGAGCCGCGTGCGCATCGAGCACCCGGACCTGCCGGCCGATCTGCAGGCCGCGGCAGGCGAACTGGTCGCGGCGCTGTGGAACCGGTCGAGTACCGACGCGGCCGCCGCACTCGACTCGCTGCGCGCGGAAGTCGAAGCCCAGCGGGCCGCGGCGCAAGCGGAAGTCGCGACGTTGCAGGCCGAACTGGCCCGCACCGAAACCGCGCTGGAGCAACGCACGACCGCGCTGCTGGCCGCGCAGGTCCGCATTCAGGAACTGGAGCAGGCGAGGGCGGCGGACGATGCATCGCGGCAAGCGCTGCAAGCGGATATCGAACGCCTGACAGCCGACAACGCGGAGGCCGATCGCGCACTCGCCGAAGCCCGCGCGGATTTCACCACCCAGCTCGACCGGTTGCGCGACGACGCGGGCCGCGCCGAGGCGCGCCTGCGCGCATCGGAGAAGCGGGCCCTTCAGGAAATCGATCGCGAGCGGCTCACGGCCGCACGATTGCAAAAGGAACTCGACGCAGCGACATCGCGCGCGGAACAGCGCGATGCGCAGCAGCGGAAGGACATGGCCGCGCTACAGGCGCAACTCGGCGACGCGTTGCATCGCTGCGGCGTGCTTCAGGGGCAGCTCGACGGCGCCCTGGCGACCGATGCGGCGCGCAGCAACGAGCTCGACGCGCTGAGGCGCGAGATGGCGGCGCTCGTGCGCCGGCCGCCGTTGCGCGGCGTCAAGGCCGTCCCGGCCGCCGAACGGAGCGAGCGGCGGGCACGCATGAGAAAGCGCGCCGACGAAGCGCCGCGCTGACTGCAGGGCCGATCGGCGCCGCATGCGCGAAGCGACGTGGCGCGAGCGGCCGGCCCGACCGACCGCCGGCCGCTGCGCCCCCCCTCAACTCCCCACATACCGCGACGGCAGCGGCGGCGCGTCCGCCGGAATCGTCACGAGCGACGTGTTCAGCCAGCCTTGCGGCGTGCCGTTCGACTGCGCATACGCGCCGACGTACGGCATCATCCGCGTCGTCTGATAGACCTGCGGCGTCCAGCCGGCGGGCGCAAGGAAGATCGACGTCGCGCGCTTCTCGCTGTACGCGGATGCGCCGTACGTCGAGATGTTCCACAACGTCTGCTGATACGTCGCGTAGTCGGCGTTGTGGCGCGAGCCGCCGGCCTGCCAGCCTTCGAGCTGGATGAACGTGTTGTACGTGCCGGCGCCCGCGAGCAGGTTGTTCACCGTGCGCCCGTACAGGAACGACAGGATCAGCCCGCAATTCGCCGGCGCGAAATCGTTGCCGACGCTCAGGTAATAGCGGCCCGTCGTGTTCACGACCGATGCGTAGTGCGAATTGCCGATATCCGTCGACGTCGCCAGCCCGCTCGCCCCCATGAAACTGTCGAAGGCCTGCATCGTGACGCCCGCCGGCAGGTCGCTGGTCGCGCTGATCGCGACGAGGTGCGAACCGGCCGCCAGCAGCGTCAGGAACGCGGACAGCGTGGCCGCGTTCCAGTTGCCTTGCGCGTCGACGAACGGGAACGCGCGATAGCCGGTCAGCGAGAAAACCGCCGGGTCGGAGCCGGCCTGCCACGCGATCTGCGGCACCCACATCGTCAGCGGGCCCGCGTTCGACGCGCTCGACACGTACTGCTTCAGCGCATCGATCAATTGCGCATCGGCGCCGGGCAGCACGGTGTACGACGCGCCGTTCTGCCAGCGTCGCACCCATTGCGCGACGAAGCCCGCGAGCTGGCCGCCGGTGAAGTCGGCGGGCGGCACGTAGCCGAGCGAGCCCGTGCCCTGATACGCGGACCGGATCGCCGCGGCCGTGCGCACGTTGCTGCCGAACATGCTGTTCGCGAAATCCTGGCAGTTGTTGGCCGGCGGCGTCGCGAGTTGCGCGAGCGGGACGACCCATGCGCCGTTCGCAGTCGCGACGCCGCGATACAGGTTGAGATTCGCGACCGAGTCGTGGCCGGGAAACGTCGCGGCGTCGGCGCCCGACACGTAGCCGGCCGACGGCGTGACGCTGACGGTGGTCGGCTGCGACCCGAACGGATGCGTGTACGCGATCGCGAACGATGCGTCGCCGCGGGCGAGGCTGAACGATCCCGTGCAATCGCCCCAGCTGTTCGACGCGCTGACGGCGGTCGATTGCCCGGTCGCGATCAAACTTTGCGACGCCTGCGGCGTCGAGCCGCTCTGGCTCGCCGCATTGCCGAACGCGAGCGTGGTCGACGGAATCGCGTTGACGACGTTGATCGCGATCGAGCGATCGGCGATGCCGTAGCTGCGGGCGGACGTATCGGCGGCGCCGGTGGCGGCGAACGACGATGCGGCGGCCGGGCTGTCGTCGCCGCCGCAGGCAGCCAGCGAGCCGACGAGCGGCGACAGGGTCAGCGCGGCGCCGCGCTGGATGAAGCGCCGGCGGTTCGGCGCGGTCGGGCGGACGGGTTTCGAAGCGGTCATGGGGCGTTCCTGGTCACGGGTTCGAGAGGCGGTAACGGTCCGGCGCATTGCACACGTGTGCAATGCCGGCTGCGTCCTCGCGGTCGCCGGCACATGCGCCGCGCGTATTTATGCGGGAGATCGATGAAATGCCTGCGACGAAACCGAGTCGCCGATGTGACGCGCCGCGCGCGGACGGCCCGGGCGGGCGAGGGGAGCGCCGGCCAGGCATTGGGTGCGCGACGGGGATCGGGTAAAGTGCCGCTCAACATGCCGGTTCGACGTTACTAGACGACCGGTCTAATCGTTGCTACCATACGCCATCATGAATGCATCTTCAGGCGCCGAAGTCCGCCAGCACATCCTGAACATCGCGAAGCCGATCATGCTCCACAAGGGGTTTTCGGCGGTCGGTCTGAACGAGATTCTCGCCGCGGCGGGCATCCCGAAGGGCTCGTTCTACCATTACTTCGGCTCGAAAGAGGCATTCGGCGAAGCGCTGCTCGAATCGTATTTCGAAGGCTATCTCGCGCATCTCGACAACCTGCTCAAGCACCAGGCCGGCACGGGCGCCGAGCGCCTGATGACGTACTGGGGCAACTGGCTGCACACGCAATGCGCGGACGATCCGGAAGGCAAGTGCCTCGCGGTGAAGCTCGGCGCGGAAGTGTCGGATCTGTCGGAAGCGATGCGCGCGGTATTGCGGCGCGGCACCAGCCAGATCATCGAGCGGCTCGCGGGCGGCATCGAAGGCGGGCTCGCCGACGGGTCGCTGAGCGGCGTCGACGATCCGTCGTACACGGCCGCGATCCTGTACGAGCTGTGGCTGGGCGCGACGCTGCTGGAAAAGATTCACCGCAACCGCAAACCGCTCGAAAGGGCGATGGCCGAAACGCGGCGCATGCTGAACCTGCCGCCGGCCGCGCACGACGGAGCGCAGTCGTAATCCGGGCGCGCCTGAGCGCGCCTTGTTTTTGCCCTGATTCTAGACGACTGGTCTACTCAATCCTTCATGACGAACGCTTCACGCTGCGTTACGCTGTCCCGATCGTTCCCACCGCCTGCCTGCGAGCGCACCGGCCCGACCGCCGATGCCGCCACGGGCGTGCACTTCCTGCTGGTCCATCCCTGATCCGATCGTGCCCACGAAGCACGTTCATTCCTGTTGACGGAGGCTCACATGCCGCAAAGCAAGACCGCAAACCGCCAGATCATCCTGAATTCGCGCCCGGTCGGCGCCCCGACGCCGGACAACTTCCGCGCCGAAACGAGTGACGTGCCGGTGCCCGGCCCCGGTCAGGTGCTGCTGCGCACCGTCTGGTTGTCGCTTGACCCGTACATGCGCGGCCGGATGAGCGACGCGCCGTCGTATGCGCCGCCGGCCGAACTGGGCCAGCCGATGGTCGGCGGCACGGTCAGCCGCGTGGTGTCGTCGAACCTGCCGGCGTTTCGCGAAGGCGATCTGGTCGTCGCCGGAGCCGGCTGGCAGGACTACGCGCTGTCCGACGGACGCGACCTGATCCCGCTCGGCCGCGACTTCGCGCATCCGTCGTACGCGCTCGGCGTGCTCGGCATGCCGGGCTTCACCGCGTACACGGGGCTGCTGAAGATCGGCGAACCGAAGGCCGGCGAAACCGTGGTCGTCGCGGCCGCGAGCGGCGCGGTCGGCGCCGTGGTCGGCCAGATCGCGAAGCTGAAGGGTTGCCGCGTGGTCGGCGTCGCGGGCGGCGCCGACAAGTGCGCGTACGTGACCGGCACGCTCGGCTTCGACGCATGCGTCGACCACCACGATCCGGCGTTTGCCGCGAAGCTGAAGGACGCGTGCCCGAACGGCATCGACGTCTATTTCGAGAACGTTGGCGGCGCGGTGTTCGATGCGGTGTGGCCGTTGCTGAACGACCATGCGCGCGTGCCCGTCTGCGGGATCATCGCGCATTACAACGACGCGGCCTACGACGACAAGGCGCTGTCGACCGGCCGTGATCGGGTGCCGGCGCTGATGGGGGCGATCCTGCGCAAGCGCATCCGCGTGCAGGGTTTCATCATCCTCGATCATTATGCGACCGGCTATGCGCCGTTCCTGAAGGACATGAGCGAATGGGTCGCGCAGGGCAAGGTGAAGACGCTCGAGGACGTCGTCCCCGATCTCGCCGACGCGCCGCAAGCGCTGATCGGCTTGCTCGCCGGCAAGAATTTCGGCAAGGTCGTCGTGCGTGTCGGCCCGGACGAGCTGGCCTGATCCCTCCGCTCGACCACCTACCACCGTTGCACGCTGGCGTCGCTCGACGCCGGCTTGTGGCATGCTCGTTTCCGTTTGCAAAGGAGTGAAAAAATGGCGCTTCACGTGATTGCTTCGCTGTTCCTGAAACCCGAACACGCGCAGACCGCCGAGGCCGAGCTGCGCAGCATGGTCGCCAAGACGCGCACCGAACCGGGCAACCGGCGCTACGACCTGTTCCGCGAACAGGACGGTTCGCCGAACCTGCATCTGTACGAGATCTACGACGATCAGGCGGCATTCGACGCACACCTCGCGAGCCCGTATTTCGGCGAATTCCGCACGAAGTCGGCCGACTGGTTCACCGCACCGCCGGTCATCAAGGTGCTGTCGGGCATCGACGTGGCCGAGTAACGACGCAGCACGCAACACCACCGCCGCGGCCCGCCCGCACCCGGACCGCGCGGCACCCGTTGCGCACGACGCAACGGCGATGACGACCACCACACGGCGCAGCGCGCCTCGCTCGCGCCGCTTCCCCAATACAACGGCCCCGGAGGCTGAATGATCACCCTCAACATCAACGGCGAAAACCGCTCGGTCGACGCCCCCGACGACATGCCCTTGCTCTGGGTGCTGCGCGACGTCGTCGGCCTCACCGGCACCAAGTTCGGCTGCGGGATCGCGCAATGCGGCGCGTGTACCGTGCATCTCGACGGTGTCGCCGCGCGTTCGTGCGTGCTGCCGGTCGCCGCGGTCGCGGGCCGCAAGATCACGACGATCGAAGCCGTCGGCGCGACACCGGCCGGCCACAAGGTCCAGCAGGCCTGGCGCGAGCTCGACGTCGTCCAGTGCGGCTACTGCCAGTCGGGGCAGGTGATGGCCGCTACCGCGCTGATCGCATCGAACCCGAACCCGAGCGACGCCGACATCGACGCGGCCATGGCCGGCAACATCTGCCGCTGCGGCACGTACAACCGGATTCGCGCCGCGGTCAAGCAAGCCGCGAAGGAGGTCTGACATGTCGCGAGGACTCCTCGAAGCAGGCCGGGCCGGCGCGGGCGTGTCGCGCCGCGGGTTTCTGAAACTCGGCATGTCGCTCGGTGCCGCGGCCGGCGGCGGCTTGCTGCTCGGCTTCAGCCTGCCGGCCGCGGGCGACGATGCACGCCGTTCGGTGATCGGCGGCGACGCGGCCGAACCCGCGGCGCCCGGCGTGTTCGCGCCGAACGCCTTCGTGCAGATCGACCGCGCCGGCAAGGTCACGCTGGTGATGCCGAAGGTCGAGATGGGGCAGGGCGTCTACACGGCGCTGCCGATGCTGATCGCGGAAGAACTCGAAGTGCCGCTGTCGAGCGTGACGCTCGATCATGCGCCGCCGAACGAGAAACTGTTCCTCGATCCGTTGCTCGGCGGCCAGCTCACCGGCGGCTCGACGTCGGTGCGCTACGCGTGGGAACCGATGCGCCGCGCGGGCGCCACCGCGCGCACGCTGCTGGTCACGGCCGCCGCGAAACAATGGAACGTCGATCCGGCCACTTGCCGCGCGGCGAACGGCGAGGTGCAGCATCCGCCGAGCGGCCGGCGCGCATCGTACGGCCAGTTGGCCGACGCCGCGGCGAAGCTGCCGGTGCCGAAGGACGTCGCGCTGAAGCAGCCGGCGGATTTCAAGCTGATCGGCACGCCCGCGAAGCGCCTCGATTCGCCGGAGAAAGTCGACGGCACCGCGCAGTTCGGGCTCGACGTGCGCCTGCCCGGCATGCTGTATGCGGTGATCGTGAACAGCCCGGTGTTCGGCGGCACGGTCGCGAGCGTCGACGACACGGCCGCGAGGAAGATCCCCGGCGTGCGCCAGGTCGTGCGCGTCGACAACGCGGTCGCGGTGGTCGGCGATCACACGTGGGCCGCGAAGCGCGGTGCGTCGGCGCTCGTCGTGAAGTGGAACGAAGGCGCGGGCGCGAAGGTGTCGACGAAGGATCTGTTCGCGGATCTCGCGCAGGCGGCGGCGAACGGCAAGGGCGCGGTCGCACGCAAGGAGGGTGACGTCGGCAAGGCGTTCGCGAACGCGAAGACGCGCGTCGACGCCGTCTACGAACAGCCGCTGCTCGCCCACGCGACGATGGAGCCCGTGAACTGCACGGTGCACGTGCACGGCGACGGCTGCGAGATCTGGGTCGGCACGCAGGTGCCGACCCGCGCACGCGACACCGCGCAGCAACTGACCGGGCTGCCGCCGGACAAGATCGTCGTGCACAACCACCTGCTCGGCGGCGGGTTCGGCCGACGGCTCGAAACCGACATGGTCGGCCAGGCCGTGAAGGTCGGCAAACAGGTCAACGCGCCGGTGAAGGTGATCTGGACGCGCGAGGAAGACGTGCAGCACGACATGTACCGGCCGTGCTACTACGACAAGATCTCCGCCGGCCTCGACGCGAACGGCAAGCCGGTCGCGTGGCAGCACCGGATCGTCGGCTCGTCGATCATGGCGCGCTTCGCGCCGCCCGCGTTCAAGGACGGCGTCGATCCCGACGCGGTCGAGGTTGCGGCCGAACTGCCGTACGACCTGCCGAACCAGCTCGTCGACTACGTGCGCCAGGAGCCGCGCCACGTGCCGACCGCGTTCTGGCGCGGCGTCGGGCCGACGCGCGGCACGTTCGTCGTCGAGAGCTTCATCGACGAACTGGCCGCGCAGACCAAGACCGACCCGGTGCAATACCGCCGCGCGTTGCTCGACAAGACGCCGCGCGCCCGCAACGTGCTCGACGTCGCGACGAAGGCGGCCGGCTGGGGCGCGCCGCTGCCGAAGGGGCAAGGGCGCGGCGTCTCGGTGATGCACGCGTTCGGCAGCTTCTTCTCGATCGTCATCGACGTCGCGGTGGACGGCGGCGAGGTGCAGGTCAAGCGCGCCGTGTGCGCGGTCGATTGCGGGATGTTCGTCAATCCGAACACGATCGAGGCGCAGGTGCAGGGCGGCATCATCTTCGGGATCACGGGCGCGCTGTACGGCGAGATCACGATCGAGGACGGCCGCGTCGTGCAGACCAACTTCACCGACTACCGGATGATGCGCATCAACGAGGTGCCGCCAATCGAAGTCCATCTGGTGAAGAGCGGCGAAGCGCCGGGCGGAATCGGCGAGCCGGGCACGGCCGCGACCGCGGCGGCGCTGTCGAACGCGATCTTCGCGGCCACCGGCACGCGGCTGCGCAAGCTGCCGGTCGGCAACCAGCTGAAAACGGTCTGAGGGGAGGGAACGACCATGCGACATCTCACCCTGAACCTGAACACGCTCCGCGCGTCGTTGCTCGCGCTGTCCGCACTGGTGGGCGGCACGGCCGCGCATGCCGCGCAGCCGGCGCCCGCCGACAGCGCGCTCGTCGCGCGCGGCGCGTATCTCGCGAAAGCCGGCGACTGCGTCGCGTGCCACACCGCGCCGCGCGGCACGCCGTTCGCGGGCGGCCTGAAGATGGTCACGCCGATGGGCGCGATCTACACGACCAACATCACGCCCGACCCGGAGACAGGTATCGGCGGCTATACCGAAGCGGATTTCGCCGGCGCGTTGCGCAAGGGCGTCGCGAAGGACGGTCACAACCTGTATCCGGCGATGCCGTATCCGTCGTACGCGAAGCTGAAGGACGACGACGTGAAGGCGCTGTATGCGTACTTCATGCACGGCGTCGAACCGGTGAAGCAGGCGAACCGGCCGTCCGACATCCCGTGGCCGCTCAACATGCGCTGGCCGCTCGCGTTGTGGAACGCGGTGTTCCTCGACACGACGCCGTACGCGGACAAGCCGGCCAAGGACGCGATGTGGAACCGCGGCGCGTATCTCGTGCAGGGGCTCGGGCACTGCGGGTCGTGCCACACGCCGCGCGGTGTCGGCTTCCAGGAGAAGGCGCTCGACGAAAGCGGGGCGGCGTTCCTGTCGGGCGCGTCGATCGACAACTGGTTCGCGTCGAACCTGACCGGCGAGCACAACACCGGGCTCGGCCGCTGGAACGAGGCCGACGTCGCGCAGTTCCTGAAGACCGGCGCGAACCAGCACGCGACCGCGTTCGGCTCGATGGTGAGCGTGATCAACCACAGCACGCAGGAACTGACCGACGACGATCTGGCGGCGATCTCGCGCTACCTGAAATCGCTGCCGGCGGCAGGCGGCACGGGCGCGCCGCCGTACCGCTATGATCCGAAGGCGACGCAGGTCGCACTGGGCCGGCCGGCAGCCGATCCGGGCGCGAAGGTGTATAACGCTTACTGCCTGCATTGCCACGGGGCGGACGGGCGCGGTTATGCGCCGCTGCTCGCGCCGCTCGCCGGCAATCCGAACGTGCTCGAGGCCGATGCGTCGTCGCTGATCAACGTGACGTTGAACGGCAGCGACACGCTCGTGATCGGTGGCGTGCCGTCCGCGTATCCGATGCCGGCGTTCTCGAACCAGTTGAACGACCAGCAGGTCGCCGACGTGCTGACGTTCATGCGCGCCGGCTGGAACAACGGCGCGCCGGCCGTGCAGGCGGCGGACGTCGCGAAACTCCGCAAGGCGACGGCGGCCGCGCGCTGAGCGCGGTGCGCTGCAAAACGACGGCGGGCCGGCGTGCCTGCCGTCGATGCCGCCGGGTGCGTGCCTGCCCCGGCGGCTCGGCTTTTTCTGTCAACCGGCGCGTGGCCGTTCGCGGCAGCGCGCGTTTTATCGACGCAATGTAGGGGTGTCTGGATGG
Organism: Burkholderia sp. EMB26; assembly: GCF_024730645.1. Lineage (NCBI taxonomy): Bacteria > Pseudomonadati > Pseudomonadota > Betaproteobacteria > Burkholderiales > Burkholderiaceae > Burkholderia > Burkholderia sp. EMB26. Next base: position 566,369 of record NZ_CP078071.1, read on the forward strand.
CTAACGTGACTTATACGGATACGCAACTGCTGATCGACGGCGAGTGGGTCGACGCCGCGAGCGGCAAGACGATCGACGTCGTGAACCCGGCGACCGGCAAGCCGATCGGCAAGGTGGCCCACGCGGGCATCGCCGATCTCGACCGCGCGCTCGCCGCCGCGCAGCGCGGCTTCGAGGCATGGCGCAAGGTGCCCGCGCACGAGCGCGCGGCGACGATGCGCAAGGCGGCCGCGCTGGTGCGCGAACGCGCGGACACGATTGCACAGCTGATGACGCAGGAGCAGGGCAAGCCGCTCACCGAAGCACGCGTCGAAGTGCTGTCGGCGGCCGACATCATCGAATGGTTCGCGGACGAAGGCCGCCGCGTGTACGGCCGGATCGTGCCGCCGCGCAACCTCGGCGCGCAGCAGACGGTCGTGAAGGAGCCGGTCGGCCCGGTCGCGGCGTTCACGCCGTGGAATTTCCCGGTCAACCAGGTCGTGCGCAAGCTGAGCGCCGCGCTCGCGACCGGCTGTTCGTTCCTCGTGAAGGCGCCGGAAGAAACCCCGGCATCGCCGGCCGCGCTGCTGCGCGCGTTCGTCGATGCGGGCGTGCCGGCGGGCGTGATCGGCCTCGTGTACGGCGATCCGGCTGAAATCTCGTCGTACCTGATTCCGCACCCGGTGATCCGCAAGGTCACGTTCACGGGTTCGACGCCGGTCGGCAAGCAACTGGCCGCGCTCGCGGGCCAGCACATGAAGCGCGCGACGATGGAACTGGGCGGCCATGCGCCGGTGATCGTCGCCGAGGACGCGGACGTCGCGCTCGCGGTGAAGGCCGCCGGCGGGGCGAAGTTCCGCAACGCAGGGCAGGTGTGCATTTCGCCGACGCGCTTCCTCGTGCACAACAGCATCCGCGACGAATTCACGCGCGCGCTGGTCAAGCACGCCGAAGGGCTGAAGGTCGGCAACGGCCTCGAGGAAGGCACGACGCTCGGCGCGCTCGCGAACCCGCGGCGCCTGACCGCGATGGCGTCGGTCGTCGACAACGCGCGCAAGGTCGGCGCGAGCATCGAAACCGGCGGCGAGCGAATCGGCGCGGAAGGCAATTTCTTCGCGCCGACCGTGATCGCGAACGTGCCGCTCGAAGCGGACGTGTTCAACAACGAGCCGTTCGGCCCCGTTGCGGCGATTCGCGGTTTCGACAAGCTGGAGGAGGCGATCGCCGAGGCGAACCGTCTGCCGTTCGGCCTGGCCGGCTACGCGTTCACGCGTTCGTTCGCGAACGTGCATCTGCTGACGCAGCGCCTCGAAGTCGGGATGCTGTGGATCAACCAGCCGGCGACGCCGTGGCCGGAAATGCCGTTCGGCGGCGTGAAGGATTCCGGCTACGGGTCGGAAGGCGGGCCGGAAGCGCTGGAGCCGTATCTCGTCACGAAGTCGGTGACGGTGATGGCCGTCTGACGGTCGGTTGAGTGTGGGCGCGCCGCGATGCGTGCGGCGCGCCCGCTTTGCGGATGTCTCGATGCCAGTTGGTCGCCGTTCATGGGCGACGGTCGGCGCCTCGATGCCGGTCCAGCGTGGGCGGGGCCGGCTCGATGATCGCCCGGACTGGCGACGGCGCGCCGACGCGCCGGGTGCCGTCGCTTTCAATCGCAGGTCTCAAGCGTCAATCGTTTTTCGCTCGTCAAGCGTTATCGGACTCGACGGACGGTGCTTCTTGGCGTACGCGCGTGCCGCTATACGATCGACCTTCCGGTGATATTTGGCTTTCAGCCGTTGTACGAGCGTGCGGGCGTCTGAGCGATCGAGGATCGTGGTCGGCGCGCCGGTGTCCTGGACGAATTGCGGCTCAGTGACAAACATCCGCTGCTCGTGTTCCCAATTGCGATCGAACGCGATATCGATGGCGTGCAAAATCCTGGACGTGTAATCGAGCATGGCTTCGGCTGCTTCGCGCGTGATCATGTAGCACTGCAAACCGACCGGGCTTTCCATCCACATCAGCTTTGTACCGCTCGACAGGTGTGCGTATTCGGTTTGCTCGCGCCTGTTGAGCCACATCAATCGCACCATGTCCCAGTGCTCGCGCGTGGCGTACAGTTCTTCGGTCGCGGATTTGAAGCCATCCAGTAACGCCACGTCGTCCTCCATGATGCAGCACGCGTTGCTCCCCGACTCCACAAGTTGTCGCCAGACAGCGCGATGACTGAGATAGCAACCGAGTTCGCCCGGTGACAGCAGCCAGCCGTAACGGCGAAGGCGGGCGCCGGTGTCGTACCCGGGGATACCGTGGCCGCAGCCTTTGAGTTCGAAGGCGTCGAAGAAGCGCGCATTGATATTTTGTTTCGCGAATTCCTCGACCATTCCTGCGCGGCGATCGTGTGCGCGCGCGAGTGAAATGCAGACGTATGACAGACCCCGTGTCATGCGAAATAACCCCGTAATAATTGAAAGCGTTTGGTCGGAAGATATCACACGCGTTACAACGCCCGAACTTCCTTACCGGTTTTCGCTAGCGACTCTATTTTACATAACGTGAATTATCGACAATTTGTGTTGTAGCGACCATATCCTAATGTCGTGTTCTGGCTATTTACAGATGTCGTGTTTTTGACTGCTGGCATGCTGGACGGCTCGTTGAGCAAGCGCGGGAGCCGACCATGCAGCCAGCCGGATTGGTGACACTGACGATGCGAGAGCTTGATCGACTCAAGGTGATCCAGGCTGTGGTGGACACGGGTTTGAAGCCAGGCCGTGCAGCCGAACGGCTGGGCCTGAGCGTGCGCCAGGTGGAACGGCTGGTGCTCCGTTATCGCGAGCGCGGGCCCGGCGGCGTAGCTTCGGGCCGCCGTGGCCGACCGGGCAACCGCAAGCTCGACGATGGGCTGGCGTTACGTGCCCTGACCGTTATTCGTGAGCGCTACGCCGATTTTGGGCCGACGCTGGCCTGCGAGAAGCTCTGGGAATGCCACGGCATTCAGCTGGCCAAGGAGACCGTCAGGAAGCTGATGACAGACGCTGGCTTGTGGATTCCGCGTCGGCAACGACCGCCGAAGATCTACCAGCCGCGAGCGCGCCGGGCCTGCCTCGGCGAATTGATCCAGATCGACGGCTGCGATCATCGATGGTTCGAGGAACGGGCGCCGGCAAGATGTCGGGCATAGGGAGCGCCGTGAAGACTTGACGAGTTCTGACGAATCGGCGCGCTGCCGACAACGGCCGGCATGCGCCCCTCTACCCTATTCTGCCGTGCTCCGTGACGCCGCCGGTGGAATTGCGTCCGATCCTGGTGGACTCCGTTCCGGGTGTTCATGCGACAACCCCAGCCTCGGACATCCGCCCACATCGTCGACATGTCGCGACAAGCCCCCCGTCAACTGCGACAACGACTCGCCATCCGCGCGCTACTGCCGAGCCCCCGATCGCGACATCGCACGCGGCCGCGTCGACCGCCGGCCATCAACCGCCGGCTGCATGCACGCGCGGCCGCCGCGTATGCCATCCGAGCGTCTGCTCCAGCGTGGCCGCGACCTGCAGCAACACCGCTTCGCTGCCCATCGGCCCGGCGAGCTGCACGCCGACGGGGCGGTCGCCCGACCAGCCGGCCGGCAGCGAAATCGCCGGCGTGCCGGTGATGTTGAAAAGCCCCGTGAACGGACAGTAGTCGAACAGCTTGTCGCACCAGCCGCGCGCGTCGAGCGTCGCATCGTTCTGGTCGAGATGGCCGAGTTCGACCGTCGGCATCCGGGTGACCGGCGTGACCAGCACGTCATAGCCGCCGAAAAACCCGCCGACGTCGCGCGACAGCACATTGAACTGCATCAGCATGCGTTGCAGGTCGAGCCCCGACAGCTGGCGCCCGTGCTCGATGCATGCATGCGTGCACGCTTCCACTTCGCGCGGATCGTACGACCGCCCGAGCGCATCGGCGGCGCCCAGCGCGGCCGACGCAAGGAACGCCGTCCACGCGGTGCAGCTCGCCGACGCAAGCGCTTCGGCGTCGTACGCAGGTACGGCCACGTCGACGTCGTGGCCGAGCTGTTCGAGCGTGCGTGCCACCTGCTCGGCCGCGGCGACGCAATCCGGATGCGTGACGCCGGCGCCGGGCATGCGCGTCGCCAGTGCCACACGCAGCCGGCGTGCGGGCGTGCGGATCGCGTCGGCATAGCGTTCGTGCGGCCGCGCGATATCGAACATCGCACCGGTCTCCGGGCCTTCGACCGCATCGAGCATTGCCGCGCTGTCGCGCACCGTGCGCGTCACGGCGAACTCGATGCCGAGACCGAACAACGGCAGGTTGTAGTCCGGGCCGACCGGCGTACGGCCGCGCGACGGCTTCAGCCCCACGAGCCCGCAGGCGGCCGCCGGCACGCGGATCGACCCGCCGCCGTCGTTTGCGTGCGCGGCCGGCACGATGCCCGCGGCCACCGCCGCCGCCGAGCCGCCGCTCGATCCACCGGCGCTGTACGCGGGGTTCCACGGGTTGCGGGTCGGCCCGTGCAGCAGCGATTCCGTCGTCGCGTTGAAGCCGAGTTCGGGCGTCGTCGTCCGGCCGAAGGTCGCAAAGCCCGCGCGCTTGAAACGCGCCATCAGCTCGCTGTCGGCAGGCGGCACATAGCGCCCGGCCAGCAGCCGCGAGCCGCCGTCGTTCGCGACGCCACCCGCATGCAGCACGAGATCCTTGATGAGGAACGGCACGCCGGCGAACGGCCCGTCCGCCGCATACTCGAGCGGCTGCTCGAAGGTTTCGATGATCGCGTTGATTTCCGGGTTGACGCGCGCGGCGGCGGCTTTCGCCGCCTGCATCGCTTCGTCGGCGCTGACATGGCCGGCGCGGATCTCGGCGGCCAGGCCGGTCGCGTCGTAACGTACGTATTCCTCGATATTCATGGGCGTTCTCCTGCGTTCGTCGGGGGTGACGGATGTCGTGATGGGCGGGACTGCGGTGAAGTGACTTCATTGAAGCCCGCGAAAAAACCATCCGAAATCGTTCAGATGAACGATGAGAACGTGCGGCAGGAATGCGGCGAACAGCGGGAAAAAGCGGCGCGCTTACGCGAGCGCGCCGTCGTCGTCGAGCACGCGGATCAGTTCGCTCTTCGTGGTCACGCGCAGCTTCACGTACACGCGGCGCAGATGATGCCGCGCCGTCGCCGGCGCGATGCCGAGGCGTTTCGCGACGCCCTTGTACGTGCAGCCGTCGCAGAAGATGCGCGCGACCGCCAGCTCGCGCGGGCTCAGCACGGCGCCGACGCCGGCCGCCCGCGCGCGCACCAGCACGTAATCGCCGAGCCGTTCGCTGTGCAGCCGGATACGCGCGCCCGACAACGCGGGCGGCGGCGGCGTGGCGTCGAACAGTCGGGCTCTCGCGTCGTCCGGCAAGCCGGTGCGATCCCACGACGGCCATTCGAGCGCGGCGAGCGCGAGGAACGCGTCGTCCGCGTACTGCAGCACGCCATGCGCGTCAAACAGCGCGGAAGCCGCGCCGCCCGTCGCGCCATCGGTCGCGTGCATCCAGTGCAGGCGGTTGCATTCGAGCGCCGACGCCATGTGCTCGATCGCGAGTTCGAGCAGGTTTGCATCGGCCGCGTCGAAGCGGCGATGCGTGCGGCGATACAGCGACAGGTGCGTGGCGCGTTGATTCCCGGCGTCCACGCACACGGCGAACAACACCTGTGCGATGCCCTGCGCCTTGCAGAACCGCCGCATCGTGTCGTTCAGCGGAACCGTCGACGTCGACGCGACGACGATCTTCTCCGACGATGTTTCCGCCAGTCGCGCCAGCGGATCGCGCAGCTTGACCTGTTCCCAGTCGTGCATGAAGCCCGGACGCAGATTGTGCAGGTACGCGCTGTGCGGCAACGGGCCGTCGGGCCGCAGGCTCGAATGGCCGAACCATGCGCCGTCGAAGTCGATGTGCTCGTTCAGCAACAGCAGGAGCCGGCGGTCGAATTCGTCGACGCGCGTGGCTTGCGGCAACCGGTAGAGCGGCAACAGCAGGCGGCCGACGCGCCGTGCAAGCGCGGCGCCTCGTGGCGGGATTGAGCGGGGGCGGATGGCATCGCGGGTCACTCGTCGTCTCCTGTCGCGTCGTCCGGGCGGCCGTGCCGTCGTGGTCGGCGCCGCCGTTTGTCGGGCGATTCTGGCATTTTTGCGGATCGCCGGCCACCGGTCGGAACCCGCTATCCGACGCCGTTCGCGGCTGTCGTTCGGCGTGGGCGGACCGTCGCCGACGCGTTTGTGCACCGATCGTCCGTGCCCGTCGGTTGAAACCGACCTTGCGCCCCCTACCCGATTCGTTTGTAGAATCGGCGTGTTCGCCGTTCACGACACGGGACAAGACATGATCCTCAGCCGCCGTCCCGCCGGATACCTGCGGCCCTTCATCGACTCGGTATGGGCATCGTATCCGCCGTTTTCGATCCGGGACGAACGTTGCCGCGAGCGCGTGCTGCCGACCGGCGCGGTACACATCGCGATCCGGCTCGATGCCGAGCCGTTGCGGCTATTCGACCGCGTCGAAGACGACACCGGCCGCACGGTCGGCGTCGCCGTGGTCGGCGGCGCACGGGCGTGCGCGTACCTCAAGGACGTCTCCGCGCCGGTGCCGACCGTCGGTGCGCTGATCCGTCCGGGCGCGGTCCGGCTCGTCACCGGCGTGCCGGCGTCGGCCTTCTACGGCCTGCACCTGTCGCTCGACGATCTGTGGGGCGCCGACGCTGCCAGCATCCGCGACCGGCTCGGCGAAGTCGCTTCCGCCGCCGCGCGGCTGGATCTGTGGGAAACGCTGCTGAGCGCACGGCTGCCGCGCGTGACCGGCATCGACCCGGCCATCGCCGCATCGATCGCGCAATTGAATCGTGGCACGGCGGTCCGCACGATCGTGCAGCAACTCGGCTGCAGCCATCGTCACTTCATCGCACAGTTTTGCGAGGCGGTCGGCATGCCGCCGAAACGCTACGGCCGCGTGCGCCGCTTCGCGCAACTGCTCGACGGCTTGTCGGCGGCGCCGCCGGCATCGTGGGCCGATGCCGCGGCGGCGGCAGGCTATGCCGATCAACCGCATTTCAATCGCGAATTCCTCGAGTTCGCCGGATTGTCACCGGAACAGTACCGGCAACGCGCGAGCGCGAACGGTTTTCACGTACCGCTCTGACTGCTGACGCACGACCGCCACGGTCGCCGCGGCGGTCAATTTTGTTCAAGACCGGGCGCCGGACGCCCGATAGGATCGAGCCACACCCACACCACCCACCGGAGGGCACCATGGCGATTCACGAAGTCTTTCCGTATCTGCGCGCCAAAAGCGCGGAAGACGCCATCGCGTTCTATGCGAAGGCATTCGGCGCGCAGGAGAAATTCCGGCTCGTCGAGCCGTCGGGGCGCATCGGACACGCGGAATTGCAGCTCGGGCCATGCACGCTGATGATCTCCGACGAGTTCCCGGAATACGATCTGTTCGCCCTCGACCCGGACGGCAACGCGCCGATGGTGCTCCATCTGCATGTCGACGACGCCGACGCGACGATCGCCGCCGCCGTCGCGGCCGGCGCGCGCGTGACCCGCGCGCTGCAGGACCAGTTCTACGGCGAGCGTTCGGGCAGGATCCGCGATCCGTTCGGTTACGACTGGCTGATCGGGCATACGATCGAAGCGGTCGAACCCGATGAAATGCAGCGGCGTTACACGGCGCTGATGTCCGGCGATCAGTGAGCATTCCGGACGGCGTACCCCGAACGATCCCCCGATATCCGCGATGCACTACCACCCCGACGACATCAGCCGGCTTTTCCTCGGTGTGCCGACGCTGCAGTTGAGCCGCCCCGCGCCCGCCGAGCGGTTTCTCGCCGCCGCCGTCGCTACCGGCGCCGAACTCCGGCATGTGCTGCGCGACTACCCGCAGGTCCGCTACCAGCCGCTCGACTTCCACTATCTGTGCCAGCAAAGCCTGTCCGCGCTGGACGACGCGCTGCTGGCCGACCTGACACGCGACATGCGGCACGGCTGGCGCGGCGCGCACTGGGCCGCGCTGCTGATCGCGTTGTCGGGCGACGCGCGCTATCTGCCGCACCTCGACGCGGCCAGGCGCCATCGCGGCGTCGAATGGACCGCCGGGCTCCTCGGCCGCCGATGCGCAATCGTCGGCCTGCCGTTGCTGCCGGTCGATCGTGCAGTTGCGTGCGCAACTGGCCGAGTTGCCGCGGGTCGTCGTCCGGTTGCGACCGTGGCTCTCGCCGGCAGCGCTCGAAGCGAGGACCAACGCCGTGCGCGCCGCCTATCGAAGCGGCGGCGCCGACGCGGCGCTGCCGATCGCCCACCGCTAGACAGCTCGGCACGCAATCGCGCGATGGCGCGCTGAACCCGCACCCCGCCCCGCACGCCCTGCCTTTCCGACCGCCGCCCCGCCGTCGACGCATCGCGATTCCGCGCGATTCCGCACAGGACCTTTCCTGTGCAACGCCTTAATCGACCGCCGCACGATCTCCAATAATGGCCGCTCGATCCATCGGCCGCCAGGCCGGACCCACAACAACAAAACTCCTATGCATTCCTGCCAAATGAACCCGCAGGCCGGCGCACGCGTCGCGGGGACCGTCATTGCCGCCTGCCTGAGCAGCTTCGTGCCGAATGTCGCGCATGCGCAGAGCAGCGTGACGCTGTACGGCCTGATCGACACGTCGATCACCTACTCGACCAACCAGCGCACGCGCGGCGCCGGCTCGCCCGCCGGCGGCAGCGTCGCGATGACGAGCGGCGCGCTGAATGCGTCGCGCTGGGGGCTGCGCGGCCGCGAGGATCTCGGCGGCGGGATGGCCGCGGTCTTCGCGCTCGAAAACGGCTTCTCGGGCACCACCGGCAAGCTGTCGCAGAAAGGCGTCGACCTGTTCGGCCGCCAGGCGTGGATCGGCGTGGGCTCGAAGACGGCCGGCACGCTTTCCTTCGGCCGCCAGTACGACCTGATCCTCGATTTCGTGACGCCGCTCGGCGCGTCCGGCCCCGGCTGGGGCGGCAACCTCGCCGTCCACCCGTACGACAACGACGATTCGAACCGCAACCTGCGCATCAACAACGCGGTGAAATATACGAGCCCGACGGTTCGCGGGCTGACGTTCGGCGCGATGGTCGGCTTCTCGAACACGGCCGGCCAGTTCTCCAACAATGCCGTGTGGAGCACGGGCGTGTCGTATGCGAACGGGCCGCTGAAGCTCGGCGCCGGCTACCTGAAGATCAGCCGCGACCGCAACGCGCCGAACCCGGACGGCGCGCTGAGCACGGTCGACGGCTCCGCGACGATCACGGGCGGCAACCAGCAGATCTGGGCCCTGGCCGGCCGGTATGCGTTCGGGCCGCACTCGGTCGGCGCCGCGTGGTCGCATTCGGCCACCGACGGCGTGACGGGCGTGCTCCAGGGCGGCAACATCGCGCCGCTGAAGGGCGAATCGCTGGTGTTCGACAACTTCTCGATCGACGGACGCTACTTCGTCACGCGCGCGTTGAGCGTCGCCGCCGCGTACACGTACACGATGGGCCGCTTCGACACCCGCACGGGCCAGACGCGTCCGAAATGGAACCAGGTCGTCGCGCAGGCCGACTACGCGCTGTCGAAGCGCACGGATGCGTATCTCGAAGGCACTTACCAGAGCGTGAGCGGCGGCAACGGCAATCCGGCGTTCAACGCGACCGTCTGGACCTTGACGCCTTCGGCGAACAGCAACCAGGTCGTCGTCGCGCTGGGGTTGCGGCACAAGTTCTGACGAATGCGGCCTCGCGCGGCCGCCCGGCTGCATCCGACGAGCACGTCACCCGTCACCCGATCGCCGTGATCGACACGAGAAAGGCCGCGCCCCGTGCGCGGCCTTTTCGCTGTGGCGGGCGTCGGGTATCGCGTACGGCGCGCGGAAGCAAGAATGCCTCCCGACTGTCGCATTTGCGCAAAAAATGCGAAGAAACTGGTCACGTTGTGACATTTTTCCTAATCTGTTTGCAGCGACGCCGCGATTCGGCGTTCCGGTCGCAACATTCTTTCATCTGGCGCACCATCGGCTTACGAGCCTGCATCACGGCAACGGAGCCGGACCTTTCGCGCCATGGCGGCCGGACAGCTGCGTGCGGACGGCACGCAGCCACGCTTTCAACGCAGTCAACCGCTGGAGACGAACGATGAGCAAAATGAACCGAATTGCGGTCCTGGCAACTTTCGTACTGCTGGCCGGTTGTCACAACGCGGCGAAAACGCCCGAGAATGCCGGCGCGGCACCGGAGCCCTCGAGCGAAACCGTCGCGACGGTGACGGCCGACGATCTGAACAATCCGAACAGCCCGCTCGCCAAGCGCAGCATCTACTTCGATTTCGACCAGTACTCCGTGAAGCCCGAATTCCAGTCGCTTCTGCAGGCGCACGCCGACTACCTGCGCAGCCACCCGGCGCGGCACGTGCTGATCCAGGGCAACACCGACGAGCGCGGCACGTCCGAATACAACCTCGCGCTCGGCCAGCGCCGCTCGCAGGCCGTGGCGAGCGCGCTTCAGACGCTCGGCGTGCCGGCCACGCAACTCGAGGCCGTCAGCCTCGGCAAGGAAAAGCCGGTCGCGCTCGGCCACGACGAGGAAGCGTGGGCGCAGAACCGCCGCGCCGATCTCGTCTATCGTTGATCCGGCGTCGCCGCGGCGGCGGCGATACGCAAAAAGCATGGAATAAACGCGCCGCCGAAACGTCTTCTCATCGCGCAGCCGCGCGGTTCACGCGAACCGCCTTTCCCGTGGCCTGCGCGCTGCAAGGAGATTGCAATGAAATCGGCAACGTTGGCCGCGGCGCTCGTCGCGGCGCTGGTGCTCGTGCTGTCGACGGGCTGTACGTCGTCGGGCAGCGGCGTGTCGCAAGGACCCGGCATGAGCCGGTATGGCGGCTCGGGAGGTAGCGGAGGCGGCGGAGGCGGCGGAGGCGGCGGCGGCTACTGACGCGCCGCCGTCAGGAAAACGGGGCGGCGCATCGCGCACGGGCACCGGAAACCGGCCGCCTCGTGCGCGACGCCCCGCCCCGGGGTGCGATTCAACGCATCGCCTTCACGTCGGCCGACGTGACGCTCGCCGGCTGGCCGCCCCACGTCGCGCGCAGGTAGTTCGCGAGCTGCGCGAGTTCGTCGTCGCTCAACGTTTTCGCGAAACCCGGCATCGGCTGCAGGTTTTCGAACCCGGCGAACTTCTGCTCGCCGATGCCGTCGAGCATCGCGACCAGCAGGTTGCGCGGATCGCCCTGGCGCACCGTCGAGTTGCCGTTCATCGGCACCGCCACGTGCGGCTTGCCTTCGCCGTTGAAACCGTGACAGCCCGCGCAGACCGCGAGATACACCGAGCGGCCGGCGGCCAGTTGCGCGGCATCGGCCGATACCGGCTTCACCGGTTGCGGCGCGGGCGGCGTATCGCCGAGCAGGTACACCGACAGTCCGCGCAGGTCGTCCTTCGTCAGGTACTGCGTGCTCAGGTGCACGACCGGATACATCTCGCCGAACGCCGAGCCTTGCGGTGCGATGCCGACGCCGAAGAACGTCTGCAGGTCGGTGCCCGTCCAGCCGCGCGCGGCGAGGCCGGCCGGCGTGATGTCGGGCGCGGCCACGCGGCCGAGCGCGGCCCCTGCGAACGGCTTCGCGCCGTCGAGCTGGCCCGTGAAGGCGCGCGGCGTGTGGCATTCCGCGCAGTGGCCGAGCGCGCCCGCGAGATAGCGGCCGCGCTGCCAGTCGGCGGATTGCCCGGTCGACGCATCCGGCAGGCTGTCCTTCAGGAACAGCATGTCCCAGAAGACCATGCCGAAGCGCAGGTTGTACGGGAACTTGAGTTCATGCGCGCGGTTTTCCTGCGCGACCGGCTTGACCGTCTTCAGGTACGCGAACATCGCGTCGGCGTCGGCGCGCGTGAGCTGCCGGTACGACGTGTACGGCATCGACGGATACAGGCGCTTGCCCGGCGCCTTGCCGTCGTGCAGCGCGGCATAGAAGTCGTCCGCGCTCCAGTTGCCGATCCCGTGATCCTTGTCGGGCGTGATGTTCGAGCCGTAGAACGTGCCGAACGGCGATTCGAGCGCCGCGCCGCCGGCGAACGGCGCGCCGTCCTTCGCGGTGTGGCACGCCGCGCAGTCGGCGGCCTTCACGAGATAGCGGCCGCGCGCGACCGGGTCGGCGCCGGGTGCGCCGGACGCCGCGTTCGAGGCCGGCGCGTCGTGGCCGCCGCACGCGGCGAGCAGCAGCGCACAGGCCGCTGCGAGCGCGGGCAGGCGCGCGGCCCGCGCGACACGATGAGCGAGTGTGCGGTTCATGCGGCGTCCTTCACGAGTCCCGGCGTCGTCAGCACCACGTCCTTGACGGCTTCGTAGTAGCGGACATAGCCCGTGCAGCGGCAGAGATGCGCGTCGAGCGCGTCGGTGATCGTGCGTTCCACGTCGGCCTTCGCGATCGGCTCGCGCTTCAGGCGTTCGATCAGCACGGTCGCCGCGTTGACGAAACCCGGCGTGCAGTAGCCGCACTGGAAGCTGAAGTGTTCGAGGAACTTCTGCTGGATCGGCGACAGCTCGACCACTTCGCCGGCTTCGTTGCGCTTCGCGTGGCCTTCGATCGTGCGGATCGAACGGCCGTGGAAGAAGTGCGCGCCGGTAATGCAGGTGCGCATTTCCTCGCTCGTGCCGTCCGGCTGGTCGACGATCACGACGCACGCATGGCAGATGCCCTGCCCGCAGCCGAGCCGCGACCCGGTGAGGCCCGCGTACTCGTGCAGGAACTCGATCATCATCAGACCTTCCGGCACCTGCATCGGACCGACGGTCTTGCCGTTGATCCTGACCGACAGCGGTTTCTGCTGGAACCGGACGAGCGGACGCTCGACGGCGGCCGCGGCCGATGCCGGCGCAGCCGGGGCAGCGGGAACGGACGCCGATGCGGCCGAAGTTGCCGCCGGTGCGGAAGCGCCAGTCGCAGCCACGCTGGCGCTCGCGGCCGAAGCCGCGGTTTGGGCGGTCGTCATGCGAGCACCTCCTGAATCTTTTGCGGGGTCACCGGCAGATCGGTGAAACGATGGCCGATCGCGTGCGCGATGCCGTTCACGATCGCGCCGACGACGGGGATCATCACCACTTCGGCGACACCCTTCGGCGGATCGGTCTCGGACAGCGGCGGCAGCACGTCGCCCGTCTGCGTCCAGACGGCGACGTCGGACGCGCGCGGCAGCTGGTAACGGTTGAAGTTCCACGTCCCGTTGCCCGGGCCGTCCTCGTAAAGCGGCAGGTACTCGTGCAGCGCATGGCCGATACCCATCGCGAGACCACCTTGCAACTGGCCCGACACGAGCTGCGGCGAAATCTGGTTGCCGCATTCCATGATCGAATGGTGCGTGAGCAGTTCGACCTTGCCGGTCGCTTCGTGCACGGCCAGCTCGACGAGCGTGCCGACCGCCGTGTAATACGTGACGGCCGCGTTGTTGCGGCTCGTCGGCGGGATGAACACGCGCTTGCGGTCCAGCACGCGGTAGCCGTTCGCGGTCGGCGGCAGCGTGCCGCGCAGCGCGGTCGCGCCGGCCGGCGCGGCGGTGCCCGGGATCGGACCGTCATCGCCCGTCTTCGGCGCGCCGACCCGCAGCGACAGCCCGTCGATCGGCAGACGCTCGACCGCGCCACCTACCTCGAATTCCGCATCGGTCCACTGCCAGCGGTTGAACACGTGCACGACGGCGCCGGTCGGCAGGCCGAGCGCATGCGCCTGCTTCGCGAGCTGTTCGAACGTCAGCGGCTCGAGGCCGTCGGCGGTCAGCTTGCCGTCGACCCAGCGTGCATCCTCGATGCGGATCGTGTACGGCGCGGCCTGGCCGCCGCCGAGGCCGCGCGTCCAGATCGACATCGCGGCCGGCCACAGCCCGTAGCGGAACACGGCGCGCGCGGCTTCGCGCGTGCTGTGCGTGAAGTAGTACGCGGAGTTCGTCGCGCTCGACGGCGACGCATAGCCCGGCGACCAGCGCGGGTTCGCGCTCAGGCGGTCCTGGTCGGCCTGCGACATCAGGTACGGGTCGCCGCTCGTCTCGACCGGCAGGTCCGGCCATTCGGTCACGGCCACGCGTACGTCGGTCGCCGGACGGCCGAGCCATTTCGCGACCGCGACGGCCTGCGACGTCGACATCCCGGTGCCGATCTCGGCCGCGGTGTGCTGCAGCGACACCTTGCCGTGCTCGTCGAATTCGACCTTCGCGAACGACGCTTCCGCGCCCGTGCCGAAATCCTTCTGCACGCACGCGAAGCCGACGCCGTAGCGCTTGCCCGGATGCGCGGCCTCGAATTCGGCCTTGCGCGCGATGCGACGCGTCCACAGCGGATGCTGCTTCGCGCGCTCCAGCACTTCGTCGACGCGCAGCGCGCCGGCGGGAATCGCGCCCTGCGTGTTCTTCATCCCCGAACGCAGCGCGTTGCGCAGACGGAAGTCGATCGGGTCGATGTTCAGTTGCGCGGCGATCTCGTCGACCGCCATCTCGGTCGCGGCCATGCTCTGCAGCGTGCCGTAGCCGCGTGCGGAGCCGGCGTCGATCGCGCGCGACGCGATCGCGACGGCCGCCAGGTCGCTCTTCGGGAAGTAGTAGATCGATTGCGCGGCGGTGGCGCCGACCATCGCGACCGACGGCGAGAAGTTCGAGCGACCGCCGCCGTTCGCCTCGAAGTCGCCCTTGAACGACTGCAGCAGGCCCGTGTTGCGGTCGACCGCGATCCGGTAACGCATCTTGAACGCGTGACGCTTCAGCGACGTCTGGAACTGTTCGTACCGGTCGTTCGCGAAACGCACCGGGCGGCCGTCCGCGTACAGCGCGCAGACGAGGCCGTAGAACGGCACGTTGAAGTGGTCCTTCGAGCCGTAGCCGACCGTGTAGCACGGATGCACGAACAGCTTCTTCACCGGGAAGCGGCATTTCGCGACCATCGCGGCCGCGTTCTCCGACACTTCGAGCGGCGACTGGGTCGGCACGACGAGGTGCAGCGATTGTGTCGCGGCGTCGTACCAGCAGTTCGCGTTGTCGGGTTCGAGCGCGGCCGTATCGACCGACTGCGTGTTGTATTCGCGGTCGAACACGAGCCAGTCGGCCGACGGATGGTCGAGCTCGCTGGCGATCTGCCCGGCGAGGAACATGCCCTGCTCGTCGAGCTTGCCGTGCTCCTTGCCGTCCGGCCAGACCGGCAGGTGCTTGCGCATCATGCTCGGGAAGATCGGCGCGTCCTTCAGGCTCGAATAGACGTCGTCGTCATAGGCCGTCTTGCCGCCCACGCGCACGTAGCGGAAGGTGCCCCACGGATCGCGCTCGAGCGGGCCCGTGACCGCGCCGTAGCGGATCACGTCGTCGCGGAACTTCAGCGCGTTCTTCGCGAAGCGGAAGCGCGCGAAGTCGTGATAGATCAGGATCGCGACCGCATGGCCGAGATACGCGGGCGTCTTGCCGGCAGGCAACAGCATGTCGTCGCCGTAGAACGCCGGGAACGCGACGCCGTCGCGCGTGAGATCGTCGGCCGTGACCACGCGGTCCGGCTTCAGCTCGTCGCCGAGCAGCGACAGGTCGAAACCTTCGTACGTGCGGTCGGCCTGCGTGACGCGCAGGATCAGCGCATGCGACTGCTGCTGCGGCCAGTGCGGCATGTCGGCGGCGCGCACGTCGCGGGCGAACACTTTCGAGCCCGTGACCTTCGCGATGCCGTCGATGCGGAATTGGGGGATGCCGGTGACGCTATCCCACTTGACGGGGGTGAGGAGTTTTTCTTCGAAGAGCGCCGCGAACGCGCGGCTGCCGATGGGCGCGACATACACCGCGACGCCCGCCAGCACGCTGGCTTTCAGAAAACCCCGCCGTGACAGGCCGTGGTTTTTCATTGGGGGGAACCTCCTGATGCGGCTCGGACGGCGATCGGGTGTCGCGGCGTTCGGAGCGGCGCGCATTCTGGCATTGTTTTTGATATATCGCCTATAGTATTTCCCGCATGAAATACTTATTGGATTTCTTATAACGGGTTTCAGCCGGGCTGCGGCGGGCGGTCGCGGGCGCGAATCGCCCGCCGTGCGCGTGCGGCCGGCGGCCGCCACGCAGGCTGCCCCCGTCTCCTGCCGGTCGCCGCACATCGTTCCGTTCGCAACGATGCTGCCTTCGCGCCGCCGAATCCGCAAGCCTCTCGCAACCGTGGTTTACGACTACCGCGCGAAGCGGTGCGCGGCGCCGTCGGGCGGCCCGCGCCGCCGGTTTTTCATGGTAATGTCGTGCGCATCCGGCTCGGCCGGGCGTCCGCCACGTGCCGTGCGGGCGTCGCCAGCCATCCCGACATCGTGTCGAGGTCAACGACCATGGCAGTCAGGGCCTCTCTCCTGAACTCCGTTCTCGCCACTCCCCCCTCCGGCAACCACCGCGTGACGGCCGCGCTGCGTCCGTCGATGCTCGTCACGCTGTTCGAGGACGTGCGCCCGATGGCGCTGTCCGGGCTCGCGAGCGGCTTCGTCGCGGCCGTCGCGCTGATCCGGCTGCAGCAGCTGTGGTGCCTCGCGTGGCTCGTCGTCGACGTCGGCCTGCTCATCGCGCGCCTGTCGATCGCACGGGCCTACACGGTGCGGCGCAACGCCGGCGACGATCGCGCCGAATACTGGGCGAGGCGCTATGCGCCGGTGTCGCTCGTCGCGTGCTTCGTGCTCGGCCTCGGCGTGATGGGCTGCGTGCAGGCGGCCGACGTCGAGCTGGGCACGCTGTCGGTGATGGTCGCGGGCGGCGTGTTCGGCGGGATCGCGTCGCGCAATGCGGCGCTGCCGCGGCTCGCGATGACGCAGGTCGTGCTCGGCGTGCTGCCGATCGGCGTCGGTGCGCTGCTGGCCCCGCGGCCGGGCGCATGGCTGCTGGTGCCGCCGCTCGCGATCTATCTCGCGGCGATGCGCACGGTCGTGCAGCGCCACTACCGCGTGCTCGTCGCGCTGATCGCCGCGCGCCAGCGCAACGCCGAACTGGTCGCGCGCTTCGACGCCGCCCTCACCTACATGCCGCACGGCCTGTGCATGATCGATGGCGACAGCCGCGTGATCGTCGCGAACCGGCGCACCGCGCAACTGTTCGGCTCGCCACGCGAGATCATGCTCGATACGCCGCTGCCGGCCGTGGTCGCCGCGCTCGGCGCGAACGCCGCGACCGATCCCGGCGGCATCGGCCTCGCCGCGCAATGCGACAGCTGGCTGAGCCGCAACGAGCCCGCGCCGTTGGACATCGCGCTCGCCGACGGCCGCCAGCTCGAACTGACGCGCCACCGCGTGCCGGACGGCAACGCGGTGATCATCGTCGAGGACGTCACCGCGCGCCGCCAGACCGAACAGCACATCCGGCACCTCGCGCGGCACGACGCGCTGACCGGTTTGCCGAATCGCCACGAGCTGCACGCGGCGCTCAAGCGGATGCTCGCGCGCCGGCCGCGGCTGCCGAGCCCGGCGTTCGCCATCATGTATCTCGACCTCGACGGCTTCAAGTCGATCAACGACCGCTTCGGCCACCAGGCCGGCGACGAAGTGCTCACGCAGGTCGCCGAACGGCTCGGCAAGACGCTGCCGCCGGGCGAGCTCGCGGCTCGCATCGGCGGCGACGAATTCGTCGTCGCGATCGACGACACGACGATGCACGCGTGCTCGATCCTCGCCGCGCGGATCATCCGGCAGATTTCGGCGCCGTATGGGTTGTCGAACGGCGAGACCGTCTGCATCGGCATCAGCATCGGCATCGCGCTCGACGACGGGCACGGCTCGCCCGACGAACTGATCCGGCAAGCCGACAGCGCGCTGTACGACGCGAAGTCGGCCGGCAAGGGCATCTACTGTTTCTATTCGAGCGGCAGCCGCCGCATGGCGCCGGCCACCGCAAGCTGAGCCCGTGACGCGCGCGCCGCGCATCAACTTTCCGTGCCCGCTGCGTTCTCCCGACGATTCAATTCCGAAACGCTTTGCCGGTCCGCACATGACGCCGTGCGTTCGCGTGTCACGTGACGTGTTCCGTAACATCGCCATCCGACGCGCCGCAAGATGACTGCAGAAGCCCGCACGATCGAGGCCGGGCACGGCATTTCGCGGCTGGCACTCTTATTGCTCCTTGATGGGGAAAGAACGTTTCAGGGAGCCCAACATGAATACCGTCGACGTGCTCGCACGAACCGAAATCATCGACGAACAGGCCGTGATCGACGGCGCATCGCTGATCCGCCGGCTCGTGTCCGAGCGCCGGATGCCGGCCGCGCGCGAAGCCGCCTGCATCGACAATCCGCCGCTCACGCTGTACGGCGCGTTTCGTCAGGGCGTCGCCGATCACGCCGCGCGACGCGCGAATCCGTATCGCGCCGGCAGCCGTTTCTGGGCACTGTGGGAAGAAGGACGTCTCGAAGCTGAAACATCCGGCCGGTAAGCGCGTCGCGCGCGCCGGCCCTGTCACGACACGGGCTGGCGCGAGAGCCGGCACGTCAATGCAGCCGGCCGGCGCGCCGGCATGGCTTCATCGCTGCAACATCGCGCGCGCCCGCGTATGGTCCCGGCAAGACACGGCCGTGCGCCCGTCCGCGGTCACGCGCTGCCTGGCCGATCCCGCCCGCCGCGCCGCGCGGCGCCGGTTTCCCCTATAAGATGGCAGATTCCGTTCATCGAACGACGCTGCCATGACTTCCTCCCCTGCTCGAAACCCCATTCACTGCGAAATCGATCTCGACGCGCAAGGCAAGCACGCGGGCTACCTGCGGCTGCCGCACTCCGTGCACCGTTCCGCATACGGCTGGCTGCCGATCCCGATCGCGTCGATCCGCAACGGCGACGGCCCGGTCGCGCTCGTGATGGCCGGCAACCACGGCGACGAGTACGAAGGCCAGATCATCGTGTCGCAACTGATGCGCGAGATCGAACCCGACATGGTCCGCGGGCAGTTGATCCTGCTGCCGATGGCGAATTTCCCGGCGGCGGATGCGGGCCTGCGCGTGTCGCCGCTCGACGAAGGCAACCTGAACCGCAGCTTTCCCGGCGACCCGACCGGCACGCCGACGCAGATGATCGCCCACTACATCGAGCACGCGCTGCTGTCGCGCGCGCAGTATCTGGTCGACCTGCATTCGGGCGGCAGCTCGCTGCTGTACCAGGGCGGCAACATGCTCGCGATCGATCCGCTCGACGCCGACGAAGCCGAGAAGCTCAACGGGCTGCTGGTCGCGTTCGGATTGCACAATGCATTGCTGCACGCGCCGAATCCCGTGCATTCGGCGTCGGCCGCGCGCCGGCAAGGCGCGATCTCGATCGTCACCGAACTCGGCGGCGCCGGGATGGCCGATCCGTCGCTGATCCGGCTCGGTCGCCACGGACTGCTGCATTACCTCGGCTATATCGGGCTGTTGCACGGCGCGCTCGTGCCCGACGCGCCGCCGACCGTCACGCGCTTCATGCGCGTCGACGGCGATCGCCATTTCGTCTATGCGTACGAGCGTGGGCTGTACGAGCCGCTCGTCGAGCTCGGCGACCAGGTGAAGGCCGGGCAGCCGGCCGCGTGGGTACATTTCCCCGATACGCCGTTGCGCGAACCGGTGCTGCACCGGTTCAACGGCGACGGCGAGGTGGTGTGCAAGCGCGTGCCCGCGCAGGTGCGGCGCGGGGATTGCCTGTTTCAGCTCGCGGAGCCGTCGACGCCGCCGCGCGTCATCGCGTGAGGCACCCGACTGACGCGTTCACGACCGTCGCACGCTGCCAGTGCGGACACGCCGACCGTCAGTCGGACGACACCGGCGACTCGTTTCCCTGCGCAACACCGCATTGATGGCAATGCGGAAAGAAGAAGAAATTCCGGCCACCGCATTCGCACACATTGAAAAGCCTCAATCCGCAATGGACGCAGAACGTGGAGTCGTTGCCACCGAGACTCCATTGTTTGTCGCATGACGGGCAGCGCTTTTTTTCGAGCGACCGGACGGCTTTTTCGTATCCGATCGTGCGCGCGCGTTCGCCCTGATCCTGCTGCAATTCGAGCCGTTTGCGCTCGGCATAGCGCTGAAACGCCTTCATCATGTAAAGACCGGCGAATACCGTGAGCACGATGCCGACCAGGACCCGGACATAGCCGCCGAAATTCGGCAGGTACGGCACCAGTTCAATGAAAAACGCGCTCAGCGCAAACAGGCCGAAACCGTACACGAACGGCCAGTAGCGCGCGTTGCGGTAGCGGATGAACAGCCAGGTCGCGACCAGCAGTATCGGCAACGTCAGCGCCAGCCGCAGCCCGAACACCTGCATCTCGTAGCGCCGGGTCGCGTCGTCGAAGCGCCGTTCGGCTGCTGTGTCCGCTTCGGCGATTTGCGTGTCGACTTGCGTCTGCTGCGATGCCAGCGCCCGTTGCTGGTCGCCGATCGCATCGATCTGATGCTGCCAGTTGACGACCACTGCCTGCAGCGTATCCAGCTTGCGCGTTCTCGCCACGATGTCCGGGTCCCCCGCACCGTCTCCCGTCACCGCGCGGGTGGCCAGCCAGTTGCGGAAACTTTCCTTTTCGGCCGCGTACGCCTTCGCGGCACGGCCGCGCGCCACTTCCATCGTGTCGACCTTCTCGGCGAGCGCATCGCGCTGCGCCTGCAACTGACGCCGCGCCGCGTCCAGCCGCGCTTTTAACGGAGCGTCGGCGAATTGCTCGATGACCGGCGGACCACCCCGAGGCGCGAACGCCATGTCGCGAATCACGAGACTGCCGAGCATGTTCAGAAAGACGGCGAAGATGATCGCGATCACCCATGACGCGAGTCGCAGGAGCCGCGCAGGGCTGGTCAGGCCGTCGCCGGAAGTCATCATGGTTTTTCCTTCCTTGTTGTTGGAATGGTTTCCATTGGTATCAATCTTGATGCAACCGTCGATGCTCTCTTTGTCGTCGGTTGCCGTGCGGCGCCGCGCTGATGCCGAATGCCGATCCTAAACGGTCGGCCCCCATTCGCGCTAGCGGGCAAGTCCCCTCGACATTGGCGTCGAATCTCCGCCACTGACCGGCAATCGCCCCCGTCATATAGAATGACGCGCTTTGCCCGTACGCCTATGTGGTTCAAGAATCTCCAGCTTCACCGTCTTCCCGCACCCTGGGCCGTCACCCCCGACCAGATGGAAAAATGGCTCGCGCCTCACGCATTCCAGCCGGGCAGCAGCGTCGAAATGCAGCGCGTCGGCTGGGCGTCGCCGCGTGACGGCGGCGCGCTCGTGTATTCGGTCAACCGGCAGATGCTGCTGGTGTTTCGTGCCGAAAAGAAGCTGCTCCCGGCGTCGGTCGTCAATCAGGTCACCAAGGCCCGTGCGCTCGAACTCGAAGAGCAGCAAGGCTTCAAGGTCGGCCGGAAACAACTGCGCGAACTCAAGGAACAGGTGACCGACGAACTGCTGCCGCGCGCGTTCAGCATTCGCCGCGATACCCGCGTGTGGATCGATACGGCGAACGGCTGGCTCGTCATCGATGCGGCGGCCCAGGCGCTCGCCGACGACGTTCGCAGCCTGCTCGTCAAATCGATCGACGGTTTGCCGCTCGCCGGCGTTCAGGTGGCGCGCTCGCCGGTCGCCGCGATGACGGACTGGCTGCTGTCCGGCGACGCGCCGGGCGGATTCACCGTCGACCAGGACGTCGAGTTGCGCTCGAGCGGCGAAGGCGGCGCCACCGTACGCTACGTCGGCCACGCGCTGGAAGCGAACGACATGCGCCGGCACATCGAAGCCGGCAAACAATGCATGCGCCTCGCGATGACCTGGGACGACCGGATCTCGTTCGTGCTGACTCCGTCGCTGACGATCAAGCGGGTCACGCCGCTCGACGTGATCAAGGAGGCGGCGGACCCCACCGCGCAGAACGACGACGAGCGCTTCGACTCCGACTTCACGCTGATGACGGGTGAATTGGCGCGGATGCTGACCAGTCTCGTCGATATCCTGGGCGGGGATCGGCAGGACTCGGTTCCTCAGCCGGCAGCAGCCTGAACAGCGTCGTCGAGGGTCGTCGCCGCGCGACGACGCGACAATTCAAGGGGGACCGTCGCCATCATGGCGACGGATCGCGGCCGGGGGCGCGGCCGTGAAAAGCCTGCCCCCATCAGCATGAGGCATGACCGGCAGGCGATCGAAACGACGACACCCCGCCAATCCACGGCGGCCCTTCCCCGTCGTCCACACCGCAAACGGGCACGGCTCGCCCACGCCCGCTCGCCCCACCCCACGCCCCCTGCAAGCCTTCTTACGCCTTCCGCGAAATCCTTATCGAAATTGCTTCGTTCGCCTTTGCCGGCCGCGCCGCTAACGTGTTCAAAACGGCGGCGGCACGCCGGATGCCTCGCATCGGGCACGACAGCCGCCGCCATCACGACAACTGCGTCGCGATAACGGAACAGACCGGACGGGCCGCGTGCCCGCACCCCGCCAGGAACGTCCGCATCGCGCGCCATTCGCGATGCCCATGGCCACGAACGACCGCATCATCGACACGACGCCGCTCGACGTCCGCGCGCAGCCGCTGATCGACGCGCTGATCGACGAGTATTCGATCCGTTACGACGCGTACCGCCCCGACAGCCGCGCGTCGGCCCGCGACGAACTCGCACGCTACCCGGCCGAACTGTTCGCGCCGCCCGAAGGCGCGTTCGTGCTGTTGCTGCGCGACGGCGAAACGATCGGCGGCGGCGCGTTCAAGCGCTACGACGCACGGACCGCCGAACTCAAACGCATCTGGACGCGCACCGACCTGCGCCGCCAGGGCCTCGCCCGGCGCATCGTCGAAGCGCTCGAACTGCGCGCCGCGCAGCAGGGCTACCAGCGCCTCTACCTGACCACCGGCTTTCGCCAGCCCGAAGCATGGGCGCTGTACGACCGCACCGGCTATACGCGGCTGTTCGATTCGTCGATCGATCCCGAAGCGTATTTCCATCTGCGCTTCGGCAAGGATCTCGTCGATCCGTCGCGCACGTCGACGCTGGCCGACCTGTGGGCGCCGGTGCCCGAACCGGTGCTGCCGCGCTGAGTGCACGACGTCCCGCATTTCATCTCGCCCATTCCGCTTTCCACGCTTCCACGACAGGACGTCTTCATGCATCGAGCCGTACCGTTTTCATCCCGTGCCGTGCGCACGCTGGCCACCGCGCTGATCGGCCTGAGCGCCTTCGCCGCCGCGACGGCTGCAGCTGCCGCGACGTTCGACCTGAGCCCCGAACAACGCGGCCGCCCGCGTGGCACCCCCGATGCGGCGGTCGAGCGCGCGGTGCCCGCGTCGTTCAAGTTCGCCGACCCCGGCACGCTGACGATCGGGATCGCGCCGAGCCTGCCGCCGATCAGTTCATATGCGACCGACGCGCGCACGGTGATCGGCTTCGACGCCGACGTCGGTCAGCTCGTGTCCGACAGCCTCGGCCGCAAGCTGAAGATCGTCGCGCTCGCGTGGGCCGACTGGCCGCTGGCGCTCGAATCGGGGAAAGTCGACGCGGTGATCTCGAACGTGACCGTCACCGAGGAGCGCAAGCAGAAGTTCGATTTCTCGACCTATCGCAAGGATCAGGTCGGCTTCTACGTCCGCAACGACAGCAAGATCCAGGCGATCCGCGAGCCGAAGGACGTCGCGGGGCTGCGCATCGTGACCGACGCCGGCACCAACCAGGAAAAGATCCTGCTCGCCTGGGACCGCGAGAACGTCGCGCACGGGCTGAAACCCGTGCAGATCCAGTATTACGACGACCAGGCGATGCGCATCGTCGCCGTGCAGTCGGGCCGCGCCGACGCGGTGTTCAGCGTGAACTCGGTGCTCGCGTATCAAAGCGCGCAGCAAGGCAAGACGCGGCTCGTCGGCGCGATCAGCGGCGGCTGGCCGCGCACGGCCGACATCGCGATCGCGACGCGTCGCGGCAGCGGCCTCGCCGAGCCGCTGACCGTCGCGCTGAACGGGCTGATCAAGAGCGGCCGCTACCAGCAGGTGCTCGACCGCTGGAACCTCGCGTCCGAAGCGATCGACCAGTCGCGCACGAATCCGCCCGGGCTGCCGAAGAGCTGAGCGCCGCGCGCCCGCAACCGTCCATCCACGCTCACGCAGGAACGCCGCTCACCATGTCTTATTCGCTTTCGTTGCTGGACAAGAGTCCGATCGCCGACGGCGCGAACGCCGCCGATGCGCTGCGCTTCACCACGACGCTCGCGCAACGCGCCGAACAGCTCGGCTACGCGCGCTTCTGGGTCGCCGAACATCACGGCACGCCGGGTTTCGCGAGCTCGGCGCCGGAGATCGTCGTCGCGCACCTGCTCGCGCACACGTCGCGCATCCGCATCGGCTCGGGCGGCGTGATGCTGCAGCACTACAGCCCGTTCAAGGTCGCGGAGACCTTCAAGCTGCTGGCCGCGCTCGCGCCGGGCCGCGTCGATCTCGGCATCGGCAAGGCGCCCGGCGGGCTGCCGCTGACCACGCGCGCGCTGCAGTGGTTCCACGACAAGGCGCGCAAGCCCGATTTCGCGGGGCAGCTCGCGGCGCTCGACGCGTTTCTCGGCTGGGGCGTGGCCGAGGATCATCCGCTCGCCGGCGCGGTCGCGATGCCGGTGCCGCCGCAGTTGCCCGAACGCATCCTGCTCGGCGGCTCGCCGGACAGCGGCGCGCTCGCCGCGCGCAACGGCTGGCGTTTTTGCTACGCGGGCCATTTCAACGGCGACGACGCGAATCTCGAACGCTCGCTCGACGCCTACCGCAGCGCGGGCGGCGAGAAACCGCTCGTCGCGCTGTATGCGGTCGCCGCGCCGACCCGCGACGAAGCCGAACGACTGATCGGGCCGCTGAAGATCTTCAAGCTGCAGTTCGCGGGCGGCCAGAGCTTCAACCTCGCCAGCGCGCAGGCAGCCGCGGAATTCGCGCGGCAAAGCGGCGCATCCGACTACCGGATCGACGAGCTGCGCCCGACGGTGCTCGCCGATACGCCCGAGCGCGTGCATCGCGCGCTCGACGCGCTGAGCCGCCGGCTCGACGTCGATGCGTTCGTGATCGATTCGCCGGTGTCCGACTACGCGGCGCGACTCGCATCGGCCGAATGGCTCGGCGGCGCGCTGTCCACCACGCCGTTGCAGGCGGCCCTCGCGGCCGACCGCTCCCTCTCCCCTGACCCGAACGCGTGACATTCCCATCATGACGACCCGACGATCGATCCCCTTCGGCCTGATGCTGCAAGGCGCAGGCAGCCACATGAACGCGTGGCGGCATCCGAGCAACCCGCCCGACGCGAGCATCAACCTCGATTTCATGATCGGCGTCGCCCGCAAGGCGGAAGCCGCCGGCATCGCGTTCGCGTTCGTCGCGGACGGCCTCTACATCAACGAGAAGTCGATCCCGCATTTCCTGAACCGCTTCGAGCCGCTGACCGTGCTGTCGGCGCTCGCGGTCGCGACGAAGAAGATCGGGCTCGCGGGCACGATCTCGACGTCGTACAGCGAGCCGTTCACGGTCGCACGCCAGCTCGCGTCGCTCGACGCGATCAGTGGCGGGCGCGCCGGCTGGAACGTCGTGACGACGCCGCTCGAAGGCACCGCGAAGAATTTCGGCAAGGCGCACCCGGATCACGAACTGCGCTACGAAATCGCCGACGAATATCTCGACGTCGTGCAGGGCCTGTGGGACAGCTGGGACGACGATGCATTCGTGCGCGACCGCGCGAGCGGCCGCTTCTTCGATCGCGACAAGCTGCATACGCTCGATCACCACGGCCGCTTCTTCCAGGTCGCGGGCCCGCTGAACATCCAGCGCTCGCCGCAGGGGCAGCCGGTGATCTTCCAGGCCGGCTCGTCCGACACCGGGATCGGCCTCGCGGGCAAATACGCGGATGCCGTGTTCACGCATTCGCCGTCGATCGACGAAACGGCCGCGTTCACGCGGCGCGTGAAACAGAGCGCGATCGAGCACGGGCGGCAGGCCGGCGACGTGAAGATCTTCCCCGGCGTCGGGCCGATCGTCGGCCGCACGGCCGCCGAAGCGGAGGACAAATACCAGGCGATCCGCGACCTGCTGACGATCGACGAGGCGCTCGCGTACCTCGGCCGCTATTTCGATCACCACGACTTCACGCAGTACCCGCTCGACGCGCCGTTCCCGGAACTCGGCGAGCTCGGCCGCAACAGCTTCCGCTCGACCACCGACCGGATCAAGGCCGATGCGAAACGCAAGGGCCTGTCGCTGCGCGAGACCGCGCTCGCGGTCGCGACGCCGCGGCCGAACTTCATCGGCACGGCCGAGCACGTCGCCGACGAACTGATCCGCTGGCACGACGCGGGCGCCGGCGACGGCTTCATCCTCGGTTTCCCGGTGCAGGCGCAGGGCGTCGACGATTTCATCGAACTCGTGATTCCGGTGCTCGAGGCGCGCGGCCGCTACAGCCGCGACCTGCCCGGCGCGACACTGCGCGATCACCTCGGTCTGCCGCGCAAGGCGAGCCGCTACGCGGCGCCCGGCGCCGCACAGGAAGCGGCGGCCGAAGCGCACGCCTGACGCCGCCGCGCCGCCCGTGCGCGGCGCGCCCGCCGATCGATCGATTCGAGGATTCCCACGACATGAGCGACACGACCCATCTCGGCGGCGCGCTGCCGCCGCTCTCTTCCCCCGGCGCTCGCGAGCCCGGCACGCGTTTGCGGATCGTGCCCGCGCGCCACCGGTCGCGCACGGCCGGCACCGTGCTCGCGCTCGTGCTGATCGCGCTCACGCTGCATTCGATTCTCGGCAACCCGCAGTGGGGCTGGCCGGTGTTCGCCGAATGGTTCCTGTCGCCGCCGGTGCTGTCGGGGCTCGCGCGCACGCTGGTGCTGACGCTGCTCGGCGCGGTGTTCGGCTTCGTGCTCGGCGCGTTCGTCGCGCTGGCCCGGCTGTCGCGGTCGCGCCTGCTGTCGGCCAGCGCATGGACCTTCGTGTGGCTGTTCCGCTCGATTCCGCTGATCGTGCTGCTGCTGATCCTGAACAACCTCGGCTACCTGTACGAGCACGTGCGGCTCGGCGTGCCGTTCACCGACATCGTGTGGTTCGACACGCCGACGACCGACCTCATCAGCCCGTTCCTCGCGGCCGTGCTCGGCCTCACGCTGAATCATGCGGCGTTTTCCGCGGAGGTGATCCGCGGCGGCATTCTCGCGGTCGACCAGGGCCAGCTCGAAGCCGCCGCCGCGCTCGGGCTGCCGCGCGGCCGCCAGACGTCGCGGATCGTGCTGCCGCAGGCGATGCGCGCGATCCTGCCGACCGCGTTCAACGACCTGATCACGCTCGCGAAAGGCACGTCGATGGTGTACGTGCTCGCGATGCCGGAGTTGTTCTACACGGTGCAGGTGATCTATCGCCGCAACCTCGAAGTGATTCCGCTGCTGATGGTCGCGACCGTCTGGTACCTGATCATCCTGACCGTGCTGTCCGCGATCCAGGTACAGGTCGAGCGGCACTATGCACGCGGCGCGCTGCGCAACCCGCCGCCGTCCGTGGTCACGTTCGCGCTGGCGCGCATCGGCGGGCTGTGGCGGCGTGTCACGTCGCGCCGCACGGCCTCGATCGCCCGTGCACGAGGCGAGGCCGGCCCGTCTGCCGATACCGTGGCCGCGGTGTCGCGCACCGGCGGCGAAGTGGCCGTGCATGGCGTGTCGAAGCAGTTCGGCATGCAGCGCGTGCTCGACAACGTGTCGTTCGTCGCGCCGCGCGGCAGCGTGACCGTGATCGTCGGGCCGTCCGGCTCCGGCAAGTCGACGCTGCTGCGCACGATCAACCATCTCGAACGCGTCGACGACGGCTTCATCGACATCGACGGCGAGCTGATCGGCTATCGCCGCGACGGCGACGTGCTGCACGAGCTGAAGGAGCGCGACGTGCTGAAGCGGCGCACGGCCGTCGGCATGGTGTTCCAGAACTTCAACCTGTTCCCGCACCTGACGGTGCTCGAGAACCTCATCGAAGCGCCGGTCGCCGTCGCCGGCGTGACGCGCGATGCAGCCGAGCACAGCGCACGCGCGCTGCTCGCGCGGGTCGGCCTCGCGGATAAGGCCGATGCGTACCCGCGCCAGTTGTCCGGCGGCCAGCAGCAACGTGTCGCGATCGCGCGGGCGCTCGCATTGCGGCCGAAGGTGCTGCTGTTCGACGAGCCGACGTCGGCGCTCGATCCCGAACTCGTGAACGAAGTGCTCGACGTGATCAAGGAACTCGCGCGCTCGGGCACGACGCTCGTGATCGTCACGCACGAAATCGGCTTCGCGCGCGAAGTGGCGGACAACGTGCTGTTCATGGAACGCGGGCGCATCGTCGAGGCCGGGCCGCCCGCCGCCGTGCTCGATGCGCCGTCGCATCCGCGCACCCGCGCGTTCCTGTCGCGGGTGCTGTGATGCGCGCCGCTTCCGACTTGCGGGGTGCCGCACGATGACCGATCGACGCCAGTTCATCACGGCCGCGCTGCTCGCGGCATCGGGCCTGCCGTGGCAGGCGGCACGCGCGGCGGCGGCCACCGCCGACCTCGACCCGCGCCAGGCCGGCCGCCCGCGCGCCGGCCCCGACGACGCGGCCATCCGCGCGGCCAGCGGCTACCGCTGGGTGCGCGACGGCGCGTTCACGGTCGCGATCTCGCCGCACGCACCGCCCGTGTCGACCTATGCGACCGACGCGCGCACCGTGGTCGGCGCCGATCCCGACTATGCGCAGCTCGTTGCCGACGCGCTCGGCCGCACGCTCGTGCTGCTGCCGATCGCGTGGGCCGACTGGCCGCTCGGGCTGACGTCCGGCAAGTACGACGCGGTGATCTCGAACGTCGGCGTCACCGAGAAGCGCAAGGAGAAATACGATTTCACGACCTACCGGCTCGGGCTGCACGGCTTCTACGTGCGCACCGCCAGCCCGATCGCGAAGATCGCGGAGCCGAAGGACATCGCGGGTTTGCGGATCATCACCGGCGCCGGCACGAGCCAGGAGCGCATCCTGCTCGAATGGAGCAAGCGCAACGTCGCGCAGGGGCTGAAGCCGGCCGAGCTGCTCTATTTCGACGACGATGCGACGGCGCGCGTCGCGCTGCTGTCGGGCCGCGCGGATGCGGAGCTGAACCCGAACGCGTCGCTCGCGTACGAGGCCGCGCGCACCGGCAAGATCCGCCGCGTCGGCGTCGTCAATGCGGGCTGGCCGGCGAATGCGGACGTCGCGATCGCGACGCGCCGCGGCAGCGGGCTCGCGCCGGCGCTGACGCTCGCGACCAATGCGCTGATCGGCAACGGCCGCTACGGGCAGGCGCTCGCGCGCTGGGGTTTGCAGAGCGAGGCGATCGCGCGGGCGGAGACCAATCCGCCGGGGTTGCCGTCGTTCTGAGCGTTCAAGGCAAGCGCCCCGGCATGCCGTGATGGCGATGCCGGGGCGCGTCAACGTGCGGCAGTTCGGCGGGTTCGCCTACGCCGGCACCGCCGCCCGATAGCGGTCGAGCTCCGCAACATGCGCGTGAATCGCCGGGATCAGGTCGCGCCCGTAGGCCAGCGCATCGTCGAGCGGATCGAAACCGCGAATCAGGAACGTCGATACGCCGAGCCGGTAGTACGCGCCGAGCGCACGCGCGACCTGCTCGGGCGTACCGACCAGCGCGGTCGAATTCCAGCGCGCGCCGGTCAGGTTCGCAACGCCCATCCACAGCCGTTCGTCGAGCACGTCGCCCTGCGCGGCGGCGGCCATCAGCCGCTGCGAGCCCGCATTCTGCGGCGCGTGACCGGCGATCGGCTGACCGTTCGCGAGCCGCGCCGCGCGCACGCGTTCGCGGATCGCCTCGGCCTTTTCCCACGCGGCCGCCTCCGTATCCGCGACGATCGGCCGGAACGACACGCTGATGCGCGGCGCCCGCCCGAACGGCGCGGCGGCGGCCCGCACGCGCGCGATCTGCTCGCGCACCGCGTCGAGCGGCTCGCCCCACGTCATGTAGACATCCGCATGCTCGCCCGCGACGGCGAGCGCGGCCGGCGACGAGCCGCCGAAATAGATCGGCACATGCGGCCGCTGCACGCCCTTCACGACCGGCGACGCCCCGCGCAGCCGGTAGAACGCGCCGTCGTGATCGACCGGCGCATCGGCCAGCCAGATCCGTTTCAGCACGTCGAGATATTCGCCGGTGCGGCGATAGCGGGCATCGTGCGGCACGAAATCGCCGTCGCGCTGCAGATCCGCATCGTCGCCGCCGGACACCACGTTCAGCGCCAGCCTTCCGCCGCTGAACACGTCGAGCGTCGCTATCTGCCGCGCGGCGGCCGACGGCACGATCACGCCCGGCCGGTGCGCGAGCAGGAGACGGATGCGCGCGGTCGCGGCGGCCGCGAACGACGCGACGATGAAGCCGTCCGCCGCGTTGCTGAAATGGCCGATCAGGATCTGGTCGAAGCCGGCGGCTTCGTGCGCCTGCGCGAAGCGGCGCACGTAGTCCGGCTGGACGGCCGCGCCGCCCGGTACGTCGACCTCCGCGCCGGGTGTCGCGGTGATCATGCCGATGATGTCGACTGGCATGTCGGGATGTCCTCGGGTATGTCGATCGGGAAGCGCGGGAATCGTGCAGCGGGCCGCACGGTCACTGCGCGGCGGCGGTCTTCTGCGCAGGCGCCGCGAACGCGCCCGCATACGAGCGGTCGAGCAGCTTCGACGTGTCGTACGCGGCCGGAATCACGCCGGACTTGTGCAGGAAGTCGGCCGTGTTCTGCGCGTCCTTCGCGGCCGTCTCGTCGACCGGGCCGACGCGCTGCCGAGCATTGTTGAGCCAGCGATACGCGACGTCGGGTTCGAGATTCGCGCGTTTCGCCCACAGGTCCGCGTACTCGCGCGGATGGCTGTCGACCCACTGGCGTGCGGCCACCACGCGCCGCAGGAAATCGGTGATCTCCGCGCGCTTGCCCGAGGCGGCCTGCTCGTTCGCGGCGACGAAGCTCAGCGCCGGCATCAGCCCCTGCGCGGTCGTCACGGGCCGCGCGCCCTGCCGTAACGCCAGCGTGCTGACGAACGGCTCCCACAGCGACACCGCATCGACCGAACCGTTCGCGAGCGCGTTGGTCGCGTCGATCGGCATCAGGTACGCGTACTTCACCGAATCGGCGCGCAGGCCCGCGTGTTCGAGCGCGCGCAGCACGAGTTGCTGGCTCCAGGCGCCGCGCCATACCGCGATGGTCTTGCCCTGCAGGTCGGCCACGGTGCGCACCGGCGAGTTTTTCGGCACGAGGATCGCGACGCCGTCGAGGCTCTGCCGCGACACCGCGACGACCTTGACCGGCGCGCCGCGCGCGGCCAGCGTGAGCAGCGCGGAATCGCCGAGGAAGCCGAGGTCGATCGCGTTGCCGTTCAGGCTTTCGGCGACCGGCGCGGCGGCCTGGAAGTGCTTCCATTCGATCGTGTAAGGCAGGTCCTTCAGCACGCCGGACGCTTCCATCGATGCCTGGATGTTGAAGTAGTTCTGTTCACCGACGCGCAGCGTGACGGTGTCCTTGGCGATGCCCGGCTGCGCGGCAAGCGCCAGCAAGAGCGCCGTGACGATTCGGCTCAGCAACATGATCTCCCGGAAGGTTGGCGGGCGGCCGCGCGACGGCGACGCCCTTGGTCCGCCGTGCGCGACCGCCGGCGGAACGGATGGAACCGGTGAAGATACGTCGATCCACTTCATGACACAAACGCAATATTCTTCTATGCAAAGATGCAAATATTTTATGAAGCACGCGCGTGCGGCCACCGCTTCGCCGCCGGCCGCCGCCGCGTGAAGTTCGAACGATTCCTCGATAGATATTTCGCACGCGAAACACATTCCCGACTATATTTCGCATACGAAATAACTGCCCGAGCGAGGACGGCCATGACCTCCGAACCCATCGATTTTTCCGCCGCCGACGGCTACGTACTGCACGGCACGCTGTGGTCGCCGGACGCGCCGCCGCGCGCGCTGGTCCTGATCCATCCGGCGACGGCCGTGCCCGAGCGGCTGTATGCGGGCTTCGCGCGCTTCCTGACCGAGCGCGGTTTCGCGGCGCTGACCTACAACTATCGCGGCATCGGCGCATCGCGGCCCGCGCGGCTGCGCACGCTGCAGGCCCGCATGCGCGACTGGATGGAGCTCGACGTGGGCGCCGCGACCGCGTGGGCCCGGCACGCGCATGAAGGGCTGCCGTTGCTGGCGGTCGGCCACAGCGTCGGCGGACACGCGATCGGGCTGTCCGGCGCGACGACGCATCTGCGCGCGGCCGTGCTCGTCGCCGCGCATGCGGGCAGCACGCGGCTGATCGCGCAGGCGGCCGAACGCGTGAAGGTGCGGCTGATCCTGCGCGTGCTCGGCCCGCTGACGTCCGCGCTGCTCGGCTACGTGCCCGGCAAGCGGCTCGGGCTCGGCGAGGATCTGCCGGCCGGCGTGTTCCGCGAATGGAGCCGCTGGACGACGCTGCCGCACTACTTCTTCGACGATCCGACGCTCGGCGCGGCCGAGCGCTTCTCGAAGCAGCAGTTGCCGATCCTCGCGCTCGGCTTCGACGACGATCCGTGGGCGAATCCGGCCGCGATCGGCCTGCTGGTAAGCTATCTGACCCGCGCGAAGGTCGAACGCCGCCAGATCGATCCGCGTGCGGCGGGCAGCGGCCCGGTCGGGCACATGGGCTTCTTTCGCAGCCGGCCCGGCACCGTGCTGTGGCCCGACGTCGCCGACTGGCTCGCGCAGGCGCTCGACACGCCGCGCGCCACGGGCCGTCCCTCCCTTTCCATTGCAGCCGGGAACCCAGCTTGAGCGAAGACCGACGACTGTTTTTCATGTTGAACATCGGCCAGCGGCGCGTGCAGCGCTGGATCGACCGCAAGGCCGAAACCGAGACGCGCGCGAGCGCCGCGCAGGCCGGCGTGCTGTTCTGTCTCGCGAAACAGGACGGCGCGCTGATCGGCGAAGTCGGCGCGACGCTGCAACTTGCGCCGTCCGCGATGACGGGCCTCGCCGACCGGATGGCGAAAGCCGGCCTCATCACGCGTCATGCCGATTCGGACGACGGCCGCGCGACGCGGCTGTACCTGACCGACGACGGCCACGCGGCACTCAAGCGTGCGCGCGTGCTGCTGCGCGAACTCAACGGCAAGCTGTGCGACGGGTTTTCCGACGACGAACTCGACGTCGTCGCGCGCTGGCTGCATGCGTTGCAGGAGCGCTTTCCGGCGGAGCGCTGAACCGCGCTTCACGCGCGCGCGGCCGGCGTGCGCGCGCATCAATCGCAAGCGATTGCGATTCGCGTTTTCGATTCGATTTTCATGCCGCGCAACGGCAAAACTTGCGGGCCCGATGCGTGCTTTCGGCAACGCTTTCCGGCTACGTCCTGTTACAAAAAACCGCCTGTCGCGCGGCATTCGAATCGCCTACATTGCAATCCACTTCGACACATTCGTCGCATGCCCGGACTGGCTTTCCCGTCGGGTCGACATCGCAGACACACCCGACAAGCAATGAAAAGAAGAGGAGTCTTAACCGAAGCGCTGGCGGCATCCAGCGCACGCGGATTGCGATGACTGAAACGGCATGCTGAACGGCACGCAACGACACGCGGCATGATTGCCGCGCCTCGGCTCGCGTTGTCTCGTCGTGCCCCCGCCATCGCATTCGCCCCTCACCGAGGAGTCGTCCATGCGACGCATGATCGTGTCCCATCCGCTTGTCACCCGCCTGTCCGCCGCGATGGCGCTGGCCGCCGCTGCCGCGGCGCACGCCGAACCCGTCGTCGTCTCCGGCCCCAGCCCGTTCGCCGCGTGCACCATCGGCGGCCCGGGCACCAACTACGTGAATGCAGAAGTCGAACCGTGGCTCGCGGTCAACCCAGCGAACCCGAACAACATGATCGGCGTGTGGCAGCAGGACCGCTGGTCGAACGGCGGCGCCCACGGGCTCGTCGCCGGCTACACGTTCGACGCCGGCGCGACCTGGGCGCGCACGCCGCAGCCGTTCAGCGCATGCGCGCCGGGCGGGCTGAAATACGAGCGCGCGTCCGATCCGTGGGTATCGTTCGGGCCGGACGGCACCGCTTATTCGGTATCGATCTCGTTCAACCAGTCGAACAACGCCAACGCGGTCGGCGCGTCGGTCTCGACCGATGGTGGGCAAACGTGGAGCAGCCCGGCCGTGCTGATCGCGAACGACGAACCGACGACGCAGTTCTTCAACGACAAGGAATCGGTGACCGCCAACCCGGTGAAGGCCGGCACCGCGTACGCGGTATGGGACCGTCTCGAGCTGCCGAACGGCAATCCGTACGCGAACCTGCACACGAAGGCGTACCGCGGGCCGACGCTGTTCTCGAAGACGACCGACGGCGGCAAGACGTGGAGCGCCGCGAAGGTCATCGTCGACGTGCCGTCGCGCCAGCAGACGATCGGCAACCAGATCGTCGTCGATCCGAAGAGCGGCACGCTCTACGATTTCTTCGACCTGATCCAGCCGCCGTTCAGCAAGGCGGCCGGCAAGGTCGCGTTCATCAAGTCGACCGACGACGGTGCGACGTGGACCAAGCCGCAGGTGATCGCCGGACTGCAGACGGTCGGCGTCACGGATCCGAACACCGGCGAACCCGTGCGCACCGGCGACATCATTCCGGAACCCGCGATCGATCCCGCATCCGGGCAACTCTATGTCGTGTGGCAGGACAGCCGCTTCAACGGCGGCGCATACGACGAGATCGCGCTATCGACGTCGAAGGACGGCGGCGCGACCTGGAGCGCGCCGCAACAGGTGAACACGCCGACCGGACGCCCGGCGTTCAATCCGTCGGTGCGCGTCGACAACACGGGTGCGGTGATGGTCACGCACTACGACTTCCGCGACCTGCAGGCCGGCAACACGACGACGCTGCCGACCGGCTTCTGGCGCAAGATCTCGCACGACGGCGGCGCCACGTTCGCCGACGAGCGGCGCGTCGGCGGCCCGTTCGACATGAAGCTCGCGCCCAATGCCGAAGGGTTCTTCATCGGCGACTACCAGGGGCTCGACGTCCTTCCGTCGTCGTCGTTCCATCCGTTCTTCGTGCAGACCAACGCGGGCAACCTGACGAACCGCACCGACGTGTTCTTCGCGCCGTAACGCGAGCCCGACCATCTCGCCGCCGCCTCGCCGCCATGCGTCGCGCGGCGGCGGGCGCAGGTCCCGCGCCTCAATGCATGTCGGTCAGCACGATGCGCCCGTCGACCTTCCCTTCCCGCAGCTTCGCGAATACGTCGTTGATGTTGCCGAGCCGGTCGCGGTGGATGTGCGCGCGCACCAGGCCGTCCGCCGCGAAATCGAGCGATTCCTGCAGATCGCGCCGCGTGCCGACGATCGACCCGCGCACGGTGATGCCGTTCAGCACGGTCGAGAAGATCGGCAGCGGGAAATCGCCCGGCGGCAAACCGTTGAGCGCCACCGTGCCGCCGCGCCGGACCATCCCGAGCGCCTGCGCGAACGCGCTGCGCGACACGGCCGTGACGAGCACGCCGTGCGCGCCGCCGATTTCCTTCTGGATCACTGTTGCGGGGTCGTCGATCGACGCGTCGATCGTCAGGTGCGCGCCCAGTTGCCGCGCCAGCGCGAGCTTGTCGGGGGAAATGTCGATGGCCGCGACGTGCAGGCCCATCGCCCGCGCATACTGCACGGCCACGTGCCCGAGGCCGCCGATGCCGGAAATCGCGAGCCACTGGCCCGGGCGCGTGTCGGTGACGCGAATGCCCTTGTAGACCGTGACGCCCGCGCACAGGATCGGCGCGATCTCGTCGAACGCGACCTGCGCGGGCAACTGGCCGACGTAGTCGGGATCGGCCAGCACGTATTCCGCGTAGCTGCCGTTCACCGAATAGCCGGTGTTCTGCTGACCGTGGCAGAGCGTTTCCCAGCCCGTGCAGCAGTACTCGCAATGGCCGCAGGCCGTATAGAGCCACGGCACGCCGACGCGATCGCCCTCGCGCACGTGCGTGACGCCCGCGCCGACCGCCGCGACGATCCCCACGCCTTCATGGCCCGGGATGAACGGCAGCGACGGCTTGACGGGCCAGTCGCCGTCGGCCGCGTGCAGATCGGTATGGCAAACGCCCGACGCCTTGATGTTGACGAGAATCTGGCCGGGCCCCGGTGCCGGAATCGGCACTTCCTCGATGCGCAACGGCGCGCCGAACGCGTGTACCACGGCTGCTTTCATGGTCTGGGTCATGCGTCGCTCCTGTCTGGTCGATGAGCGACCCAGTATCCGGTTCCGGAATCGGAGCACGTTGATACGCGTCAACGCATCGGAACGGATGCAGCAATCGACCCGACGCGCCACGATCGGCATCGTTCGACGTGAAAGCTCGAGCCGTCGATCGCTCGCCGCCCCGCCGCTCGCGCCACCCTTTCACCGCTCCGACGGAAACCCGACGAGATCCCGCCATTCGGCTTGGAATTTGACATGATATAACATATCATTTCGCGTGCTCGTCCGCCTGACGCCGTCCCGACCCGGTGGCCGAGCCTCGCCGAGCCATGTTCCAACGGGTCATTGCGCGTCATTGACGCAACAATATATCGTATCCAGCGGTGGCCCGCATCGCTCGTTATCCGATCCGATTCCAACCGATTCACCGACCATGCGCGACCTCCCTCGCTTACCGCTTCGCCCGCTCTCGTCCCTGTCGCTGATGCTGTTCGCCGCCGTCGCCCACGCGCAGACCGATGCACCGGGCGCGTCCGGCACGCCCGCCAACCCATCCGCGCCGCTTGCACCGATCTTCGTGACCGCGAACCCGCTCGGCGACACCGAACTGATCGCCCCGACCGTCCAGCTCTCCGGCGATGCACTGACACGCCGCCAGGCCGATTCGCTCGGCGAAACGCTCAACGGGCTGCCCGGCGTGTCGACCACCACCTACGGGCCGATGGTCGGCCGGCCGATCATCCGCGGGATGGACGGCGACCGGATCCGGCTGCTGCAGAACGGCGTCGCGGCCTATGACGCGTCGTCGCTGTCGTACGACCATGCGGTGCCGCAGGATCCGCTGTCGATCGAGCGCGTCGAAATCGTGCGCGGGCCGGCCGCGCTGTTGTACGGCGGCAACGCGGTGGGCGGCGTGGTCAACACGATCGACAACCGGATTCCGCGCGAAGCGATCCAGGGGGTGACCGGCGCGCTCGACGCGCGCTACGGCGGCGCGAATTCCGTGCGTGCCGGCGCCGCGCAGGTCGAAGGCGGCAACGGCCGCTTCGCATTCCACGTCGACGCGTTCGATCGCGAAACGAGCAAGCTGCGGATTCCCGGCTACGCGCGCAGCAGCCAGCAACGCGCGATCGACGGTCCCGACACGCCGCAACCGGAAGGCAACGTGCCGAACAGCGACGGCCGCGTGCACG
The DNA here is from genome assembly GCF_024730645.1 of Burkholderia sp. EMB26. Lineage (NCBI taxonomy): Bacteria > Pseudomonadati > Pseudomonadota > Betaproteobacteria > Burkholderiales > Burkholderiaceae > Burkholderia > Burkholderia sp. EMB26. The sequence goes on from NZ_CP078071.1 coordinate 603,710, forward strand.
GCGGTGCGGTCGGCGCGTCGTACACGTGGGCGGACGGTTTCGCAGGCCTGTCGTACAGCGGCTACGAATCGAACTATGGCTCGGTCGCGGAAAGCGACGTGCGGCTGCGGATGCGTCAGGAACGCCTCGCGCTCGCCTCCGAGGTGCGCAACCTGAGCGGGCCGTTCACGACGCTGAAATTCGATTTCGCGTACACCGACTACCGTCACAAGGAAATCGACAACGGCGAGACGGCGACCACCTTCCGCAATCGCGGCTACGAGGCGCGCATCGAGGCGCGCCATCGCAAGATCGGGCCGTTCGAAGGCGCGATCGGCGTGCAGTTCGGCCAGAACACGTTCTCGGCGCTCGGCGACGAAATGCTCGTGCCGTCCACGCGCACCAACAGCGTCGCGCTGTTCGGCCTCGAGGAATGGCAGGTGGTCCCGGCGCTGAAGCTGAGCCTCGGCGGCCGCTTCGAGCATGTGAAGGTCGATCCCGATCCGGCCGGCGTCGAGAAATTCGCGGGCGCGCAGCCGCGCGACTTCAACGCGGGCAGCCTGTCGGCCGGCGCGCTGTTCACACTGACGCCGGTCTGGTCGATCGCGGCGAACGTCGCCTACACCGAACGCGCGCCGACCTTCTACGAGTTGTATTCGAACGGCCCGCACGATGCGACCGGCCAGTTCCTGATCGGCAACCCGAACGCGTCGAAGGAAAAGGCCGTGTCGACCGACCTGTCCCTGCGCTATGCGAGCGGGCCGAACCGCGGCAGCGTCGGCGTGTTCTACAACCGCTTCTCGAACTACCTGACCGAGTACAACACCGGCCGCGTCGTGGACGACGACGGCGAACCGGTCGCGCCCGGCACCGACGGCTCGCTCAACGAGGCGATCTACCGCGGCGTGCGCGCGGAGTTCTACGGCATCGAGCTGGACGGCAAGTGGCGGGCATTCTCGCGGCGCGGCCACACGGTCGATCTCGAACTGACGGCCGACTACACGCACGCGCGCAACGTCGACACGGGCCAGCCGCTGCCGCGCATCGCGCCGCTGCGCGCGACGCTCGCGGCCGACTACGGTTACGGCCCGTTCGGCGCGCGCGCGCAGGTCACGCATGCGTGGTCGCAGCATCGCGTGCCCGACGACGACTTCTCGACGGACGGCTATACGTCGCTCGGCGTGATGCTGACGTACAAGTTCCGCGTCGGCCCGACGCACTGGCTCGCGTACCTGCGCGGCGACAACCTGACGAACCAGGAAATTCGCTACTCGACGTCGGTCGTGCGCGGCTTCGCCCCGCAAGGCGGCCGCAGCGTGATGGCCGGATTGCGCACCACGTTCTGACCCTCGCACGGCTCGCGGCGCCCGCCGCGAGCCTTTTGCCGGCGCGCCCCCGAACCGCCCGCGCCTTTCCATTTATCCGTCAATCGATCGCATCGTTTCGCATTGAAACGCACGCCGGATCGCACCCCAATTCATCCGCAACGAAATTCCGTTATTCACCGGTAAATCAGAAAGAAATCATCAGACAATTATTATAAAGAAGATGGTTTTTGTTTTATCAGTAAAACCGGTTTCAAATCCCCCGCATAACGCATTGAATAAATGCCCTCCCGGCAGCTTATTGATCGGGATCAAGAATGCCCGAGCGACAAGGATTTCATCACTCGAAAAGCGAATATCAGGGTTTTCGAAGGGTAAAGAATCATCGCGAATACCCGTTAAAGCCGGCACGAGCCCGTATCTGGTCGAACTAATAAATTCCATTTGCCAACCACACGCACGGGGGCCCAAACGTGAAAATCGCCAGAATGAGCATCAAAACGAAACTCCTCGGCGGCTTCGGCCTGCTCGCCGCGGTCGTCGTGATCGTGTCGGGCATGGCTCTCAAGGCACTGTCCGACACGAACGCCGAGTTTTCACGCTACATGAACGGCATCAACGCACGGGCGAACCTGTCCGCGCACATCCGCACCGCGGTCGACCGGCGCGCGATCGCCGCGCGCAACCTCGTGCTCGTCACCCGGCCGGCCGACGTCGAGGCCGAGCTGGCCGAGGTGAACCGCGCGCACAAGGACGTGCAGGACCATCTCGCGAAGCTCAAGGAGCTCATGGCGTACGCGACCGACACCTCCGATCGCGCACGCGAACTGGTGGCCGACATCGTGCGCATCGAAACCCGCTACGGGCCCGTTGCACTGCGCATCGTCGGGCTCGTGCAGGCCGGCAAGAAGGACGAGGCAACCGCCGATATCGACGACAATTGCCGCCCGTTGCTCGCGCAACTGGTGCGGGCGACCGACGCCTATGCGACTTATACGCACGAACGCGAAACCGAGATCGCGCAGGCCTTCGCGGATCGCTACACGGTCGAGCGCAACCTGCTGGCCGGCATCTGCCTGATCGCCGTCGCGATCGCGGCCTGCGGCGGCCTGTGGCTGACCCGCAAGATCACGGTGCCGATCAGCGCGGCCGTGGACGTCGCGCGCACGGTGGCGAACGGCGATCTCGGCAGCCGCATCGAGGTGCGCGGCAACGACGAAACGCGCGACCTGCTCGACGCGCTGCGGACGATGAACGAACGGCTGATCGGCATCGTCGGCCGCGTACGCGACTCGTCGAACAGCATCGCGCACGCGGTCAGCGAGATTGCGTCGGGCAACCTCGACCTGAGCCAGCGCACCGAGGAACAGGCTGCGTCGCTGCAGGAAACCGCGGCGACGATGGAGGAGTTCACGTCGACGGTACGCCTGAACGCGGAAAACGCGCAACAGGCAAGCACGCTCGCCGCGAATGCGTCGGACGTCGCGCACCGCGGCAGCTCGGTGGTCGGCCGCGTGGTCGACACGATGACGGAGATCGGCCACAGCTCGTCGAAGATCGCCGACATCACGGGCATCATCGAAGGCATCGCGTTCCAGACCAACATCCTCGCGCTCAACGCGGCGGTCGAAGCCGCGCGCGCGGGCGAACAGGGCCGCGGCTTCGCGGTCGTCGCGAGCGAGGTGCGCAATCTCGCGCAGCGCTCGTCGACGGCGGCCAAGGAAATCAAGGAACTGATCACCGCGTCGGTACAGACGATCCGCGACGGCTCGGCGCTCGCGGGCGAAGCCGGCAAGACGATGTCCGACGTCACGCAGGCCGTGGCGCGCGTGACGGACATCATGGGCGAGATCGCGGCCGCGTCGGCCGAGCAGAGCCGCGGCATCGACCAGGTGAACCTGACGATCACGCAGATGGACGAGACGACGCAGCAGAACGCGGCGCTCGTCGAGCAGGCGGCGGCCGCGTCGAAGTCGCTCGAGGCGCAGGGCCGCGAGTTGTCCGAAACGGTCGCCGCGTTCCGAATGCCGTCCGGCGCACATCGCGCGTCGCCCGGCGCGCATGCGCAGGAAGCCGGCCCGCGTCACTGGCAGCCGGCTGCCGCGTAACGGCGGTCGCGAACGAGACGGCGATGCGCACGCTGTTTCGCTTGTGCGCGTGCGCCGCGCTGGCGCGCACCGGACGATGCGCGGCCACGCGTGGCACGCGATGCGGCAGCGCGTCGTCGTCACCCGATAACGCGTCCGGAAGTACGCATGCATGGCGACACACATCGCCACTGCGTGCGACGCGTTTCCGGCACGCGCGCGTGTAGGCCGACACGCCGCGCAGCACAGCCGCATTCCGCATCGAAGGTCAGTGCCGCCGATTCGCGTGCCGTCATGCGCGCACATGGATCGCCGACAAAATCGCCCGCCATGCGCGCCACGCGCCGCCTGGCCTTGCACACATTGCGTCCGCAGCCGTGCGCAAGTTTCGGTCCCGCTCCCGCATCGCGCGTTGCCGCGCCGTCGTCACCGATACCGCGCGACAGGGGGGTCCACCTCGTCCGTCGACACAGACTTTTAAAACGCACGAATGACGAGTATCCTAAAAAAAGCACTTCTCGACCGGACGGCGAATCGCATGCCCTGACTCCCGTCCGATCGCCATGCGGCCCCATCGTATCGCGCAGCGCGCGCCGATGGCGGCGTCTGCCTCTCGCGCCTTGGCCGCACGAACCTTCCCCCAACAATCGTCAGGAGAGCTGGTGAGCCGACTCGTCGTCGTATCCAATCGCATCGCAGATCCCCGTAAAGCCGCGGCCGGCGGCCTCGCCGTCGCCGTGAAGGACAGCCTGCAGGAAACCGGCGGCGTCTGGTTCGGCTGGAGCGGCAGGCTACGCGGCGGCGACGATCAGGCCGCGCGTGGCGACGACGTGCAGATCCAGAACGTCGGCGGCATCCAGCTCGCGACGATCGATCTCGATCCGCAGGATTACGACGCTTACTACCTCGGCTACTCGAACAACGTGCTGTGGCCGGTGTTTCACTATCGGCTCGACCTCGCGCAGTTCGATCGACGCTTCGCCGACGGTTACCGGCGCGTGAACCAGCTGTTCGCGCGCAAGCTGAGCACGCTGCTGCGGCCCGACGACGTCATCTGGGTGCACGACTACCAGCTGATTCCGCTCGCCGCCGAGCTGCGCGCGATGGGGTGCACGAATCCGATCGGCTTCTTCCTGCACATCCCGATGCCGCCGCCGCCGATCATGGCCGCGATCCCGGAACACGAATGGCTGATGCGCTCGCTGTTCGCGTATGACCTCGTCGGCTTCCAGACCGAATCGGATCTGCTGCACTTCGAGCATTACGTCGAGGCGGAAGCCGGCGCGGCGCGGTTGCCGGACGGCCGGCTGCGCGCGTTCGGCCGCACGCTGTCGGCCGGCGCGTTCCCGATCGGCATCAACGTCGACGAGTTCGAGTCGCTCGCGCGCGATCGCGACGGCCTCGACATGTTCGAGCGGATGCGCGATGAATATTCGCGCCGCCAGTTGCTGGTCGGCGTCGACCGGCTCGATTACACGAAAGGGCTGCCGCAGCGCGTGCATGCGTTCCGCCAGCTGCTCGAACAGTATCCGGAGAACCGCGACCGCGCGACGCTGATCCAGATCGCCGCGCCGAGCCGCGAGGATCTCGGCGCGTACGACGACCTGCGGCGCGAGATGGACAGCCTGTGCGGCGCGATCAACGGCGACTACGGCGAGCTCGAATGGATGCCGATGCGCTACATCCACCGCACCGTCGCGCGCAAGCGCCTGCCGGGCCTCTACCGCGCAAGCCGGGTCGCGCTCGTCACGCCGCTGCGGGACGGGATGAACCTCGTCGCGAAAGAGTTCCTCGCCGCGCAGGACGCGGCCGACCCGGGCGTGCTCGTGCTGTCGCGTTTCGCGGGCGCGGCCGAGCAACTGAAGTCGGCGCTGCTCGTCAATCCGTACGACACGCAGGGCACCGCGCAGGCGATCCAGCGCGCGCTCACGATGCCGCTCGAAGAGCGCCGCCAGCGTCACGCGGCGCTAATGGCGATCATGCGCAAGACCGACGTGCACTGGTGGCGCACGCGCTTTCTCGAAGCGCTCACCGAAGCGGCCGAAGTGGCGGCCGCGGCCGAATCCTGACGCGCTGACGCGCGCTCACGCGCCGGTCGTCGCGCATTCGAGCACGACGCCGTTTGCATCGCACGCGTCGACCGAAATCGGGATGCGCGCGCGTCGCGGCCGCGAGGCCGGCCCAGGTCCGGCCGACCGACCGGCGCACGGCCATCGCGCCCACGCGCACCCTGCCCGCTTCGTTCCGCACCATATCGACATCGACATGCGCGGTGTCCGGCTGCGGATCGACGTGCCGCCGCTCCAGCGCAAACTCCACCGGGCGGCTTCAGCGATCGGGTTCGTGCGGCCGGCCGTACGCGACGAAATCGCGCTCGACCGCCGACGCCTGCTCCGTTTCGATCGCGCCGCCGCGCGCGCCGGCATCGTCACCGGGCGACGCCGACGTGGCCGACGACGGTTCGATGCGCCCGTCGATCAGCGCCTGCAGCGCGTCGCGTTCGAGCACCTCGCATTGCAGCAGCCGTCGCGCGATGCGTTCGAGCGCGTCGCGCCGTTCGCCGAGCGTCGCCGCGACGCGCACATGCGCATCGGTCAGCAGCGTGCGCACCTCGTCGTCGATCATGCGCGCGGTATGCTCGCTGCAGCGTCCGTCGGCGCCATGCCATGCGCCCGGCATGCCCTGGCGCGCGTCGCCGTCGTCGAACGTCGCGAGCCCGATCTTCTCGCTCATTCCGTATTGCATGACCATGTGGCGCGCCATCGCGGTCGCGCGTTCGAGGTCGTTCTGCGCGCCGGTCGACACATCGCCGAACACGAGTTCTTCCGCCACGCGCCCGCCGAGCAGCGCATCGATCCGGTCGAGCAACTCGCTGCGCCGCAGGACGTAGCGATCCTCGGTCGGCACCTGCTGCGTGTAGCCGAGTGCGGCGACGCCGCGCGGAATGATCGACACCTTCTTCACCGGGTCGCAATGCGCGCGGCTTTCCGCGACGAGCGCGTGGCCGGCTTCGTGATATGCGATCGTCAGCTTCTCCTGCTCGTTCATCACGCGGCTCTTGCGCTCGAGGCCCGTCAGCGCGCGGTCGATCGCTTCGTCGAAATCGGCCATGCCGATCGCCGGCTTGCCAAGTTCGGCCGCATGCAGCGCGGCCTCGTTGACGACGTTCGCGAGATCGGCGCCGACGAAGCCCGGCGTGCGCGACGCAAGCTCGCCGAGATCGACGTCGGCCGCGAGCTTCACGCGCTTCACGTGCACGCCGAGGATCTGGCGGCGGCCGTTCACGTCGGGCCGGTCGATCGCGATGTGGCGATCGAAACGGCCCGGCCGCAGCAGCGCGGGATCGAGGATCTCGGGCCGGTTGGTCGCGGCCATGATGATCACGCCGGAGCCGGCCTGGAAGCCGTCCATCTCGACCAGCAATTGATTGAGCGTCTGTTCGCGCTCGTCGTTGCCCGACATCGGGCCGACGCCGCGCACCTTGCCGAGCGCATCGAGCTCGTCGACGAACACGATGCACGGCGCCTTCTGCTGCGCCTGCTCGAACAGGTCGCGCACGCGCGCGGCGCCCACGCCGACGAACATCTCGACGAACGCCGAGCCGCTGATCGAGAAGAACGGCACGGCCGCCTCGCCGGCCACCGCGCGCGCGAGCAGTGTCTTGCCGGTGCCGGGCGCGCCGACGACGAGCACGCCTTTCGGGATCTTGCCGCCGAGCCGCTGGTAGCGATCGGGGTTGCGCAGGAACGCGACGAGCTGCTGCAGTTCGGCCTTCGCTTCGTCGATGCCGGCGATGTCGTCGAACGTGATGCCGGTTTCCTGCTGCACGTACACGCGCGCCCGGCTCTTGCCCATCCCGGTGAAGTCCTGCAGCCCGCCGCGCTTGCGCAGCATCATGTTCCACACGAACACGAGCAGCATGAGCGGCAGCAGCCACGATGCGAGCGACGCGATCCAGCCGGTGTCGGGCGTGCCGTGATAGCGGATGCCGGCGGCGGTCAGCGTGTCGATCAGGTGTTCGTCGGTCACGCGGCTGGTCGTGAAGCGCCACGGCGTGCCGGCCTGCTGCACGACCGCGGCGTCGGACGCGGGCAGCAGCGTGCCGGCCTGCGGCATCTTCAGCGTGCCCGAGATCGACGCGGGGCCGACCTCGAGATCGTCGACCAGCCGCGCGGCGACGAGCCGGTGGAAATCGCTGTATGCGATCGGTGTCGACGTCGGATGCAGCATCAGCAACTGCGCGGCGAACAGCACGAAGAAGCCCGCCGCGATCAGCAATCCCGGGTAGTCGAATTTCCTGTCCATGGCATCGGGCCGGCCGTATCTGCTGCACGGCGTGCGCTCACGCCGGCACGCGCGCGCAACCGGTACGCGGCCGCGGCAGCCATGCGAAAACGCCATGCATCCACGTCATCGTCGCCTCGCTGTCTCGCGTCGTTCGTCGCATCGATGCCGCCTCGGCAACCCGTGGGCCGGCGTCGCCGGGCGATCCTCGCCCGGGCGGCGCGCCGCGACGCGCCGCCCCTGATTCCAGTCTAGTTCGCGCGTGGACGTCGCGCAGCGCTCGCGGCGCAAGCGTCGAATCGTCCGACAAACGGCTTTCATCCGCCCCCTTGCCGCGCTATAGTCGCGTTCATGACATTTTTGTGACAGTCGCATCGTGCCGCCGCGCGCGATGCCGGCCGTTGCATCCCGCGCCGCATTCGCCGCAGCCCGCGCGGCCGCCGGGCGCGCATCGAACGACCCGCCCACCCGCCCACCCGAGGAGCCCACGACGTGAACGACACCCCCGATCGCCCCGACGACCTTCCCGCCGATCCCGACCGCCGCCGCTTACTCGGCGGCCTCGCCGCGCTCGGCGCCGGTGTCGCGCTCGCCGGCTGCGAAACCACCGCGGGCAACGCGCCGCGTTCGGCCGCCGACCTGCGCATCGACGAGGCGTTGCGCCAGCGCGTGCGCCACATCGTCGTGATCTATGCGGAAAACCGCAGCTTCGCGAACCTGTACGGCGATTTCCCGGGTGTCCGTTATCCGCTGAGCGAAGTGCGGCCCGAGCATGCGCAGCAGCTCGACCGCGACGGCAAGACGCCGCTGCCGGTGCTGCCGAAGATCTGGGGCGGGCTCGTGCCGCAGGCGCAGGAAGTGGACGGCAAGCGCTACGCGATCGCCGAGCGCGACATCGACAAGCTGCCGAACGCGCCGTTCCGGATTACCGATGCGCAGGGCAAGCCGCTGCCGAACGGCGTGATCACGCGCGACCTGTGGCACCGCTTCTACCAGAACCAGATGCAGATCGCCGGCGGCCGCAACAACCAGTTCGCCGCGTGGGCCGATTCGGGCGGCCTCGTGATGGGCCATTACCGCAATTCGGCCGACACGCTGCGGCTGTGGAATCTCGCACGGCAATACACGCTGTGCGACAACTTCTTCATGGCCGCCTTCGGCGGTTCGTGGATGAACCACATGTTCCTGATTTCCGCGCAGCCGCCGCGGTATCCGGACGCGCACAAGCATCCGCATGCGGCGAAGCTGCTGTCGAAGGTCGAAGGCGACGATCCGGCCGGCACGCGCCTGAAGCTCGCCGACGATTCGCCCGCGTCCGCGCTCGACGGCCCGCCGAAATTCGCGGTCGACGGCCCGCTCACGCCGGACGGCTACGGCGTGAACACGATGGCCCCGCCGTACCAGCCGAGCTACGTGCCGCCGCCCGATCCGGGCAATGCCGCGTATGCGGACCCGGCCGACCATCGCGTGATGCCGCCGCAGGGCTACGCGACGATCGGCGATCGCCTGTCGGAAAAGAACATCGACTGGGCGTGGTACAGCGGCGCGTGGCAGTACGCGCTCGAGCATCGCGACACGGGCACGGTGCCCGATTTCCAGTACCACCACCAGCCGTTCAACTACTTCGTGAACTACGCGCCGGGCACCGAAGCGCGCCGCAAGCATCTGCGCGACGCGGGGCTCGGCGACGAGCCGTCGACCAACCACTTCATCGCCGACATCGACGCGGGCCGCCTGCCGGCCGTCACGTTCTACAAACCGCAGGGCAACCTGAACATGCACGCGGGCTATGCGGACATCGAATCGGGCGACCGTCACATCGCGACCGTGATCGACCATATCCGGCGCGGCCCGCAATGGGAGAACACCGTGATCGTGATGACGCACGACGAAAACGGCGGCTGGTGGGATCACGTCGCGCCGCCGGTCGGCGACCGCTGGGGCCCCGGCTCGCGGATTCCGGCGCTCGTGATCTCGCCGTTCGCGAAAAAGGGCTTCGTCGATCACACGCTGTACGACACGAACTCGATCCTGCGCTTCATCAGCCGCGTGCACGGGCTCGCGCCGCTCGACGGCGTGGTCCTGCGCGACAACGCGTTCGCCGCGCGCGGCGCGACGCCGCCGGGCGACCTGACGAACGCACTCGAGCTCGGCTGACCGCCAGCCGGTCGCCGCAAACGACGACGCCCCGGGCCATCCGATGAATGGTCCGGGGCGTCGTTCGTTTCAGGCCCGGCGGCGCTACGCGGCGCTGCGCACTGCGTCGCGCACGGCCTGCGCCGCATGACGGCCGGCCTGCCGGCCGAAGAACGTCGCGTCGGCCAATGACAGCCCCGAACTGTATCCGGCGCCCCAGCGCGGCAGCCCGCACGTCGTGCGACCGGCTGCGTAGAGCCCCGGCACCGGCGTACGCGTCGCATCGAGCACCTGGCCGGTGGGCAGCGTATCGAGCCCACCGAGCGTGAAGTGCGGATAGAACGCGTAGTCGATCCGGCAATCGAGCGCGACGAACGGCGGCTCGATCAGCGGCTGCAGCCACTGCTTCGCCTTGTGGAACAGCGGATCGACGCCGTCGGCCGCATGGCGGTTGTAGACGTCGACGGTCGCCGTCAGCGTGCCGGCCGGCATCCGCAGGTCGCGTTCGACCTCCTCCCAGGTTTCGCCGGCCGCCGCGATGCCGATTCGCGCGATGGCGGGCGGCTCCTGGTACGTCGCGTGATCGACGAGCAGGTAGATGCGATCGTCGGCCTGATGGAACGCATGGTGGCCGGTGCGGCCGTGATAGCCGTCCTCGTTGACGAAGCGCTGCCCGCGCGCGTTCACGAAAATGCCCTTGATCAGCGCTTCGGGCGCGTAGAACGGCAGGCTGACGAAGCCCTCGTCCATGTGGATCGCCGCACCGCCCGCGCTCTGGCCAAGCAGGATGCCCGACCCGTCGTCGCCCGGGCTGCCGATCGGCTCGTCCGAGCGCAGGAATTGCGGCGCATGCCGGCGCACCATGTCGCGGTTCATCGCGAAACCGCCCGCGCACAGAATCACCGCACGGCGCGCACGCACGAACACCGTGTCGCCATACGCGCGCAGCACGACGCCGCGTACCGCGCCGCCGTCGTCGACGATCAGCGCCACCGCGCGCGTGTCGTAGCGCGTGGCCACGCCGAGCGCCGCGACACGCTCGGCCAGCACGCGCATCAGCAGTTGCCCGCCGCCCCAGCCCGGCCATTGCGGCGTGTGGCCGCGCGGGCACGGCTTCGCGGCCTCGCTGAACGGCCAGGCTTCCTCGCTGCCCGACCAGATCAGGCAGTCGTCCGTTTCCGGTTCGACGATCCGCTCGGCGATGAACGTGTTCTTGTACGTCACACCCTGCGCGACGAGCCAGTCGTGGTGCGCCAGGCTCTCGTTCGCATAGAGGCGCACCTTCGCGTCGTCCGCGTCGCGGCCGCCCGCGAGCATCAGGTAGCGATACAGGTCCTCGGTGTCGTCGGTGAAGCCGGCCTGCCGCTGCGCGGGCGTGCCGCCGCTGCCGCCGAGGTAGATCTCGCCGCCCGACAGCGCGCTCGTGCCGCCGTAGCTCGACGCGCGCTCGACGATCAGCGTGTCCGCGCCGGCGCTCGCGGCCTCGATCGCGGCACACGCGCCGGCCGCGCCGAAGCCGACGATCACGACGTCGTGGTCGGCGTCCCAGCGGTGCACGTCGCGCAGGTTCAGGGGATGGGTCAGGGAATAGTCGAATGACATGACGAATGGATCGGCGTGGAGGAAATTTGCGGGATGCTGCGGACGCGGCGATGGCCGCCCGCGTGGACGACCTGACGCGAAGCAGCGTGGTCGATACGAAGCCCATGCGCCGCGCGGATGGAACGCCGACGACATGAAACCTGACCGGCTACGCTGCCTGATGCGACACGCCACGTGTCGTATCGCGTGCGCTCGCCGAAAGCGGTCCACGCGCCATCGCGCCGCGATGGCGCCCTTCCTGCGCGGTTCGAGCCCGCACCGGCGTCACATGCCGCGCAGCGCGGCGAAACCGAAGTGCGACGGATCGATCGGCACGCACCCGGTCGGCAACCCGTTCGGATCGACCGAGCGGCATTGCAGGATGCCGGCCGCATACGGCGGCGACGGGACTTCGTCCGCGCCGTATCGCGCCATCGCCATGGCAGCGAACGTGCCCATCGCCAGTACGCACAGCTTGCGAGTCGTCAGTCTCATGATCGTCGTCCCCTCCGGTTGGCCGCTGGTGCGGTTCGTGTCCGGCGTGCCTCGCGTGCCGCACCGGATGACTGCACGGTAGCCAGCGCCAGGCCGGCGGCCATCGTCCGTTTCGACTAGGGGCAAACGCTGAGCGGACCGGGCGCCGCATGTCGCGCCGCAGCATCGATACCGACGGCATCGCATGCCTGCGGGGCAGGCAATCACGTGACACGCCTTGCTCGACCGGTCGCTTCAATCGTCAGACGCATGTCCTGCTTCGTCACCGCATCGCACCATCGACTCGCGCGCGTACGCCGCGCGCCGGCCGTCCCCGGTGTTTTCCCCGACCCCGGCCCTGCTCCGTATGGGTGATGAAGGTCGAACGGTCCAGTGCGAACCTGCGCATCGACGTCGCAATGCCGCCGCGTTCGCATACGCGACGCGACCGACTCTTTCCGTTCTTCCACGGGAGCACTGCATGACCGATTCGCATTCGCGCCACGCGCTGTACGAGCTTGCGTGCCGCTACGCCCAGGCCGTCGACCGGCGCGACTGGCCTCGCCTCACCGCCCTCTTCACCGCCGACGCCACGCTGGCCGGCCCCGGCTTCCGCTTCGACGACCGCGACGCGATCGTCGCCGGCATGCGCGTGATCGAGCGTTACGACGCGACCCAGCATCACGTGCACAACCAGCTCGTCACGCTCGACGGCGGCGAGGCCGATGTCGAGACCTACGGCGTCGCATGCCACGTGTACGTGCGCGACGGCGTGAAGCGCAAGCTCGACTGGGGGCTGCGCTATCGCGACCGCTGCGTGTTCGACGGCGGCACGTGGCGCTTCGCCGCGCGCACGCTGCACGTCGACTGGTCGCAGGATCTGCCGCTGGAAGGCTGAACGATGCGGGACGTCGACGGTGACTCACTCGCGGCAGTCAGCGGGTATCGCGACCCGAACGGCTTCTAGACCCACTGCCATGCGTCGCGGGCAACGGCTTCGATTTCCGAGCAGCGGCCAGACACACCTGCCGCTTCATCCGTTCATTTCACGCGGCGCCCTTGCGCCGCCACCGGAGACACCATGAAGAGCCTGATCGTCGGCGGCACGGGCCTCATCGGCGGCCACGCCGCGTTGCATCTGCACGCGCAAGGCAATCACGTGACGCTCGCCGCACGCAAGCCGGCCGCGGCCGGCAGCGCGCTCGCGCAGTTCGACGTGCTGCAACGCGACTACGTGGCCGGCAATTTCACGCGCGACGATCTCGCGCCGTTCGACGCGGTCGTGTTCGCGGCCGGCAACGACATCCGCCATCTGCCGCCCGGCACCGACGAAGCCGCGCACTGGGAACGCGCGAACGTCGATGCGGTGCCGCGTTTCTTCGCACTCGCACGCGATGCGGGCGTGAAGCGCGCGGTGCTGGTCGGCAGCTTCTACCCGCAGGTCGCGCCGGCGCTCGTCGACACCGTGCCGTACGTCCGCTCGCGCCATCTCGCCGACGAACGCGTGCGCGCGCTCGCGACGCCGTCGTTCGCGGTGTGCAGCGTCAATGCGCCGTTCGTCGTCGGGTCGGTGCCGGGGTTGCGCAACGAGATGTTCGCCGCGTACACGGGGTATGCGAAGGGCCAGTTGGCGGGACTGCCGGTGTACGGGCCGGCCGGCGGCAGCAACTTCATCTCGACGCAATCGCTGTCGGAAGCGATCTGGGGCGCGCTGCAGCGTGGCGAGGCCGGCAAGGCCTATCTCGTCGGCGACGAGAACCTGAGCTTCGCCGACTACTTCGCCGCGTTCTTCCGCGCGGCCGGCAACCCGCGCGACGTGCCGTCGCTCGACCAGGAGCATCCGCTGCTGCCCGACATCGCGATCTACACGGGGCGTGGCAACATCGTGTCGTACGAGCCCGATCCGGCGGATATCGCACTGCTGCGCTACCGGCGCGGCGACGTACAGCGCGCGGTCGACGAAGTCGTCGCGCATTGCAGCGCGCGGTGAGCGAACGGGTCAAGCACGGCGTGGATACGAAAACGTCCCGCCGCCGGCAACAAACACCGGCGGCGGGACGTCAGGGTCGATAACGATGCGTACCGCGTCAGCCGCCGATACGCTGCTCGATCTTCTTCATCGTGTCGGTCATTTCAGCCGGCAAGCGCAGCTTCAGCGTCTCGAACAGCGCCGCATGCAGCTTCAGCTCCTCGCGCCATTCGTCGGCGTTCATCGACGTCACCGCATCGAACTGATCGCGCGTGAAATCGAGGCCGTCCCAGTGCAGGTCTTCATACGCAGGCGACACGCCGAACGCATGCTCGCCGCCACCGCCGGTGCCTTCGAGACGATCGAGCATCCACTTCAGCACGCGCATGTTCTCGCCGAAGCCCGGCCACACGAACTTGCCGTTCGCATCCTTGCGGAACCAGTTCACGCAATAGATCTTCGGCAGCTTCGCGCCGGCGGCTTCGAGCTGCTTGCCGAGTTTGAGCCAGTGCGCGAAATAATCGCTGACGTTGTAGCCGCAGAACGGCAGCATCGCGAACGGATCGCGGCGCACGATGCCCTGCTGGCCGACGGCTGCCGCGGTCGTCTCGGAACCCATCGTCGCGGCCATGTACACGCCTTCGACCCAGTCGCGCGCCTCGGTGACGAGCGGTACCGTCGTCGAGCGGCGGCCACCGAAGATGAATGCGTCGATCGGTACGCCGGCCGGGTTTTCCCAGTCGTCGTCGATCGACGGGCACTGCGCGGCCGGCGCCGTGAAGCGCGAGTTCGGGTGCGCGGCCTTGCGGCCGGTTTCCTTGGCTATGTCGGGCGTCCACGGATTGCCCTGCCAGTCGGTCAGCTTCGCGGGCGGCGTGTCGGTCAGCCCTTCCCACCATACGTCGCCGTCTTCCGTCAGCGCGACGTTCGTGAAAATCACGTTTTCCTTGAGCGTGGCGATCGCGTTCGGATTGGTCTTCACGCCCGTGCCCGGCGCCACGCCGAAGAATCCGGCTTCCGGGTTGATCGCATACAGGCGGCCGTCGCGGCCCGGCTTCAGCCACGCGATGTCGTCGCCGATCGTCGTGACCTTCCAGCCGTCGAAGCCCTGCGGCGGGATCAGCATCGCGAAGTTGGTCTTGCCGCACGCGGACGGGAACGCGGCCGCGACGTGATACTTCTTGCCGGCCGGCGACGTCACGCCGAGGATCAGCATGTGTTCGGCGAGCCAGCCCTGATCGCGGCCCATCGTCGACGCGATGCGCAGTGCGAAGCACTTCTTGCCGAGCAGCGCGTTGCCGCCGTAGCCCGAGCCGAAGCTCCAGATCTCGCGCGTTTCCGGAAAATGCACGATGTACTTGACCGGGTTGCACGGCCACGGCACGTCCTGCTGGCCGGCTTCGAGCGGATGGCCGACGCTGTGCACGCACGGCACGAAATCGCCGTCCTCGCCGAGCACGTCGTACACGTCGCGCCCCATGCGCGTCATGATCCGCATGTTCACCGCGACGTACGGGCTGTCGGACAGTTCGACGCCGACGTGCGCGATCGGCGAACCGAGCGGGCCCATCGAGAACGGCACGACGTACAGCGTGCGGCCGCGCATCGAGCCGCGGAACAACCCGTTGAGCGTCTCGCGCATTTCGGCGGGCTCGATCCAGTTGTTGGTCGGGCCGACGTCGTCGCGCGAGGCCGCGCAGATGAACGTACGATCCTCGACGCGCGCGACGTCCGACGGGTCGGATTGCGCGAGATACGAATTCGGGCGCTTCGCCGGGTTCAGGCGCTTGAGCGTGCCTTGATCGACCATCGCCTGGCACAGCGCATCGTATTCTTCCTGCGAGCCGTCACACCACACGACGCGCTCGGGCTCCGTGAGTGCCGCGATACGCGATACCCAGTCGATCAGCTTGCGATGTTTGACGAAAGCCGGCGGAGCGATCAGCGGGCCGTGTGTCGCTTCGGCCATGGTGTTTTGCGACATGGGGATGTCTCCAGATTATTGGGCGGGGATGGGGGATGCGGGGCGAGCCCGCGAGATGGGGAATGCGTGCGGAGCGCAGGAGGATGCGGCGCGCAGGACGGGACGCGCGAGCGGAGCGCGCGTCGATGCCGCGATGCGTGCGAGAGAAGGTGAAGTCTCGTTAGAGGGTGCGAACGCGAGTTTCGCCATGCAAGCAACCTGCCATACAACTCCATGCCGGCCAGCATACCATCGCCGTTATTGGGCGGGCGTTGCGTTGCAACAAGAAACAACTGTGACGGCGCGCCGGCATGCGCGTTGCAGACAGGTCCTTTTTACAGGCGTGGTCGCGCGGGCTTTGGGGACGAAACGGCCGCGACGGCCGCCCCGCAAGGGTTTCGCACGAGCGGCAATTTCACCCTGCCGCTCGCGCGTACTCGCGACGCAAACGCGCGCCGCGCGAATTCGCGTTTTCGCTACTCAGGCAAACCCTGAATTAGGTTGCGTACACAAACATCCTGTTTGAATGCCCGCCACACGTCCCCGCTCAAAACGGTGCGCCAGGCAATCCGGGGTAATACGCGCCCGCCGCCATCCCGCCGTCGACGGCCAGTTCCGCACCGTTACAGTACGACGCTTCGTCGCTCGCGAGGAACAGCGTCGCGCGTGCGATCTCGTCGGGCAAACCGACGCGCTGCAGCGGCACGTTCGCATAGTGCCGGTTGATTTCCTCGAGCGGCGCGCCGGTCGGGTTCGACATCGCGGTGTTCACGCCGCCCGGGTGGACGGAATTCACGCGCACACCCTGGTGACCGAGCTCGAGCGCGGCGACCTTCGTCAACCCACGCACCCCCCATTTGCTCGACACGTACGCGGCCAGCGCATTCACGCCGCGCAGCCCGTCCACCGACGAGATGTTGACGATCGATCCGCTCTGCTGCGCGATCATGCGCGGCGCGATCGTGCGGATGCCGACGAACGTGCCGACCAGATTGATCGACACCGCCCGCTCGAAATCGCGTTTCGACAGCTCGGTGATGCCGCCGAACGTCAGCACGGCCGCGTTGTTGACGAGCACGTCGATGCGGCCGAACTGCTCGACGGCCGCCTCGGCCACGCGCGCCCAGCTCGCTTCGTCGGCCACGTCGAGCCGCACGAAGCGCGCCGCGTCGCCGAGTTCGCGCGCGAGCGCTTCGCCTTCCGCGTCGAGCACGTCGCCGATCACCACGCGAGCGCCCTCTTCGACGAACAGCCTGCACGTCGCGGCGCCCATGCCGCGCGCGCCGCCCGTGACGATCGCTACCTTGCCTGCCAGTCGACCCATGTCGTCCTCTCTCGATTCCGGTTTGCCGGCAGCGCTGCGCACGCATGCGCGCGGCTGCCGAATTGATGATGGGCACACGCCGTGCGACGTCAGCCCCAGTACGCCTGTCCGCCGTCGAGCGGCAGCGTCGCGCCCGTCAGATACGCGGCGTCGCGACTCGCGAGAAACACGATCGCGCGCCCGATGTCCTGCTCGCAATCGCCGACGCGGCCGAGCGGGATCGTGCGGAAGAACGCGGCCGCTTCCTGTGGATGCGCATCGATCCAGCCTTTCAGGCCCGGCGACAACGCATGCGGCGCGACCGCGTTCACGCGGATGCCGTCCGCGCCCCATTCGCATGCGGCAGCGCGCGTCAGCGCACGAATCGCCTGCTTGGTCGCTGCATACGCGCCGTAACCGGACGCATCCCAGCGCACCGCGGCCGACGACGCGAAATTGACGATCACGCCGTCGCCCTTCAGATGCGGATGGCACGCGCGCATCATCCGCAGCGTCGCGATCGGCCCCGATTCGAGTCCCGCCAGAAAATCCGCGTCGCTCACGTCGAGCAGGCGGCCGAGCGGCACGACCTGCGCGTTGTTGATCAGGATCTGCACGCCGCCGCACCGCTCGACGACGGCCTCGACGCACCGCGCGATCTGCGCGGCGTCCATCACGTCGCAAACGAACGCGTCGGCCAGGCCGCCGCGCGCACGGATCGCTTCGCACGTCGCGAGCAGCTTGTCGCGCGTGCGGCCGACCACCGCGACGTGCGCGCCTTCGGCGGCGAGCGCATGCGCGACGCCCTGGCCGACGCCCTGCCCCGCGCCCGTGACGAGCGCGACCTTGCCGTTCAGGATGCCCATGCGTGCTCCTTTAGGCGACGATCGCCGGATGGGCCTGCACCGGCCCGCCGAGCAGTTCGCGGTACGACGGCGGCTGCTTGCCGTCGAGATCGGCGATGCCGTATTGCAACGCGGCTTCCGCACCGACGAGCACCTGCCCCGACAGCGCCATGCGCCGCGGATCGTCGTGGATCGCATGAATCACGCGGCCCGTGAATTCCGGGCTTTCGGCGACGAGCGAAAACTCCTTGTACAGATCCGGATGTTCTTCCCATACGCGCGTCGTGCGCTCGGTGCGCAGCGGCCCCATCCAGATCGACACGGCCGCGACGTCGAAGGGCTTCAGGTCGACGGCCATGTCCTTCGCGAACTTGTCGACGCCGGTTTTCTGCGCGCCGTACGCCGCGCCGTGCATGTAGCAGCTCGCGCCGAACGACGACGTGAACGCGATCAGCCCGCTGCGGCGCTTCGCCATCAGCGGCGCCGCGTGCCAGCTCGCGACGTACGCGGAGCGCAGCCCGACGTCGAGGATGTTCACCAGATCGAGCGATTTCTCCCAGAACGGGCCGGGCAGGATCAATTGATCGTGCAGGTAGGTCGCGTTGTTGACGAGGATGTCGAGCCGCCCGCCGTCGCGCTCGACACGTTCGAACAGCGCCTTCACCTGTGCGTCGTCCGCGTGGTCGCAGGCCACCGCGATCCCGCGGCCGCCGAGCGCGTCGATCTCGCGTGCGGTCTCGTGAATCGTGCCGGGCAGCGGCGCATCGCCTTCGCGCTGCGAGCGGCCCGTCACGTAGACGGTCATGCCGGCCGCGCCGAGCGCCCGCGCGATACCCTTGCCGGCACCGCGCGATGCGCCCGTCACGACGGCAACCGGCGCATCGTGGTTCTGTGTCATGTTCGATGTCTCCTGTGGAAGGTTCATCACGCAGCCGGCGGCTGCGCACCGGCGAACAGCACGCCCGGCGCGTCGCCTTCGTAGCGGGCCGACAGCGTCGACGTGACCACGCAACGCGTGGCCGCGATCTTCCATTCGCCGTCGACCTTGCGATACACGTCGTCGTAGGTCGCGCCGAGCTGCGTGAGCGTGCGCGCGTGCGTGTCGATCATCTGGTAATGCAGGCCCCACGTGCCGCGCGCATGCGTGTCGTCGATCACGATGATGTCGGGATTCACGCCGTGATGCATTTCAACGATGTGCGGATGGCAGCCAAGCCGCTCGAATACGTCGACGAGCGCGTCGCGCGTGTCGAACGTGCCGATCCGGCCGTAATCGATCTGCACGGGGCCGGCCACGAAGCAGTCGCGCATGCCCTGCCGATCCTTGCGGTCGCAGCACGTGAAGTAGCGCGCCTTCAGCCGGCGGATCGCATCGGCGTCCTCGAGCCTGCGCACGCGCGTTTCCAGCGATTCGATGAGGGTCATCCCGTCTCCTTGTTCGGTGCCCGCGCGGTTCGAAGGCCGCGTCGATGCCACGTTACCGCCGCGCGCTGCGCCGGCCATCACCCGTTCGGATGAAGCCGGCGCTTCGTCGAAGCAGCGCCGCGCGCATGCGCACGCGGCTTTCGTCCGAACAGACGATGTGATGCAGGCGGCCTCGTCCCTACCATCGAACGACATCACCACGAGACACGCCGATGGACGACACGACCCGCACGCTCCACGAATACGAGCAGATCCGTCAGTTGAAATACCGGTATTTCCGCGCGATCGACACGCACGACTGGACGCTGCTCGCGGCGTGCCTGACCGAGGATTGCGAGGCGCGGCTGTATGGCGGCCGGTATGCGTACGACGGCCGTGACGCCTTCGTGTCGAGCCTGCGCGAACTGATCGGCAAGCCGACCTTCCTGACGATGCATCACGGCCATCACCCGGAGCTCACGCTGGTGTCGGCCGAGCACGCATGCGGCATCTGGTTTCTCGAGGATCACGCGATCAATCTCGACGACGACTACCTGCTGCACGGCACCGCGTTCTACGACGACCAGTACGTGAAGCGCGACGGCGTATGGCGCATTCATGCGACGCGCCACGAGCGGTTGTTCGAAACCGTCACGTCGCCGATTCCACCGTCGTTCACGCTGACCGCGAACCGCTTCGCCCCCGGTGCGCATCGAGCGGCCGGATCGACCGAAGCCGCTTCCTGAACCGCGGCGGCCACGCCGCCGCTCCCGTCATTCCCTTTCCGGAGCCGGAACCATGGAGAAAGTCATTTACGTGTTGTGGCGCGATGCACAGGTCGCGCCCGATCAGTGGAGCCGCGGCGTACGCGCGCAGCTCGCCGACCGGCTGCTGTCGCTCGGCGCGCACGGCGTGCAGGTGAACGTCGCCGATGCCGACGTCGCACCCGCCGCCGGCCTGAAGCAGACCAACACGCACCCGGGCATCGACGGGATCGTCGCGGTATGGGTCGACAGCGCGAACGCGATGTTCCGCCAGCCGTTCGACGACGCGGTGCGCGCCGTGGTCCCGCACATGGCCGCGTATCTCGTCACCGAGTCGCAGCCGATTCCGAACACGCGCTTCCCCGCGCGGCCCGGCGAGCGCACGACCGGTTTCTCGCAGCTCGCATTCCTGAAGCGCCCGCCGCGCCTCACGCACGAAGCGTGGCTCGACGTGTGGCACGGCCATCACACGCGTGTCGCGATCGATACGCAGGACAATTTCCTGTACGTGCAGAACGTCGTCGTACGTGCGCTCACGCATGCGGCGCCCGGCTACGACGCGATCGTCGAGGAATGCTTCCCGGCCGCCGCGATGACCGATCCGCACGCGTTTTTCGATGCGGTCGGCGACGAGGAGAAGTTCCAGCGCAACGTGGCCGAGATGATGGACAGTTGCGGGCGCTTCATCGATTTCGACAAGATCGACGTGGTGCCGACGAGCCAGTACGTCGTGAAGGCCGTGCGCGGGTGACGTGCCAGGCTCGGGCAGACAAAAAAAAGCCAGCCCCGCGGGGCTGGCTTCGTGCTTCGGGTCGGACGACGATCAGAACTGGTTCATCGTGTTGTCCTTGCCCGCGGCCTTCAGCGCCGCTTCGCCGCTGAAGTACTCCTTGTGATCGTCACCGATGTCCGAACCGGACATGTTCTGGTGCTTCACGCAGGCGATGCCCTGACGGATTTCCTTGCGCTGCACGCCGGCCACGTAGCCGAGCATGCCCTGGTCGCCGAAGTATTCCTTGGCCAGGTTGTCGGTCGACAGCGCGGCCGTGTGGTACGTCGGCAGCGTGATCAGGTGATGGAAGATGCCTGCTTCACGCGATGCATCGGCCTGGAACGTACGGATCTTCTCGTCGGCCAGTTGCGCCAGTTCGGTCTCGTCGTATTCCACGCTCATCAGCTGCGCGCGGTCGTAAGCCGACACGTCCTTGCCCGCTGCCTTCATCGCGTCGTACGCCTGCTGACGGAAGTTCAGCGTCCAGTTGAACGACGGGCTGTTGTTGTACACCAGCTTCGCGTTCGGGATCACCTTGCGGATCTCGCTGACCATGCCGCCGATCTGTGCGATATGCGGTTTTTCGGTTTCGATCCACAGCAGGTCGGCGCCGTTCTGCAGCGACGTGATGCAGTCGAGCACGCAACGCGCTTCGCCCGTGCCGGCGCGGAACTGGAACAGGTTGCTCGGCAGGCGCTTCGGACGCAGCAGCTTGCCGTCGCGCTTGATGACGACGTCACCGTTGCCCAGCTGGTCGGCCGACAGTTCCTCGCAATCGAGGAACGAGTTGTATTGATCGCCCAGGTCGCCCGGCTGGTTCGTCACGGCGATCTGCTTGGTCAGGCCGGCGCCCAGCGAATCGGTACGCGCGACGATGATGCCGTCGTCCACGCCCAGCTCCAGGAATGCGTAGCGGATCGCGCGGATCTTCGCGAGGAAGTCCTCGTGCGGCACCGTGACCTTGCCGTCCTGGTGGCCGCACTGCTTCTCGTCCGACACCTGGTTTTCGATCTGGATGCAGCACGCGCCCGCTTCGATGAACTGCTTGGCCAGCAGGTAGGTCGCTTCCGCGTTGCCGAAGCCGGCGTCGATGTCGGCGATGATCGGCACGACGTGCGTGACGTGGTTGTCGATCTTTTGCTGGATCGCGGCCTTGGCGGCCGCGTCCTTCGCGGCATCCAGTTCGCGGAACAGGCCGCCCAGCTCACGGGCGTCGGCCTGGCGCAGGAACGTGTACAGCTCCCGGATCAGCGCGCTGACCGAAGTCTTTTCGTGCATCGACTGGTCCGGCAGCGGGCCGAACTCCGAGCGCAGCGCGGCGACCATCCAGCCCGACAGATACAGGTAGCGGCGTTCGGTGCTGTTGAAGTGCTTCTTGATGGAGATCATCTTCTGCTGGCCGATGAAACCGTGCCAGCAACCCAGCGACTGCGTGTACTTGGACGGATCGGCATCGTACGCGGCCATGTCGGCGCGCATGATCTTCGCCGTGTACTTCGCGATGTCCAGGCCGGTCTTGAACTTGTTCTGGGCACGCATGCGGGCGGCATATTCGGGGCTGATGGCATTCCACGCGCTGCCGTGGTTTTCCTTCAAACCAGCCACTGCCTTGATGTCGTCTTGATATTGGGACATGTCTATCTCCTGGGAACGAAGCGCATTTGAGTAAAGGGTTCAGCGTGCCCGCCGCGTGTGACGAAGCGAACTGCATGGACTCAATAGTAATCCCGTCCAGCGAAATTTCGGTCAAGTCTTATATAAGACATAAGATATAAATTTCTGTTGTTTTTCAATGAGATAGCCAGGCGTTTTTGCGATGCAAAACACGGTTTCAAGCGGCGGTAAAACGCGGCGACAGGAATCCGGCGCGTATCCCGCAATACGAAATGCCCTTTCGGCTGCTGAAGAACGACATGCCTGGGCCGCGGTCGGGCAACGACGAGCGCGCCCCCTTTGTCACAGCCATGACAAAACGTCTATACTTGGACAATTCTTTGATCCGCGCGCATCGGCGCGCCGGCCTGCCTGCTCCGGAGCAACATGAACGACTCGCCCGTTTTCGACACGCTGTGCGAACTGCTGAATACCGCCGGCGCGCGTTTCCGCGTGCTCGAGCATCCGGCGGAAGGCAAATCCGACGCGATCGCCGCGCTGCGCGGCACCCGTCCCGAACAGGGCGCGAAGGCGATGCTCTGCACGTTCAAGGATGGCGGCGACGCCACCGCGCTCGCGGTGATTCCCGGCCACCTGAAGATCGACTTCCGCAAGGTCGCCGATGCGCTCGGCCGGCGCAAGGCGACGCTCGCGTCGCCCGACGTCGCGGCCGCCGTCACGCGCTGCGTGATGGGCGCCGTGCCGCCGTTCGCATTCGATTCGAACGTGACGCTCGTCGTCGATCCCGCACTGGTCGAACACAATGACGAGATCGCGTTCAACGCGGGCCGGCTCGACCGCTCGGTCGTGCTCGACGCGGCCGACTACGTCCGGATCGCGCGCCCGCTGCTGGCCGACATCACGCGATCGGAAACGACGGACACCCCGGCTCCCCAGGACCACGCATGAGCACGAACGACACACCGCGGCCATCGGAACAGGCCTCGCTGATCGAGCAGGTGCAGCGCATCGCCGAAGGGCTCGGCGCGATGTTCGCGCCGTTCACCGAGGTCGTCGTGCATGACCTGCGCACGCCGGAGCACGCGATCCTCGCGATCCACAACAACCTGTCCGGACGCGCGGTCGGCGATCCCGCGACCGAGCTCGGCCTCGCCCGCATCGCCGACGACGATTTCCCGCAGGTGCTCGCGAACTACCCGAACCGCTTCGCCGACGGCCGCACCGCGAAAAGCACGTCGATCGGCATCAAGGATTCGACCGGACGCTACGTCGCCGCGCTGTGCCTGAATGCCGACGTCACGCTGTTCCGCGGCTTCCAGGGCATGCTGAACCAGTTCTGCCGCACGGACGGCGAGACCGTCGTCGAAACGCTCGACCCGGCCGGCGCGGACGCGATCCGGCAGCGCATCGACGCGTTCGCGACGCGCCTCGCGACGACGCCGCGCGAGTTGAAGACCGACCAGCGCCGCGAGCTGATGCAGACGCTGAAGGCCGACGGCTTCCTCGAAGTGCGCCGCGCGATGGAAATCGTGTCGCAGCATCTCGGCGTCTCGCGCGCCACCGTCTACAACGATGCGAAGTGACGCCGCGCGCCCTGCCGTCCCGTATCGAATTTCCCGTTGACTGACCTTTTCGACCTCTAGCGACCATGAACTCTCCGACTCTCCCCACGTACGACGACGTTGCCGCCGCCGCGGCCCGGCTCGAAGGCCATGCGCACCGCACGCCGGTGATGACGTCGCGGACGATCGACGACGCGCTCGGCGCGCAGGTGTTCTTCAAGTGCGAGAACCTGCAGCGCATGGGCGCCTTCAAGTTCCGCGGCGCGTTCAATGCACTGTCGCGCTTCAGCGCGGAACAGCGCCGGCACGGCGTCGTCGCGTTCTCGTCGGGCAACCATGCGCAGGCGATCGCGCTGTCGGCGCGCATCCTCGGCATTCCGGCGACGATCGTGATGCCGCGGGACGCACCGGCCGCGAAGATGGCCGCGACGCGCGGCTACGGCGGCAACGTCGTGACCTACGACCGCTACACCGAGGATCGCGAGCAGATCGGGCGCGAGCTCGCGGAGAAGCACGGGCTCACGCTGGTTCCGCCCTACGATCACCCGGACGTGATCGCCGGCCAGGGCACCGCGGCCAAGGAACTGTTCGACGAAGTCGGCCCGCTCGACGCGGTATTCACGCCGCTCGGCGGCGGCGGCCTGCTGTCGGGCACCGCGCTCGCCACGCGGGCGCTGTCGCCGCACGCGAAGCTGTACGGCGTCGAGCCCGAAGCCGGCAACGACGCCCAGCAATCGTTCCGGTCCGGCACGATCGTGCACATCGACACGCCGCGCACGATCGCCGATGGCGCGCAGACGCAGCACCTCGGCAACCTGACGTTCCCGATCCTCCGCCGCGACGTCGACGACATCCTGACCGCGACGGACGCGGAACTGGTCGACTGCATGCGCTTCTTCGCCACGCGCATGAAGCTCGTCGTCGAGCCGACCGGCTGCCTGTCGTTCGCCGCCGTGCGACGGATGAAGGATGCGCTGCAGGGCAAGCGCGTCGGCGTGGTGATCAGCGGCGGCAACGTCGATCTCGAGAACTTCTGCGCGCTGGTGTCGGCACCGGCCTGACCGTCGCGGCGCGCATGAAGATCCTGTCATGCGCGCGCCGCCGACCCTTCACGTCGCGTTAAGTTTCGCGCCCTAGACTGATTACGTCGTCCTGAAGTCAGTCGTGAAGGAGTCGCCATGAATACGCACGCGATCGTCGCCGCCGCCCTGGCGGCCGCTTCCCTGTCGGCGTTCGCTCAACCGGGCGTGACGTCATCCGGTTTTCCCGCCGCATCGCCGGCCCCCGCAGTCGCGCAAGCGACGCACCGTTCGCCCGCCGCGTTGCCGCCCGTCGGCTTCGTGTTCGCGAAGATCGATCAGAACAATACGCCGCCCGATCGCGGCGGCGACCCGGGCGGCCGCACGCACGCCGGCACGCATATGTAACGACACGCGCCGGCCGCCGGCATTCAGAACGACGGCAGCGACGGATCGCGGGCGGCGAGGATGTCGTCGGTGCGCCGCTGCAGCGCGCCGTCGAGCGTCTCCGGTTGCGGAATCAGCCAGTAGCGCCCGGCGCGAATACCGTCGAATACCCGCTCGGCGAACGCGTCGGGCGTGAGCCCGTGTGCGTTCAGCATCGTGCGCATCGTGTCGACGAAACCGCGCACCTCGGGCCGGTCGTGCGCGGCGCCGAACGGATCGTTGAAGATGCCCGACAGCACGGGCCCCGGCGCGAGCAGCGACACGCCGACCGGTGCGCCGAGCATCTTCAGTTCGCCGTACAGCGATTCCGTCAGCGCGACCACCGCGAATTTCGTCGCCGAATACGGCGACATCAGCGGGCTCGGCAGGAAGCCGCCGACCGATGCGGTGTTCACGACCCGCGCCGGCGCGTTGCGTTCGAGCATGCGCGGCACGAAACTGCGAATCCCGTTCAGCACGCCGTGCACGTTGATCGCGAAGCTGCGCTCGAAGCGCTCCGGCGTGATTTCCCAACTGAAGCCGGTCGCCATCACGCCCGCGTTGTTGAACAGCAGGTCGACGCCGCCGAAGCGCCGCCATGCGGCTTCGGCCAGCGCGTCGACGGCTTCCGGCCGGCTGACGTCGGTCGGCACGCACAGCACGTCGGTGTCGAGCGTCGCGGCGAACGCGTCGAGTTTCGCCGGATCGAGATCGGCCAGTACGACGCGCATGCCGAGCGCGGCCGCGTGGCGTGCCAGCCCGCTGCCGATGCCGCTGGCCGCGCCGGTAATCACGGCGGTGCCGCCGTCGAAGCGAATCGAATCGGTCATGTCGGTCAACGTCCTGTCGGGTCGGATGCGCGGCGCTGCGCGAGCGTGCACTGGCCGGCGAGGAACCGGCTTCGGGTGTCGGTCATGATGTCTCCTGTCATCGAGTGCGGGCCGTTCAGCTCGAACCCGCGATATCCACACGGTGCAATACGCGCCCGGGTTCCGCCTCGCCCGTTTGAACGAGATCGCGCACGCGAGCGGCAGGTTCGAACGGGAAACTGTCGAGGAAAGCGCGGCCCGCGCAACGCGCCGAGCCGGTTCCGGCTCGAGGGCACGCGCTCGCCCCGTTTCGTCAGACCAGACGCACGGCCCGCGCGCATGAAACGAAAGGATCCGGAAAGCTGACGCGGGACAATGACGTTTTTTCGCATCCGCAGGCAGCCGGACGATTGACGTGCGCGAGCGCACGCCATTACCCTTGCGCGCTGATGGTTCCCAGGGATGGGATCAAAAGGGAACGCAGGCGAGGCAACGCCTCGAAGCTGCGGCTGCCCCCGCAACTGTGAGCGGCGAATCCGTGCCACCGCATGCCACTGGGAAACCGGGAAGGCCCGCACGGATGACGACCCGCGAGCCAGGAGACCTGCCATCGACCCGAGGTCCAGGCAGCCGCACCGGGCGGGGTGTCCCGATGCGCCAGGCACCGCCCCCGGGTGGTCGCCCGTTGCATGGACGACCCGACCTCAGGATCCACCAGATGTCCATCGTTCCCGAATCCGCTTCCCGGCCGGAAGCGTCGCACCGACACGCCGTCGGCATCCGTTGCTTGTCCGCCCTCCGCTCACGATCGCCGTACCCGCTACTCGCTTTGTCCCGCCGTCTCATGAACCTTCGTCACCTGCTCGCCACGTCCGCCGCCACCGCGCTGCTTTCCCCGCTCGCCCATGCGGCCGGCGACACGGCGCCTGCGCAGCCCGCCGGGCCCGCGGAAGGGGCGGACCTGCCGACGATCAGCGTGACCGACACGCGGCACCTGCCCGAATCGTTCGACCGGCGCTACGCGTCGACCCAGGTGCTCACGCGCGACGATCTCGACCGGCTGTCGCCGGCCGACCCGAGCATCACGCAGGCGCTCGCGACGCTGCCGGGCGTGACCGTCACGCAGAACGGCGGGCCCGGCTCGTCCGCGTCGGTCAGCATCCGCGGTTCGTCGGCGAGCCAGGTCGCCGTGTTCATCGACGGCATCCGGATCGGCTCGCCGACCACCGGCATCGCGCCGTGGGCCGACCTGCCGACCGACGCGTTCGAGCGCGTCGAGGTGATCTCCGGGCCGGCCGCCGCGTCGTTCGGCAACAACGCGATGGGCGGCGTCGTGCAACTCTTCACGCGCCGCGCCGCCCAACAGCCGAACCAGACCACCGTGTCGTTCGGCGGCGGCACGAACAAGACGTTCGACACGCGGTTCCGCACGTCGGGCACAGTGCCGTCGACGGGGCCGCTGGCCGCGCTCGGCGGGCTCACCTATTCGCTCGGGCTGCACGACTACAACACGGCCGGCATCGACGCGACGCGGCCGTTCTTCTACGGTCACGAAGACGGCCGCAATCCGTATCACGCGCAGGATCTCGACGCGCGGCTCGGCTATGCGCGCGACAACTGGTCGATCTCGACGTTCGCGCTGTACCACCGCTCCGACCTGTCCTACGACAACAGCGGCTACGCGAATCGCGAGCTCGATCACCAGCTGACGACCGGCGTCGCGTTCCATCTCGACATCACGCCCGATACGCAATTCGACCAGTCGTTCGGTTATGCGAACGACCGCCAGTTCATCTATGCGGACAACCCGGCCCTCGCGACGGACCAGATCAATTCGCAACGCATCAGCACGTCGACGTCGCTGACCCATCAGGCGCACGGATTTCATCTGTTCGGCCTGCCGCTGTCGGGCGAATCGAAGCTCGCCTACGATTTCACGCGCGAACAGGCATTCCTGCCGGTCGACATTCCCGGTGGCGTACCGACGCGCAACGATTCCGCGTTCTCGCTGCACCAGTCGGCGACGCTCGGCAGCGTGACGATGTTCGTCGCGGGTCGCCACGAGATCGTCGCCGGGCAAGCGGTGAACACCGGCAACGCCGCGCTGTCGTGGGCGATCACGCCGGTCTACACGGCGCGCGTGTCGTACGGCAATGCATTCCGCCTGCCGACGTTCAACGACCTGTACTATCCCGGCTACGGCAATCCGAGCCTCAGCCCGGAACGCAGCACGTCGGTCGAGGCCGCGCTCGACGCGAACACGGCGTACGGCACCTTCACCGCGGCGATCTACGATACGCGCGTCAACAACCTGATCGCCTACAACCCGGCAACGTTCTCGCCGATGAACATCGGCCGTTCGCACATTCGCGGCATCGACCTGTCGTACAAGGGGACGATCGGCCGTTCAACGCCGGTGAGCATCGCGGTCGGCATCCTGAATCCGCAGGACGAGACCAACCAGACCTGGCTCAGCCGCCGGCCGCGCCAGACGGTCAGCCTGAACGTCGACCACACGTGGGACGAATTGAAGCTGCATGCGCTGAGCACGGGCGCGTCGCTGCTGTACGGCGGTTCGACGTTCGACGATCCGGCCAACCGGCAGTATCTGGCGTCGTACCTGACGGTGAGCCTGCGCGCGTCGTACCGGATCAATTCGCACCTGACCGTGTCGGCGTCGCTGTCGAACCTGTTCGACCGGCAGTACATGACCGCGTACGGCTACAACACGCTCGGGCGCACCGCGTTCGGCAAGGTCAGCTATACGTTCTGACGAGCTCACGCATCCGCATGAAGCGCCACGCCGGCACGCGCGGAAAATTGACATCGCGGCCAAACCTAATAGAATTAGTTTTTTGACTAATCCGCATAGCATTCGTCATGGCGCGTGCCGGCATTACCGTGGACAAGCTCGTCGAAGCCGGCGCGCGGCTCGCCGATGAAACCGGCTTCGAGCTGCTCACCGGCGCGGCGCTCGCGCGACATTTCGACGTCAAGCTGGCGAGCCTGTATTCCCATATCCCGAGCTTCGACGATCTGAAGAGCCGGATCGCGCTGTTCGCGCTGCAGGAGCTGGCCGATCGCGCCACCGACGCGCTGGCCGGCCGCACCGGCAAGGACGCGCTGGCCGCGCTCGCGAACGTCTATCGCGACTACGCGCGGGCGCATCCGGGCCGCTTTGCGGCCGCGCGCCATCCGGTGAGCGCCGAACGGGCCGCCGAAAGCGCGGGCGGGCAGCTCGTCAGGATGACGGCGGCGGTGCTGCGCGGCTACGACCTGCCGGAAACCGAACAGGCGCACGCGATCCGTCTGCTCGGCGGCTTCTTCATGGGCTACGTGACGCTCGAAAGCGCCGGCGGCTTCTCGCACAGCGCGCCGGATTCCGACGCGTCGTGGTCGCGCAGCCTCGATGCGCTCGACGTGATGCTGCGTCACTGGCCGTCGGCCGCCTGACGCACCGAACGGAACCCGAGCGATGAAAGACAAACCCGACGGCGTCGTACTGCCGAGCCGTGTCGTTCCCTTCCCGACCTCGATCAGCGACGAAGCACGCGCCGCGCTGCAACGCCTGACCGGCGACGACGGCGTGCCGCTGAACGCGTTGCACGTGATGCCGGCCCCGGACGATATCGACGCGTGGATGCGCGTGAAGGCCAGCGCCGACGCACATTACGCGGCCGCGGTCGAGCAGCTCGCCGGCTATCTGCGTTCGAGCGTCGAGACGATCCGCGTCGGCGATGCGGACGTGCATGTCGCGACACCGGAAGCCGAGGCTTCCAGCGCCTATGCGACCATCGACCTGCACGGCGGCGCGCTGGTCGTCGGCGGCGGCGCCGCGTGCCGTGCCGGCGCGCAGATGCAGGCCGACCGGCTCGGCGTGCGCTGCTACGGCGTCGACTACCGGATGCCGCCCGAGCATCCGTATCCGGCCGCGCTCGACGACTGCATCGCGACCTATGCCTACGTGCTGGAGCGCTACGCACCGGAACACGTCGTCATCGGCGGCCGTTCGGCCGGCGGCAATCTCGCCGCCGCGATGGTGCTGCGCGCCCGCGACGAGGGCCTGCCGCTGCCGGCCGCGCTCGTGCTGCTGTCTCCGGAAGCCGACCTGACCGAATCCGGCGACAGCTTCGAGACCAACCGCCTGGTCGACGTCGTGTTGCCGGGGCCGCTGATGGCGAACAATCTGCTCTACGCGAACGGCGCCGATCTCGCGCATCCGTACCTGTCGCCGCTGTTCGGCGATTTCGCCGCCGGCTTCCCGCCGACCTTCATCCAGAGCGGCACGCGCGACCTGTTCCTGTCGAACGCCGTGCGCCTGCATCGCGCGTTGCGACGCGCGCAGGTGCCGACGGAGCTGCACGTGTTCGAGGGGATGCCGCACGGCGGATTCATGGGCGCGCCGGAGGATATCGAGCTGAGCCAGGAAATCGCGCGCTTCGTGCACGCGCACCTGCACGCATCGAATGGAGCCGGCGATGAATAGAAACGCACCCGGGAACGACATCGGCATCGGCCGGGATCGCTGCGCTGCCCCGCGCGTCTAGATCAGTCCGCGCACGCCCGCGACCAGCTGGATCGCGCCGAATCCCGCGACGATCGCCGCCGACACGCGCGACAGCCCGTGCATGAACCCGAACGACAGCTTCGTGCGCAGCGCGGCGCTCGTGGTGCTCAGGCACAGCCACCACATGGCCGAACCGATGAACACGCCGGCGACCATCGATCCGACGGTGGCCTCCATCGCGCCTTCCTGCGTGTCCGGCAGCGGGCCGAGCGCCGCGAAGATCCCGACGAACGACACGATCGTCATCGGGTTCGACAGCGTGAGGCCGAACGTCGTCAGGAAATCGCGCAGGACCGTCGTACGCGGCAGCTCGCGTTGCCCCGCCGGCGCGGCCGGCGCCTGGCGCGCGATGGTCCACGCGAGCCAGACGAGAAACGCGCCGCCGCCGATTTTCAGGGCGACGGTCAGCATCGGGAACGCGGTGACGAGGCCCGCAACGCCCAACGCGCCGAGCAGGCCGTAAATCGCGTCGGCGCATGCGGCGCCGATGCCCGTCGCGAATCCCGCCTGGAAGCCGCGGCTCAGGCTGCGCTGAATGCACAGCATGCCGATCGGGCCGACCGGCGCCGCGATCGACCACCCCATCACGACGGATTTGATGAACAGCATCGCCTGCCCCTTGCAGCATCCAGTGGATCGAACAGGCATCGTAGGGAAAGTCCGGCCCCCGCTGAATACGGTTTTTAAGGAAAAATAGGCACTCCACCTTAAAAACGCCCGCCGCGATGGACGATCTGGACTGGAAGATACTGGCGCTGTTGCAGGACAACGGACGCATCAGCTATACGGAGCTCGCGCGCCAGGTCCATCTGTCGGTGCCGGCGGTGACGGAACGCGTGAAGCGCCTTGAAGCCGCCGGCGTGGTCGAGGGCTACATCGCGCGGATCAACCCGTCCGCGGCAGGCTATCCGGTGAGCGCGCTGATCGGCATCACGGTGCAGCAACCGGCGAAAGCGAAGTTCCTGAAGCTGCTGGAGACGATTCCCGAAGTCGTCGAATGCCATCACGTGACGGGGGCGGATTCGTACGTGATGCGGTTGGTCGCCGTCAGCATGGCTCATCTCGAACAACTGATCGAACGCATCAATCTGTACGGCGAAACGCGCACGTCGATCGTGATGTCGACGCCGCTGCCGGCGCGCGGGCTCGCACGGCCGCCGTCGAAGCCCGGCGACACGCGCAGGTAGCGGGCCGCGGTTTCAGGCTCCATCGCCGGTCCCGGCCGGGACCGAAGACGACCGATGGCCGTCGTCTCCGGTCATGCGGCCGGGTTCCCGCATGGCGATCGGCACGAGCCGGCTATTTGCCGACCGCGCCGCCGAGCAGGCCACCCACCAGCGACGTCACCGGCGCGAGCGGGTTGGCGAGCGCGCCCAGCGGCGAGCCGCCGCCGCTCGCACCGGTCTCGGCGCCACCGTGCACGGTCGCCGGTATGCCGCCGACCACGCTCGTCACCAGACCGGCGACCGGCACCGCGCCGTTCGGGCCGCTCGGGTTCACGAGGCCGCCCGCATTGGTCACCGTGTTGCCGACCGCCCGGACGAGACCGCCGACCGCGCCGACGATCGGCTGCGGCGACGTGGACGTCACCTTCCATCCGGCCGACGTGATCGCTCCGCCGACCTGCCCGAGCAGGCCCGCGACCGGCTGCCCGAGGCCCGTTGCGGTGCCGGCCTGCTGCGTGAGCTGACCGGCCGTCGTCACGAGCGGCGTGATCGCCGTGCTGAGCGCCTGCGTCGCCTGCTGGACCGGGCCCGACGACAGGGCCGAGCCGAGCATGGTGCCGCCCGACTTCAGGCCGCCGGCCACCGTGTCGAGTAGACCGCCGACGGGCGTCGTAATCGGCGCGAGCGGCGACAGCGGGCCGGAGCCGAGCGCCTTCACCGTTTCGCTGAGACCGTTGACCGGGTTGCTGGTCGAGCCGACGAGGGTGCCGAGGCCCGTCACCGTCGTGCCGACCGGGTTCGGCGTGAAGCCGATCTGGCCGATACCGTTGCTCACGGCATTCGTCGTGTCGCGGATGAGCGTGCCGACGCCGGTGACCGTGTCGGCCGGCCCGGCCGTCATGGTCTTGCCGACGCCGGGCAGTGTCACGTCGCCGAGCGTCGAGCCCGCGGCCAGCACGACTGCGCCGACGGAACTGATGATGCCGTTGGTGCCGGGTGTACCGCTGGTTCCACTCGTGCCGCTGGTTCCGCTTGTGCCACTGGTTCCGCTTGTGCCACTGGTTCCGCTTGTGCCGCTGGTTCCGCTCGTGCCGCTGGTTCCGCTCGTGCCGCTGGTTCCGCTCGTGCCGCTGGTGCCGCTCGTGCCACTGGTGCCACTGGTGCCACTGGTGCCACTGGTGCCACTGGTGCCACTGGTGCCACTGGTGCCACTGGTGCCGCTTGTGCCGCTCGTCCCGCTTGTGCCGCTCGTCCCGCTCGTCCCGCTCGTCCCGCTCGTGCCGCTGGTCCCGCTCGTACCACCGGTTCCGTTCGTCCCGCTCGTACTCGTCCCGATGGTGTTGCCGGCCAGCGTCGGCGCCGTAATGTCACCGCCGCCGCACGCCGCGAGCGCACACGCAGTGGCAATGGCGGCGAGTGAAACGTTCGCCTTGGTGAAGTGATTGTGCATGGAAGCCCCCGTTCGCTATTCAGCTCGATCACGTCAACAAGCATCTAGCGTGCCATCTCCGTGGGCCTCCTTCACATTGTCACGATCGCCTTTCGATCGCGGTCCGGGCCGCACTGCGCGTCACGGCACATCGCGTGCGGATCGTGCGTCGCGGCGCGTCCCGTCCTGGCATTCCGATCGCGCTGACGTAACACCGGCCCCGCGTTACGTAGCACCGACCGGGAAAAACCGGCAGCATCCTCGTCACGGCCGCTTCACCAGCTTCACGATCGTCAGCGTGCCGTTGACGTTTTCCACCCGAACCCGAACCTTGTCGCCCACATGCAGCGGCGGAATCATCGCCGCGTCGCCGGCCTTGAATGCCATCGTCATCGGCGGCATGCCGATGTTGTCGAGCGCGCCGTGCTTCAGCATCACGAGCCTGCGGCCGGCATCGATTGCCTTGACTTCGGCATCGGTCAGCGTCGCATTCGACGCCGACATGGTCGCGTCGCCTGCGTTCATGTCCGGCATGTCGCCGCCGGCGAGCGCCGGCATGGCAATGGTCGCCATCGCGCACGACACGACGACAGCGCGAAAACAGGTCTTCATCGAGCATCTCCCGTCGAGCCAGCGCGTTTCCGTCGCCAGCCAGCGCCACGCATCACACGATCAACGTCGCACCGGCCCACGCGATCAGCACGACACCCAGCACGCGGCCGATACGCTCGCCACCGGGCAGCACCTTCTCCACGAACACGAACAGCGACAACGCGACGATCCACACCACGTTCATCACGCCGCCGACGAACAGCAGCGCCATCAGTAACCAGCAGCAGCCCACGCAAACGATGCCGTGCCGCACTCCCAGCAGGAAACTGCCGGCGACGCCCGGGCGCCAGTGCGCGACCAGGAATGCAGCCGGCGCCCGGCATTGCCGCAGGCACGCGCGTTTCAGCGGCGAGAATTGATAAAGCCCGGCCAGCGCCAGCACGATCGCGGAAAGGCGCGCACTCTTCGACCACAGCATCATCGCGGAGATCAGCCCGGCCGGTTGCAGCAGCGCCTGAAGCAGCGCCGCGCCGATCGAGAACGCGAGCCACGTCGTCAGATAGCCGGCCAGCAGCGCCACCGACGTGAACGCCGATCCCGTCGCCCCGTCGCCGTGCTGCCGTAGCACGCGCCGGTACAGCATCACGAGCGGCGCCGCGCCGGGCGTCATCATCGCGATCATCATCACCCACCACATCGCGATCACGGTCGGCAGAGGCGGATCCATGCTGCCCATGCCGTCCGCCAGCCGATGCGGAAACAGCGCGACGGTCGTCATCTCCCGCGCCGACATGCCGGTTCCCGCGCCCGTCCACAGATAGAACCAGCACAGGCCGACGAGCGCGGCCATGCCGATCAGCGTGACGGCGCGCTCGCGGGCGAGCCAGGTGTCGAACGGCGTCATGCCGCGGCGCGATGCCGGATCAGCCCGTGGTTGTTCAGATGCAGCCGCGCGAATTGCGCATAGGTTCCGTCGAGATTCAGCGCGATGTTGCCCTGCGAGCGCCCCGTGCCCGAACCGATCTCGGCCAGCTCGTATTCGAAACCGTGCGGCAGGTCGATCCGCACACGGTGCTCGGCACCCGTCACCGGATTGTGGATGGGTTCGCCGGCTGCGTCGAACACACCGTCCACGTGAATCCGGCCGCGCCGCGCATCGACGTCAACGTCGAAATCGATCTTCGTGAAGATCGGCTCGAACGCGTGCTCGAGCGTCGACGCATACACCGAAAACATCGTCGCGAACGGATCGGTATCCTGACCGGTCATGATCTTCAGCACGGCCTCGCGCTGTGCCGGACTGGCACGCTCGTCGACGATCGGTTGGCACTTGCCCTTGCCTTCGTGAACGGCGCCCGGCCACTGGAACACCACCGCGATCCTGACGCCGTCGAGCACCACGTCGCCGTAGTGGCCGCTGTCGATCGAAATCGCCCCCATCGCTTCGCAGTTGCCGTTGGTCGGCAGCGCATTGAACTGGCAAGGGCAACCGTATGAGCAATTGCAACTGATCATTTCGGTTCCCTGAATTTCCCACGGCGTCATGGCTCCACCTCGCGCTCTGAAACAGACGAACGCTTCGAATCTAGTGCACGCGATCGGGGAAAGCAAAGCGGTCGTGGCGGCGTGAAAACCGGGGGTTCCGGCCTCACGTAAGACGTTTCAGGATGCGTTCGCCGGGTTGCGCCGGAAACCGTCTCGTCCCCCTGTTCTCACACGATCAGCGAAGCAACGATCGCACACCACACGGCGCCGGCGCCGCACAGAAACACGCGCCGCGCGACGAACATTCGCGACTCGTCGCCGGGGGTTTTCATCGGCGACGTGGCGAGAAACGGCACGCTGGCGAGGCACGCGAAACCCGCCAGCGCGGGCACGATCACGACGTAGTCGCCGAACCGCCAGGGCAGCGCTTCGTGCAACCCCCAGTAGCCGAGAAACAGCATGCCCATCGAGAACATCGTCGCGGCGGCCGAACTGAGCGCGACTACCGATCCTGTCGGAAATTGCACGGGAACCTCCCCTCGCGCGACCCACGCGCTGACGCCCATCTCGCCGGGGACCGCGATGACGGCGTCTGCCGGCGCAGACTCACGCGTTCATGTCCGGCTCGAACGCATCGCGTGCGCCGTCGCGACCAGGCCGCGAATGCGCGTTGTCACGGATTGACAGGCTCGACCCGATCGAATGGCCATGTCGTACCCGTTTAACGAGGACGTGCGTGGCGCTGCTAACCCGTTTTTTTCGTGCCCTGCGCAACGGAAATCCACCCGACCACCGCCGCGGCGACCCAGCAGCAGGTGATCATCAGGTCCAGATCCATCCAGCCCTCGAAATTCGTACTGTTTTCGAAACTGCAGCGCTGATGGCCCCTGACCCACATGCAGCCGCTGATCAACTGCTGGACATGCATGTAGATGCTGTACACGGCAACGGCCGAAGCGATGATGGCGACCCGCAGGCTTATGCTCTTTTTCATTGACGCTGAAGGCGTGGGATGATTTCCCGACGATCTTAAGCCAATGGCGATGCATGACGCAATCGATCCGGTATCGTCCCGATTGACCCGCATGCGTAAAAGCGCATCGATTGTCGCAACCTCGACGGAAGCCGGCATGCGTCGCGACGGCGGAAGGATTTCGCGCGTTCAGGCGCGATGCCGCATGGATCGCGGGGCGGCTCTCCGCGCCACCGCGCTCAATCGACGACCGGCCTGATCGTCTTCAGGCAATCCGCCGCCAGTTGCTGATAAATCCGCGTGCCATTCGCCTTCGCGTCGATCTCCGCGCCGCTCAGCCGGCGTACGACACGCGCCGGCATGCCCGCCAGCAGCACGCCGCGCGGCACGTCGTAGCCGGCCTTCACGAACGCACAGGCCGCGACGATCGTCGTTGCGCCGATCGTCGCACCGTCCATCACGACCGCATTCATGCCGATCATCGTGTCCGGCTCCAGCGTCGCGCCATGCACGATCGCGCCGTGGCCGATGTGGCTGTTCACGCCCAGCCGGCAGGTCTCGCCGATCCCGACGTGCAGCACGCAGCCGTCCTGCACGTTGCTGCCGTCTTCGACGACGATCGCGCCGAAGTCGCCGCGCAGGCTCGCATGCGGGCCGATGTAGCAGCGCGCGCCGATCGTCACGTCGCCGATCACGACCGCGCTCGGGTCGAGGTACGCGGACGGATCGACGCGCGGCCGCATCCCGTTGAATTCGAACAGCGGCATCGTCAGAGCGCCGCGACCGCTTCCGGCACGAGCGTGAACAGGTCGCCGACGACACCGTAATCGGCCACGCTGAAGATCGGTGCTTCGGGATCCTTGTTGATCGCGACGATCACCTTCGAATCCTTCATGCCGGCCAGGTGCTGGATCGCACCCGAAATGCCGACCGCGACGTACAGCTGCGGCGCGACGATCTTGCCGGTCTGGCCGACCTGATAGTCGTTCGGCACGTAGCCGGCGTCGACTGCCGCGCGCGATGCGCCGAGCGCGGCCTGCAGCTTGTCGGCCAGCGGCTCGAGCACCTTCGTGTAGTTTTCGCCGCTGCCCAGTCCGCGGCCGCCCGACACGACGATGTTCGCGCTGGTGAGTTCCGGCCGATCCAGTTTCGTCACTTCACGGCTCACGAAGTGCGACGTGCCGACGTCTGCCGCTGCGTCGATCCTCTCGACCGTCGCATTGCCGCCTTCCGCCGAAACCGGATCGAAGCCGGTCGCCCGCACCGTGACGACCTTGACCGGATCGCCCGACTGCACGGTCGCGATCGCGTTGCCCGCGTAGATCGGGCGCTCGAACGTGTCGGCCGATACAACGGCCGTGATCTCGGAAATCTGTGCGACATCCAGTTTCGCGGCGATACGCGGCGCGACGTTCTTGCCGTACGCGGTGGCCGGCGCGAGGATGTGCGAGTAGTCCTTCGCGATGTTCAGCGCGGTCGCTTCGACGTTTTCCGCCAGGCCCTCCGCCAGATGCGGCGCGTCGGCCAGCAGCACCTTCGAAACGCCCTCGATCTTTGCCGCTGCATCGGCC
Organism: Burkholderia sp. EMB26; assembly: GCF_024730645.1. Classification (NCBI taxonomy): domain Bacteria; kingdom Pseudomonadati; phylum Pseudomonadota; class Betaproteobacteria; order Burkholderiales; family Burkholderiaceae; genus Burkholderia; species Burkholderia sp. EMB26. Next base: position 641,769 of record NZ_CP078071.1, read on the forward strand.
GCCGCTTGCGCGTGGTGGCCCGCGACCAGCACGTGAACATCGCCGACGCCCGCGGCATCGAGCGCCCGTGCCGCGGCCACCGCATTCAACGTCGCGGCCTTGATCGACACGTTGTCGTGCTCGGCCATTACCAGAATCGTCATGTCGTTGCGTTCCCTGTTACAGCACCTTGGCTTCGGTCTTCAGCTTCCCGACCAGCGTCTTCACGTCCGGCACCTTCACGCCGGCCGCGCGCTTCGGCGGCTCGCTCACCTTGAGCGTCTTCACGCGCGGTAATACGTCGACACCGAGATCGTCGGGCTTCACCGTTTCCAGCGGCTTCTTCTTTGCCTTCATGATGTTCGGCAGCGTCACGTAGCGCGGCTCGTTCAGGCGCAGGTCGGTCGTCACGACCGCGGGCAGTCGAAGCGACAGCGTCTGCGCGCCCCCGTCGACTTCGCGCGCCACCGTCGCATGGCCGTCGGCGATCACGACTTTCGACGCGAACGTCGCCTGCGGCAGACCGGCCAGCGCGGCCAGCATCTGGCCCGTCTGGTTCGCATCGTCGTCGATCGCCTGCTTGCCGAGAATCACCAATTGCGGCTGCTCCCGGTCGACCAGCGCCTTCAACACCTTCGCGACGCCCAGCGGTTCGACGCCTTCATTCGACTCGACGAGAATCGCGCGATCCGCGCCGATCGCCAGCGCCGTGCGCAGCGTTTCCTGCGCCTGCGCGACACCCACCGATACCGCGACCACTTCGGTCGCGACTCCAGCCTCCTTCAACCGCACCGCTTCTTCCACCGCGATTTCGTCGAACGGGTTCATCGACATCTTCGCGTTCGCGATATCGACGCCCGTCCGGTCGGATTTCACGCCGACCTTCACGTTCGCGTCGACCACGCGTTTCACTGCCACGAGCACTTTCAACTGCCTGTCTCCTGTTCCGTTGCGCGAGCGCGCCGTATCAGCGCGCGGTAAACCCGCCGTCGATCACGAGCTCCGCGCCCGTCACGTAGCGGCCTGCCGGCGACACGAGATACAGGATGCCGGCCGCGATATCGCGCGGATTGCCGATCTTCGCCATCGGCACGTGCGTCTGCATGTACTCGAACGCGCGATCGGGGTCCTGGCCCATCTGGCGAAACGCGTCCTCGAGCATCGGCGTGCGGATATAGCCGGGATGCACCGAGTTCGCGCGGATGTTCTTCGCCGCGTACAGCATCGCGTCGACCTTTGCCATCATCCTCACCGCGGCCTTCGACGCGTGATACGCGGGCACGTCGGGGCCGCCGACGATCCCGTACATCGACGACAGGTTCACGATCGACCCGCCGCCGGCTGCGTCGATATGCGGAATCGCCGCGCGCGTGCACAGGAACACGCCGTTGACGTTCACGTCCTGCACGCGCTGCCATTGCGCGAGCGTGAGCTCGTGCGTCGGCACGTTGTGCCCTTCGATGCCCGCGTTGTTCACGAGCACGTCGAGGCGCCCGAAGCGCGCGACGATCTCGTCGAACACGCGCGCCACATCCGCCTCGTGCGTGACGTCGAGCGACCAGAATGCGGCCTGGCCGCCCTGTGCGCGGATGTCCTCGACCAGCGCTTGCGCCGGCTGCGACAGCACGTCGAGAATCGCGACGCTCGCGCCGGCCGCGGCCAGCGTACGCGCCGTCTCGGCGCCGATACCGCGCGCGCCGCCGGTGATCGCGGCCACCTTGCCGCGCAGGTCGAACAGTTCTTCGATGAGTTTCATGTCGTCTCCTTGTATTCGGATGGGCGCCTTCGAGCACATCCGGCGTTATCGCGTATTCCGCGCCGCAAGAAAATCGAGGCATTCCCGATTGAAATAATCGGCGTGCTCCACCATCACCCAATGGCCGCAGCGGTTCATCAGCACGAAGCGCGCATCGCGGCAGCGTTCGAGGAAGGTCAGCGCGCCGCCGACCGGATTGAAGCGATCGTCCGTACCCCAGAAACCGAGCACCGGGCTGCGCAGATCGCCGAGCGCCGCGGTCAGGTTCGGCACGCTCATCGTCGACAGCACTTCGGTCGGCTGCTCGACGCATACCTTCATCCGCTCGGCGACGAGCGCGTCGGTGACGATCGCCGGATCGTGCACGAGCAGCGTCAGCAGTTCGCGCATCGTGTCGTCATTCATCTGGCGATGGGTGAACAGCTTCACCATCCGCTGAATCCCTTCCATCCGGAAATAGGTGTCGCGATCCTCGACGCCGCCGGGCGCCATCATGATCAGCCCGTCCACTTCGTCCGGGTAGTCGAGTGCGTATTTCAGCGCGATCGCGCCGCCGAGCGAATTGCCGAGCAGCACGGCCGGCCCGATCCCGAGCGCGGCGAGTTGCGCATGCAGCGCACCGACGAAGAAATCGAGCGTATAGGCGACGTCGGACGGCTTCGACGACTGCCCGTAGCCGGGCAGGTCGACGACGATCGCGCGATGGCCGGCCGCCGCGAACGCCGGATAGTTGTGCTTGAAGTTGCTGAAGCCGCTGGCGCCCGGCCCGCTGCCGTGAATGAACACCACCGGCCGGCCCTCGCCCGCCTCGAAATGATGCAGGCGCATGCCGCCCGGTACGTCGGTGAAGATGCCGGCCGGCGGCGTCGTGGGGGTCGTCATCGCGGATTGTCTCCTTCGTCGTTCGATGGATGCCTGCCACGATGATTGCGCCGCCGGCGCAGGCCGGCATCATCCTTTCAGACTACGAAGCCGCGCGCACTTGTTCCTATCATCGGTCCACCGAAACGGAGGCGACGATGAACGGATTCGACTACAGCGGCAAGACGGTGCTCGTGACGGGCGGCACCAAGGGCATCGGGCGGCGCATCGCCGAACGGTTCCTCGCGGCCGGGGCGCGCGTGTTCGTCTGCGGACGCAGCGCGCCCGATACGCCGCCGTCGGCGAATGGCCGCACGGCTGCCTTCGTCGCGGCCGACCTGCGCGACATCGAGCAGGTCGACGCGATGCTCGCGACGATTCGCGACATGGCCGGCGGCCTCGACGTGCTCGTCAACAACGCGGGCGGCTCGCCGTTCGCGCTCGCGGCCGATGCGTCGCCGCGCTTCACCGAATCGATCGTGCGGCTGAACCTGATCGCGCCGCTGCAACTCGCGCAGCGCGTGAACGCGATCATGCAGCCGCAATCCACGGGCGGCGTGATGCTGTTCATCGCGAGCGTCAGCGCATCGCGACCGTCGCCCGGTACGGCCGCGTACGGCGCCGCGAAAGCCGGCCTCGTCAACGCGGTCACGTCGCTCGCGGTCGAGTGGGCGCCGCGCGTGCGCGTGTGCGCGATCAGCCCGAGCCTCGTGCAGACCGACGCGGCCACCGAAGGCCACTACGGCGACGATGCCGCGCTCGACGCGATTCGCGCGACGATTCCCGCCGGCCGGCTCGCGACACCCGACGACGTCGCCGCCGCCTGCCTGTTCCTCGCATCGCCCGACGCGTCGTACACGTCGGGCGCGAACCTGCGACTCGACGGCGGCGGCGAACGGCCCGCGTTCCTGTCGGCCGCACGGACGGACGCGCGCTGAACCATGCGATGCGCACGGTGCGCAGCCGGTCGTTGCCGATGCTAGGGAAGTCCTCTAGTTCATTTTGACGATTCCCTGCTACCGCGATCTCCCTACTCTGCCTCTCACGACAACACACAGAGTCGACCGTCGTCGATACCCCAAGAGGAGACACCATGCATCAACGGATTTCGCGCCGTACCGACAAGCGGGCCGCCGCCACGCTGTCGACGCTGGCCGCCGCGCTGCTGACGTGCGCCGTTCCGGACGCACACGCCGGCAGCACGATCGCGCTTGGCGCCGACACGACGCTGGACTATACGTTCACGCTCAGTTACGGCCTCGGCATGCGCACCCGTGCGCCGAGCGGCAATCTGCTGACGCCGGCGAACATCAACGGCGACGACGGCGATCGCAACTTCGCGAAGAACAAGCTGATCGAGAACCAGGTCAGCCTGCTCGGCGAAGTGAACCTGAAGCATGACGACTGGGGGATATTCGTTCGCGCGGACACGTTCTACGACCAGGCGTATCGGCGCCCGAACTACAACGACGCGCCGGGCACCGTGAACCACTCCGGCCAGTACAACGACTTCACGAGCGACGCGCGCTACTGGTCGGGCGGCCACACGACGCTGCTCGCCGCGTACGCGTACAACACGTTCCATCTCGGTTCGACGAGCCTGAACGTGAAGGTCGGCGATCAGGTGGTCGCCTGGGGCGAAAGCCTGTTCTTCCCGAACATCGCGGGCGCACAGGGGCCGTCCGACGCGACCAAGTCGTACATGGCCGGCGCCGAGGTCAAGGACATCCTGCTGCCGGTGCCGCAGATCTCGACGCAGTGGCAGATCACGCCGAACTTCAGCCTGCTCGGCTACTACCAGTTCTCGTACCAGCAGAACCGGCTGACCGCGCCCGGCACGTACTGGAGCTACTCCGACGTCACGGGCCCCGGCGCGCAATACATCATCGGCCCGGGCGGGATGATCATTCCGCGCGGCCCGGACGACAAGCCGAGCGCACGCAACCAGTGGGGGATCGGCGCGCGCTTTCGCATACTCGGCGACACCGAGCTCGGCCTGTACCACCTGCACTACAACGACATGAATCCGAGCGTCGTCACGACGTACTTCCCGACGCTGCAGTACCAGCAGAAGTATTTCAGCAACATCAAGCTGACCGGCGCGAGCTTCTCGACGCAGGTCGGCCCGGTGAACGTCGCGGGCGAAGTGTCGTACCGCCAGGGCGCGGCCGTGCTGGTCAATACGGCGACCGGCCCGCAGTCGACCCGCGCGAACGTGCTGCAAACCAACCTGTCCGGCATCTACTCGATCGGGCCGAGCTTCCTCGCGAACTCGCAATCGCTGATCGGCGAACTCACGTACGTGCACGCAGGCAGCATCTCGGCGCTCGACGGCTCGACCACGCTGTCGAATTCGCGCAACGCACTCGCGATGGAGATCGCATGGACGCTCAGCTACAAGAACGTGTTCAACGGCTGGGATCTCGACGTGCCGCTGACCTACACGCACGACCTGACGGGCACGTCGCCGCTCGCCGGCGCGCTCGGCTCGCTGACGGGCCAGGGCGATCACCGCGTGACGGCCGGCCTGACCTTCACGCGCCTGAGCAACCTGCAGCTGTCGCTCGTCTATGCCAAGTTCCTCGGCTCGCCGAACCCGGTCACGCGTCCGCTCTCGGATCGCGACTACGTGCTGGCCACGGCGACCTATCACTTCTGAGCGGCCCGGCCGCTCGTCACTCAGCAACAAGAGGATCGATATGAAACGCATTCATCTCCCCCTCCTTCGCGCCTCGGTGATGGCCGCGTGCGCGGTCGTCGCGACGGCGTCGTTCCCGAAGGTCACGCCGGACGACCTGAAGGCGCTCGACGGCCCGCTGACGCCGATGGGCGCGCTGCGCGCCGCGAGCAAGGACAACGGCGTGCCGGAGTGGTCGGGCAAGTGGCTCGGCACGCCGCCCGACGTGCAGTACAAGCGCGGCGGCCGCTACCCCGATCCGTTCGCGAACGAGAAGCCGATCGCGACGATCACCGCGGACAACATGGCGCAGTATGCGGAGCATCTGACCGACGGTCAGAAGGCGATGTTCAAGCGCTATCCGGCCACGTTCAAGATCAACGTCTACCCGAGTCATCGCGATTTCCGCTACACCGATTCCGTCTACAAGGACATCCGCACGTACGCGCCCGATTCGACGATGACGTCCGACGCGAACGGGCTGACCAACGCGCCGCCGCAGGTGCCCTATCCGATCCCGAAGACGGCGGCCGAGCTGCTGTGGAATCAGCGCATGTCGTCGGCGATCGGTGCAGAGCAGGCAACCTACGACCAGGCGGTCGTCTATTCCGACGGCAACATCGCGTGGGGCAAGGTGCGCTACGACATCTACTCGCCGCGCAACGTCGGCAAGTACGACGTGAAGAATGACCTGAACAACCGCACGTTCTACCGCAACGCGACGGAGTTGCCGCTGTCCGACCGCGGCTCGCTGATCGTCGGCTTCCAGAACTGGGACAAGGCCGGCGCGGACAACGCGTCGCGCACGTGGATGTACAACCCCGGCACCCGGCGCGTGCGCCAGGCGCCGGAATACGGCTATGACCAGCCGCAGGGCCCGGGCGGCTTTCGCACCGTCGACGACGATCGCCTGTACAACGGCCCCGGCGACCGCTACGACTGGAAGATCGTCGGCAAGCGCGAGATCTACGTGCCGTACGACAACTACAAGGCGATGGACAGCTCGGTCAAGTATGCGGACCTGCTGACCAAGGGGCATGAAAACCCGGCGTACATCCGCTACGAACTGCATCGCGTGTGGGTGCTGCAGGCGACGCTGAAGAGCAACTACCGTCATCAGTATGCGAAGCGCGTGCTGTACATCGACGAGGATTCCTGGATGACGCTGCTCGCCGACAACTACGACGCGCGCGGCCAGCTGTGGCGCACCAACGTCGCGACGACGCTGTATGCGTACGACGCGAAGACGTTCTATCCGGGCGTCGTGTTCTTCCACGACCTGATCTCCGGCGCATACATGGCCGACCGCCTCACCAACGAAGGCCCGATGCCGAAGCTCGACAACAGCCCGCAGTTCAGCGAAGCGTATTTCTCGCCGGACGCGATCCGTAGTTCGGGCAACTGATCGATCGACGCGGCCTGCCCGCGCTCCACGCGCCGGAGCCCCCGCTCCGGCGCACGACGCCGCCCGCGACGGCGGCCTTTTTCCATTCGAGGGCCCTTTCATGTCTTCCCGCCTGCATACGACGCTCGGCGACGAGCTGTACGCCGCGTGGCACGCGCGCGCGCCGGTCGCGCCGCTGTCGAGCCGCCCGCGCCGTCTGTCGCTCGACGATGCCTATCTCATCCAGCAGCGCTTCATCGAACGCCGCGTCGAACACGGCGAAGCGGTCGTCGGCAAGAAGATCGGCGTGACGAGCCAGGCCGTGCAGGACATGCTCAACGTGCGCCAGCCCGATTTCGGCATCCTGCTGTCCGGCATGCACCATGCGGCCGGCGAAGCGATCGCGACCGACTCGCTGATCGCGCCGCGCGCCGAGGGCGAGATCGCGTTCATCCTCGCGCACGACCTGCGCGGCCCCGGCATCGACCGCACCGACGTGATCGCCGCGACGGCCGCCGTCGCGCCCTGCTTCGAGATCGTCGATTCGCGCATCCGCGACTGGGCGATCCGGATCGAGGACACCGTCGCCGACAACGCTTCGTGCGGTGTGTACGTACTCGGCGATGCGCGCGTCGATCCGCGCACGCTCGATCTCGCCGCCTGCGAGATGACGATCGAGAAAAACGGCGAGCCCGTCGCGCGCGGTCGCGGCGATGCGGCGCTCGGCCATCCCGCCGATGCGGTCGCGTGGCTCGCGAACACGCTCGCCGCCTACGACGTGCCGCTGCTTGCCGGCGAGATCGTGCTGTCCGGCTCGCTCGCGAAACTGATTCCGGTCACGGCCGGCGACACGCTGTCGATGCACATCGCCGGCATCGGCAGCTGCGACGTCCGCTTTATCTAAAGGAACACTCCCGATGAAGAAAATCAAATGCGCATTGATCGGGCCGGGCAACATCGGCACCGATCTGTTGTACAAGCTGCGCCGTTCGCCGGTGCTCGAACCCGTGTGGATGGTCGGCGTCGACCCGGCATCCGACGGCCTCGCACGCGCACGCGAGTTCGGCCTGAAAACCACCGACAAGGGGGTCGACGGGCTGCTGCCGCACGTCGTCGGCGACGAGATCCGCATCGCATTCGACGCGACGTCGGCATACGTGCATCGCGACAATTCCGACAAGCTCACCGCGCTCGGCGTGAAGATGATCGACCTGACGCCCGCGGCGATCGGGCCGTATTGCGTGCCGCCGGTGAACCTCGATGCGCATCTCGACAGCGCGCAGACGAACGTGAACATGGTGACCTGCGGCGGCCAGGCGACGATTCCGATGGTGTATGCGGTGTCGCGCGTACAGCCGGTCGCGTACGGCGAGATCGTCGCGACCGTGTCGTCGCGCTCGGTCGGCCCCGGCACGCGCAAGAACATCGACGAGTTCACGCGCACGACGTCCGGCGCGATCGAACAGGTCGGCGGCGCACGCAAGGGCAAGGCGATCATCGTCATCAACCCGGCCGAGCCGCCGCTGATCATGCGCGACACGATCCACTGCCTGACCGACGGGCCGCCCGACGTCGACGCGATCACCGCGTCCGTGCATGCGATGGTCAAGGAAGTGCAACGCTACGTGCCCGGCTACACGTTGAAGAACGGCCCGGTGTTCGACGGCCATCGCGTGTCGGTGTTCATGGAAGTCGAGGGGCTCGGCGACTACCTGCCGAAGTACGCGGGCAACCTCGACATCATGACCGCCGCCGCGGCCGCCACGGCCGAGCGTTTCGCCGAACAGATGCTGGCCGCGACGGCCGCCACCGCTTGAGCCGAGGAGCCACACGATGTCACTTGCAGGCAAGAAGATCACCGTCCACGACATGTCGCTGCGCGACGGGATGCACCCGAAGCGCCACCAGATCACGCTCGACCAGATGCGCGACATCGCGCGCGGGCTCGACGCGGCCGGCGTGCCGCTGATCGAGGTCACGCACGGCGACGGCCTCGGCGGCGCGTCGGTCAACTACGGGTTTCCCGCGCACACCGACGAGGCGTACCTGAGCGCCGTGATCCCGGAGCTGAAACAGGCCCGGGTGTCCGCGCTGCTGCTGCCCGGCATCGGCACCGTCGAGCACCTGCGCATGGCGCACGCACTCGGCGTCGGCACGATCCGCGTCGCGACGCACTGCACCGAGGCCGACGTGTCCGAGCAGCATATCGGCCTCGCACGCACGCTCGGGCTCGACACGGTCGGCTTCCTGATGATGGCGCACATGTCGTCGCCGGCACAGCTCGTCGTACAGGCGAAGCTGATGGAGTCGTACGGCGCGAACTGCATCTACATCACCGATTCGGCCGGCCACATGCTGCCCGACGACGTGACCGCGCGAATCGGCCAGGTGCGCGACGCGCTGAAGCCGGAGACGGAGCTCGGCTTCCACGGCCACCACAACCTCGCGATGGGCGTCGCGAATTCGGTCGCGGCGGTCGCCGCCGGCGCGAACCGGATCGACGCGGCGGCGGCCGGCCTCGGCGCCGGCGCGGGCAACACGCCGATGGAAGTGTTCGTCGCGGTGTGCGACCGGATGGGGGTCGAAACGGGCGTCGACGTATTCGCGATTTCCGACGTCGCCGAGGATCTCGTCGTACCGATCATGGATGCGCCGATCCGTCTCGACCGCGACGCGCTGACGCTCGGCTATGCGGGCGTCTACTCGTCGTTCCTGCTGTTCGCGAAGCGTGCGGAAGCGAAGTACGGGATTCCGGCGCGCGACATCCTCGTCGAGCTGGGCCGTCAGCGGCTCGTCGGCGGGCAGGAGGACATGATCGAGGATGCGGCGCTGACGATGGTGCGGGCGCGGGAGGTGGCGGCGTAGGCGACGCGGTCGTTCACGGCCAACCAACGGAAACGGGGCGCAAGCCCCGTTCGTCGTTGGATGCACGGGTATGTCGATTGCGCGCGCCCGGGGCGCCCGCCTGCTGACACCACGCTGTCAGCAGGCGGGCCCTAAGCTCGAACGTCCGACACCCGAGGAGCATCGCCCGTGGCCCATACCGGAGAACTGGCCGCACTGGCCGAGCGCGCCGTCAAACGGCGCGGTGTCACCCTGCTGACCCTGTGCCTCGCCGTACTCGTCGCGCAGGTCGACACGGCCGTCGTCAATCTCGCGACGCGCGCCATCGGCGCCTATTTCCACGCCGGTGTCGGTGCATTGCAATGGGTCGTCGACAGCTACAACCTCACGTACGCGGTGCTGCTGCTGACCGGCGGCCTGCTCGCCGACCTGTACGGCCGGCGCCGCCTCTTCATGGCCGGCACGGCCGTTTTCACGCTTGCGTCGCTGCTGTGCGCGCTCGCGCCATCGGTATCGGTGCTGATCGCCGCACGTGCGCTGGCCGGCGTCGGCGCGGCGTTGTTGCTGCCGGCGTCGCTTGCGATCGTGCGCGTCGTGTGGCGCGATCCGGTCGCGCGCGGCCGCGCGCTCGGCATCTGGGCCGCGTGCAACGGCGTCGCGATGGCGCTCGGCCCGACGCTCGGCGGCGTGCTGATCCGGCACTTCGGCTGGCGCAGCATCTTTTTCGTCGTCGTGCCGCTGAGCGTCGCCGCGATGCTGCTCGCGATTCCGGCCGTGCCCGAATCGTCCGATCCGCACGGCCGTCATTTCGACGGTGCGGCGCAAGTCGCGGGCGCACTCGCGCTCGGCGCGCTCGCGTATGCGGCGATCGTGTTCCGCGACGCACCGGTCGCCTGCACGATCGCCGGCTGCATCGCGGTCGCGTCGTTCGTCGCGTTCGTGGCGATCGAGCGCCACCACGGAGAATCCGCGCTGGTGCCGCTGGACCTCTTCCGGATCAGCGCATTTCGCGGGGCGATCGCCGCGACCACCGGCATGACGTTCGGAATGTACGGCGTGCTGTTCCTCCTGCCGCTGACGTGGCAAAGCGTCGGCCGCCTCGATTCGACCGGCGCGGGGCTCGCGCTGCTGCCGATGGCGCTCGTGTTCGTCGTCGTGTCGCCGTGGTCGGGGCCGTTGTCGGAGCGTATCGGCACGCGTGCGACGACGGCCGGCGGTGTCGCCGTGATCGCGAGCGGGCTCGCCGCGATCGGCGCATCGGCCGAGTCAGCCAGCCTGCTCGGCGCCGAAATCGGGCTGGCATTGACGGGGCTCGGGATGGGGATCGCGACGGGCCCGCTGATGACCGTCGCGGTCGGTGCGGTCGACGCGGCGCGTTCGGGCACCGCCAGCGCGCTCGTCAACGTCGCGCGAATGACCGGCGCGACGCTCGGCATCGCGGTGCTCGGCACGGCGTTCGCAGCCGCGCATGGCGGCGCGGCCGGCCTGCGCGTCGCGATGCTCGCCGGCGCGGCGGTTCAACTGACGGGCGCGGCGGTATCGGCGGTCAGCGTGCAGCGGGCGGCATGACGCGACACATGCGCACCCGCCGTTCGCTCAATGGTGCTTCCCGCCATGTTTGCGCGCCCGGTGCTCGGCGCGCTTGCGCAGCAGCACCGGCATCAGTTCCTCGATGTACTGGCGCGCCTGCCCGCGCGTGACGATCTCGCTGAAGCGCTGATGCGCGTGATCCTGGCCAACCAGCGCCGCATGCGCTTTCCTCAGGATGTGCAGATAGGCGATCAGGCTCGTGCCATCGCGCACGGGCAGTGCATCGCGCGGATCCCGCGTCGGGGTGGTACTCATGCTCCGATCCTTTGCGGACAATCGGTCCGGCAGGTTGTCGTGACGAGCCCGCACCGAAGGGATTGAAAGCCGCGTGCGGGCCGCGAATTGCCGACGAGTGTACGACCGCGCCGGCCCGCGCGTAAAGCCGCCGGCGAACGACGTCGCAACGGGTGCGTTCAGTCGCCGGCCGGTGCGGACGACGATGCGTTTCGCCCGGCTCGTGCGGTTCGGAACGGGGAGACTTGCTGCAGGACGCGGCCGCCTGAGCGTGGTACACGCACGGCGCCGGCAAAGGCGGGAGAAGCCGCCGCGGCGCGATGGCGCCGCGGCGACCGGCGAACGGCACACCGTGCGCCGTTCAGCGGGTTCGTCCGGCCGTGCGGCCGGACGGGTGTCGATCGGTGCGCGCTGCGGCGCACCGATGGTGGCCGCTTAGCGGCGCGGCTGCCCGCTTCGCGGCGGACGCGGCGAATTCGCGTCCTTGTGCCGGAAGTTGATGCGGCCCTTGGTGAGGTCGTACACCGACAGTTCGAGCGTCACGCGATCGCCCGCGAGAATGCGGATGTGGTTCTTGCGCATGCGGCCCGACGCGTATGCGCCGACCACGACGCCGTTTTCCAGCGTGACACGGTATTTGCTGTCCGGCAGCACTTCGTCGACGATTCCGTCCAGTTCCAGCAGTTCTTCTTTTGCCAAACCAATTCCTCCAGACAAGGTGATTGACCGCGGCCGGCGACTGCCCGGCGCCGATTCCCGCAAACGGGACGGCGGCCGGCAGGCTGCCGGGATCGGTTCGTTCAGACGGGCCTCGGGCCTGTCTTGCGATCGGAGCCCGGCGCGTTGCGACGTTCGGGCGGTCGGTGGCTGCGGCGCCAGCAGCGCCGCGCAAGTCGGGACCGCGCCAGCTACGGCATGGCGGCGGTCTGCTCGGGTTGATGCGTTGAAGCGGTGATGCGCTCGCAAAACGGCTTGCGCTTCGCGAGGGCGTTGCGTCGCATGCGGTTCAGGCATGCGATGAGGGAGGCGTCACGACCGATGCATCGTGAATGTCGCGATGCATCGGTCGTGCGCATCGGAACGCACAGGCGCCGTCAGGCGGCGCCCCGCGCGATACTCCATCCGGCAACGGCCGCCGATCGGCGACCGCTGCCGATGCGGCTTACTGCGGCGTGATGTTCGACGCTTGCAGACCCTTCGGGCCACGCTTCACTTCGAAGCTGACCTTCTGGCCTTCGGCCAGGGTCTTGAAGCCCGTGCCGCGAATTTCCGAGAAATGGGCGAACAGATCGTCGCCGCCGTTGTCCGGGGAAATGAAACCAAAGCCCTTGGTTTCGTTGAACCACTTGACGGTACCGGTATCCACAAATACTTCCTTAATACAAATGACGAATGGTGAACATGCGCCCGCGACGGGCACAGAAAGAATCAAAGAGGGAGAGACCAACGACTGCCGCACTGTGTGCGGCCAATGATGAGCAATCGAACTTCTTGACGACTTCGGTCTCGGACACTACGCGGTAGCGGCCGTTTCGTCAAGTTCTTTTGGTGCGGCGCACAAGCGCAGGCGCCCGGCGCGCCTTCTGCGGCGGGTGTTGCCGGCCGATCGACGCGCTTTCGATACGCCCCTCTTTTCCGGCCGGCCTGCCCCTTTCTTACTGCGGCTCGAACACGTGATGCAGCGCCGGCGGCGCGTCGCCTTCGCGAATGCGCATCTCGAACGCCTTGCGCGCGACGCTCGCGGGCCGCACGTCGGCCACGTCCAGGTAGAACTGCGAATACCAGTCGCGCATCTGGTACAGCGGGCCGTCGCCTTCGCACAGCAGCGGGTTGTCGATCCGCGTCTTGCTGTGCCAGATGTCCACGTCCTCGTAGAACGCGCGCTGCGCTTCCTTCACGTACGCATTCGCGATCTCCATGTTCTGCTCGTCGGACAGTCCGGCCACCTTCTTCACGATCACGCCGTACCGCAGCTCGAAGCTGTTCATGTCGATCGGCACGTGGCAGTTCAGCAGCACCGAATGGATCGGCTGCCCGTTGCTCTGCCCCGTCATCTGCGTGATGTGCACGGCCGGCCCGAAATAGGTCGACAGCGCGGTCAGGCTGTCGCCGCCGAGCTTCTCGCTGCGGCCGACCAACAACTGCGTCGCCTTGTGGTGCTCGAACAGGTTCGCGAAATAGTCGATCGGCGCACGGTGCACGGTCGCGAAGTGCGCGACGTCCGAGATGTTGTCGACCAGCTCGCGGCAATTCGCGTGGATCACCATCTTGTCGATGACCCAGCCCGACCATTCGTCCGAGAAACACACGTCGAGGCGCGGAATCGCGACCTCGGCCGGCGGCGCATGGCCTTCCGGGTCGTTCCACACGAACAGCAGGTTGTTTTCCTCGCAGGTCGGCCACGCGCCGATGCGCGCCTTCGGCGGAATCCGCTTGCAGTACGGAATCGACGCGCACTGCCCTTCGCCGTTCCACGCCCAGCCGTGGAACGGGCACACGAGGGTGTCGCCCTGGACCGTGCCGAGGCTCAGGTCGGCGCCCATGTGCGGGCAATAGGCGTCGACGACGTTGACCTTGCCGGTCGAATCGGCGAACGCGGCGAGCTTGCGGCCGAAGATGTTCAGCGTATGCGGCTTGCCGTCCTGGTAGTCGCGGGCGAGGCCGAGGCAGTGCCAGCCGCGCGCATAGCGCTGCGCGAGCGGCTGGGCTTCGATCTTGTAAGGGCGTGCGGACATGTGGGTTGACTCCTCTTGTGGAGAGCGCGCGGCGGCCCGCCGCGCGCGGGGAAAATCGGCGCGCCGTTCAGCGCACCGGGTTGCCGTGTTCGAGTGCGGGCGCCGGCTGCGGCGGCGCGGGGGTCGCAGGCGACGGCTGCTGCTTCGGCAGGCGGCGCTCGGCACGCTCGACGCCGAGCCACGCGGCGAGCGCGGGCAGCAGGAACACCGCGCCGAACAGGTTCACGAGGAACATGAACGCGAGCAGCACGCCCATGTCGACCTGGAACTTCAGCGCGGAGAACGCCCACGTGCCGACGCCGATGAACATCGTGACGGCCGTGAACAGCGCCGCCGTGCCGCGCTGGCGCATCGCATCGGCGAACGCGTCCGGCAGCGTCGCGCCGTGGCGGAGGTCGTGCTGCAGGCGCTCGTACAGGTAGATCCCGTAGTCGACGCCGACGCCCACGCCGAGCGTGATCACCGGCAGCGTCGCGACCTTCAGCCCGATGCCGAGCCGCGCCATCACCGCGTTGCACAGGATCGACACGAGCGTGAGCGGCACGATGATGCTCAGCACCGCGCGCCACGAGCGGAACGTGAGCGCGCAGAGCAGCGCGATCGCGCCGAAGATCGACAGCAGCATCGCGATCTCCGCGTCGCCGACCGCCTCGTTGGTCGCGGCCATCACGCCGACGTTGCCGCCCGCGAGCCGGAACGCGACGTTCGGCGTCGGGTTCTCGGCCGCGAAGCGCTTGATCTCGTCGACGATGTGCGCGATGGTCGTGCCTTCGTGGTTCTTCGTGTAGATCAGGACCTGGATCGCCTTGCAGTTCGCGGTGTTCATCCCGTTGTCGGGATCGAACGCGTTGGCGCCCTGCGTGAGCCCGTCGCTGGAACGCGGCAGCGCGGCCCAGCGCGGGTTGCCTTCGTTGAACGCGGCGATGAACACCTTGCCCTGCGACGCGACGCTCGTCACCGACTGCACGCCGGCCACGCCGCGCATGTTCATCTCGAACCGTTCGATCGCGCTCATCACCGGGTAATGCAGGCATGCGTCGTCGAAGCCGGTCGTCTCGACGATCACCGACAGCACGTCCACGCCGATGTTGTACTGGTGCGTGATCGCCGCGTTGTCGACGTTGTAGCGCGAGTTCGCGCGCAGCTCCGGCGCGCCGGTGCCGATGTCGCCGATCTCCAGCCGGCGCGATTCGAGCGTGCCGTACGCGAGCAGCGCGAGCGCCACCGCGCACACGCCGAGCGCCGGCGCCGGCCGCGCGAACGCCGCGAAGCGCGACCACATCCGGCTGCCGCCGGCCGCCGCGGTGCGCTGCGCGCGCGCCAGCGTGCCGGGCTCGAGCCGCGTGTACGACAGCAGGATCGGCAGGAACACCTTGTTGGTCACGATCATCAGCAGCACGCCGAGGCATGCGGTGATGCCGAGTTCACGCACGATGTCGATCCTGATCCGCATGATCACCATGAAGCCGAGCGCGTTGGTCAGCAGCGCGACGGTGCCCGGCACGAACAGCTTGCGGAACGCGTCGCGCGCGGCGTCGACCGACGACGCGCCGCGCACCAGCGCCTGCTTCCACGCGTTGGTCATCTGCACCGCGTGCGACACGCCGATCGAGAAGATCAGGAACGGCACGAGGATCGACATCGGGTCGATGCCGAGCCCGAGCAGCGGCAGCGCGCCGAGCAGCCAGACGACCGGCAGCAGCGCGACGACGAGCGCCAGCGCGGTGGTCTTCAGCGAACGCGTATACGCGAACAGCAGCGCGGCCGTGACGAGGAACGCGAGCGCGAAGAACGCCATCACGCCGGCGATCCCGGCTTCGACGTCGCCCACCAGCTTCGCGAAGCCGATGATGTTCACGTCGATGCCCCGTTTCGCGTACTTCGCGCGAATCTCCTCCAGCTGGTGCGCGACCGCGCTGTAGTCGAGCCGCTTGCCGGTCGCGGGATCGGTCTCGCGCAGTTCCGCGCGGATCAGCGCCGACTTCAGGTCGTTGCCGACCAGCCGGCCGGTCTGCCCCGAGCGCGCGACGTTGCGGCGCACCTTCGCGAGATCGTCCGGGTTCGCGCTCGAGAACTGGCCGGGCACCACCACGTCGCCGCGAAAACCGGCCTCGGTCACCTCGGTGTAGTGGACGTTCGGCGTGAACAGTGAGAACACGCGCGAACGGTTCACGCCGGGGATGAAGAACACGTCGTCGGTCGCGTGGCGCAGCGCGTCCATGAAGGTCTGGTTGTAGATGTCGCCGTCACCCTTCCAGCGCAGGCTCACGAGGATCGTGTTCGCGCCGGGGAACGCCCCCGCATAGCGTTCGAACACCTGCATGTACGGGTGCTGCATCGGGATCATCTTGTTGAAGCCCGGATCGAGCTTGAGCCGCGTCGCGGACAGCCCGAGCGCGAGCGTCACCGCGACGCACAGCAGCATCAGCAGCCGGCGCCGGCGGATGATCGTGTTGGCGCAGCGCTCGACGAACGTGGCGAGGCGCGACGCGGAAACGGCTTCAGGGGGACGGGACAGGTCGTTCATGGAATTCTCGTGTCGGGACGGACGGGCGATGCGAAACGAACGGATACGGGCGAAAAACGGCGGCTGCATCGATCGCGGCCGCCGGGCCGCGCGTCAGGACGGCGACACGGCGAGCGGCGCGACGCCGGATTCGCCGCCGAGCAGCAGCGCGCCGTGCCCCATGTCGAGCACGGCCGCGAGGCTCTGCACGCCGCCGAGCTTGCGTACGTCGAAAGTCAGCCCGCCGTCTTTCGACACGACGATCGCGCCGCCCTGGCCGACCAGCACGAGTTCGCCATCCGCGAGCTGCGTCGCGCCGAAATACGACACCGGCACGTGGCTGTCGACGTGCGTCCAGGTCGCGCCGTGATCGGTGCTGCGCACCACGTTGCCGCGCATCCCGTATGCGACCCAGTCGCCGTTCGCGAGCATCAGCGCGCCGAACAGCGAACCCGCGTACGGCGACGGCGGCTTGTCCCACGTGACGCCGTTGTCGGCCGAGCGCAGCAGCGTGCCGCTCTCGCCCGCGACCAGCAGGTTGCCGCGGCCGTCACCGACGATCGCGTTCAGGTGGCGGTCGCCGGCCGGCGTCTTCACCGTCCGCCAGTTGACACCCGCATCGTCCGAGCGCAGCAGCTGGCCGAAGCTGCCGGCCGCGAACAGCGGGCCGTCGGCGGTGCCCCAGATCGACAGCAGCGGATCGGAATGGTCGTGGTCGATGTGCACCTCGCGCCAGTGCATGCCCGCGTCGTCGCTGCGCACGATCCGCCCGTCGTGGCCGACCGCGATCCCGAGCGTCGGCGTGATGAAGCGCACCTGCGTGAGCGTCGATGCCGGGTCGTGCGCGATCGCCGCCGGCCGCCAGTGCGCACCCGCGTCGTCGCTCAGCAGGATCACGCCGCGCTCGCCGACCGCGACGATGCGCGTCGTGCCGGCACGGGCGAGCCCGTTGATCTGCAATCGGTCGGCATGGATCGCGGTGACCGGGAACGCCGGCAGCGGGCGCGGCGAGAATGCGAACAGCGCGGCGCCGAGCACGAGCGCCGATATCGCGAGTCCGGGCAAGGTTCGTTTCATGCTTGTCTCCTGTGTCTGCGGTCGACGGCGGCAGGCGCCGAAGCGCCGGCCACCGTCGGCCGCCAGTCTCCGGGCCGTCGGTCGTTGCCGCGGCCTCGAAGGGTCCTGAATGGATGGCCGCTCGTGCGGCGCGGCTCGTCCGCGTGCCGCTACCGGACGTTATGCGCCGACGTCGAACAGCGCGGCCGCCCCCATCCCGCCGCCGATGCACATCGTCACGACCGCGTGCCGCACACCGCGCCGCGCGCCTTCGAGCAACGCGTGCATCGTCATCCGCGTGCCCGACATCCCGAACGGATGGCCGAGCGCGATCGCGCCGCCGTCCACGTTCAACCGGTCGTCCGGGATGCCGAGCGTGTCGCGGCAGTACAGCGCCTGGCACGCGAATGCCTCGTTCAGCTCCCACAACCCGACGTCGGCCACGGTCATCCCGAAGCGCGCCAGCAGCTTCGGAATCGCGAACACCGGGCCGATACCCATCTCGTCCGGCGCGCAGCCTGCCACCGCGAGGCCGCGGAACGCGCCGAGCGGCGTCAGCCCGCGACGCGTCGCCTCGGCGCGCGACATCACGACCACGGCCGCCGCGCCGTCCGACAGCTGCGATGCGTTGCCCGCGGTCACGAACTCGCCCTGCTCGACGAGCTTGCCGCCGCTCCACGACGGCTTCAGCCCCGCGAGCCGCTCGGCCGTCGTGTCGGCGCGCACGCCCTCGTCGCGCGCCGCGCGCACCGCTTCGTGGCCGGCCGGATTGCCTTCCTTGTCGAACAGCGCGCGCCGCACGTCGAGCGGCGCGATTTCCGCGTCGAAGCGGCCGGCTGCCTGCGCGCCGGCGGTGCGCTGGTGGCTCTGCAGCGCGAATGCGTCCTGCGCCGCGCGCGAAATGCCGTAGCGGCGCGACACGATCTCGGCCGTTTCCATCATCGCGATGTACGCGTCGGGCTGGTGCTCGAGCACGGCCTGCGAACGCGCGCGATACGCGTTCTTGTGCTTGTTCTGCGTGAGCGAGATCGACTCGACGCCGCCCGCGACGACGATTCGCGCATCGCCCGCGCCGATGCTGCGCGCCGCGCTCGCGATCGACATCAGGCCCGACGAGCACATGCGGTCGATCGCCATCCCCGGCACCGACGCCGGCAGCCCGGCCGCCGCGGCCGACAGACGGCCGATGTTGTAGCCCTGCGTGCCCTGCTGCGCGGCGCAGCCGATCAGCACGTCGTCGACGTCGGCCGGCGCGACGCCCGCGCGTTCGAGCGCGGCGCGCACGACGTGGCCGCCCAGCGCGGGCGCCTCGGTGTCGTTGAACATGCCGCGAAACGCCTTGCCGATCGGCGTGCGTGCGACGGAAACGATGACTGCGTCTTCCATGTGCTGGCTCTCTGAATCGGAAACTAGAAGTAATAGCGGCTGATCGTGTCGGCCACGCAGCCGGGCCTGGCCTCGCCGTCGATCTCGACGGTCACGCGAATCCATGCCTGCACGCCGCCGTCGAGCGGCTCGACGCGCAGCAGCTCGCCCACGCCGCGCACGCGTGCGCCGACCTTCACCGGCGCGGGAAAACGGATCCTGTCGCAGCCGTAGTTGACGCCGAGCCGCGCGCCGTCGATGCGCACGATCTGCGGCAGGAAATGATTGACGAGCGCCAGCGTCAGGTAGCCGTGCGCGATGCACGCGCCGAACGGGCCGTCCTTCGCACGCACCGGATCGACGTGCACCCACTGGTGATCGCCCGTCGCATCGGCGAAGCCGTCGATGCGGATCTGGTCGATCGCGAGCCACGCGCTCGCGCCGAGCGTGTCGCCGACGGCGGCCGCGAGTTCGCCGGGATGCGCGAACACGCGCGGCGTCGCGCGGACGGAGTCGAGGGTCGTATCCATCATGCGTGCTGGCTGCTGACCGACAGCACTTCGCCCGTCATGTACGACGCGTAATCGCTTGCCAGGAACACCATCACGTTCGCAACCTCCCAGACTTCGGCGGCGCGCCCGAAGGCTTCGCGCGACGCCAGTTGATTCAGCAAATCGGCCGGAGCCGACTTCTTCAGAAAATCGTGCATCGCGATGCTCGGCGCGACCGCGTTGATGCGCACGCCGTACGGCGACGCCTCGAGCGCCGCGCAGCGCGTGAGCGCCATCACGCCCGCCTTCGCCGCCGCGTAGTGCGCCTGTTCCGCCTGCGCACGCCAGCCGAGCACCGATGCGTTGTTGACGATCGCGCCGCGGCCGCGGGCCTGCATGTGCGGCAGCATCGCGCGCGTCATCCGGAACGTCCCAGTGAGGCTAATGTCGATCACGCGCGACCATTCGGCATCGTCCATATCGACGATGCGGGTCGATCCGCCGAGCCCGGCGTTGTTGATCAGCACGTCGACGCCGTCGAGCCTGTCCTGCGCTTCGGCGACCAGCGCCTGCACGTCGGCCTCGACCGCGACGTTGCACAGGCGGCCATGGACCTGCTGCAGCCCGGTTTCCGCGCGCAGCGTCTCGACGGCCTGTGCGAGGCGCTTGTCGTGGATATCCGAAATGAACAGCGCGCGGCAGCCTTCCTCCGCGCAGCGGCGCGCGGCCGCGAAGCCGATGCCGGCGCCCGCGGCAGCCGTGATCAACACCGATTTGCCGGCGAGCAACTGATGGCCGGGAACGTATGCCGGCGCTTTCTGGATCTGGGGTTCGGTCATGCTGTGCCTCGTGGTTCTCTTGGCATGCCGAGCCCGCGCTCGGCCATGATGTTGAGCTGGATTTCGTTGGTGCCCGCGTAGATCGTGTCCGCGCGGGAGAACAGGAATACGCGCTGCAGATGGGTGAGCTTGTCGTCGGCCGGATCGAGCACGTTCGCGCGCGGGCCGAGTGCGTCCATCGCGAGCTGGCCGAGATCGCGGTGCCAGTTCGACCAGAAGTACTTGTAGATCAGCGCCTCGCGCCGCAGCGACGCACCCGAGCCGCCGTCGGCATCGTCCGCGCCGGACAGCATCCGCAGCGCGTTGTAGCGCATCACGCGCAGCCCGGCCCACGCGCGGCCGATCCGCTGGCGCAGCACGGGGTCGCGGTCCGCGCCCGATTCGCGCGCCGCGTCGATCACCCATTCGAGTTCGCGGACGAACTGCATCTGCTGGCCGAGCGTCGACATCCCGCGCTCGAAGCCGAGCAGCGTCATCGCGATCCGCCAGCCGTCGCCGGCCGCGCCGACCAGATCGCGTGCGTCGGCCCGCGCGCCGTCGAAGAACACCTCGTTGAATTCCGCGCCGCCGTTGAGCTGCCTGATCGGCCGGATCTCGATGCCCGGCTGGTCGAGCGGCATCAGCAGGAACGACAGCCCCTTGTTGCCCGTCGACGCGGGATCGGTGCGGGCGAGCACGAAGATCCAGTCGGAATCGTGCGCGAGCGACGTCCATACCTTCTGGCCGTGCACGCGCCACGCGCCGTCCGGGTCCTGCTCGGCGCGCGTGCGGACGTTGGCGAGGTCCGAACCCGCGCCGGGCTCCGAGTAGCCCTGGCACCAGAACTGCGTGCCGGCCAGGATGCCGGGCAGGAAGCGCGCGCGCTGGTCGTCGGTGCCGCACGCGACGAGCGTCGGCCCAAGCAGCCCTTCGCCGATGTGGCCCATCCGTCCGGGACCGCCGGCGCGCGCATATTCCTCGTGAAAGATCACCTGCTCGGCGACCGAGAAGCCGCGCCCGCCCTGGCGGGTCGGCCAGCCGAGGCCGGTCCAGCCGCCGTTGGCCAGTTCGCGCTCCCACGCCTTGCGCAACGCGGGCCACGCTTCCTCGTCGCCGGGGCCGCCGCGGTATTTCAGGCATGCGAATTCGCCGGTCAGGTGCGATTGCACCCAGTCCGCCACTTCGTGCCGCAATTGCCGTTCACGCGTTTCGCTGTTCATTGGAGGGCTCCTGCGCGCGCGGCCGACGCACGCGTGGCGATCGAAACCGGCGACGCTGCCCGTGCTTCGTCGCGCGGCGATGCGCCGCCGTCGATCGCACGGGATGCGATCCATTCGAGCAGGTGCGGCGTGCTGCCGAACTGAGCGCTCGACGCCTGTGCGCGCTTGAAATAGAGATGCGGGTCGTATTCCCACGTGAAACCGACGCCGCCATGCAACTGGATCGCTTCCTGCGCGCAGAACGCATACGCATCGTTCGCGGCGGCCTTCGCGGCCGCGATGTCGGCGCGCAACGCGGCGCCCGGCATCGCGCCGGTTTCGGCATCCCATGCGTGCGCGGCGCCGAGTACGGCCGAACGCGCCGCTTCGATCAGCACCATCATCTGCGCGCATCGATGCTTGACGGCCTGGAACGACGCGATCGCCCGGCCGAACTGCACGCGCTGGCTCGTGTAGTCGAGCGTCAGGTCGAGGCATTGCTGCGCGCCGCCGAGCTGTTCGGCGGCCAGCGCGAGCGCCGCGAACCAGGCGGTGCGTTCCATCGTCCGGGCCGTGGCGGCGCCGACGGCGAGCAGCGCGTCGCGGCTCACGCGCGTTTCGTCGAGGACGATGCGCGCGATCGGCCGCGTCGCATCGAGCGTGTCGAGCGGCGTGACGGTCAGGCCCGTTGCCGTTGCGACGTCGATCGCGAACAAACCGATCGACTGCCCTTCGTTCGCGATCCGGGCGGGAATCAGCAGCAGATCGGCGCGCACGCCGTCGATCACCTGTGCGACCTCGCCGGACAGCGCGTAGCCGCTCGCGGCCTCTTCCGCGACGACCTGCAACGACCACGAACCTGCGGGCATCTCG
Source organism: Burkholderia sp. EMB26 (assembly GCF_024730645.1). Lineage (NCBI taxonomy): Bacteria > Pseudomonadati > Pseudomonadota > Betaproteobacteria > Burkholderiales > Burkholderiaceae > Burkholderia > Burkholderia sp. EMB26. The sequence goes on from NZ_CP078071.1 coordinate 664,137, forward strand.
AATGGCAGCGCCAGCGTCGCACTGCACGCGCCTTCGGCGATCTTTGCAAGCCAGCCGGCGGCGCCGGCCGCCTCGCGGCAGCCAGCCAGTGCGGTCGCCGCCAGGCACGCGGTCGAAAAATACGGCACGCACGCGACGCGCCGGCCGAGCTGCTCCATCAGCACCGTCTGTTCGACCGCGCCGAGCCCGAGCCCGCCCGCCGCTTCCGGCAGCGCAAGCGCGTTCCAGCCGAGTTCGCCCGCGAGCGCGGCCCACAGCGCATCGTCGCGGCCGGCCGATTGCTCGATCGCGCGGCGTACGTCGGCGGACGCGCTGCGTTCGGCGAGCACGTCGGCCGCCGCGTCGCGGATCATCGCCTGTTCGTCGGTGAGCGCCAGATCCATCGGTCAGCTCCCGTACACGCGCTGCGCGGGCCGCGCGTCGGCCAGCAGTCGAGCAACCGCCGGGCCAACCTCTGCCGCCGCCCAGCGCGCGCCGCGATCGACACGGGGGCCGGTGCGCCAGCCTTCGGCGACCGCGATCATCCCGCCCGCGACCTCGAACACCTGGCCCGTCACGTCGGCCGACTGCGCGCTGCCGAGCCACACCACCAGCGGCGCGACGTTGGCCGGATCGAAATAATCGAAGCCGCCGTCCTCGGGCTTCTTCATCATGTCGGCGAACACGCCTTCGGTCATCGACGTGCGCGCGGCCGGCGCCAGCGCGTTCACGCGCACGCCATAGCGCTGGAGTTCCGCCGCCTGCATCAGCGTGAGCGCGGCGATCCCCGCCTTTGCCGCGCCGTAGTTCGACTGGCCGATCGAGCCTTGCAGCCCGGCGCCCGAACTCGTGTTGACGATCCGCGCGTCGACCGGGTTACCGGCCTTCGCGGCGTCGCGCCACGCGCGTGCCAGCACGCTCGACAGACAGAAGTGGCCGCGCAAATGCACGCGCATCACGTCGTCCCAGTCGGTTTCGGTCATGCTCGTGAACATCTTGTCGCGGCAGATGCCCGCGTTGTTGACGAGCACGTGCACGTCGCCGAACGCAGCGCGTGCGGCATCGACGATCCGCTGCGCCGTGTCGACCCGGGTGATGTCGTCCGAATTCGCGAGCGCGCGGCCGCCGCGCCGCGCGATCTCGTCGCACACGGCCTGCGCGGCGTCGTGCCGGATGTCGTTGACGACGACCGCCGCGCCCTCGGCCGCGAACGCGAGCGCGTATTCGCGCCCGAGCCCGCCGCCCGCGCCGGTGATGATGACGGTGCGTCCGTTGCAGATTCCCATGCTGGTGCCTCGTGGATCCTGAGATGGTGAAAGTGACGCGCTCACAGGCGCTCGATGATCGTGACGTTCGCGAGGCCGCCGCCTTCGCACATCGTCTGCAGCCCGTAGCGGCCGCCCGTGCGTTCCAGCTCGTGCAACAGCGTCGTCATCAGCCGCGCGCCGGTCGCGCCGAGCGGATGGCCGAGCGCGATCGCGCCGCCGTTCGGGTTGGTCTTTTCGTGCGGAAAACGCGTATCGGCCAGCCACGCCTGCGCAACCGACGCGAACGCCTCGTTCAGCTCGACGACGTCGATCCGCGCCAGATCGAGCCCGCTCTTCTTCAACGCAGCCCGGGTCGCCGGAATCGGCGCGGTGAGCATCCACAGCGGATCGTCGCCGAGCACGCTCAGGTGATGAATGCGTGCGCGCGGCGTGAGGTCGTAGCGCTTGAGCGCCTCCTCCGACACGATCAGGAGCGCCGCGGCCGCATCGCAGGTCTGGCTCGCGACGGCGGCCGTCAGCGAGCCGCCCGGCGTCAGCGGTTCGAGCGTCGCCATCTTGTCGAGCGACGTGTCGGGGCGCGGCGTCTCGTCATGCATCACCCCTTCGAACGGCACGATCTCCCGCTTGAAATGACCGGCCTCGATCGCCGCGACCGCGCGGCGGTGGCTCTCCAGCGCGTAACGCTCCATCGCGTCGCGCGACAGATTCCAGTGATCGGCGATCCGCTGCGCGGCGACGAACTGCGACACCGGCGCGTCGCCGAAGCGCGCGCGCCAGCCGGCGCTACCCGAGAACGGATCGGTGAAGCCGAGCGGCGCCGCGCAGGTCATCGCGGACGAGATCGGGATCTGCGTCATCGTCTGCACGCCACCGGCGACGACCACGTCCTGCACGCCGCTCATCACGGCCTGCGCGGCGAAGTGCACGGCCTGCTGCGACGAGCCGCACTGGCGGTCGACCGTCACGCCCGGCACCTGCAGCGGCAGCCCGGCCGCGAGCCAGCAGGTACGCGCGATGTTGCCCGCGAGCGGGCCGATCGTGTCGACGCAGCCGAACACCACGTCGTCGTATTCGTCGGCCGGGATCGCGTTGCGCTCGACGAGCGTCTTCAGCACGAAGCCGCCGAGGTCCGCCGCATGCACGTGCGCGAGCCCGCCCTTGCGGCGGCCGGTGGGCGTGCGCAGCGCGTCGACGATATAGGCTTGTTTCATCGGTTCGTTTCCTCGAAATCGAAGGTCTGCGCGGGGCCGATCGGCAATGCGTCGCCGAGGATCGCGTCGGCCACGCGGGCCTTGTGGAACGCGCTGTCGCCCCAACTGCCGGACAGCGCCCAGATGCGCTTCATGAAGATCTGCAGATCGAGCTCCCACGTGTAGCCGATCGCGCCGTGCACCTGCATCGCGTGGCGCGCGGCCAGTTGCGCGGCCGACATCGCGGCGAGCTTCGCGTGCGACACGAACACCGCGCGCTGCGGGTGATCGTCGGCGATCGCCTGCGCGGCGCGCGCGACCACCGGCCGTGCGAACTCGTAGCGGATGGCGACGTCGGCGAGCAAATGCTTGAGCGCCTGGTACGAGCCGATCGCCTTGCCGAACTGCTTGCGCTGCGCGCTGTAGTCGATCGCGACGTCGAGCACGCGCTGCGTGAGGCCGAGCAGTTGCGCGGCGACCGCGAACGCGCCATGGTCGAGCGCGCGGTTCAGCAGCGGCGCGGCTTCGTCGGCGCTCGCGATGCGGGTGGCCGCCGACGGCTCCCAGTCGAGCGTGAACAGGCGCCGCGACGGATCGACGCTGTCGACCGCGCGCCATGCGCACTGCGCGGGATCGACGCGGTGCAGCTCGCCGCGGTGTTCGCACAGCAGCGTGTCCGCGACATGCACGTCGGCCGCATACGGGTTCACCGGATGCACGAGCGCGACGCGCGCCCGCCCTTCGGCGATGTCGCGCAGCAGCGCGTCGCGCCAGTCGCTCGCGGGCAGCCGCGCCAGCACGCCGGCCGACACGAGCGCCGTGTCGAGCAGCGGCTCGGGGCTGCCGAAATAGCCGTAGGCCTGCGCGAGCAGCGCCCATTCCGCTTCGGTCAGGCCGAGGCCGCCGTGTGCTTCGGGCACCGACACGGCGGTCAGCCCCTGCGACGCGAACAATGCCCACAGGTCATCCGAGCGCCCGGTCGGCGTCGCCCACAGCTCGCGGATCAGCTCGGGCGTCATCTCGGTCATCAGCAGGCGCTTCACGCTGTCCGCGAGCGCTTCCTGGTCTTCATCGAATACGAAATCCATACGATGTCCGTTCAGTGAGTGTCGCCGGCGCGCTTACGCGCGCGGCATGCCGAGCATCCGTTCGGCGACGATGTTGCGCTGGATCTCGTTGGTGCCCGCGTAGATCGTGCCGGCCTGCGCGAACAGGAAACCGTCGAGCCAGTGGCCGAGCGTCGCGTGCTGCGCGGCCGTCTGCGGGACGACCTCGCCATGCGCGCCGAGGATGTCGAGCGCGGTCTGATGCATGCGCAGGTCGAGCTCCGACCAGAACACCTTGTTGGTGCTCGACTCCGCGCCGATGTGGCCGCCCTTCAGCAGCCGGCTCGCGGTCGCATAGGTCGACAGCGCATACGCCTGCGCGTCCATCCAGGCCTGCACCACGCGTTCGCGCAGCGTCGGATCGCGGTCCGCGCTGTCGCGGTGCGCGAGATACAGGTCGCGCAACGCCTGCGCGGTGCGCTGGAAGCGCGCGGGCGAACGCAGCATCAGCCCGCGCTCGAAACCGGCCGTCGCCATCGCGACCTGCCAGCCGGCGCCTTCGGCCGCGAGCCGGTTCTCGACCGGCACGCGCACGTCGTCGAAGAAAATCTCCGCGAAGCCGGTCTGCCCGTTCAACTGGCGGATCGGCCGCACCGTGATGCCGGGCGCGGACAGCGGCACCATCAGGAACGTCAAGCCGTGGTGACGCGTCGATTCGGGATCGCTGCGGAACAGCCCGAACAGCCAGTCGGCCCACACCGCGCGGGTCGACCAGATCTTCTGGCCGTTCAGCACGTATTCGTCGCCGATCCGGGTGGCGGTCGTGCGGATCGCGGCCATGTCCGAGCCCGCGTTCGGCTCCGACCAGCCCTGCGCCCACACGTGCTCGCCGGCCGCCATCGCGGGCAGGAAGCGCGCCTTCTGCGCATCCGTGCCGAAATCCATCAACGTCGGCCCGAGCAGGAAGATGCCGTTCTGGTTCACGCGCATCGGCGCATCCGCGCGCCAGTACTCTTCCTCGAAGATCAGCCATTCGATCAGGTCGCAGCCGCGCCCGCCCAGCTCGCGCGGCCACGTGACCATGCTCCAGCGGCCCGAGTGCAGCGTGCGCTCCCATTGGCGGTGCGCGGCGAAGCCTGCCTCGGTGTCGAAGCTCGGCAGCCGCTCGCGCGGCACGTGCGCGGCGAGCCATGCGCGGATTTCCGCGCGAAACGCCTGCTGTTGCGGCGTATAGGTCAGGTTCATGCGCGTGCCTCCGCGGCGCTGGCGCGTGCGTCGAAATGCGCGTCGCGCTTCTCGACGAACGCGGCGCGCGCTTCCGTCGAATCGTTCGTCATGTATGCCTGCAGCGTGAAGCCCTGCTCCCAGCGGTACTTGTCTTCGAGATCGCCGTCCTCGACGCCGTTCAGCGCCTCCTTCGCGAGCCGCACCATCGCCGGGCTCTTCGCGGCGATCTTGCGGGCGATCGCGAGCGCCGCGTCGCGCAGCGCGTCGCGCGTCACCACCTGCTCGAGCGCGCCGAGCCGGTACGCTTCGGCCGCGTCGATCATGTCGCCGGTGAAGTACATCGCGCGCACCTTCTGCACGCCGAACAGCCGCTGCAGGTGCGCGCCGCCGCCCATCGCGCCGCGGTCGATCTCGGGCACGCCGAAACGCGCGCAGTCGGCCGCGACGACGATGTCCGCCGCACCGCAGATGCCGATCCCGCCGCCGAGCACGAAGCCGTGCACCGCCGCGATCACCGGCTTCGGATTGCGGTGCACCGCGCGGAACGTCTCGTAGTTGCCCGCGTTGACCGCCACGATCCGCTCCGGATGCGCGGCCAGCTCCTTGATGTCGACGCCCGCGCAAAAGCCGCGGCCTTCGCCGCGCACGACGATCACGCGCACGTCGTCGTCCTCGCCGAGCGCGTCGAGCGCGCGGGACAGCGCCTGCCAGCCGTGCGCGTCGAGCGCGTTCACCGGCGGATGGGCGATCACCAGCTCGGCGATGCCGTCCGCGCGATCGATCCGGAACGGCATCGCGCCGGCCGGTTGATTGGTTGCTGCCATCTCCATTGCCTCCCTGTGATGTTCGTCATGCGGCCTGCGTCGCTGCCGCGCCGCGCAGCGCGGCCAGTGCGTCGAGACGCTCGCCGGCTTCCGCGACGATTCGCGCGATCAGTGCATCGCACGATTCGATCGCGCCGATCATCGCGGCCGCCTGGCCGCTCGGCAGCACGCCTTCGTCGGGGCGGCCTTCGACGATCGCGCGCTGGATCAGGAACGGCGCGTTCGCGGCCATCAGCGTCTGGCTGGCCGTGTAGTCGTGCGAGCGCAGCGCCTTGATCGCGAGGCCGAGCATGTCGGCCGTGCTCAGCCCGTTCTGGCGCCGCCACGCGTCGGCCGTCTTCAGCGCGAACCACGTGCGGCGCAGCGGGCCGAAACGTTCGAGCTTCAGCAGGTACGGGTTGTCGATCATTCGTTGCGGCAGCCCGTCGAGCGCGTCCGACACGCGGATGCGCGCCGGGTCGCCGACCGCCACGTAGCGCTCGAGCGTCGCGCGCGGCACCGGCGATTCCGCGGTCATCAGGAAGCGCGTACCCATCGCGATGCCGGCCGCGCCGTACGCGAGCGCGGCCGCCAGTCCGCGCCCGTCGAAGAAGCCACCGGCCGCGACGACCGGCACGCGCACCGCGTCGAGCACCTTCGGCAGCAGCAGCGTGGTCGGCACCGCGCCCGTGTGGCCGCCGCCTTCCGCGCCCTGCACCGTCACGATGTCCGCGCCTAGTTCGACGGCCTTCGCCGCATGCTTCGGCGCGCCGACGGTCGGCATGCAGACGATGCCGGCATCCTTGAAACGGCGGATCGTCTTCGCATCGGGGCCGCGCCCGTAGCTGACCGCGCGCAGCCGGTGCTCGATCGCGAGATCGACCACCTGCGCGGCGTTCTTCTGGAACATGTGGAAGTTGATGCCGAACGGCCGATCCGTCAGCGACTTCACCTTCAGGATCTCGGCCTCGACCTGCTCCGGTTCGAGCGTCGCCCCGGCCAGGAAGCCGAATCCGCCGGCGTTGCTCGTGGCGGCGACGAGCCGCGCGTCGGCCACCCAGCCCATCGCGGTCTGCACGATCGGGTAGCGGCAGCCGAGCAGGTCGCACAGCGGCGTATGCAGCGGGCCGTGAAGTGTCGTGCTCATGCGGCGGCTCCGTTGACGGCGACCGGTGCCGGCGCGTCCGCGCGGTCCGCGCCGTTCGGCTGGCGTTGCGAGCTCGCCATGCTGCGGGCGTCGTAACCGCCGAGGCGGTCGCCGCTCACGAGCTCGTTGTGCGCATGCGCGAAGTGATGCCACGCGAACGCCGCGTCCATCGCCGCGCGCTTGCCTTGCAGTTCCTCGACGTGATTCAGCGCCTGCTTGGTCAGCGTGAGCCCGAGGCGCGGCATCGTCGCGATCTTCGCGGCGATCGCGTAGGTCGCGTCGCGCAGCCGCTCGCGCGGCACCACGCGGTTGACCATCCCCATCTGGTACGCGCGCTCGGCCGGCATCCGCTCGCCGAGAAACAGGAATTCCTTCGCGATGCGCGGATTCAGCTCGTACGCGTGGGCGAAATACTCGACGCCCGGAATCCCCATCCGCACGACCGGATCGGCAAAGAACGCATCCTCCGACGCGACGATCAGGTCGCACACCCACGCGAGCATCAGCCCGCCGGCGATGCACGCGCCCTGCACCATCGCGATCGTCGGCTTCGGCAGGTCGCGCCAGCGCCGGCACATGCCGAGATACACCTCCTGCTCGCGCGCATAGAGGAATTCGCCGCCTGCCTTGTCGACGTGGTCGTACCACAGCGACGCGCGCTCGAACGACTCGTGGATGTCGCGGCCCGGCGTGCCGATGTCGTGACCGGCCGAGAAATGCTTGCCGGCGCCCGCGAGCACGATCGCCTTCACCGCGTCGTCGTGCGCCGCGCGCCGGAACGCCGCGTCGAGCGCATACGTCATCTTCGAGTTCTGCGCGTTGTGGTAGTCGGGGCGGTTCATCGTGATCGTCGCGATGCCGTCCTCGAGCGCGTAGTCGACGACACCGTCGCCGAACGTCATCCGGGTCGCTTCCATGTCGGCCCTCATCCCCGGCGCGGCGCCGGATTGTTGCGCACGATCGTCGCGCGCAGGTTGTGCGGATCGAGCGCGCGCACGATGCGCAGGTCTTCCGCGTTCGGCGCTGCCGTCGTGCCGATGTCCGGCGAGGCAAGCAGCGGGAAACCGGTCGCGTCCTGCACCTCGTCGAAGCTCACGCCCGGGTGCAGCGAGCGCACGCGGATCGCGTGGTCGGGGCCGCCGAAATCCATCACGCACAGGTCGGTGACGATGCTGCGCAGGTCGACGAAGGTCTTCATCCCGGGCAGCCGGCGCGCCGGGTTGTAGCCGACCGTGCACACCATGTCGACTTCGCGTTCGACGAACGTGCGCTTGCCATGGCCGCTGACGAAGAACGAGTTCGCGTGGTTCGTCGTGTTGCCGGGGAAGCCGCGTGCGCCGAGCAACTGGGTTTTCGGGTGCGCGTAGTCGTCGCCGAGCCACGAAATGTTGGCCTGGCCGAAGCGATCGATCTGCGTCGGCATCACCAGCGCATGGCGGCGCCCGTGCCACAGGCAGTCGAACACGCGCTCGTAGGTCATCCAGCCGCTCGCCTTCACGCGATAGCCGTCGGGGCGCGGGCCGAGCGGCACCGGCTCCTCGACGAGATACGCTTCGCCGTCGGTCAGCATCAACCCGTTGTTGTACGCGAGCCGCGCGAGGCCGGCCGCGAGCCGCGGGCCCGTGCCGATGCCGGTCGCCAGCACTTCGCCGTCGTCGCGCCACAGTCGCGCGGACGCGACGATCATCAGTTCCGCGAGGGAATGGTCGAGAGATTCGCTCACAGGCGCTCCTTTACAGAATCGGCAACGGCAGCGTCGTCACGTGCGACAGCCCGCCGACGCCTTCGAGGTACTGACGTTCGTCCTGGCCAACCACGTCGCGCAGGTACGCCGCCGTCCTGGCGTCGTCTTCCGCGCTGGTGCAGTACGCGCGCAGGTGCGGCAGGTCCCAGCCGTAGGCCGGCCCGCACGACGTCGGATGCGCGCCACCCGGTGCGTGCACGACGCCCGCGACGAGCGAGCGCTCGAACGGGTTGCGGCGCGCGGCGTCGAGGTCGTCGCTCGCGAGCGACGCATCGACCGTTTCCGCCGATACGTAGCAGCGCCGCGCGGCGCGCGCCATCCACGCATCGAAGAACGGATCGGGGCCGTCGATGCGCGTGTTGCCCATCCGGTCGGCCGCGTTCACGTGCAGCAGCGCGACGTCGAGTTCGATCGCCGGCATCGCGAGCAGCGTCTCGCAGTCGTCGTACGGCGACTGCACCGTGCGCAGTTGCGGCGCGTGATCGAGCAGCGCGGTGCCGAGCCCGGCGCGCGTCGGCAGGAACGGCAGGCGTGCGGCGGCCGCGCGCAGGCCGAGCTGCAGCATCCCTTCGTCGAGTTCGAGCACGTCGATGCGGCCCTGCTCGCGGGCGCGACGGAAATGCGGCTCGAGCGGGATCACGTCGAGCGACACGAAGCCGAACACCACCTTGCGCACCTTGCCCGCCGCGCACAGCAGGCCCACGTCGGCGCCGCCGTACGCGACGATCGTGAGGTCCTTCAGGTTCGAGCGCGCGATTTCGCGCACCAGCGCCATCGGCTTGCGCCGCGGCCCCCAGCCGCCGATGCCGATCGTCATGCCGTCGGCGAGTTGCGCGACCACGTCGCGCGCGGACATCGTCTTGTCGAGAGGTTTCATCGTCATCGTGCTGGCTTACCGGTATCCGATGCTGAAATCGTGGCCCCACTGGCTCACCTTCGTGGCCTCGAACACCGCGTGCTTCGACCAGTCGACCGTGAGGCCGCCGAAGCCGTATTCGAGATCGAAGCCGCCGGGGGTCTTCATGTAGAAAGAGATCATCTGGTCGTTGCAGTGCCGGCCGAGCGTCGCGGACATCTTCACGTCGTGCGCGGCGACGCGGTCCAGCGCGCGGCCCACTTCGTCCATCGAATCGACTTCGGCCATCACGTGCACGCAGCCGGACGGCACGGCCATCTCGAACAGCGCGAGGCTGTGATGGCGCGCGTTGCGGCAGTGCATGAAATGGATGCGCTTTTCCGGTTCGGCCGGGTCCGGCGTGAACTTCACGCGGTAGATGTCGGACAGCTCGAAGCCGAGCACGCCGCGCACGAACGCATCGGTCGCGTCGAACTGCGGCGCGGGCAGCACCGCGTGGCCGAGCCCCATGTCGCCGGTGACGAAACGCGCGACGCCCAGCGGCGACACGAAGCGGCGAAAGTCGCAGCGTGCGCCCCAGTACAGCTCGTGGCGGTTGCCGGACGGATCGGTGCACCACGCCATCGCCTGCACGCGGCGCAACGCGGCTTCGTCGCGGCTGGCGCGCACCGGCTCGACGCCGGCGCGCTGCAGCGCCGCGAGCGCGGCGTCGAACGCGGCGCCGTCGGGCAATTCCCAGCCCGATGCGAAATAGCGGTCGGCCGCGCCGGGAACGATCACGTAGCGGAAATCGCGCTCGTCCATCTTCAGATAAAGCGCGCCGTCGGGCGCGTCGAGCGCCTGCATGCCCAGCACGTCTTCCGCGTAGCGGCGCCACGCATCGACGCGCGTCGCCTCGACGACGACGTAGCCCAGCGCACGGACATCGATCATGTCGGCCTCCTCCTGGTTCAGAATCCGTTGTTCGTGAAAGGATTCTGGCCGGTCGGGGGTGGCGTTACATCGTCTGTTGGGACGAGAGGACGGGCGGTAAAAGGCGGGGATGGCGGCGCGGAAGCGCGCCGCAGGAGGATTCGGTGCTCGGCGGGTGAAAGGTGGCGGCCGGTCACGGCAGCCAGGGCGGTGCGTTCGCCTGCCGGGCGGTCACCGCCCGCCCCGGCTTCGCGCGACCGGCAGACCGCCTGCCGCGACGTTACTCGAACGGATTCAGCAACTGGACGCCGGTGCGAGCGAAATCGTCGACGTTGCGCGTGACGACCGTCAAATCGTTGATCAACGCGGTGGCCGCGATCAGCTTGTCGAGTTCGTGCGTCGGATCGGGCACGCGCAAATGCCCCCACATCTGGCCGGTTTCGACATCGACCGGCAGGATGTTCGGCGCATAGCCGGACAGGATCATCGTCAGCCAGGCCTCGAGCGCCGACGCCTGGCTGTGATCGCCGCGATGACGGATCAGGTCGACACCGCGCCGCAACTCGGCCACCGTCACGACGGACAGGTAAAGCGGGCTCGCGTCGGCTTCGGCCTGCCTGAAGAACGCCCGCACGCCGCGGTTGGTTCGCTTGCCCTTCCTGATTTCGCTGATGACGTTCGTATCAATCAAAAATGCCTGACGTTCCGGCATATTTCCTTTTGTTTTCAATCGGTTGAGTGCAGATTTTGAGCCAAAAACACCGGTCAAAGTCTGCACCTTGACGCCAGTAAAATCAAGGACTTGCCATAGGGTTCTGAACACCATATTTGCTCGGTTCGTCTGCGATGCTAGCTCATAATGGCGATCAGGTTTAGGCATACAACGAAGCCGACGCACGCCGAAATGAGATAGTTCGTCGTTAGCATCCAACGTTTGCTCCATCAAGGCTCACACGACACATGTTTATATTCATCGACGAATCTGGAACGTTCTCATTTTCCGATAAGGAGAACGCTTGGTGCGCGATCGCCGCCTTCGTTGTGCCTGAATCAAAGCGACGTCCATTAGACGCGCTCGTCTCAAAATTGCGCTTCACGCACGGCGCAGGGGCCGAAGTAAAACTAGGGGCTATCCCGGAGGATGATTTCGTCAAATTCCTGACCGAATTGAGAATATTGGGGGGTATAGTTTTCTCGGTAGCCGTCGACGTCAGCCTGCATCGTCGTGATGAAATACAGTGCCATCAGGAACTTCAGGTCGCCAAGATCAGGAAAAATATTGACCACATGCTATACGAAGGTGGCCGGAGGGCGGTCACAGACCTCGCGGACAAGATCAGCGCGCTGCCGTTGCAGCTCTACACGCAACTTGTACTGCAAGCTGAACTCGTACATACGGTTGTGAAGTATGCGACCGCATACTACGTGCAACGAGAACCCATAGCTTTGGCTCACTTTCGGTGGCGCGTGGATCAGAAGGATCGCATACCCAATCCGTATGACAAGGCATTCCAGAGTATCTTGCCGGGAGTGCTGCAGACTAAGTCGTTGCGAGATCCCATGATCATTATTGAAGGTGAAGACTATCGTCACTTCAAGCGATTTGAGTATGCCCCCGGCACTGAACCGAACTATCTCAAAGAGACTTATGGATTGGATGTCGACACTAGAAGTGGAAACGCCGCGAACATCGGGAAGATTATCAACGATGACTTTAAATACGTGGACTCGCAGAAAGTCTCCGGCGTTCAAGTTGCAGACTTGATTGCCTCAGGCATACGTCGCGTCCTTCGAGCAAACTTTGACGCCCCCGAGATAGTAGCGAGGGCACTGGGCATGAATATGCTCCAAGCGCCTAAGGGCGAGACGACAGTTCGCTTGCTATCGCTGGATCAGGAGGGGATACCCGATGACAGTGCGACAGCGTTTGTTCGACTCATGAGCAGATACTCTCGACCAATGTTGACGAAATAGTCGATTTGATGCGAGCGAACAAGCGTGGCTCAAATCACGACGGCTCTGCCGCCATATCCTCGGCCGGATAAAGCTGCAGCATCGCGCGCGCAGCCTCTACGTTCGGCGTCGTCAACCATTCCTCCCAGTCGTCAGGCCGCAGGATCACGACCGACCGTTTCTCGTCGCCGGGTCGGTGCATGTGCTTCATGATCGGATGCTCGTCGCCGTTGACCGTGATCATCGCCATGGTGTGCTGCTCGGTGCCATCCGGGCGTTGCAGCGTCCGCCAAATGCCGGCAACGCAAAGCGGCCGCCAGCCGGCGAGCCCGATTCGGTAGCGGATGTGCTTCCCCGTCTCCCAGTTCGGCTCGTAGATCCATTTCGCGGGGATCAGGCACCGCCGCCCGGCGCGCCACGCCGGCGCGTACAACGGCGACTTCCCGAGGTTGTCGTCGCGCACGTTCATCGTGCTCCGCATGATCGGCGGCTTGCGCCCCGCCGCCTTCGCCTTCTCGACATTGGCCTTTTGCAGCGCGCGCGGCCAGAAGCCGAAGTTGGCGATCAGCGGCTTGAACTGCCCGTCGACGTACCCGACGATCGGCGCGTCGTAGTCTTGGTAGATCTCGGGTTTCCATGGCGTCCATCGGTACAGATCGCGGAAGTTGTCGATCTTGAGCTCGCTCAGGCCCGGATCTTCGCCCGGCGCCACGTAGTTCGTGCACATCGCCGTCCCCTATTTTCGGTCTTGACGGCCCCATCTTACCCCGCGCTACACTGTATATCCATACAGTACGATGTCACATCATGAAACCGCGCTGGGCCTACATCTGGGAGTACACGGACGTCGAATCCGGAGAACGCCGGCGCACGCGCCTCCCTGTCACGCGAGCTGAATTTCAGTCACTGACCGGGCAATTCCCCGACGAATCGGACGTCCGCGCGCTGGAGGAAACGAAAGTCGATCGAAATTTGGTACCACTCAGGGACCCATGCCGCCGCATCGTTCCGATGCCGGACTTCATTGCCCCCACCGAATCGGAACTGCGCGAGCTCTGGCGCACCAACCGCGATCCTGAGGTCCGACGCCTGATCCTCGAGATCGTAGCGCTGCGGAAATCTCTCGAAAAGGTCATGGACTGGTGGAAATCGACTGAACGCGCGACGTCAGACCGCGGCGATCTGGACGGCCCGTTTGGGCCGTTTCGAAAGCTGTACCACATGCTTCGCGAAGAGCTGCGGCGAGCGCGGATGAACGAATAACGCACATGTGGCATTCTGGACGCTCGTCGCACTGGAGATTGACATGCGCACGATTCAGGAAGAATTCAGCGATTCCGACGACGACTGGTTCGGTTTCGCCTCGGCGCAAGACCGGAAGGACGGCCATTCGCTGCGGGCGTACCTGCTGCGCTACGCAGACCGCATCCCGGAACACCATGTCGTCGTGAACGTCGAACTCGTGCTACGCACGCAGCATCCGCCTCGCGGCGTCCGCCCTCCGTACCTGATCATCACCCACTTCGATCCGGGGCACTCGACTGACTTGCCGCTCACATGGAAGCGCAACGTCGAGGAACTCAAATTCGATTCCAAGACCACGTACGTCGAATGCGGATACGACATTTTCGACTCGTTCAGCGACGTCACGATGGACCTGACCGCGCGCGGGTTCTACCTCGAGCCGATCAACTAGCCCCTACCGCTCCCGGCACCGCCGGCGGTCACGTTGGCCGCTCGACTAAGCTCATCCGCCAGTCCCCGCCGAATTCGAACATCGGGGCCTCAACCATATCGACACCCCAGAAGTTCGTGAACGGCTTGATGTCCGGCATGCAATACCAGTGCGCACGTCCGTCGGCATCCATGGCCCACCAGCGAGCGGTCTTCGGGGCCACTTTCCAGTCGATCTCAGGTTTGCCCATGACAGCCTCCGTCACCCAGACGACGGAAGTCTAGTAGATCAACGTATCGGCGTCAGCGCGTCGTAGTCGCGCTCGCACTGCTGGCCGGCGATGCGGGCACGGTCAGCGTACTCTGCCAGCTCGCCCGCGCGCTGGTCAGCGCGGCCGAGCACGTCGGCAAGCAGATCGAGGGCGTCGCCGGCTGCCGGGCCTCCGGTGGCAACTGCGGGATGGCGGGCGGCTGCGACGAGCTGGTCGACACGCTGCTGCAGGCTGCCAGCGGCAGCACGAGCAGCAAAAGCATCCGCGAGCGCGGCCGTGCGTTGTTGGTTTGCATCTTTCGCAATCTCCGATTGAGCCGCGGCGCGGCGTTGTTCCTCGGCGCGCGCGGCCGCGACGGCGTCGAGCTGAGCCCTCTGCGCCGCGGCGGCCGTCGTACGTACGCCGTCGGCGTGCCCCTTGAAGTAACCGCCGGCCAGGCCGACGATGGCCGCCACGATGACGGCGAGCCAGACACGAGGATCGAACCAGGTCATTTCCGCTCCTTCGCATGCAACTGCTTCAGCTCGTCCGGCGAGTAGACGAAGCCCGGCAACAGGAACGCCTGTACGCTCCAAACCGGGTCGCTTTCCTCGTGCCGGCCGTGATCCTTGCCCCGGTGATGGAGCGCGCACAGCAGCAGTTGGTTGTAGGTAGAGTCGACGAATGCCTCCGGCCGGGCCGGATCGAACGCCTCCCAGTCGAAGCCCTGCGTCAGCTTGATCACGTCCCAGATCGGGTGCTGGCGCGGAATCGGCACGGTCTGCTGCAGTTTGTGGCTGAACATCGTGTCGACCTGGTTGAGCGCGACGCCGCGGATCCACTTCCAGTCGATCGCGTGCGAGAACGCCCATTCGAAGAACCGGTGGTGAGACTCGACCGCCTGGTCGTCGCCGCACACCGCGCAGACGTAGCCGCCGGCCGCCTTCATCGCGCGCTTGCTCGCGCGGAACGTCGACGACTCGGTGCGTGGCTCGTGGTCCGGGTAGAAAACGTCTTCTTCGAGCGTACGATGGGTTTCGTGTGTTTGTTGTGTGGTCATGGCTGCAAATGAAGATCCGCTCGATGGCGGTTATACTTGGTCGACTTAGAGGAGATTCAGATGCCAGAGCGCATTGGCGTTACTCGCAACGGCGACGTTGCTTTCTCGATCGACTTGCCGGACGATTGCCAAGGTTTTGAATTTGTAGTGCGCAAGCACAATGAAACCGAACGCATCTCTTTTCAGCTAACCCCAGAAGGTGCTTTGCAGATCAGTGCCGAGCGCATTGCTGGTGGCGGTGCGGGGGCGTTGCCCTTCGGATGGACTACCGGCGGCGGTGGCGGGGGAGCCCTTGGAACGAACAGCATGCCCGGCGGCGCAGGCGGTGGCTTTCCGGTCGATCGATCGTCTATCAAGTACGAGTAGCTCGCCAATTCGGCCGCAGCTACAATCCCCTCTCGCACAATGCGCGCTCTTCGGCGCGCCGCTCCACCAGGCCGGGCAGCACGCGGCCGCCGGCCGTCACCCACTGCTGCTTGCCGCTGTCCGATTCATTCATCGCGCGGCACGCGCCCTTCCATTCGCCGGCGTTGAACCGCTTCGCCGTCGTGCTGCCGCAGTAGGCGCCCGCGCCGACGTTGTAGGCGAAGCTGATCGCGGCGGCGAGCTGGAACTTGTGCCCCTTCAGACCGGGCGTGCATTTCAGCACCGGCTCGGCGTGCTCGATCAGCAGTTGCTCGAGGCGCGCGCGGCACTCTTCCGGCGTGAAGCGCTGGCCAGCGCGCACGTTCTTCGTGTCGCCGTAGCAGGCCGTGACGATCCCGATCGGGTCGGGCCGCGCGACGAGCTCAAGCCCCTCGAACTTCGGGACCATGGAAAAAAGAAGGGCTGCCGCAGCAGCCCCCACCACACCCGCCAGTGTCTTCTTCGGTACGTTAGCCATCGAGCAATGCCCTCTTCCCTTTGTTCTTGACCAGGTAGTACGCCTGCAGCCCGATGTACGCGATCGTCGCGACGGCTACCCACCAGTTGATGTCGTGGCCGGTCAGCCACAGCCAGAAGTTGCTTCCCACCGCCGGCGCCGCCTTGGCAGCGCTCACCGCGAGATCGTTCTTCATCGAGTCCCCGAAATGAAAAAGCCGCCCGAAGGCGGCAGTGAATATTCTTGACAGATAGGCCCATTGGGCCTAGATTTACCACCAGAGGAAGCGCATACGCGCGGCCCATACATCCGAGAGGACTCCATGAACACCACGATCGTCGCGGCGTTGCGCCGCCAATTCCCCTATGCGATACGACCCACCGACCCCGCAAGACTTGGAGAAGCTCAAGCACGACCTGCAGTTCAGCAGCGCGCAGATGGCGGACCTGTTCGGCGTGCAGGGCGGCCGGCAGTGGCGCAAGTACACGGGGGGCGAGGAACCGCGCGACATCAGCCCGCATATCCTGTTCTTCGCAGCGGCTCGCCTCGAACTGTCTCCGGAGGAATTCGAGCGGGTACTGGCGCGCATGCGCACGATCGGCGCCACGATCGATCTTGGCTCCGGAGAGCCGTCGTGAAGGGTGCGCTCTGCTCGCTCCTCGGCGCGCTGGTCGTATCGTGCAGTGGCTGCGGTGGTGGTGGCGACGGCGGCACGCCGCCGGCCGCCGCTCAAGCGTCGACACCGCGAACCGTGCTGATCGAGTCGTACGGCGATTCCACCACGCAGGGCTGGCAGGTCGTCAATGGCACCGGCCAGGTGACACCGAACTCGGCTCCAGTCATTCTGCAAAAGCTGCTGCAAGATCGCTTCGGTACGACGGTCACCGTGTCGAACAACGGCGTCGGCTCGACCGAAGCGTCCCAGTTGCTGAACGGAACCGATGGCGTGCATCCGACGTGGCAGAACCAGATGGCCGCGTCGAAGGCGCAGATCGTCACGCTCAACTTCGGCCTGAACGATGCCTACTACACCACGGCCAAGAAGGACGGCATCGCCGCCGAATCGCCGGACGACTTCGCGTCGACGATGACGCAGCTCGTCCAGATCGCGCGGCAGTCGGGCAAACAGGTCGTCATCTTCGAGCCGAATCCGACCTGCGAACCGATCCGACAACCGCTGATGCCGTCGTATGTCGCCGCGCTCCGCCAAGTGGCAGCCGCTCAACAGGTGCCGATTGTCGGCGAGTTCGACGCGATCTTGGCGATGCCGGACTGGCAGTCGATGCTCACCGATTGCCTCCATCCATCCGATGCGCTCTATGCCAAGAAGGCGGACATTGAATTTCCTACGGTGTCGACGGTGATTTCGGCGCTGAAGTAACGTCAGAATCGGTCGTCGGTATAGCAGCGGGCGACGGCGCCAAGAAATTTCCGTCGGCATACCCGTACCCGATGCATACGTCGGCACCATCTGGAACCTCGACCGCCTGGCAGCCCTCCGGAGGTTGCCAGGTAGCCTCGTCGCCGTCCCAAACCACAACATTGACGACGACGTCGTCCTGCACCACTGCGTAATTGCTCATTCCATCACCATTCGAAGATGATCAAACCTGCAGTGCCGACGGCGCCTGCGCCACCCGTAACAGCCGTCGAAGCTTGGCCATAGCCCGCACCGCCACCGCCACCACCAGCTCCATACCCCCCAGCGGCACTCCCTACCTGATAGGCGCTCGTGTTCGTTGCAGCGCGGCCGGAGCCGCCACCGCCGCCGAACGGCGAGGATGCACCTGCTCCACCGAGCCCCGCGTAATTCCCGTCGCCACCGGCACTCCCGCTCGGAAAGCCAGCACCACCGCTACCGCCGCCACCACCTTGGCCGACTGCATTCGAAACGACAGCTGCGCCGCCACTACCTCCTGCGCCGCCCGTCAAGGTGAGTGACGCACCGCCAGTCAAAGTCGTGTTTCCGCCCGTGCCACCTGCGCCGCCCGCACCTACCACGCCACCAGTTCCCGCGGCACCAGCGGCGCCGATGGTGACCGTGATGGCAGCACCGGGCGTGACGGCAAACGCCTGGCGAATCACCGACTGTCCAGCGCCCCCACCGCCACCACCACCGCCGCCGACAAGCGACGATTGCCCGTTGTTGTTCCCAGCGCCGGCCCCACCGCCGCCGCCAGCCGCGCAACCGCTCACATAGAGCGTCGTGACACCTGCCGGCACCGTAAACGTGCCGCTCGATACGAACCGCGCGATACCCTTTCCCGAGTACAGGGCGGTCTGCACGAACGCCGTCGTCGCGAGCTTCGTGCTGTTGTCGCCAGCCGCAGCGGTCGTTCCGTACAAGTTGAACAACTCTCCAGCCACGTCCCACTTCGCGCTACTTTCGTTGATCAACTCGAAGAAGCCGGAAACTCCAACGGGAAACGTGTAAGTATCGACTGCGATACCCGGCACCGTCATTTGTCCTGCTTTGTTCGCCGCAAGAACGGAAGCAATCGGCCCTGCGTACTTGAACACACGGATTGTGGACCCGCCAGGAAAAGCAGTGGCATCCGGCAACGTCAACGTGCCGTTCCCGTCCCAGGTAATCATCGCTCCAATGTCAACTGCACTTAGGGTAGCGTTGCCAGCATATCCCCTTGCGGTCCGATAATTACCGAGGGCTCGCTGCAGGAATGCGGTCGTGGCAAGCTTCGTGCTGCTGTCGAACTGCGGAGCCGTGATCCCAGCCGCATTGATCGCCGCCTGCAGGTTCGCCAACAGCGTCACCGTCGTGCCGTCGTCGACCGAGTTCTGGCCGGAGAAGTTCGCCGTGAACTGTGCGAGCACGGCAGCCATGATCGAGCTCTGGCGCCACACCTTGTTGAGCTGCGCCGACAGCGCGGTGCCAGATTGAAATCCCGACAGACGGGCCGACAGCGCCGCATACGTCGCCTGGTCGATAACGTTCGGGGAGCTGCCTCCACCGAACACGAGAAAGTCGTTCGTTGCCATCAATGCTCCGAGCATAAAAAAAGCCACCCGAAGGTGGCTTGCAGACAATGCGATTGGCGGTTAAACGGGCCTGCTCCAGGCTCCGACGTCGAACCCGGCCACGAGCTGATTGCTCATGTCGAATCCGAACAGGGGGGATCCGTCGACGGTCGTGACGATCGTGTAATTGACCCGAACGCCCTCGGGTTTCAGCGGGATGTATCCGCCGGAAAGCAGCGCAAGGAACGTCGCCGGCGGCACCTTGCCGGCGATCCCGATCGTCATCGACATGTCCTGGTGGTCCTCGATGAACACGTGGGTGTCCGTGTCGAAGATGCTGTTCAGGATCGCGGCGCTCTGTTCGAGCGTCCCGTCCCAGTGGTTAGCACCGATCTTCGCGCGGATGACGAGCCGGTACGTGTCGTCGTCGAGCACCGTGAGCCCCGTATCCGGATCGAACGGCCCCTTCCACGTGCCTTGGTCGAAGCCAAGGCCCGCGATGTCGAACGAGAAATAAATGCCCGTCAGCGGCGTGCGGATCTTCCGCGACACGCCGACCCACACGCCGATCGTGTCGAGCTGGTCACCCACTGCGACGTCCAAGTCGAACTTTCCGGGCATGCTCTCGATCAGGTTCATCTGGTCGACGAGCGGCTGCACCAGTGTCGACACCACCGCCATGAACCGCGGTTTGTCGCTGTGCTCCGACGTGATCAGCGCAGCGTATTCGGTCAGGTCAGCCATCAGGTCACCACCAGCGTCACGTTCGCCGGCGTGCACGACGCCGCCTCGTTGAACAGCAGCGCGACATCCGGCGTGCCGGCACCACGCGGCCCCGTGAGCGTCAGCCCAGACAGCTTGAAAGTCACCCCACCGCCGACGCTGTTCGCCGCGGTCAGGGCGTCTCCCCATTCGACACTGCCGGATAGGCCGCCGCCGATCTGCACGCCGTTGATGTAGTCCGACACAGCCTGCTGAATCTGCTGGCCCGCCTGGCTGGTGTAGCCGGTGAGCGCTTTGATCGTGACGGTGGCGCCAGTCGGCGCACCAACCGGCCGGAAGAAGTTGATCGTGATCGGTCGGCCGTAGATGTCCGTGACGACGATCGACGTCGTGCCGAACGTTCCAGCGCCTGGCGTCTTCTTCGCTGCGATCGCATTCGCGATCGCCGTCGCGTCGCCACCCTCGACGACGAGCGAGATCGAGTGCGACGGGATGCCGTTGGCGTCGGTCGAGCTCGTGTCATTTTCGTAGGCGACGTACCGCGTGACGCCAGGCACGTTCGCCACCGCGCCGATGATGCCGTCGAGCACGGTGAGCGACGGCAGCGCCGTCGACACCGTCTGCCGTTGACGCAGCGCTGCGTCGGATTCGACTGGCGCCCCCTCGGCCGCATCCGCCGGATTCGTCACCGACTGCCAGCCGAGCGCCGGCGTCGCGATCTGGTTGATCGTGCCCGCGCGCGCGGATATGTCACCGATGGTCGCGCACGTCGCCGTGACGGTGATCGTGCCGCTAGGCGGGATCGTCACCGTGGCCGGCAGCATCCACTGCACACCGTTCGCGTCCTTCGCCGCGCCATTCGTGATCGTCTTGCCAGCCTGCCCGACCAGTACCAGGTCGGCGCTCGAGTACGACGCGACCTTGCGCGCGATGCCGTTGATCTTGACGTTGCTCGACAGCGCGTCGCCCTGTGCAGTCGCGGGGCTGAAGGAGCGGTAGATCGCGATCGCCACCGAATTGACATCGCTGATCGCCTTCGCGAACACGCCGAGCAGTTGGCCGTCCTGGCTGTCCGGCTCCAGGTACGTGTCGGCGCCATAGATCGAGCGGAACTGATCCTGCAGAAACGCGAACACGTCCGCGTACGTCGGCGCGGTGATGCCGTTCGCGTCGATGGTGGGTGCGAGGGTCGTGATAGTCACAATGTCGCCTGTACCGTGGTGGTGCCGTAGATGGTGTTGATCGTCGCGGTGACGGTCAGTACGCGCGTCTCAGGATCGGCCGTGCTCGAGTAGCTTGTGAGCTCAGTCACGCCCTGCGTGCCGAGGATGCACGTCCGAATCGCGGCGTCGTACTTGCCGCTCGTGTACTTGCCGAGCACATCGGTCGCCCATGCCATGCCGGCCGTCGTATCCAGAAACCACTCGCCGCGCAACAGGCGCAGGCGCGTCAGCACGGCCTGCGCGACCGTCTCCGGCGTGTTCGCGAGGAAGTCGGCCGCGCCACCGCCGAAGACGTAGTCGCCGTCAGCGTCAAGTTTTCGGTATCGCATGGGAATCTCAGTTGACCGGGCCGGTGTTGCCGCCCTGCGCATCCGGGTGCGTGTGCGTGTCGTCGACGCGCTTGCCGTTCGCCGTGATCTGGCCGATCACGTTGAGAATGCCGTTGAACACCGCGGCGGCACCGCTCGCCGCGCTGCCGACCATGCCACCGACGAACGTCAGCAGCCCGGTGATCGTCACGGCCGCCGAGAACGTCGACAGCGGCGCGACGACATCGAAGCCGCCCGGCGCGACGATCTTGACCTTCTGCAGCGTCGGGTTCAGGTCGATGTACGTCGCGCCGTCGTCGCTGCGCAGCTGCGTCGAACTGCCGCTGACGCCGGCGAGCGCGCGCGGCCTCGACCGAAAGCCGAGCAGCACGAATCCGTCCGACAGGTCGTGCATGCGCAGCTCCGCCTGCTCCTGCACGCCGCCCGACTGCCACCATGCGTCGATGCAGCGCGAGGCGAACACGACGAGGCACTCGTCGCCCGGCGCCACCGGGAACGTCAACGTACAATTTCCGCCGGCAGGAAACTGGACTGGGCAGTCGACCAGCAGCGGCAGCGCGACGCTCTGGATCGTGCCCTCGATGCCGCGCACCTGCGCCTTGATCGCCGGCTGCACGCTGCACGTCGGCGGCCGGTCGGCGGCGCTTTCGAACGACTGGATGATGCCGGGCAATGCTGTCCAGATGCCCGCGCGCACGCCGTCGAACGCTTCACGCAAGGCGACCTCCGGGTCGCCTACCCTTTCACGTCGATCCATAGGATGAAAATGAAGAAGCTGCTGTTGATCGCCGCGCTGCTCGCGCCGCTCACCGCCGTCGCTGACGATGCCTATGTGTACCCGTTCGCCGGCATGAAAGTCGGCGCGACGGTCGAGAACGAATTCCCGACCATCCTGTACACGACGAAGAAGTGCGACCTGCCGCTCACGAACGCGAAGAACTTGCGGCGTTACGAGTCCTACCGCGGCGTGTGGGACATCGGCTGCTGGGGCGAGACGGTCGACGGCAACGCCTTGATCATCGTGCCGACAATGCCTACGAAGTCGATGCCGCTCAACGTGCTTGCGCGCGCCGACGTGAAGCGCAACGGCGAAAGCACGACGATGACCATCAAGGCCCTGCCGACCTACGGCCGCTAGCCGAACCGCTTGATCACGTCGGCGGACGGCACCGCCGCCTTGTCCTTAAATGAGTCGGGCAGCACGGTGACGTCGGCCGCGAGACAGATCACGCTCGTGTACCACTCTTCGCCGCGCGTATCGCCGCTCACCTCCGCGAGCATGACGTAATAGAAGCCGTCGTCCTGCAGCTTGGCCTGCATCTCGATCCGCTCGTTTTCGGCCTGCTGGCCGACATTCAGGCTGTACTCGTATTGCTGGATGCTCGCGTTGTCGAGCCAAATCAGCCGCCCGATCTTCACGCTCGGGTTCAGCAGCATCTTCACCTCGATGCCGTTCGCTGTCTGCTGCGGCAGGCCGACCATGCCAGTCGCGGAAGTGATCACCGGGATCTCGCCAGGCATGTACGCGGTCTCCGGCACCAGCACGACCTTCCCATCCTGGATGCTCCAGACCGTCTGGGTAGTCTTCGCGATTCCGCGCAGAAAATCGCGCGCCATCCCGAACATCACCTTGCCGCGCGGCAGGGGGTTCGATGTCACCTCCGGCATGTAGCCGAGCGACACGCCATACGGGCCCATGGCCGCCGTCGCGACGGACACGTGGTCGCTCGCCACCGAGCCGGCCGCGAGGGTCGTGTTGACCACGGCGAAGTTGTACGCCGAGTCGCCGTCCGCCGCGGTGATGTCGAGGAACGTATCGGTCTGGCTCTCGCGCCCGCGCCGCACCTGCTTGATCTGCCCGTCGAAGATAATCCCGTAGTTGCCCTCGTAGCCGGCCTGCAGGACGACGCGCGTGAATTCCTTCTGCGCGCGCCGCGCCGTCGTCGCGGACACGTTGTAGACCCGGATCCGCGCCGAGTTCGGCGTCTGCAGGTCGCCCCGCTGCACGCGGAACACGATCCGCAGCTCGGACAGATCGAGCGAATCGCCGCTATCGAAGCCGATGACCAGCGATACCTTCCGGCCGAACTGCTGAACGCTCATTGATCCGTCACCCAGAAAACGTGCGATCCAATGCCGAGATCCTCGTACGTCGGAACGTCGTCCGGATCAGCGGCGCCCTGCACCCATAGCCGCCCTTGGAATCCCAGGTGCTTGTACTGGCCAAGCAGGTCGATGCCGGTCACCAACGGGAGGCCGGACACCAGCGGGTTGTCCTGCGCATCCGCGACGTCGAGCACCCACCCCGCGCCGCCGGCCTTGCGGTACTGGACCGTCAGGCGATAGTCGGTCCCGCTCAGCGTCACGGTGAAGCGCTCGGGGCGCGGCGAAAACGGAATCTCGAAGAAGCTCGGCATCACATACTCCCCGGCGGTACCGCGCCGCCCGGCGCTGGCGTCGCCGGCATGGCGGCCTTCGTACCACCGTTGCCGGTCTCGGCCGTCGATGCCGGGTCGGCCTGGTTCTCGCGCGGCGGCAGCTTCGTCACCTGCGTCGACACGATGCGGATCTGCTTGAGCGTCGCCGTCAGGATCAGCGCGCTCGACGTCTTCTCGTCAGTCGTGAGCCGCAGGCCCTGCAGAAGCATGTTCTGATAGGTCCGGCGGCTCGTCGTGACGTCGAACGGCGTGCGCGCCTGCTGCAGCGCGAGGAGCTGCGAATAGATCGCGTTGACGTACTGCGCCGACGGCAGGCCGCCACCGTCGAACGTCGCCTCTGCCGCGCCGAGCAGTGCCTCGTAGTCGGCGTTGCTCCAGCCGCACCGCATCGAGAGATCCGGCTGGCGCTTGAAAGCGTGATCGGTGATCTGCGCCCCTTGCTCAACCGGATGCTCGGTGATCGTCAGCTCATCGTTGTAGACCTCTTCGATCGCGACCTGCACCGTAATACTGCCGATCATCTTCGGCGAGATCATGATCATGTCGAGGATCATGCGATCACCCCCTGCAGGTTGCGCACCATATCGGCGTTCACCGCGCGCTGCTCGCGCTCAACCGCACGGCCGGCCGCCGAAGGATCGCTAGCGCCAGTCACATGGATCTGCGTGGACTGGTGCAGCTCGACCTTCGCCGCGCCGCCGCGCGCTGCCGGTTGCGCGACCAGCGCGGCCGGCGGCTGGTAAGTCGCGCGAGTGTTCCGCAGCGCTGCCGCCATTTCAGCGGCCGTGATGCTCGCACGGTTGTTCCCCTTGCCCGCGTAGTAGCTGCGACCAGTATCCGGGTCTGCGACGCTCGCCCACTCGCGCGACGCCGCGCGCAGAGCGCCGCGCAGGTCGTCGCTACGCCCTTCGACGTAATCGGCGATCGCACGACGCTTGTTGCGCACGAGGTACTGCTCGAAGATCCGGTCCTGCAGCTTCCGGTCGAACATCTCGGACCCGTTCAGCCTCAACCCGCGTGCGGCCTCGGCCAGTGTGCTGCCGATGATCTGGTATCGGCCCGCCGCGTTGAACTGCCCCGCGCGCTGCGCCGCCATCACCTGCGCCAGCGTCATGCCCTCGAGGTTCTCGGTGCCGGCGCGGTAACCGCCGCGCGCGCCGCGGTTCACGCTGTTGTAATCGCCTTCGCCGCGTGCGATCAACTTGCCGAACGCGGTGTCCGCCAACTGGCCGAGCCGGCCAGCCAGACCGCCGTCGTCGTGAACCGCAACCCTCTCGATCCGCGGTGCCGGCGACGGAGCTGCCGCTGGCTGCTGTACCGGCTGCGGCCACATCGGCGGTTGAGCCTGCGGGAGCCGTCGAGGCTGCGGTTGCGGTGTCGCACCTTGCGAATCTGAGATTCGCGCGGGAGGCTCCTGCGGACCTTCGGCGGGCTCTGTTGCATCCGGCTCCGGTGTGACCAAGGGCGCCGGCATCCGGGACTGCTCGGCGCGCGGTGGCGTCAATTTCACGCCGCCGCCGTCCTTCACGCTGTCGATCTCCTCCTGCGTGTAGCCGCCGGTCGCATCCAAACCGCGCCGGTCCTTACCGGTCAGCACGTCCCATATCGACCGGAACCGGCCGCCGGACGCCTTCGAAATCCAACCGTCAACCGAGTCGCGCAGCGCATCGCCGATTTTCCAGCCAGCGAACGCGGCGCCGGCAATCGCGGAAAGCCGCCCCAACAGCGCGATCAGCCCGCCGACACTTCCAATCAGGCCGGAGATGACGGAAGCTGTACCGGTGCCTGCCGCACCCATCGCGCGAAGCGCTGCCGCGGCTTTCCAGATGCCGCGCGCGATCTTGAAAACGCCCAGCGCATTCAGTGCTACGCTCAGCAACAAGATCTTCGTCGACCAGCCGTTCGTGCTGTGGTCGAGCTCAACGAACTTGTCCGCAAGCCACGCCAGCGGCGGCCCCATCGCTGCGGCCGCCTTCACGACCGCGTTGGCGATGTCCGTGATCCGGTTCGCGATCTCGTCGCCGTGCTCATCCATCCAACGCTGGAACCGTTCGAGCTGCGGCCCGATCTTCTGCAGCATCGCGCCCTCGACGCGAATGCCGAGGTTCTCGAACGACGTACCGAGGCCGCGCAGCTGCGTCATGAAGCGGTGCGAGTCGTCGGCCGCCTTGTCCAGACCGGTCGACTTCGACATCTCGCGGTACTGCGCCAGGAGCTTCTCGTAGTCCCCGTTGCGCATCGCGAGCATCAGGTTCTCGTCGATGCCGAGGATGTTGCCGTACTGGCTGGCGAGCCACGTCGGCTTGTTCGCCAGCGACTTCCCGAGGTCGGACATGATGTCGACCGTGTCGCGCAGCTCGCCGTTTGCGTTTCGCGTCTGCACGCCGAGCGTCGCGAGGTAGCCCTCGCCCGCCGGGTTGTTGCGCAGGAAGCGCGCAAGGTTCTCAATCGTGCCCGTGGCCGCTTCGGCCGAGACGCCCATGTTGCGCGCGGCGAACTCGAAGCCGCGCAGATTGGTCGCCGACGCGCCGGTCCGCTGCGACACGAAGTACAGGCGTTCGAGCTTCGACGCGAATGCCGCGACGCCCGCGCTCACCGTGAGCGCGGCGCCGGACACCGTGGCGATCAACTGCTTGACGCCCTTGGTCGTGCCTTCGACGCCTTCCTTGAAGTTCTTCAGGCCCTTCTCGTCGACCTTGAAGCCGAGCGCGACCAGGAACTCGCGGATGACGACCGAATCAGCCATTTTCTCTTTCCATCTTGCGGCGGAACGCCGCTTCGTTGTCCGCCCGGACGGCGAGTGAATCGTTCATGAGCGCGATGTCGGCCAGGCCGAGCGTTCCGTCGAGAAGCGACTCGTACCGGCACATCTGCGCATGTACTGGAGCGAGCAGCCAGTCCTCACCGCCGGGCAGCGTGCGAATCCAGTCTACGTCGCCGCCGGGCTGCTCGCTTGGCTGGTAAGCAGCCCGCTGATAAAAGGGCCGAGGTTCGCCACCACCACGCGCACAACGAGCGGCAGCATCACGTCGATGCCGATGTCGTCGAACATCGACGTCTTGTGAGCGGTATTCCAGACCTTCGCCCAGCCCGCCCCCTGCCAGCGCTCGACAACGGACAGGCACGTGCCGAAGACGTATTCCGCGTCCTCGTCCTTCAGACCGGCCAGCGCATCAGCGAACGGCTGCAGCACCGGCGCGATCGCGTCAACCAGCGTCAACAGCTCGCGCGAGCGGTCCGCCTCGGGTGCCGGCGGTGCGGTGTCCTGCGCTTCCGTGCCACCGGCTTCTTCGAGAGCCGCGAGCGCGGCGTTCGCGCGCGCCTGCTCGCGTGCTACGTCGGCCTGCTCGAGCTCGGCATAGAACTTCATCAGCACCGGGATCATCGGCGGGATGATCGGCGCGATGCGCCGAGATACGTGGAACTGCTGCATCGCGCTCAGCTTGCCGATCACGTATCGCGTGCCGTTGAGTTGAACTTCGGTCGCCATGCTCAGTACGTCCCGAGGATGTTGTCGATCTTGATCGAGTCGAAGACCCATTCGACGATGTCGCCGTCCTTCGCGTACTTCAGGTCCGGCGCCTTCTTGAACGCGCAGCTGCGCGCGGTCAGCACGTCGCCGGCCGCCGTCTGCCGAACCTCGATCAGGTTCTTGCCCCACAGGCGGCTGTCGAGCGACTGCGCGTCGTAGAGCGCCATCAGCTTCGCGTTGATCGGCGCGGTCTTCAGGTAGCGCAGCGTGACCTGCCCGGACTTGTCGGCATGCAGGCTGTGCATGCCTTCGCCGTCCGAGCCGATCGTCATCGTGTTCTTGTCGCCCGCGCGCGCGATCGTGATGCCTTCTTCCGCAGTCGCTTCGCCGTAGCCAAGCGAGAACGCGCCGCCCGGGCCTACGATCGTCGCCGCGACGTCCTGAAAGCTGTAAGTCGTCATGTTGAGATGCCCCTGTTAGCGGTTGACGTTGACGAGGATGTCGACGCTGTGGATCGCGCCGGCTTCCTTCGCCGCGACCTGGAACGTGACCGACTTGCGCGCCTCGCGATCGGCCTGCGACTGTGTCGCGATCGGCGGCGCATATACGTAGTAGCCCTGGGCCAACGTGTCGCCCTGATTCAGTGCGCCGAAGCCGGCCGAATTCCAGACCCCCGGCGCCAGATACCCGTTGTTCACTGCCGCCTCGCAGGACGCCGAGATCGTCGCCGCGATCTGCGCGTTGCCGCCGTCGGTCTGCGGAATCTTCGTCGGGCTCTGGTACAGCAGGTTGTAGACGTCCGTCTCGATGCGGTTGCGGAACCAGATCGCGTTGTAGACCGAGTCGGCGAACAGGCCGCTCGGCGTCACGCCGTATTGGATGATCGACGTGTCGTTGCTGTAGTTGACGAAGACATTGCAGTTCTTCGCCTGCAGCGTGTTCGCCTGCGTGCTGGTCAGCTGTTCAGCGGCGACGCTCGGCTCCTGCTTGAACATGAGCGTGATCGTCGTGTTGTTGCCGTTGAAGTTCACCGTCAGCAGTCGGCCGAGCAGCGACGACACCGCATACGGCGTCGCGCTCGAGTACTGCACGATGGTGTACTTCAGCTTCAGCGCCTGCAGCTTGCTCGCGATGTCGGTCGACACCGTCGAGTCGAGCACCTGCGGGTTCTGCGTCGTGATGCCATAGATGTGCCGCTGGTCGGCTTCGATGAGACCAGCGACGGCAAGATGCTGCGCATCCGTGATCGACGCGTCAGCGAAGTCCAGGCCGAGGAACTGATTCGCAAACCGGTCGAGGAACACCGCAGCAGCATCGACCGGCTGTTCCGGTGCAATGCCGGCCGCCGGCGTACCTGCGAGGCTGCTGGTCAAGGCCAGCATGGACGAAACGTCCGTGCCGCTGCCCGGCGCGGTTGCATACCCGACGGTCGAGCTGGTACCGGACGTGCTCGAAGTCGCCACGAACTGTGAGCCGTTCCACGCAATCGTCGCGCCGGTCAGCTTCGCGTTGATCACCGTCGCAACGCCGTTCAGGTTCGTCTGCGCGGAGAAGTCGAGCGCGGTGACAGTCTTCGCGTTGCCGTCGATCGTGATGTTGAAGGCACCCGTCGTGATCGCCTTCCAGGCGGTCATGTCCTGCTGCGCCGTCGACAGCACGCCGCCACGAAGCGATCCGGAGGTGGCGGTCTTCGCCCAACGACCGATCATCAGCTGCTGCGGCTGCGGCACCTGGTTGAAATACAGCGCGGCCGCGAAGTACTCCGGCGTGTTCGTGCCGAAGTCGGACGTCACCTCGTCGATGCCGCCGTACGAGCGCGCGCGTTCGTTGGTGTCAATGATGGCGGACGGGCCGAGAATCAACCCGGTGTTCATGTTCGCGCCCTGCGCCGCCAGCGCGGCGAGGTTGATCGTCACGTTGATCAGACGCGATACCGGCAATCCGTTGGACATGCTGGTCCCCTACGAGTGGATGTTCGAAACGCCGGCCACGGGCGTCGACGAGTCAGTCGTCGTCGCCACGCTGGCCGATTTGAGGTTGAGGACCGCGTAGGTCCGGGTGATCTTGCGGCGCAGCGTCACGGTCATGTCGTAGCGCCGCACCCACTGCTGGTTGACCAGGTCGGGCGCCGCCCGAATCGGGCCGACGCCTACGAACGCCATGTCCTGTAGCTGGAGCTGCTCACGGTTCTGCGGGATCGCGAGGCCGTCGGCGAGCCGCTGCGCGTATCCCTTCGCGCGCGGCCCGTAGAACGTGCACATGACATCGATGTCCTGGTGCCGGATGTACGTGTCGTACCCGTCGCCGGTGCGGTCGTGCTGGATAGCCGGGCCGGCATCCGGCTCCTGCTCCTGCAGGCCGAACGCGCACCAGTTGACGGACGGCTCAGGCTGCTTCGGTACCGTCGGCTGCCACCGCGGCCGCACGAGGTCCGGCGGCAGCGACGTGACGCCCGCGATCAGGTCGTGGACCAGATCGTCGAGGGCGTCGTCCTCGGACGGCGGCGCATCGACGGCTGGCGCCAGGTATCCACCGGTCGAGCTGTCGGTCATGGGGTCATCCTGAGAGAGGCTTCAGGTCGCACGTCGCGCAGACGAAGCCGCGGCCGAAGTGCGAGTAGTCGTTCACGTTCACGACCGTGTAGGTGCGGCCCGCCCATACGACCTCGTCGGCGTCGTGGCCGGCGCTGCCGTCTATCAGCCGGAACATCGTGTGCAGCGTGATCGAGCCGATGATTCGGCTGCCGTCCGCGTTGCGGTGCAGGATGTCGCCCTTGTCGCTCGTCACGACGGCGTCGAACGACGTCGACGCAGCGGTGTTCTGCGCGCGGCCGTGGCTGTCGACCGTTTGCGTCATGCGATTGCAGATCAGGCCCGTATCCATGAAATCCGGATCGAGCAGGACCTCGGTTACGTCGAGGAAGGCCATAGCGAGCGCACCAACGAAAAAGGGCCGCGTGTGGCGGCCCTTGGAGCTGGGAAACTGGAAACTACTTCTTGCGAACCACGTACGTGATCGCGTTGCGGTACTGGCCGGTGTCGACCAGCGTGTTCTCACGCGTGACGCCGCGGCGCCGGCGCGCGGCCAGCGTCGATTCGGCCAATTCGGGAGCGATGTTGCTGTTGATCTTCGCGCGCACGCCGTTTTGCCCGGCGAGACCGGCCAGCTTCAGCCTGCGCTCGACCTGTTCGAGATCGCCGTCGAGCGCCGCTTCGACGCCCTTCTGGAGCTGCGGCTCGAAATTCGGCCGCGCATCCTGCACGCCGGGCACCAGGTGCGGGCGCGCCGGGATGTTGTTAGCCGGCGAGCCGTTTTCCATGATGTAGCCGATCTCGGCGTTGCTGAGCGGCTCGCCCTCGTCCTTGCGGCCGGCGGTGCTGTCCGGCACACCGACCAGCACCTCCTTCTGTACCAGCCCGCTGATCGACTTCAGCACCTCGTCGAGGCGATCGATTTTCATGCTGCCCATGGGGGTTTCTCCCGACGGGCAGCGGCGGCGTTACAGCTGCATGCCGCCCGCGCCCATCATCATTGCGAGGCTGAAATAGCGGACGCCGTACATCGTGGCGTTCCAGAAGCCGCCGTCCTTGATGGCGACAGCCGCGGTGTCGTAGCTCACGCTCACCTTGTCGACGGCCTTCGACGACTGCGGCCCGGTGACCTGGCCCGGCACGCCGCCGACGGTGGCCATCTTCTGGTCCTTCACTGCGAGTGCGAGATGGTGCGCGGTGACGAGCGCGATCCCCAGATCAGTCAGTTCGCTCCACCGGTCCGGGTTGACGAGCGAAACCGCCACGGTCATCCAGAACTGGATAAGCGAGTCAGGGTATGTCGTCGTGTCGCTGAACTCAGGGAACGACTGTCTGAACTGGGAAACGTCCACGGGTCACCTTACTTTTTACCGGCCTTGGCAGTCACAGGATCGGCCGCCGGGTCCGTCGCTGCATCGGACTTCGGCGGATCCTCGTCGGACGACTTCGCCTGCGCGGCCGCGACGCCTTCCGGCAGAGGGCCGGTATGCGCCTTCGTATACCAGTGGTCGGCGATGTAATCCTCGACCTCCTGCACGCCGGCAACGATGCGCCGCTCGATCGACTCGCCCTCATGGACGAGCCGCACGGTGAATGCCTTCAGCACGTTGATGAGCTGCATGTTACACCCCGTCACGGTAGCCGATCGTTTCCGGATAGACGACTTCGACCACGCCGAGGCGGCCGAAATACGTCACCAGCTGACGCAGGTCGCGGTACTCGAGCGGCGTCCGCTGCAGCGGCACGAGCGGGAAGCGCACGCGGCCCTTGTCCTTCGTGTATGCGACCATGCGGTTCTTGCCAGCGGCGCCGCGGCCGGTCAGCCACTTCGACGGGAAGATCTCAAGCGGTCTGCCGTTGAGCTGGTTCGCGAGGCTGTTGTCCTGCAGGTAGCGCAGCACGCTGATATTGCCGGCATCGCTGACCTTGCGCTGCACGAGCAGCGAGAAGCTCTTCGGGTCGAGCAGCAGGCGACCCGGGCACACGGCGTAGCCAGCGGCCGCCCACGCGCTGTTCAGCAGCTCGTTCACGTCGTCGAGCATCTGGTCCGGCGTCGCCGTTGCCCAGTTGCCGGTCTGCGCGTTGGAGACGTTCTCGACCGCCGTGCTGTTCACGAGACCCGTCACGCCAATCACGGTATCGCCGATGTAGACCTGCTCGTCGACGTCCATGTTGTGCTTCAGCTGCATGCCCTCGAACTTCTGCTGGTCGACGGGGCGGCCGAGCTTCTGTGCGGATTCCAGTTCCGGGATCGTCCAGCCGATCTGCATGCCCCACAGCGTCAGCGGGTTCGGCGTCTTGCCGATGTCCAGGCCGAGGCTCTGGATCGCGTTCGCGTCCTTGCCAACCCAGGATTTGCCGGCAGGCGACGGGCCGCCCGCCGCGGCGAACATGGAGTTCGTGAACGACGAGACCTCGTCGGCGATCGACACGTCCTCGCGGAGGTCGATGTCGCGCGACCAGGTGACCGACGCGAGCGGCATGTGCAGCTCTTGGTCGAGGCGTTCGAGCTCGCCGACCAGAAACGCGCCGGTGCTGTCGATCGTGCGCGCGTCGAACGTCATCATTGCGTCACGCGTACGCGCACGAATGATCGCCGGCGCGCCAGCGATTGCGATGCCCGCCGCGCGGGCGAGCAGCGACTTGTTGTGAGTCGTCATGTCGGCTCCCTTAGATGTTGTAAGCGATTTCGACGTTGCCGTCAGCGTCAGCGCCGGCCATAAACGTCGCGCCAGTGATGGCGATCGTGTTCGTGCCGTCGGCAGCCGCCTCGATGCCGCCGATAGGCTTGCCGGCTGCTGCCGCCGCGACGCGCACGTACACCTGGCCATCGAGCGCTGCAACACCGGCGTTCAGCTTCACGGTCTGGTAGCCGCGGCGCAGCGCGTCGCCGATGCCCTTGGCAGGCGGCGTCGAGGTGCCGAGCGGATCCTGCGAGCTCTGCGTCGGATACGGGCGCACCAGCAGACCGTAGACCGCTGCGGCGGCGTCGCCGGCGCCGATGGGTACAAACTTGCCGTTCGCGATCTTCCCGAACAGGCCATACGCCGAGAACGGCGCGGTCGGATCGAGGGGAACCGGCTCGATCGTCGACTGAGACGGCCGGGTCACGTCGCCGGGAATGCCCGACGGCATGCGATACAGAATTGCGTTGCCCATGAGGCATTCTCCTTACTGGTTGGACTGGCCCGCCCAGAACTTGCGGTTCTGTTCGTTGATGTCGGCGATGGTCTTCACCTTGCCGAAATCGCGCGTGCTGACCTTGCCGCTCGACGAGCCGGCGTTGTTCTTCACACGCATCAGTTCGGCGGCGCCGGTGAAGATTGCGTCGACCACCGGCGCGGGCATGGTGTCGAAGTCCGGCGCGCGGCGACCGAGGAACGGCGCAATCGCGGCGCGGCCGGCATCCGTTTCGTATGCCTGGTCGAGCGCGCGGCGCTGGCACTTGCAGAGCGCGGCCGCGCGGTCCTTCGTCTTGAGCCCGTCCAGCGTCGGCAACTTCACGCCCGGCGCGAGGATCTCGGCGCGCGCGGAGATGAGGCGCGCCGAGTCGCCGGTGTACAGCTCGACCCCTTCCTCGCTGACGCGGCGCGACGGCTCGGCCTCGATGACCGTGTCGGTCGTCTCGTCCGTTTCGTCGTCTTCCTCGTCATCGTCTTCGGTTTCATCGCCGCGCTCTGCGTCACGTGCCTCGATACGCGCCATGCGTCGATCGAGCGAGCGCAACGTCTTCAGGATCAGCGCGCTGTCGCCGGTCTTGCCGGCTTCGGCTTCTTCGCGCTTCTTGCGCTCTTCTTCGGACTCTTCGTCCATGGCTTCCTGCCCTTCCTTGAGCGCTTCCTCGACGCCGGCTTCGTCCTTGGCTTTCATCGACTTCATCAGGCGATCGAGCCACGCCGGCCGGCGTTGGGGCTTGCTGTCTTTCGTCTTCATCTCGGGTTCCTTATCGCCGATCGCGCAGCGCGGGCCGCAGCGGCCGCGAGGGACGATGGCTACGTGGTTGACAACGATGTTCCGCTGTACCCCGCGGCCGGGTGATACCTGTTCGTAGTCCGCCTCGTAGCCGAGGCTGACCTCTTCGATTTCTTCGTCCTGCACCGCCGTGATCGTGTCCGGATGCTTGATAAGCAGGTCGGCCACCAGCAGGTCGGGCTCCGTCGTGCTGCGTCGCGGGTTGAGCATCACGCCCTGGGTGAGTCCCGCGTAGTTCGACGGCTGAACGAAGTCATCCGGATGGTCGAGCGTGATGTCCTTGCCCATGCAGCTCGCCATCGTCGCGTCGCGGAACACTTCCTCCGCGGTGCGGCTGATGCGGATCAGCCCGTCGGGTCCGGCCTCGATCGGCACCTCGCCGGCGGCATACAGCATCTCGCCGGTGCGCGCGACGGGAACGTCCTCGCACAGCAGGAAACCCTCGGGCGTGAGCGAACGCTTCGGCCCGAGCTTCTGTACGGTGTAGAAGCGCATGTCAGTCCTCGGAAATGATCGGTTCGGCCCAGCACCGGCAGTTCCAGATCTGTCCGGGGTGGAACCGCATGACGCGGCCGTTCTCGTCGACCTCGGGCGGCTCGGCCCACGCGCAGACCTTGCCCTCCATCGCGCGGTGGCCGGCGCGTACGTCGCTGTCGCCACTGGTGCGCCAGATGTAGTGCGTGCTGCCAACAGATAGCGCGCGGGCCTCCGTGAGTGATGTCGCCGCGCGCGATACCTCCGTGCGCGCGATCAGGTCGGCGCGGCTCTTCGCGACCTCGCCAGACCGCTGAATCTCCTTCGAGATCGCCGCGGCGCGCGTGCTGTCTTCGAGAGCCTCGATCGTGAGCCGGTGCACGCGCTCGGCGGCCTTCAGCGGGATCGACCTGATGAGGCCGACCTGCTCGGCCATCAGCGCGCGCATCGTCTCGCCAGTCGGCGCGCGCCGCAGCTCGTCGCGCAACGCGCGCGACATCTCCTGCGCGTTCTGCATCCACGCCTGCTCGTCGCGCCGGTTCAGGTCTTCCAGCATCCGCGCGGCGGTCGCCTCGGCCCACGGCGTAAGCGCCTCGGCGTACCGCCTAAGCAGCTGCTCGATCGTCGGCGCCGCGGCGGGATCGCCAGGCGGAAAGCCATCGACCAACGCGCCCACCTGCTGCGCGATCTTGCGCAACTGCGTTCCGTACCGACGCTCCGGGACGCTGAGACGCACCGGGTTTTGGCGGCGCTTGCGATCCGTCGTTCGGGTCATCAACATCGCGTGGAAGCTCCGTTTCGGGCGCGGGCGGCGGCTGGTCCTCCGCCTCCTTGATCTCTTCGTCGGTGATCGACGAGAACACGCCCGTCCGGTGCGCCGACGCGCGCAATTCCTTCATGCCGCCGGCGGGCGTCACGAGCCCGGCGTCGACGGCCTTCGTCACCGCGTCGGTGATCGTGTTGGCCGTGGCCGCTTTCTGCTCGTCCGTCATCTGCCAGAGCGCGCGGAAGTCGTACGAGAATCCATCAGGCGGCTTCGTGCCGAGGATCGATCGGAACATCACCTCGAACAGCACGTTCAGCGGACGGCGCAGTCGGCGCTCCTGCTGCTGCTTGATGTTGTCGTAGTACGTGCGGAGGTCCGACTCGCCGGTGGCGTTCAGGCCGGCCGGCGACTGGCCGAGCAGCCGCACGAGCGGGATCTGCAGCGCGCCGGCGAGCTGCTGAGCGAACTGCAGCAGCACGGCGTCCAGGCCGGTGAAACCGTATTGGTCGATCTGCATCTCGTCGTCGGCATCGATCAGCGACAGCCCTTCGTTGGACTGAAACCGACGGATGAAGTCGACGTTCTTCAGCAGCGCCTCGAGCGCCGGGCCGCCCATCGCAATGATCTTGCGCAGGTCCTTCACCTTCATCGTGCGAAGGTGCGCCTTGAACACGAGCTGCGCCGCGCCCATCGTCGTGCTGTCGAACGCAACCAGGCGGTCGATAAGGCGCTCGATGACGGACTGGCCCCACAGGTTCTCGGCGATGCGCTGCCAGTACGGCAACGTGACGCCGTCGAAACGCAGCACGCGGCTGTAGTGGATCCGCTGGCGCGGGAGTGCCATCGAGTCGGCCACGACGTCGTAGTAGCGCGGCATGCCCAGCTCCGGACCTGGCTCCTGCACGAGGTCCGTGAGAGTCGGCTGCACGAGCCAGCGGTCGAGCACGCAGAGGCCCTTGAACTGGCCTTCCGCGATCGTGTCCAGCCGCAGCGGCTTCGACGCGTCCTGCCCGTCGATCATCATCACGGCGAGCGAGCCGCCGTAGAGGCGCGCCCACTTCACCGTGTCGCAGAGGCTGTCCCAGATCGCAAGGTTCTCGAACCCCTGGTTCAGCGCGTCCTTGTCGTCGGGATCGATGTCAGAGCCGATTTCGACGCCCATGCGCGTCATGTCTTCGGCGACGACGTCGACGGCCTGGCCGACGATCCACGACGACCGGTACATCGCCTCCATCTGCACGCGGTTGCGCGAGATGAAGTCGAACCCGTACTGGTAGGCGGATGCCTGATTCGGCGTGCCGAGGCCGACGCGCGCTTCGAAGTTCTGGAAGCTGTCCGGCGTGAGCCAGCGTTTCGCGTTGGCAGAATCCGCAGCCATCGCGCGGTATTGCCGCTGCTCGGCCTTGCGTTGTTTTCGATTCATGCCGACCCTAACTTTGTCCAGATGTCCAAAACTTGCCCGGCCGGCTGATACGCGATCATGACCGCGTCAGCCAGGTTCGGCGATTTCGTACCGTCGGGCGCCTTGTCGATGACGATCTTCCCGACGCCGTTCACCGTGTAGGTCGGCTGCGCAAGCTCCATCGTCAGCGCGGACAGCTCGTCGAGCGCCGGGTCGATGGAAATTATGTCGTCCGTGTTGTACGGCTTTCCCTCGACGACCGCGCGGTACGTCGCCTGGAAGCGCAACCGCAGCGCCCACCAGGACTGAGCCTTGAGGTTGGCGAAGTAGTCCTTGTTCTTCCGCTCCTGAACCATCTCGCCTTCCGGATCGTGCACCGAGCCGGAACCGCGGAACGGCTCGTCGTTGATCGGCCGCTTGCCGATCTCGATGCGCTGCTCGTTGATCACGCGCGCGTCGCCGCGCACGCCCGCGCCGAGCCCATCGGCGTCATAGTCGAACGACTCGTAGCCGAGCTCGTCGCAGATGCCGAAGGTCTTCTCAACCGTCTCGTAGATGTCGCCGCCCTTGCCCGACCATGACCGCAGGTAATTCAGCAGGAAGCCGTAGCGGCCCGCGAACGCGTTCTTGTCCTTGCCTTCGTCGGCGACGTCGAGGCCGCCGCGCCGCACGCCGCTAGGCTCGATGCCGAGCTTCACGTGGGCGCCGATCGCGGCCTGCACCCACGCGGACGGGATCACGACGCCCTCGACGGACGCCGCGTAGTTGATGTCGATTTCCTGTGCGACGACGACCGGATCGAGCTCGGCGCATTGCTTCGCGTACCAGGCGTCATCCTTGCGCGGATCGTCACGCCAGTGGAACGTGAAGACACGCACCTTTCCGCTGTGCCGGCGCTGGGCGAACGAGTTCCCCATGCCATTCGGCGTCGAAATGTCCTGGCGACAGTTCGTCGTCGCCGAGAGCGACGCGTCAACCAGCTGCGGCCGCTCAAGGAACGCCGACTCGTCGACGATGTAGAAGCTGGCGCGGTCGCCTCGGCCGATGCCGTCTCCCGACTCCCCGGTAATCACCGACCCAGTGTCCGGGAAGATGATTCGCATGTGCGGCGCGTGCGTGCCGACGTCCCACGAACCGCGGAACTCGGCAGGCAGCAGCCGCAGGAACTCGCGCGCCTTCCAGAACAGGCTCTTCGGCGATCCGATCTTGTCGACGTACTCTTCCTTGCGCGAGCCGAAGCCGGCCGCGACGCCCTCATGGAACAGGCAGATCGTGTCGGCGAGCCCAACCGTCAGCCACGACATGCCCATGTCGCGCGTCTTCTCGGTGATGCCGGGCTCCTGTGCCTTCCAGCGCTCCATGAACCATTGGCACCATTCCTCCTGCTTCGGGAACAACAGGAATGGGATCGTCGCCGGCAGCCCGCGCTCAACGTTCCGCGGATCGAATGTCATTCCCCAGTCGATGATGAACTGAGCCGGGTTATCGCGGTAAAACGTGCGCAGTGCCGGCAGCACGCCCGGGTTCGCGCGGATGCGCTTCAGTCGCTCCGCCCGCCATTCGAACACCTGCACGTAGTCCGGTGCGCGGAAGTCGAACGGGAACGGGATGGGCATGCTATGGGTTCATCAACTGGGCGTACAGCTTCGCAGCTTCGATCGGGTCGCTCACGGCGATGAGTGCCTTGGCAGCATTCCCCGCACCTGCGCCCGTTTCGGCACCAATGCTGTATGCCTCGCGTTCAAGCCCGATCAGCGTCTTCAGTGTCTCGGCCAGCTTCTTCATGCTGTCGATACGGCCAGCCGACGACGTTACCTTGCGGTATGCGTCCATCAGCTTCGATTCGGAATCGCTCCCGGTATCAAGCACCAGTTCCGCCAATCTCTCGAACAGTTCCGGATCGTTTGTAACCGCCTCGAGCTCATCCAAGAGAGCCATCGCCACCCGGCGCGACCTCGCGATGTCCCCGCGATGCGCTAGTCGAATCCGTGCGATTACCTCGGCGTTGGCCTCGACAATCTGACGGTCGGATACCGCCGCTTTCGTGGATACCTGTGTGGATACCTCACGTTTGGATACCAGCGCGTCGGCCTTTGCCTGTATGCGTTTCCCGAGATCGCGCTCCCAGCCGTCACGCTTTGCGCGCTTGTTGATCGCGCCGTGAGTGATGCCCTGGGATGCCGCAATCTCCCGAACCGACAGCACGCCGGCCCGGTAGTCATCTTCGATGCGCTCCCAGTCCGGCGCGGCTTTCTTTTCCTGCGCCATATCATTCAACCTGAAATGTTCGTGCCGGTCTGTTCCCGGCTGCCATCCGCATTGCGCGGAGAGCGGGAATCACGGCTCCGGATCGGGCCGCGGCGGGATCTCGAAAAGGGATTCGGCCGCGCGGCGCGCCACACTCGGCGCGATTCGCTCGGCCCGACGTCGCCGTTCACGCGCCGCGGCTTCCTGCTTCGCCTCCAGCACGAGCATCGGGTCTCGGTACATTCGGGATTCGAGGATGCGGAAGCACATATCGGCGGCCCAATGCAAAAAGCCCCGTGGCTTTTGCCAACGGGGCTTCGTCTTCTCGCGCCTGTGCCTCCCAACCGGGAAGCAAAAGCTCACGCGCGAGGCGGAATCAGTAATCTGACGATGATCATAGAACAGAATCCAGCGGTTTACAACTATTCGAAGCGAATTTTCCGATCACCGAATCAGCGGTTAGCTTTGCGATGCATTGCGACAACGATCGATGCGCGTCGGCAAGCACAAGGTCAAAGTGGCGGCCACGCAAAACGGCCTTGTGCGCCTTACGAAGACGAGTTTGCACTTGGTCCGGCGCCATACGCCAGACGTACGTGTACTTAAGCACCCATTTCGCGACA
Source organism: Burkholderia sp. EMB26 (assembly GCF_024730645.1). Taxonomy (NCBI): domain Bacteria; kingdom Pseudomonadati; phylum Pseudomonadota; class Betaproteobacteria; order Burkholderiales; family Burkholderiaceae; genus Burkholderia; species Burkholderia sp. EMB26. Next base: position 703,285 of record NZ_CP078071.1, read on the forward strand.
TGGTTCGGCATCGACGACCATGCTGCCTCGATTAGCCATCCGTCCTTCTGCTCGGGCGGGATCGTCATCTCGGCGAGCGCCCTGTCGCGTAGCGCGACGTGCAGACGCGCCCACTGCGCGCAGACCTCCGGCTTGAACCGCGGCGAGCGGACCGTTGCTCCCCAGTTGTCGAGCCTCTCTTCCATGGTTCGGAACTCGCTCATGCAGCCTCCCGCTTCATTCGCCGAACTTCGGCACGGTAGAAAGTCTTCATTTCTTGAATCTCCTGAACGGTGAGCTTCTTCGGGACGTGATGACCTTCCAGCCATTCAACACGCTCGATTCCGATCTTCTTGACCAGGTTGGCACGGTAGGCGATCAGGTTGCCGGAAAGATGGGTGTTGCACGGGGCGCATTGCAGGTGGACGTTATCCGGTTCAAATCGAAGCGCCGGCTCGGAACCAACCGAACGGTAGTGCCCCGCATGGTTCTGACCTTGATGGAATCGGCCACACGAAATGCAGGGCTGCCCGGCGTCACGAGCTCGGATCCAGGCGTTGAATGCCGCTTGCAGCTCCCGAAGGTGCGTGCCGCGCGTCTTGGCCTTCTCCAGCGCGTCCCGCAGCGATTTGCGCTCGGCGCGCTGCGCACGAGCCAGTTTGCGCGCCTTTTCCTTCTCGGTCAGCGCAATGGCGCACGCCGGCGAGCAAACCTTCTGCATCGAGCGCGCCGGCGTGAACACGACACCGCATTCTCGGCATCTCTTCGGCTTTACGGTTGAGCGGATCATTTGACGACTGGCACCGATCATGCGGCCACCTGGACAATGCAGGTACGCCACGGATTGGAGCCTAGCGCGGCGACGCGACGGAGTGTTTCCCTCTCCTGTCGTGCCTGGTCAGCGATTCGCTGCCTCTCGATTGCCTTCGCCGAGACTCGCGTTACCTTGGCGTCCTCACGGCTTCCAACAGCCCAAACTGCCACGCTCCGAATATCTGCGCTTGGTCGAACCCATTCCGCGATGTAGATCCGCTTCGTTTTCATGCGCTTGCGTGCCCGTGAAATGGCGTCACTCACGCCACCTGAGTCCATCTCGAGCGCAGCCGATAGCTCGGCCGTCGTCATCGGACCACGCTCCTGAAGCAACAGGACAATGCGCCTGAACCTGGTCATGCGGCACCCACTGCAGCAATTGCTTCGCGCGCGATGCGCAGCCGATTTGCCTGTACCTTCCCGGTACGCTCTTCTTCGGCGATGATCTTCTGAGCCCATCCGATGTTTCTGCCTGCCGGAGCCGTGCGAAGCACGCCGGACGCGTTGAGTTCTGCCAGTCGCTGACGCCCATATTCCTGAGACGAGTACCCCTTACCAGGAGCAGGAAGTGCCGGCGCGCGCTCGGGCACCGGCAGCACGTTTCCCTCGAGGATCGCGCTAAGTGCCCGCTCGAAGCGTGGCTTGATCTGAGAAAACGTCTGGCTGAGCATGTCGTACTCCCCAACCTTGACAGCTGCCCAGTAAATCGCCGGGTTCGACCACACGTCCTTCCCGTACTGACGAGCCCGCATCTGCTCGATCGCCTCGTACACCGCAACGTCGACGTTGATCGGAGGCTTGCAAAGCGACAGGAACTCAGTCAGCGAGGGCGGCCAGTCGAACTTGCGTCGACACGCGCGTAGGCCGGCAGCGACCAGATCGGGCGTAATACCCTCTTCGTCGAACGCATCGGACCACGTCTCGGTCCAATTCGCGATGGCACGAGCGTCCGCGAATGCTGCGCGCCATCGATTCGGATACGCGCCATCGAGGCGGTTGAAAAGGTGGTCCATCAGAGAAATCCCATCCAACTGCGGCCGAGGTTCAAGCCACACGCTCGGCTTCAACGTCGATGACGTCGTGAGTGCGTCCATTGCTGATCCTGTTTCGGTTGACGTAAGCGACCGGGTCAAACTTCCCGGCGCGTTGCTGTTGTGCGGCCGGCTTGCCGTTCAGGCCGGCCCAATCCTCGCGAACAGCCGTCATGAAGGCGGAATCCCAGTTCGCGTAGGTGTAGCCCTTCGATTCAGCCTTCAGAACGAAGGCGGCGAAATGCTTTTCGAGCTGTGCATAGCCGTTCTCTGCCGCCCAGTTCCGGACGCGTTCGCTAATCGCAAAATCGGCTGGCAATGTGACCTTCGCCGGCTTCGATGCGCGGATCGCTGCGGGACGCGAAGCGTCACGCGGCTTACTTTCTTTTATTGACGGTTTACTTGACGGTTTACTGGACGTATTGGGTGCAGTGGCTGCACCCCGTTCCTGCGCCATTTGCACCCCGTGGCTGCATGGATTGCACCCCGTGGCTGCGTCATTTGCACCCCGTTCGTCACGGGGTGCAGCGGTTGCATGCCGTTCGATGTTCAGGTCATAGCAAACAGGGCGACGATCGCCGCGTTCGATGTAAGCTGCCACGACCGCCTGGTTTCCCTTTTGAATGACGCCCATCTGCTCAAGCGCGTCCAGCTTTGCGCGCACGGTGCGTTCGGACAGGCCCGTGTCGAGAACAAGCGTCGCCGCGGACGGAAACGCCGCTTTGCCGCGGTGGTCTGCATAGTTGGCGAGACAAAGCAACACGTGGCGCGCCGACGCGTCAGTGACGACTTGCTGTTCCATCGCCCAGCTCATTGCTTGGATGCTCACTGCGCCTCCACCGGCAAGCCGATCAGTTCCTGCGACTTACCCGTCGCGACGCACTTGCGGGAGCCGCGTTTTTCCAGCCGGCCAGCGTCCAGCAGTTCGCGCACACGACCGCAGACGCTCGACAGCTTGAGGTTGGTGCGTGCGGAGATTTCTTCTCGCGTGAGAAGAACGTCGGGCGCGTCAAAGCACCCCATGACCATCCGCTGCGTGGCACAAAATTCTTCGACCGAAATGGTCTTATAGCTTTCGTACTGCGTCTCGGAGACGCGTTGTCCCGAGATCGGGCTGTAGAAGTCGGCCATATGGCCTCCGATAGGAGTACTGAATCAGGGCAGAAACGATCTCTGTGAGAACGCTTTTGTCATGTTTCAGAGCGCCGGCCGAAGCCGGCGCGCCTTACTGCTTGGTCTGCTGCTGAGCTTCGATGATCAGATGCCCGGCAATCGCGAATGCAGTTGCCAGCTCGGGATCATCGATAGCTGCTCGACTGAGCTCCTCAATCAGTGCGTTTCGGTTGTCACCAACCCGTTGCCGGGCGTCCTCAACGGCCTCACGGCCCTTCCGAAGCGCCTGCTCCTCGGTCATTTCATCGTCGCCCTCGTCTGAATCACCTCTTCCATCAACGTCAGCATTGCCATCCGCGCAAGGAACTGAGACACGGCACGGTTGCCAACGACCCTTTCAAAGTCCGCGATCAGCCGAGCCGGAAGATCCTGGCGTGCCCTCCCATGGCGATCGAGCGGATCTCGGTTCAACATGTTGGAAAGATGCGATGCCGGGACATCGAGGCGTTCAGCCAGCGTTCTTTGCGTCATGCCGCGTTCGGCTCGCTGCTCCCACGCGAGACACACGGCATCACGGAAAGAACTGCACTCGGCGATTGATTCCTGCGGCACAAACTCAGCCTGCGCCGTATGGGCGCCGCCTGCAGGCTGGCAGTGAGGCTGTAAGAGCATCAAGACTCCATAGAGAAAAACAACCGGGTTACGACTGGAATTACGAGTCGAGCGACGCGCAAAATTTTTTGCATGAGAACCGTACGCAAACGCGCGTCAGGACGGCTTGGGCACACTTCCCAAAACCTCCGTATGGAGGGTGTGCAGCCTGCTCACCACTTCGTACGACACGCGCTTGCCGCGCTTGCCGGTGTACAGGCCGGAAACGGTCGACTGATCGACGCCGGACCGGCGCTCGATCTCCATCTGGGTAAGGCCGGACCTCATGAGGTCGGCGATCATGGCTTGAGCGTTCATGCACTCAAGAATATGGCATTTGCACTCACTCAGCAAGCAATTTTCGATGGCAAAAGCGTTTCCTCAAACAATTACAATCGCCATATGCGATCACTAGCTCAACGCCTCCGCGATACCCGGGAAGAAAAGTCGATGTCCCAAGCACAGCTTGCGGCGCGCGCCGGCGTATCGCAGACCACAATCGCCAACGTTGAAAGCGGGCGAAATCAGGGGTCAAAACATTTGCTTTCGATAGCTCGAGCGCTTGGCGTCAATGCTGCGTGGCTCGAATCAGAGAGCGGCCCGAAAGAAGCTAGCGCTGCCACCGTTCAGCAGCCTGGCATCCATAAACTTCCCGAGGACCAAGGAAACGTTCTGGTGTGGGAGCACCCGGACGACCTACCACCGGACGATCATCGCGTCTGGCTGGATAGGTACGACTACAGATTCAGCGCGGGGACAGGTTTGATTCAGTGGGAAGTACGACAGAAGAAGGAACTGCCCTTCGATACAGGGTTCTTCAAGGCACTTGGAGTAAAGCCGCAGGACTGCAAGCTTGTTCAGGTACACGGCCGGAGTATGGAGCCATACCTGTTCAATCGCGACTTAATGATGATCTGCACTACCAAGACGCATATCCGTGACGGTCACATCTACGCGGTGTACTTCGAAGATGAGCCGCTCGTGAAGCAAATCTTCAAAGAGCCCGACGGAGCCTTACGGTTACACTCCTACAATCCAGAGTTTCCGGACCGATTTGTAGGAGGTGACCAACTCGTGAGGCTGCAAATCGCCGGCGAGGTCATGTATCGCTCTGGATCCGGCCCTGCAGGCGGTAACTAAACGAGCACTATGATCGATCTATTAGACGCCAAATGACCGACGACAATTTTGAAGACAAGTACAAGGATACACTTGAGCAGCTAGTCGATGCGTTGCGAACAGTGCAAGTGTACAGGAATATGTACTTGGAAATGCAAGACATCATACTCGATGAATTGCGAGAATTTGAGAAGCGTGCTACCGACGGCGTGATCACCGACCCTGTTGACAAAGCCAAGTTTGAATTGGTTCAAAGAATATATGCCACTTTGAAAGCGGCTATGGATAAGGAGAACGCCATTGGGAACCGTTAGCGAGCTCCGTTATGCTGTATCCAAACTTCATCCGCCTGGAGTGACAATAGACGGAGGATCTGGAGGAGGATCAGGGGGAATGGATCACGAAGCAAGGATTTCAGAGCTTGAAAAATTGGTTCAGACTCTTGCCACAAAGTCTGACATTGAGAAGTTGTCTACAAAGTCTGATTCGGATGTGCTACGCGCGGAATTGAAGTCAGAATTTCAGACTCTTCGAGCAGATTTCGAAAAAGCAATTCGATCTATTTCTGATATTCGAACAGAAATTCAAAAATCGATCACCGAGAATGGTCGATGGTCCCATACGGCGATATGGGCAATCATTACTTCGTTTCTGATCGGATTAATTGGACTATTGTTCACGATCTGGAACGCAAATAAATCTCACGACGTAAAACAAGCCACATCGCCGGCCGTGGCACCAATCGTGATACCCGTTCAGCTGCAACCCGGTCCAAACGCGCCTACCCAAGTTACGGCCACTCCGACCAAGTAAAGCCTGCCCCGCCCACTGCGGGGCTTTTCATTTCTCGGTCTCTAGTCAGCATATCCCCGCCACTGAAGCTCGCGCAGAAGATCCTCAAAATCCTGCTCCTTAAGTCGGTTCGCCCGAAGCCCGAAGTACGCCATTGGCATCGCTGGCAGACTTGCCAGAAATACCACCTGAAAAACAACCGGCACGCAACTAAGCGCTTCCGCGACCACGGCGAATAGAAAAAGGCAGCCGATCCCAACGTAACCCCAATAGAGTACATTTCGGAGCGTCACCTTCGAGCCGATGGCGCGCTTCAGGCGGCGATCGTTGTAAGCGTTGATCAAATCGGCATCACTCCACGACCGATACCCCATAGCAGCCCCGCCTTGTACATGTAAGACTCGCAAGCTTATCAGGACGGCATGACGTCGCCCGCACCTGCGCACTTTTTTGCGCCCCTCCTTCGACCTGTTACAAATTTCAATCGCAATTGCACTTGCACTCAGCGATGGCATTTGCCATAATGCACTCACCGCAGCACTTGCGCTGCCACCGCCCCGGCGGATCGTTCCTTAACAACTGAAGTTTGTAGGGCCTCCCTCGGGACTCGCCCTACCGGCCGTATCAGGCCGTTACGCAGGACGCGCGAGCCGCGCTAGGTCGAGGTTTGACTACATGAGCTCGCAGCGAGAAAGCCTGTGATGTGCGCATCGGACCTGGAGCCGGCACTAGGTCGGGAGTAGCCAGGCCGATGCGCTGAAGCAGTTTTGACGGCTGGCGTTTCGTAACTTCGAGGCGCCAGCCGTGAAGACTGCCCTGATCGAATGGCATTGAACCAGTGCCATTCCTTGAGCGCAGTTCAAACCGACGATGACCGCTGGCGGCACGCGCTAAGTCGATCGTTCCGGAACCGTAACCGGCACCTATTTAGGAGTCCAGACATGCGAATTATTGAACCGTCTGACGACTGGCGGCTTGCTGGTCTGGACGACTGGTACGGCGATGACAAACCGCTGACCGATGAAGAACGACAGCTTGAGCGTGAAGCTCTTGAAGACCGGAGGGAGTGATGCAGAACGCTGAATCGCCGCTTGAAACTGCGGCTATCTCGATCACATGCGAACTGACCTGCGCACTGCTCAAGGTGACGTCGCGTGTGGCCCTCCCCGAAGACGTGCGTGTCGTAGTCGATTCCGCTCTGCGGAAAGTCGGATATAGCACTCCCCGTTATATGGGGCTTCCTGAATGACCACCACCCGCCTCCTGATCGGCGCGATCGCGCTGCTGATCCTCGCTGCTGTCGCGATCGTGATCTTCGTTGAGGACGCAATCAAGCACATCGGCAACGACGAGCACCACCGGCACTGACCCAACCCCTCCCGCTACAGGAGAAAGACGATGCGCATCACGTTCGACAGGATTGGCGCCAAGCGCACCGTGAGCTGGATAGACCCGGCCACCGGCAAGCGTCGCCAAAAAACTCGCAACTTCGAGCAGACCGTGAACCCGTTCAATCGCGATGCGACTGGTCAGCCGAAAGACCGCCGCACGATCAGCGTCGAGGTGAATCGCGAGGCCGATCTCTGGAAGTTCAAGACCGAGAACGACATTCGCGCCGGAATTTATCCGGACGCGTGACCACCCGCTCCCGCCCTGCGGGCAATCACACCACACCATCACCGGGGACACCCATGAGCGATACCACCGAGAAGATCGTTTCGTACAAAGGCTTCGACGCAGACATGAAGTGCCGTGGTTTCCAGTACGCGGCTGGCGAGGAATACACACACGACGGCGATGTCGAGGCATGTGCGGCCGGTTTCCATGCCTGCGAATACCCGCTCGACGTACTGCGCTACTACTCGCCGAACACGTCGCGTTTCTTCGTCGTCGAGCAGAGCGGCACGCTGTCTCGTCACGATGAAGATTCGAAGGTCGCAAGTTCGAAGATCAAGATCGGCGTCGAACTGAGTCTGCCGGGCTTGATCAAGGCAGCGGTCGAATACACCTTCAGTCGCGCGAAGCCGATCGATCCGAATTCACCGGCCTACTCGACTGCTGACAACGGTCTGGCAACGGCCAGCGGCAACCGCAGCGCGGCAACGGCCAGCGGCAACAGCGGCGCGGCAACGGCCAGCGGCTACAGCGGCGCGGCAACGGCCAGCGGCTACAGCGGCGCGGCAACGGCCAGCGGCAACCGCGGCGCGGCAACGGCCAGCGGCAACCGCGGCGCGGCAACGGCCAGCGGCGACAGCGGCGCGGCAACGGCCAGCGGCAACAGCGGCGCGGCAACGGCCAGCGGCTACAGCGGCGCGGCAACGGCCAGCGGCTACAGCGGCGCGGCAACGGCCAGCGGCAACCGCGGCGCGGCAACGGCCAGCGGCTACAGCGGCGCGGCAACGGCCAGCGGCAACCGCGGCGCGGCAACGGCCAGCGGCTACAGCGGCGCGGCAACGGCCAGCGGCAACCGCGGCGCGGCAACGGCCAGCGGCAACCGCGGCGCGGCAACGGCCAGCGGCAACCGCGGCGCGGCAACGGCCAGCGGCAACCGCGGCGCGGCAACGGCCAGCGGGCGCCACTCGGCTGCCACGGCATCCGGTTTCGATGGCCGCGCGCGAGGCGTCGATGGTGCCGCGTTGTTCCTCGTCTATCGCGATGCAGATGGTGACGGCGACGACTACGGCCGAATCCTGCATGCGCATGCACTGATCGTCGGCCGAGACGGCATCAAGGCAGACACCTGGTATTCGCTGAACGAAAACGGCGAACCGGTCGAAGTCTGAACACCACACCGAGGATAGACCATGAGCGAGATCACCACCGGGCCCGAACTCGAAGCCTGCGGCTGGTACGTGCGCACGAAGCGAACCGACGTCGACACGGCTGGCTGGCTCGTCGCCGACTGCTCGACGGCTCCACACGGGAAGGATTACGCGCGGCTGTTCGCGGCGTCTCCGGCGATGCTCGCTGCGCTGTCGGGCCTCTACGAACTCGTCTCGACGCTCAGCGTGCCGGACGAACAATACCTTCGCGTGACGGAAGCGGCCGCAGCTATCGAACTCGCCACGCAGGCGCCCGAGGCTGCGCCGGAGCCAGTGCGGGTCGTGACGATCGCAGGAGGTGCGAAATGAAAGTCCAAGTCCTCAGATACGACGAGCATTGGGGGGCACATAAGTGCCGGTTCGAAGACGGTGATGAAGCGTATATCGATCTTCTGGTATCTGGCGATCTCGACGCCGAATCACACGACACCTTGGTCGGGAAGACCGTCGAATTCGAAAGATGCCATCCGTTCATCTTGATCGCGCATCAAGTTCAGGTCGTTGAGGAGGCATGATGCGCGCCCCTCTCAACAGCCTTCCCGACTGGTTTAAGCCCGCGTTGATCTTCGCGCTGTGGCTGATTGCCAGCGGCGTCGCGCCGGCCTATGAACTTCTCGCGGGGATTGCGCGATGAACCCGATCACCTATCTGTGCGGCGCGCTCGACCGCCTGTTCGAGCGGAACCCGGTCGCCGGAATTCTCGTCGCGATGGCAATCGCATTCGCATGCGCGATCGGCATTGCTTAGATCCCTGATTCCACGCTCGCGGTACGCGCGGCACTGAGTCAAACATGAACACCGACGACGGCCCGACATGGCTCGCGGCCGACACGTTACAAGCATATGAGGAACAAGCGATGAATCGCGTTGCAGAACAAGCTGTCATTGACATGGAAACGGATGCTCGTCCGGAACTGCCGGTGGCTGTCGCGCAGCCCACCGGAACAGCGATCGCCACGACGACGCCGGCCGACCTGCTGCGCATTGCCGTCGAAAGCGGCGCCGATCTGGATCGGCTGGAACGTCTCATGTCGCTTCAGGATCGATGGGAAGCCAAGCAGGCCAAGCAGGCTTACGACATCGCGTTCGCTGCGTTCAAGGCTGAAGCAGTCGTGATCGCCAAGGGCAAGGACGTATCGGACGGCCCGCTGAAGGGCAAGAAATACGCGGAACTTCACGACGTGGTGAACGCCGTTACGCCCGCCCTTTCGAAACATGGCCTGTCGTCGTCGTGGAAGCTGACACGCGACGAGAAAGACTGGATGGAAGTCACCTGCTATCTGCGCCATGTGAACGGTCACGAGGAAAGCGTATCGATGGGCGGTCCTCCGGACGTGGGTGGCGCGAAGAACGCGATCCAGGCTCGGGCCAGCACGAAGACCTATCTCGAACGGTACACGCTGAAGGCAATCACTGGACTCTCTGAACAGGACGATGACAAAGACGGCAACCCGCCGCCCGGAGTTGACCAACGAGTGCTGGTCGATCAATTCCTTACGCAGGTTCGCGAAGCAAAATCAGATGCGGAAGTACGCCAGATTTGGGCGGTGGCCGCAGCTGCTCTGCGTGCTGTCAAGGCAACCGAAGGGCATAAGGAAGTCAAGGCGCTGGTCGAAAGCAAGATCGCTGATTTCAAAGCCGCTGCGGAGGCGAAATGATCATCGTCACCTGCCAGCAAGGGACGCAGGAATGGCTTGACGCGCGTTGCGGGGCAACAACCGCATCGTGTTTTGCCGACGCCATTTCCGTACTTACACGCAAGTCGGGCAGCAAGGAAGCTGGCGATCCGACTGGCGCGTCTGACAAGTACTGCTACGACCTCGCAATCGAGCGCGTCAGCGGCAAGCCGTACGGCGAGCCCGTCAAGGCTTGGACGCTTGAGCGCGGCCATGCACTGGAAGTCGAGGCACGCATCGAATACGAGGCGCAGACAGGCTATTTGGCGTCGGAATCTGGCGTGATCCTGACCGATGATCGCCGCTTCGGCTACAGCTCGGATGGCCTCGTCGAAGACGACGGGCTTATTGAGATCAAGTGCCCGGTTGATAGTGTGAAGATCATCGACATGCTGCGCACGGGTGATGTGTCTGAGTACTACCACCAGATTCAGGGCGGTCTGTGGATTTCTGGTCGGAAGTGGTGCGACTTCATCCAGTACGTCCCTGCCCTCGAAAACGGCGGCAATCACCTGTTCGTCAAGCGGATCGAGCGTGACGAAGCATTCATCGATCAGATGGTCGAGAAGCTGCTCGCGTTCGATGCACGCGTGAACGAGGCCGTCGCCCTTCTCAGCAAGAAAGTAGCGTGAGGTAAGCCATGCCGACCTACATCCTCCGAAACAAAGACATCGCCCAGCGAATGGTGGATTACATCAAGGCTGTTGCTGGGGCTGCCGCGAAGTCTGGTAGGCCGATCGTGGTCGAGATTGGCGAATACCAGGCGAAGCGTAGCACGCAGGCTAACGCCCGCTATTGGGCTCTCCTGGAGGAAATCTCCGGACAAGCCTATGTCGATGGCAAGCGGTTTAGCCGGGAAGCGTGGCACACGTATTTTCGTGAGCAATATGCGCCAAAGGAAGACGGTCCCGCTGGCCTGACTCCAATGAGCACGAGCCAGATGGACAAGGAAACGTTCCAGCGCTACGTGACGCAAATCGAAGTCTACGCGGCGGAAACGCTCGGCGTCGAGTTTGCAGCGATTTGAGCCATTGAGGCTTGATCTACTGATTTAGAGGATGACGGTGAATGAGCTTCATCTTTTCGCGGGCGCTGGTGGAGGAATCCTTGCAGGTCAACTGCGGAACAACCGATGCGTATGCGCCGTTGAATTTGATCCCTATGCCCAAGCAGTCCTCGTCGCGCGGCAGAACGACGGCACCTTTCCTCCGTTCCCGATTTGGGATGACGTTCGAACCTTTGACGGCAGACCTTGGCGCGGAATTGTTGACATCGTGGCTGGTGGCTTTCCCTGCCAAGACGTCAGTGCAGCTGGAACCGGTGACGGCCTCGACGGCGAGCGAAGCGGGCTCTGGACCGAAATGGCTCGGATCATTCGCGAGATTCAGCCCCTCGGAGTCGAAGTGGAAAACAGCCCAATGCTCACTTCTCGGGGACTCGGACGAGTTCTCGGAGACCTGGCCGCGATGGGGTTCGATGCGGAATGGGGAGTGCTATCTGCGGCCGATACAGATGCCCCTCATCTACGGGAACGCATCTGGATCCGAGGTTATGTGGCCGACGCCTACCGTGCACGGGAACCACAACATGCCGGGCGCGAGCGCGAGTTCCGGGTGGGGTCTGTCGAGCGCCGCGAAGCTCTGGCCCACACCGACGGCCAGCCTTGCAGACAAGGGAGGCCGGATCACGCCACGCAAGGGGCGCGAGGGTGGAACGCTGATCGAAGCGGTGTCATCGCGAATGTATCCGACGCCCTGCGCGATCGATGCGGGCAGTGGCCGCGTCAACAAGAGCCCGAGTCCGGGAGCTGCGGAACGTCCAACGCTGGCGATGATGGCGCGCAAGGGAATGTGGCCGACGCCGTGCGCGAGCGCGAGCAAAGGATCGTCGCCGGCGGCGCTGACGCGCAAGAGCGGGAAGGATCGTTCGAACGATCGGATCGACCACGCGGTTATGGCTTCGGACGGTGGCCAACTGAACCCGGAATGGGTCGAGTGGTTGATGGGATGGCCCATCGGGCACACCGCATTAAAGCCCTTGGAAACGGCCAGGTACCGCGAGTGGCTGCAACAGCATTCACCCTTCTCAAACGATGACGAGAACACCTGAGGACCAAACACCATGACGACAGAGAAGGTCCAGATCGGTGACGCGACGCTTTTCCTCGGCGACTGCCGGGAAGTGCTCGAGACACTTCCGCGCGCCGACGTCGTGATCACCGACCCAGTATGGCCGAACGTGCCGGCCGGACTGCTGCAGGGCCACGATCGACCGTACGAGCTGCTCGAGGAAGCGATCGGTGCGATGCGGCTGCCGAAACGCATGGTGATTGTGATGCGGTCAGATAGCGACCCTCGGTTCCTGACGGCCGTCACGCCGCTGATGCCGTTCTTCGTCGCACAAATCCTGCAATACGTCATGCCCGGATACATCGGGCGGAAGCTCGGTGGAAACGAGATCGCCTACGGTTTCGGCGAGCCGATCGCGAGCGGACCGGGCTGCCATCTGATTCCAGGCATGTCGCCGAAGGTACAGCCGCGCGGACGGAAGGCAAACGGCCATCCGTGCAGCCGCGCGCTCGAGCACTTCGACTGGCTCATGCGCTTCTGGAGCGAGGACGGCGACATGGTGCTCGACCCGTTCATGGGATCGGGAACAACGGGCGTCGCCGCGATCCGTGCCGGACGCAAGTTCACGGGCATCGAGATCGAGCCGAAGTACTTCGAAATCGCCTGCCGTCGCATCGAAGACGCGCAGCGCCAGGAATCGCTTTTCACGTCCACGCCGAAACGTGCCGAGCAAAGCGCAATCGACTTCGCATGAGGATCACCATGACCACCGAAAATAGCCGCGCTGATGCGCTGACGGATGAGCAGCGACATGCTGTCGACGAAGCTGTTCGTGTGTTGCGAGATAACTGGGAACACGGGACTGCCGCAGACTTAGACATGGCATTCCTTCCGAATCAGTCCGGAGAAGAGTCGATCAAGGAATGCGACACCGATGACGAGTATCGGTGGCCCAGCGCCGAAACTCCCGCACCCTCGCCGGCGGACGAGCGGGCGGCACGCGCAATCCGGTTATTGGAGATTGCGGAGCCGATTCTTGAAGCTGCCGCAATCGGCAAAGCCGTTACGATCGCGTCCGGTGATCTGCTGCGACAAGTTCGCGCGTTTCTTCCCGCAGACGAAACTGCGCCAGCCCGCGCCGCATCTGCCAACGAGACGGGGGCGGAAGGGGTGACCATGCGCGAGCGTTTCGAAGCGTGGGCGATGGGCGAGTTTGCGCTCGCGGCACTCCCGACGCGGGATGGCGAGGGGTACCACCTGATCGGCGTTGACGATGCGTGGAACACCTGGAAAGCCGCGCTCTCCCGCTCGTCCGCTAAGTGAGGCATCCATGGACAATTTCCAGCGCTGCAAGGGCGAATCGGTACTCACACACGAACGGCTGAAGCAGATTGTGCAATATGACGCAGAGACTGGCCAGTTCACGAGACTGGCCGCATCTGGTGGAATCCGGCGCGGGTCTGTGGCTGGCTACGTCTCCGCTCACGGCTATCTCCGTCTCGGTGTTGGAGGGTTCATCTTTCGCGCCCATCGTCTCGCCTGGTTCTGGGTGCACGGCAAGTGGCCGAAGGAATTTCTCGATCACATCAACAACGACCGGACAGACAACAGAATCTGCAATTTACGCGAGGTCGGCCATGCTGAGAATCAATGGAATAAGAGCCTCAACCGCAACAACTCGGTCGGCCTGAAGGGTGCGCATTACCACAGTGCCAGCGGCAAATGGGCCTCGCACATCCGATACCGGGGAAAGCGAAAGCGTCTCGGCCTTTTCGAATCGGCAGAAGAAGCGCACGAAGTCTACTGCCTAGCAGCCGTCATGTTGCACGGCGAATTCGCCAACCACGGAACGAAAGAGGTATGCCATGCCGAATGACAACGTGCTGACGGACGAACAGATCCTCGACGTGTTCCGTGACGCTGGCCTCGACCTGAACGCGACGACCAACATGCTTTATGCCGTTCGCGGCCAGCATGCTCAGCTCCTCAAAGCCGCGCGCGTTCTTCTTTCCCATCCGGGCCAGCCGGAGCCGCGCGCCGAGGTGACGGACGCAGTGCGCGACGTGCTCGCCGAACGCCATCGGCAAGTTACAGCCGAAGGCTGGACCCCGGAGCGTGACGACAAATACACCAAGCGCGAACTGGCGTACGCAGCTAGCAACTATGCCGTGAGCGAGTTGAAGCACGGTGACCCGCCGATCACGTGGCCTTGGGATAAGCTCTGGTGGAAGCCGACCACGCCGCGCCGCAACCTCGTGAAGGCCGGCGCGCTGATCCTCGCCGAGATCGAGCGACTCGACCGAGACGCCGCCCGCACCGGAGCCTCATCATGAACACGAAATCGAAGGTATTCATCGAAGTAATCGCCGGCCGAACTGGTCATTGCCTATCCATCGGAGACGACTCTGGCGGGTATCGACTCGCAGGACCGAAACCGTATGGTGGCGGCAATGTGGTTCACCGATTCGAAGTCGATCCCGACGAACTGCGCCGCGAACTCAACAACCTAACGAAAAGCCAATCATGAAGATCACCGATGACATGCTGACGGAGTGCTGAAATGGGACAAGTCACCGAAGAAACCTGCCGACTCATCATTGAGTACGCCGACCGCAACGAGCGATTCCCGCTGACCGTCAACGAGATGCGGCAACTTGCCTATCTGGCGAACCAGCAAATACAAGTCCATCAAGACGCCGTGTTTGACGCGGCATCCCAATACGACGATAACGACGTGCATGTTGGCTCCGGGCTTCCACTGGCTACATGTCCCTGCGGCTTGTGCGAAAAGATGCGCGGCCTCAAGGAGAAGCACCATGGATGAGCGCAAAGAGTTCGTCGGCTTCATGGAGTACATGGAGAAGGGCTTGATGCGGGAGGTGCCGACATTGACGCGCGAGGAAATGCTCGTCGCCGTCGCGTTTTCCTTGTGGCAAGAGAATCGCCGCACCACGCCCGACAGGGAGGCGTGGCAGCCGATTGAGACCGCGCCGAAGGATGGGTCGCCGATCATCGGGTGCGCGTTTCATCCTCAGCTTATGCATCTATATGCGCCATGCACGATTTTCTGGGCTGCTTACCATCCGAATTCGGAAGGCGAGAAGACATGGCGCACGTCTGCCATCTGCGGCAACAAGATGAAAGGCGTCACCCACTGGATGCCCCTGCCGACCGCCCCCACTAGCGATCAGGGAGAGAAGTCGTGAGCGCCGAGAACTTCGTGCATATCCACGCTCCCGAGCCCGTCGAGGAAACGTGTCAAGTCAACCTCTGTCCGACGTGTGAACGTCCGCGCCGCATGTTCGTTCGGTACTTTGAATGGTACGGCGCGACAGTGACGTGCGCCGGTTGCGGCGAGGAATGGCAGGACGGCTACCAATCAGAGCGTCCCTTGATGCCCGGCTGGAGACGGCAAAACATACAGTACGCCATCCGCAACCTAGACCGAATCGGAGTGAAAGCATGATCGACCAAGACAAGATGCGGGCGCTGGCGACAGAACTGCGGGGGCCGTGCACTTCATGGACGGAACAGCAGAAGCTACGCCAAGCCGGGAATGCTATCGACCTCCTACTGGCAGAGCTGGAAGCCGCTGCGGCGGATAAGCGGGATGCGGAGCGCTGGCGAATCGTGCATGAATTCATTCCTGAGGGCGAGCTATGGGACATCGGCGTGATCGTAGCCCATGAGAACGGTGTAAGCGTGGGTAACGCGCATGCTTTCAAGAGCGTGGAATTGATTGACGCCGCCCTCGCGCAACGACAGGGAGAAGGATCGTGAGCCGATACCCATACACCGAAGCGTACGACTACATCCGAAGTAGAGTGGCCGATTTCGATGCGTGCATTGGTGCACGCGTGCCGATGATCTCCCGTTCGGATGCTGCCCTTGCATGCAACGCGATTGCCGATGCGCTCGGCATGACGGCAGAAGAATTGGCGATGAAGATCGCCGATTACGCGCGCGCACTGGATGGCCGCGCCCCTGCTAGTGAGGGAGAACAGAAATGAAGATCAGACTGAGCGACTGGCTCGCGCGAGAGTTCAGCCCAGCGCCGGCAATGCGTACGGCCTCACGCTGGGTCAAGGAAGGCAAGATCTACCCGCCGCCGATCAAGGTCGGCAATGCCTATTACGTTGAGCAAAACGCTGTCTACCAGGACAGCGCTCGACCTCGCCTCGTCCATAGGATCGCATGATGGCCGCCCGTCCGCGCATCCGCATTCGGGCTAACTGGCCCGAGCACCTTCACGAGCCGCGCTCCGGATATTTCACCTGGTTCGATCCACGCACGAAGAAGACGCACATCCTCGGCCGCATGCCGCTTGCCCAAGCGATTTACGAAGCGACCGAGGCGAACATGTCGATCGCCGAAGGCAAAAAGACGCTCGCCGAACGCGTGGAAAGCGATTCGCCGACATTCAGCGAGTTGCTCAAGAAGATGCCCGTGTCCGAGAAGTACAATACCGCCCAAAGTAGAAAGCTGGCAGATGGCCGGCTCGAAGCGAAGATCGGCAACATCAAGTGCCGAGAACTGACAACGAAGCACTTCGCCGACATCATCGAAGCGATCCTCGCCGATGGAAAGACCGCGCTGGCGAAGGTAGTCCGCGCTCGAGCGATGGCTGTCTGCCGGCGCGGTGTGTCACTTGGCTGGATGGATTCCAACCCGGCCGCCGTGACGGAAGGTGTCAAGTTCAAGACGAAGCGCAGCCGCCTGACACTGGAATCGTTCCAGAAGATTCTCGCTCAGGCGCCGACCGTTTCGAGCTGGCTGGAAAACGCGATGCTGCTCGCGCTCGTCTCGGGACAGGATCGATCAACCTGCGCGCGCTGGGAGCGGTCATGGATCAAGCACGGGCATGCGCGCGTCGCTCGGCAGAAGACCGGTGTCGTAGTCGAAATTCCGACGAGCCTGCGCCTGGATGCTATCGGGATGACATTGGCGGACGTGATCACGCAGTGCAAGAAAACTGGCGTCATCAGCCAGTACCTGATCCACTACACGACCAGAAAGAACGGCACCGTGCCGGGCGCACCGGTCGGACTGGGGGTCATCTCGGCAGCGTTCGCTCGGGCCCGCAAAAAGGCCAAGATTCCGGATGAGAACGCACCGTCGTTCCATGAAATCCGGAGCCTTTCGAAGCGACTTTACGACAAGCAGGGGAACGTCGACACGAAGGCTCTACTTGGCCACATGTCGGATACGTCGGCCGAAACCTATGCGGATGCACGAGGAATCGAGCCTATTCGGGTGAAGGTGGGTTCTTAACGAATTCTGAACAGGTTCTGAACACGCCCTTATGCGACAAGGGTTTCCGGGCGATCGAATGTTTCAATCAAAAACACGCCTGACCTCGCCTGAATCCTGAATACGTTGGAAATCCGCGTCTTCACCCACCTCCGGCATGCTCATCAGCACTTGCGCGAATGTGCGCCGCTTCGGCCGGCCGAGCGCTTCGGCCAGAATGGCTCGATGTTCGGCCTCGGCGCTCCTGCCGTTGGCCGCCGCCTGCTCGCGCAGGCTTTGAACGAGAGTGTCATCCACGTTACGCACCAGAAGATTTGCCATGATTACCTCCATCCAGATTTGCTATCAATGATAGCGTCATGAAGGTAAATTGCAAGCATTGCTATCACCTTCCTGACCGGACGGACCCTGGAGTCGGCGTGAGCCCGTGGCAGCGGACGACAGGAATTCGTCCCCCTTCCGCCGCTGGCCCGACGCATCGAACTGCTGTCGCTCAAGGTAAGCCGGAGCGGGACGATCCGGAGCCGGCCAAATGGCCAGTCGGGTGGCGTCGACCACGATGAAGGTCCGGCGGCAAGGAACGGAATTTGCGGCGCGACCCGCCGTTGGCGACATCGGCGACCGATACGCGCGTCGCACCGGTTCGCGCTGAAACATCATGTTGCACAACGAGCCGCGACCGTCGCACATCGTTTGATACCATCGAACGACAAGACCGGCGATCGAACGCCGTGCGAAGCGCGCAGAAGACCTTGCATCGACGCGGACCCTCCGTGCCTGAAATCCCGATCCAAGACACGAGACGCTCTTCAGTGGACCTTGTTACGCCTGCCCTGCAAACCCTGTTCTCCCCGACACCCGACAAACTCTACTTCCCGGCATGCCTGGCGGCCGTGGCGATCATCGCGTGGCGCGTCGCCCGGCACGTGCCGTTCTACCGGGCGGCCGTCGACAAATCGCTGTCGATGCGCTACCGCAATCTCGACGGCTTCCGAGGCATCCTGGCCACCTCCGTGGTGTTCCATCACTTCGCGTGCAACCAGGCATTGCTGTCGACCGGCGTCTGGGGCGCCGGCACCGATTTCCTGCGCAATCTCGGGACGATTCCCGTCGCGATGTTCTTCATGGTCACCGGGCTGCTGTTCTGGGAGCGCGCATGCAGAGGCACGCTCGACGTGCGGACCTTCTTCGTCGGGCGCGTGCGACGCCTCGCGCCGCTCTATCTGTTTTATGCGGCCGTCATCGTCATCTGCACGCTTTACTGGTTTCCCCGCAACGCCGTCGGCGCACCGGTGCAGTTGCTGGCCGATCTGCTCAAGACCGTTTCGCTCGGCTGGTTCGGCGCGTTCCCGATCAACGGAGCGGCGCGCACGCCCTATCTGAGCGGCGTCTGGTGGACCCTCGCGTACGAATGGCGGTTCTACGTCGCCGTTCCGTTTCTCGCATGGTTCGTCGCCACGCGTGCATGGCGCAAGCTGCTCGCGCTCGCGATCGTCCTCGCCTGCGCCGCGCTGTTCGGGCCGCCCGGCGGGATGGCGCTGCTGTTCGCGTTCGGCGCCGTGGCCTACGAGGTGTCGCGGCACCCCGCGATCCGCGCGCGGCTCGCCACGAAGGCGGCGGCGACCGTCGCGCTGCTGATCCTCGCGATGTCGCCGTCGCCAGCCGAACGCTATTCGATCGCAGGCGCGCTGCCGCTGCTTCCAGTGTTCTTCTGCATCGCATGCGGGAACACGTTCTACGGCGTGCTCAAGACCCGCCCGCTCGCGCTGCTCGGCACCGCGAGTTTCAGCATCTACATGATCCACATGGTGATCGTGTACATGATCATTCACGCATTCAACAAGTTCGTGTTCCCGATCAATTCGACCGACGACTCGGGCATCTGGGCGCTCGCGCTCGTCTGCGCGCTGGTTGCCGTCCTGTGTTCGCTGCTCACTTACCGCTACGTCGAGCATCCGTTCATCGCGAAGCGCAACGACGCACGCGCAGCACGCCGCGCGGCCGAACCCGCTCGCGAGCGCCAAACGGTCGCGCCGTGACCGGGCGCGTTCAGAAGCGGTACGAGATGCCGATCTGCAGGACCGGATACCACCGGTAGCGCGACATCATCTGCCGCAGCGAGTCGAGCCCGCTCGCGACCAGTACCTGGCTCTTCGCCGGTCCGGCCGCCGCGGCCAGTTCCGGCGACAGCGTGTACGAACATTTCGGTATCCCGTACGCGACACCGATGTCGGCGACGAACCCGAGCCCTTTCGACGCCGGTCGATGTCCGTAGCCGATCCCGACATACGGCATCACGGTCGGATAGCGCGCTTCCGCGACCGCGTACATCCCCGGCAGCGCCGGATAGCGCTTGCCGCCGAACACGTAGGTTCCGTTGGTCGGCACCGACACGCCGTGAAGCTCGTCGTCGTTGAAGCGCAGCCCGAGCGTCGCGCGAAAGCCGCTGCCTCGCCACGGGAAGATGTCCGCATAGATGCCGCCCTGGCGCAGCTTCAGGTCGTCCTGATAGCGGTTGCCGGCCACCGTGAAGTCATGCGTCAGATTGATCGCGTTGAAATCCGCGTGCGCGCCCAGCATCGAATTGAAGCTCACGGCCGCGCCGATGCCGACGCCCTGCGTGCCGCCCTGCAGGTAGATTTCCTGCGCGTGCGCGCTCGCGACGAACATCACCGCGACCGCTGCCCATTGGTTCGCTGTCGTTTTCACGGGCGTCTCCCCCGACATGTGCCGGGCGCGACGCGACGCACACGCGACCTTCGTCGCGATGCGCGATGCGAACCCCGGCACGACACCTTGCAAGCACGCTTGCTGTTCGACGGATCGGGGACGCATTGCGCGGTGCGCATGGCCGATACGACATGCGCTGCGCAGGCGCCGTGGCACGCGGCGCGCGCGACCCGATCCGATTCCCCGTCTGTTTCGATGTCGTTACATGCCGCCGATGCGCGGATCGTTCTGGCGAAATGCGTCTGCGCGGGCGACATCGGGGGAACCGCAAAGGGCGTGCCATGCGGCGCGGACCGAAGCGGAAGAAGCGCTACCCATCGGGACAGGGCGTGGCGCGGATCGCAAACGAGGGGAAATGTTTCAGGAACGTATCCGTATTCGGCGAGCGGCACCGAAACACGCGAAAGGCGGCCTCTCGCGCCGATCGCGCGACGCAGGCACGACGAGGCCGGACGGCCGTCAGCGCACGCGGATCGCCGTCGCGATCAGTCGTGCGCGGAGGAATACGTTGAAAAAGCGTTGCAAAAGTGCGACCTCGTGCCGGTCGCAAGCGGCGCTGATGCGCGCTCGTGCGTGACGAGGCAGGGTGAATACCGATGCGTGCGCATGCATCTGGTCGGCGTCACGCGCAACGGAGATACGCGGTTACAACCCGTACCCGCCCGAGACGTTCAACTGCTGCCCGGTGATGTAACCCGCCCGGTCCGACGCGAGAAACACCGCCGCGCGCCCCACGTCGTGCGCCTTGCCCCAGCGCTTGAGCGCGAGCATCTTCCGCGTCTCGTCGATCCACGCCGGGTCGAACTGCCCCTGCTCGAGCAGCACCGGAAACATCCCGGCCTCGATCACGCCGACCAGGATCGAATTCGCGCGAATGTCGTAGCGCCCTTCCTCGCGCGCCAGCCCCTTGACCAGCGCCTCGTTCGCCGCCTTCGGCGCGACCGACAGCCCGTCGCGATCGGGCCAGCGCAGATGGCCGGCCGAGCCGAGCGTCACGAACGAGCCACCGCCCGACGCACGGAAATGCGGCAGCGCGGCTTTCGCGGCGACGAAGAAGCCGATCGTCTCGACGTCGATCGCGCGGCGCCAGTCGTCGTGCGTCATGTCGCCGATATGGCGCTGGTTCACGAATGGCCCCGCCGCCCAGACGACCGTATGCACGCGCCCATGCGCGTCGATCGCCGCCGCGAGCGCGGCATCGACCTGCGCTGGATCGGTCACGTCCACGCAGTGCGTGGTGGCCGCGACGCCCTCGCCGCGAATATCGCACGCCACGCGCTCGGCGACGTCGGCCTTGCTGCGGTAACCGACCGCGACCGGCACACCGGCGCGCGCGAACTCGAGCGCGACGCCCTGCCCGATGCCGCCGCTGCCACCGAACACGAGTACCGCGCCCGCCGGAAATCCGTTGTCGTTCATGCGTTCATCCCGTTAAGGGTTGTGGCTTCTTCGCTCAGGCCGCCGCCTCGGTCGCCGCGCGCAGCCGGTACTTCAGCACCTTGCCGGCCGCGCTCGTCGGCAATTGCGCGACGAACGTGAAATACCTCGGCACCTTGTAGTTCGCCATGTTGCGGCGCGCCCAGTCGTTCAGTTCGTCGGCATCGGCGTGCGCGCCGGGCCGCAGCACGACATAGGCGTGCCCGACTTCGCCGAGCCGCGTGTCGGGCACGCCGACCAGCGCGACCTGCGCGATCGCCGGATGCGCGGCGAGCAGCCGCTCGATCTCCGCCGGATAGCAGTTGAAACCGCCGACGATGAACATGTCCTTGATACGGTCGGTGATCTTCAGATTGCCGTTCGCGTCGACGCAGCCGAGATCGCCCGTATGCAGCCAGCCCGCCGCATCGACGGTCTCGCGCGTGGCGTCGGGCTGCTTGAAGTAGCCGTGCATCACGTTGTAGCCGCGCACCCAGATCTCGCCGGTCTCGTCCGGCCCGAGCGGCTCGCCGCCCGGCCCCGCGATGCGCAGCTCGACGTCCGGCATCGGCCGGCCCGACGTACGGGCGACCGTCTCGGCATCGTCGCCCTGGCGGCACAGCGTCGCGAAGCCGCACGACTCGGTGAGCCCGTAGCCGGTCAGCACCGTCTCGAAACCGAGCTCCGCGCGCATCCGCTCGATCAGGCTCGGCGCGATCGCAGCCGCCCCCGTCACCGCGATCCGCAGCGACGACAGATCGCGCGTCGCGCGATCGGGCGCGTCGAGCAGCGCGTAGTACAGCGTCGGCGGGCCGGGCAGCACCGACACGCGGTCCGCGGCGACGCGCCGCAGCACGTCGTCCGGCTGGAACACCAGATGCGGCAGCACGGTCGCGCCGCTCGACAGCGCGGCGAGCCAGCCGGCCTTGTAGCCGAACGTATGGAAGAACGGATTGACGATTAGGTAACGGTCGTCCGGGCGCACGCCGGCGATCGCCGCCCACGCCTGCGCGGCACGCAGGTTCTGGCCGTGCGCGGTCATCACGCCTTTCGGGCGCCCCGTCGTGCCGGAGGTGAACATCAGGTCCATCACGGTGTCGGGCGTGACCTGCGCCTCGCGTTCGCGCACCGCGGCAAGCGGCACCGCCGCGCCGCGCGCGAGAAACGCGTTCCAGGTCTCGTCGTGCGCCCCCGAAGGCGGTTCGCCGTCGAACACGACGACGCGCTCGAGCGTCGCCGGCCGATGCGGCGCGAGCATCGCCGGATAGGATTCGCCGAGGAAGGTGCCGCAGCAGAACAGCAGCCGCGCACCGCCGTCGTGCAGGATGCCGCCGACCTCCATCCCCTTCATCCGCGTATTGACCGGCACGAGGACCGCGCCGACGGTATGGATCGCGAGCGCCGCGACGATCCATTGCGGCAGGTTCGGCGCCCAGACCGCGATGCGGTCGCCGGGATCGATGCCGCTCGCGAGCAGCGCGCGGGCCGCTTCGATGCGCGCGGCGTCGAGTTCCGCGTAGGTCAGCCGGCCGTGCTCCGACTCGATCGCCGGATGCGCGCCGTGGCGCGCGGCTGCCCGCGCGATCAGCGCGGGCGTGGTCAGGATTTCGTTGTCCATCGTCATAGATCAGGTTGCCGCGCGCGCCGCCGGCGCGCCACGGCTCAGTCGGGAAACACCACGCGCAGCGCATCGCTCGCGGGCCGCGCGCAACAGGCGAGCGTCCAGCCGGCCGCGATCTCGTCGTCGTCGAGCACGTGGTTGCGGTCGAGCGCGACCGCGCCGCGCTCGATCCGGCACATGCACGCGCCGCATTGCCCCATCCGGCACGAATTCGGCGCCGGGACGCCCGCGCGCAGCATCGCGTCGAGCAGCGTTTCGCCGGGCGCGCCGTCGAACGCGAATGCGTCGCCGTCGAGCACCGTCTCGATCGCGGCAGTTGCACCGGACGTCGACGTTGCCGGCGCCGCGTCCGCCGGCGCGCCGCCAGCCTGCGCCGGCGCATCGGGCAGCGACGCGAACCGCTCGACGTGCACGCGCGCACGCGGCAGCCCGAGGCCGAGCATCGCGGCCAGCGCGTTCTCCATGAACAGCGCGGGCCCGCAGATGAACGTCTCCTGCTGGCTGAACGGCCGCGCGAGTTCCTCGAGATGGCGCTGTTGCGGAATGCCCTGCACGCTGTCGAGCCAGTGCATCACGCGCAGGCGGCCCGGATGGCGCTGCGCGAGCTGCTGCAGTTCGTCACGGAAAATCACCGCACGCTCGTCGCGATTCGCATAGATCAGCGTCAGCATCCCGCGGCCGTGCACGAGCGCCGATTTCAGGATCGACAGCACGGGCGTGATGCCGCTGCCGCCCGCGAACAACAGCAAATCGCCGTCGAGCGTGCGCGGCGTGAACACGCCGGCCGGCGGCAGCACGTCGAGCGCGTCGCCCGCCTTCACGCGATCGCACAGCCAGTTCGATGCGCGACCGTCACGCACGCGCTTGACGGTGATCTTCGGCGCCGCATCGATGCCGGGTGCGCTGGACAGCGAATAGCAGCGCGCGACGGTCGCATCCGCGCACGGCACGTTCAGCGTCAGGAACTGCCCCGGCCGGTACGCGAACGCGTCGCGCAACGCGGCCGGCACGTCGAACACGAACGAGCACGCGTCGTCGCTCTCGGCAATCACGTCGGCCACGGTCAGCCGATGGAAGCGTGAATCGCTCATCGCCGGTTCCTTGCGTCACGCGGCCGCATGGGCCACCGGCGCGCCGGGTGTCGTATAGGCGCCGTCGAGATAGACGAGCGGATCGACGTCGCCGCTCATCAGCACCTCGCGGATGCGTCCGATGAACACCGTATGCGTGCCGTATTCGAAGCGGCCGTCCTGCTCGCACACGAGGCTCGCCTGCGAATCGCGCAGATACGGCACGCCGTGCGGCGACGTGTGCCAGTCGCCGGTCGTGAAGCGCGCTTCGCCCTTCAGGCGGCCGCTGCAGTCGATCGCGATGCCTTCGTGGCGCGCGGACAGCACGTTCACGCAGAATGGCGCGCCCGCATCGAGCGGCGGATACAGCGACGCGGTGCGGTTGATGCAGATCAGCAGCGACGGCGGATCGGTCGACAGCGAATCGACCGCCGTCGCGGACATCGAGTAGCGCCGGCCGTCGTGCGCGCTGCTGATGACCGTGACCGAACGCGCGAGGCGACGCATCGCGAGCAGCATGTCGGTGCGCAGCGGATGGGGGGTGAGATCGCTCATGATCGGACTCCGTCAGGTTCTGTCGTGGATGGCCGGGCGGACCGCCCGCCGGCGTCGGCCGCGCGGGCGGCCAGGTGATCGGCGGCGAGATACCCGAAGGTCATCGCCGGACCGAGCGTCGAGCCCGCGCCGGGGTAGCTCGCGCCCATCATCGATGCGCTGGTGTTGCCGATCGCATAGAGGCCGTCGATCGGTTCGCCGTCGGCGCGCAGCACGCGGGCGTGCGCGTCGGTGACGAGCCCGCCCTTCGTGCCGATGTCGCCGGCGTCGATCCGCACCGCATAGAACGGCGGCTGGTCGACCGGCCCCAGGCACGGGTTCGGCTGGTTCCGCGGGTCGCCGTAATACGTGTCGAACGCGTTGTCGCCCTTGCCGAACGCTTCGTCGACACCGGTGATCGCGTAGCGCGCCATGTCGCGCAGCGTGTCGTGCAACCCCGCCGCGTCGACGCCGATCCGCGCGGCCAGCGCGTCGATCGTGTCGGCCTTCACGAGCACGTCGCGAAACGCATCCGGGATCCTCGAATCGGGCATCATCGACGCCGGCATGATCGGCCCGCACGGATACTTGCGGCGAAAGCGCGCGTCGAACACCATCCATGCCGGCACGCTCGCGCCGGTGCGCGCATGATCGCGATACATCGCGGGCACGAATTCGGAATACGGCGCGGCCTCGTTGACGAAGCGCCGGCCGAGGCCGTTGACGATCACGCAGCCCGGCAGGTTGCGTTCGACGAACAGCGCGCGCTGCTTCTCCTCGCCCGCGACGCCGACGGTCGGCGCACCCCACACGTGCTCCATCAGCGCCAGCGCGCCGCCGAGCCGGTGGCCTTCGGCAATCGCATCGCCCGTGTTGGACGGCGGCGTCGCGCTCCACTGCGTCCGGGTCGGCTGCGGCAGGTAACGTTCGCGCATCGGCTGGTTGCGCTCGAAACCGCCCGCGCCGAGGATCACGCCGCGCCGCGCGGCGATCGTCACCGGCTGTCCGAAGCGCTGCACGCGTACGCCCGTCACGCGGCCGTCCACCTCGAGCAGGTCGCGCATCGGCGTCTCGAGCCACACGGGCACGTGACGGTCGAGCAGTGCGCGACGCAGCCCGCCGATCAGCGCATTGCCGAGCGTCAGGCGCCGGTCGCGCCGCGTGCGGCGGCGCATGCCGACATCGAGCCAGTAGCGGCCGAACTGCGCGATCGCGAGCCGCATGAAACCGGGGCCGCGCGAGAACAGCGTATGCGCTTCCTTCGACGTCACCGCGACGCGCCCGCCGATCAGCGTGCCGGGCGATGGCGGCCGCAGCCGCTCGAACTCGTCGCCGAGCAGCCCGCCGTCGAATGGCAGCGGATCGAGCGCGCGATACCCCGGCATCGCGCCCGGCAGCTTCTGGAAATAATCCGCATACATCGGCAGCGCCTGATAGCGCACGGGCGTCTTCGATTCCAGATAGCGCAGCATCTCCGGCGCGCGGTCGAGATACGCATCGAGCTTGTCTGGCGTCGAGGCGCCGGCCGTGCACGCGTCGAGATAGCGGCGCGCGGCGTCGCGCGAGTCGGTCGCGCCGAGTTCGGCGATATGGTGATTGCACGGCACCCAGATGCCGCCGCCCGATACCGCCGACGTGCCGCCGTACCGCGCCGTCTTCTCGATCACCACGACGGACAGCCCGTGGTCGGCCGCGCGGCACGCGGCGAGCAGCGCGCCCGCGCCCGAGCCGACGACCACCACGTCGAACGCGTATTGCCGTGCTTGCGTGTCGTTCATCCTGGCCCCGTCAGATGAAGAAATCGGTGTTCTCGCGGCCGAGCATCACCGCGCCGAGGTTCTGGCCGAAGCGGTCCACGTTGTTCGCGTAGTGCGCGCGGGCCGCATGCAGGTCGAGGAAGCGGCGCACCAGCGGATTGCGGTGATAGATGCCGTTGCCGCCCGCATAGCGCAGCAGCGCGTTCGCGGCCTGCGCGCAGCGTTCGGCGACCTGCGCGGACTGGTAGCGGAAATGCACGCGGCGCTCGATCGACACCGCCGGGCCGCCGGTCACCGACGCCATCAGTTCCGCGAAATTGCGCTGGAGCAGCACCTTCATCTCGTCGATCGCCACCGCCGCGTTCGCGCATGCGTGCTGCGCGCCCGGATCGTCGGTCGTCTTCGCGCCGCTGTTGGCGGACACGCGCGTCGCCGCATAGCCGGTGAAATCGTCGAGCGCACCCTGCAGCGCGCCGATGCACGACGTGCACACCGCACGCACGAAAATCTGCGCGAACGGCAGCTTGAACAGCGGCGCGTCGTTGACCGCCAGCCCGGGGCTCGTGCCCATCATCCCGTCGATCGCCTTGTGCGTGCGGTACGCAGGCACGAACGCGTCGTCGACGACGATGTCGTGGCTGCCCGTCGCGCGCAGGCCGAGCACGTCCCAGTCCTGCTCGATCCGGTAGTCGGCTTTCGGCAGCAGGAAGGTGCGGTATTCGGGCGGCTGGCCGGCCTCGGCCGGCGGCACCAGCGCGCCGAGGAACACCCATTCGCACAGTTCGCTGCCGCTCGAGAACTTCCAGTGGCCCGACAGCCGGAAGCCGCCGTCCACCGGCGTCACGCGGCCGACCGGCATGTAGGTCGACGCGATCAGCGTCGCCGGATCGTTGCCCCACACGTCCTGCTGCGCGCGTTCGTCGAACAGCGCGAGCTGCCAGTTGTGCACGCCGACGACGCCGTACACCCACGCGGTCGACATGCAGCCGCGCGCGAGCGCCATCTGGATCTCGAAGAAGGTCTGCGGATCGAGCTCGTAGCCGCCGTAACGCTTCGGCTGCAGCACCTTGAAGAAGCCGGCGGCCTGCATGTCGGCGATCGTCTCGGCCGGGATGCGGCCCTGCGCTTGCGCGTGCGCGGCGCGGCCGGCCAGCGTCGGCGCCAGCGCCTCGGCCCGGGCGATCAGCGTGGCGGCCAATGCGTTCGAATCGTTGTCGCGATGCACGAATGTCTCCTGTGGAACGGGGGCGGCGCCGCGGCGCCCGCCCCGCTCCCGTTCAAAGTTGTTCGGCGCGGCCTGGCCGCGGGCGATGCTCGCCACCACCGATGGTCAGCTTCGCGCGAGCGCGCCGCATCGTCCGACCGGACGACGGGCGCGGCCCGGTGCATCACGCGCAGGCCCGTTCCTTCTCGCGATTGAAGAACGGAATCACGTGCTCGCCGATATTGCGGATCGTCTCCATCTGCGCTTCGTGCGGCACCGTACCCATCTGGCACAGGAACAGCACTTCGTCGACACCGGCTGCCTGCAGGCGGCCGACATAGCCGATGCAGTCGTCCACCGTGCCGTACGCGTGGTTCGGGTTCATCATCGCGAGCGCCGGGTCGGCGAAGTTCACGACGACTTCCTCCGACGCGAAGCGCGAGCGAATCACCATCTCGCCGGTGTCGGCCTGCACGAGGTCGTCGCCCCACTTCGCCGGGTCCGGCCGCTCGCCGCCCGTGTACCAGTACGCGAGCGATTCCATGAAGTAGCGCTGGCCGCGGATGCCGATCTTGCGGGCCGCCTGGCCGTCCGCCATCACGACCGTCGGGCACAGCGCGGCGAGGTGCTGCGTCGGGCGGAAGCCGACCTGGTCTTCCGGCTTGCGGTTCGCCCATGCGTCGCGGTACACCGCGTTCTTCTTCGCGACTTCGTCGGGGCCGCCGAAGCCGAGCACCAGCGCGCCCATCCCGCGCTGGCCGGCGCGCAGCAGCGCGTCGGTGTTGGTGCATGCGAGGTACATCGGCGGGTGCGGGTCCTGGAACGGCTTCGGGTGGATCGGGCGCTTCGGAATCTTGATGTACTGGCCATCGTGCTCGATCTCGTCCTGCACGAACATCTTCGGCACGAGGTACATCGATTCGTCGATCATCGGCTGCAGCGCGTCGAGGTCGTAGCCGAACGCGCCGGCTTCCTGCTGGCTGCCGCCCTTGCCGACGCCGAAATGCACGCGGCCACCCGACAGGATGTCGAGCAGCGCGACCCGCTCGGCCACCTTGATCGGGTGATTCATCGCCGGCGGCAGGCACACGACGCCGTGGCCGAGGCCGATGCGCGTCGTGCGGCCGGCCAGGTACGCGAGGAAGGTTTCCGGCGCGCTCATGTGCGCATAGTTGGTCAGCGACGTGTGTTCCACGCACCAGATCGTGTCGAAACCGACCTGCTCGGCGAGCAGCGCCTGTTCGACCGTTTCCTTGAACACCCGGTGGTCGCCCTCGCGCGACGCGTCGGTGGTCTGGGCTTCGTAGATGAGGGAAAACTTCATTGCGTGCGTCTCCATGTCTGTTGGACGAATCGGGGTCGCGCAGGCCGCCCGCACGATACGGACGAATAGCGACGGTCCACGAATGGGAGTGTCGGCGCGCCGGCTGGCGCGGGCATCATCTGTTCGGAGTAGCCGGACGCCCGCGGGGACAGAGGGGTTTCACGGTCATCCGATCGGACTGCGTGAGCGCGCGAGCGGCGCGCTAGCATCGGACGACGGCGCACTGCACGCCGCCCACATCAAGACAAGGGAGAACCGGGATGAAGGTATCGATGCTGCTGTATCCGGTCGACGACATCGACACGGCGTTGCCGCTGTTCGTCGACGGGCTCGGCCTGAACGTGAAGTTTCGCGACGGCGACCGTTATTGCGCGCTCGACGGCGGCCCGCTGACGATCGCGCTGGTCGCGGGCGACGAGCAGATCGTCGAACGCGCGGCACTCACGCTGCGCGTCGACGAGGACGACGACCTGTATGCGGCGATGGCGCGGGTCGTGAAGGCCGGCGCATCGGTGCGCGTGCCCGTGCAGGCCGGACCGCACGAATACCGCGCGGTGCTGGAGGACAGGAACGGCGCGTTGCTGGTGATTTCGCAGAAACGGTCGGCATGACGATGCGCGGCGCGGCCGCCGGATGCGCGCGCACCGGATGCCGCGCGGGCGTAGCCGGCGTCACGCGTCCGCGCCCGACGCGCGCAGATCGCTGGTTTCCAGCAGTTCGAGCAATGTGCCGGCCGGCTGGCTGAGCCGCTTCGCGGCCAGCGCGATGAATTCGACGTCGGGCAGCGCGGGCAACCCGTCGCCGTTCACGGGTGGCGCCAGCCCGCGCGCGGACAGGTACTGCGACGTCGCGGTCAGCCCGAGCCCCGCGCGCGCGGCCGCGATGCAGCCCGGCTGGCTGCTGCTCGAACACACGACTTCCCAGCCGATGCCCTTTTCCGCGAGCGCGTTCAGCACCACCGCGCGCGTAACGCTCGGCTCGGCCACCAGCACGAGCGGCAGCGGGCGCTCCAGATCGACGACGGTGCCCGGCCGCGCGACCCATTCGAGCCGCGCGCGCAGCAGCGGCGTGCCGCGCCGTTCGCCGAGCCGCCGCTTGCCGATCATCAGGTCGAGCGCGCCCGCGTCCATCAGTGCGTAGAGCCGGCTCGTCATGCCGGTGGTGATTTCCAGCGCGACATCGGGATGCGCGGCGCGGAACCCGGCCAGCACCTCCGGCAGCGCGACGAGCGCGAGATCGTCCGACGCGCCGAGCCGCACGCGCCCCTGCAGCCGCGGCTTGCGAAATTGCGATTCGGCGCGGTTCAGCGCCTGCAGGATCACGTTCGCGTGCACGAGCAGCGCCTCGCCGTCGGCCGTCATCGCGATCGAATGGGTATCGCGCACGAACAGCCGGCGGCCGACGCTCTCTTCGAGGCGACGGATGTGTTCGCTGACGCTCGACTGGTTGAGCCCGAGCTGCCGGCCCGCTTCGGTGAAGCTGCGGCAGTTCGTGACGGTCGCGAACGTCTTGAGCCAGACGGGATTGAGCATCCCGCATTGTCATCGTCATTTCCGATGACAGTCAATGCCTTGAGGCGGCTTCCCGATGACCAGCGGAATCGGTACCATCGAGCGCTCGACGTCCGGCACGCGCCGCGCGACCGCGCAGCGGCGCCGCCCGCCGGACTTTCGCCCCACCGATTTCGCCATGTCCCGGGAACCCACACACTCCGCGCTGCTCTGGATCGTCGCCGCTGCGTTCTTCATGCAGTCGCTCGACACGACGATCGTCAACACCGCGCTGCCGTCGATCGCCCAAAGCCTGCAGGCGTCGCCGCTCGCGATGCAGCCCGTCGTGGTCGTCTACACGCTGACGATGGCGATGCTCACGCCGGCGTCCGGCTGGCTCGCCGACCGGTTCGGCACGCGCCGCGTGTTCTCGGTCGCGATCCTCGTGTTCGTGCTCGCGTCGATCGGCTGCGCGGCGTCGCATACGCTCGGCCAGTTGGTCGTCGCGCGCGCCGTGCAGGGCATCGGCGGCTCGATGCTGCTGCCGATCGGGCGGCTTGCCGTGCTGCGTCGCGTGCCGGGCGAACAGTACGTCGCGGCGATCGCGTTCGTGTCGATCGCCGGCCAGCTCGGCCCGATCGTCGGGCCGACGCTCGGCGGCTGGCTCACGCAGGCGATTTCGTGGCACTGGGTGTTCATCGTCAACGTGCCGGTCGGCGTGGTCGGCTTCATCGCCGTGCAGCGCTACCTGCCGCACGACCAGGCGACGCAGCCGCCGCCGTTCGACTTCGTCGGCTGCGCGCTGCTGTCGGCCGCGATGATCGCGCTGTCGCTCGCGATCGACCCGCCGATGTCCGCGCACCGCGCGGCGTGGGCGGCCGCGCTCGCGGTGCTCGGGCTGGCAAGCGCGCTCGCGTACCTGCCGCACGCGCGGCGACGCGCGCAGCCGCTGTTCCGGCTCGGGCTGTTCCGCGAGCCGAACTTCGGGTCCGGGCTGCTCGGCAACCTGCTGTGCCGGATCGGCACGAGTTCGGTGCCGTTCATGCTGCCGCTGTTGATGCAGGTGCAGCTCGGCTATACGCCGCTGCAGTCGGGGCTGATGATGCTGCCGGCCGCGATCGCGGGCGTCGTCGCGAAACGGTGGATCGCGCCGCTCGTGAAGCGCTTCGGCTATGCGACGTTTCTGGTCGTGAATACGGGGATCGTCGGCTGCGCGATCGCGGGGTTCGCGCTGGTGTCGGCGCGGCCCGCGCCGGTGCTGGAAGGCGTGCTGCTGATCGTGTTCGGCGCGGCGAATTCGATGCAGTTCGCGGCGATGAACGGCGTGACGCTCAAGGGGCTGTCGCATGCCGACGCCGGCAGCGGCAACAGCCTGTTCACGATGATGCAGATGCTCGCGATGGGTCTGGGCGTCTCGATCGGCGGCGGGCTCGTCAACCTGTTCGCCGCCTATCGCGGCTCGATGGCGCACGGGTTCATGCTGTCGTTCGCGTGCATGGGCGCCGTGACGCTGCTGTCGTCCGTCGTGTTCCGGCGGATCGATACGGCCGCGCCGCCGGCCCATGCGGCGGCGCGCCCTTCCGCGTGATCGCGGCCGTCAGTTCACCGGGCGGCGCTCGACGACGCGCTTGAGCACCCAGCGGATCGACGAACCGTCGGCCGGCGGCTGCGCGACGCGATATTCGTCGACTTCGAGCGTGTACAGGTAGCCGGGCTGGTACGCAAAGCCTTCGATACCCGCGTACCACAGGCTCCACGGCTCGCCCGGGCTGCCGCGCACCTGCAGGCACTCCATCGGCGCGACGCCCGTGCAGCGGGCGGACTGCGGCGCGACGTAGACGGTCCGGGTCACGGGCTTGCCGTCGGCCGGGCGGGCCGCGGCCGGCGCGGTCGCCGCCGCATCGGTCTGGCATCCGGCGAGGAGCGTGCTGCCGGCAAGGATGGCCGCGCCAAGCAGCGTTCGGGAGGGGCGAATCATCTGATGTTCCTCTGGGAGCGTTGGAGGGCCGATTAGACGAGCCGCCCGGCGCGAAAGTTCACAAATACCTTACAAAACCGGTTCGACCACCCTCATTTATGGGATGTCGCGCGCGCGCCGATACGTTACCGTGTTCCGGTTCCGCTCTGCGCAGCCGCCGGCGGTCCGCACGTGCACGCCGAGCGCATCGCGACCCGGCGGCCGCAACAGGAGACAACCCGAATGACCACGGCGACCGCGGCCCTGCCGCCGCATCTTGCCCAGTCGAAACTGACGCTCGAGCAGTTCGACGCCTTGCTCACGAAGATCTACGAAGGCCCGCTCGAGGACGTCCCGTGGGGCGGCGCGCTCGAACAGATCCGCGTGCACCTGCACGCGAACTACGCGACGATGATCCTGCGCTGGCCCGCCAGCGGCCATGCGGGGCTGATGATCAATGCGTCGGAAAACAGCGCGCCGCTGCCGGGCGTCGCGTCGTACAACAGCTACTACTACGCGCTCGACCCGTTCGTGAACCTGCCGACCGATCGCGTCGTCACGGTCGACGAGTTGCTCGGCGCCGGCGTCTGGCGCAACAGCGCGATGTATGCCGAATTCCTGAAGCCGCTCGACGTCGGCCATCTGATGGGCGCCGACCTGCGCACGCACGACGGCGTCGAGTGCCGCTTTCGCGTGTGCCGTTCACATCGCGACCACGCATTCTCGGCGACCGACAAGGCCGTGTGCAACGCGCTGCTGCCGCACCTGAAGCGCGCGGTGCGGCTGCACGCGAAGTTCGGGATGGTCGAATCCGAGCGCACGCTGTATGCGAGCACGATCGACCGCATGCTCGTCGGCACCGCGATCCTCGACGAGCGCGGCGCGATCATGAAGACCAATTCCGTCGCCGACGAGATCTTCGCCGAATGCGACGGCCTGCGCGTGCGCGGCGGCGCGCTCGAAGCGTCGTATCCGCTGGAGGACCGCAAGCTGCAGAAGCTGATCCGCCAGGTGCTCGCGGAACGCACGGGCAGCACGCCGTCGGTCGCGCACGCGATCGCGGTGCCGCGCCCGTCCGGCAAGCCGCGGCTCGGCGTGCTGATCCGCGCGGTGCCGCTCAGCGAGTGGTCGGAGGACAATCCGCGCCGGCCGGCGTGCGCGATCTTCATCCGCGATGCCGAGCGCAAGTCGCAGGCGTCGCACGAGATCGTGCGCAAGCTGTTCGACCTGACGCCGGCCGAGACCGCGCTGGCGCTCGCGCTCGTCAACGGACAGACGCTCGAGGAAGCGGCCGACGAGCTGGCGATCAGCAAGAACACCGCGCGCTCGCATCTGCGTGCGATCTTTTCGAAGACGGGTGTCACGCGGCAGGCGACGCTGGTGCGGCTGTTGTTGAACAGCGTGCTGTCGCTGGGGTGAAGCGTTCGCCGCAATGCCGCCACCGCCGAATCCGCCTAGTCCGTTTCAACGTCGAAGCATCGGCGCAGCCCGCCTAACCTGTCCGTCCGACCCGCGCTTCAGGAGACAGGAATGGAACGCTTCGCAGGACAAGTCGCCGTCGTGACCGGCGCGGCGACCGGCATCGGACGCCAGGCCGCGCTGTGCTTCGCCGAAGCCGGCGCGCAGGTCGCGCTGCTGGACACCGCCGTGGCGGCCGCGGAAGACACCGCGCACGAGATCGAGCGCCTCGGCGCGAAGGCGATCGTGCTGCGCACCGACGTGTCGCACGACGCCGACGTGCGCCATGCGATCGACATGACGGTCGACACCTTCGGCCGCCTCGACCTCGCGTTCAACAACGCGGGCATCGCGCCGCGCGGCGCACCGGCCGCCGAATTCGACGAGGACGAATGGGACCGCACGATCGCGGTCAACCTGAAAGGCGTGTGGCTGTGCATCCGGCACGAATGCCGGCACATGCTGCAATCGGGCGGCGGCGCGATCGTCAACACGTCGTCGATCATGGGGCTCGTCAGCGGCCCCGGGCTCGCCGCGTATTCGGCGTCGAAAAGCGATGTCGTCGGCCTCACGAAAGCGGTGGCGATCGACTATGCGAGCCGCGGCATTCGCGTGAACGCCG
Organism: Burkholderia sp. EMB26; assembly: GCF_024730645.1. NCBI lineage: Bacteria > Pseudomonadati > Pseudomonadota > Betaproteobacteria > Burkholderiales > Burkholderiaceae > Burkholderia > Burkholderia sp. EMB26. The sequence goes on from NZ_CP078071.1 coordinate 737,783, forward strand.
TGTGCCCCGGCGGCATCGCGAACACGGCGATCACCGACCGGCCGGACAACCGCGACGACATGGCGCGGCTGATGCAGGCCACGCCGATGGCACGGCTCGGCGAGCCGCGCGACGTCGCGGAAACGGTGATGTGGCTGTGCTCGCCCGCCGCACGCTTCGTGACCGGCCAGACGATCGCCGTCGACGGCGGCTTCACCGTGTGGTGATCGTGTACCATCGGCGCTTCCCGATACGCTTTGGCGCGCTGCCTTCGTCCGCCCGGCCACGCCCGCGCGGTTCGCGCAGCGCGTTTCCTTCGCATGACCTCATCCGCTTCGTCCAACGACACCGCGCTGCGCCCGCTGCCGATCGATACGCTGGCCGTGCCGGCCGCGCTCGACGGACGCACGGGCACCAACCGCTCGGGCAGCGCGCATCCGCAGATCGCCGCGACCCATGACCTCGACGCCGTGCGCGCCTGGCTCGCGCGCTTCGTCGATACGCCGACCACGTTCCAGAACTACCGCAAGGAAGCCGAGCGCCTGCTGCTGTGGGCCGTGATCGCATGCGGCAAGCCGCTGTCGTCGCTCACGCACGAGGATCTCGTCGTGTACCGGCAATTCCTGCTCGCGCCCGCGCCGGCCGAGCTGTGGTGCGCGAACGGCGGCCGCAAGCATCCGCGCGACGATCCGCGCTGGCGGCCGTTTTACGGGCCGCTGTCGGCAGCCAGCCAGCGGCAGGCGCTGGTGATCCTGAACGTGATGTTCTCGTGGCTCGTGCAGGCCGGCTATCTGGCCGGCAATCCGCTCGCGTTGTCGCGGCAGCGGCAGCGCCGGCCCGCGCCGCGCGTCACGCGCCATCTCGGGCAGCCGCTGTGGCAAGCGGTGAAGGATGCGATCGCCGCGATGCCGCGCGACGATGCGCGCGCCCGCTTCCATGCGGATCGCGCGCGCTGGCTGTTCACGTTGCTGTATCTCGGCGGGCTGCGCATCACCGAAGCGGCCGATACGACGATGGGCCGGTTCTTCTGCCGCCGCGATGCGGACGGGCACGAACGCTGGTGGCTCGACGTGACGGGCAAAGGCGGCCGGCAGCGGCTCGTGCCGGCCACCGACGAGATGATGACCGAGCTGGCGCGCTACCGGCGTGCGCACGGCCTGCCCGCGCTGCCGGTCGACGGCGAGCCGACGCCGCTCGTGCTGCCGGTCGGCCAGGCGCGCAAGCCGCTCACGCGTGCGGCGCTGCACCGGATCGTGAAGCAGGTGTTCCGGCACGCGGCCGACCGGCTGCGCGCGAACGGCGAAGCCGGCGAGCAAGCGGCGCGCGTGCTCGAACAGGCGTCCGCGCACTGGCTGCGTCACAGCGCGGGCTCGCACATGGCCGACGGCCGCGTCGATCTGCGGCTCGTGCGCGACAACCTCGGCCATGTGTCGCTCACGACGACGAGCCAGTATCTTCACGCGGACGACGACTGGCGCCATCGCGAGACGCAAGCGAAGCACCGGATCGGGTGGGACTAGACTGCGTTGCGCCGCTCGACGGACGAGGTCGATCCCGCCGAGATCCGCCGTGGCTGCGGCACTTCCCATGGCCGCTTGCTCCGGCGCGTCGATCCCGCCGCGCGACACGTCGACACGCTTGCCGTGTCAGTACACCGCCACCCAGTGCCCGGGCACCCACGCCCAGTGATTGCCGGCCCACCGGTAATGCCCCCTGGCCCAGCGATAGCCGGGTGCGGGCGGCGGCGGCGCCACCTCGGCGACGGGCGCGGGCTGCGGCGGCCGCATGGGCTCGACCACGCACGCGGACATCAGCACGGCGCTCGCGCTCACCAGCATGGCGAGCGAAACAGACCGGATCTTCATTGTCGATGCTCCCTGTTGTGTCATCGGTTGTCGGCCGATCGCGGCGACACGACGCGTCACGCGGCTGCGCGAATCAGGCCGCTCATCGGCCGTGCCGCACCGCTTTCCGCGAACAGCGCGGATGCGGTGCGGCGCGGGTCGAGCCGCAGGCTGTCGGCGGCGGCGCCCGCGATCAGCGCATCGAGCGACGCAGTCGGCTTCAGGTCGCGCCCTTCGTACAGGTCGCCCGGCCGTAGCCCCGGCCAGTCGGCGATCACGCGGCCGCCTGCCACCGCGCCGCCCGCGAGCATCGCGACCGACGCCTGCCCGTGATCGGTGCCGCCCGTGCCGTTCACCGCGGCCGTGCGGCCGAACTCGGTCGCGACCAGCACCGTGGTCTGCTGCCACGCGGGCCCGAGGCCGTCGCGCAGCGCGGCGAGCATCGTGTCGAGCGCCTTCAACTGATTCGCGAGCCGCGCGTTCTGCGCGCTATGGGTATCCCAGCCGCCCGTCTCGATCATCGCGATCCGCGGGCCGTCGTCGCGCGCGAGAAACGTCGCGGCGAGCTTGCCGACGCCGGCCGGGTCCTGTCGCGCATGCGCGTCGCCGGCGAGGCCGCGTGCTTCCATCGCGGATTGCCACAACGGGCCGAGCTGCGCGTCGGCTTCGTAGAGCGCCGACACGCGCGTGAGCAGATCGTCCGGCGCGGCCGGCAAACCGGACGGCGCATACGACGCGGCCTGCACCGCGCCGCGCAGCGCGAGCGGTACGGTCGGCGCGAACGCGATTGCGTTGTCGCGCGTCGCCGGCAGCAGCGCGGCGAGCCGGTTCAGCCAGCCGTCCTTGACCTGGTACGGCGCCCGGCCGCCCGTTTCGAGCACGTTCTGGCCGTCGAAATGCGAGCGGTCGCGATACGGCGACGCGATCGCATGGACGAACAGCGCCTGACCGTCGCGGTACATCTGCGCGGTTTGCGCGAGCGACGGATGCAGCGCGAACGTGCCGTCGAGCCGCGTCGCGGCCGTCGTGTCGATCGCGAGCGGGCCGCGCAGCGACGCATACGCGGGCTCCGCATACGGGACGACGATGTTCAGGCCGTCGGCCGCGCCGCGCTGGATCACGAACACGAAGCGCCGGTCGGTCTCGACATTCGCGAACACGAGCCGCGGCGCGACGAGCATCGCGCCCGCGCCGGCCGCGGCCACACTGAGGAATCGTCGGCGGGATAGTGCCATGGTCATCTCCGTTGGAAATCGGGCGAAACGAGCAGCAGTGCGAGCGACGTCGTCGCGCTTTCGGCGCGCGCGAGCGCGGTCGCGGTCGGCGCGCTCAGCGAACCGGCGAGCAGCGTGTTGCCGAGCGTGCGCGGATCGAGCCGGTCGCCCGTGCGTGCGGCCAGACGCTGCGCGATCTCGACGCGGCGCACCAGCGCATCGGGCGCGGCCCAGCTCGCGGCGACGTCGTCGTAGCCGGCCGGCGAACCCGGCCGCCACACCGGCTGGCCGAGCTGGGCGAGCAGCGGCGCGGCCTTGAGATCGCCGGTGTCGCGCCAGCCGAGCCCGCGCAGCGACGACACGGCCCACTCCCACGGCGTCTTGAACTTGCGGTTGACCGGCGACCACGCGTCGGGCGCGTCGACGAGCGCGCGATAGACGGTCGGCAGGTCGCCGCCGCTCGCATCGAAGGCGCGCGCGAGCCGCTCGGTCAGCGCGGGCGGCGGATTGTCGGCGACGACATGACGGGCGAGCTGGAACGCGATGTGTCGGCCGGTCGCCGACGATCGCGCGAGGTCGCGCAGGATCGCGCGCGCCTGCGCTTCACCCGGTTGATCGTAGGTGCGGCCCATCACCGTGCGCGTGCCGGGTTCGTGCAGATTCGGCCGGAACACGAATGCGCCAGGCGCCGCATCGCCCGGTTGCGCCCCGCGCCCGCCGGCAATGCTCCAGCCGGTCAGCGCGCGGGCGAATTCCGTCACGTCGGCTTGCGTGTAGCCGGTGCGCACGCCGAGTGTGTGCAGCTCCATGATTTCGCGTGCGAGGTTCTCGTTGAGCCCGCGCTTCGCGGACGGATCGCGTGCCTGCGCACGCAGCGCGGCCGGGCTGTCGGGACCGACCGAGCGCGCCTGGTCGAGGAACACCTGCATCGCGGGATGCTGCTCGACGGCGACGAGCATGTCCTCGAAACGGCCGAGCACGTGCGGACGGATCGCGTCGCGTTCGAATGCGCCCGCGTAAGCGGCCACCTGCCCTTTGTCGACCGACACCGCGAAATGATTCGCCCAGAAATGCACGAGACGCTCGACGAACGGCGTGGACGTGTTCAGCGCGCTGTTCATGCGCGCGGCGACGGCGCCGCGATACGCGTCGTAGCCGTCGCGGCGGATCGATTGCGCGGTGGCACGCTTCGCGGCCGCGTCGTCGCCCGTCGTCGCGTTGCGGGTGTTCGCGAAGCGCGTGGCGAGCGTGACCGCGTCCGGCTCGCCGGCCCATGCGGCGGGTCGCGCATCGTAGCGGTCGAACTGGGCGAGCAATGCGGCCTTCGGGTCGGCGGGCGGGGCTTCGTCGGCGCGCGCGCCGAGACCGAAGCGGTTCAGCGCGATCGCGGCCGGCGTGGCGTCGTTCGGGTGCTCCATGACGGGCTCTCTTGCAGTGCGTATTCACGTTCAACGCAAGCACGCCGGGAAATCCGTCGCGGGGCGGGAAAATATTTTTTGCTGTGGAAGCGCCGGGCGGAAATCGCGCAACACAGCGGCGTGGATCGTCAGCGGACAACGACCGCGCGATTCGCCGGAACCGGCGCACGCATGACGCACGAGCGGCGCGCAGATCGCGCGCCGCCCACGCGCGGCTTACTCGCTCGTCGACGCGTCCGGTTTCTTCTGCAGCCTCGGCGGCAAACGCCAGTTGCCGCTGTGCTGCAACCCGTCGACGAACTTCGCGCGCTCGTCGGGCGTCAGCGTCGCCGCGAAATCGACGACGCTGCGCTCGACCTGCGCACGCATCGCGGTGTCGGCCGCGCGCGTGCGGTCGAGCGCCGCATCGATCGCCGCGCGATCGAGTTGCGGCGCGGCGAGCAGGTCCAGCACGGTGATCCGGCCGTCGCGCCCTTCGCGCGCGAAATCGCGACCGCTCTTGCGAGCCGCCTTCAGCGCCGCGGCGAACTCGCGCTGCCGCGCATCGGGCAAGCCGTCCGCCGCGAAACGCAACGCGGTGCGCGATGCGGGCGTGCCCGCCGCATGCCCGTCGCGGTGAGTCGAGAACCATTGATACGCGCCGCCGCCGATCGCGCCGAGCATGAACACGTTCAGCACGACCGAGCCGACGAGGGTGAATTTCCAGCCGCGTTCGGTCATTCGTCACTCCCGTCCACGCTCGGACCGCCGAACGTCGTCGTCAGATAGCCCGGCTCGTGCTGCGCCGGCGACGCGCTGCCGAGCATCAGCATCGACACGGCCACCGCCCCCGCGAGCGCGCCGGCCAGGCCGACGCCCGCGAACGCCGCGCCCGACCACCATACGGCGCCGCGCCGGCGGGCGCGCTGCGGCGCGGGCGCCGTGGCGACGATGCGCTCGACGAGCGCCGGCGCCGGAGGCGCGACCGTGTCGTACGCGAGCCACGCATCGAGGTCGGCCGCATCGTCGAGCGCCAGCAGCGCGTCGCGCGGGTTCGCGTGCGCCCACGCCTCGGCGGCCGCGCGCTCGCCGGCCGGCCAGCGCCGCGCGTCCGAGCCGTACGCGGCGACGATGGTACGAAATCGTTCGGGTGTCATCGCTTGTCCTCGCTAGGTGGGTCGCCGGCCAGTTGCGCGCGCAGGTTGCGCCGCGCACGGGCGAGCAGGCTTTCCAGCGCATCGACGGTGATGCCCATCAGGTTGGCCGCTTCCACGTTCGACATGTCCTGATAGTACTGGAGCACCAGCGCTTCCCGCTGCCTCGGCGGCAACGCGGCCAGCGCCTGCCGCACGCGCGCATCGCGCGAACGCAGTTCCGCATGCGCGGCCGGCTCCGGTTGCGTGTCGGGCACGTCGGGCAGCGTATCGACGGGCGCCTCGCGCCGGCCGCGCAACCGGTCGTAGCACAGGTTCAGCACGACGCGATGCAGCCACGTGTCGAAGCGCGCTTCGCCTTCGCGCCAGCGCGGCGCCTGGTTCCAGATTCGCAAGAACGTCTCCTGTGCGACGTCCTCGGCTTCGCTCCGGTCGCCGAGCATGCGCGTCGCCAACGCGAGCAGCCGCGGCAGCTTGCGCGCGACGAGCACGCGCACCGCCGACGCATCGCGCGCGCCGACACGTGCGACGAGTTCCGCGTCCGGATCGCGGTCGCCGCGATCGCTCAACGCCGCCTGCTCCGTCGCGCGGCGCGTGCGCGCCGCACTGTCACGGCGGCAGGACCCGCCGCCCGGCTGAAGCTCATCGTCGTGCTCTCCTTGCATGCGTCGGGCCATCGCCGGACGGCGCCATGCCGACGGTGCGTCGACACCGCGCGCGTCGCGCCCGGCATCGCACACGGTGCCGGCCGAGCCGGATTCATCGACATCCGGTTCGCGCCGCATGTCGATCCTCGCAGCCCGCCACGCGAGCGTGGGCCGGCGCGCTCAATATACGACGACCGGCGCGGGCCGGTAATACACCGGACGGGCCGGCACCACGACGCAGCCGGCCAGCGCGATCGCCGCGGCCGCCAGTATCACGATGATTCGAAAAGGCATCGCTTCGACTCATGATGTTGCGTGAAAAATCCGCTGCGCCGGCATCGCGTGCCGCGCGGCGGCCTGCACGTCAGGCCCAGTGGCCCGGCACCCAGCGCCAGGCCGGGCCGCGCGCGGCCCAGTGTCCGGGCACCCAGTGGTAACCGACCCGCACCACTTGCCAGTGGCCCGGAATCCACACGTAGCGGCCCTGCCGCCAGTGCCAGTGGCCCTGATCCCATACGTAACCGGCACGCGGCGCCGGCATGACTTCGACGCGCGGCGGCGGCGGCGCGTAAGGCGCGACGATGACGGCCTGCGCGAATACGGCGGACGTCGCGAGCGCAGCCAGGCATCCGACGGCCAATCGCAATGGAACGGAAAGTTTCATGAAAGACTCCGAAATAACGGGCATCGACCGGAAGCGGTCGTTCATGCGTTAAACGGAGCGGACGGGAGAAATCCGTCGCGGTATCGGCAAATAAATTTCGGAGAAAGTGAACGGGCGCGGGAGCGGACCGGCGGCCACGACGCGCGCCTCTGCACATCGGCGGCCGCAGGCGCAGGGTTGCGGCACTGTCACAACGCGGCAAAACTGCCCTTCGACAATGCATGCGACCGGGATCCCGCTCGTTTCCGGCCCACGCCCCGGCCGTGCGCGCGCATGGCCGCGCGGTTCCGCGTCTCGCGCCCCATCAACGAAAAACACCGACCATGTCGAACCAGGACACTCTCCCTGACCAGCCGAACGAGCCGGCCGCCTCCGTGTCGCGTCGCGGCTTCCTGAAACTCGCCGGCGTCTCCGGCCTCGCCACCGCCGCCGGCGGGCTCGCGGCAGCCCGCGCCGCCGCGTCGAACCCGGACGGCACGCCCGAGCAGGTTCACCTGACGTGGGGCAACGACCCGACGTCCGAAGTCGTGATCTCGTGGGCGTCGCTCGCACCGGCCGTCAATCCGCGCGCGCGCATCGTCGCCGACGGCGAGCCGGCGCGCACCGTGCACGGCGTCCAGCGCCTGTACACCGACGGCCTGAACGGCGAGACCGTGTTCGCGTACCACGCGCGCGTGCACGGGCTGAAGCCGGATACGCGCTACCGCTACGAGATCACGGCCGACAACGACGGCAATGCGGCACAGCCGTTCTCCGCGCACTTTTCGACCGCGCCGCGCGGCCGGGCGCCGTTCCGTTTCACGAGCTACGGCGATCTCGCGACGCCCAACGGCGCGTGGGTGCTGTCGTCGCCGCAAAGCCGCTTCGCGGTGCAGGCCGTCGAGCAGTTCCAGCCGCTGTTCCACCTGCTGAACGGCGACCTCTGCTACGCGAACCTGAACCCCGCGCACCAGCCCGAGGTGTGGCGCGATTTCGGCAACAACAACCAGACGTCGGCCGCGAATCGCCCGTGGATGCCATGCCCCGGCAATCACGAGATCGAGTTCAACAACGGTCCGCAGGGGCTCGACTCGTATCTCGCCCGCTATACGCTGCCGGAGAACGGCACGCATTTCCCCGGCCGCTGGTACAGCTTCCGCGTGAGCTCCGTGCTGTTCGTGTCGCTCGACGCCGACGACGTCGTGTACCAGGACGCCGCCGCGTTCGTCGGCGGCCCCGCGCCGCTCGTGCCGGCCGCGAGCACCGGTCGCCCGCCGATCGAGCCCGGCACGTCGTTCTACGTGCGCGGCTACAGCAACGGCGAACAGACGCGCTGGCTCGAACGTACGCTGCGTCACGCCGCGCATGACGACGATATCGACTGGATCGTCGTGCAGATGCACCAGGACGCGCTCAGTTCGTCGAAGACGGGCAACGGGTCCGACAAGGGCATTCGCGAAGCGTGGCTGCCGCTGTTCGATCGTTACGGCGTCGATCTCGTGCTGTGCGGCCACGATCACGACTACGAGCGCAGCTATCCGGTGCGCGGCTGCAATCACCGCGCGGGCGTCGACGCGAAAACCGGCGAAGTGGTCGAAACGCTGCAGCCGCGCCCGGTCGGCTCGAACGATCCGAACCGTACGACGTTCGACACGAGTCACGGCACGATCCACCTGATCCTCGGCGGCGGCGGCACCAGCGCGCCGCTCGACGTGTACGGCGAAAACCCGTCGACCGGCTTTGCGCAGGCGAAGGTGTTCACGAAGCCGAACCGGCCGGTGCCCGGCACCGCGCCGAACACGTTCGTGCGCCAGCCGGCCGATGCGCTCGAGGATGCGATCTGGTCCGCACGCCGCGACACGGGCACCGGCTACGGGATCGCGGTGTTCGACCACGATCCGGGCAAGCCGGGCGGCCACACGACGATCACGATGCGCTACTACCACGCGCCGGGCGCCGACCAGCACCCGACCGCGCAGTACGAGCTGTTCGAGACGATCGAACTGAGCAAGAAGCGGCACGAGCGGTGACCGGACGGGCGCCCGCTGCGGCGGGCGTCTGACGCTTCGATCGCCCGGCTCGTTGCGCGCGCAACATGACGGGGCGACCAGGATGCCGCGATTCGCGAAGTACCGGTCGAACGTCGCGCGCGGCATCGCCACGTTTTGCTGCGTGCGCACGTCGAACCCGGACGGGTTGTGGAACAGCCAGTCGCCCGTGTCGCGGTTGGTGCCGAACACGAGGACCCGATGCCCGCCGCGCGACGGCGGCTCGAAACCGTCGTGCCGGATGACAAGGCGGCCCTCTCTTGGTGGTTTCGTGAAGCCGGCACGCGGACGTCGACACGGTGAGCTTCGCCGATCCGGCGGACCCCGGCGGCAATTCCTCGAGTACTCGACCGAATTCGACCTGAAGCGCATCGTGCTAGAGTGCGGCGGCAAGAATCCGGCGCTCGTGCTGCCCGATGCGCCCGATCTCGACGCGGTCGCGCAGCCGATCGTCGACGGCGCGTTCCGGAGCATGGCGGGCACTGCCCGGCGCCGTCGCGTCATCCGAAATCGAATTGGCATGTTGAAACAGGCAGCAAGCATGAAACGCAAGAACAAGGCAACGCTCATCGGGCTCGGTGCGGTGCTGTTATGGGCCTCGGTGGTCGCGCTCGTTCGCGGCGTCAGCGAAAGCCTCGGCGCGACCGGCGGCGCGGCGATGATCTATACGGTGGCGTCCGTGCTTCTGCTGTTCTCGATCGGCTTCCCCGACCTGAGCCGATTCCCGAAAAACTACCTGCTGTGGGGCGGGCTGCTGTTCGTGTCGTACGAGCTGTGCCTGTCGCTGTCGATCGGCTATGCGAGCAACGGTCGGCAGGCGATCGAAGTCGCGATGGTCAACTATCTGTGGCCGAGTCTCACGCTGGTCGCCGCCATCGCGTTCAACCAGCAGCGCGCGAATCTGCTGGTCGTGCCCGGCGTCCTGCTGTCGATGCTCGGCATCTGCCGGGTGCTCGGCGGCGACCAGGGGCTCGATCCGGCCGGCATGCTGCGCAACGTCGCGGACAATCCGCTCAGCTACGGGCTGGCGTTCGTCGGCGCGCTGATCTGGGCCGGCTATTGCACGGTGACCGCGCGCATCGCCGACGGCAAGAACGGCGTCACGCCGTTCTTCATGCTGGTCGCCGCGGTGCTCTGGATCAAGTTCGCGATCGAAGGCGGCGGCGGCATGACGTTCAGTTTGCACGCGGTCGGGTATCTCGTGCTGGCGGCGTCGGCGCTCGGCTTCGGCTATGCGGCCTGGAACACCGGCATCATGCACGGCAACGTGACGGTCATCGTCGGCGCGTCGTATTTCACGCCGGTGCTCGCCGCCGCCGTCGCCGCCACGCTGCTGCACGCGCCGCTGTCGGCCGAGTTCTGGCAAGGCGCGTCGATGGTGTGCGGCGGCTCGATCCTGTGCTGGCTCGCGACGCGCAGCCGCCGTGACAAGGCCAGGCCCGTGCGGATCGTCAACGAGGCCGACGGTAGCTGCCACGGGTGACGAGGCCCGGTGCCATCGTCAACTTTGCGATTCCAGCGCGATCCGCACGGCCAGCCCGGCCAGCACCGTCCCCATCAGCCAGCGCTGAACCGCCGCCCAGAGCGGCCGCCCCGCGAGAAAACCCGCGATCGAACCCGCCGCGCACGCGATCAGCGCGTTGACGCTGACGCTCACCGCGATCTGCACGCAGCCGAGCGCCAGCGATTGCGCGAACACGCTGCCGTGCCCCGGCACGATGAACTGCGGCAGCAACGACAGATACATCACCGCGATCTTCGGGTTCGCGAGGTTCGTGACGAAGCCCATCGTGAACAGCCTCGCGCGGCTGTCGTGCGGCAACTGCCGGACCTGGAACGCGGAGCGCCCGCCCGGCTTCAGCGCCTGCCACGCCAGGTACGCCAGATACAGCGCGCCGGCAACGCGCAGCGCATCGTACGCATACGGCACGGTCATCACCAGCGCGGTGATGCCCACGGCCGCGCACACCATGTAAAACACGAATCCCAGCGCGACGCCGCCGAGCGACACCAGCCCGGCGCGGCGGCCCTGGCAGATCGAGCGCGAAACCAGATAGATCATGTTCGGCCCGGGCGTCAGCACCATGCCGAGCGACACGAGTCCGAACGCAAACAGGGTGGGCAAGGCTGGCACGGCGCACTCCTTCAGGGCAACGATCACGAGGTCAGAACAATGTATTGCATGTTGACCTTCGCCATCGTGAATAAACTGCAAGCGCCCCATGAGCGCCGTTCATCGTGCCCGCTGCTCGCTATCTGCCCTTTTTCGCACGGGTCCGGACCGTCTTTTCCGCCTTCGCGCGTTGCGCGTCGACGAGCCGTACGAACGCGTCGGTGACCGCGTTGCCGGCGGTATTCCACGCCAGTCGCACCGAGCGATGCAGCCGTGGCGACAGCGCCAGCACGCGCCCGCCGAACGGCGTGTACGTGAGCGTGATGCGCGGCACGATCGACACACCCATGCCGGCCTCCGCCATCGACAGGATCGTGCGCATCTCGACCACGTTGAATGCGGGCCGAAGCGGCGCGCCGCCGCGCGCGAAGTAATCCGCGATCACCGGCCCGCATCCCGCCTTCGAGAAAATGAACGGCGCCGCGGCCAGCTGCCGGGCCGACACGCTCTTGCGGCCGGCGAACATGTCGTCGGCCGCCACCGCGACGAAATCCTCGTCGAGCAGCGGCAGGTGGTGCGCGAACGTCTTCGTGCCGGCCACCACGCCGACGTCGGCCGTGCCGTCGTCGAGCCACCCTTCGACTTCGCTGTCCGTGCCTTCGAGCAGCACCGCCGATACGCCCGGGTGCATCTCCTTCAACGCCTCGATGGCGGGAACGACGAACGCCAGCGACACGCTCGGCAGCGACGCAACCACCAGCTTCCCTTCGAGCTTGCCGCGCGACAGGCTGAACTGCTGGCGCAGCATCTGCGCTTCCCGCACCACGCTCTGGACATACGGCCACAGGCGTTCGCCGGCCGCCGTCAGCACGACCGGCTGCCGGTCGCGCCAGAGCAGCTTGACCTGCGTGAGGTCCTCCAGCTCCGTCAGCGCATGGCTGATCGCGGATTGACTGCGGCTGAGCCGGTCTGCCGCGGCCGTCAGCGAGCCGAGTTCGACCACGGCAGCGAGGGCCTGCAACTGGGCGAGCGTCATCGGGTTTCCTCGTTAGAAGGTATGTATGCGGCGCATGAGACGGCCGATTCACTTGAATTATATTGAACCGGTGCGACGGTCATGCAGCCGACACGCGCACCGCGCCATCCGCGAGCCGAATGCCGGATGCAACGCTCGGGTAAGATGCGTGATCGAACCGCCGCGTCGATGCAGGCGCATCACGCTGCACGACGGGCCGGGCCGCACAACCGGCCGATCAGGTTCGCACCGATCCCGAACACCTTGCGTGCACGATGCACGCGACCGCCACGGGCGCCGTCGACGACGCTCGCTGCCGGCTACGCCGCGACATGCCATTCCATGATGCATTTCAATCTGACTGAAGGGGTGCTGGTCTCCAGCCTGCAGGGGCTCACCGCGTTCGAACTAGCCGGCATCGCCGTCGCGCTGCTGCTCGGCGGGATGGCCAAGGGCATCACCGGCATCGGCGTGCCGCTGATCGCGATGCCGATCCTCAGCCAGTTCCTGCCGATCCGGCATGCGGTGCTGCTGCTGTCGATGCCGATCATCCTCGGCAACATCCCGCAGGCGCTGGAAGGCGGCCAGGTACTCGCGACGGCACGCAAGATCGCGGCCCCGATCGCCGGCACCGTGATCGGCAATGTCGTCGGCGTGGCGATCCTGCTGTCCCTCAATCCCGGTCACGCACAGGCCGCCTCCGGCGCGCTGCTGATCGTGGCCGCGACACTGATGCTCGCGGCGCCGAAGCTCGACCTGCCGCAAGCGTGGCAAAAGCCCGTCGGTTTCGCGCTCGGCTTCGGTGCGGCGCTGATGGAAAGCATCGCATCGGTGCCCGGCCCGCTGCTCGCCACCTACCTGATTTCGTCGGGCGCGACCGGGCGCGTATTCACGAAGCAGATCGCGATCATCCTCGTGGTGTCGATCGTCACGCTGATCACGACGTTCAGCGGCGCGGCGCACGCGAGCGGCGCCGACCTTGCGATCTCGGCGGCCGCCAGCCTGCCGGCGATTGCGGGCATGTGGCTGGTTCGCCCGCTGCGGGACAAGATGTCGCCCCGGATCTTCAGGATGGTCGTCCTGCTGTTCGTGCTCGTCGCGGCGGCGCAGATGATCTGGAAGTCGGGCGTATTTCGGCACGGCGGATCGGCCACGGCCCAGACGGGTGGCGTGCACGCGACCCAGCCGTCGATCGCGCATGCGTTCTGAAAGCTGCCACGCGTAGTATGCGCAGACCACCCGGCGTATCGCTCCGACCGACAGCGCGGACGATACGCGGCCGGCTTTGCTGCGCGTACGCTGATACCGATGTCAGCATGGCCATGTCGTCAGAGGCAAGAAATGGAAACGTATGTATTGCTGGGCTGCGGATTGGGCCTTGGCCTGTTGATCGCGATCTGGGGCATCTGGTCGCTCCGCTGACGCGCGGCGGCCCCGTCCGCGCGCAAGGAATCCATCTGGAGCAGGACGCGAAACCGTCGTGTCGATGAACGGTTCCGGTCGATTTGATTTGCAGTCCGATTCAGCCTGCCATCGCCCGCCTCCGAGCCGTCGGCCATCGCCGCCGGCCGGCACGCAGCCCGTCCGGCCCCGCGCCCTGCTCCATTCCCGAAGACGCGTTAGACTAGTCGGATGGAACAATGCCGTTATTGCCAGAGAATCCGCGATGAATGGGATTGCCACGGCGACGAATGCCGCCGGGCAATCGCCAAGGCGCTGCGCCGGCAGCGCGCCGGCCTGCCGATGGTCCCCGACCGCATCCGCAACGAGCTGCCGTCCGGCGCGCCGACCCAGCAGGTGATCGCCGTCCTGTCCCGCCAGCGCCTGCGCGCGCGGCGCGGCAACGAAGAACGCCGCGAGCGCAAGGAAATCGACGACGACGGGGTCTGATCCCGCAGCCCCGCCGCTTCGACGCGCGATATTCGGCGGCCCTTGCCGCCGCGCGCATGTCCGTGCGCGCCCGTCTGTTCACGCTCCCGCCAATTGCTTGCAATCCCCGCAATACCGAATGGGGACGGAAGACGTTCGTCTCGAAATTATTACCTCGAGCGCAACGATCTTTCACTCAAACTCGCGTTTACCCTAGGTGAAGCGACGCCTACGATGTAATCAACCGCTGACGACATGGTGTCGAACGCGGAAAGCCAATAAACATCGGAGGTCATCATGAAATCGCTCGTTTCCGCAGTCGTTGCCGCCGCCGCCCTGTCCGCGTCGTTCGGCGCATTCGCCCAAAGCACCGTGACCCGCGCCCAGGTGCGCAACGAACTGGTCCAGCTCGAAAACGCGGGCTACAAGCCCAGCCAGTCGAGCCCGTACTACCCGGCCGACATCCAGGCCGCGCAAGCCCGCGTGCACGGCATCGACAACAGCGGCGCCGGCTCGCAACCGGCCGCGACCGTCGAGGGCGGCGCACCGGTCGTCCGCGCGCAGAACCCGCGCGACTCGGTCTACTTCGGCCACTAAGCCTGCCGCTGCGCGCTTCGCACCTGCAGCCCGCCCATGCGACGAGCCCGTCCCGCGACGGGCTCGTCGCGTTTCGGCCCGCGGTCAGCGGCTGCCGCCGGATGCGACGCGGCCAGTCTCGTCGGGTGCGCCGCTGCGCACCAGATCCTGGTAGCGCACGCACACGCACTGCGGGGACGCCTTCGCCGCGTACATCGCCGCGTCGGCCTTGACGAGCAACTCCTCGGCCGACGCGCCATCCGCCGGAAACTCGCTGACGCCGATGCTCGCGCCGACGGCCATGCGCCCTTCGTCGAACTCGAGCGCCTCGGCCATCACGATCTGGATGCGCGACGCGACATCGCCGATCACCGCCGGCGAACGCACATCCGACATCAGCACGATGAATTCGTCGCCGCCCAGCCGCGCCACCATGTCGCCGCTGCGCAGCACCTGGCTCAACCGCTTCGCGACTGCAACGAGCGTACGGTCGCCAACCGAATGCCCGTGCTGGTCGTTGATCTGCTTGAAGCGGTCGAGATCGACGAACATCACCGCCAGCCCCTCGCGCACCGCGGCCGCATGCCGGATCGCGGCATCGAGATGCTCCATGAACAGCAGGCGGTTCGGCAGGCCCGTCAGCGGATCGTGGCCGGCGAGGTGCGTGAGCTCCTGCTGCTTCGCGCGCAGCATCGCGACCTGTGTGCGAATCTCGACGCGCATGCTGTCGAAACAGCGCGCGAGCACGCCGATCTCGTCGGCCCGCGCGACCGGCAGCCGTTCGGCCGCCGGATCGTCGAACACGTGCGTGGCGGCGCGCGCGAGCGTCTGCAACGGCCGCGTGATCGCCCGCGCGAACAGGATCGCGAGGATGACCGCCAGCAGGCTCGATACGAGCACCATCCTGACGATCCGTTCGCCCAGCATGCCGGCCGGCGCGAGCACGTCGGCGAGCGGCCGGCCCATTCCCAGCACGACGAAGCGGTTGCCTTCGTCGTGTCCGAACGGCGTGCGGACGAACGCGAACATCTGGCCGGGTGCCGCGTCGGGCTGCGCGAGGCCATTGAGCGTCACGTTCATGCGCCCGCTGTCGAACAGCGCGCGCGTGACGGCAAAGCGATCCTGCATCAGCACGCGCCGGCCGCGATCGAAGCCGAACGTCTGTTCCGGATCGGGATGCACGAGAAAATCGCCCCACTCGTTCGCGAGATAGACCGCATAGTCGTCCGGCAAATCGCGTTCGAGCCGGTCGAACACGCGCGACAACTCGACGTCGACGACGAGCGCGCCGACCGTCTGCCCCGCTGCGTCGACCACCGGCGTGCCCACGCGCAGGATCGGCAGCCCCTCCGCCGCGTGCGAGCCCGTCTCATGATTGACCACGATCGGCGACAGGTAGATGTGGCCAGGCGCCGTCGCGAGCGTATCGAATACATAGGAGAACTGCCCTTTCTCCTGGAATTCGCGTTCGGGCAGCACGACGATGCCGCGCGCATCGCGATCGAGGCGAATGCGTTCGATCCCGAAATGCCCGCGCGCGATCAGACGGATCTGCAGGTACTCCGCGTGATTCCGCATGAAGCTGTAATACACCTGTTCGAGCCGCATGCGGCGCGCTTCGTCCGGATGGTCGGCGCCCGCGACGAACGCGGACGACGGCAACTGCGCGAGCACGAGCGCATCGTCGGCGACGTCGGCGAGCGCGGTCGTGAAGCGCTGCCCGAGCAGTTGCGTCGACATCAGCAGACTGTGCTGCGCCTCCTGCACGAGCATCGCGCGGTTGGCGCGATACGCGTAGTAGCCGGTCGTGCCGGACGCGATCACGCCAATGCACGCGAACAGCACCGACAGCTTCGACGTGAGCCCGAGCCGGATCATTTTCCGAACCGCTCCGGCCGGTCGCCCGACACGATGCGGCCCCACAGCGATTCGCGGCGCGCAATGTCCTCCACGGGCTGAAGCCATACGAGATGCTCGTGCCCGGTGTCGAGGCCGCGCGGCGGCTCGAGCGTGTTCGCGAGCCCCTGGCGCTCGGTCAGCAGCGCGCCGATCGCCGGTTCGAGCATGTAGTTGATCCACGCGAACGCGAGCTCGGGACGCAGCGCGCCGCGCGTGACGGCCCAGCAGTCGAGCCACGCGAGCGCGCCTTCGTCCGGGATCACGTAGCCGACGTCCGCGCCGGCGCGGCGCAACTGCTCGACCTGCTGCGTGCCGTAGTTGCCGAACATCAGCGCCGCGCGATGCTGGACGAACAGCGCGGTCGCCTCTTCCGGAAGCGTGTAGTAGGTTAGCAGGTTGCGGCGCAGGTCGATCAGCTTGCGCGCGACGGCAAGCGTCTGCGCGGGCGACAGACGGAACGGATCGGGATAGCCGAGCGCCAGCGCCGTGAACGAGAAATTGTGCTGCGCGCTGTTGAAGTCGAGCACCTTGCCGCGATAGCGCGGATTCCACAGTTCGCGCATCGAGCGCGGCGCGGCCGGCACCTGCTTGCGGTCGTAGATCAGCCCCATCGACGAATAGGTGAACGGGACTGCGTAGGACGCGCCGTCCTGCACGAGGCCGCCGATCATCGCGAGCTGCTGGAAATTCGGCAACTGCCGCCGCCGGTTCGGGATGCGCGACAGGTCGACCGGCGCGAGCAGGTGCTCATGCGCATAGCGCTGGATCTCGGCCGTGTTCGCGGCCAGCACGTCGTACGGCGGCGGCGATGCGCTGTGCAACCGCGTCCACAACGCTTCGTCGGAATCGACCAGCGTCACTTCCACACGCACATGAAACTGCGCCTCGAATGCGCTGACGATATCGCTGTCCGCATAACCGGGCCACGCCAGCACGCGCAGCACGTTGTCGTTGACGGTTTCGGGAGAGGCGGCGACGGCCGGCGGGACGGGCGCCAGTAAGCCTACCGTCAATATGACAAGCAGCGTACGCACGGCGCGGCGCGCGCGCGTGCCTGCGCCGATTCCCCTGATCAATCGGACCCCGCGTGAATCGCCCGGCTGCATTCGACTGTCCTTTTTCGAGTCGATGCGATATCCCGCAACGAGACCATAAAACGCAGGGTCACGCAATCGGAACAAGCCGCACACGGCGCATATTCATTGGCCTTGCGGCTGAATGCGACGCAGTTACCGGGGCCTGCATCGCGGCGCGAATGCACGCATGCGCGGATACGCGAAGACGAACGTCAGCGCCAGGCCTGCGTGAATTCCGCGATCACGCGCGACAGGTGCGCGCGCATCGCGTCGCGCGCACCGTCCGCGTCGCGCGCCATGATCGCCGCGAAGATCCGCTGGTGATCTTCCTGCGACGCTTCGCGCAGCGCGGTCGAGTGAAAGTGCTCCTCGATCTTGTCCCACAGCGGATCGCTGCGCGCGCAATCCCACATCGCCGTGACCATGTGCAGCAGCACCGTGTTGCCGGTCGATTCCGCGATTCGCAAGTGGAACTGGCGATCGGCCGCGTCGTAGGCGGCCTTGTCGTTCATCTGCTCGCGCATCGTCGTCAGCGAGAAAAACAGGCGGTCGAGATCGGCATCCTTGCGTTCGGTCGCCGCGAGCGCCGCGACTTCCGCCTCGATCAGCCCGCGCGCGCGCAGCGTCTCGATCGGCCCGGGGCCGCGCGGGACTTCGAACGTCACCGGCCGCGCGGCATCGGCCGCCGACACGTAGATGCCCGAGCCGATCCGCACCTCGACGATCCCCTGCACCTCGAGCGCGATGATCGCCTCGCGCACCTGCGTGCGGCTTACGCCGAACTGGTCGGCCAGGCTGCGTTCCGACGGCAACCGCGCACCGGCTTCGAACGCGCCGGCGGCCACCATCGCGTGAATCTGCCGCGCAAGGCCGATATAGGAGCGGTCCGCGGCATCGGTGTCGCGGCTGGCGGGCAGGCTGGAAAGATCGGTCATCGGAAGGCTCGCAACAGGCTGGCCGGCGCCGCTGCGGCGCCGGATCGACAAAATGGTACACCAATTTGGCGACACCCCGGCTCGCCCGTTGGCCGGCCTCGCCTGACGCTTTCGGAAACGTCACACAGGCCGACGCTTTCCCGAACAACTGGTAAACCACTATCCCTCAAAACTGGCATACCAATCATAATCCGCACACCGACGACGGCCCGGCACGCTGCCGCCCCGCTCGTCCAACGCATGAACCGCCAGCCAGGAGCCGCTCCAGTGAAGATGTCTTTCCGTTGGTACGGCGAGTCCGATCCGGTCTCGCTGCAATACATCCGCCAGATCCCCGGCGTCACGCACATCGTGTCCGCGATCTACGACGAACCGGTGGGCGAAGTCTGGCCCGCGCACAAGATCGAAGCGCTGAAGGCGACGATCGAACGCGCCGGCCTGCAGTTCGACGTCGTCGAATCGGTGCCGGTGCACGAGGACATCAAGCTCGGCAAGCCGAGCCGCGACCGCCTGATCGACCACTACCGGCAGACCATCCGCCATCTCGGCGCGGCCGGGATCCGCGTCGTCTGCTACAACTTCATGCCCGTGTTCGACTGGACGCGCACCGAACTGTCGAAGACGCTCGACGACGGCTCGACCTGCCTCGCGTTCAGCACCGATGCGGTCGACCGGATCGATCCGAACGACGGCATCGCGCTGCCCGGCTGGGATTCCAGCTACCGGCCCGAACAGTTGCAGGCGCTGCTCGCCGACTACCGCGACGTCGACGAGAACGCGCTGTGGGCCAACCTCGAATACTTCCTGAAGGCGATCATTCCGGTCGCCGAGGAAGCCGGCGTGAAGATGGCGATCCACCCCGACGATCCGCCGCGCCCGATCTTCGGGCTGCCGCGCATCGTGAAGAACCGCGACGATCTCGCGCGGATCGTGCGTCTCGTCGACTCGCCCGCGAACGGGTTGACGCTGTGCTCGGGCTCGCTCGGCGCCGGCCCCGAAAACGACGTCGAAGCGCTCGTGCGCGAGTTCGGCGCGATGGGCCGCATCCATTTCGCGCACATCCGCAACGTGAAGGTCGACGCGAACGGCGATTTCGAGGAAACCGCGCATCTGTCGAGCTGCGGCTCGCTCGACATCGCCGCGATCGTGAAGGCGTACCACGACACCGGTTTCACCGGCTACGTGCGCCCCGACCACGGCCGCATGATCTGGGGCGAGACGGGCAAGCCCGGCTACGGCCTCTACGACCGCGCGCTCGGCGCGGTCTACCTGAACGGCCTGTGGGAAGCGCTGGCGAAGTTCGACCGCGCGCCGCAAGCGTCGCAGTAATTCGCCTTTCGAGGCGGCCGGCGCAGCGGATCGCCGGTCGCCCGCCACGACATTCCGCGCGGAGACACCGCCATGCCACGCATCCGATGGGCCATGATCCTGATGTGCTTTCTGGCCAACGTCATCAACTTCATCGACCGCGCGAACCTCGCGATCGCGGCGCCCAGCATCCGTGCCGACCTCGGGCTCGACGCGGTCGGCATGGGGCTCGTGCTGAGCGCGTTCTTCTGGACCTATGCGTTCCTGCAGTTACCGGCCGGCTGGTTCATCGACAAGGTCGGCGTGCGCGTGAGCCTCGCGCTGGCCGTCGGCTGGTGGTCGGTGTTCACCGTCGCGACCGGCGCCGCGCGCGGCCTCGCGCAACTGGTCGGCGTGCGGCTGATGCTCGGCGTCGGCGAAGCGGCCGCGATCCCGTCGTTCGCGAAGGTCGCGTTCAACTGGTTCCCGCGCAGCGAGCGCGGCCTCGCCAGCAGCATCTTCGACAGCGGCTCGCGCGTCGGCTCCGCGCTGTCGCTGCCGCTCGTCGCGTGGCTGATCTCGCTCGTCGGCTGGCGCGGGTCGTTCGTGATCACGGGCGGCATCGGCATCGTGTGGGCGCTGGCGTGGTGGTTCGTCTATCGCGACCCGGAACGCTATCGCGCGATCGCGCCGGACGCCGTCGATGCGCTGCTCGCGCAACGCGGCGCGCCGATGGTTGCGGCCGCAACCGACGGCCCGACGGTGTCGTGGCTCGACCTGTTCCGCTACCGCACCGTGTGGGGGATGATGATCGGCCTGTTCTGCCTGAACTTCGCGATCTATTTCTTCATCACGTGGTTCCCGAGCTACCTGCTGCAGTCGCGCGGCTTCTCGCTCGCGTCGCTCGGCACCTGGGGCATGCTGCCCGCGCTGCTCGCGATTCCCGGCGGCTGGCTCGGCGGCTACGTGTCGGACAGCCTGTTCCGCCGCGGCTGGAGCGCCACCGCCGCGCGCAAGACCTGTCTCGTGCTCGGCATGCTGCTGTCGTCGTCGATCGCGCTGTCCGCGTTCGTCGAAAACGTGTGGGCCTGCCTCGGCCTGTTCGCACTCGCGTATGCCAGCCTGTCGTTCGCCGGCGCCAACGTGTGGACGCTCGTCGGCGAAGTCGCGCCGACGCCCGCGCACGTCGCGTCGCTCGGCGGCATCCAGAACTTCGCGGGCAATCTCGCGGGCATCTTCATCACGACCTTCACCGGCGTGATGCTGTCGATCACGAAAGGCTCGTTCGTGGTGCCGCTCGCGGTGGCCGGCGCGCTATGCGTGGTCGGGGCGCTGTCGTACCTGTTCGTGGTCGGCAAGGTCGAGCCGTTGCCGCCGCTGCGTCGCGGCGGCAGCGGGCGGAATGTCGAGCCGAACGCGGCGTGACACGGCGGGACGGCGCGGCCGAAACACCCGCGCTTTCCTTTTCGGGCCGCGCATCGGACAATGAGCCGCGCCCGCCGGCGCGGCGCCGCTCCGGCCCGCGTGCGGCGACGCAGCGCTCCGCCCACGCCGATGAAACGCTACGAAACCCTCGCCCATACGATCGCCGACGACATCCGCAACGGCAACCTCGCCGTCGGCACGCGCCTGCCGTCGTTGCGACAGATCATCGCGCAGCATGGCGTGAGCCAGTCGACGGTATTTCGCGCGTATTACCTGCTCGAACAGTGGGGGCTGATCCGCGCGCGCGAACGCTCGGGCTACTACGTCGCGCCGGGCGCGCAGCCGGCTGCGAGCCCGGCGACGAAACGCCGTACGCGCCGCACCGACGCAACCCGCAAGGTCGACATCAGCAATCTCGTGTTCTCCGTGCTCGATGCGGCCACGCAGCCCGGCATCGTGCCGCTCGGTTCCGCGTTCCCGGCGCCGCAGCTGTTTCCGCTGCCGCGTCTGGCGAAGTCGCTCGCGCAGGCCACGCGGCTCGTGAGCCCGTGGAGCACGGTCGTCGACCTCCCGCCCGGCAACGAGGCGCTGCGCCAGCAGATCGTGCGGCGCTATCTCGCCACCGGCATCTCGCAGCCGATCGACGAACTCGTCGTCACGAACGGCGCACTCGAAGCGCTGAACCTGTGCCTGATGGCGGTCACGCGGCCGGGCGACGTCGTCGCCGTCGAAGCGCCCGGTTTCTACGCGGCGCTGCAGGCGATCGAGCGGCTCGACCTGCGCGCGGTCGAGATTCCCGTCGATCCGCGCACTGGCCTCGACCTCGCCGCGCTCGCGAACGCGCTCGACCGGCACGACATCCGCGCGTGCTGGTTCATGACCAATTTCCAGAATCCGACCGGCGTCACGCTGACCGCCGACAAAAAGCGCGCGCTCGTCGAATTGCTCGCGGCGCGCAACGTGCCGCTGATCGAGGACGACGTCTACGGCGAACTGCATTTCGGCCCGGACTATCCGCTGCCCGCGCGCGCATTCGACCGTCACGGCCTCGTGATGCACTGCAGCTCGTTCTCGAAGACGCTCGCGCCCGGCTACCGGATCGGCTGGGCCGCCGCCGGCCGGTTCGCGGAGAAAGTGCAGCGGCTCAAGCTGATGACGACGCTGTCGGCCAGCATTCCCGCGCAGGCCGGCATCGCGAACTATCTCGAGCACGGCGGCTACGACCGGCACCTGCGCGTGCTGCGCGGCGCGCTGCACGCGCAGCTCGACCGGATGGACGACGCGCTGCGGCGCTGGCTGCCGGCCGACGTCGAGTGGGTGCGGCCGGAAGGCGGGTATTTCCTGTGGCTCGCGTTTCCCGACGCGATCGACGCGATGGCGCTGCATCGCGAGGCGATCGCACGCGGCATCAGCTTCGCGCCGGGTCCGCTGTTTTCGGCCGCGCACGGCTTCGAGCGCTGCGTGCGCGTGAACTTCGGCCATCCGTGGAGCCGCGACATCGAGCGCGCGATCCGCGTGCTCGGCGAACTGGTCGCGCAGCCGTCGGTCCGCAAGGCCGGCTGAGCGCGCAGGGAGCGCGCCGCGCTGCCGGTGTCGCGGCCATGCAGCCGATCCGCGCGCGGGTTACATTGCAGGTCCTGCCGCCCCTTCACGATTGCCCATGAGCCCACTGCCTTACCTCGATCACGACGCGCTGCTGACACTGACGGCCGAAGCGGCGCACGTCACGCAGCCGTGCACGTGCACCAAGACCTCGCTCGCCGGCTGGACGACCCTGCCGCTGTCGCTGCCGGACACGCAACTGCTCGAAGTGGCCACGCTCATGCCGCCGGGCGATGCCGAGCCGACCTACGCGGAATATCATCCGGCCGGCACGCACTATGCATCGGACGACGCGCCGATCGCGCCGCGCCATTTCCCGTACAACCGCTGCACCGTCAGCCGCTGCCGCCCGTGCGGCCGCCTGTTCCTGCGCTACCAGGAAGGCGGCGGCTACTTCATCGACCAGCGCATCCGCGCGCTCGATCCGGCGCTCGTCGTCGACGCCTGACCGCGCTCACGGGCATGCACGCATGCCCGGCCTGCGCCGGCGCCCCGCCGGCCATCTGCTGCGCCTTTTCCGTCCCGATCTGCTGCTTGTCCCGCCGCACCGCGTTCCCTACGCTGTCTTCCGTTGCCTGACATCCGTCGCAACGCCCTGCCGCGCCGCGCGCCCTGCGCCGCGGCGCCTCTCGCGTATCACGTCATGTATCGATATACCGATTTCGACCGGGCGCTCGTGCGCAGCCGCGCCGCCCAGTTCCGCGACCAGCTCGAACGCTGGCAGCAAGGCACCCTCGGCGAGGATGCGTTCCGGCCGCTGCGCCTGCAGAACGGCTGGTACGTGCAGCGCCACGCGCCGATGCTGCGCGTCGCGGTGCCGTACGGCGAGCTGTCCAGCGCGCAGCTTCGCGTGCTGGCGCGGATCGCGCGCGACTACGACGTGCCCGACGACGCCACCTACCGCGCCGCGTGCGACGCGCAGGCCTTGCTCGGCACGTTGCACCTGCCGACCCGCAGCGCGCACTTCACGACCCGCACCAACGTGCAGTTCAACTGGATTCCGCTCGCGAAGGCGGCCGACGTGATGGATCTGCTCGCGACCGTCGACATGCACGGCATCCAGACCAGCGGCAACTGCATCCGCAACATTTCGTGCGACGAACGCGCGGGCGTCGCGCCAGACGAGATCGCGGATCCGCGCCCGTTCGCCGAGGTGATGCGTCAATGGACGACGCTGCACCCCGAATTCGCGTTCCTGCCGCGCAAGTTCAAGATCGCGATCACCGGTGCGACCGAGGACCGCGCGGCGACCGACTGGCACGACGTCGGGCTGAAGCTCGTGCGCGACGACGCGGGCGCGCTCGGCTTTCGGGTGAGCGTCGGCGGCGGGATGGGCCGCACGCCGATGATCGCGACGCTGCTGCGCGCGTTCCTGCCGTGGCAGCACGTGATGAACTACATCGAGGCGATCGTCCGCGTGTACAACCGCTACGGGCGACGCGACAACAAGTACAAGGCGCGGATCAAGATCCTCGTGAAGACCGAAGGGCAACGCTACATCGACGACGTCGAGGAAGAGTTCCGCCAGATCGTCGACCTCGACGGCGGCCCGCACACGATCCCGCAGGCCGAATTCGAGCGCGTCGCCGCGTCGTGCGTGCCGCCGCGGTTGAAGCCGCGCACGCTCGACCTCGCCGACGCGAATGCGCGCGTCGCCGCGCAGGCGAGCCGTCATCCGGCGTTCGCGCGCTGGCTCGCCCGCAACGTCGCCGACCACCGCGACCCGGCGCTGCGCATCGTCACGCTGTCGTTCAAGCGCCGCCTGCAGGCACCGGGCGATGCGTCGCCGGAGCAGCTCGACGCGCTCGCCGAGCTCGCCGACCGCTTCTCGGCCGGCGAGGCCCGCGTCACGCACACGCAGAACGTCGTGCTGCCGTGGGTGCACGTCGACGACCTGTTCCTGCTGTGGGAAAACGCCCGCGCGATCGGGCTCGCGAGCGCGAACGTCGGGCTGCTGACCGACATGATCGCGTGCCCGGGCGGCGATTTCTGCGCGCTCGCGAACGCGCGCTCGATTCCGGTCGCCGACGCGATCGCCGAGCGCTTCGACGATCTCGACCTGCTGCACGACATCGGCGACATCGACCTGCACATCAGCGGCTGCATCAACTCGTGCGGCCATCATCACAGCGGCCACCTCGGCATCCTCGGCGTCGACAAGGACGGCGCGAAGTGGTACCAGGTCACGCTCGGCGGCTCGGACGGCTCGAGCGCGAGCGGCCCCGCGCGGCCGGGCAAGGTGATCGGCCCGTCGTTTTCGGCGGACGAGATCGTCGATGTCGTCGACGCGATCATCAACGCCTATCTCGACGCGCGCATCGACGCGAACGGTCGCGGCGAACGATTCGTCGACACGGTGCGCCGCATCGGCACGGAACCGTTCAAGGCCGCCGCGAACGCCGCACGTCATCAGGAAGAGCCGGCATGAAGCACGAGACCTCGAACCCATCCGCACGCATCCGGCTGCTGACGCCGGCCGAGCACGCAGACGACACGCAGCAGCACGACGCGACGACACTGACGATCGGCAACGACGAGGAACTGCCGCCGCTGGCCGCACGCATCGCGCACGCCACGCGCATCGACCTGCAGTTTCCGTCGTTCACCGACGGCCGCGCATACAGCCAGGCCTACCTGCTGCGCAAGCGCTACGGCTTCGCCGGCGACCTGCGCGCGACCGGCGACGTACTGGTCGACCAGTTGCTGCTGATGGAACGCACGGGGTTTTCGAGCGCGGTGCTCGGCGATGCCGCCGATCTCGCGGTCGCACGGCGGCAGCTCGACCGGTTTCCGGGCTTCTATCAGCGCGATGCGCGAACGGTCATGCCGCCGCGGGACGCGGCGGCGCAGCCCGGAAAATGAAACGGGCGGCTCGCTGGCCGCCCGTCCGATGAACCGGAACCAAACCGGCCGGCGCCTGCCGTCACGCGGGCGCCGGCCGATGTTCAGCGCGCCGCCACCGGCTTGCCGAACCCGCCGAGGATCTTCTTCTCGAGCGCGATGTAATCGCGGCCGAAGTGGTGATCGCCCTGCGTCCTGATCACGTCGGCGCCCGTGTTCGCGAGCGCCGGACACATCGTGTCCGTCTCTTCCGCACCGTAGAAGCACTGCACGAGCGCCGGCGGCACCTTCGCGATTTCCGGCGCGACCTTCAACGCCTTGTCGCTCGCGGGCATGCCGAGCCAGCCCGTCACGCGGATCTGGAAATCGGCCGACGGCGCGAAGCCGAGCAGCGACACCACCGCGACCTTGTCGCGCAGGTCGGCCGGCAGCCGGTTGTACGCGAACGGCATCACGTCCGCGCCGAACGAGTAGCCGACCAGCGCCACGCGGCCGGCATGCCAGCGCGCCATGTAGGTGCGCATCACGCGGGCCAGATCGCGGCTCACCTGCGCGGGCGGCTTCTCGCTCCAGAAATAACGCAGGCTGTCGATGCCGACCACCGACACGCCGTCGCGCTGCAGCGCCTCGGCGATCGTCTTGTCGAGATCGCGCCAGCCGCCGTCGCCCGAAATCACGATCGCGAGCCGGTCGCTGCCACCCTTGGCCGGCAGCTCGACGAGCGGCAGGTCGGAGACGTCGAGCTCGTCGCTGCTGCCGGTGGTGTCGCGCAGGTGCGGCGTGACGAGCGACACGAGCTTCGCGGTGTCGCCCGCGGCAGCCGTTTCGACGAAGCCCGGCATCGCGCGTCGCACGATCGTCGGATCGGGCGGGCACGGCTTGAAGCGCGGATCGAGCTTCGCGGCCGGACCGACCGCGACGACGCCGGCGATCGTGTTCTCCGGCGCCATCGCGAGGATCTGCTTCGCGATCGCGCCGCCCTGACCCACGCCCGCGACGATCGGCGTGAAATAGCGCGACGACTGCGCGAGACGTTCGAGCTGATGGCTGACCGCCTCGGCGTCGCCGTCGAGGTGGTGGCAAGTCTCCTGCTTCGCGGCGAGATTCGCCGCGTAACGCGCGGAATCGACGCCGACCGTCATCGCCCCGGTTTTCGCGAGCGCGTCGGCCGCCTGCTGATCGGCGGCCCGCCAGCCGCCCTCACGCGAGAACAGCACGACGAACCCGCGCAGCGGCCCGCTCGGCCTGGTCACGGTCACGGGCCCGTAGCGGCCGCCGGACACGGTTTCGGCTTTCACCGCGGCCGGCTGCGTGGCGCACGCGGCGCCGGCCAGCATCATTCCCGCGCAGGCGGCTGCCGCCCGCGCGATACCCTTCTTCGACATCATGAACGCCGACCTCCAGCCAGCAATGACAGATCCGCCAGCGTGACGAACACGCCGACCGAGCCCGAGGCCGCGAGATAACGCGGCTCCCAGTGCGGTTCGAACTTGCTCTTGAAAGCGCGCAAGCCGCGGAAGTTGTAGAAGCGGCCGCCGAAGCGCCAGACCATCAGGCCGAGCCGGTGGAACGGCGACGGCATCTTCGCCGCCCCCATCCCCGAGAACGGCGCGATACCCAGGCTCAGCTTGCGGAACCCCGCTTCCTTCAGATGCAGCGCGAGCTGCGTAAACAGATACTCCATCGCGTACGGCGAAGCCTCCGGCAGATGGCGCATCACGCCGACCGTCGCCTCGGTGTTGAGGTCGGTCGTCATGAACGTGACGAACGCGATCGGCTTGTCGGCCTGCCGCACCAGCATCACCGACTGCGTCGCGAGATAGCCGTCGTGGAACGCGGCCACCGAGAAGCTCTTTTCGCGCGCATCGCGGCTGTCGAGCCAGCCGTCCGAGATGCCGCGCAGCGCCGGCAGCGCGGCCGGCACGTCGCCCGGCGCGATCACCTCGACCGTCAGCGCATCCTTGTCGCCGCGCCGCAGCGCATAGCGCAGATGCGAACGGTTCGATCCCTTCAGGTCGAACTGGTCGAGCGCGATGTGCGCTTCCTCGCCCAGCTTCATCAGCGTGAGCCCCGCGTCGAGATACAGCGGCAGCGCGTTCGCGCGCACCTGGTAGAACGCCGCGCGGCCGCTGTGCGCATGCGCGAGCGCAATGAACTTGCTGATCAGCGCCGGCCACTCTTCACGCGGCCCGACCGGGTCGTGCAGCGCGGCCCACGTGCGGCCGTTCTTCGCGTACATCAGGAACGCGCGCCGCGACTCCGAGAACAGGAACGACTTGTCGCCCATCAACGCCAGGCCCGCATCGCTGCATTCCTGCGCGCGGATGATCTGCTCCGCGTCGACCAGATCCTGCTCCGCGGGCTTCACGAATCGGCCGGGCGCCGGGCGCAGCAATTGCCACAGCGCGAACAGCGCAACGAACACGCCGGACGCGAGCGTCGCGCGCAGCGCCCGCGGCGCGCGCGCGTCGAATGAGAAATGCGACCACAGCTCGCGCGTGTAAGGCACGTCGCGGAACGCGAAGAACAGCACCCACACGGCCAGCATCAGCACCATCGCGACCGACACGAACCAGCTGACGGTGAAGCGCTCGGCCAGCAGCGACGAATGACGATTGAAGCGGCGGCGGCTGACGAGCAAAAGCACGAGCAGCGTGCCGAGCACGCCGGCCTCGACGAACGCGAGGCCCTTGGCCAGCGACAGCGCGAGGCTCGCGAGCGTCAACGCGAAGGTCATCCACCACGCGCCGTCGAGCCGGCGCAGCAGCCCGCGCGCAACGAACAGCAGCGCGACGCCGAGCACGCTGCAGATCACCTGCGAGCCTTCGAGCACCCACAGCGGCACGATGTGGCGCAGGATCGCGATCCGGTGCCAGAACGCGGGCGTCGCGCTCGAGATCACCAGCATCCCGCCGACCGCGAACGTCACGAGGCTCAGGAACACCGGCGCGAGCTGCGACACGCGCACGGCCTGCCGCGTCACGAGCCGGCGCCGCAGCGCGCGGCCCTCGAAGCCGGCCAGCAGGCCGGCCGACAGCACGAGCGGCACGCCGAAATAGATCGCGCGATACGCGATCAGCGCGGCGACCATCGCGTGCGCGGGCACTTCGCGGCCGAGCGTGAAGACCATCGCCGCCTCGAACACGCCGATCCCGCCCGGCGTATGGCCGATCATCCCGAGCAGCAACGCGGCCGCATAAACGGTAATGAAGGTCGGGAAGCCGACCGGCGCTGCCGGCAGCAACACCCACAGCGTCAGGCCCGCGGCCACCACGTCGAGCACCGCATAGACGACCTGCGCGACGAGATCGCGCCGCGCCGGCACGTCGAACGACAGCCATTTGAAGCGCGTGACGACCGGGCGCGCGGTGTTGCCGCACAGCGCGACCAGCGCGGCGAGCGCGACGAGCAACGCGGCGCCCGTCCACGTGAGCACGCCGGGCCCGACGTGCAGCATTGCGGCGAGCGCCTCCGGCACGCAGACCATGCCGACCGCCGTCATCAACACCATCGCGAGCGCCAGCGTGCCGCTGGTGAACACCGTCATCCGCCCGATCTGGGCCGGCGTGACGCCCGACACACCGTACACGCGCGCACGCACCGCGCCGCCCGTCAACGCGCCGAAGCCGGTCGCATTGCCGAGCGCGGAACCGGCAATCGCGCCGATCCACAGCGCGACGCGCGGCACCTTGGCCGCGACATAGCGCAGGCCGACCGCATCGCGGGCGACGAGCGCGAGATAGCTGAGGGCCGTCGCGGCCAGCGACGCGCCCCACTCGGCGACGGACATGTGACGCAACTGGCGGATCACCGACCGGTAGTCGACGGATTCCGACAGATGCTGGAAAACCACGATCAGCAGCAGGCCGATGCCGAGCGCGAGCAGCGGCGACAGCACGCGCTCGTTGCGGATCAGCGCCCGGGCACGGGCGATCACCGCCGCGGCACGGCCGGGCGAACCAGAGTGGCGGGAAGACATAACGTGTTCAGTGGTGGTGCATAGCGTGTCGCGGCGCGGGTTGGCCGGCGACGACGTATCTGGTTGTTCTGCATGGGCGTCCGGCCGAAGACGGGCTCGTGGCGCCTGGATCAGAACTTACGAGTATACGGAATTAATATTACAGAATCTTTCACGTCGGCTTTGTGCGGATTTGTGGTGTCTCTCGCATCAAAACGCATAAAGAAACCGTGCGTCCTACGAACGCAAGGTGCGCATCATACCGGGAACCGGGGCGGTTTTTTCATCGGATGAATGACTTGCGATGCATTTGGGAGGAATCTGCCGGCACGACGCCAGCCGAAGAGGACGAAAGCGTCGTGTCGCGAGGCTTTCCCGGAATGGGGGCAGATTGATTCGGACCTCCGCGTGCGCGCAGAAACGTCCGGCCTCCCTTACTTCGCCCGCTCGTGCTCCCCCAACCCGATCGCCTTGTAATCGTAAGTCGGATAGAACTCCGTCCGGTACACCCCCCACGCCGTATCCTCCAGCACGCGATTGACCTCGCGCAGCCGCGCCGCCGGCAATCGCAGCACGACGATCTGCCCGATTCCCATCGTCACCGTCCAGCTCACCACCTCGACGCCCGGCGGCGGAAACGCCTTGTAGAACCCCTGCTTCGCAAGCTGCGCATTCAGCTCGGCGAGCGGCCGCGATTCGTCGTGTTTCAGGAAAACGGTCAGCAGGACCGCGTTGTCGGGCGTCGCGACGGCCGATCCTGCCGGCACCGTCGACGTCTGGCCGACGGCCGGTGCGCTGGAAATCGCGGCGGCCGCCAACGCTGCGGCAATCACGCCGGTTCGAATCGAAAAATGCGGAAATCCGGTCATCACGCAACTCCATGGCGTCGTGGCGGGAGTCGCCATCATGCGCCGGCGAATCGATCGCTGCAGTGAGCCGCGCCGATGCGACTACGCCGCGTCCGCGCCAGCGCGCTCGCGCAGCACGTCGATGAACGCGCGCAGCTTGGCCGGCACGTGCTTGCGATTCACGTAATACAGCCACATCGGCGGCAGCGTGCGGCACGTACCGGGCAGCACCTCGACGAGCGTGCCGTCGCGCAGGTCCTGCTCGATCCGCTCGCGCATGAACGCGAACGCAATGCCGACGCCCGCGCGCGCTGCATCGATCACCGCATCGGCATCGTTCGTCACGAATACGCCGTCCGGGTCGAGATCGACGTCGCGTCGCCCGTCGTGCAGCAGCCATTTGTGCAACCGCCCGCTTTCCGTGAACCGGAAACGGATGCACGCGTGACGCTCGAGCTGCGCAATCGACGCCGGCGCACCGTGCCGCGCCAGATAACCGGGCGACGCGACCAGCGCACACGTCAACGCAGGCGCGATCCGCACGCCGATCATGCCCGGCTGCAGCCGGTCGGCGAGGCGAATGCCCGCATCGAACCCCTCCTTTGCGATGTCGACGAGTTCGTTCTCGTAGCGGATTTCGAGCCGGACTTTCGGATAGCGCTCACGAAACGGGGCGAGCACCGGCGCGATCACGAGCAAGCGCGCGAGCGGCAGCGCGGTCACGCGCAACAGCCCGCTCGGCTCGCTGCGCGCATCCTTCAGCGCGTCACGCGCCTGCATGACCTGACGGTACGCGGGCTCGGTCTGCCGCCAGTAACGCTGGCCGGCTTCCGTGAGACTCACGCCGCGCGTGCTGCGGTTGAACAGCTTCACGTTGAGCTCGCCCTCGAGCTGCCCGATCGACAGGCTGACGGCGGCCGGCGTCAGGCCCAGCGCGGCGGCGGCCCGCGTGAAGTTGCCGGCCGTCGCGACGGTCATGAACACGTGCAGGCCGGCCATCGGATCGCGTCTGCTCATCGCTTGCCCATCATTAAAAAAACTTGAAACTGCTTCGAGTGGAATGCGGATTCTCCCATATACCGCCACTGCCTACACTGGCGCTGTCGTCCTGTCGGAGCCCTTCGCATGAACCCGCTCACCGCCGCGCTGCCGCTCGCCGTTGCCCGCCGCACGATCGACGCGGCCCTCGCGCATGCCGCGTCGCTGCAGGTAGCCGGCGTCGCGATCGCCATCGTCGATGCCGGCGCGAACCTGCTCGCGTTCGTGCGCACCGACGACTGCTTTCTCGGCGCGACCGATCTCGCGCAGCGCAAGGCGCTGACGGCGGTGCGCTTCCGCGCGTCGACCGGCGCGCTCGGCGCGATGTCGGGCGACGGCCCGCTGCGCGGCATCGAACACAGTCACGGCGGGCTCGTCACGTTCGGCGGCGGCGAGCCGCTCGTCGACGGCGACGGACGCTGCGTCGGCGCGATCGGCATCTCGGGCGGCAGCGTCGACGAAGACACCGCGATCGCGCAGCACTGCCGCGACCTTTTTCAGGCATCGTTCCACTCCACAAGGTAAGCACATGGCACAGAAACACATCCTCATCACCGGCGCGGGCACCGGCTTCGGCCGCGAAGTCGCGCTGCGGCTCGCCGAGCGCGGTCACGACGTGACGGCCGGCGTACGCGCCACGGCCGAGATCGACGACGTCGCGGCCGCCGCCGCGCAACGCGGCACCACGCTGCGCGCGATCAGGCTCGACGTCACGTCGGCCCACGACCGCGCGCGTGCGGCCGAGCTCGACATCGACGTGCTCGTGAACAACGCGGGGGTCGGCGAAGCCGGCGCGCTGGTCGACCTGCCGGTCGAGATCGTCCGCGAGCTGTTCGACGTGAACGTGTTCGGGCCGCTCGCGCTCACGCAGCAGATCGCGCGCGGGATGCTCGCGCGCCGGCACGGCAAGATCGTGTTCGTGTCGTCGATCGCGGGCCTGATCACGGGGCCGTTCACGGGGGCGTACTGCGCGTCGAAGCACGCGATCGAATCGGTGGCCGAGGCGATGCACGCGGAACTCGCGCCGCACGGCATCCGCGTCGCGGTCGTGAACCCCGGCCCGTACCGCACGGGCTTCAACGACCGGATGATGGAAACGACGCGGCGCTGGCACGATCCTGCCGTGCATACCGTGACGCCCGAGCGGCTGACGTTCCCGCTCGAACAGCACGACCCGGAGGAGATGATCGCAAAGATGGTCGACGTGATCGACGGCGACGGCGGCGCGTTCCGCAACCTGCTGCCGGCGGCGTCGGAAGCGTTCGTGCGCGCCGAGCAGGCGCGTGCTTGGGAACGGCAGCAGTAAGCGCCGCCGGCGAAGCGGCGGACCGACCGTCCGCCGCTCGCGCGATTGCGCGATTCTCAGTACACGTCGCGCATGTAGCGCCGCGCCTTCGAAAGCCGCGCGACGTAGTCGTTCGCGGCGTCCTCCGACATGCCGCCGTGCCGGGCGACGATCGCCTTCAACGCCGCATCGACGTCCTTGGCCATCCGCGCGGCGTCGCCGCACACGTAGAAGTGCGCGCCTTCCTCCAGCCACGCGAACAGCTCGGCGCCCTGCTCGCGCATCCGGTCCTGCACGTAGACCTTGTCGGCCTGGTCACGCGAGAACGCGAGATCGAGCCGCGTCAGGAAGCCGCTGTCGCGCATCTCGCTCAGCTCGTCGCCGTAGTAGAAGTCGGTCTGCGCGTGCTGCTCGCCGAAGAACAGCCAGTTGCGCCCGCGCGCGCCGCGCGCCCGCCGCTCGTGCAGGAAGCCGCGGAACGGCGCGACGCCGGTGCCCGGGCCGACCATCACGATCGGCACGTCGCCGTTCACCGGCGGCCGGAAGTGCGCGGACTTCTGCACGAACACCGGCACGCGGCCGTCGTCCGCGCGATCGGCGAGGAACGTCGACGCGACGCCTTTGCGCGCGCGCCGGCCGTTGTGATAGCGCACGGCCGACACGGTCAGGTGAATCTCGCCCTCGTGCGCGCTCGGGCTCGACGCGATCGAATAGAGGCGCGGCTGCATGCGCTTGAGCATGCCGACCAGCTCGGCGCCCGACAGCTCGATCGGATATTCGTGCAGCACGTCCGCCAGCTGCTGCCCCCACAGCCATTGCTTGAGGTCGCCCTTGCGATCGTCGCCGAGCAGCGACTTCAGCGCGCCGTTCGCGCTGCGCGACGCGATGAAGGCCAGCGTGTCCGGATGCGGGCGCGTGATGTCGAAGTGGCGTGCGAGCGCATCGCCGAGCCGGACATCGCCGACGCCCGGCACCGACACGGGCGCATCGGCCTTCAGCGCGGTGACGGACAGCAGTTCGTCGACCAGCTCCGGACAGTTGGTGGGCCACACGCCGAGCGCGTCGCCGGCTTCGTATTCGAGGTTCGCGCCCTGGGTCGACAGCGACACATAGCGCGTGTCCTTCGCGGCGCCCGGCCGGTTCAGCCGCAGGTTCGCGACGAGCTTCGACGGCGCGGGATGCGCCTTCGTCGGCAGCAGCCCCGACGGGCTCAACCCGCCGGACGGCACCGCGTGCAGCGCGGCATCGGCTTCCTTGATGCGCGCGACCACGCGTTCGAGCCACTGGTCGGCCTCGTGCTGGAACTCGACGTCGCAATCGACGCGGGCGCACAGACGTGCCGCGCCGAGCTCCGCGAGCCGCGCGTCGAGCCGGCGGCCGTGGCCGCAGAACCGGTCGTAGTTGCGGTCGCCGAACGCGAGCACCGCGAAATGCACGCCGTCGAGACGCGCGGCGCTGCCGGCCTGCAGCGCGTCCCAGAACTCGCCGCCGTTGTCGGGCGCATCGCCGTCGCCGAACGTGCTCGTCATCAGCAGCACGTATTGCGCGCCGGCCAGCGACGCGACCGGATAGTCGGACATGCACGCGGTGCGGATCTCGAAGCCCGCGTTCATCAGCTTCGTCGCGTAATCCTCGGTCAACGATTCGATGTTGCCGGTCTGCGACGCCCACAACAACGTGACCTTCGGGCGCGGGCGCACGATCCGCACGCCGCCCGCCGCGGCGGCGTCGGCCGGCAGCGCGGGCGCCGCGCCGGTCTGCGCACCGGCAGGCAGCGCGCGGCTGAACAGGCCCGCGAGCATGCCGTCGAGCCAGAACCGCACGGGCGGCGTCAACGGCGCGCCGGCCGGCAGCACGGGCACGCTGCCTTCGCGACGGCCAGCGCTCGCCTTCAGCCCGCTGACGAGGCCCGCCACGTACAGCCGCTCGGTGTCGGTCAGCGGCGGCGGCGCGAGATCGGCGACGCCGAGCGCGGCCGCGAAAGTGTCGATGTCTGCCATGTCGGATTCCTGTGAAGCAGTCGCGTGCATCATCGCCGGCGCGGGCCGCGCGTCGTCGGCGCCTGCATCGGGTTGCGCGGTGTCGTCGTCGACCGGCGCGAACGCATCGGCTTCGACCCGCGTCAGCGCGACCGCGCAGTATTTCAGTTCGGGTTGCTGCGATTCGGGGTCGATCGCGTCGTTCGTCACCGCGTTGATGCACAGGTCGTCGCCGTATACGTCGTTCCAGTGCATCGGCGCGAAACAGTTGCCGCGCCGCACGCGCTCGGTCACGACGGCCGGCAGCACCGCGCGGCCGCGCGCCGAACGGATCTCGACGCTGTCCTTCGCGGCGATGCCGAGCGCGCTCGCATCGTCCGGGTGCAGTTCGACGAACGGGCGCGGGTTGAGCTTGTTCAGCATCGCGACCTTGCCGGTCTTCGTCATCGTGTGCCACTGATGCTGCAGCCGCCCGGTGTTCAGCACGATCGGGAACGTGTCGTCCGGCAGCTCGGCCGGATCGACGTGCGGCCGCGCGAAAAAGCGCGCCTTGCCCGACGGCGTCGGGAACGCGATGCGCGGGGCGTCGCCGCCGTCGGCTGCGGCGCGCAGCGGCTGGTTCACGCCGTCGTTCAGGTAGCGGATCGGGTGCCGCGCGCGCGCGGTGCCCGGCGCGACCGGCCACTGCACGGGCCCGTCGCGCAGCGCCGCGTGGCTCGCGCCGCGCAGGTCGTAGCCGGTCGCGGGGTTCGAGAAACGGACGATCTCGTCGAACACGTCGGCCGCCGACGCATAGTCGAACGCGTCGCCGAACCCCATCGCGCGCGCGACTTCGGCGACGATGCGCCAGTCGGGCAGCGCGTCGCCGGGCGGCGCGACCGCCGCGCGCATCAGCGTCATGTTGCGCTCGGAGTTGATCATCACGCCGTCGCCCTCGGCCCACAGCGCACCGGGCAGCAGGATGTCCGCGTAGCGGTTGGTCTCAGTGTCGAGGAACGCGTCCTGCGCGATCACGAGCTCCGCGGCCTGCAACCCGGCGATCACGGTGCGTCGGTTCGGCACGGTCGCGACCGGGTTCGTGCAGACGATCCAGCACGCCTTGATGTCGCCGGCCGCCATCCGTTCGAACAGGTCGACCGTGCCGTTGCCGGTGTCCTTGCGCAGCGTGCCGGCCGGCACGCGCCACAGGGTCTCGACGAAGCGGCGGTCGTCGTCGGACGCCACCGAGCGCTGGCCCGGCAGCCCCGGCCCCATGTAGCCCATCTCGCGCCCGCCCATCGCGTTCGGCTGGCCGGTCAGCGAGAACGGCCCGCTGCCCGGGCGGCAGATCCTGCCGGTCGCGAGATGCAGGTTGCAGATCGCGTTGGTGTTCCACACGCCGTGCGTGCTCTGGTTGAGCCCCATCGTCCAGCAGCTCGTCCATTCCGGCGCGTCGCCGATCCATTGCGCGGCCGTGCGGATGTCGGCTTCCGCGAGCCCGGTGATCCCGGCGACACGCTCGGGCGTGTAGTCGGCGAGGAACGCGGGCATCGCGTCCCAGCCTTCGGTGTACGCGTCGATGAACGCGGCGTCGGTGCGGCCGCTCGCATGCAGCAGATGCAGCAGCCCGTTGACCAGCGCGAGATCAGTTCCCGGCCGGATCTGCAGGAACAGATCGGCCTTGTCGGCGGTGCCGGTGCGGCGCGGATCGACGACGATCAGCTTCGCGCCGGCCTTCACGCGATCCATCATCCGCAGGAACAGGATCGGGTGACAGTCGGCCATGTTCGCGCCGATCACGAAGAACAGGTTCGCGCGATCGAAATCCTGGTACGACCCGGGCGGGCCGTCCGCGCCGAGCGACTGCTTGTAGCCGGTGCTCGCGCTCGCCATGCACAGGCGCGAGTTCGACTCGATGTTGTTGGTGCCGACGAAGCCCTTCGCGAGCTTGTTGACGAGGTATTGCGCCTCGATCGACAACTGCCCCGACACGTAGAACGACAGCGCATCGGGCCCGTGCGCATCGAGCACCGCGCGCAGCCGGCGCGCGGTCTCGGCGATCGCGTCGCGCGCCGGCAGCGGCACGAGGTCGTCCTCGCGCGCGCGGCGCACGAACGCGCGATCGAGCCGCCCCGAGCGGCGCAGCGCGACGTGCGCCGACGAACCTTTCGTGCACAGCCGCCCGAAGTTGGTCGGATGGTCGGCGTCGCCGGACACCTTGACGACTTCGCCCTCCTCGACGTGCAGCACCATGCCGCAGCCGACGCCGCAGTACGGGCACACGCTCTTGACGGGGGTCGCGGTCATGGGCGCTCCGGGACGGTCAGGCCGCGACCCACACGAAGCCGTCCTCGACCCGCGACGGATACGCGTTCACCGACTGCTCGGGCGCTTCCAGGCATTCGCCGGTACGCAGGTCGAAGTGCTGCTTGTACAGCGGCGACGCGACCACGACGCGCTCGCCGAGGCTGCCGATCAGTCCGCGCGACATCACGGCGGCCTGCGATACGGGGTCGACGTTGTCGATCGCGAACACGCCGCCGTCGGCATGCGCGACGTGAAACACCGCGATCTGCTCGCCGTTGACGAGCGCGCACACGCCGGTGTTCGGCACGATGTCGTCGAGCGGGCATACACGGGTCCAGGACAGCGGAAGGCGATCGTTCATGATGGGCTCCTTGCAAGGTGGCGGATGTCGGTCACGCGGTGGCGGTTTCGGTCGCGGCTCGGGTCGCCGCCGCGGCGACGACGGGGATCGGCACGGGCTTGCCGCCCGCGCGCTCACCGGGCGTCGCGGGCCGGATCTGGCCGCGCGTCTCGACGAACTCGATGGTCGTATCCGGCGCGTCGCTGTTCACGAAGTGGCGGAAGCGCTTGCGCGTGTCGGGATCGGTGACGGCCTTCTTCCACTCGCACTCGTAGGTGTCGATCACGTGCTGCATGTCGGCTTCGAGTTCGTCGGCGATCGCGAGCTTGTCGTGCACGACGACGTCGACCAGGTAGTCGAGGCCGCCTTCGAGGTTGTCGCGCCAGACACTGGTGCGTTGCAGGCGATCCGCCGTGCGCACGTAGAACATCAGGAAGCGGTCGATGTAGCGGACCAGCGTCGCACGATCGAGGTCGGACGCGAGCAGCTCCGCGTGGCGCGGCTTCATCCCGCCGTTGCCGCACACGTACAGGTTCCAGCCTTTCTCGGTCGCGATGACGCCGACGTCCTTGCCCTGCGCTTCCGCGCACTCGCGCGTGCAGCCGGACACGCCGAACTTGATCTTGTGCGGCGCGCGCAGCCCCTTGTAGCGGTTCTCCAGATCGATCGCGAGGCCGACCGAATCGTCGACGCCGTAGCGGCACCACGTCGACCCGACGCACGATTTCACGGTGCGCAGCGCCTTGCCGTACGCGTGACCCGATTCGAAGCCGGCCGCGATCAGCTCCTCCCAGATCGACGGCAGTTGCTCGACGCGCGCACCGAACAGGTCGACGCGCTGGCCGCCGGTGATCTTCGTGTACAGGCCGTATTTCTTCGCGACCTGGCCGACCGCGATCAGCCCTTCCGGCGTGACTTCGCCGCCCGGCATGCGCGGCACGACCGAATACGTGCCGTCGCGCTGGATGTTCGCGAGGTAGTAGTCGTTCGAATCCTGCAGCCCCGCGTGCTCCTTCTTCAGCACGAACTCGTTGAAGCACGACGCGAGAATGCCCGCGACGGCCGGCTTGCACACGTCGCAGCCGAGCCCGCGGCCGTGCTTGTGCAGCAGTGCGTCGAACGTCGTGATGCGCTCGACGCGAATCAGGTGGAACAGCTCCTGGCGCGAATACGGAAAGTGCTCGCACAGATGGTTATTGACCGCGAGGCCCTGCTTCTTCATCTCGGCCTTCATGATCTGCGTGACGAGCGGCACGCAGCCGCCGCACGACGTGCCGGCGCCCGTGCACGTCTTCAGCGCGCCGAGGCTCGTCGCGCCGTCGGCCACCGCCGCGCAGATCTGCGACTTCGACACGTTGTTGCACGAGCAGATTTGCGCGCCTTCCGGCAGCGCATCGACGCCGATCGCCGGCTTCGCGGCGCCGTCCGACGACGGCAGGATCAGGAATTCCGGCGATTCGGGCAACTCGATGCGGTTCAGCATCATCTGCAGCAGCGTGCCGTACTCGGCCGCATCGCCAACCATCACCGCGCCGTGCAGGAACTTGCCGCAGTCGGACACCACCAGCTTCTTGTAGACCTGGCGGCGCTCGTCCGCGTACTGGTAGGTGCGGCTGCCGGCCGTCGTGCCGTGCGCGTCGCCGATGCTCGCGACGTCGACGCCCATCAGCTTCAGCTTGGTGCTCATGTCGGCGCCCGCGAACGCGGCCGCCGTCGCTTCGTCGGCGTCGCCCGCGAGTTGCTTCGCAACCACGCGCGCCATGTCGTAGCCGGGCGCGACGAGGCCGTACACCATGCCGTTCCAGGCCGCGCATTCGCCGATCGCGTAGATGTCGGCGTCGCTCGTGCGGCACGCGTCGTCGATCGCGACGCCGCCGCGCGGGCCGATGTCGAGCCCGCACGCGCGAGCGAGTTCGTCGCGGGGCCGGATACCGGCCGAGAACACGATCATGTCGGTGTCGAGATGCGTGCCGTCGGCGAACGCCATCCGGTGCGTACCTTCGTCGCCGTCGACGATTTCGAGCGTGTTCTTGCCGGTATGCACGGTCACGCCGAGCGCCTCGATTTTCGCGCGCAGCATCCGGCCGCCGCCGTCGTCGACCTGCACGGCCATCAGGCGCGGCGCGAATTCGACGACGTGCGTGTCGAGCCCCATGTCGCGCAACGCCTTCGCGCATTCGAGGCCGAGCAGGCCGCCGCCGACCACGACGCCGCGCTTCGCGTGTGCGCCGCACGCCTGCATCGCCTCAAGGTCCTCGATCGTCCGGTACACGAAGCAGCCGGCGCGATCGCGGCCCGGCACCGGCGGCACGAACGGACGCGAGCCCGTGGCGAGCACCAGCTTGTCGTACGCGAGCGTTTCGCCCGACACGAGCGTGACCGTATGCGCGGCGCGGTCGATCGACGCGACCTGCGCGTTCAGGCGCAGGTCGAACTGCGGATGACGCTCGAAGAAGCCGGGTTCGACGAGCGACAGATCGTCCGCCGACTTGCCCGCGAAGAATTCGGACAGATGCACGCGATCGTAGGCCGCGCGCGGTTCCTCGCCGAGCACCGTGACCTGCGGCGCGCCGGCCGCGGCGGCCTCCGCTGCGACGCATTCGAGAAGCTTGTGGCCGACCATGCCGTGGCCGATGACGATGAGTTTCATGATGGCGGTTCCTTCGGTCGATCAGTTCGCGGCGTTGGCGGCGGCCAGCGCGCGATCGCGCAGCTCGGCTTCGCGCGCCTTGTGTTCTTCGCTGAAGCGCACGGCCATCGCGCACAAGGCGGTCGCGGTGACCGCCAGGCCGAGCAGGCTCAGCGCCTGCTGGACGTCGCCGACACCCTTCAGCAGGAAAGCCGCGGCGACCGCGCCGACGTTGCCGCCCGCACCGACGATCCCCGCGACGCCGCCGAGCGCCTTGCGGTCGATGAACGGCACCAGCGCGTAGGTCGCGCCGCACGCCATGTGCGTGAAGAGGCCGAAAGTCAGCATCGCGACGAGCGCGATGCCGATGCCTTGCGCATGCGAGAACCAGATCAGCCCGAGCCCTTCGCCGATGATCAGCGCGCACAGCAGCGTCGCGCGCACGTCGAGGCTGCGGCGCGCGGCGATCTTGTCGGACAGCCAGCCGCCGAGCGCGCGGGCGAACAGCGCGAGCAAGCCGAACATCCCGACCGCGAAACCGGCGTCCTTCAACGACAGCTTGAAATGATCGACGTAGTACAGCGCGGCGATGTTGTGGATGAACACCTCGACGCCGAAGCACGCGCCGTACGTGACGAACAGCATCCACACGCGATAGTTGCCGCACGCCGCGAAGAAGCTCGCCCAGCCGCCCTTCTTGCCGCTGTCGATCGTCACGCCTTCCTTGCGCAGCGCGACGAAATCGCCCTGCGGGCAGTCCTGCGTGAAGCGCCAGTACGCCCACGCCATCACGAGCATCGCCACGCCCGGCACGACCAGCGCGATGCGCCACGACGCATCCTCGCCGAAGCCGAGCATCAGCCCCGCGGCAACGAGCAGCGGCATCAGCGCCTGCGTCGCGCCCGCGCCGGCATTGCCCCAGCCGGCCGTCGTCGCGTTCGCGGTGCCGACCACGTTCGGCGCGAACATCACCGACGTGTGGTATTGCGTGATCACGAAGCCCGCGCCGATCGCGCCGATGCCGAGCCGGCAGATCAGGAACCACAGGTAGTCGTGCGTGAACGACACGGCGAACACGGGGATCGCGCCGAGCAGCAGCAGGCCCGCATACACGCGGCGCGGGCCGAAGCGGTCGCACAGCGGGCCGACCAGCAGCCGCACGGCGATCGTCGCGGCCACCGCGGCGATGTTGATGTTGGCGACTTGCGCCGCGGTGAGATGGAATTCGCGCGCGATCAGCGGCATCAGCGGCGCGCACGCGAACCACGCGAAGAAGCATACGAAGAACGCCATCCACGTCAGATGGAACGCGCGCATCGGCGCGGTGCGGAGGCTGAAGAGATCGATACGGGTAGCTTTGTCGGTCATGTCATCCGCCAAACGAAAAACGGCGTCCTGCGCACCCGGTCTCGTCGAGACCTGATACGTAGGACGCCGTTGCCCATGAAGCCCGTTGCCGGGCGCTTCGGTATTCGGTACTGCGGACGGATCGCCATTGACCCGCCCGAACGAGCTAACGCAAGCGACGTGCCATGTCGGCGTCAATCGCGCCGGAAACCCCACCGCACAAGGCGCAGCGGGTATCGGGCACGTCACCGCGACGCGCGACGCGCTCTCCGTCGCGATGCACCGAGGCACAGATGTGGTGCGCTGCAGCACTGTCGTCGTGCGGCATCGCGGTGCGCGCGGGCGCGGCACGCTGCACGCCGATGCGGCATCGCGACTGCTCGCGCGTCGCGAGCACATGCCCGCTCGCGGCCATCGCACGGTGCGCCGCGTCGCGCAAAGGCGCCATCGTCGCGCCGGTTGGCCCGGATATTGCTGAACCTTCACTACACCGGCAACGGCGCCGGTGGACAGTCCCCGCAAACCCGGCCCGCCCTTCACGGCGAGCCTTTCCGGACAACGGCGTCCCCCCGTGCACGGCACGGCCGGATGCCGGTGCGTTTCGACCGCCCGCCGCCGCCGAGCAACAACGCGAAGCAGACCGCCGCAGGCATGCGATGCGGCACAGGAACACGACATGACGACAGGCAAAGTCACGCTGCTGGGCGCCGGCCCCGGCGACCCCGATCTCCTCACGCTGAAGGCGGTGAAGGCGCTGGCCGCCGCCGACGTGCTGCTGCTCGACGATCTCGTCGCGCCCGGCATCGTCGAACTCGCGCCGCAGGCGCGCGTGATCCGCGTCGGCAAGCGCGGCGGCTGCCGCTCCACGCCGCAGGCGTTCATCGAGAAACTGATGCGCCGCCATGCGCTGCGCGGCGCGCACGTGGTGCGCGTGAAAGGCGGCGATGCGCTGCTGTTCGGGCGCGCCGGCGAAGAACTCGCGACGCTGCGCGCGGCCGCGATTCCGGTCGAGATCGTCAACGGCATCTCGTCGGGATTCGCGGCCGCCGCGAGCCTCGGCATCTCGCTCACGCATCGCGAACACTGCCAGGGCGTCACGTTCGTCACCGCGCATCGCCAGGACCACGGCGAACCCGACTGGGCCCGGCTCGCGGCGACCGGCACCACGCTCGCGATCTACATGGGGATGAGCCGCGTCGACAGCA
Organism: Burkholderia sp. EMB26; assembly: GCF_024730645.1. Taxonomy (NCBI): domain Bacteria; kingdom Pseudomonadati; phylum Pseudomonadota; class Betaproteobacteria; order Burkholderiales; family Burkholderiaceae; genus Burkholderia; species Burkholderia sp. EMB26. Next base: position 780,262 of record NZ_CP078071.1, read on the forward strand.
TCGCGGCGGGCCTGCTCGCCGCGCTCCCCGCGTCGACGCCGGCGGCGGCCGTGCAATGGGCCGGTACGCCCGAAGAGCGTCGCTGGAGCGGCACGCTCGACACGCTCGCAAGCGGCATCGAAACCGCGCGGCTCGGCAGCCCGGCCGTGATCCTCGTCGGCGGCGCGATCGGCGAAACGGCCGCGCAGGAGGCGGACGCGGCAATCGGCGCGGCGCTGCCGCGGGCCGCCTGACATGGGCGGCATCGCGCGGCTTCGGCCGCTCCCCGTTTCGTTCACCCCCGGCCGCGCGTGCGGCCCGACTGCCTCGTTCGCCCCTTGCACCGACGCATCGCTGCCCCTGTCGCCCGCCTCATGAGTTCGTCCGCCCTGCCCGTCCGCCTGCGCGTGCTGCTCGTCACCGATACCGACAAGCCGATCGGCGAACTCGGCAATGCGCTCGCGCGCCTCGGCTACGAGATGCTGAACGACGTCGCGACGCCCGCGCGCCTGCCGGCGGCCGTCGAGGAGCAACGCCCGGACGTCGTGATCATCGATACCGATTCGCCATCGCGCGACACGCTCGAACAGCTCGCCGTCATGCATGCGACCGCGCCGCGCCCCGTGCTGATGTTCAGCCACGACGCCGACCAGGAACTGATCCGCGCGGCGGTCGGCGCGGGCGTCAGCGCGTATCTCGTCGAAGGGTTGTCGGCCGAGCGCCTCGCGCCGATTCTCGAAGTCGCGCTCGCGCGCTTCTCGCACGACGACGCGCTGCGCCGCCGGCTGGCCGACGTCGAGCGCGAACTCGAGGAACGCAAGCTGATCGACCGCGCGAAACGCGTGCTGATGGACCAGCGCAAGCTGTCCGAACACGATGCGTATGCCGCGCTGCGCAAGCGCGCGATGGATCAGGGCCTGCGCATCGTCGACGTCGCGCGACAATTGCTCGACGCGTCACCCCAGTCATGAGTGCCATGCATACCTCTCCTCCCGCCGCGCCGGAACGCGCGCATCTTCGCCTCGGGTTCGTCGCGCTGAGCGACTCGGCCCCGCTGATCGTCGCGCAGCGCCTGAATCTCGGCGCGCGTCATGGCCTCACGCTCGAATTGAGCCGCCAGCCGTCGTGGGCGGCCGTGCGCGACAAGCTGCTCAGCGGCGAGCTCGATGCCGCGCACGCGCTCTACGGGCTCGTCTGCGGGCTGCAGCTCGGCATCGGCGGCCCGCGGGCCGACATGGCCGCGCTGATGGTGCTGAACCGCAACGGGCAGGCGATCACGTTGTCGCGGAGCCTCGCCGACGCGTACCGCGAAACCGCCAACGTGCGTGCCGCGTTCGCGACGCTCGGCCGCAAGCCGCTGCTCGCGCAGACCTTCCCGACCGGCACGCACGCGATGTGGCTGAACGCGTGGCTCGCGTCGCACGGCGTCGATCCGCTGCGCGACGTGCGCAGCGTCGTGATTCCGCCGCCCGAGATGGTCGCCGCGCTCGCGGGCGGCGAGCTCGACGGCTTCTGCGCGGGCGAGCCATGGCACGCGGTGGCCGAAGCGTGCGGCGCGGGCCGCACCGTCGCCGTCACGAGCGAGATCTGGCCCGATCATCCGGAGAAGGTGCTCGCGACCCGGCGCGACTTCGTCGCGCTGTATCCGGCCACCGCGCGTGCGCTGGTCCGCACGCTGGTCGATGCGTGCGCATGGCTCGACAGCGCCGCGCACCGCCGCGAGGCGGCCGACTGGCTCGCGTCGCCCGACGCACTCGGCGTGCCGGCCCGGCTGATCGCGCCGCGCCTGCTCGGCGACTACGGCGCGGGGCCGTTCGCCACGCCGCCGCTGCCGATCCGCTTCCACGACGGCGGCGCCGTGAACCGGCCCGATCCGCGCGAGGCGCTGTGGTTCCTGTCGCAATACCGGCGCTGGGGCATGCTCGACGGTTCGCACGACGATGCGGGGATCGCCGCGGCGATCGCGCAAACCGCGTTGTATGATGCTGCGGTCGCCGAAGGCGGCGCAGCGGGCCCGTCGCGGGCGTGACGCGCGCCGCACGGTGCAGCCCGCGTGTGCCGCCGGGCCACGGCGCCCGGCCGCTGCCCGCCCGCACGACACCGCCTTGCCACTCCGTCCCCGCTCCGAATCGATGCCGAAACGAACGCGCGCGCCGCTCGACGTGCTGCTCACCGAAATCCGCGCGTGCCGTGCATGCGAAGCCGACCTGCCGCTCGGCCCGCGCCCGGTCGTGCGCGCCCATCGCGACGCGCGCATCCTGATCGTCGGGCAGGCGCCGGGCGCACGCGTCCATGCGAGCGGGATTCCATGGGACGACGCGAGCGGCAAGCGGCTGCGCGACTGGCTCGGCGTCGACGCCGAGACCTTCTACGACGAGACGCGCTTCGCGATCGTGCCGATGGGCTTCTGCTACCCGGGCCGCGGCGCGAGCGGCGACAACCCGCCGCGCCCCGAATGCGCGCCACTGTGGATCGACCGGCTGCTGGCCGAACTGCCGTCGATCCGGCTCACGCTGCTGATCGGCCAGTACGCGCAGCGGCATTTCCTGCGCGGCGCCCGCAAGGCGACGCTGACCGATACCGTGCAAGCCTGGCGCGACTACGGCCCGGCCGTCCTGCCGCTGCCGCATCCGTCGCCGCGCAACCAGGCCTGGTTCAAGCACCATCCATGGTTCGACGCCGAGGTCGTACCTGAGCTGCGGCGCCGGATCGCGCCGCTCGCGGCAGGCTGAGCGGGGCCCGCGAGCCGGCGCCCGGCCCCGGCGCGCCCGGTTCGCTGTACCATCGCGGCTCAACCGCGTCACGAACAGCACAATCCTTCATGCCCTCCACCGCCCCGCCGCGCCTGTACGGGATGCCCGAACGCAGCGACCGGCTCGATTTCTACATCCGCGACCAGGCGTCGCGCCAGGCGATCACCGAGCCGCACCGGCACGCGTATTTCCAGATCCAGTTCAACCTCGGCGGCGACACCGAGCAGCGCATCGGCGGCGTCACGCGGCCGTTTCCGCGCGGCGCGCTCGCGTTCGTGCTGCCGCACCGCGAGCACCTGATTCCGCATCCGGAAGGCGCGCACTTCATCGTGATCAATTTCAGCCAGGCGTTCCTGCGCGCCGATCTCGACGTCGATCCGCTCGATCTCGAGGACGTGCCCGCGCACCGCTTCCCCGAACTGACGCCGTTCCGCTTCCAGGAGCACCTCGATTTCATCCTGACCGGCGATACGTACGACGAAGCGCGCCGCCTCGCGCTGTGCATGCTCGACGCCGATCGCGTGCGCACCTTCGGCTCGACCACGTTGCTGCGCGGCTACCTGCTGCAACTGATCGGGCTCGTCTGCACGCAGTACGCGGGCGCGCTCGACAAGCTCGCGCAGCGCGGCGCCCAGCGCGCCGGCCGGCGTGACGCGCTGGCCCGCGTGCTGCGCCACGTGCGGGCGAACCTGACGCGTGAGGACCTGACGCTCGCCGCGACCGCCGAAGCCGCGTTCCTGTCGCCGAACTACCTCGCACACCTCGTTCGCAAGGAAACCGGCAGCACCTTCACCGATCTCGTCACCGAGCGCCGGATCGCGCTCGCGCAGTCGCTGCTGGCCCACACCAGCCGGCGCATCGCGGACATCGCGCGCTCGGTCGGCTTCCGCGACGAAGGGTATTTCGCGCGGCGCTTCCGCGCGCGGGTCGGCGTGTCGCCGAAGGCGTACCGCGACGCGAACGCCGCGCTGCCCGCCGCCGACGACACGCAGGCGGCCACCGACGCGTAGTTTTGTCCCGGTAAAACGCAGTTGCGTCGCATCCGGGCGCATGCGCGTCGGGTATCGTTGCACGCATGCCGGCCGCTGCGCCGGCCATCCGTCTTCCTACCGAACGAGGCCATCAGATGTCCGCCTATGTCATCGACGCCGCCGAGCGTCCTTCCGTCGAAGTCGAACAGTCGTCCGCGCGCTTTCCGGTGCGCCGCGTATTCTGCGTCGGCCGCAACTACGCCGACCACGCCCGCGAAATGGGCGCCGACCCCGACCGCGAACCGCCGTTCTTCTTCACCAAGCCCGCCGACGCGATCGTTCCGGCCAGCGGCACGGTCGCCTATCCGCCGCTGACGAACGATCTCCATCATGAGATCGAGCTGGTCGTCGCGATCGGCAAGGACGGCCGGTCGATCGACCCGGCCGACGCGCTGTCGCACGTGTGGGGCTACGGCGTCGGCGTCGATCTCACGCGCCGCGACCTGCAGGCCGAAGCGAAGAAGCTGAGCCGGCCGTGGGACTGGGCGAAGGGGTTCGACGCGTCGGGCCCCGTAACCGCGCTGCGCGCGGCGACGGCCACCGGCCATCCGGCCGCCGGGCGCATCTGGCTCGCGGTCAACGGCGACACGCGCCAGCAAGGCGACCTGGCCGACATGATCTGGCCCGTGCCCGACGTGATCGCGTACGTGTCGCGCTCGGTCGAGCTGAAGGCCGGCGACCTGATCTTCACCGGCACGCCGGCCGGCGTCGGTGCGCTGCAGCCGGGCGACCGCGTGACGGGCGGCGTCGACGGCATCGCGACGTTCGAATTCGTGGTCGGCGCGAAGCCGTAACGCGGCACGCACGGCGGCGCCTGTCCGGGCCGCCGCGCGAGATCCCGATGCCGGTCAGTCGTAGCGGCGCAGAAAGGCGTCGGCGACGGCCGGCGGATTCAGCGCTTTCGCCGACGCGTTTTCCAGCGCCTCGGCCGCATCGTCGTCGCTGATCGACACGAACAGCGTGATCGCCGCCCGGTCATCGCCCGTGCCGAACACGCCGTCGCGATCGAGCAGCCGCAATGCCTCGATCATGTCGGCGTGCAGTTGCCGGGAAAATTCGCTGAAGCGCGACGGGACGAACTGCGGGCTCAGCACTTCGTCGGCCAGCCGGCCGCAGATCGCGTTGAACGGCGAAGCCTCGGCCGCCGCGTACGCCCACTCGGCCACGCCCCACACGAACCACGGGTCGTCGTCCGCCACCGCCTGCCGCGCGCGGACCCGGCGCAGCCCTTCGACCGAATTGGCCGCCGGCACCACCGTCATCGCTCCGCTGTCGGTGTACAACGCAAACGCGTAGAAATGCTCGTCCGGGTGCAACGCCCGCAGCGCCCGGAAGGTCGCCCTCGCGGCATCGGCAATATCCCGCTGGAAATCAGAAAAGTCGCTCATCGCATCCTCGTCCAGTCGCCTTTTGCGCTCGTCGGGACACGCGGCGCGCGGCTCGTGCGTCGTCTCCCGGCATGCGGCGGATTGTCCGTCATTCGGCCGCGCACCGGTACCGGGGCGCACCCGCGCTCACCGCCCGGCGTCCTGTCCGTCGAACACCCGCACGCACACGGCGGCCGCCAGCGCGATCGCCGCCGACAGCAGCATCATCGCGAGCGGCAGGTAGCCCGCGTTGCCGACGGTCAGCAGCGCGCCCGTCAACGACGACAGCGCGGCGCCGCCGCCGATCGTCATCGCGCCGGCCAGCCCCGACGCGCTGCCCGCCAGTTCCGGGCGCACCGACACCGCGCCCGCATGGGCGCCCGGGTTGCTCAGCCCGTTGCCGATGCCGACCAGCACGCACGGCCCGAACCATGCGAGCGCGTGCGTCGCGCCGCCGGACATCAGCGCAAGCCCGATCAGAGGCCCGGCACACGCGACGACCCGCCCGCCCAGGATCGTCGTGGCCAGCGCGTAGCGGCGCGCGCCCCGCGCGGCCAGCAAGCTGCCGCACACGAAACCGGCCGTGATCGTCCCCATGTAGAAGCCGATCTCCGCCGGCGCGATGCCGAATCGCGTTTTCGCGGCGAGCGGCGCGCCGGCCAGGAACGCATAGAACGCGCCCGTCGAAAACGCCATGCACAGCGCATAGGCCCAGAAGCGGCGCGCACGGAGCAGCGCCGGATACGCGCGAAGCTGCTGCCCGAAGCTCGACGACCGGCGCGTATGGGTTTCGACGAGATCGCGCGCGCACCAGGCGAACAGCGCGACGCCGACCGCGCCAAGCAACCAGAAGCTCGCGCGCCAGCCGACCGTCTGGTCGAGTGCGCCGCCGAGCGTCGGGCCGAGCATCGGCGCGAATGCGGCCGCCATCGCCGCATAGCCGATCCGGCTCGCCGCGCGCGCGCCGCCGCCGGTGTCGCGGATCGCCGCCATCGACACCGGATAGACCGACGTGATCGCCGCCTGCATCAGCCGGCAGCCGAGAAACACGCGGATATCGGCCGCCATCGCGCAACCGAGCGACCCGAGCGCGAATAGCGCGACGCTCGTCAGCACGATCGGCCGCCGCCCGAACCGGTCGGACAGCGGCCCCGTCACGAACTCGAGCGATGCGGCCACCGCCGCATACCCGCCGAGCGACAGCGCGACGAGCGCATAGTCGGTGTGCAGGTCGCGCACGATCGCCGGCAGCGACGGCAGGAACAGGCTCAGCGGCAGGACCGACAACGCGCACAGCAGGATCAGCGTGGCGTGCCGCGGCGACGCCGGGTCGGACGCGGTCGACAGGTTCGATGACAAGCGGATGCCCTCCCGCGCAGGGCCGCACGGCCGTGCGCAACACAAAAAAAAGCCCCCGAACGAGTCGGGGGCGCATGGGTGCCGGCGCGATCCCGCTACCGGACCCTGCGCCTGTGGATGACTACGATGAAGCAAGCCGTTTTCATGCTGAATGGCTCCTGGATGCGTGGCGGACCGCCAGCGATATCGGACGATGTTAGGCGGACGACGGCAGCCGCGTCAACGCCCTAACGCGCGCGCACCGACACGAACTTCCGCGCGTTGTTGCGCTGGATCAGCACGGCGATCACGCTGCCGCCGCTCGCTTCGAGCGTCTGCACGTCGTCCGGCGTCTCGAGCAGCGTGTCGTTGAGCTCCAGCACCACGTCGCCCGGCTGGATGCCGGCGCGCGCGGCCGGGCCATGCACCGCATCCACCATCATCCCGACCGCGAGCCCGGTCGAACGGCGCTCGTCGTCGCTCAACGCGTGCATCGTCAGGCCGAGGCGGTCGCCGTGGTCGCCTGCATCGCCCGCCCCCGAACCCGGCCCCGGCCGCGCGGCGGCCTTCGACGCGGCCATGCCGACCGTGGTGGCCGCGCTACCGCCCGCGTCGTCGGCGCCGGTGATCGTCAGCATCATCGGCGCACGGTTGCGGATCACACGCAGCCGCGCCTTGCCGCCCGGTGGCAGCGCGCCGGCCAGATCGTTCAGTTCGGCCGAGTGGCCGATCGTCTTGTCGCCCACCTTCACGATCACGTCGCCGGGCTTCAGGCCGGCCGCGGCGGCCGGCGAGCCGGGCGCGACCCCGTTGACGAGTGCGCCCGCCGGACGCGGCAGTCCGAACGCCGCGGCCAGGCCGACGCCCACGTCCTGCACGTCGACGCCGAACGCATTACCCGACGACGCCTCCGCCGCGAGCGGCGGAGCCTGCTGCGCCTGCACTTGCGCCTGCTGTTGCGCACGCAACTGGGCGCGCACCTTCGTCGCGAACGCGATCGGGATGGCGAACGTCGTGCTCGCGTAGCGGTCGGCGCCCGTATACACCTGCACCGCGATGCCGATCACGTCACCCGCGCGATTGAACACCGGGCCGCCCGAGTTGTCGGGGTTCGGTGCGATGTCGGTTTCGAAGAACGGAAACGCGCTGCCGTCCGGCAGCCGGCGCGACGTCGCGCTGACGATGCCGGCCGTGACCGTGTTGCCCGAGCCGTCCGGCGCGCCGATCGTCATCACCGGTTCGCCCGCGCGCACTTTCGACGAATCGCCGACGCGCACGAACGGCAGCTTCGTCGCGTCGACGCGCAGCACGGCCACGTCGCTTTGCGGATCGACGGCCAGTACCGTCGCCTTGAATTCGCGCCGGTCGGTGAGCCGCACCGTCACGTCGGTCGCCTCGTCGACCACATGAGCGGACGTGAGGATCAGGCCATCGGCGCTGACGATGAAACCCGAGCCGCTGCCGGACACCGCACGCGGCGCGGTATCGGGCGCCGGTGCCTGCGGCCCCTGCGCGGACGGCGGTGCGCCATGGCGGAAGAACGCGGCGAGCGGATCGTCGGGATCGAGCATGGCAAAGGCCGGGCCGCCGGTTTGCGGGTCGGGCGTGGCGGCCATGATGGTCACGACCGCCGGGCCGTAGCGCTCGACGATCGCCGGGAAGTCGACCGGCATCGCGTAAGGCGCGGCGGGCGGCCGCGCCTTCATCGCGGGCGGTGCGGCGGGTGGTGCGAGGGTGCCGGCGATGGCGGCGGGCGGCGGCAAGATTCCGGCAAGCACGCCCCCGATCAACGCGGTGCGAAGCACGGCGCGAGCAAGCGTCTGGCAGACCACGGTGCACCTCCCCCGGGCAGTCGCGACGCCACCCTGCGCGAGACGCGCAGGCGCCCGACGAGCACCGGTACACGCCTCCATTTATAGCCCACGCGCCGGTTGGAACATACGAATCGAAACCCGTATGCCGGGAGGTGCCCGGGCGGCGGAACCGCGAGGGCGGCCGTTTCGAACAAAGTGCGCGGTTCGTCAATCCGAATATCCACCACGCATTGGGGTGGACGTCGGTGCCGGGGTCTTCGTCACGGTCTGCGGCCGGGCATGCCATCTGTCGCACATCACGGACAGGCCGAGCGCAATCACGATCACGCAGCAGGAAGTTCGAGGTGGCGAAACCCTACCATCACGCGTGCCCCGCGCCCACCCGCTCCGCGATCGCCGACACCATCCGCAACATCGGCTCGAACGCATCGGCCGACGTATTGCCGAAACCAAGCACGAGCCCGTTGCCGGCGCGCGCCGCATCGATCGCGAAACCCGACAGCGGAAACGGCCCGATGCCATGCGCGCGCGCCGCTTCGACGATCGCGCGATCGCGATAACGCGCCGGCAGCCGCAGCGCGAGATGCAGCCCGCACGGGCCGCCCTCGATCTGGTGCGGCACGCTCAGGCTGCTATCGAGTGCGGCGAGCAGCAACCGCCGCCGGTCGCGATACAGCCGGCGCATCCGTCCGAGATGCCGGCCGTACTCGCCCGTCTCGATGAAATCGGCCAGCGCGAGCTGCACGTGGCGCGTCCCGCCGCGCAGCATCTCCGGCAGCGCCGGCCGCACGGCGGCCAGCAACGCGTCGGGCAGCACGAGAAAACCGATCCGCAGCGCCGGAAACATCGTCTTGCTGAACGAGCCGAGATAGACGACCGGCGAATCCGGCGCGAGCCCGTGCATCGCGCCGATTGGCTCGCCGGTGTGACGGAATTCGCTGTCGTAGTCGTCCTCGATGATCCACGCGCGATGGCGGCGTGCCGCATCGATCAGCGCGAGCCGGCGCGAGATCGACAGCACGGCGCCGGTCGGGAACTGGTTCGACGGCGTCGTGTAGACGAGGCGCGGCGGCCGCTCGCGCCAGTCGTCCGGTTCCGCACGCAGCCCTTCCGCGTCCACCGGCATCGGCACGACGTCGAGGTCGGCCGCCTGCATCGCGGTGCGCGCGCCGCGATAGCCGGGCTCCTCGACCCACACCGTATCGCCCGGATTGGTCAGCAACTGTGCGCACAGCGCGATCGCGCCTTGAGCGCCTTCGGTGATCACGATCTGTTCGGGATCGCAGCGCACGCCGCGCGTGACGGCCAGATGGCGCGCGATCGATTCGCGCAGGGCGGATTCGCCGAGCGGGTCCCCATACGCGAGCAGCTCGCGGCCGGCACGGCGCAGCGCGCGGTCGATCGCGTGCCGCCACGCATCCACCGGGAAATGCGACAGCGCGGGCACGCCCGGCCGGAAGCCCTCCGATTCGCCGGTGCCGACGAGGCTCGGACGAATCCGGCCGAGCCGCTGCGCGACGGCCGGCGGCGCGGTCCGCCTGCGCGGCGGCGCCGGCCGCGACAGCCCGACGACCCGCGTGCCGCGACGATCCGACTGCAGGAAACCTTCGGCGACGAGCTGCTCGTACACGGCGGCCGTCGTATTGCGCGACACGCCGAGCGTTTCGGCCAGCGCGCGCGTGCCGGGCAACCGCGTGCCGGCCGGCATCGCGCCGCCGAGGATCGCGTCGCGCAAGCGGCGCAGCAACTGGCGCTGCAGCGACGGTGCGCCGGGCGTACGTGCCAGCGGCGCATCGAGCGGCAGCAACGGCGCGGCGCCGGAAGGAAAGGCAGTCGTCATCGGAATATCGCGGCGTGAAAAGTCGAACCTGCGGTGATTGGCGAACGGCGGGCGATCACGGCTCGTGGCACCATAAATTTACCGTTCTCTGGCGCTTCTCATGGTACCTCGCCGGGACTACGATCGTCTGCATGCCGGCATGTCGCCGGCCGCCAACCGAAGCGAGATCGACCTTGCCCACGCTCACCAACGCTTTCCAGCAGCCCATCGGCCAACCCGTTCCCGACTGGTCCGCGCGTCCGCGCCCCGAGCGCATCGCGCTCGAAGGCCGTTACTGCCGGCTCGAACCGCTCGACGCCGAGCGCCATGCGGCCGACCTGTACGCGGCCTACGCCCAGGCGCCCGACGGCAGCGACTGGACCTATCTCGCGCACGGCCCGTATGCCGACGAGTCGAGCTACCACGACTACGCGCGCGGCGCGCAGGCGAGCACCGATCCGCTGCACTACACGGTGATCGACCGCGCCACGGGTCGCGCGGTCGGCACGCTCGCGCTGATGCGCATCGATCCGGCCAACGGCGTGATCGAGGTCGGCTCCGTCACGTTCTCGCCGCTGCTCAAGCGCACGCCGGTTTCGACCGAAGCGCAGTTCCTGCTGATGAAGTACGCGTTCGACACGCTCGGCTACCGGCGCTACGAATGGAAGTGCGACGACCTGAACGCGCCGTCGCGCAAGGCGGCCGCCCGGCTCGGCTTCCGCTACGAAGGCACGTTCCGGCAGGCGATCGTCTATCGCGGCCGCAATCGCGACACCGCGTGGTTCTCGATCATCGACGGCGAATGGCCGGACGTCCGCGCCGCGTTCGAAGCATGGCTCGCACCGGAGAACTTCGATGCCGAAGGCAACCAGCGCCAGCCGCTCACCGCGATACGCCACGCGCAGGCCAGCGCACGCGACGCAGCCAGCCGCGCGAACGACGCCACGCGCGTCACGGTACGCCCGCTCGTCGCCGCCGACGAAGCCGCGTGGCGTCCGCTGTGGCAGGGTTACCAGAAGTTCTATGACACGGCGCTGAGCGACGCGGTGTTCGCGACGACCTGGGCGCGCCTGATGGATCCGGCCGAGCCGATGTTCGTGCTCGGCGCGTTCGACGCGTCCGGTGCGCTGGTCGGGATCGTGCATTCGATCTACCACCGCTCGTGCTGGACCGAAGGGCCGTACTGCTATCTGCAGGACCTGTACACGGCGCCCGACGCGCGCGGGCAAGGTGCCGGCCGCGCGCTGATCGAGGCCGTGTACGAACGGGCCCGCGAAGCCGGCGCGAGCCGCGTGTACTGGCTCACGCACGAGACCAACACGGCCGCGCGCGCGCTGTACGACAAGCTCGCGAACAACGCCGGTTTCATCCAGTACCGGCACGACCTGAAGAAGTAACGTCGCCGCTCCGACGGCCGATGTTCAGCCCGGAACATCGGCCGGATCGCGTGCGTCGCGGTCCCGCCGCGCGCCATCGCACGCCGCACCGCCCCTACCCGGCACCGACGCCGGGCAGATCATCTCGTCGCCGTTGGCCGGCACCGGTCGCCGCACCGGCCGGAACACCGGCTCGCCCGGCTCGATCGGCTGCCCGGAAAGCGCGCAGCGACCGGGCTGCAACGCGACGCGCAGCCGCCAGCGCTGCTCGCCGTAGTGACACCGGCCGCTCTCGACCCATCGCACCAGCAGTCCGTCGTCGCCCGCCTCCAGCACCGTGACGAACAGTTGCGGGCGCAACGGCGACGCCGCGGCCGTCCCCTGCTCCGGAATCGGCGCGCGGCCGATCGTCACGAGCGGATGCGCGATCACGCCGCCGCGCGACGGCATCGCATCGTCTTCGTCGAACGCGGACGCGTCGCACGACAGGTCTTCTTCGCAGATCGGGCTTTCCATGGTGTTGAGCATGCTTGACGAATTTCCGTGCAGGTTGAACGACGCCGGCGCGTTCAGCGCCGGCCCATCGGTTCGCGCAGCAGGGACAGGCCGATCGCCGCGCCGACGGCGGCGGCCGCGAGCATCAGCCCGATGCCGCCCGACCAGCCAAACGCACCGACGATCGCGCCGATCGTCAGCGGCCCGATCACCTGGCCGAGATAGTTGCCCTGCACGACCCAGCCGATGCTGAGCGGCGCCAGCGACTGCGACGGGGCGGAGCCCGGCGCGCACGCGAGAATGGTCGCGGGCAGCATCCCGGCCATCGCCGAAAACGCGAACCCGAGCACGACCGCGAGCGGCGCGGGTGTCGCCGCGCCGAAGAGGCCCGCGCCCGCCGCGCCGATCGCGACCGACGTCGCCGCCATCACGATCCCCGGTCGCGCCCCGCGCGACAGCAGCCAGCCGGCCGTCAGGTTGCCGATCACGCACGCGGCGACGATCGCCGCGCTGATCAGCCCCGCCGCGCCGACCGCGACGCCGAGGCGCTGCATCAGGAACACCGGCAGGAACGTCATCACCGCGAAGAACTGCACGTTGTAGGTCGCGAAGCCCAGTGCGAGGAGCGTAGTCGAGCGCGACGCGAGCACGGCGCGCAGCGCGGAGCCGATGCGCGTCGTCGCCTGCCGCGACGGCGCGTCGGCCGACGTCGTGACCGGCACCGCGGCCGCCGCGACGAGCGTCAGCGCCGCGGCCGCGAGCCAGCCGTTGCGCCAGCCGCCGAGCAGCGGCCCGACCAGCATCGACAGCGCCATGCCGGCCGGCATGAAGGTGCTCCACAGGCCGAACGCGAAATTGCGCCGTTCGGGCGGCGTCACGCGGTTCAGCACGGCCGGCGCTGCGACCACCACGATCACGAACCCGAGGCCTTCCGCGAAGCGCGTGGCCAGCAACAGCGCGAAGCTGCCGGCCCAGGCGCCGGCCACGCTCGACAGGCCGAGGATGACGAGGCCCGTCACCAGCAGCCGCCGGTCGCCCCAGCGCCGCACCAGCAGGCCGGCGGCGATCCCGCCGAACACGCCGACGAACGGAAACACCGACATGATCCCGCTCAGCGACGCGAGCGAGCCGCCAAACTCGTGCTGGAGCGACGGCAAGCCGATCGTCGCCTTGCCGACGTGCAGCGCCGACACGATGCTCGCCAGCACGACGTTCGCGACGGCGGCCCGGTAGCTGCGCGCCGGCAGCGTGGCGGCATCGGCCGCGACAGGCGATTCGGTCATCTTCACCTCCGTTGAAGCGGCGGCGTGCAACGGGATGTCTCACGCGACCGCAATCGGACTGGCGCACATGATACAAATTGAAGTTAACTTCAAGTAAAGGGGCAGCGCGCGCAACGATCCGTTTCGGCGATGGTGACAATGGCCGGCGCGACACGCGACGGCATCCTGGTCTAAGCTGTCCGCTTCGTCCGACAACGCCGCGCCCCTCCTTATGTCGACCGCCTCCCCTGCACCGGCCACGCTGTTTCCGCTCGACGAAGCCTGGACGGATTTCCCCCGCCGCAAGGCGGCCGTGCGCACCTTCATCGCCGGGTACTGCGCCGCGCGCGGCCGGCGCGATGCGCCGCTGCACGACGGCCCGGACGGCCATGTCGTGCAGTTCGACGGCGCGATGGGCCGGCCTTTCGAGCATTTCATGATCGAGGGCGCGCCCGTGTCCGGCGCCGGCCCGTTTGCGGTTGGCGCGTGGATCACGCGCTACGGCGCGGCACCGCTGCCGCCCGCGCTGCACGGCCGGACGCGCCGGCTGACCGACGAGCATTTCATGGCCGCCGACATCGACGGGCTGTCCGGCGACGACGCGCTCGCGCTTTCGCTGGCCTGCGACACGCCTGGCGCGATCGACGCGTTCAACGCCAGCGGCGCCTTCGCGCCGTTCCAGCCGAATCCGGCCGCGTTCCTGTTCGCGCACCGGCTCGACGGACAGATCGCGGCCACCGCGCGCTACGGCTTCGCGTCGCCGCGCGATATCGTCGTCGACCGCGTCGGGACGGCGGACGCATACCGCCGCCGCGGCCTGGCGACGCAACTGCTCGCCGCGATCGTCGCGCACGCACGGCACCGGGGTGCGCGCCGCGTGTGGCTCATATCGACCGAGGTCGGCCAGCCGCTGTACCGCGCCGCCGGATTCACGCCGCTCGCCGCGGTCGCCGTGGACGAAGTCGTCGCCTGAACGCGGATCGAACGGCGCCGCCCGTCGCCGTTCGTCTCGCGATTCGTCTCATTGCGCTGAGACGAACGTCCCGGCGTCTCACGCGCTTCGCTGTGGCGCTATCGCAGCAAATTCGACGCTCCGTTTCTTCCAAATCGTTGCCGTTCGGCGGACAGCGACATGGTGCAGCGCACCCGACGCACATTTTCCGGCCGCCACGCATCGCCCCGCTTCACGCTGGCCCCGTTCCTGCATACCGGTCGAACGCGCAATCGCGCGACGGGTGCGCCGGCAACATCGCCGCACGCCCGACGACAACCTGACGGAGACAGCAACGTGAGTACACCGGCACCGATCACTCCCCCCAGCATGAAGGCCGCCGTCTGGCACGGCCGCCACGACATCCGCGTCGAAGAGGTTCCCGTTCCGGAACGCCCGCCGGCAGGCTGGGTCACGATTCGCGTGCACTGGTGCGGCATCTGCGGCTCCGACCTGCACGAATACGTCGCCGGGCCGGTGTTCATCCCGGTCGACGCGCCGCATCCGCTGACCGGCCTGAAAGGCCAGTGCATCCTGGGCCACGAGTTCAGCGGCGAGATCGCCGAGCTCGGCGCGGGCGTGTCGGGCTTCGCGGTCGGCGACCGCGTGACGGCCGACGCATGCCAGCATTGCGGCACCTGCTGGTATTGCCGGCACGGGCTGTACAACATCTGCGAGAACCTCGCGTTCACGGGGCTGATGAACAACGGCGCGTTCGCCGAATACGTGAACGTGCCGGCCGAACTGCTGTACAAGCTGCCCGACCATTTCCCGACCGAGGCCGGCGCGCTGATCGAACCGCTCGCGGTCGGGCTGCATGCGGTGAAGAAGGCCGGCAACATCGTCGGGCAGACCGTCGTCGTGGTCGGCGCGGGCACGATCGGCCTGTGCACGATCATGTGCGCGAAGGCCGCGGGCGCCGGACGCGTGATCGCGCTGGAAATGTCGGCCGCGCGCAAGCAGAAGGCGCTGGAGGTCGGCGCGAGCGCGGTCGTCGATCCGAAGACGTCCGACGCGATCGCGGAAGTCCGGGCGCTGACGGGCGGCTACGGCGCGGATGTCTCGTTCGAGTGCATCGGGCACACGGCCACCGCGAAGCTCGCGATCGACGTGATCCGCAAGGCCGGCAAGTCGGTGATGGTCGGCATCTTCGAGGAACCGGCGCCGTTCAACTTCTTCGACATCGTGTCGACCGAGAAGGAAGTGATCGGCTCGCTCGCGTACAACGGCGAATTCGCGGACGTGATCCGCTTCATCGCGGACGGCCGCATCGACGTGCAGCCGCTCATCACCGGGCGCATCGCGCTCGGCGACATCGTCGCGCACGGCTTCGAGGAGCTGGTCAACCACAAGGACCGCAACGTGAAGATCATCGTCCAGCCGGCCGTTTCCTGAGTGCACACGCGCGGCCGCGGCATCGATTCCCGCCGCGCCGCGCCGGCCGCCGTACAGGCGTATAGCGGCCCCCCCTCGAGCGTCGCCCCGGTGCGCGGGCGGCGCGCCTGCGTGCGCATCCCTTCGCTCTGTCGTCACCGTCCAAGGCAGCCGCCATGTCGCGCTCCCTCCGGAAGCGGCGCGCCCAAACATTCGCAATCCCTAACATTCACCGCAACGCGCGATCCGCACCGGTGCGCGATCAGGGTTTCTCCGCATCAAGCACGATGCGTCCGGCGTCGACAGGATGGTGGCGCAACGCGATCCGGTGCCGCGTGCGATCCGGCTTCCCGGGCGCGATCGTTGCCGCCCCGTCACGACGGAACACCTGTCGAACCTCACGGCGCCACGGCGCCGACAGGCCGAGAATACGGGCCTCCCAGGGATAGTTCGCAAAACACGGTGTGCCATGAATCTCTCGTTCAATCGGGAACGCGCAAACGACGTTCGCTCGCTGACGATCCAGCAGAAAACCCATCTCGGCTTCGCGCTCGTCACCACGCTGCTGGCCTTGCTGTGCGGCACGATCATCGCGGGCAGTGTCCGCCAATACCGGCAGGAAAACGCCGACCTGCAAAGCTTCGAATTCGTCCACGGCGCGATGATCGCCGCCAACATGATCTCGGCCGAACGCGGCCCGACGAACGACCTGCTCGTGCGCGCGCAGCCCGACGCTGGGACGGAGCGGCGCAACCTGCGCGCCGCGCGCGAGCGTTCCGACCGCGCGCTCGCGCATTTTCGGGCCGGCATCGGGCACGCGGCGGCGCTCGACGACCGCGAGCGCGGCAACCTGCTGCACGCGGTCGATGCGATCCGGATCACGCTCGCCGATGCGCGCGCGGAAGTCGACGCACTCGACGCGCGGCCGCTCGCGTCCCGCACGGTGCGCGACATCCAGCATGCGCAGGCGCGCCTGTTCCGGGTCGTCGACACGGTGTCGCTGCTGATCGACGGCGCGATGACCGACACGGCCATGCGCGACCCGCGCACGTCGGGCGCGATCCTGCTCGCGCGGCTGCTGAGCGACCTGCGGGAATACGCGGGACGCACGGGCTCGCTGCTCGTCGCGCCGATGTTCGCGCGGCAGGCGCTCGATCGCACGCAGTTCGCGGAGATCATGCTGATGCGCGGACGCATCGAACAATTGCGCGCACTGATCGACGGCGCGCTCGGCGCGCGGCTCGACGATGCGGACGTGGCCCGCGAGTACGCGCAGCTCAACGCGGCGTTCGACCGTCATCTGCTGCCGCTCGTCGACGCGATCGTCGCGAACGGCCGGACAGGCGCCTACGCGATGAGCGCCGGCGATTTTTCGCGAACGATCGTCCCGTATTTCGGGCCGTGCGAGCGGCTGCGCGACCGCGTGATCGACGCGGCGCGGCGCCGCGCCGTCTCGGACCGGAACACCGCGCGGATCAAGGTGGCGGTATCGGCATGCGCGACCGCGCTCAGCGTCGCGATCCTGCTGTCGCTCGCGCGCGGCACGCAGCGGCTGCTGTCGACGCCGCTCGATGCGCTCGGCCGCCGGATCGTCGCACTCAGCGACGGCGATACGACGCCCGTCGCGATGCCGAGCGGCGTCGGGCCCGAGCTCGCCCGCATCGACCGGGCACTGGAGACCTTGCGCCATGCGCATGTGCGCCGCGACATGCTCGAACGCCAGCGCAACGACATGCTGACGCTGTTCTCGCACGACATGCGCGCGCCGCTGACGTCGCTGATCATCCTGATCGACGCGCAGGAACACCGCGCGAACGACGCACCGACAAAGCGGCAATTCGAGAGAATCGGCAGGCTCGCCCGCCATACGCTGGCGATGGCCGACGGTTTCGCGCAGTTGTCGCGCGCGGAAGCCAGCGAATACGAGCGCGTGCCGGTCAACCTCGCCGACCTGATGAACGAGGCGCGCGACGCCGTATGGCCGCTCGCGCATCGCAAACGCATCTCGATCGACGACGTGCCGCGCCGCGACGACACGATCGTGCACGGCGACCCTGCGTTGCTGTCGCGCGCGCTGATCAACCTGCTGGATAACGCAATCAAGTACAGCCCGTCGCTGACGAGCATCGAATGCCGGGTGGAACCGGGCGCCGACGGCCGGGCCGTGCACTGCACGATCCGGGACCGCGGCTGCGGGATCAGCCATACGGACCAGACGCGGCTGTTCGAACGCTACCGGCGCTTTCGCACGGCCGGGCAACCGGACACGGGCGGCGTGGGGCTCGGAATGGCGTTCGTCAAGGCCGTCGTCGAACGGCACGCGGGCGACATTCACGTGCAGAGCGCCGTGCTGCAGGGCACCACGATCACGATCGCGCTGCCGGCGGCGGCGAACCCATGACGTCGCAACCCCGCGCGATTCTTCGATATACTGAACCGAACCCTTTTCGGGGCAACCGGGGGGCAACCCGCCTTCCTCGCGTCCGCCCCGCCTGCGTGGAAGCGCGCACCGTGAAACCGCGAACCGGACTGATTCTCGAACTCTTCGTCAACCTCGTGCTGCCCTGGGTGGCCTATCGGGTCGCGCATCCGTATTTCGGCGAAACGGGCGCGCTGTACGCGTCGGCGGTTCCGCCGATCATCTGGTCGATCGTCGAATTCATCCGCTCGCGCCGCGTCGACGCGGTGGCGGCCATCGTGCTGCTCGGCATCACGCTGTCGATCGTCGGGATGGCGTTCGGCGGCAGTCCGCGCACGCTGCTGATGCGCGAATCGATCGGGTCGGGCACGATCGGCATCGTGTTCCTGCTGTCGTTGTTCCGCGAACGCCCGCTGATCTACTATCTGGCCCGCGCGACCGTGGCCCGCGAGATGGATGGCGGCGCCGCGCACTTCGAAGCCGTCTGGGACGCGCAGCCGGGCCTGCGCCAGATGCTGCGGCTGATGACGTTCGTGTGGGGCGCCATCATGACGGTCGAGATGCTGCTGCGCTGGTGGATGGTCGTCAGCTGGCCGGTCGAACGCGTGCTGGTCGTGTCGCCGGTCATGGGCTACACGGTGTTTGCCTGCCTGCTGCTGTGGACGTTCTGGTACCGGCGGCGGATGCGCGTGCGCAACAGCGTCGACATCCCGGGCCGCGGCGGCGTCACCGAAACCGCCGGCCGCTGACACGCGGCGCGCCGGCCGCCCGGCAGCGTGTCACGGCACCTGCTGTATGATGCGCGGCGTCTCGTCCGCCCATCCGTTTTCCGTCATGTCCCTTTCGCTCCTTCCGTGTGCCACGATCTGGCTCGCCCTGTTCGCGGCCGCCGCATTCGCGTGGCATCGCCCACTGCACGGCCTGAGCATCGGCGTCGCCACGCTCGGCTACGCGGGCGCGCTGGCATTCGGCCAGCTCGCGCCGATCACGCTGGCGCCATTCGCGCTGCTGATCGCGGCCGGCTGGGGCGTGCTGCCCGCGCGGCCGCTCGCGGTGCGCGTCGCCGCGCATCTCGTCTTCGCCGCGCTCGCGATCGCGCTGAGCCTGCACCTGATTCCCGGCTTCCACAATCCGCGCGTGATCGCGCCGACCCGCTTCACGCCGGATGCCGTGCCGTTCACGATGTACCTGAATTTCGACAAGCCGCTCGTCGGCCTGTGGCTGTTGTGGGCGCTGCCGTGGGTCGCGCCCGACGTCGCGCTGTCGCGCGCGCTGCGCACCGGCGCGGTGGCGGCCGCCGCAACGGCCGCCGCGTGCCTGGCCGGCGCGCTCGCGTTCGGGATGGTCGGCTGGGCCCCCAAATGGCCGCCGTCCGGCTGGCTGTGGCTCGCGAACAACCTGCTGCTGGTGACGCTCGCCGAGGAAGCGCTGTTCCGAGGCTACGTCCAAGGCGGGCTGACCCGCGTGTTGCGCGCTTATTCCTGGGGCCCGTGGGTCGCGCTCGCGGCCGGCGCGGTGCTGTTCGGCGCCGCGCACGCCGCGGGCGGCTGGCAATGGATCGCGCTCGGCACGGTGGCCGGCGTCGGCTACGGGCTCGCGTGGCGGCGCGGCGGCCTGCTCGCCGCCGCGCTCGCGCATGCGGGGCTGAACGTCGTCCACTTCGGCCTGTTCACCTACCCGATGCTCGCCGCCGCGCGCTGAACGCGGTGCGCGGCGCCGCCCGCGTTGCCGCTCAGTTGAACCCGGCCACCGCGTGCGGCACGTACGGGCGTTCGAGCGTCGCGATTTCGTCGTCGGTCAGCTTCAGCGCGAGCGCCACGAGCGCATCGTCCAGCTGCTGCGGCTTCGAAATGCCGACGATCGGCGCGGTCACGCCGCGCTTTTGCGCGACCCACGCCAGCGCGACCTGCGCCCGCGGCACGTTGCGCGCGGCGGCGATCGCCGCGACGGCCTCGACGACCGCCTTGTCGGCATCGATCGTCGCGTTGTACAGCTGCTGGCCGACCTCGTCCTTCTGCTGCCGTTCCGACGATTCGTCCCAGTTGCGCGTCAGGCGCCCGCGCGCGAGCGGGCTCCACGGAATCACCGCGATGCCTTCGTCCTCGCACAGCGGCAGCATTTCGCGCTCTTCCTCGCGATACAGCAGGTTCAGGTGATTCTGCATGCTGACGAAGCGGGTCCAGCCGTGCTGCTTCGACGTGTGCAGCGCCTTCGCGAACTGCCATGCGAACATCGACGAGGCGCCGATATAGCGCGCCTTGCCGGCCTTCACGACGTCGTGCAACGCCTCGAGCGTCTCCTCGATCGGCGTGCCGTAGTCCCATCGGTGAATCTGGTAGAGATCGACGTAGTCGGTGCCGAGCCGCTTCAGGCTCTGGTCGATGTCGGTCATGATCGCCTTGCGCGACAGCCCGGCGCCGTTCGGCCCCGGCCGCATCCGGTAGAACACCTTGGTCGCGATCACGACGTCGTCGCGCTTCGCGAAATCGCGCAGCGCGCGGCCGACGATCTCCTCCGACGTGCCGTCCGAATACATGTTCGCGGTGTCGAAGAAGTTGATGCCGGCCTCGATCGCCCGCTGGATGATCGGCCGGCTTTCCGCTTCCGGCAGCGTCCACGGGTGCGTGCCGCGCAACGGCTCGCCGAACGTCATGCAGCCCAGCACCAGCTTCGACACGTCCAGCCCGGTCGACCCGAATTTCACGTATTCCATTGCACGCCTCGCCACTCAAGTTGGGGTTGCGGCCGGATGCGCGCCGCGCATCCGCCAGACGTCGCATGGTATCCCGCATGCGGCGAACGCGTATGACCGCGCGTCGCGTGCAGGCTGCGTGAAAGGTCGAACCTTGACGGCCGGACCGGGCGGCCCGGTTACCTGACCTGGTCGGCGATCGGCTGCAGGAACGCGGAGAAGCCGGTCAGCATGATCTGCACGCCGATGCACAGCAGCAGGAACGCCGACACGCGCTTCGCGACCTTGGTCCCTTCGCTGCCGAGATAGCGCGCGAGCAGCGCGGAGCGGCTGTAGACCTGCCAGATCACGAGCGCGACGAGCACGGACACCGCGATCGACACGATGCTCGACAGCATGAATTCCGACAGCTTGTGCGTGCGGTTCGCGTTCAGCGCGATCGCGGTCGCGATCGAGCCGGGACCGACCGTCAGCGGCACCGTCAACGGGAAGAACGCGCGCGTCATGATCGCGTTCGCGTCGATCGGCTTGACCGGCGTGTCGCCGCCGCCCGGCCCGTCGGGCTCGTTCAGCATCTGCCAGCCGGCCACCGCGACCGCGAAGCCGCCGCCGATCCGCAGCGCTTCCATCGAGATCCCGAAGAAATGCAGCACCGGCGTGCCGGCGAAGAACGCGACCATCAGGACCACGAACGCGTTGAACGCGACCTTCCTCGCGAGCAGATCCCGTTCGTACGCGGTGAGCGCCTCGGTCCGTTCGAGAAACAGGAACGCGATGCCGATCGGATTGATGATGCCGATCAGGCCGGTAAAACCGAACAGGATCTCGGAGACAAGGCGGTTGACGATCATCGTGCGAAGCATCGGTCGGGGCTGGGCCGGCAGCGCGCCGGGGGTCACGCATTGTAGTGCAAGCGCTCGCGCCCGAGACGCAAAATACGGCCGGCCCGGTTGCGCCGACGGTCGCGGTCGAGTTTCGTCGTGCAGCCTTATTCGGCGCCCGCCTCCCACGCCGGCGGCCGCTTCGCGAAGAAGGCCGCGAAGCCTTCCTTCGCTTCCGGCGTCGCCCGCACCCGCGAGATCGTCTGCGCGGTGAACGCCGCGCGTTCGTCCGACGGCGGGTATTCGCCGATCGCATCGAAAAAGCGCTTGATCTCCATCAGCGCGTGCGGGCCGTTGCGGCCCAGTTCCGCGAGCGTCCGTTCGAGCGTGTCGTCGAGCGCATCGAGCGGCACGGCCTGGTGGATCAGCCCGATCGCGACGGCTTCGGCGGCCGCGAGCTGCGTCGCGGTCAGCGCGAGCCGGCGCGCCTGGCGCTGGCCGACCGCCTCGACCAGATACGGGCCGATCACGGCCGGCAGGATCCCGAAACGCGCCTCGCTGACCGAAAAGCGCGCGTGATCGCTGGCTATCACGATGTCGCAGGCCGCGCACAACCCGACCCCACCGCCGAACGCGTGGCCCTGCACGCGCGCGACCGTCGGTTTCGGGCACTGCCGGATCGCGCGCATCATCGCGGCGAACCGCTCGGCGTCGCGCAGGTTCGCGGCCGCGTCGTTCGCGCTCGCACGCTGCATCCACTGCAGGTCGGCGCCCGCGCAAAATGCGCGACCGTCCGAACGCAGCACGATCGCACGCACGTCGTCGCGCCGGCCGAGCGTCGTGAACGCGTCGGTCAGCTCCGCGATCATCGTCTCGTCGAACGCGTTCAGCACGTCGCCGCGCTGCAGCGCGACGGTCGCGATGCCGCGCGCATCGACCGTGACGGCCAGGGTCTTCAATTCATCCATCGAACAGGTTTCCTCGGGTAGAACGGCACACCTCGACATCAGGCGGCCTGACGGCGATCGATCACGCGGCGCGCCTTGCCGGTCGCGGTCGCCGGAATGCCGCCGGCTGCCAGCACCGTCACGCCGGACGACACGCCGACCATCGTCTTGATCCGGTGCTGCAACTCGCGCGCGAGCGCCGCGCGCTCGCCGTCGGTGACGGACGCCGCCGCCTCGGAGCGCAACTCGACCGCGAGGTCGAGCCGGTCCATGTGACCGTCGCGCGACAGCGTGATCTGGAACTGGCCCGACAACAGCGGCAGCGCGACGACGATCTCCTCGATCTGGCTCGGAAACACGTTCACGCCGCGCACGATCAGCATGTCGTCGGAGCGGCCCGTGATCTTCGCGAGCCGGCGCATCGCGCGCGCGGTCGGCGGCAGCAGCGCGGTGAGGTCGCGCGTGCGGTAGCGGATCACCGGCATCGCCTCCTTCGTCAGCGACGTGAACACGAGCTCGCCCTGGCTGCCGTCGGGCAGCACCTCGCCGGTGACGGGATCGATGATCTCCGGGTAGAAATGGTCTTCCCAGATCACCGGGCCGTCCTTCGTCTCGACGCATTCGCACGCGACGCCCGGGCCCATCACTTCCGACAGCCCGTAGATGTCGAGCGCGTCGATGCCCACGCGCGTCTCCACTTCATTGCGCAGCGCCTGCGTCCACGGCTCGGCGCCGAAGATGCCGATCTTCAGCGACGATTCGGCCGGGTCCATCCCCTGCCGCACCATCTCGTCGATCAGGTTCAGCATGTACGACGGCGTGACGAGGATGATCTTCGGCTCGAAGTCGCGAATCAGTTGCACCTGCTTCTCGGTCTGCCCGCCGGACATCGGCACGACCATGCAGCCGAGCCGCTCCGCGCCGTAGTGAATCCCGAGGCCGCCGGTGAACAGGCCGTAGCCGAACGCGTTGTGCAGCGTATCGCCCGGGCGGCCGCCGGCCGCGCGGATCGAGCGCGCGGTCACGTTCGCCCACGTGTCGATGTCGCGCGCGGTGTAGCCGACCACGGTCGGCTTGCCGGTCGTGCCGCTCGATGCGTGCACGCGCACGACCTGCTCGCGCGGCACCGCGAAGAGGCCGAACGGATAGTTGTCGCGCAGGTCGTTCTTGGTCGAGAACGGGAATTTCGCGAGATCGGCGAGCGATTTCAGGTCGTCCGGATGCACGCCGGCCGCGTCGAACGTGCGGCGATAGTGCGGGACGTTGTCGTACGCGTGGCGCAGCGACCACTTGAGGCGTTCGAGCTGCAGCGCCTGCAGTTCGTCGCGGCTGGCGGTCTCGATCGGCTCGAGGGCGGCGGCGGGATGCGTCGGGTGAGTCATCGGGGTGCTCCTCCAATGGCGTGATGTCGTTATCGTGTTCGAAGTAACCGGGGCGGGCGGCTACGACCGGAACGTGCGGCCGGCCGCATGCAGCGCGGCGAGGCGCGGCGACACGCGATAGCGGTCCTCGCCGTAGCTCGCCGCGAGGTTCGACAGCACGCGGTGCACGCGGCCGAGGCCGATCGCGTCGGCCCACGCGAGCGGGCCGCACGGATAGTTCACGCCCTTCTCCATCGCGAGATCGAGATCGGCCGGCGAGCACACGCCCTGGTTCACCGTGTCGGCCGCTTCGTTCGCGAGCATCGCGACGGTGCGCATCGCGACCATCCCCGGCACGTCCGCGACGCCGACGACACGAAAGCCCGCCTGCTGGAACAAGCCGACCGCATCCGCATAGGCCGCGTCGCCGCACTGGAGCGCGCGGGTCAGCGCGACGAGCCCCGCCTGCGCGTAATCGCGCGCGAGATCGACGAGCACGAGATCCGCCACGCCCGTTTGTGCGGCGCGCGCGGTGGCCGTCCGGCCATCGGTCAGCGCGATCGACGCGCGGCCGGCCGTGGCCAGCAGATCGTCCGGCTGCGCACCGGCCTGACGGGCGCCTGCGATACGGTCGACGAAGCGCGCATGCAGCGCGGCGGCCGGGCCCTCCTGCGCAAACAGCACGACGTCCGCCGGCGCGGCGCGCGGCGGTTCGAGATCGGGGGCAGGCGGCGTCGCGCCGTCCGCATACGAATAGAAGCCGCGTCCGGACTTGCGTCCGAGGAAGCCCGCGTTGACGAGTTCCTGCTGGATCAGCGACGGCGTGTAGCGCGGATCGTTGAAGTACGCGCGGAACACCGACTCGGTCACCGCGAAGTTCACGTCGTGGCCGATCAGGTCCATCAACTCGAACGGCCCCATCCGGAACCCGCCGGCTTCGCGCATCACCGCATCGATCGACGCCGGTGCGCCGCCCTGCTCGTTCAGCACGCGCAACGCCTCCGCGTAATACGGCCGTGCGACGCGGTTCACGATGAAGCCCGGCGTCGATTTCGCCATCACCGGTTGCTTGGCCCACGCAGCGGCGGTCGCATACAGCATCTGCGCAACCTCGGGCGCGGTCGCGAGCCCGCTGACCACCTCGACGAGCGCCATCAGCGGCGCGGGATTGAAGAAATGCAGGCCGGCGACGCGCTGCGGCACGCGCAGCCCGGCCGCGATCGACGTGATCGAGATCGACGACGTGTTGGTCGCGAGCACGCACGCGTCGTCGACATGACGTTCGAGCGTCGCGAAAATCTCGCGCTTCACGTCGAGCCGTTCCGCCGCCGCCTCGACGATCAGCGCCGCCCCCGCGAAATCGGCCAGCGCGCGCACCGCGCGGACCCGGTTGCCGGCCGCGTCGGCCTGCGCCGGTTCGAGCCGGCCCTTCTCGGCCAGCCGGGCGAACTGGGCACGGATGCCGGCCAGCGCCTTGTCGCAGGCCGCTTCGTTCAGGTCGTAGAGCAGCACCGCATGGCCGGCCGCCGCCGCGACCTGCGCAATGCCCGCGCCCATCGCGCCGGCGCCGATCACGCCGACGACGGCCGACGGCGCGAGTGCGCCCGAGTTCACCGAATGTGCAGAGGAAACAGCCATCGCTTGCGATCCGTCATGAAGTGGAAGTGCGAGCGATTATAAACCGACCGGTCGGTATATTTATGTCAGGGCGAGCCCGAATTTGTCGTGCAAGACATCGTTACGGAAACTGCAACGAAAAAAAAATCGAAACGTCGGGCAACTTTTTATCAACCGAAAGGTCAACGTAAGCGTTCGAATATGAGATAGTGACCCCCGAACGCCTGATAAAATTCGACAAATTGCCGGATTTCAGGGGGAAAGCGTGTCGCGCCGTCACCGCCGTCCATCGTCGCCCGCCCTGTCGGGGTCGGATCGAGCCGCCGGCCACGCGTCGTCACGTGCGCTCGTCTCGCCATCCGCGGGCAACCGCATCGAACCGTTTCATCCCGCGACGGGCCTCGGCCCGCCCGCGCCCCTCGCCGCCTCACGGCAGCGAACCCAGGGCAGCGCCGTTGCGCGCCGCCACCTTTTCGGTTTCATCGTCCTCGTTCGGCGGATAGTACGGCCGGGCTTCGTCAACCCGTGACGGCGCGTCGCGCGCCGCCACTCGCATAAGGAAACCCTCCATGCCGCTGTCGTCCAACCAGCTCCCGCGCTGGACCCTCTGGGCCCCGCTTGCCGCCTGGCTGGTACTCGCGCTGTCGCGCGCGGTGCCGGCCGAAGGCCTCGTCATCGCGGTGTTCGCCGCCGCGCTCGCCGGCGCCGTGTTCGCCGCCGTCCACCACGCGGAAGTCGTCGCGCACCGCGTCGGCGAACCGTTCGGCACGCTCGTGCTCGCGGTCGCCGTGACCGTCATCGAGGTCGCGCTGATCGTGTCGGTGATGCTCGGCGCGGGCCCGGAGAAATCGGGCCTCGCCCGCGACACCGTGTTCGCCGCCGTGATGATCATCTGTAACGGCATCGTCGGCATCTGCCTGCTGGTCGGCGCATGGAAGCACGGCGAACAGGACTTCCAGGGGCGCGGCGCGAGCAAGGCGCTCGCGGTGCTCGCGTCGCTGTCGGTGCTGTCGCTCGTGATGCCGAACTACCTGAGCGCCGCCCCGGGCCCGTTCTTCTCGAAATCGCAGCTCGCGTTCGCCGGCGTCGCGTCGCTCGTGCTGTACGGCGCGTTCGTGTTCGTGCAGACCGTGCGCCACCGCGACTACTTCCTCGCCGCGCACGACACCGCGGACGAAGCGGTGCACGCGGCGGCGCCGAGCAACCGCACCGCGATCACCAGCATGGTGCTGCTGTTCGCGAGCCTCGTCGCGGTCGTGCTGCTCGCGAAGCTGCTGTCGCCGGCCGTCGAGCATGCGGTGCTGAAGCTCGGCGCGCCCGAAGCCGCGGTCGGTATCGTGATCGCCGCGCTCGTGCTGCTGCCGGAAGGGCTCGCGGCCGTCACCGCCGCACGGGCGAACCGCCTGCAGACCAGCATGAACCTCGCGCTCGGTTCGGCGCTCGCGAGCATCGGGCTCACGATCCCGACCGTCGCGGCCGTGTTCATCTGGGTCGGCCAGCCGCTCACGCTCGGGATCGGCGCGATGGAAACGGTCCTGCTCGCGCTCACGCTGCTGGTCAGTACGCTCACGCTGAGCCAGGGGCGCACGACGGTGCTGCACGGCGTCGTGCACGTCGCGCTGTTCGCCGCGTACCTGTTCCTGTCGATCACCCACTGACGCTCCAATGCAAGCGGCCCGGCGGATTCGCTCCGGCGGGCCGCTTGCACTTCTTCAAGTCCCTTCCCTGTCCTTCGCTTCACGCCGCCGTGACCCAACGGGGGCGGCAGCGCGTCACGCGACGGTTTCGCGCTGCGTGTCCGTCTCGAATCCATAGAGCGCAGCCGCGTTGTCGACCAGAATCGCGCGGGCAATCGCGTCGTCCGCCGCGCAATCGTGCAGCCAGCCGAGCAGGCGTGCATCGTCCGGCAGCGGCGACGCGTTCGGATGCGGCCAGTTGCTGCCCCACACGCAGCGTGTCGAATGGCCGCGCGCGAGCACGGCGGCGAGGCGCGCGACGTCGTCGTAGCCCGGTGCGCCGGATTGCGACGTCTCGTACGGCGCGGACAACTTCACCCATGCGTGGCCGCGATCGAGCAGGCGTCGCAGTGCGACAAACGACGGTGCATCCGGGGCGACGGGCGTCAGGAATTTGCCCGTGTGATCGATCACCACGCGCGCCGGCAGCCGCGCCAGCGTCGGCTCGAGATCGGCCAGCGTGCGACCGTCGAACTGCAGGTCGATATGCCAGCCGAGCGGCGCGATCCGCGCGGCCATCCGCTCCAGATCGCTCCATTGCGCGGTGCCGCCCGCCAGCATCATGAAGCGCACGCCGCGCATGCCGGCGGCATGCAGGCGCTCCAGCTCCGCATCCGGCACGTCGACCGGCAACGTCGCGACGCCGCGCGCCTGCGGGCCGAACGCGGCCAGTGCAGCGAGCGTGCAGCGGTTGTCGGCGCCATAGCCGGTCGGCTGCACGATCACCACGCGCGTGAGGCCGAGCGCGCGCTGCACGCGCCGATACGCGTCCGCCGGCGCATGGGGCGGCCGAAACGTCGCCGTCGGCGCGAGCGGGTACGCATCGTCGTAGATATGGATATGGCAATCGCACGCGTCCGGGAACCGCGTGCCGCCCACGCCGTCGCGGATCATCGCCCGCCCGGCGCGACGGATGCGTGCGACGCGCGCCAGCGCGCGAGCCGCCTCGCCTGCGCGGCGTTGACCGCGCCGGTCGGCACGCGCCCGTCGAGCAGCGCGGCGAGCTGGTCGACTGTCTCCAGCGCCTGATGCTCGATCGCCGGCAGCGTCAGCCCGCCGATGTGCGGGGTCGCGATGACGCGCGGATGCGCGGCGAGCGCGGGCGTCGGCATCTGGTCCGCAGCACGGCCGACGTCCAGCGCGCAACCGGCCAGCCGCCCGCTGGCGAGCGCGTCGGCCAGCGCCTGCTCGTCGACGAGTTCGCCGCGCGACGCATTGATGAAGCACGCGCCCGGCTTCATCGCCGCGAATGTCGCCGCATCGATCAGGTTCGCGGTGGCCGGCGTGGCCGGCGCAAGGCAGACGACGTAATCCGAATCGCGCAGCAACGTGGCGGCGTCGACCTGTTCGGGCGGCGGCGCGTCGACCCGCACGTACGGATCGCTGACGAGCACGCGCATGCCGAGCGCCGTCGCGACGGGGGCGAGATGGCGCGCGATCTGCCCATAGCCGATCAGGCCGAGCGTGCTGCCGCGCAGTTCGCGCCCCATCCGTGGCACCGGCGGCGCGCCACGATGGTACGCGTCCGCGTAGCCGCCGATCCCGCGCGCGAGGTCGATCATCGCGCCGACGACCCACTCGGCGACGGCCGGCCCGAAGCCGGGGCTCGCCTGCGTGACCAGCACGCCGCACGCGCTCGCCGCGGCGACGTCGACCGTCCGGATGTCGACCGCGCAACGCAGGAACGCGGCAAGTACCGGCAGCCCCGCGAACAGCGCGCGAGGCGCCGGGGTCTGCCGGTACGCGATGATCGCGTCGCATCCCTGCGCGGCGGCAATCAGTTCGTCCGTGTCGAGTTCGCGATCGTGCGGGTTGCAGGTGACGTCCGCGATCGCGCGCAGCGCGCGCAACGCCCTGGCGCCGAAGTAGTGGTCGATCATCCCGCTCGGATGCGTGACGTAGACGCGCGTCATGCGTGACCTCCGTTCGTGCCGGCCGCCTGCGCCGGCGGCGGCGCGACCGAGGCGCGCTCCACGAGCGTCACGTCCGCGAACACGCATGGCCCGGCGGACGGTGCGTCGCCCTCCTGCCGCATCACGCGCCGCACCATCTCGCCGGCCATTTCGGTGAC
Source organism: Burkholderia sp. EMB26 (assembly GCF_024730645.1). Classification (NCBI taxonomy): domain Bacteria; kingdom Pseudomonadati; phylum Pseudomonadota; class Betaproteobacteria; order Burkholderiales; family Burkholderiaceae; genus Burkholderia; species Burkholderia sp. EMB26. Next base: position 809,525 of record NZ_CP078071.1, read on the forward strand.
CGGCAGTTGCACCGTGGTCAGCGCCGGCCACGAGATCGCCGACAGGAAATGACCGTCCATCCCGATGACGGAGACATCGTCCGGCACCCGCAAGCCGCCGTCGCGCAGCCCGGCCATCAGGCCGAGCGCGAACAGGTCGTTGACCGCGACGATGCCGGTCGGCCGCGCGGGATCGACCGCGAGCTCGACGCCGAGCGCACGCCCGACGTCGACGATCACCGAGTCGCCGTATTCGTTCGCGGGACCGCCGTCGAGCACGCGCGCCTGGGCGCCGCCGCCCGCCTCGCTTGCCACGGCGAGAAAGCCGCGGATCTTGTCGCTGCGGCTCACCGTGATGCCGGCCACCGTCGCGAACGCGAGCCGTGTATGGCCGGCGTCGACGAGACGGCGTGTCGCGAGCCGCGCGGCCGCCTCGTTGTCGGCCGTCACGTGATCGACCTTCGATTGCTCGCCGGGTGTCGCGCGCCGGTCGTAGCTGACGACCGTCATCCCGCGTTCGGCCGCGCGCTCGAGGTGGCTTTCGTCGGCGAGCGACGAGATCACGATCACGCGCCGCACGCCGTGCGCGTACAGATCGTCGAAGAACGACGCCTCCTTGCGCGCATCGCGGTAGGTGTTGCCGATCAGCACGCGATGGCCATACCGTTCCTGCGCGCACGCCTCGATCTCGCGCGCGATGTAGCCGTACATCGGGTTCGCCATCGACGGCACCAGCAGCCCGACGAGCGGCGTCTGCCCCGTCTTGAGCTGGCGCGCGAGCGTGCTCGGCCGGTACTGCAGCGCGTCCATCGCCGCCTTCACGCGTTCGAGCGTCTCCGGCTTCATCTGGTCGGTGCGTCCGTTGAGCACGTTCGAAACCGTGCTGACCGAAACGGCCGCATGACGGGCCACGTCCTGAATCGTACTCATGTCGTCTTGCATAGAACGGGCTACAGGCCGAAATGGGCCGGCAGCCACAACGAAAACGCCGGTGCGAAGATCAGCGCCACGAGGGCGGCGAACAGCACCAGCAGATATTTCACCATCGGCCGGGCCACGCGCCCGACCTCGGTGCCCGTGATCGCGCAGGTCGTGAACAGCCCGAGGCCGACCGGCGGCGCGAACAGCCCGAACCCCATCGCCACCACCACGACCGTGCCGAAATGCAGCGGATGGATGCCGAGCTGCAGCGCGATCGGCGCGAGCAGCGGCCCGAAGATGATCAGCGCGGGCGCGCCTTCGAGCACGGCGCCGAACACGATCATCAGCAGCGCCGCCAGCAGCAGGAACATCGTTGCGCCGTATTGATGGGCAAACGCCGTCATTGTGCCCGAGACGAGGGCCGGAATCTGCTCGATCGACAGCGCGAACGACACGCTCGACGCCGCCGCGACGATGAACAGGATACCGCTCGCCATCGACGCGGCGCGCACGAACACGCGGCCGACCGAGCGCCACGTCAGTTCGCGGAACGCGAGCCAGCCCACGACGAGCGCGTAGACCACCGCGAACGCGGACACTTCGGTCGACGTCGCGATCCCCGACGTCACGCCCTTGCCGATCATCGCGACCATGACCAGCGCGACGAGCGCGCCGCCCGCGAGCGGCAGCCACGCGCGACGCTCGCCGAACACCTCCGCCACGTCGATCCTGCGCCCGGTGATCACCGTCACGACCGCGAGCGACGCGGCCAGCACGGCCGCCGGCACGATCCCCGCGACGAACAGCCCGGCGATCGAGATGTTCGCGACGAAGCCCATGATGATCATGTTCACGCACGGCGGAATCGTTTCGGCCATCACCGCGCTGCACGCGAGCAGCGCGGCGGTTTCGTTGGGGTCCTGCCGCGCGCGGCGCACCGCCGGCATCACGACGCCGCCCACCGCCGCGATATCGGCCAGTTTCGAGCCCGACACGCCGGAAAAGCACGCCGTCGCGAAGATCACGATCAGGCCGAGCCCGCCCCGCACGCGCCCGAAAATCCGCAGCAGCAACTCGACGAGCCGCGCGGACATCCCGTTGGTCTCCATCAGCAGCCCGGCCAGCACGAAGAACGGCACCGCGAGCAGCACGAAGTGATCGGCGCCGGCCATCACCTGTTGCGAGTAGACCAGCAGCGGCAGCGTCGGATCCGCGAGGAAATACAGCAGCGCCGAAAACGCCAGCACGAACCCGATCGGCACGCCGAGCACCAGCCCGCCGACGAAGCCCGCGACCAGCAGCGTGCCCGGCGCGACCGCATGCGCGGGCCACAGCGCGTTCCAGCCGTACACGGCGCCCGCGAGCGCCGCGCAGCACGCGAACGTGCCGATCACCCGGCGGCGCGGCGCGTTCAGCGCATTCGCAAGCGCGAATACCGTCATGAACAGCGCGCCGAACATCATCGGATACCCGTTGATCCAGCCCGGCAAGCCGCCCGTCGTCAACTGGTCGTACGAATCCGTGAGCAACTGGCACGACGACACCAGCAGGTTCAGCGCGACGGCCGCCACGATCCAGTGGCCGACCTGGATCAGCGCGCCCTGCCAGCGTGCCGGCAGGCGGCCGCGAAACACGTCGATGCCGACATGCTGGCTGCGCCCGAGCACCGTCGCCGCGCCAAAGAACACGAGCACGATCATCAGCGCGCTGGCCACTTCCTCGGCCCAGTCGACCGGGTCGTGCAGGAAATAGCGGAACACGACCGACACGAACACGACGAGCACGTCGACGCCGAGCACCGCGGCCGACAGGTACTCGAGCCAGCGCAGCAGCGCATCCAGCACGCGGGCGGCGCGATGCGCCGGTTGGCCTGCAGCGGGCGCCGGCGCGGCGCCCGACACGGAGTGCATGTCCATCGCTCAACCCCGCGCGGCGGCGATCGCCGGAAACAGCGGCGCGGTGGCCGGATATTGCTTCGCGAACGCCACATACAGGCGGTCGTGCATCGTCTGCCGCAACGCCGCGCGCTCGGCGTCGGCCAGCGGGTAAAACGCCATGCCGCGCTGCTTCAGCGCCTGCTCCGCCTGCGCGGCCTTCTGCGCGGCAATCGCGCGCTGCTGCGCGGTCGCGTCGGCCACCGCGCGATCGAAGGCCGGCCGCAGATTGGCCGGAATCCGGTCGAGCGCACGCCGCCCCATCACGACGGTCATCGCCGCGAACACGTGGCGCGATTGCCAGCACGACTTCACGATCTCGTCGAAGCGGCTCGCGAGCACCGTGGCGGGATCGTGCTCGAGACCGTCGACGACGCCCGTCTGCACGGCCATGTACAGCTCGCCGAACGGAATCGGCGTCGGCACCGCGCCCATCGCCTTGAAGGTATCCATGAACGCGGGCGTCGGCAGCACGCGCAGCTTCGTCCCCTTCAGCCCGGGCAACGCCGTCACCGGCTGCTTCGTGAATACGCAGCGCCCGCCGAAATGCGAACCCCAGGTCAGCACCGAGCATCCGGCGCGCTTTTGCAGCAGCGCGTTCAGGCTCGTACCGACCTGACCGTCGAGCGCCTTCGCGACGTGCGCGTAGCTGTCGAACAGGTAGCCGAGATCGAGCATCCCGAGCTCCGGCGCGATCGTGGCCCAGATCGACGAGCCCGAGATCATCATGTCGATCGCGCCGATCTTGACCTGCTGCACGACATCGTTTTCCTTGCCGAGCTGGCTGTTCGGAAAGTAGTCGACCCGGATCGCATCGCCCACGCTCGCCTTCAGGTTCGCGGCGAGACGCTCGTACCACACGTAATGCGCGGCGTTCTGGTCGGCCGGCATCGACGACGAGCAGCGCAGCGTGACGACCGGCTGCTGCGCGCGCACGCCTTCCGGCAAGCCGCCCGCGGCCGCCAGCGTGGCGGCGGACACCGTCTGCAGAAAGCGCCGCCGGGTGTAGGTATTCATGAGCCGTCTCCTTTGCGAGTGCGTCTCGCGACGCGACTGTATCGATTTAGTGTATCGATACAGTAATACGACGACCGATGAGAGAAAAATGGGGGTTTCCCCTGTTCAGGACAAAAAATCCGGATCGTGTGGCGCGTATTTCGGGCGGAACTCGTATGAAAAATCGCCGTTTTTCACGCGTTGGGGACGCCGCAAACAATTCGCGCCCGCGTCTTCGATCATCGGACGACCGACTTTCGGTGGTACGCGGCAGGCCGCTCAGGCGAGCAGGCGCACCGCTAAACGCCCGGATCGTCCGCGCTGTCCGTCAGAAACCGCTCGACCATCGCGTTGAACACCGGCAGCGCCGGATTGTCGTTGTCCGCGCGCCATGCGAGATACAGCTCGGCCGCCACGTTGACGCCAGCCAGCGGCCGGAACACCACGCCGTCCACATGAAGCTCGCGCGCCGACGCCGGCACCAGCGCCGCACCGAGCCCCGCGCGCACGAGGCCGAGGATCGTATGCGTCTGGCCGACGTAGTGCAGGTAGTTCGGCAGCCGCCCGGCGCCCGCGAACATCCCCGAGATCATGTCGTGGAAATACTTGCCCTCGTTCGGCGAATACGCGATGAACGGCTGCCGGTCGAGCTCATCGGGGCCGATCTGCTCGTAGGCCGCGAGCGGCGCGCCCTCCGCGACCGCGACGAGCATCGGTTCGCGCTGCACGAGCCGGTATTCGAGCGGCTGGCGCGCCGCGCGCTGGCGCACGAAACCCGCGTCGAGCATCCGCGACGCGAGCGCGTCGATCTGCACGGTCGACACCATCTCGCGCAATTCGACGTCGACGTCCGGCAACGCATGCGCCGCGTGCGCGAGCAGCACCGGAATCATCCGGTACGCACTGACGGCCGTGAAGCCGAGCGTGATGCGCCCGGCCCCGCCGTGCGCGACGCGCTGCGCGGCCTGCTCGGCGCGCGCGGAAAACTCGAGGATGTGCCGCGCGTCGCGCAGGAAGCGCTCGCCGGCCGCGGTCAGGCTGACCTGCCGGCTGCTGCGCTCGAGCAATGCGATGCCGAGCGCGTGCTCGAGCAACTGGATCTGCCGGCTGAGCGGCGGCTGGGTCATGAAGAGTCGCCGGGCCGCGCGGCCGAAATGCAGTTCTTCAGCGACCGCGACGAAACAGCGAAGCTGGTGCAGTTCAATCATTCAAATCTTGAATCAATCGATAGTCTTTTGATGTTAGACCGATATCAATACGATTTCTATACTCGGTTCCACCTGATGCACGGCCCGCGCCGCGCACGACGACCGAGACCTTCATGACCATCGACATCCTGCTGACCCAGCCGCTTCCCGACACCATCGACGCCGAACTGTCCGCCCGTTATACCGTGCACCGGCTGTATGCGGCCGAGCAACCGGAGGCGCTGCTCGATCGCGTGGCGCCGCGCATTCGCGGCGTCGTGACGGGTGGCGCGAACGGCCTGTCCGCCGCGCTGATGGACCGGCTCGCCGCGCTCGAGATCATCGCGATCAACGGCATCGGCACCGACGCGGTCGATCTCGACCGCGCCCGGGCGCGCGGCATCCACGTGACGACGACCCCCGACGTACTGACCGATGACGTCGCCGACATGGCGCTGGGCCTGATCCTGATGACCCTGCGCGACCTCGGCGCCGGCGAGCGGATCGTGCGCGCCGGCCGCTGGGGCAAAACGGCGCAGCCGCTCGCGACGCAGGTCACCGGCAAGCGGCTCGGCATCGTCGGGCTCGGCCGTGTCGGACGCGCGATCGCGCAGCGCGCGCAGGCGTTCCGGATGCCCGTCAGTTACTTCGGCCCGCGCGAGCATCGCGACAGCGGCTATCGCTTCGTGCCCGACCTCGCCACGCTCGCACGCGACAGCGACGTGCTCGTGATCGCGGCCTCGGCCGATCACGGCAACGTGCTGGTGACGGCCGATGTGCTCGCCGCGCTCGGCCCCCAAGGATTCCTGATCAATGTCGCGCGCGGCAAGCTGGTCGACGAAGCCGCGCTCGTGCGCGCGCTGGCCGACGGCACGATCGCCGGCGCCGGTCTCGACGTGTTCGCGAACGAACCGCACGTGCCGGCCGCGCTGCTCGAACTCGATCGCGTCGTCGTGCAGCCGCACCGCGCGAGCGCCACGCACGAAACGCGCGAGGCAATGGGCCGCATCGTGCTCGCGAACCTCGCCGCATGCTTCGCGGGCCAGCGCCCGCCGACCAGCGTCACCCGCTGAGCGCCACACCGCCCGCCCGTTACAACACCGGATGCCTCCGCACGACGGAGGCCAGGAGACACGCATGTCCCATCGATCCAGCGGCGCTGCCGTCGCCGCCTCGCCCGCCGCCTCGCGCACGATCGGCCGCGTCCGTTACGCGGTCCTCGCGCTGATTTTCGCGGTCACCGTCGTCAACTATGCGGACCGCGCGACGATGTCGATCGCCGGCACCGGCGTCGCGCACGATCTCGGGCTCACGCCGGTCCAGCTCGGCGTCGTCTTTTCCGCGTTCGCGTGGGCCTATGCGATCGGCCAGATTCCGGGCGGCTGGCTGCTCGACCGCTTCGGCGCACGGCGCGTGTATGGCCTGAGCCTGTTGCTGTGGTCGGTGTTCACGATGCTGCAGGGCACGGTCGGCGCGTTCGCCGTGCAGGGCGCGGCCGCGACACTCGCGCTGTTCGTGATGCGCTTCATGCTCGGCCTCGTCGAATCGCCGGCGTTTCCGGCCAATTCGCGGATCGTCGCCTGCTGGTTCCCGACGGCCGAACGCGGCACCGCGTCGGCGCTGTTCAATTCCGCGCAGTACATGGCCGTCGTGCTGTTCACGCCGGCGATGGCGTGGCTCACGCATGCGCTCGGCTGGGAGCACGTCTTCCTGTGGATGGGGCTGCTCGGCATCGCGCTCGCCGCGCTGTGGTTCGCGTGGTATCGCGAGCCGCACGGCCATCCGCGCGTGACCGACGCGGAGCGTGACTACCTGCGTGCTCACGGCGCGCTCGTCGATCTGGAGGCGAACCGCGTGCGCGAGCGGCCGCGCGTGTCGTGGCACGACGTGTCGCAACTGTTCCGCCACCGGAACCTGTGGGCGATCTACATCGGCCAGTACTGCATCACGGCGCTCACCTACTTCTTCATCACGTGGTTCCCGATCTACCTGATCAAGGGGCGCGGGATGACGATCATGGAAGCCGGCTGGGTCGCCGCGCTGCCGGCGATCTGCGGCTTCACGGGCGGCGTGCTCGGCGGCGTGCTGTCGGACTGGCTGATCCGGCGCGGCATGCATCCGTCGAGGGCGCGCAAGACGCCGTTCGTCGCGGGGATGGCGATGGCGGCGCTGCTCGTGCTCGCGAACGGCGCATCGTCGAACGCGGTCGTGATCGCGCTGATGACGATCGCGTTCTTCGGCAAGGGGCTCGCGGCGGTCGGCTGGGCCGTGCTCGCCGACACGGCGCCGGAAGGCATGGTTGGGCTGAGCGGCGGCGTGTTCAACGGCCTCGGCAACATCGCCGGGATCGTCACGCCGCTCGTGATCGGCTACTTCGTCGCGAGCACCGGCTCGTTCGCCGGCGCGTTGTGGTTCGTCGCCGCGCACGGACTGATCGGCATTGCGGCGTACGTATGGCTCGCGGGCCGCTTCGAGCGCATCCGCATCGCGCCGGCCGCATGAGCGCCGCGGCCGCACGCCGGCGCCGTCACGCGCGTTGGCGGCTGCTCGGCACGTGCTCCGTCGTCAGCCGGTCGAGTTCGCGCAGATCGTTCTCGAGCGCGGGCGTGAGCGTCGTGCGCAGGTGGTCGAGGAAGGTGCGGATCTTCGCATCGAGATAGCGGCGCGTCGCGTAGACCGCATAGACGCTCACCGTCTGCAGCCGGTACTCGGGCAGCACGCGGATCAGGCGCCCTTCGCGGATATCGTCGAGCACCGTATACAGCGCCACGCACGCGATCCCGCGCCCGGCGCGCACCGCGACGCACAGCGCATCCGGCACGTTGACCTGGAACGGCGCCGGCTGCAGCTCGTAGACGGTTTCCTCGCCGTCGCTGCGCTCCAGGCGCCATTCGCCGGCCGGCGACGCGGGCGTGTCGAGGCGCAGGCACACGTGGTTCGGCAGTTCGTCGGGCGTCTGCGGCGTGCCGTGCCGTGCCAGGTATTCGCGCGACGCGACGAGTACGCTGCAACTCGTGCCGCAGGTCTGCGCGACATAGCCCGAATCGGGCAGTTGCGACGCGGTCACGATCGATACGTCGTAGCCCTCTTCGACCAGATTCGGCATCCGCTGCGCCAGCGTCAGCTCGACCGATACGTCGGGGTTGTCCTCCTGGTAGCGGACGATCGACGACACGACATGACTCTGCCCGAGCCCCGTCATCGCGTGAATGCGCATCTTGCCGCTCGGCCGCAGCAGCGCGTTGCGCGCCTCCGCGTTCGCGTAGTCGATTTCCGCGAGGATCGATTTCGCGCGCTCGAAATAGCGCTCGCCGCTTTCGGTCAGGCCGAGGTGACGGGTCGTGCGATGCAGCAGGCGCGTCTGTACGTGGGCTTCGAGGTTCGAGACCGCGCGCGACACCTGCGCGGTGGTCGCGTCGATTTCCTTCGCGACCGCAGTAAAACTGCCGGCTTCGACGACGCGCACGAACAGGCGCATGTTTTCGAGCATGTCCATTGAATTGGCTTGGGGAGAGTCAGTGGGGAGGCGTCGGCGGCGCTCGCGTCAGAGGGGCAACGGAACACGGCCGCGAACCACGTCGAATCGATCACCGTGCCGGGGAGAAGGCGGGAGAGCGGGCATCGCGTACGGGGTTCTGGCATGACGGGGGAATTCAGTGCGCCGAATTGTACGCCGCTGCAGACAAATTTGGGCGATTGTGCGCACGCAAGCTCTCATCCGGTGAAAGCATTTTGCAAGATTTGCGCGTCGCACGCGTGCAACGACGCGATGCCGCGCGACAATTTGTATCACAACACGATATAATTCCGCGCTTGGCCGCCGCGCCCTCGCGTTGTCATTTTTACCGCTTACCGTCCATGTCGTCAGGCTCCTCCCCGTCGCGCCGCACGTTGCGGCAGTGGCTGCACAGCTTCATTCCCCATCCGATGACACTCGGCTGGCGCGAGCGCCTGCGCTCGTGCACCGGCGCGCTCGTCGGCATTGCGACGGTCGGCGTCACGACGCGGCTGCTGCCCGGCGTACCGGGCCTCGTGCCGCTGCTCGTCGCGCCGATGGGCGCGTCGGCCGTGCTGCTGTTCGCGGTGCCGGCGAGCCCGCTCGCGCAGCCCTGGTCGATCATCGGCGGCAATCTCGTCGCGGCGACGGTCGGCGTCGCGTGCGCGCAATGGATCGCCGACCCGATCACGGCCGCCGCGGTCGCGATCGCCTGCGCGATCGGCGGCATGTTCGCGCTGCGCTGCGTGCATCCGCCGTCGGGCGCCGTCGCGCTCACGGCCGTGGTCGGCGGTCCGGCGATCCATGCGCTCGGCTTCGGCTTCGTCCTGCAGCCGATCGCGCTGCAATCGGCGATCCTGCTGTCGGCCGCGCTCGTCTACCACGCGCTGACCGGGCACCGCTACCCGCACGGCGGCGTGCGCCCCGAAGCGAAACCGCAGACCGGCGGCGCCGCCCCGGCGCGCGGCGGCTTCACGCGCGGCGACCTCGACGCGGTGCTGAAGCGCCGCAGCGAATGGCTCGACGTCGATCCGGACGATCTTGAAACGCTGCTGCGCGAAACCGAAATGCAGGCTTATACGCGCACGTTCGGCCAGTTGAAGTGCGCCGACCTGATGACGAAGCATGCGATCGAGGTCGCGCCGTCGACGTCGGTCGCGGCCGCGCTCACGCTGCTCGATCGCCACCGCGTGAAGGCGCTACCGGTGGTCGACGGCGAAGGCCGCCTGACCGGCATCGTCACGCGCGCCGACCTCACGCGTCAGTTGCGCCGTCCGGCCCCGCTGTGGCAGCGCCTGTCCGCGCGGTTGCCGCAATCGTTCGGCGGCCAGCCCGCGAGCGTCGCGTCCGTGATGACGCGCGACGTCGCATCGGTGCCGGAAACCATGCCGATTACGGCGCTCGTGCCGCTGTTCACGCATTCGGGCCACCACCATATTCCGGTCGTCGATGCGTCGCGCCGGCTCGTCGGCATCATTACGCAGACGGATCTCGTCACGGGCCTGTATCAGCAGACCCAAATGCTCGAGGCCGCGTAGCGCGCACCCCGCCACGTCACCGCCTGCGACACGCGGAATGCGACCATTCCGCCTGATTTCGGCCATTTATATCATATTGTGATATATTTGCCGCCACCGTAACCGACTGCCCGACCGACCTCGATGAACGATACCCGACGCGCGCTGACGAAAGGCGATTTCCAGCAACTGTCCGAGTTCCGCTACCAGATGCGCCGCTTCGAGCGCTTCTCCGAACGCGCCGCGCAAAGCGAAGGCGTGACGCCGCTGCAATACCTGCTGCTGCTGCACATCAAGGGCTATCCGCATCGCGAATGGGCGACCATCGGCGAACTCGCGGAACGCCTGCAGGCGCAGCACCACGGCGTCGTGGCGCTGGTGACGCGCTGCGAAGCGCTCGGGCTCGTGAAGCGCAAGCCGAGCGAAGCCGACCGCCGCCAGGTCGAAGTCCACCTCGAGCACGCCGGCGAAACGCTGCTCGCCCGCCTCGCGGCCATGCATCGCGCCGAACTGAAGTCGCTCAAGGACACGTTCCAGGTTCCCCAGATCGATTACTGACCCTTGCCACTCCGATGAACGCCCCACATAAACGCGATTTCTCGACCAACGAACGCCTGCCCAGGATCGCGTTGCTTGCCGCCGTGATCGGCCTGCTCAGCACGCTTGCCGCGTTCGTGCTGCTGAGCCTGATCCACCTGTTCACGAACCTGTTCTTCTTCCAGCAGTTCTCGTTCGCCGATCATTCGCCCGCGAACAACACGCTCGGCGCCTGGGTGATCGCCGTCCCGGTGATCGGCGGGCTGATCGTCGGCCTGATGGCGCGTTTCGGTTCGGAGAAGATTCGCGGCCACGGCATTCCGGAAGCGATCGAGGCGATCCTGTTCGGCAAGAGCCGCATGTCGCCGAAGGTCGCGATCCTCAAGCCGCTGTCGTCCGGCGTCGTGATCGGCAGCGGCGGCCCGTTCGGCGCCGAAGGTCCGATCATCATGACGGGCGGCGCGCTCGGCTCGCTGATCGCGCAGTGCGTGCACGTGACCGCCGCCGAGCGCAAGACGCTGCTCGTCGCCGGTGCAGCCGCCGGCATGACCGCCGTGTTCGGCACGCCGGTGGCCGCCGTGCTGCTCGCGGTCGAGCTGCTGCTGTTCGAATGGCGCCCGCGCAGTTTCCTGCCGGTCGCGCTGGCGTGCGCGGTGGCCGGCTTCGCACGCGCGGTGTTCTTCGGCGTCGATCCGCTGTTTCCGCTGACGACCGCCGCGCCCACGCCCGTCGCGCTGCTGTCGTGCATCGTCGCGGGTCTGCTGTCGGGTGCGCTCGCATGCGGCCTGTCGGCGGCGCTCTACCGCGTCGAAGACACCTTCGCGAAGCTGCCCGTGCACTGGATGTGGTGGCCCGCGCTCGGCGCGATCGTGATCGGCGTCGGCGGCTGGCTCGAGCCGCGCGCGCTCGGCGTCGGCTACGACGTGATCGGCGACCTGCTGCACCAGCACATCGCGCTGAAGATCGCGCTCGCGCTGCTGATCGTGAAGGCCGTGATGTGGGTGATCGCGCTCGGCTCCGGCACGTCGGGCGGGGTGCTCGCCCCGCTGCTGATGCTCGGCGCCGGCCTCGGCACCGTGCTGTCGCCGGTCTTGCCGGGCGGCGATCCGGCGCTGTGGCCGATCGTGTGCATGGCCGCGACGCTCGGCGCGACGCTCGGCGCCCCGCTCACCGCGATCGTATTCGCCTTCGGCCTCACGCACGACACCAATGCGCTGCTGCCGCTGCTCGCGGCGACGCTCGTCGCGCACGGCTTCGCGACCATCGTGATGAAGCGCTCGATCATGACGGAAAAGATCGCACGCCGCGGCTACCACATCTATCGCGAATACGGCGTCGATCCGCTGGAGCGGCACGACATCGGCGAAGTGATGACGTCGGCCGATCTGCTCGTCGCGATCGACGGCACCGCGACGCTCGATACCGTCGAGACGCAATACTTCGGCGCGAAGCAGACACACCGCGCGTACCCGGTCGTGCAGAACGGCCGCCTGCTCGGCCTCGTCGATCGCGCGACGCTCGACGCGCAACGTGCGCAGGCCGGCGCCGACACGCCGATCTCGGCCGCGTTCGCCGATCGTGCACCGGCCGTCGCGCTGGCGCACGAAACCTGCCGCGTCGTCGCGTCGCGCCTGGCGATGCTCGGCCTCGAACGCCTGCCGGTGGTCGCCGACGAGCAATCGCTGCGCATCACGGGGATCGTGTCCCGCAGCGACCTGATCAAGCCGGCGCTCCAGCACTTCGACGACGAACACAAGCGCGAGCGCTTCCGTCCGGTCGTCCCGGTCAACCTGCGCGGCATCGGCTCGCGCAAGGCCGGCTGACGTCGTTCGCGTGCGCGGCGCTCTGCCGCGCGCCGCTTCCCTGCCTCACGCCGCGCCACGATACGGTGCGCCCGTCGCGCGCCGCATCGCCTTCCCGTCGCTTTCCGCCGTTTAAAGTTGGTTAACAATTCAACAGACGAAAGTTTGTCATCATGGTGCTCATGCGACGGGGCCATCCAATAGCCATTCCACTTCGCCATTCGATAAAGAGTCGCGGCGCGGCATGCACGTACATGCCGCCTGCCGCGACCGTCACCTCACCACACCACGACCGGGCAGCGCACCGACCGCGCCGCGCATGACGTCGAGCCGTACACGACGCATGCCGCGCCGCAGCAACATGCGCAGCATCCGAGCCGCCATTTGGCAAGCGCGTTAACAACTTGTTTCGGAATGACCGGAACCGTGCCCGCCCGATGCGATCTCACTTGCACGCAGCACTGCTGCGCATCCCACTCAATCAATCACGACTCGAGGGAGATAACGTGAACGTGAAATACTTACCGCTCATCGCATTGACCGTGGCAATTTCTGCTCATGCCGCTGAACCTGCCGTGCAAAACGTGGGACAAAGCCAGAAAGACGCTCCCGACGTTTCGGCGTGCATCGCCAAGACCTGGGCCGACAAGTCGCAACAACAGGTGATCTCGCAGAACGTGCTGGCCAACGGCCTCGCGACCGATGTGTACGCACCGGGCCAGCAGCCGCCGAACGGCGCCGCCGCGATGGTGCGTCCGTCGTGGAAGCCGGGTGCGAAGACGTGGGTCGGCGTGCGCGGCGATGCAGCGTCCGCCGGCGACATCAACGCCTGCCTGTAACGATGTAACGAGAACAGCGCACCGGATGGCCTTGCGCCATCCGCTTGCGACGAGCCCCGCTTCGGCGGGGCTTTTTCTTTGCTGCGCGGAAAGCGTCTTACAGATAGCTGCAGACGTAATCGAGCGTCTCGAGCACTTCGATGTCGAAGCGGCTCTTGCCCGGCACCGAGAACGATTCGCCGGCGCCGTAGGTCTGCCATTCGCTGCTGCCGTCGAGCTTCACGCGGCACTTGCCGGCCTGCACTTCCATCAATTCGGGCGCATCCGTGCCGAAGTTGAGCGCGCACGGCAGGATCACGCCGAGCGTCTTGCGCGTGCCGTCCGGGAAGAGCACGGTGTGCGACACGCACTTGCCGTCGAAATAGACGTTCGCGCGCTTGACGACCGATACGTTGTCGAATTGGGTTGCACTGGTCATGTGATGCCTCTGATTGCTGGATGCCGGATGGCGATGGAGTTGGAGGCCGGCCGGGGCGGCGGGCCGGCCGCTATGATACCGGCTCGCGCAACGTGTATCGGAATGGCGCGCTACCGGTGCGCGCCGGGCCCAAGATCGTCAGGATCACTACGTGATTCATGTGGGGTGCCGGTTCACCGCAACCCCTTGCGCCGCGCGGAATCGCGCAGGCAATCGAGCAGCATCGCCGCGGCCGGCGTCAGCGGGCTGTCGCGGCGCGTGACGACCTGAACCGATACGCCCGGCAGGCGCTCGCGAATCGGCAGCACCGCGAGCTGCTCGCGCGCCCACTCGCCTTGCAGCAGTTGCTCGGGCATCGATGCGATCAGGTCGCAGCCGGTCATCAGGCTGTGCGCAAGACCGAAGCTCGGGCATTCGACGACGCGCGCCGGCACCGGCAGCCCGTACGCGACGAACGAATTGAACAACACCTGCGTGGAGCTTTCCGGCGACGGATTCATCAGCCAGTCGGCCTCGACGAGATCGGCGAGCGACGTGGCCGACGCGAGCGGATGCCCTTTGCGCGCGACGATCAGCGAGCGGCTCGCGTAGAGCTCCGCATGATCGAACTCGGCGGCGAGCAGTTCAGGCACGACGACGGCCACCGCGAAATCGAGCGAGCCGTCGTGCAGGCGCGGCAGCGCGACCCCCGGGAAGCCTTCGACCAGATTGACGCGCGCCACCGGAAAGCGGCGCCGGAACGCACGGAATGCGTCGGGCAGGATCGTCACCGCCGCCGCGGGCGTGATCGCCGCCGCGACGGAACCCGTCATCGCGCCCTGCGCCTGCTCGATGTCGTCGCGGGCGCGCTGCATTTCGGCGACGATCAGCCGCGCGCGCACCTGCAGTTGCTGGCCGAACGCGGTGAGCTGCACGCCGCGCGCGGTGCGCACGACGAGCGACACGCCGAGCGCGATCTCCAGCTCCTTCACCGCCTTCGTCAACGCGGCCGGCGACACGTTCAGGCGCCGCGCGGCCGCGCGAATGCTGCCCTCCTCCGCGGCGGTGACGAACGCTTTCAGCTGATGGTATTTCATGGGGCAATGCGTGATCCGTGGAAACCCTGTGCGGCGCGCGGCGCCATCGCTCAGGGTATTCCCGAGCGGCAACCGACGGTGTGCACCAAAGCAATTTAGCAGCTTCTGGTACGCAAAAGAAATTTATATGCTTGGTCGTCGCATGCGCATCAGACGCCCCACCCGGCCCCACAGGAGACACCATGCTGCAAGCCGTGAACCCCGTCATCCCCGGCATCGCCGCGATCGCCCCCGAGCTCGTCGAAGTCCGCCGCCGCATCCACGCCCATCCCGAACTCGCATTCGAAGAGACGCTCACCAGCGATCTCGTCGCCGAACTGCTCACCGGCTGGGGCTACGACGTGCATCGCGGCATCGGCAAGACGGGCGTGGTCGGCGTGCTGCGCGCAGGACAAGGCACGCGTACCGTCGGCCTGCGCGCCGACATGGACGCGCTGCCGCTCGCGGAAACCACGGGCCTGCCGTACGCAAGCCGCCACGCGAACAAGATGCACGCATGCGGCCACGACGGCCACACCGCGATGCTGCTGTGCGCGGCGCGCCACCTCGCGGCGACGCGCCATTTTTCCGGCACGCTGAACCTGATCTTCCAGCCGGCCGAGGAAAATTTCGGCGGCGCGAAGGCGATGATGGACGACGGCCTGTTCGACCGTTTCCCGTGCGACGCGATCTTCGCGATCCACAACATGCCGGGCCGCGCGGCCGGCGACATGGCGTTTCGCACCGGCGCCGCGATGGCGTCGGCCGACCGCGTGACGATCACGCTGCGCGGCGTCGGCGGCCACGGCGCGATGCCGCATTTCGCGCGCGATCCGATGTCGGCCGCGGGCAGCATCATGGTCGCGCTGCAGACGATCGTCGCACGCGAAGTCGACGCGCAGCATGCGGCCGTGATCACGGTCGGCAGCGTGCAGGCCGGCGAGACGTTCAACATCATTCCGGAAACCGTCGTGATGAAACTGTCGGTGCGTGCGCTGAACGCCGACGTGCGCGCGCTGCTCGCGCGCCGTATCGAAGCGCTCGCGAAGGGGCAGGCGGAGAGCTTCGGCGTCACCGCGGAAGTCGACTACGACTATGGCTACCCCGTGCTCGTCAATCACGCGGAACCGACCGCGTTCGCGGCCGACGTCGCACGCCAGATGCTCGGCGCCGACCGCGTCGAAACCGAAGCCGCGCCGCTGATGGGCAGCGAGGACTTCGCGTTCATGCTCGAAGCGCGCCCCGGCTGCTACGCGTTCATCGGCAACGGGATCGGCAGCAAGGGCGGCTGCATGGTGCACAACCCCGGCTACGACTTCAACGACGACATCCTCGCGATCGGCGCGAGCTACTGGGTTCGCGTCGCCGAAGCCTGGCTCGCGGCCTGACGGCCCTTCACCACGCAGTTTCGCGCTCAACCGGGGGAACCCCATGGAAACGTCCGCCCTTCCGTTCGCCGGCACGCCGGTCGATGCCCGCGCCGCCGCGAAGAAACGCCGGCTGATCGCGGCCGCCGCCGTCGGCAACGCGCTCGAGTTCTACGACTTCACGGTCTACAGCTTCTTCGCGATCCTGATCGGCAAGCTGTTCTTTCCCGTGCATTCGTCGTTCGGGCAGTTGATGCTCGCGGTCGCGAGCTTCGGTGTCGGCTTCGTCACGCGTCCGCTCGGCGGGCTCGTGATCGGCATGTATGCGGACCGCGCCGGCCGCAAGAAGGCGATGATCCTCACGCTGCTGCTGATGGCGCTCGGCACCGCGACGATCGCGATCGCGCCGACCTTCGCGCAGATCGGCATCGCCGCGCCGCTGCTGCTCGTGCTCGCGCGGCTGCTCCAGGGGTTCGCGTCGGGCGGCGAAGTCGGCGCATCGACGACGCTGCTGCTCGAACAGGCGCCGCAGCATCGTCGCGGCTTCTACGCATCGTTCCAGTTCTCGAGCCAGGGGCTCGCCGCATTGGCGGGCGCACTCACCGGCGTTGCGTTGACGTCGACGCTGACGGCCGCGCAGCTCGAAAGCTGGGGCTGGCGCGTGCCGTTCATCATCGGCACGCTGTTCGTGCCGATCGGCTACTGGCTGCGCCACACCGTCGAGGAAGTGCCCGCTGCCGCGCCGGCCGCCGCGCACGACGAGCCGGTCGCCTCGCTGCCGCTCGCCGACGTGCTGCGCCACCATGGCAAGGCCGTGTTCGCGGGTCTCGGCGTGACGATCGGCGGCACGTCGATCCACTACATCATCGTGTTCTACATGGCGATCTACGGCGTGCAGGTGCTGCACCTGCCGACCTGGCTGTCGATGACGGCCGGCTGCGTCGCCGGTGCGATCCTGATGCTCGTGACGCCGATCGGCGGCCATCTGTCCGACGTATATGGCCGTAACCGGATCGTCTGGTGGACGCGCATCGTGCTGATGGCCGCGATCTATCCGGCGTTCATCGCGCTGAACCGCTGGCCGGGCGCCGCGTCGCTGCTGTCGATCATCGCCGCGCTGTCGATCGTGCATGCGATCAACATCGGTGCGACGGGCGCGATGCTCGGCGAGTTGTTTCCGCGGGCGGTGCGTGCGACGGGCGGTGCGCTGGTGTATAGCGTCGGCGTCGCGATCTTCGGCGGCTTCGCGCAGTTCTTCGTCACGTGGCTGATCTCGGCGACCGGGAATCCGAATGCGCCTGCGTGGTATGCGGTCGGGTGTGGCGCGATGACGTTGCTTGCGATCCGTTGCATGGACGAGAAGGCCGGGAAGGCGCTGGATTGAACGGCGGACGATGCGCGGCACGCGAAGCGTCATTGACGTCGCGCGCGCGCATCGGGCATCATCGGCCCATGCACCACGCCACGATCACCCTTTCGACGACCACGCGCACGACCGCCTTCGGCGGGCCCGTGCGGCGAGTGCGCGTAAGATCGTAGCGGCTCAATTCCCACAGGCCCCGCCGATTCCGGACGGGGTCTCGTCGTTTCTCCGTCCGCATCGGCCACTCAGGAGAAACGCAATGTCCGAAGCCCCTTCCCCGAAACGCGCGCTGCTCGTCATCGACATGCAGGTCGGGCTGTTTCATGGTCCCGATCGTCCGCATGACGGCGAACGCGTGCTGGCCAACATCAACCTGCTGATTCGTCGCGCGCATGAAGCCGGCGTGCCGGTGTTCGCCGTGCGTCACACCGGCCCGGCCGGCTCTCCGATCGCGCCCGACGCGCCGCTGGCCGCGCTGCTGCCGGAGCTTGCGATCGATACCGCTCGCGACATCGTGTTCGACAAGACGCGGCCGACCTGCTTCGCGGGCACGCGACTCGCCGAGTGGTTGCATGCGGCCGGGATCGGCGAGATCGTGATTGCGGGGATGAAGACGCAGTACTGCGTCGATACGACGTGCCGTGCGGCCGCGGATCTCGGGTTTCGCGCGGTGCTCGTGGCCGATGCGCACACCTGCACGGATACGCCCGCGCTGCCGGCCGAGCGGATCGTCGCGCATCATAATGCGACGCTTGGCGGGCCGTTTGCGGTGTTGACGACGACCGAGGCATGCGTGTTCTGATGCAGCGCGCCGGTCGGACTGCGGTAAGCGAGTGCGCGCGTTGCAATAGCGTCAGAAGGGGCCGTCAATTCGCAGGAATCGGCTTGCCGATCGTTCGATGCGTCATGCCGACCTTCGAGAACGGGACTGACCTCGAAGCAGCAGAAGAGCACGTGCGAGACCCTGTCGCGTCCGCTCATGGACAGCGACGATACGGCATGCACAGTAAAAGCAAAAAGACACGGGGCTTTCGCCACCCGTGCCTTTTTCACCTACACAAACCGCTCGCACTCAAAACGTATGCATCATCCCCACATACGCACCCGTCTGCGACTCGCCCGTCATCGGGCTTGTCCCCGACGTCGCGTCACGCGGCGTCGCGAGCAGCGAGAAGTTCGAATTTCCGCCGTTGCGCGCATACGCGACCGTGCCGTACAGGAACGTGCGCTTCGACAGGTTGTACGTGGTGCCGAGCACATACATGATCGCGTGCCCTGACGGATCGTGCGACGCATCGCCGCCGCCGTCGCCCACCTTCACGTAGTAGCCACCACCCGTCACGGCCCACTGCGGCGTAGCCGAATAGGTCGCGCCAAGCCAGTAGTGATCGGCACGGTCGGCGACACCGGCCGGGCTGTCCGGCGCCTGGTAGTGCGTATACGCACCCTGGATCTTGAACTTCGACACCTTCACGTTCGCCCCGACGAAGTACTCGCGCGACGCCGTGAAAATGTTGCTGAACTTGCCGTTGTTGTCGCGCAGTTCGTCGTAGATGCCGCGCACGTCGAGCACCGGCGAGTGGTACGAGATCATGATCCCGTCCGAGCGGCCGAAATCGTCGGCCGCGCCGTAGTTGAAGCCGCGCGACTGGTTGCCGAACGCGTATTGCGCCTGCACGTCGAAGCCGCCGATCACCGGGCTGTGATATTCGATGTTGTTGCTGCTCTGCTGCCAGTTGCGGCCACGCACGAGCGAGGCCGACGAAAACGCCTGCTGGACGAACGGGTCGAATTCCCACACGCCGTCGCTGTCGATGAACAGGTTGCGGCCGGCCTGCAGCTGGCCCCACGTGTTGCTCTTCAACCCGACGTACGCGCGCCGTGACCACATGCGCCCGCCGCCCGTCTGGCCGTTCATGACCTGGAACGCGGTTTCCAGGTTGAACACCGTCGACAGCCCGCCGCCGAGATCCTCGACGCCCTTCAGCCCGAACATGCTGGTGCCCCAGTCGCCGCTTTCCGCGCTCCAGCGCGACTTGCTGCCGTTCGGTGTCGCGATGTGGTTCAGGTATTCGATACCGCCGTCGATCCGGCCGTACAGCGTGACGCTCGTCTGTGCAAACGCGGCCGCCGGCGTGGCGGCCGCAATCAGCCATGCGAAGTATTTGAGTCGCAAAATGATGCCCCCTCGAAGTCTCGACCGTCCGACGCGCACCCCATGCACGCGCCTCGGGTCTGCTTATCCGCGATCGATCGAAAAACGTCCGGGGCCCGCCGCGCAGAGCGCGAGCAGGCCGCCCGAGATCGCGATGTTCTTGTAGAAATGAATCATGTTGTTGATCTGCTCGCCGCCCGTCATCGTCCAGTAGTGGTGGCCGATGATGCCGGTACCGATCGTGTACAGCGCAAGCAACAGCGCGAGCGGCCGCGTCTGGAAACCGACGAGGATCGCAATCCCGACGATGAGCTCCATCACGACGGAGATCGCCGCCGAGATGATCGGCGCCGGCGCGCCCTCGCTGCCCATGAACGCGATCGTACCGGAGAAGTCGATAATCTTCTTCCAGCCGAACATCACGAACAGGATCACGAGCAGGATTCGGGACAGCAGCAGCAGCACATCGCGCTGGGACGCGAGAAACGGTTGGTTCGGTGTCATGGTCTCGATCAACGAAAACGATGCGCGGCGTGCGCGCACCGGATTGCCTGTGAACCAGGACGGGCGGCCGCCTGCGCCGCCCGTCCCGCTCTGCAACAACCGGCATCGGGGCCCGCCCGATGTGCTGTGCTCCTCCTCTTTTCTATTGTTGCCCTGCCTCGCCGCGTGCCGCGTTTCAGCGCAGCTTCGCGACGTCCTGCTCGGTCACCTTCGCGGCCGGATTGCCGAACTGCCCGGTCAGGTAGTTCGTCAGCGCGGCGATCTGCGCATCCGACAGCTCGTGGCGGAACGCGGGCATCCCGACGTCCTCGCTGCCGGCCTTGCGCTGCACGCCGTTCAGGATCACCTGCACGAGGTTGGTCGGATTCGACGCGCCCACCGTCGAGTTGTGGAACAACGGCGGGTAGTAACCGTCCGGCGTGCCCTTGCCCTGCATCTGGTGGCAGGTCGCGCAGTTGCCGAGATACAGCCGTGCCGGATCGATGCCCGACGACGCGAGCGCGACGCCGCGCAGCTTCAGGCCATCCTCGGCCGGCTTGCCCCACGACGAGCGCGACTGCTTCGCGTCGCCGCTGGCGACGGCCGGCACCGTACGGATGTACGTCGAGATCGCGCCGATGTCGGCTTCAGTCATCTTCGAGAAGCTGTGCTCGATCGCCTCGGCCATCGGGCCGGCCGCCTGCGCGAGGCCCGGCACGCTGCCGGTGCGCAGGTACTGGACGAGCTGCTGCTGCGTCCAGCCGCCGATCCCCGCGTTCGGGTCGGACGTGATGTTGTAGCCGTCCCAGCCCGCGAGCACCGAGCCCGACAGGAAGCTGCCGCCCGTTTCGTCGAGCGACTTCTCCTGCATCGCGATGCCGCGCGGCGTGTGGCACGTGCTGCAGTGCGCGAGGCCCTGCACGAGATAGGCGCCGCGGTTCCACTCGGCGCTCTGCTCGGGCTTCGGCTGGTACACGCCGTCCTTCAGGAACAGCCAGTTCCAGATCTTCAGCGGCCAGCGCATGCTCAGCAGCGCGGGGATCTCGTTCTTCGGCGGCGCCTGCTTGACCGGTTCGACGCCGTGCATGAAGTACGCGTACAGCGCCTGCACGTCGTCGTCGTTGATCTTCGCGTACGACACGTACGGCATCGCCGGGTACAGGTTGTCGCCGTTCTTCGATACGCCGTGCCGCACCGCGCGCTCGAAGTCCTCGAACGTCCAGTTGCCGATGCCGGTATCGGGATCCGGTGTGATGTTGCTCGTATAGATCTTGCCGAGCATCGGCACCGGCATGCCGAGGCCGCCCGCGAACGGCTTGCCGCCCTTCGCGGTGTGGCATGCCATGCAGTCGCCCGCGACGGCGAGGTATTCGCCGCGCTTGACCTGCGCCGGATCGACCGAATCGGCCGCGCGTGCGAGGCCGGGCAGCGCGAGGCAGCCGGCGAGGAGGAAGGTGAGAGTAGATTTCCGCACGGTCAGACTTCCTTCTTCAGCGTGTCCGACATCCGCAGCGCGAGCGCCGCGATCGTCAGCGTCACGTTCACCGTACCGACGGTCGGCATCGTCGAGCTGCTCGAGATGAACAGGTTCGGATGGTCGAACGTGCGGCAGTCCTTGTCGACGACCGAGTCGCGTGCATCCGCGCCCATGATCGTCGCGCCCGTGATGTGGTTGTTCGGCGCGAACTCGTCGTTGAAGACGACGTCGGTGCCGCCCAGCACCTTCGCGGCCGTCGCGTAGACCTCGCGCGTGTGCACGGCGCCGCGCTTCACGTAATCGTCGATCGCATACGTGATCTCGGGGCGCGGGATGCCGATCGCGTCGGTGGCCGTCTTGCTCGGCACGATGCGGTTCTCGGGCTGCGGCAGAATCTCGTGGAAGCAATCGAACTGCACGTAGCGCGCGGAACGGTCACGGATCTGCGCGTCGAGCTCCTCGTGCTTCATCAGCTTGCCGGCCTTGAAGATCTTCTGCGTCTCCTGGTTGATGCGGGACATGTTCGACAGATGGATCTTCTTCGCGGCTTCGGTCGCGCGGAACGGGCCGTCGCGGAAACCGATCAGCGACGTCATCTCCTGCGGGCCGCGGCCCGGCCACAGCTTCTCGTTCGCGTAGAACGACACGCCGGTGCCCGGGTGGTCCATCAGGTTGCGGCCGACCATGTCGGAACTGTTCGCGACGCCGTTCGGGAAATCGCGGTTCGCGGACATCAGCAGGATCTTCGGCGTCTCGATGCCGTTCGCGGCGAGCACGAAGTACTTGCCTTCGACGCGATGGTCGGCGCCCGTCTTGTCCTTGTAGATCGCGGCGACGATGCGCTTGTCCGGGCCCGTCTCGAGCTTGTAGACGACCGCGCTGTCGATCAGCTTCGCGCCGGCCTGCTCGGCCTTCTCGACGTGGACGATGCCGTTGTACATCGCGCCGATCGGGCAGATCGGCATGCAATTGTTGTTCCCGCAACAGGTGGGCCGGCCGTCGTACGGGCGGCTGTTGCGGGCGACCGGCTCGGTCACCACGTGGAACTTCGGGTCATAGCCGTTGAGCGCGCTCTTGATGGTCTGCTCGTTGAACGACAGCGGCAGCGGCGGCATCGGGTACGCCTGCTTGCGCGGCGAGTACAGGTCTTCCTCGGGGCCCGGGCCCCACACGCCGAGTTCCTCCTCGGCGCGCTGATACCAGTGCTCGAGGTCGTCGTACTGGATCGGCCAGTCGCGAGCGACGCCGTACACCGTCTTCATCTTGAAGTCGTTCGGGATGAAGCGCCACGCGGAGGCGGCCCAGTGCCACGTCGTGCCGCCCACCGCGCGGATGTACTGCGAGTTGAACTTGTGCTCGCCCTTCAGGATCAGGTAGTCGTTCGGCGGGCCGTATTCCGGATGCGGGGCCCACGGGCTCGACGGGTACGGCGCCATGAAATCGGTCTTGTCGGGCTGGTTGCGAAAGCGCTCGACGATTTCCCAGCGCGGCATGCGCGGGCCGGCTTCCAGCAGGATCACGGACTTGCCCGCCATCGCGAGCTGGTGCGCAACGATCGCGCCGGCGACACCCGATCCGACGACGACGACGTCGGCTTTTTGCGTATCGGTATCGGCCATCAGGCTTGCCTCTCGATCGGTTTTTCGGCCCAGAAGCCGGGTTTGTTGGGGCAATACGAAGGGATCACGAGCGTATCGGACACCACGCTGAACATTAATGCTTCCTCGTAGGTAATCACGACGTTGTCGACGATGCCGAGATACCACGCGCCGAGAATCGTCAATGCGAGCGATTCCTGGTCGGGATTCAGCGAACCGGATGCGAGCGCACCGGCGAGTTGCGGCAGGCTGTCGGCCGTCTTGAACGAGCCCTTCTGCAAGGCCTGCAGATAGCGCTGGCCGGTGACGCGGCTCAGCCCTTTCTTGCCGGTCAATGCTTCGGAGAGCGTCATGAACGTATCGAGCGGCGCGGTGCCGGGATCGTCGGCCAGGGCCCGCAACGCCAGCGAGCCGGTGAGGCCCGCCACCGTCAGCGCCAGTGCGCCCTGCAGCCATTGACGCCGCGTGATGCCGGTTGCGGCTGCGTCGTCGTCACGACGCGATTGGGGGGTGTTGTCGTTGTGCATGTTTCCTTCTCTCGAACACCGGATTCGGGAAAACCACGCTTGATATTTCTCAAACATTGGCGCGGACCTGCAATGTACGCGCACAAATCGGATCGAACAATCTTTTTATAGTCCATTAAATGTTCCGCAATCCGGGACAATCGATATTTCGCTGCATTTTTGTGTCGTCGACGCGACAAATCCGCCGCAGGCACACGCGTGTCGCGTGCCGACCACACACCGCACCTGCACGCCGCACTGCGCACGCATGACGGTCGGTTAGAATTCCGTGCAATCAAACAGAAAGCTTCCCTCCGAGGGCAATCGAGCGATGAAGCAGCGCGACAAGTACAACAAAGAAACGAACCAAACCAACCACACGACCCGGCTGCTCTGGCGCATCGGCGCCGTCGCGGCGCTCGGCGCCGCCGCGGCCCTGTCGCTGCACGCCGGCGCGGCGCGCACGGTGAGCGTGTCGCCGCAAGGCACCGTCACCGAAGTCCGGCAGAGCGTCGTCAAGTTCGACGAACCGATGGTCGCCTTCGGCTCGGCCTCCGCGCCGAATCCGGCGCGCGTGACCTGTAACGATTCGACGGCCGCGCGCGGCCAGGGCCACTGGCTCGACGACAAGACCTGGGTTTACGATTTCGAAAGCGACCTGCCGCCGGGCGTCCGCTGCGCGGTCGCGCTCAACGACACGCTGCGCTCGGTCGCCGGCAATGCGGCGAGCGGCCCGCGTCGCTTCACGTTCCAGACGGGCGGCCCGTTCCCGGTGTCGGTGCGCCCCGGCTCCCGCGAGATCGAGGAGCGTCAGGTCTTCGTGATGAAGCTGAACGGCCCGGCCGAGCCGCGTTCGGCGCTCGCGAACATTTGGTGCGAAGCGGCCGGCATTGGCAACCGCATTCCGGTCACGGCGGCCGACGACGATACGCGCAATGCGCTGCTCGATCATTTCGGGCTGAAGAAGGAGGCGGCGCGCGTGCTGACGCTGTCGTGCTCGCAGGCGCTGCCGGCGAGCGCGAAGATGCAGCTCGTGTACGGCAAGGGCGTCGCGAGCCCGAGCGGCATCGCGAACGAAACCGAACGGCGCTTCGATTTCACCGTGCGCGCACCGTTCGCCGCGAGCTTCTCGTGCGAACGCGAGAACGCGAAGGCGCCCTGCACGCCGCTGCGCCCGCTCACGCTGTCGTTCAACGCACCGGTCGCGCGCAAGCAGGCCGAAGCGATCAAGCTGCGTGGCCCCGACGGTTCGCTGTCGCCGACCTTCGCGGCCGACGATCATAGCGAGGAAGTGACGACCGTCACGTTCAACCCGCCGCTGCCCGCGCAAGCCGCCCTGACCGTCGAGCTGCCGTCGGACCTGCACGACGTGACCGACCGGCCGCTGTCCAACGCTGACCTGTTCCCGCTCGCGACGCGCACCGCGCCGATGCCGCCGCTCGCGAAATTCTCGTCGGGCACCTTCGGGATCGTCGAGCGCTTCGCCGAACCCGGTACGCCGGCGCTGGTGCCCGTCACGCTGCGCAACGTCGAGGCCGACCTGCATATCGCCGGCCTCAATGCGGGCGGCGCGCAATTCGCGAACCTGAAGGTCGAGAACGACACCGCGATCCGTCAATGGATGCGCACCGTCGATCGGTTCGACAACTGGTCGATGACGGCCGGCTCGATCGACGACCAGATTCCCGGCCTGCTGCAACGCAAGGGCCAGCACCCCGTGTACGTGCCGCTCGAAGCCGGCGAAAAGCAGCCGGCGCCGAAGAACCGCCGCATCGACGTGCGCTCGCTGTCGCTGCTGACGGGCGAGCCCGGCGCGCAGGTGCTGACGCTGCCGAAGGCCGACCCGAAGACGCTGCGCCCGTTCGAAGTGGTCGGCGTGCCGATCGACAAGCCCGGCTTCTACGTGCTCGAACTCGCGTCGCCCGCGCTCGGCCGCTCGCTGCTCGCGAAGCCGTCGAGCATGTACGTGCGCACCACCGTGCTCGTCACGAACCTCGGCGTGCATCTGAAGCAGGGCCGCGAGAACAATCTCGTGTGGGTCACGACGCTCGACAAGGGCAAGCCGGTGCCGAACGCGCAGATCCGCGTGTCGGACTGCAACGGCGACGAAATCGCGGCCGGCAAGACCGACGCGCAGGGCCTGCTGAAGATCGACGGGCCGTTCGAGCCGAAGCGCGCGTGCAGCTCGTCGGAGCAGCGCTTCGACGACTATTTCGTGTCGGCGCGCGTCGACGACCCGAAGACGGGCCCCGACATGGCGTTCGTCAGCTCGGGCTGGAACCGCGGGATCGAATCGTGGCGCTTCAACGTGCCGACCGACACCGACAGCGCGCCGACCGTGCGCGCGCATACGGTGTTCGACCGCACGTTGCTGCGCGCCGGCGAAACCGTGTCGATGAAGCATTTCATCCGCACCGAGACGCTGCAGAGTCTCGCGTTCCCGTCGCAATACCCGACGCGCGTCGCGATCCGCCATCTCGGCACGGGCCAGACCTACAAGCTGCCGCTCACGTGGGCGGCCGACCACAGCGCGGACTCGCAGTTCACGCTGCCGGCCGCCGCGAAGCTCGGCGAATACAGCGTCGAACTCGAAGGCGGCCCGGAAGATGCGCCGAGCACCACCTACTACAGCGGCAGCTTCCGGGTCGAGGCGTTCCGCCTGCCGGTGCTGAAAGGCTCGATCGGCGCGCGCGACGCGCAGAAGAGCCCGCTCGTCGCCGCGAAGGAAGCGCCGCTCGCGGTGCAGATCGACTACGTGTCGGGCGGCGGCGCATCGAACCTGCCGGTACAGGTGTCGGCGCTGATGAAGTGGGCGTCGCCGCCGTTCGCCGATCGTTTCGAGGATTTCAGCTTCACGCCGTATCGCCCCGACACGAGCGACGGCAACGCCGACGACGATGCGCAGGACGGTGACAACGCGTCGTCGTCGAACCACGACCCCGACGCGACGAAGCTGATCGCCGACAAGCTGCCGCTGACGCTCGACCGCAACGGCGCGGGCACCGTCACGCTCAAGGGCCTGCCGGACGTCGACGCACCGAAGCGCATCGCGCTGGAGGCGACGTTCGCGGACCCGAACGGCGAAGTGCAGACGATCCGCGGCGACACGATCCTGTGGCCGGCCGCGGTGGTGGCCGGCATCAAGGCCGGCCGCTGGGTGTCGGTCGGCCAGCGCGTGCCGGTGCAGGCCCTGGCGGTCGACCTGCAGGGCAAGCCGCGCGCGTCGGTGCCGATCGAGATCAAGGGTGTCGCGCGCATCACGACGTCGTCGCGCAAGCGGATGGTCGGCGGCTTCTATGCGTACGACAACAAGAGCGATACGCGCGACCTCGGCGTGCTGTGCTCGGGCAAGACCGACGACAAGGGCCGCATGGCCTGCGACGCGACGCTCGAACAGGCCGGCAACGTGCAGCTGATCGCGGTCGCGAAGGACGGCGACGGCCGCACGTCGAATGCATCGACGTCGGTGTGGGTCACGCGCGAGGACGAACTCTGGTTCGGCGGCGACAACACCGACCGGATCGACGTGATCCCCGAGAAAACGTCGTACGAACCGGGCGAAACGGCCCGCTTCCAGGTGCGCATGCCGTTCCGCTACGCGACCGCGCTCGTCGCGGTCGAGCGCGGCGGCGTGATGGAAACGCACATCGTCGAGCTGAACGGCAAGAACCCGACCGTGGACCTGAAGGTCGGCGACTCGTGGGGGCCGAACGTCTACGTGTCGGTGCTCGCGCTGCGCGGCCGGATTCGCGAGGTGCCGTGGTACTCGTTCTTCACGTGGGGCTGGAAGGCGCCGGTCGAATGGGCGCGCGCGTTCTGGCGCGAAGGCCGCCACTATGAAGCGCCGACCGCGTTCGTCGACCTGTCGAAGCCCACGTTCCGCTATGGGCTCGGCGAGATCAAGGTCGGCACGGGCGTTCACCGCCTCGGCGTGACCGTGACGACCGACGCGACGCGCTACACGGTGCGCGGCAAGGCGCAGGCGCACGTGAAGGTCACGCTGCCGAACGGCCAGCCGGCACCGGCCGGCACGCAGATTGCCATTGCGGCCGTCGACGAGGCGTTGCTCGAACTGATGCCGAACAACAGCTGGGACCTGCTCGACGCGATGCTGCGCCGGCGCGCGTACGGTGTCGAGACGGCCACCGCGCAGATGGAAATCGTCGGCCGCCGCCACTTCGGCCGCAAGGCCGTGCCGGCCGGCGGCGGGGGCGGCAGCGCGCCGACCCGCGAGCTGTTCGACACGCTGCTGCTGTGGAACCCGCGCGTGACGCTCGACGCCAACGGCAGCGCGACCGTCGAGGTGCCGCTGAACGACGCGCTCACGCGCTTCCGGATCGTCGCGATCGCGGCGGTCGGCCCCGACCGTTTCGGCACGGGCAGCACGTCGATCCGCAGCACGCAGGATCTGCAACTGATCTCCGGCCTGCCGCCGCTCGTGCGCGAAGGCGACGCGTTCCGTGCGCAGGTCACGCTGCGCAACACGACCGACCGCGCGATGCAGGTCTTCGTGACGCCGCACGTGACGGGCCTCGACGTCGCACCGCAAACCGTGTCGCTGGCGGCGAATGCGGCCACCGAAGTCGCGTGGACGATCACCGTGCCCGAACAGGCGCTCGATGCGGCCGGTGCGCTGAACTGGCGCATCGAGGCGGCCGAGCAAGGCGGCAAGCGCGCGTCCGACGCGCTGGCGGTCGCGCAGAAGGTCGTGCCCGCGCTGCCGGTCACGGTGCAGCAGGCGACGCTCGCGCAGGTCGATGGCACGCTGACGGTGCCCGTGTCGGCCCCGGCCGGCGCGGTGAGCAACGCCCAGGGCGTACCGCGCGGCGGCATCGCCGTGTCGCTGCAGTCGAAGCTCGCCGACGGCCTGCCCGGCGTGCGCCGCTGGTTCGAGCGCTATCCGTACCGCTGCCTCGAACAGCAGACGTCGCGTGCGATCGGGCTGCGCGACCCCGCGCAATGGCAGGCGCTGATCGCGCGCATGCCCGTCTATCTCGACAGCGACGGGCTGGCGAGCTACTTCCCGCCGTCGTCCGACGATTCGCACCATGGCAGCCCGACGCTGTCGTCGTACCTGCTCGTGGTGTCCGACGAAGCCAGCCGTCTCGATCCGCGCTTCGCGCTGCCGGAAGACCTGCGCACGCAGCTCGAAGCCGGGCTCGCGCGCTTCGTCGACGGTCGCCTCGAGCGCAACGCGTGGGCGCCGCGCCAGGATCGCGACCTGCGCAAGCTCGCCGCGATCGAGGCGCTGTCGCGCTATGGCGCCGCGCAGGGCCGCATGCTGGGTTCGATCGAGATCGCGCCGAACCAGTGGCCGACGTCGGCGGTGATCGACTATCACGCGATCCTGACGCGCGTGAAGGACATCCCGCAACGCGACGAGAAACGCGCGCAGGTCGACCAGATCCTGCGGGCGCGCCTGACGTACCAGGGCACGCAGCTAGTGTTCTCGACCGCGCGCGACGACGACCTGTGGTGGCTGATGACCAGCAACGAGACCAATGCCGCCCGTCTCGCGCTGGAATTCGCGGGCGACCCGGCATGGAAGGATGAAATGCCGCGCGTGACCGCCGGCCTGCTCGCGCTGCAACGCCAGGGCGCCTGGCAGACGACCACGTCGAACGCGCTCGGCCTGCTCGCGGTCGAGCGCTTCTCGCGCACCTACGAGAGCACGCCGGTCGCCGGCACGACGAAGATCGCGCTCGGCGGCAACGAACGCGCGATCTCGTGGTCGCAGGCAGGCTCGGCCGCGCCCGCCGATACCCCCGCGTCGGCGGCGCCGTCGGCGTCGGCGTCGGCCACGCCCGCGACCCGCGCGGCCGCCGCGCGCAGCGTGCTGATGCCGTGGCCGCGTGCGTCACAGGGGCCGGCGACGCTGTCGGTCACGCAGGACGGCACCGGTCGCCCGTGGGCGACCGTCGAAAGCCTCGCCGCCGTGCCGCTGCGCGCGCCGTTCGCGGCCGGCTACCGGATCACGAAGACCGTCACGCCCGTATCGCCGGCCGTCAAGGGCGTGCTGACGCGCGGCGACGTCGTGCGCGTGCATCTCGACATCGATGCGCAGAGCGACATGACGTGGGTCGTCGTCAACGATCCGATTCCGTCCGGCGCGACGATCCTCGGGTCGGGCCTCGGCCGCGATTCCGAAGCCGCGACGCAGGGCGAGAAAACGCCGGACGGTGCATGGCCAGCGTTCATCGAGCGCGACTTCGACGGCTATCGCGCGTACTACGACTATTTGCCGAAGGGCAAATTCTCGGTCGAGTACACGGTGCGGCTGAACAACGTCGGCACGTTCGGCCTGCCGCCGACGCGCGTCGAGGCGCTGTATGCACCGTCCGTGTACGGCCTGTGGCCGAACCCGCCGCTGACCGTGAAGCCGGCCGACGCGGGCAAGTAACGAGCAAGTGATGATCGATCTGGCTTTGCCGCGGCCGGCGCGTTTCGCCGGCCGCGTATTCGTCGCCGTCGTACTGGCCGCGCCGCTCGTCGCGCATGCGCTGCCCGGCTACGACGACGTGCGCCGCAACTGGCGCAGTTCCGACTGGGTGCTGCTCGCGCGCGACGGCACGCCGCTGCAGCGCACGCGCATCGACCTCACCGAACGGCGCGGCGACTGGGTGTCGCTCGCCGACGTATCGCCCGCGTTCCGCGAGGCGATCGTCGTGTCCGAGGACAAGCGCTTCTACGAACACAGCGGCGTCGACTGGCGCGGCATCGCCGGCGCCGCGTGGGGCAACCTGTGGAACGAGCGCACGCGCGGCGCGTCGACCGTCACGATGCAGCTCGCGGGCCTGCTCAGCGATTCGCCGCGCCGCTCGGGTCAGCGCTCGCTGCCGCAGAAAGCCACGCAGGCCGTGAACGCGCTGTGGCTCGAACGCAGCTGGCGCAAGGACCAGATCCTCGAGGCCTACCTGAACCTGGTGCCGTTCCGCGGCGAGACGATCGGGCTCGGCGCGCTGTCGCAGGTGCTGTTCGGCAAGGCGCCGTCGGGCCTCGACGCGCGCGAGGCCGCGATCGCGGCCGCCCTCGTGCGGGCGCCGAACGCGGCACCCGCGAAGATCGCCGAGCGCGCGTGCCGGATCCTGCGCGACATGCATGCCGAGCAGGCATGCGCGTCGCTCGACGGCTACGTGCAGCTCGTCGTCGCACGCCCAGCCAATACCGTCCGCGACGACGGCGCCGCCCTCGCCCCGCACTTCGCGCGGCGCATCGCGGCCGAGGTCAAGCCGGCGGCCGGCGCGCAGATCCGCACGACGCTCGATGCGCCGCTGCAGCGCTTCGCGCGCGACACGCTGACGCGCGCGCTGACCGAGCTCGACGCGCCCGCGCACCGGCGCAACGTACAGGACGGCGCGGTGGTCGTGATCGACAACGCGACCGGCGAGATCCGCGCGTGGGTCGGTTCGTCGGGGGCGCTGTCGAGCGCGCGCGACGTCGACGCCGTGCTCGCGCCGCGTCAGGCCGGCTCGACGCTCAAGCCGTTCCTCTATGCACAGGCGCTCGACGAGAAGCGGCTGACGGCCGCGTCGCTGCTCGACGATGCGCCGATCAACCTCGCCGCCGGCGGCGGCCTGTACATTCCGCAGAACTACGACAAGGATTTCAAGGGCTGGGTGAGCGTGCGCAGCGCGCTCGGTGGTTCGCTGAACGTGCCGGCCGTGCGCACGCTCGTGCTCGTCACGCCGCACCGCTTCGCGCGCACGCTGACCGCACTCGGCCTGCCGCTCGCGCAGGAAGGCGATTACTACGGCTTCAGCCTCGCGCTCGGCAGTGCCGACGTCACGCTGCTGTCGCTGACCAACGCATACCGCGCGCTCGCGAACGGCGGCGTCGCGCGCAAGGTCGTCGACCTGCCGGCCGGGGCGCCGACGGCGGCAGCCGGCGCAGCGGCGCCCGCGCGGCCGGACGCCGGCACGCGCGTGTTCAGCGAGGCGGCCAGTTTCGTCGTCACCGACATCCTGTCCGACAACAATGCGCGCGTGCGCACGTTCGGCTTCGACAACCCGCTCACGACGCGCTTCTTTTCCGCGGTCAAGACCGGCACGAGCAAGGACATGCGCGACAACTGGACCGTCGGTTTCACGTCGCGCTATACGGTCGGCGTATGGGTCGGCAATGCGGACGGCTCGCCGATGTGGGACGTGTCGGGCGTCACGGGCGCGTCGCCCGTGTGGTCGGCCGTCGTCGGCTATCTGCACCGCGACCTGCCGAGCCGTGCGCCGCGTGCGCCGGCCGGCGTCGAGACGCGCCGCATCGCGTTCGAGCGCGACATCGAGCCGGCCCGCAACGAGTGGTTCATCGCGGGCACGGCGGTCGACACGATCCGGCTCGCGGCGCCGGTCACGCCGGGCAGGGACGGCGCGCGCGCGCCGTTGACGATCGGCGCGCCGACCGACGGCACGATCTTCGCGATCGACCCGGACATTCCGCCGAAGAACCAGCGGATCTGGTTCGAGCGCTCGTCCGGGCGCGCGGCGAAGTTCGCGTGGCGGCTCGACGACAAGGTGATCGGGCATGCCGATCGCGTCGCGTGGCTGCCATGGCCGGGCCGGCACCGGCTCGAACTCGTCGATGCGCGCGGCAACGTCGCGGATGCGATCGGCTTCGAGGTGCGCGGCGCGTTCGCGAAGCCGGCCGCGCGCAAGCCCTGAGGCGGCGAGCCGGCCTTACTGGCCGGCCGTATTCGCCTTCGGCGGCCGGCCGGAGAAGTCGAGTGCAGTCGCCCGATTATTCGACCGGACCGGCCAAGCCGCAAATCATTGTGGACGGGATGAATTAGTTCGACAATATCGCGCATGCGGTGCATTCGGGCACCGACGACGAACCGACGCAGGCCGATTCCGGACCGACAACGATGACACCCGAAACCGAGGGCAAACTGCTCCGGCATGGCGTACAGATCATCCCGCTCTGCTTGGGCCTGTATGCCGCCGACAGCCTGTGGGACGCGTATCGCAACGGCGGCATCCTGGAATGCCACCAGGCTCGCATGCATCCGATAAGCTGCTGGTGGATCACGCCGGACATGGGCGAACACTTCCAGCGATTGCTCGCCAGCCACTGGCACGTGCTCGGGCTCAGCGTTCTGCTGAGCCTGTTGCTCGCTTACGTCTTGGCGCCGGCCCGCCACCCGCGCCAATGACGCCCCGGCCCGGCCATACCGCGCGCAAGCCGCCAGCGGCAGACCGAACGGGCCAGCAGCACCGCGGTTCAGCACCTAGAATGACAGCAGCGCCGCATTCCCGACGCGCACCGGTTGCCTCATTCTCTCGATGGCCTGCGACCATGAACATCCGCCACGAACGCTTCACCCGCCCCGCGCTGGGCGTCTTGTGCGTTGCAGCGCTCGCCGCCCTCCAGGCCTGCAACGGCGATGCCTGCTTCGGTGTCGACGTATGCTTCAACGACAACACGCAGACCGTCGCGCTATCGGGCACGGCCGCGACGGGCGACGCGCTCGCGAGCGCGCAGGTCACGGTCAATTGCGCGGTCGGCTCGGCAACGACGCTGACGGACGGCGGCGGCAACTACCGTGTGACGCTCGACGCCGCGCTGCCATGCGTCATCACCGTGGCGTCGGGCGGCGCGAGCCTGCATTCGCTCGCCTATGCGGGCGGCACCTTCAACACGACGCCCGAGACCGAGCTGATGCTGGTCTATCTCGCGGCGCAACTCGGGACGAACACGGCCGGGCTGATCGGCAATTTCCAGGGCAGCCTGCGCTACCAGCGGGCCATGAACAGCCCGGACACCGTGCAGGCCGCGCAATCGGCCGTCGTGACGAACCTGCAGCAGCGCTATGCGGTCTCGCTCGCCGCGCCGGCGTTCCTGACCACCTCGTTCGTGGCCGGGCAACCGGGCGTCGACGGCGATCTCGTTGCGCTGGCGAAGGCTGGCGCGATCGATCCGAACGGACTGCCGGATCCGGTTGCCGTGTCGCTGTTGCAGCAGGCCGGGGCCGCGCATCCGCTGCAAGGAATGTGACCGGGACGGGAATCGACCGTCAGGTGCCGGCTTCGCGCGCGTCGTCGGCCAGCAATGCCCAAACGCTCGTGGTCGCGCCATTCGCCGCCGATGCGCAGACAGCGCGGCGAACATCCCGCTTGCCTGAACCCGAGCCGTCGAACCAGCGCGATCGACGCACGCTTGCCGGATGGTTCGCGGCGATCACGTCAGCGGCGTCGGACCGGGCGACGCGATTCAGCAGGATCCGGCTCGTGGGCCGCGGTCACCACCCGGCGCTTACGCCGCCTCCCCGCTCCCGCACACCACCGGCGCCGCCTGCTGCTGCGACAGATACCGCAGCAGCTTCGTCACCATCCACACGACGATGAACGACAACGCGACGAAAAACACCGCCAGCGGCGTCAGCACGTGAATCGACACGAAACCGGCCAGCCCCATCATCGCGGACGACACGAGCAGCAGCGCACAGCCGAGAATCGCGCTCGTCAGGCCGGCGATATGCGGAAACAGCGAATTGCCCTTGGCCATCAGCGTCGGATACATCGCACCGGCGCAGAAACCCATCACGAGCACCGGCGTCGCGAGCGTCCACACGCGCAGGCCGACGGTCAGCGCCAGCACCAGCATCGCGACCGACGCGCCCGCCATCACGCGCGCGCCGATCCGCAGCCGTTGCTCGGCGCTCGGCAGCCCGCGCCCGTGAATCCGGTTCGACAAACCGCCGAGGAAATACATGAGGCCGATGCCGAGCGCGAGATAACCGAAGAAGGTCGGCGGCTTGTGCAGCGTGGTCTGCACCATGAACGGCCCGACGATGTTGAACACCAGCAGGATGCTGTAGCACAGCCCCTGGGCGAGGAAGCAGCTCTGGAACACCGGGCTGGCCAGCACCTTGCCCGCGTTCGCCATCAGCGTGCGCGGCTCGAGATGCACCGGCTTCGGCAAGGTCTCGCGGTAGCGCCACAGCAGCGCCCACATCGCCAGCGAGTAGACCAGCAGGAACACGAGGCAAGCACGCCAGCCGAACCATTCCTGCAGGTGCGCGCCGATCACCGGCGCGATGATCGGCGCCAGCCCCCATGCGATCGACATGTACGTGAACGCGTGCATCAGCGCCTGGCCGGAAAACGAATCGGTGATGATCGCCTTCGCCAGCAGGTTGGTCGTCGCGATCCCGAAGCCCTGCAGGCAGCGTGCGAGCACGAACGTCTCCAGGTTCGGCGCGCCGAGGGACAGCAGGCAGCCGATCGTGTAGATCACGAGCCCGAAGGCGAGCACGCGCTTGCGGCCGTAGGCGTCGGCGATCGGCCCGAAGATCAGCTGGCCGAGCGCGTAGGCCGCCATGTAACCGGACACGCTCGACTGGATCGCCTGCGGCGTGGTCGCGAACGAACGTGCCATGTCGGGCAGCGCGGGCACGTAGATGTCGATCGCGAGTTGGCCGGCGGACGCGAACAGGCAGATCAGGAACAGCAGGAAGCGCGGCGAATTCGACTCGCGCGCGGGAGTGAGCGTGGCGTTCATGACGACTGGGAAGGAGGTCGGACAGCAGTGCCGCACCGCCAATGTTCGAATGTCGAACATGCGTGCGATCGTGGCGAATTCCGTATTGTGCCTGTTGTTGCATCCGGCGACAGGATTTCCCTGGCGCGGGCGAGGTTGAATGGCCGGTCCCGACATGCGCCGATCGGGCCGCCGGCGGCGGTTTTAATGTTGATTTAAGCCGGCGGCGGCATTGTCTCGGGTGGCTCACTCCGTGAGCCGCACGTCATTGTTGATTCGATCAGTCTCGTTTGATGGAGATACGAAGATGCGATTCCGTTCGTATATGGCGGCGGGCGCGCTGGCGCTGGTGCCCGTGTTCGCGCTGGCCGGGCAGCCCGGCGCGGCGGCGGCCGCCCAACCGATGTTCGTCAATGTCAACGGGCAGGCCGTGCCCGTGAAAGCCGAGACGCGTGTCGTCCAGACGGCCGTCGGCCCGATGAAGGTCAGCACGTGGAGCTGGCACAGCCCGCAAGGCGGTGCGAGCTTCGAGATGCAGACGTCGTCGTCGGGCGGCATGCCGCCCGCGGCAGCGTTGCGGCAAATGCAGGCCGTGCAGTACCGGATGCAGGCGGCGCAGGCGCAGATGCTCGCGATGCAGCAGCAGATGATGGCGCTCCAGCACATCGCGCTCGCCAACGCGTTCGCGATGCCGATGCCGCAGCCCGTCGGGTTCGCGATGGCGCCGTGGGCCATGCCGGAACCGGTCGTCGTGATCGTGCCGGTGCAACCTTCGGCGCGTTCGATGGCGCCCGCTCCCGCCCCGGCGGCGCCGGCACGGCCGGCCGCACGCGGGCCTGAAATCAAGGCCTGACGCGCGCGTCCGGCGCACGAGCGACCGGGCCGCAAAGCGAAACCGCCGGCACGTGCCGGCGGTTTTTCATGGGTGGCGCGACATCGCCACGACGCGGTGCTCAGTACTGCGCCTGATCCGTCGGATTCTTGAACAGCTGCTTCATCTCCGCCGACAGCGGATAGTTCAGGCTCACGCCCTTCGGCGGAATCGGCTGCGTGAACCACTGGTCGTACAGCTTCTCGGCCGCGCCCGAGGTCTGCATCTTCGCGATCACGCCGTCGACGACGCGCTTGAACGGCGGATCGTCCCTGCGCATCATGCACGCGTAGTTTTCATGAACGAGCGGCGTACCGGTGACCGTGTACGCGCCCGGGTTGCGATCCTTCGCGATCTCGCCGTACAGCAGCGGCTCGTCCATCACGAACGCCACCGCGCGCCCGGTCGTGACGTTCATGAACGCTTCGGCATGATCCTTCGCGCTGATGATCGTCATGTTCATCGCCTTCTCTTCGTTGAGCTTGCGCAGCAGGCGCTCGTCCGACGTACCGGCCGTCGTCGCGACCGTCTTGCCGGCCAGGTCCGCGAAGTCCTTCACGCCCGAATCCTTGCGCGTGCTGAAGCGGATGCCGTACAGAAAGATGCTGTTCGAGAACGCGGCCTGCTTTTGCCGTTCGAGCGTATTCGTCGTCGAACCGCATTCGAAGTCGATCGTCCCGTTCTGCAGCAGCGGAATCCGGTTCTGCGACGTGATCGGGATTTCCTTCACCGTGAGGTTCGGCAGGTTCAACTCCGTCTTCAACTGGTCGATGATGCGCGACGCGATGTCCCGCGAATAGCCGATGTTCTTCTGCTGGTTGTCCGAATACGAAAACGGCACCGACGACTCGCGAATGCCCAGCGACACGACGCCCGTGTCCTTGATCTTCTTCAGCGTACCGGTAAGAGCCTGCGCGTGCGCGGTGCCGGCCAGCGCACAGGCCAGCGCGACGGCAAGCCAACGGAAACGACGATCCATGCTTGTCTCCTGACGAAACGTTGATCGAGTCGCGATCGTACGCCCGACAATATTCGCGTCATATCAGGGGAAGCGTAAACCACCTTCCGCCGCGGCCGGATCCTGAAAGACGTTTTCCGTGCCGCGCAAACCCGCTCGCCCGCGCCTCCTGCCCGACCGGTCCGCGCACCGGCTCTGTGCCGGTCGTTCCAAACGCGCGTTCATGCTGCGACGCACCAACGTAATCGTTTGCGGCACCGCCTGTTTTTCTCGCGAAACGCACTCAAGAAGCCGCCGCGCACGCCGTTACCCAGTGCATGGCGCGTCGCAGCAACCTGCTGCAACCGTCAGACAAAAACGACAAGGTCCGGCTCGCCCGGACCAGCGCCACCGCCGGCACGACGGTTATCTACGAGGATCGACTTTCAACATGAGAGCCAAACGTTTCAATTTCGCGCTGGCGCGCCTCGCACATGCGCGCATGCTCGCCGGCATGCTGTCCGCCGCCGCCCTGCTGCCCCTCGCCGGTTGCGGCGGAGGCGGCGGCGACGGCAGCAACCCGTCTTCGTCCAACGCGTCACCCGCACCGGCGCCCGCGCCTGCGCCCACGCCCGCACCGACCACCCCGCCCGCGTCGTCCGGCACCAATGCGTGCACGTCGCAGCAGGCCGCCGTGCAGATGGCCGCGCAGACCGCACCGGTCGAGCCGCCGGTCGATCACCTCATCGTCAAGCTGAAGACGCTGACGGCCCCCCGAGCGATGGCGGCCGTCGACAACGGTGCGCGACTCGACGCGGTGATCCAGCGCGCGATGACGCGCTGGACGGCGCCGGTGACCGGCAGCGCCCGTGCGTACGCGAGCACGGTCGCGCAAACGCCGGTGAACGTGCAGGTCGAGCGCACCATCTCGAACGGCGCGGCCGTGCTGTCGCTCGGCCAGCGCATGGCCGCCACCGATGCCGCCGCGCTCGCGCAGGCGTTCGCGGCCGACAGCGATGTCGACTACGCGGAACCCGATCACCCGATGCAGATCCGCGACACGCCGAGCGACCCGCTCTACAACCAGCAGTGGTATCTGTCCGACCCGACCGCCGGCATCGACCTGCCGCCCGCGTGGAACGTGACCAAGGGTTCGCCGACCGTCGTCACGGCCGTGCTCGACACCGGCTATCGGCCGCACGGCGACCTCGTCGGCAACCTGCTGTCCGGCTACAGCTTCATCAGCAACGTCAACACCAGCAACAACGGCTTGACGCGCGGCCCGGACGCGACCGATCCGGGCGACTGGGTCACGCAGCAGGAACTCGACAACGCCAACGGCCCGTTCTATCACTGCGCGAGCCAGCCGAGCGACAGCAGCTGGCACGGCACGCGCGTGATGGGCGTGATCGGCGCGACCGCCAACAACGGCACCGGTATCGCCGGCGTATCGTGGCTCGGCCAGATCCTGCCGGTGCGCGTACTCGGCAAGTGCGGCGGCGTGACGAGCGACATCGCCGACGGCATGCGCTGGGCGGCCGGCATTCCGGTGACCGGTGTACCGACGAACCCGCGGCCGGCGAAGATCATCAACCTGAGCCTCGGTGGAGTCGGCGCGTGCAGCACGACGTTCCAGCAGGCGATCGACGACGTGACCGCGAAAGGCGTGACCGTGGTCGTCGCGGCCGGCAACGACGGCCTGTCGACCGGGCTCGACCAGCCCGCCAACTGCCGCGGCGTGATCTCCGTCGGCGCGACCGATGCGACGGGCCGCCGCGCATCGTTCAGCAACTTCGGCGCCGATGTCGCGCTGAGCGCACCGGGCGTCAACATCCTGTCGACGTCGAACACCGGCACGACGACGCCGGGCTCGGACACCTACGGCCTCGCGAACGGCACCAGCCTCGCGACGCCGCAGGTGACGGGGGTCGCCGCGCTGATGCTGTCGGTGAACGGCAACCTCACGCCCGCGCAGATCCTGCAGAAGCTGCAAGGCGGCACGCGCGCGGCGAAGCTGGCGGCCGGCACGTCGTGCACCGCGCTGCCGGCCGGCTCGGGCATCCTCGATGCGGGCGCCGCCGTCGCGACCGCGAACCAGTAACCGGCACCGCGTTCGACGCAGCCGCGCGCATGCCGACAAGGTGTGCGTGCGGCTGTTTCGTTGCGGGCTGTCCGGCGCGCCCGCGAACGCACACCGGCGCGATCAAGCATCTCGAAATAACGCCTGACAAAAGGGTTGACGCTTCGCACAGCGAGCCATTACCATCGCCCCCGTCTAGTTACATGGAGTGTTCTGTGAACACCGATGCGAGTTGTAGTTGGTCCCTGGCCAACTTGACTGCTGCCTGAGGAAAACGCGCAGAGCCTCGTCTTCTGCCGCATCCCGGGAAGCAGGATGCGGCGCCCTTCCGGCCTGACCACGGGCCAGATCTCCCGCCGAATTTTTCGATGTTGTCGAATGCACGCGACGCGCCGTCGCGCGCGTGCGTTCGTGTTGCGCGCGGCGCCAGCCGCGTGCGCTCTCCGTTCGCGTGCCGTCCGGCCGCGCGCCTCGTTGCGCGCGCCGCTGCCGATCGCCCGTGCCGACTATCCGCAACCGACAGGAGTGCAGATGAACTCAGACGACAGTAGTCGATTACCGCTCGCCGGTGCGACGCTGCGCATCGACACGCCGTCCGCATCATGCGCGCCGGCGAGCGTTCCCGCCTTTACCGATCCACAGCCGATCGCGCCTGACGCGACGCGGCGGGGAGCGCTCGTGCGTCGATAACGTCACGGTCGCTCCCCGCCCGCCGCCTCGTGCGCAAGGAGCGACTCATGACGACACGACACAACACCTCGCACAAGAAACAGCGCGGCTTCATCAAGGCCGGCGCCGGCCAGCAGAACGAACCGCGCACCATGCGCGCCGCGCAGGAAGCGGCCCGCCCGCTCGAAGACACGCTGAAGTCGCTGTACACCAGCACGCGCGGCCTCACCTACGACCAGGCCGCCGACCGCCTGCAGCAGCATGGCCCGAACGAAATCGCGCACGACAAGCCGCCGCACTGGACCCGGCAGTTGCTGCTCTCGTTCCACAACCCGTTCGTCTACGTGCTGCTGGTTCTGGCCGCCATCAGCTTCTTCACCGACGTCTACTTCGCGGCGCCCGACGAGCGCGACTACGTCGGCATGACGATCCTGCTGACGATGGTCACGATCAGCGCGCTGCTGCGCTTCGTGCAGGAATTCCGTTCGCTGCGCGCGGCCGAGAAGCTCAAGGCGATGGTCCGCACGACCGCGACCGTGCAGCGCGCGGTGACCGACACGGCCGAGCCGTCGCGCCGCGAAGTGCCGATGCGCGACGTCGTCGTCGGCGACATCGTGCATCTTTCCGCCGGCGACATGATCCCCGCCGACGTGCGGCTGCTCGCGTCGCGCGACCTGTTCATCAGCCAGGCGGTGCTGACCGGCGAGGCGCTGCCCGTCGAGAAGTACGACACGCTCGGCGCGGTGGCCGGCAAATCCGCGGGCACGCACGCGGCGGGCGCGGCGAACGACGCACCGGCGTCGCTGCTCGATCTCGAGAACGTCTGCTTCATGGGCACCAACGTCGTCAGCGGCACGGCCACGGCCGTCGTCGTCGCGACCGGCGAAGAGACCTACTTCGGCTCGCTCGCGCGCAACGTCGTGAGCCACAAGCGCATCGAGACGAGCTTCGACCGCGGCGTCGCGAGCGTCAGCTGGCTGCTGATCAAGTTCATGTTCGTGATGGTGCCGATCGTGTTCATGATCAACGGCCTGACCAAGGGCGACTGGCTGAGCGCCCTCACGTTCGCGCTCGCGGTGGCCGTGGGCCTCACGCCCGAGATGCTGCCGATGATCGTCAGCGCGAACCTCGCGCGCGGCGCGGTCGCGATGGCGCGCCGCAAGGTCGTCGTCAAGCGGCTGAACTCGGTGCAGAACTTCGGCGCGATGGACGTGCTGTGCACCGACAAGACCGGCACGCTCACGCAGGACAAGATCATCCTCGAACATCACCTCGACCTGTCCGGCCACAAGAACGAGGACATCCTGCGGCTCGGCTGGCTGAACAGCTTCCACCAGAGCGGCCAGAAGAACCTGATCGACATCGCGGTCGTCGCGCGCGCCGACGAGATCGGCGAACGCGTGAAGCCGCAGGGTTACAAGAAGATCGACGAACTGCCGTTCGACTTCGTGCGGCGCCGCCTGTCGGTCGTCGTCGAGGATACGCGCGGCACGCATCTGCTGATCTGCAAGGGCGCGGTCGAGGAAATGCTCGCGGTGTCGACGCACGTGCAGGATGAAGACGGCGTACGCCCGCTCGACTACGTGGCCCGCAAGCGGCTGCTCGAACAGGCCACCGCGTACAACGAGGACGGCTTTCGCGTGCTCGTGCTCGCCACGCGCACGATCCCGCGCGGCGACGAGCGTGCGCAATACCGCACCGCCGACGAACACGATCTCGTCGTGCGCGGCTTCCTGACCTTCCTCGATCCGCCGAAGGAGTCGGCCGCGCCGGCGCTCGCCGCGCTGCGCGAGAACGGTGTCGCGGTGAAGGTGCTGACGGGCGACAACCCGACCGTCACGATGAAGGTGTGCCGCCAGGTCGGCCTCGAACCCGGCAAACCGATGCTCGGCACGGAAATCGAAGTGCTCGACGACGACACGCTCGCCAAGGTCGTCGAACGCACGACCGTGTTCGCGAAGCTCACGCCGCTACAGAAGGCGCGCATCGTCAAGGCGCTGCAGGCGAACGGTCACACCGTCGGCTTCCTCGGCGACGGCATCAACGATGCGCCCGCGCTGCGCGACGCCGACGTCGGCATCTCGGTCGACAGCGGCGCCGACATCGCGAAGGAGACCGCCGACATCATCCTGCTCGAAAAGAGCCTGATGGTGCTGGAGGAAGGCGTGATCAAGGGCCGCGAGACGTTCGGCAACATCCTGAAGTACCTGAACATGACGGCCAGCTCCAACTTCGGCAACGTGTTCTCGGTGCTGGTCGCCAGCGCGTTCCTGCCGTGGGAGCCGATGCTCGCGACGCAACTGCTCGTGCTGAACCTGATCTACGACACGTCGCAGATGCTGCTGCCGTGGGACAAGATGGACCCCGAGTTCCTGAAGAAGCCGCGCAAGTGGGAAGCCGGCAACATCAGCCGCTTCATGCTGTGGGTCGGGCCCACGTCGTCGGTATTCGACATCACGACGTACATCCTGATGTGGACGGTGTTCGGTGCGGGCGCGCTGTATCACCTGAACGGCGGCGCGAGCGGCCAGATCGTGATGAACTCGGGCTGGTTCATCGAGAGCCTCGTGTCGCAGACGCTCGTCGTGCACCTGCTGCGCACGCAGAAGATCCCGTTCCTGCAGAGCACGGCGTCGCTGCCGGTGCTGCTGTCGACCTTCACCGCGATCGCGATCGGCTGCTGGCTGCCGTTCTCGCCGTTCGCGGAAGCGATCGGCTTCATGCACCTGCCGGGCACCTACTGGCTGTGGCTCGCCGCGACGATGGTCGGCTACATCGTGCTCGCGCAGATCGTCAAGACGATCTACGTGCGCCGCTACAAGCAGTGGTTCTGATCGCGCTCGGATGACGATGCGCCGGCCCGTGCGCCACCCGCACGGGCCGAACACCCCGATCTGCCGTCGTTCGGCGATGAACGGGCCGCCTCGGCGGCCCGTTTTTTCATTCAGCGGGCATCGTTCGCGCCGAACAACTGCGCGCACACCGCGCGCCCCTCGTCGGTCAGCGCAGCACTGCCGGTCCCGTCCTCGTTCAGCGTCGTCGCGCTCAGGCCGGCGGCGTCGAGTTGCGTCAACACGCGGCGCAGCGTGCTCATCGGCAATTGCGCGCGCTTCGCGATCTTCGGCAGCGACCATGGCTTGCCGGCCGGATCGCTGGCCGCTTCGTTCAGCGTCGCGAGCGTGGCGACGAGTGCGGGATCGAGCGGGGATTCGTCGGATTCTGAAGTCATCGGTTCGGGTTCGTCGGCCGGCGTCGCGCCGGCATGCAGGAAGAAAGCGATCGCGGACACTATACGCCGCGTCACGCCCCCTTGAGCGCCGCGCGCATGAACGACACGAAACGCGTGGTGACGGGA
The DNA here is from genome assembly GCF_024730645.1 of Burkholderia sp. EMB26. Lineage (NCBI taxonomy): Bacteria > Pseudomonadati > Pseudomonadota > Betaproteobacteria > Burkholderiales > Burkholderiaceae > Burkholderia > Burkholderia sp. EMB26. The sequence continues at coordinate 852,539 of NZ_CP078071.1, forward strand.
TCGTCGCGATCGGACCGCCACGCGAGCCCCACGCGCCACTTCGCGTCCCGGCCGTCGAGCGGCAGCACCGTCGCGTCGCGCAACAGGTACTGCGCGCTCGACGGGATGAACGCGACACCACCGCCGGCCGCGACCGACGTCAGCACCGATTGCACGTCCTCCGCCTGCTGCATCACGTGCGGCACGAAGCGCCGCGCGACGCACCATCGGTCGATCTGCGCGGCCAGCCCGGGACCACGCGCACGCTGCAGCGCGATGAAGCCGATCTCGTTGAGCACGTCGAGGTCGGCCGGCACGCGCTTGAAGCCGAGATGCGGCGGTACCGCGAGCGCGAGCGCTTCGTCGATCACCTTGAACGACGACAAGCCTTCGTCGGCAGGCAGGCGCAGGAAACCGGCGTCGAGCTTGCCGGTGCGCAGCCGGCGCGTCTGCTCGGACGACGACAGGTCGCTCAGCGTCACCGCGATACCCGGATTGCAACGGCGGAATTCGGCGATCAGTTTCGGCACGAGCGTCAGCACGGACAGGCAGATGCCGAGCCGCAAATGCCCGCGCTGCCCGCTGGTCGCTTCCCGCGCACGCGCCAGGATTTCGTCGGCATCGCGCACGAGCGCCTGCGCGTCGGGCAGAAAGCGTTCGCCGAACGGCGTCAGCTCCGCGCCATGCCGACCGCGCTCGAACAGCTTGCCGCCGAGGCTCGCCTCGAGCGCGCCGATCTGCTTGCTGAGCGCAGGCTGACTCATGTGCAGCGCATCGGCCGCACGGCTGAAATGGCACAGCTCGGTGACCGTCAGGAATGTGCGCAGCAGTTTCAGTTCCATTCTTTAATGGAATCGTAACGATCGAAATATTCATTTTACCGATCGAATGCAATGGCGTTCAATACGGACATGCCCTTTCCGGAATTCACGTTCATGTCCCTCGATCCAGCGGCCGACTGCGTGGCCGAGCCGTCATGCGATGTCGCGGGTGCAAACGCTCGCGCAGTGGCCGCCGAGACCCGCGCACCGACGCGTCGTGCCGAGCGCACGGACGGGCGCAGCCGCCGCTTTCGCTTCGGCGATGCCCTGGAAGACGCGCCGCCACGCGCGGTGACCGGTTCGATCGCGATCAGTTTTGCGGTCGTGTCGCGGCGGAACTGGCCACGCTGAACCGCGTGGCTGCGCGCCTTTCACCCCACACCCACCGCGGCCCGACAGCGCGAAAACGACCGAAATCCTCCCGTATCACGCGTCAATGCGCGTCATCCCATCGTCATCGCCCCGCGATCGACCGTATAATTTCCCGCACCCGCTGACCGCCCACGCATTCCGCGCAGCCGCATCGCGCGTGAAAAGGAGACTTTCGCTTGACCGGCCTCATCGCGCGCCTGCCTCGCGCCCGGACCACCCTGATCCTCGCCCTGTCGTTCCTGCTGCTCGCATTCGCCGCGAATGCGTCCGCGCAACGCGTACAACCGCATCGCGCCGCCCATGTGCAACCGCATGCCCATACGAAGGCCGTCAAGAAGAAACCCCATCGCAAGAAAAAGGCCGTCAAGCATCGTCGCTCGCGCGTGACGCATCAGGCGGCCAAACGCCACGCGGCGCCCGCGCCGCAGCAGCGGCGCGCGAAACGCACGGCCGCCGTGCGGCCGCGCCCGCCCGCGAAGCCGAAGCTGCTCGCCAGTTGCGGCTATACGCCGCGCGCGGTCGGTTCGCTGCATTCGCGCGCGGCCTACGTGCTCGACGTCGATTCCGGCACCCCGCTGCTGGCGCGCAACGCGCGTACCGTCCGGCCGATCGCATCGATCTCGAAACTGATGACGGCCGTCGTCGCGCGCGACGCCGATCGTCCGCTGAACGGCGTGCTGCGCGTGACCGCGCGCGATCGCGACACGATCAAGTTCACCGGTTCGCGGCTGCAGGTCGGCTCGGAACTGTCGCGCCGCGAGATGTTCCATATCGCGCTGATGTCGTCGGAGAACCGCGCGGCCGCCGCGCTGAGCCGCGACTATCCGGGCGGGCGCGTCGCGTTCGTCAAGGCGATGAACCGCGAAGCACGTCGGCTCGGCATGCGGCATACGCACTTCCGCGAGCCCACCGGCCTGTCGCCGCACAACGTATCGACCGCGGAAGATCTCGCGCGGCTCGTCGGCGCGGCCGCGCAGGATCCGTTGATCCGCTATTTCTCGACCGATCTGTCGACCACCGTGCGCCCCGGCGACGGCGAACTCGTGTACGTGAATTCCGACCCGCTCGTGCGCTACCGCCGCCTGCCGATCCGGCTGCAGAAAACCGGCTTCATCAACGAATCGGGGCACGGCGTCGTGATGCGCATGCGCGTGAAAGGCCGCCGCGAAACGGTCGTGCTGCTCGGTGCGCCGACGCGCGCCGGCGTATCGAGCGACGCCATCCGGATCCATCGCTGGCTGTCCTGTTCGATCCGGTAAACACACGCAGGCAGCCGGCGCATTCACGCCAGGGGAGCGACGCCATGCAGGACGAATACCGCTTCAACGCATTCGGTCGGCTGCTCGCCGTCGTGCGCATGGACGGCCGCTGGGCCGTGTTCGATCTCGGCGCCGAAGGCAAGCGACGCCCGGCCAATCTGCAGATTCCGTCCGCGCTCGCCGCGGACGAACTCGACCAGTATCTCGGCGATCTGCTGCACGAGAACGCGACCCCGCGCTACAGCGAAGTCGTACCGGTCGCGCATCGGCGTACGTAATCGCGCGCCGGACGGCGTCGCCAAGCGGCGATCAATTCAACAGTCAAACTTGCAAGTTTAACTGTCTTATTCTATGATTCGCCGCATGAACCCGCCACGCAAACCCGGCGTTTCCGCCGACGCCGTCGCCGCCGACCTGACCCTCGCGGTCGGCCAGCTCATCCGCCGGCTGCGCTCCGAGATCGATTCCGAAGGGCTCGGCATGTCCCAGACGAGCGCACTCGCACGGCTTCACCGGCACGGGCCGATGACGACTGCCGATCTCGCGCGCGCCGAAGCGATGAAGCCGCAGTCGATGAAGGCGATCCTCGCGAGCCTCGAGGAAGACGCGCTCGTCGAGCGCGAACCGCATCCGACCGACGGCCGCCAGATCCTGTTCAAACTCACCGCCGCCGGCCTCGACGCACGACACAAGCGCAACGCCGCGAAAAACAAGTGGCTCGGCGCCGCGATCGAGAAGCTCGATCCGCACGACATCGACACGCTCGCCGCCGCCATCCCGCTGATCCGCCGCATCGGCGAGCAATGAAGCCGGCCGGCGCGCGACGCGGCATGCGCGCGCACGGCTTTCCCCGCCCTTTCCCCGGAGCCCCATCATGAGCGCAACCCGTCTCGACACGAACACGGCGCTGGTCGTCATCGACCTGCAGAAAGGCATCGTCGCCCTCCCCACCGTGCACCCGGTCGCACCGGTGATCGCCCGCACCCGCGAACTGCTCGACGCGTTCCGCAGCCGCGGCCTGCCGGTCGTGCTGGTCAACGTCGCGGGCGGCGCACCGGGCCGCACCGAGCAAGCGCCACGCACGGCGCAGCTTCCGGCCGACTGGACCGAACTCGTGCCCGAGCTGAACCGCCAGCCGACCGACCACGTCGTGACGAAGCAGACCTGGGGCGCTTTCACCGGCACCGGTCTCGACGCGCACCTGAAGGCAGCCGGCGTCACGCAGATCGTGCTGACCGGCGTCGCGACCAGCATCGGCGTCGAATCGACCGCGCGGCAGGCGCACGAACTCGGCTACAACGTGACGCTCGCCGTCGACGCGATGACCGACCTGAACGCGGACGCGCACGTCAACAGCGTCGAGCGGCTGTTCCCGCGTCTCGGCGAAACGGGCACGACGCAGGACATCGTCGCGCTGCTCGACCGGCGCGGCGCGTGAGCGACAAGCGCATCCGACCGGCGCCGGGCCACGCGGCCGGCCGGCTCGATCCATCGATCTGGAAAGTCGGCGCGGTCGCGACGCTCGGCTCGCTGCTGTCGCAACTCGATGCGACGATCGTCAACGTGTCGCTGTCGAGCCTCGCGACCGACCTGCATGCCAGCCTGTCGACGATCCAGTGGGTGACGAGCGGCTACCTGCTCGCGCTGACGCTGGTGCTGCCGCTGAACGGCTGGCTCGTCGACCGCATCGGTGCGAAGGCGCTGTATCTGTGGTGCTTCTCGGCGTTCACGCTCACGTCGGCGCTGTGCGGGCTCGCGTGGTCCGCGCCGTCGCTGATCGCGTTTCGCGTGTTGCAAGGCGTCAGCGGCGGCCTGCTCGCGCCGATGGCGCAGATGATGATCGCGCGCGTCGCCGGCCAGCAGATGGCGCGCGCAATCGGCTACGCGGCGGTGCCGGTACTGCTCGCGCCGATCCTCGGCCCGGTCGTGGCCGGCGCGATCCTGCAGCACACGTCGTGGCGCTGGCTGTTTCTGGTGAACCTGCCCGTCGGCGCGCTCGCGCTCGCACTGGCCGCGCGGTTCCTGCCCGGCGACCAAGACGATGCGCCGCGGCGCGAACTCGACTGGCTCGGCCTCGCGTTGCTGTCGCCGGCGCTCGTGCTGTTTCTGTACGGCGTCGAGCGGATCGGCTCGACGCTCGGCATCGCGGCGGTCGCAAGCTCGGCGCTGCTGCTCATCGCGTTCCTGCGCTTCGAGCGCCGCCAGCGCGAACTTGCGCTGATCGACCTCGCGCTGTTTCGCTCGCGCGTATTCGGCGCGGCAGCGAGCACGCAGTTCCTGTCGAACGGCGCGATGTATGCAGGCCAGATGCTGATTCCCGTGTTCCTGATCCAGGCGTGCGGGCGCTCGCCGGGAGAGATGGGCTGGCTGCTCGCGCCGCTCGGGCTCGGCATGCTCGTCACCTATCCGTCGATGGGCGCGCTGACGAGCCGCTTCGGCGTACGCCGGCTGGCCGCCGCCGGTGCATTGCTCGCGCTCGTCGCCACGCTGCCGTTCGTGTTCCTCGCGCTGACCGGTTACGATCCGCTCGTGCTCGTCCCCGCGCTGTTTCTGCGCGGCATGGGCCAGAGCGCGATCGGCGCGCCGTCGATCGCCGCCGCATATGCGTCGGTCGAGCGCCGCAACTTGCCGATGGCGACCACGTCGCTCAATATCGTGCAGCGGCTCGGCGGCCCGACGTTCACGACGCTGTGCACGCTGTTTCTCGCGTGGCGGCTGCAGGCCGAATCGACGACGGCCGGCGGCACGCAGGCCGTCGCCTATGCGTGGGCGTTCGGCCTGCTGTGCGCGCTGCATGCGGCAAGCTTCGTGACGACGCTGCGGCTGCCGTTGCGATCGTCCGGCGCAGGCGCAGGCGACTGACCTCGATATCCTGCCGGCCGGCGGCGGCCTGCCCGTCCTGCCGAATTTCTCGATCAACCTCCATGTGCCGCGCGGCCAGCACACGCCGGCCGCGGCGGAACTGGCCCGCTGCCTGCGCAACGGTTTCGCGCGCCTGCGCGCGCTCGCGTAGCGCCGCATCGCGCTACACCGTGCCCGGCTCCTGCGGCGCGGGTGTCGTACCCGCCGCCTCCAGCGCCTGATGCAGTGTGGCAAAGATGCACGTCGCGCCGACCACCTCGGTGATCCCGTGACGATCCATGTCCGCGCGCAGATAACGGTTCACGCGCCCGAACAGCACGCCGATCCCGCGCGCATGCAGCGACCTGACGAGATCGGTCAAGGTCCGCGCGGCCGAATAGTCGACGTCGGTGATCGCGCCCGCATCGACGACGAACCAGCGCGGCGGCACCGGCGCCGCCTCGACGAGTTCGGTCACTTCGGCAGCGAACAGGTGATCGTTCGCGAAGAACAAGTCGGCGCCGAACCGGTAGACGATCAATCCGGGCGCCGTCATCGCGCCGCGCCGGGTAGGCACCGGCTGCCACCGGCCGTTGCCGGCCACGGGTTCGAGCACCATCGTATGCGGCTGGTAGCTGTGGCGCACGTGCCGCATCAGCGACAGCGCGACGGCCAGCAGGATGCCCTGCTCGACGCCGACCGTCACGACGGCCGCGGCCGTGATCAGCGCGAGCGTGAATTCGCCGGGGCTTTCCTCGCGGATCGCCGCGAGACTGCGCACGTTGATCAGCCCGAGCGCGATCGTGAACACGATGCCGGCCAGCACCGCATGCGGCAGATACTGCAAATACGGACTGAAGAACAGCAGCACGACGGCGACGACGACGGCGAACGCGAGATGCCCGATCTGGCTGCGCACGCCCGCGCCGTCGGCCATCGCCGTTTGCGTCGGGCTGCCGTTGACGACGAACGCACCGCCGAGCGCCGCCGCCGCGTTCGCGGCCGCGAGCCCGAGGATGTCGGCGTTGGTGTCGACGTCCTCGCCGTACTGCTGCGCGAATACGCGCGCGGCGGCCGCGCTCTGCGCGATGATCATCACGAAGCACGAAGCGGCAACCGGCACGAGATCGAGAAACTGCTGCCACGTGACGGACGGCCAGCGCAGCGGCGGCAGCCCGCCCGCCACGGGCCCGAGCACCGCGATGCCGTGCGCGGCGAAGCCGAACGCAGCGCTCGCGGCGATGCTGCCCGCGACCGCGATCATCGGCATCGGCACGCGCGGCAGGAACCGCTTGCACGCGAGAATCGCGACGACGACGAGCGCCGCGAGCGCGAGCGTCGGCCGGTGCGTGTGAGCCAGGTGCGTGACGACGTAGTCGAGTTGCGCGAGGCTGCGCGACGCCGGGTACGGCACGGCCAGGCCGAACATGTCGCCGAGCATCGCGATCGACACCTGCACGCCGACGCCGGCGAGAAAACCGACCAGCACCGTGCGCGACAGGAAATCGGCGAGAAAGCCGAGCTTGAAGATCCGCGCGAGCAGCAGCATCGCGGCGGTCAGCAACGCGACCATGCCGGCCAGCGCCGCATAGTCGGCGCTGCCGGCCGGCGCCATCGACGACAGCCGGCTCGCGAAAATCGTCGCGGTCGCGGAGTCGGCGGCGACCACGAGATGGCGCGACGCGCCGAAGCACGCGAATGCAACGAGCGGCAGGAACACCGTGTAGAGCCCGGTGACGGCCGGCATGCCGGCGATGCGCGCGTAGCCGAGCACCTGCGGGATATCCATCGACGCGAGCGAAATGCCCGCGACGATGTCGCGTATCGCCGCCGCGCGGCGGATCGGAAGGAGGCCTTTCAGCAGCCGCACGCGTGACGGACGGCTTTCGTTGGAATCTGGCATGCGTGAAATGCGTGAGGTCGAAATGACGAGGCCGCGAACGGGTGCGCGACGGTGTCGCGTGTCGCTCACCGTCGCCGGACCGGCCGCGCACCAACGCGAACGACGCACCGACGACGCGTGTGACGTCCGCATGATTGCATGGATCGGCTATCGCGCGCATCGAAGCGCAACAGCCGGCCGTCGCGGCTTCCGGACGATCGCGCCCCGTGAACGACACGTCCGGCGCCCTGCTCGCACACCGGCTTGCGGTGACGTCGATTCGCCGCTCGTCTTCACCTTGATAGAAAGGATACCTGCACAAAGGTGAGCCGATTCGGGAGCCGATCGCCCGCCTTCGCGGCACGCCTCCGGAACCCGATGGCACAATCACGGTCCCTTTCATGTGCCCTTCACCGGGCGCGCGCCGCGTCGCGGCGCCGATTCAACGCACAAGAAGGCCCCAGTCTGCTCCTATGACCCTGAACGAATCCTGGTTGACGCCGCTCGTCGGCATCCTCGTCCTGCTCGCCGCCGCCGGCGCGATCACCGCCGTCGTGCATTTCCTGCTGTTTCGCGTGGTCGCGCGACTCGCGCGGCTGTCCGCCACGCGCGTCGACGACACGTTGTTCGAATTCGGCGCCTTCAAATGGCTGAACCGCATCGTCCCGTTCGTCGTGATCAAGCTCGGGCTCGGCGCGGTGCCCGGCATTCCGGGCCTGGCCGCGCAGGTCGCCGACAAGGTGCTGTTCGCGCTGATCGTGTTCCTCGTGACGATGACCATCAGCGCGACGCTGTCCGCGCTCGAACACACGCACCGCACGTCCCGGCGCGACCAGCCGCGCCTGTCGCTGAAAGGCGCGATGCAGCTCGTCAAGCTCGTAATGTTCATCACGGCCGCGCTCGTCGTGATCGGTGATGCGACCGGCAAGCAGATCGGCCTGCTGCTGTCCGGCATCGGCGCGATGTCGGCGGTGCTGATGCTGATCTTCAAGGACACGCTGCTCGGCCTCGTCGCCGGCGTGCAGCTGTCGTCGAACGACATGCTGCGGATCGGCGACTGGATCACGATGCCGTCGGCCGGCGCGGACGGCACGGTGATCGACATCACGCTGAACACCGTCAAGGTCGCGAACTTCGATCACACGATCATCACGGTGCCGACGTGGAAGCTGATCACCGAGAGCTACCAGAACTGGCGCGGGATGACCGAGGCGGGCGGCCGCCGCATCAAGCGCGCGCTGTTCATCGATGCGACGAGCGTGCGCTTTCTGTCGAACGACGAGATCGAACGTCTCGAACGCCTGACGCTGCTGAAGGACTACCTCGAAGACAAGGTCGATGCGATCGCGCAATGGAACGGCACGCTGGGTGCGGCCGGCGACTGCCCGGCGAACCGCCGCCAGCTGACCAATCTCGGCACGTTCCGCGCATACGTCGCGAACTACCTGAAGGGCCATCCGCGCATCCGCCGCGACATGACGAACATGGCGCGGCAACTGCCGCTCACGGCCGAAGGCATTCCGCTCGAACTGTACTGCTTCACCGATACGACGACGTGGGTCGACTACGAGACCATCCAGGCCGACCTGTTCGACCACCTGATCGCGGTGCTGCCGGAGTTCGGGCTGCGCGTCTACCAGCATCCGTCGGGCTTCGACATGCGGCAGATGGTCGACACCGCGCAAGCCGGACTACGGGAGCCACGCGCGGCCTGATACCGGCGCCAGGCGGCCGCGCTCACCGCGCCGCGCACTCCGACGCGAGCCGCCCCAGCACCTTCAGCGCGTCCTCGATCTGCCGCGACCACGGGTAGCTGTAATTGAGCCGGATGAAATGCCGGTAATCGGTGCCGGCCGAGAACATGTGTCCGGGCCCGACCGTGATCCGCTGCGCGAGCGCCAGCGAATACAGCTTCATCGCGTCGACCTGCGGCGGCAGCTCGACCCACAGCACGTACCCGCCCTGCGGCTGCGACAGCCGCGTGCCTTCCGGGAAGAAACGCCGCACCATCGCGCTCATCAGGCTCGCCTGCTGCGCATACTGCTTGCGCATGCGCCGCAGGTGAAAGTCGTAGCCGTCGTATTTCAGGTACTCGGCGATCGCGAGTTGCTCGATCGCGGGCGTCGCGAGCGTATTCAGGAATTTCAGCTTCTCGACCTGGTCGCGGTAGCGGCCCGGCATTGCCCAGCCGATCCGGTAGCGCGGCGACAGGCTCTTCGTGAACGACGCGCAATGCAGCACCAGCCCGTCGCGATCGAACGACTTCAGCGCGCTCGGCGCCGTGTCGCCGAAGTGCAGCTCGTGATAGACGTCGCTCTCGATCGCCGGCACGCCGTGCTTCGCGAGCAGTTCGACCAGCGCGCGCTTGCGCGCATCGGGCATCTGGAAGCCGAGTGGATTCTGGAAGTTCGGCATCACCATGCACGCCGCGATGCGCTCGCTCGCGAGAATCCGCCCGAGCGCGTCCAGATCGATGCCGTCGCCCGGATGCGTCGCGACTTCCAGCGCACGCATGCCCATCCGCTCGATCGCGTGCAGCATCGCGTAGAAGGTCGGCGACTCCACCGCGATCGTGTCGCCCGGTTTCGCGACCGCCTGCAGGCACAGGTTGATCGCCTCGGTCGCGCCGATCGTCATCACGATCTCGCCGGGCTCGACCGCGACTCCGCGCTCCGCATAGCGCCGCGCGATCTGGCGGATCAGCTCCTGGTTGCCGGGCGGCAGGTCGTCGATCACGCCCCAGCGCGTGCGGCGCCGCCCGATCGCCTGCGCATAGCGCGCGAGGCGCTGCACCGGAAACTGCGACGCGTCGGGATACGGCGAGCCGAGCGGCACCGCGTCGTCGCGCGCGATCGAGCGCAGCGTCGACAGCACGAGCCGGCTCACGTCCACGGCCGACGGCTCGGCGGCCGGCGCGGAGACATGCAATTCCGCCTCGGCCGGCGCCACGGCGCGCGCCCGCACGAAATAGCCCGACTGCGGCCGGCTTTCGATCAGGCCGCGGCTTTCGAGCACGAGGTACGCGCGCAGCACGGTCGTGACGCTGAGCTGCTGCTGCCGGCTCGCCTGACGCACCGACGGAATCCGCTCGCCGGGCCGGTATACGCCCCGCTCGATCTGCGCCTGGAGATCGTCGGCCAGTTGTTCGTAACGCTTCACGCGCCTCCCTTTCAGCTTCCCTTCAGCAACACAGTTGCGATCCGCACTGTATGAATGGCCGAAACTGTACTCTTTTTTGAAGTGAACAGGTGTACACACAGCGGGACGGGTGCCGCGCGTACTCTGCACGCATCGACCCCGACACCCGCATCATGAAAAAGAAATCCGCCACCGCGCGCATCGAACCGTACACCCACCCGGCCGCCGGCTGGGGCGCGCTGAAAGCCGTCACGATCAACCTGATCAAGGAAAAGGTCGCCGGCGGCAACTACCGCACGCTGCTGCGCCAGAACCAGCCGGACGGCTTCGACTGCCCGGGCTGCGCGTGGCCCGACCGCCAGCACGCGTCGACGTTCGAATTCTGCGAGAACGGCGTGAAGGCCGTGGCCGCGGAAGCGACGAGCAAGCGCGTGACGCCCGACTTCTTCGCCGCGCACACGGTGACCGAACTGCTCGAACAGTCGGATTTCGAGCTCGAACAGCACGGCCGGCTCACCGATCCGATGGTGTACGACGCGCGGACCGACCGCTACGTGCCGATCGCGTGGGACGACGCGTTCGAACTGATCGCCCGCCACCTGCGCGCGCTGCCCGACCCGAACCAGGCCGCGTTCTACACGTCCGGCCGCGCCAGCAACGAGGCCGCGTTCCTGTATCAATTGTTCGTGCGGCGGTACGGCACCAACAACTTCCCCGACTGCTCGAACATGTGCCACGAGGCGACGAGCCGCGGGCTGCCGGCGTCGGTCGGGATCGGCAAGGGCACCGTCACGCTCGACGATTTCGAGCATGCGGACACGCTGCTGATCTTCGGCCAGAACCCCGCGACCAACCACCCGCGGATGATGGGCGAGCTGCGCGAATGCGCGAAGCGCGGCGCGACGATCGTGTCGATCAACCCGCTGAAGGAGCGCGGCCTCGAACGCTTCGCCGATCCGCAAAGCCCGCTGGAGATGCTGACGATGTCGGGCACCAGGATCGCATCGACGTTCATCCAGCCGACGCTCGGCGGCGATTTCGCGCTGATCAAGGGAATGGCCAAGCGCGTGCTCGAACTCGACGACGCCGCGCGCGCCGCCGGTGCGCCGCGCGTCATCGACACCGCGTTCATCGGCGAGCACACGGCCGGCTTCGACGCGTTCGCCGACGACCTGCGCGCCGAAAGCTGGTCCGCGCTGACGGCCGAAAGCGGCGTGCCGTACGAGCAGATCGACGCGCTCGCGCGGCTCTATGCGCGCAGCGAACGCGTGATCGCGACGTGGGGGATGGGCATCACGCAGCACAAGCATTCGGTCGCGACGGTGCAGATGCTGACCAACCTGATGCTGATGCGCGGCAACATCGGCCGCCCCGGCGCCGGCCTGTGCCCGGTGCGCGGCCATTCGAACGTGCAGGGCAACCGCACGGTCGGCATCGAGGAAAAGCCGTCGCAGGCGTTCCTCGACCGGCTCGGCCACGTGTTCGACTTCGAACCGCCGCGCCATCACGGCTACGACGTCGTCGAGACGATCGAAGCGATGCTCGACGGCCGCGTGAAGGTGCTGATCGGCCTCGGCGGCAACTTCGCGATGGCGACGCCCGACACGCCGCGCACGTGGGAAGGCATGCGCCGCTGCGAACTGTCGGTGCACATCACGACGAAGCTGAACCGCAGTCACCTGATCCACGGCCGCGACGCGCTGATCCTGCCGACGCTCGGCCGCACCGAGATCGACCTGCAGGACGACGTCGCGCAAGGCGTGACGGTCGAGGACTCGATGAGCATGGTCCACGTGTCGTACGGGATGAACAAGCCGGCTTCGCCGAACCTGATGTCGGAGCCCGCGATCGTCGCGCACATGGCGCACGCGCTGTTCGGCAGCGACACGATCGACTGGCTCGCGTACAAGGACGACTACGCGAAGATCCGCGATGCGATCGAGGCGACGCTCGACGGCTTCTACGACTACAACACGCGCATCGCGCGGCCGGGCGGCTTTCACCTGCGCGTGGCGTCGCGCGACCGCGAATGGCTCACGCCGACGGGCAAGGCGAATTTCATCGCGCACGCGCTGCCGACCGACACGCCGATCCAGCGTGCCCGCGCGCTGCACGGCGACCGGCTGATGACGCTGATGACGACGCGCTCGCACGACCAGTACAACACGACCGTCTACGGGCTCGACGACCGCTATCGCGGCGTGTTCGGCCAGCGCCGCGTGGTGTTCGTCAACCGCGACGATCTCGCGATGCTCGGCCTGAAGGCCGGCGAATGGGTCGACATGGAAACCGTGTGGCACGACGGCATCGAGCGGCGCGCGAACGGCTTCCTGCTCGTCGAGTACGACATCCCGCGCGGCTGCATCGGCGCGTACTACCCGGAAACCAACCCGCTCGTGCCGCTCGACAGCGTCGGCGACGTGTGCAACACGCCGACGTCGAAGTCGGTGCCCGTGCTGCTGCATCGCGCGGCCGCGCCGGCGTCGATCGCCGCCTGACGGAGCACGACGATGATCGTTCGTCCGCGCGAACACTGGCTGCGGATGCTGCTCGTCTGGAACGGCTCGGTGCTGCCGACCATCCTGCCGCAACTCGTGCTGACGCTCGCGATCAGCCTCGTCGCGGTCTGGGGCGGCGGCCGCGTGCTCGGCGAGAAGGTGCCGCTGAATCCGACGCCGTTCACGCTGATCGGCCTGACGCTCGCGATCTTCGCCGGGTTTCGCAACAACGCCAGCTACGAACGCTATCGCGAGGGCCGGCAGCTGTGGGGCGGCGTGCTGACCGCCACGCGCACGCTGGTGTCGCAGGCGCTCTGCTACGGCGCGGTCGACCGTGACGACGCATCGCGCCGCGCGTTCGTGCGCACGGTCGTCGCATTCGTCTACACGCTCAAGCATCAGCTGCGCGGCACCGATCCGGCCGCGGACCTGCGCGGGCTGCTCGACGGCGCGACCTATACGCGCGTCGCCGCTGCCCGGTTTCGTCCGGTCGTCATCGTGCACGCGCTGCGCGAAGCGTTCGCCGCGCGCGCCGATGCGGGCCAGCTCGCCGACACGCGGCTGTGGATGCTCGATGCGCGCCTCGACGATCTCGTCGCGATGGTGAGCGGCTGCGAGCGCATCGCGTCGACGCCGATTCCGTTTTCATACGACGTGCTGCTGCACCGGACCATCTACGCATATTGCGTATTGTTGCCATTCGGCCTCGTCGATTCGATCGGCGCGGCGACACCTTTTGTAACAGTTTTCGTCGCCTATACGCTGATCGCGCTCGACGCGATCGCGCATGCGATCGCCGAACCGTTCGGCGACGGGCCGAACCATCTCGCGCTCGATGCGATGACGCGGCAGATCGAGCGCACGCTGCTCGAACTGAACCGCGAGCCGCTGCCGGCCGAGGTGACGCCCGGCCCGTCGTACCGCCTCACCTGACCGGCCGCCCCGCCCGATCGCGCCGGCCGCGCAGGAAGTCGCCATGCTCGGCGGCCGCATCCGCGATCCGCCGCAGCAGGACCACGCCATTCAGCAACGCATGCGCGGCGTCGCCGTCGCGCGCGGCCACGCGACGGCGCAACAGGCGGGCCGCCGCGTCGCAGCTCCGTTCGAGCCGCGCGAAATCCGCCCACGCAACGCGCTCGCGCACCGCCGCCGCCGCGCGGCGCGCGGCCGGTTCCCGCGTGGCCAGTTCAGCGAGCGCCAGCAGGCTGTCGCCGATTCCCCAGATCGCGAGCAGATCGCGCATGTCGTGCTCGATCTGCGTCTGCGGCACGCTGCCCGCGAACCCGAGCTCGCGCGCGAGCCGGTCGGCCGTGCGGCTCAGCCACGCGCTCGCCGACCACGCCCGCGGATCGCGCGCGATCCGCACCAGATCGCGGCGCACCGCGCGATGCAGGCGTCGCCGGCTCGTGCCGGGATCACCCGGAAACACCAGCGCGAACACCAGCGCGCCGAACGCGATGCCGAGCAGCGTCGCGAGCGCGCTGTTCAGGAACGCGGCGTCGCCGATGCGCGTCGTGTTGTTCGGCGACGTGAAATTCCAGAAGAAGATCGAGAACGCGCTGCCCATCGCGGCCGTGCGCGGATGGCGTATCGCCAGCCCGGTGCCGATCAGGAACACGCCGAGGATGTAGGCCAGCATCTCGAAGCCCGATACCGCAGGCAGCAGCGCGAAGTTGCAGACGACGCCCGCGACCGCCGCGCATGCCGTGCCTTTCATGAAACCGACGATCGCGCGCACCGAATTGGGGCGTGTCGAGAACAGTGCGCTCACCACCGCCGTGATCGCGACGAACCCGCCGCCCGCCGGCCACGCGGTGAAGATCCAGATCGCCGACGCGGCCAGCACCGCGATGAACGCGCGGACGCCGTTGTGACACGCGAGCACCGGATCGCGGTGGAACGCATAGCGCACGCGTGCAGGCGGCGGCACCGGCCGCTCGAGCAATGCCTGGCTCGCGAATGCGCGGTCGAAGCCGCCGAGCAGCGCCGACAGCCGGTCGAGCGTGAGCAGGCGCGACGTGTCGGTGCCGGCCGGCACGGCCGCTTCGACCCGCAGGGCGGCGTCCACCCGTACGCGCAGCGCCGCCATCTCGTGCCCCGCGTCGCCCGACACGGCGACCCGGTCGAGCACGCCTGCCGCCTCGTCGACGAGCGGCTCCGGCGCACCGCCGGCGCGCGCCGCATGCTCGCGGATCGCCTGCCCGGCAGCCTGCGCGGCGAGCACACCGAGCGCCGCCACGCGCAGATGGCCGATCATGTTGCGCACCGGCGGCGCGCCGGCCGCCGCGTATTCGGCCGCCGTGTCGAGTTCGAGCGCGTCCGCGAACAGCCGGTGCACGGCCGCGTCGTTCGGCTCGCGGCGCAGCGCGCCCGCGCCGACCGCCACCGCGCGGTCGAGATAGCGCGCGAGCCGCGTGCGGACGTCCTTCAGCGGCGCGCCTGGTGCGAAGACCGTTTCAAACAGCGCACCGCACAGGATGCCGACCACCACGTACAGAAACCGCGCGACCGCGATATCGAACGCATGCAGCGGCGCCGATACCGCGTCCATCGCGACGATCGCGGCCGTATAGCCCGCGAGCACCGCCGCATACGCACGAAAATTCCGCTGGAACGTCGCGATGCCCGCGCACAGGCCGATCCACGCGGCGAGCGCGGGCAGGAACAATTGCGGCGTCTGCTCGAATGCGCTGGTCAGCGCGAGCGCCACGGTCGCCCCGATCGCGGTGCCGAGAATCCGGTACTGACTCTTCGACAGCCCCATCCCGCGGCTGCCCTGCGCGACGATCCACACGGTCGAGGCGGCCCAGATCGGATCGTCGAGATTCATGCGGAACGCGATATAGAGCGCGAGCAACGACGCGGCGGTATTGCGTAATGCGAAGCCGAGCGCGCCCGGCGGCAAGGTGGGCCACGCATCGCGCAGCGCGGCGCGCACGGCCGCGATCGGCGGCAGGCCGGGGACGGAAAATTTCATGCGTCGAGCATACGAGCGTGCGACGCGCGCCACTACCGGCCGAAACGGAATGCGGTATTGCAGCGCACGGAATAATCTGGACAACTGACATGAAAATGCAGTGGCAGGACCGACAACGGTAAGATGCGCGCAGGTTGAACACGTAACCAATTTGTATGGACCTCGATAGCATCCGAATCTTCTTGCGCGTAGTGGAACGCGGCAGCTTCACCGCCGCGTCCGTGGAACTCGACATGCCGCTCAGTCGCGTGAGCCGCAAGGTCAAGCACCTCGAGGACGATCTCGGCGTGCAACTGCTGTACCGGACCACACGCCGCGTGTCGGTCACCGAAGCCGGGCGCGATTACTACGATCGCTGCCTGCGCGCCGAGGACATCCTGCTCGACGCGGACCGCCAGGTCCGCACGCTTCGCACCGACCCCGAAGGCACGCTGCGCGTGCTGGTGCCCTATGCGATCGGCCTGTTCCAGCTCGAACCGGCGCTCGCCGAATTCCGCCGGCGCTACCCGCTGGTGCAGCTGGTGCTGATCTACGACAACAGTCCGCTCGACCTCGTCGAGCATGGCTTCGACGTCGCGCTGCGCGCGGGTCTGCTGAACGATTCGGGCTACGTCGCGCGCTCGCTCGGCTGGTCGCATGCGAAGCTCGCCGCGAGCCCGGCCTACCTGGATCGCACCGGCCGGCCGCGCACGCCGGACGATCTCGCGCAACACGACATCCTGTTCGTCGGCCGCGATGCGCCGGGCCTGACGCTGCGGCTCAGCAACACCGACGGCGAGCGGGCCGACGTCCCGGTGCAGCCCGTGCTGATCTCGAACGAATCGGTCACGGTATTGCGCCAGGCCACGAGCGGCGGCGGCATTGCGCTGATCTCCACGCATTTCACCGCGCGACGGCTCGCGAGGAACGAGCTCGAGATCGTGCTGCCCGACTGGCACCGTACGAACGATGTCGAGCTTCACGCGCTCTATCCGCGCCGCGCGACGCTCGACAGCAAGGTGCGGGCATTCGTCGAGTTCCTCACCGAACTGTTCGCCACCTGGCGAACCGCGCCGTAACCGCCTCGCACGGCCGGCAATCGATGCACGTCGACTACATTATTGCAGCGCAGGAAAGGAATTAATGAGCGCGCAAGCGTTGATCGTCGTTCGCCGCATGGTTAGCCTGTGGCGATGAAAAACGACCACACACGCCACGGCAGCCATGTGAGTGCTGCCCGCCGACGCGTCACGCGCGTCGCGCCCTCCTGAGCGGCGATAGCCGCCCCGCGAAGCCCGCCCCGGCTTCGCCATTCCGATTCACCGATCGAACCGCACACCGCACGCGACCGCGCCGCTTGTCGGGCCGCCGTGCGGCGTGCGTGCGCCCGTTCGTTTCGCGCTTCGTCCCCGCATTGCACGTCACATGCATGCGCGGCGTACGGCGCGCGCCGTACGGCCTTCGTCCATCACGCAGGAACGCCATGCCCTCTCCCTCGTCTTCAGGCCCGCTGTCGGGCGGCCGGCTCGTCATCGGCACGATCGCGGTATCGCTGGCGATGTTCATGAACGTGCTCGATTCGTCGATCGCGAACGTCGCGATCCCGACGATCTCGGGCGACCTCGGCGTGTCGGTCGACGAAGGCACATGGGTGATCACGATCTTCGCGGCGGCGAACGCGGTGTCGATTCCGCTCACCGGCTGGCTCACGCAGCGCTTCGGCCAGGTACGCCTGTTCGTCACGTCGATCCTGCTGTTCGTGTTCGCGTCGTGGCTGTGCGGGATCGCGCCGAACCTGCCGACGCTGCTCGCCGCGCGGATCCTGCAAGGCGCGGTGGCGGGGCCGCTCGCGCCGCTGTCGCAGGCGCTGCTGCTCGGCGCGTGGCCGCGGCAGAAGTCGTCGACGGCGCTTGCGCTGTGGTCGATGACGGCGCTCGTCGGGCCGATCGCGGGGCCGTCGCTCGGCGGCTGGATCACGTACGACTACAACTGGTCGTGGATCTTCTACATCAACATTCCGGTCGGCTTCTTCGCGGCGGCCGTCACGTGGTTCGTGTTCCGCGATCGCGAATCGGCCACGCGCCGCCTGCCGATCGATACGGTCGGCCTGCTGCTGCTCGTACTGTGGGTCGCATCGCTGCAGATCATGCTCGACAAGGGCAAGGATCTCGACTGGTTCAATTCGCCCGTCGTCGTCGCGCTGGGCATCGTCGCGCTGATCGGCTTCGCGTTCTTCCTCGTGTGGGAGCTGAACGAAGCCAATCCGATCGTCGACCTGCGCCTCTTCACGCAGCGCAATTTCGCGGGTGGCACGATCGCGATCTCCGTCGCGTACGGGATGTTCTTCGGCACGCTCGTGCTGCTGCCGCAATGGATGCAGGGCTATCTCGGCTACCGCGCGGTCGATTCGGGGCTCGCCACCGCGCCGCTCGGGGTGTTCGCGATCCTGCTCACGCCGGTCATGGGGCGCCTGCTGCCGCGCACCGATCCGCGCTATATCGCGACGCTCGCATTCGTCGGCTTCGCGGTCGTGTTCATGATGCGCACCACGTTCTACACCGACGTGTCGCACTGGGACCTCGTGCTGCCGACGCTGCTGCAAGGCATTCCGATGGCGATGTTCTTCGTGCCGCTGACGTCGATCATCCTGTCCGGGCTCCCGCCGGAGAAGATTCCGGCCGCGGCCGGCCTGTCGAATTTCGGCCGCACGTTCTGCGGCGCGGTGGGGACGTCGCTGATCAGCAACGCGTGGAACGACCGCACGATCCTGCACCACGTGCGGCTCACCGAACAGGCGAGCGTCACCAATCCGGTTTTCACGCAGCAGCTCGACACGACCCGTTCGCTGCTGCACCTGAGCCCCGATTCGGCGCTCGCGTTCTTCAATGCATCGGTCGATTCGCAGGCGGCCGTGATGGGCCTGAACGACATCTTCTATGTGTCGGCGATCATCTTCATCGCGATCATCCCGCTCATCTGGATCACGAAGCCGTCGCGCTCGGGCGGCGGCGATGCCGATGCGGCGGCGGCCGGCGCGCATTGACCCGCATGCGTTGCGGCGCCACTCCGTGCGCCGGCATCGCGACGACCGCGGGATCCGCCGGTAACGGCGAGCACCGAGCAAGCGCCCGTCCGGCAGCGGGCGCTCGTTGTGTATCGAATCGTTTCAACGCGCCAACGGCGTCAAATGCTGCGGGTATACTCCGTCGTCAGCCGCCTGCCGTCTCGTCGCCCGCCAAAAGCGGCCCGATTCCGGGCGGCTTCGTCGCGAAGCTTCGCGTTTCGCTACCCCGCGCCCCAGCCTCGATACGAGACACCCGACGACCGACCATGAAACGATTCCTGCTGCTCCTTCCCGCCGCCCTGCTCGCCGCCTGCGGTTCCGCGCCCTCGTCCGACTCGGCCGCCTCGGGTGCCGCGCCGATGATCTACGTGTCGTCGCAACGCCCGGCCTACGCGGTCGCGAACTGCCTCGACAGCCGCCTGTCGGGCACCGAACAATCGCAGCACAACGGCGTGACCGACATCGCCGTCGGTTCGAATTCGTACTTCGTCACGCTGACGCCGTCGGGCAACGGCTCGGTGATCAAGGTCGTGCGCGGCTCCGGCAGCGAGCCGGCCGAGGAAGCGATGCGCTTCGCGATCGCACGCTGCGCGATCTGACCACCTCCCGCGCCGGGCGCCCGCCCGGCCCGTCGCCACGCGCCAACCGGCGCGCCCGCCGAATATTTTCATCCGGGTGCCCGTCGATGAGAGAATCGCACCACGATTCCCTTTCGATGGAGCCCGCATGAAGCACCTGCTGTCCCGGCTGTTCGTCAGCGCCGCGCTCGTCGCGCTTGTTCCGGCGCTGCCGGCGCAGGCTGCCACGCCGCCCGGCATCTTCGTCGTCGCCACCCAACTCGGCGAATTCACGACCCTCGACCCGAGCGGGATCTACGAGCTGGTGCCGTCCGAATACGTCGCGAACACCTACGAGCGGCTGGTGCGCGTCGACCTGAAGGACCCGACGCGCTTCGACGGACAGATCGCGCAATCGTGGACGGTCGGCGCCGACGGCGTGACCTACACGTTCAAGCTGCGCCCGGGCCTCACGTTCCATTCCGGCAACCCGGTGACCGCCGACGACGTCGCGTGGTCGCTGCAGCGCACCATCCTGCTCGACAAGGGGCCGGCCGGCGTGCTCGCCGATCTCGGCCTCACGAAGGCGAACGTGACGCAAAAGGTGCGCGTGGTCGATCCGCAAACCGTCGTGCTCGAAACCGACCGCAAATACGCGCCGAGCTTCGTGCTCAACGTGCTGAGCGCATGCCCGGCCTCGGTCTTCGATAAAAAGCTGCTGCTGTCGCACCAGCAAGGCAACGATTTCGGCAGCGGCTGGCTGCGCACCAACGACGCGGGCTCGGGCCCGTACCAGCTCGTCAAGTGGACGCCGAACGAAACCATCGTGCTGCAGCGCTTCGACAAATACCGCACGCCATACCCGATGAAGCGCGTGGTGCTGCGCCACGTGCCCGAAGCGTCCGCGCAACGGCTGTTGCTGGAGAACGGCGACGCCGACGCCGCGCGCAACCTGAGCCCCGACAGCCTCGCCGCGCTGTCGAAGGCCGGCAAGATCAAGGTCGCGTCGTGGCCGGTGTCGGCCCTGCTGTACCTGAGCCTGAACACGAAGAACCCGAATCTCGCGAAGCCGGAGGTGCAGCAGGCGATGAAGTGGCTCGTCGATTACGACGGCATCCAGCGCAACGTCGTCAGTACGACCTACAAGGTGCATCAGACCTTCCTGCCCGAAGGCTTCCTCGGCGCGTCGAACGCGCGGCCGTACAAGCAGGACGTCGCGAAGGCGAAGGCGCTGCTCGCGAAGGCCGGCCTGCCGAACGGTTTCGACGTGACGATGGACATGCCGAACGACTATCCGTACCTCGAGATCGCGCAGGCGCTGCAGGCGAACTTCGCGCAGGGCGGCATCCGCGTGAAGCTGATCCCGGGCGACGCGAAGCAGGCGATCGGCAAGTACCGCGCGCGCCAGCACGACATCTTCATCGGCGAATGGTCGCCCGACTACATGGACCCGAACAGCAACGCGCGCGGTTTCGCGTGGAATCCGGACAACTCGGACCAGTCGCCGACCAAGATGCTCGCGTGGCGCAACAGCTGGAACATTCCGCAACTGACGAAGGACACCGAGGCCGCGCTCGTCGAGCCGTCGCCCGCGAAACGCGCGCAGCGTTACGAAGCGCTGCAGAAGGCCGTGCTCGCGAACTCGCCGTTCATCATCATGTTCGAAAAGGTCGTGCAGGTCGCCACGCGCCCCGGCGCGACCGGACCGGAAATCGGGCCGATCAACGACCTCGTGTCGTACCGGACGCTCGCGAAGTAATCGCCGCCGCCCGCGCGCGGCCACGCCGCCGCGCGGGCCAGCGCCGCGGGCCGCCGAGCCGGCGCGGGGCCTGCGCCGGGCCGTGCGGCGGCGATCTACAATGACCGGCATCGCGCGGACACCGCGCCGGGCACACGTAACGGGACACCAACATGCATTCGAGCGAGCACGCAGTCTGCGTGGCGATCAACGACAACAACCGCGCGTGGTACGAAATGCTCGTGCCGTTCCTGCTGTCGCTGCGGCACGCCGGCTACGACGGGCGGATCGCGGTGATCGGCTACGGGCTGTCCGAGCGCAAACGGCAGACTCTCGCGAGCCAGTCGGTCGACGTGATCGACGCGTCGAGCGCCTATGCGCTGCCGGTCGGCCGCTTCATCGAGGCCGCCGGGTATTGCGCGCGCCATCCGCAGATCCGCAAGCTCGCGCTGTACGACGCGGACATCTGGTTCTGCGCGCCGCAGTTCGACCTGTTCTCGCAGATCGGCGACGACCGGCTCCACGTGTGCCCCGACCCGCTGTTCTGCACGTTCGTCGTCACGCCGCTGATCGGCGAGCGGCGCGACCATCACTGGCGCCTCGTCGTCGACGAAGTCAACGCGCGCCACGGCGGTGCGCTGCAAGCCGGGCTCGTCGCCGGAACCGCCGACGCATGGGCGCATTATGCCGACCACCTGCGCGACTGCATCGCCCGCATCGGCACCGATTTCCAGGAATGCTTCGGCATCGACACGACGTTCCTGCACCTGTGGAGCGCGCAAGGCGAAACGGCGCTGCTCGACCCGGTCCAGAACTTCGTCAGCAAGTACGGCATTCACGAATCGTTCGACGCGGGCACCGGCACGACGACGCTCAGGTACCACGGCGAGCCGATCCGTGCGCTGCACATGACCGGCGACATCCGCTTCCTCGACC
Source organism: Burkholderia sp. EMB26 (assembly GCF_024730645.1). Lineage (NCBI taxonomy): Bacteria > Pseudomonadati > Pseudomonadota > Betaproteobacteria > Burkholderiales > Burkholderiaceae > Burkholderia > Burkholderia sp. EMB26. Next base: position 874,580 of record NZ_CP078071.1, read on the forward strand.
GGTGGCGCTACTACGCGAACCACACCGACGCCTCGCTGCGCGACGGCCAGCCGTTCGCGCTGTCGGACGGCACGCCGGCGCCGTCCGATGCGGTCGCCGCCCGCATCGCGGCGGCGGATTACGTGCGTTCGGCCGGGCTGACCGTTGCGTCCGCCGCGATCGAGACAAGCGCGGGCGCGTACCTGCAGGCGATCGACGAACCGGGCGGCACGATGCTCGTCGGCAGCGGCAACCACGAAGTCGTGTTCACCGCGACCCGCGACATCGCACGGCTGAACGTCTACGTCACGCATCCGTCCGGTTCGCCGTCGCCGCTGCTGTGCGAGGTGCGGGTCGACGGCCACGCGCAGCGCAAGGGCACCGAACTGATGGCGCATTTCTGGTACCAGGTGGCGGCCGGCGCCGTCATCACGCTGCGTGCGACGAGCCTCGGCGGCCAGCAGTGCAACGCGATCTGGCGGCTGCGTGAAGCGCCGGACATGCAGCAGTAAGCGCCTGCCCGCACCGGTTCAATTGAAGGCCGCCCATACCAGGTACGCATTCAGCCCGACGATCACGACCGTCGCCGCGCCGGCGACGATCCGCAGCGGCATCCGCAGCGCGTAAGCGCCCATCACGTCTTCGCGCGCCGACAGTATCAGCAGCGCGATCATCGGCATCGGCAGCACGAAACTCAGCACGACCTGGCTCGCCACCATCGCCCGCGTGACGTCGCAGCCGAGCGCGACCACCACGAACGCGGGCGCGATCGTCACCGCGCGCCGCACCCAGAGCGACATGCGGCGGTGGATGAAGCCCTGCATCACGACCTGCCCGGCCATCGTGCCGACCACCGAGCTCGACACGCCCGACGTCAGCAGCGCGACGAGAAACAGCGCGCCGGCCGCCGGCCCGAGCACCGGGATCAGCGTGTGATAGGCGTCGCCGATGTCGGTCATGCCCGGCGCAGTCGCGTGAAACGCCGACGATGCCATCATCACCATCGCGAGATTCACGAACCCGGCGAGCCCCAGCGCGACCACCACTTCGCGATTCGAGAACCGCACGAGCCGCCGCCGCTCTCCGTCGTCGCGCGGGGCGGTGCGATCCTGCGTGAGACCCGAATGCAGATACAGCGTGTGCGGCATGATCGTCGCGCCGATGATCCCGACCGCGATCGTCAGCGCCGCGTGATCCGGAATCTGCGGGACCACCAGATGGAACGCGGCCGCGTGCCAGTCCTGCGGCGCGATCAGCAGTTCGCCGAGATAGCACGCGCCGATCACGCCGACCAGCGCCGCGATCGCCGCTTCCAGCGGCCGGAAGCCTCGCTTTTCGAGCGCGAGGATCGCGCAGGTCGCGAACGCGGTCGCGATCATCCCCGCGAACAGCGACGAATGGCACAACAACCCGAACGCGAGCGCGCCGCCGAGAAATTCGGCGAGATCGGTCGCCATCGCGGCGATCTCGGAAGCCATCCACATGCCCCACACGACCGGCACGGGGAAACGGTCGCGGCACAGTTCGGCGAGATTGCGGCCGGTCACGATGCCGAGCTTCGCCGACATCGCCTGGAACAGCATCGCGATCGCGTTCGCGGCCAGCACGACCCACAGCAGCCGGTAACCGTACGCGGCGCCGGCCTGGATGTTGGTCGCGAAGTTGCCGGGGTCCATGTAGCCGATCGACGCGATCACGGCCGGGCCGACGAACGGCAGCAGCGCGGCGACGCCGGTGCGGCGCCCTTCCAGCGCGGCGCGCGCCGCGCCGTCGGTGTGCTCGGTGGACAGGCCCGGCAGCGCAAGGCCGCCGGCAGGTTTGCTCGGGACGGGAAGCATGGTGGAGTTTCCGTTCGAATGACGCAGACTGATTCGGGAGCGGGCACCGTGGCCGGCATGCCGCCTGCCGGCCACGGCGCTGTGCGAAGACCGCGTTACAGCGGCACGACGTCGGGACGATTGCGCGGAAACTGCGCGATCACGTCCGGCGCGACGTTCAGGTGCGCTTCGACGAGCTTCGGCGGCGTATGCGCGAGCCAGTCGGACAACGACACCTCCGCATAGCGGTCGGTCTTGAAGATCTCGAGGAACACGAGGTCGGTCTGGCCGGTGTTCTGCACGTAGTGCCCGAGGCTCTTCTTCACATAGCCGACGTCGCCCGCGCGGAAATCGGCCGTCTGCGCCTTCGGCCCCGTGTCGAACACCGTCATCCGCGCCTCGCCCTGCAGGTAGTACTGCCATTCGTCGGCGTTCGGGTGCCAGTGCAGTTCGCGCATGCCGCCGGGATGCACGGTGACGAGTGCCGCCGCGACGGTCGTCGACACGTTGAAGTTGGTGCTGTCCGCGATCCGCACCTCGCCGCCGCGCGTCTTTTTGACCGGCTTCATGTCGCCGAGCGAAAAGATGAACGGATGCGGCGGCGCACCGGCCGATGCGGCGGATGCGCGCTGCGCGTCCGCGAGCGGGCCCGGTTCGTCGCCCTGGAAGATCCACAGGTTGTCGAGCGGCACGTTCCTGAACGCGTCGGCCGGCACGCCGAAGTTGAGCGCGAGCACGTCGGGCGGCGTATGCGCGATCCAGTCGGTCAGCAACAGCGTGTTGAATTCCGAGGCGCGGCCGTTATCGAACGCGAGCAGGAATTCGGCGCCGTCGCTGCCGAGGCCCTGCAGCGAATGCGGCAGGCCGGGCGGGAAATACCAGAGATCGCCGGTCTTGACGTCCTGCACCGACGGCCGCCCGAGTTCGTCGAGCACCGTGATCCGGCAACGGCCGTCGAGCATGATGGCCCACTCGGCCTGCTGGTGCCAGTGCATCTCGCGAATGCCGCCGCGCGTCAGCCGCATGTTGACGCCGGAAATGGTTTCGGAAATCGCAAAATCGTCCTGCGTCACTTCGCGCGCCCATCCGCCATTTTGAATGCGTTTATGAGCATTATTGAAAGACGCCCAGAATAACGGCATCCCGTTGATATCAGTGGCCGGCGGATCCTGAAAAGACGGGAATTGATTGGCAATGGCCGGATTTTTTGGCCCCGGGTCGGTCAGGCTCTGGCGGTTGCGGGCATTTACCGCGCCTTCCGGCGGACTGTCCGGATTACCGAACGAGGCGGCCTTGGCCGATACCGCGATGCCCGCGGCGGCGATGGCGCCGGCCGTACCGGCCAGCATCTTGCGTCGAGAAAGATTCGTCATGATTTCCTCTTCATCCCTGCAATCGAGAGAATTTCCATTACGGAACACTTGCTGTTTCTTCGAATTACCGAAAATCAAACATCCCGTGACGCAAGTTAAATCCAGATTCATCTAAAAATTAAATGAATTATTAAGATGAATTAATGATTTAATCTGATCGGCTTTAATTTTGTAATTATTGCGATGCAGCAGGGGATGAATGGCGAGGAAAAGAAATCGATATGCGCACCGCGCGATGGCAGCCCACTGCCATCGATTCAGGTGGCCTGGCGCGCCACCCGGAACGGAAAAATACGGATGCGCCGGCTTTCACCTGCCCGGCCGGGACCGGGCCCGGGCCCGCGTCACTCCCGCGGCATGTCGGCGAGTCGCTGCGCGGCGAAGCGCAATCCGCCGAGAATGCGTTCGGCGATCCTTGCCGGAAACCCGGCCGGCAGCGCCGCGCCGACCGATTCGATCACATGTGGCGTCATTGCAATGAGTCGTTCGACGATCGGTGTCGCGATATCGCCAAGCAGGCAATGCTCCGCCATCGCAGTGAAGTGCCGGCGCGTGATGTCGCGCATCGCATAGTGCTTGCGCTTGCCGTGCACGGCCATCGCGAGCTTCGCCTTGTGCCACGACCACTGGTTCGCGCCATCTCCTTCGACCGGCCAGATCGACATCACGTCGTAGAGCGGCGTCAGACGGAAGCGGCCGCCCGGCAGCAGGCGCAGGCTGAAGTTCTTCGCATGCCCGTCCGGTGCGGCAAGCATCCAGAACACCACCAATGCGGTGAACAGCGTGTCGAGGTCGGCCTGCGCCGTTTCCGACCGGCGCAGGATGCCGGCCAGATCGGGCACGCCGGGGCCGCCCTGCGATTCGTATTTCAGATGCGGCGGCACGCCGAGCGCTTGGCAGAAATCCTCTTGCGGCAAGCGCAACAGCCGGCCGCCGTCACGATGCAGCGCGCGATCGAAGCGCGCGACCGACAGCACCTTGTGTTCGCCGAAACGCACGATGTCGGCATCCGCCGTCGGCAGGCCGAACGCGCGCAGGATCGCGAGGCACAGCCACTCGTTTTCGACGGAAGTCGTCAGATCCGCACGCTTGTTGCCGACCAGCCCGAGCGGCAACTTGAGGATATGCGTGGTCGGCGTCGCGCCATGCGGACGCATCCATCGCCCGTCGTGAAACAGCAGCGCGGTCTTTTCCTGCGCGCCGGCCAGCGACAGGCGGAAGTCGTCGTCGTCCTGCGCACCGCCCGCCGCCCCGCTCGCCTGATCGAGCACACGCGCCACGTCGTCGTCGGACAACGGCATACCGTCGATCCGGTCATGGCCGGCCGGGGTTTCATCCTCGCCGAGCAACTGCACCGCGCCGACGCAGTCCCGGCCGAGCGCGGCGAGCAGATCGAACGGCTCGGTCGTCGCCGTGCCGAACCGCGACGCAAGCCGGCGCCGAATGGCGTCGCTGTCGGGCAGCAGATTATCGAAGTAGTGATTGACGCGCTCGCCGCGCAACGGCGCATCACCGACGCCGAACGGCAGCGACAGCGACAGCGGGCGGCCTGCATCCGACTGTTTCCAGCCGGCGTCGTACAGCAGTTCCATGTCGCCGCGCGCGGGAATCCGCCAGATTCCGACCCGCACGCCATTGGCCCAGATCGATAGCGCGCGGCTGTGCGATTTGCGTCCCATCGATTACCACTCGACGTTGGCAGCGTCGCGCCCGTCCTTCGTGCGGATGCTGAGCTCGAGACCGTACAGCGCGGTCAGTTCGAGCAACTGCTTGAGCGACAGGCTTTCGGTGCGGAGCGTTTCCAGCGACGACAGGCGCGATTGGCCGACGCCGATGCGCGCCGCCGCTTCGGCTTGCGTCAGCCCCTTGGCCTGACGCGCGGACGACAGGATTTCGCCCAGTTGAGCAGGGGTATTGACGATGAGATTCACGGCTGGAGTCCTGTATGCGATCCATGCAGTATATCTCTGACAGGCATAAACGCAAATTATCTCTGATAGAGATAAACGTAAAATATTCCTGTCAGAAATATTTCCACCCGCCAGTGCGTAGCTCCCCCAGTCGTTGCACGCACGCCCAGCCCGCTATCGCTCACCGCCACCCGATAGTTTTTATCCGCTGGCGTGAATGATTTTGGCTTTGTCAGATAGATGACATCAAATCACTAAATGACAACGATCTAACAGCTCGATGACCTGCGCCTTCGCCCATACCGTCGAATCCCGCTTTGCCGAGCTGACGCCGACCGCGAAGCGCATCGCGAGCTACATGCTCGCGAACCTCGATCGGCTCGGGCTCGAAACCGCCGACCAGATCGCGCAGCAGACCGGCACCAGCGGCATTTCGGTCGGGCGTTTCCTGCGCAGCGTCGGCTACCGCAATCTCGACGACCTGAAGCGCGAACTGCGCGGCGGCGGCGATCGCCCGTGGATGATCACCGACCGGCTCGACGAATACCGCCGCATCGCCGGCACGCCATCGGCCGAGCGCAACGGCGGCAACGGCAGCGCCGGCACGCTGGCGTCGTCACTCGAACGCGAGCTCGACGCGATCCGCCACGTGTACCGCCTGACCGAAGGCCCGGTGTTCGCGCAGGTCGCCGACCGGATCGCACGTGCCGATGCCGTATTCATCCTCGGCATCCAGTCGACCCGCGGCATCAGCAACGCATTCAGCAGCTACCTCGAATACCTGCGCCCGCGCGTGTTCTATTCCGACGGCCAGTCGGGCTCGTACGTCGATTCGCTGAACTCCGAATTCGAGCATCCGTACTGCATCGTCACCGATACGCGCGCGTATTCGCGCAGCGCGCGCCGCTATTGCCAGGCGGCCGCCGAACGCGGGCAGCCGTTCGCGCTGGTGACCGACCTGTCGTGCCCGTGGGCGCGCGAATGGCCGGCCGATCTGCTGCAGGTGAAGACCGACGTCGGCCAGTTCTGGGATTCGCTCGCGCCGCTCACCTGCCTGTTCAACCTGCTGATCACGGCCGTGGTCGATCGCCTCGGTCCCGCGATCGACCGGCGCGTCGCGCGCAACCGCGAACTGCAGCGCACGTTCGACCAGTTCGAATCCTGAGCGAGCCCACCCTGCCGATGAACGATCACCGCCTCGTCGAAATCACGCCCGCCACGCATCGCGTCGAGATCGATCTCGTCTACGCGACCGACCGCAACCTGACCGGCAAGCCGATCTACCGCAACGCGCACTGCCTGCTGCTCGAGCCCGCCGAAGCCGCATTGCGCCGCGCGGTGGAGGTCGCCGCGCAGGCCGGCGTCACGCTGCGCCTCTACGACGCCTACCGGCCGCCGCAGGCGCAGCAGGTGCTGTGGGATTTCCTGCCCGATCCGAACTTCGTCGCCGACCTCGGCCGCGGCTCGAATCACAGCCGCGGCACCGCGCTCGACCTGACGCTCGTCGGCGCGAACGGCGCGCCGCTCGACATGGGCACCGGCTTCGACGAGATGGTCGCCGCATCGGGCCACTTTCACGCGGGGCTGCCCGAACACGTGCAACGCAACCGCCTGCTGCTGCTCGGCGTGATGCATGCGGCCGGCTTCGCGCACATCGACAGCGAATGGTGGCACTACGAACTGCCCGGCTCGCGCGCGTTGCCGCAGATCGACAATGCGGCGAGCGGCCCGTGGCGCCTGATGTAACGACGATCCACGCCTCCTTTTTCATGCACGTCCACGTTCAACGACTCAAACGACAGATGGAGAAGCGCACATGACATTCCCGACCTCCCGGCTCGTCGCGGCGCTGGCCGCCGCGTCCGTATTCGCCGCCGTTCCGCTTGCCGCCGCGCATGCGGAAACGCCGAAGGACATGTTCGTGATGGCCACGCTGCTCGACGAATTCACGACGCTCGATCCGGGCGAGATCTACGAGCTGGTGCCGGAGGAATACGTCGCGAACACGTACGACCGGCTCGTGCGCGTCGACCTGCGCGATCCGTCGAAATTCAACGGCGACGTCGCGCAGTCGTGGACCGTGAGCCCCGACGGCCTGACCTATACGTTCAAGCTGCGCACCGGCCTGAAGTTCCACTCGGGCAACCCGCTGACGGCCGACGACGTCGCGTGGTCGATCCAGCGCGCGGTGCTGCTCGACAAGGGGCCGGCCGCGGTGCTGACCGGCATCGGCCTCACGAAGGCGAACGTCGTCGCGAACGTGAAGAAGCTCGACGACGCGACGGTGTCGGTCACGACCGACCGCAAGTACGCGCCGACCTTCGTGCTGAACGTGCTCGGTTCGTGGCCCGCATCGGTGCTCGACAAGAAGTTGCTGCTGTCGCACCAGCAGGGCAACGACTTCGGCAACGGCTGGCTGAAAACCAACGAAGCGGGCTCCGGCGCCTACAGGCTGGTCAAGTGGACGGCCGGCGACAGCGTCGTGCTGCAGCGCTTCGACGGCTACCGGCTGCCGCTCGCGATGAAGCGCATCGTGCTGCGCCACGTGCCCGAAGCCGCGAGCCAGCGCCTGCTGCTGGAGAACGGCGACGTCGACGCGGCACGCGACCTGAGCCCCGACGATCTGGCGTCGGTCGTGAAGTCGGGCAAGGCGAAGGTAGCGGCCTCGCCGCAGGCGACGCTGCTGTATCTCGGCCTGAACACGAAGAACCCGACGCTTGCGAAACCCGACGTGCAGGAAGCGCTGAAATGGCTCGTCGACTATGCGGGGATCCAGGGCAACGTCGTGAAGACGACCTACAAGGTGCACCAGACCTTCCTGCCCGAGGGCTTCCTCGGTGCGCTGAACACGAACCCGTACAAGCTCGACATCGCGAAGGCGAAGGCGCTGCTCGCGAAGGCCGGCGTGCCCGGCGGCTTTTCGGTGACGATGGACGTGCGCAACGACTATCCGTACACGGAGATCGCGCAGGCCGTGCAGGCGAACTTCGCGCAGGCGGGCATCAAGGTGCAGCTGATTCCCGGCGACAACAAGCAGACGCTCGCGAAATACCGCGCGCGCCAGCACGACATCTACATCGGCGAATGGTCGGCCGACTACATCGATCCGCACAGCAACGCGCAGGGTTTTGCGTGGAATCCGGACAACACCGACAAGTCGAGCTATAAAATGCTGGCCTGGCGCAACAGCTGGGACATCCCGCAACTGACGAAGGAAACCGACACCGCGCTCGCCGAACCGACCGCCGCGAAACGCGCGCAGCTGTATCAGGCGATGCAGAAGGAAGTGCTCGCACGCTCGCCGTTCGTGATCATGTTCGAGAAAGTCGCGCAGGTCGCGACGCGGCCCGGCGTGAGCGGGCTCGAAGTCGGGCCGATCAACGATCTGGTGTCGTACCGCAACCTGAAGAAGCAATAAGATTCGCCGCATGTCGACTCCCGCCTCCTCCCTCGAAGCACTGCGCACGCTGCCCGCGCGGCGCCCGGCCGTGCGCTGGGCACTGCGCGTGCTGCGCTGGGCGCTCACGCTCGCCGTCACGTTCGCGGGGCTGCTCGCGCTGACGTTCGTGATCGGCCGCAAGGTGCCGATCGATCCCGTGCTCGCGATCCTCGGCGATCGGGCGTCGGCCGAGGCGTACGCGGCCGAGCGCATCGCGCTCGGGCTCGACAAGCCGCTCGTCACGCAATTCCTGATCTATGCGCGCGACGTGCTGCACGGCAATCTCGGCGTGTCGCTGCTGACCGCGAACCCGGTGCTCGACGACATCAAGCGCGTGTTCCCGGCCACGCTCGAACTGGCGACCATCGCGACGCTGATCGGCATCGCGATCGGCGTGCCGCTCGGCGTCGCGGCCGCCGTGAAGCACAACCGCCCGATCGATCACATCGCGCGCTTCGTCGGGCTGATCGGCAATTCGGTCCCGGTGTTCTGGCTCGGGCTGATGGGGCTGCTGCTGTTCTATGCGCGGCTGCACTGGGTCGGCGGCCCCGGCCGGCTCGATCCCGTCTACGACGGCATGGTCGACCCGCGCACCGGCAGCCTGCTGCTCGACGCGGCGCTCGCGGGCGAGTGGGACGTCTTCCGCAACGCGGTGTCGCACATCGCGCTGCCGGCCGCGATCCTCGGCTACTACTCGGTCGCGTATCTGAGCCGCATGACGCGCTCGTTCATGCTCGACCAGCTGAACCAGGAATACATCGTCACCGCGCGCGCGAAGGGCCTGTCCGAGCGACGCGTGATCTGGCGGCATGCGTTCGGCAACATCGCGGTGCCGCTCCTGACCGTGATCGCGCTCACGTACAGCAACCTGCTGGAAGGCTCGGTGCTGACCGAGATCGTGTTCGCGTGGCCGGGGCTCGGCTCGTACCTGACCGGCGCGCTGCTGAACGCCGACATGAACGCGGTGCTCGGCGCGACGCTCGTGATCGGCGCGATGTTCATCACCGTCAACCTGCTGACCGACGCGCTGTACCGCGTGTTCGATCCGCGTGCGCGCTGAGGGCCGCTCCGACATGACCGCTTCCCCCCTGCTTCTTTCATCGTCCATGCCGAAGGTCGTCCAACCATGAGCGCCGAGCGTCTCTCCCTGCGCGCGTGGCTGCTGTCCGACGCGCCCGCGTCGCGCTCGCAGGCCGCATTCGGCCTCGCGTACCGGCGCTGGCGCCGGTTCGCCACGAATCCGCTCAACCTGTTCGGGCTCGCGATCCTGGTCGCGCTGATCGCGGTCGCGATCGTCGGCCCGCTGATCATGCCGCACGATCCGCTGCGCCAGGTGCTGTCCGACCGGCTGCTGCCGCCGGGCTCGCCGTCGCACTGGTTCGGCACCGACCAGCTCGGCCGCGACATCCTCTCGCGGCTGATCGCCGGCTCGCGCCTGACGCTCGGCATCGCGCTGCTGGTCGTCGTGATCGTCGTGCCGATCGGCCTGCTGATCGGCACCACGGCCGGCTATTGCGGCGGCTTCGTCGACAGCGTGCTGATGCGCATCACCGACATCGCGCTCGCATTCCCGAAGATCGTGCTCGCGCTCGCGTTCGCGGCCGCGCTCGGCCCCGGCGTGATCAACGCGGTCGTCGCGATCTCGATCACCGCGTGGCCCGCGTATGCGCGGCTCGCGCGCGCCGAAACGATCCGCATCGCGCAGGCCGACTACATCCACGCGGCGCGGCTGCAAGGCGCGTCGGGCCCGCGCATCCTGCTGCGCTACATCATGCCGCTGTGCATGTCGTCGGTGATCGTGCGCGCGACGCTCGACATGGCCGGCATCATCCTGACCGTCGCGGGCCTCGGCTTTCTCGGCCTCGGCGCGCAGCCGCCGAGCCCCGAGTGGGGCTTCATGGTCGCGTCGGGCCGCAACGTACTGCTCGACGCGTGGTGGGTCGCGACGCTGCCCGGCATCGCGATCCTGCTCGTGAGCCTCGCGTTCAACCTGCTCGGCGACGGGCTGCGCGACGTCTTCGATCCCCGCCATGGAGCGTGACATGCCGATGCATTCCACCGCCGCGCCGGCACCGCTCTGCGAGATCGACGGGCTGAAGATCGGTTTCCGCGGGCACGACGGCAGCGTCACCGACGCCGTGCGCGACCTGTCGCTGACGCTCGCGCCGGGCGAGCGGCTCGGCATCGTCGGCGAATCGGGCTCCGGCAAGTCGCTGACCGGCCGCGCGCTGCTCGGTCTGCTGCCCGACGCCGCGCGCTGGTCGGCGCGCACGATGCGCTTCGCGGGCCACGACCTGCTCGCGATGTCGCCGCGCGAGCGCCGGCGGCTGTGCGGCAGCCAGATGGGCATGATTCTGCAGGACCCGAAATATTCGCTGAACCCGGTGATGACGGTCGCGAAGCAGATGGGCGAGGCGTTCCGGCTGCACGAGCCGGGCCTGCGCGGCCGTGCGCTGCGCGAGCGGATCGTTGACGCGCTCGCGGCCGTGCAGATCCGCGACCCGGCGCGCGTCGCCGATGCGTATCCGCACGAGTTGTCGGGCGGCATGGGCCAGCGCGTGATGATCGCGATGATGGTGTCGACCGGCCCGCGCCTCTTGATCGCCGACGAGCCGACCTCCGCGCTCGACGTCGCGGTGTCGATGCAGGTGCTCGCGGTGCTCGACGCGATGATCGCGCGGCACGGCACGGGCCTGATGTTCATCAGCCACGACCTGCCGCTCGTGATGTCGTTCTGCGACCGCGTCGCGGTGATGTATGCGGGCCGCGTGGTCGAGACCTGCGCCGCGCGCGACCTGCGCGACGCCACGCATCCCTATACGCGCGGGCTGCTCGCGGCGAATCCGCCGCTCGCGGACCCGCCCGACGAACTGCCGGTGCTGCGGCGTGACCCGGCATGGCTCGAGCCCGCGCCGCCGGCCGCCGCGAGAACCGATCGACAGGAGGCCGCACGATGATCGACGTCGATCATGCATCGATCCGTTTCCCGACCCGCACGGGTCACGTCGACGCCGTGCGCGACGCGAGCTTCGCGGTGCGCGACGGCGAAGTGTTCGGGCTGGTCGGCGAATCGGGCTCCGGCAAGTCGACGCTGCTGCGGGCGCTGACGGGCCTCGTGCCGCTCGCGTCCGGCAGCCTGTCGATCGACGGCCGCCCGGTGGGCGGCACGCCCGATCGCGCGTTCCGCCGCCACGTGCAGATGGTGTTCCAGGATCCGTATGCATCGCTGCATCCGCGCTTCACCGTCGACCAGACGCTGCGCGAGCCGCTGTCGATCCATGCGATCGGCGACGCCGATGCGCGGATCGCCCGCGCGCTGTCCGAAGTCGGCCTCGGCCCGGCGTTCCGCTTCCGCTATCCGCACCAGTTGTCCGGCGGCCAGCGGCAGCGCGTCGCGATCGCCCGCGCGCTGATCGTCGAGCCGCGCGTGCTGCTGCTCGACGAGCCGACGTCCGCGCTCGACGTGTCGGTGCAGGCCGAGATCCTGAACCTGTTGCGCCGCCTGCATCGCGAACGCAACCTGACGATGATCCTCGTCAGCCACAACCTCGCGGTGATCGGCTTCCTGTGCCAGCGCGTCGCCGTGATGCAGCACGGCGAGATCGTCGAGCAGCTGCGGATCGAGGACGTGCGCGCCGGACGGGTCGCTCGCGACTACACGCGCACGCTGCTGAATGCGACCGAAGGCTACCGCCGTCTCGACCCGGTGGTCGACGCGCCTGCCTCGTGACATCCGCCGGACGCGAACGCATGCGATACTGCGCACGCCACGCGCCGGCTTGCCGCCGCATGGAACCCTTGCGTACCGCACGGGTCAACTTCCTTTCGTCAACAGCTCAATCGCAATAGGGAGGCGTTCATGCTGCAATTCATCGAAACCCTGGTCGTCGGGCTCATCGTCGGCCTCCTCGCCCGCGCGTTCAAGCCGGGCGACGACAAGATGGGCATCCTGATGACCATCGTGCTCGGCGTCGTCGGCTCACTGGTGGCCGGCTATGTCGGCCGCGCCGCCGGCTGGTATGCGCCGGGCCAGGGCGCCGGCTGGATCGCGTCGATCATCGGTGCGATCGTGCTGCTCGTCGTCGTGGGTGCGATCCGCAAGCGCACGAGCTGAACACCGCGCGCCCCGCACCAGCGCAAAACGGCCGCTCGATCATGAACTGACCCCACGAAGTTGGACGGTTAAAATCTAAGCGGCCAAGGGCTGAGTCCTGTATTGCACGGGACTCAGCCCATTTAATTTCAGCTTGATGCGTTCGTGGTTGTAGTAGTGAATGTAGCGGCTCAACGCATCTCGCAACTGCTCCACGCTGGCAAAGCGCGTCAGCCGATAGCACTCGGATTTCAGCGTGCCGAAGAAGCTCTCCATGGCTGCGTTATCAAGGCAGTTGCCTCTGCGCGACATGCTCTGGGTGAGCGCATGCTGCTTCAACAGCCGACGGTAGGCGGGCATCTGATACTGCCAGCCTTGATCCGAATGCAGTAACGGCCGTCCTTCATCATCGAGCTTGGCCAACGCCTTCTTCAACATGCAGCTGACCAACTCGAAGCTCGGGCGCTCATCCATTTGGTAAGCGACGATCTCCCCGTTGTACAAGTCCATCACCGGCGATAGATAGAGCTTTTGGCCCTCTACATTGAATTCGGTCACGTCGGTCACCCACTTCTGATTCGGGCGTTCAGCATCAAACTGACGCCGCAGTAGATTCGGGGCAACGCGGCCGACTTCGCCTCGCCAGGAACGATATCTCTTTGGGCGCACCAGAGATTTCAATTGCAGCTGTCCCATCAACCGTTGCACGGTCTTGTGGTTGATCGCATCTCCGGTCTGCCGGATCGCCGCCGTGATTCGCCGATAGCCGTAACGGCCCTTGTGGTGGTCGTATACGGTCTGGATCTTCGCTTTGAGATTCGCATACCGATCGCCGGCAGCCAATGCCTTGAGCTGGTAATAGAACGTGCTGCGCGCCAGGCCTGCCGCCTTCAGGAGCGCAGCTACCGGATGACACTGCCTGAGCTCACGCACTATTTGCGCTTTTTCCTGGGCGCTGCCTGCTTCTTGGATTGCAGCAGCGCATCGAGCTTTTTTAGGTATGCCACCTCCGCGCGCAAATACACGATTTCCTTGAGCAGTTCCTCGCGGCTCGGCTCTTTCTGCACGGTATCGTCGAGGGATTTCGGTGGTGGTGAGGTGGTCATTTTCGGGGGGCGCCCTCGGCGACGAGGCGCCAACGCATCTATACCGCCCTCATGATACAGACGCTCCCAGATCGGGATGCTTCGTTCATTGCGGATGCCGAATAGCGCTGCCACCTGCGCATACGACAGCTCATCGCGCCGCATCCGCTGAAGGACTGACAACTTGAATCGCGCGTCGTAGTGGCTGTGCTTCTTGCGCAGCCCCTGTTCACCATGCTCGCGATAGCTCGCCACCCAACGTCGCACCATCGTCCTGCCCACTCCGTAACGGTGAGCAAGTGTCTTGGTGCCGGCCTCTCCAGCCAGGTACGCCTGAACCACTCGACGCCGAAAACGTTCGTCGTACTTCGTCATGAAAAACACCCCAAAGGTTGGATCTAGTCCAACTTTTGGGGTGCAGTTCAATCACGAGCGGCCGTTTTGCTTTCCGGACGACGCTAACCGTTGCCGGCGCAACGGTTACCGCGATCGTTCGTCATGCGATCTTGTCCCATCCGGCGTTTCCCCACCTTGCGGATGCGCAGATCCGGCCTACATTGGTTGAAGCACTGCGCGGTCATTTGCTTATTACCTATATTTTCGTTTTTTGATTCAAGAGGTCCGATGGTTTTGCCGTTTACGCAGATAGCATCGCAGCGTTGACGGACTGCCACCCGAGCGGCCCCGCTGCGACGCGCTTCCTCTCTGGAGCCTGTCATGAAGCATCGCGTGTTCGCCTCGTTCGCCCTGGCTGCCTCGCTTCTGGCCTCGTCCTCGTCATTCGCCGCCGGCGCGTCCGGCATCATCTACTTTTCCGGCATGATCGTCGAGCCGCCCTGCTCGTTCGCGCTCGACACGGCCAACGCGGCCCGGGCACACGTGCGCCCCGACTGCCCGCGTCCGGCCGCCGGCCAGATCGCGTTCGTCGACGCGGCGACCCAGCGTTCGCTGAAGACCGCGCTCTTTACGCAAGCCTCCCGCGCAATCGTTTTACCTGACCGTCCGGGCAACGACCATGCACCGATGATCGCCGTCGTGACCTACCAGTAAAGCTCGCCGCGGCGCCGCGCGTCAGTCGCGGTGACGCGCGATCCAGTCGCTGAACGCGCGGATCTTCTGCTGGCTGCCGAGGTTCTCGGGGTAGACGAAGAAGTAGCGTGCGCCCGTTTCGAGCACGATGTCGAACGGCCGTTCGAGCCGGCGTGCGCTCACGTCGTCGTCGACGAGCGTCACGTCGCCGATCGCGACGCCGAAGCCCTGCATCGCCGCGTTCGTCGCAAGATCGAGCGTGTCGAACGTCGGCCCGCGCGCGGGATCGACGCCGCGCTCGCCCGCATGGTCGAGCCATGCACGCCAGTCGCGGTGGTCGCGCGTCGGGTGCAGCAGCGTGTGATGCGCGAGATCGCCGACCGCGCCGAGCGGCGACGTCTGCCGCAACTCGGGCGCGCAAACGGGTGTCAGCCGCTCGTCGAACAGCGGCAGCGCGACGACGCCCGGGCCCGGCGACGTCCCGTAGACGATCGCCGCGTCGAACGGCTCGCTCGAGAAATCGACGACGTGCTGCCACGTGGTCGTGATCTGCACGTGGAGATCGGGATGTTCGCCCTGGAAGCGCATGATGCGCGGCAGCATCCAGCGCATCACGCAGGTCGGCACCTTCAGCGCGAGATCGGTGCGCTGCCGCGTGAGCTTCATCGAGATGTCCTCGATCCGCGCGAAGCTCTCGTCGACCACCGGCAGCAACTGCTCGCCTTCGGCCGTCAGCGTGAGGCCCTTCGCATGCCGCCTGAACAGCGGAAAACCGTAATGCGCCTCGAGCGTCTGGATCTGGCGGCTCACCGCACCCTGCGTGATGCACAGCTGCTCGGCCGCGCGCGTGAAGCTGCGGTGGCGAGCCACCGTCGAGAAGATCTGCAGCGCGTGCAGGGGCGGAAGTCGGCGCATGGCGAACGGGAAACGGAAAACGGCGCGGAAGGACCGCGCGCCGACGCCGGCGCGCGCTGACCGACACGATAAGCCAAACGCCGGCTTTGCGCGAGACGCCGGGTACTCAGGCCGTCGCGGTGAGCGCGCCCGCCGCGATGCGCGCCGCCGAGGCGACGACGTCCGCGCGCGCCGCGGCATCGGCCTGCGGCTGCGTGAACGACACGGCCATCACGATCGGTGCGCGCGCCGGCGGCCACAGCACCGCGACGTCGGTCGTCGTGCCGAAGCCGCCGGTCCCGGCCTTGTCCGCGACGCGCCAGCCGGGCGGCACGCCCGCCGCGATGCCGGTCGCGCCGCGCGCGCCGCCGACCATCCACTCCGTCAGTTGCGCGCGCTGCGGTTCGCGCAGCGCGTCGCCGAGCAACAGCCGCTGCAGCGTGTCGACCATCGCGACCGGCGTCGACGTGTCGCGCTCGTCGCCGGGCGCGGCCTTGTTCAGTTCGGGTTCCCAGTGATCGAGGCGGAAGGTGGTGTCGCCGCTTTCGCGCGCGAACGCGGTGACGGCCTGCGGGCCGCCGAGCACGCCCATCAGCAGGTTGCCCGCGCCCTTGTCGCCCGACTGCAGCATTGCGGCGCACAGCTGCGCGATCGTCATGCCGGTGTCGACGTGGCTCTCCGTAATCGGCGAGCCGGACACGATTTCATAGCGGCGATACAGGATGCGACGCGGCAGCAGCGATGCGTCGAGCGAACCGCGCGCGAGCATCGCAGCGGCCGCCATCACCGCATACGTACCGCACAGCGGGAAGCGTTCGCGTGCGTGATGCGCGATGCGTACGCCGTTCGACGTATCGAGCGCGGCGACGCCGAGCCGCCCGTTCGAGGCCTTTTCGAGCGCGGCGAGTTCGGCTTGTGCGGTGTGGGCGCGCCCCTGGTCGGCGACCGGCGCGGACGTGCACGCGGCAACGAACGGCGCGGCAACGGCGGCAAGCAACAGCGAGCGGCGTGTCGGAGAGTGTTCCATGAATGAGGTCTGTTCTGTCGGAAACGGTGGCTCGAAGCAACGCGGCCGCGCATCCGCGACGCGCGACCGTTCACGCCGACGGCCGGCCCGCGACGGCATTCGCCGCGCATCCCCGAAAGACGCCCGTCGGCCCCGCGCGATGGCGGGATTCGCATGAACAGACCCTAGCGTAGCAGCGACCGCCGTCGCGTTCCAGCGAAACGGCCCCGCCTCACCCTTGCGACGAAGGCAGGTACGGCATCGGATTCACCGGCTTGCCGTCGCGTCGCACCTCGAACAGCAGCGCGACGCGCGAGTTGTCGAGATCGCCCATCTCGGCGATCGCATCGCCCTGATGCACGATGTCGCCCGTCTTCACGAGCAGCTTGCGGTTGTGCGCATAGGCGGTCAGGAAATCCGCGTTGTGCTGGACGATGATCAGGCTACCGTAATCGTTCAGGCCGGTGCCCGCGTACATCACGCGGCCGTCGGCCGCGGCGCGAACCGGGTCGCCCGGCCGGCCGGCGATCTGGATGCCGCGGTTCTGGCCGGGCCGGAACCCGTCGACGATCTTGCCGGTTGCCGGCCACTTGAGCGCGACGCCGCCCGCATGGCGACGGGTTTCCTTGACGACCTGACGGTCGCTCGCGCTCGATGCGCCGGCCTGCGAAGTGGCTTGCGCGGTTGTCTGCGAATTGCCCTGACTACCCGCCGCGCCATTGCTCGCGACGGCCTGCGTGGCAGCCGCTCCCGCGGGCGGCAACGGCTGCTGCCTGACGATGCGCAGCACCTGCCCCCTGCGCAGCCTGCCGTTCGCGGCCAGCTTGTTCCAGGTGCGCAAGTCGGCCACGCTGCAATCGTTCGCGGAAGCGATGCCCGTCAGCGTGTCGCCGCGTTTCACGACGTACTTCTGCGCGACGAGAATCGGCGCGGGCGGCATCGCGGCGGCCGACGGCGCGGCAGGCGGGCTCGAATCAGCGGGTTTTCCCGCCAGCGTGTCGCTCGGCGGAACGGACTGCGGACTTGCACAACCGGCCATGACGAGCACGGCGGCCAGGCCCGACAGCCACGCCGCCTTGCGGTGAATCTCGCGCGTTTTCATGGACGATCCGACTCCGGTTTGACAATCTTTCAAGCATCTCAAAAACGGAACGGCCGACGTGTAACCGGATGCAAACAATGATGACAAACGATCACGGACCGGATGCCGGCCGGCATTCGCTACCGGTAATACGGTCCGATCCGGAAAAACTTGATGGTGTTTTCGCAGAAAAACGGAAGAATTTTCGTCGCAAAAAACTATGGCTGATTTATTTCAATAGACATGCACCGCGACGTTCATCGCCACCACGCGACAAGTTCGGCACCGGCCCACGCGACGCCGATGCACAGGAACAGCAGATGCAGCGCGATCTTGAACGACACGCCCCATGACGAATCGATCTGCATGACAGGCTCCCCGGTTGATGTGCGTCCATGATCGACCATCGATCGCGCCCCGAAAATGCGGAAGCGGCGAACCGGGTCTCAGGCCAGCCCTGAGACCGGCGCCGCGGTTCCTGCTAACTTATCGGCCATTCCCCACCCATCGCTCCGCCCATCATGCGCTTCGACCTGACCGACCTGCGGCTCTTCCTGAACATCTGCGAAGCCGGCACGATCACGAGCGGCGCCGAGCGGACACACATCACGCTGCAGGCCGCGAGCGAGCGCATTCGCGGAATGGAGGACGAGCTCGGCGTGCCGCTGCTGCACCGGACCAAGTCGGGCGCACAGGCCACCGATGCGGGCCGTGCGCTCGAACACCACGCGCGCACCGTGCTGCAGCAGATCGATCACATGCGCGGCGAACTGCAGCAATACGGCCAGGGACTGCGCGGCCATATCCGGCTGCTGTGCAACACCGCGTCGCTGAGCGAATACCTGCCCGACGCGCTGGCCGATTACCTGCCGCGCCATCCGAAGCTGTCGATCAGCGTCGAGGAGCGCTCGAGCCAGGAGATCGTCCATGCGATCCGCAACAAGACCGCCGAGGTCGGCATCGTCGCCGATTCGGTCGGACTCGGCGGGCTCGAGCAGAAGCCGTTCCGCGAAGACTGGCTGATCGTCGTCGTGCCGGCCGCGCATCCGCTCGCGTCGCGCGACAAGGTCGCGTTCGACGACATCGCCGGCGAGGACTTCATCGGCCTCACCGACGGCAGCGCGCTGCAGGTGCATCTCGCCGACCAGGCGCGCGCGCTCGGCAGGCGGATCCGCTATCGCGTGCAGTTGAAGAGCTTCGACGCGATCTGCCGCGTGATCGCGAGCGGCGTGGGCATCGGCATCGTGTCGCGGCATGCGGCCGAGCGCGCGATGCAGACGATGGACGTGCGGCTCGTCGAGTTGTCCGATCCGTGGAGCCACCGGAAACTGACGCTCTGCGCGCGATCGTTCGACGCGCTGCCGAAGTACACGCGCGAGTTCGTCGCGTTCCTGTCCGGCGACGCCCCGCCGCAATGACGCGCGTCGCGTTCGACCTGCCCCATCGACTGACGGAGACATGACCATGACCGACACCGATCTCGCCACCCGCTATCGCGCGTATATCGACTGCCTGAACCGGCAGGACTGGCCGTCGCTCGGCGAGTACGTGTCCGACGACGTGATCCACAACGACCGGCCGCTCGGCCTCGCCGGTTACCGCGCGATGCTGGAACAGGACTTCCGCGACATTCCCGATCTCCGCTTCGACATCCGGCTGCTCGCGTGCGAGCCGCCGCACGTCGCGTGCCGCCTTCGCTTCGCGTGTGCGCCGACGGGAACGTTCATGGGGCTCGCCGTCGACGGCCGCAAGGTCACGTTCGCCGAGAACGTGTTCTACGAATTTCACGAAGGCAAGATTCGCCAGGTGTGGTCGGTGATCGACAAGGCGGCGATCGAGCAGCAGCTGTAGCGCGGTCGAAACGGCGGGTCGGCGCGCACGGCGGGCGGTGGCTGACAGCCCGCGGTGGCAGGTCGAACGCACCTCGATCCTTATGGATAACGTTTTCTTTTAGAAGGCGTCGGAGGCCCGCCTCCATCCGATGCGCTCGCCCGCCGCTTCAAAGCCCTTCGCGCGTGCAATGACAGCCCAGCCACCGAGAAAAATCCCCGAGATTTTCGCGTAATTCCGATTTACCCTCCGCACCATTCCCTCCCGCCATTCGGGTTTCTACCGGCGCATCCGATGTGAAAGTTCATTGACATCGCGTCGATCGATGCCTAAATTTGGAAAACGTTTTCCATTACTGGAGCGCGACGCCGGTGACGGCCCGCGCAGGGGGAACGCTTGCGCGCTCGATTTGTGATTCAGGCCGTCCGTCTTCAGGGATCAGGGTTGCAAGGCGGAGGCCGGGTACGGGCATCGTGCGCCGCATCGGCTACATGTGCCCGGCCTTCACCACTATTCAAAACTGGAGACACCATGCATCCGCGCAGCAGATTCACGCTCGGCGCCGCGCTCGGCGCCCTTTCCGTCGTGTTCGTCAGCGCCTGCGGCGGCAACGACGTGACCGATACGCCGCAGCCACCTCCTTCGTCCAGCACGCCCGCGCTCGCGGCGAACTCGCTGCAGGCGCTCGTCTACGGCGCGCCCGACACCAGCGTGCCGGCCGGCACGAACATCCCGGTCACGATGATGGGCCAGATGCGCGCGCTGTTCGACCTGATCCGGAAATCGCCCGATTTCACGCAGGTCGTGATGGATCTCGGCGACGGCACGCCCGTCCACGTGCTCGACACGAATACCGGCGACAAATTCCTGCCCGGCAAGCTCGCGCTCGGCCTGTCGTACATCCTGATCGACATGAAGTCGAAGAACGACCCGCAATACGCAAGCTACCTCGCGACGTACCAGGCGATCACGACCGCGATGATGGCGCAGTCGGGCAGCAACTACACGTATGCGAACACGTCGTGGGGCGAGTACTACTACCTCGTCGCGCTGAACAACCTGAAGGCGCACGGGATGCTCAACGAAGTCTTCAGCGACGCGATGCTCGCGACGCTGCAGCAGCGGCTCACCTTCTGCGACATGTTCGGCCCCGATGCAAGCGGCAAGACCAGCACGTGCCCGGCCGCCGGCACGCCGATCGACATCGCGTCGCTCAACACCGCGCAGAACTACTATGCGGTGTCCTACGGCATTGCCGGGCTGCGCCAGAAGCTCGGCTGGAGCAGCCCGTCGTTCGCATCGAAGACCGACCCGGCGGTCGCGACGATGAACGCGCGCGACGCACTGCTGTACACGCTGACGAACCACATTCGCAACGACTCGTCGGGCGGGTTCTCCGACGAAGCATCGAACACGCACACGACCTACTACGACCAGGCGCGCTTCGACCGCTACAGCACGCTGCTGATCGGCGAAGTGGTCGAGCGCACGTTCGAGATGGGCAACGAAGCGAACCTCACGCCGGAGCTGAAGGGCTATCTGCGCAAATCGGTCGACCTGATCCTGCCGCAGCTGAACCCCGACGGCCAGGGCTTCAACTACGGCCGCTCGATCGGCCCGTACGGCGATTCCGCGTTCATGGAGGTGCTGACGGCCGCGGCCAATGCCGGCGTGCTGACCGACCGGGAGAAACAGGTTGCGTACGCATTCATCTACCAGGCCGCGCGTCGTTTCGACACGTACTGGTACGATCCGTCGCTGCCGACGCCGTCGG
Organism: Burkholderia sp. EMB26; assembly: GCF_024730645.1. Taxonomy (NCBI): domain Bacteria; kingdom Pseudomonadati; phylum Pseudomonadota; class Betaproteobacteria; order Burkholderiales; family Burkholderiaceae; genus Burkholderia; species Burkholderia sp. EMB26. The sequence continues at coordinate 895,890 of NZ_CP078071.1, forward strand.
TGAACATGTGGGTCAAGGGTCGCGGCACCGACACGTATCGCGGCAAGCCGCGCGTGATGGGCGAAAACTTCAGCCTGTTGCACCAGTACCTGTACGTGAACGCGTGGTGGAACAAGCTCGGCTTCGGCGGCCAGGCGCCGATGGCCGATGCCGACTACCGCGCGTGGCTCGACGCGCTGCCGCGCTACACGCTCACCTGGTACAACCAGCCGGGCGATGCCGCGCATCCGTACAGCGCCGCGCTGCTCACCGTGCGCGACGGCCGTCGCGTGATCAACCTGAATCTCAGCCAGGCGCCCGACTACAACTCGTACACGCCGTATTACCCGGTGCCGTTCTCCGACAAGCTGATCTACGGCACGACCGACCTCGGCTATGCGCTGCTGGTGCCGCAGGTGACGTACAACGCGAAGACCTACATTCCGGTCACGTACTACAGGAACCTGAACGTGCAGGAAAGCAACGGCCAGGTGATCGTGTCGTTCGATACGACGAAGTTCCGGCTCGCGTCGAAGAACGCCGCGTACACGACGGATCTCGACCTGCAGGTGCACACGGTGCTGACCTTCGCGCACGGCTCGGTCTCGCGCAGCGATACGCTGAGCTCGGGCACGCTCGCGGGCAACCTCGCGGTCGAGACGGATTTCACGTCGTTCGCGGATTTCGCGTCGACGCAGGCCAATGGCGACGGCGTGTCGGTGACGTACGCGAACAGCGCCGCGACCGGCTATGCGGCATCCGGGTTCGACACCTGCGCGCTGTCCGCCTTCGACACGGTGAACGGCGCGGCGAATCCGTTGTCGACGACGCCGATCGGGCAACTGCATTCGAACTTCGCGTGCACGACGAAGCCGTTCGCACTCGGCGCAGGCGCGACCCGCACGGTCGGATGGACGCTGAAGTACGCCGATCCGGCGTGAGCGGGGCAAGCACCATCCCGTGACCGTTCCCGAAGCCGGTTGCCGAAACCGGCTTCGGGATCATTCAGCATCCGGGCGCGCGTTCACCACCACCCCGACCCCGCCATATACGCGCCGAGCGCGATCAGCCCGACGAAGAAGCAGCGCTTGAACGTCTTCTCGCTCATCACGCGCCGCGCATATTGCCCGCCGGCCATCCCCGCCAGCGCGGGCACGAGCGCGAGCGCCGACACACCGAGATCGACCGTCTGCAGTGCGCCCGTCACGCGCAATTGCAGGCCGAGCACGATCGTCGACGCGGTAAACGACAGCCCGAGCGCCTGGATCAGATCGTCCTTCGACAACCGCAGCGCCTGCAGGTACGGCACCGCCGGTACGACGAACACGCCGGTCGCGGCCGTCACGACGCCCGTCAGGTAGCCGACCACGGCCGACAGCCATTTTTCGTGGCGCCCCGGCGCGGGCAGCCGCGTGGCCGCCAGTCCCCACAGCCCGTAAAGCACCAGCACCACGCCGAGCGCCGCGTGCGTCCACGTGCTGCCGGCCGCGAGCGCCGGCAACCCGCCCGTCAGCGTACCGACCGTCAGGCCCGCGAGCAGCGGCCACAGCCGGCGCAGCAGCGCGCCGAACGACGGACCGAGCCACAACTGCCACACGTTGGTGATGAACGACGGCACGAGCAGCAGGCTCGCCGCGGCCGACGGCGGCATCGCGAGCGTCAGCAGCCCCATCGCGATCGTCGGCAGCCCGAGCCCGATCATGCCCTTCACCGCGCCGGCCAGCAGGAAGACCAGCACGATGATCGTCAGCGTATGAATTTGCATGGCAGGCATTCCGTCCGTCGAGTACGGCGCCGATGGTGCCTGCCCGCCATGCCGCCCGCCATCTGGTTTTGCCTGAGGCTGGCTCGGGCCCGCCCGCCGGGCCTGTCAGCCCGGCGATTCGACCCCGTGGATCACCCCCGGCCCTGCTCGCTGTCGAGGTGGACCATTTGCGCGGCGGGATAACGCTCGCCGGCAGCCGCCCCGGCGGGGACCGCCGCTTCGATGCGGACGAGATCATCGACCGTTAGTTGCAATTCAGTCGCCAGCAAACCGTCCTGCAGTTGCGGGCGCTTGCGGGCGCCGACGAGCGGCACGATGTCGGTCCCGCGCGACAGCGCCCACGCGATCGCGACCTGCGCCGGATTGCTGCCTTTCTCGTCGGCGATCGCGCGCAGCGCGTCGACGAGCGCGAGGTTGTGCGCGAGGTTTTCGCCCTGGAAACGCGGGCTCGCCGCGCGGAAGTCGCGCTCGCCCTGCCGCGCCGCGGTCCAGCGGCCGCCCAGCAGCCCGCGCGACAGCACGCCGTAGGCCGTCACGCCAATGCCGAGCTCGCGGCATACGGGCAGGATCTCGGCCTCGATCCCGCGCGACAACAACGAGTATTCGATCTGCAGGTCGGCAATCGGCGCGACGGCCGCCGCGCGGCGGATCGTGTCCGCGCCGGCTTCCGACAGCCCGATATGGCGCACGTAGCCGGCCTTCACGAGATCGGCGATCGCGCCGACCGTTTCCTCGATCGGCACCGCCGGATCGACGCGGGCCGGGCGATAGATGTCGAGGTAGTCGGTGCCGAGCCGCTTCAGCGAGTACGCGACGAAGTTCCGGATTGCCGCGGGCCGCGCGTCGTAGCCGGCAAACCCGCCGGCCGGATCGCGCAATGCGCCGAATTTCACGCTGATCCGCACCTGGTCGCGGGTGCGGCCGCGCAGCGCGTCGCGAATCAGCATCTCGTTGTCGCCCATGCCGTAGAAGTCGCCGGTATCGAGCATCGTGATCCCGTGGTCGAGCGCCGCGTGCAGCGTCGCGATGCTTTCGTCGCGGTCGGCCGGCCCGTAGAAATCCGACATCCCCATGCAGCCGAGTGCGATCGCCGATACCTGCGGGCCCGTGCGGCCCAGTTGACGCCTGTCCATGTCCGTTTCCTTCAAATGGTGAGTGGATGAAACGGATTCTGGACGCGCGACGCCGCGCGATAAACGCGAAACGCTCCACCAAACCATTCGACGCTGATTAACAATGGAGCCTGGTTTCCTCCCGCCAAGGTTCTCGCCCGCATGGATCATCTGCAAGCAATGCGCATCTTCGCGCGCGTCGCCCATCTCGGCAGCTTCACGAAGGCGGCCGAGCAGCTCCAGTTGCCGCGCCCGACGGTCAGCAACGCCGTCCAGTATCTGGAAAAACACCTGAAGATCCGGCTGCTGCAACGCACGACGCGACGCGTCGCGCTGACCGCCGAGGGCGCGACCTACTGCGAACGCTGCGTGCGGTTGCTGGCCGATCTCGACGACGCCGAAACGCTGTTCGAGGATGCCGGCGCGTCGCCGCGCGGCGTGATCCGCGTCGACCTGCCCGAACGGTTCGCGCTGAACCAGGTGATTCCGGCGCTGCCGGATTTCCACGCGCGCTACCCCGACCTGCGCGTCGCGATCAGCACGACCGACCGCTTCGTCGATCTCGTCGCGGACGGCATCGACTGCGCGGTGCGGGTCGGCGCGCTGTCCGACACGTCGCTCGTCGCGCGGCGCGTCGGCGAGATGGCCCAGATCAATTGCGCGTCGCCCGCCTATCTCGCGCGCCACGGCACGCCGCGCTCGCCGGACGATCTGCCGGACCACGTCGCGGTCGGCTATTTCTCGAGCCGCACGGGCCGCGAGCTGGACTGGGAATATGCGGACATGGATTCAGGCGAGATGCATACGGTGAAGATGCACAGCGTCGTGTCGGTCAACAGTTCGCAAGCGTATCTCGCGTGCTGCCTCGCGGGCCTCGGGCTGATCCAGGCGCCGCGCGACGGGCTCGCGCCGCTGCTCGCCGACGGCTCGCTGGTCGAGGTGCTGCCGGAATGGCGTGCCGGGCCGCTGCCCGTATCGGTGGTGTTTCCGACCGGCCGGCATCTCGCGCCGCGCGTGCGGATCTTCGTCGACTGGCTCGCGGAAACGCTCGGCGGCCTGCGCCGGGCGGACTGACGACGGTCGTGCCGGGGGCCGTGCGCCCCGGCACGACACCCGGTCAGAACTTGTGACGGATCGCGGCGCGCACCGAGAACTGGTTCGCCGATGCCGACGGGCCATCCGTCCCGACGACATAGCCGCCGTCGGCCGCCGTGCCCGTCTTGTCGCCGGCCACCTTCTGCCATGCACCCTGCAGGTATACGTCGGTGCGCTTCGACAGGCTGTAGTCGGCCATCAGGCCGACCGTGTGGTACTTCGGCTTGAACGAGCCGGCCGCCGCATCGTACTTGCCGTCCGTGTACACGTACTGCGCGCCGAGATAGAAATCGGGCGTGAGCTGGTACTTGCCGTTGACCTCGAAATTCTGGAACTTCGTCGCGGTCAACCCGAGGCCGGCGAACGTCGACGCCGGCAGGTAGACCGTCGATACCGGGTTCTTCACGTCGGTCTTCGTGTAGACGAAGCCGACCGTGGCCGGGCCGAACGTGTAGTTGACGCCGCCGCCGAAGATGCGCAGCCGGTCGGCGACGAAGTTCGCGTCGTCGGCCGCGATCGCGCCCGCGCTGCCGATGCCCGGGTTGTTCGCCTGCAGGTACGCGGCCGCGACCTGCAGCCCGGCCAGCGAATACTGCGCGCCGATGCTGTACTGGCGGTTGTTCGAGAAGCCCGTGCTGTTGCTGAAGCTGTACGTGCCGCCGAACGTCAGGCCGTTCCAGTCGGCGCTCGCGTACTTGACCGTGTTGTTGACGCGGAACGAGTTGTCCGTGTTGTCGTTGTCGAACGGGTGCGAGAACAGCGTGCCGCCCCAGTTGCCGTTCGCGGTCAGCGGTGCGAGATAGTCGACGACGGAATCGTACTGGCGGCCGAACGTCAGCGTACCGAAGCGCGATTCGGACAGCCCGACGAACGCCTGACGGCCGAACATGCGGCCGCCCTGGCCGAGCCGGCCGTTGTTCACGTCGAACCCGTTTTCCAGCGTGAAGATCGCCTTCAGCCCGCCGCCCAGATCCTCGCTGCCCTTCAGGCCCCACCGGCTGCCCTGCGCATACCCGCTCGCGAGCTGGTAATTCGTCTTTCCGACCCCATTGACGTTGACGTTGTTCGTGTAATTGAAGCCTTCGTCGATCAGGCCGTACAGCGTCACGCTGGTCTCGGCAAAGGCCGGCGCGGCGAAGGCAGCGAGCGCGGCGGCAAAAATGACGTGCTTCTTCATGACGGATCTCCGGAGCCGAGGGCCGGGCAGGCCGAGCGCCCGGCGAATGTTGGTCTGTTGTATGTGTGGCCCGCAGGGCGGACGACGCGGTGTGCGGCCGCGTGAGGACAAAATGGTGTCACGTCGGAAACCGTCCGTCCATCGGGTGCGGGTCGTCGCATGCAAAGCGTTGCGCTCGCCCAACTGCGCCGTTGCGCGGACAGCCTGACCGGGCTTATCGGCAGCGGCAGGCCGGACCGCCATCCGCGTAAACCCGGCAGGCGTCGCTTCGATGGCACAATGCGCATCCGTTCGCCATTTCTTCACGAAGTCATGCTTCACCCCGATTCATGCGCGGCGCGTGCCGGCCGTGCACGCGGCCCGCGCCGGAAGGCGCTCCGATGACCGCGCCGGCCCGGGCCGGCCGCTACGCCGAGCTCGATTTCTTCCGCGGCCTCGTGCTGCTCGTCATCGTCGTCGACCACATCGGCGGCAGCATCCTGTCGCGCGTCACGTTGCACGCGTACGCGCTGTGCGACGCGGCCGAGGTGTTCGTGTTCCTCGGCGGCTTCGCGACCGCCATTGCGTACAACTCGCTCGCCGAGCGGCACGACGAGGCCGCCGCACGGCAGCGCTTCATCCGGCGGGCGTTCGAGATCTACCGCGCGTTCCTCGTGACGGCCGGCCTGATGCTGCTGATTACCGCCGCGCTGAATGCGTTCGCGATCGACGGCCCGAACATGCCGACCAACGATCTCGACGGGCTGCTGCACAAGCCGCTCGCCGCGCTGCGCGACATCCTGCTGTTCCGCCGCCAGCCGTACCTCGCGTCGGTGCTCCCGATGTACGCGTTCTTCGCGCTGCTCGTCCCGCTCGCGCTGCCGCTCGCCCGCACGCAGCCGTGGCTGATGCTCGCGTTCAGCGGATCGCTGTGGTACGCGGCGCCGCACGTCGCGCGCTTCTTGCCGACCGTCGAAGGCGCGCCGTGGGACTTCAACCCGTTCGCGTGGCAGTTCCTGTTCGTGCTCGGCGTGATCGCGCGCTGCCAGCCGGTCTACCAGACGCTCGCGCCGCGGCCGCAGGGCTGGCTGCTGACGGCCGCGTCGCTCGCGATCGTCGCGGCCGGCGCGTACTACCGGCTGCGCATCGAGCCGTTCCCGACCGATCCGTCGATCAAGCAGAATCTCGGCGCGCTGCGGCTCGTGAACTTCCTCGCGATCGCGTGGCTCGCCGCCAAGCTCGTGCACCTCGGCTGGATGAAGAAGGTCGCGCACGCGATGCCGTGGATCGGCACGATCGGCCGGCAGGGGCTGCTGTGCTTCGTCGCGGGCACCGGCATCTCGCTCGCGGTCGATTCGCTGCTCTACCAGGCGACCGAAGGCTATCTCGACGTGCCGCTCGGCCTGACCGCCGACGCCGTCGCGATGGGGCTGCTGTATCTCGTCGCCAAGCTCTACGGTCCGCTCGTCGCGCGGCTGCCGTTCCGTTCGCGGCCATGACGCGCCGCGCCGTCATGCGCCGCTGCTACGATAGCCGGCGCCTCCCCTGAAACGATTCGCCATGCGCCGACTCGCCCTTCCGTTCGCCCTCGCCCTGATCGCCGGCGCGATCGCCACCGCCCATGCCACGCCGCCGGCACCGGCGCCCGCGCCCGCGGCATCGCCCACGCAGCCGCCGGCCGTCCAGACCGCGACGACCCCGTCGACCGCGCAGGAGCCGTCCGTCAATCCGGGCAGCAGCGTCGTGCTGCGCACGTTCCGCTCGGCGTCGCTGAAGCGCGACTGGTCGTACACGGTCTACCTGCCGCCCGGCTACAACCCGGAAGGCGCGCGCTACCCGGTGATGTACCTGCTGCACGGCAACGCGGGCAACGCGAACGACTGGGTCACGCAGGGCCGGCTGCAGGCCACCGCCGACACGCTGATCGAGCGCCACGACATCCCGCCCGTCGTGATCGTGATGCCGCAGGGCGGCACCGACTGGTACGTCGACCGCAAGGAGAAGATGCAGAGCGCGTTCCTCAACGACCTGCTGCCGGAAGTCGAAGCGCACTTCGCGGTGTCGAACCAGCGCGCGGGCCGCGCGATCGGCGGTGTGTCGATGGGCGGCTTCGGCGCGCTGCGCTTCTCGCTGCTCGAACCGGGGCTGTTCTGCGGCGCGATGCTGCTGAGCCCCGCGATCTATGCGAACGAGCCGCCGCTCAATTCCGCCGCGCGCTACGTCGGCGTGTTCGGCGATCGGCAGTTCGATTCACGCGTATGGCACGAGCTGAACTACCCGGCGCTGCTGCGCGGCTATTTCGCGCGCAGCTGGCGCGTGCCGATGTTCATCGCGGCCGGCGACGACGACCTGACGATCCAGGCGGAGTCGAGCGTGCTGTATACGCATTTGCGCCGCGCGCAGAATCCGGCCGAACTGCGCATCGTCGACGGCGGGCATACGTGGGACGTGTGGCGCGGGTTGCTCGGGCAGGGGTTGAGGTATGCGTTGGAGTGTGTGAAGTAAAACGGGGCTGAACGCGCCCGGGCACGGCGCCAGCACGTGCGCGATGCCCGCCGCCCCGCTTGCGTCACACCTCCGCCCCAATCGTCTTTGCCATCCTGAGCGCCAGCGCATACCCGGTCAGCGTCGGATTGACCACCGACGAACTCGGGTGCACCGCCGTGCTCGCGATGAACAGGTTCGGATGATCGTGCGTCCGGCAATCGCGGTCGACGACCGAATCGGCCGGATCGTTGCCCATGATCGTCGTGCCCATGATGTGAGAACTCGGCACCCACGCATGGATGTCGTTCACGATCTCCGTCGCACCGAACACCTGCTGGAAATCGCGGTAATCGTCGAGCACTTGCGACGCCGCACGCAACGAATAGTCGTACACGTCGTAGTCGGTGCGCGGCGTCGGCAGCCCGAGCGCATCCTTGCGATCGCCGAGCGTCACGCGGTTGCGCGGGTCGGGCAGGATCTCGACGTAGCTCGCGATCTTCAGATAGCGCGCCGCGTCGTGGCGGATCCGTGCATCGAGCGCGTCGCCGACGACACCTTGCGCGATCAGCCGCCGCGTGACGATCTCGTTCGGCACCGTGTTGTCGAGAAAATGCCGGATCGCGCCGTGTTCGCGACGAAACGCGCCGTCGCGCCGCGTGTTGATGCTGCCTTGCTGCGTCGGACCACGACCGGCCCACAACGGTTCGCGCGCGAGCATCGCGATCGCGCGGCCGGTGTGTCCCATCATGTTGCGGCCCACCTGGCCCGACGTGTTCGCGACATCCGACATCAGCAGCAGCTTCGGAATCTCGACACCGTGCGCCGCGAGCACGAAGGTCCGCGCGGTCAGGCGCGTGCTGTTGCCATCCGGCGTCATGTAGTGGATCGCGGCGATCTTGCGATTCTCGCCGCGCTCGATCTTGTAGACGACCGCATTCGTCAGCAGCCGCGCGCCCTGCGCGACGGCGCGCAGCACCGGACGATCGCCGGAGAATTGCGCGCCGATCGGGCAGATCGGCGCGCAGTTGTTGTTGCCGGCGCAGGTCGGCCGGCCCTCGTAGGGCCGCGTCGCGCGCGCGTTGGGCTCGTCGACGAAACGATGACCGATCGTCGCGACCTTTTCCGCGACCTGCTGCGTCAGGTACGACCACGGCTGCTGACGCATCGGGTAAGGCTTCGAGCGCGGCGGGAACGGCGCGCCGCCTTGCCCGCTCTGGTCGTCGGTGTCCGAGCCCGACACGCCGATCTGTTCTTCCGCGAGCTGGTACCACGGCTCGAGCTCGTCATAACCGATCGGCCAGTCGCGCCCCTGCCCGTACAGGCTGTGCAGCCGGAAATCGTTCGGCAGCATGCGCCACGTCGCGCCACCCCAGTGCCACGTCGTACCGCCGACGAGCCGCAGGAACGACGGCTTCTGCAACACCGGGCCGACACTGTCGATGTAGCGATCCGAATAGCGGCCGGTGGACGACTTCGGCGCCCACGGCAGATCCGGATACGGGCCGTTGTAGTCCGACTTGTTGCCGTAGTTGCGGAACGCGCGAACGAGCTCGGCCCGCTTCACGTCCGGCCCCGCCTCGATCACGATGACGGACTTGCGCTGCTGCGTCAGCGACTGCGCCACGGCGCCGCCCAGGATGCCCGCGCCGATGACGATGACGTCCGCGTCATAGGAACTGCTCATGATTTCGATCCTCGTTCGAAGGCGGCTCAGCCGGCGTCGGCGGCCGGGCGTGCGGTCCAGTACTCGGGGCGCGCGCGGATGTAGGTTGGAATGACCGTGACGTCGGAGGTCGGCTCGAACATCAGCGCGGTTTCGTAGCCGACCATGCGCGCCTGCCCGCCGTGACCGACGCTGCCGGTGTAGAAGGCTTCGATGATGGCCAGCGCCGTCGCGCGCAATTCGGGGGCGGCGACGCCCAGCGTGCGCACGAACCTATCGACCGGCTGCGTGCCCGTGCCGATCGCGACGGCCAGCGCGCGCAGCCGTGCGGGGAATTCGCGGTCCTGCTCGACGAGGCCGTCGTAGACCGACTGCACGTAGCGCGACGGCAGCGCCGAGCGGCGCGTCAGGTACGCGGCCACTCCGGCAAAGTCCCGCAGTGGCACGGCCTGCGGCGCGGTGGCCGCGCGCGCGATCAGCATGCCGGCCGGCAACGCGGCGGCAAGCGCCGCACCGGCCGACAGCTTCACGAGCCGGCGGCGCTGCACATCCGGTGCGCCGCTCACATCGAAATCGTTCATCGCGTGCCTCTCCTGTCAGTGGGCGGGCGCCGTGCGAATCTTCGCGACCTCGGCCGCGCTCACGCGGGCCCGGCCGTTGCCGAATCGTTCGCTCAGGTAGTTCACCAGCGTCACCACTTCGTCATCGTCGAGTTCGGTCTGGAACGCCGGCATGAAATAGTGCGTGGCGCCGTTGTTCACGCTCGCGCCATGCATGACGACCTGCAGCAGGTTCGACGCGGTGGCGGTGCCGACCGCGCTGTTGGCGAACAGCGACGGGAAGAAGCCGTCCGTCGTGCCGGCGCCCGTCATCCCGTGGCAGCTCGCGCAATGATCGAGGTAGAGCGACGCGCCGGCCGGCGTCTGCCCGCCCGCGGCGGCCGCGGCGCGGATCGCGAGGTAGTCGTCGGCGGGACGCCCCTGGGTCGAACGCGGTGCGGTATCGGCGCCCTTCGCGGCGGGCACGGTCGACAGATACACGGCGATCGCGTTCAGATCGCGTGCGCTCATCCGGCTGAAGCTGTGCTCGACCGCCTCCGCCATCGGGCCCGCGGCCTGCGCCTTGCCCGGGACGTTGCCGGTACGCAGGTACTGGACGATCTGCGCGGTCGTCCACGTGCCGATGCCCGCGTCGCGATCGCGCGTGATGTTGAACGCCTGCCAGCCGGCGAGCGGCGCGCCGGCGAGATAACCGACGCCGGTTTCGTCGTACGCCAGCTCCTGCATCCCGATGCCGCGCGGCGTATGGCAGGTACCGCAGTGCGCGGCGCCCTGCACGAGGTAGGCGCCGCGATTCCACTCGGCGTCGCGCCCGGGTTTCGGCACGTACGCGCCTTCGCGCAGATACAGCGCGTTCCAGATCTTCAGCGGCCAGCGTACGGTCAGCGGCCACGGGAAATCCGGCGCGCGGTTCGGCTGACGCACCGGCGCGACGCCCTGCATGAAATACGCGTACAGGTTCGCGATGTCGTCGTCGCTGAACTTCGTGTACGACGGGTACGGCATCGCCGGGTACAGGTTGCCGCCGTCGCGCCGCAGCCCCTTGCGCAGCACGTTCGCGAAGTCCTGCTCCGAGTAGCGGCCGATCCCCGTTTGCCGGTCCGGCGTGATGTTGGTCGAGTAGATGTTGCCCATCGGCAGCGGCATCGCGAGACCGCCCGCGAACGGCTGACCGCCCTGCACCGTATGGCACGCGACACAGTCGGCCGCGACGGCCAGCGCCTTGCCCGCGGCGACGCGATCGGCCGCCTGCCCGGCCGCCGACGCGGAGGTCGCGATGAGGAAAAGCACGACAAGGGCGGAAAGGCCGGGCAAACGCATGGAAATCGTTCCTGGAGGAATCCGGTGGAAAAAGCGGTTTCGGGCGCTTTTGCGATGCGGCCCTCTATTCATTCGAAGGCACCGACCGCTTGGCGTGGCCGCACTATATCATCTTCTGTATCGATACACTAAATCGATACAGAATTGCCATTCGGGTAATAATCAGCGAGTGCTCGACCAGCGCCGCGGGATCGATCGCGCTTTGCAAGCGTGCGCGAACCGGCGCGGCGCGCATTTCGACTACATTGCCGAAGTGGCGATGACATCGGTCATCGCCGGCCTCCCCTTACTCGACCCGCAGGAAACCCAGCCATGTCTGTCTCGAAGAAATTCGCCGCCGTCACGGGCGCCGGCTCCGGCATCGGCCGCGCCGCGGCCCTCGCGCTTGCCCAGGCCGGCTTCACCGTCGCGCTGCTCGGGCGCACGGAGGCGTCGTTACGCGAAACGCAGGACGCGATCCGCGCCGCCGGCGGCGACGCGCAGGTGTTTCCGGTCGACGTCACCGACGAAGCGTCGGTCGACCACGCGTTTGCACGGATCGCGCAACAATTCGGCCGGCTCGATGTCCTGTTCAACAATGCCGGCCGCAACGCCCCGGTCGTTTCCCTCGATGAATACGAACTCGACGTGTGGAACAGCGTCGTCGCGACGAACCTGACCGGGGTGTTTCTGTGCGCGCGGGCCGCATGGCGGATGATGAAAGCGCAGACGCCGCAGGGCGGCCGAATCATCAACAACGGCTCGATCTCAGCGCACGCGCCGCGCCCCGACACGATCGCGTACACGGCCACCAAGCACGCGGTGACCGGGATCACGAAGTCGCTGGCGCTGGACGGCCGCCGGTACAACATCGCATGCGGCCAGATCGACATCGGCAACGCCGCGACGTCGCTCACGGAACGGATGACGCAAGGCGTCCCGCAAGCGGACGGCAGCCTGGCGCCCGAAGCGCGGATGGACGTCGCGCATGTCGCGAACGCGATCGTGCAGATGGCGAATCTGCCGCTCGACACCAACATCCTCAACATGACGATCATGGCGACGGCGATGCCGTTCGTCGGTCGCGGATAGCGGGCGCCGAGGTCGTACCGGGAGGCCTCGTCCACGAACGGATGCAATGCCTCCCGTCGCTCGATGCGCGTCACCGCTCGGGCCGGTGCAGCACGCCGCGCCGCGCGTGTTCCGTCAACGTATCTTCTTTTTCTCGCCGGTCGACAGCGGCTTACATACGACGAACCGACGACGGTCCTGCCCCTGAACGACATAGGCACGGCGCGGGTACGAAAGGATTGAGCGGCCCCGCAATAGAGCCAGATGGAATGCGAACGCGCGGCGTTACGCCCGCAGGATATCCTCGGCGACATGCTCGAACGGCACGCGCCCGTGGCGAAGTTCCACCGTTGCGTCGCTTTCGAAGCCGATATGGCCGTTGTTCAGCCCGCGATTCAGTTCGATGAAACCATCGATCGCGGCAGTCGAGAACGGGTTCATCGCGAGCACCCCGGCCCATGCGGACGGCTCGAGCGCCACCGGTCGCACCGGCCGATTCAGCACGCGCGCAAAGGCATCCGCGATGTCGGCCGGTGAATACGCGCTCGGCCCCGCCAGCCCGACCTTCCGGACACCGTTCCAGTCTTCCTGCAGCATTTCCGCCGCAACGCGGCCGATGTCTTCGGTCGCGACCATCGGGATCGCCCGTTCGACCGGCCCGAGCAGACTCGGCAGGATACCCTGCACGCGGACCGGCCCGACGACGCGCGCCCAGTTCTCCATGAAGTAGGCGGCCCGCAGGAACGCGACCGGTATGCCCAGTTCGGCCAACCGCTGCTCGGCCGTCCGGTTGGTCGCAATCACGCCGGTGCCGGCCGACCGGTCCGCGCCGACCGACGACAGCAACACGAGTTTCGGCAAGCCCGTCGCGCGAACCGCCGCGGCGACGGCACGCGCCGTCACGTCCGCGTGCTCGAACAGATTTTCCAGCGCATAGTTGGGCGGCTTGACCAGATATGCACCGCGCGCGCCGGCGAACGCCTGCATCAACGCAGCGGAATCGGCCAGATCGGCAACCACCACTTCCGCACCCAGCTCCGTCCAGCGCACCGCCTTCGCTCGATCGCGCACGACCACGCGAACCGGAACCCCTGCATCGATCAGCACCCGGGCGGCGACGGCCCCCGTGCGTCCTGTGACACCCGTGACAACGTACATGTGTTCTCCCAATAGCCGCTCCACCGGTTGGAGCGATGGTTTCGATGATGTACGCTGACCTCACATAACTCAAATGCATACCGATCATGTCAAACATGCACGAAGCGGATTTACGGTCCGTCGATCTCAACCTGCTCAAGCTGCTCGACGCATTGCTCAAGGAACGCAGCGTCACGCGTGCCGGCATGCGGCTCGGCCTGACCCAGCCCGCCGCGAGCCGCGCGTTGGGCCGGCTGCGCACGCTGCTTCACGATCGTGTCGTCGTGCGCACGCCGAAGGGGCTGGAATTCACGCCGCGCGCGGCATCGCTTGCGCAGCGCGTGTCGCGTGTACTGACGGAAGCGGCAGGCATCGTCGCGCCTGCGGTGTTCGACCCGGCCACCGCGCGCGGACTGTTCTCGATCGCGAGCCTTGATCACATGGCGTTGACGCTGATTCCGGATGTGAATGCGCGGCTGGAACGAAGCGCGCCGGGACTGGATCTCGATGTTCCGCCGTCACGCAGCAATAACGTCGAACTCGTGACGGATGGCACCGCAGGTATCGCGCTCGGCGTATTCGACGACGATACGTTGCCCGCCGGCATCTATCGTCGAAAGCTCTATGACGATAATCTGGTCTGCATCGTGCGGAACGGGCATCCAGCACTGTCGGCGCGGCTGACACCGAAGCGTTTCGCCGCGCTGTCGCACGTGCTGGTGACGATCGGCGGCCGGGGTGGAGAACTCGTCGACGCAGCGCTCGCGCGGCAAGGGCTGCACCGGCGGATTGCAATGCGGCTACCGCATTTCCTGGTGGCGCCGATGGTGGTCGCGAAGAGCGACATGACGCTAGTGCTGCCGCAACGGTTGGCGCGGCATGTCGCGTTGTCGATGCCGGTCACACTCGTGAAGTTGCCGGTCGAGGTGCCGTCTTTCTCGCCGTCGATGATCTGGCACGAACGCACACACGACGATCCCGCGCATGGTTGGCTGCGGCAGCAGATCGTGGAAGTTGCGCGGGAGATGGGGCGCTAGGTATGGCCAGCAGGCGTATGCGACGCATCGCGCTCGGCGCAACCCGCTTCTCTGTCACACATCCGGATCCGGAATCCGCGCCGACTGAATCACCACCAGCGTATCGCCCGCCTCGATCCGGCACGGCGGATCCTCGTAAAACGAATGAATCTTCCCGCAGCGGTCGAGCCCGACCACGATCGCGCCCGGCACGACGTTCGTCAGGCAGCCGATTTCATGCGGCAACGCCTCGCGCTCCAGCAGCGTCGCGCGCCCGCGCGTCGACAGCATGTCGTTCACGAACGGCACGATGTAGCGGCTATGGACCGCGTCCGCCAGCAACAGCGCGCCGATCTTCGTCGACGACACGATCACGTCCGCGCCGGCCTGCCGCAGTTGCCGCTGGTACAGGTTCTCCTGGATCCGCACGACGATCTTCGTATCGGGCGCGATGCTGCGCACCGACAGCGTCAACAGGATCGCGGTCGGATCGTCCGTCACCGAAATGATCACGGCCTTCGCCGCGCGCACCTGCGCCTGCTGCAGCAGATCCTCGTGCGCCGGATCGCCGAGCAATCCCGTCACGCCGAGCGACGTCGCCGCCTCGAGAGCCTGCTGCTGCGAATCGATCACGATGATCGTCGCCGGATCGACGCCGCTCTCCAGCAACTCGCGCACCGCGATCGATCCCGACAGGCCATAACCGCACACGACGATGTGATCGGACAGTTGCTTCTGCAGGCGTTTCATGCGGAATTCCTCGACGACGCGCTGGATCACGAACTGATACGCCGTGCCCAGGAAAATGAACCAGATGCCGATGCGGATCGGCACGATGAAGAACGCATCGAGCAGGCGCGCCCGCGCCGTGACGGGCACGATATCGCCATAGCCGACCGTCGCGACCGTGACCATCGTGAAGTACACGAGATCGGCCACGGTCATCGGCGTGCTCTTGGTCGAATCGCGCAGGCCGTCGCGATCGAGATACAGCACGAGGAACGCGAGCGTGCACAGCAGCACGACCGCACCGAGGCGGAACAGCAGCGTGCGCCGCGGCGAGGTCGCCGGGCGCGTGAACAGCGTGCGCGCACGCGGCGCCTGCCACGGATTGCGGGCGCGGCGCAAGCGCATGCGCAACGAGCGGCGCTGATCGGATGGCGTGGCCAACGGGGAATCTCCTGAAGGATGCGGGCTCGATTCTACGACGGGAACGCGTGCGCCCGGCCGTCACAGCATGCTGCGCGGCCGCACCATCGTGCCGTCGACGAAACGCCGTGCACGAAACGCCGAGAGGTCGAGCGACGGCGCGCCCGTGTCGATCCATTCGGCGAGCAGCCGGCCGACGATCGGCCCCATCGCGAAACCGTGACCGCAGAACCCCGTCGCGATCGCGAGCCCCGACGGCGTGCCGGGCGCATCGATCACCGGAATGCCGTCGGGCAGCACGTCGATCAGGCCGGCCCACGCCTCGACGATCTGCGCATCCTTCAACGCGGGAAAGATCGCCTTGAGCTTCGCGAGCGCACGCGGCGCATGCGCGCGATTCGGTTGCGGTTGCGGATCGCGCGGCTCGATCGGCCCGGTCGTGCCGTGGATGCGGGCGAGCACGTCGCGCCATGCGGATGCATTCAGGTGCAGCCGGAATTTGTCGCGCTGCGACCAGAACTCCGGCCAGAAGAGGCTCAATCCGCGCAGGTGGCCGAGCGTCAGATCGACGTCGACCTGCATGTCGTCGGCGAGATTGATCGCGCCGTTCTTGCGCTGCCGGATGCCGAGACCATGGCCCCACACGGTCGCCGCGGACACCGGCGCGACCACGTTGGTGCGCATGCAGGTGCCGCGCACGGCCTGCTGCGGCAGCCGGATGCCGACGCCGTCGAGCAGCCGGAAACTGGTCGCGCCGGCCGCGCAGATCACGCGCCGCGTGCGGATCGTGCCGCGTTCGGTCGCGACGCCGACGACCGCGCCGCCGGCCGTCTCGATCGCGGTGACGCCGCAGCCTTCGAAGAAACGCGCGCCGGCCTCGGTCGCGCGCGCCGCGAACGCGGCGGCCACGCGGCGCGGCTCGGCCTGTCCGTCGGTCGCCGTATACAAGCCGCCGAGGGTACGCGCCTGCGTCGACAGCCCGTTCACGCGTTCGTCGATCTGGGCGCGCGTCAGCGTGCGCGTGTCGAGCCCGTGCTCGCGCGCGACGGCGAGCCATGCCTGGAACGACGCCCAGTCGTCTTCGTTGTCGGCCATGTACAGGCAGCCGCCCTGCCGCCATTCGAGATCGAAGCCGAGTTGTTGCGCCAGGCCTTCCCAGATTCGCATGCCGGCCATCATCAGCGGCACTTCGGCGGATTCGCGCCCCTGCTGGCGCACGAAGCCCCACGCGCGCGTCGATTGCTGGCCGGCGATGCGCGACTTGTCGAGCACGACGGCTTTCAGGCCACGCAGGCCGAGGTAGTAAGCGGCCGCGCAGCCCATGATGCCGGCGCCGGCGATCACGACGTCGGCCTCGACCGGAAACGCCGTAGCGGCGTGGCTCAATGCGTCGTGCAGCGGATAAGTGGTGGTCATTGTTTTCTGTCGGGTATCAATGCATGGCCGGCCAAGCTTATCGCGGCAACGTCGTCACATGAAGCGGGCGGCACGCGATCCGGACCCCGCCCCATCCCCACATCCAGGCCCGCCCGCCGACCGGCCCCGTTTTTTCGGCTTGACGATCCCGGTTCGGCACGAGATAAACTGTATATCCATACAGTGTCATCGCAGTAAAAATGATCCTTCCCCCATTCGATCCTCCCAAGCTGAACGACCTCACCGAATGGTGGACGCACTGCACCTACGCGGACGTGCAGCGCCTGATACTCGAAGTGCAGCACCTCCGCCTGACGCTGTGGGAATTGAAAGCCCACGTCGCGGACGCATCGCGCCGCATCCGCGTGCTCGATCCGGACATGCTCGCGCATGGGTCCGCGCTTCGGCGGCTCGGCTACCTGCTCGAAAAGGAAATCGAGCGCGCGAATCCGATCGGCCGCACGCGCGACGTGTATGCGCCGTTTTCGGACGAATGGCGTGCCCGCGCGGCACTGCGCGGCGCGTTGCGCGCGCAGCCCGAGCCGGCCGAGGCCGGCACGCTGCCGTGCACGATTCCGGAATTTCAGCGCATCACGTGGGCCGAGCTTCGCGATCGCTGGCGTCACCTGAGCGACAGGAAATCGAATCGGCAGAACGTCGAGCAACGGATGGTGCTCGAGATTGCGCGGCAGCGATCCGTGATCCTGGCGCGGGCGCGCAAGCTGGTCGACGCCGCGATCGCCGAGGCGGCGGCGGACGGCAAGCAACTGTTCGCGCTGGATCAGCTCAAACGGCTGCTGTCCGTCGAGCGGGAAGACGGCGAGCCGTTCCTGTACATGCCGGCGTAGCGCGAACGCGCGACCGATGCATGCCGGCTCGACGACGACATGTCGAACGCTCGATCAGCCACGCGGCGATTCAGCCGGAACTGCGGTCTGCGCGGGAGCAGCCGCTGCCCCAGCGCCGTCAGTGCGAATAGCGCGTTTGAGTGCCTGCCGCGCGGTCGAACGGCTGCAGCCTCGCAAGCTGCTCGATCGACATCGTGACGACTTCGAGCACATGCCGCGCGATTTCGTCGTCGGCCATGCCGGCGTCGACGTACTGCTCGATGCTCATCGTGCGGGGCGGATAGCTGCCGGTTTCGTCATCGACGATGTCGATCCGGGCCGTACGCCGCTCCGGCGACAGCACGACCTGGACAGTTTTGCCGTGAACGACGGTCTGCATGCACAAAGTGGACATTCGCAGTCTCCAATTGCGTTGCCTTCGGACGATCGATACCTCACAACAGGAGTCGTCAATCTACAAATTTCCGGACGCATTCGCAATATTCAGGCAGGAATTCCAGCCGTTCGGGGCGCCGCGCCGCCGGTCAACCGGAGGCCCGCATTGCACGGGCACACGCGGCACTACCTACGCATAGCGGCTCAACCACTCTTCGGAGAATTGTCTCGCGTACGCGACCGCTTCGGCTTCGGTATCGAATTCACCCAGCTTGCGGAACGCAGCCTCACGGCTGAAACCCACCTTCGTGACCTCGACCTGCGCGGCGTATTTGCCGGTCTCCGTCACGCGCGGCTCGCAGTTCATTTCGTATCCGCGCATCAAGAATTTCTTCTGCATCGGTTCAACACTTTTTTGAGACGGCGAAATCGTAGCATGCAGCTTCGTCGACTTCGCAAATGTATCCACGCCGGTTTCACTAGAAGAAACCGTCGATCGATCGCCCTGCCAGCGCCTCCGCCGGCCGTCGCGCGATATCCTGCAAAACGGGTCCGATACCTCGGTTCGGGCGAGCATGCGCCCTGCGTTGGTGCATCGCGCGGCGATTACCTGCCGCCTTGGGTGGAATCGCATCCCGGCCCACCGGAATCCGGGCCGACCGGTGTCGAACGCACCGTCGCGCCCGCGCGCTCGGGCCGGCCGAGCGTAACTTCATGACACACCTTTCACACAAACGCACCTTTCACAACACTGAATGACGACCATTTTGCGGTAAAGTTATCTTTTCCGTGCGTGGCCGGTCGGCTCGCCATTGGACGTCATGAAGACTGTCCGCCGAGACTGCCGCAAGGCGTCGTTCTGAACGTCACGATCCGTTCCCGTAGCATGACCACTGAAGCAATCACCACGGATTCCCTCGCGGTTGCCGAGCGCGTGCGCGAGCTGATGACCCGCAACGGCATCGGCAAGCGCCAGCAGACCACCGAGCTGTGCCGCATCCTCGATCTGAGTTTCTCGCAAGGCCACCGCAAACTGCGCGGCAGCAGCCCCTGGACGCTCGCGCAGATCAAGAAAGTCGCCGAAGCGTACGGCGAACCCGCCGCCCAGTTGTTCGGCGCGCAAACGCTCGACCCCGGCATGGTCGGCGCCTATTCCCAGGAAGCCGTCCTGTATGCGGGCGTCGCCGAGATTCCGTGCACCGCCTGGATCGGCGCGCCGCTCGAAGCCGGCGCGCGCCCCGAGTTCGTCGCGTACGAACAGAACGGCCGCTGGCGCGTGCTGCGCCATACCGGCGTGCTGTACCAGAACGCGTACGACGTGCACAAGATCGAGATCTACCCGCGCCGCGCGGAGAGCGACAAGCTCGTCGTCGCGGTGATCGACCCCGATCGCGTCAGCGCGACCGAGCTGTGCCGCTATCTCGAACGGCAAGGTTTCGCGACGGCCGCATTCGACGGTCTCGCGCCGTTCGTCGACGCGCTGCAGGGCCAGGCCTTCGACGCGGTCCTGACCGAATGGCTGTTCGACGACAGCACGGCCGCCACCGCGATCAAGGCCGTGCGCACGTCCGACAACCCGGGCGCGCCGATTTTCGTGCTGACGGGCGACCTGCTCACCGGCCGCGCGAGCGAAGCCGACATCAGCGAAGTGATCCGCGCGTTCGACGTGGTGTGCTACGAAAAACCCGCGCGCATGGCGATCCTCAGCGCCGATCTCGCGAAGCGGCTCGCGCGCGACTGACGTCCGCCGGGCCGGCCGCCCGTCGAATGGCCACCGCCCGCGCCGCGGGCATGAGCGGGTTCCTCAGTACAATAGCCGCACCCGTTCACGCCCACGCCGGCATCCGCCGCCCGACGCCATGGCCCGCCTCATCCCCGACGACTGGAAAAGCCTCGCCGCGACCGGCGCGGCCGAACGCGAGCGCGAAACGCTCGCCGCGCTCGAACACGCGCTGCCCGACGGCTACACCGTGTATCACGGCGTCCACTGGACGCGCGCCGACCAGGCGTTCTCGGTGTTCGGCGAAGCCGCGTTCGTCGTCGTGAGCCCGGCCGGCCGCGTGCTGCTGATCGAGCAGAAAGCCGGCTTCCTGCGCGAAACGCCGAAAGGGCTCGTAAAGGTCTACCTGCAGAAGGAGCGCAATGTCCCGATCCAGCTCGCGCGCACGCAGGAGACGCTGCACCGGCGCCTGACGGCCGCGCTCGGCGCGGGCGTCTACGGCGTCGAGGCGCTGCTGTACTGCCCCGACTACGCGATCCGCGACGCGTCGATCGCCGGCGTCGCGCCCGAGCGCATCGTCGATGCGTCGCGCAAGGCGCAGCTCGGGCAGGTGATCCTGCAGATCCTGCCCGAGGCCGACGAACCCTTTCCGAACGCGCCGAAGCTCCACCATTTCCTCGCGGACGAGCTCGCGCTCACGCCCGACACGAGCGCACTCGTCGGCCAGGCCGGCACGCTCGTCACCCGGCTGTCGGGCGGGCTCGCCGCCTGGGCGCGCCAGCTCGAATTCGCGCCGTTCCGGCTGCGCGTCACCGGCACCGCCGGCTCGGGCAAGACGCAGCTCGCGGTGCAGGTGATGCGCGATGCCGTCGCGGCCGGCAAACGGGTGCTGTACGTCTGCTTCAACCGGCCACTCGCCGACTACATCACGCGCATCGCGCCGCCCGGCGCGAAGATCGCGAACTACCACCAGCTGTGCGACTGGGTCGCGCGCGACGGCGGCTATACGCCCGATTTCCAGGTGCCCGGCGAGTTCGAACGGCTGGAGGCGCGCTTCGCGCAAGCGCCGATTCCCGAGCGCTGGCGCTTCGACGTGCTGATCGTCGACGAAGGGCAGGATTTCCATGCGCCGTGGGCCGCCGCGCTCGAGCGCCTGCTGGCGCCGGACGCCGCATGGTGGTGGCTGGAAGATCCGCTGCAGAACCTGTACATGCGCGAACCCGTCGCACTGCCCGGCTGGGTCACGCTGAAGGCGCTCACGAATTACCGCAGCCCGCGCGACCTGCTCGAATTCGTGCGCGACGTCGTCGGCCGGGTCGAGCCGCTCGCGGCCGAACTGCGCTCGGGCAGCCCGTTCGACGGCTCCGATCCGTCGGTGTCGGCATACGGGGAAGATGGCGCGTCGGGCGACGCCTCGGCGCAAGCCTGCATCGACGCGACCAAGCGTGCGATCACGCACGCGTTGTCGCTCGGCTTCCGCAAGCAGGACATCGCGGTGCTGTCGTACCGCGGCCGCGAAGGCTCGGTGCTCGCGCCGCTCGACCAGCTCGGCCCGCACCGGATCAAGCGCTTCACCGGCAAGTACGACCTGTTCGGCAACCCCGAGTATCGCGACGGCGATGTGCTGCTCGATTCGATCTACCGTTTCAAGGGTCAGTCGGCGCCGTGCGTGATCCTCACCGAAGTGGACTTCGACACGCTCGACGCGCGTGCCGCGCGCAAGCTGTTCGTCGGTGCGACGCGCGCGACGATGAAGCTGCTGATCGTCGCGTCGTCGCGCGCGGCCGCGCAACTCGCAACGGGTTGACGCCGCGGGTCGACGCGGCCGGCGAGCGAGCGCCGGCCCGTCATCGCGCCGCCGTCATTTCGGTTCAGGCGACGCGGAACGCGCCGACCGCGCGACGCAGCCCATCCGCCTGTTCCTCGAGCGACGCGGCGGCCGCGGCCGCCTGCTCGACGAGTGCCGCGTTCTGCTGCGACACCTGATCCATCTGCGACACCGCGCGGTTCACCTGCTCGATCCCGTCGCGCTGCTCGCTCGACGCGGCCGCGATCTCCGTCATGATGCCCGTCACGCGGCCGATCGCCTGCTGGATGTCCTGCATCGTCGTGCCGGCCATGCCGACGAGCCGCGAGCCGGTCGCGACCCGTTCGACCGATTCGCCGATCAGCGTGCGGATTTCCTTCGCCGCGGACGCCGAGCGTTGCGCCAGCGTGCGCACCTCGCCCGCGACCACCGCGAAGCCGCGGCCCTGCTCGCCCGCGCGCGCGGCTTCGACCGCCGCATTCAGCGCGAGGATGTTGGTCTGGAACGCGATCCCCTCGATCGTGCCGATGATGTCGGCGACCTTCTGCGAACTCTGGTCGATCTCGTTCATCGTGCCGATCACCTCGCCGACGACCGTCGCGCCGCGCGTCGCGATCTCGCTCGCGCTGTCCGCGCAGGCCTGCGCCTCGAGCGCGTGGTCGGCATTCTGCTTCACGGTCGCCGTCAGTTGCTCCATGCTCGCGGCCGTTTCCTGCAGCGCCGATGCTTGCTCTTCGGTGCGCTGCGACAGGTCGGTGTTGCCGGCCGCGATCTGGTGCGTCGCCGTCGAGATCGCTTCCGAACCCTGGCTGACCTGGCGCACCGTATCCGCGAGGCTGCGCTGCATGCCGGTCACGCCCTTGACCAGCTCGGCCATCTCGTCGCGCGACGACCAGCGCACTTCCGACGTGAGGTCGCCCTCCGACAGGCGGCGGAAATGCGACAGCAGACGATTCACCGGCTGCGTGATCGCGAAATGCAGGCCGATCGCGCAGCCGAGGCACGCGGCCAGCCCGAATGCGATCCCCGCGATCGCGCCCATCCGCATCCAGCCGTAATAGGTCTGCGCGGTGTCGTACACGTCCTTGCCGCGCGCGGCCTGGTACGCATCGAGCGCGTCGGTCGCCTGCGTGAGCGCGACCGACAGCGGCGGCGCGACGGTCATCAGCAAGCGGTCGGCTTCGTCGCGCCGCCCTTCGCGGATCGCATCGATCATCGGCTTCAGCGCCTGCCCGATCAGCGCCTGGCGCGCGGCATCCAGGCGGCTCGCGAGCGGGCCTTCGTCGTCGCCGTGCGGCATCGCCGCGTAGCTGCGCCACGCCGTGTCGGCCTTCGCGAGATAGCCCTCGGCCTTCTTCACGAGTTCCGATACGTCCGGCGCTTCCGGATGCAGCAGCGCACGGTCGAGCGTGGTGCGCACGATCGTCAGGTTCAGGCTCGCCGCGGACAGCGCGGTCTTCGCGGCCAGTTGCCGCGTATAGGCCTCGTCGAGCGCGCGATTCGAGCTCTGCATGCCCGCGAGGCCAATCAGCCCCGATACGACGAGCAGCACGGCGACGAGGCCGAGCGTGGAGAAAATCCGCGTACGGATCGAGAAACGGGAAAACAGGGCGTTCAGGTTCATGACGGCACGTGAGCGATGAAAAGTGCCGCGGCAATCGGTCCGCGGCACTCTGGATTACGGTTTGCCTGCAAGAAACTTGAGTCCGTCCCCGCTTTCCGGCTGATCGTGATCAATTTTTCTTTCGGCCGGGCAATCTCCTGTTACGACTGCAACATATCGAGGCTGAGCAGAAATTGACTAGTCAATCATCGATGGCTATATTTCGGTCCAGCTTTCCTGCCATGGCAGATATCTCGATGACAACCGACACCCTCCTCACTCCGCCGGCCGCCGACGCGGCCCGCCGCGACGCGCCGACCGGGCTGATCGTCGCCGCGCTGCTGCTCGTCATGCTGCTGTCCGCGCTCGACCAGACGATCGTGTCGACCGCGCTGCCGACGATCGTCGGCGAACTCGGCGGGCTCGACCAGTTGTCGTGGGTCGTCACCGCGTACCTGCTGTCGTCCACCGTCGTGCTGCCGCTGTACGGCAAGCTCGGCGACCTGTACGGCCGCAAGATCGTGCTGCAGGCCGCGATCGTGCTGTTTCTCGCCGGCTCGGCGCTGTGCGGCGTCGCGCAGGACATGACGCAACTGATCGGGCTGCGCGCGCTGCAGGGGCTCGGCGGCGGCGGCCTGATGGTCGTCACGATGGCCGCGATCGGCGATCTGGTCCCGCCCGATCGCCGGGCGCGCTACCAGGGGATGTTCGGCGGCGTCTACGGCCTCGCGACGATCGTCGGCCCGCTGCTCGGCGGCTTCCTGGTCGAGCACCTGTCATGGCGCTGGATCTTCACGATCAACCTGCCGCTCGGCCTGCTCGCGCTCGCGGTGATCGGCATGGCGTTCCGGCCGCACACCGCGCACGTGAAGCACCGGATCGACTACCTGGGCGCCACGTTCCTCGCGACCGCCCTCACCTGCGTGATCCTGTTCACGAGCGAAGGCGGCTCGCTGCTGCCGTGGACGTCGCCGCAGCTATGGATGACGCTCGTGCTCGGGCTCGTCGCGATCGGCGGCTTCATTTATGAAGAGCGCCTGGCGGCCGAGCCGATCATGCCGCTCGACCTGTTCCGTCACCGCACCTTCGTGCTGGTCAGCCTGATCGGGTTCGTGGTCGGCATCGCGCTGTTCGGCTCGGTCACGTTCATCCCGCTCTACCTGCAGGTCGTGAAGGGCTCGACGCCGTCGCAGGCCGGCATGCAGTTGCTGCCGATGATGGGCGGGATGCTCGTGACGTCGATCGTCAGCGGGCGGCTGATCTCGCGGCTCGGCTCGTACCGGATGTTCCCGATCGCCGGGACGCTGATCGGCGGCGTCGCGATGGCGCTGCTGTCGACGCTGACGCTCGATACGCCGCTGCACACGATGTACGCGTACATGGCGCTGCTCGGAATCGGGCTCGGGATGGTGATGCCCGTGCTGACGCTCGCCGTGCAGAACACGGTCGAATTCCGGCACATGGGGGTGGCGACGTCGGGCGCGACGCTGTTCCGCTCGATCGGCGGCTCGCTCGGCGTCGCCGCATTCGGCGCGCTGTTCTCGCACGGGCTGCAAGCGCGGATGAGGCACGCGCTGCCGGCCGGCACCGAGCTGCCGCCCGCGCTCGGCCCGGCCGCCGTGCACCAGTTGCCGGACGCCGTGCGCGACGCGTATCTGCACGCGTTCGCCGGCTCGCTGCACGTCGTGTACCTGTCGGCCGCGACGGTGATCGCGATCGCGTTCGTGCTCGCGTGGTTCGTCGAGGATGCGCCGCTGCGCACGCACAACTGAGCGAGCGGCGGCTCGCGACACGGCCGTCGGGTCGAGCCGCGTCGCGAGTCGCCCGCCCCCGCCATCACGCCAACAGCACCACACCGCCCGTCGTCGCGCGCGACTCCAGCAACCGGTGCGCATCGGCCGCCTGTTCGAGCGGCAGGCGCGCGCCGATCTCGACGTGCATGCCGCCTGCCAGCCGGTCGAGCGTCGCCCGCGCGGCGTCCCGATACGCGCCGACGTCCCGCGCGATGAAACCGAGCACGCTCGGCCGCGCGAGCGCGATCGAACGGGCCGGCCCCAGCTCGTCGAGATCGAACGTCTGCCGCGTGCCGATCGCGGCCACCTGCCCGATGCTCGCGACCATCCCGAACGGACGAATCGCGCCGAGCGTGCGGGTCAGCACGTCGCCGCCGATTCCGTCGATCGCGTAATCGACGCCCGCACCGCCGCCGAAGGCACGCGCGGCCGCGACGAAATCCGCCTCGCGATAATCGACCACCGCTTCCGCGCCGTGCGCGCGCACCAGCGCGGCTTTCGCGGCCGATCCGACCGTGCCGATCACCCGTGCGCCGAGCGCGCGCGCCCACTGCGTCGCCAGCAGCCCGACGCCGCCGGCCGCCGCATGCACGAGCACCGTGTCGCCGGCGCCGACCTGCCGCACGCGATGCAGCAGCATGTAGACGGTGATCCCCTTCAGCAGCCCGGCGACGGCGGCTTCGTCGCTCAGCCCGTCTGGAATCGGCAGCACGCGCTCGGCCGGCATCGTGCGCAGGCTCGCATAGCTGCCGCTCGGCATGCCGGCATACGCGACGCGCTGACCGGGTACGAGCTCCGTCACGCCCGGCCCGACCGCGTCGATCACGCCGGCCGCCTCGACGCCGAGCGCGTCCGGCAGCGCGGGCAATGCATGCGCGCCCGTCCTGAAATAGATATCGACGAAATTCACGCCGATCGCGGTCTGGCGAATCCGTACTTCGCCGGCGCCGGGCGGCGCGACGGGCGCATCGACGCGGCGCAGCACGCCGGCATCGCCGTAACGGTCGATCCCGATCCGGATGGCATTGGCGGTTTGGGTCATGACGTTCCTCGTTATCGAATGAAGTGACACGATCATCCCATCGTGCATAATCGAACGGAATTCACGCTGAACGCCCATCTACTGTGCAAAATTCGACCGATCGTGATCCTGCCTCCTCACCCGCACTGCCGATGAGCTGGGACGACATCCGCTACTTCCTGGCGGTAATGCGCGGCGGCAGCCTGTCGGCCGCCGCGCGGGCGCTGCAGGTCCAGCATTCGACGGTCGCGCGGCGCATCGACGCGCTGGAGTCGGCGCTCGGGATCCGGCTGTTCGACCGGCTGCCGCGCGGCTGGCCGCCGACCGACGAAGGGCTGCACCTCGCCGAGCACGCCGCACGCCTCGAAGCCGACGCGCATGCGTTCGCGCGCGCCGCGCAAGGCGCGGCGGCGCTCGACGGCGTGGTGCGGGTATCGGCGTCGCCGGTGTTCGCGAGCCATTTCCTCGCGCCGCGCCTGGCTCGCGCGCAGCGCGCGTGGCCGGCGCTGCGGATCGACCTGATGGGCGAGATGCATGCGGCCAACCTGTATGCGCGCGAAGCCGACCTCGCGGTACGGCTGTCGCGGCCGAGCGAGCCGGGGCTCGCCGCGCGCCGGCTCGGCACGATGCGCTTCGCGCTGTGCGCGGCGCCGGAATGGGCCGATGCGCCGCCCGACATCTGGCCCTTCATCGGCTACGACGACGCGCTCGCGCAAACGCCGCAGCAGCAATGGCTCGAACGCTTCGCGGCCGGGCGCCGCTTTGCGTTCATCGCCAACGACCTCGCCGCGCAGCATCGCGCGTGCGCGGCCGGGGCCGGCGTCGCGCTGCTGCCGCGGTTTCTCGTCGACGATCCGGCCGCGCATGCCGGCGCGCCGCTCGTCGAGCTGACGGCCGCGCCGCATTGCGACATC
Source organism: Burkholderia sp. EMB26 (assembly GCF_024730645.1). Classification (NCBI taxonomy): domain Bacteria; kingdom Pseudomonadati; phylum Pseudomonadota; class Betaproteobacteria; order Burkholderiales; family Burkholderiaceae; genus Burkholderia; species Burkholderia sp. EMB26. Next base: position 922,876 of record NZ_CP078071.1, read on the forward strand.
GAGCGCGAAATCTGGCTCGTCGTTCACCCGGACGTGCGCCGGTCGCCGCGCGTACAGCGCGTCGCCGACGCGATCGCCGATGCGGTGCATGCGGCGGACGGCCGGTTGTAAGCCGCCGAAGCCGCAAACGGCTTTGCCACGCGCGGCGGCGGCCGGCATAGTAGCGTTTTGATTCCGACCGCCCTGCCGCCATGTCCAACGCTCCCGCCTGCGTCGTGCGCGACGCGACAGATGCCGACCTCGAGGCGATCCACGCGATCTATGCGCACCACGTTCACCACAGCGTCGCGTCGTTCGAGGAAACGCCGCCCGACGTCGCCGAATTGCGCGCACGCCGCGACGCGGTGCTGAACCACGGGCTGCCGTATCTCGTCGCCGAATGCGACGGCCGCGTGGCCGGCTACGCGTACGCGACGCCGTACCGCACGCGCAGCGCGTACCGCTTCGCGATCGAGGATTCGATCTACATCGACGACGCGCAGCGCGGCCGCGGAATCGGCCGCGCGTTGCTCGCCGCGCTGATCGCGCGCTGCGAAGGCGGCCCGTGGCGGCAGATGATCGCGGTGATCGCCGACGGCGGCACCGGCGGCTCGACGTCGCTGCATCGCGCGTTCGGCTTCGAACCGGCCGGCCAGCTGAAAGCGGTCGGCTTCAAGCACGGCCGCTGGATCGATACGGCGCTGCTGCAGCGCCCGCTCGGCGAAGGCGCGAACACGCGCCCCGCCTCGCCCGAGCCTGCCCCGGCGCGCTAGAATGGCCGCATGTCAAAACAGACTCATTCCACGCCCGACGAGGCCACGCCGGATTCCCGCAACGAGTACACGGTCGACGAGCTCGCGCGCGTGTCCGATACCACCGTGCGCAACGTCCGCGCCTACCAGGATCGCGGGCTGCTCGCGCCGCCGGAGAAACGCGGGCGCGTCGGCATCTACGACGACACGCACGTCGCGCGCCTGAAGCTGATCAACCATCTGCTCGCGCGCGGCTACACGCTGTCGAACATCCAGGACCTGATCAAGGCGATCGACGAAGGCCACGACCTGCGCTCGATCCTCGGCCTCGAAAACGCGATCGGCGGCCGCTGGTCGCACGAGCTGCCGAAAACCTACTCGCTCGCGCAACTCGCGCAGATGTTCGGCCCGCAGGCGACCACGCAACTGTCGCGCGTGACCGAGCTCGGGCTGCTCGAACGGCGCGGCCTGTCGTTCGTCGCGAAAAGCCCCGCGCTGCTCGAGGCCGCCGCCGCGATGACGAAGGAAGGGATTCCGCCGCGCGAACTGCTCGACGTGATCAGCGTCGCGCGGCCGCATTTCGACGCGATCGCGCGGCTGCTCGTCGATCTCGTCGTGAAGCGGCTCGACCGCTATGACGAAGGCACGCTGCCGCCCGCCACCGACGTGCCGGCGCTCGTCGACGCGATCTGGCGGCTGCGCCCGCTCGCGGCCGTGTTCGTCGAAGGCGAGACGAACCGCGCGCTCGAGAATGCGGCGAGCGCGTATCTGGGCGGCCGCGTCGCGACGATTCTCGACAAGAAACTCAGCGACGAAGCCGCGCGGCAGTCCGGTACGAGCGATACGCAGGGCGACGGCGACACCGCATAAGGCCTTCGCCGTCATGCATGCGTGGGCTTTTCGCGACAACGCGCGCGTGTCCGGCTGGAGGAAAGGCCGACGTCCATGGCAGGTGACGATAGCCGCCAGCATGGGCCGGCAAATGGCCAGCAGCCGCGCCCGCGCGCATTCCAGCCAGACGGCGCCACCGCGCTGCGTCCGTCATCGCAGGCTACGCTGTTAAACAGTTACAAGATAACGGTTGACGCGAGCCCCAGCGACGGTTAGTGTAGGCACCGAAGTCCAAGAAGTCCGATTGCTGTTCATCAATTGCTCGCTCCTCCTCAGCGGTATTCGTTGTCCTCTCCCTCCTTGACGCTTCGCGCGCTCTTCCACAGAGCAAATTTCTCTATTTTTTTCTCAAGGAATCTTCATGGATACCGGTATCGTCAAGTGGTTCAACGACAGCAAAGGCTTTGGCTTCATCACGCCGGACAACGGCGGCGACGATCTGTTCGCTCACTTCTCGGAAATTCGTGCCGACGGCTTCAAGACGCTGGCTGAAAACCAGAAAGTGAGCTTCGAAACGAAGCAAGGACCGAAGGGTCTGCAAGCGGCGAACATCAAGCCGCTGTAAAGTTTGAAGGGCCCGGCCTCCCACGACGGACGCCGGGTCGCAGCGACATCCCCACGGAGCTTCGTCTCCCCAAGTTGGCGCGACCGGCTTTTTAGCTGCATCTGTTCAGTCAGCAGTTCGCCACGCGCTACACGTCTCGTTGCACTTCATCCCCCCTCTGGCCGCAACGCCTTATTTTCGCTTTCCGACTGCGTCTGATTCGGCTCGCAATGGCTTTGAATCAGCGTAACCGTGCGTATTTCGCACGGCACGCGCGCACTCGAACATCATTAAAATTAAAATGGACAACCAACGAATTCAGCAATACAACGGCTATGCCGTCCAACCCTCGGCGCATCGCCTGCCCGACGGGAGTTTTTCCTCCAACCTGCTGCTCGAACGCGCCGATAGCACGCACGGCGAAGGCCGCTACCAGTTCTATTCGCTCGATTACTTCGCGAGCGAGGCACAGGCGCTCGCGCATTCGGCACGCTGGGCGCGCCACTGGGTCGATACGCGCGGTTGAACGCCGCGCTACTCGCGAGATCCGCGCAAACGGTCATAAAAAAACGGCGGGCAACCTGCCCGCCGGCCTTCCGCATCACATGCCCGCTCGCCTGCGTCACCGCGCCGCCACCTTCTTCTGCCGCCACAGACACAGCAGATCGCAAGCCACATGCGCGGCCGCGATCGCCGTGATGTCCGCGTGATCGTACGCCGGCGCCACCTCCACCACATCCGCCCCGACCAGATTCACCGCCCCGAGCCCCCGCACGATCGCCAGCGCCTGCGCGGACGAGAGCCCGCCGGCAACCGGCGTCCCCGTTCCCGGCGCGAACGCCGGATCGAGGCAGTCGATATCGAACGTCAGGTACGCAGGCCGCGCACCGACGATCGCGACGATCCGCTCGACCGCTGCCCGCGCACCCTGGTCATGCACCCACGCGGCGTCGAGCCGCTCGATCCCGAGAAAGTCGTCGTTCCACGTGCGGATGCCGACCTGCACCGACGTCGCGGGATCGATCAGCCCTTCCTTCACCGCCTTGTAGAACATCGTCCCGTGATTGAGGCTGTCCGGATCGTCGTCGGCCCACGTATCGCAGTGCGCGTCGAAATGGATCAGCGACAGCGGCTGGCCGTAGCGCTCCGCGTGCGCGACCAGCAGCGGATACGTGATGTAGTGATCGCCGCCGAGCGTCAGCATCTTCGCGCCCGAACGCAGGATCGTGCGCGCATGCTCGACGATCGCCGGCTTGATCGACAACGGGTTGTGCGCGTCGAACCAGCAGTCGCCGTAGTCGACGGCCGCGAGGTCGTCGAACGGGTTGAAGCCCCACGGATACGGATTGAGCTCCGCGAGCTGCACGCTTGCCGCGCGAATCGCGGCCGGCCCGAGCCGGGCACCGGAACGATAGGTCGTCGCGAGATCGAGCGGCACGCCGGAGATCGCGACGTCGATGCCGTCGAGCACGCGCGAGTAATTGCGGCGCATGAACGACAGCACGCCCGCATAGGTGTTTTCGATCGAGGAACCGTACGGCGTCGTGCGACGGATCGCGCCGTCGCCGTGAAGAAGTTCGGTCATGGTCGGACCTGTTTTCGTGGGGGTGCCGGCGCCGGCCCGCGCCCTCTGAGGGCGCGGGCCGGGCACGGCATGGATTCATCGGCACGCACCGGCTCGCGCATCCGGTCGCGCGGCCAGGCGGGACATCGACAGCGACAACGGCAATACCGCGGCGATCATAGCAAGCCGAATCGACGCCGTTGCCCCGGTTCAGCCGGGGCAACGCGCGGAAAAATCCGGCGGCGGCACCGCCGCCCGTCGCGGTCGTTTCCTAGAAGGATTCGCCGGTTTTCGCGCGCCCGTTCTTCCGGATAATGGCCGACAGCCGCGCCCTCGACGGCGCGGCGTCCACCGCAGACAACTACAAACCGGAGACACCCGCCTTGATCGCCACGCTTCCCGCCCCCTACCGCCGGCTCTGGCCGCTCGCCATCGCCGCGGCGCTGCTGTACGGCCTGTCGCTCGCCGTCGCGCCGTATCCGGGCCAGGCCGCCGCGAAAGCCGCGATGGGCATCCTGCTGCTCGCGGCAGGCAGCACCTGCGGCGCGCCGCGCGAACGCGCGTGGCTGTGCGCGGCGCTCGCGACCGCCGTGCTCGGCGACGTGCTGCTCGCGCTGCCCGACTGGCCGTTGTCGTTCGTCCTCGGCCTCGGCGCATTCCTGCTCACGCACGTGTGCTACTGCGCGATCTTCTTCCGGTGGCGCGCGCGGCCGCACGGCTGGCGCATCGTCGCGCTCGTCGGGCTGTGGATCGCCGCGCCGGCGTTCTACGCGGCATTCTTCCCGCACCTCGGCGAGTTGCTGGCGCCGGTCGCCATCTACATGCTCGTGCTGTGCGCGATGGCGAGCTTTGCGCTCGCCGCCCGCACGCGCGGCCCGCTGGTCGCGATCGGCAGCCTGATCTTCGTCGGCTCCGACACGCTGATCGGCGTCGGCCGGTTCCTCGGCGGCTTTCCGGGGATCGACTATCTGATCTGGGGCCTCTATGCGCTCGCGCAGGTCACGATCGTGGCCGGGGTTTTCCATGAGACGGCCGCCCGATCGATCCGTCCCTGATACCGTTTCAAACGGACCGTCGCGCGCCGGCGGTCCCGTTTCCTCGCTGTCTCGCCCTGCCGACGGCCTTTTCCGCTCATCCCGCATTGCGGAAACCCGACCGTTCCAAACCCCGCTCAGCCTTTTCCCGCCTGGCTTCCGGCCCTTAGAGCGCCGCTTCTAGCCTCTTGCGGTTTCCGGGTTCACCCACTATCGTTACATCAAACAATGTAACATTCAAAAATGAGCCAAATCGGAGACACCCGGATGAATGCTCGCACGTTGCCTTTCGGTCCACCCGGCCATGACGGCCTGGACGAAACCATCGACATCGCCATCATCGGCACCGGCTTCGCCGGTCTCGGGATGGCGATCCGCCTGAAACAGACGGGCGTGACCGACTTCGTCGTCCTCGAGAAGGCCGCCTCGGTCGGCGGCACGTGGCGCGACAATCATTACCCCGGGTGTGCATGCGACGTGCAATCGCACGTCTATTCGTTCTCGTTCGCGCCGAACCCGCGCTGGACGCGCATGTTCGCGCCGCAGCCGGAAATCCGCGCGTATCTCGAAGACTGCGTGCAGCGCTTCGGCGTCGGCCCGCACCTGCGGCTGAATCACGAGTTGCAGCGCGCCGAATACGACGAAGCCGCGCAACGCTGGCGCCTCACGTTCGCGAACGGCAAGCGGCTGTCCGCGCGCGTGCTGGTGTCGGGCATGGGCGGCCTGTCGCGCGCCGCGCTGCCGGCGATTCCCGGCGTCGAAACCTTCCAGGGCCGCGCGTTCCATTCGCAGCAGTGGGATCACGACTACCCGCTCGAAGGCAAGCGTGTCGCGGTGATCGGCACCGGCGCGAGCGCGATCCAGTTCGTCCCGCAGATCGCGCCGCGCGTGAAAGCACTCGCGCTGTTCCAACGCACGCCGCCGTGGATCATGCCGAAGCCCGACCGCAACCTGACCGGCTTCGAGAAATGGCTGTTCCGCACGCTGCCGTTCACGCAGAAGATCGTGCGCAGCGGCATCTACTGGATGCTCGAATCGCGCGTGCTCGGCTTCGCGATCCATCCGTCGCTGATGAAGAACGTGCAGAAGCTCGCGCTGCGGCACATCCGCAAGCAGATTCCCGATCCGGAGTTGCGCAAGACCGTCACGCCGAACTACACGCTCGGCTGCAAGCGCGTGCTGATCTCGAACGACTATTACCCGGCGCTGTCGCGCAAGAACGTCGACGTGATCACGACCGGCATCGACCATATCGAAGCCGACGCGGTCGTGACGACCGACGGCAAGCGTCATGAAGTCGACTGCCTGATCTACGGCACCGGCTTCCAGGTCGCCGATCCGTACCCGCGCGGCGCGATCATCGGCCGCGGCGGCCTCGACATCGTCGACGCGTGGCGCGACGGCGCGCACGCGTACCTCGGCTCGACGCTGCCCGGCTATCCGAACTTCTTCATGATCGTCGGCCCGAACACCGGCCTCGGCCACAACTCGATGGTGTTCATGATCGAGTCGCAGATCGAATACATCCTCGGCGCGCTGCAGGCGATGCGCCGCGAGCGCGCGGACGCGATCGAGGTGCGCCCGCTCGTCGAGGCGCAGTTCAACAGCGACCTGCAGGGCAAGCTGAAGAAGGCAATCTGGTCGACGGGCGGCTGCAAGAGCTGGTATCTCGATCCGCGCACCGGCAAGAACACGACGCTGTGGCCAGGCTTCACGTGGCGCTTCCGCCAGGCGACCGCGCGTTTCTCGATCGCCGATTACCACGCGTATCGCGCGCCACAACACGACACGACCGCGCGGCCCGCCGCCGCGCCGGCCGCTTCCGCTTCCACGTCCGCCGAAGCGGCCTGAGCCAGACAAGGAGCCAACGACATGAGAGATTTCGCCAACAAGGTGGCCGCGATCACGGGAGCCGGCTCGGGCATGGGCCGCGCGCTCGCGATCCAGCTCGCGCAGGCCGGCTGCCACGTGTCGCTCGCCGACAAGAACGGCGTCGGCCTCGCGGAAACCGAACGGATCGTCCGCGCGATCGCGCCGAACGTGCGCGTGTCGACGCGCGTGCTCGACGTCGGCGATCGCGACGCGATGTTCGCGTGGGCCGACGACACCGCGAAGGAGCACGGCAAGGTCAACCTGATCTTCAACAATGCGGGCGTCGCGCTGTCCAGCACGATCGAAGGGATGGAATACAGCGATCTCGAGTGGATCGTGAACATCAACTTCTGGGGCGTCGTGCACGGCACGAAGGCGTTCCTGCCGCACCTGAAGGCATCGGGCGACGGCCACGTGATCAACACGTCGAGCATCTTCGGGATCTTCGCGCAGCCGGGCATGAGCGGCTACAACGCGACCAAGTTCGCGGTACGCGGCTTCACCGAATCGCTGCGCCAGGAACTCGACATGATGAAGTGCGGCGTGTCGGCCACCTGCGTGCATCCGGGCGGCATCCGCACGAACATCGCGCAGTCGAGCCGCGTCGCGAAGAACATGGTCGGCTTCATCGTCGAGAGCGAACAGCAAGGCAAGGACAGCTTCGAGAAGTTCTTCATCACGACCGCCGACGACGCCGCGCGCACGATCCTCGCCGGCGTGCGCAAGAACAAGCGCCGCGTGCTGATCGGCCGCGACGCGAAGGGCGCGGACTGGATGGCGCGCGTGCTGCCGGCCGCGTACCAGGCGCTCGTCGTGCTCGCGACGCGCCGCGAGGCGGCGAAAGCCCGCCGTGCCGCGCGCGGCGCGCCGGCGCCGGCGCCCGCCCCGCTGCACGCGACCTACAACAATGCAGGCAATCAGGGAGGTGAACAATCATGACGACCCCGAACATGATGCCCGTGCGGCGCGACATCCGTTTCGCGCTGCCGCCCGAACGCGCGAAGGACTGGCACGTGCAGGGCGTGCCGGTTACGCACTTCATGAACGCGCTGTCGCTGCTGTTCCCGGCCGGCGAACGCTTCTTCATGGATTCGGTGCGCAACTACCGCGACCGGATCGACGATCCCGAGCTGAAGAAGCAGGTGCTCGGCTTCATCGGCCAGGAAGCGATGCACACGCGCGAGCACATCGAATACAACGATCTGCTGCAATCGTCCGGGCTGCCCGCGCACAAGCTCGACAAGCGCCTGTGGACCATCCTCGGCTGGTTCAAGAAGGTGCTGCCGCACTCGATGCAGCTGGCGATCACGATCGCGCTCGAGCACTACACGGCGATCCTCGCGAACCAGTTGCTGTCGGGCCACGAGCACCGGATCGACGGCTCGGTCGAGGGCTACCAGCAGATGTGGATGTGGCACGCGATGGAGGAAACCGAGCACAAGGCGGTGTCCTACGACGTGTGGCGCACCGTGATGAAGCCGGGCCTCGGCAGCTACCTGCTGCGCACCGGCACGATGCTGACGACGACGGTGTTCTTCTGGGCCATCGTGTTCGACTTCCACGTACGCCTGATGCGCGCGCACCGTCGCGAACACGGCAAGTTCGGCGGCATGTGGCGCCTCGTGAAGTATCTGTACAGCCCGAAGCACGGCGTGTTTCCGAGCATCGCGCGCGAATGGCTCGACTACTTCCGCCCGGGTTTCCACCCGTGGGATCACGACAACCATCAGTACCTGCAGGAGCTCGACACGCTGCTCGACAACATCGACGCGACCAACGCGCGCTACGCGGCGCAAGCCGCCCCGCGCCGCGTGCCGCTGCACCCGGTGCCGCAGGCATGACGCCATGGCGCGCGCTCACGAGATGCTGACCGTCCAGTCCGGCGACGTGAAACTCGCCGTCTACGTAAGCGGGTCGCGGCGCGCGCCGCCGCTGATCCTCGTGCACGGCTATCCCGACTCGGCGGCCGTGTGGGCGCCGGTCCGCGCGCGGCTCGCGAAGCGCTACCGCGTGATCGCGTACGACGTGCGCGGCGCCGGCGCATCCGATGCGCCGCGCCGCCGGGCCGACTACACGCTCGAACGGCTCGCCGGCGACCTGAAGGCGGTGGCCGACGCGACCTGCGGCGGCCGGCCGTTCCACCTCGTCGGCCACGACTGGGGCTCGATCCAGTGCTGGGAGGCCGTGACCGACCCCGCGTTCCGCGGCCGCATCGCGTCGTACACGTCGATCTCGGGCCCGTGCCTCGATCACGTGTTCCGCGCGAAGCTGCGGCTCAAGCAGAGCCTGAAGTCGTGGTACATCGGGTTCTTCCATCTGCCGCTCGTGCCATCGCTGGTATGGCGGCTCGGCGGCGCCGCGCTGTGGCCGCGCTGGCTCCAGCTCACCGAACGCGTGCGCGCCGAGCGCGATCCCGTGCAACTGAAGAACGCGCTGAACGGGATGCAGATGTACCGCGCGAACTTCATCGCGCGGGCCCGCCAGCCGCGTGAGCGGTATGCGCAGGCGCCGGTGCAGATCCTGGTGCCGGTGCGCGACCGCTACGTGACGCCCGAGATGTCGGTCGACCTCGATCGCTGGCTCGGCGACCACGTGCGCGAGGAAATCGACGGCACGCACTGGATCGTACTGCGCCATCCGGACCTGATCGCGTCGCGGATCGATCGCTTCGCGTCCGCGCAGGAGCGGCCGGCGGCGACGAACGCCGCGGTTCAGCGCGCCGTCGGCGGCGCCGGCAGGCGTCTGAACAGCGTCTCGTAATCGACGACGAGCCCGTCGTCGTCGATGTCCATCTCGGCCGTGAAATTCCGGAAGATCCCTTCGTAGCGATAGCGCCGACCCGGTTCGATGCACGCGTAAGCCTGCTTGACCGGCGCGACCGTCAGGTCCGGCGTCGAGATGTACGCGACGTCGATCGGCCGCCGCTCGCCGCGCGCAAGCCCGAGGCGGCCGATCGGCAGCGAATTGGTGAACGGCGTCGCGGCGATGTCGATGTCGATGCAACCGTCGAGCGCCGGCAACGGGCGGCCCGCGCCGTCGCGCCAGTGGCCGGCGCCGTCGCCGCGCAACGCCAGCGTGCCGCCGCCCATCACCTTGAGCACCGCATAAGTCACGCGCCATTGCGCATCGCACTCGACGCGATACGCGAGCCCGTATGCGCGACCGTACCGCTGGCCGACCACCGCGCTTTCGACGACGATCGCGCCGCCGCTGCGGTCGAACGTCAGATGTTCGACCCCGTCGCCTTCGAGCGACGCCCACCGCACCTCGCGCATCGTTCCACCTCCCGGTTTCCCCATTGCGGGGCATCGTCGCACAAATCCTGACTATCCAGAATTCCCTATTCCGGTGCATGGGATTGTGTCCTATGCTCGCGGCTCGTCCTGTTCCGCCGCCATCATGCCTACCGCCCGCCCCGTCCCGCCGTCGATCGACCTGCGCATCCTGCTGCGCGGCATCGGGCAGATCGTGCTGCAGGCGCATGCGCTCACCGGCGCGCTGCTGCTCGCCGCGCTGGCGCTGACCGACCTGCGGCTCGCGTGCGCCGCGCTGGTCGGCTCGGCCGCCGCCAGCATGACGGCCGTGCTGACGGGCGCCGACCGCCGCGACGTCGAACAGGGCCTGCACGGCTTCAACGGCGCGCTGGCCGCGCTGATCGCCGTGCTGTTCGCGCCCCATCCGCTCGCCGCCGTCGCGCTGGCGCCGCTGGTCGCGATCGGCGCGGCGCTCGTGCAACGCGCGATGCGGGTGCCGCTCGCCCGCTGGCGCCAGTGCCCGTATTCGGGCCCGTGCCTGGCCGTCACCGCGCTGTGGCTGCCGCTTGTCGCAGTGCAGCATGCGGACCCCGCGGCCGCCGGCCCGGTGCTGACGCTCGCGTCCGCCGCCGACGCGCTGCTGTCGGGCGTCGCCCAGACCACCTTCGCGCAAGGCGCGTGGGCCGGCGCGCTGATCGTCGCCGGCCTCGCCGTCGCATCGCGCCGCGCGGCCGCGTTCGCGCTCGGCGGCGCGGTCGTGTCGACCGTGCTGCTGGCCGCGCTGGGCGCAAGCGGCGCGCTGTTCGCCGACGGCCTGCTCGGCTTCAACGGCGCCCTCGCCGCGCTCGCGCTGATGCCGCGCGGCCCGCGTGCGGCGCTCGCGGCGGCCGCGCTCGCCGCGCTGATCCAGTGGCTCGCGATGCGCACGGGCACCCCCGCGTTCACGGCCCCGTTCGCGCTCGCGTCATGGGTGACCGTCGCTGTCGCGCGCCGCTTTACCCTCGGAGAACCCGATGTCGTCATTCGCACACCGTCCTGATGCCGTGAAGCCCGGCGGCCCGATCTCGGACGCCGAACGCAAGCTGCGGGTCGACCTCGCCGCCGCGTACCGGCTCGTCGCGCTGAACGGCTGGGACGACCTGATCTACACGCATCTGTCCGCGACCGTTCCGGGCGAACCCGGCCACTTCCTGATCAACCCGTTCGGCCTCACGTTCGACGAGGTTCGCGCGTCGAACCTCGTGAAGATCGACCTCGCCGGCCACCGGATCGGCGACAGCGAGCACACGGTCAACGTGACCGGCTTCGCGCTGCATGCGGCCGTGCACGCGGCGCGCGCCGACGCCGTCTGCGTGATGCACCTGCACAATACGGCCGGCATCGCCGTATCGATCCAGCGCGACGGGCTGCTGCCCGCATCGCAGCACGCGTTGCGTTTTCATGGCGACCTCGCGTACCACGACTACGAAGCGCTCGCGTTCTCGCCGGCCGAAGGCGCGCGGCTGACCGCGAGCCTCGGCGCGAAATCCGCGATGCTGCTGCGCAATCACGGCACGCTGACGGTCGGCCGCACCGTCGCCGAAGCGTACGTGCTGATGGATACGCTGATCAAGGCGTGCGACATCCAGGTTCGCGCGCAGGCCGGCGGCGGGCCGCTCGTGCTGCCGGAACCGGCCGTCGCCGCGCGCACCGCCGAACAACTGCGCGACGGCGGCGCGATCGAAGGCGAACTGGAATGGCCGGCGCTGCTGCGCCGCCTCGACCGGATCGATCCGTCGTATCGCGACTGACGCCACGTCCGCACCCGACCGAATCGTTCATCGTCAATCGTTCAACCTCAACCGGAGCATTTGCCATGCCGACTTTCAATATCCAGCTGTTCGAAGGCCGCACCGTCGACCAGAAGCGCGCCTTCGTCGAAGCGATCACGCGCGTCACGTGCGAGACGCTCAGCTGCGCGCCAGGCTCGGTCGACATCATCCTGACCGACGTGAAGAAGGAGAACTGGGCGACCGCCGGCAAGCTGTGGAGCGACGAGCGCTGAGCGCCGAAGGCGGCGTCGCGCCGGCGTCGCCCGCCCTGCGCTGAACGCTGCACCGCGGCGTCCGCGACGGGCGCCGCAGGCCCGCCCCACCGCCCGCCGCCGTTGTGCGCCCGCACATCGCTTTGTCACGCAATCGGCGCATAATGCCGGACAGACGCAGCCGCCAATGGCCACCCGACGAGGAGACCGCCATGGAAGCGAAGAACGAGGAAGTCGTCGCACACCTGCTCTCCGATGTCGTCGAATTCGCGCGCGCTCGCCTGCCCGAAGCCACGTTCCGGATCGTCGAACCCTTCCTGCGTCATTACTACGATTTCGTCGATGCCGACGATCTGCAGAACCGCAGCATCGCCGACCTGTACGGCGCCGCGATGGCACACTGGCAGACCGCGCAGAAATTCGTGCCCGGCAGCGAACGCCTGCGCGTGTACAACCCGATCCTCGAACAGCACGGCTGGCATTCCGACCACACGGTGATCGAGATCGTCAACGACGACATGCCGTTCCTCGTCGACTCGGTGACGATGGCCGTCAACCGCCTCGGGCTCGCGCTGCATTCGGCGCTGCATCCGGTGTTCCGCATCTGGCGCGGCGCCGGCGGCGGCATCGAGCGGGTCGACGCGGGCGGCGCGACGTCCGGCGACGGCCAGTCGCAGCTCGCGTCGTTCATCCATTTCGAAGTCGACCGCTGCGGCGACGCCGCGTTGCTCGACACGCTGCGCGAGGACATCGCGCGCGTGCTCGGCGACGTGCGCGCGTCGGTCGAGGACTGGCCGAAGATCGTCGACATCGTGCGCGCGACCATCAAGGAGATGAAGGCGCGCGAATCGACCGCGGAGGACATCGAGGCGCGCGCGTTCCTCGAATGGATGGCCGCCGATCACTTCACGTTCCTCGGCCAGCGCGACTACGCGCTCGTATCGGACGGCACGGGCTTCGGGCTGCGCGGCATCGAGGGCTCGGGCTTCGGCATCCTGCGCGAAGCGCTGCGCACGTCCGGCGCGCCCGACGTGACGCCGCTGCCGCAGGCCGCCGCCGACATCATCACCGGCGCGTGGCCGATCTTCCTGACCAAGGCGAATTCGCGCGCGACGGTGCACCGGCCCGGCTACCTCGACTACGTCGGCGTGAAACTCGTCGGCGCCGACGGCAAGGTCGTCGGCGAGCGCCGCTTCATCGGGCTCTACACGTCGACCGCGTACATGGTGTCGACGGCCGAGATCCCGATCGTGCGCCGCAAGTGCGCGAACATCCTGCGGCGCGCGGGCTTCCTGCCGAAGGGACATCTCGGCAAATCGCTCGTGACGGTGCTCGAAACCTATCCGCGCGACGAACTGTTCCAGGCCGACGAAGACCAGCTCTACGACATCGCGCTCGGCATCCTGCGCCTGCAGGAACACCAGCGCACGCGCCTGTTCGTGCGCCGCGACCGGTTCGACCGCTTCGTGTCGTGCCTCGTGTTCGTGCCGCGCGACAAGTACAACACCGACCTGCGCCGCCGCATCGCGAAGCTGCTGGTCGACGCGTACAACGGCGTGAACGTCGAATTCACGCCACTGCTGTCGGAATCGGCGATCGCGCGGATTCATTTCGTCGTGCATGCCGAACCCGGCACGATGCCCGACGTCGACACGCGCGAACTCGAAACGCGGCTCGTGCAGGTCACGCGCCGCTGGCAGGACGATCTCGCCGACGCGCTGCTCGACGCATTCGGCGAAGAGCAAGGCAACCGCCTGCTGCAGCGCTATGCCGAGTCGTTCCCGGCCGGCTATCGCGACGACTATCCGGCGCGCACGGCCGTGCGCGACATCGAGCTGATCGAGCGCGTGAAGGATTCGGGCCAGCTCGCGATGAACCTGTACCGGCCGATCGAGGCCGAGCCGCGCGCGTTCCGCTTCAAGGTGTATCGCGCGGGCGACCCGATCGCGCTGTCGCGCAGCCTGCCGATGCTCGAACACCTCGGCGTGCGCGTCGACGAGGAGCGGCCATACCGGATCCAGACGCAGGATGCCGCGCATGCATGGGTACACGATTTCGGCCTCGAGCTCGCCGACGATACCGAGTTCGACATCGAGCGCGTGAAAGGCCTGTTCGAGGATGCGTTCGACCGGATCTGGAGCGGCCGGATCGAGAACGACGACTTCAACCGCCTCGTGCTGCGCGCGCACCTGAGCGCCCGCGAAGTGACGATCCTGCGCGCGTATGCGAAATATCTGCGGCAGGTCGGCTCGACCTTCAGCGACGCGTATATCGAGCGCGCGCTGACCGGCAACCCGGCGATCGCGCGGCAACTCGTCGAGCTGTTCGTGCTGCGCTTCGACCCGCGGATCGGCGACACGCGCGACGTGCAGGCCGAACGGCTGCTGAAGGCGATCGAAGGCGCGCTCGACCAGGTGCCGAACCTCGACGAGGACCGCATCCTGCGCCAGTTCCTCGGCGTGATCAACGCGACCGAACGCACGAACTACTTCCTCGCCGACGCGAACGGCGAATCGAAGCCGTACCTGTCGTTCAAGTTCAACCCGGCGAAGGTGCCCGGCCTGCCCGAACCGAAGCCGATGTTCGAGATCTGGGTGTATTCGCCGCGCGTCGAGGGCGTGCACCTGCGCGGCGGGCGCGTCGCGCGCGGCGGCCTGCGCTGGTCGGATCGCCGCGAGGATTTCCGCACCGAGGTGCTCGGGCTGATGAAGGCGCAGATGGTGAAGAACGTCGTGATCGTGCCGGTCGGCTCGAAAGGCGGCTTCGTCGTGAAGAACCCGCCGCCGCAGAGCGATCGCGAGGCATGGATGCGCGAAGGCATCGCGTGCTACCAGACGTTCCTGCGCGGGCTGCTCGACCTGACCGACAACCTCGCCGGCACCGCGATCGTGCCGCCGCCCGACGTGGTGCGCCACGACCCCGACGATCCGTATCTCGTCGTCGCCGCCGACAAGGGCACGGCCACCTTCTCCGACTACGCGAACGCGATCTCGCACGAATACGGCTTCTGGCTCGACGACGCGTTCGCGTCCGGCGGCTCGGTCGGCTACGACCACAAGAAGATGGCGATTACCGCGCGCGGCGCGTGGGAATCGGTGAAACGGCACTTCCGCGAGATGGGCATCGACACGCAGACGACCGACTTCACCGTGGTCGGCGTCGGCGACATGTCGGGCGACGTGTTCGGCAACGGGATGCTGCTGTCGCCGCATATCCGGCTCGTCGCCGCGTTCGATCACCGGCACATTTTCCTCGACCCGAACCCCGACCCGGCGACGAGCTTCGCGGAGCGCCAGCGCATGTTCGCGCTCGAGCGCTCGAGCTGGGCCGACTACGATACGTCGGTGATTTCGGCGGGCGGCGGCGTGTATCCGCGCACCGCGAAGACGATCCCGCTGTCGCCGGCGGTACAGGCCGCGCTCGGCATCGACGCGCACGCGCTGCCGCCGACCGAATTGATCCGTGCGATCCTGCAGGCGCCGGTCGACCTGCTGTACAACGGCGGCATCGGCACCTACGTGAAGGCGGCGCGCGAAACCCACGCGCAGGTCGGCGACCGCGCGAACGACGCGGTGCGCGTGAACGGCGCGGACCTGCGCTGCAAGGTCGTCGGCGAAGGCGGCAATCTCGGCTGCACGCAGTTCGGCCGCATCGAGTTCGCGCAGCGCGGCGGCCGCATCAACACCGATGCGATCGACAACTCGGCCGGCGTCGATTGTTCGGATCACGAAGTCAACATCAAGATCCTGCTCGGGCTCGTCGTGTCCGACGGCGAGATGACCGAGAAGCAGCGCAACGCACTGCTCGCCGAGATGACCGACGAAGTCGGACTGCTGGTGCTGCGCGACAACTACTACCAGACGCAGGCGCTGTCGATCGCGGGCCGCTATGCGGTCGAGCTGCTCGACGTCGAGGCGCGCCTGATGCGCTGGCTCGAACGCGCGGGCCGCCTGAACCGCGTGATCGAATTCCTGCCGACCGACGACGAAGTCGCCGAGCGGCAGGCCGCGAAGCTCGGCCTCACGTCGCCGGAGCGCGCGGTGCTGCTCGCGTACAGCAAGATGTGGCTCTACGATGCGCTGCTCGAGTCCGACGTGCCCGAGGATCCGCTGGTGGCCGCGATGCTCGTCGACTACTTCCCGAAGCCGCTGCAACAGCGCTTCAGCGAGCCGATGCGCCGCCATCCGCTGCGCCGCGAGATTCTCGCGACGCATCTGACCAACGCGCTCGTGAACCGTGTCGGCTGCGCATTCGTGCACCGGTTGATGGAGGAAACCGACGCGAAGCCGGGCGACATCGTCCGCGCGTGCATCATGGCGCGCGACGTGTTCGATCTCGATGCGGTATGGCGCGACATCGACGCGCTCGACAACCGCGTCGCCGACGACGTGCAGGCGCGCATGTTCGTCGACGTCGCGCGGCTGCTGGAGCGCGCGGCGCTGTGGTTCCTGCGGCATCTGCAGTCGGGCGCGGTGGCCGACGGCGGCGTCGCCGAGCTGATCGCGCGCTGTCGCGACGCGGCGGCGCGGCTCGCCCCGCAACTGCCGTCGCTGCTGCCGGCCGACGATCTCGATGCGTTGTCCGAGCGGCAGCGCGTGCTGGTCGACGCCGGCGTCGACAGCGCGCTCGCGGTACGCGTCGCGAGCGGCGACATCTCGGCCGCGCTGCTCGACATCGCCGAAGTGGCGGCGACCTGCAATCGCAGCCTCGAACTCGTCGCCGGTGTCTATTTCTCGCTCGGCACGCTGCTCAATTACGGGTGGATCGGCGAACGCGCGGCGAACCTGCCGACGCCGACGCACTGGGACATGCTCGCGCGCGCCGCCGCACTCGCGGAGGTCGCGCGGCTCAAGCGCACGCTCGCGACGAGCGCGCTCGCGGAGTCGCCGGATTCGACCACGCCGGAGACGATCGTCGGCGCGTGGCGCGCGCGCCGCGAAGCCGCGCTGGTGCGCTACGAGCACCTGCTCGCGGATCTGCGCGCGTCCGGCGGCGCGAGCCTCGCGGTGCTGCTCGTGGTCGTGCGGGAGATGGCCGTGCTCGAACGCGCGTGACGAGTGTGACGGACGCGACGGGTCAGACCGTCGCGACCAGCAGCTCTTCCGCGCGGTTCGGCGGCCGCAGGCCGTCGGTGCGCTCGGCGAAGTAACGGCGCGTCAGCTCGGCGGCCGACACGTGTTCGGCCTTCGCGAAGCCGGCCTCCCGTGCGAGCGCCTGGATCTGGTCCGGCATGAAGAAGCTGATGAACGGCGTGCCGCTCGCCCGCGCGCCCTTCGCGGCCATTTCCATCCCCGGGCGCACGTCCGGATCCGCGTTCTCCAGCGGCAGCAGGAACGTCATCGCGAACGTCGAGCCCGGCGCGAGCGACGCGACTTCGCGCAGCGCGGCCGCATTCGCTTCGCGCGTCAGGTACATGCTGACGCCGGTGGATACGACGACCGCCGGCTTGCCGGCATCGAAGCCCGCACCGACGAGCGCGTCGCGCCACGACTGCTTCGCCTCGAAATCCACCGGCACGAAGCGCAGCCAGTCGGGCACGCCGAAGCCGAGCTCGATCAGGCGGCGCTGCTTCCAGCGCTGCGGCGCCGGCTGGTCGACTTCGAACACGGTCACGCGCGACGCCATGTCCGGCCGACGCTGCACGAAGCTGTCGAGCCCCGCGCCGAGGATCACGTACTGGCGCACGCCGCGCGCGGCCTGCTCGGCCACGAGATCCTCGATGAAGCGCGCCCGCGCGACGATCGACGCGCGAAACGGCCGCGTGAACTGCGGATCCATGTCGCCGCGCTGCTGCCAGCCGGGTGCCGGCGCGAGCAATTGCAACCCGATTTCGTCCGTGAGCACATGCGGCGGCGCGTCGAGCTCGACGTGCAGCGCGCGCCACAGCGCGACGCGCGCGGCCGTGCTGTCGGGCGCGTCGTCTTCGCGGATAGCCGTCATGTCGACCTCACTCGCCCTGCTTGCCCGGCGCCTGCAGGCGCCACACCCGGCCGTCAGGATCGCGCACCGTCATGTCGCGCGTGCCCCAGTGCGTGTCCTCGAACGGCGTGACGACCTCGACGATCGGCTGCGGCTGCACCGCCTGCTCGTCGGCCACCTTGAGCACGACCTGCATGTCGGGCGTTTCGCTCGGCGGCACTTCGGCGATGAACAGGAACGGACCGTCGCCGCTGCGCAACTGGCCCGAATTGTGGTCGGTTTCGAACTCCAGCCTGAAGCCCAGCGCCTGAAAGAACTTCGCCGACTTGCCCCAGTTGTGGGTGGTCAGATACACGGCTTCGATCCGCTCGGATGACATGTCACTCCTCCTTGTTGGACGGTTCCGCGCCGGACGGCGGCGCGGCCAGGTACGCGCGCAACGCGTCGGCCACCAGCGCGGACAGCGATTGCTCCGTTTCGATGGCGCGATGCTTGACCTGCCGGATCAGGCCGAGCGGCAAGTACACGTTGAATTGCTTCACTTCTTCGTCGGTCATGGATACTAGTATGCTAGCAATCTAGCAAAAGTCAACTGACGGTGATCGCGGGATGGTCGCGGCCCGCGTGCGGGCCGCCGTCGGATGTCGGATGTCGGATGTCGGGGGTTCGCGTTACCGCGCGGGGCGCGCCGCGAGTCGCGCGAACAGCGCGTCGAGATCGAATCCCGCCGTATTGATGCCGATCGTGTCGCGCAGGCACGCGGCCCAGTCGGCAGCATTGTCGAACGTGACCGTGCGCCCGGCCCCCGCCGCGTCGCGCAACGTCAGCGCGGTGTTGAGCAGCGCCGCGCGGCCGTCCGGCAGCACGCGGCACGCGATCAGGTCGTTCACGAAGATCGATTCGGGATAGGTCGACGTGAACCAGTTCGCGGCGTCGTAATCGATCCATTCGGCCGGCTTCAGCGAGAAGCGGTAGGTCGTCTGCCAGCCGTCGGGGATTTCGAACTGCATGTCGAATTCGCCGTCGACCGGCGCGTCGATCACGCGAAACGCGCCGTGCGGCGTCAGTTGCCGCTCGCCCGGCACGAAGCGCAGCGGCGCGGTCAGCGTCGCGCTGCCGAAGCCGATGTCCGCGAGCCACGCGGCCCCGTCGAGGTCGATGCGCAGCAACATGTGCGTCTGCGCGGTGACGATCTCAGGCGGCCGCATCCAGCGCACGCGCGCGATCAGCGGCGTGACGCGAAAACCGATCGTCGTGAGCGCGGTGTAGAACAGCTTGTTGAGTTCGAAGCAGTAGCCGCCGCGGCGGCGTTCGACCACCTTGTCGACGATCGCGGGCAGGTCGAGCGCGACGCGCGCGCCGGTCAGCGGATTGAGGTTTTCGAACGGAATCGCCTGCGGGTGCAGCAGATGCAGCCGGCGCAGCACGTCCAGCGTCGGCGCGGCCGGGCCGTCGTAGCCGATGCGGGAGAAATAGCGCGAGAGGTCGAACGAGTCAGTCATGAACCGGCACCGATAAAAGGGACCCGCCACGATAGCATCGCGCGCAATCCCCATGTTGTGCGGGGCGATTGTTCGTGGTCGACGCGCGCGATGCGGGCCGCGCATCGCGCGCACATCCGCGCCACGTTGACGTTACGGCAGCAGCTTCAGCGCGGACGACGCGACCGACGGCACCGAAATGCCCTGGCTCGTCGCGAACTGGACGGCCTGGCCGAGCGTCGCGGCCAGCGACTGCAACTGGCCCGGCGCGCTTTGCGCGATATACGACGCGGCCTGCATGTTCTGCGGATTCAGGCCCGACTGCAGCAACGACGCGGCGCTCGTCGAACCGAGATTGCCGAGCCCCGACTGCAGTTGCGAATACTGCGTGAGCCCCTGCCCGAGCGACGCGAGCCCGTTGCTGAACGCCTGCTTGTCGATCGGGCCGTGCGTGGCGCCGCCGCTCGCGAACGCCTGGCCGAGCGCCTGCGACACCGATTGCTGCGCGCCGCCCATCTGCGACAGCGTGGCCGGCGACAGCGCATCGGCACCGGACAACTGACTCGCGGCCTGCTGCGCCTGCCCGGCCGCCCCCGTCAGACCCATCGCCGATGCGAGCGACGACTGGCCGTTCAGCACCTGCTGGTTCGCCCCGACATAGGCCTGCAGCAATTGCGCGACACCGCCCTGCGCAGGCGCCGCCTGCTGCTGCCCGCCGCCGAGCAGCGACGCGCCGAGCGACTGCAGGTCGAGCTGCGCGTGCGCGGCGCCGCTCACCAGGATGCCGAACGCGATGCCTGCCGAGGCCAGATGCCGGCCCGTCGCGCGAATGTGCTTCATGTGTGTTCCTCGTGCCCGAATTGTCGAGGCGATATTGTCGAAGCGCGTCGCGCGCCGCCGCAACGACTGAAACACATCGAAACGAAATCCGGCGGCGGCGCCGCTTGCAATTCGGCGACCGACGAGCCCCGTCACGCAGATTCGCGCGCGTTTGCCGAGCGATGTCGTGCGCGCATCCCGATTCGTTCTCCGGCTGCATCAATGGCGGATGTCGGGTCCGGCGGGCGCCGGCGAACGTCGCGTCGAGCGATGCAAAACGAAACGGGCAGCTCGTCGCCGCCCGCTCCGTCACCCCGGCAACTGGCTACCGGCTACCGGTTGCCCGCCTGCCGCGGCATCACGCGGCCATCCACGCCGGCACGCGCCGGGCCACCCAGTCGGCCGCCCGCTCGTAGCCGCGCGCAAGCTGCAGCACGGCGAGATCGGCGCGCGGACGCCCGATCAGTTGCATCCCCATCGGCAACCCCGCGTCGTTGAAGCCGACCGGCACGTTGATCACCGGGCAGCCGGCCAGCGTCCACGGCACGACCGTTTCCATCCAGCGGTGGTAGGTGTCCATCGCGCGGCCCGCGATCTCCTTCGGCCAGCGCTGGTCGACGTCGAACGGGAACACCTGCGCGGTCGGCGCCGCGATGAAGTCGTAGCGATCGAAGAAGCTCAGCACCGCCTGATGCCACGCGGTCCGTTCGACGCTCGCATCGAACACCGCCGCGCCCTGCAGCGCGAGCAGCCCTTCGACCTCGTAGATCGCCTCGGGCTTCAGCAGCGCACGGCGCGCCGGGTCGCGATAGTGCGCGAGCAGCCCGCCGCCCGACAGCAGGTGCCGGTGCGCGAGCCACAGACGCCAGATCCGGTCGGGTGCGAACGCCGGCAGCGCGGCATCAACGTCGCAGCCGATCTCGCGCAGCGTCGCCAGCCCGTGCTCGCACTGCGCGAGCACGCCGGCCTCGGTCGCGAGATAACCGTTCCAGTCGCCGACCCACGCGATGCGCTTGCCGCGCAGGTCCGCGTCGAGCGGCTGCGCGAACACCGCCGGATCGTCCGCGAGCGACAGCGGATCGTTGCGGTCGTAGCCGGCCTGGATCGCGAGCAGTTGCGCGACGTCGCCGACGGTGCGCCCCATCGGCCCTTCGATGCCGAGCTGCTGCATGAACACGTCGACGCCCGGCCAGCGCGGCACGCGGCCCTGCGACGGGCGAAAGCCGTAGATGTTGCAGAACGCGGCCGGGTTGCGCAGCGACCCGCCGAAATCGCTGCCGTCCGCAACCGGCAGCATCCGCGACGCGAGCGCCGCCGCCGTGCCGCCGCTGCTGCCGCCCGCGCTCTTCGTCAGGTCGTACGGGTTGCGCGTCGCGCCGTAGACTTCGTTGAACGTATGCGAACCGAGCCCGAACTCGGGCGTATTGGTCTTGCCGATGAAGATCGCGCCGGCCGCGCGCATCCGCGCGACGCCGACGGAATCGGCCTGCGGTACGTTCTCGCGGAAGATCGGCGAGCCGTAGGTCGTGCGCAGCCCCTTCGTCATCGCCAGATCCTTCGGCGCCTGCGGCATCCCGTGCAGCCAGCCGCGATACTCGCCGCGCGCCAGCTCCGCGTCCTTTTCCGCGGCTTCCGCCAGCAGCGCATCGCGATCGCGCAGCGCGACGATCGCGTTGATCGCGCCGTTCACGCGCTCGATGTGATCGAGATACGCACGCATCGTCTCGACGCACGACACCGCCTTGCTGCGGATCGCCGACGCGAGCTCGCCGGCCGACAGGCGTACGACCGGATCGACGGAAATGGAAGCGGGAGCGAGAAACTGCGGGGCGCCGTGCGGCATGCGGGGTCTCCTGGGAAGCGGTAGCGGATGGCGCGCCGCCGGGCGGCGGCCGACGCTCTACTCTACGCGACGCGCCCCGGGCGACCTCCGATATTTTGCGGCGCAATTCATTGCGGATCCGACTGAATCGCGCTCGCGCGAACGGCCGGCGACGACCGGGCGGAACGGGCGACGCCGCTCGCTGCCGTTTATGCGCATAAACTTAAATTTCTTATATTTTTAATCGGTGCGTCACGGGACCGCGCGCGTTAACGACATTTTTATGCGGCCGGCCGATCTCTTTAGATCGCTTCGTGCGGCCGCACGCTACGCTGGAAGCACTTCGTTTCCGGGTTCATCGTCCATGCTCAAGCTGCTGGTTCCGGTCGGTCATTCACCGCGCTCGCTTCAGGCCGTCCGGCACGCGACGTTTCTGTATCGCGAGCGCTGCGCATCGGAGGTCGTGCTGATCAACGTGCAGGCGCCGCTGGAATCGACGCGGCTCGAGGCCTATCACCCGCTGTCGCGGTTGCGCGCGATCGAGACGCAATTCGCGACCGACGATCTCGCGATGGCCGAGCGGATCCTGCGCGATGCGGACGTGAAGTTCAGCGTCGTGATGAAGGTCGGGCCGGTGGCCGACACGATCGCGGCCACGGCGGCCGAGACCGGGTGCGACGAGATCGTCGTGGCCGGGCCGCGACGCGATCCGCTGCACGCGTTGATGTCGGTGTTTCGGCGCAGCGTGATGGCGCGGCTGGTGCGGATTTCGAATGTGCCGGTGACGGCGGTGCAATGACGGAAACGGCGCGTCATGCGTGCGCATCGTGCGCACGCTGTCGCGCGGCGCTCAATCGATGACCTTGCGCCAGAACACGAAATAGGCGGCCGCGGAAGACGCCAGCAGCAGGATGGCCCACATCGGGGCAAGACTGATCAGGACGGAAGAGACGTTCAACATTTTGGTTTCCTCACTATTTCGACAGCGATATTCGACATTTGCGTGCTTGCCGGACCCGATGCATCGCCCCCGCATCGCGTGCCGTCAAATCATGCATTCATGCTATCGCTTCGAACGGCCGTGCGACCACCGCCGCCCGCCCGCACCCTGACATTCGTCAAACTCCCGCGCATTGCCCGCCCGTCGGGCGGCGACCGAAAAACGGGACAGGATCGTCCCGCTCCGCCAGCGCTTTCAGCAGACGTTTACCGGGGGAAGCCCCAAGTGCTTCGTCGAACGTGTCCGCGTTACGCTTGAGCGACGAGGAGACGAACCATGAGACGAGCCGTACATATCGCCGTTTTTGCACTGCTGGCCTATCTCATCGGCGATCGCGCGATCCTGCACGCGCAGGGCCGCGACGCCAGCCCGCTCGCGTGCGAGCAAGGCGCCGCGCAGGTCAAGGCCGACGCGCTCGGTCGCGGCTTCGGCGAAGCCGCCGCCGGTAGCCAGAGCGAGGCCTTCATGTCGGGCTGCCTGGTGACGGGACGCAGCGATCAGGACGTCGCGATGGCGGCCCGCTGACGCGCCGCATCCGGCGGCGAGCCGGCCGCGCCCGAAGTCGCGGGCGCCGGTTCGCGCTGCCTGCCCCACTGTCCCGATACGGACGTTGCCGTCCGCCATCCCTGCCCCGTTACGCCCCGACATGACCGATCCGAACACCGCGTTGATCCAGCGCTTCTACACGGCCTTCCAGCAGCGCGACATCGACACGATGCTCGCGTGCTATGCCGACGACATCGTGTTCAGCGATCCCGCGTTCGGCGAGCTGCGTGGCGAGCTCGCACGCGACATGTGGCGGATGCTGGTCGCGCGGGCGCAGGAATTCTCGCTGACGTTCGGCGAAGTCGCCGCGGACGACCAGGCCGGGCGCGCAAAATGGCGCGCGGACTACCGGTTCGCCGCGACCGGACGGAGGGTGGTCAACCGGATCGACGCACGCTTCCGGTTTCGCGACGGACGCATCGTCGAGCATCGCGACCATTTCGACCTGTGGTGCTGGGCGCGTCAGGCGCTCGGGATGAAGGGCGCGCTGCTCGGCTGGACGCCTTTCATGCAGCGCGCGATCCGCGCGCAGGCACGGAAAAATCTCGACGCGTATCGCGCCAAGCGGAAATAGGCCACGCCCCGCGGCCGCTTCGCTACGGCTTCATCGTCGCGTTGATCAGGTCGTAGGCCATGTCCGGCACCACGCCGTCCGGGTTCGTCAGGCCGTTCTGGCGATACCAGCTTTCATCGGCCTCCGGATGCGGGCCGGCAAGGCCGACGCGCCCTTTGCCGTAGCGGTACGTGGCGGCCGCGATGTCCTTGTTCGGGTAGATCGCCAGCACGATCCCGCCGGAGCCGATCGGCGCGACCGGGAGCCTCGCGCCGTCCTGATAATAGATCCAGCGCTTTTTCCCGCGCCAGACGACCGGCGTCACCGTGTCCGCGATGCCGTGAAGCGTCGAGCCCGGCCGGTCGACCTCTGAGTCGATATCGCCGGCAACCAGCCCGAACCCCTGCGCGCCGACCAGGTAGGCGCCCATGCAAAGCCCGAGGTATCGGCCGCCGTTCGCCACGTAATGCCGCACGGCCCTGATTGCAGGCCGACCGATGCTCGCTGCCGCGCCGGGAATGTCCTGCCCGCCGCCGGGCTGCACATAGAGCGCCGCACCGGCCAGCGCCGCGGGCGTGATCTTGAGCCGTTCCGCCGGCCCCACGTAGATCACCCGGAACCGGTAGTCCGATTCCCGCAGGCGTCTGGCGATGGTTTCGGGGCACCCGTCGCACGCGGCAGGCCCGCGATAGACCAGCGCGACCGGCCGGCTCGCCGCGTCGCGCGCTTCGTCGCCGGGCGCGGCCGCGTGAACGGCCGGCGACGCGACGAGCGTCGCCATCAGGAAAATCGCGTCTCTGGAGCGCATGTCGTGGATCGCCGGAGTCAAGGAAATCGCCGCCGCCCGGGTCGAATCGACAGGGGCGCGACGACTTCCGCCTCCAGTTCCGAAACCCGATTGCAAGCTGCGTGACGGCAAGCGTAGCGGCCCGAACGCGCCCGGTGTGTACCGTTTCCTGCGGGCTTGTGCAGATATGTGCGGCACCGGCGGCCTGAGCCGACACCCTGCACTCGCCCGCCCGACCGCGCCCGACAAGGCCGCCTCCCGCCATGCAACCCCGCCTTCCGTGTTTCGCATTGCCAACTCTTATATAAGACATAAGACATTTGACGTTGCACACCATTGAGATTAGAATCCCGCTCAAAGCAGTGCCTGGAATAGCCCCGGAGTGCCGGCAAGGCCTTCCCCTCAAACGCAATATCAGCAGGTCTCCCCATGCTTGAAAACTTTCGTGCTCACGTGGCCGCCCGCGCCGCGCTCGGTATTCCTCCCCTGCCGCTGACGGCTCAGCAGACCGCCGAACTGGTCGAATTGCTGACGAACCCGCCCGCCGGCGAAGAGCAGACGCTGCTCGAGCTGATCACCCATCGCGTGCCCGCCGGCGTCGACGAAGCCGCCCGCGTGAAGGCCGGCTTCCTGGCCGCCGTGGCCAAGGGCGAGACCGCCTGCCCGCTGATCTCGCGTGCGCACGCGACCGAGCTGCTCGGCACGATGCTCGGCGGCTACAACATCCAGCCGCTGATCGAGCTGCTGTCCGACGAGGCCGTCGCCGCGGTCGCCGCCGACGCGCTGAAGAAAACCCTGCTGATGTTCGACCAGTTCCACGACGTGAAGGAACTCGCCGACAAGGGCAACGCGCACGCGAAGGCCGTGCTGCAGAGCTGGGCCGATGCCGAATGGTTCACGAGCCGTCCGGAAGTGCCGGAAAGCCTGACCATCACCGTATTCAAGGTCACGGGCGAAACCAACACCGACGACCTGTCGCCGGCGCCGGACGCCACCACCCGCCCGGACATCCCGATGCACGCGCTCGCGATGCTGAAGAACGCGCGCCCGGGCATCACGCCGGAAGAAGACGGCAAGCGCGGCCCGGTCAAGTTCATCGAATCGCTGAAGGAAAAGGGCCACCTGGTCGCCTACGTCGGCGACGTGGTCGGCACCGGCTCCTCGCGCAAGTCGGCCACCAACTCGGTGCTGTGGTTCACCGGCGAAGACATTCCGTTCGTCCCGAACAAGCGCTTCGGCGGCGTGTGCCTCGGCGGCAAGATCGCCCCGATCTTCTACAACACGATGGAAGACGCCGGCGCGCTGCCGATCGAGCTCGACGTGTCGCAGATGGAAATGGGCGACGTGGTCGAACTGCGCCCGTACGAAGGCAAGGCGCTGAAGGACGGCAAGGTCATCGCCGAATTCCAGGTCAAGTCCGACGTGCTGTTCGACGAAGTGCGCGCCGGCGGCCGCATTCCGCTGATCATCGGCCGCGGCCTGACCGCGAAGGCGCGCGAAGCGCTCGGTCTCGCGCCGTCGACGCTGTTCCGCCTGCCGCACCAGCCGGCCGACAGCGGCAAGGGCTTCTCGCTCGCGCAGAAGATGGTCGGCCGCGCATGCGGTCTGCCGGAAGGCCAGGGCGTGCGCCCGGGCACGTACTGCGAACCGAAGATGACCTCGGTCGGCTCGCAGGACACCACGGGCCCGATGACCCGCGACGAACTGAAGGACCTCGCGTGCCTCGGCTTCTCGGCCGATCTCGTGATGCAGTCGTTCTGCCACACCGCCGCGTATCCGAAGCCGGTCGACGTGAAGACGCACCAGACGCTGCCGAACTTCATCAGCACGCGCGGCGGCATCGCGCTGCGCCCGGGCGACGGCGTGATCCACTCCTGGCTGAACCGCATGCTGCTGCCCGACACCGTCGGCACCGGCGGCGATTCGCACACGCGCTTCCCGATCGGCATCAGCTTCCCCGCAGGTTCGGGCCTGGTCGCGTTCGCGGCCGCTACCGGCACGATGCCGCTGGACATGCCGGAATCGGTGCTGGTCCGCTTCAAGGGCAAGATGCAGCCGGGCGTCACGCTGCGCGACCTCGTCAACGCGATTCCGCTGTACGCGATCAAGCAAGGCATGCTGACGGTCGCCAAGCAGGGCAAGAAGAACATCTTCTCGGGCCGCATTCTCGAAATCGAAGGCCTGCCCGACCTGAAGGTCGAGCAAGCGTTCGAGCTGTCGGATGCGTCCGCCGAGCGTTCGGCTGCCGGTTGCACGGTGCGCCTGAACAAGGAACCGATCATCGAGTACCTGAACAGCAACATCACGCTGCTCAAGTGGATGATCGCGCAGGGCTACCAGGATCCGCGCAGCCTGCAGCGCCGCATCGCGGCGATGGAACAGTGGCTGGCCGATCCGCAACTGCTGTCGCCGGATGCCGACGCCGAATACGCGGCCGTCATCGAGATCGACCTCGCCGACATCCATGAGCCGATCGTCGCCTGCCCGAACGACCCGGACGACGTGAAGACGCTGTCCGACGTCGCCGGTGCGAAGATCGACGAAGTGTTCATCGGCTCGTGCATGACCAACATCGGTCACTTCCGCGCCGCGTCGAAGCTGCTCGAAGGCAAGCGCGACATTCCGGTCAAGCTGTGGGTCGCGCCGCCGACCAAGATGGACCAGAAGCAACTGACCGAAGAAGGCCACTACGGTGTGTTCGGCACGGCCGGCGCCCGCACCGAAATGCCGGGCTGCTCGCTGTGCATGGGCAACCAGGCACAGGTGCGCGAAGGCGCGACGGTCATGTCGACGTCGACCCGCAACTTCCCGAACCGCCTCGGCAAGAACACGAACGTGTACCTCGGCTCGGCGGAACTGGCGGCGATCTGCTCGCGTCTGGGCAAGATCCCGACCAAGGAAGAGTACATGGCCGACATGGGCGTGCTCACCGCCAACGGCGACAAGATCTACCAGTACATGAACTTCGACCAGATCGAAGACTTCAAGGAAGTGGCCGACACCGTGCAGATGTAAGCACGCAGTCGGGCTGCGACGGGAAGTCGACGTCGCAGCGCACCGAAAGGCGCCGCGGGCCGAATGGCCGCGGCGCTTTTTTTATGCGTCGGCGAACGGACGCGCCCGCGCGGTCAGTCGAGCAGCGCGTGCAGCCGCTCGACCACGTCGAACGGCAGGCCTTCGTCATAGCCGTCCGCTTCGTCGAGATCGACGTACTCGCGGCCGTCGGTCGGCTGCAGCATCAGTGCCGGCACGGGCCGCACGACCGGTACGTCCGGATAATCGTTCGGCCCCGCGCCATCGAAGTCGTGCGGATCGAACCAGATTCCGTGATCGGCGTAATAGCCTTCCGCGTAACGTTGCTCGATCTCGCGCAGCAACCGGAACGTATCCCGTTGATACGACGCGGCGTTTTCGTCCGCATACTGCACGAACCACGCGGCGCCGAGATTCCAGTAGATCAGCAACGCGGTCGCGCGATCGACGTTGCGGTTGTCCAGCAGCCAGCGCAACGCGCGGCCGTTGCCGTCGTAATTGGAGCGTGCGGCGAACCGGTGCCACTGCTCGGGCGTCGCGCCTTCGAGCCAGGTCCGGACGATGTCCCACATTTTCTGTTCGATTTCGGTGTCGTCCATGGAGTGCGTCTTGCGGAATGAGCGGTAACGGGAAGTGCTTCGATGACCGGCGATTCTAGCGCCGCTTCGCGATACTCATGCGGCGTCGCCGCCCGGCTCGCGACGGATCACCAGTTCGTTGAAGCCGGTGCCCGCATCGGGCTCGCGCGAGAAGCGATGCGCGGGCAGCAGCGCGAGCAGGATCTCGGCCGTCGTGCGCACCACGCAACCACTCGCGACATGGCCGCCGGTCACGCGGCCGTCCGCATCCGAGACCGACATGTGCAGATGCGCGCCGTCCGGCGACACCGAGCCGGCCAGCGTCAGGATTTCGAGGTCGCCGCGCAGCGCGGTCGGCTGGTCGACGCCGGCGAAGCGCAACTGCGCGACGCTCAGGCTGCCGATGCCCTGGATCACGAAAGCCGCGTGCGAGTCGTGGCGATGCAACGCGGCTTCGATGGCGCCGCGCAGATCGTCGCCGGGGGAAAGACGCAATGGACGGGCTTGCATGGTCGAGAACCTGTGGGTCGATCGTGGTATCGATCAAGCGTACGTTCGCCGCGTGAATCCGGCAAGTCATCCGCTCGCGATACTCCCCGCGCGTCGGTGTCTTCCCGGCGTCGTTTCATCCGCTACCGTTCGGCTCTGCGCCTCCTGCGCATGCGGACCCCTGCCGCCTGGTTTCGCACCAGCCGCAGCGCATCGGTTCGTTTCCGTACGAACGCACATGCGTCCGTATGAAAACCGACCCTAACGTATGCAAGAATCGGTTCCTCGAGGCAATCCCTGCTTTATCGCCCTCTTTCACCGAACGCCCCGTCGAATGCCAAAATGCCAGAATACGTATGAGCGGTTCCACACCCCAAGCGACGACATCGCCGCGCGGGAAGTCGCGGCGATGAGCGATGAGGAGCGTGCGCGCGCCAAGTCGGTGGGGAGCGTGCATGTCCGAAGCTGGCTCGCCATTCTGATGATGCCGGTCGCAGTCGGGCCTGCGATCCCGATGCTCGCGTATTTGCTGGGTATGCTTGCATACCGCGGAACGGTCGATCGGGCCTTCGATATGGATCGTGCGGTTGGCGAAACAGCCGTCACCGTCATATGGGTCACGGCGCTCTTCATCGCAGCGTGGATCGGCCTGAACTGGTGCGTCGCGACGTACGGCACCCGACAGCGGTACTGGCGTGAAATGCCGTCCAACGGGCATGTCGAATTGGAGCGCCATACGCTATGCTCGGCAATCGTCGTGTGGTCGGACGACTACGATCCGGAACCCCTCTACGTCGAGGAATGGATCGACGGCAAGCTCAAATCCAGCATGACCCGAGTCAGGCAGTGGATCCTGACCCGAACGTCCGCTGGTCATTGGCTGGTGCTGGATCATCGAATTGCGGCAGACGGTCGGGGCGCGCCGCCAACGTTCCCCTCGGAGACGAAACGATTGATCCCGCGGCGAGAATTGGCAATAGCATTTGCGCCACGCACCCATATCCGCATCGGATTGAGATGGAGTGGACCAGCGGCGCCATTGACCGTGACGTCCTACCTGCTGTCTCACGCCGAATGTGAGCGCCTGGCTGCGGCGGCTCATCACTATGCTTTTTTTCCGCCGGATCAATATGGCGTCGTCGGTCCCGCCGATGCAGACTGGGTCGGGGAACTCGCCGCCAAGGCACTGGAGCGCGAAGTGCCTGTCGACGTGGCGGCCGGGCGAGCGTTGACGTGATCGTCGCGGGTCGTTTCTACGACGACTGCGGCCGCCACCACGCGAAGGCGGCCGGCGAACAGTCTGGAAAGTACGCCAATTGGCGGCGACTGCATAATGACGGGGTTCAGCTCAAGGTCTTGTGCATGGTTTTCCGCCGCCCCAACCCGAATTCCTTTCGATGACAACCATTCCGAACCGACGATCCCGCCTGCGCGGCGGCCTGCTTGGCCTGCTGATCGGCGACGCGCTCGGCGTGCCGTACGAATTCCACGACGCCGCGTCGATTCCGCCTCCCGCCGCGATCGACATGACGCCGCCGCCGGGCTTCGCGCGCGCGCACGACGGCGTGCCGCCCGGCACCTGGAGCGACGACGGTGCGCAGGCGCTCGCGCTGCTCGACGCGCTGCTGCGCGAGCACGACCTGAATCTCGACACGTTCGCCGGCAACCTGCTGGACTGGTTTCATCGCGGCGCGTTCACGCCGGACGGCCGCGTATTCGACGTCGGCCTGCAGACGCAGCGTGCGTTCCACGCGCTGGCGGCCGGCGCCGCGCCCGCGGCAGCCGGGCCCGGCGACGAGCGCGACAACGGCAACGGCTCGCTGATGCGCTGCTTTCCCGTCGTGATGGTCGCGGCGTCGCGCGACGACGCGATCCGGCTCGCGCGCAAGCAGAGCGTCGTCACGCACGGCCACGTGCGTTCGCAGCTTTGCTGCGCGCTCTATTGCCTGACGGCGCTGGGCATCGTCGACGGCCAGTCGGCTCCCGACGCGGTGCGCACGGCCGAGGACGAACTGCTCGCGCGCCACGAAGGCACGGCCGATGAAATCGAACTGAAGATCGTGCTCGACGGCCGCTTCGATGCACCGCAAGGATCGGGCTATGTGGTCGACAGCTTCTGGTCGGCGATCCATTGCCTGCTGTTGACGGACAGCTACGAGGATTGCGTGAAGCGCGCGATCGCGCTCGGCAACGACACGGATACGACCGCGGCAATCGCCGGCAGCCTCGCCGGCGTGGTGTACGGCGAACGGGCGTTGCCCGCTCGATGGGTTGCGACGCTGCGCGGAAAAGACAAGGTCGAGGGCTGGCTCGCGAAGCTGTGAATACCGCTGCCGATCGCCCCTGAATCGAAGATGGCGGGCCGATCCGGGCCGCCCCGAACAACCGCATCAACCTGAGAGGATGCTCCGATGCTGCGTGCCATCAATCCCCCCGGCGCCACGATTCCCGGCATTTCGCAAGCGATACTCGTCGAAGGTGGTCAACCGCTGTATTTGTCCGGCCATGTTCCGTTCGATGCCGAGGGCGCGGTTGTCGGCGCCGATCATGCAACGCAGCTCGATCAGGTGTTCAGGAACATCGCCGATACGCTTCGCACCGCGGGTGTCGGCTTCGAATCCGTCGCGCGTCTGACGATCTATGTCCGCGATTTCGATTCGAGCCTGTTGCCGCAGATTCGCGACGTGCGCGACCGCTGGGTCAACACCGCGTGCCCGCCCGCAAGCGCGCTCGTCGGCGTGGCATCGTTGTTCCGCCCGGAGGTACTGGTCGAAGTGGACGCGTTCGCGATCGTTCCTGCCGCGAAATAACCGGCCGCCGCATCAGCCTCGGCCGCGATCGCTCGCCAGCAACCCGTACAGCGCACTGTCCGACACTTCGTCGCCGACGATCCAGCGTTCGCGCAGCAGCCCTTCCCGCACGAAACCGAGCCGTTCAAGCAACCCGGCCGACGCGACGTTGCGCGGATCGATATCGGCCTCGATCCGGTTCAGCCGCAGCGTGCCGAAGGCATGATCGATCATCGCCGACGCCGCTTCGCGCATGTATCCGCCGCGCCAGAACGCGCGCCGCAGGCTGAAGCCGATCTCGGCGCGCCGGCACTGCTCGTTCGCATGGAACAGCACGCATTCGCCGAGCGCTTCGCCGGTTTCCCGCAGTTCGAGCACGCAGACCAGGCTCTCCCCGCTCGCGGACGTCTGCACGTTGCGCGCGACGCGCGCCTCGGCCTGCTCGATCTGCGTCATCGGCGAGAACGAGAAGTAGCGCATCGCTTCCGGATCGGACCAGATCTCGAAGAAAGCGGGCGCGTCTGCTTCGCGAAGCGGGCGCAGCACGAGTCGAGCGGTATGCAGCGTGACGGGTTCGAACAGGGGCATGGCAATCGTCTGACGAAATCGGAACCGTGAATTAGAACACGCGCGCCACGCGCCAACAATCGCGCGTACGCTCGGCACCCTGCACGCCCCCGCGAGGCGCCCCCGAAACAAAGAGGCCCGGGAGCATCGCCCGGGCCTCCCGGTTCACCTCATCCACCGCTGCGCAATGCGCTTACGCCTCGAGCGCCTCCAGCACCTTCCCCTTCGTCTCGATCCCGACGAAGTGCACGGTCAGCGCCGCGATCAGCGGCACGACGCCGATCAGGTAGAACGCCGGTGCGAGATTCCCGCCGATGATCGCGTGCGGCACGACCATCGGCGCGACGAACGACGCGATCTTCAGCCACGCGCTGCCGAGCCCGCAGCCCGACGCGCGGATGCTCGTCGGATACTGCTCCGGCGTGTAGACGTACGCGGTAATGAAGCCCGACGCCATCAGCCCGAGCGACAGCGAACAGAAGATCGCGACCACGTACACCGACGACGCGTGATAGATGCCGGCGAGCGCCAGCGACAGCGCGCACAGCACGAACGACCACACGATCACCGGCTTGCGGCCGAGCTTGTCGACCAGCAGCGCGGACGCGAGCGACCCGAGCACGCCCATCACCGAGCCGATCACCGCCAGATTCAGCGCGAGCTGCAGCGGTGCGTGATAGAAGTTCTTGTAGATCGTCGGCAGCCACGTCGACAGCCCGTACTGGATGAACCCGCAGGTCGCCCACAACGTCGCCACCGCGAGCGTGCGCTTGCGATACGCGGCGCTGAACAGGTCGCTCATCCTGCGCTTCGGATGCTGGCGCACCAGTTCGTCGAACGCGGCCACCTGCGTGACGGGCGGCAGCTCGCCGCGCACCGATCCTTCGAACACGCCGACCGCACGCCCGGCTTCCGCGAGCCGCCCGCGCGACGCGAGCCAGCGCGGCGATTCCGGCACGAGGTGCGTGAGCACGAGCGACAGGATCAGCGGCAGCCCGCCGACGAAGTACATGATCTCCCAGCCGAAGCGCGGCACGAGCCACGCGCCGAGCGCCATCGACACGAGCAGGCCGATCGGGAACACGATCTCGTACAGCAGCACGAAGCGGCCGCGGCCATGTGCGCGCGTGATCTCGTTGATGTACGTCGCGGCGACCGGCAACTCGCCGCCGAGCCCGAGCCCCTGCAGGATCCGCAGCAGCACGAATACCTCGAAGGTCGGCGCGAAGCCGCACGCGATACTCGTGATGCCGATCACGGCCGAGCTCCACGCGATCGCCTTGACGCGGCCGTGCTTTTCCGCGAGCGCGGGAAACAGGAACGCGCCGATCAGCTGGCCGATCGCGCCGGACGCGATCAGCATGCCGATCTGCGTCGGCGACAGCCCCCATTTGTGAATCAGCAACGGCAGCGTCGCCGCGATCGTGATCACGTCGAAGCCGTCGAAGAACGTCGCGGTGCCGATCAGCACGCGTGCGCGGATCTGCATCGAGTTGGCCGGAAGCCGCTCGAGCCGCGCGATGATCGCGCCGGGCGTGGAGGCGGCAGCTTCCATCGTGGCCCTGCCGGCCACGACGTTGTCGAAAGTGCTCATGCGGGGTGTCTCCTGGATCTCTTTCCGGTGGGCCGGTCAGGCAAGCGCTTGGGTCGTGTCTGCCAGGGCTTCCGTATCCACTGCCCGGCCCTGGTTCATCCACTTGCGCGCGAGTTTCAGCTCACGCGCGTTGTTCACGGCGATGACACCTCTCACATGTCCGTCGCCGACAAAAAACAGCGTCGCACGACGCGCGGCGAGATCGCCGCGCACGACGAGCTGCGCATCGGCCGGCAGATCGCCCAGGATCTGCAGGTTCACGTCGTACTGATCGGACCAGAACCACGGAATCTCCGCGTACGGTGCGCGCACGCCGAGCACGGCCTTCGCCGCCGCGATCGCCTGGTTCTGCGCGTTGGCCCACGATTCGAGCCGCACGCGCCGCTTCAGCCAGCCGTTGTGATGGTTCGCGACGTCGCCGCACGCGAAGATCGCCGGGTCGCTCGTCGCGCCGTATTCGTCGACGACGATGCCGTCGTCGACCGCGAGCCCCGCGTCGCTCGCGAGCGATGCGTTGAGCGCGAGGCCGATGCCGGCCACCGCGAAATCGGCGTCGATCGTCGTACCGTCGGCGAGCGTCGCGCGCACCTTCGACGCGTCGTCCGGCCGCGGGTCGAGCGACGCGAGCGCGGCGCCCGTCCGCACGTCGACGCCGTTCGAACGATGCAGGTCGAGCAGGAAGTCGGACACGATCTGCGGCACCGAGCGGCCACACAGGCGCGGCGCGCCTTCGACGACCACGGCTTCGACGCCGAGCTTGCGCGCGGTCGCCGCGACTTCGAGGCCGATCCAGCCACCGCCGATCACGAGCACGCGCCGGCTCGCGCGCAGCTTTTCGCCGAGTGCGGCCGCTTCGTCGAGCGTGCGCAGGTAATGCAGGTTCGGCGTGTTGACGAGCGCATCGGGCAAGCGACGCGACGTACCGCCGGTCGCGATCACGAGCCGGTCGTATTCGATCTCGCGGCCGCTTTCGGTTTTCACCACGCGGCGTGCACGGTCGATGGAGGCCGCACGTTCCGGCTGCCATGCTTCGACGTTCAGCGCGTCGAATTCGTCGGGACGCACGACGCGCACGGTTTCGATATCCGCGTCACCGGCCAGCACGGCCTTCGACAGCGGCGGGCGCTCGTACGGCAGATGCGGCTCGTCGGCGATCATCACGAGGCGGCCTGCGTATCCTTCGGCGCGCAACGTCTTCAACACCCAGCCGGCGGCCTGGCCGCCGCCGATCACGACGACCGTGGCCGGCGCGGCCGCTTCCCGCGCGTTCGTTTCGCTCATGATTTGCGCTCCGTCATGAACTTGCCTTCCGGCGCCTTCGCGTTCTTCTGCCGGCGCGTATTGCCGTCGAGGCCGCCGTCGACGGCCCATTCGGCGAACACGGTCGGGCCCGGCTCGAATTCGCGCGGCTGCCATTCGGGCGTCAGCACGTCTTCGTCCGCGTAATACTCGATCAGGCCGCCGGCCGGGTTCTGGAAGTACCAGAAGTACGCGGATGACACCGGATGACGCCCCGGGCCGAGCTGCGTTTCCCAGCCGCAGCGGTCGATGTGCATGCCGCCGCCGAACACTTCGTGGATGTCGCGCACGGTGAACGCGACGTGGTTCAGGCCGCGTTTTCCGTTCGGCAGCGCGAGCAGGAACAGGTCGTGATGGCCGCCGTGCGGCGCGCAGCGCATGAATGCTCCACGGCCCGGGTAACGATCCGACGTCTCGAAGCCGAGCAGTTCGTGATAGAACTTTTCCTGCGCGTCGAGGCAGTTCGTGAAGAACACGACGTGCCCGACCTCGACCGGCTCCGCGCGCGCATAGACCGGGCTCGGCTGGTCGACGCGCAGCGTCTGGCCCCACACGTTCGACGGCGAGCCCGCGATGTCGAGTGCGCGCTTGCGCGTGACTTCGACGCGAATCGCCATCCCGTTCGGATCGATGCAGCCGACCGCATCGTCCTGTGCGTAATAGCCGGGCTGGCCGGCGAGCTTCGTGCGCAGCGCGTCGAGTTCGGCCTGCGTCGCGACGCCCCACGTGACTTCACGCAGCGTCGGACCGGCCTCGAACGCCAGCGGCAGCGCCGGATCGTCGGCCTTGACGGCCAGCACGGTGCAGCCGTTCAGCGTTTCGAAGCGGGCGCGCGTGTCGTCGTGCGCGACTTCCTTCATCCCCCAGTCGGCGAAAAAGCGCCGGCAGGTGGCGAGGTCGTCGACACCGTACGTGATCTGCTCGATTCCCAAGATGCTCATTGCGTCATTCCCCTTCGCTCAGTTCGCCCACGGCAGCGGCGCGTCGTTCAAGCCCCAGTAGAGGCTCTTCTGCTGCATGTATTCGCGGATGCCGAGACGTCCCTTCTCGCGCCCCATCCCGCTCTCCTTCCAGCCCGAGAACGGCGTGGAGATCGAGAACAGCTTGTACGTGTTGATCCAGACGGTGCCCGTCTCGAGTGCCCGCGCGATGCGCCATGCGCGCTTGTAGTCGCGCGTCCAGATGCCGGCCGCGAGGCCGAACACGCTGTCGTTCGCCTGCGCGATCAGCGATGCTTCGTCGTCGAACGGCATCGCGACCAGCACCGGCCCGAAGATTTCCTCCTGGCAAATGCGCGCGCTGTTCGGCAAGCCTTCGAGAATCGTCGGCTGATAGAAGAAGCCGTTCTCGCGCCCGTCGCCCGCCGGCCGCTCGCCGCCGCACAGCAGGCGGCCGCCTTCTTCCAGCCCGAGCGCGACGTAGCGTTCGACCGACTCGCGATGCTTCGCGGTGATCAGCGGGCCCATCTGCGTGTCGGGCCGCGTCGGGTCGCCCACGCGCAGCTTGCGGGCGCCCGCCACCAGGCGCTGCATGAATGCGTCGTACACCGCGCGCTGCACGAACAGCCGCGAACCGGCGATGCAGGCTTCGCCCGACGAGCTGAAGATGCCATACAGCACGCCGTTGACCGCGTGATCGAGATCGGCGTCGTCGCACACGATCGTCGGCGACTTGCCGCCGAGTTCGAGCGACACCGGCATCAGCTTCTCGGCCGCGATGCGCGCGATGCCGCGGCCCACTTCGGTGCCGCCGGTAAACGACACCTTCTTCACCAGCGGATGACGCACGAGCACGTCGCCGATCACCGAGCCCTTGCCCGGCAGCACGCTCAGCACGCCCTTCGGCACGCCGGCTTCCTCGCAGATGCGCGCCAGCGCGAGCGATACGAGCGGCGTGACCTCGGCCGGCTTGAGCACCACCGCGTTGCCGCCGGCCAGCGCGGGAGCGAGTTTCTGCGCGTCGGACGCGATCGGCGAATTCCACGGCGTGATCGCGGCGATCACGCCGATCGGCTCGTACACGCTCATCGTCAGGTAGTCGCCGCGCGACGGCGTCAGTTCTTCGTCGAGCGTCTCGAGGCAGGCCGCGAAATAGCGGAACGTGTTCGCGGCGCTGGCCACCAGCACGCGCGTCTCGCCGATCGGCTTGCCGTTGTCGCGGCGCTGCAGGTTCGCGAGCGCTTCGTGGCGCTGCATGATCAGGTCGGCGATGCGGTACAGCACCTGCGCGCGCAGGTGCGGCTTCAGCCCGGCCCAGTCGGCGCGGCGCCATGCGGCGTCGGCCGCCACGACGGCGTCGGCCGCGTCTTCCGCGTTCGCCGTCGACACTTCCATGTTCACCGACTGGTCGGCCGGATAGATGCTCGTGTAAGGCGCGCCACGGCCGCGCCGCCACTCGCCGCCGATCAGGATGTTGCCGTCGGGTACGAGGCGCGTATCAAAAGGAGTCATGTCACAAGTCCCACAAATCTGTCTCTGCACGTCCGCCCTCGCCGTGGCGCGGGCGGACGCTCGATGGTCCGGTCAGATCACGCAGCGGGCCGCGCGGTTGCGCAGCGCGCGAATCGCGCTGTACGCCGTCAGCGCGGACGTCTTCGGGTTGTCGGGCAGCGGCTTGCCGCTCATTTCCAGCGACATCTCGCCGAACGCGCCGCGTGCGGTGATGCGATGCACGTTGCGCGCCACCGCCGGATCGGCGATCAGGCGCACGTGCGTCGCGTCGAGACCGAGGCCCGCGAGCGCGACCGTCGCCGCGACGTTCGCGTTCTTCGGATACAGCCGCGCGGCGTCGCGTGCAGTGCCTTCGAAGATCACCTTTTCCCCGGTCATCGCGCGCAGGTCGCACAATTCCTCGGCCGGCGTGCCGAGCCAGCCGAGCGGCGGCTTGCGGCCGACGTACAGCACTTCGTCGAGGCCGCCCTGCTTCGCGGACGCCAGCGCGTCGATGCCGCCGATCGCACCCGACAGCAGCGTCACCGTCGTGCCGCCTTCGTCGGCGGCCTGCGACAGCACGTCGAGCAGCGCGAGATCGGACAGCGCGCCGATCGATGCGACCGCGCAGTCGGTGCCGGCCTTCAGCAACGGCACGACGTGATCGACGAGCGCGCTGTGGCCCGCGCATTCGAGCGCGAACTCGGGGCGGCGGGCCAGCGCGTCGACCGACGACACGACCTCCACCGCGTCGCCGAGCTCGCCCTGCACCGCCGCGCGCTGGTGTGCCGGCACGATCACGTGCGCGACGCGCAGCGACGCATCGTGCTCGACCGCGTGGTACACGGCCGCGCCGATCGCGCCGAAGCCGATCATCGCGACGTCGACGGGCGCGTGCGCGCGCTTCTGGCCGTTATGCATACTGGCGCTCCGTCGGCGCTTCCTTCTTCACCGGCGGCCCCGCGAAGTTCGACGCGAACGAACCGACCGACAGCATGTCGACCTCGACCATCACCGGCCCTTCCTTCGCCATCCCTTCGCGCACGATCGCTTCGGCCTGGTCGAGCGACGTGATCCGGTAGTGCGTGAGGCCGAAGCTCGCGCAGAACTGCGCGAAATCGGGCTGGTGCAGCTGCACGAAGCAACGGCGGCCGCCGTAGTGCGCGTCCTGGATGTTGCGGATCACGCCGTAGCACTGGTCGTTCATCAGCACGATCATCACGTTCGCGTTTTCCTGCACGGCCGTCACGAGCTCGCCGACGTTGACCATCAGGCCGCCGTCGCCGACGAGGCAGACCGTCTTCGCCGCCGTGCCCGCGAGCGCCGCGCCGATGCCCATCTGGATACCCTGGCCGATGCCGCCGCCGAGCGCATGCACGCCCGAGCGCGGCTCGAAGATCTTCAGCAGGCGGTTGCCCCACGTGCTGTTCGAGATCGTCACGTCGCGCACCCAGTTGTAGTCGCGGCCCACCACGCCCTGCAGCGTGTCGACGAGCTTCTTGTACGGCCCGAGGCCCTTCGACACGTCGGCCACCGCTTCCTCGCGGGCCGCCGCGAGATCGGACGCGAACCGCGGATCGACCGACAGGCGGCCTTCGAGGCGGTCGGCCAGTTCGGCCAGCACGCGCTTCGAATCGCCGTGCACGAACAGCGCGTTGCGATAGCCGCGGTTGTCGGCGAGCGCATCGGCATCGACGCGGAACAGCGGCTGCGGCAGCGCGAGCTTGTACTTCAGCGTTTCGTTGCCGCGCAGGCGCGAGCCGACCACGACGAGCGCGTCGCAGGTCTTGTAGAACGCCTCGACGGACGCATGCACGTTGAACGCGCCGAGCGTCGCCGGATGATCTTCCGGCAGCACGCCGCGGCCCTGCACGCTCGTCACGACGCCGAAGCCGAGCTTCACGAGGCGTTCGACTTCCTCGCGTGCATGGCGTGCCCCGCCGCCGAGCCACAGCAGCGGGCGGCGCTTGGCCGCGAGCGCGTCGGCGAGCTTCGCGACGCGGGCGGTGTCGTGCTCGCGCACCGCGACGTGGGCGGGCGCGAGGTCTTCCGGCCATTCGATTTCGGCCGCCTGGATGTCGATCGGAATCTCGACCGACACGGGGCCCGTCGGCGCGGTCTGCGCGATGCGCACGGCTTCGCGGATCGTCGGCAGCACGGTTTCGACGGTGCGCACGCGGAACGCGGCCTTCGAGATCGAGTCGAGCATCGACAATTGGTCGGGCGCTTCGTGGATGTACGCGAGATCCTGGTCGAGATACGGTGTCTCGATCTGCCCGGTCACGTGCAGCAGCGCGGTGCCGGCCGTCAGCGCCTCGACCATCGCGCCGGCCGCGTTGCCGGCCGCCGTGCCCGTGCTCGTGAATGCGACGCCGAGGCCGCCCGACACGCGGGCCAGCCCGTCGGCCATGTTCAGCGCACCCGCTTCGCCGCGCGCACCGACATACCGGATGTTGCCGCGCGAATTGATCGCGTCGAGGATCGGCATGTTGTGGATCGAGATGACACCGAATGCGGTTTTCACGCCGCACTGCTCGAGAAAGGCGGCAATCAGCTCGCCAACCGTGGTTTTTTTAGACATGGCGTGCAAAGCCTCCAGAAACGTCGATATGGCTGCCCGTCGTGTAGGACGACAGATGCGTTGCGAGATAAAAAAGTGCCCAGGCCGCCTCGTCAGGCTTGCCGAAGCGGTTCAGCGGAATGTTCTTCTTGCGGGCGAGCGCGCCCGTCCAGTCCTCCCAGCTTTCGCCGGGCTGCGCCTGCGTGTCATAGCGGCGGCGCCACTGCCCCGACTCGACGATGCCGATCAGGATCGAGTTCACGCGGATGCGCTGCGGCGCCAGTTCAGTCGCGAGCGACTTCACGAGACTCAGCACGCCGGCACGCGCCGACGACGTCGCGACCATGTGCGGCTCCGGCTGCAGCGCGAGCAGCGAGTTCACGCAGGTGATCGTCGGCGCAGCCGCATCGCGCAGCAGCGGCAGGAATGCGCGCGTCGGGCGGATGATGCTGAAGTACTTCAGTTCGAGTTCTTCGCGCCAGGCGTCGTCGGTCGTGTCGGCAAAGGTCGAGACGCGGCCCTGGCCGGCGTTGTTGACCAGCATGTCGGCGCGGCCGAAACGCGCAGATACCGCTTGCGCGAACGCGGTCACGTCGGCTTCGTCGAGCACGTTGCAGCGCGTGGCCAGCAGTCGTGCATCCGCATACTTGCCGCGCAGCATCGCCTCGGCGCGTGCAAGGCGTTCGTCGTCGCGGCCGCAGATCGCGACCGACGCGCCTGCCTGCAGAAACCGTTCGGCTGTCGCGAGTCCGATGCCGGACGAACCGCCCGTCACCACCGCCACTTGCCCGCTCAGATCGATCTGGATCATCGGAGTCCTAAAGCTTTGAGAAACGTGTGCTCGTCATCCGAGCGGTAATTCAGCCGCCGCGACAGTTCCGCCGCCGCGCGCTGCACCTTGTCGATCAGCCCGTCCGCGATCAGCGCCGCGTCGATCTCCGGACGCGGCACCGTCACCGTGATGCAAGCGACGATCTTCTGCGTCTCGTTGCGCACCGGCGCCGTGACGACCGAGATCCCGCGCTCGAACGACGAATTGCTGACGCCGTAGCCGCGCAGCGCATCCTCGCGGATCACTTCGTACAGCGCGTCGACCGTTTCCGGCGTCGCGCTCGTCATCCGGTTCAGCACGCCTTCCGGATACAGCGCATGCAGTTCCTTCAGCGACAGGTCGCCCATCAGCACGTGGCCGTGCGTCGTTGCATGCGCGGGCAGCCGGGTGCCGACGTTCACGCGGATCGAACTGAACACCGGCGACTGGCTCTGCGCCTTCGCGACGAACACCACGTCGCGGCCGTCGCGGATCACGATGTGCGTCGTGAAGCCGGTCGCATCGCGCAGGCTTTCGATCACCGGCAGGCCGAGATCGGTCAGCTCCAGCGAGCTCAGGTATTCGAAGCCGAGCCGAAGCACGGCGATGCCGAGCTTGTAGTTGCGATCCTTGTCCGCGCGTTCGAGAAAGCCGAGCGATTCGAGCGTCTGCAGCAGACGGAACACCGTCGTGCGCGGAATGCCGAGCCGCTTCGACAGTTCAGGCGCGCCGAGCACGGGCTCGCGCGGCGAGAATTCGGCGAGAATCCGCAACCCGCGTTCGAGGCCCGGCACCACGTAGCTGGCTTCGGCCTTCGCGTTTTCGGATTCGTTTTGTTGCAGCGGTTCGCTCATTTATGCCTCCCGCGAACCAAGGTGAGCGTGGGGGGACTTCATGCCAGCCCCCACTGCGTATCGCACTGCCGGCAGAACGAGTCGATCAGCGCGGAATACGCGGCCGGCGCTTCCACATAGCCGGCGTGCCCTGCCTGCGGAATCACCTGCAGCCCGACGTGCGCGGCCGCGGCGATCCGCTCGCACGCGGCGGGCGGCGTGATCGCGTCGTTCGCGCCGACGGCCACGGCCGTGCGGCCCCGGAAGCCGGCGAGATCGGCCGCGAGATCGGCGTTCGCGAGCAGATGCGTGGCCTGCGCATAGCCGGCCGGCACGATGCGCGCCATGTTCCAGCGCACCCATGCCTTCGCCTCCTCGTTCGCGAAACCGGACAGCATGTTGCCGCTGCGCTGCTCGGCGAGCCCGGCCGGGCCGAGTTCCGCGAGCATCGCGAGCCGCGCGTCGCGGCGCGCTTCGCGGGTCTCGGCCGGTGCGCTGCCGTAGCCGCCCGCGGGCGACACCAGCAGCAGGCCGGCGATCCGCGCGGGCGTCACGCGGGCGAGGCCGCCCGCGATGATCGCGCCGAGCGAATGGCCGACCAGGACGCAGCGTTCGATGCCGAGTGCCTCGAGCCACGCGTTCAGCGCTGCCGCGTAATCGGCGGCGGCCGGCGACGCGCCGTGCACGGGCGTCGACACGCCGTATCCGGGCGCATCCCACGCGAGCACGCGCCGCGACGCGCCCAGCGTGTCGAGCTGACGGACCCACGACGCGGCGCCCGAGCCGATCCCGTGCAGCAGCACGACGGGCAGCGCGCGGCCCGCATGCTGCGCGCCGGCCTCGCGATAACCGATCGTGCCCGCCGCGCCGGCCGCGCAACGCTGCTCGGGAAACTGCCCGAGCAGCGCGGCGAACGCCGCGGTGCGGTCGCGTTCACGTTTGTCGATGACACTCATTGCTTCACCCGCTCCGTCTCAACGCTTGATCTTCGCGAGCGGCGAATCGGGCGGATACGTCGGCGTGATCGGCTTCGACGAACCGAGCATCACGCACATCAGCGCATCTTCCTCGCCGATGTTGATTTCCGTGCGATACACGCCCGGCGGCACCGAGATCAGGTCGCGCTCGCCGAGGATCGCTTCCCACGTCTCGCCGTCGCGCTCGCAGATCACCTTCATCTTGCCGCGCAGCACGAAGAAGATTTCCTCGACGTCGATATGGATGTGGCTCGGCCCGATGTTGCCGGCCGGGATGACCATCGTCGAGAACGTGAAGTTGCCGGCCGGCACCGTGTTGACGTCTTTCGCGACGCCCGTGCCGCCCGTGCCGACATAGCGCATCTGCGCACGGCGGTACTTCGGGTCGTAATCGGCCTGGAACTTCAGCGCGTCCCAGTCGTAGCGCCGCGTCGCATAGCGCGCGACGCGCCCTTCCATCCAGTCGTTGAAGCTTGCGCCTTCCGGCTGGTCCCACGACTTGCGTTCGAGATCGGCGTCCGCCATCGTCCTCTCCTTCATTCCGAGTGAAAACTGCAATTCAGTTCATTACGAAGCCGCCGTTGACCGGCAGCAGTTGGCCCGTCACGAAGCGCGCGCCGTCCGACAGCAGGAACAGCACCGGGCCCGTCACGTCGTCGGGCACCTGCGCGCGTGTCAGCGCACGGCCCTGCAGGTAGAACGCATGGCGTTCCGCCGGCACGTACGCGGTCGCCTCGACTTCGGTCAGCCCCGGCGCGATCGCGTTGACTGTCACGCCGTGCGCGCCGAACTCACGCGCCTGCGCATGCGTCATCGCGATCACCGCGCCCTTGCTCGCGACGTACGCGAGCAGCTTCGGCGCGCCCCACAGCGCGGTGTCCGACGCAAGATTCACGATCGCGCCGCGACCCGACCGCGCGAGGTGCGGCAGCGCCGCGTTGCTGACGAGCCATACGCCGCGCACGTTCACGTTCATCACGGCGTCCCACGTCGACACGTCGAGCTCCGTCGACAGCTTGCCGCCCGAGTTCGTGATCGCCGCGTTGTTGATCAGCGCGTCGAGGCCGCCGAGCGCCGCCGCGCCCTGCGCGACGAATGCGTCGATGCTGGCCGGATCGGCGAGGTCGAGTGCGAAGAAATGCGCGGTGTGGCCGGCTTGCGCGAGCTGCGCGGCCAGCGCACGGCCCTCTTGCGCGAGCACGTCGCCGAACGCGACCTGCGCGCCCGCTTCGACCAGCGCCTTCACGAAGGCGGCGCCGAGACCGCGCGCGCCGCCCGTGACGAGCACGCGGCGACCGGGCAGCGCGACGATCGGAGCGCGCTCAGCCATTCGCGGGCTCCGCGGCGGCATGCGCCGCACGATGCGCGTCGAGCGCGGACAGGTGTTCCTGCGCACGCTGGCGCAGCATCCGGCGCACGCGCGTGATGCCGACGTCGTGCTGGTACAGGTATTCGTGATCGCGCGCATGCGGCGCGAGGCTTTCGAGGACGTAGCGATCCTGCTCGAGCACGTCCCAGTGCAGACCCTCGAGGCGGTTGCGGTACATGAAGCGCCACACGTCGCGCTGCCAGCCGCTGACCTTGCGGGTACGCCAGAAATAGACCTGGCAGTGGTCGCCGTCGACCGGCGTCGCGAAGCCGATGATCCCGAAGTTGCCGCCGGGGCCGAACTTCTGCTTGTACGGAATCGCGAGACGCATCCACAGGCAGCCCGTTTCGCCGAGCTCGACCCAGTCGAAGTTCACGTCGCGCTGGCCGATCTTCTCGAACATCAGCCCCGTTTCGGTCTTGCGCACGCGCATGTCGGCCTGCTTGTCGCCTTCGGCCATCGAGTGCGACGTCGCGTGCAGATACGCGCCGTGCATCGGGTCCATCACGTTGTCGATCGCGTACTGGTAATTGCACTTCCAGTTCGATACGCACAGGAAGTGGCCATACTCTTCGGCGACCAGTTCTTCCGGCAGGTTCAGCGGCGCCGGCTCGCCGTGCGCTTCGTCGCCGAACCACAGGAAGATCGCGCCGGCCTTCTCTTCGACCGGATACGACTTCACGCACTTCGTGCCTTCGAGCGGACAGTTCGACACCGCCGGCACGCGATTGACCGTGCCGCCGCCGTCGACTTCGATGCCGTGATACCAGCA
Organism: Burkholderia sp. EMB26; assembly: GCF_024730645.1. Classification (NCBI taxonomy): domain Bacteria; kingdom Pseudomonadati; phylum Pseudomonadota; class Betaproteobacteria; order Burkholderiales; family Burkholderiaceae; genus Burkholderia; species Burkholderia sp. EMB26. The sequence continues at coordinate 967,816 of NZ_CP078071.1, forward strand.
CGCGATGTTGCCGCCGAGGTTCCAGCCGAGCGACAGGCGCGCGCCGCGATGCGGGCAACGGTCTTCCAGTGCGTGGACCTTGCCGTCGTGATCGCGCCACAGCACGATCTGCTCGGACAGGCGCGTGAGGCCTACCGGTGCATTCGACACCTGCCAGCTCGGTGCGACGGGATACCAGTAGTTCTTGATGCCGCGGTCGAGATAGTCACGGACCGGGTCGTGTTGGGCTTCGTGTTGGTCGGGGGACGTCATCAGTGTGCTCCGGATGCGGTTGTCGTCGGGTCGGCGGTCACGCGGCGCGCGCTCATTCCGCCAGCGCGGCCATTTCGGCGCGAAAGCGCGCCGCGGTCCACGCGGTGCCGTCCGGCGCGCGGAAGCCGATGCGGTTCAGGCCCGCGACGACATCGTCCAGCTCGGTCGCGCCGCTCTCGAACACGCGTTCGAGCGCATCGCCGAGGTCGTTCTCGTACTGCGTGGGTGCGGCCTTGCGGTTCTGCCAGACCTGGTTCTCGACCTGGCCGGGGATTTCGATCTGTCCCTTGCCCGCGATGTTGTTCGGCTGCGGCGCCACCCACGGCTTCAGGAAGGGATTGAAGTTGACGGTCGCTTCTTTCATGTCATTCCACCTTGATCTGGATTTCCTCGCCGGCGAGGCGCACCGCGTACTGCTTCAGCGCGCGCCCGCCCGGACCCTTCAGGCATTCGCCCGTCTTGATGTCGAACACGGCCTCGTGCAGCGGGCATTCGACCGTGCCTTCGTCGACGAACCCCTGCGTCAGCAGCGCGTACGCATGCGGGCACACGTTCTCGAGCGCATACACGTCGTCGCCGACGCGGTAGATCCCGATTTCCACGCCGTCGGTCCGCTTGAACTCGATCGGCGTGTCTTCCGACAGCGCGCCGGCGTGACCGGCGCAAATCCATTGTTCAGACATCTCACACCCTTCCTTCTGATCGACTCTCGGTTTGCTCCGATTTGTTCCATATCCGGAACAGCAGTTTATGGATGGTGATTATAGGAGCGACTTTCCACGAGTAAAACAAAAAGCTGCATGTCCTAGGGAAAACACCGACCGTCAGGTCGACGCACCCTTTCGCCTACCTGATCGAATGTAATTTTTTGTTATTCGACGGGGATTTATCGGCTTTTTCGAGACATCTCGCCGGGTTGCCGGGCGTCGGCACCGCGCCCATCCGTCCCGAAAAATTTATTTTTGATCCGGCGCTCAGCGCCTCTATACTCCATTCCATCAGAGGCACACCGTTCCGTATATGGAACATACGAATGCCCATGCGGCGATGAACATGCGCGACGGCCGGCCGTCCCCGCGCAGGCCGTCACGACACGTATTCATCAGGTTGGAGAGTCAGGAGACAAAATGGTCAAGCATGCGGTAGCAGCGGCAGTCATCGGAATGGGCGCCGCGTCGGGCGCGTGGGCGCAGAGCAGCGTGGTGCTGTACGGCAGCATGGACGCGGGGATCGCGTACGTGAACAACGTCGGCGGCCACGCGAAGTGGGCGATGATCCAGGGCAATACGCAGCCCGACCGGTGGGGCCTGAAGGGCAAGGAAGATCTCGGCGGCGGGCTGTCCGCGATCTTCCAGCTGGAAAACGGCTTCTATACGAACAACGGCCAGTTCGCGACCGCGAACACGATCTGGAACCGCGCGGCGTTCGTCGGCCTGAGTTCGGAGCGCTACGGCACGCTGACGCTCGGCCGCCAGACGCCGCTGACGTTCGACTATCTCGATCCGCTCAGCACGGCGTACCTCGCGATGAGCTGGTTTGCGTTCCACCCGGGCAACATCGACGGGCTCGCCGCGACCGGCAACGTGCCGTACAACAATTCGGTCAAGTACCGTTCACCGACCTTCGCGGGCTTCTCGGCCGCGGCGACGCTCGCGCTCGGCAACACGACGAACTTCTCGACCGGCAAATCGGTCGGCGTCGCGCTGAACTACGTGAACGGGCCGTTCAAGGCGTCGGCCGTCTACTCGAACGAGCACGACCGCGCGATCCTGATCAGCCAGACGGGCATCACATCGTTCCAGGGGCAGAACACCGCGAACGGTTACCTTGCGAACAAGGTCGAGAACATCGGCGCGGGCGCGTCGTACCAGATCGGCGACTTCCTCGTGCACGGCCTCTACACGCGCGTGAAGATGCAGTCGAACGGGTTTTCCGACACGTTCCAGAGCTACGACGCGGGTGTGAACTACCGCAGCAGCGCGTTCAACACGATCGCGGGCGGCGCGGCGACCACGACGCTGGCCGGCCGCCGCTGGACGCAGGTCGAACTCGGCGACATCTACGCGTTGTCGAAGCGCACGCAGCTGTATGCGAACGTGCTTTATGAACACGGTTCGGGCGGTGCGAAGGCCGCGTTCTTCACGGCCGGCGTGTCGAGCACCGCGAACCAGGTGATCGTGCTGACCGGCATCCATCACTCGTTCTGAGCAGGTTTGCGCACCGCGCGTGCGGTGCCGGAAAACGACGAGGGCGGCCCGCGGGCCGCTCTCGTCGTTTGCGATGCCGCGCGCCGCGGCCGGATCGATGCGCGAGCGTCAGAACATCGCGACCTTGTGGCGCGCATGCGCGAACGTCGGGTCGCTTTCGAGCGGACGATAGTTCAGCCGTTGCGACAGGTCGACCGCCGCACCGCACACGGCTTCGACGAGCCGCTCCTTCTCGCCGGCCTCGCCGATCTCCGAGCGCGGCACCGTCGCGGTGATCGCCGCGACGATCGAGCCCGAATGATCGCGCACCGGCGCGGTCACGGCCGAAATGCCGCTCTCGAACGCTGCCTCGCTGACCGCATAGCCGAGCCGCGCGTAATGACGCACGCGTTCGTACAGCTCGTCGACGGTGCCCGGCGTGCGCTCGGTGAACTGTTCTAGCTTCTTTTCCGGATAGATCTGCCGCAGCGCGTCGCGCGTCAGGTCGCCCATCAGCACGTGACCGTGCACGGTCGCATGCGCGGGCAGGCGCGTGCCAACGTGCACCTTCACCGAACCGAACATCGACGCATTGCTCTGCGCCTTCGCGACGAACACCACGTCACGCTGGTCGCGGATCAGCAGGTGCGTCGACAGGCCGGTCGAATCGCGCAACCGCTCGAGCACGGGCGTGCCGAGATCGGTCAGTTCGAGCGAATTCAGGTATTCGAAGCCGAGCCGCAGCACGCCGACGCCGAGCCGGAAATAGCGGTCGCCGTTCACGCGTTCGAGGAAACCGAGCGCTTCGAGCGTCTGCAGCAGGCGGAACGTGGTCGTGCGCGGAATGCCGATGCGCTTCGACAGTTCGGGCGCGCCGAGCACCGGCTCGCGCGCGGAGAATTCGGCGAGGATCCGCAGCCCGCGTTCGAGCCCCGGCACCAGATAGGACGAAGCGCCGCCCGACGACTCGTCGTCGCCAGGCACCGCCGGATCGGGTGCATCGCTCATCGTTGTCTTGACCATGTGGACATGGACGGAAGGAAGTCGGTCACGAAACGGGTCATCGATCGTCGTGGATATTCGGTCATGCTACCTCAGTGCGCGCCCGGGCTCGCACCGGCGCGCGGCGCCGCGCTGCAGCATGCGCGGCCACGCCGCCATGACGCGTCATTCAAGGTCGAGAGGATAGCAGCGTTGGACGGCGCGACGCCATGCGGAAATCGCCGAACGGCGGGAAGGCGGCCGCGCGGCGCGCACGGGCCACGGTGGCCGGAGCGGGAGACGGGATGCCGCCCCGCCTACAGGCGCGACAGATGGACGCGAATGGTCGTGCGATCGTACGTAAAGCCCCCGGCCGGATCCGGCTGCAGCGCTCGCGCAAGGTCGACCGGATTCATCCATCCGGTGCCCAGCAGCCCGCCGTTGATCGCGCGAATCCGGGTGCCGCCGACCGCAATCGCCGCATGAAAGACATTGCCGCCGCGCGCGAAGCCGACCGCGGTGCCCGCCGGAATGCTCGCGCGCCCGTCCCACTGATCGCCGGTTTCGAAGTTGAACCGCGTCCTCCACGATTGACCGGCCGTATCGAGCAGCGCATCGGGCGCGATCAGCGCGTCGGCACGCAGCAGATAGCGGACATAGGCCGCGGCGTCGTAGCAGACGCCGCGGGATACGTATTCGTCGATGTTCGCCATCCCGAACATCAGCGCCTGAGCGTGTTTTTGCCGTTCGGCGATGCCGGATTGGGCGACATGCCCGCCTAACTGGGTCAGCTGCACGGATAGCTCCTTTCAGGGAAGCGGGACGTCGTCGTCCCGCCGGTGCAATAACTTCATATCTTATTACGATATGGCTCGGCATTTTCCAGACGCGCTCGCACCATGCGTGGTTCGCGTTGACTCGGATGCCGCGAGTCCGCGTGCGGGCTTGCGCCACGCATGTCGCATCGTCGGCGCGATGCCCGAGCATCGAACGGCACGGATCATTTGGCGCGACGAACGCCGGCAGACGATCGCCTCGCGCAGCGAAAAACGAAAACGGAAAACGGTCGGGAAAGCACCGTCCGGAAACGGACGGCACCGAGGAAGACGATCCCCGCGCGGGATCGCCGCGACGGCGTCAGGCCGTCACGGCGTCGTCATATTCGGCGCGGGCAAGCTGGCCGGCGGCGTATGCCTCGGCTTCGCCGCGAAAGCCTTCGCGGCTGAACGCCACGACTTTCACGCCGACGCCGGTCGCCCGCTTCACCGTCAGCGCCCATTGCCATCCGCCGTCTTGCTCGAAGACGTGCAGCGAGGGTTCGAAGGAAGGGTCGAGTACGGTCACGCGTTTTGCTCCTGCCCCGTTGCGCGCTGCATCGGCAGCGCACGGAGGCATGTCGAAAGGGGCGCGCCGGTCTGCCGACGCGTTTCTGCCATTCCACAGTCTAGTCAATAATTGTTGCGACGCACCATCAGAGGTTTCACTCACCTATCGGAACCGGGCGGTCGATCGAATCCATCTGTAAGCCTTGCGGGACGGGCCTGAGCGCCACGTCGGGCCGCCCCGCCTTGCGTTCGTGCGGCAACGTGCCGCACGCGCGGCCAATTGCTTGCATTGGCCTTTCGTGGATCACCGAAACGGGGCGCGATCTATTCGGCCGCCATCGACACGCGCCGGAACGTCAGGTTGATGCGTTCGCCCTGCACGCCCGGCGCCTTCGGCACGCGATGCTGCCATTCGGCCTGCGTGCGGCCGCGCATCACGAGCAGGCTGCCATGCACGAGGCGGTACGCGTGCGTGGCGCCAGTCGTGCGATGGCGAAGATCGAACATCCGCATCGCGCCGAGGCTCACGGACGCGATCACCGGCGCGTCGCCGAGTTCGGGTTCGTTGTCCGCGTGCCAGCCGAGGCTGTCCAGCCCGTTGCGATAGCGATTGAGCAGCACGCTGTTGAAACGCACGCCGCACGTCGCCTCGACTGCATGCTTGAGCGCAAGCACGCCCGGCGTCCATGGCTGCGGCACGTTGCGGATGCCCGAATAGACGTACACGGCATCCGGTTCGCCCTGCCACGCGGTGAGCCGCGGCAACGGAATGCGTCCGCGCGGCGTGCGGATCGTGTCCTGCCGCCACGCGACCTCGTCGATCAGCGTGGCCAGCGCGCGGTCGGCTTCGGGCGGCGCAAGCCAGTCCGGGTACCAGTCCACGTCTGGCGCGGGCGTATCAGCGAAAAGATCGGGCGTCGACATGTCGGCAGGAACGGGCGAGGAACGAACGAGGCATGCCTGCATACTAGCCAACGGCGCCGCGCGCCGCCATGCGCCGTCATTCGACGTGGAAAGAAAAGAACGCGGCCGCGCCCCGCGGTGCACGCGTCTCGCCTCGCGGCCCTCCGCTAGCCGCGCGTCAGCCGGATCAGCGTGATCTCGGACGGCACGCCGAAGCGGTTCGGCGGCCCCCAGTAGCCCGTGCCGCGGCTCGTATACAGCCACATGTCGCCGAAGCGGTTCAGCCCGCCGATCACCGGCTGCTGCAACCGCACGAACGGCGGCCACGGCAGGAACTGGCCGCCATGCGTATGCCCCGACAACTGCACGGTAAAGCCCGCGCGGTTCGCCGCCTCCGCGCTGCGCGGCTGGTGCGCGAGCAGGATCTTCGTGCCGACGTCGCGCGGCGCACCCGCCAGCGCCTGCGCGGGGTCGCTGCGATGCGCGGGATCGAAGCCGCCCGCCGTGAAGTCGGTCACGCCCGCCAGCACCGCGCGCGCGCCGCCGCGCTCGATCAGCACGTGTTCGTTCAGCAGCACCGTCAACCCGATACGGCGAAATTCGTCGATCCACGCATGCGCGCCTGCGTAGTACTCGTGGTTGCCCGTCACGAGGAAGGTGCCGTGCCGCGAGCGCATCTGGCCGAGCGGCGCCGTGTGTTCGCGCAGGCGCTTGACGGAGCCGTCCACCACATCGCCCGTCACGGCCACCAGGTCGGCGTCGAGCGCATTGACCGCGCGCACGATCCGTTCGATATAAGGCCGCTTGATCGTCGGCCCGACGTGAATGTCGGACAGTTGCACGATCGTCAGCCCGTCCAGCGCGGCCGGCAGCCCGGCAATCGGAATCGACACGCGCTTGACCGCCGCCGTGCGGCGCGCGCCGACGAACCCGATCGCGGTCACGAGCACCGCGGCCGCCAGCACGCCGAGCGCCGTGTCGGGCGCGGCGCCGCTCCATGCGCCGTCATGTCCGAGATGGCGCCACGCGAGCACGCCGAGCAGCACGATGTCGCGCACGAACGTCAGCACCAGCAGCGACGAGAAGAAGCCCATCGCGAGCGCGCCGGCCCAGCCGACCAGCGTCGCGGCCCAGCCTTCGTCGAAGCGGCGCGAGAACATGCCGACCGGGATCAACACGACGAAACTCGCCAGCACGAGCGCCGCGATCGTCCGTGCGAGCGGCGACGCGAACGCATCGGGAATGATGCGCATCCCGACATACAGATGGAACAGCACGCCGATTGCAATGAACCGGACAAAGAAACTTCGCATGAAACGTTCACCTTCGTTGCACGACCGCTTCCACGACGTGCGTCGCACGGGCCGCGATGCCCGGTGCGGCGCGTCGCGCCCTACGCACGATGGTACACAGATCCCGGTCGCGACGACGGGTCGCGCCTCACGGTGCCGCGCCGTGCGGCTTCGCGCGATAATCGGCCATCCTCCCGCTGCCCGATCCATGCGCTTCGATCTCGTCGACCTCAAACTTTTCACGCACATCGCGGAAGCGAACAGCCTGACGCGCGGCGCCGAACGCGCGCACCTGTCAGTGCCGGCCGCCAGCACGCGCATCAAGCACCTCGAGGAACAGGTCGGCGTGAAGCTGCTGAGCCGCACGAGCCAGGGCGTCACGCTGACCGCGCCGGGCGAGACGCTGCTCGCGCATGCGCGCCGCGTGCTGCGCCAGCTCGAGCAGTTGACCGGCGACCTGCAGGAATATGCATCGGGCGTGAAAGGCCACGTGCGCGTGTTCGCGAACACCACGGCGATGAGCGAGTTCCTGCCGGGCGTGCTGCGACACTATCTCGTCGACCATCCGGACGTGACGATCGACATGCAGGAGCGGCTGAGTCCAGACATCGTGCGCGCGGTGCAGGAAGGCATGATCGACATCGGCATCGTCGCCGGCGACGTGCGCACCGACGGGCTGCAGGCGATGCCGTACCGGCGCGACCGCCTCGTGCTCGCGACCGCGCTCGGGCATCCGCTCGCCGGCCTGGCATCGACGCCGTTCGTCGCGACGCTCGACCACGACTTCATCGGCCTGCCCGAAGCGAGCGCGATCCACGCGTTCCTGAAACGCGCGGCCGCCGACGTGCAGCGCACGCTGCGCTGGCGCATCCAGGTCAGCAACTTCGAGACCGCGTGCCGGATGATCGAGGCGAACGTCGGCGTCGGCGTGCTGCCCGAAGGCACCGCGCGCCGTCATGCGAAGACGATGGCGCTGCGTCTCGTCGCGCTCGAAGACGACTGGGCCGAGCGCCAGTTGCAGATCTGCGTCGCCGATCTCGATGCGCTGCCGCGCTTCGCGCGCGATCTCGTCGACCTGCTCGTCGAGGACGCGCGCGGTCAGCCCGACTGAGCGGATTCGCATGCGTTCGACGGGCAATCGGCGTGTTACGCGCCGATTCCGCTGCGTCGGCATCGCAAATTCCGCTGCGTGATGTCGTCTGACGATCCTTTACAGTCCGTTAGCAACCCTACGCGAGCTTGGGCTGGCAAAATCGCGGCGTTCCGGCCGTCGCTGCCGACACGCGCGGCCGGACCGTCCGGCATGACCGACGGCGCGGCCACCGCCGGCCTCGGCCCATGCCGCAAACGCGTGCCGGATCGCTGGCGGTCCGCATCGCGCTGATTTATGATCGGCTCCGTATCCTGGAATCGTCGTCGCGGCCCGGCCGGTCGCGACGATCCGCATTGCGCCGCGCCCGGCATCCACCCCCAACGTCGAGCTCGTCACCCCATGAGAAAAACAACGCCGCGCGCGCCCCTGCGCATCGCCGCCGTCCTGGCGCCCGCCCTGCCGCTCGCGGGCTGCGCATCGCGCGGCGCACCGTCCTACGTGCTGTTCGGCGCGTACTTCCCGCTGTGGCTCGTCAGCGCGATCGTCGGCATCGTCGGCGCGATCGTCGCGCACCGCGTGTTCGTCGCGACCGGCTGGGCCGCGACGGTGCCTTACCAGCTCGCCGTCTGCACCGCGATCGGGCTCGTGATCGCCGTGATCGTCTGGCTCACCGGCACGGGGCCGTTCGCATGAAGGCCGCCGGCATCGCCCGCCCCTCCGTCAAAGGCCGCGTGATCGCGCTCGCGATCGTCGCGCTCGGCATCGCGGCGCTCGCGTACGCGTACCACCGCACGACGGCCTACCCGTCCACCGACGACGCGTCGATCGACGCCGACGTCGTGCACGTCGCGTCGCCGGTCGGCGGCCGCATCGTGCAGCTCGCCGTGCATGAAAACCAGCGCGTCGCGAAAGGCGACCTGCTGTACGTGATCGATCCCGTGCCGTACCGGCTGACCGTCGCGCAGGCGCAGGCCGATCTCGAACTCGCGCGCGCGTCGCTCGACACGCGCCGCCGTTCGCTGATCGGCGAGCGCTCGAATGCGTCCGTCGCCGCCGAGCAGGTCAAGCGCGCGACGCAGAACCACGATCTCGCGACGCGCGACGTGAACCGGCTCGCGCCGCTCGCCGCGCAGGGCTATGTCAGCGCGCAGCAGTTCGATCAGGCGAAGGTGCGCCAGCGCGACGCGGCCGTGTCGCTCGCGCAGGCGCAGGAGCAGCAGCGCGCGTCCGCGCAGACGATCGGCGACGACGCCGACGCGATCGCGACGCTGCATGCGCGCGAAGCCGCGCTGGCCCGCGCGCAGCATGCGCTCGACGATACGGTCGTGCGCGCGCCGCACGACGGGCTCGTGACGGGCCTGAGCGTGCTTCCCGGCGAAACCCTCGCGCCGAACCAGTCGATCTTCACGCTGATCGACGCGAGCGAATGGTTCGCGGTCGGCAATTTCCGCGAGACGTCGCTGAACCGCATCGCGGTCGGCGACTGCGCGACCGTCTATTCGATGATCGACCGCGACCGCCCGATGACCGGCAAGGTCGTCGGCATCGGCGCCGGCATTGCGGACAGCGACCGCATCAACCTGCCGCGCTCGCTGCCGATCGTGCAGCGCTCGGTGAACTGGGTGCACGTCGCGCAGCGCTTCCCGGTGCGCGTGAAGCTCGACGAACCCGACGGCAAGCTCGTGCGTGTCGGCGCGAGCGCGATCGTCGAGGTCCGGCATGGCTCGGCCTGCCGCTGACGTCCGCTCGCCGGGCCCGCGCGAAGTCCTGCGGCTGCTCGCGCCGTTTCCGGGACGCGCGGCCATGGCCGTGCGCGTCGCGCTGATCTGCGCGCTCGTCGTGCTCGTGACGAGCGGGTACGGCACGCCCGAAGCCGCGATTTCCGCGTACGTCGTGTTCTTCCTGAACCGCGCCGATCGCGTGACGAGCGCCGTGCTCGCGGTCGCGATGCTGTTGCTCGTCACGATCGTGATCGCGCTCGTGATCGGCGTCGCGATCTTCAGCATCGAGTATTCGGTGCTGCGCGTCGCGTGCATGGCCGTGCTGTCGGTCGGGCTGCTCTACCTGACGTCCGCCAGCAAGCTGCGCCCCGTCGGCGCGATCCTCGCGATGATCGTCGGTTTCGGGCTCGACCAGCTGGGCCTCGCGCCGGTCGGCGAAGCCGCGACGCGCGCGCTGCTCTATGCCTGGCTGATGGTCGCGATCCCGGTCGGCGTCGCGATCGTCGTCAACCTGCTGATCGCGCCGTCACCGCGCAAGCTCGCGCACGCGCAGCTCGCGAAGCGGCTGCGGCTCGCCGCGCGGCGGCTGCGCGGCGACGACGACGCGCGCGCCGGGTTCGATGCCAGCCTGCGCGAAGGCGACAAGCCATTGCTCACGTGGCTCAAGCTGTCGAAGCTCGAAGGCTCGTCGTCGGGCGCGGATGTCGTCGCGTTGCGGCAGGCCGTCGCGTCGAGCACCGCACTGCTCGTGGCGGTGGCGCTCGCGGATCGCGAACCGCAGGCGCGGCTGCCCGACGCATTCGTCACGCCGATCGCGACGACGCTCGACGAGATGGCCGCGATCCTCGAACGGGGCGGCTATCCGGTCGACGTGACGCTCGCGCTGCCAGCCGCCGATGCGCTGCCGCCGCTCGCACGCGTCGTCGCGACGGACCTGCACGCCGCGATCACGCGGTTCGCGGAACCGCCCGCGATCGACACGGCGGCCGCGCCGGCCGATACCGCCGACGCGCGCGCCGCCGGCCAACCGGCCGCACCCGCGGCACCGCCCGCGCCGCGCGGCGGCTTCTTCCTGCCGGACGCGCGCACCAATCCCGACCATATCCGCTATGCGCTGAAGACGACGGTCGCGGCGATGTTCTGCTACCTGCTGTACTCGCAACTCGACTGGTCGGGCATCCATACCTGCTTCATCACCTGCTACATGGTGTCGCTCGGCTCGACGGCCGAAACGGTCGAGAAGCTCACGCTGCGCATCGCCGGCTGCATCGTCGGCGCGCTGATCGGCACCGCCGCGCTCGTGTTCGTCGTCCCGTCGCTGTCGTCGATCGGCGAACTGATGGCGCTCGTCTTCGTCGGCGCGTGGCTGTCCGCGTGGGTCGCGTTCGGATCGCCGCGCATCGCGTACGCGGGCTTCCAGGTCGCGTTCGCGTTCTTCCTGTGCGTGATCCAGGGCGCGGGCCCCGGCTTCGACCTGACGCTCGCGCGCGATCGCACGATCGGCATCCTGCTCGGCAACGTGGTCGTGTATCTCGTGTTCACGCGCATCTGGCCGGTCAGCATCGGCAAGCAGATCGACACGGCGCTCGCGGCGCTGCTCGACCAGTGGCGGCGCGTGACGCAGATCGCGCAGCCGGCCGAACGGCGCGCGCTGGCCGCCGACGCGTTCGCCCGTCACGGCGCGATCTCGCAGGAGCTCGGCCTGATCCACTACGAACCGTCGTGGGTGCGGCCGGCCGCGACGTGGCTGGCCACGCGGCGACGCGCGCTCGCGGAACTCGGCGCGCTCGAAGGCCCGCTGTTCCTGCTCGCCGAACGCAAGCCGGGCGACGCGGCGATCGGCGCGCAACTCTCGCGCGTCACTGCCCCGGGCGACGACGAAACGACGCCCCGCACGCCTGCCCCGGCGCCACCGTCGAGCGCCGCCGCCCCCGCCGACCCCGCGCGCGACGCGCTGCTGAACCTGATCGACACGCGGCTCGCGCGGATCGCCGACGCCGCCCGTCAAGCCACACCGAAGGAGCCTGCCCCTCATGCGCGTACCTGAACCACCGGCCGCCTCGATCGCCGCCGCCGCGCTCGCGACCGCCGTCGCGCTGGCCGGCTGCGCGACGTCGTCGATCGATCTGGCGCCGGCGGCGCCCGACCGCCCGTGGCAGCCGCAAACGTCGGCCGCGGGCGACATCGTGGCGGCGCCACCGCGCGCATCCACGCAAGGTGCGCACGACTACACGCTGCCTGCGTCGCCGGCGCTCGCGTCGGTGTCGGCGCCGGCCGCGCTCGATGCCGCGCACGCGTACACGCTGCCCGAGCTGATCGATCTCGCCGAATCGGCGAACCCGCTGACCCGCATCGCCTGGAACGACGCGCGCAACGCGGCGCTCGCGGTCGGCCTCGCCAAGTCCGCCTATCTGCCGCGCCTGTCCGCGACGGCAATGGGCGCGTACCAGGCGAACCACGGCTCGACGTCGACGATCCTCGGCGATTCGTCGAGCAACACCACCGTGCACGGCACGATTTCGGCGCTGTCGCTGCAATGGCTGCTGTTCGATTTCGGCGGCCGCGCGGCGCGCGTCGAAGCGGCCGAACAGGCATCGATCGCGTCGAACGTCGCGTTCACGGCCGTGCACCAGCAGGTGATCCACGACGTGACCGTCTCGTACTACCGCTACGAAGCCGCCCGCGCGCGCGCGCTGAGCGCGCAACAGGGCCTCGCGAACGCGGACGCGATCCTCGCGGCGTCCCGCGCGCGGCTCAAGCACGGCGTCGGCACGGTCGTCGAGCTCGCGCAGGCGACGCAGAACCGCGCGCAGGCGAACCTCGCGCTCGTGCAGGCGAACGGCGCCGAGAGCGACGGCTACCTCGCGCTCGTCTCCGCGCTCGGCATCTCGCCGCTGTCGAAGCCGACGATCGCCGCGCTGCCGAAGCGGCCGCTGCCGCCCGCGCTCGGCTCGTCGGTCGACGCGATCGTGTCGGACGCGATCGCACGCCGGCCCGACCTGCAGGGCGCGTTCGCGGTCGAAAAGGCCAATCGCGCGAAGATCAAGGCCGCGGAAGCCGCGTTCATGCCGAAGATCTTCCTGTCCGCGTCGACGTCGTATGCGAGCGGCGGCACGGCCATCTCCGCGCTGCCCGCGATCGGCGACCAGGCGCCGACCGTCAACCTGAACGGCAGCCGCTACGGCGGCGGCGTGTTCCTCGGCGTGACGATTCCGCTGTACGACGGCGGCCTGCGCTCGGCCGTGCTGATGCAGGCGCGCAACGACGCGCAAAGCGCGTCCGCGCGCCTCACGCGGACCAAGGAGGAAGCGGTGCGCCAGGTCGTCGCCGCGCAGAACGCGGTGCAGACGAGCCTGGCGTCGCACGACGCCGCGAAGGCGCTCGTCGATGCCGCGCAAACCAGCTACGACGCGGCGCTGACCGCGTACCGGAACGGCGTCGGCTCGGTCACCGACGCGACGATCGCGCAAAGCCAGTTGCTCGCCGCGCGCAACGCGGAAGTCGACAGCTATGCCGGCGCATTGTCGGCCGCCGCCGCGCTCGCGCTCGCGACGGGCACGATCGGCGCGGCGCAGTAGCGCCGCCGCCATGCGGTTGACGCAGGCGCGCGCCGCCCACTAGAATGCCGCCCATTCTTCCTTCAGGAACCATCGTGGACAGTTGCAGCACTCCGTTGCGTGCGCCGCTTGCCGCCTGAACGCCTGTCCGCCGCAGTTCTCCTGCCACGGCTCGCGTTCCGCGAGCCGCACGCTCACCCCGTTTCACACTGAATGACGCATTCGCGCGGTACAGTACCGCGCGATGACGGCTATCGCCGCGTCGCGTTCGGCCTTGCGCCGCGGCGACGCGCGCCGGCATGCGCTTCTTGCACGGCAGGACAACCATGACTTTCGATTTCGCACTCCGTCTTTTCACCGCGTTCGCCTGCGGCGTCGCCATCGGCCTCGAGCGCCAGATGCGCCAGCGCACGGCCGGCCTGCGCACCATCACGCTCGTCGCGAGCGGCGCATGCCTGTTCGTCACGCTCGGCGTGCTGACCGGCAACGGCGTCGCAGGCGTCACGCAGATCGCCGCGTACGTCGTGTCGGGCGTCGGCTTTCTCGGCGGCGGCGTGATCATGCGCGACAAGGGTTCGATCCAGGGCATCAACACGGCCGCGACGCTGTGGTGCTCGGCCGCCGTCGGCGTGCTGGCCGGCTCCGGTCACTACGTGCCCGCGCTCGCCGGCACGGGTGTCGTGCTGCTCACCAATACGGTGCTGCGCGGCGTCAGCCAGGCCATCAACGCGACGCCCGTCTCCAACGCCGACCTCGTGCGCGAATACCAGATCACCGTGATTTGCCTCGCCGCCGACGAAGTGCACATCCGCACGCTGCTGTCGAACGCGATGTATGCGAAGCCGCTGTCGTTCCAGAGCCTCACGAGCGAGGACGTGCCCGACCAGCCGGACCGGCTGAAGGTGACCGCGACGCTGAAGCTGCATCCGAAGGATCAGCAGAAGCTCGAGCAGATCGCGAGCCGGATGAGCATGGAGAAAAGCATTTCCAGCGTGAGCTGGACCGCGAAGGAAGCGGAGCCGATGATGGAGTGAGCCGCGTGGCGGCCGCCGCATCCGGCGCCGCCGTCGCGTTGCGTCAGGGTGCTTCGATGAGCCCGGCCGAGATCGCCTTGACGACCGCCTGGACCTTGTTGGTCGCGCCGAGCTTCTCGAGGATGTTGTTCACGTGGAAGTTGACCGTCCGCTCCGAGATGCTGAGGATCTGGCCGATTTCGCACGCGGTCTTGCCCTCGGCCGTCCAGCACAGCACCTCGCGCTCGCGCGCGGTCAGCGTGACGCCCGCCGCCGGCGACAACTTCGGCACCATGAAGCGGCTCATCAGCGAATGCGACAGGTTTGCGAGCCAGTTGGTCTGCAGCGTCAGCATGTTGATCTCGGCCGGCGTCAGCCGGTCGGCATGGCGGGCGATACTCAGCAGCCCGAACGCGCCGCGCGCCGCCCAGCTCGACTGCGCGACGCCCACCGACAATCCGAAATCGCGCGCGTCCTGCCACAGCGGGCACGGGTCGATCCGGTCGACGTCCGGCCACACGATCATGTTGGTGCTGAGCGCGCCGTCACGAACCGTCGAATCGATCTCGATGTAGTTCTGCGCCTGGTAGTGCGCCATCCAGCCGTCCGGATAGGTATCGAAGATGGCGACGGCCGGCTTCGAAACGGGCAGCGGTACGCGAATGCCGTAACAGCAGTATTCGAATCCGAGCCGCTTGGAATAGGCGGCGATCCGCTGGAAGAGCTGCTGCTCGTCCTCCGCGGCGCTGAATTGTTGGTAGGCATCCTGCCAGCGCAGTTCCATTCTTTCTCCGACAACGTCACGCTGTCATACTTGTCAGGTTTCAGTACCCGTTCGAGGCTGATACATTCCGCGCATGACTTCACCCTTGCTGCACCCTGTCCCCGGCCCGTCCCCGGACGGCTACGTACGCCTGTCAGAAGGCGCACTGGCCGCACTCGTGTTCGACCATGTCGCGAGCGGCCTCGATCCGTCGCTGCTGGCCGAACTGCGCGACAACGCGATCGACGCCCGCCTCGCCGGCTATACCGAATGGCATCGCACGGCCGGTGCCGGCGTCGCCTACGTGACGGTCGGCTGGGACTGGTACCTCGAACGCGCGACGGGCACGTTCGTGATCGCGGGCGGCGACGTTCGCAGCAACGTGATGGCCATCGACGCCAAGGGCGCCGACATCGGCATGTTGCGCACGGCCGCCGCGCTCGCCGCACGGCTCGCCGCCCTCGACTGGCCCGCCGCGGTCGCGTCGGCCCTGCTCGGGCACAACGACGCCTATCATGCCGGTCCGACGCTCCAGTGACAACCGGCCGCGCATTCCTCTGACGATTTTGCAAGACTGGCGCTCTTTATAAGCAAAAGCGGCGCGGTTTTCAATCCCGTTGATCAAGAAACCGTTACCACGTCCCGAATGGCGTCTTTACGCCGTCACCCTGTAAGAGTTACCAGTTACAGGCTCCTCGTGCCGCGCGCTGTAATGCACGCATACAAAAGCACAGATCCGAGGACATCCATGCAGACCTTCGTTCACGAGGAAGGGCGGTTGCCACACGAACTCGCGGCGGATCTCGGGCGCTATCGGCGCCGCGTGTTCGTCGAGCAGCTCGGTTGGGCGCTCCCGTCGGCGAACGAAAGTTTCGAGCGTGACCAGTTCGATCGCGACGATACCGTCTACGTGTTCGCGCGAAACGCCGACGGCGACATGTGCGGATGTGCGCGCCTGCTGCCGACGACGCGCCCGTATCTGCTGAAGTCGCTGTTCGCCGACTTGGTCGCCGAGGACATGCCGCTGCCGCAATCGGCCGCCGTCTGGGAATTGTCGCGATTCGCGGCGACCGACGACGAAGGCGGCCCGGGCAACGCCGAATGGGCCGTGCGGCCGATGCTCGCGGCCGTCGTCGAATGCGCGGCGCAGCTCGGGGCGCGGCAGTTGATCGGCGTGACGTTCGCGAGCATGGAGCGCCTGTTCCGCCGGATCGGCATACACGCGCACCGCGCAGGCCCGCCGAAGCAGGTAGATGGGCGTCTGGTGGTCGCGTGCTGGATCGACATCGATCCGCAAACGTTTGCTGCGCTAGGAATCGAGCCGGGGCAGGCCGCCCGGCAAGCTATCGCCGCCTGAGCCGGAACGCGCGTTTCCGTCCGGGGCGGCATCGTAACGAAGGAGAACCAACGTGGACCAGTCTCAGGTCTTTCGCGCGATGATGCCCGGGTTGACGAGCGCCAGCGGCGCCCGCGTCACGGTCGCCTATCCGTCGTTTCCCAGGCCGTTGCCGCTCGTGCGGCTCGACCGCCGCGGGCTCGTGTTTCGTGCCGCCGGCGCCGCACCGCTCGTGTGCGGGCTGCCGCGCCCGGCAACCCTGCTGGTCGCGGACGAGCCGCTGTGCTCGCTGCGCCTCGTGATCCGCGACATCGCCGCGACCGGCGACGGCCGCCACGACCTGACGATGCAGCCGTCCGGCGCCGCCGGTGACGAATTGCTGTGGCACGCGTTGCGCGATCGCGAGCCGTACCGGCGAATTCGGCACCCGCTCGCGCCGGTCGATCTGCCCGCTCCCATCGACGGCGAACCGCATGCAGCGGCCGGCGAAACCGCGGCGCGCCCGTCGCGCAGCGCGGCTTTCCGCCTGCCCTGCCACAGCGACGCACTGTTCTTCGCGGACTGGCTCGAATATCACTTCGATGAACTGCGCGCGTTGTCGCAACAGCACGGGCCGCAACTGCAGCTCAATCAGCTCGAACGACAGGTTGACGATGACGAGGTCGGCGTGCGTTTCGTCTACGACATCGACGGGCATGCGACGCGACACGCATTGACCGACTGCGCGCGCGAGGCATGTGCATGGATCGAGACGGAGATGCGCAGCAAATACGCGCTGCCCGTCGCGCAAGAGCGGTTCGGCGCGTTTGCCGCGCATGCGCGGGCCGGCGGCATGTGAGTGCGGCCGTGCCGCGGGCCGCCACCAGGCGGGTTGCGCGGCGGCAAGTTGTGCCGATACAACGAGCGCTTGCAAACGTCCGGGTTTTCCCTTAAATTTACGTCTGTCTCCTCCATGTCTCCAAACATGGATTCAGCCCGCTCCAGCAGCGGGCTTTTTTATTGCCTGAACAGTTTGCGGGGCCACATCACCTCCTGCGCGCGACTAGCCCGCCGGACCCAAGGTGGCCGGGCGTAGCCAGTAGTAACGCACCGCAAATATCAGCGCGACCGTGACGACCAGGATCAGCAGCAGGTACAACCAGCCCTTTCTGGTCGTCGGCAGGTCCGTCAGGGCACCGACTTCGCCCGTCAGCGCCGCCAACGCGACCATCGCCAGGCCGGCCAGCACCAACGTCCCCTTTGCCACCCATCCGAACGCGGCCTCCAGCCCGGCTGCCCATCGCGACTGGCGGTAAGGTCCGGCAACCGGCCGGCGCAGATCGGGCTTACCCATTCGTCAGTTCCCTACCGGCATGCGCGTGCGCGCACGTCGTGCGGCAAGCGCCGCCGATCGCATGAATGCGAAGGTCTTGTTGATGGGTAGCCGCTGCGATGCGGAGTGCGCACACTCGATCGAAATGCGTCATGTTTTCTTTCGCGAGACGAGGCTCAGCACAATTCGATTCGTTTGGCCGGGCCGAATCGATATCGTTCGATACAGCCTGTATCGCCCGAAACACGATCCGCTCGCCTCGCCCAATCGCGATCGGCCGGCTTATCATTGACCGGCCAGCCACTTCCCGTCGAGGTCATCTTGCACGCCCATCTGCGCATTGCCCGCCCGGTCAACAACCTCGCCCGCACCGAACGCATGTATCGCGACGGCCTCGATCTGTCGGTACTGGCGCGCTTCGACGATCACGACGGCTTTTCCGGCGTAATGCTCGGCCGCGAAGGCCTCGACTATCACTTCGAGTTCACACACTGCCCCGACCATCCGATCGCACCATCGCCGACGCCCGAGGATTTGATCGTGTTCTACCTGCCCGATCGGCCGGAATGGGAAGCCGCCTGTGAGCGCGCGACCGCACACGGCTTCATGCCCGTGACGTCGCTCAATCCGCACTGGGAAATTTCCGGCCAGACCTTCGAGGATGCAGACGGTTACCGGATCGTGTTGCAGAACGGTACGTGGCGCTGATGGGCTGACGTGCGTGAGCCGTTACACGGCGGGGTGGTTGCCGCCGGTAGTAGCACATCCGCACTCGCCGGTCGCCAACGATGCAGCGTCAGACGTTCGATATCGATTCGATGGCGTGATCGTTACGGGGGTACGGAAGGACGACTGTGGACTCAATGCAGATGACGCCACAAGCGCGGCACTGAACGCATGAGGGGAAGGAAGTCGCGATCGTCGCTAGTACCAGCGACGATCGGAAGAATTGCTGACGAGAAACGAGCGCTAGCGCCGCCCGCTCGGGTTACTCGTTCTCCTCGAAGTAATGCCCGAACTTCGTCTGCTTCGTGCGGATATAACGCTCGTTTTCCTCGCGCACGGGCACCGCAAGCGCCACGCGCTCGCAGACGGGAATGCCATGCTTCACGAGCGTATCGAATTTCTTCGGATTGTTGCTCATCAGCCGCACCGACGTCACGCCGAGGATGCGCAGGATCGCAGCGGCCGAGTCGTACTCGCGGGCGTCGTCGGGCAGGCCGAGATCGAGGTTCGCCTCGACGGTGTCGCGCCCCTGCTCCTGCAACGCATACGCGCGGATCTTGTTGCTCAGACCGATGCCGCGGCCTTCATGGCCGCGCAGATACAGCAGCACGCCGCGGTCTTCGGCCGCGATGTAACGCAATGCGAGATCGAGTTGCTCGCCGCAGTCGCAGCGGTACGAGCCAAACACGTCACCGGTCAGGCATTCGGAATGCAGCCGGGTCAGCACGGACTGCTCGCCCGTCACGTCGCCCATCACGAGCGCGAGATGTTCGGCATCGCTGCCCGATACGCGAAACGCGTATGACGTGAACGTACCGTAGCGCGTAGGCAGCGACGCCGTGGCGACGAGCGTCACGCACTCGTCGGCCTGGCCATTGCCCGGCGTGGGCGATTGGGGACGCGAAGACATCATGAATTCAATCGAAACGTTCAGGAATGTAGGAGTTGTGTGGATGGTGCGTGACGGGAGTTTACCGCTAATCTGGAAACGTCACGCGACTGCCGCCGCCCGCCCGGCTATACTGGGCTCACCGGGTGACGCGCATCACGCCCCGCCTGCCCTGCATCGACCTGCACACGGAGAAAGCGAATGAGCACGACTGTCGCGCAAATTCTCAAGGCCAAGCCGGATTCGGGCCGCACCATCTACACCGTCACGAAGAGCGACTTCGTCTACGACGCCATCAAGCTGATGGCCGAAAAGGGCATTGGCGCGCTGCTGGTCGTCGACGGCGACGACATCGCGGGCATCGTCACCGAGCGCGACTACGCGCGCAAGGTCGTCCTGCAGGACCGCTCGTCGAAAGCCACCCGCGTCGAGGAAATCATGACGGCAAAGGTGCGCTACGTCGAACCGTCACAATCCACCGACGAGTGCATGGCGCTGATGACCGAGCACCGGATGCGCCACCTGCCCGTGCTCGACGGCGGCAAGCTGGTCGGTCTCATCTCGATCGGCGACCTCGTGAAGAGCGTGATCGCCGATCAGCAGTTCACGATCAGCCAGCTCGAACACTATATCCACGGCACGCCCACCGTCACGTCCGCCTGATCCGGCCCAGCAAAAAAGGCCCAAACGCGTCAGCGTCTGGGCGGAAAGCCGCCGGCATGCGGCGACGGAGGTTCTGCTCCCGCGGGCGAACGACGCGCGCAACAGGCGCGCGTCTCGTCAATTCAGCGGTGCGCTCGGGCAGGACCGGGGACGTTCAATCAGTTACCGAAGTAGACCGAGTTCACCGGATTCGGCGCTTCCCGCGTCACGCGACGGCCGGCTTGCGCGGCCCCCGTGGCCACGGCACCGTAACCGCTCGTGTCGGCTTGCGCGAGCATCGGCTGGTTCGGCTGGATACGCTGCTCGGCGGCCTGAATGTTGCTCGGATATTGCGAATCGCTCGCCAGCGGCTTGTAGCCGTTCTGCTCGAGTTGCACGAGTTCGGCCTTGACCTGAGCGCGGGTCAACCCCTGCTCGGACTGCGCGAACGATGCAATCGGAGCGGCAAGGACGGATGCGGCGATGGCTGCGTAGATGATCGACTTCATGATTTACCTCCGGAATATGTTCTCTTTTGACGTCGCCTCGGCAGGACTGTCTGAAGCGATTGAATTCAGTGTAGTGCGCGCCATTCCAAGGGGAAACCCTTAGTTTGAATATACAGCGTTGCATTTTTGGAAAAAATCGCACACTGTTCCAGACACGGTCGTTGCAACTTGCTTCATCTACACAACAATCGCTGACGAAAGGCCAACAGCCGGATCACCTGTCCGGAAGGGTTGTGTTGTAGAATCGTAAGGTTATTCGCCAGTCGATATTCCATCCACCATGTACGCGCTCACGCCCCTTTCGGTTTCGCCGTCCGGCCCGGCCGGCGTGCGCGCGCGTGCCGGCCAGCCGGCACACCCCCTCGCTCGACGCACGGCCCAGGCGCCGCTCGCCCCTGCCCGGCGCCTGATCTGACCGCTCGGTCTCCACCCGGAGCCAGGTTAGACAGGCTCCGGGCGATCCTCATAGGCACGCCACGCCTGCCCCTGCCGATCATTTGGAGAACTGCCATGAAACAACGCCTTTACCAGCTGACCGAACTCGACGTCGCTCGCCTCGAAAAGCACGCCGAGCACAATCCGCGCTTCCAGACGATGCTCGACACGCTGCTCGAACGCGCCGACATCGTTCAGCCCGACGCCATCAAGGCAAACGTCGTCACGATGAACTCGCAGATCACGCTGCTCGACGAAGCGACCCAGGAACAGGCCACCTGGACGATCGTTTATCCGGACGCCGCCAACCTCGAACTCGGCCGCCTGAACGTCTTCTCGCCCGTCGGCATGGCGCTGCTGGGCACGCAACGCGGCCAGATGGTCAAGGTGATGCAGCCGAGCGGCGCCGAAAAGCTGATGAAGGTCGCCGCGATCGTGTTCCAGCCGGAAGCCAACGGCGAATACACGCGCTGAGCCGCCGGTCGACCAGCGCCGCGCGATACGGGCGCAAAACGGAAAAAGCGAGGCACCGGCCTCGCTTTTTTGCATCCGGACGATCCGGATTGCCGCCATCGCGTTCAACAGACGAAAAAAAGGCGCCCGAAGGCGCCTTTTTTGATGCTGCGAAGCGGGTTACCCCGCCCGTCACGCTTAGAAGCGGTGACGCAGACCAACCGTTGCTGCGGTTTGGTTGATCGACGAGCTCGGAGCCGTCGACAGGTCGCCGTTGTAGATCGACGCGCCGCCAGCGTTCTTCGAAGCACGTTGGTACACAGCTTGTGCGTAGACGTCCGTGCGCTTCGACAGTGCGTAGTCAGCTTGCAGACCGAACTGGTTCCAGTGTGCGCTCGAACCATCAACCTTCGCGTTCGTGTACGTGTAAGCAGCACCCAGGCCGAGAGCCGGCGTCAGGTTGTACTTTGCGTTGACTTCGTAGTTGTCAGCGCGCAGCGACGGAACGCCTGCAGCGCGGTTGTCGATACGCGATTGCGTCCATGCAGCACCGACTTGTGCCGGGCCGAATGCGTAGCCAGCAGCAGCACCGTACGTACGGACACGGCCTTGTGCAGCGATGTTCGTCGCGCCGTTGGCGTTGGTACCGTCACCCAGGTTTGCTTGCGAGTATGCTGCACCCAGCTTCAGGCCTTGGAACTGGTACGACAGGCCGCCGCTGTATGCACGGTTGTTGCCGAAGTTCTGGTTGTTCGAGAACGAGTACGTGCCGCCGAATTGCAGGCCAGCGTAGTTAGCGCTCGTGTACTTGATCGAGTTGTTCAGCGCGACATCACCGTTCGTGCTCAGGCGGTCGTTGTTCAGCGGGTGAGCGAAGTACGTGCCGCCCCACGAACCCGTTGCCGTCAGCGGCGCCAGGTAGTCTTGCGTTGCGTCGTATTGCTTACCCAGCGTGACCGTGCCGTACTGGCTCGACAGGCCGACGAATGCTTGACGGTTGAACATGCCACCGTTGTTGCCCAGACGGCCGTTACCGATGTTGAAGCCGCTTTCCAACGTGAAGATTGCCTTCAGGCCGCCACCGAGGTCTTCCGAACCACGCAGGCCGAAACGGCTCTGGTCGATACCCGAGCCCATCGACCACAGCGACTTGCTGGCGACGTTGCTTTGGTAGGTGATGCCTGCGTCCAGCACGCCGTACAGCGTGACGCTGCTTTGCGCGTGAGCGACGGTAGCGAACGATGCTGCAGCTGCTGCAACGATCAGAGTCTTGTTCATTCGTGGAGCTCCCTTCTAAAAAGAGGCAGGTCTCGCGACCTTGTTCATAAACGGTCTGCAACCGCCCGGGAGCGCCATCGGTACTGCTGGCGGCGCCCGGATAGTTGCCCGTTTGGGAACCGTGAGTTTAGGGGTGTACCCTAGGGGAGCGATCCGCAAATAAAGAAATAAGCTTTTCCAGAACTAGAAATAATGAAAGTGGGGCCGCGTCATAAGTATTTGTTTTAACGTCTATTTTTGACTTCTTGACGAGGGCTTTTTGGAGGCTTTCATCGCATCATTCTTTCATGTCATCGTCTTGACGGTTGCATAGAAACAACAAGCGGATTCGGTTCGGCACCCCGAAAACGGTAATTTTTACCCGATTCAATCTCAAATATTGGCCATCCCGCATCTAAAACGTCCGCGTCGCCCCCTAAACAGGGAGCGGCGCCTGCGCCACGGCGAGATCCGTCAGCCATCGGAAAGCAAAACAGGCGGCTCGCCCCCGGCCGTGACACGCGGTAACAGCCTTAACCGCCCGCGTAACCCGGCGCGTGGGCCGGCAGGCTAATGTAAGGCGGCCTCGAATACCGAACAGGAACCGCCATGAATCGACGCTCGTTGCTGCGCGCCATCGGATTGACTGCCGCCTTCGTCGGCACCGGCTGGCTGCGCGCCGCCTCGGCCCAGCCCGCCCCGCCCGTGTATCGCCCCTCCGGTCCGAACCGCGTACCGGGCGGGCCGCCGTATGCGGATCGGCCGAGCTTCGCACCGCCGGCGGCACGCCACGATCGTCGCCCGCCGCCGCCGCGGCCGCACGGCTATATATGGACGGACGGCTACTGGCGCTGGCAGCGCGGTCGCTATATATGGGTGTCCGGTCGCTGGGTCGCACGGCGCCCCGGGCGCCGCTGGGTGCCCGGCTACTGGCGCCGCCAAGGGCCGGTCTGGGTCTACGTCGACGGTTCGTGGCGGTAAGCAGCGGCTCGATACCGGCCGATGAAGCGCCCGGGCCGGACGGCGCGCGAGAACCGCCGCCGCTCGCGCCACGGAATCAGTCGCCACGGCAAGGGTGCCAAATCAACCTATCGTCGGGCTATCCATTCCGACGCCATCCTTCGGATAACGAAGTCACGCGATGGCGATGCGAATGCATCCGCACATGCTTCAACCCGTCGAGCTCGCCTGCCGCGCACCGCCGGTCAACGAACCGATGCACGCAGCGCACTCAACGCCCGCCGCCTTCCTGCTCGCGCGCCCGACGGCGCGCCGCGCAGATCGCGCGATGATGTTCGTCGGCCCACCGGATCATCGCTTGCATCGGCGTCAGGAACGAACGCCCGAGGTCGGTCAACGCATATTCGACACGCGGCGGCACTTCGGCGAACAGCGTGCGGCTGACGAAACCGTCGTGTTCGAGCCGCTTCAGCGTGCGCGACAGCATCTGGTTCGACACATCGCCGATCGTACGGCCGAGTTCGTTGAAGCGTATCGTTCCGCCCGCCAGCGCCTCGAGTACGAGCAGGCTCCACTGGTCGCCGATGCGGTCGAGCACATCGCGGATCGGGCATGGCTGATCGAGTTCGACGGATTCGTCGGCAGACGGAAGCGGCATGACGGCATTCTCTTTCAAGGGCGATGCGCGGTCACCGCGGCGTGACCTGTTCACACCGCGATGACTTCTTGTGACGGGTTCGCGGCAACTGTACCATTCGATCGGCCGACAGCCGCCCGGATTCGCCAGTTCAACGAAGCATGACGATGCCCCGCGGCGTCGCAATACCGGCAGCGGCAACGTGGTCTCGTCGGCGCGCCGTTGATGCCGATACGGCGTGCACGTCGCGCCCCGCCCGCACCGACCGCCGATCGTCGCGCGCCGCGCAAAGCCGCCGTCTCGCTCGCGCATCCCTCCACGAACCGTCAGACAAGGAAAACGCTACATGTCATCGTTCCGCTCCCCCGCTCGCGCCGTTGCCGCATTCGTTCTGCTGGCCGCATCATCGGCGGCCGCGCTGGCTGCCGGCCCGGCCACGCGCGACCTGGCCGCGGAGGAAGCCAACCGCCAGTTGGTGCTGACGTTCTACGACCGCTTCTTCAACCGGCACGAAGCAGTCGAAGCCGCCGCCGTCGTCGCGGACGACTACAAACAGCACAACCCGCACGTGCCGGACGGCAAGCAGCCGTTCGTGTCGTACTTCGTCGGCGCGTTCCAGAAGAACCCGGCTTCGCGCGCGCGCATCGTCCGCAGCGCGGCCGACGGCGATCTCGTCTACCTGCACGTGCATGCGACCGAGCGGCCCGGCGATCGCGGCGAAGCGGTGGTCGACATCTTCCGCGTGAAGGACGGCAAGATCGTCGAACACTGGGACGTGATCCAGCCGGTACCCGAAACGTCCGCGAACCGGAACACGATGTTCTGATTGTCCTGATGCACGAGGCCGGCGCGCGGCACGCCGCGACCGGCACCGCATCGCGCTCACCGGAGCGTCGGCCGGCCGCCGGGCAAGCGCGGATGCCCCGCGGCGGCGAACTCCCCTACAATCGTGCTTCGCCGCCGCGCCGGCCTCCGTCTCGCATGATCGCAATGCCGGCCACCGCGCCGCCGCACGCGACGCACGGCCTGCACGCGCGGCCGTTCGCGAAGACGGTGTCAACGATGAGCCCCGCCCATATTTCCCTGAGCAACGCCGGCGACCTGGTCGCCAGCCTCGGCAGTCCGCAGTTTCCCGCCCGGCTCTGGGCGTGGCTGCGCGAAACCGTCGACCCGCAGTCCCATTACAGCGTCGCGACGCGTTACCGTCGCGACGCGCCGTCGCACTCGGTCGACAGCGTCGACGTGCTGTTCTTCGCCGGCGGCGACGATCCGGACGGCACGCGCCACGCGCTCGATCTGTATACACAGGGCGACTGGCGCTCCGACACGCTGCTTCCGCACATCGAGCGCGCGACCGATTCGCAGCTCGTGTTCTCGTGCAACGAGGAAATCGACACGGCGACCGAGTACGGCCGCCAGTTCGCGCTCGGCGAGCTCGGCGAAGACTGCACGCTGCTCGGCAGCGAACGCGACTACGTCTATGCGTTCTCGCTGTTCCGCCGACGCGGCCAGCCGTCCTATACGCTGGCCGAACTGGCACTGCTGCGTCAGCTCGGCGATTTCGTGCTGCCGCTGCTGATCCAGCATGCGCGGCTCGCCCGCCTGACACCGCGCTCGGACGACGGCGCGCTGCTGCAGCGCTTCGAACAGCGCCTGGCGCGCAGCGGCGCGACGCTGTCGCAGCGCGAACGGCTCGTGTGCCGCGCGGTACTGCAGGGCCAGCCTGTTCCGCGGATCGCCGACACGCTCGCGCTCAAGCCGAGCAGCGTACGCACCTATCTCGGCCGTGCGCTCGCGAAACTCGGCGTCGCGAACCGGGCCGGGCTCTTCGCGTGGTGCGTCGAGGAAGAAGCAACGCCGGAAGACCGCGGCAACTAGCCGCCACCGCTACGTCGTGACTTCTACCGTCCTCCCTTGTCGCGCGTTGTCCTCAAAACGATGACAGACAGCCGCCGCTCCCGCTCCTAGTATCTGTCTCCACCGACGACAGGAACGCGTCGGATGCCACGGAGACACGCAATGCCGAATACCGAAGGGACGCCGGCCCACGCGGCCGCGTGCACGTCGACCGCCGCTGTACCGATACGCGCTCGTCGGCGAACCCGGCATGACGCTCCGGTAGCCGTGGTCGGCCTTCATCCCCGCGCAGCCCCACCTCTGCCGCGCGGCGCCGGGACATAACGCCCCGCATCCCATTCCAACCCGACCGGGTTCATGCGACCGGACGAGCCACACGGCCCGCCCGTCGGACGCGTGCGCCCGTCGACACGCCCCCATCCGGAGGAGACACATGCAACACGCCGATACCGTCTATCTGAACGGCCTGCTTTACACGGGCGACGCGCAGCGCCGCTTCGCGCAGGCCCTTGCGACGAAGGACGGCAAGATCGTCGCGGTCGGCCGCGACGACGACATCCGCCCGCTGGCCGGCCCCGCGACGCGCACGGTCGACCTCGCCGGCCGGCTGATGCTGCCCGGCTTCATCGACGGTCACGTTCATCCGCTCGAAGGCCATCAGATCCTCGGCGACTTCGACCTGTCCGGCATCAACGATCCGGACACGATCGTGCAACGCATCCGCGCATGCGCCGATGCGACGCCGAACGAGCCGTGGGTCTATCTCGGCGGCGCGAACCTCGCCGCGTTCGGCGCGTATCCGACCCGCGAACGGCTCGACCGGGTCGTGCCCGACCGGCCGCTGCTCGTGGTCGGCTTCGACGTGCACAGCGGCTGCCTCAACACGAAAGGGCTCGAAGCGGCCGGCATCCGCGCCGATACGCCCGATCCGTCCGGCGGCGTGATCGAGCGCGATGCGTCGGGCGCGCCGACCGGCGTCGTGCATGAAGCGGCGTTCTACCGCGTCTGCCCGATCATTCCGCAACTGAGCCCGGCCGGCTACCCGAAGTCGCTCGCGAAAGCCCATGCGATGGCGCACGGCTACGGCATCACCGGCTGGTTCGACGCACGCGTCGAGGAGGCGGAACTCAAGGCTTACGCCGACGCGCAGCGCGCCGGCACGCTGAAGGCCTACATGAGCGCGGGCCTCTATGCGAACCCGCGCCGCGATCCGCGCGAGCAGGTCGAACGCTTCGTCGCGTGGCGCCGTGAGTACGAGCGCGACAACCTGCGCCTGCATACGGTGAAGATCTTCGTCGACGGCGTGCCCGAATCGAAAACCGCCGCGCTGCTCGAGCCGTACGCCGGCACCGACGACTGCGGCCTCGCGCTGTGGAGCCAGGACGCACTGAACGAAATCTGCCTGCTCGCCGATACGGCCGGCTTCGACCTGCACTTCCACACGCTCGCCGACCGCGCGGTGCGCATGACGCTCGACGCGCTCGAAACCGTCCAGCGCCGCAACGGGATGCGCGACCGGCGCGCGCAGCTCGCGCACCTGCAACTCGTCGATCCGGCCGACATGAGCCGCTTCAACCGGCTCGGCGCGATCGCGAGCGTGCAGACGCTGTGGACCGCCGCCCGCGAGGAGCAGCAACAGCTCTACCGCGACCTGCTCGGCGCCGAGCGCACTGCGCGCAACTATCCGTTCCGCAGCCTGCGCAACGCGGGGGCGATGCTCGCGGCCGGTTCGGACTGGTCGGTCAGCACGATGGACCCGATGCAGATCATCCAGACGGGCGTCACGCACCTGCTGATCGACCAGCCGGACAGCCCGCCGTGGAATCCGCACGAACGGCTCGACCTGCTCACGATGCTCGAGGCCTACACGGTCAACACCGCGTATGCGCTGCGCTTCGACGACTGCACGGGCTCGCTCGAAGCGGGCAAGGACGCGAGCTTCGCGATCCTCGACCGCAATCCGTTCGCGCACCCGGTCGAGACGTTCGCGCAGGCCCGCGTGATCGAAACGTGCTTCCGCGGCGAAGTCGTGTACGCCGCGCCGGGCTGGGCCGAGTGACGCGCGAACCGGCCGCCGTCACGCGACGCCGAGCGCCAGCACCTGCTCGGTCGTCAGCACGTCGCCGAACGTGTCCGACAGCGCGGCCAGCGTCGCACGATGGAGCTCGCGGTGCGGCACCGTGCCGCCGTCCGCGACGTCGAGGTCGCGCGTCGCACAGGCATCGTCGACGACGATCACCGCATAGCCCAGCGGCACTGCATCGCGTGCCGCGCCGGCCACGCACGCATGCGTCATCAGGCCGGTGACGATCAGCGTGTCGATGCCGGCCGCCTTGAGCCGCGCATCGAGATCCGTCGTCGGGAAGACGCTCACCGACGTTTTCTTCACGACGGCGTGATGCGGCGCCGGCTGCAGGTCCGCATGAAAACGGAAGCCGTCGCTGCCATCGGCGAAGATCGGGCTGTCGGCCGTATCGACGTGCTGGACGTGGAACACCGGAATGCCCGCGCGATCGGCGAACGCGATCACGCGCTGCGTATTGCCCAGCGCGCGCGGCCCGTCCGGAATCGGCAGGCGGCCGCTGAAGTATTCGTTCTGGAAATCGATCACC
Source organism: Burkholderia sp. EMB26 (assembly GCF_024730645.1). NCBI lineage: Bacteria > Pseudomonadati > Pseudomonadota > Betaproteobacteria > Burkholderiales > Burkholderiaceae > Burkholderia > Burkholderia sp. EMB26. The sequence continues at coordinate 996,527 of NZ_CP078071.1, forward strand.
AGCAGCGCGGTGCGGGCGGCGGCGATCGACGTCGGCGCGCTCGCGCCGGCCAGGGTACGGATGGTCGGATGTTGCATGACATGCTCTCTCGGTGGTTACATTGACGAAACGGCGCGCCGGCCCGGCCGGCGCCGCCGCACGCGGCCCGGAACCTCTCCGGCCGCGACGCGCCAGTGTCGGGCCGCGCGGCGCGATGCGACAGCGGCGCGCGGGACAACCTCCGACAGGATCGGGCCAACGTACGTGTGAGCAACTTACGAGAGCGCGGCCGTTCGCGCGCCCGGCCGCGTGCGGCCGTACGCGACCATCATCGCGAAGCTGAGCAGGAAACCCGCGCCGCCGATCAGCAGCAGTCCGATTTCGCCGAATACGGGCAGCAGGTTCGTCAGCGCACCCGTCACGACCCACGCGACCGCCATCACCGAGCCCGCGACGCCGAGCGCCCAGCCCTGCCGATCGTCGCTGACGGCATCGGAAAACGCCGTATACATCGTCGTGTACGCAACCATGTCGAAGCAGCCGACGACCATCGCGAGCGCCCACAGCACCGGTTCGTGCGGAAACAGCGCGGACAGGATCTGGCCAAGGCCGGCCACGAGCAGGCCCGTCTTCGCGATATCGATCACGCGCCACACGCGCAACATCAACCGCACGACACACAGCAGCCCGAACACGAAACAGATGCCGATCACGCCGCTGAACAGCCCGAGCCGCGCGCTCGTATAGCCGAATTTCGCCTGCAACAGCAGCATGATGGTCTGCAGGTAGAGTCCGTAGCCGACCTGCATCAGGAAGAACACCACCGACAGGAACGCGACGTTGCGCTGTCGCGCGGCCTCCCAGATGATCCGCAGCGGCAGCAATGGATCGATGCGCGTATCGCCGCGCGGCGCGGCGGAATCGCGATACGACGCCCAGGTCCAGCCCGCGCAGATCAGCGACAGCGCGGCGACCAGCACGAACGGCGTGCCGTAGTCGAACAGCGGCGAGATCGTCCGGTCGGACGTGACGCCGCCGAGCACCGGGCCGACGATCACGCCCGCGCTGAACGCGAGCGACATGATGCTCATGTTGTACGCCTTCGTGTCGGGTGTGCTGAGATCGGTGATGGCCGCCTGCGCGATGCCCTGGCAGCCGGCCATCAGGCCCGTGAGCCCACGGCCGACCAGCAGCAGCGCGATGCTGGCCCGCCACGCGCCGGCCGCCATCAGCGCGTAGCCGGCCGCGAGGCCGAGCACGCACAGCAGCAGGATCCGGCGGCGGCCATAGCGATCGGACAGCTCGCCCATCAGCGACGAGCCGAAGAACATGCACAGCGGGTAGATCCCGTAGCCGAGGCCGAGATAGAAATTGCGCGCATGCGCGCCGGCGTCGGCCGGCAGGATGCCCGCGTGCGGATCGCTGAAGATCGCGGACATCATCGGATAGACGAGCCCGAACCCCATCGCGTCGAGCGCGATGGCGAGCAGGCAGGGGCCGAGCAGGGTGTAGTCGAGCCGGGACATGGCGACCTTCCGGACAGAGTGGACGATCGCCCAAGCGTAATGACGCGGCGGCCGCCGCGGTAGATGGCCGGCCGCGATGCTCATCATCGGCTCGCCCGATACCCCGCCTGTGGCCCGCGCCGATGGATCGTGGCCCTATCTGGCGTCGCTGATGGCGCTGCCCGACCCGGACGCCGAGATCGAGTCGATCGCGCTGTTCGAGGACGAGATGTCCTTCGCCGCGTCGGTCGATTCGCCGTATGCGCAACGCGATGCGATCGATCTCCACGCATGCGGCGACGAACCGTTCGTGTCGCTCGGCGAAGGCTTCGCGACGCGCCACGGCTTCACGGAGGCGTTCCGCGCGGCCGGTGTCACGCCGAACGTCGTGATGCGCGTGGGCGACATCTTCTCGCTGATCAACCTCGTGTCGGGCGGCGTCGGCTGCTCGCTGCTGCCGGGCCGCGTGCGCGATCTGGTCGCGCACCGGATCGCGCTCGCGACCGCTCGCCGGACCGACGATCCGCCAGACAATCGGCCTGAGCTTTCTGCATCGTCGCGAGCGCGACCCGAACCTGCTCGCGCTCGCGACCGTGTGCCGGCTGACGGTCAAGGGGTCGAACGCGCGGTAACGCGTCGAGCGCATTGCCCGCTTTCAGCTCGCGCACGCGTTGCGTCGGGGCGCCGCATCGCACGACGCTGCGTGCGCGCCTACTCGTCCGTTTGGATGGCACGAAACACGCGCTTTGTTGCGATCATGGCCGTCATGCATCGCACGGCACGCACCGGTGCGTCCGCCACGGAGACGACATGCACGACCCCGCCCTCGGCCCCATCGACCAGATCGGCTACGTAGTCGCCGACCTCGACCGCAGCATCGCGCGCTGGCGCGCCCGCCACGAGGTCGGCCCGTGGACCGTGTTCCGCAACGTGCGGCTCGACGGCCGCCATCTCGGCGAACCGGTGACGGTCACGATGGACGTCGGGCTCGCGTATCGCGGCGATCTGCAGATCGAACTGATCCACGTGACGAACGACACGCCGTCGCCGTATCGCGACGCGCACGGGCAACCGCTCGTCGGCCTGCATCACGTCGCGTGGGTCGTCGACGATCTCGATGCGGCGGTCGCACGGCTCGCCGCCCGCGGCCTGCGCGTCGTGTTCGATGCGCACAACGCGGCCACACGCGTCGCGTATCTCGACGACGCCGACGATCCCGGCGTGCGCATCGAAGTGATCGAAGGCGCCGGCATGCGCGACCTGATCGCGCACGGCATCGCCGAAGCCCGCGCGTGGCGCGGTGGCGATCCGGTCCGCAGCGTGGACGCGGCGGCCGCGTCCACGCGAGCCGCGCACGCCCCCTTTCACTCACAGGAGCAAGCACGATGAAACGACTCGAAGGCAAGGTGGCGCTGATCACGGGCGGCGCCCGCGGCCAGGGCGAAGCGGAAGCGCGCCGGTTCGTCGCCGAAGGCGCACGCGTGGTGATCGCCGACGTGCTGGACGACGCCGGCCGGCGCGTCGCGGCCGAACTCGGCGATGCCGCACGCTTCCAGCATCTCGACGTGACGAACGAAGCCGACTGGCACGCCGCCGTTCAGGCCACGCTCGCGCAGTTCGGCCGGCTGGACATTCTCGTGAACAACGCGGCGATCCTGAAGCTCGTGCCGATCGAAGCGTGCTCGCTCGATGACTACCGCAAGGTGATCGACGTGAACCAGGTCGGCTGCTGGCTCGGGATGAAGTCGGCACTGGCCGCGCTGAAGGATGCGGGCGGCGGGTCGATCGTCAACGTGTCGTCGACGGCCGGGATGGAAGGCGTCGCGGGCGGCAGCGCTTACGTGTCGAGCAAGTTCGCGGTGCGCGGGATGACGAAGGCCGCCGCGCTCGAATTCGGCCGCTACGGCATTCGCGTGAACTCGGTGCATCCGGGCGGCATCGATACGGTGATGGCGCGCCCGCCCGAGTTCGCGGATTTCGATCCGTCGTCGATCTACAGCGGCCTGCCGATCGCGCGCATCGGCAAGCCCGACGAAGTGGCCAGCCTCGTGCTGTTCCTCGCGTCCGACGAATCCACGTATTGCACGGGCTCGGAATTCATCGTCGACGGCGGGCTGCTCGCGGGCAGCACGTTCCACTGACACAACGCGGCGCTTCGCCACAAACGTCAACCCAAACGACAACGCCGCCGGCGGCTGAGCCCGCACGGCGGCGTTGTCGTTTCCGGATCAGGTGCAACCCGTCGACCGTCAATCAGTATCCCTTCGGCTGGATCGCCGGTGCGCCGACCTCGCGCGCCTTCCGCTTGCCGCCGCGCACGAAACGGCGCCCATGCGGGCCGTACACGCCGTCCGGTTCCGGATACAGCGTCAGCAGCGCGAAGTACAGCATCCCGCCGACCGCCAGCGACAGCGGCACGCTCAGGTCGAGCCCGCCCGCGAGGTTACCGAGCGGCCCGACGAACTGGCCCGGCAGGTTCACGAACGCGAGCCCGACGAACGCGGCCGGCAGCCACGCGCCCATCGCGCGCACGTTCCAGCCGTGCGTGAACCAGTAGTGGCCACCGCGCAGCCCGCGATTGAACACCTGCAGATCGTCGGCGAGATAGTAACCGCGGCGGGTCACGTAGCCGATCACCATGATCGCCATCCACGGACAGCTGAACGTGTCGATCAGCGTCGAGAACGTCGCGACGCTTTCGACGAGGTTGAACCAGAAACGCCCGACGAAGATGAACGCGATCGCGATCGTGCCGATCAGCAGCGTCGCGCGCACACGGTTCAGGACCCGCGGGAACATGCTCGATACGTCGAGGCCCGTGCCGTACAGCGCGGTCGTGCCGGTCGACATCCCGCCGATGATCGCGATCAGGCACATCGGCAGCAGGAACCAGCGCGGCGAAATCGCGAGCAATCCGCCGACGTAGTCGTTCGACGCGATGAACGCGGGCGCCTTCGACGCGATGATCGTCGCGGTCGCGAGGCCGAAGAAGAACGGCACGAAGGTCGCGATCTGCGCGGCGAACACCGCCCCCATCACGCGACGCTTCGGCGTGTGCTGCGGAATATAGCGCGCCCAGTCGCCCAGCGTCGACGCGAACGACACCGGGTTGCTCAGCGCGACCAGCACCGCACCGACGAACGCGGCCCAGAAGCCCGCGCTGCCCTGTTGCAGCGTACCCGCGTAGCGCATGTCGAACAGGCCGGCGAACGCGAACAGGCCCGCGACGAACAGCACGCTCGCGGCCCACACGGCGATCTTGTTGACCCACAGCATGAAGCGGAAGCCGTAGATGCAGACGATCAGCACGAGCACCGCGAACACCAGGTACGCGGCGCCGAGCGTGAAGCCGTTGACCGGCACGCCGGCCAGGTTGTGCGCACCGCCGACGAGCGCGTCGCCCGAGCTCCACACCGCGAGCGAGAAGAACGCGATCGACGTGAGCAGCGCGAGGAACGAGCCGACGATCCGGCCGTGGATGCCGAAATGCGCGCCGGACGACACCGGGTCGCTGGTGCCGTTGCGCGGGCCGAACAGGCTCATCGGCGCGAGGATGCAGGTGCCGGCGAGCACGCCGAGCACGATCGCGCAGACGCCCGCCTTGAACGACAGCCCGACCAGCACGGGAAAGCTGCCGAGCACCGATGTGGAAAACGTATTGCAACCGCCGAACAGCAACCGGAACAGATCGATCGGCCGCGCATAGCGCGATGCATCGGGAATGCGCTCGAAACCGAACGACTCGACCTGCGTAATCCTGCCTTCACTCATTTTGTCTCCAGCTCCTCGTGCGTCGGTACGGCCCGGGGCTGCGGCCATACGACACATCGTCATCGATTCGCGGCCACTCTAAACCGGATCGGGCCGCGCAAATATCACGCATTCGAGACGTTTACGACGAAGGAGAACAATGTTTTCCCGGCGGCCAAGCGGCCGGCGCCCGCGCCGTCCATCCGGCGCGGGCGATGCGACGTCAGTGCGCCGCCTCGGCGGCCGGCGCGCGGCATGCGATCAGGCCCCGTTGCACGGCCGGCCGCGCGGCGATCTCGGCGAGCCAGCGCTCGACGTGCGGGAAGCCGGTCACGTCGAGATCGAGCTCGGCCGCCGTGCGCAGCCACGGGAACGCGGCGATATCGGCGATCGAATACCGCGACGACGCGAGATACGCCGATTCCGACAGGCGGCCGTTCACGACCCCGTAGAGCCGCAGCGCCTCCTTCCGGTAGCGGTCGATCGCTTCCGCATTGACCGTCTTCGATGCATGCAGGAACCACCACAGCTGGCCGAGCATCGGCCCGATCCCGCCGATCTGGAAATGCAGCCATTGCTGGACCGCCGTGCGCTCGGCCAGCGTGTCAGGCTGCAGGCAGCCGGTCTTGGCGGCGAGATAGCCGAGGATCGCGCCGGATTCGAATACGGCGAGCCCCGTGTCGTGGTCGACGATGGCCGGGATCTTGCCGTTCGGATTGATCGCGAGATACGCCGGGCTGCGCTGCTCGCCGGCGGACAGGTCCACCAGCACGCGATCGTGCGCGAGCCCGGCCTCTTCCAGGTAGATCGCGATCTTGTGCCCGTTCGGCGTGTCGGCCGTATAGAACGTGAGGGAGTGCGTCGAGGTCATGTCGGTCCTTGTCATCGGGTTATCGTTGCAACTACAATCGTTGCAATTGCAATCCTATGCCGGAATCGATGACGCCGGCGCCATGCCAGTACTCGAAGGAGGGACATGCAGACTGCGCGATCCGGTCCGCCCGTGCGGACGCCCGATACCCGCCGCGCCGCGGCGGCCTGCCTCGAACGGCTGACCACGCGGCGGCTCGTGCCGCCGGGCGCGGCGGTCTCGCCGCTCGGCGCGATGCGGGCAGCCGCCGAGTGTCTCGAACGCGATGCGGCGACGTCGAAGCGCGTGTGGATCGTCCGCGCCGATGCGCGCGAGCCGGTTTCCGGCACGCATGCGCATCGCCACATCAGTGCGTGGCCGCTGCGGCTTCTCGATCCGGGCAAGCGCTTCGAGCGGCCGCTGTTGTACCTGCTGCATGCGCGCGCGATCGACCGGTTGCGGCTCGCGTCGATCGAAACCGTCGATCGCGGGATCTTCGTGAACGACGCGGAAACGGCCGCATCGTCATGGCCGAAGGGCGTGACGCCCGACGTCCCGCACTGGCTCGCCGCGAACGCCGCGTGCACGCCGTACGATCCGGCGTCGGGACACGAAGCGATCGCGATCCTGCGCCACGCGCTGCGCACGCTGTACGTCGCCGGCCAGCCTGGCTTCGTCTATCTCGCGAGCCATGACGACTGCGAGCCCGATGCGAAGCCGCTGTCGGCGTCGGCCGCCCGCGACGCGTTCAACGGCATGGTGCGGGCCGGCCGGCGTGCCGCCGCCGGCGCCGCAGCGCATATCCGGCTGTGCGGCGCGGGCAGCACGCTCGCGCAGGTCAGGGAAGCGGCCGACCTGCTGCACGACGAATGGCGAATCGACTCGACGATCTGGAGCTGCCCGAGCTATACGCAGCTCGCGCGCGACGGTCGCGCGGCCGAACGCTGGAACCTGCTGCATCCGCATGACGCCCCGCGCGTTCCGCACGTGCGGGCCTGCCTCGGCGAAGGCGGCACGCCGGTGCTCGCGGTGACCGGCTATGCACGGCACATTGCCGCGCAGATCGGTGCGTTCGTGCCGGCCCGCTTCACGGCGCTCGGCGCGGATTCGGCCGGGCCCGGCGCACGCGCGCCGACCGCGCGCTGGATCGTCGCGGTCGCGCTGCGCCTGCTGGCCGACGATGGCCGCGTGCCGGCCGACTGGGCCGCGCAGGCGATGCGCGGCCATACGCGCGGCTGATGCGCGCCGGACGCCGTTACTTCGCGTCGGCCGCCGCGTCGCGCGCGGCGGCGGTCGCGCGATCGAGCGCGGCGGCCATCGTCGCCTGCTCCTTGCCCGTGAACTGGTCGAGAAACAGCTCCGCGACCGTCGACTGGTACACCTTCCACATCTTCTTGCGCAGCGTCCGCCCCTTGTCGGTGATGCTCGCAAACGCCGCGCGGCCATCGTCGGCCGACCGCGCGCGCGTGACGAGCCCGTCCTGTTCCAGCCGATCGACGAGCCGCGTGAGGTTGTAGCGCTCGATCGCGAGCACGTCGGCGAGTTCGTGCATGCGGCGCGTGCCGTCGGGCCCGCTTTCGAGCCCCCACAGCGCGTCGTACCACGCGTACGCGGGCAGGCCGGCCGCCGCAAGGCGGCGCTCGATCTCGCGAATCATCGTCCGGTGCGCGCGGACGAACGAGAACCACAGATCGGGTTCGGGTGCGCTCATGTCAGGTCGTTCCTTTCGTTGAATTGCATTTGCAATTAAATTTTACCTCGATAACAATGCCCGTCATACGATTGCAATTGCAACTACTTGCCCGCCAACCGGCGGGCGTTTCGTCGCGCGACGCGGCGCCACGACCGTCGCTGCGCGCTGCCTGATGCTTCTGGAGACATTGCATGACCGCACCTCTCGCGTTACCCGACATCGATCCGCAGGAAACCCGCGAATGGCTCGATGCGCTCGAATCCGTGATCGCGCTCGAAGGCCGTCCGCGCGCGCACTATCTGCTCGACCAGCTCGCCGATCTCGACGCGGCCCGGCATGGCGACCTGCACGGCCGCGTGACGACCGCGTACGTGAACACCGTGCCGCGCGAGCGGCAGCCGGCCTACCCGGGCGATCTCGCGCTCGAGCGGCGGCTGAACGCGATGATTCGCTGGAACGCGATGGTGATGGTGCTGCGCGCCGGCTGGCATTCGAACGTCGGCGGCCACATCGCGACCTACCAGTCGGCGGCCGTGCTGTACGACGTCGGCTTCGACCACTTCTTCCGCGGCCGCACCGATACGTTCGACGGCGACATGGTCTACATCCAGGGCCACTCGGCGCCCGGCATCTATGGCCGCGCGTACCTGGAAGGCCGCATCACCGACGCGCAGCTCGACCATTTCCGCCGCGAGACCGGCCGCGAAGCGGGCCGCGACGGACTGTCGTCGTATCCGCATCCGCGCCTGATGCCCGATTTCTGGCAGTTCCCGACCGTGTCGATGGGGCTCGGGCCGCTCACGGCCGCGTATCAGGCGCGTTTCATGCGTTACCTCGAATATCGCGGGCTGAAGGCGCATCAGGGCCGCAAGGTGTGGGCGTTTCTCGGCGACGGCGAAATGGACCAGCCCGAATCGCTCGCGGCGATCTCGCTGGCCGGGCGCGAGCGGCTCGACAACCTGATCTTCGTCGTCAACTGCAACCTGCAGCGCCTCGACGGCCCGGTGCGCGGCAACGGCAAGGTCATCCAGGAACTCGAAGGCACGTTCCGCGCGGCCGGCTGGAACGTCGTCAAGGTGATCTGGGGCGGCGGCTGGGATCGCCTGCTCGAACGCGACACGACGGGCCTGCTGCGCCAGCGCATGATGGAATGCGTGGACGGCGACTACCAGACCTTCAAGTCGCAAAGCGGCGCCTACGTGCGCGAGCATTTCTTCGGCAAGTACCCCGAACTGCTCGATCTGGTCGCCGACCTGTCCGACGACGACATCTGGAAACTGGCGCGCGGCGGCCACGATCCGGAGAAGGTGCATGCGGCCTATGCGCAGGCGATGCGCGCCGACGGCCGGCCGACCGTCGTGCTCGCGAAGACGGTCAAGGGCTTCGGGATGGGCGAAGCCGGCGAAGGCCAGAACGTGAACCATCAGTTGAAGAAGATGAGCGCGGATGCGGTACGTGCATTCCGCGACCGCTTCGCGCTGCCGGTCAGCGACGCGCAGCTCGACGCGCTGCCTTACCTGAAGCCGGAACCGGGCAGTGCCGAGGCACGCTATTTCGCGGAACGCCGCGCCGCGCTCGGCGGCCACGTGCCGGCCCGCTTCCACGCGGTCGCGCCGCTGCCGACGCCGCCGCTCGCCGCATTCGACGCGCAACTGAAAGACACCGGCGAGCGCGGCTTGTCGACGACGATGGCGTTCGTGCGCATCCTCGGCACGCTGCTGAAGGACCCACAGCTCGGCAAGCTGGTCGTGCCGATCGTGCCGGACGAGTCGCGCACGTTCGGGATGGAGGGCCTGTTCCGCCAGATCGGCATCCATTCGCATCTCGGCCAGCTCTATACGCCGCAGGACGCGGGTCAGCTCAGCTACTACAAGGAAGCGAAGGACGGGCAGATCCTGCAGGAAGGGATCAACGAATCGGGCGCGATCGCGTCGTGGATCGCGGCCGGCACCGCGTACAGCAACCACGGGTTGCCGGCGATCCCGTTCTACATCTTCTATTCGATGTTCGGGCTGCAGCGGGTCGGCGATCTCGCGTGGGCCGCCGGCGACGCGCGCACGCGCGGCTTCCTGCTCGGCGCGACGTCGGGCCGCACGACATTGATGGGCGAAGGGCTGCAGCACAACGACGGGCACAGCCAGGTGCTGTCGTCGGTGATTCCGAACTGCGTGTCGTACGACCCGACCTATGCGTACGAACTCGCGGTGATCGTGCGCGACGGGTTGCGGCGGATGTTCGCGGAGCAGGAGGACGTCTACTACTACATCACGCTGCTCAACGAGAACTATCCGCATCCGGCGCTGCCCGACGGTGCGGAAACCGGCATCCTGAAGGGGCTCTACCTGCTGCGCGACGGCCCGCCGCACGCGGCCGACGCGCCGCGCGTGCAGTTGATGGGCAGCGGCGCGATCCTGCGCGAAACGCTTGCCGCGAGCGACCTGCTCGCGCAGGACTTCGGCGTGTCGAGCGACGTCTGGAGCGCGACGAGCCTGACCGAGCTGCGCCGCGACGGGCTCGCCGCGGAACGCTGGAACCTGCTGCATCCGGACGCGGCGCCGCGCGTGCCGTACGTGCAGCAATGCCTCGACGGCCGGGCGGGGCCGGTGGTCGTCGCGACCGACTACATGAAGATCGTCGGCGACCAGATCCGGGCGTTCGTCGACGGTCGCCGCTTCGTGTCGCTCGGCACCGACGGCTTCGGCCGCTCGGATACGCGCGAGGCGCTGCGCACGTTCTTCGAGGTCGACCGGCACTTCATCGTGATCGCCGCGCTGAAGGCGCTCGCCGACGACGGCGTGATCGAACGGGCTCGCGTCGGCGAAGCGATCCGGCGTTACGGCATCGATATCGACAAGGTCGATCCGGCCACCGTGTAGTCATGCGGCGCGCGGCAGGCTGCATCGCATCGGCCTGCCGCGCCGCCGGCGCTACTGCCCCGACCGCGCGAGCGGACCGGGCGCGCCCTGCCCCGTGCCCGACGGCCAGCCGCCCGCGAGCGCCTTGTACAGCGCGACCGTCGATGCCGCGCTGCGCATCCGCCCGTCGGCCGCGGCGTCCTGCGCCTGCAGCAGCGTCCGCTGCGCGTCCAGCACTTCGTAGTAGTCGATCGCGCCGGCCGAGAACCGGGCCTGCGCGAGCTGCGCGGCGCGCGCGCTGTCGTCGGCCGCGCGCACGAGGTGCGCGGTCTCGTCGCGCGTGCGGGCGACACGCAGCAGCGCGTTCTCGGTTTCCTCCAGCGCGCCGAGCACGGTCTGCCGGTACTGCGCAAGCTGGCCGGCCGCTTCCGCGTCGCTCGCGGCGATCCGTGCGCGCACGCGGCCGACGTCGAGAAACGACCAGTCGATGCCGAGCGCGATCAGGTTCGTGTCGCTGCCCGCGCGAAAGAACCCGTAGCTGCTCGTCGCGCTGCCGAGCAGCCCCGACAGCGTGAAGCGCGGGAACAGGTCGGCGGTCGCGACGCCGACGCGCGCGGTCGCCGCATGCAGCCGCGCCTCGGCGGCCGCGACATCGGGCCGGCGGCGCAGCAGGTCGCCCGGCGTGCCGGGATCGATGTCGGCCGCGAGCGCCGGCAGCAGCACCGGCGTGCCGGTCGACGCGGCCGTCCCCGGCAGGTCGAACCGGCCGATCAGCGCGTCCGGCGTCTGCCCGGTCAGCACCGCGAGCCGATGCTCGTCGACGCCGATCGCGGCTTCGTACACGGCGATCCGCGAGGTCGTCGATTCGTACTGCGCACGCGCGCGCGCCGCATCCAGTTCGGAGCCGCGTCCCGCGCCGACGCGCGCATTGATCAGCGCGAGCGTCTGCTTCTGGTTGTCGGCATTCTCGCGGGCGATCCGCAAGCGCTCCTGCGAGCCGCGCAGATCGACGTACGTGCTCGCGACCTCGCCCGCGATCGCGACGCGCACCGCGCGCACGTCGGCCGCGCTGGCCGCCGTTTCCGCGCGCTGCGACTCGATCGAGCGGCGCACCCGGCCGAACAGGTCGAGTTCCCACGCGGCATTGATGCCGATGCTCGACGTCGGCGCATCGCGCTGGCTGCGCGGCGCACCGAACGCCTGGTCCTTGCTCATCAACCGATGGCCGATCTGGCCGCTCGCGGTAATCGTCGGATAGCGGTCGAACGTGGCCTGCGACAGCAGCGCATTCGATGCGTCGTAGCGCGATACGGCGACCTGCAGGTCCTGGTTCGCGGCGAGCGCGGCATCGATCAACTGCGTCAGCGTCGGATCGCCGAACCCGCGCCAGAACGTGGCATCGGCGGCAGCCGACGCGTCGGGCGGCGTCTCGGGCGGCGTCTCGGGCGGCGTCTCGGCCGGCGCCGCATCGTGCTGCGTCGCCGGGTGGGCGTCGCGCGCGAACCGCGCGGCGGTGGCGGTGTCGGGCCGTTTGAAATCGGGGCCCACCGCGCATGCGGCGAGCGTCACCGACATCGCGAGCGCGGAAAGACGGAAAGCGGCGCTCATCGGTTTTCTCCTTCGAGGGTGCCGTGCTGTTCGCTCCAGACGGCCGGCGTGCCGCCCGCGAGCTTGCGGATCGCCACATAGAACACGGGCGTCAGGAACAGCCCGAACAGCGTGACGCCCAGCATCCCGGCGAACACGGTGATGCCGGTGGCCGCCCGCACCTCGCTGCCCGCGCCGCTGCCGATCAGCAGCGGCACCGAGCCCGCGATGAACGCGACCGACGTCATCACGATCGGACGCAGCCGCAGCTTGCACGCCTCGAGCGCGGCTTCGACCACGCCCTTGCCCTGGATCTCGAGTTCGCGCGCGAATTCGACGATCAGGATCGCGTTCTTGCACGCAAGCCCCATCAGCACGACCAGGCCGACCTGCACGAACACGTTGTTGTCGCCGCCGGACAGCCACACGCCGAACAGCGCCGCGCACATGCACACGGGCACGATCAGGATCACCGCGAGCGGCAGCGTCCAGCTCTCGTACAGCGACGCAAGCACCAGGAACACCAGCATCACCGCGAGCGGGAACACGACGATCGCCGCGTTGCTCTGCGTGACCTGCTGATAGCTGAGGTCGGTCCATTCGAGCGTGATGCCCGGCGGCAGCACCTCCTTCGCGATCTGCTGCAGCTTCGCGATCGCCTGCGACGACGACATCATCTTCGGATCGGCGTCGCCGATCAGGTCGGCGGCCGGATAGCCGTTGTAGCGGACCACCGGGTCGGGGCCGTACGCGGGCCCGACCGTCACCATCGAGCCGATCGGCACCATCTCGCCCTTCGCGTTGCGTGTGCGCAGGTTCGCGATGTCGGCGGCCGTCTGCCGGTGGCCGGCGTCCGCCTGCGCCATCACGCGATACACGCGGCCGAACACGTTGAAGTCGTTCACGTACATCGAGCCGAGATACACCTGCAACGTATTGAACAGATCGGTCAGCGCGACGCCCTGCGCCTTCGCCTTCAGCCGGTCGACCTTCACCTCGAGCTGCGGGATGTTCGCCTGGTACGAGCTGACGGGATAGCTCATCCCCGGCGTCTTCGCGACCGCGGCCTGGAACGCGCCGAGCGCCTTCTGCAATTCGCCGTAGCCGAGCCCGCCGCGATCCTCCAGGTACAGCGAGTAGCCGGAGCCGTTGCCGAGGCCCTGGATCGGCGGCGGCATCAGCGCATAGGTGATGCCGCCGTCGATCGCCGCGAAGCGCGCGTTCAGGTCCGCATTGATCTGCGCGGCGCTGCGGTGACGCTGGTCGAACGGCTTCAGGATCACGTACGAGTTCGTGATGTTCGGCGTGTTCACGCCCTGCAGCGCGTTCAGCCCCGCGAACGCCGGCACCATCTCGACGCCGTCGGTGCCGAGCGCGATCTTCGTCATCTGCTCGGTCACCGCGCTGGTGCGCGCGAGCGATGCGCCTTCCGGCAGCTTCGCGCCCGCGAACAGGTACAGCTTGTCCTGCACCGGGATGAAGCCGCCCGGCACCGCGTTGAACAGCAGCGCGGTGGCCGCGAGCAGCGCCGCATAGACGGCGAACACCACGCCGCGCCGCTTCAGCGTGCGCCCGACGACGCCGTGGTAGCGGTTGGAACTGCGCTCGAAGAAGCGGTTGAACGGATGAAACAGCCAGCCGAATGCGCGATCGAGCCCGCGCGTCAACGCATCCTTCGGCGCGCCGTGCGGACGCAGCAGCTTCGCCGCGAGCGCGGGCGACAGCGTCAGCGAGTTGATCGCGGAGATCACCGTCGAGATCGCGATCGTCACCGCGAACTGCTTGTAGAACTGGCCGGTGACGCCCGACATGAATGCCATCGGCACGAACACCGCGCACAGCACGAGCGCGATCGCGACGATCGGCCCCGACACCTCGCGCATCGCCTGGTGCGCGGCATCGCGCGGGCTCAACCCCTGCGCGATGTTGCGCTCGACGTTCTCGACGACCACGATCGCATCGTCGACGACGATGCCGATCGCGAGCACGAGCCCGAACAGCGTCAGCGTATTGATCGAATAGCCGAGCAGGTAGAGCCACGCGAACGTGCCGACCACCGACACCGGCACCGCGACGAGCGGAATGATCGACGCGCGCCAGGTCTGCAGGAACAGGATCACGACGAGCACGACCAGCACCACGGCCTCGACCAGCGTGTGCTGCACCGCGCGGATCGATTCGCGCACGAACACCGTCGGGTCCCACACGGGGCGGTACGCGACGCCGGGCGGGAAGCGCTTCGACAGCTCGTCGAGCTTCGCGTACACGGCCTTCGCGACGTCCAGCGCATTCGCGCCCGGCGACAGGAAGATGCCGACCACGGCGGAATGCTTGTCGTTGAAATACGAGCGCAGCGTGTAGTCGCCTGCGCCGAGCTCGATGCGCGCGACGTCGGACAGCTTCACCACCTGGCCGTCGTCGCCGTTGCGCAGCACGATGTCGCCGAATTCCTGCACCGTGCGCAGGCGGCCGCGCACGTTGATCGACACGAGGAAGTCGTTTTTCTTCGGCGACGGCTCCGCGCCGAGCTGGCCGGCCGACACCTGCACGTTCTGCTCGCGCACGGCCGCGATCACGTCGCTCGCGGTCAACCCGCGCGACGCGAGCCGGTTCGGGTCGAGCCACAGCCGCATCGCGTAGTCACCGGAGCCGTACACGCCGACGTCGCCGATGCCGGTGAGCCGCGACAGCTCGTCCTTCACGTGCAGCGTCAGGTAGTTGCGCAGGTACAGCGAATCGCGGCTGTTGTCCGGCGAATAAAGGCTCACGTACATCAGCGGCGTGGGCGACTGCTTCTGCGTGGTCACGCCGTACTGCCGCACCTCGTCGGGCAGGCGCGACAGCGCCTGGCTCACGCGGTTCTGCACGCGCACGGCGGCCGTGTCGGGATCGACGCCCTGCAGGAACGTGACGACGACCTGCAGGCTGCCGTCCGACCCGGCGACCGACTTCATGTACATGATGCCTTCGACGCCGTTGATCGCCTCTTCCAGCGGTTCGGCGACCGACTCGGCGATTTCCTTCGGGTTCGCGCCGGGGTACGTGGCACGCACGACGACGCTCGGCGGCACGACCTCCGGATATTCGCCGGCCGGCAGCATCGGAATCGAGATCAGGCCGAGCGCGAAGATGACGATCGACAGCACGACCGCGAAGATCGGCCGGTCGATGAAGAAACGGGAGAAATCCATCGTCTCGCTCCCGTCATTGCGCGGCAGGCGCGCCGGCATCGGCCACGGCCTGCGTGCCGGCGCCGGGGTCCGCCGCGGCGCGTGCGGGCAGCGCCTTCGGCTTCACCTGCGCGCCCGGATAGTAGATGCGCTGCACGCCGTCGACCACCACGCGGTCGCCCGACTGCAGCCCCTTCTCGACGATCCGCTCGCCGTCGAGCTCGCGGCCGATCGTCACGTCGCGGCGCAACGCCTTGTCGCCGGGGCCGATCACGTAGACGTACTTGCGGTCCTGGTCGGTCAGCACGGCCTTGTCGTCGACCAGCAATGCATCCTGGTCGTGGCCGCTGACGAGCTGCACGCGCGCATACAGGCCCGGCGTAAACGTATGGTCCGCATTCGGCAGCCGCACGCGGGCGCGGATCGTGCCGGTTTGCGGATCGAGCCGGTTGTCGAGGAAATCGACGGTGCCCGCATGCGGAAAGCCCGTTTCGTTCGCGAGGCCGACGCGCACCGGATCGGCGCCGATCGCGCGATGCTTCGGATCGGCGCGCCGCGCGTTGTAGCGCAGGTAGCTCTGCTCGTCGCAATCGAAATACACGTAGACGGGGTCCTGCGACACGACGGTCGTCAGCAGCGTGTCGTCCGCGCGTGCGAGGTTGCCGACGGTCGCGACCGCGCGGCCGACACGGCCCGCGATCGGCGCGCGCACTTCGGTGAAGCCGAGATTGAGCTTCGCGTCGGCCACGGCCGCATCGGCCGCCTGCAGATCGGCGCGCGCCTGCTCGGCGGCGGCGCGCGCGTTGTCGAGTTCTTCCTGCGACGTCGCATGCGCATCGATCAGCGTCTGCACGCGCTTGAGCTGCACGTTCGCGAGGCTCGCGGCCGCACGCGCGCGCTGCTGCTGCGCATTCGCGCGGTCGAGCGCGATCCGGTACGGCCGCGGATCGATCTCGAACAGCAGCGCGCCCTGCGCGACCACATCGCCCTCCTTGTACGCGACACGCTGCAGATAGCCGCTGACGCGCGGCCGCAGTTCGACCGCGTCGACCGCTTCGACGCGCCCGTTGAATTCGTCCGCGAGGCGGATGGTGCGTGGCGCAACGGTGGCGACGCCGACTTCGGGAAGGGGATGAGCCGACGATGTGCCTTTGCCGTCGTGACAGCCCGACAACGCCAGCAACAGGGCGCAAGCCGCGCCCAAAGGCGACGTCCTGCGTAGGGAAAAGGAGAGCATGATGCCTCGCGACGGGTTAAACTGCCGCGTAGCATAAAAGTTGAAGTTAACTTCAAGTCAAGCTTTCCCGGAGGGCGTCATGGGTATCCAGGAAACCCCGCAATGGCCGCTGATGTCGATCCGCGAAGTGGCCGCGCGCAGCGGCGTGCCGGCGTCGACGCTGCGTTTCTACGAGACGCGCGGGTTGATCAAGTCGCACCGCAACGGCTCGAGCCATCGCCACTATTCGCGCGCGGTGCTGCGGCTGATCGCGTTCATCGTGTTCGCGCAGAAGATCGGCTATTCGCTCGACGAAATCGCCGAGCAGCTCGTCAGCCTGCCCGAGGACACCGCGCCGAGCAACAAGGACTGGCAGCGGCTGTCGCGCGGCTGGAAGCAGCGCGTCGCGAGCCGGATCGAGGAGCTGCAGCGACTCTATATCAACCTCGACGAATGCATCGGCTGCGGCTGCCTGTCGCTGAAACGCTGCAAGCTGACCAACCCCGAAGACCGCGCGGGCCGCAACGGGCCCGGCGCGCGGCGCTGGCTCGGCGACAAGCCGCCGACCGATTGCGAATGACGCGCCGGCCGGGCACGCGCTGCATCACCCGACGCGCCAGCCGCCGTTCACCGCGATCGTCGCGCCCGTGACGAACGACGCGCGCGGCCCGGCGAGCCACGCGACCGCGTCCGCGATGTCGTCCGGCTGCCCCGCGCGGCCGACCGGCGTCTGCTCGCGGATCGTCGCCGCGATGGCCGGCGCGACCCCGCCGTCGCCGAAGAAACGCGTGTCCGCGATATAGCCGGGCGCGACCGTATTGACCGTCGCGCCGCGCGGCCCGAGTTCGCGTGCCAGCGCGACGGTGAAGCCTTCGACGCCGGCCTTCGCGGCCGCATACGCAAGGCCGCCCGGCAACAGGCTGCCGGCGCGCGCCGCGATCGAGCCGATGTTGACGATGCGCGCCGCGTGCTCGGCCAGGTGCGGCAGCACGGCCATCGTCGTCAGGAACAGGCTTTTCAGGTTCGCGTCGAGCACCGCGTCCCAGACGGACTCGGCCTCGGCCGCTTCGGTATCCGCGCCGACGCGCCCGGTCAGCCCCGCGTTGTTGACCAGCACGTCGATGCGCGGCCAGCGCGCGACGATCGCAGCGACCGCCGCTTCCGCTTCGCGCCGCACGCCGAGGTCGCCGGCCTGCCCGATCGCCGCGCCGCCGAGACGCGCGACGGCCGCCGCCAGCCGCGCCCCGTCGCGCCCGACGATCGCGACGCGATACCCGTCCTGCACCAGCCGGTGCGCGATCGCGAAGCCGATCCCGCTCGACCCGCCCGTGACGATCGCCGTTCGCTGCTGTTCATTGCCCGTCATGACCTGCCCTCCCGAATCTCGATGGTGGATGACAACCCCATTCTCGGTAACGCAGGGTGATAGGTAAAATACGAATTCGATGATCTACTGATACATGGAAGGTATCGCATGATCGATCTGCGCCAATTCCGGCAATTCATCGCGGTCGCCGAAACGCTCAGTTTCCGGCGCGCGGCCGAGCGGCTGCACATGGCCCAGCCGCCGCTCAGCGCGGCGATCCGCAAGCTCGAGGACGAAGTGGGCGTCGCGTTGCTCGAACGCGACAACCGCGGCTCGCGGCTCACGCCGGCCGGCGAAGCCTTCCTGCTCGATGCGCGGCGCACGCTCGAACAGGCCGAGCGCGCGGTGGCCGTGGCGCGCCGCGCGGGCGCCGGCCTCGGCGGCACGCTGCGGCTGCGCTTCGTCGACAGCACCGTCAACGCGCTGTTGCCGCTGATCCTGCGGGCATTCCAGGAACGGCATCCGAACGTCGATTTCCAGCTCGAGGAAGGCACGACCGCCGAGCAGGTGCTCGCGCTGCGTCAGGACCGCACCGACGCCGGCCTCGTCGTGCTGCCGGTGGCCGATGCCGGCGACGTGCACGTCGAACCGCTGCTGCGCGACCGGATGGTCGCCGCGCTGCCCGACGGCCACCGGCTCGCGCGCCGCCGCCGCATCGCGCTGGCCGAGCTGGCGGACGAACCGTGGGTCATGTTCGCCGCGCACCACGGGCCCGGCATGCATGCGCTGATCGTGACGGCGTGCGCGCAGGCGGGCTTCGCGCCGCGCGTGGTCCAGCAGCCGCGCCAGATGCAGACGACGGCCGGGCTCGTCGCGGGCGGCATCGGCGTCGCGCTGATGCCGCGCCTGTTCGTGCCGATGCAGCCGCAAGGCATTACGTTCTGCGAACTGAAGGATGCGGGCAGCCCGCTCGCATACGAACTGGCGCTCGCGTACCGCACGCCGTCGCCGCTCGTCGACGCGCTGCGCGAGAGCGCGCGCAACGCGGTGCGCGAACTCGGGCTGGTCGCCGCGACGTGACCGCGCGCGTCGCGCGCGGCGCTCAGTCGCCGATGAGGTTGAACGCGACGCCGAGCACGGCCTGCCGGAACGCCTCCGGCCGCGTCGGCAACGACGTGAACTCCAGCATCATGTGGCTGTACGACACCGTCGTGCCGATCGCGCTCGCGATCATGAAGAACAGCACGTTCGGATCGACCGGCCGGATCGTGCCGGCCTCGACCGCATCCGCCAGCAGCGGAAACATCGCATCGTGATACGGGCGCACGATCCGTTCCTGCAGTCGATCGAGCCGCCCGCCTTCCTCCGTCGCCGCGGTCGAGAAGAACATGCCGATATCCGGCTCCGCGAATTCGTGATCGACGCACAGCTCGAGCGCGCGCCGCACGCGGTCGCGATGCGGCAGCGGCGACGTGCGCAACGCACGCAGCGCGTCGAACATCGGTTCGGCCAGTTCGACGATCTGCTCGACGACGGCCAGCCACAACGTTTCCTTCGTACCGAAGTGATGGGCGATCAACGCCGCATCGATGCCCAGCTCGCGCGCGACTTCGCGCACGCTCGTCGCGTCGTAGCCGCGCTTCGCGAACGTGCGGCGCGCGGCCCGCAATATCACGTCCGGGCCGACGGACGCATCCGCCAGCGGCCGTCCGCGCGTACGCCGCTTCGACGGTGCGCGCTCAGTGACTTCTGCCACGTTTTTCCTGCTCCTTGAACGATTCGAATGCCCGTGCTCGGTCCCCGGTTTCACGTACCGGAAGCGGGCGGCCTGCCCCGCTCCGTTGACACGCGGAGCCGGGAAGCGCTAGGATCATACCTTATTCATCACGTGATGATTTATCCATGACAACCCCTACACGCATCGTCATCGTCGGCGGCGGGATCGCCGGGCTGCAGCTCGCGACCCGCCTGGGCGAGCGTCTCGGCCGCTCCGGGCGGGCGCAGATCACGGTCGTCGATCGCAGTCCGACGCACATCTGGAAGCCGATGCTGCACACGATCGCGGCCGGCACGCGCGACGTCCAGCAGCAGCAGGTGATCTTCCTCGCCCATGCCCGCGACCACGGCTACACGTACCAGCCCGGCGAACTGAAGGGGCTCGATCGCGCACGCCGCCGCGTGCAGCTCGGCGAGATCCGCTCGCAGGACGGCGACGTCGTGATCGACGCACGCGAACTCGAATACGACGTGCTGATCCTCGCGCTCGGCAGCCAAGCCAACGATTTCGGCGTGCCCGGCGTGCGCGAGCACTGCTACTTCATCGACAGCCAGCAGCAGGCCGAGACCTTCAACGAAGCGTTGCGGATGCGCGTGTTCCGCAGCATCGCGCGCGACGAGCCGTTTCGCGTCGCGATCGTCGGCGCGGGGGCGACGGGCGTGGAACTCGCGGCGGAGTTGAGCCGCTTGCTGGAAGTCGCGCAGGCCTATGGCGACGACACGGTGCGCGAGCGATTGCAACTCACCCTGCTCGAAAGCGGCCCTCGCATCCTCAACGCGTTTCCGCCGAGGATTTCCGCGTCGGCCCAGCGGCGGCTCGAACAGATCGGTTTTCGCGTACTCACGTCGACGCGCGTCACGTCCGCCGACGCGAACGGTTTCCACTACGGCGACGGTTCGTTCGCCGAAGCGGACCTGATGGTATGGGCGGCCGGCGTGAAGGCGCCCGATTTCATGCAGGCGCTGGGCGGGCTCGACACGAACCGCGCGAACCAGATCGTCGTCGGCCCCACGCTGCAGGCGACCGGCGACGAGCGCGTGTTCGCGATCGGCGATTGCGGCAGCCTGCTGCCCGACGGCCACGAACGGCCGCTGCCGCCGACCGCGCAGGTCGCGACGCAGCAGGCCGAGCATCTCGCGAAGCATCTGCCCGCGTGGCTCGACGGCACGCCGATTCCGCCGTTCGCGTTCCACGATTTCGGCGCGCTGGTGTCGATCAGCGACTACGACGCGTTCGGCACGCTCGGGCAGTTCGGATTCTTCCGCGGCGGCTTCATCCAGGGCCGCTTCGCGCAGTTCAGCCACCTGATGCTCTACCGGCGGCACCAGCAGGCGCTGCACGGTTTCTCCAAGGCGACCCTGCTGTGGATCGCCGAACGGATCAACGGCTGGGTGCAGCCGCGCATCCGCCTGTCGTGATGCCGCGTGTCGCGGCACCGCGCAACGTTTCGAGGAACAGAGACATGAACAATCGTGTAGCGCCCTGGCTCATGACCGTCGCCGCAATCGGCAGCTTCGACATGCCGTCCGTTTCGTGGAGCGGGCCGCGACGGCGCAGCGTCACGCGTGACCGGCTGCCGTCGTGGGACGCGACGAGCAAGCCGACCATCAGCGTGCTCGAACGGCCCACGGCCGACACCGTGATGATTTCGTGGTGCGATGCATGCACCGGGCATTACGGCTACCAGAAGTGGCGCCTGTTCACGACGCGCAAGCGCGGCGTGTGCGCGCTGTCGGGGCGCGCGATCGAGATCGGCGACAGCGTCTATGCGCCGCAACTGCTCGGCTCGACGCCGGGCAACGCCGCCGCGATGGTGCTCGCGGCGCGCATCGACGAAGCGCTCGCGGCCTGACCGTCAGGTCGACGTGGCCTGACCGGCGCCATAGGCCGGGTCGCCGTTCTGCCGTTCGAGTTCGGCATCGAGATGCGCGGCATGCGCGTGCGCTTCCGACTCCGACATCAGCTCGCCTTCCCACTTCGCGACCACCGCGCTGGCGATCGAGTTGCCCACCGCATTGGTGGCCGAGCGGCCCATGTCGAGGAACGTGTCGACACCGAGAATCAGCAGCAGCCCGGCTTCCGGGATGTTGAACTGGTGCAGCGTCGCCGCGATCACGACGAGCGACGCGCGCGGCACGCCGGCCATCCCCTTCGACGTCAGCATCAGGATCAGCAGCATCGTGACCTGCGTGCCGAGCGACAGGTGGATGTCGTACGCCTGCGCGATGAACAGCGTCGCGAACGTGCAGTACATCATCGAGCCGTCGAGGTTGAACGAATAGCCCATCGGCATCACGAAGCTCGAGATCTTGCGGCGCACGCCGAACCGGTCGAGCGCGTCGAGGATCTTCGGATACGCGGCTTCCGAGCTCGCGGTCGCGAACGACAGCATGAACGCTTCCTTGATCAGCACGAGCAGCTTGAACACGCGGCGACCGAGGAACAGCAGCCCGGCCGCGACGAGCGTGGCCCACAGCAGCACGAGGCTCGCGTAGAAGTCGCCCATGAACACCGCGAACTTCAGCAGGATCGACAACCCGTTGATCGCGACGGTCGACGCCATCGCGGCCATCACCGCGAGCGGCGCGAGCTTCATCACGTAGCCGGTGATCTTCAGCATCACGTGCGCGAGCTGGTCGATCGCGGCGACCAGGATCTTGCCGCGCTCGCCGAGTGCGGCGAGCGCGACGCCGAAGAACATCGAGAACACGACGATCTGCAGGATCTCGTTGTTCGCCATCGCCTCGGCAATCGACTTCGGCACCATGTGGCCGACGAAATCCTTCAGCGTGAACTTGGACGTCGCGAGATGCGCGGACGCGCCGATGTCCGGCAGCGGCAGCCCGAGGTTCTCGCCGGGTCGCAGCAGGTTCGCCATCAGCAGCCCCAGCAGCAACGAGATCAGCGACGCGGTGACGAACCAGCCGAGCGCCTTCACGAACACGCGCCCGACCGACGACGCATCGCCCATGTGCGCGATGCCGACGACGAGCGTCGAGAACACCAGCGGACCGATCACCATCTTGATCAGCCGCAGGAACACGTCGGACACGAGCGAGATGTAGCCGGCGATTTCCGCGGCCGATTGCTTGTCGGGAAGCTGCGTGTAGATCAGGTAGCCGATCAGGATGCCGGCTGCCATCGCGAGCAGGATCCACCCTGCTGCAGACATTCGTTTGTTCATGACGGGATTCGCCGCATGGCGATGGAGTTGACGGAAGAAAGCTGCGCGCGCCGTGCCTCGGTGCGCACCGGGCGCGCCGCTGCGGCTGCCGGATGCCCGCTGACGGACACGCTTGCCGCCGCACCGGCATTCGCGGCAACGCGAACGCCGGCGGCAGCGATTCAACTTGAAACGATCGCGTCAGTAGCCGATCGCCGAGCCGGCCGGACGGCGCGGGTCGTTGTAGCCGTAGATGAAGCCGACGCGCACGTTGCCGGACACCGACGAATCGTTCCCGGAACTCTGGCGGCTCGCCGCTTCGGTGCCCGGCAGGCCGACCATGATCAGCTCGGCGGCGCCCCACGGCGTCTGCTCGACCATCTTGTAGCCCATGTTGCGCAGGATCGCGAGCGTGTCCGGCGACAGGCCGTAGGTTTCGTAATAGACCGCGTCGGGCAGCCACTGGTGATGGATGCGCGGCGCGGCGACCGCGTCCTGCGGCGTCATCCCGTAGTCGATCACGTTCAGCACGGTCTGCAGCGTGATCGTGATGATGCGCGAGCCGCCGGGCGAACCGACCACCATGAACACCTTGCCGTCCTTCTTCACGATGGTCGGCGCCATCGACGACAGCGGACGCTTGCCCGGCGCGATCGAGTTGCGCGTGCCCTGCACGAGGCCGAACAGGTTCTGCGCGCCGACCTTCACGGTGAAGTCGTCCATCTCGTCGTTCAGGAAGAAGCCCGTGCCCGGCGCGATGACCACGGCGCCGAAGCGGCCGTTGACCGTGTAGGTCGTCGACACCGCATTGCCGTCGTGGTCGACGATCGAGTAATGCGTCGTTTCCGGCTTCTCGTGCACGCCGACACCGGGCTGCACGTCGACCGACGGCGTCGCCGTATCGGCATGGATGCTCTTGCGGATCTGCGCCGCGTACTCCTTGCTCGTCAGCTTCGCGATCGGGTTGTCGATGAAGTCCGGATCGCCGAGCAGCGTGTTGCGATCTTCGTACGCATGGCGCATCGCCTCGGTCATGTAGTGCACCGCCGCGGCCGAGTGGTAGCCGAGCTTGCGCAGATCATATCCTTCGAGGATGTTCAGCGTCTCGCACATCGTCACGCCGCCCGAGCTCGGCGGCGGCGCCGACACGAACTCGTAGCCGCGATACGTGCATGTCAGCGGCGCCATGTCCTGCGCGCGATAGGACGCGAAATCGGCCGCCGTGATCACGCCGCCGCCGCGCTTGGCCGCCGCTTCCACGATCTTCGGGATCTCGCCGTGATAGAACGCGTCGGGCCCCTGCTCCGCGATGCGCTCGAGCGTGCGCGCCAGATCCTTCTGCACCAGGCGATCGCCCGGCTGCAGCGCCGTGCCGTCCGGGCGCAGGAAGATGCGCGCGGCTTCCGGATCCTTCCTGAAGCGCTCGACCGTCGTGTCGAGGATATCGGTATCGCCGCGCGTCAGCACGAAGCCGTCGCGCGCGAGCCGGATCGCCGGCGCCATCACCTGCCGGCGCGTCAGCTTCCCGTATTTGCGCTGCGCGAGATCGAGGCCGGCCACCGTGCCCGGCACGCCGACCGCACGGTAGCCGTACAGGCTCTGGTCCGGAATCACGTTGCCCGCCGCATCGAGATACATGTTCGCGGACGCCGCGGCCGGCGCGGTCTCGCGGAAATTGATGAAGCGGTCGCGACCGTCGGCCAGGTGGATCGTCATGAAGCCGCCGCCGCCGATGTTGCCGCAGCACGAGTTGGTCACGGCCTGCGCATAGCCGACGGCCACCGCTGCGTCCACCGCATTGCCGCCTGCCTTCAGGATGTCGACGCCGATCTGCGACGCGAAGTGCTGCGACGACACGACCATGCCGTTCTTCGCTTCGACCGCCGGGTCCGACGCGGCGGACGCGCACACGCTCATCGCCGACAACAGGGTGAGTACTACGAGCCGCCTCATGACGGAATCCTCCAGACGAATAAACCGGGCCATGCCGGGATACGTCGACCGCGCAACTGGTTGGTCGACGCTGCCGATTCGACATGTAATAAACAATACATTTCAGCGAGGCCGCGATCATATCATTCGCTTTTTTGTACCAAAACCTAGGGTAACCACTGAATTTAAAGCGAAACATCCGAGATGCATCGGGTGAAGCATGTTTGATTTATTACATATATGAACATATCGTCTGGGCAGGTGATGCGTCCCTCTAATTTGAAACCGCACGCGGCCTGCCGCCCCGCGATCGGCTAACATGCGTGCAGTTGCCGGCAGACGCCCGTCTGCCGTTTCATTGGGTCATTCAATTCAGATAGAGAGCCGGAGTGCCGATGGGGACGAGCATCAGGGCGTTGCTGTTATCCCAAATGGATAGCTTCACGCCGTCGGAACAGAAGGTCGCGCAGGCGTTGCTGGATCGCTATCCCAGTCTGGGGCTGGGCCCCATCGCGCAGGTTGCGAAGCAGGCGGAAGTCAGCGACCCGACCGTGTTCCGCTTCGTCGTCCGGATCGGTTTTCCGAACTACTCGTCGTTCCAGCAGGCGCTGCACGACGAGATCGACACCGCGATGAATTCGCCGCTCGCGCGGATGGATGCGTTCCACTCGGAAACGGGCATGCGCGACAGTCACGCGGCGATTTTCCAGCGGCTGTCCGAATCGCTCGCGACGACGATCGACGGGCTCGACGCGGCCGCGTTCGACGCAGCCGTGGCGGTGCTGGCCGATCCGGACGTGCGCGTCTTCTGCGGCGGCGGGCGCTATACGGCGCCGCTTGCGTCGCTGTTCTCGTTCACGCTGGCCTATGCGCGGCCGCACGTGCAGTACGTCGAGCCGAACGTGAATCTCGCGTCCGTCGCGCTGGCCGACATGGGGCGCAACGACGTACTCGTGATCTTCGATTTTCGCCGTTACCAGAAGGACAGCATCCGCTTCGCGCAGGCCGCGCACCAACTCGGCGCGCGAATCCTGCTGATCACCGACGAATGGCGCTCGCCGATCGGCGAGTTCGCGGAGATCGTGCTGCGCATCCAGGGCCGCCCTTTCGCGATGCTGCAGACCAACGTGCCCGCGCTGGCGCTCGCCGAAGCGCTGGTGATCGGTGTGACGAACCGGCTGCCGGAACTCGCGCGGCAGCGGATGGAGAAGATCGAGCAGCTCAATGCGGGCGGGATCGAGTGGGATGTGAGCCGGCGGGATTTGCCGGAGTGACGACGCGTCGCCCTCCGCCTGCAGGGATCAGCTCTCGACATCCTCCAGACTGAACACTTCCGTCTTGTCGTTATACGAAAAGACCTCCCCATACCGCCCCCAGTCGATCACCGCATCGAGCGTTTCCTCCGCCGCCTCGTCGGACAGAAAATCCTCCAGCTCCTGCTCGAAGCGCACGCGCGGCGCGCGATGACCCGGACGCTCGTTCAGCACCTTCCTGATTCGCGCCGCGAGCGGCACGTGCTTCAGCAGGTGATCGGCGAACATCAGCTTGCGCTCCTGCGTGCCGAATTCCGCGAACACGCGGGCGGGCGGCGTCAGGAACACGTCGCCTTCGCGCACGTCCGCGAAGCCGAGGTGCTGCAGCACTTCCGCGATCGGGAACAGTTCATCGACCTCCAGATGCAGCGTGCGCGCGATTTCCGGCATGTCGGCGCGGCCATGGTACGGCGCCATCGCGAGCGTCTCGATCAGGCCGGCCATCAGGTTGGTCGACACGCGCGGCATCCAGCTACCCAGCTCGAGCCCCTTCTTCGTCGCCTCGCCGGTCTGGCGCGCGGTCATCTTCGCGTAGATGTCGTCGACGAGCTTGCGGAAATCGGCATCGAGCCGGTTACGCGGATGCTTGAACGGCACCTTGATCTCGGCGATCACGCGGCCCGGATTCGACGACAGCACGAGAATCCGGTCGCACATGAACACCGCTTCCTCGATGTTGTGCGTGACGATCAGCACCGACTTGATCGGCATCCGGCCTTGCGTCCACAGATCGAGCAGATCGGTGCGCAGCGTTTCAGCCGTCAGCACATCGAGCGCGGAAAACGGCTCGTCCATCAGCAGAATGGTCGGGTCGACGACGAGCGCGCGCGCAAAACCGACGCGCTGGCGCATCCCGCCCGACAGCTCGCGCGGATACGCGTTCTCGAAACCGTCGAGACCGATCAGGTCGATCGCGGCGAGCGCACGTTCGCGCCGCTCGCGCGCGCCGACGCCGAGCGCCTCCAGCCCGGCTTCCACGTTCTGCAACACGGTCAGCCACGGGAACAGCGCGAAGGTCTGGAACACCATCGCGACGCCTTCGGCCGGGCCGCGCAGCGGCTTGCCGAGGTAGGTCACTTCGCCGCCGGTCGGCTCGATCAGGCCGGCGATGATGCGCAACAGCGTCGATTTGCCCGAGCCCGAGCGGCCGAGCAGGCCGACGATCTCGCCTTCGCGCAGCGACAGGTTCGCGTCGTCGAGCACGAGCAGCTCGCCCTGCGTCTTGTTGAAGCCGCGGTTCACGTGCTCGACGCGCAGGATTTCTTCACCGAGCCGCGGCGGCTGCAGCGGCTGGGACGTCTTGACGGGGGCGTTGATAACGGTCGAATTTTGCATCGCGCTTACTCTCAATCGAGACGGAGCCGGGATTCCGCATAGGCGTACATCGGACGCCACAGCAGGCGGTTGAACAAGGTAACGAACAGGGACATCACGGCGATGCCAAGGATGATCTTCGGGAAATCGCCGGCGGCGGTCGTTTGCGCGATATACGAGCCCAGGCCGTGCGCGACGACCTTCGTATCGCCCCATTGCACGAATTCGGACACGATGCTCGCGTTCCAAGCGCCGCCCGACGCGGTGATCGCGCCGGTCACGTAGTACGGGAAGATGCCGGGCAGCATCGCCTGGCGCCACCACTGCCAGCCGCGGATGCGGAAATTCTTCGTCGCTTCCTTGTAGTCGTTCGGATAGGACATCGCGCCGGCGATCACGTTGAACAGGATGTACCACTGCGTGCCGAGCACGATCAGCGGCGACAGCCAGATGTCCGCGTTCAGGTGGAAATGGACGATGACGATCACGAACACCGGGAACAGCAGGTTCGCCGGAAACGCGGCGAGGAATTGCGCGAGCGGCTGGATCTTCTCGGCGAGCTTCGGGCGCAGCCCGATCAGCACGCCGAGCGGCACCCAGATCACCGACGCGATCGCGATCAGCACCAGCACGCGCAGCAGCGTGATCAGCCCGAGCACGAGCACGTGGCCCACCTCGCCCATCGTCACGCCGGTCGCGACGAAACTGACGACGCGCCACACGACGTACAGCGTCAGCGCGATCACGAACGCGCCCCATACGATGTCGCCGATGCGCGACGAACGGCGCGACGATGCGCCGCGCACGCGCGTACCCGCCAGCGACGGCACGCGCAGCGGAATCCGCGCGGCCTGCGACAGCAGCCAGCCGGCCGGCACGAGCAACTGATGGATCAGGTGCGTGCGACGCATCATGTCGAGCAGCCACGATTGCGGCGCATCGCCCGACGCGGTGTTCTCCATCCGGAACTTGTCGGCCCACGCGACGAGCGGACGGAACAGGAACTGGTCGTACGCGAGGATCACGACCGACATCGCGACGATCACCCAGCCGACCGCGCCGAGATTCTTGTCCGCGATCGCCTGCGCGAGATACGCACCGATGCCCGGCAGCGTGATCGTCTGGTTGCCGACGGTGATCGCCTCGGATGCGACGACGAAGAACCAGCCGCCCGACATCGACATCATCATGTTCCAGATCAGGCCGGGCATCGAGAACGGCACCTCCAGCTTCCAGAAGCGCTGCCACGGCGTCAGGTGAAAGCCGCGCGACACTTCGCTCAGGTCGCGCGGCACCGTGCGCAGCGACTGGTAGAAGCTGAACGTCATGTTCCACGCCTGGCTCGTGAAGATCGCGAAGATCGCGGCCAGCTCGGCGCCGAGCACGCGGCCCGGAAACAGCGCGAGGAAGAACGTGACGGTAAACGAGATGTAGCCGAGCACCGGCACCGACTGCAGGATGTCGAGGATCGGGATCAGCACCATCCCCGCGCGGCGGCTCTTGGCCGCGAGCGTGCCATAGACGAGCGTGAACACGAGCGACGCGATCATCGCGGCGAGCATCCGCAGCGTGGTGCGCAGCGCGTATTCGGGCAGGTTCGACGGATCGAGCGAGATCTTCTGCGTCTGCAGTACGCCGATCGGCGCCATCGTCTCGTGAAAACCGACGATCGCCATCGCCAGCACACAAATGATCAGCGGAAACGCGACCGCATCCCAGCGGTTGGGCAGCACGCGCCACGCCGACGCGTTGGCAGTGCGATTCGGATCGAAGAAACGGATATCCATCGGTAGCGTCTTGTGTGGAATTGAAAATCGATGGGGTCGGCCGCCTGTCGCGCAGCCGGGCGTCGCACTCGCGGTGCGAATCAGAACAGCCCGTGCAGTGCCCGGTATGAGGTGGCCGGCAACGCGAACGGCCGCACCGCACCGTCCTTGACGAAACGAAGACCGGCACCGGGATGAATGCCGACACCGACGATGCCGCAGGCAACGATCAGAAAAAGCGGCGCGAGGCCGAGGGCGCGTGTGCGGTGAGCGACCGCACCGCCCGTTTCCGTTGCCGCGAGGTTCGGCATGAAGGGCTCCGGAGAGGGGTTCGGAGTGGGAGGCTATCGGGCGGCCGTGACGCAAATGTGACGTGTCACTTACAGGACATTGACGGCTCATCCGGGCGGAATCGTGCATCGCCCCGTCGGCTGTCAATGCGAGTGTTCAACCTCGTAACGGGCGGGAATAAATCCGCCGCTTCGCCGGTATCGCATGCGAATGCGCCGGCTTATTCCAGGACGATCCGGCCGTCCGGTTTCGTCACACGAATGCGAGGCTCACATGTCTTCATCGCCCCCCACCCGCCCGTCGCGCCGCAAGGCCCTGCAATGCATGGCCTTCGGCGGCCTCGGTACGCTGTTCACGTTGTCGGGCGGCATCCTCACGCCGTTCGACCTCGCGCTCGCGCAAGCCGGCGATGCGCGCCCGGCCGACGCGGGCCGGCCGCTGTTCGTGCAGATCAGCGATACGCACATCGGCTTCAACAAGGACGCGAATCCGGACGTGTCGGCCACGCTGAAGCAGACGATCGACCTCGTCAACGGGATGCCCGCGCTGCCGGCGCTAACGATCCACACCGGCGACATCACGCACCTGTCCAAACCCGAGGAATTCGATCACGCGTCGCAGTTGCTGTCCGCGCTGCGCGTGACGGAACTGCATACGGTGCCCGGCGAACACGACGTCACCGACGGATCGGGCGCCGAATATTTCGGCCGGTTCGGCAAGGCGTCGGACAACCGCGGCTATTACAGCTTCGACCACGCGGGCGTGCACTTCATCGGCCTCGTCAACGTGATGCACTTCAAGCCGAACGGGCTTGGCAGCTTCGGCGACGAGCAGCTCGCGTGGCTCGCACAAGACCTGAAAGGCCGCTCGTCGAGCACGCCGATCGTCGTGTTCTCGCACATGCCGATGTGGACCATCTACGAACCGTGGGGCTGGGGCACCGGCGACGCGCCGCAGACGATGGCATTGCTGCGCCGCTTCGGCTCGGTCACCGTCCTGAACGGGCACATCCATCAGATCGTGTCGAAGGTCGAGGGCAACGTGACGTTCCACACCGCCCGCTCGACCGCGTTCCCGCAGCCGACGGCCGGCAACGGCCCGGGCCCCGTGCCGCTCACGGTGCCGCACGACCGGCTGCCGTCGATGCTCGGCGTGACGACCGTCGAGTTTGCCGGCCATCCGGTCGCGTCGTCGCTGCACGATGCGACGCTCGCGTGATCGATATAAGGAGAACGACATGATCCGCTTCCAACGCCACCGAATCGTCGCCGTGCTGATCCTGTGCGGCGCCGCTGCCTGCACGCCGCCCGCCGCGTTCGCGCAGGGCCCGACCGGCCCGCTCGTGACGATCCGCAATTTCATGTTTTCGCCGATGTCGACCACGATCAAGGCCGGCACGACCATCACGTGGAAGAACCTCGACGCGGAGCCGCATACCGTCGTCAACGACGCCGGCATCTTTCATTCGAAGGCGCTCGACCAGGACGAGACGTATTCGTTCCGCTTCGACAAGCCGGGCGTCTACAAGGTGTTCTGCGGTATTCATCCGTACATGAAGGAAACGATCACCGTCGAATGACGCGGCCTGCCACGCACCGCGGGCGAACGACGGGCGGCCGCCTACAATGACTGTCGTCCCCTTCGCCCGCGAGGCAGACGGAGCCGTCCATGCCAAGGATCGATCTCGGTACCGTGCCCGAACGCCGCGGCAGCGGCTATCCGCGGCCGTTCGATGCGCCGTGCGCGCAGCGCATCCGCCAGCGTCTCGGCGACGCCGGCGGCCTGCGCGATTTCGGCGTCAACCTGATGCGCGTGCCGCCAGGCGGCTGGTCGTCGCAGCGCCACTGGCATTCCGACGAGGACGAATTCGTCTACGTGCTCGCAGGCGAGCTCGTGATGATCGAGGACGGTGGTGAAACCGTGCTGCGCGCGGGCGACTGCGCGGCGTTTCCGAAAAATTCGGGTAACGGCCATCATCTGATCAACCGATCGGATGCGGTCGCCGTCTATCTCGAGGTCGGCTCGCGCTCGCCGGACGACGTGATCACGTGCCCGGACATCGACATGATGAGCCCGAGCCGCGACGGCCGGTTTCTGCACAAGGACGGCACGCCGTACCCGGACGCGTGACGCCTGCGCGTCGGTCACGCCCGCCGGGCCCGCAGGCGCGCGCGGCCGGCCGGGGTCACCGCCACTTCCGCCACGCCGCCAGGTGTATGACGCCGGACCACGTAGCCGCGCGCGCAGGCTTCCTCCCACACCGGCAGGCGCGGGCACGACGTGCGCCACGCATCGATCACCTCATCGTACGGCCGCGCGGCGGGCCCGATCCATTCGAGCAGGTCATCGATCAACGGCTCGAGCGACGCCGCTTCGCGCTCGGACGCCTTCGGGTGGACTACGTGGATCGGCTGCGCATCCGGCTTGCGAAAGCTCGGCAGTGCACACAGCGTGTCGAAATGATCGTCGAGGATCGTGATGTTCATGGGGGCGCTCCTGTGAACACCGTCATCCTGAACCGCGAGCGCCGAACCGGGAAATGAATTTAACGTGCGGATTCCTGCATTTTTCTGATCGATCTGTTTCCGTCGCTCACGCGCGTCGCATGCAGGCTCACTGCCCCGCCGCGCGCAGCGCCGGCGCGGTGCCGGCGACGACCGGACACGATCGAGGCAGCGCATGCCCGAACAACACGGCCAGCCCGCAAGCGGACGTGAACATGCCGACGCCGTCGTGCCCGACACCCGGCACTTCGACCACCTGCTGCGCGAGATCGTCCGGATGCCGCTTCTTCAGGTAATCGAAATACGCGAGCCCGCGCGCCAGCCGGTACGGCCCCTGCGCCATCGCCGCGCACGAGCGGTCGATGAAATGCGTGGTTGGATTCGTGTCCGCCTGCCCGAGCAGGTACACGACATGGCGTGCGACGTAGCGCGTTTCGAGATCGCGCACGTCCTGCGACGCGACATAAGGCGGCGCCGATTTCAACCCGTACTTCCATTCGGTCGCGCGCGGACAGGCGCCGCCGGCAAGCGCGTCGGCATTCGGCCGTTCATCGTCGAAATACAGGTAGCTCGACGGATTCGCGACCACGTAACGCACGGCAATGCCGGCACGCGCCAGTGCGTCGCCTTCGCGCCCGGCCACCGCATAACGCTGCAGCAACTGTGCACCGGCGGAATGACCGATCACGACGACCGTCGACAACGACGGGTACAGGCCGCGATCGGCGAAATGCGCGAGCAATGCGTCGAGCGCCGCGAACGAGCTGACCGGGCCCGGCTCGCGCGCCGGTTCGCCGCCTTTCCATCCTTCCTGCGTCCACGCGAGCGTCGATGCGGACAACGAAAAGGCGCGCGCGTCGGCACGGGTCAGGAACTGCGGTGCGACCACCATCGTGCCCGCGCCGGCCGCCCCGGCCTTTTCGACGACCTTGCGCCCCGATGCGTAATACGCGTCGGCGTTACGGAGCGTGCCGTGAATCACGATGAACACGCGCGTGACGTCGGGTGCGGCCTGGTCGAGCGGACGGTCCGCGTAGACGGGCAGCTCCGCGCGGTCCTGCGGCGTGTCGACGGCCAAGCGCTGGTCGGCGACGGCCTTGACCGGCGCTTCGAGACGTTCGCGCTGCGTGGGCGTGGCGGCTTCGGCCTGCGCGCCGCCCGGCATGCCGACGGCGGCGACCGCGAGCGGAACGGCGAACGACAGGGCTCGGGCGAGCGGCAACGCACGCAAGCGTCGGAGGCGGGCAAAGGCGACGGAAATGGCGGACATGGCGGCGGCTCGGGTGGCGAATATGACTTGAACGGCGATGGTCGCAGAATCCGTCGCGCGCTGCCGGCCCGTTGCCGAAAACGGGTCAGCCGGCCGGCTGCGCACCCGGTTCGGCGTCGGCGCACGC
The DNA here is from genome assembly GCF_024730645.1 of Burkholderia sp. EMB26. NCBI lineage: Bacteria > Pseudomonadati > Pseudomonadota > Betaproteobacteria > Burkholderiales > Burkholderiaceae > Burkholderia > Burkholderia sp. EMB26. The sequence goes on from NZ_CP078071.1 coordinate 1,029,895, forward strand.
TTCGCCCGCTCGACGCTGCAGCTGCTGCACGATGCCGACCAGTTCGCCGATATGCGTCGCTACCGCCTGCTTGCCGGCGCGCGCCCACGCGTCGAACGACGTCATCCCGCTCACCGCGCCGACGAACGGCACGCCGGCCCGCTCGGCCGCCTGCGCGTCCACTGCATGGTCGCCGACGTAGATCGCGGCGGCGGCGGGCAAACCGAGCCGCGCCAGTGCCTGCACGAGCCCTTCCGGGTCCGGCTTGTGGCGTTGCACGTCCTCCCCGCCGATCAACACGTCGACCATCGATTGCAAGCCGTTGCGTTCGAGAATCGCGTCGATCCGGTAGCGAAACTTCGACGACACGATCGCGACGGCAAGCCCTTGCTCGCGCAACGCCGCGAGCAGCGGCGGCACTTCGGGATAGATGTGGGTGCCGGGCACCATGATCTCGTCGGCGCGCGCGACGAAGTGCCGCGCGAACGCATCGGCCCGCGCCGCCACGGTCTCGCCCGTCAACGAACGGAACATGTCCGGCAGCGGCAGTCCGATCACGGCGCCGATCTGCGCGGGTGTCGGGCCGGCGGCGTCGAGTTGATCCAGCGCGTACCGGGTGCATTCGATGATCGCGGCGGACGAATCCGCCAGCGTCAGGTCGAAATCGAATATGACGGCCCGAACCGACATGAAAGAACTCCGTAAGTAAAGCGCGATGCCACGTATGTTACGCGCGCGGCGAGATGAGATCGCCGACGAGATGACCTGAAACCGGGCGGCCGCGTTGAAGGCGCGTCGCCCGGCGTTGATCCGCCCCCAAGATCGTCGCACGCTATCAACCCCATTGCCGGTAGTGCTTACAAACATATCGTCAAAACACGATATATGATTCGCCCATCGACGATACCCGTCTGCCTGACCGAAACACCCAGTCTTTCCATGCCGACCGAACTCGACATCGACGCGATCCTGAAAGCGCTCTCGAACCCCGTGCGCCGGGAGATCCTCGTCTGGCTGAAAACGCCCGGCGAGCATTTCCCGCAGCAGACGCTGCCGTACGAACACGGCGTCTGCGCGGGCCAGATCGACGCGCGCTGCGGGCTGTCGCAGTCGACCGTCTCCGCGCACCTCGCGACGTTGCAGCGCGCGGGGCTCGTGACGTCGACGCGGATCGGCCAATGGGCGTTCTTCCAGCGCAACGAGGCCGTCATCGACGCATTTCACGACGCCCTGCGCCGCGAACTCTAGCCAACGGCCGAACCGGCCATGCGGGGCGCCATCGCACACGACGCGACGGCTTCCCGCCTTTCGTGAAGAGGTTATCTGCCATGCCCACGCTGTTCGATCCCGTTACCCTCGGCGACCTGACCCTGCCGAACCGCATCGTGATGGCGCCGCTCACCCGCTCCCGTGCGGGCGCGACGCGTGTGCCGAACGCGCTGATGGCGCGCTACTACGCCGAGCGCGCATCGGCCGGCCTGATCATTACCGAAGCGACGTCGGTCACGCCGCAAGGCGTCGGCTATGCCGACACGCCGGGCATCTGGTCCGACGAACAGGTCGAAGGCTGGAAGCAGATCACGCAGGCCGTGCATGCGGCCGGCGGGCGCATCGTGCTGCAACTCTGGCACGTCGGCCGGATCTCCGATCCGATGTTCCTGAACGGCGACCTGCCGGTCGCGCCGAGCGCGATCGCCGCGGGAGGCCACGTGAGCCTCGTGCGTCCGCCGCGCCCGTTCGTGACGCCGCGCGCCCTCGAACTCGACGAAATTCCGGGCATCGTCGCCGCGTACCGCAAGGGCGCCGAGAATGCGAAGGCAGCGGGCTTCGACGGCGTGGAAATTCACGGCGCGAACGGCTACCTGCTCGACCAGTTCCTGCAGGACAGCACCAATCGCCGCACCGATGCGTACGGCGGCCCGATCGAGAATCGCGCGCGCCTGCTGCTCGAAGTGGTCGACGCGGCGATCGACGTGTGGGGCGCCGGCCGGGTCGGCGTGCACCTCGCACCGCGCGGCGACGCGCATACGATGGGCGACTCCGATCCGGCCGCCACGTTCGGTTACGTCGCGCGCGAACTCGGTCGCCGCAAGATCGCGTTCATCTTCACGCGCGAATCGTATTCGGGCGACCAGTTGAGCCCGCGCCTGAAGGAAACATTCGGCGGCCCGCTGATCGCGAACGAGCAGTTCACGCTCGACACCGCGCAGGCCGCGCTCGCGAACGGCAGCGCCGACGCGATCGCCTGGGGCAAGCTGTTCATCGCGAACCCGGACCTGCCGCGCCGCCTCGAAATCGGCGCGCCGCTCAACAAGCCGGTGCCGGAGACGTTCTACGCGGAAGGCGAAACGGGCTACACCGACTACCCGGCGCTGAGCGACGCGGCCTGACGGTAGGACGGCGCGGGTTCAGGCGCGCACGTCGGCACGCATGAACACGCGCTGCGTTTCGTCGAGACCGAGCGCGACGTGGTGCGCGCGGATCGCGCGCAGCGCGTCGTCGAGAGATGCGTCGTCGATGATGTGAAAACCGAGGCGCGCGTAATAAGGGGCGTTCCACGGCGCGTCGCGGAACGTCGACAGCACGACCTCAACGATGCCGTCTTGCGCGGCGCGCGTCATGATCCGCTCGATCAGGCGCGCGCCGATCCGCTGCCCCGCATGCGACGGCGCGACATCCAGTTCCTCCAGATACAGCCGCTGCGCATCGAGCAGCCGGTAGAACGCGAACCCGACGCACGTGCCTTGCGAATCGACCGCGACGTACGCGCGACCGTCGTCGATCCGCATGAGCACGGCAGCCGCATCGGTCGGCTCGCCGTCGGCGATGTCGGCCATGCCGACCTCGCGAAACCGCTGCGCGGCGGCCACTTCCACGGCGGCCATCGCGGCCGCGTCTTCCCGCGTGGCGGGGCGAATCAGGATCGATGCAGGCATGACGGCAATTCGGGCAGGCAGTCCGGGACGGCCGTCACTATAATCGAAACCTCATACGTATCGTTTCGAACGCCCGATCCACGGGGTTCGCCGGCTGCGGTACCCCCGGCGACCCGCCGCCCGCTAACAGCGAAACGCCTTGCGCCAGACGCCCTGCTCCGGCGTGTGAGCGTTGCATTCGATCAGCGCGCGCACCAGCGTCCAGTCGTCGTCATCGCAGAAATCGAGCAGCATCGCGCCGTACGGGCCGCGCTGTTCGCGCAAGCGCTCGGCCAGTCGCGCATGAATGCCCGGCACGCGGCCATCTCCATGTGCGACCACCGACGGATTCGCGCCCATCCCCGTTCCGCTGCAGAAATTGAGCGCCCAGCAGCCGCTGTCCGGCAGCGGCAGATGCGTCAGCAACGCGTCGATCGCACGCCACTTCCATGCGATCGATGCGGCCACCGGCACGCGATACTCGTCCTGGACCACGAACGCACCGTCCGGATGGTCGATCGTGAACGTCGCGTTGTCGGGCCACGCGGTCAGGTCGATGCCGAGCGGCCGGCCGCTGCGAAAGCGCCGCAACAGCACGACCGCGCCGCGCACGTCGCCGAGCGTCGGCAGCGTGCCGCCGGCATGCCAGCGCAGCCGCGGATGCCGCGCGCGATGCGCGTCGAACGTCGCATCGAAACCGCGCGTGCACGCATGCGCAGGCCATTCGTCCTTCACCGACATCACGATGCATTCGCGCGGATGCGCATCGAGAAAGCGCGTACAGGTTGCCAGCACGTCGTCGAACGTCATGCCGAGCGCGATGCCGCCGTGATGGATGTCGAACGCATCGCGCACGTGCCGGCAGCGGATGTCGAGCAGCCGCACGCCATGCGCGAGCTGCGCCTCGAGCGGCGCGCGCTGCGTGCGCACGAGCAAATCGTCGACCGTATACGCACAGGTGTCATGGCTGCCCGGTAGGGTCAGCGTATGCAGCGGCCGCGCGTCGTCGAGCGCCGACATCCAGTCGGCAGGCGGCACGCACGTATCGTGGCTCGAAGGGATCATGAATCGATGAATGACAAGGAAAGAAAACCGTGGGTCACGGCGTCGGATGTCGCGGCGCGGGCCGGCGTCTCACGCTCCGCAGTGTCGCGCGCGTTCTCGCCGACGGCAAGCATCGCGCCGCAAACACGCGAACGCGTGATGGTCGCCGCGCGGGCGCTGGGCTACCAGGTCAACCTGATCGCGCGCGACATGATCACGCAGCGCAGCAGCATGATCGGCGTCGTGACGGCCGGATTCGAGAACCCGTTTCGCGCGCGGCTGCTGTCGGACCTGATGGCCACACTCGGGCAGCGCGCGCTCACGCCGCTCGTGACCAATGCGGAAGACCCGCGCCAGATCCGGCAATCGCTCGAACAACTGCTCAGCTATCGGATCGCGGGCCTCGTGATGACGTCCGCGTCGCCGCCGCTGTCGGTCGCGCAGCAGTATCTCGAACACCGGATTCCGGTCGTGATGATCAACCGCGAAGCGAACCTGCCGGGCGCGGACGTGGTCGTCAGCGACAACGCGGCGGGCGCGGTCCACGCCGCGCAGCGGCTCGTGCGGGCCGGCGCGCGCCGGCTCGCGTTCGTCGGGCCGCGCGGCACGAGCTACAGCGCGCGGTCGCGCGCCGCGGCGTTCGAACAGGCGCTCGCGCAACGCGACGCGTTCGACGCGACGCTCGTCCGCGTGCTCGACACGCCGTCCGACACCCACGCCGGCGGAATCGACGCGGCGCGGCAACTGTTCGCGACGGGCGAGCGGCCCGACGGCGTGTTCTGCTCGTCCGACCTGCTCGCGCTCGGCGTGATCGACGTCGCACGCCGAGAATTCGGCTTGCGCGTACCGGACGACCTGCGCGTGATCGGCTTCGACGACATCCCCGCCGCCGAATACGACGCCTATCGGCTGACGACACTGCGGCAGGACACGCGCGGCCTCGCCCTCGCGGCGATCGACCTGCTTGCGGACCGGCTGCAGACGTTCGACGGCCCGTCGCGCACGCGCGTCGTGCCGGTCACGCAGGTGGTGCGAAACAGCTGCGCGTGACGACGCAGGACCGGGCGCGGTCACCTCGCGCGTCACTTCAATCCGCCCGCGAACCCGCGCAACAGGTAGCGCTGCACGTAACCGGCCACGGCGAGCGTGGGCAGCGACGCCATCAGCCCCGCGCTCATCAGGTCGCCCCAGTCGATCCCGTTCTCCGTCACGTAGCCGGCGATCGCGAGCGGCAGCGTGAAGCGGCTCGGCGTCGACACGAACAGCAGCGCGATCAGGAATTCGTTCCAGGCCGCGATGAACACGAAGATCGCGGTCGCGATCAGCCCCGGCGCGCACAGCGGCAGCACGATCTGCACGAGCCGCCGCGCGAGCCCCGCGCCGTCGATGCACGCCGCCTCTTCGTACTCGATCGGGACGTCGCGCACGAACGCGAGCAGCATCCAGATCGCCATCGGCAATGCATAGATCTGGTACGCGAGCATCAGGCCGAGCGTCGAATCGAGCAGGTGCAGCCGCTTCGCGAGCGCGAACAGCGGCACCGCGATCGTGATCGGCGGCATCAGCTTCAACGCCAGCACGAGCACCAGGAACAGCAGGTCGAGCCGCGCCGGAAACCGCAGCCGCACGAGCGCATACGCGGCCGGAAACGCGAGCGCCAGTGCGAGCAGCGTCGTGCCGAAGCCGACCAGCAGCGAATTGAACAGCGGCGCGCCGATACCGTTCGACCACACCGACGCAAAATGCTCGACGGTCGGCGCGGCCGGCCAGATCCGCAACGGATGATCGAGGCGTTCGAGCGTCGGCATGAAGGCCGCGCCGGCCATCCACAGGCACGGCAGCAGCAACAGTGCGAGCGCGACGATGCGCAGCGCCCACGGCACCGTTTGACCGAATGCGGCGCCCGTTCGGGCGCGCGGGATACCCGTCGATCGCGTCGTCATGCGCGCCGCTTGCGAACCGTCTGCCATACGTACCCCGAGACCAGCAGCGCGGACGCCGCGAGCATCAGCACCGACGCGGCACTCGCCGGCCCGACGTTGAAGAAGCGGAAGCCCGTGTCGTAGATATAGGTCGACAGCGTCTGCGTCGCGTTGCCGGGGCCGCCGCCCGTCAGCGCATAGACCTTGTCGAACAGCTTGAACGTGTCGATCGAGCGCAGCAGCAGCGCGAGGCCGATCTGCGGCGCGGCGAGCGGCAGCGTGATGTCGCGCAGACACTGCCACTCGCTCGCGCCGTCGGTGCGCGCGGCTTCGTACAGTTCCGGCGGAATCGACTGCAGCCCGGCCAGCACGATCAGGAACGCCATCGGCGTCCACTGCCAGACGTCGACGAGCGCGAGCGACCACAGCGCGAGATGCGGATCGGACAGCCAGCGCACGCCTTCGATGCCGAACGCCGCGAGCAGCGCATTGAGGAAGCCGTCGAAGTTCAGCCAGTTGCGCCAGATCGCCGAGCACACGAGCGTGGACAGCATCATCGGCAGGATCGCGAGCGGCAACGCGATGCGCCGGCCCGGAAACGCGCGCACGAACAACAGCGCGAGACCGAAGCCGAGCGCGACTTCGGCGAGCGACGCGACGATCGTGAAGCGCAACGTGTTGCCGAAGCCGGCCGCGAACGCGTCGTCGCCGAGCACCGCGCGATAGTTCGCGAGCCCCGCGAACGCGCGGCGGCCGGCCGAGTAGTCGACCCGGCAGAACGAGTCGATCAGCACCTGCGCGACCGGATACAGCGCGAGCGCGGCGAGCACCAGCAGCGCGGGCCCGAGCAGCGCGACGAACGGCAGGCTGCGGCCGAACGCTTTCATGCGTGAGCTCCGGCCAGCGGATCGACGTGAGCCGTCACTTGCCGGCCGCGGCCGTCGCCTGCGCGATCTTCTGCTGCGCCTGGCGCAGCGCGGCGTCGGGCGCGGCCTGCCCCGTCAGCGCGAGCTGCAACTGATCGCCGAGAATGCTCTCGACCTGCTGCCAGTCCTTCACACGCGGCCGCGCACGGCCGGCCTCGAGCGCCTTCAGTTGATCGGGATACCAGCGGTACTGGCGCACCAGCGCCGGATCGTTGAACACGCTGCGGCGGGTCGGCGGAATGCCGATGCCGGCGAGGCGCGTCTGCGTGTCGCGCGCGGTGAGGTACGCGAGAAAATCCTGCGCGAGCTTCGCGTGCGGCGCGTCCTTCGGAATGCCCATCTGCCAGATGCCGAGCATCGGCGCCGGGCCCGCGGTCTGCCCCGGCGGCGGCTGCAGCGCGATCTGCCCGACCACGCGCGACTGCTTCGCGTCGTCGAGCGCCGGCACCCACGCCGGCCACACCTCGATCGACTGCGCGGCCGTGCCGCGTTGCAGCGCGTCGCGCACTTCCGCCGCGCCGTACACGTCGACGTCCTTCGGCGCGAACGCCTTCAGCGCGAGGAACGTCTTCAGCGCGGCCTGCGCTTCGCGCGAATCGATCGTCACGTTGCCGGCGTGGTCGAACACGTCGCCGCCGTACGCCCACAGGATCGGCAGGAAGCCCGTGACGACCGGGTTGCCCTTCGTGCCGCGGAACACGACACCCGACACGCTCTTGTCCGCGCCGCCGACGGTCTGCGCGATCTTCAGCACGTCGTCCCAGTTGCGCGGCGGTTGCAGCTTGTACTTCGCGAGCAGGTCCTTGCGGTACGCGAACATCTCGACGTTGCCGACGATCGGCAGCGCGTACAGCGCACCGGCCGCATTGCGGCCGAGCGCGACGGCGGACGGCACGAGATCGGCGTCCGCGAGCGACGCGGGCAGCGGCTTCAGCCAGCCGTTGCCGATGAATTCCGGCGCCCACGTGTCGTCCATCATCACGAGGTCGTACGCGCCGGTGCCTTCGCGCATCGACAGCTTGAGCTTCTGGTACAGGTTCGCGTTCGGCAGCTTGAGCAGCTCGATCTCGGTGCCCGGATGCAGCTTGTTGAAGCCGGCGACGGCGTCGGCCAGCCCCTTGCCGTAGATGTCGTCGCGGCCCGCGATGACGAGATCCGCCGCGAAGGCGTGCGTGGCGGCAACGGATAGCGCAACGGCGGCGGACAGCGCGCGCAGGCGGCTCAGCAGGGTCATGTGGTCTCTCTCGATCGGCGTATGGAGCGGAACAATCATGCGTTGCACACGTGTGCAACGCCGGCGACGGGTCAAGTCGCCTGAAGCGTCGCCATTGTTCACGCAGACCGTGAAGGTATTGTGGCAAGCCGCAAGCCGGGCAACCTGACGCGCGGATGCCGTCGATCCGGGTCCATTCAGTCAAGCATACGGACGATTTTTTTCAAGCATGGCTTTCCATCGATCGCCCGATGCCGCCCCATGCCCGTGAAGACCGCACGGCGGCACGCGACCGGCGTGCCACCGCCCGCCGTCCGAGGTCAAAAGTTCACACGAATCCCTGCCATCACCGCCAGCTGCCGGCTCGAATTGCTGTTCGCGAGCACCGGAATCTGCGCATAGTTGACCGCGTTGCCGCCCGCGTCGGTGCCGAGCCCCGTGCCGCTCGCGACCTGGCCGATCGCGACCGCATACAGCGCGGTGCGCTTCGACAGGCTGTAGTTCGCGCCGACGTTCACCTGGTGGAACCGCGTCGTGCCGCGCCCGTCCGCATGCGCGGCGTTGAAGATGTACGCGACGCCGCCTTGCAGCGCCGGCGTGAACATGTATGTGACGTTCAGCTCGCCGATGTCGAACGTGAACGCCTGCGTGCGCGGCTGCGCGTCGGTCGAGAAATAGCGGCTGTCGCCGAGCCGCGTGTGCGTGTAGGTCAGCGCGACCGTCGCCGCGCCGAGCGTGACCGACCCGCCTGCGCCGAACGCGCGCATCGAGCCGGCATCCTGCAGCAGGCAGTACATCGCGCCCGGGTTGCTGCACGCGAAATCGCCGATATAGCCGCTCGCGCCGCCGAGCGCCGCGTCGAGCGGCTGGTGCAGGTCGAGGTAGCCGACCGAGAACGCCACCGGCGCCCGCGTGTACGTCGCGGCCACCGCATAGCCGCGCTTCGCGGAAAAATCGCCGGCCTGCCCGCCGAAGCTGAACGTGCCGCCGAACGTGAAGCCGTTGAAATCGGCGCTGGTGAACTTCACCGCGTTGTTGAAGTTGAACGCGGCATTCAGGTTGTCGACGTCGCCGAGATGCGAGCCGTACGGCGTCGCCCAGTTGTTGCTCGATACGTACGCGCCGAGCATGTCGGTGTACGAGTCGTACTGGCGGCCGACGCCGAGCGTGCCGATTCCGTCCTGGCGCAGCCCGACCCATGCCTGCCGGCTGAATGCGGTGCCGCCCTGCAGCGCCTGCCCGTTCGCGGACAGGAACTGCTGCTCGAGTGTAAACACCGCGTTGAGGCCGCCGCCGAGCGGCTCGGCGCCCTGGAAGCCGAAGCGGGACGGCACGAGGTTGCCGCCGCCCATCTGCCAGGCATGGCCGCCGCCCGTGCTGCCGTCGGCGCGTGTGAACTGCTGGTTCGTCGAATAGATGATGCCGGTGTCCACGGTGCCGTACAGCGTCACGCTCCCCGAAGTCTGCGCGTGTGCGTGCAGGCAGCCCAGCATGGCCGCGGCTGCGGTCAGTCGTCGTCCGTTCTTCATGTCCCGCCCCTCTGTGATCATCGATTCGCAGTGCGAACCGACGGTGTTTTCGATATGGGTGACAGGACTTTATCCAGCGAAAATTCCGGACCTCTATCGCAAATCGGCAAACGGTGGGGGGTGCGACCCGCGACGACGCCGGACGGCGCCGTCGCGATGCGCGTGCGTCATTCGGGACGCGTGGTCTGGGAAGGCAGCTCGCCGAACAGGTCGCGATACTCGCGCGCGAAATAGCCGAGGTGCGTGAAACCCCAGCTCGCGGCGGCTTCGCCGACGCCAAGTTGCTGCGCCGACGTCGTGCGCAGCAGGCGACGCACCGCGTTCAGCCGGATCGTGCGCAGATAGCCGACCGGCGTGACGTCGGCCACGCGCTGGAAGCTCGTTTGCAGCGTGCGGCGGCTGCAGCGCAGCGCGCGACACAGTTCGAGCACGGTGACGGGTTCTTCGGGCCGGTCGCGCAGATGCTTCTCGCAGCGGCTGACGATATCGCTGTAGGTGGCGTGCGTGATGTCGCGGCGCTCGACGCCGATACCCTGTTCGAGCGCATCGAGGAACATGCCGAGCATCGCGTCGCGAAACATCTTGCGGGTCGCCGCGTATTCGAGGCAGCCCGGGTTGCGCTGGGCCTCGTCGATCAGCGCCGACAGCCGCACGCCGAGCGCGACGCCCTGCGCGTCGGACAGCCGCGTCACGTGCCGCAGCCGGCGCGCGCCGGCCGCGCCGAATTCGGCTTCGCACAGCTCGTCGACCATGTCGGACGCCGCGCTGATCCCGACGAGCCCCATCCCTTCCGGCGTGTGGAATTCGAAATCCTCGCCGGCGCGCAGCGCGAGCAGCGCATAGCCGTCGACCGGCTGGCCCTGGAACGTGCCCGCGAGCGGCACGGACAGCGGCACCGCGAGCGACGTGCGCGCGACCGGTGCGAGCCCGGTTTGCGCGACGCGCCGGTTGGTCGTTTCGCGGAAGAAGTGGAAATCGTCGTACAGCACCTGCGTGACGGTGCCCTTGAAGCGGCCCGGCGTCATCTGACGGTAAACCTGATGCCAGCCCGCGATCGCGAGCCCGTGATCGTGCACGTCTTCGTGTGAGCGTGACTGGAACAGCATCGGCATCTCCGGTAAAACCCTGATTCCTGGATGCGGCCGCCGGGTTTGCGCGGCACGCATCGCCACAGCTTACCCTCGCAAAATCCCGTGTAGTGCGGTTTCGAACGCAAGACAGGCCGCCGACAGCGCGGCGGCCTGCTCGTCGATCAGCCTGACGTAGCGGCGAAACGACGGCATCCGGTTCACGATCTCGCTGCCGCCGAACGGCACGATCGCGATCGTCCAGCGGCCGTCGCGGGCAACGCCGCCGTGTGCGTCGATGACGCAGTCGGTCAGGTGCAGCGGCCGCAGCGCGTCGGCCAGCGACGGCTCGGCGAGCAGCGCGGCCAGCGTGTCGATGAAGACCCGGTCGCATCCGGGTCCGGGCACCGCATCGACGCCCGTGCGGCGCAGCCAGCCGGTCTGCCGCACGCGCGCGCGGCCCTGTGCGGCCGGGCCGTTGGCGGCTACCGTCACCTTCACGCTGACCGTATGCATCAGGAACTGGCGCTCGACGCGCTCGTCGACGCTCACATGCACGCCGTTCGGCAGCCGCGCCGTGGCGCCGCCCACATCCGTATCGCGCACGGCCCGCAGGTCGGCGAGCACGCGCGCGGCGATCGCGCCGGGCCGATGGCCGGGCGGCGGCGCATCGGGCGCCGCGCGCCGCGGGGCAAGCGCGGCCTTCACGACGCGACGTGCTCGTTGCGCAGCACGTCCTCGACCGGCACCGGCCTGAACGGATGCCGGCGCTGCACGACGAGCGTCCAGAACAGCGCGTACAGCGCGGTGAGCCCGAGCATCGCGCCGAACGGCACGTAGATGTCGCGCGGGTTCATGCCGGGCGGCGTGATGTACCAGATCGCGAGCACGATGCCGACGCTCGACACGATCTGCGGCAGCGGGAACAGCGGCGAACGGTACGGCCGCGGCAGGTCCGGGCGGCGGATACGCAGCATCACGACCGACGCGGTGACGAGCAGGTACGCGGTGCCCCACGCGCAGGTCGCGGCGAGCACGAGATGCAGGATGCTGTCGAGATTGCCGTTGATCAGCCACGCATGGAAGATCGGCACGATCGCCGCCGCGACGATGCCGACCACCGGCGTCTTGAAACGCGGATGCAGGTACGCGAAGCAGCGCGGCAACGCGCCGTCGATCGCCATCCCGTACAGGATGCGCGGCAGCCCGGCCATCAGCGTGTTGATCGTCGCGGCGCCCGCGCACAGGAACGCGATGCCGAACCACACGCGGCCGAACGGCCCGAGCACCTGCAGCGCGAACGCGGGAATCGCGCCCGGCGTGTCGAGCAGGTGCGTGAGGCCGTCGGGGCTCACCGGCACGTTCGCGACCTGGCGGCGGATCGCCGCGCCGTACAGGAACATGCAGATCGCGACGCCGACGAGGCCGAGCGCCATCGCGCGCGGAATCGTGCGGCCCGGCGCCTTCATTTCCGGCGCGAGCGGCGTGACGAACTCGCAGCCGACGAACATGAACATCGCCATCCCGACCAGCGACAGCACGGCCGGAATCGACGTGCCGACTTCCGAGCCGCCGAACCAGCCGTCGAGATGCACGGCCGGCGCGGCCGCGAGCCCGAGGATCCCGAAGATCATCAGCGACAGCCACATGCCGGCCGTCAGCACGATCTCGAGCTTGCTGAACACCTTGATGCCGATGATGTTGGTGATCGCGAACGTGACCACGAGGCCGACGCCGACGAGCCACGAGCTGTTGTGCTGCTCGAACGCGGCGTTCAGCGATTCGAAATTCACGAGCGCCATGATGCCGCTCAGGATCGTCTCCGCCGTGCCGGCGAACACGTGCACGAGGAAATACGCGGAAATCGTGCCGGTGATCGCCCAGAAGCGGCCGAGCCCGCACGACAGGTAATCGTAAACCGAGCCGGCCGTCGGCAGCATCGCGGCGGCTTCGGAGAACGTGGTGGCCTGCGCCTGCATCATCACGAACGCGATGATCATCGCGACCGCGAACGCCCAGCCGCCCATCCCGAAGCCCGACGTCGCGGTGAGGATCACCGGGCTCGCCATGATGAGCCCGACGGCGCTCGCCAGCGCGGTCGGAAAACCGACCGCCCCCGCCTTCAACGCGGTGCCGCCGCCCGCTTCAGCCGGCGAGCCGCCAGGCGTATCGCCCGCGGCGCCGGTCACTCCCGACCATCCCGACATCGTTGTCTCCTTCGTAGGTTGGCCCGAACCGGCGCTTCGTCAGCTGCCGGGGGCCAGATGCTCTGCGGTCGGCCCCGGTCGGCGCTTCAGCGCTTCGATCCCGGGCCCCTGTCGATCACGGCGTGATCCGATGTCGAAAAAATACGCAGGCAAAATAATCCGGTCATAGCGCAAATCGGCAAACCCGCGACGGCGTTCCCCCTTCCGCCGCGGATTGGCCGTCATGCGATCACGCCGTTACGCGAACGGCACGGCCTCGAAGCCGGCCGCGAGCGCGTCGACGATCCGGTCGAGCTGTTCGCGCTGGATCACGAGCGGCGGCGACAGGATGATCTTCGTGCCGACCGGGCGCACCAGCACGCCGTTCTCGCGCGCGACTTCCGCGACCGCGTTCGCATAGCCCGACAGCGGATCGATCGGCTCGCGCGTGTCCTTGTTCGCGACGAGGTCGAGCGCGAGCATCAGCCCCTTGCCGCGCACCTCGCCGACCGCCGCGAAGCGCTCCGCGAACGGCTGCAGCGCTTCGAGCAGATACGCACCCTGCTTCGCCGCATTCGCCGGCAGGTCCTCCTTCACGACGATGTCGAGGCTCGCGATCGCGGCCGCGCATGCGACCGGGTGGCCGGCGTACGTGTAGCCGTGCATGATCGCCCCGCCGAAATCGGCATTCGCGGCGAACGCGTCCTCGATCCGCGCGTTCACGACCGTCGCGCCGAGCGGCACGTAGCCCGACGAAATCCCCTTCGCCAGACACATGATGTCCGGGCGCACGCCCCAGCCGCGACTGCCGAACAGGCAGCCGCTGCGGCCGAAGCCCGTCACGACTTCGTCGGCGATCAGCAGCACGCCGTAACGGTCGCACACCTCGCGCACCAGCGGCCAGTAGTTGGCCGGCGGCACGATCACGCCGCCCGCGCCCTGGATCGGCTCCGCGATGAACGCGGCGACCGTGTCGGGACTCTGGAACTGAATCTCGCGCTCCAGCATTTCCGCGCAGATCCGGCCGAGTTCCTCCGGGTCCTGCGTGAACGGGTTGCGGTACAGCCACGGCGTCTCGACGTGGAAGCAGCCGGGCAGGTTCGGCTCGTAGTTGCGGCGGAACACCGTGTTGCCGTTCACCGACGCGCCGCCGAAGTGCGTGCCGTGATAACCCTGTTTCAGCGAGATGAACTTCGTGCGATCGGCCTGGCCGCGCACCTTCCAGTACTGGCGCGCGATCTTCAGCGCGGTCTCGATCGCATCGGAGCCGCCCGAGCTGTACAGCACGCGGCGCATCCCTTCCGGTTCGAGCAGGTCGATCACCTTCTTCGACAACTCCTCGGCGCGCGGATGCGAAATGCCGTCGAACAGCTGGAAGTATTCGAGTTCGTCGAGCTGGCGCACGATCGCGTCCTTCACTTCCTGGCGGTTGTGACCGACGTTTACGTTCCACAGGCCCGCGACGCCGTCGACGAGCTTGCGCCCCGCCTCGTCGAACACGTAGCAGCCGTCGCCGCGCACGATGCGGATCGGCTTGCGCTGTTTCATCTCGTTCGGGTGCAGCATCGGGTGCCAGAATTTCGCTTCGTTGTAGCTCATTGCAGTCTCCACTGTCGGATCGTTGAATCGGGTTCGTTCGGGTTCGAGCGTCGCGCGTCAGTGCGCGATGCAGACGGATTTGGTTTCGGTGAAGCCTTCGATCGCGTACTGGCCGAATTCGCGACCGATGCCCGATTGCTTGTAGCCGCCGAACGGCATCGACGGATCGAGCGGAATATGGCAGTTCACCCACACCGTGCCGGCCTCGATCTGCGGCACGAGGTTCATCACACGTTTCAGGTCGTTGCTCCAGACGCTCGCGGCGAGGCCGTACGGCGACGCGTTCGCGAGGCGCACCGCGTCGGCCGCGTCGTCGAACGGCACGACCACGATCACCGGGCCGAACACCTCGTCGCGCACGATCGCGCTGTCCGGATGCGGATCGGCGATCACGGCCGGCTTCACGTAATAGCCGGGCAGATCGTCGGCCGGCGTGCCGCCCGCGAGGAACGTGAGGCCCGCGCGGCGCGCGCCTTCGATGTGCTGGACGACCTTGTCGCGATGGTGCGCGGACACGAGCGGGTTGATCTGCGCGGTGGTGTCGAGGCCCGCGCCGAGCTTCATCGACCGCGCGACGCCCGCGAGGCCGTCCGCGAGTTGCGCGAACTTGCTGCGATGCACATAGATGCGCGACGCGGCCGCGCACACCTGCCCCTGGTTGAAGAACGCGCCGGCGGCGACGCCGTCGAGCGCCTGCGCGACGTCGACGTCGTCGAGCATCACGATCGGGTTCTTGCCGCCGAGCTCCAGCGAGAAGCGCGTCATGTTCTGCACGGCCGCCGCGCCGACCAGCTTGCCGGTCGCGGTCGAGCCCGTGAACGAGATCTTCGCGATCGACGGGTGGCTGGCGAGCGCCGCGCCGCAGACGCGGCCGCCCGTGACGACGTTGAACACGCCGGGCGGCACGCCGGCCTCGCGCGCGAGCTCGGCGAGGCGCAACGCGGTGAGCGGCGTTTCCGGCGACGGCTTCAGCACGATCGTGCAGCCGGCCGCGAGCGCGGGAACCAGCTTCCACACCGCGATCATCAGCGGGAAATTCCACGGCACGATCGCGGCGACCACGCCGACCGGCTCCTTGCGCGTATAGGCCGTATAGTGCGCGCCGGGCGGAAACGGGATCGACACGTCGAGCGTCTGGCCAGTGATCTTGGTCGCCCAGCCGGCCATGTAGCGCACGTATTCGACGCTCGCGCCGACTTCGATCGCACGCGACACGTGAATCGACTTGCCCTGGTTCAGCGTTTCGAGCTGCGCGAGCGTTTCGGCGTCGGCTTCGATCAGGTCCGCGAGTTTCAGCAGGATGCGTTCGCGGTCGGCCGGCCGCAGCCCGCTCCACACACGCGCGTCGAACGCGTGTCTGGCGCTGGCGACCGCGCGGTCGACGTCGTGTGCGTCGGCGTCCGCGACGGTGGCGAGCCGCTCGCCCGTCGCGGGGTCGTACACGTCGAGCCGCGCGGCCGCGTGCGCGGGCTGCATGGCGCCGTCGATGAAGAGGCCGAAATCGCGCGCAACGAAGGTGCGCACGGTGTCGCTGACGGCGACGAAGTTCGTGTTGCTCATGGGCGTCTCGTTGATTGTCGTGGCTGGACCGCGTGCGGGCGAGGCACGCGGGCGTCGGACCACTGTATCGACGAGGGATCACGCCCGGTGAGCGCAAATTGGCAGCGCGTGGCGACGGTAGCGGGTTCGAGCCCGCGACGCGGCCCGCGGGCGACGTGCGCGATCCGCCGGGGGCTGCCGTGGTTTGGATGCCGGACCGGGGTCCGGTCATTGAATCGTCAGTTTCTGAAACCGTGCGCCATCGACGCGAGGAAGTCGTACGCCTGGTAGTCCAGCCAATAAACGCCGAGCGCAAGCGGGATCAGGAAGTACAGCGAGTCGTAGGTTCCGCTTCTGACCGTCCTGACGATGAAGATCGGCAGCGCGACGCTCAACGCGATGACCAAAATCGAAGCGGCAATGATCGCGACGTCCATGTTCCCGGCCCTTTTCTTGAATTGTTATCGATACGACGAGCGCGCATGGTACTGCACGATCTCGCGGGCCAGCTTGCAGAACGATTACAGGAACAGCGCGCCGACCAGCTCCGTGCGATTCGACACGCCGAGCTTGCGGTACATGCGCATCAGGTGGGTCTTGATCGTCGGTTGCCCGAGCGCGAGATCGCGCGCGATTTCCTTGTTCGAGCAACCGTCGCGCACGAGCCGCGCGATCTGCTCCTCGCGGTAGGTCAGCCGTTCCTCGCAACCGATCCGGTGGATCCCGCGCCGGGCACGCAGCAGCGGGCTCAGCGCGGCTTCGGCGACAGGCTGCAGCCGCGCGAGTGCGTCGATCTCGCCGGGTGCGAAGCGTCCTGCCGTACCGTTGCCGGTGCGATTCGCGTCGCCCATGCCGAAGCGCAGCAGCGAAAACGCGCCGACCGTGCGGCCCGCGTCGCGCAGCCAGATCTCGACGACGTCGGCCACGTCGTGCCGCCGCAAAAAACGGGTCCAGTACGCGGATGCGTCACGTCGCTCGTCCGGCAATTGGGACGCGAGCGTGACGATCGCGCGGTCGCCCGCCGCGCAGCGCGACGGGTGCAGCGGATCGAGCATCCGGTAGCGGGCGACATAGGTGCGGTGCATCGATTCCGGCATCCCGAACAGCTCGAAATCGGCCGGTTCGCCGCTCTGGTCGAGCCGGTAGAACACGATCGCCGACGGGCTCGCGAACGCATCGAACGCGTCCACGCACGCGCGCAGCGCGCGTGGCCAGTCGGCGGGAGCGTGGTCGGCGGGAACGGATGAGGTCGGCATCGGAAATCGGCTGGGTAGCGAACGCGTCGAATTTCAACGTCCGGGCCAGCCTACCGGCGCCGAAAAGCGCCGGTGAGCACAAATCGGCAAATCGTCCCGGGCCGGCCAGGTGGCTAGTTCAGCCTGTTCAGCCGGTTCAGCCGGGACGATGCCGACGCGCGACGGTGCGCGCGCCTGGCTTCAGCGTGCGTTCGCGGCGAACGTGTCGCAGGCGCTCACCTCGCCCGACTCCATCCCGCGCCGCAGCCAGTACACGCGCTGCTCGCTGGTGCCGTGCGTGAAGCTTTCGGGCACGACGTAGCCCTGCCCTTGCTGCTGCAGCCGGTCGTCGCCGATCGCCGCGGCGGCCTTCAGTCCCTGCTCGAAATCGCCGGGTTCCATCAACCGCTGGTTCGCGCGCTGCGCGTTGTTCGCCCACACGCCGGCAAAGCAGTCGGCCTGCAGCTCCATCCGCACCGACAGCGCATTCGCGCGCGCCTGGCTCGAGCGCCGGCGCGCAGCGTCGACCTTGTCGGCAATACCCAGCAGGTTCTGCACGTGATGGCCGACTTCGTGCGCGATCACGTAGGCCTGCGCAAAGTCGCCGCCGGCGCCGAAACGCTTGCGCAGTTCGTCGTAGAAGCCGAGATCGATGTACACGTTGCGGTCGCCCGGGCAGTAGAACGGCCCCATCGCGGTCTGGCCGGTGCCGCACGCGGTCGGCGTCGAGTTCGTGAACATCACGAGCTTCGGCGGTTCGTACTGCGCATGCAGCTGCGTGTTGAACACGCCCGTCCACGTGCGTTCGATGTTGCCGAGCACCTTGCGCGTGAACACCGCGCCGGCGTCGTTCGCCGGTGCGCCCTGGTGCTGGGTCGGCGCGGGCTGCGCCTGCTGCTGGCGGCCCTGCAGCGCCGACGCACCTTCGAGCACGACGCGCGGGTCGATTCCGAAGAAATACGAGGCAGCCAGCGCGATCACGATCGTGCCGATGCCGATCGTCGCGCGCCCGCCGCCGAACCCGCCGGCGCCGCGTCGATCCTCGACGTTCGTGCTTTCCCTTTCGTCGTCCAGCCTCATTGCCGGCCCCTCCCTGTTCTTTTGTCGATGGTCCGATCGCGCCAGCGCGCAACCGGGCGATACGCCGTGGCGACACGCTCCGTCGGCAGACGCGATACCTGCGCATCGGACGCCCGCTCGCGCCGATCCGGCCGGCCGCGCCATTGCCGGCCGCGCCCCTGCCGGCCGCGCCATTCGTACGACGGAATCGGCGGCCGACGCGCCGCGCGTCGCTGCGCGCCCGCCCGCGCTATTTTGCCGGGCTTTCGTGGCTTATCGCAAAAATGTGGAGGATAGAGCGATTCGGCGTCGGACATCGTCAGCCTTTGCAAAATGGGCCAAGGCCACCGTGCCCGCCACGCCGGCCGTTCGGACGACCCGCGTTCATCCTTTCGGTGGATACCGGCGCGCGCCGGCGCCGCCTAAAGTGGCCGGAACGCCCCCTTTCCGGAGAACGACATGACGCACTCGCCCCCCCGCACGATCGCCATTACCGGCGCCGGCACCGGCATCGGCGCCGCCTGCGCGCGCCGCTTCGCCCGCCGCGGCGACCGCGTCGTGCTGATCGGGCGCCGCCAGGCGCCGCTCGACGCGCTGGCTGCCGAAACGGGGGGCCTCGCGCTGGCCGGCGACGCCGCGAGCGCCGCCGACTGGGCCGGCTTCCTGCCGCGCATCGCCGCACGCTTCGGCCGCGTCGATGCGCTTGTCGCCTGCGCGGGCGGCCACGGCATCGGCCGTGCGGACGAAACCGACGACGTGCAGTGGCGCGCTGCGATGCATGCGAACCTCGACACCGCATTCGTCAGCGCGCGCGCGTGCCTGCCCGACCTGATCGCGCAGCGCGGCAATATCGTGCTGGTCGCGTCGATCGCGGCGCTCGCGGCCGGGCCCGGCGTATGCGGCTACACGGTCGGCAAGCACGCGCTGCTCGGCCTGGCGCGATCGCTCGCGCGCGACTACGGTCCGCACGGCGTGCGGGCGAACGCCGTCTGCCCGGGCTGGGTCCGCACGCCGATGGCCGACGCGGAAATGGAGCCGCTGATGGCCGCGCACGGCGATTCGCTCGACTGTGCGTACGCCCGCGTCAGCGCCGACGTGCCGCTGCGGCGCGCGGCCGATCCCGACGAGATCGCGGCCGTCTGCGCGTTCCTGGCGTCGCCGGACGCGTCGTTCGTGACCGGCGCGACGCTCGTCGCGGACGGCGGCGCGATGGTCGTCGACGTGCCGACGCTCGCGTTCGACCGGCTTTGACGCCACCCGAACCTGCGGCGCGTGCGTGCGCGCTTCCGAATCCGTTAACATCGTCCCGATCCGCCGCCTGGCGCGGCACCGCCTCACCGTTCGGAATTCGATGAACATCCGGTTTCTGGAAACCTTCGTCTGGCTCGCGAAGCTGGAAAACTTCCGGCTCACGGCCGAGAAACTGCATACGACGCAGGCTGCCGTGTCGAGCCGCATCGCATCGCTCGAGGAAGCGTTCGACGTGCGCCTGTTCGACCGCAACACGCGCTCGGCCACGCTCACGCCGGCGGGCCGGCGCATGCTGGCCTACGCGGAGCGGATCGTGCGGCTCGATGGGGAAATGCGGCGCGACATCGACGCGGCCAGCGATGCGGGCCTGATCCGGATCGGCGTGATCGAATCGATCGTGCACAGCTGGTTTCCCGCGCTGATGGCGCAACTGCGCGAGCGCTATCCGCGCCTCGACGTCGAGATCACGAGCGACACGACGCTGCATCTGATTCGCCTGCTCAGCACCGACGGCGTCGACCTGATCCTGCAGACCGACCCGGTGCCGGGCCCGGACTTCACGAACCTGCCGCTATGCGAATTCCCGGTGCGCTGGGCCGCGAGCCCGCGCCTCGGGCTCGGCGGCCAGCCGCTCGACGTCGCGCGGCTGGCCGGTTTTCCGATCATCAGCTTCTCGCGCCACTCGGGGCCGCACGCGACGATCGAGCGGCTGTTCGCGGCGGTCGAACGGCCGGCCAGCATCAACTGCATCACGTCGGTCGCGGCGATGATCCGCCTCGTCGCCGACGGCTTCGGCGTGGCCGCGCTGCCGCCGGCGATCATCGGGCGCGAGCTGCACGAAGGCACGCTCGAACTGCTCGACGTCGCGCCCGAATTCCCGCCGCTGCCGCTCGTCGCGACTTACCGCAGCCAGGGGCTGCCGGTCGCCGCGCGCATCGCGGAACTCGCGAGCGAAGTGGCGCGCGCGATGGCGGCTGCCGGAAATCTCGCGAAGCCTGCCGCCGCCGAGCGCGTCGACGCAACGCTCGTCGATGCAACGCCCGCGCGCAAGGCGACCACGACAAAGACGAACGCACCGACGACAACGAAGCGCACGACGAAAACCGCCCCGCCTGCCGCGCCCGCCGCAAAACGCCGCCCGCGCCGCTCATAAGAAAACCTGTTCACCGCGAATTTGTTTTCTTGTTGGACGGGCGCGCCCCGTCTTCGGGACACTGCAGTTCCTGCCCCACCGCGTCACGAGGAACCCCGCAATGACCCGCCTTTCCCTTCCGCACGGCCAGCTTTGCGTCTGGACGGATATCGACCCCGCGCACGAAGCCGATTTCAACGCGTGGTACGACCGCGAGCACATGCAGGAGCGTGTCGCGATTCCCGGCTTCACGCATGCGCGACGGTTTCGTGCGACCGACGGCGGCCCGCGCCGATACCTCGCGCTGTACGTGACGGACGCGCTCGACGTGTTCCGCGGCGATGCGTACCGGCGCGCGTTCACGCAGCAGACCGCGTGGTCGCTCGCGAACTTCGAGCGCATGACGGGTACGCAGCGGCGCGTCGGCGAGCTGACGATCGAGGCCGGCGACGGTGAAGGCGCGCATCTCGCGCTGTTCGTGCTGCCCCCCGATCGCATCGACGTGCCGCACCTGCGCGCGCGCTTCGACGCCGCGCTGCAGGAACCCGGCATCCATGCCGCACGGCTTTTCCGCACGTCACCGGACCTGTCCGCACCGATCGGCGCCGCTGCGGCCGCCCGCCCGGCCGCCGATGCGCTGGTGCTGATCGAAGGCAGCGACGCAACGGCCACGCGCCGCGTCGCCGCCACGCTCGCCGGACACGACGACGTGCGCACCTTCGACCTGCTGTGGCGCGCCGCCGCGCCGCTGCCCGTCCAGCGATGCGACGTCGGAACCGAAACGGCCGCCGCCGCGACCGCTACCGCCCTGCCTGCCTGAACGCTCGACGCCGCCGCCCACGCCGGCCCGCGCTTCATCCCGTCATCCGTCACGACCTGCCCGATACCATGAGCACTCTCGTCCAGCCCGCCGCCCACGCGCCCCGCCGTGTCCGCAACAGCCGACTCGCGACCGCGAGCATGATCGGCACGTCGCTCGAGTGGTACGACTTCACGATCTACAACACGCTCGCCGCGCTCGTTTTCAACCATCTGTTCTTCCCGTCGGTCGATCCGCTGGCCGGCACGATCCTCGCGTTCTCGACCTATGCGGTCGGCTACGTGTCGCGCCCGCTCGGCGGCTTCGTATTCGGCAACCTCGGCGACCGCATCGGCCGCCGCGCGGTGCTGATGCTCACGCTCGTGCTGATGGGCGTGACGACCGCGCTGACGGGCGCGCTGCCGACCTACGCGCAGGCCGGCATCCTGAGCCCGATCCTGCTCGTCGCGCTGCGCTTCGTGCAGGGCGTCGCGCTCGGCGGCGAATGGGCCGGCGCGGTATTGCTGTCGGTCGAGCACGGCGACCAGAAACGGCGCGGGCTGTCCGCGTCGTGGACGCAGATCGGCCCGTCGTTCGGCACGCTGCTCGGCACCGGCTGCATCGCGCTCGTCACGCTGTCGACCACGTCCGACACCTTCCTGTCGTGGGGCTGGCGCGTGCCGTTCGCGGCCAGCGCGCTGCTCGTCGTGTTCGGCTTCTGGCTGCGGCGCGGCGTCGACGAAACGCCGCAGTTCGAGCAGCTCGCCGAATCGCATGCGACCGCCGACGTGCCTGTCGCCGACGTGCTGAAGTACCACTGGAAGCGCCTGCTGATCGCGGGCGGCTCGCGCATCGGTTCGGACGTGCTGTATGCGCTGATCGTCGTGTTCACGCTCACCTACGTGACGACCGTGCTGCACCTGTCGCGCCCCGTCGCGCTGACGGCCGTGATGATCGGCACGGCCTGCAATGCGCTCGCGGTGCCGTTCTTCGGCGCGTTGTCGGACCGCTTCGGCCGCCGGCCCGTGTATCTCGCCGGCGCGCTCGCCGGCATCGTGTGGGCATTCGTGTTCTTCGCGCTGCTCGATTCCGCGCGCCCCGCGGCGATCGTCGCGGCCGTCGCGATCGGCCTCGTGATCCATGCGGTGATGTACGGCCCGCAGGGCGCGTTCGTGACCGAACAGTTCCCGACGCGCGTGCGCTACACGGGCTCGTCGCTCGCGTACACGCTCGCCGGCATCGTCGGCGGCGGCTTCGCGCCGCTCGTGATCGCCGCGCTGTTCCGGCAGACGGGCACGACGACGGCCGTGTCGCTGTACGTCACCGCCGCGCTCGTCGTCACGTCGATCGCGCTCGTCGCCGCGCGCGAGACCGCGCACCGGCTGCTCGACGACTGAGCGCCGCCACCCGCCGACCATTCATTCGCACTTCAAACGGATAGCCGCATGCCAACCCTGTCGTTCAACGTGATTTCCCTGCAACGCGCGCCGGCCGCCGTCGACGTCGACGTCGAACGCGTCGTGATCGCCGGCTGGGCCGGCCGCGACCCGGCCGCGATCCAGGCGCACATCGACGAACTCGCGGCGCTCGGCGTCGCGCCGCCGTCGACCACGCCGTGCTTCTATCGCGTGTCGTCCGCGCTGCTCACGCAAGCGCCGTCGATCGGCGTGCTCGGCGCGCGCTCGGGCGGCGAGATCGAATGCGTGCTGGTCGACAGCCCGGCCGGCACGCTGGTCACGGTCGGCTCCGATCACACGGATCGCGAAGTCGAAGCATACGGCGTCGCCGTGTCGAAGCAGGTGTGCGCGAAGCCGCTCGGCCGTGACGCGTGGCGTTATGCGGATGTCGCCGATCACTGGGATGCGCTCGAGATGCGTTCGTGGCTGATTGCGCGCGATGGCGAACGGGTGGCGTACCAGCAAGGCGCGGTCAGCGGCCTGCTCGCGCCCGACGTGCTGTGGCAGCGTTTCGACGACCGCCGCACGATGCCCGCGCGCTGCGCGATGTATGGCGGGACCGTCGCCGTGCACGGCGCGATCGCGGCGATGGACGACGGCGACGCATTCGAGATGGAGCTGCACGATCCGGTGCTCGGGCGCAGTCTCACGCATCGCTATGCGGTCGAGGTGTTGCCGGTCGTGGCTTGACGGGAACGGGAAACTGCACGGCATACGGAGGCGACGGCGTTCAGTCGCCGTGCCAGCCCTACCGGTACGGCTGAAAGCAGTGATAGTCGGGAAAGTTGAACTGCGAGTTGTCGCAATACAGCACGCCGGCCAGATCCGTACACCCGCTCAATGCGAACATGATTGCGCCCGCAACCGACGCTTTCCATCCGAAATGCACCATCTCGCCCCCGTTTTCGCCCTATCGGTGTTGACCGACATGATGCGCATCGGACGCACGCGGGTATGTGGAGAATTGTGGTCCGGGGGCTTCATCGGTTCGCCGTGATGCGTTTCCATGCCCGGGCGCTGCCCGTGCTACCCACCGTTGCTCACCCGAGACACCCGAGCCCCGCCAGCGTCGCCTCCACCGCCGTATCGAGCGGCGTCACCGGCTCGCGGCCGAGCACCGCGGTCACGCGCGCGTTGTCCATCCGGATCGGTTCGCGCCACAGGTAACGCATCTCGAGCAATTCGCGCAGTGTCGTGACGAACGGCGCGGCCGCCCACACGAGCCACCACGGGAAATCGCGCAGCGCCGGCCGCATGCCGTGCCGCTGCGCGACGCGTTGCACGGCCTGCGCCATCTGCAGGCCGTCTTCATCCCAATGCCCGCCCAGATGAAAGCGCGCGAACGGCTCCAGCATCTCGCGCCGCTCGATCAGCTCGACCATCACGCGCGCCACGTCCGGCACATACGACCATTGATGGCCGACGCCGCGGCCCGGCACGCTGATGGCCGCGACGGGCCGCCCCGGCTTGACCAACCCCTGCGAAAACCAGCTGTTGCCGAGCTGCGGCCCGAAAAAATCGCCGGCGCGCACGACGATCGCCCGCACGCCGTGCACACTGGCGTCCTGCAGCCGCCGCTCCAGTTCGACGCGGATCGCGCCCTTGCGGGTCGCCGGATGCTGCGGCGCGTCTTCCCGCAGCACCGGAAACGCATCGGCGCCGAAGTTGTAGACCGTGCCCGGCAGCACGACGGTCGCCTGCGCGGCCCGGGCCGCCGCGATCGTGTTGTCCATCATCGGCAGCACCTGCGTGGCCCAGTTCCGGTATCCGGGCGGGTTCACCGCATGCACGATCACGCTGCAGCCGCGTGCGGCGCGCACCACCGCGTCGCGATCCAGCGCGTCGCCGCGCACCCAGGCAATGCCGTCGCGCTCCGCGATTTCGGCATCGAGCCCGCGCTTGAGCGCGCGCACCTGCCAGCCCGCATCGCGCAACTGCCGCGCGACTTCCCCGCCAATCCCGCCGCCCGCGCCGAGCACGAGTGCCAGCCGTTGCGTCCTGCCTGCGTCCGTCGTCATTGCCGCCCTCCTTGAATGGAACCGTCACGACACGCATTCTGGCGCGCCGATCACCATCAAGGAATTGCTGAACCCAGCAGATCAGCTATACATTTATGCATGACCACCGATCTGAACTGGGAACGCTACCGCACCTTCCTCGCGGTGCTGACGGAAGGCTCGCTGTCCGGCGCAGCGCGGGCCCTCGGCATCACCCAGCCGACCGCCGGCCGCCATGTCGCGGCGCTCGAGGCCGCATTCGGCCAGACGCTGTTCACGCGCTCGCCGTCGGGCCTGCTGCCGACCGAAGCCGCGCTCGCGCTGCGCGGCCATGCGGAGGCGTTGCGCAGCGCGGCGGCCGCGTTCGAGCGCGCGGCGGCCAGCCACGGCGCCGGCGTGCGCGGCATCGTGCGGATCTCGGCCAGCGACGTGATCGCCGTCGAGGTGCTGCCGCCGATGCTCGCGCAATTGCGGCGCGACCATCCGGGGCTCGTGATCGAACTGGTGCCGACCGACCGCGTCCAGGACGTGCTCAAGCGCGAGGCCGACATCGCGGTCCGGATGGCGCCGCCTGCGCAGGACGCGCTCGTCGCGCGGCGCGTCGGCGCAATCGAGGTCGGGCTGTATGCGCGCGACGATTACCTGGCGCACCACGGCGCGCCGGCGACAACCGACGCGCTCGCGCATCACGCGCTGATCGGCTTCGATACGGTCACGCCGTTCATCCGCTCGGCGGGGCGCGGCATGCCGCTGTGGAAACGCGACGCGTTCGCGCTGCGCACCGACAGCAACCTCGCGCAGCTCGCGATGATCCGCGCCGGCTACGGGATCGGCTTCTGCCAGACGGCGCTCGCGAAACGCGACGCGCGGCTCGTGCGCGTGCTGCCGAACGGGCCCGCGATTCGGCTGGAAACCTGGGTCGTGATGCATGAGGACTTGCGGGCGAGCCCGCGCTGTCGGGCCGTGTTCGATGCGCTGGCCAACGGGCTGCGTGCGTATGCGGACGGCGAAGGCGCCGAGTAGAAAGCGGCGTGCGTGAATCCGCGGGCCACGCTATTCGTAGATTTTGCCGGCGAACAGGATGTCCGCGATGCGCCGCCACGGGTTGTCGGGCACATCGTAGAAACGCAGCCCTTCTTCCGACGCCTCCGCCCAGTCGATCATCGCTTCCAGGTACTCGCCGATCGACCGGTTTTCCCAGCCGAGCGCCGCGCGGGCGTACGGCGACAGCGGCGCGTCGGCCTCGAGTTGCCGCTCCGTGTGCCAGTCATGGCCGAGCACGCGCAGGAAGTGGATCAGCGAACGCTCGTCGACCACGCGCTCGAGCGCGTGCTGCAGCTTCGCGGCCATCTGGTTCTTCAGTTCGTCGTCGTTCATGCCTGTGGCCCCCTGGCGCGCCGCTCGGCGACGCGCCGCCGCGTGTCGCGCGGCATGGTTTTACATCAGCAGTTGACGCGACAGCACCTCGCGCGCCTGGGTGACGGTCTCGCGTTCGCCCGGCAGCGGCGGCGTCAGCGAAAACACCGCGTCGGGCAGCGGCGGCAGCCGGTATTTCGTGCCGAGCCGCATCAGGCCGTCGCCGATCGCCGACGCGCACAGGCAACCGACCCCGAGCCCCGCCGCGAGCATCGACTGCAACCCGGCGACGCCCGACGCGCTATGCACGAGCACGTACGGCGTGTGCTGCTCGTCGAGCGAGCGCACCGCGACCTGATGCATCATGCAGTCGTCCGGCAGCAACACCAGCGGCAGCGGCTCCGGCAACTGCTCGGCGAGCTTGGGCGACGCGACCCACGACAGCGGTTCGCGCCGCAGCACCCAGCGCGTGTCGGCCGACGCCGGCCGGAACGGCCCGCTCGACATGTTCATCACGACGCCGAGATCGATCTGCCCGCGTGCGTGCGCCGCCTCGATCTCCACGCTCTTCATCGCGCTCACGTGCAGGCTCAGTTGCGGATAGCACTCGCGCAGCCGCGCCAGCATGCCGGCCACTTCATTCGTCCGGTAATAGTCGGTGATCGCGACGCGCAGCTCGCCCTTGATCGCCTGTCCGCGCAGCTCGTCGAACGCGGCCTCGTTCAGCGCGACGATGCGCCGCGCGTGCTGCAGCAGCCGCGAGCCGGCGGGCGTCGGTTCGACGCCGCGCTTGCTGCGCACGAACAGCGGCACGCCGGCGCGCGATTCGAGCTTGCGCACCTGCTCACTGACCGTCGATTGCGACAGGTGCAGCAGCGGCGCGGCGGCCGTCAGGCTGCCGGCGTCCGCGACCGCCGCGAACGTGCGCAACTGGTCCAGATCGAAACCGCGCATCGTCATTCCTTATCCATCGATTAACCCGATGGATGCTACCACTCTTTCCCGCTTTTCCGAAACATGAGCGATCCCCAGAATACGGGGGCAACGGCCTACATCCGTCGATCGACTATCGGGCCCTCATTTTTTTGGATCCTGCTTTCATGACGAACAACACCCTCGCTCCCTGCGCGCCGGCCGGCGCGGCTGCCGCGGCGACGCCGCGCAGCCACCGCGGCTGGGCGCTCGTGGTGCTGCTGGTCGGCGCCATTCTGCCGCCGCTCGACTACTTCATCGTGAACCTCGCGCTGCCGGCCATTCGCGACGGCATCGGCGCGCGCCAGACCGAGCTGCAGCTCGTCGTGTCGGCCTATGCGTGCGCGAACGCGGTGGTCCAGATCACCGGCGGGCGTCTCGGCGACCTGTACGGACGCAAGCGCATGTTCATGATCGGCATGGCCGGCTTCGTGCTCGCGTCGACGCTGTGCGGGCTCGCCGGCAACGGCACGGTGCTGGTCGGCGGCCGCGTGCTGCAAGGCCTGTTCGCCGCGATCCTCGCGCCGCAGGTGCTCGCGACGATCCGCAGCGTGTTCAGCCCGCAGGAGCAAGTGCGCGTGATGGGCTTCTACGGGTTCGCGTTCGGCCTCGCGGCCGTGATCGGCCAACTCGGCGGCGGCGCGCTGATCAGCCTGCATCCGTTCGGGCTCGGCTGGCGCGCGATCTTCCTCGTCAATCTGCCGATCGGCATCCTGGCGCTGCTCGGCAGCTGGCGCTTCATCCCGGAAAACCGCCCGCCGCGCGGCCAGCGCATCGACGTGCCGGGCACGGTGCTGATGTCGCTGTTCCTGCTGATGCTCGTGTACCCGCTCACGCACGGTCGCGAAGCCGGCTGGCCGCTATGGATGATCGCGTGCGGGGTCGGCGCGCTGCCGATGCTCGGCGCGTTGCTGGCAGTGGAAGCGCGCCGGCTCGCGCGCGGCCACGATCCGCTGCTCGACGTGCGCCTGTTCCGCAACCCGGTCGTCGCGCTCGGGCTCCTGCTCGCGTTCCTGTTCTACACGCTGAGCGCGTTCTTCCTGAGCTACGGGATCTATCTGCAGGGCTGCCTGAACTGGTCGCCGCTCGCGTCCGGGTTCGCGATCCTGCCGCTCGGGCTCGGCTTCCTCGCGAGCCCGCTGCTGATGCCGCGCCTCGTCGCCCGGTTCGGCGGCTATCGCGTGCTCACGCTCGGCTTCGCGATGCTCGCGGCGGGCGTCGCGATCGCCGCCGCGCTCGCCCGCGACGGCGCGCCGGGCCCCGGCTTCTACGCGGGCATCGCGGCGATCGGCGTCGGGCAAGGGCTCGTGCTGCCGTCGGTCGTGCGGATCGTGCTCGCGGAAGTCGATGCGGCCCGCGCGGGGGTCGCGTCCGGGATGGTCAGCGCGATGCTGCAGATCGGCGCGGCCGTCGGCGCCGCGACGATCGGCGGCGTGTTCTTCGCGCGGCTCGGCGTGCATCCGGCCGCGCTCGATTACGTGCAGGGATTCAGGGCGTCGATGTTCACGCTGACGGTCGTGTTGCTGGCCTGCATCGCGCTGTCGATGGCGCTCGGCCCGCTGCATCGGCGGCTGCATGCGGATGCGTGACGCGCGACACGCGACGGAATCCGCACCGTCAGTGGAGGTGCGTGACACGGACACGGCGCATGCGCGGCGCGGCGTGACGGCTCGTCGGCCTCCGGTTCATCGGTGAGGCTCGCGCTGCGCCTGCCGCGCCTCCCATTCGGCCAGCTCGACGCGATAGCGCGCGAGCGCTTCGTCGTACAGGTCGAAGACGCACGGCGAGCAGCCGCTGTTGCAGCAGTCTTCCAGTTCGGGTTGGACAGGCGGGGTCGGACGGGGATCGTCGACGGACGGATCTCCGGAAACTTGGTTCGGCACGGCGTGGTCCGGTAAGGTGGAGTGGTCAGTATAGGGCGATCCGGGCCGCCGCCGCTTTCGGCAGGGCGGGCGGATCGACGATGAACGCGTCCATCATGGTGCGATCGTCGGGCGCCGCATGCCGCTGCGTTCGTCCTGTTTCCGTTCCATAGGAGCTGCGCGATGGCCGAAGCCGTGAATCCCCCGGAAGTCTGGGCGCCGTTCGGCGCGTTCTCGATGGCCATGATCCAGGGCGACGGCCGGATCGTGCATCTGAAGGGGCAGGTCGCGCTCGACCGCGACGGGCAGGTAGTCGGCGCCGGCGACATGCGCGCGCAGGTTCGCCAGACACTCGGCAACCTCCGCGACGTGCTGGCCGCACTGGGCGGGCAGATGCGCGACGTGATCTCGCT
Source organism: Burkholderia sp. EMB26 (assembly GCF_024730645.1). NCBI lineage: Bacteria > Pseudomonadati > Pseudomonadota > Betaproteobacteria > Burkholderiales > Burkholderiaceae > Burkholderia > Burkholderia sp. EMB26. Next base: position 1,059,347 of record NZ_CP078071.1, read on the forward strand.
CGTCCATTACGCGACCGACATCGACGCATTCATGCAGGCCGGCGACATCCGCAACACGTACTTCGCCGCCCCCTATCCCGTGACGACGACCGTCCAGGTCGAGCGTCTCTACCATCCCGACCTGCTGATCGAGATCGCGGCCATCGCCGAGATTCCGCGGGCGCGGTTCCGTCGTCCCGAGACGGCTGCGTGAAACGCATCGGGCTCGCATGAAAGCGCGCGCCGGTCGCGGCATTCCCGGCCGGCGCGCGCACTTGCCTGCAGCCCGCCGGCTTACTTCGCCGGCGCGCCCGGCTTCATGGCCGTCGGCTTGTCGGCCAGCGGCTGCCACGCCGCGCCGAGCGAATACCAGTCGACGCGGCGCGTGAGCGTCATGATGCCGGCGAGAATCGCGAACAGCAGCAGCGAGCCGAGCATCAGCGCATTGTCCTCCGACAGCAGCAGCCCGTAGAGCGCCGCGTACAGCATCGCGAGCAGCGCGGTGAACGTCGCGCCGCGCTTCACGCTGTGCAGCACGAACGACAGGTAGAAGCCGAGCAGCCCGATGCAGGCGCCGCTCGCCGCGAGATACGCATAGCCGAACGCAATGTGTTCGGACAGGCTCAGCAGCAGCAGGAAGAACAGCGCGAGCGACAGGCCGACCAGCGTGTACTGGATCGGGTGAATGCGCAGCCGCTTCACGAGCTCGTACATGAAGAAGCTCGCGAACGTCAGCATCACGAACAGCGCACCGTATTTCGTCGCGCGCTCCGCCTGCAGATAGACGTTCACGGGTTCGATCACCGACACCGACGCCATCTCGATCCCGCCGTCGCCGTTGCCGTTGCCGGACGCCACCTGCTCGCGCGCCTTCGTGTTGAACGACGTCACGTGCCAGTTGCTGACGAAGCCGCGCGCGTCGATCGTGCGCTCGGCCGGCAGGAACTCGCCGCCGAAGCTCGGATGCGGCCACGTCGATTTCAGCGAGAAGTCGTTCTGGTCGCCCACCGGCGCGAACGCGACCGATTCCGCGCCGGCCAGCGGCAGGCCGATGCTGAACGGCACGACCGTCGCCCCGGCGTTTGCCTCCGCCAGCGCCGCGAGATCGACGTTCGCATGCACGCCCTGGCGCAGGCTCTTGAGCCGCGTGCCCTGCTCAACGTCGATCCGCTTGCCGCCGATGCGCAGGTCGGGCTGCGCCTTCAGCCCGCGCAAGTCGCCGATGCCGAGCGCGACGACCGCGCTGTCGATCTTGAAGCTCACGTGGCCGTCGGCCTGCGGCAGCTTCTTCAGGTCCGGCAGCGGCAGCGTGCCCGTCATCCGGCTGTCGAGCCCGTACACGAGCGCCTTGTGGATGCCGCGATAGCGCGTGCTGACCGACAGCGTGCCGTCGACGTTCAGCGTCTTCGGGAACACGAGCAGCCGTTTCGCCTCGCTTTTCAGGACGGTTTTCGCCTTGCCGCCGGCCCGCACGTCGTCGCTCGCGCGCGTGACTTCCGTGTAATGGACGACGAGCACCGGCCCCGTCACCGTCTGCGGCCCCGCATAGCTCGCCCAGATGCTCTGCAGCGCGCTCTGCCGATAGTCGGCGCGTTCCCGCACGATGCTCTGGACCATCTGCAGCGGGATCAGGATCGCCAGCGCGAGCAACGCGGTGATCATGGACTTGAACAACAGGACTCGATTCATTGCTGGGAGGTACCGGAGTGGAAGGTACGGTCAGCATGAGCGGCCCCGGTGAAGGGCGATTGAAGCCGGCGTGAAGCGAATGTGTGGCGGGCGTGAAGCGCGGTCAGCCCGCCGACGGCAGCGTGAGCGTCGCGCACGCGCCGCCTTCCGCGCGGTTCGCGAGCGCGACCTGGCCGCGGTGCAGCATCGCGACTTCGCGGACGAAACACAGCCCGAGGCCCGTGCTGCGATCCTGCCCGTCGGGGCGCGGCAGCGAATAGAAGCGTTCGAACACGCGCGAGAGCGCATAGTCGGGCACGCCGGGGCCGTCGTCGGCGACGCGCACGACCGCGACGTGCGCCCTGCCCGCCGGCTGCCGTTCGAGCGCGATCCGGATCGTGCTGCCCCGCGGCGCGAAATCCAGCGCGTTGTCGAGCAGGTTGCCGAGCGCCTGCCGCAGCAGGAACGGATCGCCGTCGACGACCGCCGGCTCGGCTGCGTCGTTCGCATCGATCCGCAGGCTCACGCCGCGCTGCCGCGCGCGCGGCTCGATATCGTCGACGAGCTGTTCGAGCACCGGCCGCAGCGCGACCGGCTCATGCACCGACAGGCGCTGCTTCTGCTCGACCTCGGCCAGCGCGAGCAGCTTGCGGATCATCTGTTCGAGGCGGCCGGCCTGGCGGCGGATGTTCTCGGTGAAGCGCCGGCGGTTCGCGACCGGCATGTCTTCCTGCAACAGCTCGGCCGCGCCGCTGATCGCGGCCAGCGGGCTCTTCATCTCGTGCGTGAGCGTGTGGATGTAGGTTTCGACGTACTGCCGGTCCTCCAGCCGCTGATGCATGCTTTCCACCGCGCGCCCGAGCTCGGCCAGCTCGTTCGCGCCCTGCAGCGGCATCGACGCGCGCTCGCCGGCCGCGATCGCGCGCGCATAGCGCTGCAGGCGCCGCAGCCCGAGCACCAGCCACCACGTGCACGCGGCGCCGATCAGGATCGCGCCGCCCATCAGCAACGCGCCGTACAACATGATCTTGCGCTGGCTGCGCGCGATGAACGGCGCGACCGTCTGGTTCGGTTTCGCGATCGTCAGCACGCCGATGATCTCGTCGCCGCGCCGGATCGGCGCAGCGACGTGCATCACGGTACTGCTGTCGTCGTTCGGATCGCTGCGCGTGCTGCGCGCGCCGTATTCGCCGCGCAGCGTCCGGTACACGTCGTTCCAGCGCGAATAATCCTGCCCGACCGCGCTGCCGGACGAGTCGTAGCGGACGATGCCGTGCGCGTCGGTGATGTAGAGGCGGTAGCCGATCGCGTTCTTCTGGATGCCCCACACGTTCGCGCTGACCGGCCGCTCGTGCAATTTCCCGAGTTGCCGCGCGAAGGCGCCGTCGGCGATATGGCCGTTCGCCATGTCGTCGGCGGCCAGCGTCGCCAGCACCTGCGCGGTGTCGACGAGCGTGTCCTCCATCGCTTCGCGCACGCCGGGCTTCACCTCCTGCACGAACACGCGCAGCGTGATCAGCGCGGCCAGACCGACGATCAGGAAAAAACCGAAGAAGATGCGCAGGCCGATATGCATGGGTGGTGCCGGTCGTTACGGTTGCAGCGAATAACCCATCCCGCGATGCGTGCGGATCGGGTCGCGCTCGGGATCGATCGCGCGCAGCTTGGCGCGCAGCGTCTTGATGTGCGTGTCGACCGTGCGGTCGGCCGAATCGAGCGCCTCGTGCCAGACGAGATCCATCAACTGTTCGCGCGAGTAGATGCGCCCCGGATGCCGGACCAGCAGCGCCAGCAGCCCGAATTCGTAGCGCGTGAGGTCCAGCGCGTGGCCGAGCCACGACACGCGCGCGCCGTCGGTGTCGAGCGTGAAGCCGGACGCGACCGGTGCCGGCGCATCGGCCGGCGCGGTTGCGGGTGTCGGTTCCGGCGCGGCCGTCCGATGGAAGCGGCGCAGGATCACGCGCACCCGCGCCGCCAGCTCGCGCGGCGAAAACGGCTTGACGACGTAGTCGTCAGCGCCGATCTCGAGCCCGACGATCCGGTCGATCTCGTCGTGCCGCGCGGTCAGGAAGATCACCGGAACATCGGTGAACGTGCGCAGCCGCCGGCATACCTCGAAGCCGCTGAGGTCCGGCAGGCCGACGTCGAGCACCACGAGGTCGACACGCGTGCCGCGCAGGCGGTCGAGCGCCGCCTGCCCGAGCGTGCAGTGGACGGTCTGCATGCCGTCGGTGCCGAGGGCGTAGACGATCGTATCCGCGATCGCCTGTTCGTCTTCGACGATCAGGATGGTGGGCTGAGTCATGGGTTCGGGGCGCGCAATCCGGTGCGACATTGTACGCACGCCCGGACCCGACGAGCCCGCCCTCGGCGCACTACGCCACGCGGCCGCTCACCGGAATCGACGCACCGGTGATCGCCTGCGCGTCGGCCGACAGCAGGAAGCCGATCGTCGCGGCGAGCTGTTCGGGCCGGACCCAGCGCGAGAAGTCGGCGTCGGGCATGTCCTTGCGGTTCGGCGGCGTGTCGATGATGCTCGGCAACAGCGCGTTCACGGTCACGCCGCGATCGAGCAACTCGGCCGCCAACGCCTCGGTGAGCCGCGCGACGCCGGCCTTCGCGGCCGCATACGCGCCCATCCCCGCGCCGGCCTTGAACGCCGCGCCCGCGCCGATGTTGACGATGCGGCCGGCCTGGCTCGCGATCAGGTACGGCAGCGCGGCCTTCGACGCGTTCAGCGCCGTCTTCACGTTCAGTTCGTACATGCGATCCCACGTGGCGGCATCGCCGTCGGCGATCGTCTGCCACACGAATGCGCCGGCGATGTTCAAGAGCGCGTCGACCCGGCCGAATTCGCGGTTGACCGTTTCGAGCGCCTGCGCGGCGGCCTGCGGGTCGACGAGATCGATGCCGCCGATGCGCAGCGCATCGGCCGGCACGCCGGGCAGCGCCTGCGCCGCCGGGGCCGCGCCGCGGCCGATCAGCGCGACGCGCGCGCCGCGCGCGCCGAGCCACGCGGCCGTCGCGACGCCCAGATGACCGAAGCCGCCGGTGATCGCGACTGCCTTGCCGTTCAGGTCGTGTTCCATCGATGTGTTCTCCTGGATCGAGGGTGATGGGATGAAATGCCGACAGCGTAGCGCCGTTCACGCGTTCGTGCGAACGGGATGACGGTGGGCAGCGCAGTTCCGCTGTCGTTTCGCCGTGGTTATCGGGCGCCAAGCGCGGTTGGCGGCATCGCGAGATGGATCGCGATCCATGCGGCGCGGAGCGCCGCGACGTCGCGGGCGCGGCTCGACGAGCGCGCGGTCGCACGGCCGGGCATAATGCGCGATGCCCGCCAGGCGTGGCGCGCGGCACGACAGTCGGACCAGCGTGGCCCGCCCGACGGCCTGCGCCACTGCGGACGCGCATCCCGAACCTCAACCCGTCCATCCCATGCAAGTACTCGTCATCGGAACCGGCAAGCTCGCCAACGAGTTGCTCGGCTCGCACCAGCTCGACCCGGCCACCTGTCGCGTGATGCCGTGGTCGGACGCCACGCGAACCGACGCCCGGTCGATCGTCGTCCATGCCGGTTCCGGCCGCGAACTCGCCGCGGCGATCGCGTTCTGCCAGGCCACCGCATCGCCGCTCGTCGAGTTGTCGACCGGCTCCGACCTCGAAACCGGGACATACGGCTTTCCGGTCGTGCTGTGTCCGAACACGAACATCCTGATGCTCAAGTTCATGAGCATGCTGGAAACCAGCGGCCACCTGTTCCGCGACTGCGACATCAGCGTGACCGAGTCGCATCAGGCCGGCAAGACGTCCGTCCCCGGCACGGCCGTCGGCATCGCCGAGTCGCTCGGCGTGCGGCCGGCAGACATTCGCTCCGTACGCGACCCGACCGTGCAGCGCGGCGAATTCGGTATCCGCGACGATCAGCTCGGCCGCCATGCGCTTCACCGGATACGCATCGACGACGGCGCATGCAGCCTGCAGTTCGAATCGCGCGTGTCCGGCGATACGCCCTATGCGGATGGCGTATCGCGCATCGTCGAGGCAGTCCGCCGGCACGATCTCGAGCATCGTCGCTATTCGATCGTCGAGTTCATCCGCAACGGCTGGCTGTAGTCGCGGCGGGCGCGTGTAGCGCGGCCCTCCATGGCGTGGGTCGCACGCCTACGCCGACACGGCCTCGACGCTTCCCCCCTCGCGGGCCTACCGCTACCCGTCCGCCAGCACCGCCCCGCTTTCCGGCAACGTCGCTCCGCCGTCGACGACGATCGTCTGCCCGGTGATGTACGCCGCGTCGGCCGACGCGAGAAACAGCATCGCGTTCGCGATGTCCTCCGGCTCGCCCATTCGTGCCAGCGGAATGTCGCGTGCGATCTGCGCCGCGACCGACGCGTCGCCGAGATTGCCGGCCGCCGGCGTGCGGATCATCCCCGGCTCGACGCCGTTGACCGTCACGTGGCGGCGCGCCAGTTCCAGCGCCGCTGCCCGAATGAAGCCGTTCACGCCGGCCTTCGACGCCGCGTAATGCGCGAGCCCCGGATAGACGACGCGCGGCCCGGTCACCGACGACGTGACGAGCAGCCGCCCGGCCCCCGCGCGCTCGAATGCCGGCAACGCAGCCTGCGCGAGCCAGAACAGTGCCGACAGGTTGACCGACAGCGTCCGGTCGAGCGTCGGCGCGTCGATCTGCTCGAACGGCGTCAGCGGAAAATACGCGGCATTGTGGACGACGACATCGAGCCGGCCGCCGTCGCGCTCGACTGCCGCCACGAGCGCATCCAGTTCGTCCCGGCTCGCGGCGTCGACCTGATACGCGCGTGCATCGCCGCCCGCGCTGACCAGCGCCTCGGCCTGCGCGGCGGCTGCTTCGCGGTTCAGGTCGGCCACCGCGACGAATGCGTCGGATTCCGCGAAACGGCGCGCGATCGCCGCGCCGATCCCTTGCGCAGCACCCGTGACGAGCACGACGCGTCCGCCGAAATCCGCACGCAGGCGGCCGCTGCCCAGCACGGCAGTCATCGTTGCGCCTCGCCGCCGAGCGGATGCACGGTTTCGTTCAGCACCTGCGCATAAGCGCCGATCTGGAAATTCGACAGCGTGCCGAAATCGCCGCCCTGGTAGCCGAAGATCTTGCCGTCGGTCTTGCGCTGCGCGAGGTCGATCAGCACGACGCCGAGCGTCGGCACCACCTTTTCGCGCCACACGAACAGATACAGCTCATCGGCCATCTTGAAGTAATGACAGCGGTCGACGTCGGCCAGCCCGCCTTCCACGCCCTGCAGGCACTGCCACGCGTAGAAGTTCTCGTTCAGGTAGATATGCTCGTAGCATTCGGTCGGGCTGTAGCGGTACATCGTCCGCTTGCCGATCAGCTCGCGCGTGGGCGCATGCAGCGGGCCCGGCCGGGCGTGGCCGCCGAGCGTGCCGTGCCGGAATTGCGCGTCGACGGCCGTCAGCGGCAGCCCGCGCGCGACGCGCGTGAACGCATCGATGCGCGTGTCGGCTTCCGTCGGCAGCGTACCGACGACCGACGTCCACACGCCGTTGTCGAGATCGATCACGAGGCTGACCGACGTCGCGCGGGCAGTGGTATCGATGTAGTCGACGAAGTACAGACCGTCGCGCAGCCGCGTCACGCGGCACGGCGCGCGGCCGCCCGTATCGGTCGCCGCATCGCGCCACTGCAACGCGCCCGGCTCGAACGTATGGACGCGCCATGCGCCCGATGCGTCTTCGAGCGCCAGCGTCCGCCCGACGAGCGCGTCGACGGGCGCGAGGGTGTTCGCCTCCGGCGCGAAGCCGTCCGCGAGCGCGCCCACCTGAATGAATACCGGATCCTGTCGTTCCACCTGCCGTCTCCCGCGCAGCTTCAGGCCCGGCGGGCCGTGTACGCTGCCGATGTGCACATGGTGCGGGCTGCGCGCGCCGCGCGGTATCCGCCAAAAGGATGAAGGGCGCACGGCGCCGGAACGCGCTAAAGTGCACGTGATCCGCGCCGCGACCGGCGCGAGGAGCGCACATGCACCGTGTCACCCACTACCGACGCACCGGCGAAGGCATCGAGGCGATCAGCCTCGAATCCGATCGCGCGTTTCCGCGCCACGCGCACGACGAATTCGGGGTCGGCGTGATCGTCAGCGGTGCGCACCGGTCGTGGAGCGGCCGCGGGCAAGTCGACGCGCTGGCCGGCGACGCGATCATGGTCAACCCGGGCGAAATGCACGACGGCTCGCCGCTCGAGGCCGGCACCGGCCGTCGCTGGCGGATGCTGTACCTCGCGCCGGCGCTGGTCGCGGGCGTCGCGGCGGAAGAAGGCCTCGGCGGCGTCGAGCTTGCGCACCCGGCCGTGCGCGACGCGCGGCTCGCGGCCGCCGTCGGCCGGCTGCATGCACGCATCGTCGCAGGCGAAACCCAGCCGCTCGCTCGCGACGAAGCGCTCGTGATGCTCGTCGCAGGGTTGCTCGCCCGGCACGCCAACCGCACGCTGCCGGCGGCCGGTGTCGCGCCGGCGGTCCGCGTCGCCCGGGAGCGGCTCGACGCAGCGCCGGCCGTACCCGTATCGCTCGCCGAGCTGGCGGACCTGAGCGGCGTGAGCCGCTTCCAGTTGCTGCGCGGCTTTGCGCGCGAGCTCGGCATCACGCCGCACGCCTATCTGGTTCAGTCGCGCACGCGGCTGGCGCGCGCGTTGCTGGCCGGCGGCCTGCCGATCGCCGAGGCCGCGGCCGAGGCCGGCTTCGCCGATCAGAGCCACCTGACGCGCGCGTTCGCGCGCCAGTTCGGGATCACGCCGGGGCGGTTCACGCAGGCGGGTCAATAGCGCTGTCGGTGCGCGGACCGCCGCGCGCATTGCATTCGACGGCGGTTGCCACCTCGACGTCAGCCGTGACCTCTTGCGTCGGTGCATGTCGACGGCGCAGCACATTCGACGCCCGCCCCGCTGCAATTTCGTTCAAGACGCCCCCCACCGCCGTACGCGACGATGCGGCGCATGAAGACACGACTGATCGGCTATCTCTATCTCGCCGCCGCGATGGCGGGCGTCGGCAGCACCGTCATCGCGAGCCGTCTCGCGGCCGGCGGCCTGCCGCCGTTCGCGGCCACCGCGCTGCGTTTCCTGATCGCGACGCCGCTGCTGTTCGCGCTGATGCGTGCGCAGCGCATGCGCTGGCCGCGCATTGCCGCACGCGACGCCGTGCTGCTCGTCATCCAGGCCGCGGCGGGCGGCGTCGGCTATACGGTGCTGCTGATCAGCGGCACGAAACTGTCGTCGCCGCTCGATGCCGGCGTGATGCTCGGCACGCTGCCGGCCATGTCGACGCTGATCGCGGCCGTCGTGCTGCGCGAGCGGCAGACGCCGCGCGACTGGCTGGCCGCCGCGCTCGCCACGGCCGGCGTGCTGTTCGTCACGTTCGCGCCGGGCCACGCGATGCCGTCGCTCCGGACGCTTGCCGGCGATGCGCTGGTGCTGGCGGCCGTCGCCTGCGAAGCGGTCTTCATCCTGCTCAACCGGCGGCTTGCCGCGCCGTTGCCGCCGCTGGCGCTTTCCACCGCGATGTCGGGCCTCGGCTTCGTGCTCGCACTCGTGCCGGCCGCGTTCGAATGGCGCGCGGTGGCGAGCGGCTGGACCGTCGGCGCCGTGTCGGCGATCGTCTACTACGCGTTGATTCCGACCGTGCTCGGCTACCTGTGCTGGTATGCGGGCTCGGCGCGCACGAGCGGCACCGAGGCCGCCCTGTTCACGGCGGTCGCGCCGGTTTCGGCCGTGCTGTTCGCGGTCGCGTTGTTCGGCGAAACGCTGACCGGCACGCGTGTCGCGGGCATCGCGCTCGTCGTCGCCGGCATGCTCGTCGGCGCGACGCGGCGGCGCGAGCCGCCCGTCGAATCACCCGCCACGCTCGCCGCGCGGACCGCCACCGATTGATTCGCGTTCCTTGGTCCCGCCGAAAACGATGGCGGCGCCTTCCCGTCGCACCGCCTTCGAACGCCGCCTTCCGGCCATGCAGCCAACGACTGTAGGAATGTGTCCGCGCCCCGCAAAACCGTTGCGCACGACTGCGCAAGATGCAATATTCGCGTGGCCGGACCCTTTGACAACCATCGAACAACAATCCGCTAGGCCAAGCAATGAACAGGAAGGAAGCCAAAACAAGAATCGCGGTGCTGCTGTCCGCGGGAACGAGGAAGGCCGACGCACTGGCCGAGCTGTCCGGACAGGGGCTCAAGGATCGCGTGCTCGCGCATCTGATCGCGTCGCACCCGGACCCCGAACGCTGCCGCAAGAACAAGGTGCACACCCGGATCCTGATCGCGCTCGGCATCGCGCAGCTGGTCATCAGCCTGATGCTCGCGTACTACTTCTTCGCGTCCGGCGCCGGCGGCGTGCTGGTCACCGTGTTCCTCGCGTTGACCGTGCCGCTGTCGCTGCTGTTCATCTGGGGTTTTGCGACCCATCGTGTCGGCGCGTATCACGCGTTCATTCTGCTGTCGCTGCTGCAGGTACCGAAGACCGTCGCGGATCTCGGGCGCGATCCGTCGGCCGCGCTGCCGAGCCTTGCGATCACGGTCGTGCTGGTCGGCTACGTATGGTTCGTCCGCAACCGGGTGTTCCCCGACTACGGCTGGTTCACGCCGCGCAAGGTCGACGGCCGCTACGCATTCGTCGAGCGCACCTGACGCCGCCGGCGTCGACTCGGGCGCAAAAAAGGCGCCGCGCCTCCCCGCAACCGCGGGAAGGCCGGCGCCTTCTGCATGCCGGAACCGGTCGGCTTACTTGGCCTTTTCAGCCGAATCGCTGATCGCCTGGCCGCCCTTCGAAATGTCCTGGCCCACGCCGGCGACCGTATTGCACCCGGCGAGCGCCGCGGTCACCACCAGCAGCATTGCAGCAATCGTACGCGTCATTCTCATTCTCCTTCGAATCAACATGCCCGATCGGGCGAATCGTGTGCGGCTGGCGCCCGGCACGCTGCCGGACACGGGGCCTGACCTGATTATACGGAGACGCACGCCGCGCGCCAGTACGGCCCCGCCGAGTGTCATGCGCGCCACACCCCGCTTGCACGCAGATTTTTCTTGACTTCATTGCGCCAGGAACTAATATACGCATCGCGTATATTTTCCGCCCAGGAGCCGCCGATGACCGTTCCCCAGCAAGCCTTCCTCCGCGACGCGATGCGCCGCCTCAACATGACCCGCGAGGCGTTCGCGAATCGCATCGGCGTCAGCCGGCGCGCGCTGGATACCTGGCTACTTCCCGACGATTCGCAGGAATCGCGCGGGATGCCCGAGATCGTCGAGCGCTTCGTGTCGGAGATCGTCGAGCGCTCGGCGCCGGATGGCGAGAACTATACGCAAAGCGTAGACAAACAAGGGCTCGCGAAGCAGTTCCTGTTCGAAGGCAAGCCGCAATTGATCTCGGTCGACCAGTTCTCGCGGGATTCGGTCGAGGCGCTGTTCCGCGTGGCCGACGTCATGCAGCCGATCGCGCGACGCCACAAGATTTCGCGCGTGCTCGAAGGCGCCGTGCTCGGCAACCTGTTCTTCGAGGCCAGCACGCGTACACGCGTGTCGTTCGGCGCGGCCTTCTGCCGGCTCGGCGGCTCGGTGTGCGACACGACGGGCTTCACGTTCTCGTCGATGGCCAAGGGCGAATCGATCTACGACACGAGCCGCGTGATGGCCGGCTACGTCGACGCGCTCGTGATCCGCCATCCCGAAAAAGGCTCGGTGGCCGAATTCGCGCGCGCGACCAACCTGCCGGTGATCAACGGCGGCGACGGCCCCGGCGAGCACCCGAGCCAGGCGCTGCTCGACCTCTATACGATCCAGCGCGAGTTCTCGCGGCTCGGCAAGATCGTCGACGGCGCGCACATCGCGCTGGTCGGCGACCTGAAGTACGGCCGCACCGTGCACTCGCTCGTCAAGCTGCTCGCGCTGTACCGCGGGCTGAAGTTCACGCTCGTATCGCCGCCGACGCTCGAGATGCCGGCGTACATCGTCGACCAGATCGCGACGAACGGCCATGTGGTCGAGCAGACGACCGACCTCGCGGCCGGGCTGCGCGGCGCGGATGTCGTCTACGCGACGCGAATTCAGAAGGAGCGTTTCACCGACGAGTCGTTCGAAGGCTACACGCCGGATTTCCAGATCAATCAGGCGCTCGTCGACTCGGTATGCAAGCCGGACACGCTGATCATGCACCCGCTGCCGCGCGACAGCCGGCCCGGCGCGAACGACCTGTCGGTCGACCTGAACCGCGACCCGCGTCTCGCGATCTTCCGGCAGACCGACAACGGCATTCCGGTGCGGATGGCGATCTTCGCGGTGCTGCTCGGTGTCGAAAATCTCGTCCAGCATTCGATGCGCGACGCGACGTGGCGTCCGCCGGCGTACCTCGGCCCGGAAGACGCGGTGTTTCACGGGATCGATTGACGCCACTGCGAAACGCTCGCGCCCTGCCGCCGTTGCGTCAGGGAACGAGCCTGATGGTTCGATTCAAAACGCGCCGCCACGCACGGCGCGTTTTGCATTTCGGCACGCCAAAAGAACCGGCGATCGCGAACCGGACGGCCCATGGATCGATGATGCGCAGCCCCAACGCCTGGAACGGCGCGACGTCGCGTGTGGCCACGATCGAGCCGTTTGCCTCGGCCGTCGCGGCGATGTAGCCATCGGCGACCGCGATCGCGTTGCCCGCGGCACGCGTCCGCGCGCAAAGGCTCGCACGCCCTGCTCGCCGCGTCGTCGAACGGCAGGATCCGACCGCGAAACAGCGGCAGCACACGCTGCCCGATACTCTGCTGCAGCCAATCCCGCCTGCGCCCTTCCGGCAATGCAGCCACGCCGAACCGCAATTCCGCGAGACCGATCGCCGCGAGATACAGCGTCTCGACGTTCTGCGCATCGAGCCACTCGATCACCGCCGCGTTCGGCTCACGCCGCAGCGGTTCGGGCATGACGTTCGTATCGACAGGGATCATTCAAAGCTCATCGGACCGGTTGGCATCTCGTCGCACAGCACGCCGATATCGACATCGCCCGCTTCCCGCCCGATTTCCGCGAGCAGCGTTCCGAGCTCGAGCCGCCCGCCCGGCAGAACGGCCCGCTCCAGGATGTCGCGCACCTCGGCCTCCGTACTGCGCCCGTGTCGGGCCGCGCGGATCCGAAGCGCGCGGTGCACTTCATCGGGCAAATTTCGAACGGTGATCACCGCATGACGCGCCCCTACTATCACTTTGCTGTCATGGCGAGCGTCGCGACACAGCCAATCCAATCCGACCTGCCGGTCCGTCATATCCGGCCATTCGGCCATGCTTGCGCCTCCTGGGTCGCCTCGCGACCACCCCGTCACATTCGTCAACAATTCCCCCACAAACGCGAACAAGAACGCTTCTCATTTAACAGGAAATTACATAGAATGCCGCCTGAAAACAAATCGTAATAATTCCCGCCGGCGTGCACATTTCCGCAGCGCACTGCCCCGGGGCCACACCGCGAGGTCGAAGCGCACCATGAAGTCCCGTCCCGACGAGCTGAAGCTCGGCAAGTTCACCACCCTCTGCAGCGTGCTCGCCGCCAGCCCCGCGTTCGCCGACGGCACGCCGCCCGCGGCGCCCGCCAGCACCGAAGGCCATCTCGCGCCGATCGAGATCCAGGGCAAGACCGAGCACAGCTACAAGGCCGACTTTTCCGCTTCCGCGAAATTCACCGCGCCGCTCGTCGACACGCCGAAATCCGTCACCGTGATCCCGCAGGAACTGATCCAGAGCAGCGGCGCGGCGACGCTGACCGAAGCGCTGCGCACCGTGCCCGGCATCACGTTCGGCGCCGGCGAAGGCGGCAACCCGCTCGGCGACCGTCCGTTCATCCGCGGCTACGACACGCAGGGCAGCATGTTCGTCGACGGCATGCGCGACACCGGCGCCACCACGCGCGAGATCTTCAACACCGAGCGCGTCGAGATCACCAAGGGTTCCGACGGCGCGTACGGCGGCCGCGGCGGCGCCGGCGGCAGCATCAACCTGATCACGAAGGCCCCGCATCTCGGCACGACGGCCGCCGCGAGCGCGGGCCTCGGCACCGACCGCTATCGCCGCTTCACCGCCGACGGCAACTGGCAGTTCGCCGATCACGCCGCGTTCCGCCTGAACCTGATGAGCCACAACAACGACGTCGCCGGCCGCGACGCCGTCAACAACGAGCGCTGGGGCGTCGCGCCGTCGATCGCGTTCGGCCTCGGCACGTCGACGCGCGTGACCGCGAGCTACTACCACCTGCAAACGGACGACATGCCCGACGGCGGCATCCCGTACTTCTACACGACGTCGAACAAGCCCGCGAACGTCGACACGATCTATCCGGCGCCCGTCGATCGCCACAACTTCTACGGCCTGATCGACCGCGACTTCCGCAAGACCACGTCGGACATCAGCACGATCAAGATCGAGCACGACATCACGCCGAACCTCACGGTGCGCAACACCACGCGCTACACGGAATCGACGCAGGACTACATCTGGACGCAGCCGGACGACAGCCAGGGCAACGTGGTGAACGGCAAGGTCTGGCGCCGCAACAACAACCGCAACAGCTCGATCAACAGCCTCGCGAACCTGACCGAGCTGTTCGGCGAATTCCGCACGGGCCCGTTCAAGCACAGCTTCACGACCGGCATCGAACTGTCGCGCGAATGGGGCAAGCGCGATTCGTACACGGTCGCGACAGACAAGGGCACGATCTGCCAGAAAGGCATCGGCGCGCCGTCGGGCTACAACTGCACGAGCCTGTGGTCGCCGAACCCGAACGATCCGTGGGCCGGCTCGATCACGCGCAACAACGACTATGCGCATGCGCGCACCACGACGAAGTCGATCTACGGCTTCGACACGATCGAGATCACGCCGCGCTGGCAGGTCAACGCCGGCGTGCGCGTCGACGACTACTCGACCCGCTTCACCGATACCAAGGCGAATGGCGGCAAGACGTACACGCGCGACGACACGCTCTTCAACTGGCAGGCAGGCCTCGTGTTCAAGCCCGCGCAGAACGGCAGCATCTATGCGTCGTATGCGACGTCGTCGACGCCTGCCGGCATGCTGCTCGGCGAAGGCAGCGAAACGCAGTCGCTCACGCCGGGCCGCGGCGGCGTCGGCCCGAACGCCGATCAGCTTTCGCCGGAAAAGAACCGCAGCATCGAACTCGGCACGAAGTGGAACGTGCTGAACGACAAGCTGTCGCTGACGGCCGCGCTGTTCCAGATCGACACGACGAACGCACGCGTGACGCTGCCGAACAACCAGTACGCGATGGTCGGCAACAAACGCGTGCAGGGTCTCGAGCTCGGCCTCGCCGGCCAGATCACGAAGCAGTGGCAGGTGTTCGGCGGCTACACGTACATGAAGAGCGAACTGCGCGACAACGGCAAGGACACCGCGAACAACGGCAACCGCTTCCCGAATACGCCGAAGCACAGCCTCACGATGTGGTCGAACTACGACGTCACGCCGAAATTCACGGTCGGCGGCGGCGCGTTCTACATGTCGGAAGTGTTCGGCGATCCCGCGAACCTGCGCGCCGTACCGTCGTACTGGCGCTTCGACGCGATGGCGCAGTACCGGATCAACAAGAAGCTCGACCTGCAGCTGAACGTGAACAACCTGTTCAACCGCACCTACTTCGATCAGGCGTATCCGGCGCACTATGCGTCGATCGCGCCGGGCCGTTCGGCGTTCGTCACGCTGAACGCGCGCTACTGATCGATGGAGGCCGTATCGCTGAAGGCGCTCGCGTCGGTATCGCCGCGCGAGTTCGCCGACATCCTGGCCGGGCCGCCGGAGCGCGCCGCCGCGTGGGTCGCGGCGGCGGCCGAGCACGGCATCGTCGATGCGCAGGCCGTCTACGGGCAATACCTGCTCGACGGGCACGGCGTCGCACGCGATCCGGCCGCCGCGTTCAACTGGTTCCGGCACGCGGCGCGAGCCGGCCACCCGATGGCGATGAACATGCTCGGACGCTGCTACGAGTTCGGCTGGGGCACGGCCGCCTGCGCGCCGGTCGCCGTGTACTGGTACCGGCTGGCCGCGCAGGCGGGCCTCGACTGGGGCATGTACAACTACGCGACCGCACTCGCTCTCGGCAACGGCGTCGACGAGAACCGCACCGACGCGCTCGACTGGTTCCGCCGCGCGGCCGCGCTCGGCCATGCGAAATCGATCAACCTGATCGGCGGTTTCTACGAGGACGGATGGGTCGTCGCGGTCGACACCGACGCCGCGTTCGACCACTATCGCCGCGCGGCCGTCGCCGGCGACTTCCGCGGCCAGTTCAACTATGCGCGGCTGCTCGCCGAACGCGGGCGCGTCGACGAGGCGCTCGTCTGGCTCGCGCGGGTGCCGGCCACCGCGACCCCCGCGTTCATCGCGAAAATGCGCGCGTATCTCGTGTCGTCGCCGCTCGATGCTTTTCGTTCGGCGGCCATGCAACTCGCGCCGCACGCAATGGAATCCGCATCATGATGCTTCACATCCCCGGCGTACTGACCCAAGCGCAAGTCGCGCAATGCCGCGAACTGCTCGATGCCGCCGAATGGGTCGACGGCAACGCAACGTCCGGCGCGCAGTCGGCGCTCGCGAAACGCAACAGGCAATTGCCGGAAGGCTCGCCGGTCGCACGCACCGTTGGCGACGCGATCCAGGATGCGCTCGCGCGCCATCCGCTGTTCTTTTCGGCGGCGCTGCCGCTCAAGGTGTTTCCGCCGCTGTTCAATCGTTATGAAGGCGGCGAAACGTTCGGCACGCACGTCGACAACGCGATCCGGCTGCTGCGCGGCACGGATTTCCGCGTGCGCAGCGATCTGTCGGCGACGCTGTTCCTCGAGAAACCCGATGCGTACGACGGCGGCGAGCTGTGCGTCGAGGACACGTATGGCGTGCATCGCGCGAAGCTGCCGGCAGGCGACCTCGTGCTGTATCCGGCGTCGAGCCTGCATCATGTGACGCCGGTCACGCGCGGCGAGCGCGTGGCGTCGTTCTTCTGGATTCAGAGCATGGTGCGCGACGACGGCGATCGCACGCTGCTGTTTCAGCTCGATACGCAGATTCAGGCGCTTTCCGCGGAAAAAGGGGCGAGGGATCCGATGGTCATTTCGCTCACCGGGATTTATCACAACCTGTTGAGGAAGTGGGCGGATGCGTGAAGGGCATCCGCCATCCGAGTCAGAAACCCAAGTCGCTGCGATTACTTCTTTGGCGTCTCCGGCTTGTCCGGCGTTGCGATATACCCGCTGTAGCCCTTCTCATACGTCCTGGCGCCACTGCGCTCATAGCTGATGATCTGATCTTTGGGCACGACGAAGCGAACACATACGAGCGACGCGACTACTTTCTCGTCAGGCAGGGCGGGCCCGCCTTTCTTTGCGTGCTCCTTCGCACTATTTATTGCGTCAATCAGTCTGGCCGCCAAAAGATCGTCACATCCGGCTGCCGGTTTGCGGGGGACAGGCGCCCCGGTAAACGGCATGACGTCGTCGCCCGTTACCAGAGTTTGAACAGCAAACGGCACGACGGTGGCAGACGACTTGCCGGCACGCGCCGTCGACGAATGGAGGTCCGCGTGCAGCATCAGTTCGAGTTGCACCGACGAGCCCAGGCGATTGACGATATTCACATGCGTCAGCGTAATCGCATCGTCCTTCCCCTTGTCGCAATGAACGCCATACGGCACCAGCGTCGCGCATTGCTGGCCCGAAAGCACAAGGTTGTCCGCGTGCAGATACCCGAGCCCGAAATTCCTGACGACGAGTTTTGGGAAAAATAGAGGGTTTCCGCTGAACTGCGGCACCAGCACCAACATGAGGAACGCGGACATGCATACCAGTCCCAAGGGTTTCCAGTCTCGGCCCAGACTGAATACTCCACAGTTGAGCAGGCAGATCAGCAGGATCGCGTTGGCAAGCGTCACTGTCTCACCGTCCGGGCGCCCTTGGTCGACGATCAAACAGACGAAAATCAATACGATGCTCGCCCCGCCGGCAAACATCCCCGTGATTAGCAACTTCACGCCAATCAACGGCCATCCCGTTGACGCCGTGGCCCCACCGCCGTGCCATGACCGCCGCCCGGCGGCAAGTATCCAGATCCCCGCCCAGATAACACCGACAACGGTAGCGGCACCCAACATGACCCGCTGCGTCAGGCTCGCATCCGGCGACGCAAGTGACACCAGCGTCGCCCGAATCAGCCAAGGCATGAGTGCGGCGCACAGCCAGTTCATTGCCTGTTGCCCATGCAACCCGTAGCGCAGTCTGCGGACCGACATCCGTAGCGCGGTGACGGACAGGATCACGCAAACCATAACGGTGCCATATTCCGCCACCCCATGTCCGACAAACCGAAACACTGCAACGATCCATTCCCCGCCCGGGATGCCCGTCAGCCACGTGTGCAGCCAGGCCGCCCCTGCCCTGAACCATTGCCCAATATCCGGCAATGCATCGCGAATATTGTCGGAAACGTAGATGATCGGATGAGCGTCGGGATCCGGCGGGGGCACCACCGTTCCGTGCATCCGACGCCGGACGAGAAAGGTTGCGACATTGACGAGAACCGAAAACAGGAACAACGACCAAAGTGTGCGATGAACAAGGCGGCGGCGCAGTCCCGGCGCTTGCCAATCGAACAGGATCAGGCCGAACATCGCGACATACGCGGCAACATACGTCGTCGATACGAGCACCATCATCGCGGGGTCTTGCCATCTGGAAAACGGAGAAAATCCAGCCGCGGCCGACAGCACATCCAGCCAGATCATGCCGGTCAACAACGAAACGAGAACAATGAATTTTCCTCGAACGAGTTGCTCCCGCGTCGCGGCGCGAACGGCGACGATCGTGCCCGGTACGGTCGATGCGGGCGAGTGAGGATAGAAGTGGTTCAGAACGGCGCGCGCCGCCAGCCCGGCCAGGATGCAATACCAACCGATCAGCGGCACCAGCATCAGCTCCAGTGCGAACGATGCAATCAGCGTCCCGGTCAACTCGCTCAGCGTGAAGTCCGGTAGCTGGTCGACGCCGTTCGCATAGAACAGCAGAGGCAGCGCCCCGCATGACAGCACCAGCCACGAAAGCGTGACGATTGGATTTTTCCGGCCGAATGCGACCAGTCGCGTCAAGAATTGTTGTTGTGTCATGTTCGAATAGCGTGTGACGAGTCTCATTCGGGCCCGCTTGCTCTCCCAAGCGGGCCTGCCCGAACGGCCGCACGATTGTACCGAATCGGTGAAGCGACCCCGCCGGCGCCGCAATAGGCTCTGCCCCACGCTCACTACTTGTGCAGAGCCACACGCTCGCCGTACATTGACTCCCTTCACTTCACATGACCGCATTCATTCCGTGATGTCGCACGCTACCGTTTCGAAATCCGAATTCAGCGCTCGCGCACTCGAACACCTTCGACTCGTCGAGACATCGGGCCAAAAGCTCGTCGTCACCGACCATGGCCGTCCGGTACTCGAAATCCACCCGTATCGTTCACACGAGTCGTGACCATTGGACATATTGCACGCGTCGGTCATGCACTACGATCATCCGGCAGATCCGGTTGAAGAAGAGGGGTGGGAATTGCCTCGTTGACCGGGCAGCCAGTATCGATGCGATGAGCAAAGCCGCGTGGATGCACCCGTAGCTCGAACCGCCGCGCATCTTCCGCCCGACTCTGGCATATTGCCGATTCGTCTGACCAAAACGACCGCGGCCGCCGCACTCGACATCGGCCAGCGGCCCACAACCGTCCTCGCGCCATTTACCCGCTACCGTGATACCGCTCTCCGATCCCGCCATCCGCTCGATCGCCCTGCAAGAGTCACACGAAGGGTTCGTCGATCTCGCAGGCTTCCATGACCGCATCGCCGTCGATCTCGACCGCCGCGATATCGAAAGCAGGAGCCCGCATTTCCTGAAAGTGCGTCGCGGCGTGGCGGAACGGCTGATCGCCGCCGCGCACGCGTTGCCCGCCGGCCTGCGCCTGTACGTCAAGGAAGGCTACCGTCCGCTGGCCCTGCAGCGCCGGTACTTCACCGAGCATCTCGCGCATCTGCGCCGGACGCTGAACCCGCTGCCGGACGAAGACACCCTGATCGCCCTGACCAGCCACTACGTCGCACCGCCGGAAGTCGCCGCCCATCCGACGGGCGCCGCCATCGACCTCACGCTGATCTCGGCGGAAGGCATCGAGATCGACATGGGCACCATCATGAACGCCACCGACCAGGAATCGTCCGGCGCGTGCTACATGCACAACGCGTTCATCAGCCGCGCGGCTGCACGAAACCGCCAGATCCTGATCGACGCGCTGACCCACGCCGGCTTCACGAATTACCCGTCCGAATGGTGGCATTGGTCGTTCGGCGACCGCTATTGGGCCGTCATGCAGAACGAATCGCACGCAATTTACGGTCCCGTCGAGGAAAGCATGCTCGACGAAGCATCGCGATGACGGTTTTCCCGATCCGGCATACGTGACTCGGTAACATCCTCACTTGCCGATCCTCGTGTGCTCCCGCACAATCGCAGCACCTGCCTCACTCCCCCCGCGCCGATGTCCTATGCGTCACTCGCCACCGGCGTCCTGCTCGCCGGCGGCCTTGGTCAACGCTTCGACCCGAGCGGCCTGCACAGCAAGCTGCTCGCCCGGCTTCCCGACGGCACGCCGGTGGCGGTCGCCGCCGCGCGCCGTCTCGCGGCCGCCACCGCCGACGTGATCGCCGTCGTGCGTCCCGGCGCCGAAAAGCTTGCGATTCTGCTGAATGAAGCCGGCTGTCAGGTCGTCTATGCCCCCGATGCGTTGCGCGGGATGGGCGCCAGCCTCGCGGCCGGCGTCCGCACCACGCCCGATTCGAACGGCTGGCTCGTCGCGCTCGGCGACATGCCGTGGATCGCCGCTTCCACCTACGAAACCGTCACCCGCGCGCTCGAAGCCGACAACGCGTCGATCGTCGCGCCCGCGCATCGCGGCGTGCGCGGCCATCCGGTCGGCTTCGCCGCGCACCATTTCGATGCGCTCGCCGCCCTCGACGGCGACACGGGCGCCCGTGCGCTGTTCGCCAGCGTGCCGGTGACCCTGCTCGATGTCGACGATCCCGGCATCCTGCGCGACGTCGATACGCCGGCGGATTTGCGCTGACTTCGATGGTGCGGTTCTGCACGATCCCGCACGAACACCGTCAATGGACGAATTTCGCCGACGATCGTCCACCGGTCGCAAGAATCGCGCTGCAAACACGCGCCCGATTGGCTATAACGGAGACGAGGCGCATCCGCCGCGCCACCGCCGTCACGCACCGCGCGAGTTCTCCATGAGCGATCACACGACCCCGACGCCCGAGCCACCGGCCGACCCGAACCGCGATCCGGAAGACGATCCGTTCGCGTCGCCGCCCGGTCATCACGACAATCCGCAGCAACCGGACGGGCCGCCGAGCAAGGACCCGGTCTAGCCGCGCGCCGGCCGCGCCGCGACTTCAGTCCGCGACTTCCGTGACGCGATCTAGCGCGCCGTATACCCGCCGTCGATCGGCAACGACACGCCGCTGATCATCGACGCCGCATCGCTCAGCAAAAACAGGATCGGTTCGACGACCTCCTCCGGCTCCGCGAACCGGCCGAGCGGAATCGCGGCCAGCATCGGCGCCCGCTTTTCCGGTTCGCTCCACGCGAACTGCGCCATCGGCGTGAGCGTGACGGTGGGGTTCACGCTGTTCACACGAATGCCGTGCGGCCCGAGTTCGATGCACAGCACGCGCGTGATCGCGTCCATCGCCGCCTTCGACGCGCAATAGCTCAAATGCGCGGGCAGCCCGACGAGCGCGGCCTGGCTCGACACGTTGACGATGCTGCCCCGTGCGTGCGCCGCGCCGCGTCCGTCGCGCTCGATCATCCTGCGCGCCACGGCCCGCGCGACGAGCGCCGCGCCGCGCGCATTGACGGCCATCACACGATCGAACTGCGCGGCGCCGACCTCGAGCGCCGGTTCGAGCGACGCGATCCCCGCGCAATTGACGAGGCCGTCGAACGCCTCGTACGCGGCGAGTGCGGCATCGATCGATTGCTCGTCACCGCCGACGTCCAGGCGCAACGTATCGCACGCAATCTCGCCGGCGAGCGTGTCGAGCGCGACCATGTCGCGCCCCGCCGCGACGACGCGCGCGCCCGCTTGCGCCAGCGCGACCGCGCAGGCGCGGCCGATTCCGCTCGACGCGCCCGTGACGAGCACCGTTGCCCCGCTGAAATCGAATCGTGTGTTCATGATGAGGTGCCCAGCCTGTGCATGATCGGCTTGAGTGCCGGATACAACGCCGTATAGAGCGAAAAACGCGCGTCGTACGTGTTCGCACGCTCGGCATCGGGCCGTGCGCGCTCGACGAGCGTGACCCAGCCGCCCTGCGCGTCATCGTCCGACACGAGCCCTGCGCCGACGCCCGCAAGCAGCGCGGCGCCCATCGCGGCTTCGACGTCCTGCTCGATCGTCCACACCGGAAAACCCGTCACGTCCGCGATGATCTGCATCCACAGCGCCGAATGCGCGGCGCCGCCGACGACGATCAACCGATCGTCCAGCGCCGCCGCGCCCCGGCGGCCGGCCTCGATGTTGTGGCGCAACGCGAACGCGACGCCTTCGAGCACCGCTCGATAAAGATGCGCACGCGTGTGCGCGAGACTCAGCCCGACGAACGCGCCGCTCGCCTTCGCATCCCATACCGGGCTGCGCTCGCCCATCAGATACGGCAGGAACAGCACGCCGTCGGCGCCGGCCGGCACACGCCCGGCCGCCTCCTCGAGCAGCACGTGCGGATCGCCGTGCGGCAGCAGGCGCGCCGCGTCGGTTTCCGCGTGGCAGAACTGGTCGCGAAACCACGCGACGGATGCGCCGGCCGCGATCGCACCGCCGAACACGTACAGGTCGCGCTGCCCGTTGAACACGTGCGGCATGCTGACGAGGCCGTGCCGCGCATCGACGTGCCGGTTCACGTAGCCCCAGCACATGCTGGTGCCGATCATCGCGACGTGCTGCCCGGTGCGCGTCGCGCCGGCGGCGAAGGTCGCCACGGCCGCATCGACGCCGCCCGCGACGACCGGCGTGCCGGCCGGCAGCCCGAGTTGCGCGGTCCATTGCGACAGCAGGCCGCCGACGACGTCCGTCGAATCGACCAGCCGCTCGGGCATCATCGTCGCCGGAATGCCGAGCATGTCGAGCGCGTCGTCGGACCACTCGCGGCGCGCGACGTCGTACACGCCGCCGATATTGCCGGCCGAACTGTGATCGACCGCGACTTCACCGGTCAGCAGGTAGATCACATACGCGTTCGGCGGCAGGAAATAGCGCACGTTCGCCCACACGTCCGGCCGCTGGTCGCGCAGCCACAGCATCTTGGTGAAGCCGTAGTAGCTGTCGACGCCGTTGCCGGTGATCACGCGCAGCCGCTCGACGTTCACGTGTTCGTCGACCCAGTCGACTTGCGCGGTCGCGCGCCGGTCCATCCAGATCAGGCACGGATGCAGCGGCCGCATGTCGCTGTCGACCGGGATGCCCGAGCCGCCGTACAGGCTGCTCACGCACACCGCCCGGATCGCGTCGGCCGGCACGCCCTGCGCGCGCGCGTCGCTCACGCAGCCGCCGATGCAGTCGAGCACCGCGTCGAACCACACGTGCGGCCACTGCTCGGCCCACAGCGGGCGCGGCGTATCGGGCTGGTAGCCGGCCGAGCGCCGCGCGACGATCGTGCCGTGCCGGTCGACCAGCAGCGCCTTGGTGCTCTGCGTGCCGATGTCGACGCCTATGACGTATTCCATGATGTCTCCGGTGAGGCGCACGCCGGCCGTCAGCGGGCCGGCTTCAGCAGCACCTTGATCGATTCGGGCGATTTCGCGACGCGGATCGCGTCGTCCCAGTCCTCGAGCGCGAAACCGTGCGTGACGATGCCTTTCGACGTGACGAGCCCGCGCGCGAGCAGGTCGATCGCGACCGGATAGCAGTATGGCCCGAGGTGCGCGCCGCGTACGTCGAGCTCCTTGCGGTCGCCGATGATCGACCAGTCGACGGTCGCATCCTCGCCGAACACGCTGAACTCGACGAAGCGGCCGAGCTTGCGGATCAGGTCGAGCCCCTGGTTCACGCCGACCGGCGCGCCGGTCGTCTCGATGTACACGTCGCAGCCATAGCCGTCGGTGAGCGCGCGGACGATCTCGCGCGCGTCGTCGCGCTTCGGGTTGATCGTCACGTCGGCGCCATACTGCCGCGCGAGCTCGAGCCGTTCGTCGATCAGGTCGATCACGACGAGCTTCTTCGGCGTCTTCAGGTGCGCGACCTGCGTCATCATCAGCCCGAGCGGGCCCGCGCCCGCGATCACGACGACGTCGTCGAGCTGCACGTCGCCGCGGTTCACCGTATGGATCGCGCACGACAGCGGCTCGATGATCGCGGCATCCTCGAGCGATACGCCGAGCGGAATCCTGTGGACGATCGCGGTCGGCGGAATGCGCATGTACTCGGCCATCCCGCCGTCGGCCACCTCGCGCTGAAAGCCGAAGATGTTGTGCACTTCGCACATCCAGTACTGGCCCGACTTGCAATAGCGGCACTTGCCGCACGGCACGATCTGCTCGGCGATCACGCGGTCGCCCAGCGCGACGCCGAAATGCTCGGCCGCGCCGTCGCCGAGCGCTTCGACGTAGCCGAAGAATTCATGGCCGGGAATCACCGGCGCCTTCACCCACGGGCTGGGGCCGCCCCAGAACATCTTGGCGCCGGTGTAGCACTTGCAGTCGCTCGCGCAGATCCCGCACGCGGCGATGCGGATCACGAGCTCGTTCGCGCCGGGATTCGGCTTCGCGACCTGTTCGACGCGATAGTCCTCGGGGCCGTGGCAGACGACCGCGGTCATGCGCGGCTGGGCTTCGGGTGTCGTCATGAGTTGTCTCTTTCCTGAGTGATTCGGATAACCGATGATTTTTTCATTACCGCGATCGTTCGCGGCTGATGTAGATCGCGAGCAGGATGATTCCGCCCTTGATCACGTTCTGCACATACGGGTTCACGCCGATCATGTTGAGCCCGTTGTTGAGCACGCCGAGCAGCAGCGCGCCGACCAGCGTGCCGAGGATCGCGCCGCGCCCGCCGGAGATCGACGTGCCGCCCATCACGACCGCCGCGATCGCGTCGAGCTCGAAGCCCACCCCCGCGTTCGGCTGCCCGCTCATCAGGCGCCCGGTCAGCACGATCGCGGCGAGCGCCGACGTGACGCCGGCCAGCGTGTAGACGATCAGTTTCACGCGCGCGACCCGCACGCCGGTGAGCCGCGTCGCCTGCTCGTTGCCGCCGATCGCATACACGTAGCGGCCGAACGGCATCCGGTCGAGCAGCAGCCATGCGATCGCGTAGACCACCAGCATGATCAGCACCGGCGCCTGGATGCCGAGCACCTTGCCGCTGCCGAAGAACGCGACCCAGTCGGGCAGCCCGTCGATCGGATAGCCGCCCGTGTAGATCAGCGCGAGGCCGCGCGCGATGCCCATCGTCGCGAGCGTGACGATGATCGGCGGCATTCCCGCGAACGCGACGAACACGCCGTTCAGGAAGCCGAAGCCGAGGCCGACCGCGATGCCGATCGCCAGCGCGGCGACCGCGTTGACGCCCGCGACCATCAGCCCGGCCGCGAGCGTGCCCGACAGCGCCATCACCGAGCCGACCGACAGGTCGATCCCGCCCGTCAGGATCACGCAGGTCATGCCAACCGCGATGATCGCGTTGATCGACACCTGGCGCAGCACGTTCTCGAGGTTCGCGGCGGACAGGAAGCTCGGGCTCGCGATCATCATCGCGATGCACACGACGATCAGGCCGACGAGCGGATAGAACAGCGTCGAGCGGCGCAGCTGCGCCCACATCGCGCGCGGCGGCGGCGCGTCGCCGGCCGTGGCCGCGAGCGTCGTGGAAGGCGTGGAAGAAGAGTCAGGCAGGTTCATGGATCGCTCCTCGCGTGCCGGCCGTGGCATAGGTCATGACCGTGTCGGGATCGATCTCGTCGCCGGCGAGCGTCGCCTCGATGCGGCCCTGCCGGAACACGGCGACGCGATCGCACATGCCGACGATTTCCGGCAACTCGGACGAGATCATGATGATGGCGTAGCCGCGCGCGGTGAGTTCGCGCATCAGCCCGTAGATTTCGGCTTTCGCGCCGACGTCGATGCCGCGCGTCGGCTCGTCGAAGATCAGCACCGACGTGTGATGGTTCAGCCAGCGCGCGATCACGACCTTCTGCTGGTTGCCGCCGGACAGCGTCGCGACCTCGGTGTGGATCGACGGCGCCTTCACGCCGACGCGCCGCATCACGTCGTGCGTGGTGCGCGCCTCGCCGCGCCGGTCGATCAGCCAGCGCATCGACCGGTACTTGCCGAGGTTGTTCAGCGAGATGTTGTCGCGAATCGAGAACGACGTGACGAGCCCTTCCGTCTTGCGGCTTTCCGGCAGGATGCCGATGCCCGCGCGCAGCGCGTCGGCCGGATCGGCGAGCTTCGCCGCCGTGCCGCGTACGCGCAACTCCTTGCGATGCGCACGCGTCGCGCCGATCACCGCGAGCGCGGTTTCCGTGCGGCCCGAGCCGACCAGGCCGGCAAAGCCGAGGATCTCGCCGGCCCGCAGCGCGAAGCGGTTCACCGGGCCGTCGCGCTCGATCTGCAGCGCGTCGACCTCGAGCACGGCCGGCGCGTCGGCCGCAAGCGCCGGCTTCGGCGGAAAGCTGCTTTCGATCCGGCGGCCGACCATCATCCGCACCAGTTGCTCGACGTCGGTGCGCGCGACCTCGGTCGTCGCGACGTACTGGCCGTCACGCAGCACCGTGATGCGGTCGCACACCGCGAAGATCTCGTCGAGGTGATGCGAGATGAAGATCATCGCGACGCCCTGCCGCTTCAGCTCGCGCATGATCGCGAACAGGTGTTCGGCCTCGGCCGGCGTCAGCGTGGCGGTCGGTTCGTCGAGGATCAGGATGCGCGCGTCGAGCGACAGCGCCTTGCCGATCTCGACGAACTGCTGCTGCGCGACCGACAGCGTGCGGATCGGCGCGTCGAGATCGATCGCCACGCCCAGGCGCGCGAAGATGGCCGCGGCCGCCGCGCGCATCCGCTTGCGGTCGCGCGCGCCCCAGCGGTTGCGCAGCTCGCGGCCGAGGAACAGGTTGTCGACGGCATCGAGGTGCGGAATCAGGCTGAATTCCTGGAATACGATGCCGACGCCGGCCGCGACCGCGTCGTGATAGTCCGCGAAATGGCGCGCGGCGCCGTCGATCTCGATCGTGCCGGCATCCGGCTGGTGGATGCCGCACAGGATCTTCATCAGCGTCGACTTGCCCGCGCCGTTCTCGCCGAGCAGCGCATGGATCTCGCCGCGCGCGATCTCCAGATCGATGTCGGACAGCGCCTTCACGCCAGGAAAGCTTTTCGTGATATGGCTGAGCCTGAGTATCGTGTCCATCGGCTTCTCCGTGCGAAGGGCGTCGGCCGCGCCGCCGCCCTTCGCGTCGCGTCGCACGTCGTTCACCAGCTGAAACCCTTCGCGTTGCCGCGATCGACGACCTTCACGTCGACGGGAATCGCCTTCGGCACCGTCGCGCCCCACTTGCGCGCAATCGCGATGCCGAGCGCGATGCGCACCTGGTCGGCCGGAAACTGCGCGGTCGTCTCGATGAACTTCGAGTTCGGCTTCTGGATCGCGGCGATCGCCTCGGGCGCGCCGTCGACGCTCGTCAGCTTGATGTCCTTGCCGGAGCCCTCGATCGCGGCGAGCGCGCCCATCGAGCCGCCGTCGTTCACGCTGAAGAGGCCCTTCAGGTTCGGATGCGCGGAGATCATGTTCTCGGTGACCGACAGCGCGGTCGCACGCTCCTGCTTGCCGTTCTGCGTGTCGACGAGCTTCACGTTCGGAAATTTCGCGAGCCCGGCCTTGCAGCCGCGCACGCGCTCGAGAATCGGCACGACCGGAATGCCGTCGAGGATCGCGACCTCGCCGCTGCCGCCGATCGCCTTCGCGAGGTATTCGCACGACATCACGCCCGCGTCGTAATTCTTCGAGCCGACGAACGAATCGACCGGGCCGTTCGCGTTCGCATCGACCGCCACGACGACCGCGCCGGCCTTCTTCGCCTGCGTGATCGCCGACTGGATGCCGGTCGAATCGGTCGGGTTCACGAGCAGGATGTCGATCTTCTTCTGCAGCATGTCCTCGACGTCGCTCACCTGCTTGCTGACGTCGTGATGCGCGTCGGTGACGACGACCTGCGCGCCGATCGATGCGGCCGCGTCGTTCAGCGCCTTCTGCATCGTCACGAAATACGGGTTGTTCAGTTCCTGGAACGTCATGCCGATCCGCAGCGGCGCGGCATGCGCGGCGGCGGGCAACAGGGCCGCGACGGCGAGCGCGGCAACGGCCGCCAGGCGGGCGGCGCGACGGGGGGATGAAGCGGGCGATGCGTGCGTCATGACGGTGTCTCCTGAATTGTGTGCAGCTTTTTCGTGGGTGAATGCGCCCCTCGCGACGTGAACGGCGCGATCGGCGGGGTGAAACGGTTAGGAAAACTCAGGCGGGCAACGGCCCGGCGATCATCCGGGCTGCGGCACGAGCTCCGGGGCGCCGGGCGTCAGCACGCGCGGCGGCAGCGGATTGCCGGTCGGCGCCGCATGCAGCGCCAGCTCGCGGCTGCGCGCGTTCAGGCGCTGCAGCGCGCGGAATTCGGACGGCGCCATCCCCTTCACCGCGCGGAACTGGCGGTTGAAGTTCGACACGTTGTTGAAGCCGGCCTGGAAGCAGATATCGGTGATGCTCGCGTCGTCGGCGAGCAGCATCTGGCACGCGGATTCGATCCGCAGACGATTCACGTACTGGACGAACGGCATGCCGGTGTGGCGATGGAACGCGCGCGAGAACGCGCTGACGCTCTGCCCGGTCAGTTGCGCGAGATCGGATTCGCGCAGCTCGGACGCGAGGTTCTTGCCGATATACGACAGCGCATGACTGAGCCGCGTCGGCGTGACATCGGCCTGGTCGTACGCGGGGCTCGCGAGCAGCGTGCGTTCGGCCGCGCCGCACAGCCGTTCGAGGATCGTCATGAACAGCGCGATGCGGCGCATCCCGCGCGCGGTCAGCAACGCATCGAACAGCGGGGCGATCGCGGCGCTCGTCGCCGCGTCGAAGCCGACCCCGCGCCGCGCATCGTCGAGCAGCGCCTGCGCGTCGCGGCATTCGGGGAACGCGTCCATGCAGCGGCGCACGAACGACGGATCGAACTGGATCACGAGATTGCGGCGCTCGACGGTTTCGCCTTCGGCCATGTCGCTGACCCAGTTGTGCGGCAGGTTCGGACCGAGCAGCACGAGATGGCCGGGGCCGAACGAGCCGATGTGATCGCCGACGAAATACTTGCCGTGCGTCGCGACGATCAGGTGCAGCTCGAATTCGGGATGGAAATGCCAGCGGATCGTGCGATACGGATAGCCATGCGACCAGACCTTGAACGACTCGTCGCGTCGCACTTCGACCACTTCGAGATCGGGGTGCATCATGTTGGCGTCTCCATTCCCATGGTTCGCTGGCCGGCCTGTTCGGCGGTGCGCGCATCGCCGCGTGTCTCGCGCGGCGATGCGACCGGTCGCATGGGAAGCAATGTAGGTCGATCGAGCGCGCGGCTCCACCAACTTTACGCCTGATTTCCGATACTTTTTTGCGCAATCTGGCCATAAACGGTGCCAGACGGCAAATTTGTTGCAGCGCGGAACGGCGCGGACGGCCGCCCGCGCCGGCTTACGCCGCCGCGTGCTCGCGCGCCGTGCGCACCTCGTACGTCTTCAGGTGGTTGTACGCGATCCGCAGCAGCGACAGCGTATCGGCCGACTGCGGGTCGCGCCGCGCGAGCAGGTCGCCGATCACGTGATCGGCTTCGACGCGCGCGTGGTTCTCGACGTCGCGCAGCATCGACGCGGTCAGCGGCGACGGCGTCAGCACCATCCGCTGCATCCGCTCGCTGGCCGCCGGGTCGGGCCGGTGGCCGTTGTATTCGGCGATCGCGCTGCATTCCGCGAGCATCGTTTCGAGCAGGCGGCGGCCGTCCGGCGCGGCGAGAATGTCGCCGATCGACCCGCGAAACAGCGACGTGCTCGCGGCGAGCGTCGCGAGGAACACCCACTTCTCCCACATCCGCGCGGCGATGTCGTCGCTGAGCGTGGCATCGAAGCCCGCGCCGCCGAGCACGTCGGCCACCGCGCGTACGCGCGGCGATTCGCCGCCGGCCAGCTCGCCGAACGACACGCCGTGCGTGTCGTTCAGGTGCACGATGCGCTGCTCGCGATCGAGCGTCGCCGCGATCACGCACAACCCGCCGAGCACCTGCGCGGCGCCGAAGCGCTCGCGCAGCACGTCGAGGTGGCGCATCCCGTTGAGCATCGGCAGGATCAGCGTCTGCGGCCCGACGAACGGCGCGAACGACGCAATCGCGTCGTCGAGGCTGTACGCCTTGCAGCTCAGCAGCACGAGGTCGAACGGCGCGACGCCCGCGCCCGCGTCGCCCGCGCGCACGGTCTGCACGTTCGCAAGCGTCAGGTCGCCGCGCGGGCTGCGGATCAGCAAGCCATCGCGGGCGAGCGCCGCGGCGCGGCCGTCGCGCACCAGGAACGTCACGTCGCGCCCCGCCGCGGCCAGCCGGCCGCCGAAGTATCCGCCGACCGCGCCGGCCCCTACCACCAGAATCCGCATCGTTGCCTCCTTTCGGTTTGGTTCGGCGTCGCGCCGCCGCCCGTGCGGGCGCGGCGCGCACGCCATCGCCCGACAGTATAGCGGCCGCTGTTATGCATATGCATAGATGCCCGCGCTTGCGTCCTGGGCATGCGGAAATGGCCGCCTCTAAGGGATTTCCCGTCTACGGCGACACGCATGGCGCGCCGTCAAGAGACTTATCCCGTCACGCCGACCCGGCGAGCTTCCACGACTGACCGACCTCCTACCATGCGCACTCTCTCCCTGAATCAGAAACTCGCCTCGATGATCGTCATCCTGTGGCTCGGCCTGCTCGTGATCGCCGGGCTGGGCGCATGGCAGACCCGTACCTCGATGATCGCGGATCGCCGCGATCAGCTCGCGTCGCTGGTCGCGCAGGCCGCGAGCGTGACCGATCACTACTACAAGCTGTCGCAGCAGAACGCGCTGCCGGAAGCCGAAGCGAAACAGAAGGCGCTCGAGGCGATCGCCGCGATGCGCTACGGTGCAGACGGCTATATCTCGATCAACGATTCGAAGCCGGTGATCGTGATGCATCCGATCAAGTCCGATCTCAACGGCAAGGACGTGTCGAATTTCACCGATCCGAACGGCCAGCACCTGTTCGTCGAGATCGTGAAGGCCGGCAACGCGGAAGGCGGCAAGGGTTTCGTCGAATATCTGTGGCCGAAGCCTGGCGCGGACAAGCCGCAGGACAAGACCAGCGCCGTGCAACGCTTCGCGCCGTGGGACTGGTATCTCGTGACCGGCATGTACATGAACGACGTGCGCTCGGCGGTGCTCGCGAGCGTCGGCCGCTGGCTGGCGATGACGGCCGTGCTCGGTGCAATCGCGACCGCCGTGATGGTGCTGGTGCTGAAAAGCGTGCGCGCGAACCTCGGCGGCGAGCTCGAAGTGGCGCTCGACGCCGCGCAGCGCATCGCGCAGGGCGACCTGACCGCGCGCGTGACCGTGAAGCACGACGATCGCGGCAGCCTGCTGCATGCGCTGCATACGATGCAGGGCGGGCTGATCGACATGGTGTCGCGTGTCCGGATGGGCACCGAGAACATCAACGTCGGCGCGAGCGAGATCGCCTCCGGCAACACGGACCTGTCGCAGCGCACCGAGGAACAGGCGGCCGCGCTCGTGCAGACCGCATCGAGCATGGATGAAATGACCGCGAACGTGAAGCAGAACGCGGACAGCGCCGCGCAGGCCGCGTCGCTCGCCGGCCAGGCCGCGCAGGTCGCGACGCGCGGCAGCGCGGTGGTCGACGACGTCGTGCGCACGATGAACGAGATCACCGACCGCTCGCACAAGATCGGCGACATCATCGGCGTGATCGACGGGATCGCGTTCCAGACCAACATCCTCGCGCTGAACGCGGCCGTCGAAGCGGCGCGCGCGGGCGAACAGGGCCGCGGCTTCGCGGTGGTCGCGGCCGAAGTGCGCTCGCTCGCGCAACGCTCGGCGACGGCGGCCAAGGAGATCAAGTCGCTGATCGTATCGTCGAACGAGACGGTCCAGCACGGCGCGACGCTCGTCACGCATGCAGGCGAGACGATGGCCGAGATCGTGCAGTCGGTGCGGCGCGTGAACGAAATCCTCGACGAAATCAGCCACGCGTCCCGCGAGCAAAGCGCCGGGATCGAGCAGGTCAACCGCGCGGTGGGCGAGATGGACCAGGTCACGCAACAGAACGCGGCGCTCGTCGAACAGGCCGCGGCAGCCGCGCATTCGCTGCGCGATCAGGCCGAGGCGCTGCGCGACGCGGTGACGCGGTTCGCGTTGCCGGCCTGACGGCGCCCCGCCCGGGCCCCTCACGCCGCGCTGCCCGCCCGCAGCGCGGCCTCCCCGCTCCCGAGCCCCAGCCCCGCCGCGCGCTGAATCAGCTCGACGTCGTTGTTCGCGCCGAGCTTCTTCATCGCGCTGATCTTCTGCGCGCTGACCGTCTGCTTGCCCTTGCTCAGGCGCTGTGCGATCGTCTTGATCGGCACGCCCGACAGGTACAGTCGAATCACCTCGATCTCGCGCGCCGACAGCTTCACGGGCGGGTCGCCGCGCGTGCCGAGCGCATCGACCGCGCGCCGGACGGACGGCGACAGATAGGCGCCGCCGCTGTAACTCGAATGGATCGCCGTGACGATGTGGCCGACCTCGTCGAGCTTGCTGACGACGCTCACGTGGCCAATCCCCAGGATCGAGCGGAAGATCAGCGGATTCTCGTTGGCGACCAGCGCGACGATCCCGACGTTCGGCCGCATGCGGCGCAGCCAGTCGAACAGCGCGAGGCCGTCCATCTGCTCGTCGCCGGGAATCGCATAGTCGACCAGCACGACGTCGCAGTCGACGCCGCCGAGCGACGCGACCAGTTCGGCCGCGCTCCGGTAGACCGCGACGAGCTCGATCGCGCAGGTGCTGCCTGCGATCTGCTCGATGCCGGCCAGCGTCAACGGCCAGTCGTACGCGACGACGATGCGAACATTGAATTTCCTCATGCGCAGTTCCTGGTAATTCACCGGCCGCGCCACGCGAAAGGCGTCGGCCGGTTGGGCGTTGAAAGGACGTTCAGGCTACTTTTAGCCTGAACGTCGATTCTATGAACGTACGCAAGGACGCGATATCGGACGGCGTACGAATTGGCCGCCGCAGACGTAATACGGGTTTGATATTTGCACCGGTCCGACGCCCGGCGGCCGGCGGTCGATTGCAGCGGCATCGGCCCGACGGCCAGGGTCGCGCGCCGCGCGGCCGGTCAGCAGGTAAAATTGCGCGTTTGCATGCCACCCCGGCCCGCCGGCGGCGAGCGACGCGCCGCTGCCGGCCGCGCGCCCCGCCCGTTCGCCGGCTTGCCCGTACCGCCCGCTTTCCTCATGACCGATTCCGACCTGCAATCCGACGACACCTCCATCCACGAAGACGGCCTCTGGCGCGACAACGGCTGGACGGCCCGCATCATCAAGAACGAAGACGACGACGGCTGGGCCGTCGAGATGGTCAAGGACGGCGAGTCCGAGCCCGCGCTCGTCGGGCCGTGGACCATGGGCCGCGACAAGAAGAACCCGAAGCCGATGGACGCGAACGCGTTCCGCACGCTCGTGAAAACCGCGACCGAAGTGCTGATGCGGCACGAACAGCAGCGGCGCGCGCTGCTGCACAAGGAAGTGACGGTGCAGGACGAAGCCGGGCAGGATGTGTCGGTGACGCTCGACATCGTGCCGGACGAGTTCGAGCCGTATGCACAGCTCAAGGCATTCGATCCGTATGGCGAGCTGCTGGCCGACGCGAAGGTGTCGGCCGGGTTCAAGCTCAACAAGGCCAGCGCCGAACGCTGGGTCGCCTCGGGCTTCGATCGGCCTGCCTGAGCCCGCACGGCGCGCCGAAGCGCGATCAGGCGCCGGCGCCGCGCTCCGCGCGCGCGAGCCGGCGTGCGGCCAGCTTGCGCCGCACGAGCTGCTCGAACTGCTGCGTCGCGACCTCCGGGTCGCGCGCGGCGAGGCCCAGCAGGTTGCGCGCGAGCTGGATCGGCGTCAGCACGATGCCCCACGGCAGCCCCCACCAGCCGAGCGTGGCCGATGCGAGCAGCGCGAGCGCCTGCTTCCTGCGCCCGCAGCGGCGGCAGCACACGTGGCGCCGCGTGGCCCAGCGCGTGACGAACAGGAGCGACACGACGCGATGCGACGCGTGAACGTCGACCGGCCGCCCTTCTCGCAGGCAGATCGGGCATGGCCCGTAGCGCCAGTCGTCGACGTACTGCCGGACCTTCGCGTCGGGCACCCGTTCGGCCTCGACGACGACCGGATGCGCGTGCGCGCATGCCAGGCCGCAATAGCGGCGCCCGTCGATCGACTGCCCGCCGAGCAGGAACGTCCTGCCGCAGTGACTGCACTCTGCCACGATGACCTCGGATGAACGTGATGCGCCGCGTGCCGGTCGCGCGCACCTCGATGCGCGCGTGCCGGCCGGGCCATTTCATGTTTTAACGGCCGCCGCCGCGACGTCTTGAGCGGTCGCGCGCCATGGCGCGTCAGCTGTGCAGCCCGTGCGCGATCATCAGACGGTACAGCGTCGCGCGCGAGATGCCGAGCTCCGCCGCGACGTCCGCATGCTGGTGGCGGTGACGCAGCAGCGTTTCCTCGATCGCGTGCCGCTCGGCCTGCCGGCGCGCCTGCGCGAGCGTCGGCGGCCGCAGCGACGTGTACGGACGCAATTCGAGATCGGCGGCCGAGATCAGCGGGCCGTTCGTCATCACGACCGCGAAGCGGATCCGGTTGATCAGCTCGCGCACGTTGCCGGGCCACGGATAGTTGTGGATCGCCTCGATCGCGCACGGCGTGAAGCCGCGAATCCGGTACGAGCCGTCGTCGCGATAGCGCCGCAGCACGTCGTCGGCGAGCAGCATGATGTCGCGGCCGCGCATGCGCAGCGGCGGCTCGTCGATCCGCAGCACGCACAGGCGGTAATACAGGTCGGCGCGGAATCGCCCGGCCTGCATCGCGGCCTCGAGATCGACGTGGGTCGCCGACACGATCCGCACGTCGACCGGAATCGACGCATGCCCGCCGAGCCGCTCGATCTTGCCTTCCTGCAGGAACCGCAGCAGGCTCGCCTGGCTCTCGAACGGCATGTCGCCGATTTCGTCGAGAAACAGCGTGCCGCCGTGCGCGGCCTCGATGCGGCCGATCTTGCGCTGGTGCGCGCCGGTGAACGCGCCGCGCTCGTGGCCGAACAGTTCGGCCTGCAGCAGCGTCGTCGGGATGGCCGCGCAGTTCACGGCGACGAACGGTGCATCGGCACGCGACGACTGCCGGTGGATCGCCGCCGCCGTCAGCTCCTTGCCGGTGCCGGATTCGCCGGCGATGAACACGCTCGCGTCGGTGTTCGCGACCTTGCGGATCGTCGCGAACAGCCGGCGCATCGCGCCGCACGCGCCGATCATCGCGCCGTCGGGCGGCGCGGCCTCCGCGGCCGGGTCGCCGTCCGCGAGCTCGAGCATCCCGTATGCATGGCCGACGAGATAGCCGATCGTCGTGTAGGCCGCCGCATTGCGCACGTAGTCGAAGCAGCAATGGCGGATCAGCCGCGCGATCGTGATGTTGCGCAGCCGCTCGCCGTCGGCGAGCGCGACCCAGCCGACGCGCGGGTCACGCAGCAGCGTCTCGAACGACGCGACGTCAGGCGACGCGAAGCTGCCGAAATCGACGATGCCCGCATGCGGACGGTTCGCCTTGACGAGATTCAGCGCGTCCGCGACGGTTTTGGCGCGCCACACTTCCCAGCCGCGCGCCGCGAGCACGTCGACGAGCGCGGCATCGTGCTGCTGCGACAGGTAGACGAGCGGCCGCGACGGCGCGACATGATTGCGCCGGACCGCGAGGAACGGCAGCGTGCTCACCTCCCGTTCGACATCCTCCGCGCCCGACATGCTGAGCTGACAGCAATGGTTCACGATTGCCTCGCCGCATAAGGTTGTGTGTCGGAGCGGCCGTTGCCCGATCGCGCGCGGCGGGGCCCGTGGTCCCGCGGCGCGGCGCCGCTCCGTCCTCGAATCGATGTCGCGTCATCCGATGCGTCAGCGGCAGAACACGACGCGCTGCGTGTAGATCTGCGGCTCGATGACGGGTTTCGCCGATCCGTTGAGATCGTCGCGATAGGCGCGGTAGGTCTTGCCGTTTACCGTCACGTCCGACGCGCGGGCCGTCTCGATCTTGTCGAGCCCGGTATGCCGCCATTCGTTCACCCGGTCCGCCGCGGTGACGCTCGACTCGCCCGCGATCTTCTGCGTGATCGCGCTGCCGTCGCTCCACGGCTGCGTCTGCATGTCCTCGGTGTGCTGCATCGCGCCGACCGTCTTGCCGGTCGACTTCGGCCCGGTCTGCGCGTCGAACGGCGCGCCGCGGCCGTACACCGGCGATTGCCACGACGGCGCGTGACCGGCTTCCGGCACCATGTAGACCATCTGCGGGTCGCCGATCATCATCATCGGCGCGCATGCCGTGTTGTCGGGACGGCCGAGCGTCGACAGCGCCTGCTGGACGCTCGCGGCGTTCGCGAGGGTCTGCTCGCTCAGGATGACGAAGACCGCGGGATTCTGGAAAACCGACTGCGCAGCGGCCTGCACGCTGGCCAGCAACAAAGCGACCAAAAAGATCCTCATGATTGAGGCCTCCTTGCATCCTCGTCACGCAAAAAGAGGTGTTGACCTCGGGGATGGGCACAACACCCGTCAAACCGGAAAAGACGGTCGGGCATCGGGCCGAACGCCTGCCGTGCGACCCGCGCTCCGGTCGCACGGCAAACCGGCCCGCATGCTCACGACGAGGTACTCGTCGAGATGACGGTCGGCGCCGGCGCGACCGGTGCTGCCGGTGCGGCCTGCTGGTCGACCGTGGCGGGTGGCAACGCTTGCGCCGGATCGGTCAGCGCCGGCGTGCCGGCGGCGGCTTGTGCAGCCGCCGTGCCAGCGGCTTCGACCGCGTCCGGCACTTTCGCGTCGGCGGCCGGCAGGTCGGCGGGCGCCGCGGCAACGGCAGGCTGCGCGGGTTCCGGTGCTGGCGCTTCGGCGGCTGCCTGCGGCGCGGGCTCGGCAGCCTTCGCGTCGGCGGCCGGTGCCGCGACGACGGCTGCCGCCGGCATCGGTTCGGCCACCGGCTCACCCGCGGCTTGCGCGGCGTCGGTCGCGGCGGGCATCGGCTCCGGGGCCTTGTCGGCGACCGGCGGGACCTGCTCCGGCGCCTGGTCGGCCACGGCCGGCGCGGGCTCGGGCGCCTTGTCCGCGACCGGCTGCGCGGGCTCCGGCGCCTTCGTATCGGCGACCGGTGCGGCGGGCGCGGGCGATCCCTTGTCTGCCACTGCCGGCGCGGCGATGACGGCTGCCGCCGGCACGGCGGCCATTGCGGCCGCCGGTACCACCGACGCCGCGGGTGCCGCGGCGACGGCAGGCGCGGCAGCAGCAGCCGGTGCCGCGACCGCCGGAACTGCGGCGGCAACCGTCGGCACTGCGACGGCCGGAGCCGCGGCGACCGGCGCCATCACCGGTACCGGCACCGAAACGGGCGCCGCGCGCGTCGACGTCGTCTCGATCGGGCGCGTCGGTGCGGGCGCCGGCGCGGCCGAGCCGAGCGGCGGCAGGCCCATCCGGTCGCGCACGATCGGATCGCGATACTTCACGTCGTCCGCGACGGTCGCTTCGACGCTGGGCGCCACGTTCGAACGCGCGAGCGGCGCGGTCGTGCCCGGGCACAGGTGCCCGGTCGCTTCCACCGCGCGCCGGTTCGCATCGCTCTGGCAGAGCAGCGCGAGCGCCACGTCGGTCAGCCCCATCGCGCGAAATTCACGCGCATCGAGACGCCGCACGCAGGCCTGGTCGACCAGCGTCGTGCCGCCCGTCGCGCCGAACCCCGGGAACGACACGCCGACGCTCACCGAGCCCATGCAGGTATCGGACAGCGTGGTCGTGAGGCCGGGCGCCTGGATCGACGGGTTCGTCTTGATCGTCTGCGTGCCCGAGTAATTGACGTTTTCCGTCGCCTGGGTGTTGTACGGGCTGGTGCCGGGTGCGCCGGCCGCGAGCGCGTTCGTGCTCTGCGGGCTCACGTTGCCGCCGGCCGTGCTGGACGGCAGCGTCACGTTGACGTTCACGCTCGAATTGCCGCTGCCGCGCACACCGCTGGAACTGGTGGCATTGCCGCCGCGCGAGCTGGTCGTATTCGTGTTCATGCTCGAGCCGCCGCCCTGGCTGATGGCCGTCGACGATGTCGACGACTGCGCGCTCGACGTCGAATCGGCGGTTTGTGCCTGTGCACCGATCGTGGTCATCGCGAACATCGCCGCACATGCCACCTTGATCCTGTTGCTGTTCATTTCACTCTCCGGACGAGGTTTGTCCTCCACCCAGGCAACCGTACTAATTCCCCTGAATGCCTTCAGTTTTCGCTGCTTCCCCGAACTGCTTCCAGCCGCTGCCCAGCTGGGACCACGAGCCGGCCGACACGCCCTGCCACTGCTGGGTGTCCGGTCCGCCGATGGCACTGCCCGACGAAAGCGTTTGTTGTTCTGACGGTTTGGTTGTCTGGTCAGGGTTGTTTGACGTCTGCATAGTCGATTGCCCACCATCGGCAGCACGGTCAGCGCCATACGCCGTCAGAGACGCGAGCATCAGAGCGGCGGCAATCAGGTTCTGCTTCATGCCAACTCCTTACGTGACAACAATGCGGAAAAGAGACCAGCGTCGCTGGGAAACTGGTCCCCCCCACACCTGACTAATGACTGCTCCCGGTCGCGCTCGAGTCGCCCTGGCTTCCGCCCGATGCGGACGGCGAACCGGCCGGACCGGTACTCCACACGGTCGACGAGTTGTAGTGATTCGAGCCCGCGATCGCGCCCGATCCGCCACTGCCCGTCCATCCCGCGGCTCCCGCGTTGGCATTGCCGTGGTCGTTCGCGCCCGTGGCCGTGTAGTGGTTCGCGCCGAGTACGATCGTGGCGGTCACCCCTCCCGAAAGCGCATTCGCGTTCTCGTTCGTGCTGCCGTTTCCAGCGAACGAGCCTGCGGCACCGATACCGCCGCCTGCCGCGAACGCGCCCCCGTTCGGGCCCGAACCGCTGGCCGTCGAAGTCGAGTTGTGATAAGCGGACGCCGTGCCGGCGGAGCCGCTGGGCGTCACGGTACTTCCTGCATTCGCGCCGGCCGTCGATGTCGAATTGCTGGTATAGCTGCCGGAGCCGACCAGCACCGAACCGGAAACACCCGCCGCAACGGATTGCGTCTGGTTGGTCGTGGACGATCCGGCCGCCAACGCAGCGGACGAAATGACGGTGAGCGCTGTCGCTAAAATGACTTTGGCTTTCATAGCAATTCCTTGCTGTGAGGAAGTTCGACGGTGGCGGAGCCGGGCCCGCCCTCGCGGGACGAAACCCGGCATCCGTACCGCCAGCCAATGACGAACGCTACGCGTCGCGGCTTAGTGGTGATACGTCCAGCCGATCGAGCCGGCGTTCGCACCGCTGCTGCCGCCCGCTTGTGCGCCGCCGAAGCCGAAGCCGCCGACCGTCGACGTTTGAGTGTGGTTCGTGTACGAGATCGAACCGCTGCTGCCGCCACCGGCCGTTGCGCCGGCTGCGCCGAGTGCCGAGCCCGAATCGGTCGCGGAGAAGTGGCCGAACCCGGCGACCCCTGCCATCGTCTGGCCACCGCTCGACGAGTTGCTGCTCGACACCGTGCCGCTGCCGGCGAACGCTGCACCCGAAACCGCCAGAACTGCTGCTGCAATCAGAAGCTTCTTCATGGTCGACTCCATAACGGCGTGGAGAGAATGAGCATGGAAGATCGCACGCCATCAATCTTCCTGCCTCGAGCAATCCTTAAAAATAAGGATCACTATCTAATAAATAAGCTATTGCTTACTCGTAAATGGCGTTTTTATTTTTGGCCAGACGAAGTCTAGTTTTATGTTTTTAAGTTGTCCAAAATTTCTGAGTAGGTGTTTTCTATTATTTTTATGAACATTAAAATGCTCTCAAAACACCATTGATGAAATTAACCGGAATGGCGAGCACGTCTTTCCGGCCCGCGATTTTCAATACCCCGTCGAAAACCGATGCCGGCACTGGCACCCGTTTCCGGAATTGAAAATCAGCGAATATATTTACAACCGCAAAATTCAGCGCCCGCGCGACGTGCGCCCTTCATCCGGGCGACGACGGGCCTGCATTGCAGCCAGACGACATGTCTGCTCCCTGAGCTGACGAAGAAAGGCCTTCCGGATAACCCGGCCGACGCGCGTTCGATCTAGTCCGGCCGGCGCCGGCACTGACCCGGCGCGATCGAAACGGCTCTGCACGGTTGAAGAGGAATCGGCGCCACGCTGTTCGGCACGAACGGCATGCTCCATCCGGGAACGCTGAATGAAGTCGAGCGCCGCTGTCGCCGGGTTGCCGCGCGCAGCGACAACCGCTCCAGCACGCGGCGCGCGCGGAGGGCAGGAAATCTGCAAGGCGCAACCGGCGACGCTGGCACTGCGTCGCAAGCCACACCCCGATCGTGCCGACTACCCCTGTGGTCCGCCAGAATCGCGCGGATCAAGCCACTGCTTATAGTGTTCATCGCCGCTTCCCCGACTGGCTCGTGACGAACTGGCCGCCCCCACATCGTTGTTGCATCGTGTCGACCGCTCGCCGGTGCGTCCCATGTCGCAAACTGCATGCCACGCGATATTCCACCGCGCATTGCGCGCCGCATGCGACCGCCAGCCCTGACGATTTCACCCGGAACGGCATTTTTTGTTTCAGGAATGTATCGCGATAACGGGATGCACTTGGCAGCGATCATTGAACACTGCGACGTAATGCCGTGATTTGACGGACGAATCCGGCGTGCCGAGGCACCCCGGACGCCCCTGCGAACGGTTGTTTCAAACTTGAGAAGCGGCCGTCGACACCCGGCCCACGGTTCGCGCGTTTCCACTGACAAACCGCGTGTTGCGGCATGCCGGCAACCGTCCATCCCCCCCGGCGGACGGGGATCCCGGCGCTCGATGATCCCCGCCGAACGGCCGCCGATACGACCGGAACACGGGTTCACCCCGAAATACGAAACGAATTTGATTCATCCGTGAAAATACCCACACGATCATCCGGTGAAAAAAGCTTGCCTTCCGGCACGTTGCAGGCGTAATAATTAAAACAAATGTAAACCAGCGATCCCGGCAAAAACGTACGCATCATTTTTTCATTTCCGTTCGATTCACCTTTCATCGCCTGGCCTCGATGAGCAATTCATTGAAGAGACGTTTTCGATCGGTTATCCGCCTAATTCTCATCACCGAAACATGCCGATTAAAAACCGCTTTCACGCCTTCAATGTCTTAAAAGCCTGATTCGACGCGCGTTTCGTCGTATCGAACCGTATCGATCCCGCGATCGCCACGGGCGCTTCCCTGTCCCCACGATTCACGCATGAAACACAAACGCGCGTGCCGAACGGCCATTGCGCGGCCACGCCCGCATCCAGCGGGACTTCGTCATTCATGGCATGCCGATTGCCTGATGTCCGGCTCTCACCGAGCGGCACGCCACGGCACACGACATACAAGCGGCGGCCCCTCGTCAATCAGCGTGTCGGGGAAAAGGCGATGAAGATCACCACCGATCGATCGACGCTTGCGTCGTTCAAGCATCAACGGGGTTGTCAGCGAAACCGGAGCGCCTGTCGCGGCGCTTCGTCGACATCGGTACATGCGGACCGGCGCCCGCCGAAGCGATACCCGTGCAGCGGGATGGAACGGGTGCGCGACGCCGTCGAGTACATCGACGTGTGGTTCCTGGAGATGCTCGACGAAGGAGAAAGCGATGAATGACAGGGTCGCGATCGACACGCGCGCCGGCCGGCGCGTACTGGTGACGGGTGGCGCAGGTTTTCTCGGCAGCTACGTCTGCGAACGGCTCGTCATGGAAGGCGCGTTCGTCACCTGCGTCGACAGCCTGCTGACGGGACGCAGGCTCAACGTCGCCGACCTGAAGGCGTCCGGCCGGTTCGAATTCGTGAAGGGCGACGTGTCGCTCGGCCTGCCGCAGCTGCAGGTGGATGAAATCTGGAATCTCGCGTGCGCGGCCTCCCCGCCCACCTACCAGATCGATCCGGTCCACACGATGATGACGAACGTGCTCGGCATGAACCACTGTCTCGCGCTGGCGCGCCGGACCGGCGCGCGCGTGTTCCAGGCGTCGACCAGCGAGATCTACGGCGACCCCGGCGTCCATCCGCAGATGGAAACCTATCGCGGCAACGTGAACACGATCGGCCCGCGTGCGTGCTACGACGAAGGCAAGCGTGCGGCCGAGGCGCTGTGCTACGACTACTACCGTTCGCACGGCGTCGACGTGCGCGTCGCGCGCATCTTCAATACCTACGGGCCGCGCATGTCGCCGCGCGACGGCCGCGTCGTGTCGAACTTCATCGTCGCCGCGCTCAATGGCGCCGCGCTCGAGATCTACGGCGACGGCCGGCAGACGCGCTCGTTCTGCTTCGTCAGCGACCTGATCGACGGCTTCTTCAGCCTGATGGACGCCCCGCGCAACGTCGGCACACCGGTCAACATCGGCAATCCCGGCGAATTCACGATGATCGAACTTGCGGAGCAAGTCCTCGCGATCACGGGCTCGACCTCGGAGATCGTGTTCCGGCCGCTGCCGATCGACGATCCGCACCAGCGCAAGCCCGACATTTCGGTCGCCGCGACGGAGCTCGGCTGGCGGCCGGCGATCGATCTCGACGAAGGCCTGCGCCGCACGGTCGACTATTTCAGCCGCGAACTGTGGCTCGCGCCGGTGCTGCGCGGGACCGGAGCGGTCGCATGAAAGTGCTCGTGACAGGGGGAGCGGGCTATATCGGCAGCCATACGTGCAAGGCGCTCGCGGAAGCGGGACACGAGCCCGTCGCGTACGACAACCTGTCGACCGGTCATCGCGACGCGGTCCGCTGGGGGCCGCTCGTCGCGGCCGACATCCTCGACCGCGATGCGCTGTCGCACGCGCTCGCCGCGCACCGGCCCGACGTCGTGATCCATTTCGCCGCGCTCGCCTACGTCGGCGAATCGGTGCTCGCGCCCGAGCGCTACTACACGGTCAACGTGACGGGCACCTGCACGCT
This sequence comes from Burkholderia sp. EMB26, assembly GCF_024730645.1. NCBI lineage: Bacteria > Pseudomonadati > Pseudomonadota > Betaproteobacteria > Burkholderiales > Burkholderiaceae > Burkholderia > Burkholderia sp. EMB26. Next base: position 1,102,436 of record NZ_CP078071.1, read on the forward strand.
GCTGAGCGCGATGCGCGCAGCCGGCGTGGGCAGGATCGTGATGTCGTCGTCGTGCGCGACGTACGGCATTCCGGAGGCGCTGCCGATCTCGGAGCGCACGCCGCAGCGGCCGATCAATCCGTACGGCTTCACGAAGTACGCGATGGAGCGGATGGCCGCCGATTTCGAACGCGCGTACGGGCTGAAATGGATCGCGCTGCGCTACTTCAACGCGGCGGGCGCGGACCCCGACGGCGCGATCGGCGAATGCCACGCACCGGAAACGCACGCGCTGCCGCTGGCGATCCGCGCGGCGCTGCGCACCGGCGACGCATTCCGGGTAATGGGCACCGACTACCCGACGCCGGACGGCTCGGCGATTCGCGACTACGTGCACGTGAGCGACCTCGCCGACGCCCACCTGAAGGCAAGCGCCTATCTGTGCGGCGGCGGCCCGAGCGTCGCGCTGAACCTCGGCACCGGAAACGGGACGTCGGTGCTCGCCGCGTTGCGCGCGGTCGAGGCCGTGACGGGCCGCCGCGTGCCGACGGTGCTGGCCGCGCGCCGCCCGGGCGATCCGCCCGCGCTGTACGCCGACGCGACGATGGCCGCGCGGGTGCTCGGCTGGCGGCCCCGCTTCACCGCGATCGAGCCGATGGTCAAACACGCTGCGGCGTGGTTTCAGAAGGAGCGGCAACGCGAATCCAGCAGGTAACGACGCAAGCGTCGTCACAAGCCACCCAGGGGAACAACCATGAATGTGCGGATCGCCATCGTCGGTACGGGCTACGTCGGCCTGGTCAGCGGCGCATGCCTTGCCGAGCTCGGGCATGACGTCGTCTGCATCGACAACAATCGCGGCAAGATCGACGCGCTGAACGAAGGCCGCATGCCGATCTACGAACCGGGCCTCGACGCCGTCGTCGCCCGCAACGTCGAACGCGGCACGCTGCGCTTCAGCAGCGACCTCGCCGCCAGCGTGCGCGATCGCGATGCGGTGTTCATCGCGGTCGGCACGCCGACGCTGCCCGGCACCGACCACGCGGATTTGCAATACGTCGAGGCGGCCGCGCGGGAAATCGCGGCGAACCTGACCGGCTTCGCGGTGATCGTCACCAAGTCGACGGTGCCGGTCGGCACCAACCGGATCGTCGCGCAGATCGTCGACTGCTGCGCGCCGGACGGCGTCGACGCGGCGATCGCGTCGAATCCGGAATTCCTGCGCGAAGGCTCGGCGATCGACGATTTCATGCATCCCGATCGCATCGTGTTCGGCGCCGAGCATCCGCGTGCGATCGAGATCATGAAGGCGATCTACGCGCCGCTGGAAGCGGCCGGCCATCTCGTGCTCGCGACCGAGATCGAGACGGCCGAACTCGTCAAATACGCGGCGAATGCGTTTCTCGCGGTGAAGATCAGCTACATCAACGAGATCTCCGACCTGTGCGAAGCGGTCGGCGCCGACGTCGAGCTGGTCGCGAACGGGATGGGCCTCGACCGGCGCATCGGCGCGTCGTTCCTGAAAGCCGGCCCCGGCTGGGGCGGCTCGTGCTTCCCGAAGGACACGCGCGCGCTGAAGGCGACGGCCTCCCTGCATGCGGTGCCGCTGCGCATCGTCAGCGCGGCGATCGAATCGAACGCGCTGCGCAAGGAGCAGATCCTCCGGCGCATCGAGAACGCGTGCGGCGGCTCGATCAAGGGCAAGCGCATCGCGGTGCTCGGCCTCACCTTCAAAGGCCAGACCGACGACGTGCGCGAAAGCCCGAGCATCGACGTAATCCAGTTGCTCGTCGGCGCCGGCGCACATATCCGCGCGTACGACCCGGCGCGTCCGCACGAGGCGTCGCGGCTGCTGCCGCAGGTGTTCATGGAAGGCTCCGCGGTCGATGCGGTACGCAGCGCCGATGCCGTCGTCGTGATGACCGAATGGAAGGCGTTCGAGACGCTCGATCTCGCCGACCTCGCGGATCACATGGCCGACCCCGTGATGCTCGACATGCGCAACCTGTTCAGCGAACGGCTGGCCGCCGACAGCGGCTTTCGCCGCTACGAACGCGTGGGCCGCTCGTGCGGCGAGCGCTCGCCGGCAGACCCGGCCGCGGAACCCGCGAACGCGAGCGCGGACACCCGGCCGCAGCGCGGCCTGCTTCAGCACTGATGGTCCGACCTTGACGGGAGAGCACCATGAAGAAGCTGGTTGCGTCGCCTGCCGGTGCGCTTGCGCCGGATACCGCCGATACCACGGACGCGCCGGACACCGAAGCAGGTCGCGCCGATGCGCGGCACGCGGCGGTTCCGTTCGTGGTCCCGCTGATGGACAGCGGGACCCGGATCGTGTTCCAGATCCTCGCGCTGGGCTGGTTCGTCGCGCTGGGCATCTTCTGGCGCTGGTGGCTGCGCAACGAGCACTATGTCGATGCGTTCCGCTTCGGCGTCAACTGCTTCGTGCTGTTCTGGACCACCTTCATTCCCGGCTATTTCATCTTCATCATCCGCTCGGCGGTCGTGCCGAACCCCGCGCTGCCCGTGCCGCGCGACTGGCGCGTCGCGATGGTCGTCACCAAGGCGCCGTCCGAGCCGTTCGACATCGTGCGCACGACGCTGCTCGCGATGCTCGACCAGACCTATCCGCACGACACGTGGCTCGCCGATGAAGACCCGTCGCCCGCCACGCTCGACTGGTGCCGCGAGCACGGCGTGTTCGTGTCGACGCGGCGCGGCATCGCCGCGTATCACCGGGCGAGCTGGCCGCGCCGGACCCGCTGCAAGGAAGGCAATCTCGCGTACTTCTACGACCGGGTCGGCTACGACAACTACGATTTCGTGTCGCAGCTCGACGCCGACCACGTGCCGACCCGCACCTATCTCGAGGAAATGCTCCGGCCGTTCGTCGATCCGGACGTCGGCTACGTGTCGGCCCCGAGCATCTGCGACAGCAATGCGGCCGGCAGCTGGAGCGCGCGCGGCCGCGTCAACGTCGAAGGGCCGCTGCACGGCACGATGCAGGCCGGCTACGCGGGCGGCCTCGCGCCGCTGTGCATCGGCTCGCACTACGCGGTGCGCTGCCGCGCGCTGCGCGAGATCGGCGGGCTCGGGCCCGAACTCGCCGAGGATCACTCGACCACGATGATCTTCAACGCGAAGGGCTGGCGCGGCATGCATGCGCTGAACGCGATCGCGAACGGCGAAGGACCGCGCACGTTCGGCGATCTCGCGACGCAGGAATTCCAGTGGTCCAAGAGCGTGATGATCATCATGCTGCGCTACACGCGCCGCTATTTCATGGGCCTGCCGCTGAAGCTGAAGGCGCAGTTCCTGTTCTGCCAGCTGTGGTATCCGCTGTGCGCGCTCGCGATGGCCGGCAGCGTCGTGATTCCGGTCGTCGCGTTGCTGACCGGCCGCGTGTGGGCGCACGTCGACTACCTCACGTACCTCACCTACGCGCTGCCGCTCACCGTGCTGATCCTGTGCGTCGTGACGTGGGCCACGCATTCGACGCAGTCGTGCCGGCCGCTGAATACCAAGCTGTTGTCGTGGGAAGGGCTCACGTTCGTGTTCGCGCGCTGGCCGTGGGTGGTGCTCGGCTGCGTGTCGGCGCTGCTCGACTGCGTGCGCGGCAGGGAATTTCCGTTCAAGGTCACGCCGAAGGGCGGCATGGTCGAGCAGGACGCGCCGCTGCGCGTCGTCGCGCCTTACCTGCTGATCTCGCTGTTCTGCAGCCTGCCGGTGGTCGCGATCGAGAATCCGCGCAACGCGGCCGGCTTCTATCTGTTCTCGACGCTGACGGGCATCCTGTATTTCGTGATCGCCGCCGTCATCGCCGTGCATCACGGCAAGGAGCAAGGACTCGACGCGTCGACGTTCACGCAGATGTTCGTCAGCCGCCTGCCCGTGCGCAACGCGCTGTTCGTCTTCGCGCTGGCGATGCTGCTGACGGCCATCGGGTTGCGCGCACCGCACGGCTGGCAGGCGATGATGTGGCGCTCGGGCGTGCCGGTCGTCGCGATGGTCGAACCCGCGGCGGGGGAGCCGGTGAAGCAGCCCGCGCTCGGCGCCTACGACCCCGACGACGCGCTCGCGGCCGCGCCGGGCATCGCATTCGATCATGTATTCGTGTCGTGGAACGCGCCCGATATCGACGCGGAAATCGGCAACGCGTACCGGGCCGCGCAAGCCCGCAACCGCTCGCTGATGCTGACCGTCGAGCCGTGGGCGGCGGACGGCACGCGACCGGGCACGTTGCTCGCCGATATCGCGCGCGGCCGCTACGACGCGCGGATCGCCGCGACCTGCTCGGCGCTCGCCGCGTTGAAGGGGCCGGTGTTCGTGCGATGGGGCCACGAGATGGAGACGGACACCGGACGCTATCCGTGGGCCGTCGGCGATGCCTCGGCTTACGTCGATGCGTACCGGCGCGTCGTCACCGCGTGCCGCACGATGACCGACCAGATCCGCTTCGTGTGGTCGCCGGCCGGCAACCGCAATCTCGGCGACTATTTCCCGGGGCGCGGCTATGTGGACGAAGTCGGCCTGTCGGTATTCGACTGCCCGCGCTGCGCGATCTGGCCGCCCGGCGGCCGGTTCTCGGCCGCGAGCATCCTGCGCACCAAATACGAACGGGTGGCCGACTACGGCTTGCCGGTGATGGTCGCGGAGCTCGGCGTCGACGGGTCGAATGCGCGCAAGCGCGCGGAACTCGACGAATTCCAGCGCTCGCTGTGGCGCTATCCGTTGCTGAAGGCGGTGGTCTACTTCAACGCGGTCGACACGCCCGGCGCGTGGCCCGCGCACTATGTGCCGGACTGGCGGATCGCGCCGGCGTTCCTGCAGACGACGGTCGTCGCGAAATGACGATCGGCGAGCGGCCGGCCGTCAGCCGAGCAGTTCCTTCTTGCGCAGATGCACGACGTCGCGCATCGGCGGCGCGCCGAACAGCCGGCTGTATTCGCGGCTGAACTGCGACGCGCTTTCGTAGCCGACCACGGCCGCCACCGACCCGACGTCGCCGCCCTGCCGCAGCAACAGCCGCCGCGCCTCGTGCAGCCGCAGCTGCTTCTGGTACTGCAACGGGCTCAGCGTCGTCACGTGCTTGAAATGATGGTGCAGCGACGACACGCTCATGTTGACCGCCTGCGCGAGCGACTCGACGCGCATCGGCTCCGCGAAGTGATCGCGGATCCATTCGATCGCACGCGCGATCCGGTGCGTCTGGCTGCCCGCGATCGCCATGTGCCGCAGCCGCGTGCCCTGCCCGCTGATCATCAGCCGGTACAGCACTTCCTTTTCGATCAGCGGCGCGACGACCGCGATGTCGGCCGGCGTATCGAGCAGCCGCAGCAGCCGCAACGCCGCATCGAGCAGCGGCGGCGTCAGCTCCGCGAGCGCGATCCCCTCGCCCTCCGGGCCCGCGTCGGGCTCGGGCAGCCGCATCTCGGCCGCCAGCTCGACGATGCGCTGCGGGTCGAGCGTCAGCGACAGGCACAGGTACGGCGCATCCGGCGACGCACGCGTCACGCGCGACAGGATCGGCAAGTCGATCGACGTAATCAGGCAATTGTGGGTGTCGTATTCGTAAGCCTGGCCGGCCACGATCACGCGCTTCGCGCCCTGCGCGGCGATCACCAGCGCGGCGCGCGATACGCCGCAGCCGAGATCGACCGGCCGCGTGTGCCGATGCAGCATCAGGCCCGGCACGGCGGTCGAGTGCGAGCCGTCCGCGGGCGCGAAACGGCCGATCAGCGACGCCAGTTCGCGCCGCCCGGATTCGCGCGACGCCACGATATCGGTCATGTCCATGACGCTTCCTCGAATGATTTCCCGTGTCGCGCGAGCATAGCGAAACGGCTCGCGGCGTGCGGGGAATTTGCAGGATTGTTCAATAAATTTGCAGGATTGGGTAGACGCAAAAAACGATGCCTCGCGCACACTGCCGGCTAACCCGGCGCATGCCGGGTTTTCCCCACGGAGACAACAACATGCCTACCTCGTTTGTCCTGAACGGCAAGAACGTCACGCTCGACGCCGATCCGTCGATGCCCGTCCTCTGGGCGATTCGCGAACACGCGGGACTGACCGGCACGAAATTCGGCTGCGGCATGGCGCAGTGCGGCGCGTGCACGGTGCATCTCGAAGGCCAGGCCGTCCGCTCGTGCGTGCTGCCGCTCGCCGGCATCGCGGGCAAGCACGTCACGACGATCGAAGGCCTGCAGAGCAAACCCGCGCAGGCCGTGCAGGCCGCGTGGGTCAAGCTACAGGTGCCGCAATGCGGCTATTGCCAGTCCGGCCAGATCATGTCGGCCACCGCCTTGCTCGAACAGAACCCGAAGCCGACCGACGCGGACATCGACGCCGCGATGAACGGCAACCTTTGCCGCTGTGCGACCTACGCCCGCATCCGGGCCGCGATCCACGACGCGGCCGCGACGCTGGGAGCCTGACCATGACGATCGAACTCGACAACCCCGGTTCGGTGCGCCCGTCGCGCCGCACGTTCCTGAAGGCCGCGGGGGCCGCTGCCGCCGTCAGCCTGACCATCGGCTTCGACTGGGCCGGCCTCGGCCGCCGCGCGCTCGCCGCCACCGCGCCGGCCGGCGATTTCGCGCCGAACGCCTTCCTGCGCATCACGCCGGACGGCGCCGTCACGGTCATCGCGAAGCACGTGGAAATGGGCCAGGGCGCCTATACGGGCATCGCGACGATCGTCGCCGAGGAGCTCGACGCCGACTGGTCGAGCGTGCGCGTCGAAAGCGCGCCGGCCGATGCGAAGCGCTATGCGAACCTCGCGTTCGGCACGATGCAGGGCACGGGCGGCAGCTCGGCCATGGCGAACTCGTGGCAGCAACTGCGCGAGGCCGGCGGCAAGGCGCGCGCGATGCTCGTGTCGGCCGCGGCGGCCCGCTGGAAGGTGCCGGCCGGCGAACTGACCACCGCCAACGGCGTCGTCACGCACACGAAGAGCGGCAAGACGGCCGCGTACGGCACGCTCGTCGCCGATGCGTCGAAGCTGCCCGTGCCCGACAAGGTCACGCTGAAGCAGCCGGCCGATTTCAAGCTGATCGGGCACCGGATTCCGCGTGTCGACGGGTCGTCGAAATCGAACGGTACCGCGCATTTCACGCTGGACACGACGTTCCCCGGCATGCGCGTCGCGCTGCTGCAGCGGCCGCCGCGCTTCGGCGCGACGGTGAAATCGTTCGACGCGACCGCCGCGAAGGCCGTGCCGGGCGTCGTCTCGGTCGTGCAGGTGCCGGGCGGCGTCGCGGTCGTCGCGACGGGCTTCTGGGCCGCGAAACAGGGCCGCGACGCGCTGAAGGTCGAATGGGACGAAACGAAGGCGGAAAAGCGCGGCTCGGACGAGCTCATGCGCGAATACCGGCAACTCGCCGACAAGCCGGGCACGTCGGCGCGCAAGGACGGCGATGCCGATGCGGCGATCGCCGGCGCCGCGCGCAAGATCAGCGCGACGTATGAATTCCCGTATCTCGCGCATGCGCCGATGGAGCCGCTCGATGCGGTCGTCAAGCTGACGCCGACCAGCTGCGAGATCTGGGCCGGCGACCAGTTCCAGACGGTCGACCAGGGCAATGCGGCCAAAACGGCCGGACTGAAACCGGAACAGGTGAAGATCCATACGCTGTATGCGGGCGGCAGCTTCGGCCGGCGCGCGAATGCGTGGTCGGACTACGTCGTCGAGGCCGTGTCGATCGCGAAGGCGCTCGGCGCGGACGGCAAGCCCGTCAAGCTGCAGTGGACGCGCGAGGACGACATCCAGGGCGGCTTCTACCGGCCGATGTACTTCCACAAGCTCGACGCGGGCCTGACCGCGGACGGCCGGCTGGTCGGCTGGCGCCACCGGATCGTCGGCCAGTCGATCCTCGCCGGCACGCCGTTCGAGGCGTTCATGGTCAAGAACGGCATCGACGCGACGTCGGTCGAGGGCGCGGCGAACCTGCCTTACGCGGTGCCGAACGTGTCGGTCGAGCTCACCACCACCCGGGTCGGCCTGCCCGTGCTGTGGTGGCGCGTGGTCGGCAGCTCGCATACGGCCTACGCGGTCGAGGCGTTCATCGACGAAGCCGCGCACGCGGCCGGCAAGGACCCGTACGCGTTCCGCCGCGACCTGCTCGCGAAGGAGCCACGCATGCGCGCGGTGCTGGAGCTGGCCGCGCAGAAGGCCGGCTGGGATCCGGCCAAGCCGCTGCCGAAGGGCCGCGGGCGCGGGATCGCGGTGGCCGAGGCGTTCAAGAGCTATGTCGCGCAGGTGGCCGAGGTCTCGGTCGACGCGGACGGCAAGGTGAAGGTCGAGCGCGTGGTGTGCGCGGTCGACTGCGGGATCGCGATCAATCCCGACATCGTCGCCGCGCAGATGGAGGGCGGCATCGGTTTCGGCCTCGGCGCGGCGATGCACAGCGCGATCACGCTGAAGGACGGCCAGGTCGAGCAGCGCAACTTCGACGGCTACCACGTGCTGCGGATGGCCGAGATGCCGAAGGTCGAGGTGCATATCGTGCCGTCGGCCGAGGCGCCAACCGGGGTCGGCGAGCCGGGCGTCGCGCCGGTCGGGCCGGCCGTGGCGAACGCGATCTTCGCGGCGACGGGCAAGCGGCACTACGTGCTGCCGTTCGATTCGGCGGATAGCGCGAAGGCTTGATGTGACGGGACGCCGGCTGCGGGGTGAGGGGTGCCCTGTGACCGGCGTTTTTTCGGCTGCCCATGTAGGGTTCGATGTCGGCAAAAATCTTCGCCAACCATTTGATTCAAAAAGAAAACCCGGCAAGCCCGGCAGGGTTCGACGTAGGGTTCGTTACCCATCCGAAGCCTTATCCGGCCGCCCCCGAAATCCGTCCCTCCCCCACGTTACGTCAGACGTAACGCCCGTAACGTCCGCGCCCGATGCTACGTAACAATCCTTCACCATTGCTCCAGCCCTGTCATCACGCGCCCGGCGTTGCGCGTTAAAAATTCTTTTTAAATTCAAGGCTGCTCCGCGGTCCGCGCCGCTCCCGCCCGCCGTTACCCCCTGACAACCGCCCCCTGGCCCGAAAGTTGCAGCACAGGACCCCGCAAACACTCCTTTATGGACATGCGAGGGCCACCATGGATTGCAAATACCTGTACATCGACAACATAAAAATCAACTTCGTGCGCCGCACGATCGAAATCGACAACAAGGTCGTTGACGTCACGCCGCGCGAATTCGACGTCGTCGAATTCCTGCTCGACAACATGAACAAGATCGTGCCGCGGCAGGCAATCCAGGAAGCCGTGTGGGGCCGCGAGCTCGGCGTGTCGTCACGCACGCTCGATACCCATATCTCGCGGATCCGTTCGAAGCTGCAGCTCGAACATGACAAGAACCTGCGAATCATCCCGATCTACGCGGTCGGCTATCGGCTGGTGCTATTCGGTGCGGCGATGACGCACGTCGAACGCCACGACGCGGCGCCGATGCTGCGCACCGCGCCGCAACCCGCGATGGCCGCCGACTACGCGTAACGCTTCACCCGCGCGCCGCCCGCTCGCGGCACGCCGGTCACGCTTGCCCCACCGCGCTGCGCGGATTCGCAGCCCCTCGCGGCCTGCCAGCCGGATGCGGCCTGCACGCCGCCCGGCCCGCCAGCCAGTCGCGCCCCAACCGCCGCCTCCGGGCGGCGGTTGCTTTCGAGGCCAGCCGTCGCGTCGCCCACTTCGGCGCACTCGGGCGCGCTCCACCGCACTTCGTCGCGCTTCGTAGCGCCCCGCTCCCGCCGCCTCCGCACGATGTGCGCGACTACGGATTCCGGCGCGGCACACGGCCATCGCCGTCCCTACAATCGACGCAGCAGCCGCGCGCCCCCGGCGCCGCCGGCATCAGAACAACCCGTCGAACCAACGCCGAATCCGCCCCGATCCCGCCGTGCCTGCGCTGTTCCTGACGAATGCCGACGCCGGCGACGCCGCGAACCGGGCCATGCCCGCCGCTTCCCCGCCGTCCGCCGCCGTGCCGGCCGCGGTCGCGCTCGACGCGTCGCCCTACCTGCCGCGCCTGTCCGCCGCCGCCGCGCGCGGGCTGTCGCATGCGTACGGCGCGACCGGCGCCGTCCCGGTCACGCTCGGCGAGCACGCGTACGAGGTGCGCTGGCGCGTCGACGCCGAGCCGGCCGCCGATGCGCACGCGTACCGCTTCGTCGTCGGCCCGGCCGCCGGCACGCTGTGGATCGACCCGGTCGCGGAAACCGAATGGCTCGGCGACGCGGCCGACCCCGCGGTCCCGGCCGTGATCCGCGCGGCGCTGCTCGCCGACCTGTGCGCGCCGCTCGCTGCGGTGCTGCAGGCAGCGACCCGGCAGCGCGTGGCATTGCTGCCGCCGCCCGACGGCGCACCGGCCTGGGATGCAGCGCCGGCCGCGCTGCGGTTCGAGCTGCGACGCGCCGACGCCGCGTGGCGCTGCCACGGCGCGCTGCTGTTCGACGCGCCGGACGCGCTGGCCGTGTTCTTCGCGACCGCGCCGGCCGCGCTCGCCGACGCGCGCGCGGCCTACGCGAGCCTGCCCGTGCCGCTCGTGTTCGAAATCGGCCGCACCGAGCTGACGACGGCCGAGCTGGCCGACGTCGTCGGCGGCGACATCATCGCGATCGAGCGCTGGCAGGCGCACGAGCAGAACCTGCTGTGCGTCGCGCGGCTGCCGGCCGCGCCGGCGTGGGAGATCACCGGACGGCCGTCGGGCAACCGGCTCACAGTCGAACGAATCAGGGAGATGCCTTTGGAACCGACCCGCACCGACTCCGCCCCGCCGACGACGCACGACGCGCCGCCCGGCGACGCGCCACGCTCGCTCGACGGCCTCGCGGTCGACCTGCGCTTCGAGCTGCCGCCCACGTCGATGCCGCTGGGCGAACTGAGCACGCTGCAGCCGGGCGCCGTGATCGAGCTGCAGCAAGGGATCAACCAGAGCGTGATCCATCTCGTCGCGAACGGGATGCTGATCGGCACCGGCCACCTGATCGCGGTCGGCCAGAAGCTCGGCGTGCGCGTCGTCACGCTGACGCAACCCGCGCCGCGCGAGCGCTGAACGATGGGCAACCTGCCGAATCCGGTCGCGCTGATCGCGGTGATCGCCGCGCTCGGCATCGCGCCGTTCGCGGCGCTGATGGTGACGAGCTACACGAAGCTGGTGGTCGTGCTCGGCCTGCTGCGCTCCGCGCTCGGGATCCAGCAGGTGCCGCCGAACCTCGTGCTGAACGGCATCGCACTGATCCTGTCGCTGTTCATCATGGCGCCCGTCGGAATGTCGATCCGCGATGCGCTGCAGGCGCGCCACTTCGATGCGTCGGGGCAGTTGTCGACCTCGGACATCGGCGCGCTCGCCGATGCCGCGCTGCCGCCGATCAAGGATTTCCTCGTGTCGCATACGCGGCAGCGCGACCGCGAATTCTTCGTGCGCACCGCGACGTCGGTCTGGCCGAAGAACCGCGCGGACGGCATCAAGGACGACGACCTGCTCGTGCTGGTGCCGAGCTTCACGCTCGCCGAGCTGACGAAGGCGTTCCAGATCGGCTTCGTGATCTACATCGTGTTCATCGTCGTCGACCTGCTGGTCGCGAACATCCTGCTGGCGCTCGGGATGCAGATGATCTCGCCGACCACGATCTCGGTGCCGTTCAAGCTGCTGCTGTTCGTCGCGCTCGACGGCTGGTCGCTGCTCGTGCACGGGCTCGTGCTGTCGTACCGCGTGGCGGGGGCGGGATGAACGCGCGCCGCCTGCGCACCGCCGCCGCGTGCCTGGGCGCGCTGGCCCTGCTCGCGCTCGCGTGCCTGCCACCGCGCGTCGCGCAGGCAGCCGGCGGCGCCGGTTTCGCGCAACTGGCGCGCGCCTGCGCGCCGAACGTCGATCCCGCGACGCTCGCCGCGCTCGTGCGTACCGAGTCGGACTTCAATCCGTATGCGATCGGCGTGGTCGGCGGGCACCTGACGCGCCAGCCCGCGTCGCTCGACGAGGCGCGCGCGACCGCGCGCGAACTGTCGTCGCGCGGCTTCAGCTACAGCGTCGGCCTCGCGCAGGTCAACGAACGCAATTTCGCGAAATACGGGCTCGACGAAGCGACGATGTTCGAGCCGTGCCGCAACCTGCAGGCCGGCGGCGCGATCCTGACCGAGTGCTTCGCGCGCTCGTCGGGCACCGGCCGCGCGACGCAGGCCGCGTTGCGCGCGGCGCTGTCGTGCTACTACAGCGGCAACTTCACGACCGGCTTCTCGAGCGGCTACGTGAGCCGCGTCGTCGCGAGCGCACAGCGCAATGCGCGCGAAGGCGGCGTCGAACCGATCCCCGTCGTAACCGACACGCCGCCGCCGGAACGCCAGCGGCGCATGGCCGCGGCCGCCACGACGCCGCCCGAACGCGCGCGCCGCCTGCCGTCGCCCGCCGCGTCCGCCGATGCGCCGTCGTGCCATGCGCGCCCGGTGGTGATGATGTGCCGCGGGCTGCCGGCGAACCAGGCGAAGCGGCTGTGCGTGCGGTGTCTCGATCAGTAAGCAGGCCCGTACCCTCGTTCCCGCCGCCTCGCGTCGCCGCCGTTCGTAGCGACGACCCGGCGGCGCGCGCGCATCGGCGGCGCGCTACGAAACGCGCTGCGTCACCGCGGCGCATGCCTTTCTACACTCCAAGCTTGACCGTAATGGCATCGTAATGCGCGCCCCGTCGAGCGCGGCGCGACCGGGAGAGTTTGATGCTGGATATCGACGGCGTCGGCATGGGCGCCAACTGGATGGCGTTCCTCGAGCGCACGCTCGAAGCCGAACGCGCGAAAGCGGCAAGCCAGGCCGCGCAGCAATCGGGCGACCCGTCGAAACAGCAGACCGCCACGCCCCCGCCGCCGCCGATCACGGTGCAGGTCACGCCCGATACGGACCCGTCGAAGCCGACCAATGCCGAAATCGCGTCCGCGACCTCGCTGATCAGGAGCCTCGCCGAACAGTACCGGCCCAAGCCGCCCGACATCACGGTCGACGATCCGCTGACCCAAGCCGCGCAGACCGCGATCCAGGGCGCGCAGACGCAATACGACAACGCGCTGCAGGACGAGCAGGACAAGCAGACCGCGCTGACCCACGCGAAGAACGATCCGTCCACGACGAAGGACGCGCTCGCCAGCGCGCAAACCGCCTACGACAACGCGCACCAGGCCACCGCGAAAGCGGAAAAGGAGCTGGACGTCACGACCGACGCCGGCTACATGATCGCGTACGCGCAGCAGGCCGATCACGACAACGAAGCGCTCGATCCGAAACGGGCGGGCTCCGCGCAGGCCGACGCGAACGCGGCGCTCGACCGGCTGAAGGCGGCCGTCCCGGGCATCGACGATCCGGCCAAGGTGTCGCCGCGGGACGACTGGACGCCGCAGCAGAAGCAGGCCTACGACGCGTGGCAGAAGGCGGACGCGAAGCTGTCCGAAGCGAAGGCGCTTCACAACGCCGACATCGCGAATTCGAACCTCGCGTTCGCCCAGTTGCAGTCGTATGGGTCGAACGGCGATTACGCGGATGCGATGGATGCCGGCATCGCGCGTATCAACAAGCAGCTCGCGCCGCTCGATCGCGTGATCGACGTGCCGCCGGCGCTGAAGCCCGACGAGGCCCGGACGCAACTGACGCAGAGCGCCGACGACGCGAACTATGCGAACGCATGCCTGAATGCGGCGACCGACGCGGCGAAGGTCGCCGACATCCAGGGCACGTACAACGCGGTGTCCGGCAAGTACGGGCCGACCGTGATGAGCACGACGGTCGCCGCGCAGCAGGACCTGCTGAACCATGCGCAGGCCAGCGCGCGCGTGAGCGGCGGGTATCTGCAGATGCTGTATGCGAATCGCCAGGTCGACGAACAGCAGAAGAACTACGACGCCACGCAAAAGAGCGCGACGCAATGGCGCCGCGACCATCCCGGCGTCAAGCTGATGGACCCGCGCGCCGATCTCGGCGTCGAAGACGCGGCCACGCAGCTGTGGAAGGCGAAGGATGCCGCGAGCCTCGCGCACGACGGCTATGTCGCCGCGTACGGCAACGCGCTCGCGATCCACTACGACGATATCGCTGCCGGCGTGCAGAATCGGTACGACCACCGGACGATGTGCATCGCGAACGATCCGACGCCGCTCGAGATCAAGGGCCTGAAAACGATCGCGTCCGCGCTGCATCAGGCAGACGAGCGGATGACCGCGTCCGTCAACGAGCGCGCGACGAAGCAGGCGCTCGCCGATGCACAGGCGAAGCAGCAGGACCTGAAGATCAAGGTCGACGGGTTGCAGGCCCAGTACGACCAGTGGAACCGCGATCACGGCATCGGGCCGACGCCGAGCGTGTTTTCCGTCGCGACACCGCAGGGGACGCCGAAGAACATCCCGTTGACGGCGCCGGTGCCGTTCGTCGTCAATCAATACGCGAAGCCGCTTGCCGATGCGCTCGCGGAACTCGATCAGGCGAACCGGGACGTCCAGCACGCGCAACTGCGCAGCGAAACGTTCCATCAGCAGGTGCTGTTCAACGAATTCGACGCGCATCTCGACGAGCGGCTGCGCAATCCGAAGACCGAATCCGATCAGAAGGACTACGCGAAGGCGCTGTCCGACTTCTTCGGCGCGCACCGCAGCGAGCTGTCGCAGTCGCTGCTCGACAAGGCCGGCGACGCGACGCGGCGCGGCACGCGGATCGACTTCGGCCTGCTGGACCCTACGGAGCAGCGCAACCTCGTCGGCGTCGCGATCGGGCTGTCGCCGGACCGCGCGACCGGCGACCCGCATGCCGCGCAGTTCAGCGACGGCAAGAAGCTCGAATCGATCGACAAGGTTCGCGACGAACTGCTGAAGGTGGGCGGCGGCAAAGGCACGCGCGTCAACGTGATGCCGATCGTCTATGCGTCGAAGGACGCCGGCCTGGTCACGAGCGCGATCTTCAAGGTCACGAACGAGAACGGCGACACGCACTACGTCGACGATCAGGGCGCGAAATACTCGAGCATCGACAACTTCATCGACGACAACTCGCTGTCGTCGGACGGCACGCTCGACATCGCGACCGGCTACGACGCGAACGGCACCGCGCGGATCGACCCGCACAACACCGCGCACGACGACAGCTGGTGGGAAAGCGTGATGCACACGTTCGGTTCCGGCGACGTGAACCTCGGGATGCTGCTCGGCGGGATCGCGCTCGAAGTCGGCGGCGGCCTGCTCGACGCGACGGTATTCGGCGCGCCGCTCGGCGTCGCGCTCAACGTGGCCGGCACCGGGCTGATCTATACGTCGGCGGCGGCAGCCGTCGCGAACTCCGGCTACGACCTCGCCAATCGCATCCAGCACGATCGCACGATCAGCCCGCTCGATGCGCAAGCGCGCGCCGATTACCTGAACCTGGTGCCGGCCGGCGTCGGCGGCGTCGGCAAGATCGCCACGCTGCTGAACGATTCGAAGGGGCTCGCGACCTTCGTGCGGCGCGCGACGACGGTCACCGGTCTCGGCGGCGCGGCGGAAGCCGGCGTGCAGTTCGTGCACGATGCGGTGACGGGTCATACGGACCGGCTCGCCGGCGATGCGTCGTCGTTCATACTGAATCTCGGCCTCGCGCAAGGTCACCAGAAGCTCAAGGCCGTGACGACCGGCATCGTGCGGCGTACCGGCGGCTTCGGCGGCCGCGACCTGAACAACCAGGCCGTGCAGATCGGCGACCAGACCGTGCGCATCGGCCAGAGCCGCTACACGGCGACGAACACGCTGCGGCTCGGCCGTACGCGCGCGACCATCGACGGCCGCAGCGTGACCGTGGCCGGCGACGGCACGCTGATGGTCGGCAAGCGCGTGCTGACCTACGAAGGCGTGCCGATCCGCGTATTGAGCCGCGCGAATGCGGTGAATACCGGCGCACGCGGCAAGACCGGCACCACCGCGTTCGTCGACCACGAAGGCCGCATCACGATCGCGGAACGCGTCGACGGCTCGTGGCGCACCCTCGAGCGCACGCGCTTCAACCGCTACGGTACCGATGGCCGCATCACGGCCGGCCGGGACGGCAGCCTGACGCTGTCCGACGGCATCGAGCTGCGCGCGCCGAGCCAGGTCGGCACGCCGCGCGGCGCGGGCCCGGCGCCCGCCACGCCGACGGCCGCGCCGCCGCACGACGATGGCGCCCGCACGAACGCGGCCCGCGCGACCCCGTCCACGCTGCGCGCGGCAGCGGACCCGACGGCGGCCGTGGCCGAGCCGGCCGCCGCGACGTCGCGCGCGACCGCGCAGGCAGGCCGCTCGTCCGCGCAGGTGCGCGAACGCGCCGCCGAGAACGACCAGGATGCACGCACCGCATCGCGCGCGGATCGCCGCAGCGGCGACGCGCGGACGATCCAGTACCGGCGGGTCGCCGATCCGGCCGAAACCGGCGCCGGCGGGCCGCTCGAGCCGCTGACGTTTCGCCAGCGCGTCGCCTGGACCGTCCTCCATGCGATCGAATCCTCCCCGCTCGCGCCGGGCTTCGCCGCCCGCGAGGCGGACGTCGCGGTCGCGCCCGGCGGGCCCCGCGTCGAGCAGCACAGCTATGGCGGGCGCACGCTGTTCGTCGTGCGCAACGGCCGCCCGGACGCGCCGCTGACACGCCCGGACGGCACGCCGTTGTCCGGCCACGAACTCGCGCTCGACGCGCGCCACGGGCTGCCGGCGCCGTCCCGGCTCGACGAACCGATCGTGCTCGTCGCGGAAGGCGCGGAGGCCGGGCTGGCCCCCGAACTCGCGAACGTCTGGAACCGTCCGGTATTCGTCGCACCGCGCGGCGCGCTCGCGGCGGACGGCACGATCCGCGCGACCAGCGGCTTCCTGCGCTTCGATCCCGCGCCGCATCCGGAGGTCGCGCTCGGGCCGCTGCGGGCGGACGGCCTGCAGGTATTCCATGCGGACAGCGGCAAGCCGGTGGACCTGAACGAGCATCTTGGCGCGCTGCTCGGCTTCGGCGCGCACAAGGGCGGCTTCGCGCTCGGCCGGGATGCGGTCGTCGCCCTCTACGAGGATTTCAGCACGCGCGCCGAACAGCAGGCCAGCGCCGGCGCCGAACGCGCGGCGCTCGCGTTGCTGCGGCGTCGCTACGATCTCCCGACCGTCGCGATGGACGGCCCGTTTTCGCACGCCGGCCGCGTCGCGGTGCTGTACCAGCCGCGCGGCGGGCTGCATACCGGCGATGCCGGGCGCGGCCTGCTGCCGACGACGCTCGACCCCGAATCGCTGCAGACCCTGCGCACGCTGCGCGACGCGATTCAGCAGGACCGGCTCTACTTCGATCCGCAAGGCGTGTATCGCGACGGCCGGCTGCTGCTCGCGGATCCCGGCCCGATCGAGACCCACAGCGACGCGTATCGTCAGACCCTCGCGGACGTCGACGATCAGATCACGCTGCTCGAACGCGGGATCGAGCGCGGCGACGTGAAGCTCAAGCGCCCGGACGTGCAGATGCGTGCCGGCGGCGCGCCGCTGCCGAACCAGGTCAGCGCGTTCGCCGAACAGTCGGGCACGCTCGCGCAGCAGATGCGCCTGCTCGGCAGCGACCGTTCGCGCGTGAACGCCGCCGGCAAGCGTCCGGGCGGCGGCCGCTACACGCGCAAGGCGCTCGAAGCCGAGGCGAGCCGGCAGCTCAATGCATTCGAGGCCCGCTACGACGTCGATCTCGGCAGTCGCGCCGACGCGCATCCGCGCGATGCGGGCGATCCGCCGAACGACCACGGCGGCCGCGACAAGCCGCGCGACGACGCGCCGCGCTCGATGCGCGAGATCCAGGCGCAGCGCGTCGCGTGGTCGCGCGCGCACGTCGAGCGCAACGCGTCGCCGTTCGGCGCCGCGACGCCGGCGCTCGACGCGCTGGGGCTCAGGCGGCGCGGCCTCGTGTCGATGGATGAAGCCGACCGTCTCGCGATCGTCCATGCCGACACGCAGCCCGACGGCACGCTGCTCGGCCCCGACGGCCGGCCGATCGATCCGCACGGCTTCTCGCTGCTGTCGGATGCGCCGTACGCCGGCCAGCGCGTGGTGATCCTGGCCGCGCGGCACGCGAACGAAGGCGCGGCCGCGCAACTGGCGAACCTGTGGCAACGCCCCGTCTACGCGGTGCATCCGGACGCCGTCGGCGCAGACGGCGGACTGACCGACCTGTCCGGCATGAACCGCTACGTGCCGGCCGCTTACGAGCAGCCGGCGCTCGGCGAGCTGTCGGTCACCGGCGGCCAGCTGCACGTCGCGGGCGATCCCGCGCGCACCGTCGATCCCGCCGACCATCTCGGCCCGCTCGTCGGCTCGGGGCTCTACAAGACGGTATTCGACGGCGGCACGGGCCAGGCGATCGGCTTCTTCCGCGACACGTCGCCGGACGGCGTGGAAGTCGCGCACGAGGAAATCGGCGCCGAACAGGGCGGCCTGCGTGAACTGAAACGGCTCGACCTGCCCGTCAGCACGGTCGACGGACCGTTCTCGCACCTGGGCCGGGTCGGCGTCGTGTACAAGCCGGCGGCACTGCTGAGCAGCGCGGCGATGGAAAAAGGGCTCGGCCTGCCCGGCGTGGTCCGGCGCAGCGGTCTCGACGATCTCGCGAACATTCGCAACGTCACGCAGCGGCACGGGCTGCTGTACGACTTCCAGGTGCTGTTCGGCCGCCATGGCGAAGTGCTGCTGCACGACCCCGGCCAGGTACTGCACAAGGCGGACCCGGAAGGCGACGTCGTCGAGCGGATCGACGGCGTCATCGACACGATCCAGCGCGGCATTGCGACGGGCCGCATTCGCCTCGCCCATCCCGCCTACGCCGAAAGCGGCGCGTACGCGCAACGCCCGGGCATGCTCGGGCGCGTCGTGCAGCGGTTCCGCGGCCGCGTGCTGCTGATGCGCGCGCACGCGATCGCGCGACAGTCGCCGACCTTCCGCGCGCAGATGCGGCTGGCCCGCAGCGACGGCTGGACGATCCGCGTCGGCACGCCGGGCGGCGGTCATTACGCGGACGCGGACACGCGCACGATCGTACTCGACGGCAATACGCGCCGCGCCGGCACGCTCGTATTCGTGTGGGGCCACGAACTGCAGCACAGCGTCGATCTCGCGACCGGCGCGCTGGCCGCCGAGCACGCCAGCCCCGAAGCCGCCGTGGCCGCGCTGCTGAAGTCGGATGCGCGCGCGGAGGTCAACGCGTACACGATCCGCAACGAAATCCTCGCCGCCGGCGGGCCCGACATCGCGACCCACGCGACGTTGCCCGACGCGCTCGCCCGGGCGACCGAGCATGCGCTGACGAGCCGCGACCCGGCCGCGCTCGACGCCCTCGCGGACACGTTCGGCGACATGCGCACGTCGACGCCCGGCAATCCGACCTATCGCGAGTACTACGGCGAACAGGTTCGCGCGGCGGCCGGACGCCCCGTCGCGGCACGGCTCGCCGCGCCGGCACGCGCCCGCCATGCGGTCGACGGCAACGCGATGAAGCACGCACGCGCGTGGCTCGACGCGCGCGACATGCGCACGCTGACGCGCGCCGAAGGCCAGCACGCGCCCACGCTCGGGCACCTGGTGCAGCAGACCGGCACCGACACGGCGCTGCTGATCGCGCGGGCCGGCCAGCCGACGCCCGACGCGCCGCCGACGTTCGTCGCGACGGCGCACGTCGATGCGAATGGCGCGATCCAGCGCCTGCGCTTTCTCGGCAACGCGCTGAACGCCGAGGAGCGACAGGCGCTGAAGCAGGCGCTGTCGAGCGCGATGGAACGCAGCGATCCGGCCGGCACCGCCGCCGCGCGGCGCGCGTTCGATTTCCATGCGTCGCCCGTCACGCACCGCGAACTGGTCGCGCTCGGCGGCCCGGCGAAGGTCAAGCCCGCGCGTGAAGGCGAGACGGTCGAATTCACGCGGAACGGGCGCGTGCGCGACGCGTACGTCGATGCGATCGACGCGCTGTCGAATGCGCCGCATTTCGCACGCGCGAAACAGGCCGTCGCGGCGGCCGGCCACGCCGACACGATCTACGTCGTCGACAAGGCGACCGGCAAGATCGCCGGTCATGCGCGCTACGACTCGGCCACCGGTGTCTGGCAATACCGGGAAAACGCCCCGCATGCACGGACTCACGTGACGGAGCGGCCGCTCGCCGCCGCGTATCCGCAGCGCGGCCGCATCCGGTTGCGGCCGAACGGCAAACTGCACGGCGTGCCGCTCACGCGGGCCCGCACGCGCGGCATGACGTTCTTCGTCAGCAGCGTCGAACCGGCCACGCTGGCGCGGGTCGGCGACCGCTTCGACGCGCCGCGACCACCGAAGAAGGACAAGACGGAAGTCCTGCCGCGCCGCGGCCTGCACTATGGCGGCCATGTGGCGATCAGCGGCATGCACGGCCTGCGGCGGCGCTTCGCGTCGCTGACCGGCACGGGCGCCGCGATCGCACTGCGCCGCGCCCGCGCGATCGCGACGCTCGGCCGCGCATCGTCAGCCACGCGCCCGCTGCCCGCCGGCGGCACGCGCACGCCCGCGACCACCGCGCTGGCGCCGGCGCCCCGCGCGTTCGAAGCCGGGCTGCTGCCCGCCGCGTCCGGTCATGCGCTGGATTTCAGCGGTCACAACGTCGTGCACCTGCTCAGTCTCGCGAAAGCGCGCGGCCTCGTGCCCGGCAAGCATTTCATCTACGTGTATGGCGGCGGCGAGCGCATCGCGTACCGGCTCGGCAAGCCGCGCGCGGTGATCACGGCCAACGCGCAAGGCGAACTGACCTGGCATGACAACTGGCGCAAGCCCGACAGCCCCGGCGTGCCGCTCGACGCGTCGCCGATCGGCGGCGGCCCGTACGGCGGCGATACCCATCTGCTGCTGACCGAACTCGCGCCGGATGCGCTTGCGGAGCACGCGCGCGGCACCCGGCTCAAGACGCTCGAGACCCGCCTCGCAACCGTCGACGCATGGGCGAAAGACCCGTCGCCGCACATGTCCGACGCGCGGCGCGACTGGGGCGCGACCGAGGCGCGGCGGCTGCGGTCGCAACGCCACGCGGCGCTGCAGTCGATCCGCCGCGCGAACGCCGCGGCCGCGCGCAACGGGCAAGCGGCATCGGGCCATCCGGTGCTCGACGTGCGCACCTATCAGCCGTCGCTCGTCAGCACGACGCAGGTCGAATCGCTGCAGCGCTATGGCGACGGCAACGCGTCGGCCCTGCTCGCGCACTACGACCGGATCGACGCGCTCGTGCAGCACGCGCGCGATCCGCGCGCCGCGCCGCTCGAACTCGACGATGCGGTCAACGGCGTGCCGCCCGCGATCATGGCCGACGCCCAGGCGTTGCGCGACACCGGCATGCCGCTGTACGTCGCGCGCGACTGGTCGGGCGGCGGCTCGCGCTATGCGCCGATCCCGCTCAGAAGAAAGGTGCTGAGCCGTTTCAGCACCGCGCTCGCGACCGATCGCGCGCTGCGCCGGCGCCTCCTCGCCGCCGATCCCGCGTACCAGCAGCGCGTGGTGCCGATGAGCCGCGCGTTCCGGCTCTCCGACGATCCCGCGAAATTCGTCGCGCAGATCGAGCGGCACGGCGGCGTGATGCCGGCCGTGACGATCGTGATCGACCCGCACACGCTCGCGGCCACGCGCGGCGCGAAGCACGACCCCGCCGTCGTGCACGACGCGAAGTCGATCGGCGACCACAAGGACGCGACGATCGACTACTGGACCGGCACGATCACCGGTGCGAACGGCAAGTCGATGCGTATCGACGACCTGGCCGAGCAATACGTGCACAACTGGCTCGATGCGTCGTCGAAGGCCGGCTTCCTGCTGCGCTTCGAAATGGCGCCGGCGCGGGCGCTGGTGTCGTCCGTCGACCACCGGCATCAGCCCGGCTCCAACACCGGTTATCACGACCACGCGCGGCTCGGCGCGCTGCTCGAATCGTGGAACCGGACGCACCTCGGCCAGCCGGCACCGCACGTGATGGTGACGTTCCACGGCTGGGACACGGTGCCGGAGCCCGCGTCCGGCGCGAGCCACCTGGAACTCGCGAAATCGCTGCTCGACCATCCGGCGCTGCCGTGGGTGCACGTCGGCCTGTCGTACGCGACGCATGGCTCGGACTTCGTCGCGAACCAGGAACTGACGACCGCGCTCGCGACGCTGCTCGTCGAGCGCGCCAGGGCCAACGACCCGACGCTCGCGCGACTGCACGGCGCCGACGCGCTGACGCGCGTATACGACCGCGTCGACCGCACGACGCTGATGAACCAGCACGGCCTGCTGCTCGCGGAAGTCGACCGCATCGGCCGGGCGCGCGGCATGTCGCCCGCGCGGCTCGCGGCGTTGCGCCAGCAACTGTACGAAGGCAACACCACGCAACTGCTGCATCGCGCCCGCTATGCGACGTCGCGCTTCGCGGCGGACCGCTGGGCCGCCGACCCGCGCCGCGCGCCCGCGGCCAGCGACGCCGCCCGGATGTTTACCGAACGATGGCTCACCGACGTCGGCGCGCGGCTCGCGGCGCCGGAACAGATCGTCACGACGGACGGCGGCGGCGCCGGTGTCGAACCGCTGCAGGCCTGGCGCGAAACCGTCCTCGCGCCCGCGCTCGTCGCGGCCGATACGCAGCCGATCAGCGAAAGCCGGCTCGTCAGCGCGCAGACGAACGAGCCGATGCGTCCGGACGATCCGCTCGCCGCGGCCGCGGAACTGCATGCGCTGCGCCTGCATCAGCCGGACAGCTGGATCGCCGCGCTGCTGAACCGCAAGAACCTGCTGTCGATCGCGATCGGCGCGGGGGCCGGCTTCGCGGTCCATCACTTCGGCCTGACGCCGGACAAGTTCAAGCAGGCCGCGAACGCGGCGTTCGTCGGCGTGCGGACCGGCCGGCTCGTGCAGGCCGTGCACCAGGACACCGTGCGCGCGCTGCAAAGCGGCGACCCGCGGCTGTTCGATCGCGTGATCGACCGCTTCGTCGACGGCCTGAACAATCAGCTCGACGCGCACCAGATGCATGCCGAGCAGCGCAACGCGTCGCTGATCCTGCTCGCCGAGAGCGCGCGGGCGAAGATTCATCTCCAGCTGGAATTGCACAAGGCCGCGTCGCTGCCGGCGGACAAGACGCTGGAATACACGAAGATGATCGCCAACGACATGCTCCAGCAGATGCAGGGCGTGCTCGCGGGCACCTCGATCCAGCAGCTGCATTACGGCAATCCGCGCCGCTTCATGGGCAAGGCCGGACGCGCCGCCGCGATCGCCGGCTATGCGAGCCTCGGCGAGCTGTCGCTGCATGCGCTGCTGCAGAATCCGTCGGTGGTGCCGGCGCTGGGCGCGGCCGGCGCGCTGCTCGGCATCACGTATACCGGCCTCGTGCAGGGCAGCGCGTTCGCGCACCTGAGCATCGAACGGCGTAGCCGCGTCGTGCGGGGCATCGACCTGATGTCGGATCTCGCGAGCATCGCCGGCGGTGCGATCGCGCCATTCGTCGGCCCGCATCCCGCGATCCAGTCGGACTTGCCGATCGCGATTTCGTCGCTGTCGTCCGCGACGCTGCTCGCGCTCGCGCGCATCGACACGCATTTCCCGAACCTGCCGAAGCGGCTCACCGGCTCGATTCCGACGTCGCTCATGGTCGCGCCGATCCTGATCTATGTCGGCAAGTGGATCTACACCGCATTCGAGGACGACGACGGCAAGGCGCCGCCATCCGGCACGCAGCAGCCGGGCGGCGGGGCGACCCAGCACGCCGTCGCGCCGTCGTCGGCCGCCACGCCGGGACACCCGGCGCCCGCCACGCATGCGGCGCAGCCGAGCGCGCCGCCGTCGCCTTCGGCGAGCGCCGCCTCGCCGTCCCGACCGCAACCGTCGCCAGGCACGCCGTCGAACCCGCCGTCGCCGTCGAACGCCCCGCAGCCCTACATCGTCGTCGACGGCGATTCGCTATGGGTGATCGCGGACCAGCATCGCCAGTCGCTGCTGGACGCCGCGCACGTATCGCGTGCCGACCAGCAGGCGATGACGCGCGGCGAACAGGATGCGCGTGCGCTGAAAGAAATCCTGCAGCTCAATCCGTCGGCCGCGCGCGATGCCACGCACTTGCCGGTCGGCACGCCGCTGGTGGTCGGATGACGGTCGGCCCGCCGCGCGTCACGGCGGCGGGCACGACGATGCCGTCACGCCGCGCGCTGCGCCTCCAGCCACGCCTGGAACATCAGCACCGTCCACAGCTGGTGCTGCCAGTTCATCCGGCCCGTCTGGTGCTGGCGCCACAGCCGCTCGACCGCCGCCGCATCGAAGAAGCCTTCTTCGCGCAGGCGCGACGGCCGCAGCAGCGCCTCGGCCCAGTCGCGCAGCGCGCCGCGCAGCCAGTGGTCGACGGGCGCGCAGAAGCCCTGCTTCGGCCGGTCGATCAGCGCGGACGGCACGTACCGGTCGAGCAGCCGGCGCAGCAGCGCCTTCGACTGCCCTTCGGGCAAGCGCACCGACGCCGGTACGCGCCACGCGAATTCGACGACGTGATGATCGAGGAACGGCATGCGCGTCTCGAGGCTCACGGCCATCGCCGCGCGATCGACCTTCGCGAGGATGTCGGTCGGCAGGTACGTGAGCGTGTCGATCGCCATCGCCTGCTCGGCGAAGCTCAGATGCGCGGGCCACGCGGACACCGTGTCGAGCGGCGTCGGCGGCTCCTGCCCCGACAGCGCGATGCGCTCCGGATGATGCACCGACGACATCAGCAGCCGGTACAGCCCGATGCGGCTTTCGGCCGTCATCACATGGCCGAGCTTGTGCAGGCGATCGCCGATGCGCGACGTCGATTCGCGCGCCTCCACGCCGCCGCCCCACGCGCCCTGCGCGACGGCTGCCAGCTGGTCCGCGTGGTCGGGCCGCAGCGCGTGCAACGCGGCGGCGATCCGCGCGCGCACGGCGCCCGGCACGCGATGCAGCTTGCGCCACAGGCGCGGCGTCAGGAAATAGCGCGTATAGCCGCCGAACAGCTCGTCGCCGCCGTCGCCGGACAGGCTTACCTTCACGTGCCGGCGCGTCAGTTCAGAGACGAGAAAGGTCGGGATCTGCGACGCATCGGAGAACGGCTCGTCGTAGATCGACGGCAGCTTCGGCACGACGCCGAGCGCATGGTCGGCGGTCACGTAAAGCTCGGTATGGCGCGTGCCGAGATGGCGCGCGACGGCCTTCGCGTAACCGGCTTCGTCGTAGCCGGCCTCGTGGAAGCCGATCGTAAACGTGTCGACCGGCGTCGCCGATTGCGCCTGCATCAGCGCGACGATCGCCGACGAATCGACGCCGCCCGACAGGAACGCGCCGAGCGGCACGTCGGCCTCCATCTGCCGCGCGACGGCCTGCCGCAGGATCGCGTCGAGCTGGCCGACGGCTTCGTCGGGAGTGCCTTCGAACGGCTGCGCGCGGCCCGCCTCGATCGCCTGTTCGAGCGTCCAGTACGCGCGCAGGCGCGGCGTGTCGCGCGCATGTTCGAACTGGATGTACGTGCCGGGCGGCAGCTTGCGGATGCCGCGATAGATCGTGTAAGGCGCGGGCACGCTCGACTGGCGCAGGTACAGGCACAGCGCGTCGCGGTCGACCGTGCCGTCGAAGCCCGGGTAGCCGCGCAATGCCTTCAGCTCGGACGCGAACACCAGCGCGTCGCCGATCCGGCCGTAGTAGAGCGGCTTCTCGCCGATCCGGTCGCGTGCGAGCGTCAGCACCCGCGACGCGCGATTCCACAGCGCGAACGCGAACATGCCGGTCGCGCGGCGCAACGTGGCCTCGACGCCCCACGCGACGATCGCCGCGATCAGCACCTCGCTGTCGGAGTGGCCGCGCCACGCCGGTGCGCGCCCCGCACGCTCGAGCTCCGCGCGCAGTTCGCGATGGTTGTAGATTTCGCCGTTGAAGACGAGGACGTAGCGGCCGCACGCGGAAGCCATCGGCTGCCGGCCGTGCACCGACAGGTCGACGATCGCGAGCCGCCGGTGGCCGAGCGCGATGCCGGCCTCCGGGTCGACCCAGATCCCCTGCCCGTCCGGCCCGCGATGCGCGAGGCTCGCCGTCATTCGCGCGAGCGTGCCGCGCGCTGTCTCCTCATCGAAGGCGACGCTATTCAGAAAGCCGTCGATTCCGCACATTGATTTGTCTGCCCCTGTTGACCAGTTCCGTCACGCACCGCGCAACCTCGCGGCCCGCCGTCGGGCATGACGGTCGAGCCATATTACGAAGAAATAAATCAGCAATAATTCACCAGTGAATGTCGGCACCGTCCGGAAAAAAATGGACGTCAAGTGCCGCGTGCGGATGGTCGCGCAAGGGGCCATATCGAATCCGGTGAGTTGGCCGGCAAGCGTTGCGGATGAAAAAAGGGCCGTATGCCGACGGCAACGCCGCCACGCCACGCCGCCGTCAACCGGCGCCGGTCGCCCATTTCAGCAACTGCGCGACCTCGCGGAAATGCTGCGGCTGGATCGTGCCGTTCTCGGGCGTCGTCTCGTACAGCGCCTGCGCGAGCCCGACGTTCGCGAGCGTCGGGCGCAGCGCGTCGCGGGCGAGCCGCACGATCCGCTCGGCCGCGTCGCCCTCGCCGCGCGCGAGTACCCACGGCAGCGAGCCCATCCCGCCGTAGTAGAGCGCGACCGCGACGCGCGGCGAATAGACGACCACCGACGCGTAGCCGATCCGGTCGGGCAGCGACGCAAACTGCACTTCGCGCGCGAGCTGGCGGCGCTTCGCCTGGATGTGCGGATCGCCTTCGTCCTCCTTGTGCTCGCGCCGCACTTCGTCGATCGACATCTTCATCTTCTGGTTGAACTCGTGCCGCTGGTGCACGATGTCGATCAACGCCATCACGATGTAGATCAGCGCGGCCCAGCCGAACAGCAGCATCAGCAGCTTCACGATCAGCGCGAGGATCGAGACCGGCCGCGTGAAGCCCGACTGCACCGACGGATCGAGCGACTCGACGATCAGCCAGCCGAGCGTCGCGACGAGCAGCGCCGTCTTCAGCAACATCTTCGCGAGATTGACGAGGTTGCGCAGCGACCACAGGTTCTTCATCCCCTCGGCCGGGTTGAGCCGCGACAACTGCGGCACGAGGCGGCTCCACGCCATCACGCCGCCCACCTGCACGAAGCCCGCGAGCAACCCCGCCAGCAGCCCGGCCGCGACGATCTGCGCGGACAGCGTCGCCCAGTCGCGCGCGGCGCCGTCGATCAGCACCGCGAGCCGCGCGGCCGGATCGGCTGCGCCGACCGCGTCGAACACGAGCCGGAACAGCGCCTGCAACCGCGCGAACAGCGAACCGATGCCCACCGCGAGCGCCACGCACACGCCGACGAAGAACGCCGACGACACCGTTTCCGCGCTTTTCGGCACGTCGCCTTTCTCGCGCGCCTCGCGCAGGCGCTTCGCGGTCGGCTTCTGGTCCTTTTCGGCCATGTCGGCTCTCGCGCGCTCAGCCGCCGCCGTGCGCGGCGAACAACGCGCGCAGCAGCGCCATCAACCCGCTGTCGGGGCTCAGCAGCGCATGCAGCGACGCGTACACCACCGGCAGGAACAGGATCATCATCAGCATCGCGAGCGCGCTCTTCAGCGGCTGCGAGAACACGAAGATGTTGAGCTGCGGCACCGCACGCCCGACCAGCCCGACGCCGAGCTCGACGAGCACCAGCACGATCGTGACCGGCGCGGCGAGCTTCACCATCCATTCGAAGATCGTGTCGGTCTGCCGCACGATGAAGGTCTGCAGCATCGACGAGAAATCGGGGCCGAGCGAGCCGATCGGCCACCAGGCGTACGACTGCGCGAACAGTTGCACGAGCACCTGCAGCCCGCCGGCTGTCACGAACAGCGCGATCGCGACGAAATTCAGGAATCCGGAAGTCGGGCCGCCCTCGTGGCCACCCATCGGATCGAAGAACGCGGCGCTGCCGCTGCCGGTCTGGAAATCGATCAGGTAGCCGACGCCCTGGATCGCGAACAGCACCGCGCTGAACGCGCCCGCGAGCAGCATGCCGACCATCGCCTCTTTCGCGACCAGCAGGCACCACATCAGGAACGGCAGCGCGGCCACCTGCGCGGCATCGATCGTCGGCGCGACGAACGCGGCGATCACGACCGCGATCCCGTTGCGCACGAGGCCCGTGATGATCTGCTCGTTGAACACCGGCACGATCAGCATGACCGGCAACAGACGCGGCATCACGTAGAGCAGCGGCCGCAGCATGCCGGCGACGTCGTTGAAACCCGCGGCCTGGTCTAGCATCGGCGCTCCGCGGCGGCGGACGGGACGGAATCGTCGGGCATGGCGGGTGCGTCCGATGTATCGGATGCATCGGCTTCAGCGGCAGCGGCGGCGCCCGTCTCCACGTCGGTCATCGCCGCATCGAACGCGGCGGCGGCCTCCGGCGACGTGGACCCGTGACCGGCCGCGTCGCCCGCGCCGGCCACCCAGGTGCCGCCGGTCGCGAAGCGTCGCACCGCGTAGCCGTCCGCGACGTCGTCGGCGTCGCGCTCGACCCGCGCGGCGCGCGCATGCAGCGCCTTCTCGCCGGCTTTCTCCAGCTTGTCCTCGGCGGCCTTCGCCTTGCGTGCGGCGCGCTGCAGGTCGGCGAGCGTCGCCTCGTGGCCGCGATGCACGTGCGCGGCCTCGCTCACCGACGCGTTCGCGGTGCCGATATGCCGGTCGAACGTGCGCGTATCGGCCGCCGCGTTCTGCAACGCGCGCGCTTCACGCACGTCGTCGGCCAGGCGCGTCTGGATCGCGGCCTTCGCGGCGACCTGCTGCGCGAGCTGCGCCTGCGCGGCCGCCAGCGCGCGCCGGCTCTGCGCGGCGATGCCCTGCTGGCGCGCGGCCGCGACGCGCGCGATCTGGCTGCGCATCTCGCGCACCCGCTTCAGACGGGCAAGCGTCGCGAGCACGAGGCGGTCGTCGGCTTCAGACATGATCGTTCGCCAGCTTCGTCAGTTTCGCGAGCAGCGCGTCGAAGCGCACGTCCTCGTCCGACGCCTGCGCGCAGAACGCACCGATCGCGTCGCGCGCGCGCAGCGCGAGATCGCCGAGCCGGTCGCTGCCTTCGCGATACTCGCCGATCTGCACGAGCAGCTCGATCTCCTGGTACTTCGCGATCAACTCGCGCACGCGCGCGGCCGCATGCTGGTGCGCGCGGCTCGCGACGAGCGGCATCACCCGCGACAGGCTCGCGAGCACGTCGATCGCCGGATAGCGGTTCGCGAGCGCGATCTTGCGCGACAGCACGATATGGCCGTCGAGGATCGAGCGCACCTCCTCGGCGATCGGGTCCGATTCCTCGTCGCCTTCGACGAGCACCGTGTAGAGCGCGGTGATCGACCCGTGCGACCCCTGCCCCGCGCGTTCGAGCAGGCGCGGCAACACCGCGAACGTCGACGGCGGGAAGCTGCGCCGCGTCGGCGGCTCGCCGCTCGCGAGGCCGACCTCGCGCTGCGCGCGCGCAAAGCGCGTCAACGAATCGACTAGCAGCAGCACGCGCTTGCCCGCATCGCGGAAGTGCTCGGCGATCGCGGTCGCGACCAGCGCGGATTTCACGCGCTCCATCGCGGGGCGATCGGACGTCGACACGACGACGATCGACCGCGCGCGCACTTCCGGCGACAAGCTGTGCTCGATGAATTCGCGCACCTCGCGGCCGCGCTCGCCGACCAGCGCGATCACGTTCACGTCGGCCTGCGCGCCGCGCGCGATCATCCCGAGCAGCGTGCTCTTGCCGACGCCGGACGGCGCGAAGATGCCGACGCGCTGCCCGATGCCGAGCGTCATCAGCCCGTCGATCACGCGCACGCCGGTCGGAAACGGCGTGTCGATCATCTTGCGCGCGAGCGGGTTCGGCGGGTCCTGCTGCGTCGACACCCACGCGGCGCCCGTCACCGGCCCGCGATCGTCGAGCGGCCGGCCGAGCCCGTCGAGCACGCGGCCGAACAGTCCTTCGCCCACCGGAAAGACATGTTCGCGCCCGGACGGCACGACGGTCGTCTCCGGCGACAGGCCGGCCACGTCGCCGAGCGGCGTGAGCAGCGTCGTCTGCCGCGAGAAGCCGACCACCTCCGCGAGCAGCGTCGGCTGGTTCGGCGTGCGCAGCTCGCAGATCTCGCCGAGCCGCGCGCGGATGCCCGTCGCGTTCAGGATCTGCCCGACCGCGTGGTTGACGCGGCCCTGCACCGAGACCGGCGAGAAGAACGCGAGCCCCGCGTCGAGCTCGCCGACCAGGCGGCCGCGATCGAACGGCGCGTCGTCGTCGCCGAACGACGGCGGATCGTCGAGCGGCGCGCTCATCGCGCGGCCCCTTTCAGCGCGTCGCGGCGGATCGCCTGGCGCAGCGCGTCGATCTGCAGGTCGAGGCTCGCGTCGATCCGCCCGGACGGCGTCTCGACCGTGCACGCGTGGCGTTCGAGCTGCGCATCCTCGACGATGCGGATCTTCTGCCGGTTCGACTGCCCGGCGAACGCGCCGTCGAGCGCATCGCGCATTTCGTCCGTGCGGCCGGGCGCGACGCGCACGATCAGGAACGCCTCGTCGCGCACGAGCGGCACGATCCGCGCGAGCGCGGCCTCGTACAGCTTCTGCGTGCTCATCTCGCCGACGATCGCGCGCACGGCCTTCACGACGATATCGGCCATCGCATCCTTCATCGTCTCCATCGTGCGCGTCGCGGCGAGCGCCTGCGTGTAGGCCTGCGCAGCCTGCTCGCGCTGCGCGCGGCGCATGCCTTCGTCGTAGCCGGCCGCCTGGCGCTTGTCGAATTCGCGCTGCGCGTCGGCGACGATGCGCGCCGCTTCTTCATGCGCGGTCGCGATCACCGCGGACGCGTCGAGCAGCGCCGCGTATTCGCGCTCCTTGAGCACCTTGCGCTCGGACAGCAGCTGCAGGTTGTCGCTCGTGATCAGAAAAGCCAGTCCCATGACGCAAGCCTCTCGGGAATCAGAAACAGGAACATCAGTTCGCCGAACTGGTCGCGCTGCGCGCGGTTCAGCCAGTACGGCGCTTCGTCGTCGATCGCGCGGTTGAATTTCAGGCGCACGCGCCGCGCCACCGCGTCGCCGGCCACGCCGATGAAATCGGCGAGCAGGCGCCCGCCGCGCGCGCGGATCACGACCGGCAGCGCGGCGGGATCGGCGCGCCACGGTTCGAGCGTTTCGGCGAGCGCGCCGAATTCCGGCGCGCGTTCGAGCGCGAGTTCGAGCGCATCGCCGCCGAGCCGCGCCGCGACTTCCGCGCGAATGCGCCGCCCCGCCAGCGCGTCGCGCAGCCATGCGCGATGCAGCAGCAGCCCCGCATACGCGGCCAGTTGTTCGAGCGCCGCGCCGGGCAGCAGCGCGAGCCGCGCGCACGGGCTCGCGACGTCGAAGTCGTGCCGGTCGGCCACGCCGTGCAGGTCGAGCAGGTGCCGCGCGAGCAGCTTGCGGCCGGCCGCGCCGAACGCGTCCGGCGAACGATAGCGCGCGGGCCAGTCGGCCGGCACGCGCGTCACGTGCAGATAGCGGTCGGGCCGCAGGTTGAAGTCGCAGACGAGCGCATGAAACGCGGCAGCGCGCGCGGCGGGCGGCGGCGCGAGCGGCTGCAGCCACGGCAGCGGCGCCGCGTCGACCGCCTCGCCCGGCGGCAGCGCGTGCGGGTCGCTCATGCGCCGTCGCGCGCGCCGTCCGGCGTACGCAGCCCGCCGCCTGCCTGCTGCGCGGCCGCACCACCGCCGTTCGCGCCGCGCGGTGCGCCGACGAGGCCCGCGAGGCGGGCACCGAACATCCCGCGCCGGGCGGCCGACAGCGCGATCACCGCGCAGGTCAGCAGGATCAGCGCGAACACCAGCCAGCCGAGCGGCGAGCGCAGCCGCAGGATGTCCGACACAGCGCTGCCGATGCCGTCCACCCGCGTCGCGCGCGCGGCGGCCGGCTGCAGGAACAGCGACACGTTGTCGTACTGCAGCCCTTCGATGCTGTGCGCGACGAGATCCTTGACCATCGGCGCCATCGCGCGCAGGTCGACGCCCGGCCGGTAGCGGATGTACACCGCGGCCGACGACGGCTTGATCTTGTCCGCGAGCGGATCGTTCTCCGGAATCACGACCTGCACGCGCGCGACCACCACGCCTTCGATGTCCTGCAGCGTGCGCGACAGGTCCTGCGACACGCCGTACAGATAGCGCACGCGCTCCTCGGCCGGGGTCGACACGAGCCCCTGCTTCTGGAACAGCTCGCCGAGGCTCGCATAGCTCGGCTTCGGCAGCCCGTTCGCCTGCAGCACCGTGAGCGCCGCCTGCATGTCGCCGTCCGCGACGCTCACGAGCCACGCGTTGCGGTCCGACGTGTCGCGCGCATCGTTGTCCTTCGACGCGCTGATGCCCGCGTCGCCGAGCACCGCGACCATCTGGTTCGCATCGCGCTCCGACAGGCCGGAGTACAGCTCCTTCTGGCACCCGGCCAACAGCACGAGCAGCCCCGCGAGCAGCGCGCGCGCCGCCCGGCTGCGCCACGCATGCGTGCGCGGCGTCGAATCGATCGTCGTCATCGTTTGTCCGCTTCAGGGCGCGCGGCCGTTGCAGGCACACGCACCGGCTTTCGTCACTCCTGCGTCTTCAGCACCGTGTGCGTGAAGCCGTTCGCCGCCTGCGCAACCGACAGGCTCAACTGGTATTCCGAAATCGTGGTGGTTGCCGTCCACTGGAAATCCATCGCCTTCACCATCGTCATCAGCGGATCGCTGCGGCTGTCCGCCATCGACGTCAGCATCTCGCTGCGGTGCTTGTCGATGTTCGCGTACCGCGAATCGAGATCGTTGCCGTAGGTGCGCAACCGCTCGACGAGCGACGACTGGTTCGCCTGCGCGGGCGTCATCTGCACGGCCGGCGCCGCATCCGCCGGTGCGCGCGACATCGCGACACCGGACGAAGACGGGGGTGCGGCCGACGACGCGCCCGGCTGCATCAGCGCATCGAACTGGCGCACCTGCGCCGGATCGGACGTCGCGCCCGTTTGCTGCGCGGCACTCGCGAGCGCGGCTGCGCCCGGCGGCGCCGCGCCTACGCCTGTTACCGACATGATCGTGTCCTCCTTGACCGGCAGGGCCGGAAACGGGCCGGCCGGCACGCACCCACGCCGCACCGGGCGCCCGTCACGGGCGGCCCCGGCATCCGGCGTCGCGCGGCACGGCCGGCGACCGGCATCACGCGCGGCCGGCGGAACTCAGGTGTTGCGCGACCTGGGCGTTCGCCGTCCCCTCCTGCGCGGTCACTGCGTTGCTGGTTTCGAAAGTCGCAGTCGATTGCTGGACCTGGAAGTTGATCTTCGTCAGTTCGAGCTGCGTCTTGGTCAGGTCGTCGGCCTGCTGCTGGACCTGCTTCGTGTCGGTTGCGCTACCGGTGGGGGCAGTCATGTTTCGCTCCTTTACGTGACGTTCACTTGCGTTGCCGGCGGCGGCCCCATGCCCCGCCGATGACGTGACGCGCCGCCTGCCGGCGACGTGTCGCGTGATGCGCGCAGCGCGATTCGCGCTGCGCCTGATTCGTCGCGACGCTAGTGCGCCGCCTCCTTCGTCGATACACCGGCCGCCGGCTCGCGCGGCAACAGCGTCGGCCCCGGCACCGGCTGCGCGACGCCCGCCGCCGCACCGCTCGCGAGCGGCGCCACGGGCGGCGCCGGCGCCTGCCCGGGCGCACGCGTCGACGGGCCGCCGAGCGGCATCGTGATGCGCTGGCCGTTGCGTTCGAACACGACCTCGTCCGGGCCGATCGACACGACGGTCGCGCCCTCCTTCAGCCGCGCGCCTTCGAAATAGCGGCTGCCGTCGACCGTCTCGATGTAGCGCTGGTCGCCGTCGCCGGCGAACACGGTCGTGATCTCCGGAATGCCCGCCGTGCCGCCGAGCGTCGTCGCCGTGCGCGGCGCGGCCGCATCGGCATCGCGCACGTGATCGACCACCTCGAGCGCCGGGCGCGCGTCCTTCATGTAGTTGCGGATGCGCGGCTCGATCTGCGCGCGCGCGGCCGTGCCCGTCAGCTCGATCCGGCCGCGGCCGAGATACGTGACCGTCAGCGCCGTGTCGCTGAAATAGGTCTGCGCGGTCGCCACGAGATCGCTGACCACGTAGATGTTGCCGAGCGCCGCGTTGTCGACGCCCGCGACGATCTGCGCGACGCGCTCGCGCGCGGCCGGGTCGCTCACGTAGCCCGACACGATCACGCCGTCGTCGCGCGGCGCGACCGCCAGCTCCGGATACGCGTGCAGCAGTTGCTGCAGCCGGTGCGTGCGCGCGAGCACCGATTCGTGCTGCCACGGCAGCCGCCCCGACCACGCGACGAAGCCGTAGCCGAGCGCGCCGAGCAGCACGCCGACCCACAGCGCGACCAGCGCGATCACGAGCCGCCGGCTGCCCAGCCGCCGTAGCCCGCCCGTGAGCCAGCCGAGCCACGCGGCTTCGCGCGCGGCGTCCGGCGCATCGGTTTCGTCGGGCACCGCGACGCTCGCCTGCGCATGCCGTGCGATGCCGAGCCGGATCGAGCCGACCGTCACGACGTCGTTCGGCGTCAACGAGCGGCGGCCGGTGCCGAGCGGCTCGTCGTTGAACAGCACCGGCGCGCCGGCGTCGCCGCCGTGGTTCTGCACCGTCACCGCGAGCGCGCCGACCTGCAGGCACACCTGTTTCGCGCCGATCTCGCGATCGGGCAGGATCACCTCGCAGTCGGCCGCCGTGCCGACCCAGTTCGCGCCGCGCGCGAGCGACATCGTGCGGCCGTACATCGGCCCGCTCAGGAAGCACAGGTTCCACGGCGACGCGAGCGCGGCGGCCGAGCCGGCCCCGCCCGCCGCGCCGCCGGGCAATGCACCGTCGCCGTGCGGATCAATGATGCTCGTCGACATGCGTGACCACTCCTGCGGTCGTCGCCGCGGGCTGCGACGCCGCCGTATCCTTCGGCGGCGGCAACGCGGGCGGACCGAATTTCGTGCCGGGCAGCGGCTTCGGCGTCAGCGGCACCGTGACGTCGTTGTCCGGCGGGCGATACATCGACATCCCTTCCTGGTTCGCCGGACCGTCGACGCCCGGATTCACCGGCGAGCCGTCCGGCGCATACATCGACGCGCTCGTCACGACCCGCGGCGTCAGCAGGTAGAACCGCTCCATGTGGTTGCCCGACTTGTCGGTGTACTTGAACAGGTTGCCGATCAGCGGGATGTCGGACAGCCAGGGCACGCCGCTCTTGTTCAGCCGCACCTCGTCGTCGTTGAAACCGGCGATCAGGAGGCTCTTGCCTTCGTCGATCATCGTCTTGGTGACGATGTTGCGCTGCTGGATCACCGGCACGTTCGACACCGCCTGCCCCGGCACGATGTTGCCGTCCTGGATGTCGATCGACATCATCACGCTCTGCGGGTTGCCCGACACGGCCGCCGCGTTGCGGATCGCCTCGTCGACGATCATCGGCGTCACCTTGATGCTGGTGCCGGTCGTCACGCTGTACAGCGACGAATCCTGATAGCCCGGCACCTGCACGTAGAACTGCGTGAGGTTCTCGAGGATCGCCTCGGTGTTGTCGAGCGCGAGCACCTTCGGCTTCGATCGCAGTTGCGCCTGGCCTTTCTGCGCGAGCGCGTTCACGCGCGTGAGCAGGTAGTTGCGCAGCGACCCGCCGATCGACGCGGTCAGCGCGATGCCGGTCGGCATGAAGGCGCCCGTCTGCCCGGTTTCCGACGTGCCGATGCCGAACGTCAGCGGCGGATTGCCGGCGCCGTTGTACTGCGTGTTGCCGTTCAGCGCGTTCTGGCCGTTGCCGATCTGCACGTCGCCGTGCGTCGTGTGCAGGCGCCAGTCGATCCCGAGGCTGTCGAGCGAATCCTCGTTGATGTCGATGATCGTCACGTTGATCTCGACGATGCGCGGCCGCTCGTCGAGCTGGCCGATCAGCGACTGGTAGCGGTACATGTTCTCCGGCAGGTCGCGCACGATCACCGCGTTGATCGCCGGGTCGGCGACGATCTGCGGCAGCGTGTCGCCGCCGCCGTTGTTCGAGAACGGCGAGAAGCCGCCGCCCATGCTGCCGTCCGCCCCGCCATAACCGCCCTGCCGCGGGCCGCCGGAAATGTCGGGAAAGTCGAGCCGCGGCACCGCGATCGTCAGCCCCGAGCCGAGCTTCACCTGGCGCGCGGCCTGCCCGAGCGGCGTGCTGGACGGCGCCGCGGTCGTGCCGCCGCCCTTGCCGAACAGCCGGCGCAGGATCGTCGCGACGCCCGGCACCGTCACTTCCTTGCCCGAGCGGTTGATCGTGAAGTCCGACGCCCAGCCGTATTTCAGCCGGAACGCGCGGATGTCCGCATGCGCGCCGTTCGCCGACGGATCGCCAACCGAGCCGACCGCCTGCCGCACGAGCTCGACATAGCGGCGCGGGCCGGCCACGTACACGCTGTTCGCGCGATCGTTGATCACCAGCGTGTAGCGCTTGTCCGGAATCTGCATCGCCTGCAGCGCGCGGCCGATTTCGCCGGACGCATTCGGCGGAATCGGGATCATCTGCGTCTGCGACTGGTCGGCCGGATCGACGTACAGGAACGAGCCGTCGTAATACCACGTGAGCCCGTAGGTCGAGCAGATCGTGTCGAGCGTCTGCTGCGGCGTGCCGGAGAAGCGGCCGCTGATCACGCCGTCGACCTTCGGGTCGACCACCGCCGTCACGCCCTGCGACGACGCGAGCTCGCGGATGAAGTCGCCGATCTTCTTGCCGTTCGCGACGATCGTGAACGGCTTGTTGCGCCAGCGCAGGTCCGCGGCGCGCGCATGCTGCGCGGGCGCCATGCACAGCGACGCCGTGAGCAGCGCGGTCGCGCACACGGCAAGCGCGGCCCGTTGCAGGCTGCGCGGTTGAAACCGGATCGAGGCGACGCGTCGACGCATCAAAGGACTCCTGTGGAAGAAACGAACATGCGTTCCAGCGCCTGCTGCGCGAAGCGCAGCACTTCGCCGCCGAGCCAGCCCGACAGCAGCACGAGCGCGACCATCACGGCGATCAGCCGCACCGCGATGCCGATATTGGCGTCCTGCACCTGCGTGACGGCCTGCAGGATCGCGACGACGAGGCCCGTGACGGTCGCGATCAGCACGATCGGCAGCGACAGCAGCAGCACGAGCATCAGCGCCTGGCGCGTCAGGTCGAGGATCGTCGAGCTCGTCATTGCACGGCTCCTGGCGCGCGCACGTCGGCGCCCGCGCCGACCGTGCCGTCGTCCGGCGGGTTCTTCACCCAGCCGACCGTATGCAACTGCACGTCCTCCTCGACTTCCTGGTACGACAGCACCGCGAGTTCGGGCAGCACCGGCTGCAGGATCGTCTTCACGTAGCGGCGCGCGCCGAGCGCGACCATCACCGCGAGCCGCGCGCCACCCTGCGCGTTGCCGTGGCCGCCGGGGCCGGCCGCCTGCGCGGCCTGCACGATCGCGCGCACCTGTTCGCCGATGTCCTGCTTGACCGCGCTCGACAGCGCGAGGAAATTGCCCTGCTTGGTGCGCATCACCGCGCTCTCGATCCGCTCCTGCAGGTTCTGCTCGAACAGCACGACCCGCAGCTGGCGCGCCGTGCCCGCGTGACGATCGGTGATCATCCGGCGCAGGTCGACGCGCACGAGTTCGACCAGCGCGATCACGTCGTCGGGCTCGTTCGGCGCCCACGTGATCAGGCTCTCGAAGATCACGCGCAGGTTCCGGATCGGCACCTGTTCGGCCAGCAGGCGGCGCAACACTTCGGTCACGCGCTGCAGCGGCACGAGCCGCGTCAGTTCGCCGACGAGCTCCGGATGATCGCGGCGCACCAGATGCACGAGCGCCTGCGTCTCCTGGATGCCGAGCAGCTCGTCCGCGTGCTGGCGCACGATCTGCTCGACGTGCGCGGCCAGCGCGCTCTCGCTCGACAGCCACTTGCCGTCCGGCGCCGCGCCGTCGGGCTTGATCCACAGCGCGGTCGCGAACGGGCCGAACGCTTCGGCCGGCTGGCGCTCCGCGCGCTCGGGCAGCGGCGCAACGCCGTCCCACAGCAGCCAGCCCGGCTTCAGCGCGCCGTGCGCGACGAGCACGTCCTGCAGGTAGATCCGGTACGTGCCGGCCGGCGCGCCTTCGTCGTCGTTCAGCGTGATACGCGGGAACACCGTGCCGATGTCCGCGTCGACGCGCGCCTTCGCGCTCGACAGCGCCGCCTGCAATTGCGCGAGGTTCAGGTTCGTGCGCAGGTCGTCGGACAGCGACACCGCGATCAGCGACGTGACGCCCGCCGCGTGCGACACCTTCGCGGGCTGGCCGTCGTCGGCCGCGCCGACGCGCCCCGCGACATGAATCAGGTTGAAGCTCGGCGCGGACGTCTTGCGCTTCAGTTGCGAGAACGCGAAGGCGCCGAGGCCGAGCGCGATCAGCGCGAACGACCATTTCGGGAAACCGGGCACGACGAGAAAACCGCTCAGCACGAACGCCGCGATCAGCAGCGCGCGCGGATGCGCACCCAGTTGCTCGCCGAGCTGTTCGCCGAGCTGGCGCTGCCGCGCATCGCGCGTCGCGACGCGCGTCGTCACGATGCCGGCCGCGATCGACACGAGCAGCGACGGAATCTGCGACGCCATCCCGTCGCCGACCGTCAGGATCGCGTAACGCTGCAGCGCTTCGCCGATGTCCATCCCGTGCATCAGCGTGCCGACCGCGATCCCCGCGACGATGTTGATGAACGCGATCACGAGGCCCGCGATCGCGTCGCCCTTCACGAACTTCATCGCGCCGTCCATCGCGCCGTGCATCTGCGATTCCTGCTCGAGTTTCTCGCGGCGCTCGCGCGCTTCGTCGGCGCTGATGATGCCCGCGCGCAGGTCCGCGTCGATGCTCATCTGCTTGCCGGGCATCGCGTCGAGCGAGAAGCGCGCGCCGACTTCGGCCACCCGCTCCGACCCTTTCGCGATCACGATGAACTGCACGACCGCGATCACGAGGAACACCACGCCGCCCACCACCACGTTGTTGCCGACCACCAGACGCCCGAACGCGTCGATCACGTGGCCGGCGTTCGCATGCAGCAGGATCAGCTTGCACGACGCGATGTTCAGCGCGAGCCGGAACAGCGTCGTAAACAGCAGCAGCGCCGGAAACGACGAGAAGCTGACCGCCGACGGCACGTAGGTCGACACCGTCAGCAGCACGACGCTCGCCGCCAGATTCAGCGAGATCATCCCGTCGAGCGCGGCCTGCGGCAGCGGCAGGATGAACAGCGCGACGACCGCGACGATGAAGGTCGCGAGAAACAGGTCGGCGCGCGGCGACGCGCCCCCGAGGCGCCGTCCGGACACGCCGCGGCCGGCGGAAAACAACCGCTGCCAGTCGCGGGGGAGCGCCTTCGGTTCAGCCATCGTGCCGTCGTCCTGTCGTTATCGCCGGCTGGCACGGGCAACCCTTCCCCGTGCTGCGCGGACCGTTGAATGGGACGAGTGTAGCGACGGGAAACGGCGGAAAAAGAAGCGCGCCTCGTAGCGTGAAAGCGCGTTTTCCTCAGACGATCGAATCGGACTACGAAACCCGGCGGCCGGCTCGGGCACGCGCCGCCGGAACCGCTTCCATCGCGCGCCGGGCCGCCGGCGCGCGCCTGCGGCAGGGGTCGGGTCAGGACGGCAGCCGGCGCGCGGCGAGGTACGCGAGCTGCGCGCGGTTCTGTACGTTGAAGAGTTTTTCGAGCGAGCGGATGTGGTGCCCGACCTTGTGCAGCGACGTGCGCAGCGCGCTCGCGATCTCCTGGTCGGACAGCCCGTGCACGAGCCGGTCGAGCACCTGCTGCTGCTCGTCGCCGAGCGCGAAGCCGCGCATGCGCGCGACCCGCGCCTCGAGGAACGGCAGCGCGACGCGATGCACGGCCAGACTGACCGACAGCGCGCCGCCGATCACCCGATCGTCGATCCATTCGGTGCCGTGCGTTTCCGACGTCACGTTTACCGCGACGCGCAGGTCGAGCCGCGGCGCCGACAGGCTGAAGATCACGCCGCTGTTCATTGCGTGCGCACGCAAGTGGCCGGCGAGCGCCAGCACCTTGCGGTCGCCGCTGCCGTGCGCGGCCGCCTCGATCTCGTCGAGCCGCCACGCGACCGGGAAGCCGCTTTGCCGCACCTGCGCGAAGCGCGGGTCGCTTTCGTACAGCATCCCTTCGATGAACGGCTGCATGAACGTCGCCGGCGCGAGGTCGCGCAGCAGATGCGCGCGCAGAATGCGCCGCCCGATCATTTCGTACGCGCCGTAACCGAGCGTACTGAATCCGATTTGCCGCAATCGCGCATGGCATTGCGCGAAATCGAATGACGCAAGGTCGGTTTTACCGGACGTGATTTGAATACCGGTAAAAACGTCACGCTCGATTGCGTGATATTCGTTCGAATAAGCGGCGGCGGCCGCTATATCGGCTTGTGAGAACCACTCGACGCGTGGTGCGCCGTCAGCATATGTCATGAGGAGCCCGCCCTTTCCCAATATGTGAAACTGCGCCCCGTCACGATCTGGTCTTTTCTTTATGATTTTCTGGTCGTCGTTATATGCGCACGAACATGAACCTTTCGCCGCAATTAGTATTACGGCATATTACCCACACACCGGCATTTTTGTACAATGCCCCCGCGTTTCGTCAGGGATGACGATCGGCGCATATCACAACGATGCTCGGTCG
The DNA here is from genome assembly GCF_024730645.1 of Burkholderia sp. EMB26. Taxonomy (NCBI): domain Bacteria; kingdom Pseudomonadati; phylum Pseudomonadota; class Betaproteobacteria; order Burkholderiales; family Burkholderiaceae; genus Burkholderia; species Burkholderia sp. EMB26. The sequence goes on from NZ_CP078071.1 coordinate 1,143,092, forward strand.
CACCGCCGCGAATGCCGTACACGATACGGCCGCCGCCAGGCGATGCGCGTCGATTCCGAGGGATGGCTCATGTCCGATATTGCATTGCATGAAGAAGCGGTCGCCCCAACCACCTTGTCCCGCTCGTCGCGCGGATTGAACGCCTGCGCGGACACGCTGCGCGAGCGCACCGTGCAGGTCGTCTGGTGCGACGACGTGAAACGCGGCGACGTCGCGCAGCCGCACGCGCCGAAGCTCGGCGTCGCCGATACGCTCGCGCACGCACAGAGCACGGCCGAGCGCAACCGGATCGTCACGAGCCTGCTGCATCTGACAGGCTTCTCGACGTTCGCGTACTTCGCCCTCGAATTCGCGCGCGAGCGCGTCGAAAGTCTCTACCTGCACGAAGCATTCACGCCGGCCACCTATCGCGGCGACTACGTACGTCACAACCATCACGACGTCGATCCGCGCACGCTCGGCGCGCGCGTGTGCAACATGCCGATCGTGTGGGACCTGCAGCAATTGCGCCGCGAACACCGCGAGCGCGACGACGACTCGTGCGTGAGCCCGGCCGCGCTCGACGGCTTCCTGCAGACGATGCAGGACGACGGGATGTGCAGCGGCATCATGTATTCGATGGCCGTGCCCGGCACGCGGCTGCACGCGTTCATGAGCTTCACCGCGCCGCGCCGCACGCGCGAATGGATCACGCCGGCGACGATCGAGCAGGCGCTGTCGATCGGGCTGTCGGTACACAAGTTCGCGTCGCCGCAACTGATCTCGACGTCGCGCGAGCGCGCGGTCAACGGGCTCACGCCGTTCGAGCAGGAGTTGTTGCTCGGCATCGCCGAAGGCGCGTCCGACAAGGAGATCGGCCGGCGCCTCGACACCAGCGCGCACAACGTCGACTATCACCTGCGCAAGCTGCGCAAGCGCTTCGGCGTCGCGAACCGGATCCAGCTCACGTACCTGACGTCGAAGCTCGAGCTGATCTGACGCGCGGGCGACGGCGCGGCGCAGTTTCGTTTCGCCGATCGCGTAAACGCACATGCCGGCCTCGCGGGCCGGCATGTTCGGGTTGCGGCGCGGCGCCGGGCCGGCGCCGCTTCCTCGCGGCGGACGGTCGCCGTTACTTCAGCAGCGTCATCTGCACGACCTTTACGATCACGAGCCCGACCGCAATCACCAGATAGCCGCGCAGCACGGCCATCCAGATCCGCGTCGCGAGCGTCATGTTCTGCGGCTCGAGCGTGTCGAGCGGCGGCATGCGCCACGTGTCGCGCAGCGAACGATCGACGGCCGGCTCGACGACGCGCTTGTTGCGGCGAATCAGTACCGTCGCGAGATAGCCGGCGATGGCGAGCACGGTGCCGCCCACCAGCACGTCGACGATCGCCTCCCCGCTGATGTCCGGATACATCACCGACGCGGTCAGGATGATCGACAGCAGCACCAGCACCCAGATCACCGCGCCCGTGAACACGTTGAGCTTCGTCGAGTTGACCCAGGGCCCAAGCACCTGACGGTCGTTGCACAGCACGAGCAGGAACACCGTCGCGCTCGGCAGCAGCACGCCGGCCAGCGTCTGCACGGCTTCCGTCAACAGGCCGAGCGGGCTGCCCGGAATCAGCACGAGCGTGGCCGCCGCCGCGACGATGCCGAAGTAGACGAGATAGAAGCCCTTCGCGTCGGTCACGCCGCGGTGCAGCGAGTGACGGATCTTGAACACGTCGCCGATCGCGTACGCGGTCGACAGCGACACGGCCGCCGCGCCGATGATGCACGCGTCGAGCAGCGCGATCGCGAACAGCGTCGCGCTCGTGCGGCCCGCATACTTCTCGAGGCCGGCGATGATGCCGCCCGCGTCGGTGAAGTTGCCGGCTTCCGGATGGCCGCCGAACAGCGCCGAGCTGAAGCCGATCATCGCGACCGCGCCGACCAGCACGAACGCGATGCCGATCCACAGATCGGCTTTTTCATACTTCATGAAGCGCGGCGTGATGCGCTTGTCGATCACGTAGCTCTGCTGGAAGAACAACTGCCACGGCGCGACCGTGGTGCCGACGATCCCGATCACGAGCAGCATCACGTCCGACAGCTTCGCGTGCGCGGGCCAGTTCGGCACGAAGAAATCGCGCGTCATCTGCGCGACGGGCGGGTGGATCGACACGAGCACCGGCACGAGCAGCAGGCTCAGCACGCACAGCCCGATCGCGAACCGCTCGAAGCGCCGGAAATCGCCGGTACTGACCGCGGCCATCGTCAGCGCGGCGGCGACGCACACGCCGGCCACCTTCGGCAGCCCGAAGAAATCCAGCACGAACGTGATGCCGATGAATTCGGTGACGATGGTCAGCGCGTTGAGCAGGAACAGGTCGATCACGCTGAACGCGCCCCAGAACTTGCCGAAGCGTTCGAAGATCAGCCGCGCATGGCCGACGCCCGTGACCGCGCCGAGGCGCAGCACCATTTCCTGATTCACGTACAGCACGGGCACGAGCAGCAGCAGCGTCCACAGCAGCGTCGTGCCGTAGTTCTGGCCGGCCTGCGTATAGGTGCCGAATGCGCCCGCGTCGTTGTCGCCGACCATCACGATCAGGCCCGGGCCGATGATCGCGAGCAGCGTACGCAGGCGCGCCCACCACGTGCCGCGTGCGCCGGTGTCGTGGTGCGGGATCGTGCCGAGCGCACCGCGGATGTCGCCCAGGTGGGCGTCGTCGAGCACGGCGCTGCGGTCGACCGCGATCGGTGGAGAGACGTTGGAGGGCGTGGACATGATGTGTTCCGTACGGCTAAGGGTTATGCGATTCGATGAGCGTGCGACCTTGGGATGCGCGCGGGACGGCCGCTCGAAGGCGGCCGCACGTGCGCATGCCGAGGCGCGCTCGGCGTGTCTCTTTTAGCGGATCAACGCTTTCAACTGGTTCAGCAGGCGGGAGAACACCCGCGGACGGGCGTCGAGCGTCAGCATCGCGTCGTAGTGGGGGCGCGATTCCGTGACGTGCGGAAGGGTCGACAGCAGAAGGCCGAAGTTCATGGTCTGGCTCCGTGCGGCGGCGGCAGGCGTGCCGGCCGCGTCGTGGGCGCGGGGCCAGCCAGCGGCCTGAACGACGTGTCAGGCTAGTCGGCCGGCATGTCCCCGCGACCCGGGTTCAAAAGGGTCTGCGTATGCAGCGGGCATAAGGGACAACTGTCACTGTCGTTCATGGCGGCTCCTGTACGGTGTTCCGGGGAACACGGTTGACCGCCGTCCGGCGTGCGGGCCGGCATTCGCGCGCCCGGGAAACGGATGCGCGAACACGGCCGCCTGCCAGGCGGCGGTGAAACCGGACAACGCATGCGAGAACGCATCACGCTAACCGGCGCGAATCAGGGTGCACGTAGGGAGTTGCTGCGGAAATACTGCTGCGCGCACCGTTTGCCCGGGAGACAAACGGCGGCTTCGATGAGGCGCGGACGTCGGTCGCTCAGGCGGAAATTTCGTTCGAAGATCGACTACTGCAGGCGTCCAAGGCGGCGGCCCCAAGAGTGAAGATGGCGGATTCTATGGACCGCGCGAAAGTGAAGTCAACCCCTCGAAACCCCGTTTTTCGAAATAAATTTCCCGCATGACGCAACTGAAAGATTTGCCCTTGAATTGACGTACCGAAACCTTTCAGCGGGCGATGACGCGATCGCGCGCCGATGCGTGCAAGCAACGGTGCGGCGCAACGCGCAACCACCCGCTTTGCCGTTGCCGGGCGGGCGTGTGGCGGCCCTGGGCCGCCGCGACGCGCACACCACACGGCGCAACCGTCATGCGTTTTCTACTTGCGCCGCAGCAAAAGTCGCGACTACAATCCGCCCCAATTCATCACGGGAGTCCCCTCCGTGGATACATGCTCTAGTTGCAGTTCGATGCCGGTCCAGGCCGGCCAAGCCATCGCGAGATAGCAGCCAGACGCATGTCTTTCGCCGCTAGCTCGCACTCGTCGGGTTAGCGCGCCTCCATCCGGGCCGGCCATCGCCGGTTCGTCAGTCGCACGCTCCGTTATGTTCCATCCTCCGATCGCAGGCCGCGTCACGCACCCGCGCTCGATCACGTCGTCCGGCGTCCGCCGGACGGAACGGAGGCAGCGTCATGTTCGTTCAATCGTTCGCGGTCAAGCTCAAGCGCGTCGTACACGTCGCGTGCGACCGCTCTTTTTCCGGCCGCTCGCCGCTCGCCCGGGCATTCAGCCGCTGGCGCGGCCGGGCCCTCGCCCACGTGCCGACGGCGCCCCGCCCGCTCGATTGCGTGCTGATCGCCGCGACGGCGGCCGCGCTCGCGCTCGCCGCGCTGCTGTGCTCGGTCGCGCCGCGCGTCGGCTTCGCGCAGGTCTGGCGCGTCGGCGGCTGGCTGCCGTAAGCCCTGCTCCGTGCGGGCCGTCTCGCCATGCGTCCCGCATCACGTTCCCGTTTCTTCAGCCAAACTAATCAAACTGCCAACGGAACCCAAATGAAGAATCACCTCGCACCCGTCCCGCGCAAGCGCCGCCTCGATGCGCTCACCGCGCTGCTGCTGTCGCTCGCCGCCGCGCCCGCATTCGCGCAGGCATCGTCGCCCGCCGCTGCCGAACCGGCAGCCGGCGCGAGCGATGCCGCCGCCCCCGCGCAACAGGCCGCCGATACTGCCGCGCCCGCTCCGACCGGCTTCTGGGAGCGCTCGAACCTGCTCGGCAACATGGGCGGGCTGCGTGACGTGCTCGACGAGCACGGCGTCACGCTGAGCCTGCAGGAGACCAGCGAGTACCTGTACAACACGTCCGGCGGCACGGGTCGCGGCGGCGCATACCAGGGGCTCACGCAATTCGGTTTCAACGTCGACACCGGCAAGGCGGTCGGCCTGCCGGGCGGCACGTTCAACGTGTCGGGGCTGCAGATCCACGGCACCAACCTCACGCAGCGCTACCTGCAGACGTTGCAGACCGCCACCGGCATCGAGGCGAACTCGACCACGCGCCTGTGGGAACTCTGGTACCAACAGTCGCTGCTCGACGGCAAGGTCGACGTGAAAGTCGGCCAGCAGAGCGTCGACCAGGAATTCATGGTGAGCCAGAACGCGGCGACGTTCATGAACGCGACGTTCGGCTGGCCCGTGCTGCCGTCCACCGATCTGCCGTCCGGCGGCCCCGCGTACCCGCTGTCGTCGCTCGGCGTGCGGCTGCGCGTGAAGCCGGCCGATGCGTGGACCGCGATGGTCGGCGTGTTCGACGGCAACCCGGCCGGCCGCATCGACGGCGACGCCCAGGTGCTGAACGCACACGGCACCAACTTCAACCTGCGCAGCGGCGCGTTCGTGATCGGCGAGGTGCAGTACGCGCTGAACGCGCCGCCCGCCGACCCGAAGGCCCCGCAGCCGGCCGGCCTGCCCGGCACGTACAAGCTCGGCTTCTGGTATCACTCGCAGCATGCGAACGATCCGCGCTACGGCACCGACGGGTTGTCGCTCGCCGATCCGGCGAGCAACGGCACGCCCGCCACGCATCGCGGCAACTATGGCTTCTATGCGGTCGCGGACCAGATGGTGTGGCGGCCGTCCGCCGACAGCCCGCGTTCGGTCGGCGTGTTCGCGCGCGTGATGGGTTCGCCGGGCGACCGCAACGTCGTCGATTTCGCGGCCAACGCCGGCGTGACGCTGAAGGCGCCGTTCGCCGGCCGCGACAACGACGTCGCCGGCATCGCGATCGGCTACGCGAAGATCGGCTCGCATGCGCGCGGCCTCGACGGCGATACCGGCGTGTACACGACGCCCGGCTATCCGGTGCGCCGCGCGGAAACCGTCATCGAAGCGACCTACCAGTACCAGGTCGCGCCGTGGTGGCAGGTGCAGGCCGACCTGCAGCACTTCTTCCGCCCTGGCGGCGGCATCCCGAACCCGAACGCGGCCGGCGCGCGCATCGGCGACGAGACGGTGGTCGGCGTGCGCACGACGATCACGTTCTGACGCGCGCCGCATGAAAACGCGGGCCGGACGGCCGCTTGCGCGACGGTCCGGCCCGTGCGATTGCTCGCCGTGTGGGCACGCGGCCCGCACCGCGCACCGCACCTTACTCGCCGTACAGCCCGAGCAGTTTCAGCGTGACGCCGTTAGTCCAGCCGAAGCCGTCCTGCAACGGATATTCGCCGCCGCCTCCGCCGCCCGTGCCGGTACCCTCGACCACGTACTTCTCGACGAGCTTGCCTTCGGTCGCATACACATGCTTCACGTCGGACAGGAAACGCGTGCCGATGTCCTTCGCGAGCGCCGGTTCGCCATAACGGCGCAGCCCGTCGATCGCGATCCACTGCAGCGGCGCCCAGCCGTTCGGCGCATCCCATTGCTGGCCCGTGTTCTCGGTCGTCGTCGCGAGACCGCCCGGCTGCAGCAGCGTCTTGCGCACTTCGCGCGCGGTCGCCTTCGCACGCTCCGGCCACGCGACGCCTGCAAACAACGGATACAGCGCGGCCGCCGTCACGCCGTCGCGCGGCTTGCGCAACTGCCAGTCGTAGTCGCCATAGTAGCCGCGACGGTTCCACAGGTAATGATTGATCGCAGCCGCACGCTTGCCCGCGCGCGCTGAAAAATCGGCCACGCATGCGATGTCGCGCGTGACCGCGCAGCCCTTCACGATCGTCGTCTCGAGATGGAACATCAGGCTGTTCAGGTCGACCGGCACGATCGACGTCGTGCGGATCGTCGCGAGCGTCTTGCCGTCGCCGAACCACCGCGAGCTGTAGTCCCAGCCGCTTTCGGCGCCCGCGCGCAGGTCGCGGTACACCTCGTTCGCCGGTCGGGACGGCACCGACTTCGCGGTCGTCACGTCCTCCAGATACGACTCGTCGCGCGGCGTATCGCTCGCATCCCAGTAGCGGTTCAGCACGGCGCCGTCGGGCATCGCGACCACGTGGCGCGCCGCCTGCCCGCGCGGCGTCGTGGTCTCGCCCTGCATCCAGTACGCATGTTCCTTGCGCAGCGCCGGCAGGTATTTCTGGTAGACCTTGTCGCCCTCGACCTGCGCGGCGAGCGTGACCATGTACGCGAAGAACGGCGGCTGCGAGCGGCTCGCGTAGTACGTGCGATTGCCGTTCGGGATGTGGCCGACCGTATCGATCAGGTATGCAAAGTTGTCGAGCATGTCGTCGACGAGATCCTCGCGCCCCGACACCTGCAACCCGAGCATCGTGAAATAGGTATCCCAGTAGTACCCTTCGCGGAAACGGCCGCCCGGCACGACGTACGGCTTCGGCATCGGAATCAGCGAACTGTACTGGGGCACCGTGACGCTCGTGCGCGTGAGCTGCGGCCACAGCCAGTCGATGTGCTGGCGCAGCGTCTGGTTCGGCGGCGGCGTCACGCCGCCTGCCGGGGGCGGCGTGAAATGCTGGTCGACGAACGCCTTCAGCGAGAAGCCCGGCTGCGATTTCTGTTGCTGATACAACTGCACGATCGTCGCGGGGTCGGTATCGGGCGTTGCGTCGACGAAGGTCTTCTGGTCGGGATAGAGCTGCGCGGTCTGCACCGCGACGAACAGATCGCCGTAGAGCTGGCTCGGCGGCGGCGGCAGCGTGCCCGACGCGGGAGCGGCAGCCGCTGCGGTGGTAGCCGGTATCGCGGACTGGCCGGCCGCTTGCGCGGCGGCCTGGTTCGCATTGTCGGCCTGCGCGGCGCAGCCGGCGACGGCGAGATACGCGATGGCCAGTGCGGCGGCCCAGCGCAGACGCGGCGCGGGCGGTGACTGACGCGACGAGAAGCGAGATGCAAGCGGTGCGGCACGACGTGACGTCATGGCGTGTCCCCTCCTTTCGATGGTGAGTGGATCGGCACGAGGTCTCGTTCGCGCGCGCGTTCGTCTCGATGGCCTTCGATCGATACGCGTCATGTTGTGGTGCGAATGGGTCCGACTGTCGCACGAAACATGCATCTCAAGCAAGTTTCGATTCGCGCGATTCCCGGAGATAACCGCGCACCGCCCGCCACGCCCGCGCTTCGAGCGCGTGCGCATCGGTTTCGCCGCGCGCGCCCGCCGCATCGACGATGCCTTTCACGATCGCGAGCAGATCGTGCGCAATCACGTCGGGCGCGGCGACACGCGGCGCATCGCGCAACCGGAGCGCATGCAGCAAGGTCGCGTGGATGCGGTCGACGACGCGCGCGTTGCGCGCACCGAGCGGCAGCCGCGCCTCCTCGAAATCGATCAGCCGCGCGAGCACCGGCCGGCGCATCTGGTGCGCGACGGCCCCGCGCACCAGCGTGCGCAGCACGTCGTCGCACGACGACAGCGCGGCCGCCCGGTCGACGTCGTCGAGCAGATGCGCACTCTCGCGCTCGACGAGCGCAGCGGTCAGCGCATCGCGGTTCGGAAAATATTGATAGAGGGAACCGATGCTCACGCCGGCCAGCGCGGCGACCGCGTTCGTCGTGTAGCCGTCGAAGCCGTCGCGCTCCAGAATGCGCGCGGCGGCCTCGACGATCGCATCGACGGTGGCCACCGAGCGGCGCTGGCGCGGCGCCTTGCGGGGCGACAGCGGGATGCGCGAAGACGAGTCGGACATGGCGGGAATGCGAGTTTCGAATATGAGCAAACGCTCATATTCTAGAAACGCACCGCCACTCCGTCAAAAGGAATCGCCATACCGGGCAGACGTCGGTCCCGCTCATCGTGTTCATGCGCGTCGACACGCACGACGAATGGCGAAAGCGCGGGGGACGCACCGCACGGGAAGCCGTTCCCCGATCGCAATGTCGGGCGCGTCGACCGCCTGCCCGGCATCGAAAACGCACGCGCGCCCCGCAACGGCGATGCTGCGTCGTTCACCGGTCGGACAACGCATTCGACACGCACGAGCAATGCGCCGCTTGCCCACGCACAGTCGTTCTTTCCGCCCCATCCACAGGAAAAGACGACTGTTGCAACATGCGGAACAACTGTTGTCGTACGTGACGCAACGGTCACATTGTGGGCATAATGACGTCTTTACCGCGCGCCCAGCCCATGTCGCCCGTCTTTCTAGCACCGCTCATCGTTGCCTGTGCGTTGTTCATGGAAAGCGTCGACGCGAACATCATCGTCACCGCGCTGCCCGCGATGGCGAGGGACTTCGGGCACAGCCCCGTCACACTGAACATCGCGATCACGGCTTACGTGGTCGGCCTCGGCGTGTTCATCCCGATCTGCGGCTGGCTCGCCGACCGCTTCAGCGCGCGCGCCGTGTTCCGCACCGCGATCGGCATCTTCGTCGTCGGCTCGCTGATGTGCGCGGCGTCCAACTCCCTCGGCGTGCTCACGTTCGCGCGCTTCATACAGGGCGTCGGCGGCGCGATGATGGTGCCGGTCGGCCGCATCATCATCTTCCGCGCGGTGCCACGCTCCGATCTCGTGCGCGCGATGAACTACCTCGCGATTCCCGCGCTGTTCGGGCCCACGGTCGGGCCGCTCGTCGGCGGCTTCATCACGACCTATCTGCACTGGCGGATGATCTTCTTCATCAACGTGCCGATCGGCATCTACGGGATCTACCTCGCGAGCAAGCACATCGCGAACACGCACGAGCCCGATCCGGGCCCGCTCGACTGGTTCGGCTTCCTGCTGTCGGCCAGCGGCGCGGCGCTGCTGCTGATGGGCCTCACGCTGATCGACGGTTCGCTCACGTCGCGCTCGAACGCCATCCTCATGTGCGCGGCCGGCGCCGCGATGCTCGCGCTGTACGTGCCGTACGCGCGCCGCAAGGAGCGCCCCGTGCTCGACCTCAGTTTCCTGAAGATCCCGACGTACCACGCGAGCGTCGTCGGCGGGTCGCTGTTCCGCATCGGCCTCGGCGCGGTGCCGTTCCTGCTGCCGCTCGCGCTGCAGGAAGGGCTCGGCATGAGCGCGTTCCATTCCGGCCTGATCACGTGCGCGTCCGCGCTCGGCGGCGCCGTCAGCCGCTCGACGGCCACCCATACGCTGCGCCGCTTCGGCTTTCGTACCGTGCTGATCTACAACGCGGCATTCGCGGGCCTCGCGATCGCCGCGTATGGCGTATTCCATCCCGGCATGGCCACCTGGGCGATCTGGATGATCGTGCTCGTCGGCGGCATCTTCCCCGCGCTGCAGTTCACGAGCCTGAATTCGATGATCTACGCGGACATCTCGCCGCGCGACGCAGGCCGTGCGACGAGCCTCGGCAGCGTCGTGCAGCAGATGTCGCTCGGCCTCGGCGTGACGGTGGCCGGCCTCGTGCTGCACGTGTCGCACTGGCTCCAGGGCCATCAGGCGATGGTGTGGTCGGATTTCTGGCCGGCATTCGTGGTAGTCGGGCTGTGCTCGTTCGCATCGATTCCGATCACGCGGCGGCTGCCGCCCGGCGCCGGCGACGAGGTCGCGCGCGGCAAGCGGGCATAGGCGGCCAACGGCCGACGCAGCGAAATCGTTTTCGCCGCAATCGATCGTCCGCGTATTGCATCGATCGTCCGCGTATTGCATCGCTTTTATTTTTCAATTCCGAAATTTATTCAATCGCGCGAAACGCACGAGGCACTCGCCGAATCCGCATGTCGAAATAACCTCGGCCCGAAGATCGACTGCGCATCACCGCTTTCGATATCGGCAGACGCGCCGCCACGCCTGCTCGGTCGCTTGCGCTGGCGCGTCCCGATATCGGGCAGGCGAACGACTTGAAAATCCGAAATCCATTGATCAATAATGATCACTCGCATCGGCGCCAATATTGTCCCCGCGCCGAATTGCAGCAGTCGTCATAACCTCCCATCCGCTGTTTCACGTTTCGATCGCTATCTCGCCTCGAAGGGGTCTCCATGACTCGAGAGCTGATTCTGCGCGCGCCGGAAACATTCATCACCGACTCGCCCGCTGCACTGGATACGGCCCGGCCGCCATTGCCGACGCATCTCGCCGTCATCCTCGACGGCAACCGGCGCTGGGCGGACCGCCTCGGCCTGCCGGCCGCCGACGGCTATCGGGCCGGCGGGCGCAACGTGCACGCGCTGCTGTCGTGGTGCGAGGAAACCGGAATCCCGTTCGTGACGCTGTGGCCGCTGTCCACCGAGAATCTCCAGCGCGACGCCGGGGAATTGCGCGACCTGCTCGCGGTGATCGGCGACGTCTTCGACGAGCTTGCCGCCTGCGGCCGCTGGCGCCTGCACGTGATTGGCGACCTGACGCAGTTGCCGCCCGCCACCGCCGAGCGCATCCGCACCGCGCAGCAACGCACGGCCCACGCGCGCGGGCTCGACGTGAACATCGCGGTCGCGTACAGCGGCCGCCTCGACCTGCTGCACGCGGTCCGCTCGCTGATCGCGGAGCATGTCGCCGCCGGCACCGTCGAGCAGTTGCTCGCGCAACTCAGCCCGGAGCTGATCGCGAGCCGGCTCTACACGGCCGGCCAGCCGGAGCCGGACCTCGTGATCCGCACGTCGGGCGAGCAGCGCCTGTCGAATTTCATGCTGTGGCAAACCGCTTTCTCGGAGTTCTATTTCACGCCGACGTGCTGGCCCGATTTTGGACGCGACGATTTCGAACAGGCCATCGATGCGTACGGCAAGCGCGCGCGCCGGTTCGGCAAGTAGCGCCGGACCGTCCTTCATGACACCCGTTGTCACCCGCCATCCGCGAGGCACGCCATGTCCACCGTTGAAACCGTTACCGCCGAAGCCGCCGCGCCCGCGCTCGTGCTGCCGCACCTGTTCCACCCGTTCGACACGCCCGTGCATCCCGACGCCGACCGCGCCGAAGCCGACCTGCTCGCGTGGATGAACGGCCATGGCTTGCTCGACGATCCGCGCTGGGCCAACGGCATCCGTCACGGCAAGGTCGGCGAATACTGCTCACGCGTCTATGCGCACGCGACCTTCGACGGCCTGTGCACGACGAGCCGCGCGTATGGCTGGATCTTCGCGATCGACGACGGCCTGTGCAGCCTGCACGGCGTCGCGCGCGCCCCGGGCGAGCTCGGCGCGCTCTACCTGTGGCTGTACGAAATGATCGCCGACCCGACCGGTCATGATCCGGCGCCGCTGCGCGCCGCGCTGGCGGGGCGCCTGCCGCACCTGGCCGCGTTCCTGCCCGCCCTGCAACGGGCGACGCAGGACATCTGCGCGCGTATCGCCGCTGCATCCACACGCGTGCAGTACGCCCGCTGGGTGGCGGGAATGATGACGTTCCTGTTCTCGACGCTATGGGAAACCGGCCGGTTCGCGACCGACGTCGTGCCCGGCGAGGCCGAGTACCTGTCCGGTCGCACCTATAACGGCTGCGGCGAAGGCGCGTTCGCGCTGATCGACATCGCCGCGGGCTACGAAGCGCCCGCCGCGTTCTACGCAGACGAAGAAGTCGAGCGCCTGCGCAAGCTGTCCGGCCTGATCCTGTGCCTGTGCAACGACATCTTTTCGTATCCGAAGGAGGCCGGCGAATCGAGCAGCAATCTCGTCTGCGTCCTGATGCACGAACGCGGGCTCGCGCCGCAAGCCGCGCTCGACGCGGCGGCGGACATCCACAACGGCTATCTCGCGCGTTATCTGGATCTGGAAAAAAAGGTGCGTGCGCGCACCGACGATCGCGCGTCGCTGCGCCTGCTCGACGAGGCCCGCACATACATTCGCGGCAACTACGACTGGCACTTCGGTTCGCCGCGTTACGGTGCGGCGAAACACTACGACCTGTCCCGTGCGCTGCGGCCCGGACAGACGAGCGCTGCGACATGACCTGTCGCTCGGCGACGGATGAAAACCGGAAAAACAAAAAAATCAGCGAACATCCACACGGGGCCGGTGCACAGCCGCGTGGATGTTCGCTCAGGGCTCCGGGTCTCCCGATGGGGGTTGAGAGTCCCGGATTCGCTTCCTGCGTGCCATGGACATATGTGCGTCGGAAGCGGAATCGTTGCGCGCACTTGTCGTCGCGCCATGAACTGCACTATAGGGAAACTTGCGAAACGCATCTGTCAACCATTGTCAGACGCGTTGCAGCCGCACGTCGCACGCGCGCGCCGCTTTCGCGCTAAAGTGGTTCCCGATCGCCACCCTCGACCGTCCTGCCGATGCTCACGCTCTCGCCCGCCGCCGCCCGCGCACTGCATCTCGCCGCACAGGGCCTGCTCACGCCGCCCCGCCGCAAGGCCACCAAGTCCGACGTGCTCGACACGATCCGCCGGATGGCGCAGTTGCAGATCGACACCATCCACGTCGTCGCGCGCAGCCCGTATCTCGTGCTGTTCAGCCGGCTCGGCGATTTCTCGCCGCAGTGGCTCGACGAACATCTCGCCGAGGCGCGCCTGTTCGAATACTGGTCGCACGAAGCGTGTTTCCTGCCGATCGAGCAGTTCGGGCTGATGCGCTACAAGATGCTCGATCCGTCGGGGATGGGCTGGAAATATGCGGCCGAATGGCATGCGCAGAATCGTCCCGAGATCGAACGGCTGCTCGCGCGGATTCGCGCGGAAGGCCCGGTGCGGTCGGCGGATTTCGCGCGCGAGGACGGCGTGAAGGGCAACGGCTGGTGGGACCGCAAGCCCGAGAAGCGTCACCTGGAAGTGCTGTTCACGACGGGCGACCTGATGGTGTCGGAGCGCCGCAATTTCCAGCGTGTGTACGACGTGCGCGAACGCGTGCTGCCCGGCTGGGACGATACGCGCGACCTGCCGCCGCGCGAAGCCGTGCTGCCCGCGCTGCTCGACTACACGTGCCGCGCGCTCGGCGTCGTGCGCGCGGACTGGGTGGCCGACTACTATCGGCTGCCGCGCCGCTCGTACCGCGCGGAGCTGGAACGGCTGGCGGAGGCCGGCGACCTGATTCCGGTGCAGATCGACGACTGGAAGGAGCCGGCCTACGTGCATCGCTCGCTCGATGCGTGGCTGCCGGCCGCCGCGGCCGACACGTTGCGCTCGACGGTCACGACGCTGCTGTCGCCGTTCGATCCGGTCGTCTGGGACCGGCGGCGCGCGTCGACGCTGTTCGGTTTCGATTACACGATCGAGTGCTACACACCCGAGCACAAGCGGCGCTACGGCTATTTCTGCCTGCCCGTGCTGCATCGCGGCCGGCTGGTGGGCCGCGTCGATGCGAAAGCGCATCGCACGCTCGGCACGTTCGAACTGAAGGCCGTGCACGTCGAGCCGGGCGTGCGCTTCGGCACCGGGCTCGCGGCCGACGTCGCGAAGGCCGTGAAGAAACTCGCGGCGTGGCACGGCACGCCGGAGGTGACGGTCAGGCATGCACCGCCGGAACTGGTGAAGGCGCTGGCCGACACGTAACGCGCACAGGTTCGCGCGGCCGGCCCGCGCGGCGGCGTACGCGCCGCCGGCCGCGGATCAGTCGCGCAGCTTGCGAAAACGCGGCGTGCCGTCTTCGAGATTGCCGTTGAACATGGCTTCCGGCCGCACCCACAGCCCGCGCGCATGCGGCCACAGATGCTCGTAGACGACCACCGATTCCTCGGTTTCGGAATGGCGGGCAACGCCGATGTAGCGGTACAGGCCGCCCTTGTAGTGGCGGTGCGTCGCGAGCTGTTCGGCTTCCTGTTCGGTCATGGTGTGCTTCTCTTCGGCAAAAAGGGAAAGCGCGTATTGTATGCGCTGCGCCGCCCGTCAGCGTGTCGTGTAGATGTCGGGGCGGCGGATCTCCATCAGCCGCTCGGGGTTCGCCGGCGGGCCGAAACCGACCGGCCGGTACAGCGCGTGCGCGTCGGTCGTCGCGAGCATGATGCGGCGCAGCCGCCGCACCATCTCCTGCGCGAATATATGGTCGATCAGCGCGCGGCCGTAGCCGTTGCCGCGTTCGGCCGGCAGCACGAACACGTCGCACAGGTACGCGAACGTCGCCTGATCGGTGACGAGCCGCGCGAACCCGACGAACCGGTCGCCGACGTACGCGCCGAAGCACAGCGAACCGTCGATCGCGCGCTCGACCACGTCGCGCGGAATGCCCTGCGACCAGTACGCGTCGCGATGCAGGAAATCGAAGATCGCGTCGATGTCGAGTTCGCGCTTGTCGGTGGAAAATCTCAGCGTGGCGGGGGTGGCTGCGGGCACGTCTGTTCTCCGGTCGGGACGGAAGGCGGAGCATCGACGATACCGCGCTGGCGAGTGGCGGACAAGGGGCGCAACGATCCACCGCGGACGAACGGTCGTACTCTGCCGGCTTCGATTCGGTGACAATGTCATCGCCCGATAAACCTGCCACGCTGCATCATGACCTACCGCCTCATCGCCTTCGACTTCGACGGCACGCTCGCCGATTCGCTCGACAGTTTTCTCGCCGCGCTGTCGGAAGCGTCGCGCCTGCACGGCTTTCGCGACGCCACGCCCGAACTGCGCCCGGCGCTGCGCGGCATGTCGGCGCGCGACATCATCCGCGCGCTCGACGTGCCGATGTGGAAAGTGCCGCGCGTGACGATCGACATGCGCCGCCTGATGCAGCCGCGTGTCGCGCACGTGCGGCTGTTCCCCGGCGTCGACGAAACGTTCGACGCGCTCGCCGCGCGCGGCATCCGCATCGCGATCGCCACGTCGAATACCGAGGCGATCGTGCGCGACCGGCTCGGCCCGCGCGCCGGCGCGCGCGTCGACCATTTCGCATGCGGGATTCCGCTGTTCGGCAAGGCGCGTCGTCTGCGCGCGCTCGTTCGCGAGGCCGGCGTGCGCGCCGACGAAGTGCTGTACGTCGGCGACGAAATCCGCGATGCCGACGCGGCACGGCGTGCACGGATCGCGTTCCAGGGCGTCGCGTGGGGCTATACGGCGCCCGACGCGTTGCAGGCGCATTGCGCGACGCCGTTGCTGCCGCGCCTCGACGCGCTGCTCGAACGCGTGTAACGCGTTCGCCGCGCCACGCGCGCATGCAGCCACGGCAGCCGCCACGACAACATCACGTCGATGCAATGCGGATGACACGCACCTGCATCTCATGCATTGCATGCGCCACGCGCGCGCAAAAATTGCCGCCACCGCACGCGCATCAGGTACGCGCTACCTGCCTGCGCGCATGCCCATCGATTCGTCTTACCAACCGTTACACAAGCCACAGCACGGTTGCACCTGCTACCCGAGCGCTCTCCTAGAATCAGTCGGGCCGGGAAACACTTCGAACGCCGCCGCGGCAGAGTGGCCATCGAATCCGGCCCGGGCGCGCCCGGTCTCTCGCACAGCGACGGATCACACGATCCGTTTTTCAACCAGAGCCCCGATCGAAAGGAGGTCCCATGAACCGCTTTCCCCCCATCTCGCGCCTTGCCTTGTCTGCCGCCGGCCTGCTTCTCGTCGCCGTGACGGCGACCGCGCAAACCGCGCAACCGGCCCCCGCCGCGTCCGCCGCGCCGGCTGCCACCGCGACGCGCATCCACGAAGCCGACCAGACCTTCATCACGGACGGCACGAAAACCGTGTCGACCCAGCACGACGCCGCGCGCATCGCCGATTCGCGCACGTCGGACAGCCAGGTCAAGGCCTTCGCGCAACGCGTGTCGACCGACGATGCGAAGATCATCCAGGCGATGCGCGCGGCGAGCCCGCGCGGCGTCGACGTGCCGGCCAACGACCCGGACACGACCGTGCTGAACAGCATCAAGAGCTTGCGCGGCGCCGACTTCGACAAGGCCTACATCGAACAGGTCGCGCTCGCCGGCCAGCAAAAGGCGATCTCGGCATTCCAGGCCGAAATCGCATCGGGCCGCGACACCAAGCTGAAGGAAGTCGCACGCCAGGCGCTGCCGATCCTGCAGGCGCACTATGCAGACGCGCAGAAGCTCGCGCAGCGTCATCACCTCGCATCGGCGCAGTAACACGATGCAGCGCCGCGCATCGTGCGCGGCGCACCGCCCCCTGTCGCGTCGCCGCCTCCCCTGCCGGCGGCGCGGCACACGTTACGTCGCCAGCTTCGCGTCGAGCCGCGCACGCACTTCCGGCCATTCGTCGTCGATGATGCTGAAGCGCACCGAATTGCGCTTGCGGCCGTCCGGCATGATCCGTTCGTGACGCACGATGCCCTCCTGTTTCGCACCGAGCCGCAGGATCGCCGCGCGCGATTTCTCGTTCAGCTCGTCCGTCGTGAACTGCACGCGTACGCATCGCATCGTGTCGAACGCATAGGTCAGCAGCAACCACTTCGCTTCGGTATTCGCCCGCGTACGCTGCGCCGATTCGCTCAACCACGTATGGCCGATCTCCAGCTTGCGATTCGTGCGATCGATCTTCCAGAAGCGTGTACTGCCGATGGCGCGACCCGATGCGCGATCGACGATCACGAACGGCATCACGGTGCCGGCCGCGCGGCCCCGCAACGCCGTGTCGATGTAGGCGTCGACCGTCTGCGCGCCCGGCACGACCGTGACCTTCAGGTTCCACAACTCGCCGTCGGCTGCAGCGTCCAGCAGCGCTTGCCGGTCGGACACGTCGAGCGGACGCAGGACGACACGTTCGCCGACGAGGGTCGGTTGTTCGAGGGAAGACGATGCGTCGGTCATGACGGGATTCCGGAAAATGAGGACGATGGCGGCGAAACGCCCATCATACGGTGCCGCTAGCCGAGGTGCGCGGCGAGCCGGCGGCGGATCGCCTTCGCTTCGCCGCGCAATGCATCGGCGAACGCATCGACGAGCAGGCTCTTCGGCCGGTGCTCGGGCACGATCACGCTGACCCGGTACGGAAACGAGCGCGTCAGCGGCCGCACGTGCAGATCGCGGCCGACGAAATCGAGCGCCGTGAGCGGGTTGACGATCGCGGCCCCGAGCCCTTGCCGCACGAACGCGCACACCGACACCGCCGATGGCGTATCGACCACCGAGCGCGGCGCGACACCGAGTTGCGCGAACGCCTCGTCGATCAGGATGCGGTACGGATCGTTCAGCGACAGGCTCACGAACGGGCGGTCGGCGAGATCGAGCAAGTCGATCGCGTCCTGCGCGAGCAGCGGATGGCCGTCGGGCAGCACGCACACTTCATCGACTTCGAGCAGCGGCGTGAGCACGGTGCCGGCCGGCGCGACGTCGTGCTCGGTCAGCCCGAGGTCGTAACGCTGCGCGGTGAGCCACTCCTCGAGCACCGGCGACTCCTGCGTCGTGACCGACACGCTGACACCCGCATGCGCATCGTGAAAGCGCCGGCACGCGCCGGGCAGGATCGCGTGCGAGAACGCCGGCAGCGCGATCACCGACAGTTGCCCGTCGCGGAATTCGCGCAGGCGCGCGGCCGTCGCCGCGACGCGTTCGAGCCCCACATACGCGAGCCGCACGTCGTCGAACAGCGTGAGCGCGGCCATCGTCGGGCGCAGCCGGCCGTGCGCGCGTTCGAACAGCGCGAAGCCGACGACCTGCTCCATCCGCGCCAGTTCGCGGCTGATCGTCGGCTGCGACGTGTACAGCATCTCGGCCGCGCGCGTCGTGCTGCCGGTGACCATCAGCGCACGGAACACCTCGATATGACGGTGCGTCAGCATGATCGTATATATCAGAAATGAATCGAATGAAGATAAATCTGCATTTTACTGTATAGCCGATCAGGCGCATCATCCCGCTATCCGTTCATTCCATCCGGTTCATCCGCCATGTCTCTCGATTCCCGCCAGCTCGCGACGCTCGCGCAGCAATACGGCACCCCGCTGTGGGTGTACGACGCCGACGTCATCCGCGACCGCATCGCCCAACTGCGCCAGTTCGACGTGATCCGTTACGCGCAGAAGGCGAATTCGAACGTCCATATCCTCAAGCTGATGCGCGAAGAAGGCGCGTGCGTCGACGCCGTGTCGCTCGGCGAGATCGAGCGCAGCCTCGCGGCGGGGTTCAGCCCGGCAGGCGAACCGGAAGGCGTCGTGTTCACGGCCGACCTGATCGATCGCCCGACGCTCGCGGCGGTGCTCAAGCATGGCGTGACCGTGAACGCCGGCTCGCTCGACATGCTCGCGCGCATCGGCGAGCACGCGCCCGGCCACCGCGTGTGGCTGCGTGTGAATCCCGGGTTCGGCCACGGCCACAGCAACAAGACCAACACCGGCGGCCCGCAGAGCAAGCACGGCATCTGGATCGACGACGTACCGCGCGCGATCGAGATCGTGCGCCAGTACGGGCTGAAGCTGGTCGGCATCCACATGCACATCGGTTCGGGCGTCGACTACGGCCACCTGTCGCAGGTGTGCGATGCGATGGTCGATCTCGTCACGTCGCTCGGCCACGACATCGATGCGATCTCGGCCGGCGGCGGCCTGTCGATCCCGTATCGCGACGGCGAACCGCGCGTCGACGTCGGTCACTACTTCAGCCAGTGGGACGCCGCGCGCAAGCGGATCGAACGGCATCTCGGCCACCCGGTGCGCATCGAGATCGAACCGGGCCGCTTTCTCGTCGCCGAAGCAGGCACGCTCGTCACCGAGGTGCAAGCCGTCAACCGTCGGCCGAAGCACGATTTCGTGCTGATCGACGCGGGCTTCAACGACCTGATGCGCCCGTCGATGTACGGCAGCTATCACGCGGTGTCGGTACACGCGCACGATGGCGCGCTGCCCGCCGGCCGGCCGCTCGTCGATCTCGCGATCGCGGGGCCGCTGTGCGAATCGGGCGACGTGTTCACGCAGGATGCAGGCGGCGTGGTCACGCACCGCAAGCTCGCGCAGCCGCAGATCGGCGACCTGCTGTTCCTGCACGACGCGGGCGCGTACGGCGCGTCGATGTCGTCGAACTACAACAGCCGGCCGCTCGCGCCGGAAGTGCTCGTCGATCGCGGCAGGCCGCGACTGATCCGCCGCCGGCAGACGATCGGCGAATTGCTCGCGCTGGAAACGTTCGAGTAACCCGCGCCCGGCGTGACGAACGCCCAACGGCCAGGCTTGCCGCTACCGGCAGCCTGGCCGTTTTGCCTTGGGCCGCGTCATCGGGTGCAGGATCGGGCGCACGTCGCGATCACGCGTATCGGCGGCAATCGGCTTGCCGCCAGTCTCGCACCGGAGGGCGTCGGCCTGATGCGCGGCACGCCGCTGCGCCTGCGTCACCCCGCACGCTGCACGGGCGCCATCTTCGAGAAGTACTTCGCGCCCGCCACGCAGCCGACCACGACGACCGTCACGACCACCATCGACGGCGGCACCGTCTCGTGCAGCAGCCCGGCCGCGAGCAGGAGGCCGAAGAACGGCTGCAGCAGCTGCAACTGGCCGACGCCCGCGATCCCGCCGAGCGCCAGCCCGCGATACCAGAACACGAAACCGATCAACATGCTGAACAGCGACACGTACGCGAGCCCCCACAGCGCGGCGGCGTCTACTCCGTCGAACGACGCGGGCCAGGTCAGCCACGTGAGCGGCAGCATCAGCGGCAGCGACAACACGAGCGCCCACGAGATCACCTGCCAGCCGCCGAGCTGGCGCGACAGGCGCGCGCCTTCCGCATAACCGAGCCCGCACGCGACGATCGCGGCCAGCATCAGCGCATCGCCGACCACCGACGCCTGCCCGCCGTTGCGCAGCGCGAACGCGGCCACCGCGCCGCTGCCGACGATCGAGAAGATCCAGAACGGCAGCCGCGGCCGTTCCCCGCCGCGCCACACGCCGAACAGCGCGGTCGCGAGCGGCAGCAGCCCGACGAACACGATCGCGTGCGCCGACGTCACGTGCTTCAACGCAAGCGCCGTCAGCAACGGGAACCCGACCACGACACCGAGCGCGACGATGGCCAGCGACACGGCCTCGGCGCGCGACGGCCGCCGCTGCTTCAGCACGACGAGCAGCAGCAGGCCCAGCGCACCGGCGATGGTCGCGCGGGCGAACGTCAGGAACAGCGGGTCGAGCCCTTGTACCGCGACACGCGTCGCGGGCAGCGAGCCACTGAAAATGATGACACCCAGCAGGCCGCTGAGCCATCCGTCGGTCGTCTTTTGCACGGTCGATCCTGAATGGGGAAATGGATGATGGATGACCGATGATCCGCCGCCGGCGAAAACGGCGTAAGCTACAGCCCAATACAATTCAGACAAACTGTGCTGGACAACCGGCCGTACAGTTCATCGTTCGCCATGAACCATTCCGCCCCGATTCCCGCTCCGCCCGCGCCGTCGCGCACGCGCGTGGAAACCGTCATGGATACGTTGCGCGCGCGGATCTCGAGCCGCGCGCTGATGCCCGGCGCGCGCGTGCCGTCGATCCGGATGATGGCCGATGCGCTCGGCGTATCGAAATCGACGGTCGTCGATGCGTACGAACGGCTCGCGAGTGAAGGCGTGCTCGTCGCCCGACGCGGTTCGGGCTTCTATGTATCGGGGCACGCACCGCCGCTCGCGCTCGCGGAACTCGGCCCGCGCCTCGATCGCGCGCTCGATCCGCTGTGGCTGTCGCGTCAGTCGCTCGAAGCGGCGCCGACGTCGGTGAAGCCCGGCTGCGGATGGTTGCCGTCGTCGTGGCTGCCCGACGAAAGCCTGCGGCGCGCGTTGCGCGCCGTGTCGCGCGACGAAGCCGATGCGCTGACCGACTATGCGACCCCGCTCGGCCTGCCCGCGCTGCGCCAGCAGCTTGCGTGGCGGCTCGCGCAGCACGGCGTCCACGCGGAACCCGCGCAGATCATGCTGACCGACGGCGGCACGCACGCGCTCGACCTCGTGTGCCGCCTGCTGCTGGAGCCCGGCGATACGGTCGTGCTCGACGATCCGTGCTACTTCAACTTCCAGGCGCTGCTGCGCGCGCATCGCGCACGGATCGTCAGCGTCCCGTTCACGCCGAACGGCCCCGATCTCGTGCGCTTCGAGCAGGTACTCGCCGAGCACCGGCCGCGCCTGTACATCACCAACGCCGCGCTGCACAACCCGACCGGCGCGACGCTCGCGCCGCCCGTCGCGCACCGGCTGCTGACGCTCGCGGCCGAGCACGGGCTGCTGATCGTCGAGGACGACATCTTCGCGGATTTCGAGAGCACGCCCGCACCGCGCCTCGCGGCGTTCGACGGGCTGTCGCGCGTCGTGTCGATCGGCAGCTTCTCGAAGACGCTGTCGGCCGCGATCCGCTGCGGCTATGTCGCCGCGCGTCCGGAATGGATCGACGCGCTCGTCGACCTGAAGCTCGCGACGTCGTTCGGCAATGCACAGATCGGCGCGAACGTCGTGCACCGACTGCTGATCGACGGCACGTACCGGCGCCATCTCGACAGCCTGCGCGCGCGTCTCGCGGACGCGATGGGCGAAACGATCCGGCGCCTCGCGCGGGCCGGGCTCGGGATCTGGACGGAGCCGCGCGGCGGGTTGTTCGTGTGGGCGCAATTGCCGGACGGACTCGACGCCGCGCGCGTCGCGCGTCATGCGCTGGACCATGACGTGGTGCTCGCGCCCGGCGACGTGTTCAGCGCGTCGCGCAGCGCGACGTCGTACATGCGCTTCAACGTGTCGCGTTGCAAGGGTCCGGCGGTGTTCGATGCGCTGGCGCGGGCGATGGAGGCGGTGCGGGTGGTCGAGCGCGGCGGCGCGCCGGCGAATGCCGGCAGCCGTGTACTGGCCGGCAAGTGACGCGAACCTGCCGCGCAGCGGCGGGATGGCCCGCCGCCTGCGTCACACCTCCCCCGCATGCGCCCTCGCCCGGACCTCGGCGAACGACGTATCGACGAGCAAACGCCCGGTGTCGAACACCGTCTCGAGCGCCTCTTCCCATTCGCCTTCCAGCACGCGATCATCCCACGCAACCGGCAACGTCACCGTCCGATATTCCCCGGTGCGCCAATTGCGCAGCAACGTCAACCGCCCCTGCTTCGAGCGCTTGCCCCGATCGGTGACCGGATCCTTGCGAACGTCGTGCCATACGCCATCACGCCGGATGGCCGAACACTTCATCGCGAAGCGCTGCGTATCGCGGTTCACGCGCTGCAACAACGCACCGCCCATGCCGAACACCACGTTGCCGGCCGCATAGCCGGCATCGTCGAGCGCGGCGAGGATCGCCTCGATCGACTGCTCGTCGACACCGTCGCCCTGGATCACGCGCACGCGGTTCAGCACGCGCCGCCCCTTGCCGTTCACGGTCGAACCGAACGACGCGTCGAGCGCGCGCACGGTCTGCAGCACGATCGTCACCGGATCGCCGGAATCGGGACGCACGACGAGCGTCGCGCCCGAATCGAGCACCGCCTGCCGCAGTTCGCCACCCCATAGATCGAGCGCGGCGAACAGATCATAGGAGTCCGACACGACCGATACGATCGCACCCGGCAAACCGAAGCGCCTGATCATGTTGCGGTACGCATCGGCCTCGCCTTCGCGCCCCCACGACGTGATCGTGCTGTGCTCGGCCGCCGGCACCGAGTAGGCGGCCATCGGCTCGCGATAGAAGCGGTTCGCGGCCAGCACGCCGAGCACCGTGTCCGAGCCCATGAAGTTCACGAGGTGCGCGGCGCCGCCGATCGCGGCCGATTCCGCGCTCGACACGCCGCGCGCGCCGAAGTCGTGCAGCTTGAACGGCAGTTGCGCGAGATCGTCGTCGGCCCGTTCGAGGAAGCGGCGAATCGTCTGCCGCAGGTGCCAGCTGCGGGTCGCCACCGTCACCGGATACCAGATGCGCAACAGCATCGTCTCGAGATACGACGCGAGCCAGAACACCTGCGGATCGTCGCATTCGACCGTCATCAGCACGTTGTTCACCGGCACGATCGAGCCTTCCGGCACCGCGCGGATCCTCACCGGCAGGTAACCGTCGTAGTGCTCGACGACATAGCGCCATCCTGCTTCGTTGAACGGCTCGCCGTGCACCGTGAAGAAATCGCGCGCGTCGTCGATCATCGCGTGCGTGACCGGCTTGCACAGGTACTGCTTCAGCAGCATCTGCAGGCCGAAGAACAGCGTGCGGTCGTAACGGCCGCCGCGCGATTCGACGTACGAGAACATCGCCGATGCGTCCGGCGGATACTGCAGGAAGTGGGAAGCCTTGTACGAATCCGTGTTGAGAATCGGATTGGCGAGAACCGCGGCAAAGCCGCCGGGATCGTTTTGCATGGCTAGAGCTCCTCTAGGCCGTTGAAGTGCCGCCGCGTCTGTCGCGGCGGACCGATGCGGGGAATCAGCGCGTCACAGCTTCCCCAGGAAGTGATACGCGATGTCGAAGTGATCCTCGAACATCACGTTGCGCATCTGCGCGAATTCGTTGAGCGGGACCCAGCGCGCCTTGTCGGCGTCGTCGCTGCCCTTCACGCGCGGCAACTCGCCGGTCGGGAAGTTGAACAGGCACGCATGCGTGATCGTGCGGCCACGCAGCGAACGCGTCGGGTGATCGAACACCTGGCGATCCTTGATCGAGCCGCGCAGCACGGGTTCCGGCAGCTTGAGGCCGGTTTCCTCGCGCAGCTCGCGGATGCACGCCGCATCGAGCCGCTCGTCCTGGTTCACGAAGCCGCCCGGCAGCGCCCACAGGCCGCGACCCGGTTCGCTGCGGCGGCGCACGAGCAGGATATGGCCCGAGTGCACGACCACCGCGTCGACCGTCACGAACGTGACGGGATACGGCGCGGCCGCCCACGCCTTGCGATACGCGGCGATGAATTCGGCTTCCGACTTCAGTTGCGCGAATTCCGGCTGCGTGCGAAAACGCTCGAGCCAGCCGAACACGGGTTCCGGCACGGCCCACTGCACGAAGCTGTTGGTGCGTTCGGCGAAATACTGGTCGCGGATCTCGGTGGCGGAAATGTCTTCCGTCGCATCGACGTCGACGAGCTCCCATTGCGGGAACATCCGCAGGTAATACGAGGTGGCGTCCTTCTCGTGGCCGATCAGCCCGACCTTGCGTTGCGCGACGTCGCCGAGCGCGACGGCCACCGCATCCTGCACCCAGCGCACCCAGTCGCCGTCGTTGTAGGTCGAATCCTGCAGCGGTGCGATCGTCACGCGGTCGCGCTCGGACGCGTCGAGCAGCGAAGCCAGCATCTGGCGGCGCTCGTCGAACGAGAACGGATCCTTGATGGTGCGGGGCTTGTCGGTCGACCCGATCAGCACGCACACGCGCTCGGCCCGGCTCAGTGCCGACTTCAGCACGTTCAGGTGACCACGATGCGGAGGCTGGAAACGACCAATGAAAACGAGCGCGTCGAAGCGCCGGTTCTGTTGCGTACTCATGAGGCTCCCTCAAGAGATTGAAACGCTCCGGGTCTGTCCCGAAGGGTTGAGATGAATCCTAGGGGAATTCCCGAGGGACGTCAATCGAGCTGATTCGAGCCCGCGCTCGACTTGACGAAGTCTGACGAAACACGCGTTATTGGCGAGTTACACTCGATTTCATCCCAATCCGCGCCACGGCGCCCGCCCTCATGAGGATCTCCGTCAGCCGGACCGTCGGCGTCGATCGCAGACGCCTGTTCACGTGGTCGCAGGACTACGGGCGGCGGCTCGTCTGGGACAACTTCCTCATCGATGCCTATCTGCTCGACGGCACGACCGCCGACGTCGGCGTCGACGCGTTCTGCCGCAGCCAGTCGGGCGCGACGATGGTGTCGCGCTACATCTCGTACCGTCCGCCGCAGGTCGCCGCCGTCGAAATGGTCGAAGGGCCGAAGGTGCTCGAACGCTTCAGCGGCAGCTGGAATTTCACCGAGCGCACGGCCGGATCGACCGAGGTGAAGTTCACGTACCACTTCCGCGCCCAGCCGTCCTGGCTGCGCTGGCTGCTCGAACCGCTGATCGGCGCGTTCTATCTCGTGCAGACGCGCCGGCGTCTCGATTCGTTCAAGCGCTGGGCCGAAGCCGAAGCGCTGCCGCGCTGACCGGCGTAAGCCGGCTGCGCCATCGGCTATTTGCCAGATTCGCCGAAGCCGGGGAAACGCCGGGCGGCCGCCACCCCGCCGCGCGCCACCTGCTGCCGGACCTGCGCGTGCGTGCCGAGCGCCGCGGCGATCGCATCGACCGCGTCGGCGGCACGCGCCGCGCCGCACATGAACGCATCGACGGCCGCGAAGCGATGCTCGGGCCACGTGTGGATCGTGATGTGCGACTCCGCCAGCAGCACGACGCCCGTCACGCCATGCTCGCCGCCGAAATGATGGAAATGCGCGCCGATCACGCGCGCGCCGGCCCGTTGCGCCGCGTCGGTGAGGATTGCTTCGAGCCGCGCGGCGTCGCGCAGCAGCGTCGCATCGATGCCGGCCAGATCGGCCAGCACGTGCGAGCCGAGCGTCGAGTCCGGCGACACGCTCCCGTCGCGTGCGGTCATTTGTGCGACCCGTACGACGAGTAGCCGCTGCGCGCCGACGAACTGCCCCACCCGCCGCCGCCCGAACCGCTGCCGCCGATCGAAGAACAACTGAACAGCGTGACGACGATCAGGCCGTAGATGCCGTAGAGAATGTACCGGATCACGCGTTGCCCCCGTCCGGCGCAAACCGTTTCCACAGCCATTCCGGCAGCCACAGCACCAGCAGGCCGACCAGCACGTAGACGGAGCGGCCGGTGAACGAGAACAGCGAGCCCATGTTGAAGATCACGAGCAACGCGCTGAACATGAACGGCAGCGGCGCGAAACTGTGCGGCCCCTTTCGGCCGAACAGGCCCATCGATTCGGTGGCGCCGGCGGCCGCCGGCGTGGCCGCCGCGAGCGCGGGCGTGCCGAAGCGCTCGGCGAGCGCGCCGGCCGACAGCGGGCGCGCGCGCGACCAGACGATCTCCGCGTCACTGCGCTCGCGCGTGAGCTTGTCCTTCTGCCAGCCGTAGTCGATGATCGACGTGCGATCGCCCGCCTGCACGCGCCAGTTGAATGCACCGACCACGTAGACGACCTCCGATTCGTATTCCTCGCGCAGCCGGTAGGTCTTGCCGTCGTCGGTCACGTTGCCGGATTCGCCGCCGATCGTCGGCCAATGGTCGAGCACCTGCACCCGTTCCCAGCGCCCGTCGCTCTGCACGAGCCACAGGAAGCCGCGTTTCGGGTTCAGCAACAGGTACTCGTCCCACGTCTCGTCGTCGCCCGGCACGCGGCAGCGCATCATGCCGATCACCGTGTACTTCACGCCGTCGAACGTGCCGATCGCGCCGAGTTCGAGCGCGCCCTTCACCGATTCGAGCTTGCGCCGCGCCGCGAACACGGTCTGCTGCTGCGCCGTGCACTGCACGCCCGCGTGACAACTGCCGCACACGACGTAGTCGGCCACGTTCGGTGCATACGACAGCGGCGCGCCGCAGCTCGGGCACGCGAACGGCACCAGCTCCGCGCCGCGCTTGTCGCGCGTATCGTTTTCGGTGTCGCGCAGCCCGGTGAACGCGAGCGCGTCGAATTCCAGCGCCTCGCCCGCATAGACGGCCGGGATGCCGCCGTTCGGTTCGGCGTCGGAATAGTCGTAGGTCGCGAATGCATTGCCCGTGCGCAGGTCGGCGACGCGCGCCTCCCAGCCGGCATCGACGCGAAACGGCAGCTCGCCGTCGCCGCCCGTGCAGCGCGCGGTGCGCACGTCGGACACCAGAAACGCGCGGCCGCCGTGGTCGATCCGCATGCCCGGTTCGAGCGTGTCGAATGCGGGCCATGCGCGGCCCGACGCATCGTCGGGTTCGCGCACCGTGATCGCGTACTGGCCCGACGCATCCGACAGCCAGCCGAACGCGCCGTCGTCGAACACGACGTACCACTCGCTCCATGCACCGGCGTCGTAGGTCATCTGGATGCGCCCGAGCACCGTGAACGCGCGCTTGTCGTAGCGGCCGGCCGTGCCGATCTGGATCGGCGACGCATCGTCGAGCACCGTGGCCAGTTCGCCGATGCGCTCGACGTCGGCGCCGCGCTTGAGCAGCGTGCTGCGACAGAACGCGCAGACGGCCATTACCGCCGCGGCCGAGCGAAACTCGACCGGCGCACCGCACTGGGGGCACGAGGTACGGAACATGCGCGACGCTTACCGGGTGAGCTTCGCGAGAATCTCGGCCTTCGCGCGCGAATATTCGTCTTCGGTCACGAGGCCCTTGTCGAACAGCGCCTTCAATTGCTCGAGCCGCTGCACGTAATCGGTGCTCTCGGCCGGCGCGGCGGCCACCGGCGCGGCAACGGGCGCGGGCGGTGCGGCCTGTGCCGGTTGCGCGGCGCCCGCGATCTGGCCGGCCATCGCCTGCCCGATCGCCGCGCCCGCGGCGAGCCCCGCGCCGACCCCGGCGATGCCGCCCGGGTTTTGCGCGGCGAGCGGAATCGCCTGCGCGGTCTGGTATTGCGTGGCGCGCACGAGATCGCCGGCCATCCCGGCACCGATCCGCAGGTCGAGCGCCTTCTGCAGTTCGGCCGGCAGCGACACGCTCTCGACCGCGAACGCGTCGAGCGCCAGCCCGTAGCGCGTGAACACCGGCACCAATGCCTCGGCGACACGCTGCGACAGCAGCGACTGGTTCGCGGCCATGTCGACGAACGGCACGTCGGCCGAGCCGAACGTGGTGCTCATCGCGGTGACGACCAGGTTGCGCAGTTGCTGCTCGAGATCATCGACCGTGTATGCCGCGCGCGTGCCGCTGACCTCGCGATGGAACGCGGCCGCATCGACGATCCGATACGAGTAGATGCCGAACGCGCGCAGCTGCACGAAGCCGAATTCGCGGTCGCGGATCGTCACCGGCTGCGCGGTGCCCCAGCGCCGGCCCAGCTGCAGCCGCGTGCTGAAAAAGTAGACGTCCGACTTGAAAGGCGACTGAAAGAATTTGTCCCAGTTCTTCAGGTTCGTGAGCACCGGCAGCGTGCGCGTTTCCAGCGTGTAGAGGCCCGGCTGGAACACGTCGGCGACCTTGCCTTCGTTGACGAAGATCGCGACCTGCGTTTCGCGCACGGTCAGCTTGCCGCCGTACTGGATTTCCTGGTCTTCCATCGGATAGCGCCAGGCCAGCACGCCGTCGGTGTCTTCCGTCCATTGCAGGACGTCGATGAACTGCTTGCGGATGAATGAACCCAGACTCATGTCGGTCTCCTCGGAACGCGTGGCGCGTCAGGTCAGGCAGGCGGCATTGATGATGCCGACGACGAGCGACGCGGTGCCCATCAGGCCGCCCATCGCGACGTTGCGATCCTCGATCGCATGATTCATGCCGGGCATCACGCGCGTCAGCACCGCGTAGGCGATCAGTTGCACGATCATCGCGCCGATGGCCCAGATCACGACTTCGCCGAGCGTCGCGTTGTGCGCGATGCTGGACGCGAGCGTCAGGCAGAAACCGATCAGTGCGCCGCCGAACGACAGCGTCGCGGCCGCGTTGCCGTCGCGAATCAGCGCCAGTTCGTCGAACGGGGTGACCTTCAGGTACACTGCCGCGAACACGAGAAGCAGCACGAACGCCGACAGTAAATGAACCGCATAAAGATAGGCACTATTCATTCTTTTCCTCGGATTTTGTGCTCGGTTCGCCGCCCCGTCGCCGGCCGGCCCGCACGGGGCCGCCAGACGAAAATCCGCGCCAGTATATCCACATTGCCGAACACTGCACAACGGATGCGCGATGCTGCATAAGCGCGCGCTCGTCCTGTCGATTCTCGTGCTCGCGTCCTGCGGGCTCGGCTACGAACTGATCAGCAGCGCGCTGTCGAGCTACCTGCTCGGCGACTCGATCCTGCAGTTCTCGTCGGTGATCGGCTGCTACCTGTTCGCGATGGGGATCGGCTCGTGGCTCGCGAAGTTCGTCGAGGACGACGACGTGCTCGACCGCTTCGTCGACATCGAGCTGCTCGTCGGCCTGCTCGGCGGCGTGTCGGCCGCGCTGCTGTTCGTCGTGTTCGCCTGGCTCGCCGCGCCGTTTCGTGCGGCGCTTTACGCACTGGTGCTCGCGCTCGGCCTGCTGATCGGGATGGAGATTCCGCTCGTGATGCGCGCGTTCCAGCAGCGGCGCCAGGCATTCCGCCATACCGTCAGCGAGGTGCTGACCTTCGACTATCTCGGCTCGCTGGCCGTGTCGCTGATCTTCCCGCTCGTGCTCGCGCCGCGTCTCGGCCTGCTGCGCACGAGCTTCCTGTTCGGCCTCCTGAACGCACTCGTCGCACTGTGGACCACGCACCTGTTCCGCGACGAGATCCGCAACGTGCGCGGCAAGCTGATGCGCGCATCGCTCGTGATCGGGCTGCTGGTCGCCGGATTCGCGCTGTCGGACCGCATCACGCACTGGGCCGAGCACGGCGTGTACGGCGACGAGACGATCTATTCGGAAACGACGCCGTACCAGCGCATCGTGCTCACGCAATGGCACGACGACATGCGGCTGTACCTGAACGGCAACCTGCAATTCTCGTCGCGCGACGAGCACCGCTATCACGAAGCGCTGATCCACCCGACGATCGAGGCACTGCCGTGGGCGAAGCGCGTGCTCGTGCTCGGCGGCGGCGACGGCCTCGCGGTGCGCGAACTGCTGAAGCACCGCAACCTCGAACAAATCACGCTCGTCGATCTCGACCCCGCGATGACGATGCTGTTCTCGACGTCCGTGCCGCTCGTCAAGCTGAACCAGGGCGCGCTGAAGGACCCGCGCGTGCACGTGATCAACGACGACGCGGTGCGCTGGCTCGAATCGAATGCCGACGTGTACGACGCAATCGTCGTCGATTTCCCCGATCCGACCAACTTCGGGCTCGGCCGCCTGTACTCGGTGCCGGTGTTCCGGCTGCTGGCGCGCCACCTGTCGGAGAACGGCTACACGGTGATCCAGTCGACCTCGCCGTACTTCGCGCCGCACGCGTACTGGACCATCATCGCGACGCTGCACGAAGCCGGGCTCAACACGTGGCCATACCACTGCTACGTGCCGTCGTTCGGCGACTGGGGCTTCGTGATCGCCGGCAAGCGCCGCGACTTCACGGTGCCGACGCATTACTCGGTGCCGACGCGCTGGCTCGATGCGCAAACGGCCGCCGAGATGTTCCACTTCCCGGCCGACATGCCGGCGCTGTCGATGTCGCCGAACGAACTCAACGACCAGCCGCTCGTGCGCCGCTTCGACGACGACTGGAAGCACGTGCTGCGCTGATGGATCGCCGCACGTTCCTCGTCGCATCGGCGGCCGCGTCGCTCGCCGCATGCGGCCGCACCGGCTGGATCGAGACGACGCCGCGCGTCGACTACCCCGGCATGCGCGAAGGCCATGCGCTGCGCGACCATGCCGCGCTGCCCGCGCCGTCCGGCACGATCGAGACGGATGTCGCGATTCTCGGCGCCGGCGCGGCCGGGCTGTCGTGCGCATGGCAGCTCGCGCGCGCGGGCCATACGCGCTTCACCGTGCTCGCCGGCCCCGAATTCGGCGGCAACGCGGCCGGCGGGCGTTTCGGCGCGCTCGGCTATCCGAAGGGCGCGCACTACCTGCCGCTGCCGTCGCTCGAATCCGCGCATCTGCGCGACATGCTCGCCGATCTCGGCGTGATCGAATCCGCGCCGTTCTCCGCGCGCCCCGTGTACGACGAGCGTGCACTCGTCCACGCACCGGATGAACGCCTGTTCATCGATGGACAGTGGCAGGACGGCATCGTGCCGGCCACCGGCCTCGACGCCGACGCGCTCGCGCAGCAGGCGCGCTTCTTCGCGTACACGGACGGGCTGCGCACCGCACGCGGCGCCGACGGCCGCAAGGTGTTCTGCATCCCGATCGCGGAATCGTCGCGCGACCCGCGCTGGCGCGCACTCGACCGGCGCTCGTTTCGCCAGTGGCTGCACGACGAGGGTTACACCGCGAAGGCGCTGCACTGGTATCTGAACTACTGCTGCCGCGACGATTACGGCGCCGGCTACGAGCATGTCTCCGCCTGGGCCGGCCTGCACTATTTCTCGTCGCGCGGCGGCCATGCGGGCGATGCGAGCGACGGCGCGGTGCTGACCTGGCCCGACGGGCTGCACACGATGGTGACGAAGCTGAGCGAGTCGATCGCCGCGCGCACCGGCTCGAACACGTGGTCGCGCGATGGCTTCGCGGTGCGCGCGACCGAACGCGCGGGCGGCGTCGACGTGCTGTGCGCACGCGTCGGTCACGACGGCACGCTGTCGACGTTCACGCTGAAGGCGCGCCGTGTCGTATGTGCGATGCCGCTGTTCGTCGCGGCGCGCGTGTTTCCGCAGCTTGCCGCGTACGGTTTCGAACCTGCGCGCGACTTGCCGCCGCGCGCGCCGTGGCTCGTGTCCAACTTCCTGCTCGACGGCATGCCGGCCGAGGAAGCCGGCGTGCCGCTCGCGTGGGACAACGTCGTCTACGACGGCGCCGGGCTCGGCTACGTCGTGTCGACGCACCAGTTGATCCGGATGTCGCCGCCGACGCGCTCGGTGTTCTCCGCCTATCAGGCATTGAGCGCGCAAACGCCGGACGATACGCGCCGCTGGCTCGCGCAGGCGAAGCCCGACGCATTGCGCGAGCAGGCGGCGATCGACCTGCAGGCCGTGTACGGACGCGAGCTGTGGAAGCATGCGACCGCGCTCGAGATCACCGTCCGCGGCCATGCGATGGCCACGCCCGACGTCGGCTTCCTGAGCCGGCCGGGGCTGCTCGCGCTGCGCTATGCCGACGGCCCCGTCGTGTTCGCGCATGCCGACCTGTCCGGACTGTCGCTGTTCGAGGAAGCGTCGTACTGGGGCATGCTGGCGGCACATCGCGTGCTCGCCTGACAACCGTCGCGCGTCATTGCGGCGTCGCCGCCACCCGCTATAATCGCGCGACATTCCGACTGCATTGAGCAGGCCGACGGCGGCGCGCCGTTCGACGCGCCGTCCGCCCCTCTCGACAACAACAATGACGAACCGAACCTTCCGACGCCTTCGCCCGCTCGTGCGCGCCGCCGCGCGCATGCTCGCGTGCGCCCCGCTGCTCGGCGCGCCGCTGGCGCTGCACGCGGCCGACACCGCGGCCACGCCCGTTACCGAGCCCGCGTCCGGCCGCTACATCGTCGTCGACACCGGTCATACGCCCGCGCATCCGGGCTCCACCGGCGCCAGCGGCCGCGTCGAATATCTGTACAACCTCGACCTGTCCGGCGCCGTCGCCGACAAACTCGCCGCGCACGGCGACCGCGTGCTGCGCACGTCGGCGGACGGTCGCGAGATCGCGCTCAATCAGCGCTCGACGCAGGCGCCCGACGCTAACCTGTTCGTGTCGATCCATCACGACTCGATGCAGCAGCAGTTCATCGACGCGGGCCGGCAGCGCGAATTCCGCGGCTTCTCGGTGTTCGTGTCGGAGCGCAATCCGCACTATGCGGAGAGCCTGCGTTGTGCGAAGGCGATCGCCGAGCGGCTGGTCGCGGCCGGCGAACGGCCGTCGCTGTATCACGCGCAGCCGATCCGCGGCGAGAATCGTCCGCTGATCGACCCGCAACTCGGCATCCACCGCTTCGACGATCTCGTCGTGCTGCGCACCGCGCCGATTCCGGCCGTGCTCGTCGAAGCCGGCGTGATCGTCAATCCGGACGAAGAAGCGCGGCTCGCGCGCCGCGAGACGATCCAGCGCCTGTCCGCCGCGATCGCGGGCGGCATCGACGCGTGCACGACGCCCCAATAACGACGGTCTCGCCCGTCGCGTTCAACGGTTTTCACCCAGTCAGGAGCATCACCATGAAGAAAAAGAATCTGCTCGCATCCTGCGCGTTGCTCGCGCTCGCCGTTCCGTTCGCCGCGCACGCGGCCGGCTGCGGAAAGCCGCGCAGCGCGTTCGACCAGGTCTATTGCACGAGCACGCAGTTCTCGCAGTCCGACCGCGATCTCAACGACGAATACGGCCGGTTGCGCAAGCAACTGAGCGGCGACCAGCAGGCGACGCTGAAGGCCGGCCAGCTCGCGTGGCTGAAGCAACGCGATGCGCAGTGCAGCGAAACGCGCGGCAGCAGCTACCTCGTCGACATCCAGTGCGCGAACGACATGACGCAATCGCGACTGTCGTTCCTGCGCGAGCGTGAGCGCGAATGCTCGAGCACCGGCTGCGTGACGTCGAAGCTCGGCGAATAAGGTCGCCACGCGTGCCGTGCCGCGAAGCACGTCGCGGCACGGCACGCTGCTCGAAAGGAACGACGATGCGGCATCAATTCGCCGAAGTCCTCAACGATCTGATCGACTACTTTCTCGTCGGCGATCTTCTGCTGCTGAAACGCTACAAGGACGAACACGGGCTGCCGGACGACGTCGCATCGGCGTTCACGACCGGCGACAGCGGCGACCACGCGGTGCTCGAAGGCATCGTCATTCCGCTGGCCGGCATCGAGAATCATCCATATACGGTCATCTTCACGCTGGACGACGGCACGCCCGAATTGCTGAAAGCAGGCAGTCGTCTGCAGCATCGGCGCGGTGGATACGTATTGCGCGTCGCGCATCGTGCGGTGATGCTCTACACGTGGCGCATTCTCGAACGCTTCACCGACGACACGGTGAATGCGCTGCTTGCGCGCTATCGCGAACCAGGCAGGCCCGTCATTGAAATCGACAACGGCTGGTACGACGTCGAGATCCTCGGCGGAGAAATCGCACGCGACGGCTGGTTCGAACCCGCGTTCGAGTTCGTGCTGAAGAAAACCGACGCACCGGGCAACGCATCACACGTGGACATCCACTACCGTTTCGCCATCGACGCCAGCCTGGATCCGGCGACGTGAATCCGGCAGGCGGCAGCGCGGCAACCGGCAACCGGCCACACGGAGGGCGCATGGCATCGAATACGACGACGATCGACATCCGCGCGGCCACCGCCGCCGATGCACCGGCCATCGCCGGCATCCACGTCGCGTCGTGGCAAGCGACCTACACGGACATCATGCCGGCCCCGTTCCTCGCCGGCCTGTCGGTCGAAAAGCGCACGGCCGCATGGCGCCCGGTACTCGACGCGGGCCGGCCATGCGTCGCGCTCGCGTTCGCGAACCACGCACCGACCGGCTGGATCGCGTACGGCCCGACGCGCGACGCCGACAAGGACCGGGCGTGGGGCGAAATCGAAGCGATCTATCTGCATCCTGCGCATTGCGGGCAAGGGATCGGTGCGCGGCTGGTCGACCATGCATGCCGGGCGCTGCACGACGCGGGTCATGCATGGGTGTCGCTGTGGGTGCTGGTCAAAAACCGTCGGGCAAGAGCATTCTACGAACGCGAAGGTTTCGTCGCCGAAGACGACATCAAGACCTTCGAGATCGACGGTACGCCGATCGAGGAAGTGCGCTACTGGCGCGCCCTACCGAAGCGGTCGCGATGACGGCAGCGCCTCCTCCGTCGCCAATCGTTCCTGCATCAGCTGCAGCAGCGCGCGAATCTTCGCGTTGACCGAATTCCGGCTCGCGTAAGCGGCATGCAGCTGCAGCGGCGCCGGCGCCATCTCCAGCGGCACGCGCACCAGCCGCCCTTCGGCAAGCTCCACCGCGCACGCGCGTTCGACCAGAATCGCGAAGCCGATCCCGTTCACCGCCGCGAGGCCCGCCATCTCGCCGCTATTGACGCGATACCGGCTCGCCACCGGAATCTTGTGAATCCGTCCGTCGCGATCGGCGAACTGCCACGGCTGCCCTTTCAGCGTGCTCAACGTCGTGATGCACGGCAACTGCCGAAGCTGCTCCGTCAGGCCAGGCATCCCGACCCGCGCGACCAGTGACGGCGCGGCCACGACGACGCTCGGCAAACTCGCGAGCGGCCTGACGACGAACGCACTGTCGTCCAGCTTGCCGCGATTGACGATGATCGACAGGTCGATATCGTCGCGCAGCGTCGACATGCCCGCGAGGCTGGTGTCGCAGTCGATCTCGACACGCGGATGGCGGCTCGCGAATTCCGCGACGATCGGCCCCAGCATGCGCGGCCCGATTTCGCCCGGGACGCAAAGCTTCAACACGCCGCGCAATTCCGTTTGCTGCGACGTCAGCTCGCATTCGGCCTGCGTCAGCGCGTCGAGCATCGGCCGTGCACGCTCGTGCAGCAACCGCCCGGCCTCGGTCATCCGCAGGTGCCGCGTGCTGCGCTCGAGCAAGCGCACGCCGAGCCGCGACTCCAGTTGCGCCACATGACGGCTCACGTTGGAACCCGGCAGCGCGAGCATGCGCGCGGCGCCGGCAAAGCTGCCTTCATCGACGACCGTCACGAACACACGCACCGCATTCAGATCCAGCTTGCTACGCATCATTATCCCGTTGGAGGTATCAAAGCCTGCCGATTTCGATGGCTTATCCCGCCAGAGACCATAATTTACGATGCTCATCCCGTCAATGCGACGCCCGGGCACGCACGCGCGTGCCAGCGAGCGTTCGCACGACACAGGCAAGGAGCGTCATGAACATTGCAATCCTGGGCGCCGGCGTGGCCGGCATGAGCACCGCACTCGCGCTCGCCGGGCGCGGCCACGAGATCCGGCTGTACGAACGCAGGCCGGCGGAATCGACGATGGGCGCAGGCGTGGTGCTGTGGCCGAATGCCGGCTTCGTCCTCACCCAGCTCGGCCTGCTGCCGGACATCGTCGAGGCCGGCGGCCGCCTGCATGCGATGCGGCGCATCGACCGGCACGGCACCCTGCTCAAGGCCACCGAGATCGGCGCGCTCGACCGCCGCATGGGCTTCCCGACGGTGTCGATCCTGCGGCGCGACCTGCAGGCCGTGCTGACCCGGCACCTCGCCGCGCGCGGCATCGAGGTCCGCTTCGGCCACGGCGCAACGGCTATCGATACCGGCGCGGACGGTCGTGCCGTCGTTCGCTTCGACAACGGCACGACGATCGCCCCCGATCTCGTGATCGGCGCGGACGGCCGCATGAACTCCATCGCGCGACGTCATGTGGTCGGCGACAACACCCCCGTCTATCAGGGCTTCGTCAACTGGATCGGCGTCGCGCAAAGCAATGCGCCGCTGGTCGACGAAGTGTCGATATTCGATTACTGGGGCACGCGCGAACGCTTCGGCATCGTCGCGCTGGACCGGCATCGCGTGTACTGGGCGGCGGCATGGCCGGAAGCCGACAGGTGCGATACGGCGGAAGACGATCCGCGCGGGATGCTGGAACGGCGCTTCGCGCCGTGGCCGGCGCCCGTCACGGACGTGATACGTGCGACGCCAGCGGACACGCTCACGAAGATCCGCGTGCACGATCTGGATCCGGTCGACGCATGGCACCGCGGCAACGTACTGCTGATCGGCGACGCCGCGCACGCGCCGCTCCCGACCTCCGGACAAGGCGCCTGCCAGGCGCTCGAAGATGCGTGGCATCTTGCCCGGTGCCTCGACGAATACGATTCAGCCAACGGCGGCGATCTCGATGCGGCGCTTACGGCGTTCACGCTGCGGCGCAGCGGGAAAACCGCCGCGATCACCGAGCGTGCGCGTGAATTCGCGCACCTGTTATTCAGCGACGACGTGAGCGACAGCGCCCGACAACGGATCGATCCGGTCGCCGAAATCGAAGCGCTGACGAACGCGTGGGGCGCACACCTGCCGATGGAACAGGCGCGCGGACGATAAGCCGTGCGGACGGCGGCATCGGCTCACAGAAACCACCGATACTCCCGCGCGCCGATCTCGTTGCGGAAATCCAGCTCCTCCTGCCGCTTGTTCTCGCAGTACACCATCACGAACTCGCTGCCGAGCCCGTCGCGCACGGCCGGATGATCCTGCATCGCGGCGACCGACGACAGCATCTCCTTCGGAAAATCGATCCCGCTGCCGCGATCCTCGTTGAGCGGCGCGATCGGCTCGAGGCGCGCATCGAGCCCGTGCTCCATCCCGCTGAGGATCGCCGCGAGCACCAGGTACGGGTTCGCATCCGCACTCGCGAGCCGGTGCTCGATCCGCAGGTTGCGGGCGTCCGACTCGGGAATGCGGATGCACGCGTCGCGATCCTCGAAACCCCAGCTCGCGCGGCTCGCCGCGTTCACCATCGACCCGTAGCGCCGGAACGCATTGTGATTCGGCGCGAACACGGGCATGCAATGCGGCAGCAGCGCGAGGCAGCCGGCCACCGCGTGACGCAACGGCCGCTGCCCGTCCGCCGCAAGCAGGTTGCGCCCCGCGTCGTCATACAGGCTCACGTGCAC
Source organism: Burkholderia sp. EMB26 (assembly GCF_024730645.1). Taxonomy (NCBI): domain Bacteria; kingdom Pseudomonadati; phylum Pseudomonadota; class Betaproteobacteria; order Burkholderiales; family Burkholderiaceae; genus Burkholderia; species Burkholderia sp. EMB26. The sequence continues at coordinate 1,180,974 of NZ_CP078071.1, forward strand.
GTGCATGCCGCTGCCCGGCGCATGCAAATACGGCTTGCCCATGAAACTCGCGCGATAGCCGTGCCGCAACGCGACGCCGCGCGTGCTGCGACAGAACAGCGCCGACCAGTCGGCCGCGCGCAGCGCGTCGTCGGTATGCCCGAAATTGATCTCGAACTGGCCGGGCCCGAGCTCCGCGGTGATCACCGTCGCATCGACGCCCTGCTCGCACGCGGCTTCGACCATCTCGTGCAGCACGTCGGAGAAGCGCGACAGGCGCTCGATATGCATGTTCGGCTGATCGTCGCGGTCGTCGCTCAGGCGGTCGCGCGGATACTGCGGCATCCCGTCCGCGAGCTGCGCGGCGAACAGGTAGAACTCGAGCTCGAATGCGACGACCGGCCGGATGCCGCGCGCCGCGAAGCGCCGCAGCACGCGTGCGAGCACCTCGCGCGGCTCGAATTCGATCGGGGAATCGGTGCCATCGGAACTGATCAGCATCTGCGCGAGCGGTTGCCGCTCCCAGCGCACGGGCTTCAGCGTGCCGGGGATCAGGCGGCGCGGCGCATCGGGATCGCCGTCGTTGAAGCAGTAGTCGCCGATCTTGTAGAGGCCGCCCTGCGTGCCGAGCAGCACGCAGTTCTGCGGCAGCTTCAGCAGCGAGCCCGATGCGACTTTCTCGAGCGCATCGATCGGATAGCGCTTGCCGTAGAAGTGCCCGGGCAGGTCGAGGCAGATCAGGTCGACATAACGGATCTCGGGGTGCGCCTGCCGGAATGCGCGGACTTCACTGACCAGCGCGGGAACGACGTCAGCCATGTCTCATCCTTTCCATGTCTTGTATGGCGGTGCCGCAACGCGGCGAACCGGATTCGGGCGGCGCACGGCGCAACGCACGCCGCATGTCGATCAGTACTGCAAACAGGCTGCGCGGCGGGGCCGCCTCCAACACCGCCCGCCCCGCCGACCACTCAGGTGAATACCCAGATCACGCGCGTCGGCGCGTCGGTCAGGTTCGCGTAGCGGAAGCGCTTGTGCGCGGGCAGCTGGAACGCATCGTTCGGGCCGAGCGTGACCGGCGTGTCGTCGCCGTCGATCCAGATCGTCAGTTCTCCTTCGAGCACGAAGCCGCCCTGCTCGTCGCTGTCGTCGACCGGCCGCTCGCCGCTGCTCGCGCCGGGCCCGAGATGGCTTTCGAGGATCGAGAAACGCGACCGCATGTTCGGCGACACGAGGATGTCGGTAATGCCGGCCGCGTAATACACGGTGCGGCGTTCGTCGGGCCGCGTGACCCACGGCACGCTGCGCGGCTTGCTCAGGCTGTAGAAATAGGTGGTCGGCACGCCGAGCGCCTCGCCGATCGCGGTGAGATCCGCGACCGTCGGACGCGACAGCCCGCGCTCGACCTGCGACAGAAAGCCGACCGAGCGGCCGATCCGTTCGGCGAGATCGTTCAGCGTGACCTTGCGATGCTTGCGCAGGTCGCGGATCAGGATCGCCAGACTTTCTATCTCTTCCTGTTCGTTCATGATGGATTCCGGTGCAATCAAACGGTATCGCGCAAACGGTACCAGGCCTTGCCGATCGCTTCGAGCGGCGCGGCCAGCCGGCCGCCGCCGGGAAAGCGCGGGTTGCGGATGCGCTGGTACTGCGCGAGCAGACGGGTGTCGCCGAGCACGGCATCGGCCACCGCGCGCGCGCCGGCGAGCGTCGGCAGCACGCCGTGCCCCGAAAAACCCTGCAGCCAGAAGCGCTGCCCGTGGCGGCCGATGTCCGGCGTGCGGCGCATGCTGATGTCGATGTGACCGCCCCACGCGTAGTCGAGCGGCACGCCGGCCAGGTGCGGAAACACGCGTTCGAGGTGCGGGCGCGTCGCCGCCGCGATATCGGCCGGGATGCCGCCGAGATACGTGCAGCCGCCGCCGAACAGCAGCCGGTTGTCGGGGCTCAGGCGGAAGTAGTCGGGCACGAACTGGTTGTCGATCACGCAACTGTTGCGCGGCAGCAGCGCACGCGCGACGTCGGGTGCGAGCGGCGCCGTTGCGACCTGATACGTGCCGACCGGCAGCAGCCGGCGCGCGAGATCGCGGTCGAGCCGGTCGACGTACGCATTGCAGGCGAGCACCAGCACGTCCGCGCGCACTTCGCCACGCGTCGTGCGGGCGACGTGGCCGCCGGCCGTCTCGCGGCAGTCGAGCACGCGACTCTGTTCGAAGATGCGGCCGCCCGCGCGCTCGATCGTCTGCGCGAGGCCGAGCGCGAGCTTCAGCGGGTTCAGGTGGCCGGCCTCCGGATCGTGAAGCGCGGCCAGATAGCGCGTGCCGCCGATCCATTCAGGCATCTCGCCGCGCCCGATCACGCGCAACCGATCGTAGCCCCAGCGCTCGGCCGCCTCGTCGCGCGCCTGCGCCAGCATCGCGACGCGCCGCGGCCGCACCGCGGCCCACAGGCTGCCGGGCCGGTAGTCGATGTCGAACCCGTGCCGCGCCGGCAGTTCGCGCACCTCGGCCGCCGCCCAGCGCATGCTGTTCCACAGCAGCCGCGCGCCGTCGCGGCCGAGCGCATCCTCGAGGGGCTGCATGTCGCACGACCAGCCGAGCAGCGCCTGTCCGCCGTTGCGGCCCGATGCGGCCCACGCGACGCGGCTCGCTTCCAGCATGACGACGCGCTTGCCGGCAAGCGCGAGCCGCAGCGCCGTATGCAGCCCGCTGAAACCCGCGCCAACGACCAGCACGTCGGCGTCGACGCGTTCGTCCAGCACCGGCCGATGCGGGATCGGCGCCGGGTAGGTGCCGGCGTAGTAGCTTGCGACGTGACGGTCGGACTGCACGAACATGCGGACTCCCGTGAAAATTACGCCGAGAAATTTCATGAAAAACTAGCATGACAATTTCACGAGAGCAAGCGTGAGACCGACGGTCTATCAGTCCGGCCCGACTGTCGAGATGCGTCCAACTTGGAATTTTTTCGTTCAAGTTGAAACCGACCCTAGCCTGGGTCCACAAGACTGTCCCGTTTGGAAGTGGAAAATTCCGGCATGACGTTGTCATCGAGACCAGGAGAGCATGCCGGCACGCCGGCATGGGCGCTGCAACCTAGGAGACCAGGTCGTGGCAGGTATGAAGAAAGACGCGACATCTTCATCACCGATAAGGTGCAACAGTTGCTTTGCTCTCGACAGCCCGACGTAACGCAGTTGCGATTCCCCGTGGGTCCGTTAATGCCGCGAGCTTCGTGTGTAGCGTCCTAGGCCTTCAATCAGCGGCGAACCACGTTGAAAACTCACTCAGACACCCGTGGTTAGCAGACTGCTTCGGCAAGCTCGACGTTCTTCGAGCTTGCCCAAAACCTCCACAGTGCCTTGCCTCGCGAATTTCTGACCTACACCATCGGCAACTGCCGCACCGACTTGCCGGTGAGTTGCGCGACGGCGTGCGCCACGGCTGGCGCGACCGGAGGCACGGCAATTTCACCGACCCCGGTCGGTTCGGCCGTGCTCGGCACGACGTGGATTTCGATCGCTGGCGCCTCCGCCATCTTCAAGACCGGATAGTCGGGGAAGTTGGATTGAATGACCCGTCCGTCCTTGATCTGAATCTGGCCGTACAACGCAGCGCTCAGCCCGAAGATGATCCCGCCTTCCATCTGCTGCGCGACGATGCCGGGGTTGACCACCGTTCCACAGTCCGCCACGCAGACGACGCGATGCACACGTGGCTTGCCATCCTTGAGCGACACCTCCACCACCTGTGCCACCACGGAGCCGAATGCGTTGTGCAGCGCCAGCCCGCGCGCACGCGGTGCGCCATCGGCGGCGGGCGCGAGCGGCTGGCCCCAGCCTGCCGTCTGCGCCGCGATGTCGAGCACCTTCCGCTCACGCGGATGCGCTTTGAGCAAGTCTCGCCGCATCGCCAGCGGATCGAGCTTGGCGGCGGCAGCCACATCGTTCAGGAAACTTTCGAGGAAGAACCCCGTGTACGAGTGGCCGACGCTGCGCCAGAACCCGATGGGTACCGGTAAGTCGACCACCAGATGCGCAATGTGTTCGTGCTCGATCTCATACGGTTGGTCGAACAAACCTTCGGCCGTATAGCGGTCAATGTCGAGCGACGGCGCACCGAACAGGCGCTCCAACTCGCCGGCCAGGATCGACTGGCCCGCACTGCGCGAGGCGATGGCCGTCACCCTGCCGTTCTCGACGCGAGCCTTCAGCCGTGCGATGGCCTGGGGGCGGTAGAAGTCGTGCTTGATGTCATCTTCGCGCGACCAGATCACCTGCACCGGGCGGCCTTCCGTCCTGGCGGCGATCGTCACCGCCTGCCCGACAAAGTCCGACTCCAACCGTCGCCCGAAGCCCCCTCCGATGAGCGGGATATCGATGTGTACCTGGTCGCGGCTCACGCCTGCCGCGCGGGCTGCGACCAGTTGGGCCAGCGTGGCGACCTGCGTGGGTGCCCAAAGCTGCACTCGATCCTTGGTCACCTGCGCCGTGCAGTTGATAGGCTCCATCGTGGCATGCGCAAGATACGGCGCACTGTATTCGGCCTCGACAATGGTCGCACCCTGTGCATTCTCAAAGGCCTTCAGCCCATCACCCGTCGAACGGTAGGTGAAGCCACCCTTGTCGCTGTTCAGCGCGCCGCCGAGTTGTTGATGGATGTCAGCCGAATCCAGGGTGGCATGTGGGCCATTGTCCCACTCGGGTTCGAGTGCACCAAGGGCCTGGCGTGTCTGCCAGTAATGGTCTGCCACCACGGCGACGCCCGGAGCGCCGCCCGTCGAGCCGTCGAACGGCACGACATACCGCACGCCGGGCATCACAAGGGCCGCTTTCGAGTTGAAGGTCTTGAGCTTGCCGCCCAATACCGGGCACATAACGACAGCGGCATACAGCATGCCGGGCGGCCTCACGTCGATGGCGAAGCGCGCGCTGCCATCGGTCTTGGCGGCGATGTCGTTGCGCGGCGCAGGCTTGCCCACCAGTTGATATTGCGAAGCGGGCTTGAGCGTGACATTGGACGGCGGAGCAATCTCGCGTGCCTTCTGCGCGACCGCGCTGAAAGGCATCTGCTTTCCGCCCGGCCCGATGAGTTGCCCTGCCCGCACCGTCACCAGCGTCGACTGCACGCCCCATTCGCGCGCGGCTGCCTCCACCAGCGTGGCGCGCGCGGTTGCGGCGGCCTCGCGCACGGGCTGCCACCCGTCGGCCATGCTGCTGCTGCCGCCGGTGATGACGAGACCGATTTCGCGCGCGCTCTTGGCCATGATCCAATGCAGTGCGCGCGCCCAGAGCTTGTCCGCGTCGTCCGGATGCAGCGGCAGCGAGCTGTCGCCCATTGCGACGACATTACCGTAGATGCGTTCGATCGGCGATGACTCGATGCTCACCCGCGTCAGCGGAATATCCAGTTCCTCCGCGGCCAACATCGACAGCCCAGTGTGGATTCCCTGCCCCATCTCGACACGCGGCATGGCCAGGATCGCATTGCCTTCCGAGGTGATCTTGATCCAGCCATTCAGGGCAATCTGACCGGACGTTTCGGGAAACACCGCAGGATCACCGAGCCGGCTGCGTGGAGGCATCACGCCCCAGCCCACCACCAGCGCACCGCCAAGGCCAACCGCCCCCAGCAGAAATCGGCGCCGCCCAGGGCGTGCAATCCTGGGGTCGGCGCTCATGCGTGGCCGTCCCGCAGCACTTTCGCCGCACGCTTGATCGCTATGCGCACGCGCGGATACGTCCCGCAACGGCACAGGTTGGTGATCGCCGTGTCGATATCGGTGTCACTCGGATCGGGCTGTCTCATCAACAGATCTGCCGCCGCCATTAGCATGCCAGACTGGCAATAGCCGCACTGAGGTACCTGTTCGTCGACCCACGCCTGCTGTAACGCATGGCGTTTCTCCGGCGATTCCGCCAGCCCTTCGATCGTGGTGATACGCTTGCCGGCGACCGCTGCCACGGGCAGGACACAAGATCGTACCGCCGTACCATCCAGATGCACGGTACACGCGCCGCAGGCAGCGACGCCGCAGCCGAATTTCGTGCCCGTCAGGTTCAGGTGGTCACGCAGCACCCACAGCAAGGGGGTAGCCGGGTCGCAGTCGACGTTGACCCGTTGGTGGTTGACGTCAAGATCCATGTATCGCTTCCTTGCCTCGTATCACAATGGCCCAGCCTACTACCCGCACCTTAAGGTCAAACCAAACTTTAATGTCAAGCGCCCGGACGCAAATAACTTTTGGTTGGTCGCACGGTGACCGGCCAGAATACGCAATCCACAAGGACGCCAGCCGAGCAGACTGCGGCTCCTGACAACGGCAGACCCAGGCGGGTACCGCGTACTCCGGAAGACGACTGTTGCCGTCCAGTGCCCGTCCATCGACCGCATTGCAGTTTGCACCGACGCTATCTGAATCGCACTTCCGCGTCGGCGCCTACGCATGATCGCCTTCATCGGTGCGTTCATCGTCATTTCGTCCGTGATGAACGACCTGGTGTGACGTCGCGGAACGAAGCTCCCTGGACTCCTCAGCTCGCCCTCGACCGATAACGTGCACGTGAGAGTCACATGCTTGCATCGATACCGCCGAATGATGTGGTCAGCGCGAAGCACTGCTCAGAAGGAACGCAAAAAAAGCTTGACCATAGACTTAACTTGAAGGTTATGGTTTGCCATGGCATGCGCTTCGAGCCCATGGTCACGCTTGTGGCATCAGGCAAAGGGCGACATGTCCGCGGCTATCGCCTGTGACCGATGAAGGGGAGACTCACCATGACCAAACGCATACTTCACGTTGTCAGCAATGTCGCCAACTACGCGGATCAATCCGAGCCGACCGGCCTGTGGTTGTCGGAACTGACCCATGCGTGGCACGTCTTCGCCGAACACGGGTACGACCAGCGCCTCGTCAGCCCCAGGGGTGGCGAGTCCCCGCTGGAACCTCGCTCGCTGAAATGGCCGCTCGCCGATGCCTCGGTAAAGGAGTGGCTGAACGACAAGGACCGCCAGAAGCTTTTGGCGACGACGGCAAGCCCCGATCAGATCGATCCGGCGGATTTCGATGCGATCTATTTCACGGGCGGGCACGCCGTCATGTGGGACTTTCCCGACGATGCCGGACTTCAACGGCTCACGCGAGACATCTACGAGCGCGGCGGTATCGTGTCGTCCGTATGCCATGGCTACTGCGGCTTGCTGAATACGAGACTCGCCAACGGCACACTGCTCGTCGCCGGCCGCCGCCTCACCGGCTACTCGTGGGTGGAGGAGGTGCTTGCGGGCGTCGCGAAGAAAGTGCCCTACAACGCCGAGGAAGAGATGGTGAGGCGCGGCGCACTTTACGAAAAAGCGTTGCTGCCGTTCACGTCGAAAGTCGTTACAGATGGCCGCTTGGTAACAGGGCAGAATCCCCAATCGGCAAAAGCAACGGCCGAGCAGGTCGCGGCTCTCCTGTAACGGCAGGCAGCCCGGGACGCCAGCGGACATCCTCGCCTAGCCTTTTCCGGACGGTCGGCGGCGTCCGGCCTTGCCGGCGCCCTTCGTTCGGGCCGCACCGTCCAGTTCCCTCGACTGCATCTGCGACAACAGGCGCGTTGCATTGGCGCTGCAATCGATCTCGTCGGGCTTGGCCTCGATCTCGGCCATCAACGACACGAGATGCACCTTGTTCTGCGCCAGCTTCACCTGCATGGTCTCGATATCCCGCACCTTATGACGGAGCGCCTCGAGCAGCGCACCGCGCTGCCACTGCACGAGGTCGGGCGGCAACAACATGCGGATCTCGTCCAGGCTGAAGCCGGCCTTTTGTGCTGCCGTGACCAGACCGAGCACGACCACAGCGTCCGGCGAATAGATCCGATAGCCGTTGGGTTGCCGCTCGACGGCCGTCAACAGGCCGATGCGTTCATAGAAGCGGATGCGCGACGGCGTCAGGCCAGTACGCTCCGCCAGATCCCCTATCTTCATGTCTTGGGTGCGAAAGTGCCCAGACGGGTGGGCATGTTCAGGACCAGTTGCGCGTCCTTGACGACGTCCATACGAAGCACGGTGGACGCTCCGAGTCCGTCAAGCAGCTGACTCAACGGCCCGCCGTGCCGCGACAGTTCGACGTCGCGCGGAAAGAGTCGCTGCACGAACGACAGCATGTTGGTCTGCACCAGTGTCTGGTGCCACTCGCCGTCGATCCGGTTGATCATGGTTGCCGTCGCCATATGCGACTGCGACGGAACATTGCGCAACTCGGGAAGCGGCGCACGCAAGGTCAGGTCCGGCTTGCCGCCGGGACCGGCGATGCTGGCTTTTACGTCGGCGCCGATGTGCACGCCGATTTCCGTGCGCCATTTTGGCAACTGATATCCATACAGTCCGCGCACCCGCGCGATTTCCGTGGTCACCGGCAGCGCAAGAACATGCGCGTGGAAGCTGCGGCGTCGCATGGAAGCGAGCAGTTCCGGCGCATGGGGCCCCCGCGCCCCCGGCCGGCGGATCACCACCGCTACGGAAACTTCGTCGTAGGGGTCGTTATCGCAAACGGAATACGAGAAGAAGGTCAACGCCACGAGTCCATGGCCCGGATAGGCGCGCAGTGGCTCGAGAGGCGTCGGCAACATTGCACGCAATCGATCGGCAGGCGCCAGGAACAGCAGCTGAACGTTACTTGAGCGGTAGTAGAAGTTCGGCGCCCACGTCGGACCAACCGTGGATGTGACGAGCCGCTTCGGGATCCTGCGAAAAAAATCGATGTTTCCTGCGGCAGGGTCTCTCGCCACCTCGTCGAGATCCGGGTTCATCCGGTAACGGTCATAGTAGCCGCCGGCAGGCACCTCGACCTTGTGCTCGCCAAACTCGACCTGAATGAACCGCTTATCCATATTCGTTGACCTTTCTCGGTGATTGAACCGGCAGGCGAGCCTGAAAAGGCATACCGATTAACAGCCGGCAACAATCACTCTAAGATTGAATATGACTTTAAGGTCAAGTACTTCGCAACGAATCGGAATGAATCGATACGCTTGGTCTACGCCGCAGCCGCTGGCTTATGCGAATCCCGAACCGAACGGACGACGGGGACCTCCGGCTGCGGCGTTTGGTCAGTCACTGACGGATCCGGAACGGATATCCCAGTCGGCGCGCTGGAAGGCAAGCGCGCTCCCCGCACGGCGCGCTTGCTCGGCAGGTGTGGGGATCAGCCGGTGGTGGAACCGTCGGGCTTGCCTAAATCAGGCGTAATTCCTGCTTCGCGGAGACGGTCCAGCACGCGCTTCTTGTTGTCGACACATTCAATTCCGTCCGGCCTGTCCTCGATACTCGCGATCGCGACGACAAGTTGGGCCCGGGTATGGTCGAGACGCTTGCGGATGCCATCGATCTCCTCCACCTTCTGCTTGAGTGCATCGAGCAATGCGCGATGATCCCATGCGCCCGGGCCGACCGGTAGCAGTTGTCGAATCTGCTCGAGCGTAAACCCCGCCTGCTGCGCGATCGAGATCAACCCCAGGAGAATTTCCGCCTCCGGGGGATACTCCCGATAGCCATTCGCTTGGCGCTCCACCACCCTGATCAATCCCTCTGCCTCGTAGAAACGAATACGTGAGGCCGTCAGACCACTGCGCTTCGCCAACTCTCCGATTTTCACGCCACACCCCAAAAAACTATTGACATTAACGTTGACTTTAATCCTAAAGTTGACCGGCGACTACATGGTGAAGCCCGACTGACTCGGGGGCAAGCGACCGCCTCGCGGCCTACCGAGTATTTCGAATTGTCTCAACAAACGGAGCGCATTGTCTCACCCAGGCCGCAAATGGTGACGTCGGCCTGCGCGTCGCCGGCAGAGTGACCGGATCCCAGCGCCATCGTCACGTTGCCGTTTCGTCAGTCACCGTCACAAAAGGAGTCGCCCGCTACCGAGCAGCAACGATCGCCGTACACGTCACTGGTTGTCAACTTGAATATCGAAAAGGAGTGCTGATCATGGGATACGTCACAACAAAGGATGGCGTTCAGATCTTCTACAAGGACTGGGGTCCGCGCGACGCGCAGGTCATCTTCTTCCATCACGGTTGGCCGCTCAGCGCGGACGACTGGGATGCCCAGATGCTCTTTTTCCTGTCGCACGGGTACCGGGTCATCGCGCATGACCGCCGCGGTCACGGACGCTCCAGCCAGGTGTGGGACGGTCATGACATGGATCATTACGCGGACGACGTCGCCGCTGTCGTGAACCATCTCGGCGTGCAAGGCGCCGTTCATGTCGGCCACTCCACCGGCGGTGGCGAAGTCATCCACTACGTCGCCCGTCATGGCGAAGATCGCGTCTCGAAGGCCGTGCTGATCAGCGCTGTGCCGCCGCTGATGGTCAAGACAGACAAGAACCCGGGCGGCCTGCCGAAGGACGTGTTCGATAACCTGCAGGCGCAACTGGCCGCGAACCGTGCTCAGTTTTATTACGACGTTCCGGCCGGCCCGTTCTACGGCTACAACCGTGCCGGCGCGAAACCGTCGCAAGGCGTGATCTGGAACTGGTGGCGCCAGGGCATGATGGGCAGCGCCAAGGCGCATTACGACGGCATCGTCGCGTTCTCGCAGACCGACTTTACCGAGGACCTGAAGAGCACCACGATTCCCGTGCTCGCGATGCATGGTGATGACGATCAGATCGTCCCCTATGCCGATTCCGGCTTGCTGTCGGCGAAGCTCGCTCGGAACAGCACGCTGAAGACCTACAAGGGCTTCCCGCACGGCATGCCTACGTCCAACGCCGACACGATCAACGCCGATCTGCTCGCGTTCCTGCGAGGGTAATCGCGACGGGTGCCGGAAAAGAAACACGCCCGGCACCCGCCTGCCTCCTTCCGGGAAAGCACACTGCCTCCCCGAGAAACACTCACACATTATTCAAGTGTCCGTTCGCGCGGCTCACAGCACGCGGGAGCATTGCTCCCGGCGACCGCTCCGTGCATAGCGATACACCCACACGTCCTCATACAGAGGTGCTTATGTCGAACGAAGGGCAGTGCCCATTCAACCATGCCAACGGCGGCGGCACGACCAATCGCGATTGGTGGCCAAACGAATTGCGCCTGGATCTGCTCAGCCAGCACTCGAGTAAAACCGACCCGCTCGACCCTGGCTTCAACTATGCCGAAGCCTTCAACAGCCTCGACCTCGACGCGCTCAGGAAAGATCTGGCTGCCCTGATGACCGACTCCCAGGACTGGTGGCCGGCGGACTTCGGCCACTACGGTCCGTTATTCGTACGGATGGCCTGGCACAGTGCCGGCACCTATCGCATGGGCGACGGGCGCGGCGGCGCCGGGCGCGGCCAGCAGCGCTTCGCGCCGCTCAACAGCTGGCCGGACAACGTGAGTCTCGACAAAGCTCGCCGCCTGCTGTGGCCGATCAAGCAGAAGTACGGTCAGAAGATCTCGTGGGCCGATCTGCTGATTCTCACGGGTGACGTTGCGCTTACCACGATGGGATTCAAGACCTTCGGCTACGCCGGTGGCCGCGAGGACACGTGGGAGCCGGATCGCGACGTCTACTGGGGCAGCGAGACGACCTGGCTTGGCGGCGACCTGCGCTACGGCAAGGGCGGCGCCTGCGAATCGCAACACGGTGGCAACGCCGGGCGCAACCTCGAAAATCCGCTTGCCGCGGTGCAGATGGGCCTCATCTACGTGAATCCGGAAGGTCCGGACGGCAATCCCGATCCCGTCGCGGCAGCGTACGACATCCGGGAGGTCTTCGGACGCATGGCGATGAACGACGAAGAAACCGTGGCGCTGATTGCCGGTGGTCATGCCTTCGGCAAGACGCACGGCGCGGGTCCGGCCGACAACGTCGGTCTGGAACCCGAGGCTGCCGGTCTCGAGCAGCAAGGGCTTGGCTGGAAGAACAGCTTTGGCACCGGCAAAGGCGCGGACACGATCACGAGCGGCCTCGAAGTCACGTGGAGCGACACGCCGACTCAATGGGGCATGGGCTTTTTCAAGAACCTGTTCGGATACGAATGGGAACTCACGAAGAGCCCCGCAGGCGCTCACCAGTGGGTGGCGAAAAACGCCGAACCGACGATCCCGCATGCACACGATCCGTCGAAAAAGCTGCTGCCCACCATGCTGACCACCGATCTCTCGCTGCGCTTCGACCCCGTCTACGAGAAGATCTCGCGTCATTTCATGGACAACCCCGACGTGTTCGCCGACGCGTTCGCGCGCGCGTGGTTCAAGCTCACGCACCGCGACATGGGACCGCGCGCCCGATACCTCGGGCCGGACGTGCCGACCGAAGAGCTGATCTGGCAGGACCCGATTCCTGCGGTCGATCATGTGCTCGTCGACGACACGGACGTTGCCTCGCTCAAGGAGACGATCCTTGCCTCGGGGCTTTCCGTGGCCGAGCTCGTGTCCACCGCATGGGCGTCGGCATCGACATTCCGCGGCTCGGACAAGCGCGGCGGCGCCAACGGCGCGCGTATCCGCCTCGCGCCGCAGAAGGACTGGGCCGTCAACGAGCCCGCACGATTGGCCAAGGTTCTGAAAGTTCTCGAGCGCATTCAGGGCGAGTTCAACAGCACGCAGCCTGGCGGCAAGAAGATTTCGCTGGCCGATCTGATCGTACTGGCCGGCGGCGCCGGCATCGAGCAGGCGGCGAAGCGCGCTGGCCACGACGTGGTTGTGCCGTTCGCGCCCGGCCGGATGGACGCCTCTCAGGAACAGACCGACGCGCACTCCTTCGCGGTGCTCGAACCGGTCGCAGACGGTTTCCGTAATTTCGTCAAGGACAAATTCGCGGTGCCGGCCGAAGCGCTGCTGATCGACAAGGCGCAACTGTTGACGCTGACCGCCCCACAGATGACGGCGCTCGTCGGCGGACTGCGCGTGTTGAACGTCCAAACCGGCGACGAAAAACACGGCGTTTTTACCGACCAGCCCGAAACGCTGACCGTCGATTTCTTCCGCAACCTGCTCGACATGGCGACCGAATGGAAGCCGATTGCCGGCGAAGACACCTATGAAGGACGTGACCGTCGGACCGGTGAGCTGAAGTGGACCGGTACGCGCGTGGATCTGGTGTTTGGTTCGAATGCCGTGCTGCGGGCATTGTCCGAAGTCTATGCGAGTGCAGACGGCGAGGCGAAGTTCATTCGTGACTTCGTGGCGGCCTGGGTCAAGGTGATGAATCTCGATCGATTCGATCTCGCCTGACAAAAAGCGGTGGTACATCGATGCGAGCGGGCTGCCGGGGGAACCGGCCCTGTCCGCTCGCATCCAGTGGCGATGACTATCGCTGTTCGGCCCGACATGGCAAGTGCCGGGCCGTGAAGCTCGTACGCGGAGGTACGACGCGACAATGCCGCTGTTCCGAATCGTACTACTGCTTCCGGCCCGGAGTCGGGCCGGCACGCAGTCGTCACTCCAAATCTATCCGAGAAACGCAATGCCTGCTGACGCTTTCACACCTCCTACCGAAATGACCGCGATCGAAATCGTCCATCCCGGCGGTCCCGACGTACTCGTTCCATCCCGACGTCCGGTGCCGCGCCCCACCGACGAACAGGTCCTGATCCGCGTTCACGCCGCTGGCGTCAACGGTCCCGATGTCTTCCAGCGCAAGGGCTTCTACAATCCGCCACCGGGCGCATCGGACATCCCGGGCCTCGAGATCGCGGGCGAGGTCATCGACGTGGGGAGCGCAGTGAAGCGCTTCAAGCGCGGCGATGTCGTGTGCGCGCTCGTTACCGGTGGTGGTTATGCCGAATATGCAGTGGCCGATCACCGGGTTACCATGACGCTCCCGAAGGGACTTGGTGTCGTCGAAGCCGCGGCAATGCCGGAGACGTTCATGACGGTCTGGCTCAATCTGTTTCAGCGCGGCAAACTACAAGCCGGCGAGTCGGTTCTCATCCATGGCGGCGCTTCAGGTATCGGCACCACGGCGACAATGCTGGCCAAAGCATTCGGTGCGTCGAAGGTCATGACCACCGTCGGATCGGAGGTTCATCGCGAGGCCAGCCTGCGTCTTGGGGCCAATCACGCGATCAATTACCGGGGCGAGGATTTCGTCGAAAAGGTCAGCGAGTTCACGAACGGGAACGGTGTCGACGTCATTCTCGACATCATCGCCGGGGATTACGTCGCACGTAACTACACGGTCGCTGCAATGAACGCCCGCATCCTGCAGGTGAGTGTATTGAAAGGCCCCGCCAAAGACCTCGATCTGTGGCCGATGATGACGAAACGCCTGACGCATATCGGTTCGACGCTGCGCTCCCGAACACCCAACGAGAAAGCGGAAATTATTCGTGAACTGGAGATGCATGTCTGGCCGTTGATCCAGGCGGGAATGGTCAAACCCCAGGTTTACAAGACCTTCCCGTTGAAGGACGCGCGCGGGGCTCACGAGTTGATCGATTCCGGCGTGCACATTGGCAAGATCGTTCTCGTCACCGACGCGCTCCCGGCAGAGTGAGCCCGATCGACAGATCGGCGCGGTATCGGAAACAGGCGGCCTCTTGCTGGAGAGGCCGCCTTGACCTTTAGCTCTTGATGAACTTCAGAATGTCCGCGTTGATGACATCCGCATTGGTCGTCAGCATCCCGTGCGGGTAGCCCGGATAGATTCTCAACGTCGCGTTCTTGAGCAGCTTTGCGGACAGCACGCCGGCATCCTTGTATGGCACGACCTGGTCGTCGTCACCATGCAGGACCAGCGCCGGTTGCGTGATTTTCTTCAAGTCTTCGGTGAAATCCGTTTCCGAGAAGGCCTTGATGCAATCGTATTGAGCCTTGATTCCACCCATCATGCCCTGACGCCACCAATTGCGGATGACGCCTTCGGACACCTTCGCGCCCGCCCGGTTGAAGCCGTAAAACGGTCCCGACGGCACGTCGAGGTAGAACTGCGCCCGGTTGGCGGCAAGCTGCTTCCTGAAGCCGTCGAAGACTTCAATCGGCGTTCCGCCGGGGTTGCGCTCGCTCTTCACCATGACCGGTGGCACTGCGCTGACCAGAACGATCTTTGAAGTCCGCTTCATGCCATGACGCGCTACGTAGGCAGCAACTTCCCCGCCCCCGGTCGAGTGCCCGATGTGGACGGCATTCCTGATATCGAGCGCCTCGGTCAGGGCCGCGAGATCGGCAGCGTAGTGATTCATGTCATTGCCGTCGGCTGTTTGCGTGGATCGCCCATGCCCACGACGATCATGGGCGATGACGCGATAACCATGCTCGACGAAGAACAGCATTTGAGCGTCCCAGTCATCCGCCGACAGCGGCCAACCGTGACTGAAGACGATCGGCTGGCCTTTGCCCCAATCCTTGTAGAAGATCTCGACGCCGTCCTTCGTCACGATCTTGTTACCACGGTCAGCCTCTCCTGCCGACGGATAAATCGGATGCTTGGCTGATGCGGCACCGGCCGTGCCACTCGAAGAAAACAAGGGCAGCGCCATCGAGGCAGCCGCTACTGCACCCGCTCCGATCATCAGTTCGCGACGAGATTTGCTGATGACGTCGACTTCATCCTTACCGCTCATGACAGCCTCCTTTGGTAATCGAAAAGCGGCTACATCTGACCACCCGATACCCGAACCGCGTACGATCACGCTCCCGGTACCCCCGTTGCGCAAACTCGATGACCACGCGCCCCGTTTCCTGCTACTTGCTCTGCCGGCATCGGCAGCCAGTCAATTCGTTTCCCTGAGCCGCTTGACGACCGCCTCGGCAATTTCCTTGCTCGATTGCGGGTTTTGCCCGGTGATGATCCGGTCGTCACTGACGACATAGGATGTAAAGGGAAGAAACGCCTTCTTGTAGCGCGCACCACGGCTCACAAGTGCATCCTGCAAGAAGAGCGGAACCTGTGACTTCATGCCGGACAGCGTCTCCTCCATGTCGGAGAAGCCCGTCACCGGCACGCCCGCGAGGAGAGACTTGCCTTCGGCGTCCTGGAGCGGCAACAACGCGGATACGCCATGGCAAACGGCCGAGACGACGCCCCCCTGACGATAAATCTGCTCGCTGACGGCCTTCAGCGCCGCGTTGTCGGGAAAGTCCCACAACGTACCGTGCCCGCCAGTGAAGTAGATCGCCTTGTAGTCGGCGGGATCGACGGCCGCGGCCGGCAAAGTCGCCTTCAATCGCGCCATGAAAGCAGGATCGGCCAAATGTGCGCGTGCCGAATCATCCAGGTAGAAAGACTTCAGGCTGCGCTCGTCGATCGGGACTTCACCCCCCGCCGGACTCGCAAAATCCATTTGCAGCCCGGCTGCCTGGGCGACGTCATAGAAATGAGTCAACTCGGTGAACCAGAGGCCGGTCGTATCCGATCGAGACGGATACTTCGAGTGATTGGTCATCACGACCAGAACCTTGCCGTTCAGCTGTGGCACGCCCTCGTTCCGCGCAACGTCGGCTGCATAGGCGTATCCGCCCGTCAGCACGGAAATCATGATGGCCAGGAGCCAATGCCTCAAAAGCCAACGCTTGAACATTCTCGATTCCTCATATAAGTCGGCGCGACTTCGGGTCATGACTCGATCGCACCGCACTGAAGCAACGACGTGAAAGGATGCAGACGAAATCCTAGGATTGAAGTTAAGTTGAATGTCAAGTGATCACGGCGCGCCATCGCCACACCGCCACGCGTCCGGATGCCGTGGCGCTCGGCGGCGTCCGTCTCGAGAATCAGCATCGCCACCGATCGATACGACGTTGTCGTGTCACCGATCCGGTCGCATGCCCGCACCAACCCGGCCTCGAACCGACTGAGCATCCATGGCCGTGGATCGCGTTAGCTGATGCAGGCAGGTGCCTCACCGACGTAACTTCTATTTATTTGGTTTGCCTAAATATATTTCCGGGGCGAACGAGGAATGCCTTTTCCCCGTCGCGGATGGTGCCGGGCATCGAGCCGTGGGAAGACCGGATGCTGCAGGGTCGGATGTTCTCGCACACCGATACGCAGATGTACCGCCTCGGCGCGAACTTCAATCAGTCGTCGATCAACCGTCCGCGCGTGCGCGTCACGAACAACAACCAGGACGGTGCGCTGAACTTCGGCGACCGCAAGGGCGAAGTGAACTACGAGTCGTCAACGCTGAACGAACTCGCGCAGAACCCGCGTGACAAGTCAGAACAGCGCTGTCGTTCGCCGCGCTGTTCGGCCGCCTCGACCTGCTGCCGGTACTCGTCGCACATGGCGCGAACCCGGATCACGTCGATGCGCTCGGTTGTACCGCGCTACAGAACGCGATCCTGCAAGGCAACGACGCCACGGTTGCCGCGCTCGAAAAGGTTGGCTCCGCACCGAGTGCGGATGTAACGTTGCGATCGTTGCCGTAACCGCTTGACTTTGAACTTGCCTTCAAGGTTAGCCTAGTGTCCATCGTCATTCGACACAAGGTCACGAAGGTATCCGACATGCAAACGATACTGGGAGCGAACGGTCAGATCGCCACGGAACTGGCGCGGGAATTGCGCCGCCTCAACACCGGCGAAATCCGCCTCGTCAGCCGCAATCCGCGCAAGGTCAACGACACCGATAGCTTGGTGTCGGCCAATCTGCTTGATGCGCGACAGACCGCCCAGGCGGTGAAAGGCAGTGACATCGTCTACTTCACGGCGGGCCTGCCCCCGGACACGGAGCTGTGGGAAACGCAGTTTCCGGTGATGTTGAAGAACGCGCTGGATGCGTGCCGCGCGGAAGGTGCTCGATTCGCCTATTTCGACAACACCTACATGTACCCGCAGAACAACCGGCTGCAGACCGAGGCGACACAGTTCGCGCCGGTAGGCCGCAAGGGCAAGGTGCGCGCGGCAATGGCGTCGATGGTGCTCGAAGAGATGGCGCGTGGCGACATCCCGGTGCTGATCGGCCGGGCACCCGAGTTCTATGGCCCGGGCAAGACGCAGAGCTTCACGAATGCGTTGGTCATCGACAAGCTGAAGGAAGGCAAGAAGCCGAAGGTGCCGTTGCGTGACGACACGCGGCGCACTCTTATCTGGACGCCCGACGCGAGCCGTGCGCTCGCGACGCTCGGCAACTCGCCGGACGCGTTCGGGCAGACCTGGCATCTGCCGTGCTGCGACGACCGGCCGACCTACCGGGAGTTCGTCGACATGGCCAGCGCCGCGTTTGGACGACCGCCCGCCTATTCGATCATCGGGAAAGGGGCGTTTTGGGTCGCGGGCCTCTTCTCCCCGCAGGTACGTGAGATCCGGGAGCTTCTGCCTCGCTACGAGCAGGACAATCTCTTCGATTCCACGAAGTTCAAGCGCCGATTCCCCGAGTTTGAGGTGACAACTTACCGACAGGGCCTTGAACTGATTCGACGGGAATTCTAAACGTTTGGGGCACGCGGACACCGTCACCCCCTCGTTGCGCGATCCAGCGGGCTTGGCGGGCTCACCGGGCTTAGTCGTGGGGCAGCGTCACACCCGCCTCAATAAAGGAACGTCAACGATGACGCGATTCAGCGATGCGCCGATCATCGGGCAGTCGCGACAGGCGTGACATCGACCGACCCGCCCCCAACCTCGTCGCCCCTGCCACCCACTCCCAGTCCTTCGGGCTGGCAAGATATCTCGCCGCCGGCCGGATGCGGTTCGTCTGCGCCTGCCCGACGGCGACCGCCGAGCGTTCTTCAAGAATGCATCGGAAGCGTCAGCGCACCGATGCTCACCGGGCCACCGGTCAGCATGACAGGGCCATCGTCGCCGATCAACACGGTGTCGGAATGGCGAAAGCCACCGATGCCTTCAACATAAATTCCGGGCTCGATGGTCAGGCACATGCCTGGCTCGATGATGCGTTCGTAACCGTCAGCGAAAAACGGCGCTTCGCGCCCGGTCACGTCCATACCGTGCCCAGTGCGGTGCAGCAGTCGGTCACTCATACCGGCGCGCCGGAAATACGTGCGCGGGCTTGAGTGCGGTCCGCGGTTGCTCATTGCACGCGGCAAATCGACCGAAAAGGTGACGGTCAACAAGCGCAGTTGATACGCCATGTAAAGCAAGGGTTAGTACGTACGGCGGCGAGCGCGACATGCACCAGATTCATGTCGTCCATTTTTGTCTCGAATTTGACCGCGATTGTGGACGCTCATATCGTGGGGCACATCGAATCGATACGACTCGCGCCGCTTCTGGAGCATCAGGGAAGCGGGAACCATCACTTCATGTCTTCCCCCACCATGAACCCTGAAGCTCTGAACTCCGATCTGGGCGCGCTCGCTCATCCCCGATCCGCGCGGTCCGCGAGCAACGTGCGTCGTGCCGTTACCACGGCCGTACTCGGCCAAATCCTCGAGTGGTACGACTTCTTCTTGTACGGCACCGCGGCCGCGCTCGTCTTCGGCAAGCTGTTCTTTCCGGTCGGCACCGATCCGCTGACGGGCACCATCGCTGCATTCGGCGGGTTCACGGTCGGCTTTATCGCCCGGCCGATCGGTGGCGTGCTATGTGGCCATATCGGCGACCGGTACGGCCGCAAGGCCGTCATGACACTTACGCTGCTCACGATGGGTACGGCCACCGTCCTGATGGGCGTTCTGCCAACGTATCGGCAGGTCGGCATCGCGGCACCCGTCATGCTGGTGCTGTTGCGCATTCTTCAGGGGCTTGCCGCCGGCGGTGAATGGAGCGGCAGTATTTTACTGATCCACGAGAACGCGCCGCGATCCAGGCGCGGTGCACTCGCCGCCTGGAGCCCCTGTGGCGCCGCACTGGGCTTCGTATTGTCCACGGGCGCGTTCCTGCTGGCGAAAAACGTTCCGGCGGACGACTTCCACAGCTGGGGATGGCGCCTTCCGTTTCTGGCCAGCGCCGCACTCGTCGTCCTCGGCCTCTGGATGCGCCGCTCGATTGGAGAAAGCGCCGCGTTCGCCGAAGTGAAGGCGACGCGCCATGAAAGCCGGATGCCTGTCATCGAAGTGTTGCGCCAATGTCCGCGCGAAGTGCTCACTGTGTTCGGCCTGCGGTTTGGCGAGGGCGCGGCATCCTACCTCTTCTTCGCTTTCTCGATCACCTACGCGCAGTTTCTCGGCATCACGTCGAGCTGGATTCTCGGCGGTCTGTGCATCTCCATGCTGCTGATGATACCCGTCTCCCTGTTCTTCGGCTGGGTGACCGACAAGGTCGGACGCAAGCCGGTCTATCTCGCCGGCGCGATCGCGATCATGCTGGTGGCATGGCCCTACTTCGTGCTGTTGGGTTCGGGCGAGTATTGGAAGGTAGTGGCCGCGCTTATCCTCGCCAACAGCGTCACGCTCGGCATTCTCCAGGGCGCACAGCCCGCGTTCATCAGCGAGATGTTGCCGGTGCACCTGCGCTTTTCGGGACTCGGCATCGGCCGCGAAGTCTCGTCCGTGCTCGGTGGCGGCCTCTCGCCGATGATCGCGACCGCGCTGCTCGCGCACTATCACAGCGCCGTGCCGGTCGCCATCTATCTGGGCGTACTCGGACTCGTGACCGTCGTCGCCACGTTGCTCGCACGCGAGACATTTCCGAAAGCGATGCGCGCTGCTGTTCGTCAGCAGCCCGAATGACATCCCCACACCAGCAACCGCGAGGTATCACTCATGCAAGACCTTCAAAGCGAAGCCATCATCGAATCGCATAACGACTATCCGCAGTATGCCGCGCCGCTATCGCTCGATGCGCTGATTGAAGAAGTCGAGCGTCGCCGTGACGAATTCGACAAGGTATCTCATGTGCCGCGCGATATGATCGGCAAGATGAAACGCGCGGGCATTTTTCGCGCGAGCACGCCGAAACGTTTCGGCGGCGATGCGCTGCCGCCGGCGCGCTTCCTCCAGATGCTCGAACGCATCGCGATTGCCGACGGCTCGACCGCGTGGGTCGCGGCGTTCGGCTCCGCCAATACCTACCTTGCGTCATTGCCGGTTGAAACGCAAGCGCAGATCTACGCATCGGGACCCGACCAGGTCTTCTCAGGGGGCTTGTATCCGCTGCAAAAGGCCGAGCGCGCACCCGGCGGCTTTCTCGTGTCGGGACAATGGCGCTTCGCCAGCGGCTGTAAAGGTGCGGACTGGATCGGCGTAGGAATCGGCGGTGTGCCTGCTGGCGCGGACGACAAGAACGCCGGCAAGCCGTTCACGGCGGTCTTTCCGGCAAGCGAAGTCGAGATCGTCGACAACTGGAACGTGGTCGGCATGCAAGGCACGGGCAGCCACGATCTGCGCCTGAAAGACAAATACGTCGACGAACAATGGACCTTCGTGCGCGGCGGCACGCCGCTGATCGATGAGCCTCTGTATCGGTATCCCGCCATCGCCTACCAGGCGCAGGTGCATGCGGCAGTCAACCTTGGCCTGGCGCGTGCCGCACTCGATCTGCTGGCGGGGATGTCTGGCGTGACGAAGACCACCACGGGCGCGCCACGTCTTGCCGATCGCGCGTACTATCGTTCAGGGCTCGCGCAGGCGGAAGCCCAGTTGCGCAGCGCGCGGGCATTCTTCTTCGAGTCCGCGGAAACATCGTGGCAAACGGTGCTGGCTGGCGATCCGGTGCTGCCCGCGGAAGCAAATTTGCTGCGTCTGTCTGCCACCCACGCGGCTCACACCTGTGCGGATATCGTGATGCAGGCGTACAAGATGGCGGGCATCGGCGCGATCTATCGCGAGAACCGCATGCAGCGTCTTGTACGGGACTCGATCGTCGTCACGCAACACGCTTTCCTCGGCGAAGGCAACTACGATGCATCGGGTGCGGTTTTCGTGGGTATTCCTCCCGTCACGCCGTATCCCTGAATATGCGCCTCTCCCCGAAAGGACAGCAGCCATGACCCACGATCAAGCGCGTGCACAGTTTCGCAACGCAATGGCCTCGCTCGGCGCGGCCGTCAACGTCATCACCACGGACGGCCCGCACGGGCGCTGCGGTATCACCGCAAGCGCCGTATGCTCCGTGACCGACACGCCACCAACGATGCTCGTCTGCATCAACCAGTCGAGTTATGTTCACGACGTACTGCTCGGCAATGGCCGCGCGTGCATCAATGTGCTGGGCGCGCACGCGCAAGCGCTGGCGCGTGTTTTCGCGGGCATGGACGGATGCTCGATGGAAGAGCGCTTTGCGCGCTGCGGCTCGCGCCCGGGCGCCCTGCAGCTCCCCGTGCTCGACGATGCGATCGCGAGTCTTGAAGGCCGCATCGTAGACAGCAAGCAGGTTGGCTCGCATTCGGTGCTTTTCGTACAGGTCGAACACATCGCCTCGCACGAAGACGGCGACGGCCTCGTGTACTTCGCCCGGCAGTTTCATCGGCTCGCGCGCGTGGCCGCTCCATGCGAGGTGGCGTGATCATGCAAGTCTGCCTGTTTCTGATCGGGGGGAGTGGACAGCCATCCCTGCTGGATGTCGCGCCCCTGCAGCGCATTGAAGGATTACGCGGCCTGGTCGTGCATGAACCGATAAGCCAACGGGTCGACCCGCGCATCGCACCAGCTGCCGATGCGCCGTCGAGCGTGCTGCAACTCTATTTCGACGAACTGGCGACGCTCGAGGCGGCCGCGGCCTGCGACGGTCCGATTCACCACGCTCTGCAGGCGCAATCGACAGTCGAGCACTTCACGCAGCAGGCCATGGCGGTACGCACCCTGGCACCATCCACGCCGGGAGGCGAAGCACGCGTGCAGCGGTGCACCTATCTCGTCGCTTACGACGGCCCGGCGGATGACTTCGACACATGGCTCGCGCATTACCTGCAGCATCACGCGCCGCTGATGTCGACCTTGCCCGCACTGCGCGAGCTGGAGATCTATACGCGCATCGACTGCACCATCGGCCTGCCGTGCGCGCGCGCGGAAGCGATGCAGCGCAACAAGGTCGTCTTCGACGATGCGTCGGCGCTCGCCGACGCGCTCGCGTCGCCGGTGCGCGACCTGATGCGCAGGGACTTCCACACCTTGCCGCCCTATCGAGGTGGTACGCCGCATTTTGCAATGCGCAGCACATACGGTAATCTCGCCACACATTGATGGCCGCATGGCGCGACCAGCGCTCGTTCGTGAGTCAACCCGTATGACGAAGCCCAACTCCGGTATCGCCGATCTGAACCTGCTGCGCGTGTTCCTTGCCATCTGGGATCTGCGCAGCCTGACCGCTGCCGGCGACCGTCTGGAATTGACCCAGCCCGCGGTGAGCCATGCCCTGCGGCGCTTGCGCACCATCTTCGACGATCCGCTTTTCGTGCGCACGCCCACCGGCATGGTGCCGACCGATGCCGCGCATCGGCTGTATCCGCCGCTCGCGCAGGCGTTGTCGATCATCAACGAGGCGGTCCAGCAACTCGCCAAGTTCGATCCCGCGACCGCCCGGCGCGTGTTTCGCATTTCGATGTCGGACATGTCGGAATTCTATTTTCTGCCGCCGCTGGTCGCGCTGCTGGAACGCGACGCGCACGGCATTCGAATCGAAGCGGTCAATGTTCCGGTGGAATCCGTCAGCGCCGCCATGCGCGCCGGCGAAATCGATCTGGCGCTCGGCTACGTGCCGGGCCTCGACGCGGGATGCGTCAGCGAGACCCTATTCGTCGACGAGCATGTCTGCGTGGTGCGCGCCAATCATCCGCTAGGCAAGGCGCGGCCGACACGCGACGATCTGACCGCCTTGCGCTACGTCTACGCGAGCACCAACGCCACGGGCCATCGCATGGTCGAGCAATGGCTCGACGAGCTGAACTTCAAACGCGATGTCGTGGTACGGCTGCCGCACTTCGTCGTGGCGCCCGAAATCGTGATGAACTCGGACCTGGCGGTGATCTTCCCCAAGAGCCTTGCGCAGCGCTTCAATCGCGGGAGGGCCTTTCGCATTCTGCCATTGCCATTCACCCTGCCGCCCATCGAGATCCAGGTGCACTCACACACGCAATTCACGAGCGACCCGGGCGTCGCATGGTTGCGCGACACGATCTATTCGATGTTTCGTCAACCCGACGGCTGACGCGCATTGGCTGCGTCGATATCAGGCCATCCTTTCGGCGAATTCGACCGCGCCGACTGTCACCTTGACACTGTTCGTCATGCGAAGGCGTTTGCGGCTCCTGCATGGTGGACGTCGTGAGCGGCGAGCCGGAACATCGCGATCAGGTCCGAGTCAAGCGGAACGCTCCAGCTCCGACCGGGATCACATCGTTTTGAAACTCGCGAGGGTGTCGGTCATCAGGCCGCGCATCCACGCGTTACCTTCATCGTCGTGAAAGTGTTCGTGCCAGTGCATCGTCACCGCGACTTTCGGCAATGGCACCGGCAGCGCGTAGATGTTGAACGCGTCGCCTTTGTTGAGAATACGCGCGAGTTTTTCCGGCAGCGTGGCGAACAGATCCGTGGCAGCCAGCACGCCGGGCGCCGCCACGAAATGCGGCAACACCAGCGCAATATTGCGCCCGACGCCCTGTGCGCGCAGGGCATCATCCAGCGCGTCATGGCTGTGTTCGAGCGAGCGAACCTGAACGTGCGACGCGGCAAGAAACTGCTCCAGTTTCAGTTTTTTGCCGTCGGGCAGATCGCCGCGTTTGCGCGTCATGCACACATACGATTCCTCGAAGAGCACGCAATGGCGCGTGCGCGGCAGTAGCGACGGCAGGTTGCCGATTGCGAAATCCAGCCGACTCGCGCGCAACGCTTCTTCGATTTCTTCGACCGGCAATGGCGCTACAACAAGTTTCACGCGCGGCGCGGCGTCATGCAGCACGGCGCAGATCGCTGGCAGATACGCCATCTCCCCCGCATCCGACAGCGACAGGCGAAATGTTCGCGTGCTGGTAGCCGGATCGAAGCGCTCGGCGTGACGCAACGCTTGCCGCACGGTGTCGAGCGCGCTCCCGACGATTTCGGCCAGCTCGAGTGCGACGGGCGTGGGCTGCATGCCCGTGCGGGTCCGGATGAATAGCGTGTCGTCGAACAAAGTGCGCAATCGCCCAAGCGAATAGCTGACCGCCGGTTGAGACAGTGCAAGACGCTCGCCCGCGCGCGTCAGACTGCGCTCTTCCACGATAGCCTGGAAAACGCGCAAAAGATTCAGATCGATATGGTCAATGGATGTCATGACGGACAGCTTGATACATGGGCCGAACTGATTTGACTGCGCGCGGTGAAGCGATTTGACGCATGGTCATCGAAAAGCGAGACCGGTGTCAACGAGAGGATTCGCCGAGCGCATCGCCAGGCTCGCGTGACTCGCCCGTCAACCCGAGCGGACATCATGTCAAAGAGAGTCGTGCTCGTGAGTGACGCGGGCTAACTCGCGGGCTTGCACAACGTCTCAGCGGGCTTCCGGCCTGATGACGGGACGCCCGCTTCGTCACGTCCGATCGGCATTGCTCACGGCGCACGTGCATGAACCCGATTCATGCCGGCCATTATTGGCCGGAATTTGACGGCACAAAGTCGTCCTTCGATACTCGATTCCGCTCTGCGCCGCAGCGCTCGCCGACACAAGAACCATGGTGACAATTAAAACGTTCCACGCTTGAACGATGGATTCAAGGAGAGATGACAGCCATGATTTCACGGAAACACAACCCGTTGAAAAAAGCCAAAGCCTGCGCTTCACCGAGGCACGATAGCGGAAGGCGTTTGCCCGTGCTGTTCGTTTCGTCAACGCTCGCCGTCTTGCTGTCAGGTTGCGGCGGCGACGGCTCCTCCGTCACTTCGGACCCCACGATCGCCGTGACCGCCGACGGCGCCGTACAAGGCACCCTGAACAACGGCGTGATCGCATTCAAGGGTATTCCGTTCGCGGCTCCGCCAGTCGGCGACTTGCGCTGGAGACCGCCGCAGCCCGTGGCCGCATGGAGCGGCGTGCGCCAGGCCACGTCTTTCGTTCACGACTGCATGCAGACGAGCGGCCCGAACGCGACGCTGACGGTCACACCGTCTGAAGATTGCCTGTACCTGAATGTATGGCGCCCGCAAAGCGGCAACGGCAAGAATCTGCCCGTCATGGTCTGGATTTACGGTGGTGCATACGTCATTGGCGGCACGTCGATGCCGACATATGACGGCACGCAGTTCGCCAGGCAAGGCGTCGTCATCGTCACCGTGAACTACCGTCTCGGCCGGTTCGGTTTCTTCGCACATCCGGCCGTGACGGCGGCCGCCGCGCAATCCGGCGAGATGTTGGCCAACTACGGCTACATGGATCAGATCGCCGCGCTCAAATGGGTACAGCGCAACATCGCGAACTTCGGCGGCGACCCGGCAAACGTCACGCTCTTCGGGGAATCCGCTGGAGGAGAATCGGTTCACAACCTGCTGACTTCACCACAGGCATCGGGACTGTTTGCAAAGGCGATCGTCGAGTCCGGCAATGGACGCGTCAACCAGTACTTCGGGCGCACGCTCTCTCGCAACGCGAAAACAGTCGGCGCGTCCGCGGAGGAACAGGGTTCCGCGTTTGCTGCAGGATTCGGCATCACCGGCAGCGACGCCCGTTCCTTGCACGCCTTGCGCGCGCTCTCGGCCGATCAGGTTCTCGACGGGCTGGACACTACGACGCTGAATACCGCACATAGCCTCGCGACGTTCTCCGGCAGTTCCATCATCGACGGCAAACTCGTGGTCGACGAACCCGAGAATCAGTACAAGGCCGGCCAGTTCGCGAAGGTTCCGCTCCTGCTCGGCGTCAACAATGCGGACCTCGGATTTGCCACGCGCGGACTCACGACCAAGGAGCAGGCCTATGCGATCTTCGGTCAGCAAAACCTGAGCGCGGCTGCCGCGGCGTTCGACCCGACGGGCACGGCGTCCGTTTCGACAGTGGAGAACCAGATCGCCCGTGTCATCACCATGGACGAACCCGCACGGTTCGTTGCACGAACCTTTACCGCGCGGGGTGTGCCGACTTATCTGTATCGCTTCTCGTACGTTGCCCAGTCGATACGCGGCAAGGTCAGCGGCGCGACGCATGCGGCCGAGATTCCCTATGTGTTCGACACGCTCTCCGCCGCGTACGGCACAGCCGTGGCCAGTCAGGACGAACAGGTCGCGCACGACATGATCGCCTACTGGACGGCATTCGCCAGAACGGGGAATCCTTCCGACGCCGGTCTGATTGCGTGGCCGATGTATAACGCCGATCTCGACAATCAACTGGCGTTCACGTCGGCGGGCACCTTGAGCGTTGACCAGCCGAATCCACTGAAAGCGCAGATCGATCTCGTCGAGCCGCTCAACGACACCGACCAAACAGCGAATCGTCAGTACCAACCGTAGCCGCACGACTCGCGGAAATGCGGGTCGATGGTCGCGGCCAGGCACCGGATGCGCCATCGACGTCCTGCATCATCCTGCGCATGATGTGTGGGTTCGGATTGACGGAACCAGTCAACCATGTCGGCCGTTGCGCGTCGACATCACCGGTCCGCGCGCAATTTATCGAACAACGCCCCGATGTGCTAGGACATATTCAGAATCTTCTCCGAACTCATGAATCGAAAGGCGTAGGCAGTCCCCATGCGACAAATGAACCCCGCACACGGATAGGGAAAGTGCGCTGGCAAAATCAGCGTATCCGTGTCGGCATGTGCGTCAAAGAACGCTCGCCTGGCTTGGCGGGACTGATCGGGATCGACACAAAACCTCGTGCTCCAGTCCGGATTTTCCAATTGAAGCGCTGTGTGAAACAGGTCGCCGGATATAATCGCCCGCCTCCGATTGCTTTCAATGCAAACGCCGACGTGCCCCGGTGTGTGTCCGGGCAGCGGAATGACGCGAATGGACGAATCGATGACATGCCGGGAGTCGATCATATCGGCGAGTCCAGCCTCGAAAAGCGGCATGACGCTGTCCCCGATGTAGTCGCCGGTCCTTTCCAGCGGTGATCTCGCCAGCTCGCTCGACCAAAACCCGAATTCCTCGCTGACAAACAGATAGCGCGCGTTGGGAAACGTGGGGCGCCACCAGCCGTCAGCGTAGTAGGTGTTACAGCCGACATGATCGACATGCAGATGCGTGGAAAGCACCAGGTCGACATCCTCGACGCGGATGCCCGCCGCCTGCAACCGGCTCAGCCAGCCGAAACGGGCTTCATTGAATTCGCCTCGCGCTCGGGCCTTGCAGTCCCCGACGCAAGTGTCGACCATCAGCGTCGTCCCCTCGCTTTCAATGAGAAAACCCTGGATAGCGATGACGAGCCGCCCGCTGCCGACGTCGTAGAGTTTGGGATCCGCGGTCGCGATGGATGCCGACACGGACCGCTCCGTCGCGTCGGGATAGAGTTCCTGCCATCGGAGGAGCGGCGCGACCGACTCGGCGATCACGGTCACTTTGACAGCACCGACATTCAATTGATAGACAAACGGCTGATGCTGACGGGAAGCCGACAAGGTTCGCATGTTGGTTCACCAGAATCGAGTCGCAGCCATTCGCTGCGACTGTCGAAGAAACACGAGGCAACGCCGCCCACGGCAGCTCAATGCGCGTCGCTCGTGATCGGCTGTTGGCGCTTTAACAGATCCAGCGCGACGTCGACGATCATGTCTTCCTGGCCGCCGACCATCTTCCGCCTGCCGAGTTCGACCAGAATGTCGACGGTCTTCAGCCCATATTTGCCGGCGGCAACTTCCGCATGACGCAGGAAGCTCGAATAAACGCCGGCGAAACCGAGCGCAAGCGTTTCGCGGTCGACGCGTACCGGCCGATCCTGAAGCGGTCGCACAAGATCGTCAGCCGCGTCCATGAGCCGGTACAAATCGCAGCCGTGATTCCAGCCCTGTCGCTGTGCCGCCGCAATGAACACTTCGAGCGGCGCATTGCCGGCGCCCGCACCCATGCCGGCCAAGCTCGCATCGATGCGATCGCACCCCTCCTCCACGGCAACCAGCGAGTTGGCCACGCCGAGGCTCAGGTTATGGTGTGCGTGCATCCCGGTTTGAGTGTCGGATTTCAACACCGCCTTAAGCGCGCGAAACCTGTCCCGTACCTCATTCATGCCGAGCGCACCACCCGAATCAACCACATAAACACAGGTGGCGCCGAACGTTTCCATCATCTTCGCCTGCTCAGCCAGCTTCTGCGGGGTGGTCATGTGGCTCATCATGAGGAACCCCACCGCATCCATACCCAGCTCACGAGCAAAATCGAGATGCTGGCGGGATACATCGGCTTCCGTGCAATGCGTAGCCACGCGTACGACCCGTGCGCCGGCATCGAACGCATGCCGGAGATCATGGGTCGTGCCGATGCCGGGAATCAGCAGCGTCGCGATCTTCGCCTTCTTGACGCTTTGCGCCGCCGCCGCAATCCATTCGACATCGGTGTGAGCGCCGAATCCGTAGTTGAAGCTCGATCCCTGGAGCCCGTCCCCATGAGCAACCTCGATGCTGTCGACGCCGGCATCGTCGAGCGCCGCGGCAATCGCCCTGACATGGTCGACGCTGTATTGATGACGGATCGCATGGCTGCCATCGCGCAACGTGACGTCCGAGATGTAAAGCTTCTTTTCTGCTGAAGTCATCGCGCCGTCTCCTTGAAGCCGCGAGCGATGCCGGCGGCCATCCGGCGCCGGGCCATCATGTCTCCGCACGCGAGTGCCGCCGACGTCATGATGTCGAGGTTGCCGGCATAGGAAGGCAAATAGTGGGCTGCGCCTTCCACTTCGAGAAATACCGAGGTTTTCAAGCCGTGCCGCGGCCCGATGCCCGGCACGTTGAGCGGCATGTCCGGCGGCACCGCGTCGAATTGAACCGACTGCTTCAGGCGGTAGCCCGGAACGTATTCCTGCACGCTGCTCACCATTTCGGCGATACTCGCCTCGATAGCCGCCGGCTCCGCGTTTTCCGACAGCACGAATACGGTGTCGCGCATGATCAACGGCGGCTCCGCGGGATTGAGAACGATGATCGCCTTACCGCGCTCGGCGCCGCCAAGCTTTTCAATCGCGGCTCGCGTCGTCTCGGTGAATTCGTCAATATTCGCGCGCGTTCCCGGCCCGGCGGACCGGCTGGAGATCGACGCGACGATCTCCGCATAGTGGACTTTGGCGATGCGTGAAACAGCGGCGACGATCGGAATGGTGGCCTGCCCGCCGCACGTGACCATATTCATGTTTGTCGCGTTTTCTTCTTCCAGATTGATCGATGGAATCACATACGGCCCGATCGCGGCAGGCGTGAGGTCAATCACCTGAACCCCATGCGCCTGCAGCAATTCATTGTGACGTCCGTGCGCGCCCGCTGACGTCGCATCGAAGACGATATCGATCTCCTTGAATACGTCCAGCCGTAGCAAGCCGTCGATTCCTTCTGCCGTCGTCGCGACATCCATGCGTGCCGCACGCGCCAACCCTTCCGAATTCGGATCGACGCCAACCATGGCACCCATTTTCAGATGCCTGCCGTTTCGCATTATCTTGATCATCAGATCGGTGCCGATATTGCCGGGACCGATGATGGCGACCTTCACCCTGTCATTCATGTGCGACTCCCAAATGTGACGGTACGGCCAACCGGACTGCGCTGTCCGCCGCTGATGCGGACGGCAACGAGCCTGCCGCACCCGTGATGCTCGAATCGTCTATCCGCGAGCGTGTGCGCCCGCAATCGCGACGCAGGCGCCTTCAGCGCTTCGCGCCGAAGTTGGCGCCCCCCATCCTGCCTTCCGGAAAACATGACCGGTACCTTTGCGTCGAGAAGACCTGCGCCGCGTTACTTCCTGGTGTAGAAGCACGCGCTGCCCAATTGTTCGATATCGACCGACACGTGCTGTCCGGGCCTGATCCATTCGGCCGGAGTCGCACCGCCGGCCATCACGATCCAGCCAGCCTGCAAAGGTTCGCCCGCTCGAGCTGAAAGCCGAGCGGCGGCTACGAGCGAACGCAACGGATGGCCCAGCAACGCCGCGGTCGATCCAACCTGCACGGCACGTCCATCGATATTCAGCGTGAGGCCGAGATTCGAAACGTCGACACGAGGATCGCACCAGGGACCGAGGACGAAGCCGCTCGACGACGCGTTGTCCGCTATCACTTCCGGCAACGTGAACTTGAAGTCCTTGTAGCGAGAGTCGATGATCTCGAGCGCAGGCGCGATGGCCTCGACAGCGGCCAACGCTTGCGGCCCCGTCACGTCGCCGTCGAGCGATCGCTTCAGAACAAACGCAATTTCGGGCTCGACGCGCGGATGCACGAATCGCGCGACATCGATCGCCGTGCCTTCCTCGATCTGCATGTCGGCCGTCAAACGTCCCCAGATCACGTCTGACAGACCCATTTGAAGCATCTTCGCGCGGCTGGTAAAGCCCATCTTGACACCCACGCGTCGATGGCCGCGTTCGACACGGCGTTGTATCGACGCTGCCTGAATCGCATAAGCCATATCGAGCGGGAGCTGGCTTTCCGGGTCGAATTGGGCCACTTCGGTCGCATGGACTGCTGCCTCGTCGAGCAGCCTGGCGTATTCCATGGTGGTGATCATTGGCGTGCCTCGCTTCAATCGTGGTCAAAAACCGCACGGACGGAGCCGAGCCCGTTGATGCGCGTCTCGAATACGTCGCCGGGGCTGACGGCAACCATCGGACCCAAGGCGCCGGACAAGACCAGGTCGCCGGCCTTGAGCGGCGTGCCGAGCGCATGCATCGTTCGCGCGAGCCATACGACAGCGTTGAGCGGGTTGCCCAGACATGCGGCTCCCGCGCCCACCGATACGAGTTCCCCGCACCGCTCCATCGCCATGCCGCAAAGACGCAGGTCGATACCCGACAGCTGGCGCGGACGGGAGCCCAGCACGTACGCGCACGACGATGCGTTATCGGCGATCGTGTCGGCGATGCGAATATCCCAGTCGGCGATGCGGCTGCCGACAATTTCAAGTGCCGGCAGCGCGTACTCGATGGCACCGAGCACATCCACGTGGCCTGGATCGCTTACCACGATATCGCGACCGATGACGAATGCGATTTCGGCTTCGATTTTCGGCTGGGTAAGGATTTCAGCCGGAATGGGTTCGCCGTCGCCGTAGCCCATGTGATCAAACAACATGCCGAAGTCCGGCTGATCGACCCCGAGCTGCTTCTGCACCGCCACGGAGGTCAGGCCGATCTTGCAACCAACGAGGCGCCGACCATCCGCCAGATGCTGGTCCGTGTTGATCCGCTGAATCGCATACGCGTCGGCGATGCTCAGTTGCTCGTATGTCTCGCGCAACGGCGCGATGTATTTGCGTGTCTTTGCCGCGTCACGCAGCGCGGCCGCCGCCTCTTGAATTCGCATGGCTTTCATGGACCTCTCAGCTGTCAGTGCCTAATAGAAGATCTGCTTGAGCGCGGCACCCGGGCTCTCGGCGCGAAGCAGCGCTTCGCCGACGAGGAAATGCTCCACGCCTGCTGAACGAAGCCTTCGTGCATCGTCCGCATTCCGAATTCCAGACTCCGAAATGACCATCCTGTCGCCGGGGATGAGCCGGCGCATCGCGACGGTTGTTTCGATATTCGTTGCGAAAGTCGCAAGATCGCGGTTGTTCACGCCGATCAGCGGGGTCTTCAACGTGAGTGCCGCGTCGAGCTCATGAGCGCCGTGAATCTCTACGATCACTGCCATGCCCAGTTCGGACGCGAGGCATTCGAGTTCCCGCATCGCGCCGCCATCGAGGACCGCCGCTATGAGCAAGATGCAATCGGCCCCCATCGCACGCGCCTCCCAAACCTGATAGGCGTCCACGATGAAATCCTTGCGAAGCACCGGCACGCTTGACGCATCGCGCGCAGCGCGAAGATCCGATGCACTTCCGTGGAAGAACACCTGATCGGTGAGCACGGAGAGGCAGGCGGCGCCGGCTTCCTCGTACGATGCCGCGATAGCCGCAGGGTCGAAGTCCGGCCGCAAAATCCCCTCGGACGGGCTCGCCTTCTTCACCTCGGCGATGACGCCGGTCAAGCCTTGCCTGGCCTTGTTGCGAAGCGCGGCGATAAAATCCCTTGAGTCGACAGTCGCCGCGATCTCGCGAAGCTCGGCTTGCGGCATGCACTCGGCTGCCAGCCGGACTTCACGAGTCTTGCGATCGACAATCCGGTCGAGAATCGTATTCATCCTGTTGTCCAAATCATTGCCGGGACCGTTATGGCCCAGCGCTCAATCAGCCTGATCCCGACTCAAAACTTGTGACGCACCCCTACCACCACGGCCGTTTGCGCATTCGTGCTCGATTTTGAAGAGAGGAACAACACGGCGGGGGCGTTGGATCCGGAGGCACGGATGTAGTTGACGTACGCATAGACGTCCGTTCGCTTCGAAAGGAAATAGTCGACGCTCACTTGTCCCTGGTTCCAGTGCGGATTCGAGACGACGCCACCGTAGCTGCCGTGCGTGTACAGGTAGGCAGCCGAGGCGAACAAGGCTGGCGTCAGCTTGTACACGCCGACGACGCTAAGGTTGTCCAGATGCAGGCTCGTGCTATCGAGATAGTTGTAGCGCACGTCGGAAACGATGGCGCCGAGGCTGAGTTTTTCGGACTCGTACTCGGCCCCCCCGGCAATCACGCGCTGTTTCCGTACGCCCACCGACGAACTGAGCGGGCTGGTATGGAACAGCTGGAACGGAGCACCTGCGTAGTCGTCGCTCACCGCGCCATTTGGATTGCCCGTGCCCGGATGGTCGATTTCGACGTAGACCAGCGCATATCGTTGCGTATGCTGGTCGAAATTGACGCCTGCGCTGAACGCACGGTTCTGCTGGAAGCTGCCGGCCTTGTTGCTGAACGCGTACAGGGATTCGAATCCGAAGCCGCCCCAGACCGGGCTCGTATACTTGACGGCGTTGCTGTAGCGGAAGTTGCCTTCGATATTGTCGTTGCTGCCGACACTGACGCCAAGGCCTGGACCCATGGCCTGTGGTTCGATACGATCCAGGTAATCCCACAGCACGTCGTACTGTCGACCGAAAGTAATTTTCCCGTACGTCGGACTCGACAGCCCGACAAACGCCTGCCGCCCGAACATCCGGCCGCCTTGCCCCAGTTTGCCGCTGTTGCTATCGAAGCCGTTCTCCAGGACTCCGATAGCGGACAGACCGCCGCCCAGATCTTCGGTCAATCTGAATCCCAGGCGATTGTTCTGATTGGCTCCGCTAATCATTGTCCAGTTGCTGTGCCCGCCCTGATTGCTGACATAACCGAGCCCGTTCGAGATGATTCCGTATAGGGTCACCGAGCTTTGCGCCGATGCCGAGGTTGACGCAACCGCCATAACCGCCAGTAGTCCTGACTTTAGTTTCATGATGGAACCCGTGTGGTTGATGCGCCGCCACGCGGCGCGATTTTCCTTCTAAAACCAGGCTCGACCAGCGGATCCTGCTGCGCCCGCGATTACGCGCCCCGCTGTCTACGGAACCTCAGATCGGCTTGCCTTCGCTCGACGCCCACTTCGTCATCAGCTCGTTGCTCGGCAATGTCTCGTCTATCAATTTCTTCGCGGTACGGATGCCGGCAACCGGCAGTCCCGTGGGATCCAGAACACCGATCTGGACGAGCACCGAAGCCTGGTCCCAGTAAATGTGCTCGTTGTACAGCTTGTCGCCACGGAAGCAGATGACTGCCAGCATCGGAATCTCGATGTACTTGCCGGTCGGCGCGAGTCCGGGCAGCATCCAGTCGATCTCGCGGTCGTGGGTGGCACAGAAAATGAATTCATCGACGATACGGTCCGCGCCGATGGTGCGCGAGATCGGAATGAAATGCGTGTCCTTCGGATTGGCGTGAACGAAGTGATACTTGTAGAACCGTTTGAGATCGTCGTAGCCAACGCCTCCCGTCATGGTCGGCACATGGTTGACGTATGGCGCGGGAACCATGGTCGGCAAGATCGAATCGACGTCGCGCGAATCGAATTCGTGATAGCAGTGCAGCTCCCACAGCGCGTTCAGGTCATAGACGGGTCCGAGCACTTTACGCAACAGCGCGATGGTACGCGAATAAGCCATCATCGCCGCCGGCTTGTCGAAATGCTCGCGTTTCGGGGTCGCGAAAGCGTGATCGCACCCGGGATACACGTATTGCTCGACCGCAGGCAGCGCGGAAAGCGCCGACTGGATCGGCTCGCGTGTTGCCTCGGGGCACAGCGCGTCTTCACCGGCGAAATGAAAAACCATCGGGCATCGAATCGACGGCACCTCTTCCAGATATGCATCGAGCCCCACACCGTAGTAACTCACGGCGCAGTCGATGTCCGTGCGAGCGGCCGCCAGCATCGCGAGTTTGCCGCCCAGGCAATAGCCGACGGCGCCGACCTTTCCGGCGTGCTGCTCGAGCGAGCGGAGGGTCTTGATCGTCGATGCGATGTCGGTGATTGCCCTGTCGACATCGAACTCGTCGTTATATCGCAGCGCCGTGGCGAAGTCCTCGCCGGTGTAGCCGAGGTCGACACCATGCTTCATGCGCCAGAACAGATCGGGCACCAGCACGACATACCCTTCCTCGGCAAACCGATCGGCCGTTTCCTTCATGTAGTCGTTGATGCCGAAGATTTCCTGCAACAGGACCAAGCCGGGGCCGGAACCTTGTCGGGGCCGCGCGAGGTACGCGGAAAAGGCTTCGCCATTGCCGGCGTCAATGTCAATGTATTCACCGTTCATCATCTCTTCGTCCTTTGCTCAATGCAATGTCGTTGCGATTCTCGGAGTCGCTCAAGGCGTCAAAAGGCGCGCGTGCAGCGCCTGGCGATCCGCGGCGAGTCCCTGCGCGATTTCTTGTGCCATCGCGCCCATGTAGACCTCGTCCGCTCCGCCTTCCAATGCGGCCAGCACGGCGTCGACTGCTTCTCGGACCGCAATCTTCGGAGGGGGAACGTTCCGGCTCATTTCCGTGTCGATCGGTCCGGGCAGCACGGAGATGACCCGAACGCGATGCGGCGCGAGTTCGGCGCGTGCGCCTTCCGTCATTCGAAGCGCCGCAGCCTTCGATGCACTCAACGACGCCATGGACGGCAGCGCGACGCGCGCGAGTATCGAAAGAACGTTGATGATGGCGCCGCCATTCGATTTGAGTGCCGGTGAAAATGCACGCATCATGTTCAACGTCCCGAAGTAGTTCACTTCCATTTCGGCACGCGCCGCTTCCGGGTCATGCGCTTCCAGTACCGGTTGCATCCGGTTCAGCCCCGCGTTGTTGATCAGGAGCGTGATGTCCTTGGCACGCGACGCCGCCCTCGCCACCTGCTCGACGTTCGTGATGTCTATTTCAACCGGCACGACGCGCGGACCAACGTCCGAAAGACATTCCTTTTTCCGGACGCCCGCATAGACCTTGCGCGCGCCCCGCTCCAGCAACGCTTCAAGCAAGCCCGCACCTAGCCCACGGTCGGCACCCGTCACACATGCCACGCAGCCTTCAATTTGCATGACGACCTCCCGAACCGGGCTCGGGCGCCAGATTGAAAAAGCGTTGCGCATTCACGCCGAGGATTTTCTCCTTCGCCGCGTCGCTCAATTGCGGATGATTCGCAACCAGATCGCCCACGACCTTCTCTCCGAGCGGGAACGGATAGTCCGAGCCGAGCAACACGCGGTCTTCGCCCATCGTCTCCACGAGCAACTGCAACGCACCATCGCTGAAAACGGCGCTATCGACATGGAAACGATCGACATACGAAGCGGGTGGATTCGGACAATTCTCGCGTACGATGTCTCGTTGCTCCCACGCGTTCTGCACGCGCCCCAACAGGAACGCAAAGCTGCCGCCGCCATGGGCGAAGCAAAGTTTGAGCGTCCTGGGAATGCGCTCGAACGCGCCCGAGAGAATCAGCGACACGATGCTCAACTGTGTTTCGGCCGGCATGGCGACCAGCCAGGGCAACATCCACTTTTTCATGCGGCCATCCGTCATCATGTCCCACGGATGCACCAGAACCGGTATGTCGTCATGTGCGCAATGCGTAAGAAACGTCACCAGTTGATCGTCGTCGAGATCGCGCGGGCCCAGGTGATTGCCGATCTGCACGCCACGATGACCGGCACGGCGCGCACGCGAAGCTTCCCGACAGGCCAGTTCGACGTCCTGCAGCGGCACTTGAGCCAGCGGCATCAGGCGCTGCGGTGCGTGCGAGCAAAATTCCAGCGCGCGATCGTTCATTCGCGTGGCCCATTCATGCGCCGCGACCGCGTCGTACCGGTAGCCGAACATCACGGGCGTCGCGCACATCAGCTGGATGTCCACGCCGCATCGATCCATTTCGGCAATGCGCGTGGCAGGGTCCCACAACGCACGATAGACGGGCCGGAAATCACGCTCTCCGGTCATGATCGTCCCGGTGGCGCCGTCCGGATCGACCCGGAGCCACGGCGCATGCTCGGGATCGAGCGTTCTTGCTTCTTCCCGCGTAATACGCGGAAAAAAGTGGGAATGCATATCGATTCGCACTGTCATGTTGGTTCGCTTTGGACAGGTTCGGTTAATCGGTTCGGCCCTGCTTGCCCGGATGGACGACGCCGCAGCGTGGGCAGCGGCGCTTCTCTTCCGATTCGTAAAAGGCATCGAAGAGCGGCGGCAGATCGTTGACGATGCTCTTGAGCTGCAGTTCGACGCGATGAACGCGCTCTCCGCATGCATCGCAATACCACTCGAATCCGTCCACGGTGCCTTCCGGACGTTGGCGCTCTATCACGAGGCATGCGCTACCCGACTCCGGCCGCTGCGGCGAGTGACGTACGTGCGGCGGCAACAAGAACACATCGCCTTCCTTCAGTTCAACGCGCTCGCGCTTGCCGTCGATCCAGAGATTCAGGTATGCGTTGCCGCGCAGTTGATAGAAAAACTCTTCGAGCGGATCGTCGTGGTAATCGGTTCGACGATTCGGCCCGCCCACCACCGTGACGATGAAATCGCTGTCTTGCCATACCTGCTGGTTGCCAACCGGCGGCTTCAACAGATGCACGTGTTCGTCGATCCAACGTTGAAAGTTGAATGGCTTTCCATAACTCAGCATGCTCGTCTCACTCAAAGTGATCGGTATGTCGATCCTGCGGTTCGCATTTCAGCGCGCGGGTACGTATGCAACTGCCTTCATCTCGATGAGCAGGTGCGGATGAGGTAACTGATGAACGGCGACAGTCGTTCGTGCGGGCCCCGACTCGTCGAAATACTCCGCGTACACTTCGTTGTAGCCACCAAAATCGCTCATGTTCACGAGGAACGCCGAGATTTCGACGAGATTCGACAGGTCCGCGCCCTCGCTTTTCAGTATGTCGCGCATGTTTTCGATGACGGCGCGCGTCTGTCGGCGAATATCGAGCGCGGCAGTGCCGAATTCGTCGGCTGACGCGCCATCTATCGTGTTGTCCGGGCGTCGTGAACTGGTGCCGGAGACGAACAGAAAATCGCCGGCTCGCGTGATATGCGGGAAGCGCCCACGCGGCGTGGCCTTGCCCGGCACGACACGCGCTGAAGTCGTCGGATTCATGCAATCCTCACGCAAACGTTCGTCAATTCGGAATAGAAGTCGAGCGAATGGCGGCCCCCCTCGCGTCCCAGTCCTGACAGTTTGGTGCCACCGAAGGGTGTGCGCAGATCGCGCACGAACCACGCATTGACCCACACGATGCCCGTCTCGATCTGCTTCGCGACGCGATGGCCGCGCGCAAGCTGCGTCGTCCAGATGCTTGCGGCAAGACCATAAGCACTGTCGTTGACGCGCTTCACGACCTCCGCTTCGTCGTCGAACGGCGCGATGTGGCACACCGGTCCGAAAATCTCTTCCCGTACGCATCGGGCGGAATCCGGCAAGCCCGTCCAGATCGTCGGCATCACAAACGCGCCGTCGTCCCGTGCATCGCCGAAGCTCGGGGCGCCACCACCGGTCACGACCGTCGCGCCTTCTTCGACGGCAAGACGAAAATACGACAGCACCTTGTCGCGATGGCCGCGCGAAATGAGCGGTCCCATCGTCGTGGCGGGATCTTCCGGCGCGCCAACGCGCAATGCTTGCGCCTGTTCCTTGAGCGCCGCGACGAAGCGCTCGAAGATCGGCCGCTCCACATACACCCGCTCACTGCACAGGCAGACCTGGCCGGCGTTCGTGAAACTGGACCGAAGGACGCCGGCAACCGCGGCATCGAAGTCCGCGTCCGCGAACACGACGGCCGCGTTCTTGCCGCCCAGCTCGAACGAAACCTCTTTCACGCCGTCCGCAACGGCCTTCATGATCGTGCTGCCGGTGCGCGACTCGCCCGTGAACGTGATTGCACTGATATCCGGATGACGCGTCAGGAATTCGCCGGCCGCGTTCTGGCCGTGCCCATGAATCAGATTGAAGACGCCGGGTGGCAAGCCGACGTCGTGCATGACTTCGGCGAGCAACGTTGCGGAGCTGGGTGTCTCCTCGGAGGGCTTGGCGACCACACAGTTGCCCATTGCCAGCGCCGGCGCCACCTTCCACGTGAACAACAGCAGAGGCAGGTTCCACGGCGATATGATGCCGATCACGCCGAGCGGCTTGCGCGTCACGTAGTTGATCAGCTCGCTGCCGTCCGCCGCATGCGTTTCGAAGTACTCACCGCTCGCGGTGCGGACAAGGTCGGCAAAGGTCCGGAAATTGGCAATGCCACGTGCGATGTCGAGGGTGCGGGCCTGCGCGACAGGCCGACCGGTATCGGCGACTTCCGCCGCCACGAATTCGTCGAAGCGGGCCTCGATGCCGTCCGCGATCTTATGCAGCCATGCCGCCCGTTGCGCGGGCGTCGTGTCGCGCCAGCCGGCCTTCTGCGCCGCGTGAGCCGCCTGTACGGCGCTATCCACGAGCGCCGCATCTGCTTCGCAAACGTCGGCAAGCTTGCGACCGTCGACCGGACTGAGGTTTGGAAAGGTTGTGCCGCTCGCCACAAACTCACCGTTGATGTAATGGCGCAACAACTGCCGGTCGCGCGAGGTCGAATTCAATTGAGTTGTCACACCCTTCTCCTGCTTGATTAATTTTGCCGTTCCGTGCACATGTCCGAGCGCGCATGGATCCTGACGCCTTCCCGCCGGCGCCACCGGCATCGTTCAACGAACCGATTTCCACCTGGGTCACGCGACGGGCAGCGCAAGAACACCGTTCTGTTCGTCGACTGCAAGGCGGACGCAGTCGCCAGTCCGCACCGCGCATTCGAGTCGCGCGATGACGGTCGGGCCAGCATCCGTCGTCACGCTTGCAAGAAGCACGTCGCCGCCGTCTTGCGCGCCGACGCGCCGGCGCACGGTCGTCAATTCGCCGACGCGGCCGTGTTCGACCACTCGCTCGCGCCAATCGGCGCCGCCGCATTCGAAACAGAAATAGCGCGCAGGAAACACCGTCGAACCGCACTGCGTGCACTGGAA
Source organism: Burkholderia sp. EMB26 (assembly GCF_024730645.1). NCBI lineage: Bacteria > Pseudomonadati > Pseudomonadota > Betaproteobacteria > Burkholderiales > Burkholderiaceae > Burkholderia > Burkholderia sp. EMB26. The sequence goes on from NZ_CP078071.1 coordinate 1,221,257, forward strand.
TACCTCGAGTTTCATTGCACACCCCGCTCAACCGCTTCCAGCACGACGGCATTCGCACACATGCCGTAGCGATACTCGACCATTCCATAGCCACTCACGACCGCGAGCCGAGCATTCGGCACCTGCCGCTCCCCCGCACGTCCGCGCAACTGGGTCAACGCCTCCACGAGCCCATGCATGCCGCCCGCGGCTCCCGCCTGCCCGGCGGACAGTTGACCACCGGATGTATTCACCGGCAGGGCGCGCGATTCGACGCGCGCGATCATTGCGCGCAAGTCGCCGTCGGGCGCGAAGCCGAGATCGTCCAGTTGCGCAATCGCCATCACGGGATAGTCGTCGTAGACCGAAACCATGTCGATGTCGTCGGGCGCGACACCTGCCTGTCGCCACAATTCGCCGGCAATCGCGGACAATGAAGTCCGAGTGCCATCCCCCGTCTGGTGATCGCTGTTGTAGCGGCATTGCAAGGAGCGCACACGGACGTTCCTGGCCTGACGCACGAGATCGGCGCGCGCGATGATCACGGCATTGGCGCCGCTCACAACGGGGACGCAATCGAATCGTCCCAACGGATCGGCGATGATCGGTGCTTCGAGATAGTCTTCGATCGTCAGCGGCGTTCGATAGACTGCGTTCGGGTTCAGCGCCGCCCACGCCCGTTGCGCCACGCACAGCGCCCCATAGTCGCGGCGGGTCAGGTCGTGACGCTTCGCGTGACGTTGCGTGAGCATCGCGAACAGTCCGTTCGGTCCACCGAGGTCGAGCGGCCGTAACCAGGTGCGCGTCGTCAGGTTGTAGTGATCGACCAGTTGCTTGAAGTCAGCCGGCTCGAATCGATCGCCGGACACCAGCGCAATCACGTTCGCGTCGCCATGCTGAATCGCGCGTATCGCGTGCTGCAGCATGTTGATGGCGCTTGCTCCACCGTGACAATCGTCCATGCTCCAGCGCGGGCTCAGCCCGAGCCGCCACGCGAGGTCGATGGCATGGTCCGGAGCCAGCGTAAAAGACGCGACGCCGAGTCCGTCGACGTCCTTCGCCGAGAACCCCGACTCGTCGAGGGCAGCGGCGAACGCCCGGGCAAGCAGGTCGCCAGTGGAATCCGACGGAGCGTGTCGCCTATACGGTACTTCCACCCCGGCTGTCAGCAGGACTTCGTCGCATTTCTCGAGTGTCATATTCGATCTCCTTGAGCGCGACGATCAACGCTCGCGACGGGCAACCGTCTCGTGGGTGAACAACAGCGAGATCACGGTGATCATCCCGAGGGCCGCCATCAGCAATGCCACCGGCCAGGCTGCGTGGTAGTGCGCAAGCAGCGCCGTCGCCAGCATCGGTGACAAGCCGCCTGCGAAGACCGACGAGACCTCGTGACCGAGCGCCATACCCGAGTAACGCACTTCCGTGCTGAACAGCTCGCCCATCAACGCGGGTTGCGTGCCGAGCATCGCGCCGTGACACACGGCATTACCGAGCAGGAAGGCCAGCCAGATGAGCGCCGGGACCTTCGTATCGAGGAGCCAGAAAAACGGAAACGCGATGATCACGACGCCGACAGCGCCGATCATGTACACGGGCTTGCGGCCCAACCGGTCGGACAGGCGGCCCCACAACATCAGCGTGACCAGTTCCACGGCCATCGAGACGATCACGCCAGCGAGCATGATCTGGTTCGGTACGCCGATGAATTTCCCATAAACGAGCGCAAACGCAATGACGATGTATGAAGCGCCGTTTTCCGCCACGCGCAGCCCCATTGCCATCAGCACTTCCTTCGGATGCTTGCGGATCACGTCGAGTACCGGCATCCGGGCTCTTCTTCCCTCGGCCTCGGCCTTCGCGAATTCGGCGCTTTCAGGCAACTTCGAACGGATATAAACGCCCACTCCGAAAATCGCGATCGACAGCAAGAACGGAATCCGCCAGCCCCACGACATGAACGCGTCCTTCGGCAACATCTGCACGAGGAAGAAAACACTAGCCGACAGCACGAAACCGCCGCCGACGCCGATCTGGCTCATGGACGCGTAAAATCCGCGCCGTTCAGGCGGCGCAGACTCGCTGATCATCAGCACTGCGCCACCCCATTCCCCGCCAGCCGCGACGCCTTGCAATATGCGCAGGACCATCAGCAGCACCGGTGCCCACAGCCCGACCTGCGGGTAAGTCGGCAGGAAGCCGATCAGGAACGTCGCACCGCCCATGATCGACAGGGTCCACACGAGCGCACTCTTTCGACCATAGCGGTCGCCGATATGCCCAAACAGCGCGCCACCCAACGGACGAGCGGCGAACCCGACGGAGAAGCCCGCGAATGCGACAAGCGTGCCCACGAGCGGATCGGTTCCTTTCGGAAAGAACAGCTCGCCAAAAACGAGCGCTGCGGCAGTGCTATACAGGAAAAAGTCATACCACTCGAGCGCGTTCCCCGCGACGGACGCGAACACGATTCGCCGCAGGGACCTTTCGTCGACAGAGACCGCTGCGGGCTCGGGCGCCACTTGAGGGGGCGTGCTCGCGGCAGAAAACGTTCTCATGCTGGCCATGGGAGGCTCCATGTGTACATTCGAGATGTACTGATTGCTGCTGTCTCAGTTGCCAAGCGTCGACGAATCGCCCTGTCGCGAACTTGTCCGCCGCGCCTTCCGGAAAATAGTGACCGTCGCGTCATCGACGCTTGAGCTGGTATCCAGACATTTCCAGATCCCACGTCGTGGCAGTCACGCCGGTCTCCCGTAACTTGAACTTCTGGATCTTTCCGTTTTCCGTCTTCGGCAGTTCTTGCTGGAAGTCCAGATAGCGCGGCACGGCGAAGTATGGCAATCGCGGTTCGCAGTAGCGGATCAGATCGAGTGGCTCCAACGCCTCGCCGTCTCGCAGGCCGATGACTGCCATCACCTCGTCTTCAGCGAGCGTCGACTTCACGGCAAACACCGCTGCCGTCTCGACCGAAGGATGGCTCAACAGCACTTGCTCGACCTCATATGACGAGATGTTCTCGCCGCGGCGGCGGATCGCATCCTTCTGACGATCGACGAAACGGAAATAGCCGTCGGCCTCGCGTATGACGCGGTCACCCGTGTGAAACCACAGATTGCGCCAGGCCTTCACCGTTTCGGCCGCCATGCCCAGATAGCCGTTCGCAAAGGAAAACGGCTCGTTGGCGCGCAGGATCAGTTCGCCCGGCTGGCCGTCAGGTACCGGCCGATCGTGCTCGTCGACGACACGCGCTTCGAAGCCTCGAGCCAGCCGGCCCATATATCCCGGGCGTCGAGCGCTCGCGACGCCGCCGATCACTGCATTGGTTTCCGTCGAGCCGTACCCGTCGATCAGGGCAATGCCGCAGCGAGCCGTGAATTCTTCCTGGAAATGTCCCGGCACGCCCGGCGCGAGCGCGACGCGTACCCGATGTCCACGCTCGCTCGCAGTTGCCGGCCTGCCCAGCAGAATGGGCACCATCGCACCGAGAACGAACGTAACGGTTGCTTGCGTGGCCACCAACGCGTCGAAGAAGCCGCTCGCGGAGAAACGCCGGCCCACGACGAGTTGAGCATCGTGCAACATGGCCTGGAAAAAGCTGTTGAGTGCGTTTGTATGAAACAGCGGCAAGCACGTGTACAGAACGTCGCCTGCGACAACGCCGAGATCATGCGCCGTGTTGTATCCCCACCAGTAGAACTGGGCATGCGGACAGATCACCCCTTTGGACAACCCCGACGTACCGGAGGTATAGAGCACGGCAAAAGCATCGCCGTCTTGGACGTTCGCGGCCGGAACCGACTCTGCTGCCGGGGGGAGCGGTGTCGTGCTGTAACGGGGCGCAAGCGAATTCGCCACCGGTTCGTCGATCAGCCAGATGTGCTCGAGGGGAAGATCTCGCGCGTCGAGCGCGTGCACGACGTCTACAAGATGCGCTTCGGCGACCAGCAAGCGCGCGCCCGAGTTACGCAGGATATGCTCGAGTTGCGGACCGCGCGAGGCGGTGTTGATCGGCACGACCACCGCGCCGAGCCAGCCGCAGCCGAGGACGACTTCCATGAATTCGGCACGGTTTCCGCAGAGCAATGCGACGCGATCACCGCGCTTGATGCCATGCGCGGCCAGTGTACCGGCTCGGCGCGCCGCGATCTCGATGGCATCGGCGCCGCTCCATACCGTGGTTCCGTCCGAAAATAGCGGTCCCTCGGCGTTTCGGGCAACGCGCGCTGCCAGCAAGGCCGGCAGCGTGCGCGACGAAACAACCGCTGGTTCGTCTGCACGCTGTTCGACGATCGTATCTGTCAGTTCCATAAACACTGGCCTCTCCTATGTGTGAGGCCAGTCTAGGTTCCGCTAAGATATCGGTCAAATCGATCAATTTTAGGGTGTACATAGACGTGATCAATTTCCATAGCATCGATCTCAACCTGCTGCGCGTGTTCCAGGTGATTCTCGAAGAGCGCAGCCTCACGCGTGCAGCGCAGCGGCTGCACTTGTCACAGCCCACGATCAGTTATTCGCTGGGACGTCTGCGCTCGCTGTTCGACGATCCTCTTTTCGTTCGCACGCCGGATGGAATGTTGCCCACGGCGACCGCGGAAAGATTGGCTGTCCCGCTCAGCAACGCCATCGCGTCGATCCGCGAAGCCTTGCGGCAAAGCGAAGAGTTCGACCCTGCGACGAGTACGCGCGAGTTTCGCCTGGCAATGTCCGACATTGGGGAACACGTTTTCTTGCCGCGCATTTGCGAGAAATTGCAACGCGTTGCACCGGAGGTGCGGCTAGCGGCCGAGCAAGTGCCGCTGCGCGAGGTCGAGGAGAAACTGCGACTTGGGCAGATCGATCTCGCTATCGGCAACCTTCCGTCGCTCATGCCGGTCACAAACCACGCGCTGTTGTTTCGCGACGAGTTCGTGTGCATGACGCGAAAACGCGCCGGGCTACCGGCCCGGAAGTTGTCACGACAGAAGTTTCTGGAATTTCTGCATGTGAGCGTCACAACCAGCGACAGCAGCCATCTTGCGATCGACGATATTTTGCGCACGCAGGGTTTGCACCGGCGTATTGCATTACGCGTACCCCATTTCACGGTTGTTCCACAGATTCTGCAGCGCACGGACTGGATGGTGACGCTCCATAAAGGCGCGGCGCTCATGTTCAATGAAACGGGCCAGTTCTCGATCTATCCGATACCGGCGGAAATTCCCGACATTGAATCCACCGTTCATTGGCATCGCAACTTCGACAATGACGAAGGAATCTGTTGGCTCCGCGAGCTCGTCATCGAGACACTGCATCGCGGTTGACTCCGCATCGAAATTGTTCGTCGCTTCAGCCGGGTCGACCACCCGCGTCATTGCCGCGATAGCCAGCTGGGCCAGGCGCTGATCGAGTCATTTCGTCCCGGGATATCACCCCGATTCCTCCCACACATTGCTGTTCCGAACCCGGCTACCACCGTACGGACAACGGATGTGAACTTTTTGCCGGCGCCTCGTCGGATATATGGCGTTACACAAGACACGCCGGCTTCCGCTCAAGCACATTCGCCCGGGTGGCGGAAATCGCGCTACTCTCGTTCACGCATCCAGTTTGTCCTGAATTCATCGATGTTCTGTCTCGCGGCCGCCGGCGCGCACCGCCAAGGCCGCGGGCCGACCCACCGCGTATCGACACGAGGAGGCACACCCGGCATGACCACCCCATTCAGGCTGGGCGACCACGTCCGCTGGAATTCCGAGGCCGGCTACGTGACCGGCACGATCATCGCGATCCATACCGCCGACTTCGACTACAAGGGGCATCGCCATCGCGCGTCGCCCGACGATCCGCAGTACGAGATCAAGAGCGACCGGACCGACCACATCGCCGCGCATCGCGGCCGCGTGCTCGAACGCATCGCCGGCAAGGACGACGTATGACGCTCCCGTTCTACACGATCGGCCATTCGAACCGCACGCTCGACGCATTCGTCGACCTGCTCGATGCGGTCGAGATCACGCTGCTCGCGGACATCCGCAAGATGACGCGTTCGCGCACCAATCCGCAATTCAACGAAGCGACGCTGCCGGACGCGCTCGCCGCCGCCGACATCGCGTACGAACACATCGCCGAGCTCGGCGGCCTGCGCGGCAAGTCGCGCGGCGTACCCGACGACGTCAACGGTTTCTGGACCAACCGCAGCTTTCACCGCTACGCGGACTATGCGCTGTCGCCGGCGTTTCATGCGGGCCTCGACCGGCTGGTCGCGCACGGGCACGAGCAGCGCTGCGCGATCATGTGTTCGGAAGCCGTGTGGTGGCGCTGCCACCGGCGCATCGTGTCCGACTACCTGATCGCGCGCGGCGAAACGGTGCTGCACATCATGGGCCGCAACCGCGTGGAGCCCGCGCGGCTCACGGCCGGTGCCGTGATCCGGGACGACGGCACGATCGTGTATCCGGATGCCGAACGCAGCGACTCGGCGTCGCACCCATGATCGTGCCGCGCCGGCGCGTTAGCGTTCGCGCAACGCCTCGGCTGCGCGGTTCAGCGGCTTGACCAGGTAGTCGAACACGGTGCGGCGCCCGGTGCGGATCTCCGCGGTGGCGACCATGCCCGGCAGGATCGGATGCCGCTTGCCGTCGCGGGTTTCCAGATACGCGTGCTGCGTGAGCACGTAGACACGGTAGTAATACACGCGCCGGTCGACCTGGTCTTCGATCGTGTCGGGCGAAATCCGCTCGACCTTCGCCGGCAGCGACCCGTAGATCGACGACTCGAACGCCGTGATCTTCACGCTCGCCTCCTGCCCCGGATGAATGAATGCGATGTCGCGCGGGCTGAGGCGCGCCTCGATCAACAACTGGTCGTCGAGCGGCACGATCTCCATCAGCATGCCGCCCGGCGGAATCACCCCGCCGAGCGTCGACACCCGGATGTCCTTCACGATGCCGCGCGCCGGCGCGCGAATCACGGTCCGCCGCAATTGATCGGCACGCCCTTCGCGAACCTTGAGCAGCGGTTCGAGATCGGCCATCGTCTTCGAATAGTCGGCTTTCAGCGCGACGTAGTATTCGCTCTGCGCCGCTGCGAGCTTCGTCGAGAATTCGGCGGCCTTCTGACGCAACCGGAGCACCTCGACCTCGTTGGTCGCGCCGGTTTTCAACAGCGGCAACGCAATCCGGAGCTCGTCCTCGGCGAGCCGCAACTGTTCGCGCAGGTTGGCGACGTTCTCGCGAAACGCGCGCCGGTTTGCGACGAACAGCTGACGCTCACGCCCGGTCACGGCCTTCTCGTTCGCCAGTTCCGCCGGGAATTCGATGCCGGGCAGGTCGTTCATCTCCGCATACAGCCGCGCGGCACGCCCCTGCAATGCGGTGATCCGTTCCAGCGTTTCCTCCATCGACGAGCGCGCGAGCACCGGATCGAGCGTCGCGAGCCGCTGGCCCGCGTCGACGACATCGCCTTCGCGCACCGCCAGTTCCAGCAGGATGCCGCCTTCGAGACTCTGGATGACCTGCCCTTTCGATGCCGGCGTGACCTTGGCTTCGCCGACCGCGACTTCGTCGAGGTTCGCGAACGCGGACCACACGAGGAAGATCGCCAGCGCAGCAACGATCAGCCACAGCATCCGCCGGGCGGGTGCCGCTTCGCGTGCGCGATGCGCCGACCACGGAAAATCGCTCATCGTGCCTCTCCCGCCATCTGCGCCGGCAACGGGCTCGACTCGCCAGCCGGCGCGCGCGAAGCCGCCGCCGGCTCCGGCGTGCCGGCACCGCGCAACGCTGCCAGCACCTCGTCTTTCGGACCGTCACGCACCACGCGCCCGCCATCGAGCACGATGATGCGATCGACGATCGAGAGCACCGGATAACGATGCGTCGCGACGATCAACGTGCGATGGCCGAGCCACTGCCGCAGGCGCTCGACGATCGCGCGCTCGGTCGCCTCGTCGAGCGACGCGGTCGGCTCGTCGAGCAGCAACACGTTCGGCGCGCGCAGAATCACGCGGGCCAGCATCAGCGCCTGCTTCTGGCCGCCGGACAGGCCGAGGCCGCTTTCGCGCAGTTTCAGGTCGAGGCCGTGCGGCTGCCGCAACAGCAACTGGTCCGCGCAGGCGACCTTCATCGCCGCGAGCATCGCATCGTCGGTAGCGAGCGGATTCGCGATCAGCAGGTTCTCTCGCAGCGTGCCGTAGAAGAGACTCGATTCCTGCAGCAGCATCCCGACGTCGCGACGGACGTCAGCGACGTCGATCAGCGGCAGTGGCGTGTCGTTGAACAGGATGCGCCCCTGCACCGGCGTCGCGAGTCCGCCGAGCAGCCGCAGCAGCGTCGATTTGCCCGCACCGACCCGGCCGAGAATCGCGATCCGCTCGCCCGGCTCGATCGACAGATTCGGAATACCGAGCACCGGCTTTGCCTGCGGATCGAAGCTGTATCCGACCTGCTCGAAGCGATATCGGCCGACGAGCGCCGGCTTGTGATACGCATCGACCGCCGGATCATGATCGACCGGCAGCGCGAGCAGGTTGTCGAGCCCCTTCTTGCCCGCGCGTACGTTCTGGATGCGCGACAGCACGGCGGGAATCTGGCCCAGCGGGGCGATCGTGCGGCTCGTCAGGATGGAACAGGCCAGCACGGCGCCGAACGACAGGCTCGCGTCCAGGATGCCGTACACGCCGGCGACCAGTACGCCGGCGTACGCAAGCTGCTGCACCGTCTGCGCGAGATTGACCAGCAGACCGGCCAGCCGGCGTTGTTGCAAGCCGATATCGGCATTCACGCGATTCGTCCGCGCCCACAGCTGCCGGAATCGCGGCTCCGCCTGCAACGCCTTGATGTCCTCCGCGCGATAGATGGCCTCCATCAGGATCGCGTTGCGCAGCGCCGATTCCTCGAGCCCCTGGTTCGACAGCTTCGCCAGCGGGATTTGCGCGAGCACGCCCGGCAGGATCAGCAGCGGGATCGCCGCGAGCGGCACGAACGCGAGCGGCCCGCCGAGCAGCCAGATGATGAACAGGAACGTGATGACGAACGGGATGTCGATCAGCACGCCCATCGTGCTCGACGTCAGCAGCTCGCGCAGCTGTTCGAGGTCGCGAAGCTGGGCGACCAGCGTGCCCGGCGAGCGCGGCCGCGCGTCGTTGCGAATATCGAGCACGCGCGCGAAGAACATCGCGGACAGCTTGAGGTCCGCCTGCTTGCCGAAATGATCGGCGATCGATACGCGGGCGGTACGCAGCAGCAGTTCCAGCGCGAGCGCGAGCACGACGCCTGAAGCCAGCACCCACAGCGTGTGCGTCGCCCGCGCCGGGACCACACGATCCCACACCTGCATCGCGAACAGCGACGTCGCGATCGCGAGCAGATTGCCGAACAGCGAGCCGGCACCGAGATCGAGCAATACCTTCCATTGCGCCGAGAACAGATCGTGCAGCCAGGTGTCGGGTTTGGCGGACAGGTAGCCGTCGACGCGTTCATCACGCCGCGCGACCCGCTCGTGGACGATCAACATCCGGGCCGGCCACGCCGGCGCCGGCGCGCCCAGATCGATCGCGCGTTCGACCGGCTTGCCGTCGAAGACGAACTGGACGACCGCACGCCCCGCCGCGACCGATACGATCACGCCGACATGCGCATCGTCGAACACGGCGAGCGCCGGCAGCATCGCCGGCGTGAGCCGTGCCGGCGGCAACGCGACGAACTGCGCGGCCAGGCCCGCGGACGCGGCGACTTCGATGACGGCGGCGTCCGGCTCCGCGACGCTCGCCCACGACGCCGCGCCACGGACCTGCTCGGGCGAAACGGCGAGACCGAGATGCCGTGCCGCGAAAATCAGCGGGTCGGTCCAGCGCGCGATATCGGCGCCGGCATCGCGCCCGGCGCGAAACGCATCATTCATGACGACTCCCCTCGTGTTCGCGCAGCAATTCGACGAATTTGCCGACTGCCACGTATGCCTTGATGCGCGCGATCGCGCCGTCGGCCAGTGCGTTGATCGCCTCGACTTCCGATTCGAAGATGTCGCGCTCCGGATTCACGACGTCGGTCAACGTACGCTTGTTCAGGATGTATTCCTGCCAGTACAGGTCGCGCGACGCGCGCGACAGCGCGGTCACTTTCTCGTAGCTGTTCAGGCGCGCGGCCGCGCCGGACGCTTCGATTTCCGCCGACTTGAGCGCGCTGCGCGTGACGAGCCGCCGGTTCTCGAGGCTTTCGCGGTTCGCGCGCAGTTCGGCTTCGGCGGCCGCGATCTGGTGTTTCGCCAGGCCGCCGAGCGAGTAGTTGCCGCTCACCGCGAAACCGATCCATGTGTCGTTGGTCGCGTTCGGGCGGCCGCTCGATATCGAACGGCTCGCGCCGATACCGATCGACGGAAAGCGTTCCGCCTGCGCGACCCGCACGCGCGCATCGGCCGCATCGACGGCCGCCGCCGCGGCAAGCACCGACGGCGTGCGTTCGATGTCGCCGCCGGCGTGGCCGAGATCGCCGACGAAATCGACCGTGCCGCCGAGGGGCGCCACGCGCCGCGGGCGGGCGCCGATCAGTTCGGTGAGCTTCGCGGCGGCGACGTCGAAGCGCGTGTTGGCCTTCAGCACTTCCGCCTGTGCATGCAGGATCGCCAGTTCGACCAGATTGCGGTCCGACGAAACCGACAGTCCGGCCCGCACGCGATCGAGAATCTTCGTGCGCGTGTCGCTCAGCGCGGCGACCTGGCGCCGCGCGGCGGCGACGACGTCCTGGCTCGCGGCCAGTTCGATGAACGTCGACGCCGTCTGATACGCAACCGTCTCGATCGTGTCGGCCAACTGGTACTGCTTCTGGCTGCGCGTCGAGTCCGCCGCGGAAATCCGGCCCGACGTACGGCCGAAGTCGTACAGCAACTGCGACACGCCGATCGAGGCGCGCGTGCCGGTGCGGTTGCCGTTGCTGCCGAAACTGCCGCCATAGCCGGGGCGCACGCCATAGTCGATCTTCGGGTACCAGGCCGCTTTCGCGACCTCGACCTCCGACAGGCTTTGCGCCACTTCCGCATGCGCGCGACCGATGTCCGGATGGCGCGCGATCGCGACGCCGACCGCGTCGCGCAGCGTCAGGCGATCGAGCGCGATGCGCAGCGTTTCGCCCGATGCGCCGGCGGAATCCTCTGCAACCTCGGGATCCGCTGCGTGCGCGGCGGCGGGCGTGTCGAATGCGTCCGGCAGATCCGGCGTGATCGTCGTCACCCCGTCGTGCGGCAACGGCACCGGTGATGGCAGGTCGCCCGGCGCCATCGCGCGGGACAGGTTCGCGAGGACGATGCGCCGTGCCGGGTCCGCAGGCGGCAATGGCGGCGCCAGGTGCCGGCGCGGGGCGGCAGCGGCGGCGGCGGGCATGCCGGCCGGCAACGGCACGAACGACGGCGCCATCGCGGTGTGCATCGCCGGAGCGGCAACCCGGGGAGACCCCGGCGGCAACGAACGCGCGGGAGATGCCGCGGCAGCCTGGGTCGCAGGAGCCGGCACGCGGACCGCGGTCTCGAACGAATCGGTCAGTCGGCCGCTCGGCAGCGGCGACGACGATGACGCGAACGCCACCGAGGCGGTATCGAACAGCGCGATCGCGAACAACACATGGCCTGGATGAAAAACGGCACGCGCCGCGCGAGCGGCGCGACGCACTGTGAATCTCGAGCAAGCGGTTGTCTTGAGCATCATCGGGACGCCGGCGGCGAGCCGTCCGGCAAAGCTGGCCCCGCGCATGACGCGGGAACGGATATGCGTCGGGCGAGCCCGCGTCGCGATGCGAACGGGCCTGCCGTGTCGGGGAGGCAGGCCGGCCTCCCCGGGGCGCTGCGGTCAGACGATGATCTGATGGTTCGCGAGCAGGCTCTCCAGGTTGGTCGTCACGTTGTTCAGCGTGACGAGGGTTTCGGAACCGAACGCCGTCCCGGCGCCGTCGCGGTCGATGCTGATCACCGTATCGGCGCCGACGTTCGTCACCGACAGGAACTGCCCGATCGTGTCGCCCGCATCGATCGTGGGCACGCCGTCCACGTAGTGCGCGGGCCCGTCCGCGTCGGCCGTGTAGCCGACCAGCAGCTTCGACAGATCGATCTTGTCGCCGCTCGTATCGGTGGGGCCGCTTGCCAGCTGGAAGTCGGTGATGACGTCATGGCCGTTGCCGCCGGTGTTGTCCGCGCCGACGACTTCCCACAGGAACACGTCGGTGCCGGCGCCGCCCGTCAGCGTGTCGTTACCGGCGCCGCCGATCAGGATATCGTTGCCGTTGCCACCGTTCAGCGTGTCGTTGCCGGCGCCGCCGCGCAGCAGATCATTGCCGTCGCCGCCGTTCAGCACGTCGTCGCCGCCATAGCCGTACAGTCGGTCGTTGCCGGACGTGCCCGTGACGGTGTCGCTGCCCGACGTCCCCTCGATGATCGACGCCGACTGCGTCGAGCCGAGCAGGCTCGCGTTCAGCAACTGACCGGCGGTGGCCGATGCGGACAGCCCTGTCTTGTCGGTCGCGGAGATCGTCACGCTGTCGAGCGCGCTGATGCTGATCAGCCCGCCGTTCAGCGTGATCGAACCGAGAAACTCGTTGAGCCTCAGGTTGTCGATCGGGCCGCCGTCGGTCGCCGTGATCGTCAGGTCGGACGACGGCCCGATGATGCCGAGGATTCCGGGGTTGTTGACGACGTTGAAGTGCAGCCCCAGTTCGTTCGCCAGCGCCTGGTTCGCGTTGAATTGCAGCGCGCCGAGGCCGAGCAATCCGCCGTAGTGCAGCGTCACGTGATCGAGGTTGTTGTTGTAGTCCGATGCGGAGAACGCCTGCTGCGTGCTGAAATCGATCAGGTTGAGCAGGTTCGCGCCGATGATCCCGAGCAGGTTCCCCGACGCCTGCGCCGATACGACCGGTGCGACATTCGGATCGATCGTGAAAAGCTGCGACGTCGTCGGGCCGAGGTTGCCGGCGGCATCGACCACGCGCACCGTCGCCGTGTAGTTCGCCGCGGACAACACGCCCGGCGTGTACCAGGTCCAGTTCGTGCCGTTGACGGTCGCGTTGGTCCAGTGGGCGCCGCCGTCGAGGCTGACCTGGACGACCTCGCCCGCACCGAGCGCAGCATTCAGCGTGCCGCTCAGGGTCGGGGTCGTGTCGCCGGTGATCCAGTCGTTGGGCACGCCGGTGTTGTCGGTCAGGGTCGTCAGCGTGGCCGTCGCAGTCGGTGCGGTCGTATCGACCGTGATCGCGAATGCCGCGCTGGGGGGGCTCACGTTGCCGGCCGTGTCCGTGGCAGTCACCGTAATCGAGTGCGCGCCCTCTCCCAAACCCGTGGTCGGCGTGAACGTCCAGTTTCCGGACGGGTCTGCTGTCGTCGTACCCAACAACGTCGTGCCGTCATAGACGCTCACCGTGCTGCCTGCTTCCGCTGTACCGGCAAGCGTCGGGGTCGTGTCGTCCGTCGTCGCGCCAGTCGTCAGCAGACCAACGATCGAGCCAACGTCGTCGGTCACGGTGCCGATGATCGGCGCGGCCGGCGCCGTCAGGTCTGCAACCGTTACCGACGCGGACGGGCCGGTGTTGCCAGCCGCGTCCGCGGCGGTCACGCCGATCACCGTACCGATCGGCAGCGGGCTCGATGGTGTGTACGTCCACGCGCCACTCGGGTCGGCCGTCACGGTGGCGTCCGGCGTGCCGTCACCGTTCGTATCGATGTTGACCGTTGCGCCCGCTTCGGCCGTACCCGACAACGACGTACCGTCGGTCGCATTCACCGTCGGTAATGCAGGAGCCGTCGTATCGATCGTCAGGTCGAAGGCCGTGCTCGGGGTGCTCACGTTGCCGGCCGTGTCCGTGGCAGTCACCGTAATCGAGTGCGCGCCCTCTCCCAAACCCGTGGCCGGCGTGAACGTCCAGTTTCCGGACGGATCTGCCGTCGTCGTGCCCAGCAACGTCGTGCCGTCATACACGCTCACCGTGCTCCCTGCTTCCGCCGTACCGGCAAGCGTCGGGGTCGTGTCGTCCGTCGTCGCGCCAGTCGTCAGCAGGCCAACGATCGAGCCAACGTCGTCCGTGACACTAACAACGATCGGTGCGGCCGGCGCCGTCGTGTCTCCCGTCACCGTTACCGAGGCAGACGGGCCCGTGTTGCCTGCCGCATCGGTAGCAGTCACGCCGATCACCGTACCAGCCGGCAGCGGGGTCGACGGCGTGTACGTCCACGCGCCGCTCGGGTCGGCTGTCACGGTGGCGTCCGGCGTGCCGTCGCCGTTCGTATCGATGTTGACCGTTGCGCCCGCTTCGGCCGTGCCCGACAGCGACATACCGTCCGTCGCGTTCACCGTGGGTAATGCAGGAGCCGTCGTATCGATCGTCAGGTCGAAGGCCGTGCTCGGAACACTCACGTTGCCGGCCGTGTCCGTGGCAGTCACCGTAATCGAGTGCGCGCCCTCTCCCAAACCCGTGGTCGGCGTGAACGTCCAGTTTCCGGACGGATCTGCCGTCGTCGTACCCAACAACGTCGTGCCGTCATACACGCTCACCGTGCTGCCCGCTTCCGCTGTGCCGCTCAATGTCGGCGTCGCGTCATCAGTACTGCCTCCGGAAATGATCGCACCAACAACAGAGCCTACGTCGTCCGTCACCGTACCGATGACCGGCGCACCCGGTGCCGTCGTGTCGCCCGTCACCGTTACCGATGCAGACGGGCCCGTATTGCCCGCCGCGTCCGTGGCCGTCACGCCAATCACCGTGCCAGCCGGCAGCGGGGTCGAGGGCGTGTACGTCCACGCGCCGCTGGGGTCGGCTGTTACGGTGGCATCCGGCGTGCCGTCGCCGTTCGTATCGATGTTGACCGTTGCACCCGCTTCGGCCGTGCCCGACAACGACGTACCGTCCGTCGTGTCCACTGTCGGAATCGACGGAGCTGTCGTATCGATCGTCAGGTCGAAGGCCGTGCTCGGGGTGCTCACGTTGCCGGCCGTGTCCGTGGCAGTCACCGTAATCGAGTGCGCGCCCTCTCCCAAACCCGTGGCCGGCGTGAACGTCCAGTTTCCGGACGGATCTGCCGTCGTCGTGCCCAGCAACGTCGTGCCGTCATACACGCTCACCGTGCTCCCTGCTTCCGCCGTACCGGCAAGCGTCGGGGTCGTGTCGTCCGTCGTCGCGCCAGTCGTCAGCAGGCCAACGATCGAGCCAACGTCGTCCGTGACACTAACAACGATCGGTGCGGCCGGCGCCGTCGTGTCTCCCGTCACCGTTACCGAGGCAGACGGGCCCGTGTTGCCTGCCGCATCGGTAGCAGTCACGCCGATCACCGTACCAGCCGGCAGCGGGGTCGACGGCGTGTACGTCCACGCGCCGCTCGGGTCGGCTGTCACGGTGGCGTCCGGCGTGCCGTCGCCGTTCGTATCGATGTTGACCGTTGCGCCCGCTTCGGCCGTGCCCGACAGCGACATACCGTCCGTCGCGTTCACCGTGGGTAATGCAGGAGCCGTCGTATCGATCGTCAGGTCGAAGGCCGTGCTCGGAACACTCACGTTGCCGGCCGTGTCCGTGGCAGTCACCGTAATCGAGTGCGCGCCCTCTCCCAAACCCGTGGTCGGCGTGAACGTCCAGTTTCCGGACGGATCTGCCGTCGTCGTGCCCAGCAACGTCGTGCCGTCATACACGCTCACCGTGCTCCCTGCTTCCGCCGTACCGGCAAGCGTCGGGGTCGTGTCGTCCGTCGTCGCGCCAGTCGTCAGCAGGCCAACGATCGAGCCAACGTCGTCCGTGACACTAACAACGATCGGTGCGGTCGGCGCCGTCGTGTCGCCCGTCACCGTTACCGAGGCAGACGGGCCCGTATTGCCCGCCGCATCGGTAGCAGTCACGCCGATCACCGTACCAGCCGGCAGCGGGGTCGACGGCGTGTACGTCCACGCGCCGCTCGGGTCGGCTGTTACGGTGGCGTCCGGCGTGCCGTCGCCGTTCGTATCGATGTTGACCGTCGCGCCCGCTTCCGCCGTGCCCGACAGCGACGTACCGTCCGTCGCGTTCACCGTGGGTAATGCAGGAGCCGTCGTATCGATCGTCAGGTCGAAGGCCGTGCTCGGAACACTCACGTTGCCGGCCGTGTCCGTGGCAGTCACCGTAATCGAGTGCGCGCCCTCTCCCAAACCCGTGGTCGGCGTGAACGTCCAGTTTCCGGACGGATCTGCCGTCGTCGTACCCAACAACGTCGTGCCGTCATACACGCTCACCGTGCTGCCCGCTTCCGCTGTGCCGCTCAATGTCGGCGTCGCGTCATCAGTACTGCCTCCGGAAATGATCGCACCAACAACAGAGCCTACGTCGTCCGTCACCGTACCGATGACCGGCGCACCGGGTGCCGTCGTGTCGCCCGTCACCGTTACCGAAGCAGACGGGCCCGTATTGCCCGCCGCGTCGGTAGCCGTCACGCCAATCACCGTGCCGATCGGCAGCGGGGTCGATGGTGTGTACGTCCACGCGCCGCTCGGGTCGGCTGTTACGGTGGCGTCCGGCGTGCCGTCGCCGTTCGTGTCGATGTTGACCGTCGCACCCGCTTCGGCCGTACCCGACAGTGACGTACCGTCGGTCGCGTTCACCGTCGGTAATGCAGGAGCCGTCGTATCGATCGTCAGCTCGAAAGCCGTGCTCGGAACACTCACATTGCCTGCCGTGTCCGTGGCGGTGACGGTCAAGCTGTGCGCGCCCTCTCCCAAACCCGTGGCCGGCGTGAACGTCCAGTTTCCGGACGGATCTGCCGTCGTCGTGCCCAGCAACGTCGTGCCGTCATACACGCTCACCGTGCTCCCTGCTTCCGCCGTACCGGCAAGCGTCGGGGTCGTGTCGTCCGTCGTCGCGCCAGTCGTCAGCAGGCCAACGATCGAGCCAACGTCGTCCGTGACACTAACAACGATCGGTGCGGCCGGCGCCGTCGTGTCTCCCGTCACCGTTACCGAGGCAGACGGGCCCGTGTTGCCTGCCGCATCGGTAGCAGTCACGCCGATCACCGTACCAGCCGGCAGCGGGGTCGACGGCGTGTACGTCCACGCGCCGCTCGGGTCGGCTGTCACGGTGGCGTCCGGCGTGCCGTCGCCGTTCGTATCGATGTTGACCGTTGCGCCCGCTTCGGCCGTGCCCGACAGCGACATACCGTCCGTCGCGTTCACCGTGGGTAATGCAGGAGCCGTCGTATCGATCGTCAGGTCGAAGGCCGTGCTCGGAACACTCACGTTGCCGGCCGTGTCCGTGGCAGTCACCGTAATCGAGTGCGCGCCCTCTCCCAAACCCGTGGTCGGCGTGAACGTCCAGTTTCCGGACGGATCTGCCGTCGTCGTACCCAACAACGTCGTGCCGTCATACACGCTCACCGTGCTGCCCGCTTCCGCTGTGCCGCTCAATGTCGGCGTCGCGTCATCAGTACTGCCTCCGGAAATGATCGCACCAACAACAGAGCCTACGTCGTCCGTCACCGTACCGATGACCGGCGCACCCGGTGCCGTCGTGTCGCCCGTCACCGTTACCGATGCAGACGGGCCCGTATTGCCCGCCGCGTCCGTGGCCGTCACGCCGATCACCGTACCAGCCGGCAGCGGGGTCGAGGGCGTGTACGTCCACGCGCCGCTCGGGTCGGCTGTTACGGTGGCGTCCGGCGTGCCGTCGCCGTTCGTATCGATGTTGACCGTCGCGCCCGCTTCCGCCGTGCCCGACAGCGACGTACCGTCCGTCGCGTTCACCGTGGGTAATGCAGGAGCCGTCGTATCGATCGTCAGGTCGAAGGCCGTGCTCGGAACACTCACGTTGCCGGCCGTGTCCGTGGCAGTCACCGTAATCGAGTGCGCGCCCTCTCCCAAACCCGTGGTCGGCGTGAACGTCCAGTTTCCGGACGGATCTGCCGTCGTCGTACCCAACAACGTCGTGCCGTCATACACGCTCACCGTGCTGCCCGCTTCCGCTGTGCCGCTCAATGTCGGCGTCGCGTCATCAGTACTGCCTCCGGAAATGATCGCACCAACAACAGAGCCTACGTCGTCCGTCACCGTACCGATGACCGGCGCACCCGGTGCCGTCGTGTCGCCCGTCACCGTTACCGATGCAGACGGGCCCGTATTGCCCGCCGCGTCCGTGGCCGTCACGCCAATCACCGTGCCAGCCGGCAGCGGGGTCGAGGGCGTGTACGTCCACGCGCCGCTGGGGTCGGCTGTTACGGTGGCATCCGGCGTGCCGTCGCCGTTCGTATCGATGTTGACCGTTGCACCCGCTTCGGCCGTGCCCGACAACGACGTACCGTCCGTCGCGTTCACTGTCGGAATCGCCGGAGCCGTCGTATCGATCGTCAGATCGAAGGCCGTGCTCGGAACACTCACGTTGCCGGCCGCATCCGTTGCGGTGACGGTCAGGCTGTGTGCGCCCTCACCCAAACCCGTGGTCGGCGTGAACGTCCAATTTCCGGACGGGTCGGCCGTCGTCGTACCCAACAACGTCGTGCCGTCATACACGCTCACTGTGCTGCCTGCCTCCGCTGTACCGCTCAATGTCGGCGTCGCGTCATCAGTACTGCCGCCGGAAATGATCGCACCAACAACAGAACCCACGTCATCCGTCACGGTGCCGATGACCGGCGCACCCGGTGCCGTCGTGTCACCCGTCACCGTTACCGAGGCAGACGGGCCCGTGTTGCCTGCCGCATCGGTGGCCGTCACGCCGATCACCGTACCAGCCGGCAGCGGGGTCGAGGGCGTGTACGTCCACGCGCCGCTCGGGTCGGCTGTCACGGTGGCGTCCGGCGTGCCGTCGCCGTTCGTATCGATGTTGACCGTTGCGCCCACTTCGGCCGTGCCCGACAGCGATGTACCGTCCGTCGCGTTCACCGTGGGCAGCGCGGGAGCCGTCGTATCGATCGTCAGCTCGAAGGCCGCGCTCGGGGTGCTCACGTTGCCGGCCGCATCTGTCGCAGTCACCGTAATCGAGTGCGCGCCCTCGCCCAAACCCGTGGTCGGCGTAAATGTCCACTTCCCGGACGAATCCGCTGTCGTCGTTCCCAGCAGCGTCGTGCCGTCATACACGCTCACCCTGCTACCCGCTTCCGCGGTACCGCCGAGCGTCGGCGTCGTATCGCTCGTCGCACCGCCGATCGTCACCGGATGTTGTGCATCGTCGCTGACGGCCGTAATCGCAGGCGTTTCCGGCACGATCGTATCCACCACGATCCCCACCGTGCTCAGCTCGCTCGTATTGCCGCTACTGTCGGTCTGCGTCACGGTGATCTGATGGGCGCCCTCCGGCAACGTACCGGCCGTGTACGACCAGCGCCCGTTCGCGTCCGCAGTCACCGCACCGATCGTCTGACCATCGACCTGGATCGTCACCGTCGTGTTCGGCTGAGCGCCCGAACCCGCGATCGTCGGCGACGCCCGCCCCGTGACGATATTGCCGTTGCCGTCGGTCGACTGCCCATCGATCGAATCGATCGCCAGTCGCGCCGGCCCGGTCGGCGTTCCTCCGCCACTGGCGCCGCTACCGCCGTCATCCCCACCGCCGCCGCTGGCCGCGGCTGCCGCAATGCCGCCGGCCGCGGCGACGCCGCCGAGTATTCCGAGCAGCGCACCAGTCGACAACCCGTCGCCGATCGGCGCATAAGTGAGCGCCGCATCGACGATGCCATCGCCGGTCGCCTGCAGTGCGGGGCCGAACTGCACAAGAAATCGCCCGTCGTCCTGAACGAAGACGAGATTGTGATAATCCGCGCCGTTCTCGAAGAACGCCTGAACGCGCACTGTTCGGCCGTCCTTGAATTCGACGACCAGGTCGTTCCCCGAACGCGCATAGTTGGCCACGTCCTCCTTGTGGGCCGACAGCAGAAAATTCGCCGGGCCACCCGGCGACGCGACGACCTGCGAACCGTTGGCGACCGGAACATCGACGTGATTGCTCAAGACCGACGAGGAAACCATTGCCCGACTCCTTGTAGATGGATGTGACAAAAGCTGGCCCGTCGATGACAGGCAAACGTTCAACCAAACAGGCGCGACGGAGCACGACGCGAATTCGCGCCGCTGCAAACCGGGTATCCGGCTCGCGCGGGACGCAACTAGCCGCTAGCCCGCCCGAGGCGGCCTATGCCGGAAAAGGAAAAATGGAGCCGGGGCTGCTACGGAATCAGGGATGAGTCCAGACGGCCGGAACAGCCGTTCGCCCTGCGTGCCGGGAAATGGCCCAATACAACGCGCCAGTCCGACGGACATACGTGTTTGATGGCCCTCGCGCCGCGGGTGTTGTCCACGCGGCGATTTTTTGTTTGATATTGGATCTGCATTTCTACCGCCCTCGCCATATTAGTTATTTCCTTTTATCGCGAATCATCAACAATTCGCTTGATCAGGGCGAATTGCCGCGGCGCACCATCACTCTCTCTATGTACCGCTCGTGCCTGCGTTTAGATTACACCGGTCTTTCACGTACATGATTGCACTCCACTGGCACTTTTACAAATATTTTCAGCCTTTCTTTCGCATATTTCCCGCCGCTTATAAAAACATAAACAATTGTCTGGATTGGTTCACCTTATTCGCTGTCGTGGCAATGAGTCATCGCGATGCGGGTTATCCCCGAAAGCACCGCTGGAAACCGAATGTTTTCGGCCCAGCCGGTGCGACAAGGCGTATGCGCGCACGCTCGCACCCAACGCTGCAGGGTGAAAAATGAAATCGAACCTCACCATGCAACTATATTGAGATCGAGCATTTCGACGCGTCGGATCCTGCCAAAAACCTCTTCGACGACAAGGATTTTCGCAAGACGCTTCTCTCTTCCCGACATTCACTCAAAAACTTCCGACATCCGGGCGCTTCCGACCCCAGCATCCGTTTCTGCCTGGATGCCCGGAATTCAATTCAACCTTCGCCGCAACCCTGTCCGCTCATACCAAAAACCCGTCTCCCGAAAACCACACCCGATGAATCCAGAAACGAAATAAACGACCTGGTCTTTATTAATTGAATCGTCGCCGCAGACAATCGATGCTCATTTCGTCCGCGTCCTGGCCGCCATCGGCACGCCGCGTATCGTGCGTGCATCGGCCGCGGTCCTGAATTACCATCGTGCATCCCCGCCCGGCAAGCCTGGCCGTTCGCGGTTCAAGGTCGGAATATCCCGGATCCATCGATCGTGCTCGCCCTCATCATCCTCGCCGGCCTGTGGGCCGGCCTGCAGAACGCTCTCGCCGGCGGCGGCTCGTTCGTCACGCTGCCCGCGCTGATCGTGTCGGGGATGTCGCCGCTCGCGGCCAACATCACGTCGACGGTCGCACTGTTCCCCGGCCAGGTCACGACGGGCTGGGCGAGCCGGAACATGGTGAGCGGCGTGGGCAGGCTGCCGTTTCGCGCGCTGTTCGCGATCAGCGTGGTCGGCGGCGCGCTCGGCGGGCTGCTGTTGCTGAAGACGCCTTCGTCGATCTTCTCGCGCCTCGTCCCGTGGCTCGTGCTGTTCGCGACGATCGTGTTCGCATGGGGCAGCTTCTTTCGCAAGCCGGGCGCGGGCACGCAACATCTCGGCCCTGTCGCGGCCGGGGCCTCGCAGTTCCTGATCGCGATCTACGGCGGCTACTTCGGCGGCGGCATCGGGTTCCTGATGATGGCCGCGCTGACGATGGCCGGCCTGCCGCCGCGTCGCGCGATGTCGACCAAGAACGCGCTCGCGGGCGTGATGAATGCGTCGGCGGTCGTGCTGTTCCTCACCTCGCCGCACCTTCACTGGCGCGCGGCGATCGCACTCGGCGGCGGCGCCATCGTCGGCGGCCTGCTCGGCGCATGGGCGCTGCATCGCGTCAACGAACGCGTGCTGCGAATCGCGATCGTCTGCATCGGCGTGCTGCTGACCATCGGGTTGTTCGTCAAACCGATCTGACCCACGCCCACGCCTGCCGCGATCGCGGCAATTGATGAGCAAACCGCAAGACGTCTTTCGCATATCTCGTTTGCCGTCGCGGCGGTGTCCGCCGACAATCCGGTTTGTCGCCATCACCGCCCTCTCGCGGGCACCGACCGGCACACCGTGGCCGCCATTTCGATACACCGCAGGCGGCCCCGCACATCGCGTCACACACGCTCCCTCGACATCGGCGCCCCGCGGCGGCAGAACGCTTGCCGCCGCGCCGCCCGATACGTTCCCGGCCAACAATAACTAGAGGTAGGAGATGCAGGACAACTCGTTGAGGCAAAGCCTCAAGCAACGGCACATCACGATGATCGCGCTCGGCGGCGTGATCGGCGCGGGCCTGTTCGTCGGCTCCGGCGCGATCATCGCAACGGCCGGCCCCGCGGCGATCCTGTCGTACCTGATCGGCGGCGTGATCGTCACGCTGGTCATGTTCATGCTCGGCGAAATGGCGTCCCGCAATCCCGACAGCGGATCGTTCTCCACGTATGCGAGCAGCTATCTCGGCGAATGGGCCGGCTTCGCGGTCGGCTGGCTGTACTGGTTCAAGTCGATGATGACGATCACCGTCGAAGCGATCCTGCTCGGCGCGATCCTCCACGATTTCCTGCCGTGGCTGCCGATCTGGGGCGGCGCGCTGTTCATGCTCGTCACGCTGATCGCGAGCAACGCGTATTCGGTGCGCTCGTTCGGCGAAGCCGAATACTGGCTGTCGTTCGCGAAGGTCGCGACGATCATCGTGTTCATGGCGCTCGGCGCGTCGATCCTGCTCGGCTTCCAGCCGCGCATTCCCGCGCCGGGGCTCGTGAACCTCACGGATCACGGCGGCTTCATGCCGAACGGCATCTCGCCCGTGCTCGCCGGCGTGATGGTCGTGATCTTCTCGCTCGGCGGCAGCGAGATCGCGGCAGTGGCCGCGGGCGAATCGGAAAACCCGAGCAGGAACGTGATCCGCGCGATCAAGAGCGTGATCGTGCGCGTGATGGTGTTCTACGTCGGCTCGGTGTCGATCCTGATCCTGTGCATGCCGTGGACCGACAAGGCCAACCTGAAATCGCCGTACGTATCGCTGTTCGGCATGGCAGGCTTCACGGAGGCCGCCGTCGCGATGAAGATCGTGCTGTTCGTGTCGTTCATGTCGGTGATGAACTCGTTCCTGTTCTCGAACTCGCGCATGCTGTTCTCGCTGAGCCAGCGCGGCCACGCGCCCGCGGTGTTCGGCCGCACCAACGCGAAGGGCGTGCCGATGAACGCGCTCGTGCTGTGCCTCGCGATCTGCGTGTCGATCCTCGGCATTCACTTCGTGAGCGGCGGCGACCTGTTCCTGATGCTCGCGAAGAGCAGCGGCGCGTTCGTGATGATCGTGTGGATCTTCATCATCGTCGCGCACTTCGCGATGCGCCGGCAGACGAAGCACGAGCAACGCGATCCGACGGCGTTCCGCGCGTGGTTCTATCCGGTATCGAACTGGGTCGCGCTGCTGGCGCTGGTCGCCGTGCTGGGGTCGCAGGCGTTCAACCCGGATTCGCGCTTCCAGTTCTGGTTCACGGTGCTGACGGCGCTCGCGATCGTCGCGGCGTACTTCCTGCGGCGCAAGCAGCCGTCGTTCGGGCAGGCCGCCGGCGCGAAGGGGCGTTGACCGGCGGGAGGCCGACCGGCGTGCGCGTTCCGTTCAGCCGAACGGCCGCACGCCGATCAGCGGGCCGTGCAGGAACAGCGCGAACACGGCCCAGGCGACGAGCCCGGCCGCCACGGTTGCGAGGTCGCCGGCCAGCCCGCCGGCCGGATAGCGGACACCGTCGCTGCGATCCCGCGCACGCGACACGACGAAATCGACGATCGACCACACGAAGAACGCACCGAACAGCACGACCGCATGCACGGTGCCGTTCACGAGCAGGTGCGCCACCGCCCACACCATCACGCCGGCCAGCATCGGATGCCCGACGAGCGTCTTGATCCGGTTGCGCGGCACGTAGGACGCGGCGATCAGCACGAATGCGACCGCGGTCAGCATGCCCGTCAGGTGGCGCACGCCGACCGGCGACACCCACAGCAACGTCGCGCCCGCGCGGGCGATCCCGTACCCCCAGATGATCAGCACGAAGCCGACGATCGACGCGATCGCGTAGCCGCCCTTCCAGCCTTTCTCGCCGATCCGATCGATCGTCGCGGACCGCCAGCCGTCGGCGACGATCCGGACCGAGTGCACACCGAGGAAGATCGCTAAACCGAGAATCAGGACGAGCATCGGCTGTCTCCGTCTGGAATGATGAGTGGGGAAGCGTGCCGCGCGGCGTACGGTGCGCCGTTCGCGGGCCGGCGGCGAGGCCGGCGCGGGTCGCGCGACGCACGGGCGCAGCCCGCGCCGATCATAAACGTCGGGGCCGCCGTTGTGAAGCACGCAGGATGTGCGGTGCGTCACGCTCGATGCGTTCATGCGCCGGATCGCGCGGGCCAGTCGCCCGCGCGGCGTGCTGGTCGGCCGCGACGAGGCGGTCTGAAAGAAAGGAAAGCGAACCTTGCGAGGCTGTCGCGCCACGCGGCCGGTATTACGTCTGCTTGCGCTTCGCTGCCGGTTTCGGTGCCGGCGCGGATGATGATTTCGATGCCGGTTTCGCTTTCTGCGCCGACGCCGGTTTCGATGCGGATTTCGCCGCTGGCGTGGATGCCTTTTTGGGCGCCGGTTTCGCTGCAGGCTTCGGCGCCGCCCTCGATCCCGTCTTCGACACCGCCCGCGCCTTGCGCTTCGGCGGCCCGGCCAGCAGCGCCGCGCGATACGCGCTGCGGCACCAGTCGAGCAGCGCGCCCGCATCCTCGAGCACGTCGGCCGGCGTTTCGTAATAGCCCTCGAGCGAGACGGTGCGCGTGGGCCGCGCATACGAGAACGGCCCCATCCCCGCCGCGACGAACGCCGGGCGATTCACGTCGTCGACACGCAGGAACAGCGACCCGCGCGACAGGAAGCCGAACATCACGCCGTCGAGCCGCAAGGCCGCCCCGCTGAAGAACCGTGCTACGGCGACCGTACCGAGCGGCGCAAGCTGATACGCAATTTCCTCGCCGTGCGCCTTCTCCGCCTGCCAGCTCATGCGGACGCCTCGCAGCGCTGCGTCCACGCATCGAACTCGGCCGCGTCGACCCCGACGGCCGCCGCGCTCTCGCGAATCTGCCGCCACGTTGCGCGGTCGACCGGAATCCCGGCCGTGCCGCGTGCGGCGCGGCTCGCCTCTTCCGGCTCGCCGGGCACCTGCACCGGCGCATCGCCGGCCCGCGGCGACGCCTTCGCCCACGCGACGAACGCATCGGCTTCGCGTTCGGCATCGGCCGCGTCGAACGCGTTCGGATCGATCAGCACCGACAGCATCCCGTTGACGATCGCGCTCGTCTTCTGCAGCGTATCGCCGTACGTCGTATGCCCGCCCACCAGCGCGCCGCCGAAGATCTCGCACATCGCCGCGAGCGCATAGCCCTTGTGCAGCCCGAACGGCAGCAGCGCGCCGAACGGCTGCTCGTGCATCACGGCCGGATCGTCGGTCGGCTGGCCGCGATGGTCGATCAGCGACCCGGCCGGCACGCGCTTGCCCTGGTTGTACGCGACACGCGTCTTGCCGTACGCGATCGCGCTCGTCGCGAAATCGAGCAGCAACGGCGGCTTGCCCGCCCGCGGATACGCGGCGCAGAACGGATTCGTGCCGAAACGCGGATCGGTGCCGTGCAGCGGCGCGACCAGCAGGTCGCCCGGCACGTTGACGAAATGGAACGACACGAGCCCGGCGCGCGCGCACTGCTCGGCCCAGTGCCCGATGCGGCCGAGGTGATGAACGTCGCGCAGCCCGATCGCGCAGATGCCCATGCGCCGCGCGCGCTCGATTCCTTCGACCATCGCCTCGAACGCGATCACCTGGCCGAAGCCGCGCCCGCCGTCGATCGTCAGCACCGCGCCGCCGTCGCGGACGATCGACGCGTGCCCGTTCAACTGCAGCTGCCCTTCGCGCCACGACGCGACGTAATTCGGGATCATCCCGATCCCGTGCGAATCGTGGCCCGCGAGATTCGCGCCGACCAGGTGATCGGCGACGAGCGTCGCCTCGCGCGGGTGGCTGCCGGCCCGTTCCCAGAGTGCCGCGACGAAGGCGTGCAGCGATTCGGCGCGCATGCGCAGCGGTTCGGTATCGGGCGTCGGCAGTGCGGTCATCGGCAACACTCCATCAAGGCGGTTCGGGTCGGGCAACGGTACGTCGAACGTTGCGCCGATCAGCGCGCGGTCGCGATCACGTCGGCAACGGCCGCGGTGAGCTTCTTCGCATACGGTACGTGCAGGAACTCGTTCGGGCCGTGCGCGTTCGACTTCGGCCCGAGCACGCCGCACACCATGAATTGCGCTGCGGGGAAGCCTTCCTGTAGCACGTTCATCAGCGGGATCGTGCCGCCGAGGCCCATGTACGCGCAGTCGGCGCCGAAGTGGCGGCGCGACGCGGCGTCGAGCGACGACGCGAGCCACGGCGCGAGATCCGGCGCGCTCCAGCCCGTCGCGGCGCCGGCGTCCGGCTTGAACGTGACCTTCGCGTTGTACGGCGGATCGAGTTCGAGCAATTCCTTGAGCTGCTGGACGGCCTGCGCGGCGTCGACGAGCGGCGGCAGCCGCAGCGACAGCTTGAATGCGGTGCGCGGACGCAGCACGTTGCCCGCATCGGCGAGCGCCGGCATGCCGGCCGCGCCCGTCACCGACAGCGACGGACGCCACGTCGAATTCAGCAGCGCCTCGCGCGGATCGGTCGTGGTCGGCAGCACGGGCTTGCCATCCTGGCCGCACGCCCACGGCAGCCCCTTCCACACCGTGTCGCCGAGAATCGCGGCAGCGGCCTCGGCTTCGCGCACGCGGCTCGACGGAATCTCGCAATGGAACACGCCCGGCAGCAGGTTGCCGTTCTTCGCGTCTTCGAGGCGCTCGAACAGCTGGCGCATCACGCGGAAGCTCGACGGCGCGATGCCGCCGTAGACACCCGAGTGGACGCCTTCTTCCAGCACCTCGACCTGCAGATCGCCGGACACGAGGCCGCGCAGCGACGTGGTGAGCCACATCTGGTCGTAGTTGCCGGCGCCCGAATCGAGGCACACGACGAGCGACACCTGACCGAGCCGGTCGCGCAATGCGTCGACGTACGGCAGCAGGTCGTAGCTGCCCGACTCCTCGCAGGTCTCGATCAGGCCGACGCAGCGCGGCCGCTCGATGCCCTGCTCGTCGAGCGCGCCGAGCGCCGCGAGGCTTGCGTAGATCGCATAGCCGTCGTCCGCGCCGCCGCGGCCGTACAGCTTGCCGTTCTCGAACTTCGGCGTCCACGGGCCGAGGTCCGCGCGCCAGCCGTCGAATTCGGGCTGCTTGTCGAGGTGGCCGTACAGCAGGATCGTGTCGGTGCTGCCCGAGCGCGTGGCCGGAGACTCGAAGAAGATCACCGGCGTGCGGCCCGGCAGGCGCACGATTTCGAGCTTCAGGCCCTTCACCGGCTGCCGTTCGGCCCACTGCGCGGCATCGGTGACGACGCGCTCGAGATATCCGCGTTTCGCCCAGTCGGGGTCGAATGCGGGGCTCTTCGCGGGAATCGCGATGTAGTCGGTCAGGGCGTGGAGGATTTCATCGTTCCACTTGCGCTCGATGAAGGTAACGAGCTTGTCATGGTCGAGGACGGGGGTAGTGTCGACGGAAGTCATGGTGGGGGTGCCTGGATCGGGCTGACGAAAACCCAGATCATACGCCGATGCGCCCCCGCCGGCGCCCCTCCTGGCCGTTCAGACAGCGTTCGGAAATGCGTCGCGCAGCCCGGCCGCGCGGGTGAGCGCATCGTGCCGCAGGGACGGCTTTTCATCGTCGCGCGAGCGCTCCGGCCCGACACCCGCTACGTGCCGCCGCGATCCATCCCGCGCCGGTACGCGGCCGGGCTCGTCGCCGCGACGCGCCGGAAATGCCGGCGCAGCGACTCCTCGGAACCGAACCCGGCGCGCGCCGCGACCTGTGCGAGCGGCAGTGCCGGCTGCGCCTCGAGCATGTCCTTCGCGACGTTCACGCGCTCGCGGATCAGCCACGCCAGCGGCGACATCCCCGTCGCATCGGAGAACTGACGCTGCAGCGTGCGCGTGCTCATCGCGGCCTGCGCGGCGAGCGACGCGAGCGTGTGCGGCTCGGCCGCATGCGCGCGCATCCAGTCGATCAGCTTGGCGAGCCGGTCGGTGCCGCCCGGTGCGACCGGACGCGGCACGAACTGCGCCTGGCCGCCGTCGCGATGCGGCGGCAGCACGAGACGCTGCGCGACGCGGTTCGCGATCGCGCCGCCATGATCGCGGCGCACGAGATGCAGCAGCATGTCGAGCCCCGCCGCCGAGCCGGCCGACGTGACGATCTGCCCTTCGTCGACGTACAGCGCATCGGGATTCACGCGCAGCGCCGGATAACGGGCCTGCAGGCGTTCCGCATACCGCCAGTGAGTCGTCACGGTGAGGCCGTCGAGCACGCCGGCCGCCGCGAGCACGAACACGCCCGAACAGATCGAGCAGAGCCGCGCGCCGCGCCGGTGCGCGGCCCGCAGCTTCTTCAGCAACGGCTCGGGCGGCAATTCGTCCGGATCGCGCCAGCCGGGAATCACGATGGTGTCCGCGCGATCGAGCGTCGCGAGCCGGTAGGGCGCGGCAACGGTAATGCCGCCCGCCGCGCGCACCGGCCCCGGCTCGCTCGCGCATACCGCGAAGCGATACCAGTCGACGCCGAGTTCGGGGCGCTCGAGCGCGAACAGTTCGACCACGCAGCCGAATTCGAACGTGCAGAGCCGATCGTAGGCGAGCGCGACGACGAGATGATTGTGCATGGCGCGATGTTACCGGAACTTGTCGATCGCGCCACTGCCGCGACCCGCGCCGAACCGCGATACTGCCCTTCATTGCGGCGCATTTCGTGCCCGTTCAACCCGGAGAGCCTGACCATGTCCCACGTCACCGACGTCCCCGCCGCCGACAGCCCCGCCGCCCTCGCGCATTTCGAGGCCTCGCTGCGCTTCGAGACCGATTGCTGGGACGTGCACGACGCGTTCGCGTCCGGCACGCCCGATTTCGTGCTGCTCGACGTGCGCGGCCCCGACCAGTTCACCGCCGGCCACGTGCCCGGCGCGCGCAACCTGCCGCACCGCAAGATCATCGAAAGCAAGCTCGCCGGCTACCCGGCCGACACGCTGTTCGTCGTCTACTGCGCGGGGCCGCACTGCAACGGCGCCTCCCGCGCGGCGATCCGGCTCGCGCGCCTCGGCCGCCCGGTCAAGCTGATGATCGGCGGCGTGACGGGCTGGCTCGACGAAGGTTTCGCACTGAGCAACGACGTGCAGCCGACCGACGTCGAAGCCGCCTGATCGTCACTAAAAGCGCAACAATCAATTGCCTGCACACGAACGGAAAAAGCGCGACAATCAGCCTCATTGCAGTTCGGACGGAGCAGCACCATGCATGATGCAGTCCTGATTCAAGTGGCCGGTTCAGTCGCGGCGATCGCGCTCTATTTCCTGCCGGCCGTCATTGCCGACCGGCGCGGCCGGCACGACAAGCTGACGATCGCGATGTTCAACGCCCTGTTCGCGTGGACAGGCATCGGCTGGCTGATGACGCTGTACTGGGCGTGCCAGCCGAACCCGCGCACCGACGTCGCGCAGACGATCCTCGCGAAGCGCCGCGGCATCAGCATGCGGACTTTTTCGACCGGCCTCGTCGAACGCGTGCAACGCCGTGTCGCCGCCCAGGAGCAATGGGCGGAAAAACAGGGCTGCCGGTAAGTCCCTCTTTCCCCTTCACCGACTCGCGTCGAACTTCGGCATCCTGACATTGGTCGACGCGCGGTAATCCCACTTCAGTGCGTCACGCGGCGGCCAGCCGCCCGCGTGCAACCGCGCCGCGAATGCCCCCGCCGTGACCGCCCGTGCGATTCGCTCGCCCGGACATCCATGCGGCCCCGTGCCGAAACCGAAATTCGGCCCCGCCGTGCGGCCGGGCATCAGCCGGTGCGGCTCGCGATGCACGGCCGGATCGCGATTCGCCGCCGCCAGCACGACGAGGATCGCGTCGCCGGCTTCGACGCTCACGCCTTCGATCGTCGTGCGTGCCGCGACGAAGCGGCGCGTGTTCTGTACCGGTGAATCGAAACGCCCGACTTCGGCGACGAATGCGTCGATCGCGGCAGCGTCCGGCACCTCGCCTGCTTCGCCGTTCCACGCCACGAGTGCATTGCCGAGCCATGCGGCGGTCGCCTCGCATGTCTGCGACAGCAACCCGACGAGATTCGCGACCAGCGCGCCGCCCGCCTGCCAGCCCGACGCGCGGGCCGCCTGCTGTACCGCGGCGACCAGCGTGCCGTCCTGCGCATGCGACTGCGCGACGCGTTCCGTCATCCGGTCGAGCAGTTGTCGCGCCGCGTCGCTCGCGCGCGCCAGCGCCGCGGCATCCGACAGCGGCGACAGTGCCGCGACGAATTCGACGACCCGCGCCGCGATGTCGTCGAGCTGGGTTTCGTCGAAGCCGAGCAGATCGGCAACCGCGCACACGGGCACCGTCATGCACCATGCGTTCAGCGCGTCGGCATCGCCGGGCGCGGACAACCGCCGCGCGGCAATCGTCTCGGCGCGATCGCGCAGCGCGGCGTAATAGGGATAGGGATCGCGGTGCGTGACCGCGGCAATGGGATCGGTCGGGTTCATGCGCTCAGTATCGGCGCAGTGCGCCGCCGCATGTTTCGGGATGGCGTGAAATGTCGCGGTACGGACGGGGAGCGACGAGTCACGGCATGGCTGAGGCGGCCGGCGTCAGGCCGCCGATCGGTCGCGGTGCGACTGCATGCGCAGCCGGACCCGCCCGGCCGAAATCGCGCGCGGTTCGGGCACCACCGTGTCGTGATGGAACATTTCCTGCCGGAATTCGCCGCTTTCGTCGAACCACTGGCAGATCAGCCAGTCGCCGTCGTCGAACACGACCGGCCCGGCATACGTGACGGTCATGCGCGGGCCGCCCGTTTTAAGCGTCACGACATCGCCCACGCGAAACCTCATGCGGTGATTTTCTCGGATCGTCATCGCTCTCTCAGCTTTTTATATATTGAATATATTGATATTCCCGGCGGCGCACTGACCGGCCATTGGAACGTGCCGCAGATTATCAATCAAAAAATCATCCGGCAACTGCCGCGCGCGGCAACGCTCTGAACAATAACCTGCAACAATGCGCGGGATCGTCACGCCTGACGGCCCGCCGGGCGTCAGGCGCGGCGCGCCGGCTGTGGCCGAACAGGCGGAATGCGGAGAATAGACGATGATTTTCGTGTCGTCATCGACGATTAATTCGGACGCGAAACTGGTTGATTATTGTCAATCAATGTTTCGCCGTAAACGATTCCGGCTTTTATTGGGGCTCATTCGTCGAACAAAATCGGCGAATTATCGGGCGCCGCAAACCAGCGGTTGATATCGCGCCCCGGCACGGCCGCCTGGGTAAAGGTGAAGGTGCCGTCGCGCCTCATCTCCGTCGCCGCGCGCAGG
Source organism: Burkholderia sp. EMB26 (assembly GCF_024730645.1). NCBI lineage: Bacteria > Pseudomonadati > Pseudomonadota > Betaproteobacteria > Burkholderiales > Burkholderiaceae > Burkholderia > Burkholderia sp. EMB26. Next base: position 1,252,707 of record NZ_CP078071.1, read on the forward strand.
AACGCGCCGAGCGCGGCCCGCGCCAGCGCGCCGCCGACGCTGACACGCTTCACGCCGAGCGCCGCCAGTTCGTCGAGGCTCAGCAGCCCGCCCTGCAGGCCCATGACGACATTGACCGGCGCGCCGACCGCCCGCGTCACCGCCGCGATCTCGTCGGCGTCGGTGATGCCGGGCGCGTACAGCACGTCGGCGCCGGCGTCGCGATAGGCGACGAGCCGCGCGATCGTGTCGTCGAGGTCGCGGCGGCCGTGCAGGTAGTTTTCGCAGCGGGCGGTCAGCGTGAACGGAAACGGCAGCGCGCGCGCCGCGTCGACGGCCGCCGCGATGCGCTCGACCGACGCGTCGCGCGCATAGATCGGCGTATCGGCGCGGCCGGTCGCATCCTCGATCGAGCCACCGACCGCGCCGGCTTCGGCCGCCAGCCGGATCGTTTCGGCCACCGTGCCGGGCGCGTCGCCGAAGCCGTTCTCGAGATCGGCGCTCACCGGCAGGCCTCCCGCGGCGACGAGATCGGCGATGTGATCGAGCATCGCGTCGCGGTCGATCGCGTTGTCGGGCTGCCCTTTCGAAAACGCGTAGCCGGCGCTGGTCGTGGCGAGCGCCTCGAAGCCGGCCATCGCGAGCAGGCGCGCGGTGCCGGCGTCCCACGGGTTCGGGATGATGAACGCGCCGGGGCGCGTATGCAGCGCACGGAAAGCTTCGGCGTGGCGGGCTTGCAGGTCGGAACGGATCATCGCGAACTCCAGGGACAGTGTTGACGGGTGAGCTTACGCCGGTCGTGCACGCGACGTTTCAGCTTTCGTCGAAATGTCGTCGCGCAACAGGAAGAATGCGGCCCAACGCCGAATGCAGGCCACCCCGCGCGGCCGCCCGCGTCGGTTCACGTCGATACGGGCCGCCCGCCGTCGCTGCCGAGCAACACGTCGGTGACGGCCTCGGAGAACCGCATCGCGCGACCGTCGATCAGCACGCCATCCGGATTCGACGGATCGCGCACCGCTGGCGGCACGCCATGCGCAAGCAGCACGCGCGCGCACGCCTCCCAGTCGGCCTCACCGGCTCCCTCCGGTTCGTTGACCGACGCCCACGACAACGTACCGAGCGCGTCGCTGCCGAACCCGTGCAGGTCGCGCCAGCCCGCACCGTGCGCGAGCAGAAACGCCAGCAGTTCCGCATCGCCGCGGAACACCGCGTGATTCAGCGCGCTCGCGTCCCAGTCGCCGCCACGCGCGTCGATCGGCCAGCCCAGCTCGACCATCACCTTCACCGCATCGCGCGAACCCCATGCGGCGGCGTCCGGCAGCAACCGCAGCCGGTCGTCGGACAGCGCACCGGGCAGTTCGCGATGACGCCCCTGGATGCGCCGTGCGTCGTCGGCATCGGCGCGCGCGCACGCCGCCACGAACGCGTCTTGCGCATCGAGCGCTTCCTCCGCGCCGGCCGCGCGCAACAGCGCCGCGACATCGGACGATCCGGTCTGCATCGCGAGCCGGTACGCGCTGACGCCCGCGGCGGTCCGCACGTGGGGATCGGCGCCGGCCGCCAGCAGCGCGGCGACGTGGCGCGCCGGGCAACGCACGGCGATCGCGCGCAGCAACGGCGCGCCCCACGTCCTGGTCGGCCCCTCGCCGGCCGGTTCGTTCGGATCGCCGCCATGCGCGAGCAGCAGTTCGAGCGCGGTCGCGTCCGGCACGTCGAGCGCGCGTCGCAACGCATTCGTCCCGCCCACCCGCGCGCCGTGCTCGAGCAGCAGCCGCGTGCACGCCGGGTTCTCCACGGAGTGATACAGCGATTCGCCGTCGTTCGGATCGGCGCCGGCTTCCAGCAGCATCGCGGTGAGCGCCGGATCGCGCTGGACGCCGGCGGCGCCATAGAGCGCCGACAGCGGCGCCGACGCATCGGGCGCGGCGAGCGAGGCCGGCGGATACCGGTTGCCGATCCGCTGGTTCGGATCAGCGCCCGCATCGAGCAGATGACGCGCGCACGCACGCAACCTCGCCGCGAATTCGGGAAGCTGCCCGAGCCGCGAATGCGTGACGGCGACGAGCGGCGGCAGCTTCAGCGCCCCGCCGGCGCGCGCGATCCAGCCGGGATCGGCGGCCAGCGCGGCCTTCACCGCGTCGAGATCGCCGGCCGCACACGCGATGGTCGGGTCCGCCGAAACGAGATCGGGATGATCGAGCAGCAATTGCGCGGCGACGCGCGGCCGGGCCGCGTCGAAGCCGCCCGTCACGTCGGCGCCGTAAGCGAGCTCCAGCCAGCGGCGGATCAGCAGCGGCCGCGGTTCCCGCGTGAGCGCATGGGTTTCGACGAACACGCCGAGATCGGCCCACGAAGCAAAACCGTACTCGCGCGCGATGCAGGACTGCGCGTCGTGCAGGCGCAGCCCGAGCGCGAGCGTTTCGTCGTGCGTGCGATTCGCGGCGGCGGGCAGCGACTCGACGAAGCGCGCGACGGCATCGGCGTCACCCTGCCGGTACAGGCGCAACAACGCCTTGGCCTGCTTTTTCAGATGATCGGGATGGGCGTTGGGAGGCAGCTTTTTCATGCGGATCCTCGTGCATGGATGGCCGAAGGTCCGCAATACCGCCAGCACAAAGGATGGGGAAAGACCGGATTTGCCGCGACAGGTGGGTTGAACCCTTTCCGCGGACCCGGAAGCGACCTGCATCGCTGCCCGGTATCGTAGGCGACGGCCGCCGGCAACGTCAATCGTGCCGCGCGGCGGCGCTCAGCCCGCGAGCTTCTTCGTCAGGAAAATGCGGCTGTGCCCGACCGGATAATCGGGCAGCTCGCCGAAGCGGACATAGCCGCGCTTCTCGTAGAACGGTCGCGCCTGGAAGTCGAACGTGTCGAGCCACGCGCTGTGGCAGCCGCGCGCGACGGCCTCCTGTTCGGCCAGGTCCATGATGCGCGTGCCGGCACCCTGGCCGCGCGCGGCCTCGGGCACGACCAGCAGGTCGACGTGCAGCCAGCCGAACGCCGTGCCGCCCCACAGGCCGCCGACCACCGCGCCGGCCTCGTCGGTCACGATCACGGCCAGCGGCCGGAAGTCGACCGGGCCGGCCTGGCTTTCGTTGAAGCGGATGAGCGGCGCGACGATCTGCTTGCGCACCGCCGCGTCGCCCGCGTCGGTCACTGCGTAGGTCAACGTCATCGAGTTGCGTCGGGTCGTGAATGAAAGTGATGCGAGAGGGCTGAAACTGCCCGTGCCGCGCCCGTCAAACGACGTACGCGCCCTTCGCGTGCAGTTCCGCTTCGGTCCGCTCGAGCGCCGCGATCGCATCGCTGCCTTCGAGCGCCAGCAACTGCGCGACCAGCGCCTCGGCCATCGCATGCGCGGCCACCAGCGACGGAAAGAACGACGGGCTGTCGTGCGTGAAGATCAGTTGCGCGTCCGCGTGCAGCGCGATCGGCGACACGGCGCTGTCGGTGATCGCGACGATCCGGCTGCCCTGCGCCTTCGCGGCCTGCGCGACGCGCGTCGCTTCGGCCGAATACGGCGCGAAGCTGACGATCACGGTCACGCTCTGCTTCGCGATCGTCCGCAGTTCCATTTCGAGCGAACCGGCGACGCCGTTCAGCAGCGACACGGTCGGCCGGAACAGCCGGTAGCCGTAGACGAAACCGAACGCGACCGGATAGCACGAGCGAAACCCCGCCACGTGCACATGCGATGCCTTGCGAATCAGCTTTGCCGCATCCGCGAGCGCATGCTCGTTCTGCGCGGCGGTCGCCGACAGGTTGTGCTGCTGCGCGGCGAGCAGGTCGTGTGCGAGCGACGCCTTCGCGTCGGGCCGCACGAGCGAGCGCGCACGCTGCGTGAGCGGCTCGGGCCGCGTACGCACGCGCGCGACGCACAGGTCGCGCAGCTCGTTCCAGCCGGGAAAGCCGAATTGCTGCGCGAGCCGCACGAGCGACGCAGGCTGCACCTGCGCGCGCTGTGCGACCTTACGCATCGACGACGTGGCGACTTCGTCGGGATGATCGAGCAGGAAGGCGGCGCCCGCCTGGAATTGCGGGCTCAGCTCGGAAAATTGCGCCCGGATCCGGGACGCGAGTTCGTCGAAATTGGCGGCCATCTTGATGGGAACGGGAACCGGTCGTCCATGGTATCACCGGCCCCGCGCGCATCGGTCAGCGCAGCACTTCGACGTGATCGGCGTCGACCTTCACGCGGCCCGACCATTTGCGCTCGAATTCGCCGGTCAGCTTCACCTCGTTCTTGTCGCTGACGGGCTGGCCCGCCGCCCACAGCTTGTGGTCGATCTCGACACGGATCGTGCCGGTGGCGTCGGCGAACTCGTAGTCCTCGCCGCCGACGTGCTTGACGATGCGCCCCTGCAACTGCACGTGCTGGTCATCCCGGCCGTTGGCGAGCAGTTCCTTCACGGTGGTCGTGGTCAGCGCGGACGGCCCCGTGTATTGCGCGTAGACGGCGGCGGGCAGCGCGACGAGCGCGACCGCCAGAATTCTGGCCAGATGTTTCATGATCGTGGTCCTCTTCTTCGATGTGGCGCCGCGCTCCGTTGAACGCGACGGCGCCAGATTACGGACCGTAAGATTAAGCAAACCTGAAGGGCATCCCGAAGTGACACGGTGCCGCATTGGACGAGTACGAAAACCGCGCGGCGCCCTGCGCGCATTTAAGCTTGGTCTAAGACGCGTGCGCTTATCATGGGAATCCCGGGCGCCGCGGCGCCCCGTTTGAAGAGACACGAATTCATGCGCGTACTGCTCGTCGAGGACGATCCGCTGATCGGCAGCGGGCTCGAACAGGGCCTCAAACAGGAAGGCTTCGCGGTCGACTGGGTGAAGGACGGCGACGCCGCGTCGCTCGCGCTGCGCGCGACCGGCTACGGATTGCTGCTGCTCGATCTCGGGCTGCCGAACCGCGACGGCCTGTCGGTGCTCGCCGCGCTGCGCCGCCGCGACGAAAACCTGCCCGCGATCATCATCACCGCGCGCGACGGCGTGCCGGACCGCATCGCCGGCCTCGACAGCGGCGCGGACGACTATCTCGTCAAGCCGTTCGAGCTCGACGAGCTGCTCGCCCGCATTCGCGCGGTCAGCCGCCGCCATGCGGGTCGCGCGCAGACGACGCTCGCGATCGGCCCGCTGCGGCTCGATCCCGTCAAGCACCTCGTCTGGCTCGACGGTGACGAAGTCCCGCTGTCGCCGAAGGAATTCGTACTGCTGCACGAGTTGATGCGCGAACCGGGCGCGGTGATTTCGCGCGAGCAGTTCGAGGAACGGCTGTACAGCTGGGGCGAGGAAATCGAGAGCAACGCGGTGCAGGTGCATATCCACAACCTGCGCAAGAAACTCGGCCACGACATGATCCGCACGGTGCGCGGCGTCGGCTACCGGATCGGTGACGGCACGTGACGCGCATGGAACGCGCGGTCGCGCGCTGGCGCAACGCGTCGCTGCGGCGGCGCCTGCTGACGTGGCTGCTGCCGGCCGCGTGCGTGATCGGCCTGGTCGCGAGCGCCGGCACCTACTGGGGCGCGCTGCGCGAGCTCGACGACCTGCTCGACGACCAGATGCGCAGCATGTCGAAACAGATCGTGGTCGGCCCGAACGGCGAGCTGTCGTTCAGCAACCATGCCAAAGGCAAGCACGGCTTCGAAGCGAGCGACCCCGACGCGGTGCTGCTGCAGGTGTGGCGCAACGGCACGCTCGTGTATTCGACCGATCGCGACTCGAAGCTGCCGCCGCCCGCGCAGCAGGGCATCGCGAGCGTCGACGTCGGCGGCCAGCCGTGGCGCACCTATGTGACCGAGCGCGGCGGCACGACGATCCGGCTCGCACAGGCGCGGCATGCGCGCTGGGAAGCGATCGCGGGCATCGCCGTCCACCTGCTGTGGCCCGTGTTCTCGATGCTGCCGCTGCTCGCGCTCGGCCTGTGGTTCGGCATCGGCGCGGGGCTGCGGCCGCTGCGGGCGATCGCGTCCGGCCTGAAACGCAGGAATGCGAACAACCTCGAACCGGTCGACGTCGCGTCGATGCCGAACGAGGTCCGCCCGCTCGCCGAAGCGATCAACGACCTGCTCGCGCGCCTCGACCGCTCGTTCACGCTGCAGCGGCACTTCATCGCCGATGCCGCGCACGAGCTGCGCACGCCGATCATGGGGCTGTCGATCCAGTCGCAACTGCTGCGGCGCGCGGCGACGGCCGAGGAACGCGAGCACATCCTCGCGCAGATCCATGCGGGCACGACCCGCCTCGGCCACCTCGCCGAACAGTTGCTGACGCTCGCGCGCCTCGAACCCGATGCGCAGGCGGTCGTCTCCGCATCGGCGCCGGTCGATCTCGCCGCGCTGTGCCGCTCGGTGGTGTCCGATCGCGCACGCGTCGCCGACGCGCACCGGATCGATCTCGGCGCGATCGTCGACGTGCCGGTGATGGCCGCGGGCAATGCCGACACGCTGCGCGTGCTGCTGAACAATCTCGTCGACAACGCGATCCGCTATGCAGGCGAAGGCGCGCGCGTCGACGTGTCGGCGCGCGTCGACGGCACGACGCCCGTGCTCGAAGTCGCGGACGACGGCCCCGGCATTCCGGAAGCCGAGCGCGCCGACGTGTGGGAACGCTTCTATCGCGGCGAAGGCGCACAGGCCGCCACGTCGTCGGGCAGCGGGCTCGGGCTGTCGATCGTCAAGCGGATCGCCGAACAGCATCGCGCGACCGTCTCGCTGGGCACCACCCGCGGCGGACGCGGGCTGACCGTCACGGTGCGCTTCCCGCTGCCGGCCTGATGCGCGGGCGGCCGAAGGCTTGTCCACAGATAATGTTGGCAAGCTTGTGGACAACCTTCCATTAACAGCACCAAGCCCTTGATCGGAAAGGGTTTGTCGTGCGTGCGCGGCAAATGCGCCGGCCCGGGGCAAGCACGCCCGCGCGCGTCACTCCTGGTGGACAATCCGCTCGCCCCAAAGATCGGTCGAGGTTTCACGGATGTTCGCGTGCGCTTCCACGCTGCAATACCGAAGCCCCTTCGTCTGTCGACACTCGCCCATCAATTTGACAACTAGTTGTCTATTACGTAAAGTAGTTGTCAATTTACGACCCGAGCTGGCCATGACGAAATCCGACAAGTTGACCGCCGTCGCGCTATCCGTATTCCGGTTGAACGGCCTGCTGATCGAATGGGGCAACACCTTCGCCGGGCCGCACGGCTTGACCAGCGCGCGCTGGCAGGTGCTGGGCGCGATCTCGATGGCGCCGGACGCGCCCAACATCCCGCAGATCGCCGACACGATGGGCATCACGCGGCAGGCCGTCCTGAAACAGATCAACGTGCTGACCGACGAAGGGCTGGTGCTGTCGTTGCCCAATCCGGCGCACAAGCGCTCGCCGTTGTATGCGCTGACGCCGCGCGGCGAAGCGGCCTATCAGGCCGTGGTCGAGCAGTGGCAGCGGCATGTCCGCGACATCGCCGGCGACTTCAGCTCTTCCGACCTCGACGCGGCGCTGCGCGTGCTGTCGGCGATGTCCGGCGCGCACGGCCAGGACGGCCACGCGTAGCCGCCCGCTCGCCCTCTACCTCACCAGGAGCACCCATGCCCCAGTTCAAGCCGATGGATCCGGCCTTTCCGATCCAGCAACAGATTGCGATCGACGCGGACCCGGTCGTGCTCGTCAACGTGTTCACGCTCGCGCCCGCCGACGAAGCCGATTTTCTCGCCGCCTGGAAAGACGACGCGGCTTTCATGAAGCGGCAGCCGGGATTCATCTCGACGCAGCTTCATCGCGCGCTCGGCGACAGCCCGACCTACCTGAACTACGCGATCTGGGAATCGACGGACGCGTTTCGCGCGGCCTTCACGCATCCGGAGTTCGTCGCCAAGCTGTCGGCCTATCCGTCGTCCGCCGTCGCCAGCCCGCACCTGTTCCAGAAGGTCGGCGTGGCCGGTATCTGCACGGCGTGAGCGGGCATGCGAAGCGTGGCAGTGCGTGGCATCGGCCGCCTCGCGAACGTGGAGTTCTCCACAGAAAATGTTGGCAAGCTTGTGGATATCCTGCGCACCGCGACGCTAAACCCTTGATCCGATGGACTTTGGCACGCGTGATGCAGACACGGCGCGCGCCATGGCCATCGCGCACACCGCGTCGCCGCACTTCGCATCACGACGCCACGGCGATGTAGTCCCGATGTACTCCGATGCAGTCCGATGCACGCTCGATGCGCGTCGTAACGGCCGGCGCTGCGCCACTTACCCACAGATTGTGTTGGCAAGCTTGTGGATATCCTGCGCAAGCCTGCGCTAACCCATTGATCGGTCTACGGTTCGTGCCGCGTGTCATCGTTTCGGCAGCGCGCGGTAGCGGCCGGCGCGCACGCGGACGATTCAGTGCGATCGCAGCGCGGCGCCGATACCTTGACGCCCGCGCCCGTCACCCATCAAGATCACGCAAGCCGCACGCGGCCGCGCATGGCCGGCAACGCGCGTCGGCGCCACGGGCCGGCCGTTCCGCCGGCACCGCATGACGACATTTCAATCCGAGGAAGACCATGGACCACTTCACCGCGTGGCAATTGCTCATCTCGCTCGTGCTCGTCGCCATCGTCGTCTATCCGTACGTCCGCATCGTCCGGCGCACCGGGCATTCGGGCTGGTGGATCCTGACGATGTTCGTCCCGGTGCTGAACTTCATCATGTTGTGGGTGTTCGCGTTCGCGCGCTGGCCGGCCGTCGGCGATCGGCAGCCCTGAGCGTTGCCATCGCGGCAGCGCGCGGGCTTGTCCACAGATTGTGTTGGCAAGCATGTGGATAGCCTGCGCATACCGCGATCAAGCACTTGATCCGAAAGACTTTGTCCGCGCCGCCTAGAAAGCGGCACGCGGGCGGCCAATCACCGGTTATGTGCTGCGTCGACGCGTGACGCACCGGCTGCCACACTGCTCGCCGCGCTTGTCCACAGATTGTGTTGGCAAGCGTGTGGATAGCCTGCGCATACCGCGGCCAAACGCTTGATCCGAAAGACTTTGTCCGCGCTGCTTCAAACGCGGCACGACGGCGGGCGCATGCCTGGCGCCGCCGCGTGCGGGCTTGTCCACACTTTTTGTTGGCAAGCATGTGGATATCCTGAGCATGCGCGATCTAAGTCGTTGATCGCACAACGTTTGATCGCGCGGGTCACGACTGCGGCACGGCGCGCCCGCGGATCTCGCCACGCACGCCGCGCCGCGCCGCTCAACCGAACGTCTGCGCGACGATGCGCGCGACCGACGCGATCACGTCATCCTTCGCTCGTGCATCGGCTCGCGTCTGCGTGTAGTACACGGCCAGCACGATCGGCGCGCGCGACGTCGGCCAGATGACGCCCGCGTCGTTCGTCGTCCCGTAGTCGCCAGTACCGGTCTTGTCGCCGACCACCCATCCGGCCGGCACGCCCGCACGAATCCGCTTGTCGCCGACCTTGTTGCCGCGCAGCCACGCGACGAGCTGCGCACGCTGCGCGGCCGGCAGTGCGTCGCCGAGCGTCAGCACGCGTATGCTGGCGGCCATCGCGGCGGGCGTCGTCGTGTCGCGCGGGTCGCCCGGCAACGCGGTATTCAGTTCGGTCTCCCATCGATCGAGCCGGAACGCGTCGTCGCCGATCGAGCGCGCGTAGGCGGTGACCGCCGACGGGCCGCCGATCAGCTTCATCAGCAGGTTCGCGGCCGAATTGTCGCTGTACTGGATCGTCGCCTCGCACAGCGCGGCCACCGTCATGCCCGCGCCGACATGCTTCTCCGACACCGGCGAATAGTTGACGAGGTCGGCCTTCGTATACTTCACGCGCTGTTGCAGCAAGCCCGGCCGCTCGACGCTCTGCGCGAGCACCGCCGCACTCAGCATCGCCTTGAACGTACTGCAGAACGGGAAGCGCTCGCCCGCGCGATGCTCGATGACCCGGCCGCTCGCCGTGTCGATCGCGCATACGCCGAGACGGCCGCCCGCGTCGCGTTCGAGATCGGCGAGCGTCGCTGCTGCCGCGGCGGGCGCCATGGCGTCCGCGGCAGCCGCTGCCGCCGCCGTGGCCGGCTCCGGCGCAGCGGCCTGCCGCGACGCGCACGCGGTGGCGGTGAGAACGAGCGGCGCCGTCGCGGCGGCCAGCAACAGGGTTCGACGTTTCGATGAGTAGGTCATGTCGGTTGTCTCGTGGTGGAATGGCGGCGCAACGGTGTCGGGAGAGGGAAAACGGCCGGCCGCCGAGACAGCACTATCGAGACTTTACGGTTGCCTGACAAGCAACGATAATTGAGCGCTGACAAAAGAAATTCTTATGACGAAGCTCCGCCCTCATCTTCCGCTCAATGCGTTGCGCGCGTTCGAATCGTCGGCGCGCCACCTGAACTTCACGCGCGCCGGCCTCGAGCTGAGCGTGACGCAGGCCGCCGTCAGCCAGCAGGTGCGCTCGCTCGAGGAGCGGCTCGGCTGTACGCTGTTTACGCGGTTGCCGCGCGGCCTCGGGCTCACCGACGAAGGGCGCGCGCTGCTGCCGGTGCTGAGCGACGCGTTCAGCCGCATCGAAACGGTGCTCAAGCAGTTCGACGGCGGGCGTTTCCACGAGGTGCTGACGCTCGGCGTCGTCGGCACCTTTGCCCTAGGCTGGCTAATGCCGCGGCTGAAGCAGTTCGGCGACACGCACCCGTTCGTCGAGCTGCGGCTGCGGACCAACAACAATGTCGTCGACCTCGCCGCCGAGGGCCTCGACTTCGCGATCCGTTTCGGCGAAGGCAACTGGCCGGCGACGCGCAACGAGCGGCTGCTCGATGCGCCACTCACCGCACTGTGCACGCCGGAGATCGCGCGGCGCCTCGCGCGGCCGGCCGATCTCGCGAACGAAACGCTGCTGCGCTCGTACCGCACCGACGAATGGCTCGGCTGGTTCGACGCCGCACGGCTCGAACCGTGGGCCGTCAACGGACCCGTGTTCGATTCGTCCCGGCTGATGGTCGAGGCCGCGATGCAGGGTGCGGGCGTCGCGCTCGCGCCCGCGTGCATGTTCGCGCGCGAACTGCAGCTCGGCCAGCTCGCGCGGCCGCTCGACATCGACGTGCGCGCGGGCGGCTACTGGCTCACGTCGCTGAAGTCGAAACCGCTGACGCCCGCGATGACGCTCTTTCGGGACTGGATCGTGGCCGAGGCGGCCGGCGCCGCGCCCGTCGAATAACGCCGCTTGTCCACAGAAAGTGTTGGCAAGGATGTGGATATCCTGGGTACCTGGCGCCTAAGCCCTTGATCGCGCACGCATTAGCGTGCCGGTGCACGGCGCGGGCAGCCTTTGCGCACGGGCTTCGTGCCCCGGTCGCATTCCGGCCGGATCCTCAACCCCTGCGACGCAATCGATTGCGAGTTGTCCACAGATTTTGTTGGCAAGCCTGTGGATATCCGTCAGATCGGACGCGTAACATCTTGATACACAAGGGGATTCGATCCACGGACCTTGACCGGTCAATGGTGTGGCACCGGAACGGTTGTCGAACCGCTCGCCACGCACCCGCGACGCACCCGGCCGGCGGCCGGGCGGTTCTCCACAGATTGTGTTGGCAAGCTTGTGGATATCCTGCGCATCGGGCACCTAACTGGTTGAGCGCACGGGGTTTTGTGCCGCGTCTGCCAAATCGGGCAGCGCCCGCGCCGCCCGTGCATCAATGGCGGTCGAGCCCGCCGCGCAATTCGCTCGCCTTGTCGCGCAACGCTTCGTAGCCCGAACGCGCATGCTCGGGCAGATCGGGATCGCCGATCAGTGCGCCGAGCGTTTCGATCAGGCTGAACAGGATGCCTTTCGCCGCGCCGACCGCGATGCTCTGCGATTCGATCGACTTGTGCAGGTGGTCGACCGCCGCTTCCAGATTCTCGAGCTTGTGCTCGCCGTCGTCGGGCCGGTTGTCGGTCGTCATCGTCTACCTCCGCCATCGTTCAAGGGTCATGTCACGATTCTATGCCGCTGCGCGCGAACGTGGCGCGACATCGCGCAACGTTCGCGCAGCGCCCCGCTACAGTACCGCGACCACCTTCACGCGGCCCGGCTGCTCCGCCGCCGCGACGACCTGACCGTCGACACGGCGGAACGTCAGCGATACGGTTTCGTCGCCGACGCGCAGCGCGTCGATCCGCAGCCAGTCGACGCCTTCCGGCAAGGCCGGGCGCTCGACGCGCACCTCGTGGCGCGACGCGTCGATGCTCACGCCGAGGCACGCCTGCAGCATCATGAACGGCGCGCCGGCCGCCCACGCCTGCGGCAGGCAGGCCACCGGATACGCGGTCGGCGGTTCGCCGCGCCGGCGCGGGAACCCGCAGAACAGCTCCGGCAGGCGCATCTCGAAGCTCACCGCCGCCTCGAACAGCGCGCGCAGCAGATTCACCGCGGCCGTCTTGTCGCCGTAGCGCGCGAGACCGCGCGCGATCAGCGCATTGTCGTGCGGCCACACCGAGCCGTTGTGATACGCCATCGGGTTGAAACGCGGCTGGCCGGCCGCGAGCGTGCGGATGCCCCAGCCCGTCTGGAACAGCGCCGAGCCGAGCACGCCGGCGACCGCCGCGCCGCGCTCGGCGTCGGGCAGCCCGAATGCCAGCAGGTGGCCGGCGTTCGACGCGAACACGCGGCACAGCTCGCCATGACCGTCGAGCGCGATCCCGTAGAAATCGCCTTCCGGCATCCAGAACAGCGCATCGACCTGATCGCGCAGCGTCTTCGCGCGCAACGCGTAGCGCGTCGCGTCGGCCGCATGGCCGCGCCGGTGCGAGCATGCCGACATCGCGTCGAGCGCCGCGCACGCATAGGCCTGCACTTCGACGAGCGCGATCGGCCCGTCCGGGAAACGGCCGTCCGCGTGGAACACCGAATCGTGGCTGTCCTTCCAGCCCTGGTTCGCGAGGCCGCGCTCCGACGTGCGCTGGTAATCGAGCAGTCCGTACGGATTGCGGTCGCACTTGTCGATCACCCATTGCGCGGCGCGCTCGAGCGCGGGCCACAGCTCGTCGATCAACGCATCGTCGCCGGTGCGTTCGAGATAGGCGCCCGCGAGCACGATGAACAGCGGAGTCGTATCGACGCCGCCGTAGTACAGCGCGAACGGCACCTCGCCCGTCGCGGCCATCTCGCTGCGGCGGAACTCGTGCATGATCTTGCCGGGCTCCGCGTCGCGGAACGCGGAGGTCTCGCGCGCCTGATGCTCGGCAAGAAAACGCAGCACGCCGCGCGCGAGCGACGGCTGCAGCCACAGCATCTGCAGCGACGTGATGATCGCGTCGCGGCCGAACGGCGTCGAGAACCACGGAATGCCCGCATACGGGTACGGCCCCGTGTCGAGCTGCGTCGTGAGCAGCCCGAGATCCGCGAGCGAACGATCGAGCCATGCGTCGAACAGCGGATTGCCGGTGTTCACGCGCGCCATCGACTCGCGCCGTGCCCGCATCTCGCGATGCACGCCGACCAGCGCGGTACGCAGCGCGACGCGGCCGCATCCGGGCCCTTCGCCCTGCTCGGGCCCGAGCGTCGCATCGACGGTCAGGTAGATCGACACGCACGCCTGCGCGGCGATCGTCAGCGTGTAGTCCGCACGATCGACCGACAGCGCGTCGGGCGCCGGCGAGAAATGCACGGTCACGTTGCGCTCCACGCCGTCGAGGCCGTCGTAGCGCAGCCGCACCGCGCCCGCGTCGACGCGCGGCGCGCCCACCGTGCCGCGCTTCGGCCGCTGCGTGCCGCGCACTTCGAACATGTCCTTGAAATCGGCCGCGAACGACAGCGACAGCGGCACCTCGGCTTCGCTCGCGCCGTAGTTCGTCAGCGTCAGCGCTTCGTACAGCACGTCGCCCGCGAGCACGCGCATGCGCTCGATATGAATCACGCCCTCGGGCGTCTCGTGGCCGCCGAGCGGCGGCAGCGGGCGGTTCGTCAGGTGCGCGGTGAACGACGCGTTGTCGGCGCTCGTCGCGCCCGACAGCAGCGACGGCGCGCGGCCGCCGAACGTCAGGCGCCATTTCGACAGCACGCGCATGTCGTCGACGAACAGGCCGTCGTCATGCCCGCCGATGTCACCGAGCGCGTCGCTGACCACGAACGCGTCACCGGATTTCAGCACGTACTGGTTGTTGCGCGCGAGAACCTGCTGATCGGCTTCGGGCGCGATGAAGGCGGGACCCGACGCGATGGTCGGGGCAACTGGCGCGACTTGCGGCGCCTGCGTCGTCGTGGCTTCGGCGTGATTCGGCATCGATGCTCCTGTGTCGAGGCGCAACGCGCGGCGCGCGTCGCGTGTTTCGCACAGGATAGGCCAGAACCGGGTACGTGCGCAGCGACGAAACGGCCGCGGCGCCCCGCGACGTCGCTGCGTCGCGAGGCGCCGCGGACGGGTACGTCAGTTGCCGGTCAGAATTTCCACAGGATGTTGCCGAGGATCGCGTTGTCGCGCACGCCGCTGCCATACTGGCCGCTGTACGTGAGGCCGAGCGTCAGGCGCTTCGTGACGTTCGCGTCGATGCCGGCTTCGAGTACCGCGCTGTCGCGAGCAATCGGCACGCCCGACACCTGGAACGACGTGCCGCCATTCGCGAACGTGAACGCCGACGACGGCCGCACGTTGCCGAACGCATGTCGCCAGCCGATCGTCCCGCGCGCGGTGAACGTGCCGCTCGCGATCGAGCCGAGCTGCGACGCCGCACGCAGGCCGAGCGTCGAGAAGCCGACGTGGGTCGTCTCGCCGCCGGCGCGCAGCGCGGCCGCGCCGCCGGTTTCCGTATAGCCGTCGGTATGCAGGTTCACGTACGCGAGGCCCGCGAACGGCTCGATCGCGACCGGCCCGACCGGCAGCGCGTAGCCGACTTCGCCGAACACCTGCGCCGAATTCGCGTTGTAGCCGGCCGAGTCGTGATCGGAGAAGCCCGCGAAGCCCGGATAGCGGTCGCTGTTGATGCGGTACCACGTGTACGACGCGCCGCCGCGCACGCCGAGCGCGCCGTACTGCGCGCCGCCGTACAGCGACAGGTAGTAGCTGTTCACCGCCGCCGACGAACTCTGGTCGTTGTCGAGCGAGCTGTGCGTGACACCGGCCGCCAGCCCCGCGCGCCACTTGTCGTTGAGCGCCATGTCGGCGCCGGCGATGAAGCCCGTCATGCTGCGGTTGATCGTCGACGCGTTGCCGTCGCCGGCGAGCCGGCTGCGGCCGCCGAACGCCTGCCCCCAGACGACCGGCTGATACGGCGTCCCACCGTAGCACCCGTCGCGCGAGCCGATCCGGCGTTCCGGCGGCAGCGTCGGGTCGGCCACGCCGGCCGTGTTGTCGCCGCACAGCGCGGCGCCGCCCGACGACAGGGCCGCGAGCGGGCCCGATCCGGGCGCGAGACCCTGGCGGACACGATCGGTCACCGCGTCGCGTACATAGCGGCTGTCGAGCAGCAGCATGCTCTTCAGGCTCGCCTGCAGTTCGCCGTCGAGCAGCCCGTACGCGCGGCGCGCGGTGGGCGCGTCGGTCGTCAGCACCGCGTCGTACAGCGGATTGCCGGCGCCGAGCCCGCCCAGCGCGGTCGCGACCGAGCGCTGGTTCGGCGTCGTCGCGACGTCGGGCAGCGACGTGCCGTTCTGAACCAGTCGCAGGTACACGTGGCCCGGGTCGTAGCTGAGGGTCGGCGTCAGGAACGCGTAGTTCGCGCTCACCTGGGTGAACGCGCCCTGCACGCCCGACGACGCGCTGAGGATCGTGTACGTCGTGCTCGGCTGGTAAGCGCTCTGGTTCGCCAGCACCTGCACGGTGCCGCCGTTCAGCGTCGCCGTGCCGCTCGCCGCGAGGCTGCCGCTTTGCTGCGGCGTGGCGGCGACCTGGAACGTCGAACCCGGCTGGAACGTGACGTTGCCGCCCACGTTCAGCGCCGCGCCCGGTTGCACGGCAGCCGCCGTCGCGCCGTTCTGCACGACGAGGCCGCCGACCGTGCCGGTACCGGTCAGCGTCGCGCCGCTCTGCACGGTGACGGTCGACTGGCCGAGCGAACCGTTGACGGCGAGGGTGCCCGCACTGACCGTGGTCGGCCCGCTCAGCGTGCTCGCGCCGGTCAGAGTCAGTTGTCCGCTGCCGGCCTGGGTGAGGGAGCCGGTGCCGGACAGCACGCTCGCGATCGTCACATTGCCGGATTGATTGACGATCAGCGCACCGTTGTCGACGACGTTGCCGGCCACGCTGCCCGACGTGCCGCCGTTGCCGAGTTGCAGCGTGCCGCCGGCGGCGATCGTGGTGCCGCCCGTGTACGTGTTGCCGCCGGTCAGCACCTGCGTGCCGCTCGCCACCGTCACGCTGCCCGAGCCATCGATGGTGCCGCCGAACGTACTGCTGCCGGTGCCGTTCAGCGCCAGCGCATTCGCGCCGAGATTCACGTTCGTGCCGGCCGCGCCCGACAGCGCACCGATCGTTTGCGTACCGGTCGCGGCGCTCACATCGAACCTCGCACCGGTGCCCGCAAGATTCACCGCGCCCGTCGACGCGAGGCTACCTCCCGCGCCAAGTGCAAGCGTGCTGCCGCCATGGATCGTCGTGCCGCCCGTGTACGTGTTCGCCCCCGTCAGCGTCTGCGTGCCGGTGCCCGCCAGCGTCACGCCCCCCGTCCCGCCGATCGCGCCACTGAACGTGTTGTTGCCGCTGCCGTTCAATGTCAGCGTATTCGCGCCGAGATTCACGTTCGTGCCGCCCACTCCCGACAGCGCACCGATCGTTTGCGCGCCGCTCGCAGCGCTCACGTCGAACGTCGCACCCGTGCCCGCGAGATTCAGGGTGCTACCGGACGCGAGACTGCCACCGACTCCCAGCGCAAGCGTGCTGCCGCCGTTGATCGTCGTGCCGCCGGTATATGTGTTGGCGCCCGTCAGCGTTTGCGTGCCCGTGCCGGCGAACGTCACGCCGCCCGTCCCGCCGATCGCACCCCCGAACGTACCGTTGCCGCTGCCGTTCAACGTCAGCGCATTCGCGCCGAGATTCACGTTCGTGCCGGCCGCGCCGGTCAGCGTGCCGAGCGTCTGGGCGGCCGTCGCGCCGCTCACGTCGAACGTCGCGCCCGCGCCCGCGAGAGTCACGGCGCCCCCCGACGCGAGGCTGCCGCCCGCACCGAGCGCGAGCGTGCTGCCGCCGTTGATCGTCGTGCCGCCGGTATACGTGTTCGCGCCCGTCAGCGTTTGCGTGCCCGTGCCGGCGACCGTCACACCGCCCGTCCCGCCGATCGCACCGCCGAACGTACCGTTGGTGGTGGCATTCAGCGTCAGCGCATTCGCGCCCAGATTCACGCTCGTGCCGCCCGCACCCGCCAGCGTGCCGATCGTCTGCGCGCCCGTCGCGCCACTCAGATCGAGCGTCGCACCCGTGCCGGCGAGGGTCACCGCGCCGGTCGACGCGAGGCTGCCGCCCGCACCCAGCGCCAGCGTGCCGCCGCCGCTGATCGTGGTGCCGCCGGTATAAGTGTTCGCGCCCGTCAGCGTCTGCGTACCGCTGCCGGCGAGCGTCAGGCCGCCGGCGCCGCCGATCGCGCCGCCGAACGTGTTGCTGCCGTTGCCGCTCAGCGTCAGCCCGTTGCCGCCGAGGTTCACGTTCGTGCCGGCCGCACCGGTCAGTGCGCCGATCGTCTGCGCGCCCGATGCGCCGCTCAGGTCGAACGTCGCCCCGGCCCCGGCCAGATTCACCGTGCCGGTCGACGCAAGGCTGCCGCCCGCGCCGAGCGCCAGCGTGCTGCCCCCGCCGATCGTCGTGCCGCCCGTATAGGTGTTCGCGCCGGACAGCGTCTGCGTGCCGGTGCCCGCGAGCGTCAGGCTGCCCGTGCCGCCGATCGCACCGCTGAACGTGCCGCTGGCGGTCCCGCCCAGCGTCAGTGCGTTGCCACCGAGGTTGAGGTTCGTGCCCGCGACGCCCGACAATGCGCCGAGCGTTTGTGCGCCCGTCGCGGCGCTCAGATCGAGCGTCGCGCCGGCACTCGCGAGATTCATCGCGCCGGTCGACGCGAGGCTTCCGCCCGCGCCCACCGCCAGCGTGCCGGCGTTGATCGTGGTGCCGCCCGTGTACGTGTTCGCGCCCGTCAGCGTGGTCGTCGCCGCGCCGTTCTTCACGAGGCTGCCCGCACCGGAAATCGCACCGCTCAGGTCGAGCGCATTGCTGCCGCCCAAGGTGAGCGCCGCACCCGTGCCGAGATTGACCGCATTGGCCACCGTCAGGCTCGCGTTCGTATCGAGCGTCGCCGCGCCGCCCACGTTCACCGTGCCGGTGCCCAGCGCCGTATTGTTGCCGAGCACCACGCCACCGCTATTGAGGTTCGTGCCGCCCGAATAGGTGCTCGCGCCGTTCAGCGTCTGCGTGCCGGTGCCTGCGAGCGTCAGGCTGCCCGTACCGCCGATCGCACCGCTGAACGTGCCGCTGGCGGTCCCGCCCAGCGTCAGTGCGTTGCCACCGAGGTTGACGTTCGTTCCCGCGACACCCGACAGCGCGCCGAGCGTTTGGCCACCCGTCGCACCGCCCAGATCCAGCGTCGCGCCGACGCCCGCGAGGTTCATCGCACCGGTCGATGCAAGACTGCCGCCCGCGCCGAGCGCCAGCGTCCCCGCGTTGATCGTCGTGCCGCCCGTGTAGGTATTCGCGCCGGTCAGCGTGGTGGTGGCCACGCCGTTCTTCACGAGGCTGCCCGCGCCGGAAATCGCGCCGCCCAGCGTGAGGTTGTTGCTGCCGCCGAGCGTGAGCGCGGCGCCCGTGCCGAGATTGACCGCATTCCCGACCGACAGGCTCGCATTCGTATCGAGCGTCGCCGCCCCGCCGACGTTCAGCGCGCCGGAGCCGAGCGCCCCGTTGTTGCCGAGCACCAGGCTGCCGCTATTGAGATTCGTGCCGCCGGTATAGGTATTTGCGCCGTTCAACGTCTGCGTGCCGGTACCCGCCAGCGTCAGGCTGCCGGTGCCGCCGATCGTGCCGCTGAACGTGCCGCTCGCGGTCCCGCCCAGCGTCAGCGCGTTGGCGCCGAGGCTCACGCTCGTGCCGACGCCGCCCGACAGCGCGCCGATCGATTGCGCGCTGCCCGCGCTGATGTCGAGCGTGGCACCCGCATTGACCAGGTTCACCGTACCCGTGGACGACAGGCTGCCGCCCGCGCCGAGCGCGAGCGTGCCGGCATTGATCGTCGTGCCGCCGGTGTAGGTGTTCGCCCCCGTCAGCGTCGTGGTCGACGCACCGTTCTTCACCAGCGCGCCCGTACCGGAAATCGCGCCACTCAATCCGAGTGCGTTGCTGCCGCCGAGCGTCAGCGTCGCGCCCGTGCCGAGACCGATCGCATTGCCGACCGACAGGTTCGCATTCGTATCGAGCGTCGCCGCGCCGCCGACGGTCAGCGCACCGGTGCCCAGCGCGGAGCCATTGCCGAGCACGAGGCTGCCTGCGTTCAGCGTCGTGCCACCCGTGTAATTGTTCGCGCCGTTCAGCGTCAGCGCGGCCGCGCCGTTCTTCACGAGACCGCCGCCACCGGCAATCACGCCGCCGAGGCCGAGATCGGTGCCGCCGCCGAGCGCCAGCGTGGTGCCCGTCGCGAGATTGACGCCGTTTGTCAGGGTCACGTTGGTCGTCGCGTCGAGCGTCGACGAGCCGTTCACGTTCACCGCGCCGCTGCCGAGCGCCGTATTGCTGCCGACGACGAGGTTGCCGCCGTTCAGGTTGGTGCCGCCCGTGTATACGTTCGTACCCGTCAGCGATTGCACGCCGGTACCCGACAGCGTCACGCTGCCCGACCCGCCGATCGTGCCGGCATAGGTCGCATTGCCGGTGCCGCCGAGCGTCAGCGAATTGACGCCGAGGTTCACGTTCGTGCCGGCCGCGCCGGCCAGCGAGCCGATCGTCTGCGCGCCCGACGCAGCGCTCACGTCGAACGTTGCACCCGCACCGGTCAGGTTGACCGTGCCGGTCGCCGACAGACTGCCGGCCCCATTCAGCGCGAGCGTGCCGCTGTTGATGGTCGTGCCGCCCGTATACGTATTGACGCCGCTCAGCGTCGTGGTCGCCGCGCCGTTCTTCACGAGGCCGCCGCTTCCGTTGATCGCGCCGGTCAGCCCGAGACTGTTGCTGCCGCCGATCGACAGCGTCGAGCCGGAGGCGAGATTGACCGTGTTGCCGAGCGTCACGTTCGTGCTCGTGTCGAGCGACGCCGACGCGCTCACGTTCAGCGTGCCGATGCCGAGCGCCGAATTGTTGCCGATCACCAGGCCGCCGGCGTTCAGGTTGGTGCCGCCCGTGTAGCTGTTCGCGCCGGACAGCGTCAGCGTGCCGCCGTCGTTCTTCGTCAGCGCACCGCCACCCGACACCGTACCGGACAGCGTCAGCCCGGTCGTGCCCTGCACCGTCAGCCCCCCCACGCCGAGCGACACGTTGTTAGAGACGTTGAGCGCCGCCGTGCCCGCCTGCAACGCACCGCCGTTCCCGGTGATGGTGCCGGTGCCGAGCGACGCGTTGTCGTTGATGATCGCCACGCCACCGCTCAGCGTCGCGTCCTGCGCGGTGGACGCGCCGTTGATCGTCCAGTTGCCGCCCTGGACGTTCAGGTGATTGAAGTTGATGTAGTTGTTGGCCGCGATCGTGCCGTTCGCGGAAGCGCCCTGCTGCAGGTTGAGGGTGTTGT
This sequence comes from Burkholderia sp. EMB26, assembly GCF_024730645.1. Classification (NCBI taxonomy): domain Bacteria; kingdom Pseudomonadati; phylum Pseudomonadota; class Betaproteobacteria; order Burkholderiales; family Burkholderiaceae; genus Burkholderia; species Burkholderia sp. EMB26. The sequence goes on from NZ_CP078071.1 coordinate 1,273,328, forward strand.
TGCCGCCCGCGCCGCCGTCGACGATGCCCGTCTGCGCGACGTTGAGCGTGTTCGCCCCGACCGTGATGTTGAACGCGCCCCCGGTGCCGCCCGCCGTATTGACCTGCGAGCCCGTGATCGCATTGAACGTGTTCGTGCTGTTCGCGCCCATCGACACGCTGCCGTTGATCACGCCCGAGTTGGTGAACGTATTGCCGCCCCCGGGCGCGCTGTTCGAGCCGAACGACACGCGGCCGCTGATCGTCCCGCTGTTCGTCATGTTGACCGTGCCGCCGCCGTAGGCGGCGACCACCGGCGCATCGGCGCCGGTCAGCGTCGCACCGACCAGCGCGGAAGAGCCGATCGAACCGGTGTTCGTAATGGTCGACGTGCCGCCCGTGCCGTTCTGGACCGACAGCGCCATGCCCGTCACGCCGCTGATCGCCACGCCGGTCGAGCCGTTCATCACGCCGTTGTTGGTGACGTTGACCGAGCTCGCCGCCGCGTTGCCGATCACCGCGCCGCTCGACAGCACGCCGAGCCCCGAGCCGAGCGCCGACGGGTCGATCGTGCCGTTGTTGGTCAGCGTGGTGTTGTTGCCCGTCAGCGACATCGCCGTGCCGCCGACGCCGAGCAGCACGCCGACGCTCGCACCGGGGTTGACCGTCGCGTTGATGTTGTTGAGGTTGCTCGAGAAACTCGGCGCCAGCGGGTTCGCGACGCCGGAACAGCTCACCGTCGTGCCCGCCTGGTTGCAAGTTGCATGAGCGGGCACGATACCCGCGCCGGACAGTGCCAGGAAAACACCCGTGGGCAACAACAGTCTCGGGAACGGTTCACTCGCCTTTTTCGAACGCGCAGTATTCATGCTTTCCCTCGTTATTGATTTCGGCCTTGGTATTGGTATTGCGACCACACAGGGTGACGCACAGCAGAAAATCACGGATGAAAGCGTCCGCTCCGGCAATCGCGGCGCGATGTCGGTTTATTCATGGATGAATTTTTAGTCAGACCGGGAATGCAAGTCGAAACTAGTCGAATGACATGATGGCGGCCCCTGTTTTTTGCAGCGACTTTCTGTTGATTTGATTACTGCCCTGCTTTTATCAGACAAGGCCATATCAAACTCAACCCGTTTTCCAGTCGATGTTTTCCCATCGGATCAAGGGCCGACGCACATGTACTTTTTACTCACCGGAAGGCGCTCACCAATAACGACCGGCAGGTCTTTCACCGGCTTGTTTCAAGTTTTTCGCAAAGATATCGGACGCGCCGCATCCGTGAAAACGCTGATATATCGTCCTGATGCGTTATACGCGAATCTTGCAGTGCAATATTTTTACCCTGCCGGATCAGGAAATGGATAATCCGCGCCGTCAATAATCATCAGAGGAATCCGGATTTTCAAGCAATCCCCGGAATTGCTTCGATTTTCGTCTTGAAACACCGTTGCAACGCGGCCGGAAGCATGTGCCGCCGCGGCTGCCGCGTCACGAAAACAGGCTCATCAGATAAAGCATCGGCCGAAACGAAACCGGCCGCGCATCGGGATTCACCCACAGCCGCACCGCATACACCGCATAGGCCGGCACCTCGCGCCAGCTCGAATAGACATCGCGCCACTGAAAGCGGCGCGGATAGGCGGCGGAGATAGTCGACCGCGCAATGCCAACGCGCTCGAACGCGAGGCGCGCCCGCGCGAGGTGGTAATACTGGCTGACGATCAGCACGCGCGACAGGCGGTGCGTGCGCAGGTAGGCCAGCGTGTGCTGCGCGGTCGCGAGCGTGTTGTCGCCCTGGTCGTCGACGGCGATCCGGTCCGCCGGCACGCCGCGCGCGACGAGGTAGTCGCGCATCGCCGTCGCCTCGTTCAGCCCGGGGCCGTCAATCGCGCCGCTGACCAGAAACGCCGGACACTGCCCCGCGCGGTAACACCGCACGCCGACATCGAGCCGGGCCGCGAGCACGGGCTTCGGCGCGCCGGTTTCGTCGAGCGCGTTGCCGAAGATCACGGCGACGTCCGCCGGATCGCTCGGCATCCGCATGCCATGGACGACGATCGCGCCAGCGGCCGCGGCCCAGACGCACGCAACGACGGCCAGCACGCGGCCGGCCCGGGCCGCGAAGCCCCGTTTGGTTCGATATTTCAAGGTAGTCGGTCTCTCTCAGGTATCGCCGCGCGCATCGGCCGGCCCGCCCCGAATGGGCGCGTCACGCTAGCACGGCGCGCTCGCGCCTGTCCATGCGACGAACCGATGCCGGCCACGCAGGCCGGCCATCGGGAGATCGAAAGTATGTGAAGGATGCGCCGCGTCGCGACGCGAACCCGGCACCGCCCCGGGTCAGTCGGCCGGGCACATCGCGAGTCGCCCCATCGCCTCGCCCGCGCCACGTACCGCGCAGGTGGCCGGCTCATCGGCGATCCGTGCGACCAGCCCGGTCTCGTCGTACAGCAGGCGTTCGAGATCGGCGAGCAGCGCGCCGCCGCCGGTGAGCACCACGCCGCGATGCGCGATGTCGGTCACGAGTTCGGCCGGCGCGTTTTCCAGCACCGACTTCACCGCGCCGATGACCTGCTTGAGCGGCGCGGCCAGCGCGTCCGCGACGTCGTGGTTGGACAGCTCGACCGAGCGCGGCAGGCCGTCGCCGATGCTGCGACCGACGGCGCGCGTGGACGTGCGCGGCACCGCGCTGGTGGCCGAGCCGATCGTCTTCTTCACGTGCTCCGCCGTCTGCTCGCCGAGCAGCACGCCGTACAGGTTGCGGACATGGTTGACGATCGCCGCGTCGAATTGGCTGCCGCCGACGCGGATCGCCTCGCGGTAGACGATGCCGCCGAGCGCGATGACCGCGACTTCGGTCGTCCCGCCGCCGATGTCGATGACCATCGAGCCGACCGGCTCGGTCACCGGCAAACCCGCGCCGAGCCCGGCCGCGAGCGATTCCTCGATCAGTTCGACCTCCGATACGCCGGCCGCGAACGCGGCCTCGCGGATCGCGCGGCGCTCGACGGCCGTCGCGTCGGACGGCACGCACAACGTGACCTCGACGCGGCGACCGAAGCGCGAGCGGGTGCGCGACATGTCGATGAAGCTGCGGATCATCTGCTCGGCCGCGTGCGCGTCCGCGATCACGCCGTGGCGCATGGGCCGCACGGCTTCGAGGTGCCCCGGTTCGCGGCCGACCAGCGCCTTCGCGAGCTCGCCGACGGCCTTGAGCGTCGGCCGCGCGTCGCTCGCGCCGCCCTTGCGGAAGCAGACGACCGACGGCTGGTTCAGCACCACGCCGCGTTCATGCGTATAGATCCGCGTACTCGCCGTTCCCGGGTCGATCGCAACGGGTTGCGCAAACAACTTTCCGAACAGCGGTGTCGACATATCAAACCTTTGTGAGGGAACGGGCCGGGACGGCCGCGCCGCACTTTTTTGCCGCGCGTCCATGCCGCCCCATCACGAGCTTAGCGGCAAATCATTCCGATACTTTAGGCAATTCCCATGATTTTTTCGCGACGAAATTGCCGAAACGGGCATTCCGCGCCCGTCCGGCTACGCAACAGCCTCTCGCGTTCGGCCTGTAAAACACGGTAATCTCTCGGTCTTGCCTGCTCCCGGCAGGCGTCAGACGCACGATCACGCCAGGTATTTTCACCATGACAGCGACCGTTTCCTTCCGCTGGGCGCCGGTGCGCCCGCTCTGCACGACGCTCGTTGCCTTCTGGTGCTGCACGGTCGCCGCGCAACCGCTGCCGGCCACCGAATCCGCCGCCGCCCAGGCCGTCGCCGCGGCGGCCAACGCGCCGGCGGCCGCCACGCCCGCTGCATCCGCTGCATCCGCGCACACCTGCTCGGCCGACGGCGGCCCGGCCGGCCGCCCGTCGATCGGCCTCGTGCTGTCCGGCGGCGGCGCGCGCGGCTACGCACACCTCGGTGTCCTGAAAGTGCTGGAGGACAACCGGATCCCGATCGACTGCATCGCGGGCACCAGCATGGGCGCCGTCGTCGGCGGCCTGTACGCGAGCGGAATGGCGGCCGACGAAATGCAGAAGCGGCTGTCGGAAGTGAACCTCGCGGATATCGCGTTCGACGTGACGGATCGCGCGGACCTGCCGCAAACCAGCCGGGAAGACGAACGCCTGTACATCAACGGACTGACGCTCGGCTTCGGCAAGAAAGGCGTCAAGGCGCCGGTCGGCCTCGTGCAGGGCAACCGGCTGCAGGCGCTGCTCGCGAACTGGACGGCCGCCGTGCCGACCAACCAGCCGTTCGACCGCCTGCCGATCCCGTATCGCGCGGTCGCGACCGACCTGCAGACCGGCCAGATGGTCGTGCTCGACCACGGCTCGCTGCCGCTCGCGATTCGCGCGAGCATGGCGATGCCGGGCCTGTTCGCGCCGGCCGAGATCAACGGGCGCGCGCTCGTGGACGGCGGCCTCGTCAGCAACCTGCCCGTCGACACCGCACGGCAGATGGGCGCGAACGTCGTGATCGCCGTCGACATCGGCTCGCAGTTGCGCCCGCTCGACGCGCTCGCGTCGCCGGCCGACGTGATGCAGCAGATGGTCGGCATCCTGATCCGCCAGAACGTGACCGCGCAGCGCAAGCAACTCGACGCGCAGGACGTGCTGCTCACGCCGGACCTCGGCTCGCTCGCGTTCACCGATTTCCAGAACGCGAAGCAGGCGATCGCCGCCGGCGAGGCCGCCGCGACCGCGGCGCTGCCGAGGCTGCGGCGTTTCGCGCTCACGCCGGAACAGTACGCGGCGTACCGGTCCGCGCACGCGCAGCCGCTGCCGCCGCCGATCCGGATCACGCGCATCGACATCAAGACCAGCGGCGGCGTGCCGAAGCGGGTCGTCAGCAACGCGCTGCACGTGAAACCCGGCGACATCTACGATCCGCAGACCGTCAGCCAGGATCTGCTCGGACTCACGACGGGCGGCAACTTCGAGAGCGTCACGCAGCAGATCGTGAGCCGCGGCGACGACAACGTGCTCGAGATCGACGCGCGCGAGAAGTACTGGGGGCCCAACTTCCTGCTGTTCGGGCTCGGCATGTCGAGCAGTTCGACCGACGAAGGCGGCTTCCGCCTGCATGTCGGCTACCGGCGGCCGTGGCTCACGGAGTCGGGGCTCGAATTCCGCGCGGACACGACGATCGGCAGCGACCTGCAGTCGGCGCGCGTCGAATTGCGCCAGCCGCTGCCGGCCGCATATGGCGTGTACCTGTCGCCGTACGCGGAATACCAGCGTCGCTATGCGAACCTGTACGACAACAGCAATGACGTGAAGCTGAACCAGTACCTGATGCAGACGGCGCGCGCGGGGCTCGACCTCGGCTTGCCGATCGGGCGTCTCGGTGACTTCCGGATCGGCCTCGGCTACGCGACCGGGCACGGCTCGCCGAACTACAACCTGCCGTTCTCGGCCGACGACGGCAGCAGCTCGACGCTGCTGTGGCCGAGTTTCACGTCGCAGGCGCTCATCGCCCGTGCGCGGCTCGTCATCGATCAGCTCGACGATCCGATGTTCCCGCGTCACGGCTACTACACCGAATTCCGCGTCGAACGCTCGCTGCTGTCGCACAACAGCCAGTCGGCGCAGGAATTCGACGATGCGATCTCCAACACGCCGTACACGGAGATCTACGGCAAGGCGATGATCGCGCAACAGTTCGGCCGGCACAGCATCAGCGCGACGATCGAAGGCGGCAAGAGCATCGGCGGCACCAACCTGATCAACGCGTTCAACTTCACGCTCGGCGGCTTCCAGCATCTGGCCGCCTATGCGGCCGACCAGTTGAACGGCAACGAGCTCGCATACGGCAACGTGACGTACATGAACCAGCTGATGACGTTCAACGCGTCGCCGATCAAGGCCCTGTCGATCGGCGCCAGCGCGGAAGTCGGCAACGTGTGGGCCGCCGGCGAGAAGATCGGCGGCGGCGCGCTCAAGCAGAGCTATACGTTCTTCACGAGCCTGTCGACCGCGTTCGGGCCGGTCTACATCGGCGTGGCGCTCGCCCCCGGCGGCCGACGCAACGTCTACCTGCAGCTCGGCCGGACTTATTGAGCATGCGCGGATGCCGCTGCGGCGGCATCCGTGCGGCCGTCGCGCCGGCGTCTTCCCCGATCAGAAATCGGCGGCCATCGCGACCGCACGCGCTTGCGCGCGTTCGATGCTTTCGTGCGCTCTCGCATGCCACGTGTGTTCGACGGTCAGGCTTCTGACCTCGTCCACGCCGATGAACTTCAGCCAGAATTCGATGTAATCGGCCTGATGCCCGAAGCCGGGATGGCCCGCACGTCCCGCGCCGGCCGCCTCGCCCTGCCCGCGCACATGGATGGCCAGTGCGCGCGGAATCTCCAGCAACGGGCCGTAGGCAGTGCCATCGAACGTGAACAGCATGTTCCGCTGGCTGACGAGATCGATCAGTTGCTTGAGCTTGTACGGATAGCCGAAATTCCACATCGGCACGCCGACGACGATCCGGTCCGCTTCCTGAAAGCGCTTCACGAGGGACTGGATTCGTCGCCAGATCGACTGCTCCGCCTCGTCCATCGGCACGTTGGCGACGCCCTTGTATTTCGCGCCGATCGCGTCGCCGTCAAAGTCCGGCAAATCCTCCTCCCAGACATTCAACGTATCGACGTCGAGCGTGGCGCCCGTCTGCCGGTACGCATCGATAAAGGCATTGGCGACCGCGATCGAAGCCGACTTCGCGCCGCGGGGAGAAGACACGATATTCAAAAGCCGCATGATGTGTGACCCGGACAGGAATGCATGAACAAGGGGACGGCCATCGTGGCGACCCCGGCTTCACTGCTGCGTCGCGGGGCGCCCGCGTCCGCCGTCACGGATCGGCCACCCATATAGTTGCAATTGCAATCGTAATGCAAAGCGCGCCCGCGTGGCAAACGAATCGTCACGCGCTCGCGGTGCAGGAAGGCATCGATACGGGGAAGGTATGGCGGGAAAGGCCGGCGACGCATCCGGGTCCGGCGCGCGCGGCTGCGTGCTGTCGTGCCGTTGTTGCGGCGAGGCTCGGGACGCTTGCCGCGTATCGCTAGACCGGCCAGCTGATCTCGAACCGCGCGCCGCCGAGCTCGACCGGATCGACGACCGCGATCCGGCCGTTGTGCGCGTGGAGCACCTGCCGCGTGATCGACAGGCCGAGCCCGTAACCGCCGGTGCGGCGGTCGAGGCGCACGAACGCGTCGAAGATCCGTTCGCGCTCGCTCTCGGGCACGCCGGGGCCGTCGTCCTCGACGAAGATCCCGATGTTGCCGTGCACGAGCGAGATCCCGACGACGATCCGCGATTTCGCGTACTTGCTCGCGTTGCGCAACAGGTTGCGCATCGCATACGACATCAGCCGCCGGTCCATCTTCACGCGCAAATCCGACGCGATCGCGATGCGCGACTCGATCGCACGCTCCGGATACAGCAGCTGCGCGTCGTTCACCTGATGCTCGAACCATGCGACGGGCGCGGTCGACTCGAGGTTCGACTGCAGCGAGCTGTATTCGAGCCGCGCATACGTGAGGCTCATGTCGATCAGTTCCTCGAGCTCGGTCACGTCCTGCGCGATGCTCTCGAGCGCGCCCTGGTATTCGGCCGCCGAGCCCGGTTCGCGCAGCATTTCGAGCGCGAAGCGCACGCGCGCGAGCGGCGTGCGCAGTTCGTGCGAGATGCCGTTCGTCAAATCGCGTTGCGCGGCGATCAGCCGCTCCATGCGCATCGCCAGCGCATTCAGCGTGCGCGCGAGCGGACCGATGATCACGCTGTGCGATTCGCGCGCGCGGGTGTTGAAGCGGCCGCCGGTGAAGTCGATCGCCCGCTCGCGCACCATCACGAGATCCGACCAGACCGGCCGCATCCACCGGTACGCGGCGAGCGCGGGCGCGGTGAACACGAACGCGAGCACGATCCAGATGTCGCCCGGCAACGAGTCGAACGCATGCCACACGACCTGCGGCGACAATTCGACGCACAGCGCGAGAGCGGGCACCAGTGCGGTGAGCAGCACGAGGCCGAGCAGATGCAGATAGGTGCGCACGTACAGGCGCGACCAGCTCGGAATGCGGTCGGCGCGCGTGTCGGTCCACGCGCGACGGAAATGCAGCCAGCGCCACTTGACGTAGCGCAGCGTCGGCAGCGGCGGTGCATCGGGGTGCGAACGGGTTCGTCGGATCATCGCGGCTCCCGGCCGGCAGGCGGAATGCCCGCGCGGAACGTGACGGCGTCGCGCGAGCGCGGCGTCATTCCCACGCGTGCTTGCTGAATTGATAACCCTTGCTGCGGATCGTCTTGATCCGCTGCGGGTTGCTCGCGTCGTCGCGCAGCTTGCGGCGCAGCTTCGAGATGCGCCCGTCGATCGTGCGGTCGAGGCCGTCGAATTCGACGCCGCGCAACTGCAGCATCAGGTCGTCGCGGCTGACGACTTCGCCCGCATGACACACGAGCGCCCACAGCAGGTCGAATTCGGCCGACGTCAGATCGGGCGTGCTGCCGTCGGGCAGCACGACGGTGCGGTCGGTGCGGTCGATCGAGAACTTGCCGAACGCGTAGCGCTCCGGCTGCGGCGCGGTGCTTTCGGCCGCGCGCGCGGGCGCGCGGCGCAGTTGCGCCTTGATCCGGGCGAGCAGGATGCGCGGCTCGACCGGCTTGTGCACGTAGTCGTCCGCGCCGAATTCGAGACCGAGCAGCTCGTCGAACGGTTCGTCGCGCGCCGTCACCATGATGATCACGCCGTCGTACTGCTTGCGCGCCTCGCGGCAGATTTCGAAGCCGTCCTTGCCCGGCAGGTTCACGTCGAGGATGACGAGATCGGGACGAATGGACAGGATCGCCGGCACCGCGGCGTCACCATGCAGCACAGTGTCGACTTCATAGTCGTTCTTGCGCAGGTAGCCGGCGATCAGCGTGGACAGGCGGGTGTCGTCTTCGACGAGCAGGATGCGAAAAGACATGGGCAGCGGTCGGATCATCGGGGAAGCCGCGGCGGCGCCGGCCGGTGCCGGACGCCGGCCATCGGCCGAAACGTACCGCATGATACTGCGCCCGCCGCTTGCCTGTTTGCCGGTCTTGAAAATAAGGGCGCGATTCCGCCCGCGCTTGACGAATCGGCGCCGGGACGGTTCCATACGGGCTCGCCGGAATCCGGCCGTGCCTCTACCCTGCCTGACGCGATGAATTACCAGACGACTCTCGAACGCATCCACACCGAACTCGCCCCCTGGATTGGCCAGGGCCGGGTGGCCGACTACATTCCCGAACTCGCAAAAGTGCCCGCCGACAAGTTCGGGATGGCGGTCGTGACGCTCGACGGAAACGTTTACACGGTCGGCGATGCGCACGAGCGCTTCTCGATCCAGAGCATCTCGAAGCTGTTCGCGTGCACGCTCGCGTTCCAGCTGCTGGGCGACGAACTGTGGGAACGGGTCGGCCGCGAGCCGTCCGGCACCGCGTTCAACTCGCTGGTCCAGCTCGAAAGCGAGCGCGGCAAGCCGCGCAATCCGTTCATCAATGCGGGCGCGCTGGTGGTCACCGACGTGCTGTGCCGCCGCTTCGTGAAGGCCGAGACGGCGCTCGTCGAGTTCGTGCGGCGGCTGATCGGCGCGAACGACATCGACTACGACTCGCGCGTCGCGCTGTCGGAGTTGCAGCACGCGGAGCGCAACCGCGCGATGGCGCATTTCATGGCGAGCTTCGGCAACATGCAGATGCCGCCCGATACCGTGATCGACGCGTATTGCCGCCAATGTGCGATCGAGATGAACTGCGTCGAACTCGCCAGCGCCGCGCTGTTCCTCGCGAACGGCGGGGTCGCGCCGGTGACCGGCGAGCGGATCGTCGATTCGAGTTCCGCGAAGCGGCTGTCGGCGCTGATGCTGACCTGCGGCACCTACGATGCGGCCGGCGATTTCGTGTATCGGGTCGGGTTGCCGGCGAAGAGCGGCGTGGGGGGCGGGATCGTCGCGGTGCTGCCGGGGGAGATGGCGGTGTGCGTGTGGGCGCCAGGGTTGGATGCGAACGGGAATTCGTTGGCGGGGACGCTGGCGCTGGAGTGGTTGACGACTTATACGGGAAGGTCGATTTTTTGAGAAGTCTCAGTGGGCACTCGCGTCGTCCGGTGCCGTGACAGCGTATTGATGTCGACGCGCGCCACGAAGTGACGCCATTACGTCGGCGAGATTGTCGACAATGTCGTCACAACGCCGCGCGGGACGGGCACGGGGAATGGACATCGTTGCTTTGCTCGACACAACAAGGATCCAGCGTGATGCAGACCAAGAACAGAATTCACGTCGTTTCAACCGCTCATACCAGGCACGGCTTCGTCAACCCCTTGGCCGTCGTGACGGCATTGAGCCTGTGCCTGCCGTTCGGCGGCGCACATGGGCAATCGGCGGATGCCCCACCCGACGGCAGCGGGGCCGTCGAGTCGCGAAGCCCGGCGAACCTGACCGTCACGCAAGCGCTGCAAGGCATGCTGGAGCTGATTCGGATCAGCAATCAGGTTACCGACATGACACCCGACGCGGTGCACCTCAGCTTCGGCGTGCAGACCCACGCGATCGATCAAGACAGCTTCGGCTACGGCCAGCGCCTGCCCGGTAACTGGGCGGTCGGTATCCAGCGGTTCGTGGTCTATGGAAGAGGGACGCGCGTAGAACTGGGCTTTGATCCGATTCCCGGAATGCCGGCTGCGCCGCTGACGACATGCGAGCCGAATTTCGCGCAATTCACTGGAGCACTGGAGTCGATGGGGTTCAATCATCGTACCCACTACGGCGAGCACGGCCGCCGGATCTCCGAGATCTTCTGGCGCGAGCAGATGTCCGTGGAGGTCGTCCCCTACAGAGAACGCGGCGATAACGGTGAGCCGCCGGCCCCGGCTTGCGTAAGAACGGTACGGGTGCGATAGATCGCTGTCGCCGCAACGCGCGATTCCGGCAAGCATCGCAACGAAACGCCGTGATCCCCTGCCGTCAAGCCGCGCTGGAAATCGTTCGACTCGTTGATATCCTCGGGAAATATCCAACCGAGACTCCGCAACGCGCGAGCACGCTGGCGCCGCCGTGACCGACGATACGGAACAACCGACTTTCCCGACATTCCGCAGCGATTACTGGAGCCCCACGCATGAATCCGGACAACGCATCAAAAGTCGCAACGACGGCCCACGCGCACGCCGACAGCCATTCCTCCTCGCCGATCCCGCGCATCGCGCCATCCCGAACCGCGCTGCTCGTCATGCATTACCAGACCGACATCCTCGGCCTCTTTCCGTCGGTCGCCCCTGAATTGCTCTCGAATACGCGCCGCCTCTGCGACGCGGCGCGAGCGGCCGGCGTCGGCGTGTGGTTCGCGAATCTGCGCTTCAGTCCCGGCTATCCGGAAGTCAGTCCGCTCAACAAGAACGGCCAGGGCATCAAGCAACTCGGCCTCTTCATCGACGATGCCCCCTGCCCGGAGCTGGCCAAACAGCCCGACGAGCCGCTGATCCTCGCCCACCGCGCGAGCGTGTTCTTCGGCACCGATCTGCAGGCGCGGCTCATCGCCCAAGGCGTCGATTCGCTGATCATGGTCGGCATCGCGTCGACCGGCGTGATGCTGTCGTCGATCGCCCATGCGAGCGACGCCGATTTCCGCCTCTACACGGTCAAGGATTGCTGCTACGACCCGGACCCGGTGGTCCACGAGCATCTGTTCGCCACCGCGTTCGAATCGCGCACGACGGTGCTGTCGCTCGCGGAGGCGCTGCGGCTGCTGGCGTAACGACGGCCGAGCCGCAGCATCCGCCTCACTTCGCGATGAACACGCCCGACGTCGGGCACGTACCCTGCGTATTGCCGTCCGTCACGAGCGACGCCGCGCTCGGAAACTGCGCGGTCGCGTTCGTCTTCACCGCGATCCACGCTTCGGTGAAGTAGCTCACGCCGTTCGTCTTCGTGCACTTCAGCGACACCGCGCTGCGCGTGTTGCTGCCGAACGCGCCTTCGAACGCCGACAGCAACTGGTTACGCGTGACCGTCTTGCCCGCGTTCGCCTGCAGGAACGCGTTGAACGACGTGTTGCCGAGCCGGCTGATCATGCCCGACGCCTGGTTCCAGTACGCATCGGGCGTCGCCGAGTTCGAACAGGTGCCGTGCTTGAACCACTCGTGCTTGTCGAGACAGGATGCGACGCCCGGCATGTACGTCGACAGCGTGTTGCGCGTCGCGCTGCTGATCGGGTACGCGTCCATGCTGCACCACTGGTGCGCGTTGTCGAGGTCGATGTCGTTCTGCGGCACGCCGCAGTAGAACGGCTGGTTGCCGTCGTAGCGGTTCGGCCACAGCCCGTGCAGCGACAGGCTCGTCGCCGCGTACGATCCGGCGAGGTTCGTGCATTCCGGTGTGTCGTGCGACGCGCAGAAACCCGGCTCCCACGATGCGGCGAGCAACAGGTAGTCGTAGCTGGTCTGCGCGGCGGCGTGCAGTGACACGGAAGCGACGGCGAGTGCGGCAGCGGCGCGGGCGAGCGTCTTGAGCATGGCGTGTTTCCTCGGAAAAGGCTTGCGGTCGCGGGATGCGCCGCAAGGTTGTCGAATGTCTGCCCGCGATTGTTGCTGCCGCAACGTGGCACGAATGTGAAGGTGCACGAAAGAACGCGCGGGGTACCGCCGAACCTGTTACTGCCGGTACCGGTACCGGCGATTGCCTTCCGCCGCATGCGCCCCCGGCATACGCTGTCGCCACTTTCATCCTGCAACGGAGCATCCCCATGGTGACGGCCACACGGCTGGGCAAGCCGTACTGCGTCGAGATCGGAAACGGGCGCAGCGTCGTGCGCTCGGACACCCGCAAGGCAGGCAAAGGCGGCGACGCCGGCCTGCGGCCGCACGAGTTGCTCGAAAGCGCGCTGGCGGCCTGCGTCTGCATGTCGGTCGAACTGGCAGCGGAACGCGCGGGCGTGACGCTGCCGGCCTGTACGGTGGACGTCACCCTCGAACGCCGCGATGTCGAAACCGGTTTCGACATCGCCCTGCGCTTCGTGGTGCCGCTGTCGCAGGCGCAGCACATACTCGTCCGCGACGCGGTACGGGCCTCGCCGGTCGCCCGAACGCTCGGCAAGCCGATACGGATCGGGCCGGCCACGATCGCGCACGACTGAGCTGATCGTCACGGATGCCGCATGGTCGGCACCCGTGCGTCGACGGTCGAACGGCACGCGCTTACCGCACGTGATCGCTCAGGTGCCGAGCTGCGTGCACGCGCGCGCCGACGCTTCGGGCCCCTCGAGCGCGAGAATCTGCCACACGCCGATACTGACGCGCTGGCGCGCCGCGGTCGACTCATCGGCCAGCAACGCCTCGACACGCGGTGCGACATCGGGCGCCTTCTGCTGCAGCGCCGCGTGGTGCCGCGCGCGCGACGCCGGCCCGGATTCGTACACGTCGCACAGGCGCACCATGCCGGCGAGGCCGGCCAGATCGTCGTCCTTGTCGATCGCGCGCGGCTCGACGGGCGCAAGGCCCTTGCGCTCTTCCGGCGGCAGCTTGTTGCGCGCGCCTTCGTCGATCGCCGACGCGGAAGCCGGCGGCAGGCCGCCGATCGCCGCGACGATCCTGCTGCCCGCGGCGATCATGTCGCCCTGGCACATGATCTTCTCGTCGGCCGTGACGTTCGAGCAGAACGATACCGACATCCGGTACACGTCGTTGCTCATGCGCGGCACTTCGTCCGTGCCCGCCTGCGCGAGGCCGGCGCTCGCCAGCGCCAGCGCGGCGGGAACCAGGATGCGGAACGTTCTCGTCTTGTTCATTGTTGTCGTCCGTGGGTGCGGGTAGCGGGCAATATCGCCGGGCCGCGCCGGGCGCCCTTCGTGATGCCGGGCCCGCGTCCGGCATCACGCGTTTCACTTCATCGACGCCGCCTCCGAGCCGCCCGGCGACAACGCCGCGCTGTCCTGCTCGCGCCACGCACGCCGCGACGCCATGATCGCGCTCACCGCCGAGCGCGCCACCTTCCACCATGCGAACGGACGCGGATCGGCGAGCATGCTGAGCGCGCGCGCATAGTCGAGCGTGAGTCCGGGCGTCCACGCCATCGTCACCGCACGCTTGCGGATCTGCGCGGCCACCCACAGCTCGGGCGTGAGCAGCAGCCGCACGAACGCGCCCCACCCGGCCCGCGCGCCCTTCAGCCGCCACACCGCACCGTCGAGCGCCGCCTCGAGCGCGTTCGACACGGTGCTCGAGCAGTTGCGGTGCGTGAGGTTGTACGTGAGGTTCTGCCGATACGACGACCAGAACGCCTCGAGCTTGGCCGGATCGTAGTTGCGGATGCGCACGCGCACGGTCGACGGGCACCACGCTTTCGACTCGGTCGCATAGTCGGGCTGAAACAGGCCGGGCACGTCGTTCTCGCGCGTCGCGCGCAGGATGCGCGTGAATTCGTCCGGAGAACGATCGATCTCGACAGCCGGATACAGGCTGATGTAGATGCCCTCCGGCGATTCCAGCGCCGCATGGCCGGTCGAGATCACGCCGTTGACGTCCACCGCCGCGATGTAGCGATCGATCACCGGATAGCGCTGCGCTTCGGCCTTCGACGTGCCGGTCGGGGTCCACACGTGCACGGTCAGCGCCCGCTCGCCGTCGGCCGGCGGCCCGTCCCATTCGGATTGCGCGAACTGCGGCGGGTACTGCGCATCGTCGAGATCCGGCGCCAGCGCCGGCGCGGGCGAGGTCGCGAACGCCGGATTGCGCGTCAGCCGCCGCACGCGCGCGGCGAGGCTCAGCATGTGCATTCCGCCGAACATCAGCAGCAGGCCGAGGCAGTACGGCACGGTGCCCGCGTAGTGCGTCGGGTACGGCTGGAAGAAGAAGATCGCCAGCAGGATCTCGACGACACCCCACGCGAACGCGACATTCCAGCGGCGATAGCGCACCATCCACGCGGACGTGCACTGCAGCAGCCCGTCGACGAGGAACAGCGTGCCGAAGATCATCGACAGCAGGAAGTGGCCGTGATGATGGCCGGCAAACACGAGCCCCGCGGCCACCACGACCGCGATGCCTTTCACGTAGCGCAGAATGCGCTGGCCGCCGACCCCGCTGCCGGCCACCGCGAGCGTCGCGAGCCCCTCGATCAGGAACAGCCATGCGAACAGCTCGATCGGGAAATGCAGCGCACCATCGAGCGCGTCGATGAAAATGCCGACGCCTGCCACCACCCACAGCCAGCCGAGCACGGTCAGCCCGCGCCAGCGGGTTCGCAGATATTCGATGCCCAGCAGCAGCAACACCAGTCGTACCATTGCGCCCTCGTATTTTTTCGGGATACGCGCGGCCTCGCGCCCCCTGTCGTTTCGACCGCGCGTCGGGCGACGTGCCGGCCGGAAGGCGGTCGCCGTGGCCGGCCCGTCATGTCGTCGACGTGATCGATGGCGGCCGGCATGCGCCGCTCTGGCCGAATAATAAGATATGGCGGAGCCGGTTGAAAGCCTGGCGAAAACGTTTTCGGCGGGGCGCGGACCGCCCCGGCCGCCCGCTGCCACGGCAGATTTCGGGTTCGACAACGGGCGGCGGATACGGGAGAATCCGGCTTCCGAGGGCGAAAGCCACCCAGCCGAACCGCACAGACGGGACGAGAGCACATGCATGGACCGATTACACGCCGGCACATGCTGGCCGCCACTCGCCAGGTTCCAGGCCGCCCCTGTCAGCCATGGCGCTGGCCGACGCATGAAACAGGAGCATCGACATGCCCCACCCGCCGCTTCATCCATCCTCGCTCGGCCCGCAACTCAAGCGCTGGCGCGCGCTGCACCGCGTGAAGCAAAGCCATGCAGCCGAACTGTTCCGCGTCGCGCAATCGACGATCTCCCGCTGGGAAGCCGGCCTTCAGCAGATGTCGCCCGCCGAGCGCGCGACGGCCGAACGGCTGCTCGCCGCGCGCCTCGATTCCGCGGGCGACCACGCGCTCGCGCGGCTGATCGCCGGCAGCACGGGCCGCATGCATCTCGTGTGCGACTTCACGCACCGCCTGCTGGCCAGCTCGCCGGCGCGCGCGGCCGAGTTCTCGCGGCCGCTTTCGACGCTGCTCGGCGCGTCGCTGTGGCGCTACGCGACGCCGGAAATCGCCCGCATGGAAGCCGCGCTCGACCCGCTCGGCTGGTACGACCGCGCGGGACCGCCGAGCGTCGAGTTCGACACCGGCGCGAATGCGTCGCGCGTCGTGCCGATTCGCGGCAGCCTGTGCCGATGGACGCGGATGACGCTGTCGGACGGCTCGGCCGTGCGGCTCGTGGAAACGCTGGACGCGCACTGACGCCCACGCATATTTCATGCGTGGACACCCCGCGGCCGGCCGGCGTACGCTTGGCGGTTCATCGCAAGGACGCCGACCATGAATCCCGATACGATCCGCGCGCGCCTCGATTTCCTGCGCGACGCCGAACGCCTGAAAGACGTGCTGCGCAGCGGCCACACGTCGGCCGGGCGCGCGGAAAGCACGGCCGAGCATAGCTGGCGGCTATGCCTGATGGCGCTCGTGTTCGCCGACGCGCTGCCCGGCGTCGATACGCTGAAGCTGCTGAAACTGTGCGTCGTCCACGACCTCGGCGAGGCGCTGCACGGCGACATCCCCGCGATCGAGCAGGCCGCGCATCCCGACAAGAGCGCGCACGAACGCGACGATCTGCTGACGCTGACCGCGTCGCTCGACCGCGCGGTGCGCGACGAGATCGTCGCGCTGTGGGACGAATACGAGGCGGCCGCCTCACCCGAAGCCCGCGCGGCGAAGGCGCTCGACAAGCTCGAAACGATCCTGCAGCACAACCAGGGCAGCAATCCGCCCGATTTCGACTATGCGTTCAATCTCGGCTACGGCCGGCGCTATACCGATGCCGCGCCGCTGTTCAGCGCGATCCGCGAGATCGTCGATGTCGACACGCAGCGCAGGATCGACGCGGGTGGGCAGCGCGCGTAAGCTCGCGGGATCGGGCGTGCCACCTTGCGCGCCCCACCCGCACCTGAGCCGACGCATGACGCAGAACATCTACGACGACCCGGCCTTCTTCGAAGGTTACAGCCGCCTGAACCGCTCGATTCACGGGCTCGACGGCGCGCCCGAATGGCCCGCGCTGCGCGCGCTGCTACCCGACCTGCACGGCCGTCACGTGCTCGATCTCGGTTGCGGCTACGGTTGGTTCAGCCGCTGGGCCGCCGACCAGGGCGCTGCCGGCGTGCTCGGCATCGACGTGTCCGAACGCATGCTCGAACGCGCGACATCGACCACCGCGCATCCGGCGATCACGTACCGTCGCGCCGACCTCGAAACGCTCGCGCTGCCGGATGCCGCGTTCGACCTCGCGTACAGCTCGCTCGCATTCCACTACGTCGTGCACCTCGACACGCTGCTGCGCACGATCCACCGCGCGCTCGTGCCGGGCGGCCGGCTCGTGTTCTCGATCGAGCATCCGATCTATACGGCGCCGCGCCGGCCGGGTTTCGACGTCGATGCGCAGGGCAACCGCTCGTGGCCGCTCGACGGCTACCAGCGCGAAGGCGAACGCGTGACCGACTGGCTCGCGCCGGGCGTCGTCAAGCAGCATCGCACGCTCGGTACGCTCGTGAACCTGCTGATCCGCAGCGGCTTCACGCTCACGCACCTCGACGAATGGGCGCCGACGCCCGGGCAGGTCGACGCGCTGCCCGCTCTCGACGAGGAACGCGACCGGCCGATGATGGCGATCGTCGCCGCGCGGCGGTAGCGCGGTCGCGGCGGATCGCCGCCTTCACAGATCGAAACAATTGCACCGTCCGGCCCGCGCATCGATACGGCGTCCACACAATTCAGCACAATTTCCACACGATTTGGCGCGAATTCCTCGCTTACCATGAGCGCCTGATTCGATTCGGCACGCCCGCGCGATGCGTACGCGGAACCCGTCGCGGGCAACACGCCCGAGACGCGGCGCCGACCGGATCGTTCCGTTCGGCCGCACGCATCGCCGGCGCCCGCTTCATCCTCGCTGCATTCTCATGACCCAGAAGACCCATCGCCGCCGGCGCATCGTGCTGGCTACCCTTGCCGTCGTCGCAATCGCCGTCGGCGTCACGCTGAAGGCCTGCGCGCCCGACAAGCATCCGCAGTACCTGTCCGCGCCCGTCACGCGCGGCGATCTCGAGAACGCGGTGCTCGCGACCGGCGCGCTGCAGGCGTTCAGGCAAGTCGACGTCGGCGCGCAGGTGTCGGGGCAGTTGAAGACGCTGAAGGTCAAGCTCGGCGACAAGGTCACGAAGGGCCAGTGGCTCGCCGAGATCGACCCGGTGATCTCGGAAAACGCGCTGCGCCAGGCGCGCGCCAGCGAAGAAAGCCTGCGCGCGCAGCAACAATCGACCGCCGCGCAGTTGACCCAGGCCGAACTCGCGTTCCGCCGCCAGCAGGCGATGCTGCCCGACGACGCGACGTCGCGCGAATCGTTCGAGGCCGCCCGCGCGGCGCTCGACGTGCAGCGCGCGACGCTCGCGTCGCTCGCCGCGCAGATCCGTTCGGCCCGCATCCAGATCGAGACCGCGCAAGCCAACCTCGGCTACACGCGCATCGTCGCGCCGATCGACGGCGAGGTCGTCGCGATCGTCACGCAGGAAGGCCAGACCGTGATCGCGCAGCAACAGGCGCCGGTGATCCTGAAGCTCGCGAATCTCGACACGATGACCGTGAAAGCGCAGGTGTCGGAAGCGGACGTGATTCGCGTGAGCGCCGGCCAGACCGCGTATTTCACGATCCTCGGCGAACCGGACAAGCGTCACTACGGCAAGCTGCGCGCGATCGAACCGGCGCCGCAGAACTACGCCGAAGCGCAAAGCCCGCTCGGCGGCGGCGCGGGTGGCGGCGCGAAACCGAACAGCGCGGTGTTCTACAACGCCCTGTTCGACGTGCCGAATCCCGAGCACCGGCTGCGCATCGCGATGACCGCGCAGGTCAGCATCGTGCTCGGCAACGCGCGCAACGCGCTCAGCATTCCGGCCGCTGCGCTCGGCGAGAAGCGCAAGGACGGCACCGTGGCGGTGCGCGTGCTGCGCGCCGACGGCAGCACGGAAACGCGCCATATCCGCATCGGCATCAACAACAACGTGCGCGTCGAAGTGCTGGCCGGCCTGAAGGACGGCGAGCGCGTCGTGATCGGCGAAGCGTCGGCGGACGAGCGCGCGCCGCTGTCGGACGTGGTGTAACGATGCGCCAGCCCCTGCTGAAACTCGCCGCCGTCACGCGACGCTTTCCGGCCGGCGACAAGGACGTCGTCGTCCTGAACAACGTCAACCTGTCGATCGACGCGGGCGAGATCGTCGCGATCGTCGGCGCGTCGGGGTCCGGCAAGTCGACGCTGATGAACATCCTCGGCTGCCTCGATCATCCGAGCGAAGGCACCTACACGGTCGGCGGCCGCGACACGCACATGCTCGACAGCGACGAGCTCGCGCAGCTGCGCCGCGAGCACTTCGGCTTCGTATTCCAGCGCTATCACCTGCTGCCGCACGTCGACGCGGTCGCGAACCTCGAAATGCCGGCGATCTACGCGGGCACCCCGCGCGCCGAGCGGCATGCACGCGCCCGCGCGTTGCTCGCGCGCCTCGGGCTCGCGGATCGCGCGCATCACCGGCCCGGCCAACTGTCCGGCGGCCAGCAGCAGCGCGTGAGCATTGCGCGCGCGCTGATGAACGGCGGCCAGGTGATCCTCGCGGACGAACCGACCGGCGCACTCGACACGAAAAGCGGCCAGGACGTGATCCGCATCCTGCACGAGCTGAACGCGCTCGGCCATACGATCGTGATCGTCACGCACGACAAGGCGGTGGCGCGCCATGCGCGGCGCATCATCGAAATCAGCGACGGCGAGATCGTCGCCGACCGGCCGAACCGCCACTACGCGGAGGCGCTCGCGGAAGTCGGAATCGGCGCAGCCGACGTAGCCGAAACGGCAGCCGAGACGGCTTCGTCGCCCGCGCCGCACGATGCCCCGCCGCCCGCCGACACCGATCCCGGCCCACGCGCCCCCCGCTTCGCCGCCGGCACCGGCCGCTTCGCCGAAGCGTGCCGGATGGCATGGATCGCACTCGTGTCGCACCGGCTGCGCACGCTGCTGACGATGCTCGGCATCATCATCGGCATCACGTCGGTCGTGTCGATCGTCGCGGTCGGCGAAGGCGCGAAGCGCTACATGCTCGAGGAAATCGGCAGCATCGGCACCAATACGATCAGCCTCTATCCGGGCGCCGACTGGGGCGACAGCCGCGCGGACACGATCCAGACGCTCGTGCCCGCGGACGTCGTCGCGCTCGCGGAGCAACCGTACGTCGACAGCGCGACGCCCGAAACGTCGCGCACGCTGCTGCTGCGCTTCCGCAACGTCAATGTGAACGCGCTCGTGAGCGGCGTCGGCGAACGCTACTTCCAGGCGCGCGGAATGCGCTTCGCGCTCGGCGTCGCGTTCGACGACGATGCCGTGCGCCGTCAGGCGCAGGTGGCCGTGATCGACCAGAACACGCGCCGCAAGCTGTTCGGCGCGACGCGCAATCCGGTCGGCGAAGTGATCCTGGTCGACAACGTGCCGTGCGTCGTGATCGGCGTGACCGCCGACAAGAAGAGCGCATTCGGCAGCGTGAAAAGCCTGAACGTGTGGGTGCCGTACACGACCGCCAGCGGGCGTCTGTTCGGCCAGCGCTATCTCGACAGCATCACCGTACGCGTGCGCGACGGGCAGCCGAGCGCCGCCGCCGAGAAAAGCCTCGAGAAGCTGATGATCCAGCGCCACGGCCGCAAGGACTTCTTCACGTACAACATGGACAGCGTGGTCAAGACCGTCGAGAAAACCGGCCAGTCGCTGACGCTGCTGCTGTCGCTGATCGCGGTGATCTCGCTCGTCGTCGGCGGGATCGGCGTGATGAACATCATGCTGGTGTCGGTGACCGAACGCACGCGCGAGATCGGCATCCGGATGGCGGTCGGCGCGCGCCAGTCCGACATCCTGCAGCAGTTCCTCGTCGAGGCCGTGCTCGTGTGCCTGCTCGGCGGCACGATCGGCATCGCGCTGTCGTTCGGGCTCGGCGCGCTGTTCTCGATGTTCGTCGCGCAGTGGAAGATGGTGTTCTCGGCCGGCGCGATCGTGACCGCGTTCGTGTGCTCGACGCTCACCGGTGTGATTTTCGGGTTCATGCCCGCGCGCAACGCGTCGCGGCTCGATCCGATCGATGCGCTCGCGCGCGACTGACGAAACATGACCATCACGCATTCCTCCCCGCTTCGCCACCTCGGCGCATTCGCCTGCGCGGCCGCGTTGCTCGCCGGCTGCGCGGGTACGCGCCACGATCCGCTGCCGCCCGTCGCGATGCCCGCGAACTGGGCCGCGCCGGTCACGGCCGACGCGCCGCCCGCCGCGCGCGACTGGTGGCGCAGCTTCGGCGATCCGCAACTCGATGCGCTGATCGACGACGCGCTGCGCGCCAACAACGACCTCGCGATCGCGGCGATCCGCGTGTATCGCGCGCAGTTGCAGGCCGGGCTCGTCGATACGAACCTGACGCCCAACGTGACGCTCGGCGCGAACGGCGCCGTGTCGCGCACGCTCGATACGCACCGGACGAGCCAGTCGAGCGGCCTCAACGGTTCGCTCAGCTACGAAATCGACCTGTGGGGCCGGCTGGCCGCGCTGCGCGATGCCGCGCACTGGGAAGCCGACGCGACGGCCGCCGATCTCGAAGCCGCGCGGCTGTCGCTGATCGGCACGACCGCGGCGCTGTACTGGCAGATCGGCTATCTGAACCGGCAGATCGCGCTCGGCGACGCGAACATCGCGTATGCGGTGCGCACGCTCGCGCTCGTCCGGTCGCGGCACGCGGCCGGCGCCGTGTCGGGGCTCGATCTCGCGCAGGCCGAACAGAGCCTCGCCGCGCAACGCGCGGCGCAGACGCAACTGATCCAGCAGCGCACCGAGAACCGCCACGCGCTCGCGATCCTGTTCGACCGGCCGCCGCAGCAACTGGCGGCCGAGCCGGCGGCACTGCCGGACGCCGCACCGCCCGACGTGGCGGCCGGCCTGCCCGCGAGCCTGCTCGGCCGGCGCCCCGATCTGCGGGCGGCGGAATTCCGGCTGCGCGAATCGCTCGCGCAGGTCGACGCGACGCGCACGAGCTTCTACCCGACCTTCACGCTGACCGGCAGCGCCGGCACGACGAGCGCGAGCCTCGAGCGCGTGCTGACGAACCCGGTCGGCACGCTCGGGCTCGGCCTCGCGCTGCCGTTCATCCAGTGGAACACGATGCAGTTGCAGATCAAGGTGTCGAAGTCGCAGTACGAGGAAGCGGTCGTCGGGTTCCGCCAGCGGCTCTACACGGCGCTCGCGGAAGTCGAGAATGCGCTGTCGGCACGCGTGCAGCTCGAACGCGAGGCCGAACAGCGCGCGCTGTCGCTCGCGCAGGCGCAGCGTGCCGAACGGCTGGCCGCCGCGCGCTTCGCGGCCGGCGCGACCGCCGTGCAGCCGTGGCTCGACCAGCAACAGGTGCTGAGGAGCGCGCAGAGCGCCGACGAGCTGACGCGCCTGAACCGGCTCAACAACCAGATGAAGCTCTACCGCGCGCTCGGCGGCGGGACGTCCTGACCGGCCGTCACGCGCCGCACGCCGGCCGCGTCATTCGCACACGGCCGCCCCGCGCCGCGCCGGCGCGAACGCCACCGCGCTCGCCGTTGCGAGCAAGGCCACGCCTGCCGCGCCGTACACCATCACCCAGCCGAACCCGTGCACGAGCGCCGCGTGCAGCGCCGCGCCGCTCGGGTCGGCCTGCGCGAGCGCCGGCGCGATCGCCTGCAGCCCGTCGGTGCGGCCCGCCGCGATTTCCTGCGCGAGCCGGCGCAGCGCCGCGTCGCCGATTGCGCCGGCCGGCCCGCCCTTCAGGCTCGCGACGATCCCCGCCACCAGCACGAAGCCCATCGCCGCGATGTTCAGCGCGAGCGAGATCATCCGCGCGCTCATGTCGATGCCCGACGCCATCCCGGCCCGCGCACTCGGCACCGCGCCCGTCGTCGTGTTGGTGACGGGCGTGTTGGTCAGCCCGAGCCCGATGCCGGCGATCACGCAACCCGGCAGCATCGTCAGCCAGCTCGCGTGATCGGCCGCGCTGCCGAGCCGCATCAGCACGAAGCCGGCCGCGATCGTGAACAGCCCGGCCGGAATCACGACGCCGGGCCCGTAGCGCAGCGCGAGCCGTTCGCCGAACGGCGGCGCGATCAGCGTCGGCAGCGTGTACGCGAGCAATGCAAGGCCGGCCGTCACGCTGTCGTAGCCGAGCGCGACCTGGAACCAGATCGGCAGGTAGATCATGAACGGCCAGAAGCTGAAGTTCATCCCCATCGAGCCGAAGATCGCGCCGGTGAACGCGCGGATCCGGAACACCGAGAAGTCGAACATCGGCCGCGCGCTGGCGCGCTCCGCGATGAAGAAGCCGATCACCGCGACCACGGTCGCACCGAGCACGCCGAGGCCGGCCGCGCTCGTCAGCCCGAGCTCGGCGCTTTGCGTGATGTAAAAGGCGACACCGAGCACCGCGAGCGACAGCGTGACGATACCCGCGACGTCGAGCGCGCCCGCATGCGGATCGCGCGATTCCTGCACCGCGCCGCCGATCAGCACGAGCGCGACGGCCGCGAGCGGCGCATGGACGAGGAACACCCACGGCCAGCTCGCCAGCGCGACGATCGCGCCGCCGACGATCGGCCCGAAGCCGAGCCCGATGCCGAACACGATCCCCCAGATCCCGAATGCGCGGCCGCGCTCGCGCCCTTCGCGGAACTGGTGCGACAGCACGGCGATCTGGCAGATCAGCATCGCGCCGCCGCTCGCGCCCTGTAGCAGCCGGCCCGCGACGAGCACCGGCACGTTCGGCGCGAGCCCGCACAGCAGCGACGTCGCGCCGAACAGCACGGTGCCGATCACGTACACGCGCTTGCGGCCGAACCGGTCCGCGAGCGTGCCGGCCGCCATCAGCACCGTCGTACACGCGATCGTGTACGCGTTCATGATCCACTGCATGCCGTTGAAATCGCCGTGCAGCACGTGTTCGAGCGTCGGCAGGATCACCGGCACGCTCGATATTTCGAGGCCGAACATCAGCGACGTGAGACAGACGGCCGCGAGCGCGACCGCATTCCTGCGGGAGTCGGATAGCGTCATGCGTATTGCGCGGCGGCCCGGCGACAGGCCGCGCGCCTCCAGGTGAGTAGGATTCGCCGCGCGCGGCCGGCGACGCACGCTGGGCGGGAATCGGTACTATAGTGAGAATTTCCCTCCCCATTGACGCATCCATTTCTACGAACTGGGGAATCACAGGACGCAATCCGCGCAACCCGCTATGACCGACAGACTCGATGGCGTGACGACCTTCGTCCAGGTGGTGGAATCCGGCAGCTTCGCGCTCGCCGCGGAACGGCTCGACATGACGCGCTCGGCCGTCGGCAAGGCGATCGCGCGGCTCGAAAAGCGGCTCGGCGCGCGGCTGCTGCAGCGCACGACGCGCAGCCAGAGCCTGACCGACGACGGCCAGGCGTACTACGACCGCTGCGTACGCGCGCTGGCGGAACTGGAAGCGGCGGAAGCCGATCTCGACTGCGGTCGCAACGAGGCGCGCGGCAAGCTGCGGCTGAGCGTGCCGCTCGCGTTCGGGCACCACTGCGTGACGCCGATCGTGCTCGACCTCGCGCGCACTTACCCGCACCTGCGGATCGACGTGTCGATCACCGACCGTTTCGTCGATCTCGTCGAGGAAGGCATCGATCTCGCGGTGCGGATCGGCCCGCTCGCGGACAGCACGAGCCTCGCGGTGCGGCGGCTCGGCACGCAATACGGGAGCCTCGGCGCGGCGCCATCGTATCTCGCGCGTTACGGCACCCCGCAATCGCTCGACGACCTGAAGAACCACCGCACGATCGCGTATTCACGCTCGGGCGTCGTGCAACCGTGGTACCTGCGTGCGCCGGACGGCTCGAGCGTCCACATCGACATGCCGCACCAGCTCAGTTTCGACGACGTGCAGGCGATCGCGGCGGCCGGTGCGTCGGGGTTCGGGATCGCGTGGCTGCCGAGCTGGCTGCTCGATCACTACGTGAAGCGCGGGGAGATGGTGGTCGTGCTCGATCGCTGCTTCGTCTGCGAAGGCGACATTCATGCGATCTGGCCGAAGACGCGCTACCTGCCGCGCAAGACGCGCTGCGTGATCGATGCGCTCGTGGAGGCGGTGCCGCCGATGATCGAGCGCTGAGCGCGGAAGAACCGCAACGAAATACGCGGCAACCGACGCGCCGCGCGGGCGCGTCGGCTCATCGCATCACGCCGCGCCGAGATCGGCGAGCGGATGCGCGAACAGCTTCCACGGCGACGTCAGGAAATGCCGCACGCGTTCGGCGCGCAGCTCGACGAGCGATGCGGGCGCCCAGCGCGGCTTGCGATCCTTGTCGACGAGATGCGCGCGCACGCCTTCGCAGAAGTCGCCTTCCTCGATCGCGCGCGCGACGATGCCGAGCTCCATCCGGAACGATTCCGCGAGCGTCATCTGCCGGCCGCGCAGCAGCGCCTCGCGCGTCACGGCGAGCATCGTCGGCGAATGGCTCGCGAGCGCGTCGAGCGTCGCCTGCAGCCACTGGCGGTGCTCGCGCGCCAGCTCGTCGCGCGCCAGCTCCTGCGTGAGCGTCGCGACGATCCGCTCGACGGTCGAACGCTTGTCGAAGTGGCGAACGATCCACGGCATCTGGCCGTCGAGCGCCGCATGCGGCACCACGTTGCACGGCGGCTCGAACACCTTGCGCAGCAACGGCAGCGCATCGCCGTCCCACTTGACGCTTTCGATGCGCGTCTCGAACGTGTCGAGCCACGCAGACGGCACGCACAGGTCCGCGAGCTTCGCGGTCAGCGCGTCGGCGCCCGACAGCATCGCACCGGTCAACCCGACGTACAGTTCGAGTTCGGCCGGCATGCCCGACAGGAAATGCGTGGCGCCGACGTCGGGCACGAGGCCGATGCGCGTTTCCGGCATCGCGATCTTGCTGCGCTCGGTCGCGACGCGCAGCGCCGCGCCCTGCGCGAGGCCCATGCCGCCGCCCATCGTCACGCCGTCCATCAGCGCGACGACCGGCTTCGGGAACGTGTGGATCGCGTAGTCGAGCCGGTACTCGTCGACGAAGAACGGCAGCCAGGTCTCGCGCTGCGCGACCATCCGGTACAGCTCGCGTACGTCGCCGCCCGCGCAGAAGCCCTTCTCGCCCGCGCCGCGCAGCACGACCGCGACGATCTGGTCGTCGTGGCGGCAGCGTTCGAACAGCGCGGTCAGCTCGCCGATCATCGCGTACGACAGCGCGTTGAGCGCGGCCGGCCGGTTCAGCGTGATCAGCGCCACGCGGTTCACCACGCGGAACAGCACCTCGGGCGCATGTTGCGCGAACGTGTCGTGATTCGTCACCGGCGTGCTCATCGTTGCGGCTCTCCATCGGTGCGCCACTGCGGCGCGCGCTTGCCCAGGAACGCCGCCACGCCTTCGCGCGGATCGGCCGTGTCGAACAGGTCGACGAAGCGTTCGCGTTCGACCGCGAGCGCCGCGCCGCGCGGCACGCCGCGTCGGGCGAGGCCGATCAGCTCCTTGCTGTAGGCCAGCGCATGCGGGCTTTGCCGCGCGACGTTGCGTGCCAGCGCGAGTGCCGCGTCGCGCGCGGCGCCGCTGTCCACCACGTCCTCGACGAGGCCGATCCGCAGTGCGGTCGCCGCGTCGACGCGCGCGCCGGTCAGGATGATCTTCTTCGCCCAGCCCTCGCCGACGAGCCAGGGCAGCGTCTGCGTGCCGAGCCCGCACGGCAGCAGCCCGACCGACGGTTCGGGCAGCGCCATCTGCGCATGCGTCTCCGCGATCCGCAGGTCGCATGCGAGCGCGCATTCGAGGCCACCGCCCATCGCATAGCCGTTGATCGCCGCGATCGTCACGACGCGCGCGTCGTGCAGCGCCTCGAAAGCCGCGCCGAAGCGCGCCGCCATCGTGCGCGCGACCGCGCGATCGCCGTCGGCGAACGTGTTGAGATCGGCGCCCGCGCTGAAGAACTTCGGACCGTCGCCGGTGATCACCAGCGCGCGCACGCGCGGGTTCGCATTCAGTTCGGCGACGGTTTGCTGCAATTGCTGCAGCCCGTCGGCGGTAAAGGCGTTCGCGGGCGGACGCTTGAGCGTCGCGCACGCGATCGCGCCGTCGTCGACGTAGTCGAGTTCGATCATCACGCGTCCTTCTTCGTGGCCGGTTGATACAGGCGGATCACCGCCGAGAAATCGAGCTGGCCGTCGCCGCGGCTGCTCATCGTCTGGTACAGCTGCTGCGCGAGCGCGCCGAGATAGACGGGCTGGCGCGCCTGCTTCGCCGCATCGTTCGCGAGGCCGAGATCCTTCAGCATCAGGTCGGTGCCGAAGCCGCCCGAGTAGCCGCGCGACGACGGCGCGGTCTCGATCACGCCCGGATACGGGTTGTAGGTGTCCGAGCTCCAGCAGCGGCCGGTCGACGTGTTGACGATGCCGGCCAGCACCTTCGGGTCGATGCCGAGCGCGACGCCGAGCGACATCGCCTCCGACACCGCCGCCATCGAGATGCCGAGCACGAGGTTGTTGCAGACCTTCGCGACCTGCCCCATGCCGGTCGCGCCGCAGTGGACGATGTTCTTGCCCATGCCGGCGAGCACCGGCTTCACGCGCTCGAAATCCGCGTCGCTGCCGCCGACCATGAAGGTCAGCGTGCCGGCCGCCGCGCCGCCGGTGCCGCCCGACACCGGCGCATCGACGAACGCGCCGCCGTGCTCGCGCACCAGCGCGCCGAACGCCTGCGCGCTCGCCGGGTCGATCGTGCTCGAATCGATCACGGTCGCGCCCGCGCCGAGGCCGGCCAGCACGCCGTTCTCGCCGGACAGCACCGAGCGCACGTGCGGCGCGGCCGGCAGCATCGTGATCACGAACGTCGCGCCCGATGCCGCGTCGCGCGGGGAAGCTGCCACCTGCGCGCCGGCGTCCTGCAGCGCGCGCAACGCGTCGGCGCTCAGGTCGAACGCGTGCACGTCGTGGCCGGCTTTCAGCAGGTTCAGCGCCATCGGCGCGCCCATGTGGCCGAGGCCGATAAATCCG
Organism: Burkholderia sp. EMB26; assembly: GCF_024730645.1. NCBI lineage: Bacteria > Pseudomonadati > Pseudomonadota > Betaproteobacteria > Burkholderiales > Burkholderiaceae > Burkholderia > Burkholderia sp. EMB26. The sequence continues at coordinate 1,301,493 of NZ_CP078071.1, forward strand.
ATTTTCATGTTGGTGTCCTCCGCCGCTCAGTGCAGCCGGATCGTCGTATTCACCGGGCCGGCCGTCGTGTCGTCGTCGAACCAGCGCGCGGTGACCGTCTTGGTCTGCGTGTAGAACTGCACGACCTGCTTGCCGTACGGGCCGAGATCGCCGAGCTTCGAGCCGCGCGAACCGGTGAAGCTGAAGAACGGCACGGGTACCGGAATCGGGATGTTGATGCCGACCTGACCGACGTCGATCTCGCTCTGGAACTTGCGTGCCGCCGCGCCGCTCTGCGTGAAGATGCCCACGCCGTTGCCCATCGGGTTCGCGTTGACCAGCGCGATCGCGTCGTCGAGCGTGTCGACTTCCATCACGACCAGCACCGGTCCGAAGATTTCATGCGTGTAGACCGTCATGTCGGTCGTCACGCCGGAGAAGATCGTCGGGCCGATGAAGTTGCCTTCCTCGAAGCCGGCGACCTTCACGTCGCGGCCGTCGAGTTCGAGCTTCGCGCCTTCCTTGATGCCCATGTCGATCAGCGACAGAATCCGCGCCTTCGCGCCGCGCGACACGACCGGCCCGACGTCGGTGCCCGCTTCCGAGCCCGCGTTGACCTTCAGCGTCTTCGCCTTCGCGACGATGTCGGGCAGCCATTCGCGCGCGTTGCCCACCAGCACCGCGACGGAAGTCGCCATGCAGCGCTGGCCGGCCGCGCCGAAGCCCGCGCCGACGAGCGCGTTGATCGTCTGCTCGCGGTTCGCGTCGGGCAGCACGATCGCGTGGTTCTTCGCGCCCATCATCGACTGCACGCGCTTGCCGTGCTGGCTGCCGAGGTTGTACACGTGCGTGCCGACGGCGGTCGAGCCGACGAACGAGATCGCCTTCACGAGCGGATGCGTGCAGATCGCATCGACGACTTCCTTGCCGCCGTGCACGACGTTCAGCACGCCTTTCGGTACGCCGGCTTCCAGCGCGAGCTCGACGAGCTCCATCGTCGACATCGGGTCCTGCTCGGACGGCTTCAGCACGAACGTGTTGCCGCACACGATCGCCATCGGGAACATCCACAGCGGAATCATCGCGGGAAAATTGAACGGCGTGATGCCCGCGCACACGCCGAGCGGCTGGCGCAGCGTGTAGGTGTCGACGCCGCCCGCGACGTTCTCCGCGAATTCGCCGAGCTGCAGCGTGCCGATCGAGCATGCGTGCTCGACCACTTCGAGGCCGCGGAAGATGTCGCCTTCGGCATCGGGAATCGTCTTGCCCTGCTCGGCCGTCAGCGTCTTCGCGATGCGCTGCTGGTTCGCGCGCACCAGATCCTGGAACTTCAGCATGATGCGCATGCGCGCGGCGATCGGCGTGTTCTTCCACGTCGCATACGCGGCGTGCGCGGCCTGCACGGCCGCGTCGACTTCCGCGACGGTCGCGAACGGCACGCGTGCGAGCACCTGCTGCGTCGCCGGGTTGACGATGTCGCGCCACTCGTTCGTGGCGGACTCGACGAAGGCGCCGTCGATCAGCAGCTTGACCGTCGGCACGTCTTGCCCCGTGCGGGGTGTCGGATTCGCGTTCATCAGAGCACTCTCCTTGCAGTGGGCCGCGTCGCGTCGTGCGACGCGCGGCCGGTTCGGTTCAGCGAGGCGGCGGGCGACGCGCGGAAAAAAGCAGCGCGCTCGACCCGCGGCCGGTCATTTCAGTTCGGCGGCGAAATCTTCTTCCCAGTACTCGCCGGGCATACGTTCGGTCGCGTCGTCGCCGCGCTCGATCTCGCGGCGGCGCAGCTCGACGCGGCGAATCTTCCCGGAGATCGTCTTCGGCAGTTCCGCGAATTGCAGGCGACGGATGCGCTTGTACGGCGCGAGCTTCTCGCGCGAGAAACGGAAGATCTCCAGCGCGAGCGCGGGGCTTTCTTCATAGCCCTGGCGCAGCGTGATGAAGGTCTTCGGCACCGCCAGCCGCACCGGGTCCGGGCTCGGCACGACGGCCGCTTCCGCGATCGCCGGATGCTCGATCAGCACGCTTTCCAGTTCGAACGGGCTCAGCCGGTAGTCGGACGACTTGAACACGTCGTCCGCGCGGCCGATGTACACGTAGTAGCCGTCGTCGCGACGCATCGCGATGTCCGACGTGCGGTAGTGGCCGTCGCGCATCGCGTGGGCCGTCGCGTCCGGATTGTTCGCGTAGCCCTTCATCAGCCCGACCGGACGCGTGACGTCGCCACCGATCGGCAGCGCGACCTCGCCTTCGGTCACCGGCGCGCCGTCCGGGTCGAGCAGCGCGATCCGGTAGCCGGGCAGCGGCCGGCCCATCGAGCCCGCGACCACCGGCTGGCCCGGCGAGTTGCCGATCAGGCAGGTCGTCTCGGTCTGGCCGTAGCCGTCGCGAATCGAGATGTTCCACGCCTTCTTCACGCGCTCGATGATCTCGGGATTCAGCGGCTCGCCCGCGCCGACGATCTCGCGCAGCTTCACGTCGAACGACGCGAGCGGCTGCTGCACGAGCATGCGCCACACGGTCGGCGGCGCGCACAGCGTCGTCACGCGATACTTGACGAGCGCATCGAGCACGACCTTCGGCTCGAAGCGCGCATAGTTGAACGCGAACACGCACGCCTGCGCATTCCACGGCGCGAAGAAGCAGCTCCACGCGTGCTTCGCCCAGCCCGGGGAGCTGATGTTCCAGTGGATGTCGCCCGGCTGCAGGCCGACCCAGTACATCGTCGACAGATGGCCGACCGGATAGGTGCGGTGCGTGTGCTCGACGAGCTTCGGCTTCGACGTCGTGCCGGACGTGAAGTACAGCAGCATCGGATCGTTCGCGTGCGTGACGGCGTCCGGCTCGAACGCAGCGCTCGCCGCATAGCCGTCGTTCATCGCGAGCCAGCCCGCGCGCGGCGCGCCGGCGACGATCTTCTGCGCGAGGCCGAGATCGGGCTGTTCGAATTTCGCGGCTTCGTTCTCGTCGACGATCGCGTATTTCGCGCCGCCGATCTGCACGCGGTCGCGCACGTCGTCGGGCGACAGTTGCGTGGTGGCGGGCAGCACGATCGCGCCGAGCTTCATCGCGGCCAGCATCGCGTCCCACAGCTCGACCCGGTTCGGCAGCATCAGCAGGATGCGGTCGCCGCGCACGACGCCGATCGCGCGCAGCCAGTTCGCGATCCGCGACGAACGCTCGGACATCTGCGCGAACGAATACGGATCGCCCGTGCCGGTCGCCGCGTCGACGATCCACAGCGCGGGCTGGTCGTTGCCGCGCGCCATCGGGTCGAAGTAGTCGAGCGCCCAGTTGAACGCATCGAGCACCGGCCATTCGAAATCGCGGTATGCGGTGTCGTAGTCGGTGCGATGGCGCAGCAGAAAGTCGCGTGCGTCCAGGAATGCCTGTACCGTCATGTGTCGTCTCCGTCCAGTCTCCATGCCCAGCGCTCAACCGGTGCAGGTGCTGCAGCACATGCCCGGTTCCGTGTTGCACGGCGCACGGTCACGTCGTTGCGTGCCGCGTTCACCGCGCTGCCCTCGTGCCCTGCGTGATGCTGTCGTCCCGGTGCGACCGTCGCGGCTCAAAGCTGCCGCGCGATCACCATCCGTTGCACTTCGCTGGTGCCTTCGTAAATCTGCGTGATGCGCGCGTCGCGATAGTGACGCTCGACTTCGTAATCGACCAGGTAGCCGTAGCCGCCGTGAATCTGGATCGCATCCGAACACACGCGCTCGGCCATCTCGGACGCGAACAGCTTCGCCTGCGACGCTTCCGACAGGCACGGCAGCCCGGCCGTGCGCAGCTTCGCCGCGTGATGCACGAGCAGGCGCGCGGCGTTGATCTGCACGGCCATGTCGGCGAGCTTCTGCTGGATCGCCTGATGCTCGGCGATCGGCTTGCCGAACTGCACGCGCTCGCCCGCATAGCGGCGCGCCTTGTCGAACGCGGCGCGCGCGATGCCGAGCGCCTGCGCGGCGATGCCGATGCGGCCGCCTTCGAGGTTCGACAGCGCGATCTTCAGCCCTTCGCCGCGATTGCCGAGCAGGTTGTCTTCCGGAATCGCGCAGTTCTCGAACGTGATCGGGCACGTATCCGACGCGCGGATGCCCATCTTCTTCTCGGGCTTGCCGACGATGAAGCCCGGCGTGTCGGTCGGCACCAGGAACGCGGAAATGCCGCGCTTGCCGGCTTCCGGGTCGGTCATGGCAAAAACGATCGCGACGCCGGCGCGCTGGCCGTTGGTCACGAACTGCTTCGCGCCGTTCAGCACCCATTGGCCGTCGCGCAGCTCGGCCCGCGTGCGCAGGTTGTTCGCTTCGGAACCGGCATGCGGCTCGGTCAGGCAGAACGCGCCGATCACGCGACCGGCCGCCATGTCGGCCAGCCAGCGCTCCTTCTGCGCGGGCGTGCCGAAGCCGAGGATCGGCCCGCAGCCGACCGAGTTGTGCACGCTCATCATCGTCGCGCACGCGGCGTCGCCGGCCGCCACTTCCTCCATCGCCAGCGCATAGGCCACGTAGTCCGTATACGAGCCGCCCAGCTCCTGCGGCACGATCATCCCGAGCAGGCCGAGCTCGCCGAGCTGCGCGACGATCGCGTCGGGCAGGTGCGCGTCGTGGTCCCACTGCGCGGCGTTCGGCGCCAGCATCTCGGTGGCAAAAGCGCGCGCCGCATCGCGGATCATCCGCTGGTCTTCGGTGTAAAGCTCGTCCATGGTGCTGCTGTCTCCCGCGGCCGCCGGGCGCGACCGTCCTTGCGTTTCGATGCAACAAGTGTAGGCAAGCACGCGCGACTGTTCGATGCTCGCGTCGCTCATTTACACTGAGCGTTTTTGCCACACCGGCGACACCGATGAAGCAGGAAGACAAGGGAACCGTCGCGATCAGCCTCGTCGCGTACAGCGTCGCGCTGGCCACGCGGCGCGGCGTCGCGGCCGAGCCGCTGCTCGCGCAGGCCGGCATCGCGCCCGCGCTGCTCGGGCAGCCGCGCGCACGCGTGTCCGCGCAGCAATACGGCGCGCTGTGGAACGCGATCGCGCGCACGCTCGACGACGAGTTTTTCGGGCAGGATCGCCACCCGATGCGCAGCGGCAGCTTCATCGCGATGAGCCAGGCCGCGCTGTCGGCGCGCGACGGGCTGCACGCGATGGCGCGCGCGGTGAACTTCATGCACTGCGTGCTCGACGACCTCCACGCGGAGCTCGACGCGAACCCGCAGCGCGTGCGGCTGCGTTTCGTGCACCGCAACAACGGCGCGACGCCCGCGATGTTCACGTACGCGACCTATTTCATCATCGTGTACGGCCTCACCTGCTGGCTGATCGGGCGGCGCATTCCGCTGCTGCATGCGAGCTTCCGCTGCGACACGCCACCGGCCGATCACGAATACCCGTCGATGTTCTGCGACGACATGCGCTTCAACGAGCCCGAGTCGTATGTCGATTTCGATCCCGAATTCGCGACGCTGCCGGTCGTGCAGAATGCGAAGACGCTGAAAACGTTTCTGCGCAACGCGCCGGCCAGCTTCATCGTCAAGTACCGCAACCCGAACGCGCTCGCGCAGCGCGTGCGCGCGGTGCTGCGCGGGATGCCGCCCGCCGCGTGGCCGGGCGCGGGCGGGATGGCCGCGCGGCTGCACGTGGCCGAGGCCACGCTGCGCCGCAAGCTGCATCAGGAAGGCCACGCGTACCAGTCGATCAAGGACACGCTGCGGCGCGATCTCGCGTTCGAGGCGCTGGCCGACCCCGCCCGCACGATCGCCGACGTCGCGGCCGCGACCGGTTTCGCGGAACCGAGCGCGTTCTACCGCGCGTTCCGCAAATGGAGCGGGCGCAGCCCGGCCGAGTTTCGGGAAGAAGCGCTCGCGCGCGGCGGCGGCGCCGGCTGAAGGCGCGGCCGGCCCGCCTCGCCTTCGCGCTTTGCGCCGAAACCGCCTAATCTTCAAGCATCGGGCCTACGCCCTTTCCGCCAGCCGGACGGCACGCGGCCGTGCGCCGCCCGGACGTCCCGATGCGCTTTCACCGTCATGGCCCGCCGCCGGCGCCTGCCGCGCCCGACGGCCGCCCCCGTCACCCGCTGTCCGCGCGGGTCGCGCGCGCCGCGCTGTTCGCGGCGCTGCTCGTCGTGTGCGCCGCGCTCGCCGCGCCGCCATCGGCCGACGCGCCCGCCGCGCATCCGGTCGTCGTGATTCCCGTCAACGGCGCGATCGGCCCGGCCAGCGCCGATTTCATCGTGCGTTCGCTCGACCGCGCGGCCCGCGAGCATGCGCCGCTCGCGATCTTTCAGCTCGACACGCCCGGCGGCCTCGATACGTCGATGCGGCAGATCATCAAGGCCGTCCTCCGCTCGCCGGTGCCGGTCGCCGCCTTCGTCGCGCCGGGCGGCGCGCGGGCGGCGAGCGCGGGCACCTACATCGTCTATGCGAGCCACTTCGCGGCGATGGCGCCCGGCACCAACCTCGGCGCGGCGTCGCCCGTGCAGTTCGGCATCGGCGGCGCGGCGCCGCCAGGCGCGAATCCCGCCGCGCCGCGACCGACCGGTGCATCGGGTGCGTCTGGCGTGTCGGACGCGGCTGCCGTGCTGCCGACCGATACGCAATCGACCGAGATCCGCAAGGCGATCCAGGACGCTTCCGCATACATCCGCGGCCTCGCGCAATTGCGCGGACGCAATGTCGAATGGGCCGAGCGCGCGGTGCGCGAGGCCGTGAGCCTGTCGGCGAACGAAGCGCGCGCGCAGCACGTCGTCGACGTGATCGCGCCGGACCCGGCCGACCTCGCGCGCCAGCTCGACGGCCGCACGGTGACGACGACTGCCGGCACGCTGCATCTCGCGACCGCGCACGCGCCGCTCGTCGTGCTCGCGCCCGACTGGCGCAGCCGGTTCCTCGCGATCATCGCCGATCCGAACGTCGCGCTGATCCTGCTGACGATCGGCATCTACGGCCTCTTCTTCGAATTCGCGAACCCCGGTTTCGTGCTGCCGGGCGTCGCCGGCACGATCTGCCTGCTGGTCGGACTGTTCGCGATGCAGTTGCTGCCGATCAGCTATGCGGGCCTCGGCCTCGTGCTGCTCGGGCTCGGCTGCCTCGTCGCGGAGGCGTTCCTGCCGACCTTCGGCGTGCTCGGGTTCGGCGGGATCGTCGCGTTCACGATCGGCGCGCTGATGCTGATCGACACCGACGTGCCCGGCTACGGGATTCCGTGGCCCGTGATCGCGAGCCTGGCGCTCGGCGGCGCGCTGCTCGTCGCGGGCGTGTCGAGCGTCGCGCTGCGCGCGCGGCGCCGCCCGGTCGTGACGGGCGCCGAGGCGATGCTCGGCAGCATCGGCGAAGTGCTCGACGACGGCCTGCAGCCGGACCAGCCGCATGGCGCGACCGACGCCGCGCCGTCGGCCGCCGGCTGGGCGCGCGTGCACGGCGAGCGTTGGCGCGTGGCGAGCAGCACGCCGCTGGCCGCCGGCTGCCGCGTGCGCGTCACCGGCCGCCACGGGCTGACGCTGACGGTCGCGCCGCTCTACGACGTGCCCGCCCCCGCCCATCCCCAGGGAGAACCTTCATGATCGGTTACACGTTCGGCTTCAGCAGCGTCCTGGTCGTCTTCGTCGTGGTCCTCGTCGCATCGTCGATCCGCATCTTTCGCGAGTACGAGCGCGGTGTCGTGTTCATGCTCGGCCGGTTCTGGAAAGTGAAGGGGCCGGGGCTCGTGCTGATCATCCCGATCGTCCAGCAGGTCGTGCGGATCGACCTGCGCACCGTCGTGTTCGACGTGCCGGCGCAGGACGTGATCACGCGCGACAACGTGTCGGTGAAGGTCAATGCGGTCGTGTATTTCCGCGTCGTCGATCCGGAGAAGGCCGTGATCCAGGTCGCGCGCTTCTTCGAGGCGACCAGCCAGCTCGCGCAGACGACGCTGCGCGCGGTGCTCGGCAAGCACGAACTCGACGCGCTGCTCGCCGAGCGCGAGCAATTGAACGCAGACATCCAGAAGACGCTCGATGCGCAGACCGATGCGTGGGGGATCAAGGTGTCAACGGTCGAGATCAAGCACGTCGACCTGAACGAGACGATGATCCGCGCGATCGCGCGGCAGGCCGAAGCCGAACGCGAACGGCGCGCGAAGGTGATTCATGCGGAAGGCGAGCTTCAGGCGTCGGAGAAGCTGCTGCAGGCCGCGCAGCGGCTCGCGCTGCAGCCGCAGGCGATGCAGTTGCGCTACCTGCAGACGCTGACGACGATCGCGGCGGACAAGAATTCGACGATCGTGTTTCCGTTGCCGGTCGATCTGCTGGGGGCGTTGCTGGATCGGCTGGGCCCGCCGCGCGAGCGTTGAGACGCGCATGCGCCGGCCGCACGACGCCGCGGGCCGATGCCGATGGGCGCGGGAGCCGCGGCGGCCAGCGCCCGGCGGCCCAGCGGCCCGCCCGCGTCAGGCCAGCAGCTTGCGCTCGGCCTTGCCGTACTTGATCGACTTCTCGTCCGGGATCATCAGGCCCGTGTGCTCGTCGCGGCCCTGCAGCAGGAAGCGCGCGTCCGGGTTGCCGATCTGCTCTGCCGCGAGCTTGCTGTCCGCGCCGATCTCGCCCTTCTTCATCCGGTTGACGATCACGCCGGCCGCGGTGTCCTTGAAATCGCGCAGCATCCACGCGTCGCCGTCGCTGTCGCCGAACACCAGCAGCGGGCCGTAGCCCTTCTTCGACGCGAGCACGTTGCGGATGCCCACCGTCTTGCCGGGCCCCCAGTTGAAATGCCAGCCGGCCGGATAGGTGCTCGTGTACTTGCCGTCCTGCATGTCCAGCCGCAGGCCGATCACGTTCTCCGGCGGCACGCCGTAGCCATAGTTCGGATTGCCGGCGAACACGCGCACGACGTCGTCGAGCGACGCGGTGCTCACGTACACGTCGATGCCGTTCGCCCGCAGCGTGTGCATCACCGCGCGGATTTCCTCGTGAATGCGGATGCCGTGGAAATGCGTATCGGCCACCACGCCGGCCTTGCCCGGCAGCGCCTTGGGGCTTTCGTAGCGGACCTTGCGCAGCGCGTCGCCGATCCCGTAGTTGTTCGACGCTTGCGCCATCGCCTGCAGCTCGGCGGTCGTCATGTTCTGGTAGAAGTAGATGATCCACTTGTAGCCGACTTCGAGCGGATGCGTGTCGCAGATCGCGTCGTACATGAAGTACAGCTTCGCGCGGAAATCCTTGAACTGATCGGTCTCGCGAATCTCGTCGAGGCTCTTGTCGCCGCCGAGGCCCTGGTAGTTCGCATGGAGCCAGCGGTAGTCGGATTCGACGTCGGCCGCGAGGTCCTCCATCGTCACCGGCTTGCCGTCGACGGTCGTGTAGTCCTTCATGAACGCGCCCTTCGGCACGTCCTTCCACATCACGGCGACGAATTCGTCCGGCGTCAGCTTGTACTGCAGATGGTTGATCTGGTACATCAGCAACGCCTCTTCGCAGTCGTTCATGATGCACGTGTTGTCCCAGTCGAACACCGCGTACGGGCGGCGCTTTCCGTCGTAGCGGGCGCTCGCGACGCCATGCTGGTCGAGCACCGCCTGCAGGCGCGCGGCGTTGAACGGCGACCAGCGGCCGAGGTCCAGCGCGTCCGGCGCGGTGGCGCTCTTCGCGCCGGCGAGGCCGGCCTTGAGCATCAGCGGCGTCGCAGCGGTCGCCGCGGCAAGGGTGTTCATGAACTGGCGGCGTTGCATGGTCTCTCCGTTGATATGCCGAATCGGCCTCGGTCGCGGCCCCGCGCGACGCGCGACACACCGGCCTCGCGAAGCCGCAAAGGCTTCGAATCGGGGCGGATGATGTGACGAAATTATTTCGGCAATTTGACAGCGTCCCGCCGCGACACGACGGCGAGTTGATCCGGCGCGACATGCCGGGCCGTGCGGAAGCCTTGCATGGGTGCCACGACCGACTTCCCCGTTCGGCAAGCATGAACAAGCAATGACCATCCGGCCCCGCTCGCCTGAAATCTAGAGCTTCCCCTCCATTTCGGCCTTTCATTAGGAGAAGCCCTCATCTCCGGGGGGCTGGCGCGCGACGTCGAACCGGCTATGATCATTACATTACCCAATGACACATTAAATGCTGACTGAATAAACCGTGCGGCGATGGACGCCGGCGGATGCATTCCGGATCAGCACCCCAGCCTTGCCCAGGACCCGCGTTGCGCCGAGACGCGAACGCGGGCCGACACATGGAGACGCATCATGGCCGACCACCATCCGCTGCCGGAAGTCCACCTCGACGAGCTGCCGCAATTCCGCGCGGTCCAGCAACTGGCGTACCGCTGCGTCGAAACCGTCGGCGCGATGCTCTACCCCGGCATCACCGAGAAGGAAGCCGCGCGCCTCCTGACCGAATGGCTGCAGGACAACGGCGTGCACGACTGGCTGCACAAGCCGTTCGCGTGGTTCGGCGACCGCACCGCGTTCGAAGGCTTCTCGGGCCTCAAGCACATGGGCGGCTTCAATCTCGCGTTCTTTCCGAGCAACCGGCAACTCGAAACCGACATGCCGGTGATCCTCGACGTCGCACCGGTGCTCGACGGCATCGTCGCCGACGTCGGCTACGCGCACTGCCTGGGCCACAACCCGATCCTCGAGCAGTTGCAGGACGACCTGATGGACCATCGCGACATGATCGTGCGGCTCGTGAAGGAGCGCCGGTCGATGGCGGAAGTCGCGCAGGAAGTCGACGCGCTGTGCCGCCGCCAGGGCGTCGAGCCGCGCCACAAGGCCTATCCGTTCAAGGTGCTCGCGCATCGCGTCGCGAAGATCCACAAGCTGTCGAAGCCGCGCTTCGTCGCGCGCTTCGGGCTGAACGCGACGCGCAACCTGCTGCTCGACCAGGGCCGCGCGGCGAAGCAGCAAGGCTGGTCGCCGCTGTGGTCGATCGACCGCCGCTCCGAGCATGCGCCCGTGCCGGGCCTGTGGGCCGTCGAGCCGCATCTCGGCTTCGCCGGCGTCGGCGCGAAATTCGAGGAACTGCTGGTGATCACCGACGACGACGCGTACTGGCTCGACGAGGACCTGCCGCACGTGCGCCGCTGGCAGCGCCGCCAGGCCGGACGCGCGCAGGCGGCGTCGACCGTGCCGGCCGCCGCCTGACGCGCCCCTTCCTCACGACTCCCTGAACGACGGACTCACGATGCAGCCTCTTTCCGACGAAGCGCCGCTGGCCCTGTTCGAATCGGTTCACAACGAAACGGCGGTCGCCTCCGGCGACCTGACGCTCGCGGTCCGGACCTGGGGCGACCCGGCCCGCTCGCCGGTCGTGCTGGTGCACGGTTATCCCGACGACAGCAGCGTCTGGCAGCACGTCGCGCCGCTGCTCGCGCGCCGGCACTACGTGATCGCGTACGACGTGCGCGGCGCGGGCCTGTCCGGCGTGCCGACGCGCACGGCCGACTACCATCTCGCGAAGCTGACCGACGATTTCGTCGCGGTGATCGATGCGCTCTGCCCCGGCCGCGCCGTGCACCTCGTCGCACACGACTGGGGCTCGATCCAGGGCTGGGAATTCGTCACCGATCCGCGCCTGGCCGGTCGCATCGCGTCGTACACGTCGTGCTCGGGGCCGTGCCTCGACCACGTCGGCTTCTGGCTGCGCGAACGCGTGCTGCGGCCGACGCCCGCGTCGCTCGCCAAGCTCGGCGGCCAGCTCATGCGCTCGTGGTACGTGTACCTGTTCCACCTGCCGTTCCTCCCCGAACTCGGCTGGCGGCTGTGGCTCGGCCGCGCGTGGCCGGGCCTGCTGCGCCGGCTCGAGAAAACGCCCGCCGCGCCGCGCCCGACGCAGGCCGACGACGGCGCGCGCGGCGTGCGCCTGTATCGCGCGAACTTCATCCGCTGCCTGTTCGCGCCGCGCGAACGCTACGCACACGCACCGGTGCAGACGATCGTGCCGCTCGGCGACAAGTACGTGAGCCCCGCGCTGTCCGAAAACCTGTCGCGCTGGGTGCCGCAGTACTACCGCCGCGAAGTCGCGGCCGGTCACTGGCTGCCGCTCGCCGATCCCGCGCGCTTCGCGGATCTCGCCGGGCAATTGATCGACGCGGTCGAATCCGGCAACGAACCGCCCGCGCTCGCGAACGCGCGCCGCCGCGCCACCAGCGGGCGCTTCAGCGGCAAGGTCGCGGTCGTCACCGGCGCGGGCAGCGGCATCGGCCGCTGCGCGGCGCTGGCCTTCGCACGCGAGGGCGCGACCGTCGTCGCATGCGACATCGATCTCGCGAGCGCCGAGCGCACCGCGCTGCTGATCGGGCTGACCGGCGCGCAGGCCCACGCGAAACGCGTCGACGTCGGGTCCGCCGACGAGATGGAAGCGCTCGCGGCCTGGGTCGGCAGCGAACTCGGCGGCGCGGACGTCGTGATCAACAACGCGGGCATCGGCATGGCCGGCGGCATCCTCGACACGAGCGCGCGGCACTGGGAGCGGATCCTGCACGTGAACCTGTGGGGCGTGATCCACGGCTCGCGGCTGTTCGCGCAGCAGATGGCCGCGCGCGGCACCGGCGGGCATATCGTCAATACCGCATCGGCAGCCGCATTCGGCCCGTCGCGGGACCTGCCCGCCTATGCGACGACCAAGGCCGCGGTGCTGATGCTCAGCGAATGCATGCGCGCGGAACTTGCGGAGAAAGGCATCGGCGTGACGGCCGTGTGCCCCGGTTTCGCGGAGACGGGAATCATGGCGTCGACGCACTATGCGGGCGCCAACGCGCAGGACGAAGCGCGGCTGCGCAAGCGCGCGACGAAGCTGTACCAGATGCGCGGCCTGAAACCGGAAACCGTCGCGCAGGCGATGGTCGACGGCGTGCTGCGCAACCGCCCCGTCGTCGCGGTCGGCGGCGAAGCGCACGCGCTGCGCTTCGTCGGCCGCTTCATGCCGTGGCTCGGCCGGATGATCGCCCGCGTCAGCATGGCATCGCATTGACGGCGCACGACGCCGCACAGGGAGACAACATGACCGATACCGCCGACTATCACAAGATCAAGGCCCGGCACGTGAAGTTCGACTTCAGCGACACGCCGGTCACGTGGGTGCCGAACGATCCGGGCAGCACGCACATCATCAACACGCTGAACCTGCTGTTCCCGGAAGGCGAGCTGTGGTTCTGCCGCGTGTACAACAAGGCGCTGCCGCTGATCACCGATGCACGCCTGCGCGACGAAGCCGAAGGCTTCCTGCGGCAGGAAGCCGTGCATTCGCGCTCGCACGGCGGCGTGCTGAAGCACTACTACGACCGCCACGGCATCGACACGAAGCCGTTCACGCAGAAGCTCAACCGTTTGTTCACGCGCGTGCTGGGCGAAGCCCCGTTCGGGCTGAAGATCGGCCATACGCGCTTCTGGCTGCGGCAGCAACTGGCCGTGATCGCGTCGCTCGAGCATTTCTTCGGCTATCTCGGCAACTGGGTGCTCAACGCGCACGGACTCGACGAAGGCCGCGCCGACCCGACGATGGTCGACCTGCTGCGCTGGCACGGCGCCGAGGAAGTCGAGCACCGCACCGTCGCGTTCGACATCTACCGGCATATGGGCGGCACCTATCCGGAGCGGTGCGTGCACATGGCGTTCGTGATCCTGCTGCTGCTCTACTACATCACGACCGGCGCGAAATTCATGTACCGGCGCGATCCGGACGCCGGCCGCTACCCGGGCTTCGTGCTCGCGTGGTGGCAGGGTTCGCGGCGCGGGCACCTGCCGTCGTTCTGGAAGGTGATCGGCGCGGCGCTGCGCTATTTCAAGCCGGGCTATACGCCGCATCACGAAGGTTCGACCGAGCAGGCGCTCGCGTACCTCGCCCGCTCGCCGGCCGCGCAGGCGGCCGCGCACGGCGGCAACTGGGGCACGACGAAAGGCGCGTGACCGGGTTTTCGGCCGGCCCGGCAGGCGGCGCCCGCCGAAATGCGTACAATCGCGGCTTCATTTCCCGGAGGTGCCGCGATGGCCATGAAGAAAACCGATCTCGAAAAGAACAAGGCGCTCAAACTGACGCACGCGATGAAGCAGTCGAGCTCCGCGCGTTTCGGCAAGGGCGCCGACGAAGCGGCCAAGCTGGACCGCCGCGCGCAGCGCAAGCTCGACCAGGAACAGGGCCTCGTGCCGTTCGCGTGCAAGCTCAACGCCGCGCTCGTCGAACAGCTGAAGGCACGCGCGGCCACGCACCCGGAAGGGATGACGGGCCTGCTGTCGGAACTGCTCGTGAACGGCCTCGCGCAACGCGACGCGTAACCGCCACGTATCTCGAAATTGCCGTTGACACGGCAGCGCGGCCACGACACACTCGTTCGCATGCCTATGCTCAAGCCCGTCGCCATCGCGCATGAAAACCGAGTGAACGCCCATACGCGGCGATCACCGGAGGCGCTTGTGCGTTAGCATCGAAATTCAGTCACGCATGTCACGAGGCCTCGCCGGAAACGGATGAGGCCTTTTTGTTTGGGTGCGCGTCATCCCGCCCGGCTCAACGGATGGAGATGACGATGGACCACGCAAGCCGGCTGGTTGTCTGCCCCGATCGGTGCCGCGCCGATACGATCGCATTGCCGAGCATCGAGCTGCATTTCATGGTCGCGCCCGGCAAGACGCTCACGTGGCGCGCGCAGCACGACGCCGAGATTCGCGTACACGACGCAACGCTGTGGATCACGCGGCTCGGCCGCATCGACGACTACCGGCTGCGCACCGGCGACGTGCTGCGCGTACGGCGCGGTGACCGCATCTGGATCGGCACCGGCGACACCCAGCCCGCCGAAGCGTCGATCGCGACCGTGTACGTGATGCGGCGCGATACGTCGCTGGGGCGGGCGATCGCACGGATGCGCGACATGCTGGGCAGACGAGGTCGAAGAACGCGCGAGTGACGCATCCTGTATCGCCCGCGCATATCCCGAAAATAGTCGTTGACAACGCCGCGCGCCGACAACAAAATCGTTCGCATGCCTACGTTCAAGCTCATCGCCATCACGATGCATTGCCCGGTGAACATTCGAAAGAATGGATCACGGGAGGCGCTTGTGCGTTAGCAATCGGGCAGTACCGCATGTCACACAAGGCCTCGCCGGAAACGGATGAGGCCTTTTTGTTCTGGTGCACGTCATCCGTCCGGCTCACTGAATGGAGAAGACGATGGACCAGGCAAGCCCGCTGTTTGAACGCCGCGATCGGCGCCACGCCGGCACGATCGCATTACCGACCGTCGTGATCCGTTTCGCGGTCGCGCCACGCACGACGATGACCTGGCGCGCGCCGCAGGATGCGGAGATCCGCGCGCACGGCGCGGCGCTGTGGATCACGCGGCCGCCGAGCGTCGACGATCACTGGGTGCGGCCCGGCGAGGTGCTGCGTATCGCGCGCGGCGAGCGCATCTGGCTCGGCACCGATGCCGACCGGTCGGCCGAAGCGACGATCACGACCGCGTACGTGCGGCGCGGCGAGCGCGTCAAGCGCATGCTCGCGCAAGTGCAACGTTTGCTCGTCGGGATAGGGAGAAGGAGCGGATGAGCGACGTGCCGTGTCGCACGCGTCACGCGCGCGACACGCGGAGCGGCCGCGACCGGAAACGGACGCACCCGCGGCGCAACGCGCCGCAGGTGCGCATCGAAGGACGCGGCACGCCGGTGCATGCCGCGAGCGATCGCGCGCCGTGCGCAGCGACGGGATGCAGCAAAGGCATCAGGTGCTGGCGGCGAGACGCGGGCCCGTGCTTCGTGGAGTGGAATCGAGGTCGGGACGTTGCGCGGCCTGCGAGGTCACCCACGGATCGATGCCCTGCTTCTGCACCTCTTCGAGGAATGACACACGCGTGCGCCAGTAATCCGCCTGTAATTTCGCATCGATGACGCGCTGTTCGGCTGCGAACAGTTCCATGCGCGCCGTCACGAGCATCGACGCAGCGGTTTTTTCCGGCGTGGGGGCGTGTCGCATCGCCCAGCGGCTGATCCAGTTCAACATGCTGACCTCCGTGATTACGGACGAACCCGCATCGGGCAATCGCAACCGGCCGTGCCTGCCCAAACGCGCAACGGCCTTGACCGCCATTCACCGCCTGGCCTGCACGGACTGCGACTCCCCCGCGTCGGCAATGACCGGCCGGCGTGTGCATGCGCGGTGTATCTATCGTAGAAAGACTTGCCGGTTTACGCGATGGGGTCTTGCAATCTTTTACACAGAAACCACAGTCGCCCCCGCATCGCGAAATGACTGTTGCGCACGGGACGGCTTCGGCGCAGGATAGCCCGATACCTGCAACTGCCTGGACTGACGAATGGCCGCCGCACGCCGCGGCCGCGCATCCGCATCGGCCGCGCACGCGCGTTCGCGCGCACCGCCGCCTGCACCGCGTTCGTGCAGCATGCGGGCGCTCCGTTTCAGTCGCATGTCATCGCGCACCGGCCGCGTGCGATGCCGCCGGCGTGCCGTTGCGCACGCATCGGCCCGTCTCGCCTGCCTGCGCCGCGCCGCTTTCCGCCGCTTCCCGTCGTTTCCACCGCTCCCGCCGTTTCAGCCATTTCTGCCGGCCCTCACCGCGCGAACCGGTAAAATGCGCGCCTTCGTCGCGCGGGCGGGCTGCCAGACCGTTCGCGCGCAGGCAACCGATCGTGCCCCCAACTATATCGTCCGAGCTATCCACGCTATTACAATCCGCCGATAGCCGGACAATAGTGGCTGGTTACAGTTAGCCGGCCGCGCGCTGCCTTTACAACAATTCGGCACAACAATCAACACGACAACCCGACCGGAGAAACGCCTTCATGGAATCCATCAAGCGGTATTTCGGCTTCGCTGAAGCCGGCACCGACTTCCGCACCGAAATACTCGCGGGCGTCACCACGTTCCTGACGATGGCCTACATCATCTTCGTCAACCCCGCGATCCTCGGCGACGCCGGCATGCCGAAGGAATCCGTGTTCGTCGCGACCTGCCTCGTCGCGGCGCTGGCGTCGATCATCATGGGGCTGTACGCGAACTACCCGATCGCCTGCGCGCCCGGCATGGGCCTGAACGCGTATTTCGCGTACACGGTCGTCAAGGGGATGGGTTTCACGTGGCAGGCGGCGCTCGGCGCGGTGTTCATCTCCGGCTGCCTGTTCCTGCTCGTCACGCTGTTCCGCGTGCGCGAGGCGATCGTCAACGGCATTCCGAAATCGCTGCGAATTTCCATCACCGCCGGCATCGGCCTGTTCCTCGGCATCATCTCGCTGAAGACGTCGGGTGTGATCGTCGGCAACCCGGCCACGCTCGTCACGCTCGGCGACCTGCACAAGCACGAGACGATCCTCGCGATCGTCGGCTTCTTCACGATCGTCACGCTCGACCACCTGCGCGTGCGCGGCGCGATCCTGATCGGCATCATCGGCGTGACGATCCTGTCGTTCTTCTTCGCCGGCAACCAGTTCCACGGCGTGTTCTCCGCGCCGCCGTCGATCGACGCGACGCTGTTCAAGCTCGACATCGGCGCCGCGCTGTCGACCGGCATCATCAACGTGATCCTCGTGTTCTTCCTCGTCGAGCTGTTCGACGCGACGGGCACGCTGATGGGCGTCGCGAATCGCGCGGGCCTGCTCGTCGAAGGCAAGATGAACCGCCTGAACAAGGCGCTGCTCGCCGACAGCACGGCGATCGTCGCGGGCTCGGTGCTCGGCACGTCGTCGACCACCGCGTACATCGAAAGCGCGTCGGGCGTGCAGGCCGGCGGCCGCACCGGCGTGACGGCGATCACCGTCGCGGTGCTGTTCCTCGCGTGCCTGTTCATCGCGCCGCTCGCCGGCGTCGTGCCGGCCTACGCAACGGCGCCCGCGCTGCTGTACGTGTCGTGCCTGATGCTGCGCGAGATGGTCGAGGTGCCGTGGGACGACGCGACGGAAGCCGTGCCGGCCGCGCTGACCGCGCTGCTGATGCCGTTCACGTATTCGATCGCGAACGGCGTCGCGTTCGGCTTCATCGCGTACGGCGGCCTCAAGCTGCTGACGGGCCAGGGCCGCACGGTCAAGCCGATCGTCTGGATCATCGCGGCCGTGTTCCTGTTCCGCTTCTTCTATCTCGGCAGCGAGTAAGCGAAGCGCATCGCCGCGCCGCACGATGCAACGAAAAAACGCCACCTTCGGGTGGCGTTTTCGTTTTCGCACGATTCATCCGCGATCCTGACGAATCGACGCGCACGCCCCTATCGATGGTCGACCATCCCGCCCGGCCCGCATACGAAAATGCCGCCCGGCCCCACCGAACGGCATTGCGTGAAAGGCAACGTCTTCGTGCGCCGCGCTCGGTCGCGCGCGCCGCCGGACGAGCGTCGTGTCGTCAGCGCCAGTTGGCCTCGTAGAAACGCACGTAGCCGCTGCGCAGCGTCACGCACTGCGCGCGCGTTTCCGACAGCAGGCGCCGTGCGGCCGCCTCGATGCGCTCGCGGTGCTGGTCGAATGCGCCGACCATGTCCTCGAAGCGCGGCGACGCCGCACCGAAGTGGTCTTCCAGCGCCTCGGCGGTGATCTGACATTGGACGCGCTCGCCATTGACCAGTGCCGTGAACCCCAGCATCAGGTCACGCCCCGAATACTCAGGCTTCTCGTTCGTGAAATGGATCTGCATGGGCGCCGCCTCGACCGGTAGAAAACGAATGACCGCGTCCGTCGTCCGCTACCGGCCGGACGAAATGTACGCGGGCTCGCCGGCGGAGGCCCCGACCGCGGGGTGTGGCGCGGTCGATGCATGCCGGTTGAATTCCACTTTAGACGGTTTCGCGCGGGACACAAAAATTTCGGTGTGCGTCGTTCCGACGCGCATTTCGTCTGATCTGCGCGGCATCCGGCACCGTTTCAGCAACGGACGTCAGTGCGGATCGGTCGGCCAGATGTTGAGCGCGATCGCGGCGGTCGTGACGCCCACCGCAATCGCGGCCGCCCCGTATCTCACCGCATCGGTCAGATCGAACAGCAATCCGTGGATCGCCACGGCAATGCCGCCCAGCATGATGAAAGTGGCGATGGCCGCCAGCACGACTCTCAGTTCCGCCCGAACCATGATGCGTCTCCCGAACGGATGCATGTCGCGTCGCATGCATGTTGCACTGCGGAACACGGCGCGTGCGTGTTCCATTTCCATCATTGCAGGCGGGCGCTTAAAAGCAAGGGGATTTTGTTCGCGGTCGCGCATCGCACGTGGCGCTTGTATGATGATGCGTACCCGGACGGTCGGCCGTCGCGCCGAATGGTGCACCGCGAGCGGAGCCGCACTCCGCCGCCGATTCCGATCCGGTCGGCCCCGGCGGCCCCGGGAACAGGAGACACATCATGCCGCAACCCTTCGTGCTGCCCGCCACCGCGGGGCGTACCGACCTGCTCGCGCAGGCGCATGCGCGTTCGACCGCGGTCGGCCTGCGCGCGCACGAACGCCCCGATTTCTCGCCGCTGTCGCGCGTCGCGCTGCGCGAACTGCTCGACACGAACCACACGCTGTTCTCGCACGCCCGCCCGGTGATGGAGGACCTCCACGCGCAGATCGCCGAGACGCAAAGCCTCGTGCTGCTGACCGATGCCGACGGCGTGATCCTGCACAGCATCGGCGACGCGGACTTCATCGAGAAAGCGAACCGCGTCGCGTTGTGCAACGGCGTGTCGTGGGCCGAAGGCGCGCGCGGCACCAACGCGATCGGCACCGCGCTCGCGTCGGGCCAGGCCGTGGTCGTGCACGGCTCCGAACATTTCCTGCGCGCGAACCACATCCTCACCTGCGCATGCGCGCCGATCGTCGATCCGTTCGGCCGCACGCTCGGCACGCTCGACGTGAGCGGCGACCCGCGCAGCTCCAGCCCGCATACGCTCGCGCTGGTGCGAATGTCCGCGCAACTGATCGAGAACCACCTGTTCGCGAACCAGTGCGGCGAAGCGCTGCGGCTGCGCTTTCACGCGCACGAGGATTGCGTCGATTCGCTGTTCGCCGGGCTCGTCGCCTTCGGCCCCGACGGCGGGCTGATCGCCGCGAACCGCAGCGCCCAGTTCCAGCTCGGCGCGTCGTTCGACGCACTGCAGCATCAGGCGAGCGACGCATTGTTCGGCATGCGCTTCGCCCAGCTCGCGCAGCAGGCCGCGCGCGCGCCGGGCGCCACGTTCCGCCTCGCGCTGTCGACCGGCGTGCGCGTGCTCGCCCGCTGCGAATTCCCGGAAGCGCAGAAAACGACCGTCGCGGTCACGCCGCCGGCGCCGGCCGCGCGCGTGCGAGCACCGGACCCGGACGCGATCACGTTCGCGACGCTCGACACCGGCGACGCGCGCATGGCCGCCGTACTCGAACGCGTCGCGAAGATCCGCGGGCGCGACCTGCCGCTGCTGATCCTCGGCCAGACGGGCACCGGCAAGGAATGGCTCGCCCGCGCGCTGCACCAGGCGTCGCCGCGCGCGGACGGTCCGTTCGTCGCGGTCAACTGCGCGGCGCTGCCCGATTCGCTGATCGAGGCCGAGCTGTTCGGCTACGAAGACGGCGCGTTCACGGGCGCACGCAAGCGCGGCAGCCCCGGCAAGATCGCGCAGGCCGACGGCGGCACGCTGTTTCTCGATGAAATCGGCGACATGCCGCTCGCGCAGCAGGTGCGGCTGATGCGCGTGCTGCAGGAGCGCGCGGTGATGCCGCTCGGCGGCGCACGCGCGGTGCCGGTCGACGTGCGGGTGGTCTGCGCGACCCACCGCGACCTGCGCGCGATGATCGCGGAAGGCACGTTCCGCGAGGATCTGTTCTACCGGATCAACGGGCTCGCGGTCACGCTGCCGGCGCTTGCCGCCCGCACCGACCTGCCGGCGCTCGTCGAGCGCATCCTCGCGCGGCTCGCGCGCAGCGAGCCGATGCCGCGCCGTCTCGCGGCCGACGTGCTCGATGCGTTTGCGCGCCATCGCTGGCCCGGCAACCTGCGGCAGATGACCAACGTGCTGCGCACGGCCGGCATGCTCGCCGAAGACGAAGCCGAAATCACGCTCGCGCATTTGCCCGACGATTTCTGGCTCGACTGCGACGATGCGCCGGCTGGGCCAGCGGCGGCCACCCCGGCCCCATCGGCCGGCAAGCACGAAGGCACGACGCTGCAAAGCCACCAGGCCGCGATGATCGACGCGGTGCTCGCGCGGCACGGCGGCAACGTGTCGGCGGCCGCGCGCGAACTCGGCCTCGCCCGCAATACCGTGTACCGGTATCTGCGGCGGCACTGATGCACACGGCCGGCGGCCGGCGCGTTCGGGTATGCTTGGCGCGTTGCCGCCGAACCGCCGCCCGCTTCAGTCATGACCGATCCAGAACACCCGCCCGTCGTGCGCATCGAGCCGCTCGGCGCCACCTTCGACGCGCCCGATGCGCTGACCGTGCTCGAAGCCGCCGCATTCGCGCGCGTATCGCTGCCGCGCTCGTGCCGCAACGGCACGTGCCGAAGCTGCCTTTGCCGGATCGTCAGCGGCAGCGTACGCTACACGATCGAATGGCCGGGGCTCTCCCGCGAGGAAAAGGCCGACGGCTATACGCTGCCGTGCGTGGCCGTCGCGACGTCGGACCTCGTGCTCGACGTGCCCGACGCGGTCATGCTCGACTAGACGCGGCGCGCGACCGCGCGCGTCGTCCTGCAACGCTCGATCCTGCATGGAGAACGTGATGGTCCAGCCAACCGATCGCATCGAAAAACAGACGCTGCTCGCCGCATCGCCCGACCGCGTCTGGGCAGCCGTGAGCAATTCCGGCGAATTCGGCCAGTGGTTCGGCGTGTCGTTCGACGGCCCGTTCGAGGCCGGCCAGTCGCTGTTCGGCCGCATCACCCCCACCCGCGTCGACGACGACGTCGCCAAGGCGCAGGAGCCCTATGCGGGCACTGTGTTCGAAATCGTCGTCGACCGTATCGAACCCAAGCAACTGTTCTCGTTTCGCTGGCATCCGTTCGCGATCGATCCGAATGTCGATTACGCGTCCGAGCCGATGACGCTCGTCACGTTCACGCTCGCGGCGCAGGCGGGCGGCACGCTGCTCACCGTCACCGAAACGGGCTTCGACCAGTTGATCGAAGCGCGTCGCGCGACCGCGCGCGACATGAACGACCAGGGCTGGGCCGCGCAGATGACGCTGATCGCAAAGTATCTGGCGCTGCACGCGTAGCGCGCCGCTACGCCGCACGTCCGCGCCGACCGGCGCATCGACGTGCGTGGCATAATCGGCGGCATCGTCGTCCACCCGCCGCCGCGCATCGCATGCTGAGTCGTCGTCTCCGGAAGATCGGCAGTCTGATCGGGATGCTCGCCATCCTGATGACGGCGCTCGCGCCGACGATCTCGCAGGCGCTGACCACGCAAGGGCGCGTCGACGCGCTGCTGGCCGGCTACTGTTCGTCCGCGCCGGCCGCCGGCACGCCGTCCGCCGATGCGGCGACGAAAAGCCTGCAGGCCCATCTCCAGGCATGCGGCTACTGCAGCCTGCTTGCCCATACCCCCGCGCTGCCCGCGCCCGAACTGACGTTCGCGGCTCACGTGCACGCAATCGAGCATCGCGCGGCCACCCGCTTCGAAAGCCTGCGCCGCGCGCTACCGCTCACGTCCGCGCGACCGCGCGCCCCACCGTTCACGTCCTGATCCGTCGTCATTGCGCGTGATGCCGTCGTGCATCGCGCCGTCCGCGCACGCCGCCGGCGTGCGCGACGTGTCACGTTTCGAAGGACGATCATGTCTCACCCTGCTGCGCACGGCGTCGTGCCGGGCATGTGGTTGGCCGCCGCCGGTTCGAGTTGCCGCGCCCGCATTCGCCCGCATGCGAATGCCCGGCCGCGCAGGTCCGCGCCGACCGGCGTCGGCATCGATGCCGCTCCGCGCAGCCGTCCGTCGAATCCGTTTTTTCATCCGATTCGTCATTCGCTCATCCAGCCATGAAAACCACCCTTTTCGTTCGCGGCGCACTCGCCGCACTCGGCTTCGTCGTCATCCAGGCCGCCCACGCGCATGCGCTCCCGAAAACGCAGGACCCGGCTCCCGACGCCACGCTGTCCACCGCGCCGCACGCGGTCACGATCGATTTCGGCGAGGCGCTCGAGCCGGCGTTCAGCTCGATCGCCGTGACCGACAGCCAAGGGCAATCGGTCGTCGACGGGAAATCGGCCGTCGACGCCGGCAACCGGAAGCGAATGCACGTCCCACTCGCGAACCTGAAGCCCGGCACCTACACGGTCGCGTGGATCGCGGTGGCCAGCGACGGCCATCGCACGCACGGCCGCTACACGTTCACGCTGAAGTAACGCATGGCACGCACGCGGTGCGCATCGGCGCTTCGTGCCGAGCGCATTCGCATCGATGCCCGCGGCATCGCACCCAATAAGGAGAACACATGATGAAACGCCCGATTCCGACCGGCCTGCTCATGGCACTGACGCTGCACGCCACCGCCACGTTCGCCGCGCCGGCCATCCAGGCCGATGCGTGCTGGATCCGTACGATGCCGGCGACGGTGCCGTCGTCCGGCTACTTCACGCTGAAGAACCACGGCGACGCGCCCGCGACGCTGACCGGTATCGACACGCCCGCCTACGGGATGGCGATGGTGCATGAAACGCAGACGAGCGGCAGCACCGCGAAGATGGTGCACGTCGATTCGGTCGTCGTGCCGGCGCACGGCGCGGTGACGTTCAAGCCGAAAAGCTATCACGTGATGCTGGAGGAGCCGCGCCAGGCCGTCGCGCCCGGCGCGAAGGTGCCGTTCCGGCTGCACTTCGCGGACGGCTCGACCGTGTCCGTGACCTGCGACGCGAAGGCGCCGACCTACGCCGGCCAGTAACGCCGCCCGCCTCACGATCGAAGGAGACGTACATGAAAGACCGCCTGCCGCTGGCCGACCTGATCGTTCGCTACCGGACGCCGCTGAATGTCGCGGTACTGATCGTCTGCGGGTTGTGGGCCGCATGGATCGCGTGGATGACGCGGCCTGCCGCCATCGATACACCGCCGTCGATTCCCGCGTACTGCATGCGCGACGCGCGCTGACACGCCGGACGGCACGGTTCCGGCGGCGGCCCGCGCCATTATTGGCGTGACATCATCGCGTCATCCCGACCGCCGGAACCGCCTCTCGGAGCGCCGCATGTCCATTCAGACCTGGATGCTGTTTGCCGCCGCCTATCTCGCGACGACGCTGTCGCCGGGGCCCAACGTGCTGCTCGTGATCCGCAACACGGTGCGCTACGGCGCGCACGGCACCGCGGCGACGATCGCCGGCAACCTCGTCGCGCAGGGTGTGATCGTGCTGCTGGTCGCGCTCGGCGTCGACGCGGTGCTGGCCGCGATGCCGCCGCTGTTCGTCGCGATGAAGGTGATTGGCGCCGCGTACCTGATGGTCCTGGGTGTCCGGCAGTTGCGCGGCGACCGCAAGGCCGCCGCATCGAGCGGCCCAACGGAGATCGCCGTGCCCGATCGCCGCAAGCTGTTCCGCGAAGCGCTGTTCGTATCGGGCAGCAATCCGAAGACGATGATCTTCCTGTCCGCGTTCATGCCGCAGTTCGTCGTGCACGACCGGCCGCTCGCGCTGCAGTTCGTCGTGATGTACGCGACGATCGCGTGCACGGTCGTGGTCGTTCACAGCGTCTATTCGGCCGGCGTGCGCCGCCTGCATCGCGGCTTCGGCATGAGCCGCGCGGTACGCGCGCTCAAGCGCGCGAGCGGGCTGCTGTTCGTCGGGCTCGGCATCAAGCTGCTGAGTGCACGGCAGGCATGAGTCGGCCCCATCCGTTCAGCGCATGCGCTCGGCCAGCGCGGCCGTGATCTCGTCGAACGACGGCCGCGCATCGACGTCCTCGTTCACACAGGCCGCCGCCAGCGCATCGAGCGCGTCGGCGTGCGATCCACAGCGCTCGAGCAATTCGCCGAGCAGATAGCCGAACGCGCGCACTTCGAGCCGCTCGAACCGGGCGCCCCATATACGCGCGTTCGGGTCGTACAGCGACGCCGCGCCGAAATCCCCGAGCAACGCGCCGCCTGCACCGTCGTGCAGGATGTTGTGCGCATACAGGTCGCCATGCATGATGCCACGCGCGTGCAGATGACCGGCGACCGACGCGATGCCGTGCGCGATTCGCACCGCTTGCGCCGGATCGAACCTCGCATCGGCGGCGTAGACGTCGCGCGTGCAGGACGCGAAGCTCGGCGGCCCGGCGAGGTTCGTCAGCGCCGGATCGACCAACGCCATCACCAGGCCGTGCGTGCCGTCCGGATGCCCGCGCACCTTGCCGATCACGGGGATCAGGTTTGGGTGACCGCCGGCATGCAGGCACGCGGCCATTTCGCAATCGGGCAGGCCGTCGCTCGTCACCGCGCCCTTGAACAGCTTGACCGCGACCGTGCGCGGCGGATGGCCGTCCGCGCGCCACTGCGCACGGTAAATGACGCCCGACGCGCCCTCGCCCAGCTTCTGTTCGCATGACAGCGCCGCCCAGTCGATCTCCGCGACGTCCGGTTCCGCGGACGCCGCAGCCTCCGGCACCGCGCCGAGCGGATTGCCGGCAACGGCGAGCCATGCGAGACGCGGCAGGCGCAGCAGCCAGTCGGGCAACGCCTCCAGCCGGTTCGCGGACAGGCGCACCAGTTCCAGCGCGCGGCACGCGGCCAGTTCCGCAGGCAGCGCGCGCAGCTGGTTGCCGGCGAGCATCAGCTTCTGCAACCGCGCACAGTCGCCGATGTCGGCCGGCAGTTCGTCGATCGCGTTGTCGGTCAGGATCAGCCAGCGCAGCGCACGCGGCAGCGCGCCGCGCGGCACGGTGCGGATCCGGTTCGCCTTGAAGCCGATCATGTCGAGCTGCTCGCACGCGCCGAGCACGCCAGGGAAAGCGGTGAAGCGGTTGCCCGACGCGAACAGGATGCGCAGGCGATGCAGCCGCGGCAGATCGTCCGGCAGCGCGGACAGCGCATTACCGGTCAGGTCGAGCACTTCGAGCGTGTCGGCCAGATCGAAGATCTCGCGCGGAAATTCGGTCAGCCCGCACGCGAGCTTGAGTTGCCGCGCGCCCGCCAGTTGGCCGGCCTGCAGGTGTTCGAGGGTGTGGGTCACGGGAAGAAAACGGGTGGCGGTTGCGTTGATCGTCGGGTCGATCGGACGAATTCTACCGGGATCGATCGGGTGCCCGTGCACGACCTTGTCACACCCCCTTCACAAACGCGCGATGTGACGTTAGAATTGCGCCCCTTGCAGTGCCGACGTGGTGAAATTGGTAGACACGCTATCTTGAGGGGGTAGTGGCGAAAGCTGTGCGAGTTCGAGTCTCGCCGTCGGCACCAGATGCGTTTTCCCCGCATTCCAGCATTCTCTGAAACCCGCGACAGCACCTGGCTTCGCGGGTTTTTTGTTTTCCGCTACGCCAACAACAAAAAATTCCGCACGACCGCGGACGGCTCGTCGCAGCGCGACGCAATCGCCAGCCTGGCGCGGAACCGGTTACCCGCGAACGGCCGGTACACGACCCCGGGAACCTGCACCTGCGTAATCGCCTTCGGCACAACCGACACGCCGAGCCCGGCCGCCACCAGCGTCACCGCGGACGCGATCTGCGGCGCCGGTTGCGCCATGCGCGGCTCGAACCCGGCGGCCCGGCACGCGGCGACGATGTCGTCGAACAGCGCGCCGCCGGCCGCGCGCGGCACCTGCACGAACGACTCGTCGGCCAGTTCCGCCAGCTCGATGCGCCGCCGCTGCGCGAGCCGGTGCGCGACGGGCAGCGCGACGAACATCGGCTCCTCGTCCCAGTCCGACACCCGCAGCGTCGCGGCGACGCGACGCTCGGGCCGCACGATCGCGACATCGACGCGCCCGGCCTCGAGCGCCTCCAGCAAAACCCCCGACGTCGCTTCCTGCAACGTCAGCTCGGCCTCCGGAAACGCCTCCCGAAAGCGGCGAATCAGATCCGACACCTTCGGATTGAACGCGGCCGTGCCGGTGAAGCCGACCCGCAAATGGCCGGTTTCCCCGCGCGCCGCGCGCCTGGCCGCCCGGGCCGCGCGCTCGGCGTCGTCGAGCACGCGTCGCGCCTCCTCCGCGAACACCTCGCCCGCCAGCGTCAGCTCGGCGCCGCGCGCGGTCCGCTTGAACAGCTCCACGCCGAGCTCGTTCTCGAGCGCCTTGATCTGCTGGCTCAACGGCGGCTGGCCGATGCCGAGCGTTTCGGCGGCCTTCGTGAAATTCGACGCGGCCGCGACGGCCAGAAAGTAGCGGAGATGCCGGAGTTCCATGCGTGACGTGACCTCGCGGTGAGTCGGATTAATCCGTCAGCCAGTGTTAAAACATATGGCTGCGGTTCATTTCATATATTGGACATATACATGACCGTGCGCAAGAATTCGTGTATCCCGTCGCACAACGAGTGCCTTCATGTCCTCCGCTTCGATTTCCCGTTCCCTGCCCGGCACGCAGAACACCGCACCCGATGCGCTGCCGGCCGGTGTGTCCCCGCGCTCGGCCGCGTACAAGCGCATCGCGTTCGCGCTGTTCCTCGCCGGCTTTTCCACTTTCTCGCTGCTGTACTGCGTGCAGCCGCTGCTGCCCGCGTTCGCCCGCGAGTTCAACGTCGGCGCGGCGTCGAGTTCGCTCTCGCTGTCGCTGTCGACCGGGATGCTCGCGGTGTCGATCCTGTGCGCCGGCGCGCTGTCCGAACGCGTCGGGCGGCGCGGGCTGATGTTCGCGTCGATGACGCTGGCCGCGCTGTTCAACCTGCTCGCCGCGTGGTCGCCGAACTGGCACCTGCTGCTGGTCTGGCGTGCGCTCGAAGGCTTCGCGCTGGGCGGCGTGCCGGCGGTGGCGATGGCGTATCTCGCGGAAGAAATCGCGGCGGACGGCCTCGGCTTCTCGATGGGGCTCTATGTCGGCGGGACCGCGTTCGGCGGCATGATCGGACGGATCGGGATGAGCGCGCTCGAAGAGCACTTCTCGTGGCGAACCGCGATGCTGTCGATCGGCGTCGTCGACCTGCTCGCGGCGATCGCGTTCGTGATGCTGCTGCCGCCGTCGCGACGCTTCGTGAAGCGCACCGACCTGACGCTGCGTCACCACCTGCGGCTGTGGCACGCGCAATTGCAGCACGCGCGCCTGCCGTTCGTATTCGCGATCGGCTTCCTCGTGATGGGCGCGTTCGTGACGATCTACAACTACGCCGGTTTCCGGCTCATGGCCGCGCCGTTCAACCTGAGCCCGACCGCGTGCGGGCTGATCTTCGGCGCGTACCTGTTCGGGATGGTGTCGTCGTCGAGCGCCGGCGCGCTCGCCGATCGCCTCGGGCGGGCGCCGGTCCTCGTCAGCGGCATCGTCGTGTTCGCGGCGGGCCTCGCGCTGACGCTGTCGCACTCGCTCGCCGCGATCGTCGTCGGCATCGTGCTCGTGACGATCGGCTTCTTCGTCGCCCATTCGGTCGCGAGCGGCTGGGTCGGCGCGCTCGCGGGCGCCGCGAAGGGGCATGCGGCTTCGCTGTATCTGCTCGCCTACTACGTCGGGTCGAGCATGCTCGGCTCGGTCGGCGGCGCGTTCTGGCAACGCGGCGCGTGGACGAGCGTCGCCGCGTACGTCGCGGTGCTGCTCGTCATCGCATTGCTGGCGGCGCGGCAGTTGAGCCGCGCTTGAGCCGCGCTCAGCCACGCGTGACCCGACGCGGCGCGGCGCGATGCGCACCCTGCATCGCGCGCCGGCCGCTCAGCCGTCACGACACCAGCGCATCGTCCCCCTTCACCGCATACGCCGCCTCGCGCCGCCGCAGCTTCATCGCGATCAGCGCCGCCAGCACCGCGAGCGCGACGCCGGTGAGAAACCCGCCCGTGTAACCGACCTTCGCGGTCAGCGACAGGATCGTCGACGACGCGATCAGCTCGCCGAGATCGCGCGTGCTCTGCACGGCCGTCACGTCGGTGCCGGCCTGATCGCTGCCGCCGGCGAAACGCATGCCGGCCGTCATGATCGACACGGACGTGATGCCGGTCGCCAACGAGCCGAGCACCGTGCACAGCCACGCCCACGACGGCGACACCGGCAGCCACCCGTTCGCCTGCGCGAACCACAGCAGCGCGGCCGCGCCCGCGCAACTCACGCCGGCCGTAAACGCGCGCCACAGCCCGAGCGCCCTCACGAGCCACGCGCCGCCGCCGCAACCGAGCACGACCGTCACGACGCCGCCCGCCATCCCGAGTTTGCCGATCGCGTCGAGCGACCAGCCCGCGTCGTTGAGGAACAGCTTCGACAGGCCGAAGCCCGATACGGCGGTCATCGCCGACAGCAATGCGAGCGACAGCAGCGACCACGAACGCGGCCGCTTCGCGAAGCGCACGAGGCTCGCATCGTGTTCGGGCCGGACGCGCGCGCGATCCGCGTCGCGCGGCAGCACCCACAGCACGCAGACGAGGCTCGCGAGCGGGACGGCGGCCAGCGCGAGAAACGCGGCGGGCTGGCCGAACAGGCCGATCAGCGTCAACGTGCCGGCGCCGCCGCCGAAGAAGCCGATCATCACGCCCGCGATCTGGATCGCGTTGATCTTCGCGAGCGTGTCGCCGCTGAAATGCTCGGCGGCCATCCCGTCGTTCGCGATGTCCTGCGTCGCGCTCGCGAGCGACGCGACGGCCAGCAGCCCGACCGCCCAGCCGGCCGTCGCGACGGTCATCCCGATCTGCGCGAGGCTGACCAGGCACAGCACGACGATCGTCTGCATCGGCAGCATCCAGCTGCGCCGCCGGCCGATGCGGGGCGACCAGCGGTTGTCGACGACGGGCGCCCACAGGAATTTCACGACCCACGGCAGTCCAACGAGCGGCAGGAACGCGAGCGCGTGAAGCGGCGCGCCGTCGTGGCGCAGCAGCGTCGGCATCGCGTCCATCGCGATGCCGATCGGGATTCCCTGTGACAGGTAAAGCAGCGTGATCGTGATGACCAGGCGGCGATGTTCGAGCAGGTCGCGCATCGAAGTCTCCAGTTGAATGAGGTTAAAAAGGTTCGGCGCCGGCCGGCATGCGCGCAGGCTGCATCGCGTCGCGCCGCGGACGGCGTGCCGCACGCAGCAACAATGCGCCGAAGGCGACGAGCGCCACGTCGATCGGCCAGTACACGGGCTGGCCCGCGCCCCGCAGCGCGAGCGCGCAATGGGTCGCGCCGGCCAGCCCGTACGCGATGCCGGCCGCACGCATCAGCACGCGCAGCCATGCCGCGCGATCGGCGACACAGGCCGCGAGCGCGATCGCGCCGACCCACACGGCCCAGAACAGCATCGCGAGCGCATGGTCGACGTGCACGCCGTCCGGCAGCGCACGGCCGGCGAACAGCAGGGCGCCGCCCGCGAGCACGAGCCCGCCGCACACGCCGACCGCGGCGGCGGCCAGCACGTCCGCCGAACGCTCGCGCTGCGCACGCCGCCGCTCGATCCACAGGTGCAACCCCGTCGCGCACAACGCGCACGCGGCGAGTCCCATCAGGAAATGCAGCACGCGCAGCCCATCACCGGCCGCCCCCACCCAGCCGTATTGCGCGAAATGCAGCGGCTGCACCGCGATGAACGCGCGCAGCCAGAAGCCGCGGCCGCGCGACGTCGCATCGGCGAGCCATTGCCCGTCCGTCGCACGGTACAGGTGGCGTTCGAACACGGCGGTGCTCGGCAGGCCCGCGGTCGTGCCGGCAATCTCGACGCGCGCATTCACATCGCCCCAGCGATGCAGCACGACGGCTTCGGGCCGGAAATCCGGCCTGCGCACCGCGTCGCGCCGCAGCAGCGCATCGAGATCGGGCGCATGTCGCCACGGGCCGCCGGCTTCCACGGGCGGCGGCCCGCCCAGCAGTTCGGCGAACGCACGCTGCGGCTGCCCCGGATACGCGACGCCCGCGAGCGACACCGTGCCGAGCGCGCCGAGCCCCGACAACGCGCCGGTGAACGCGAACAGCACGAGCCACGGCGTGCCCCACAGGCCGATCCATGCGTGCAGGTCGAACAGCGCGACGCGCAAGCCGTGGCCGCGCCGGATGCGCGCCGCATCGGGCCAGCGCTTGCGATGCACGACGATGCCCGCGACGACGAGCACGAGCAGCACGATGCCCCACAGGCTGACGAAGATGCGCCCGGGGAAGCCGGCGAACAGCGTCTTGTGCAGCGTGACGATCAAGGTCGCCCGCCCTGCGTCGGGCAGCGGCGCGCCGGTTGCCGGATCGAGTGCGAGCGTGCATGTCTGGCGCGCGTCGCAGAAACGGATGGCCGGATCGTCCGGCCGCGGCAGCACGATGCGCGCGTCGCGCAACGCCACCCCGAGCGACGCCGCGCGCGTGACGAGCACATCGAGCGACAACGTCGGCCGCGCGACGGCCACCGCCGGCGGCCGCCACCAGCCCTGCATCGAATCGAATGCGAGACTCCAGGCGCCGCTGAACAGCACGACGAACAGCACCACGCCGAACAGCGCACCAGCGCCGCGATGCAGCGCGCGCCAGCGCGAACGCGACGAAGCATCCATGTCAGCGCCCTCCCCAGAACATCGCGCACGGCACGAGCACCGCGAGCCACACACCCGCGCGCCACGCGGCCTGCCGCCAGCCGGGCGCGACGAGCACCCACAGCAGCGCGGCGACGCTCGCGGCGAGCGTCAGCAACACGGCCGCATAGAGCCGGTTCAGGCCGTCGTCGGGGTAATGACGGGCCAGCGTGAGCGCGAGCGCGACCGCACCCGGCAGCACGCCGCCGATCGCGATCGCCGCCCGCGCCCCCCAGCCGGACGCCATCAGAATTGCCCGCGCACGGTCAGCATCACGTTGCGCGGTTCCCCGTAACGGTTGTTCCAGCCCGGCTGGCTCAGGCTCAGGTAGTAGTGGCGGTCGAACAGGTTGTTGACGTTGAGCGCGGCGCTCCAGTGCTTGTCGTAGCGGTAGCCGAGCCGCACGCTCGCGAGCGCGTAGCCGCCCTGGCTCATCGTGACGCCGTTCGCCTGCGCCGAGTAGCTGCTCTGCACCTGCACGCCGCCGCCGATGCTCCAGCGCCGCTCCTGCCACGGCAGGTCGTAGTTGGTCCACAGCCGGAACAGGTGGCGCGGATTCAGCAGCGGCGCGAACGTGCCCGCGTTCGCGAGGTTGTCCGCATAGCGCATCGTGTCGTACGTGTAGCTCGCCCACACGCTCCACCACGGGGTGATGCGGCCGTTCGCCTCGAACTCGAAACCCTGGCTGCGCACGCTGCCGCCGTTCACGTAGTAGCAGCTCGGCCCCGCGCACGGATGCGCGAGGTCGACCTGCGGGTTGTTGTCGAGATCGATGCGGAACGCCGCGAGCGACACGTTGAGCTTGCCGCCCGCCAGTTCGCCCTTCACGCCCGTTTCGTAGGTGCGCCCCTTCACCGGCGTCAGGATGCCGCCGCCCCACATCGACTTGGTCTGCGGCTGGAACACCTCCGCATAGCTCGCGTACCACGACCAGTCGCGCGCGAAATCCCAGATCAGCCCGCCGTATGGCGTGAACTGGTGGCCGGTGTTGTAGTGCGCGCCGAGGCTGTCCTGGTTCCACCAGCTCATCCGGCCGCCGAGCACGAGCGTCAGCGGTTCCGCGAGCTTGATGCGGCCGAGCCCGTAGACGCCCTTCTGCGAAATGTCGTTCTGCTGCGATTGCTGGTACGGCCCGATGCCGGGCTCGGGCACGCTGCTCGGGTTCCAGCGATACACGTTCACCGGCGTGCCGGCCACGTCGCCGAGCAGCGGCGCCGTCATCTGCCCGCTGCTGCTGTTCGCGTAGCTGACGCCGAACAGCAGGTCGTGCGTGAGCCCGAACGCATGCACGGGGCCCTGCACGTTCGCGTCGAGGCTGCGGCTGTAGCTGCTGAACTGGTACGCGGCGCCGGTCAGCCGGCCGCCGGCGCCCGTCGCCGGATCGATCGCGCCGAACGAACCCGCGTACTTCAGGTCCGAGCGCACGCTCTGGTATTCGCCGCTGACCTTTGCTTTCCAGCCGGCGCCGAGCTTCTGCTCGACCGACGCGAACGCACGCGTCGTGTCCCAGTTGAAGCGGCCCCACGCGGTGTCGAGGAACGTCGAGCGCGACAGGCCGAGGCTCGATCCGTCGCGCGCCATCGGCACGCCGGACATGTCGGGCACCGACGACGTGGTCTGGTACTGCGCGCCGAACGTGAGCAGCGTGTCGCGCGTCACGTCGACTTCCGTGACGCTGTAGATCGAACGCGTGTCCTGCTTCGCATGGTCGTAGAAGAAGTGGCGATCCTCGTACGCGGCGACGAGCCGGCTGCGCACGGTGCCGGCCGCATTGAGCGGGCCGCCGATGTCGGCTTCCGCGCGATAGCGGTCCCAGCTGCCGACGCTTGCGGTCGCATGCGCGGAAAACTGGTATTGCGGGCGCTTGCGCACGAGGTTGACGGTCGCGGCCGGATTGCCGGAGCCGTGCAGCAGCCCGTTCGCGCCGCGCAGGATTTCCACGCGCTCGTACACCGAGATGTCCTGCGGCGCGCTCGCCATGTCGCCGATCACGACCGGCACGCCGTCGAATTCGAACGAATCGACCTTGAAGCCGCGCACGAAGTACGCGGTGGTGAGCAGCACGTAAGGCTGGACCGTCACGCCGGCCGACTGCTGCATCACCTCGTCGAGCGAGAACAGGTTCTGCTGGTCGATCCGCTCGCGCGTCGTCACGCTGACCGACTGCGGAATCTCGCGCAACGCGAGCGGCATCTTGCCGACCGTCGCCACCGACGGATCGTCGGCCACGCTGCGCGACGCATTCACCGCAATCGCCTTCAACTCGCCCCCGGCAGGCTGCGCGGCGGCCGCCTCTTCCTTGCGGACTTCCGCGCCGCCCGCCGGCGCCGCATCGGCGAACGCCGCCGCCGGATGCGCGGCGATCAGCAGGCCGAGGTACAGCGACGGACGCCAGCGCCCGAAACGGGCGACGCGCGCGCCCTGCATCATCGATCTCTCAGGTTCCCGTACCTCGTACCGCATTCACGCCCCCGTATTTGATAATCATTCTCATTATCAATTAGAACCGGCAGGCGATTTTTCGATCGAGGGGCTTTTCCTATCGATTCCGGGCACGGCGGCCCGTATTGTTCACGTCACTGTTCGGATTCGGCCGGGCGGAATTCCGCGTCCGCGCCGGCGGGCGGCGCCCCGTCGGGTGGCCGTCCGGCGCGGGCGAACGCCGCGTACCACGCATCGGTCTCGATCAGTTGCGCGTGCGTGCCGGTCGCCCGCACGCGGCCCGCGTCGAGCACGACGATCGTGTCGGCGGCCGCCGCCAGCGCCGGCTGGTGCGTGACGACGATGCGCGTGCGCTGCCCGCGCAGCGCGACGAGACTGTCGCGCACGCGCCGCGCGCTCAGTTCGTCGAGGCTCGCGGTCGGCTCGTCGAACATCAGCACCGGCGCCCGCGCGAGCAGCGCACGCGCCAGGCACGCCCGCTGGCGCTGCCCGCCCGACAGCACCTGCCCGCCCGGCCCCACGTCGGTGTCGAGACCGTCCGGCAGGCGCTCGGCGTCGCGCAGCAGGCCGACCGCGTCCAGCGCGGCGCGCAGCTCGGCATCGGTCGCGTCCGGTCGCCCCATCCGCACGTT
Organism: Burkholderia sp. EMB26; assembly: GCF_024730645.1. Lineage (NCBI taxonomy): Bacteria > Pseudomonadati > Pseudomonadota > Betaproteobacteria > Burkholderiales > Burkholderiaceae > Burkholderia > Burkholderia sp. EMB26. The sequence goes on from NZ_CP078071.1 coordinate 1,336,019, forward strand.
CCACGCGAGGCTGCCGCGAAACAGCCCGTTGTCCTGGAACACGAGGTTGCGCGTCGCGGCGAGCGTCGCCTCGCTCAGGTGCCGCACGTCGGCGCGGCCGAGCAGCACGCGCCCGGCGCACGGATCGTCGAGCCGCGCGAGCAGGCCGAGCAGCGTGCTCTTGCCCGCGCCCGTGGGGCCGACGATCGCGACGAAGCCGCCCGCCGGGCAATGCAGGTCGATCCCGTCGAGCAGCGTCGCGCCGCCGGCCGACCGATAGCCGACGCGCAGCGCGTCGACGCTCGCGTCGTGTACCGGCGTGCCGCGCTCGGGGCTGTCGAAGCGCGGCGCGTGCAGCACCGCGAGCACCGTGTCGAGCGCGCGCCAGCCGCCGCGCAGCGCCTGATCGAGCTGCGTGAGTTGCGCGAGCGGCTCGATGAAGCGCACGAGCAGCACGAGCACCGCGACGGCCGTCGCCGCGTCGAGTCGGCCGGCCGCGACGGCCCACGCGCCGCCGATCAGCATCGCGACGAACACGCCCTGCACCGCGGCCGCGAATCCGAGCTCGAGCGGCAGCGAGCGCCGCATCAGCGCCCGCGTGCGGCGATGCTGTTCGTCGCACGCGCGCTGCAACGCCGCGCGTGCTTCGCCGTCCTGGCCCGCGAAGCGCAGCAGCCCCTGATGCGCGGCGAAGGTCTGAAGCTGCACGGCCATCTCGCGATCGCCCGCGGCGCGCGCCTGTTCGAACCCGAGCGTGCGGGCGCCGCCGCGCTGCAGCAGCGCGAACAGCAGCACGGCCGCCGCCGCGAGGCACAGCGCGATGCGCCAGTCGATCCATGCAAGGCCCGCGACCACCGCGAGCGGCGTGACGACCGCGCCGATCAACGGCCCGAGCAGGTGCGCGGGAATCCCCATCGCCTGCATCACCGGCCCGCGCAGCAACCCGGCCGGATGACTGTCGCGCACGGTCTGCCACGACGCGATGCGCGGCAGGTGTTGCACGAGGCGTTCGACGAGGCCCACGGCCAGCGCGCCGCCCGCGCGATAGCCGCCGCGTTGCGCGACGTACAGCACGAGCGCATGACCCAGCGTCAGCGCGCCGAGCACGATCGTCCAGTGCAGCGCGGCCGTATGCGCGCCGGCGAACCATGCGCGGATCAACGGCACGAGCAGCAGCCCGCACGCGCCGTCGAGCAACGCGGCGGCCACCGCCCAGCCCAGCCCGCGCCACAGCGCGCGGCGCGTGTCGCGCGGCAGGCACTGCAAACGTTTGAGCGATTTCGTCATCATGCGGCCTCCCCGCCTGCGGCGCCGCGTTCGCGCCAGAGCCGCGCATACAGCCCACCCGCGGCCAGCAGCGCCGCATGCGTGCCGCGTTCGACGAGGCGGCCGCGTTCCATCACGAGAATCTGGTCCGCGTGCCGGATCGCGTCGAGATCGTGGCTGACGATCACACGGGTACGCGTGTCGGTGCGCAGCGCGTTGCGCAACGCGCGCCCGGTTTGCGGATCGAGCGCCGACGCCGGTTCGTCGAGCAGCAGCAACGGCGCACGCGACAGCAGCGCACGCGCGATCGACAGCCGCTGCAGTTCGCCGCCGGACAGGCGCACGTCGCGCCCGCATACGCAGTCGTAACCGCCCGGCAATGCGTCGATGCGTGCGTCGAGACACGCCGCGCGCGCGGCGGCGCGAATCGCGTCGCGATCGGCGTCGGGTCGATAAAGCGCGATGTTCGCGGCAATCGACACGTCGAGCGCGCTCGCCTGCTGGAACACCATCGCAATCTGTTCGCGGCGCGTCTGCGAACTGACCAATCGCAGATCGGCGCCGCCGAGCCGCACCGTGCCGCGATCCGGGTCCATGAAGCGCGCGAGCAGCATCAGTAGCGTGCTCTTGCCCGCGCCGGACGGCCCGACGATCGCGGTGGTCGTGCCGGCCGCGAGCGTCGCGTCGATGTCGCGCAGGATCGGCTCGCCGTCGATGTCCACCTGCACGCCGCGCAGTTCGATCGACGCATCGCGCGGCGCCTGTGCCGCGCCGTCGGCGGGTTCCTGCAGGCCGGGCTGCGCAAGCAACGCATCGAGCCGCGCGGCGGCCGCGCGCGCGTCGCGCAGCGCATCGGCGCCATGACCGAGCGCACGCACCGGCGCCGCGACCGCCCAGATCAGCAGCGCGAACGCGCACAGCGTGCCGACCGGCAACTGCCCGGCCGTCAGCCACGTCGCGCCGAACACGACCCACGCGAGCAGCAACGGCGTGCCGAGCAGCACCTGCGTGCACGCGCCGAGGCCGCCGATGCGGCCGACCCACGCCGAGAACGCCCGCGAGAACTGCCCGCTCGACGCGAGCGCGGCCGCCTCGATGCCGGCGCCCGGATACTGCCGCACCAGCGCCGGGTTCTGCGCGAGCTGCGCGTAGTCGCCCATCAACCGTTCGAGCGCCGCGTTGCGTGCGGCGAAGGCCGGCGCGAAACGTGCCGAGCGCATCCAGCGGAACAGCGCCGCGCCGGCGACGAGCGGCACGAGCGCGAACGCGAGCAGCGCGGGATTCAGGTAAAGCAGGCACGCGAGCGCCGCGCACGGCACGACCACGAGCTGCGTGAGATCGGCCGGCGCATGCGCGACGAGCTGGTGCAGCGCGCGCACGTCCTGGTCGACGTGGCGCGCGACGCGGTCGCTGCCCGCGCGCGCGAACCAGCCGAGCGGCAAACGCTGCAGATGATCGGCGAGGCGCTTGCGCAGGCGATCGCCGAGATCGGCGTCGACGCGGTGCGTCAGGTGCAGCGCGACCGTCTGGCCGGCCAGCCAGAACGCACCGGCCGCCACGGCCGCGACGAGCCAGCCGCGCGCCGCCGTGTCGAGCTGCGCGCTCGCGCGCCATGCGTCGGCGAGATGCGCGAGCGCGAGCCACGGCACGAGCGACGCGATGCCGGCCAGCGCCTGCAACGCCACCGCCGCGACGAGCGGCACCGCGAACGGTCGCAACATCGAAAGCAACGGCCCCTTCATGCAGCACGCTCCAGCAGCATGCCGAGCGTCGCGGCGCGCGCATCGCCCGGCGGCTGCGCCGGAAAACCGAGTTGCGCGGTCAACTGCTGCCACACGCGCGCCACGTCGATGCTGCGCTGGTTGCACGCGTGCAGCCCTTCGCCGGACACGAGGCGATCGACGGCACGCACGGCCGCCTGCGGCCAGCTGCGCGCATGAATCTCGCCCCACGTGTCCTGCGCGTCGTCGCAGATCTGGATGCTCGGCAGGTCGTCGCCGGCCGGCTCGCCGAAGATCGGGAACAGGCCGTCCTCGTCCTGCGCCGGCTCGCGCAGCGCGGGCGCCCACCACAGCGGGCCGTGCGGCGACGCGAGCGTCCACGTGCCGGCGTCGGTCGTCAGCGTGATGCCGAACAGCATGCTCATCCGGCCGTCGTCGGCCGCCGCCATCTCGTTGTGCACGCGCAGCGACACCGGCGTTTCGGCGAGCACCATCGCGCATTCGCGCATCGACGACAACGCCGGCCCGATCGGTTCGACCGACCACGGCCCGACGCCCTGCAACGCGGCCGCGAGCACGTCGAGCGCCGCGTAGCTCGCCTGCACCGAGCACACCACGTCCGCATGCACCGGCGCGCTCGTCTCGCGCAGCCGCCGCGCGACCGCGATGAAGCGCGCGACGACCGGCAGGTTCGGATAGAAGCTGTTGAGCAGGCAACGGCGGCCCTGGCGCGACGCGGTACGCAGCACGCCGGCCCATTCGTCGGGCAGCAGCGGATGCTCGATCACGACGTCGATCCCGCGTTCGAGCAGCCGGCAGGCCAGCGCGGCGCCCTCCGCGCCGCGGGCCGCGCCGCCGACGGCGACGCACGCGATGCGCACGTCGTCCGGCAACGCGTCGACGCGGTCGAACACCGGCGCCCCGACGCGCGCGGCCAATGCGGCCGTGCGCGCGCTGCCCTGGCCGAGGATGCCGGCGACGTGATACGAACCGGACGCCGCGAGGCCCGCCGCATAGAACTGACCGAAACGGGAGCCGGCCACGACGACCGGCAGCGGATGGACCTTCATCGTGCCTCCTTCAGGCGGGTGTCGACGAACGCGGCGTTCAGGCAGTCGAAATGACCGCCGGGGATATCGACGGCCGTGATGCCGCCGAGCGCCTGCGCCGTCCAGTAGTCCGTGAGCGCCGCGCGCTGCTGCGGAATCAGCGGATTGCAGCGCTCCGGCACGAACAGCCGCAGCGCGCCCGCATACGGCGCATCGCCGGCCCAGTGGCACGCCTGCACCGAATGCATGAAGAGCCGGTAGAGCCGCTCGCGCTCGTCGAGCAGCGGATGCGCGACCGCGTCCTGCATCGACAGGCCGGCCGCCGCGCGCAACACGCGGCCGCGCAGCACGTCGAGCGGCTCGCAGCGATCGCCGAAGATCTCGAGCTGCGCCTGCAGGCTGCCCGGCGCGAGCCGCGTGGGGTCGGCCTTCAATGCGTCGGCGAGCGCGTCGGCCAGCACGTACGTTTCCGGAAACCCGAGTGCGTCGAGCGGCAGCCCGAGCGTCGCCGCGAAGTTGAACAGCACGAGCCGTTCATCCTCGATCAGGTACGGAATCCGGTAGCTCGACACGATGTCGAGCGTGCGCACCGTGACGCCCAACTGCACCAGCGACTTCGCCATTTCGAGCGCGACCAGCCCGCCCGAGCAATAGCCGAGCACGTCGACCTCGCGCACGCCGCTGCGCCACAGCGCATCCGCGTAACGCCGGCCCAGCGTCGCGTTCAGGTGACGCGCCGGCAGGTCGAGATAGTCCTGCGCGTCGCGCACCGCGAAGCCGAGCACCGGGCCGAGCCGCGCCAGCGCGGGAAGCACCGGACGATACGCATGCACGGTGCCGAGCCCTTCGTGCACGATCACGCGCGGCACGCCGTCGCCGGGCGCGAGCGGAATCGGCCGCACGCCGGTGCGCACGCGCGGCGCCGGCGCATGGACGACCGCCGACCCATGCGCCGTGCGCGACGCGGCGGGCGCGGCCGTCGGCGTCGCGCTCGCCGGCTGTTCGCCCGCGTCGCGCAGGCATTGCGCGAACGCGGCGGGCGTCGGCTGCGCGAGCACCCAGCGCAACAGCCGGTCGAACGGATGCGCGTGCGCGAGCGGTTCCTCGCCGCGCAGCCGCGACACGAGTTGCGCGATCAGCAGCGAATCGCCGCCCGCGGCGAAGAAGTCCTGATCCGGCGAGACGTTGCGCGTATCGAGCACGGTCTCCCACAAGCCGATCAGCCGCGCCAGCAACGGATCGGCTGCCGGTGCGGGCACCGCTCGCACCACGGCCGGCGCCGGCTCGCGGATATCGGCGATGCCGGCCAGCGTACGGCGGTCGATCTTGCCGTTCGCGGTCACCGGCAAACGTTCGAGCACGCGCAGTTGCGACGGCACCATGTAGCCCGGCACACGCTCGGCCACGAACGCCAGCAGCGTATCCGGCGCGATGCGCGCCGCGCCGCGCTTCACGTGGGCGAGCAGGATGTCGTAGCCGAGCGCGGCGAGCGGCGTGTCGGGCGCGACGCACCCGAGCGCGCGATCGCCCGCTTCCGCCTGCAGCCAGTCGAGCCACTGCGCATGCGGCACGAACAACCGCGCCGATGCGGCCCGCGCATCGTCCGGCGTCTCCATCATCAGCCCCTGGCTGATGCTGATTTCCGGATGCTCGGCCGTCAGTTCCTGGATCACCCACCACGCGTCGGGCGCCGACAGTGCGCGCAAGCCGGCAATCAGCGCGACCGTGTCGCGCGCATTGTTCAGCGCGCCGGAGCTGATCGTCATGTCGACCGAATGCGGCGCAATGCCCTGCGCGTCGCACGCCGCATTCATGTCGAAACGCACGAAGCGCATCCACGGATACGCAGCGAAACGCTCGCGCGCGGCCGCGAGGAAGTAGCTCGACACGTCGCTGAACAGGTAATCGATGCGCGTCCCGGCTTCCACCAGCGGCGCGAGCGCCTCGACGATCGCCCGCGTCGCGGCGGCCGTGCCCGCGCCGATTTCGAGGATGCGCCACGCGCGCCGCGGTTCGCGTGCGACGACGGCGTGCACGGCCTGCGCCATCCCGCGATGCAGCGCGCGGGCGTGTTCGCCGTCGCTGTACATCGCTTCGGCGATATGCGAAGCCCCTTCCGGGAACATCAGGCCGGCCGGCGATACGCGGCCGTCGATCTGCGCGTCGAGGCATCCGGCGCTGGCGCGGAAGTAATCGACGAGGACGGCCGGCCACAGCGCGGGCGATGCGTGTTGCGCGAATGCGTCCCAGCATGCACGCGCGTCGACGATGCTGACGTCGGGCCGCCTGCGCCAGCCGTCGTCCGCGTCCGCGTCCAGCACGCCATGTGTGACCAGCATCGCGAGCCAGTGGCGCAGCAGATGTCGTCGCGCCGCCGGCACGCGCAGCCGCTCGCACAGCGTCGCGAAACCGGTCACGCCGTCGGTCGTCAAGCCGCCGGCCGGCACGATCCACGCGGCGAGCGACGCCACGCACGCTGCGTCGAGCTGCGCGACCGAACGCGACACGTCCGCCTGCGCGGGCCAGCGCGCGGCGTCGAACGCCGTGCGCACGTGCGTCGCGATCTCGTGCAGCGCGTCGTCCTGCGCCGGCGGGGGCGCTTCCGCGCCCTGCAGCGACACGAAGCTCGCAAGCCGGCGCTCCGCGCCCTCGCCGAGCACGATCGTGGCCGCCGCGCCGACGAGCGGATGCGCGGTCAGCGCCGCATCGATCTCGGCGAGCTCGATCCGGTAGCCGCGAATCTTCACCTGATCGTCCTGCCGCCCGAGGAATTCGAGCGAGCCGTCGGCGCGCACGCGCCCGAGATCGCCGGTGCGATAAAGCCTGCGCCCGTCCGGATGACGAATGAAACGCTCGTCCGTCCGCACGGGATCGTTCGCGTAGCCCGTCGCAAGCCCGACGCCGCCGATATGGATCTCGCCGCGCACGCCCGGCGGGCACGGCCGGCCGAGTGCGTCGAGCACTTCCATCGTCTGCCCGGTCAGCGCGCGGCCGTACGGAATGCTCGCGAGCTGCGTATCTTCCGGACGGATCGGATGTTCGATCGACCAGATCGACGCTTCGGTCGCGCCGCCGAGGCTGAACAGCGCGCTGTCGGGCCAGCGACGCCACCAGCGGGCCGGCAGCGTCACCGGAATCCAGTCGCCCGACCACAGCACGCGGCGCGGGCCCGGCACGTCGAGCGCCGGTTCGCCTTCGAGGTAGTCGATCAGCATCTGCCCCTGTGCGGGCACCGAATTCCACAGCGTCACGCGATGGCGCGCCATCAGTTCGGCCCAGTGCGACGGATCGTTGCCGCGCGCCGGATCGGGCAGCACGATGCACGCGCCGCGCGCGGTCGCACCGAAAAAATCGTAGACGGACAGGTCGAAGCTCAGTTCGGCCAGGCCCAGCACCACGTCGCCCGCGCCGACCGCATGCCGCGCGCTGATGTCGGCGAGCGTGTTGCACACCGCCGCGTGGCTCAGCATCACGCCCTTCGGCTCGCCGGTGGAGCCCGACGTATAGATCACGTAAGCCAATGCATCGGGAGCGATGTCGCATGCGGCGCGCGGCGGCCATTGCGGATCGATCGGCACCGCATCGATATCGATGCGCACGCAACCGTCATGGTCGAATGCGAGCGCCTGCACGCTGACGACCGCGCGTACCCGTGCATTGCGCAGAATGGCCTGCTGCCGCAGCGCCGGCTGGCGGCTGTCGACCGGCACGTACGCGGCGCCCGCCTGGACGATCGCGAGCACGGCCGCGAGCTGGTGCGCGCACTTCGGCATCAGTACCGCGACGGTATCGCCCACGCCGACGCCCGCCTGTTCGAGCGCGGTACGCAGCGCCGCCGCCTGTTGCGCGACCTCGCGGTACGTGCGCGGCCCCCGCGCATCGATCACGACCGGCGCATCGGGCGTGCGCAGCGCCTGCGCGGCGAAACCGGCCGCGATATGCGTATCGGCATCCGGATGCACGTCGGCGACGGGCGCCGCGGACGGCAGCACGATGTCACCCTCACGCGACCACCATGCGGCATCGTCGGCCAGACGACCCAGCAGCGCGACATACGCGTCGAACATCGCGGCCGGCATGCCGTCCGGAAACAGGTCGTCGCGCACGTCCCAGCCGATTTCCAGCCCGCCGAACTGGTCGGTCACCTGGCAGTCGAGCCACACCTGCGGCGTCTGGCTGATCATGGTGCGCGGCGGCGCGGCGCGCGCCGCGTGCCCTGCGTGCCCCGCGTGCTCGCCGAGCAGGCGCTCGACACTGCCGATCCCGCTCGTGAACACCACCGGCATCAGCGCCGCATCCTTGCCGCGCCGCCGTGCGAGTTCGCGCATCACGTCGACGCCGGTGAACGCGCGATGGTCGAGATCGTCGAACATCCGCGCGCCGATCGTGCGGGCACGCTCGACGAAATCGCGCCCGTGCGTCGCGTCGACGGCGAGCAGGCTCAGCGCGGTGAAATCGCCGAGCACCGCATCGATGCGCGGATGCACGGGCGGACGGTTCAGCACCGTCAGGTTCAGGCAGAACGCCGGCGTCTGGCTCCAGCGGCCGACGACCTCGGCGAACGCGGCCAGCGCGACGCTCGCCGCGCTCAGCCCGAAACGGCTCGCCTGGCCGCTCAGCGCGGCCCATTGCGCGCGATCGAGCCGCGCATGCCGATGCGTGAAGCGCGGCCGCCCGTCGGTGCGCCTCGCGGGCACGACCGGCAGATCGGGACGCGCGGGCAACTCGTCGAGTCGAGCGAGCCACCATGCCTTGTCGCGCGCATGGTCCGCACGCGTGTCGGCCTGCGCTTCATGCAGCACATAGTCGCGAAACGTCGCATCGAGCGGCGCGGGCTGCCATTGCGGATCGTCGTAACGGCGCCGCCATTCGGCGAGCAGCAATTGCAGGCTCGCGTAGTCGATCAGCGTGAAATCCACGGACAGGTGCAGCACCGCCGCCTCCTGGCCGAGGCTCACTTCCGGCTGCAGCACCGGCCAGCGGTCGAGCGCATGCACCGCATGGTCGAGGCGCTCGCGCACGCGGCTCAGGTGCGCGTCGAAGGCGTTCGCGTCGGCCTCGCGCAGGTCGTGCACGGTGAGCGGCTGCCACGGCACGTCGGGCAGCACGCGTTGCCATGCGTTGTCCTCGACGATCGCGCGCAGCATCGGATGGCGCGCGACGCACGCATTCCACGCGGCTTCGAAGCGCACGCAGTCGAGATCCTGCGGTTCGTCGTATTCGACGTACAGGTGGCATGCGCTGCCGCCGAACTCGAACGATTCGTGGCGACCGAGCACATACGCGGCCTGCACCGGCGTCAGCGCGAACCGTTCGTGCCGGTGCGCCGGATCGTCGCGCCATGCGCCGTTCTGAAGGAAGCGGACGAACGCATCGCGTTCGGCCTTGATGCGCGCGGCGAGATCCGCATCGAGCGCGCCGGCCGGCGCGCGATAGCGCAACTGGCCGCCGTCGTCGCACCACAGTTCGATCCGCCGTTCGCGGCAGAGGTCGAGCACGTCGTCGAAACTCACAGCACGCCCTCCTCGATCGTCGCGACCGCTGCGTCGCCGTCGGCCGGCGCCGCCGGCGTCAGTTCGTCGAGCTGCGCCGCGAGACCGGCGAGCGTCGGCTGCCGGTAGAACGCGGCCATCCCGATCCGCACGCCGAGCCGCTCGCGCAGTTGCGCGAGCAGGCGCGTCGCGAGCAGGCTGTCGCCGCCGAGCGCGAAGAACGTCGCGTCGCGCGCGTTCGCCGCGCGGCCGAGCGCCTGTTCCCAGCAGGCGAGCAATATCGCGTGCCGCTCGCCGGCCGGCACGAATGCGTCGTGCGCGGCCGGCGCGTCGCCGAGTGCGCGCGCGAGCGCCTCCCCGACTGTCCGGCGATCGATCTTGCCGTTCGCGTTGAGCGGCCAGCGCGGCACGCACCACAGCGCATCGGGACGCATCGCGTCGGGCAAGCGATCGCGCAACCAGTCGGCCAGCGCCGCCTGCGCGATCGGCTCGCCGACCCGGCGCGCGTCGAGGCAGGCGAACGCCGTCGAGCGCCAGCTGCGCGCATCGAGCGCAAAGCCGCACGCGTGGGCGGCCGCCGCGAGCGCGTCGTCGGGGAACGGCCGCGGCGGCGACGTATCGCCCGCGACGCTCGCGACGAGTTCACGCAGCGGCGAATCGCGCAGCACGTCGGCGAGCAGCAGGCGGCCGTCCCGCGCGAGCAGCGCGGCCGCGATCCGGAACGTGTCGCGCGGATCGTCGCGCAGGTGCGCGGCCGCGAAACTGATCACGCAATCGAATGCGCCGAGATGACGTGCGGGCAGCAAGCCGTCCTGCATCGTCTGCAATGCGGGCAGCGTTCGCGTGAAGCGTGCCTGCGCGTTGTGCAGCAGGCCCGGCGACACGTCGAACAGCGTGACGTCGAAGCGCGGATCGTCGAGCACGCCGAGCCCCGCATCGAGCGCCTGGCCCGCGCGCACATCGAGCACCGCGACGCGCAGCGCACCCGTGTGCGCCGCGGCCTGCGCGTCCAGCGCGGCGGCGAACTCGCGCAGCGCACGAACGCCGTCCGGCAAGCGCGTCGCGAACGCGAGCGGCGCCACGCACGGGTCCAGCGGCACGCGTTGCGCGGCGGTCTCCGGATCGGCGGCGAGCGCGCGCAGCGCGGCCGTCAGAGCGTCGAGATCGGTTGCCTGCCAGGCGAGCCGGTCGAGCGCGTCGTCGATCGGGATCGATGCGGCGCCCTTTGCGCGCCAGTGCGCGAGCAGCGGCGGCGGCAGCCCCGCGTCGCCGTCGAGCAGCCGGGCGGCGACGGCGTGCGCGACGGCCGTTTCCGCCGGCATCGTGTCGACCATGTCGACTGCCGCGAGCAACGATGGCGCGGTGTCCGCCGCCGCGCAGTCGGCCGGCACGAACGCCGCGACGATGCGCGCGGCCTCGCCGTGGACGACGCTCGCACATGCACCGTCGATCAATGGATGCGCGGCGAGCGCCGCCTCGATCTCGCCGAGTTCGATCCGGTGCCCGCGCACCTTCACCTGTCGATCCTCGCGGCCGAGGAATTCGAGCGTCCCGTCCGGCCAGTAGCGGCCGCGGTCGCCGGTGCGATACCAGCGGCCCGACGCGTGCTGCACGAAACGCTGCGCGGTCAGCTCGGGATCGTTCCGGTAGCCGCGCGCGAGACTGTCGCCACCGATCAGCAATTCGCCCGGCACGTAATCGGGCACATCGCGACCGTCGCCATCGACGACGCGATACGCCTGCCCCGGCAACGGCCGGCCGTACGGAATCGAACGCCAGTGCGGCGGCACGTCGCGCACCGTCTGCACGTTCGACCAGATGCCGGCCTCGGTCGCGCCGCCGAGCGCGTGGAACGCACAGGCGTCGCCGCAGCGCTCGCGCAGGCGCGCCGGCAGGTCGAGCGCGATCCAGTCGCCGGACAGCAGCGCCGCGCGCACGCTGCGGCACGCGTCGCGCGCCGCCGGCACGGCCAGCGCCATTTCCAGCAGCGCGGGCGCCGAGTTCCACAGCGTCACGCGGTGCTGCGCGATCAGTTCGATCCAGCGTGCCGCATCGCGCGCTTCGTCCTGCGTCGGCAGCACGAGCTGCGCACCGGCGCCCAGCGCGCCGAACAGGTCGTACACCGACAGATCGAAATCGAGCGCCGACACCGCCAGCAGCCGGTCGTGCGCGCGCACGCCGAGCAGCGCATCGATCGCATCGATCGTGTTGACGGCCGCCGCGTGCGTCATCTCGACGCCCTTCGGCACGCCCGTCGAACCGGACGTGTAGATCACGTAAGCCGTCGCCCGCGGCGCGACCTCGAGCGGCGCGGCCAGCGGCACATGCCGCAGCAGCGCGGCGATGCCGACATGCGGCAGCGGCCCGTCCGCGCAGGCGGTGTCGACGATCGCGGCCTTCACGCCCGCCGCGCGCTCGATCAGCGCCTTGCGCGCGACCGGCTGCGCGATGTCGAGCGGCACGTAGCACGCGCCGGCCGCCAGCACGCCGAATACGGCCGCGACCTGCTCGGGCCCGCGCGGCAGGCTGATCTCGACGGCATCGCCGTGCCCGATCCCGGCCGCGCGCAACCCGCCCGCGATCGCGAGCGCCTGCGCGGCCAGTTCGCCGCGCGTCACCGCGCGATCGCCGCATCGCACGGCGACGGCGGCCGGCTCGCGTGCGGCCAGCGCGAAGAAATCGTGATGCAGCGTGCGCGCACGGCCGGGGGCCGGCAACGCGTTGAGCGCATCGCGCACGCGCCGCTGCGCGGACGGCAACTCGACCGCGATCGGCAGCCGCCAGTCGCGATCGCACAGCGCCTGCACGAACGCGACATACGCGCCGAACATCGCGTCGATCATCCCGTCCGGGAACAGGCCGTCGACGCTGTCCCACGCAAGCAGCGCGCCGCCCGGCACGCGATAGAGCTGATGATCGAGCCATACCTGCGGCGTCTGCGAAATCATGTCGTGCAGATCGCCGAACACCTGCGCGAACGCAGCGGGCACGAACGGCTCGTCGCCGAGATTGCACGAGAACACGACCGGCGCCGCGCGCGGCGTGCCCTGCCGACGCGCATCGCGCAGCACGTCGAGCGCCGGATACGCGGCCTGCGCGATCGCACCGTGCAGCCGCTGCTGGAACGCGCGCACCGTGTCGGCCGCGCTCGCATCGGCGTGCACGTCGCATTCGACGAGCAACAGCGTCGTGAAATCGGCGATCACGCGGCCCAGATCGGGCGCATCGCCGTGCCGGTCGAACAGCGGCACGTTGAGCAGGAACGCCTGCCGGCCGCTCCAGCGCGCGAGCACCGCCGCGAATGCCGCACCGAACACCGACGACAACGTGACGCCATGCTGCGCGGCCCGCGCCTGCAGGCGCGTCAACTCGTCCGTGCTCAGCGTATGCGCGACGCGGCTGAAACGCGGCGCACGGATCGTTTCCGGCGCACGGGCGAGCGGCAGCGCCGGCCCTTCCGGCAGCGTCGCGAGCCGCGCCTGCCATGCGTCGCGCGCCGCGGCCCGCGCATCGCGCGCATCGGCCGCGCGACGCGCGAGCCAGGCCGGGAACCACGTCGACGGCGCAGCCGGCAGCGCCGACGGCTCGGCATAGGCGACGCCGATCTCCTGCATCAGCAGCCGCACGCTGTCCACGTCGGCCGCGAGCAGGTCGACGCTCAGCCACACGCGATCCTCGCCGCCGGGCATCTGCGCGAGCCCCATCATGAACACTTGCGCGTGCTCGACGTCGAGACATTCGTGCGAGCGGAATGCGCGCAGCGACGCCCATTCGGCTTCCGCTTCGGCCGCCGTCCGGTCGCGCCAGTCCGCGTGCGCGAACACCGGCGCGTCCGGCGCCGCGACGATCTGCTGGCGGCCGCCGTCGAAGCGCGCGCGCAGCATCGGATGACGCTCGCGCACGCGCCGGCACGCGGTGTCCAGCCGAACCGGATCGATCGCGCGGCTGCGGAATTCGAGAAACGCGTGGCAACTCACGTTGCCGAGCACCTCGCCGTCGCCGCGGCCGAGCCAGTACGCCTGCTGCACCGCGGACAACTCGAACGGCGCGTGCACGTCGACGGCTTCGGCCGCGACGACGGCTTCCGCGCGCGCGATACGCGGCGCAGTCGCGAGCAACGCGGTCCACGCGCCGAGCGTCGGCTTACGCGCGAGCGCGTCGAACGTCAGCGCATGACCGAGCCGGTTCAAGCGCGTCTGCAGATACATCAACCGGATCGAATCGAGGCCGCAGCTCAGCAGGTCCTCGTCATCGTCGAGCGACGCGATCTCGTCGACGGCTTCGTCGAGCAGCTCGGCGATCAGCGCAACGAGCTGCGCGCGACAGTCAGTGGGAGAACAACAGGAAGGATCGGAATGGTCGGTAGTGGAATCGACAACGGTCTGGCTCATGGGCACGCCTTGTATGGGTCGTTCGACGGCGGGTCCGCGCGGCGGCGGCCACCTGTGAATGAGAATCTATCTCATTAACACCCATGAGCCCGGTCGATTCCTTTAGGCGGCCGGTCAGTTGTTTTAGATCGCCGCGCCCGTCAATTCCTCGTGATCCATTGCGTTGGGCGACACGCGAATATCGCTCGGCGAAATGCCGTAGCGCTTGCGGAACGCGATCGAAAAATGCGCGGGGCTGTAGCCGACGCGGTACGCGACGGTCGACACGTTCGCATCCTCCGCGCACAGCATCGCGTGCGCGGTCCGCAGCCGGTATTCCTGCAGATACGCGTACACGCTCGTGCCGAACACCTTGCGGAAGCCGGCCGTCAGCTTGCGCGAATTCATCCCGACGCGGCCCGCGAGCGCGTCGAGCGTCGGCGGGTGCTGGAGCTCGCGCGTCAGGATGTCGCTCGCCGCATACACGCGCTCGACATCCGACGACGTGACCCGCACGTCGGCCGGCGCGGACTGCCGCTGCGTGGCCAGCAACTGCGCGCTCAGCGCGGTCAGCTCGAACGCCTTCGCCTTCAGGTAGTACTCGCGCACCGCGCCCTCGAACGGGCAGGTGGCGATCTGCACGGCGAGCGCCTGCAGCGCCTTCGACGCCGGGCAACTGACGATGCGCGGATCGCCGCCCGTCGGCGCGAGCATCTTCTCCGGCAGCAGGCTCAGGTTGCGGTCGAGCGCATCGAGGCCGAGTTGCACGATCGTGTAGCGCAGCGGCACGTCGCGGTCGTAGATCTGGTGGGTCGTGAATTCGCCGTCGTTGGCGATCACGCACAGGCCCGGCCCCTTGATGCATTGCTCGGGCTGGCCCGGCACGCGGCAGCGCAACTGCCCGCTCTGCACGAGGACGAGCTTCAGCCCTTTTTCGAGCGGCTCCTCGTACCAGTCGCGGCTATCCGAGCACAGCGTGCCGCTCATGAGTTTCATGCCCGTGTCGATGTGCACCACACCCGGATGATTGCCGGGCACGAGCACCGGCGGGTGACGTCGTGACGAAGCGAAGGAGGTCGATCTCATCGGAGGTCCGTTGGTTAGGCGGCACGCGCGGACCGGCGCGCGCCGGCGGCAACCGGCCGATTGTCCGGCCGGACCGGGCGGGTGCCGCGCGACCAGCGCCCGATCGAACGAAATTGCCGCGATATCGAAAGAAACGGCGCTATCGCAGCACCTGTTACAAATGATAATACCTCTCATTTACATTTTCTGACAACTTGCCGGAACCCAAGGTCAGCGCATGCAATCCTCCCCTTCCTCCCTGGCGGCGGCCGTGCCGGCCGACGCGCCCGACTGGCCCGACGACTTCGCGCGCCGCTACCGCGACGCCGGCTACTGGCAGGACACGACGTTCTTCGACGCGCTCGATGCCTGCGCGCAGCGCCATCCCGACGCGCTCGCCGTCGTCGACGGCGCGCTGCGGCTGTGCTATCGCGATCTGCTCGCGCGCATTCGCCGCCTCGCGGGCGGCCTCGCGCGCCTCGGCCTGGTACGCGGCGACGCGGTCGTCGTCCAGTTGCCGAACGGCGCGCGTTTCATCGAGACGTGCTTCGCGCTGTTCCAGCTCGGCGTGCGGCCGGTGCTCGCGCTGCCCGCGCACCGTCACTACGAGATCGGCGCGTTCTGCCGCTTCGCCGGCGCGCGCGCTTATCTCGGCGCGTCGCAGCTCGGCGATTTCGACTGCCGGCCGCTCGCGGCCGCCTTGCAGGCCGAGTGCCCGACGCTCGAGCACATCGTGATGGCCGGCGACGACCACGCATTCACGTCGTTCGCCGCGCTGTACGACGCGGCGCCCGTGCTCGACTGCGCGGCGCGCGCCGACGATATCGCGTGCTTCCAGTTGTCAGGCGGCACGACCGGCACGCCGAAGCTGATTCCGCGCCGCCATCGCGAATACCTGTACAACGTGCGCGCATGCAGCGCCGCGAGCGGGTTCGATGCCGACACCGTCTATCTGGCCGCGCTGCCGATGGCGCACAACTTCACGCTGTGCTGCCCCGGCACGATCGGCGCATTGCTCGCGGGCGGCCGGGTGGTGACGACCGCGCGGCCCGAGCCCGACCAGAGCTTCGCGCTGATTGCGCAGGAACGTGTCACGCATACCGCGCTCGTGCCGCCGCTCGCGCTGCTGTGGCTCGACGAGCAGCCGCAACGGCAGGCCGACCTGTCGAGCCTGCGCGTGCTGCAGGTCGGCGGCGCGCGGCTGATGGACCACGCGGCCGAACGCGTGACGCCCGTGCTCGGCTGCCGGTTGCAGCAGGTGTTCGGCATGGCCGAAGGGCTCATCTGCTGCACGCGGCTCGACGACGCGCCCGAACGGATCGCGCACACGCAGGGCCGCCCGGTCTCGGACGGCGACGAAGTGCGCATCGTCGACGCAACCGGCGCGCCGGTCGCGCCCGGCGAGATCGGCGAACTGCAGGTACGCGGCCCGTACACGATCCGCGGCTACTACCGGCTCGCGGCGCACGACGCGACGGCATTCACGGCCGATGGCTTCTATCGCAGCGGCGACCGCGTGCGGCGCACCGCGGACGGCGACCTGGTCGTCGAAGGCCGCGACAAGGACCAGATCAACCGAGGCGGCGAGAAAGTCTCGGCCGAGGAAGTGGAAAACCTGCTGCTCGCGCATCCGCAGGTGCACGACGCGGCGGTCGTCGCGATGCCCGATCCGATGCTCGGCGAGCGGACCTGCGCGTTCGTCGTCGCGCGCGCGCCTGCCCCGTCCCGACTCGTGCTGAAACGCTACCTGCGCGACTGCGGGCTCGCGGCCTTCAAGATCCCCGACCGCATCGAATTCATGCCGCGCTTTCCCGAAACCGGCATCGGCAAGACCAGCAAGAAATCGCTGCGCGACCTGTTGCGCCGCCAGTTGCAGGCGGCCGCATGAGCGCGCACCCGACCGATTCGAACTGGATTCGCGAGTTACGGCTGTCGCCGTGCCCGCGTGCGCAGCTCGTCTGCTTCCCGCACGCGGGCGGCACCGCGAATTTCTTTCGCGGCTGGAGCCGTGCGCTGCCGTGGGACGTCGATCTGCTCGCGCTGCAGTATCCGGGCCGCGAGGAACGCTTCGGCGAGCCGTGCCTGCCCTCGATCGAAGCGCTCGCCGGCCCCGCCGCCGACGCGCTGCAACGCTATGCGCACGCGCCGCTCGTGCTGTTCGGGCACAGCCTCGGCGCGGCGCTCGCGTACGAGGTCGCGGTACGGCTCGAGGCGCGCGGCGCCGCGCCGCTTTACGTGGCGGTGTCCGCACTGCCGCCGCCGCATCGCCAGCGCCCGTCGGATCTGCACCTGCAATCCGACGACGCGCTCGTCGGCGACGTCGCCCGGCTGTCCGGCGAGCACGCCGCGCTGCTCGCCGATCCGGAAATGCGCTCAATCTACCTGCCGATGATCCGCCACGACTACCGCGCGATCGAAACGTATCGGCGCGAGCGGCCGCCGCGCATCGATGCGCCGCTCGGCGTGATGCTGCCGCTCGCCGATACCGAGCTCGACAGCGACGAGGCGCATGCGTGGCAGGACGTCGCGGCGCGGCCGATCCGCGTCGAGACGTTCAACGGCGACCACTTCTACCTGCGACACCAATACCCGGCGGTGATCGCACATCTGGTCGAACGGATCGACCAATCCCTTCGTTACGGAAAGGAGTACACATGAAAACACCGGACGCCTGCACGGGGCTTCCCGACATTCGCGAAGCCATCGATCGTCTGGACGCCGACATCATCGACGCGCTCGGCCGGCGCATGCAGTACGTGAAAGCCGCGTCGCGCTTCAAGCCGGACGAAGCGAGCATCGCCGCGCCGGAACGGGTGGCCGCGATGCTGCCCGACCGGCGCCGCTGGGCCGAGCAGGCCGGCCTCGACGCCGACTACGTCGAGACGCTGTTCGCCCAGCTCATCGCGTGGTACATCGCGCAGCAAACGCAATACTGGCGACAACAGCGGGGGCTCGCATGAACGCCGGCCTTCCGCTGCTGCACGACACGTTCGCGCGTGCGGCCCGCCGCGCCGCCGCCACCGGCACGCCGACGCTCGCGTCGGTCTCGGTGCCGCTGCGCCCGCTCGACTTCTTCGACCTGATCGCCGCGTGGGACGACGGCGCGACGCCATGGTGCTTCCACGAAGCCGGCGATGCGTCCGTCACGCTCTACGGCTGGGACTGCGCGGCCGAACTGAGCGCCACCGGCGACACGCGCTTCGCGCAGATCGATGCGCGCTGGCGCGCCCTCGTGCGCGACGCGGTCACGGCGGGCCCGCAGCCGCCGCGGCTGGTCGGCGGCTTCCGGTTCGATGCGCAAGGCCCGCGCAGCGCGCACTGGGCATCGTTTCCCGATGCGAGCATGATGCTGGCGAAGCTGCTGATCGTGCGCGAAGGCGATGCGCACTGGGCCGTCTGCCAGCAGGTCGTCGCCGCTCACGACGATCCGGCCGCGCTCGCGCATGCGTGCCTCGCGCGGATCGAGTCGCTCGGCGCGCTTGCGCCGGCCGCGGAAGACGACGCGCCGCAACTGCTGCACACGCAGGCGCTGCAGGCCAGCGAATGGCAGCACGAAGTCCGCCGTGCGGTGGATGCGATCCACGACGGCGCGTTCGGCAAGGTCGTGCTCGCCCGCGACGTGCTCGAACAGTACGCACGGCCCGTCGCGATCGCGCCGCTGCTGCGCCGGTTGCGACGGCGCGACGCGCATGCGCACCTGTTCGCGGTCCGTCGCGACGGGGCGTGCTTCGTCGGCGCGACGCCGGAACGGCTCGCGCGTGTCGCGGCCGGCGACGTGCGCACGCATGCGCTGGCCGGTACGATCCGGCGCGGCGCCACGCCCGACGACGATCGCGCACTCGGCGCCGCGCTCATGGCGTCCGCGAAGGAACGGCTCGAGCATGCGCTCGTCGTCGACGCCATCCGTGCCGCGCTCGCGCCGCTGTCGCGTGAGCTCGACGTGCCCGATCAACCGTCGCTGCACCGGTTGCCGAAGCTTCAGCACCTGAGCACGCCGATTCGCGCGACGCTGAATGCGGAGGCGACGCTGTTGCAGGTCGTCGCGGCG
Organism: Burkholderia sp. EMB26; assembly: GCF_024730645.1. Classification (NCBI taxonomy): domain Bacteria; kingdom Pseudomonadati; phylum Pseudomonadota; class Betaproteobacteria; order Burkholderiales; family Burkholderiaceae; genus Burkholderia; species Burkholderia sp. EMB26. The sequence continues at coordinate 1,355,009 of NZ_CP078071.1, forward strand.
CTGCACCCGACGCCGGCGGTCGCCGGCCATCCGCGCGCGCCGGCGCTCGACCATATCCGTGCGCACGAAGGCTTCGATCGCGGCTGGTATGCGGCGCCGATCGGCTGGATCGACGCGCACGGCAACGGCGATTTCATCGTCGCGCTGCGTTCGGCGTTGATCGCGGGCGGCGCGTGCCGGCTGTTCGCGGGCTGCGGCATCGTCGCCGATTCCGAGCCGGTCAGCGAATATCAGGAAACCGAACTGAAGCTGTCCGGCATGCGGGCGACGATCCGCGTGCGCGAGGCGGCGGCGGAGCGTCCGGGCCGCACGCAGGCGTCGGCTTCGTCGATGGTCGACTGATCGCGTCGACGATCAAAGCAACGGCAGCGTTTGCCGGATATGCTCGGCGAATGCTGCCGTCAGATGCGACGGCCGCTTCCGGTCGAACCTCAGCGTAATGCCCACCGCCGGCAACGGTGGCAAGCGCGGATCGCCGTGGACGATCGCGAGGTCGGCCGGCACGGCCGTCTGCGTCATCACCGCGAACGCCTGCCCCGAGCGCACCAGCGCGATCAGCCCGGCGAGACTGCTGCTCGCATACGCGACGCGGTAGTCGCGGCCGGCGCGATTCAACGCGTCGCAGGCCGCGAGGTGATCGAGCGTGTCGCGATCGGACAGCGCGAGCGGCAACGGATCGAAATGCGCGGGTTCGAGCCCCGGATAACCGATCCAGACCAGCGGCTCGCGGCGAATGACGTCGTCGGTCGCGCCGTCGTCCGGCACGGAAATCATCGCCAGATCGACCGCGCGCTTCTCCAGGTGTTCGACGAGCCGCGGCGTCGGCCCGCAGACGACTTCGACGATCGCCTGCGGATGCTGGCTCGAAAACTGCCGCAGCAGCGACGGCAGCCACACTTCGGCGTAATCATCGGGGCACCCGAACCGGATCGTCCCCGACAGCCCCGTGCCGCACAGGTCGGCCATCGCCTCGTCGTGCAGCCGCAGGATGCGCTGCGCGTGCACGAGCAGCCGCTCGCCCGGATGCGTCAGCACGACGCCACGGCCGGTGCGCTGGAACAACGGCTGGTCGACCGCTTCCTCGAGCCGCTTCATCTGCTGGCTGAGCGCGGATTGCGTGCGGCCGACGCGCGCGGCCGCGCGGCTCAGCGAGCGCACCTCGGCGATCACGATGAACGAGCGCAGCAGGTCGATGTCGAGCGAAAGCACCAAGGTATTAGCTCCTTTTCTACCTTGCATTAGGACTATTCGTTTCCATCAAACCAGACCCGCGCCTAGACTGCAAGCGATCCCTGCCCTTTTGCCGGAGCCGCCCGATGTCCCTGAACGACGATGCAACCTTCTGGCGCAACGCCAGGCAGCACCTGGTCCGCTACGGCGGCACGTTCGAACCGGTGATCATCGAGCGCGCGAAAGGCAGCTTCGTCTACGACGCCGATGGCCGCGCGATCCTCGATTTCACGTCGGGCCAGATGAGCGCGGTGCTCGGCCACAGCCATCCGGAGATCGTCTCCGTCATCGGAGAATACGCGGGCAAGCTCGACCATCTGTTCAGCGGGATGCTGTCGCGGCCGGTCGTCGATCTCGCGACGCGCCTCGCCGACCTCACGCCCGCCGGCCTCGACCGCGCGCTGCTGCTCAGCACCGGCGCGGAATCGAACGAGGCGGCGATCCGGATGGCGAAGCTCGTCACCGGCAAGTACGAGATCGTCGGCTTCGCGCAGTCGTGGCACGGGATGACGGGCGCCGCCGCGTCGGCCACGTACAGCGCCGGCCGCAAGGGCGTCGGCCCCGCGTCGGTCGGCTCGTTCGCGATTCCGGCGCCGTTCGCGTACCGGCCGCGCTTCGAGCGCAACGGTGCGTACGATCCGCTCGCCGAACTCGACTACGCGTTCGAACTGATCGACCGCCAGTCGAGCGGCAACCTCGCCGCGTTCATCGCGGAGCCGATCCTCAGTTCGGGCGGAATCATCGAATTGCCGGAAGGCTATATGGCCGCGCTCAAGCGCAAGTGCGAGGAACGCGGGATGCTGCTGATCCTCGACGAGGCGCAGACGGGCGTCGGCCGCACCGGCACGATGTTCGCGTGCCAGCGCGACGGCGTGACGCCCGACATCCTGACGCTGTCGAAGACGCTCGGCGCCGGGCTGCCGCTCGCGGCGATGGTCACGTCCGCGGCCATCGAGGAGCGCGCGCACGCGCTCGGTTACCTGTTCTACACGACGCACGTGTCCGACCCGCTGCCGGCGGCGGTCGGCCTGCGCGTGCTCGACGTCGTGCAGCGCGACGGTCTCGTCGCGCGCGCCAACACGATGGGCGAGCGGCTGCGGCGCGGCCTGCTCGACCTGATGGAGCGCTTCGACTGCATCGGCGACGTACGCGGGCGCGGGCTGCTGCTCGGCGTCGAGATCGTCAAGGATCGCCACACCAGGGAGCCGGCGGACGGGCTCGGCGCGAAGATCACGCGCGAGTGCATGAACCTCGGGCTCAGCATGAACATCGTGCAGTTGCCCGGCATGGGCGGCGTGTTCCGGATCGCGCCGCCGCTGACCGTCAGCGACGAAGAGATCGACCTCGGGCTGTCGCTGCTGGAGCAGGCGATCACGCGCGCGCTGTAACGTCCGCCGCACCCCAACTCACGCGCGCCGTCGCGCCGGCTCAACCGGCCGGTGCGACGGACTCCCGATCGATCACGCCGCTTGCGCCGCCCATGCTTCGGCGTCGGCGCCGGCCGGCAGCCGCAGCGGGCTCGACGGATCGGTCGCCGCGCGCCACACGGCTTCGGCAACATCCTGCGCATGGGTGATCGGCCCCGATGCATCGAGCATCCGCGCGACGGCCTGGCCGACGAATTCCGCATACGCTTCGTGGTCGAAGCCGTGCATGTTGGCCCGCGCGTTGTCCGCGAAACGCGTGTCGGGCGCGCGGCCCGGCAGCACCAGATGCGCGCGCACGCCGAACGGCTCGAGTTCGACCGCCATCGATTCGGTGAACGCATTCACCGCCGCCTTGCTCGCGCGGTACGCGCTGACGAGCGGCAATGCCTTCAGCGTGACGCTCGACGTGACGTTCACGACCACGCCGGCGCCGCGCGCGCGAAACTGCGGCAGCACCGCCTGCGTCACCGCGATCGTGCCGATCGTGTTGGTGTCGAACAGCGCGCGCACCGTGTCGAGCGGCGTGAGCTCGGCCGGGGCGGCCGCACCAAAGCCCGCGTTGTTGACAAGCACGTCGATCGGGCCGGCGGCCTCGATCGCGGTGCGAATGCTGTCCGCGTTCGTCACGTCGAGCGGCAGCACGCGCAAGCGCTCCGACGGCGGCAGCACGTCGTCGCCCGGCTTGCGCATCGTCGCGACGACCCGCCAGTCGCGGGCCAGGAAATGGCGCGCGATTTCGAGGCCGAAGCCGGAAGAACAGCCGGTAATCAATACGGTCTTCATGCAAACTCCTAGGGTGTGTTGAGCATGTGTCCGTACGATAGATGGCCGGAACCGTATTCGCTACAATCGAAAATCCGCTTTTCTTTTGCGAGAGTCCGGCAATGAGCGACCCGCTGACCGAAGTCGTGACGCTGCTGCAACCCGGCGCGCGGCACGCCAAGTACGTGCGCGGCGCGAGCCCGTGGGCGATCAATCGCGTGGTCGCGGGCGAGCCGTTCTACTGTGCGGTCCTCGACGGCGGGTGCCGGATCGCGATCGACGGGCACGCGCCGATCGAGCTGCTGCCCGGCGATTTCGTGCTGATTCCGGCGGCCTACGGCGTGGCGCTGTCGAGCCTCGACGCGCCGGCGCCGGGCGTCGAAACCGCGCCGCCCGTCCCGCTCGCCCCTGGCGAGTACCGGATCGGCGACCCGACCAACCCGATCGATACGCGGATGATGGTCGGCAACTGCAGTTTCGGTTCGCCCGATGCATCGCTGCTGGTGTCGTTGCTGCCCCGCTTCGTGCACGTACGCGGCGAGCCGCGGCTGACCACGCTCGTGCAACTGGTGCGCGACGAGTCGCACGCACAGCGGCCGGCCCGCGAGATCGTGCTCGCGCGCCTGCTGGAAGTGCTGCTGATCGAGGCGCTGCGGTTCACGACCGGCACCCACGCATCGCCCGGCCTCGTGCGCGGGCTCGCCGACAGCCGCCTCGCGGCCGCGCTCCGCCGGATGCACGAACGCCCCGCGCACCCGTGGACGATCGTCGAGCTCGCGAAGGAGGCCGCGTTGTCGCGCTCGACGTTCTTCGAGCGCTTCAGCCGCGCGGTCGGCGTCGCGCCAATGGAGTACCTGCTGACGTGGCGCATGGCGCTCGCGAAGGATCTGCTCCGCCGCAACGAAGGCCGCATCGCGGAAATCGCGGCGCGCGTCGGCTACCGCTCCGCGAGCACCTTCAGCGTCGCGTTCACGCGGCATGTCGGCCGGCCGCCCGCGCAATACGCGCGCGACGAACAGATAGCGATCGAACCATGAACCGCACCGCCCGCCCCCGTCGCCTCGCCGGCTGCGGATCCATCCCGTCACGCGATGACGACGTGCGAGGAACCCGATGACGACCGCGACGAACCGAACCGGCACGACCGACCACTGGCTCGTCGCGCGCCGCGATGCGGACACCGGCATCGAAAGCCTGCACGCGCATTTCACCGGCCATGCGTACGATGCGCACGACCACGACGACATGCTGGTGGGCTTCACCGAACAGGGCGTGCAGCGCTTCCAGTGCCACCGCTCGCTGCATACCAGCGTGCCGGGCCGCGCGATCCTGATCGAGCCGGGCGCGATGCACGACGGCCACGCGCCCGAAGCCGGCGGCTTCACGTACGGGATGCTGTACCTGCCGCAGGCATGGGTCGAGCGCGCCGCGCGCCGGCTCGACCTGCCGGGCCTCGGCAGCGTCGAAGCGACGTTCGGCCATACGCTCGTCGACGATCGCGGCCTCGTCGACGCGATCCGGAACGCGTTCTTCGCGATCCACGACAACGAAGGCCGGCTCGCACGCGACCAGACGCTCGACCGCTTGCTGATGCGGCTCGGCAGCCAGCTGGGCGGCCCGCTCGCGCTGGAAAGCGCCGTCGTGCCGCCCGCGATCGCGCGCGTGCGCGACCTGCTGCACGCACACATGGACGGCAACCTCGGCCTCGACGAACTCGCGAGCGTCGCCGGCATCGACCGGTTCCGGCTGACGCGGATGTTCCAGCGTGCGTTCGGCACGTCGCCGCACGCGTATCTCGTGCGCCTGCGGCTGCGTGCCGCGCGCAAGCTGCTCGCCGCCGGCCGCACGCCCGCGCAGGCGGCCGCCGACGTCGGCTTCGCCGACCAGAGCCACCTCGGCCGCTGGTTCCGCCGCGCGTACCGGATCACGCCGGCCGCGTACCGGCAACTTTGCACAAACGTTCCAGACTGATCGCGCGCGCCGGCCGATCATGAGCGCTCCAACCAGGAGCAAGCATGTTCGATACCAAAGTAGCGCTGATCGTGCGCGACGATCTCGCGGCGTGGCAGAAACTCAACGTGGTCGCGTTTCTCGCGACGGGTGTCGCGGCCGGTGCGCCGGACGCCCTCGGCGAGCCTTACGAGGATGCGGCCGGGCGCCGTTACAGCCGGATGCTGGGCCAGCCGATGCTGGTGTTCGCGGCCGACCTGAACGGCTTGCAGGCCGCGCATCGGCAGGCGCTGTCGCGCGAACTGACGATCGTGCCCTACGTGCGCGCGATGTTTTCGACCGGGCACGACGCGGCCAACCGCGCGGCGTTCCGCGCCGAGGATGCGGACAATCCCGATCTGGTCGGCCTGGCGCTGCACGGGCCGAAGAAGGCCGTCGACAAGGCGGTGAAGGGGCTGGCGCTGCATGCGTGAACGCCGGCGTACCCGACTCCCGTCGCCGGCTCAGCGATGCGCGAGCACGTTGACGAGCTTGCCGAACGGGTCGCGCACGTAAAACCGCCGTACGCCCCACGGTTCGTCGGCCGGCCCGTATTCGACGGACATGCCGGCCGCCCGAACCCGCGCGAGCGCTTCATCGACATCGTCGACCTCGATCGACAGATCGGGCGTCGGCGTGCCCGATCCGCCGTGCGACGCGAAGCTGATCTGCACGTCCATCTGCTCGGCGTTGCCGTAGGTCGCGATCCAGCCGTGGTCCATCAGCAGGTCGAGACCGAAGATCCGTTGGTAGAAGCGCCTGGCGTCGTCGATCGAGCGCGTATCGACGTTGGCGACGATCCGTTTGACTTTCATCGGGTTCCTTCACGAGTCGGGCAGTCTCGCGAAGCTACACCGGAATCGCGCGCGCAACCAGTGCGTCAGCGGCCGGCCGTCTCCATGTCCGCGCAGCGCGGCCGCGCGGGCCGCGCGCCGTGCTTGCCGGCCAGCCAGACGCCGATCGCGACGACGACGATGCCGACGTAGGTCGTCACCTCGATCCGGTCGCCGAACATCCATGCGGCCCACAGCAGCGTCACCGGCGGTTCGAGATAGACGAGCGTCGCCACGCGCGTCGCGGGCATGCGTTTGAGGAGCGCCCACAGCGACAGGTAAGCGATGAAAGTCGAGAACACCGTCAGCCACACGACCGACACCCACACGTTCGGCTGCGTCGGCACATGCAGGTCGCCGGTGACGAGCCCGCACGCCGCGAACAGCACGAGGCTCACGCAACCCTGCACGAACAGCGGCAGGAACAGCCCGTCCTCGTTGCTGCGCGCGGCCGTCAGCGCGCGGCGGCGCTGATAGATCGTCGCGATCGACAGTCCGAACGCGGACACCAGCGGCAGCAGGTACATCACGATCCCGACCGACCCGGCCGGCAGCGCATATTGCCCGCCGATCACGATGCCTACGCCGACGAACCCGACGACGAGCCCGGCCCACTGGCGCGCCCCGCTGCGCTCGCTGCCGCCGAACGACGTCATCGCCGCCGTGATGAGCGGCTGCAACGCCGCGACGATCGCGGCGATGCCCGGCGGCAGGCCATGCTGGATCGCGACGTACACACAGGCCAGATAGAGGAACTGCGACAGGAAGCCGATCACCGCGTGATAGCGGATTTTTTCGAGCGTCAGACGCGCGAGCTGGCGATTGAGGACGATCGCAAGGCACAGCGTGACGAGCAGGAACCGCCAGAACAGCAGATTGAACGCGCCGGCCGTCTCCGCGCCGAGCTTGGCGCCGATGAACCCGGAACTCCACGACAGGACGAAAACGAGTTGGAGCAGGAAAAGCTGCATGGCGCGACGGTTCTCAGAAAGTGGCCGGAGCCAGACGCTGGTCGCCCAGGTCTTCCGGCCGGATCGGTTCGAGCCCCAGGCGCAGGTACTGCAATTCGGCGTCGTCCCGAAGGGCACGCTGCAGCGCCAGCCAGTTGACGACGGTGCGCGGAATACCGTCGTCCGACGCGAGATGCCAGAACCCGTTGTCGTCCTCGCGCGTGGTCGGGCAATGAAACGACAGCACCAGCGACATGCGACGCCCGCCCTGAACCGGTTCGACGCCATGAAACAGCTTGCTGCCGTAGATCAGCAGCGCATCACCCGCGTTGTCCAGATTCGCGGTCTTGACGTGCCGGCGTTCGCGATCGTGGCGATCGAACGTCTCCGCCATCGATTCGTAGAACAGAAAGTTGCCGCCTTCGTACTCGGCGCGATCCGACAACACGATGTTCAGCACGAAACTGGTGCCGTCGGTATGCCACATGCCCAGTTGTTCCTTGCCGTCGCGCTGGTCCGTCGGATAGTAGTAATTGAACTGCGAGCGCGCATTGGCCATCGGGTACGGAATCAACGGCACGCCGGCGAGGCGCGACACCCGCAGCAGGAACGCGCGATCGTGCATCATGTCGTCGACGAACCGCGAGCGGTTCGTCACCGCACGCACGCGCTTCGAGATGATCCAGTTGCTGCTCGACGCACTGCGCTCCAGCGCGCGGCCGATCTCGCGCAACGCGTCGACCGCTTCGTCGGAAAACAAGCCGCGCAGGTGACACACCGCGTTCAGCGCATCCGAGCGCGTACCGCGCATCGGCACGTCGCGATAGCCGAGATCGTCGAGGTTGCGGCGGTAGCGTACCTCGTAGCCGTCGCGCAGGCACGCGCTGGACCAGCGCATCGGTTCCGTCGATGCGTCGAGCCTGCCGCCGACGTTCGCGCCGACGGACAGCGACGTCCGCAGCGCCAGCCTCACCCGGCCGAACCCGCGCGCAAACACCGGCAATGCATTTCCCTTGTTCATCGCGTGCCTCGCTGTCGACGTTTCGCCATTCAGCCCTTGAACTGCGCAATCTGGTACACGACGCTGCCATCCCCGCTGCGCAGCTCGTCGATCACGCGGCAATTGCCGTGGCTCAGGCGAACGTGGCGGAATTGCTCCGGCGTGTATTTCAGGCAGACGTTGGTGATCAGATGCCCGTCGGCCCCCGCTTTCGACACCGGCTGCAGCGTGACCGCCACATGGAACTGGTCGCCCAGCAGATTGAGCCGCACGATCGACACGTGATGCTTGCCGAGCGGCTCGAAACCCTGCTGCCGGCTGACGATTTCGGAGAACCGCACCATGTTCTCGTTCTGGTAGAAGTTGTAGATGGGCTCTTCGCGCCCTTCCACGAGCAACTGCATCTCCGACACGACGTAAGTCGACTTGCCGCCGAGATTGCGAATCAGCCGGCCGATCGTCACCGGCAGCTCGTTGCCTTCCTGGAATCCGAGCATCGTGATGAACGTCACGTCCTGGCCCAGGTCGATATGGTTCCACTGCACGTTCCGGTAATCGTCGGCGATGTAGTTGAAACAGCCCGGCGTTTTCAGGAACGGCATGATCGCGTGCCGCATCGCGTCTTCCGACGACTCGTTGATGTCGACGGCCGTGTAACGCAGATGGTTCGGGCCGCCGCCGCTGACCGCCTTCATCAGCTCGGTCGTCTTGACCGGCTCGGGCCCGAGCTCGATGTAATGCACATGGCGGCCGCGCGACAACGTCGCGAGCCGCTCGCTCAATGCGCCGATCGCTTCGCGTAACGACCCGTTACCGTCGCGATCCGCGCACAACGCCGGGCTTCGCACGCCCAGCTCGTTCAGGTTGCGCATCAGCGCAAAGACTTCGCGCCCCGCTTCCTGCCGCCGCACGTCATCGTCCGTGCGATGCAACGTCGAATATTTTTCGTGATTCTCGACCGTCCATACCGACTCCGCCTTCAGCTTCCTGTCCCGCACCAATGCATCTACGACAAAATCATTGATCGACATGAATCGTTCCCCGGATGCGTGCAACGCCCGACCGGCTGCCTGCCGTTGTCTGCCTGTTGACCCGAGAATATGGGATGCCCAATAATTCCGTCAATCGACATTACCTGAATCACTGATTCGGAAAAACCAAATCATGCCGCGTACCCTGGACGTCGACCTGCTGCGTACCTTCCACGCCGTCGCGAAGCTCGGCCGCTTCAAGGATGCGGCCGTTCATGTAAACCGCAGCCCGTCGTCGGTCACCGCGCAGATTCAGAAGCTGGAAGAGATGGTCGCGCAGCGGCTGTTCACGCGAAACAACCAGGCGGTCGAACTCACGCAGTTCGGCCACAAGCTGCTGAGCGACACCACCGAGTTCCTGCTGAGCCACGACCGGCTCGTCGAATCGCTGTCGCCGCAGATGCTGACCGGCAAGCTGCGGCTCGGCATCCCCGATTCCTACGCCGCGCACTTCATGGCCGAATTCCTGCCGCGCTTCGCCGCCGACCGGCCGCTGCTGGAACTGACGGTCGAAGCGCGCTCCAGCGAAGAGTTGCAGCTGCTGTTCTCGCGTGGCCAGCTCGACATCACGATCGCCGTGGTGCCGAAAGCGCTGCCGCACGCCGAACTGCTCAGCAAGACGCATCCGGTGTGGGTCGCCGCGCGCACCTTCAAGTTCAATCCCGATGCGCCGCTACCGATCGCGGTGCAACTGCAGGGCTGCCCGTACCGCGACACCGCGCTGAATGCGCTGAAGAAGGCGAAGATCGCGCACCGGATGCTGCTCGAAAGCGCCAGTTCTCCGGCGGTCGAAGCGTGTATCGCGAACGGGCTGGCGGTCGGCCTGATCGAGCACGATCGCGTGTCGGGCAACCTGACGAGCCACGTCGCCGGGATCGTGCTGCCCGATCTGCCGCCGCACCTGATCACGGTGCTGACGGACGACAGCAATCGCGCCGCGCTGCATCTGCGCGACGTACTGAAAAGCACGTTCAGGATCGGATAACGAAGACAAGGCCGGGAACCCGGCCTTGCAAGCAGAAGTGAACCGCCGGAAAAACTGCCGCCGGCCCGTTGCAGGCCGGCGGGCTTTCTCTCGTCAACCGCCGAGATACGCCTGCTTGATGCGGTCGTTCGCGAGCAGGTTCGCGCCCGTGTCGGCCAGCACCACGCGCCCCGTTTCGAGCACGTAGCCGCGGTCGGCCACACCGAGCGCCTTGTTCGCATTCTGCTCGACGAGGAACACCGTGACGCCTTCGTCGCGGATCGTGCGGATGATGTCGAAGATCTGCGCGATCACGAGCGGCGCGAGGCCGAGCGTCGGCTCGTCGAGCAGCAGCAAACGCGGCTTGCTCATCAGCGCGCGGCCGATCGCGAGCATCTGCTGCTCGCCGCCCGACATCGTGCCGGCCCGCTGCGCCGCGCGTTCCTTCAGGCGCGGAAACAGCTTGAACACGTGCTCGATGCCGTCGTCGATCTCGTGACGGCTCGCGAAGAAGCCGCCCATCTTCAGGTTCTCGAGCACCGTCAGGCTCGGGAACACGCGCCGCCCTTCCGGCGAAATCGCCATTCCCTGCCGCATGATCTGGTGCGTCGACATCGCGGTGATGTCGTTGCCCTCGAACAGCACGCGGCCCGACGACGCGCGCGGCGTGCCGCACACGGTCATCATCAGCGTCGTCTTGCCGGCGCCGTTGCTGCCGATCAGCGTGACGATCTCGCCCTTGTTCACTTCGATCGACACGCCCGCGAGCGCTTCGACCGCGCCGTAGTGCGTATGGACCTGTTCCAGCTTCAGCATCACTCTTCCCCCAGATACGCCTTGATCACGCGCGGGTCGTTGCGGACCGCTTCCGGCGTGCCGATCACGATCGGCCGGCCGTGCTCCATCACGAGGATGCGGTCGGACACGCCCATCACGAGGCTCATGTCGTGTTCGATCAGCAGCACCGACACGCCGAATTCACGGCGCAGCTTGTCGATCAGGTGCTGCAGCTCGATCTTTTCCTGCGGGTTGAGGCCCGCCGCCGGCTCGTCGAGCATCAGCAGGCGCGGCTCGGTGATCATGCAGCGCGCGATCTCCAGACGCCGCTGGTGCCCGTACGACAGCGTGCCGGCCGGCCGGTTGGCGACCGACGTCAGCCCCATCCGGTCGAGCCAGACGGCCGCGCGTTCGAGCGCTGCCTGCTCGGCATGACGATACGCGGGCGTCGCGAACAGGCCGTGCAGCAGCCCGGCCTTCACCTTGCGATGCTGCGCGACGAGCAGGTTCTCGACGACGGTCAGCGACTTGAACAGCCGGATGTTCTGGAACGTCCGCACCAGACCCTTCAACGCGATCTTGTGGCTCGGCAGCCCGCCAATCGCGTGGCCGTCGAGCACCACGTCGCCGCCGGTCGGCTTGTAGAAGCCGCCGACGCAGTTGAACACCGTGGTCTTGCCCGCGCCGTTCGGCCCGATGATCGCGAACACCTCGTCGCGGCGCACGTCGAAATCGATGCCGTCCACCGCGAGCAACCCGCCGAAGCGCATCTGCAGCCCGGCGACCTTCAACAGTTCTGCATTCGCGCTCATTGCGGCAGCTCCACGTGGGGACGGCTCGCGGGCAACAGGCCCTGCGGACGCCACATCATCATCAACACCATCACGAGACCGAAGATCAGCATCCGGTATTCGGCGAAGCCGCGCGCGACTTCCGGCAGCACGGTCAGCAGGATCGCCGCGAGAATCACGCCGAGCTGCGAGCCCATCCCGCCGAGCACGACGATCGCGAGGATCAGCGCCGATTCGATGAAGGTGAACGATTCGGGATTCACGAGGCCCTGACGCGCCGCGAAGAACGCGCCGCCGATCCCCGCGAACGCCGCGCCGAGCGTGAACGCCGACAGCTTGATGCGCGTCGGGTTGAGACCCAGCGAACGGCATGCGATCTCGTCGTCGCGCAGCGCTTCCCACGCACGGCCCATCGGCATGCGGATCAGGCGGCTCGTCACGAACAGCGTGAAGCCCACCAGCAGCAGCGCGATCAGGTACAGGAAGATCACCATGTGCTCGCCGCTGTATTCCAGCCCGATCAGTTCATGGAAGGTCTTCGCGCCTTCGACGCTCGCCGAGCGCGCCATCTCGAAGCCGAACACCGTGGGCTTCGGAATGCTCGAGATGCCGTCCGGGCCGCCGGTGAGGCTCGTCAGGTTGTTCGCGAGCAGGCGGATGATTTCGCCGAAGCCGAGCGTGACGATCGCCAGATAGTCGCCGCGCAACCGCAGCACCGGGAAGCCGAGCAGGAAGCCGAACGTCGCCGCGGCGATCGCCGCGATCGGCAGGCATTCCCAGAACGACAGCCCGAAATACTGGTTGAGCATCGCGTACGTATAGCCGCCGACCGCGTAGAACCCGACGTAGCCGAGATCCAGCAGCCCCGCGAAACCGACCACGATGTTCAGCCCGAGGCCGAGGATCACGTAGATCAGCGCGAGCGTGGCGACGTCCACCGCGCCGCGCGAACCGAAGAACGGCCACACGAGGCCGACCGCGAGCAGCACCCAGATGATCACGCGCTGCTGCCGCGCGCCCATCGTCGGCGCCGCCGGCAGCTTCACGGCCGCTTTCGCGCGCATCAGCCACGGCTTGAACAACTGGAACAGGAACACGGCCGCGACCGCGATCCACACCGGGCGCCAGTGCGGCGTCAGCACCACCTGATAGCCGTCGAGCTTCAGTTGCAGCCCGAGCACCGGAATCGTGAGGATCGCCGTCAGGATCGCGGCGGCCACGGCGTTCTTCAGCGCCTGGCCGAACGACGCGTCGGCGGCCGGGCGGCGAACGGAAATGACTTGACTCATCTGCGTCTCCCTCAAACCTTTTCGATGTCCGACTTGCCGAGCAGGCCGGTCGGGCGGAAGAGCAGGATCAGCACGAGCAGGCCGAACGCGACCACGTCCTTGTACTCGGCCGGCATGTAGCCCGCGGCGAAGGTTTCGGCGAGGCCCAGCAGCACGCCGCCGAGCATCGCGCCCGGAATGCTGCCGATCCCGCCGAGCACCGCGGCGGTGAACGCCTTGATGCCCGCGACGAAGCCGATATACGGATTCAGCTTGCCGATCGTCAGCCCGATCAGCACGCCGCCGACGGCCGCCAGCATCGCGCCGAGCACGAACGTGAACGAGATCACGCGGTTCGTGTCGATGCCGAGCAGGTTCGCCATCTTCATGTCTTCCGCGCACGCACGGCACGCACGCCCCATCCGCGAATGCGAGATGAACAGCGTGAGCGCGATCATCAGCACGATCGTCACGCAGACGATCAGCAGACGCGCATACGGAATCGTCACGTCGTAGTCGCCGCCGAGATGGATGTCGAATGCGCCGGAGATCAGCACGGGCACCGACACGTCGCGCGCGCCCTGGCCGATCTGCACGTAGTTCTGCAGGAAGATCGACATGCCGATCGCGGAGATCAGCGGCACGAGGCGCGGGCCGCCGCGCAGCGGGCGATACGCGACGCGCTCGACCGCGAAGCCGTACAGGCCGGTGACGATCACCGACACGATCAGCGCGGCGCCGAGCACGAGCGGCAGCGGATAGCCGGCGGAGATGCCGATGGCCGTCAGGGTCACGAGGCCCACGTACGCGCCGATCATGTAGATCTCGCCGTGGGCGAAGTTGATCATGCCGATGATGCCGTAGACCATCGAATAGCCGATGGCGATCAACGCATAGATCGCACCCAGCGTCAGGCCGTTGACCAGCTGCTGGGCGAATTGAGGAAAGAAGTCAGTCATGTGCGGGAAGCTCCCGTTGGCGCTGGGTCGCATGCCGTCGCCGGATCACGGCGCTCGGCCGCGCGCAACGCACGGTGTCGTCTCGGGCCGCCCGCTGGCGCGCATGGGGCAGATGCGCGGCCAATACGCACCCGCCCCGTCCGGGTTTCGGACAGGGCGGGTGCGCGGGCGGGTACTCCGTTGTTACTTGGCGGCGGTCTTCGTCGCGTCCTTGTGCCACGTGTACACGACGAACTTGAACGCCTTCAGGTCGCCCTGTGCGTCATACGCGACCTTGCCGATCGGCGTGTCGAACGTCGTCTTGTGCATGTACGCGGCCACCTTCGTCGGGTCGGTCGTCTTCGCGCCCGCGATCGAGTCGGCGATGATCTTCACCGCGGCGTACGACGGCATCTGGAACGGACCGTTCGGGTCGCGCTTCTTGTCCGCGAACGCCTTCACGAGCGCCGCGTTGGCCGGATCGGCCGAGAAGTCGGCCGGCAGCGTCACGAGCATGCCTTCCGAAGCCGGGCCGGCGATCGCCGTCACGTCCTTGTTGCCCACGCCTTCAGGCCCCATGAACGTCGCCTTCACGCCCTGCTCGCGCGCCTGGCGCATCAGCAGGCCCATTTCCGGGTGGTAGCCGCCGAAGTAGACGAAATCGACGCCTTGCGACTTCAGCTTCGTGATGATCGCCGAGTAGTCCGAATCGCCGGCGTTGATGCCTTCGAACAGCACGACCGGGATCTTCGCGGCTTCGAGGTCCTTCTTCACCGACGACGCGATGCCCTGGCCGTACGACTGCTTGTCGTGCAGGACCGCGACCTTCTTCGGCTTCACGTTGTTGATGATGTAGTGCGCGGCGGCCGGGCCTTGCTGGTCGTCACGGCCGATCGTGCGGAAAATGAAGTGGCGCTTCTTGCCTTCCGTCAGTTGCGGCGCGGTGGCCGACGGCGTGACCATCACGATGCCTTCGTTCTCGTAGATGTCCGACGCGGGAATCGTCGAACCCGAGCACACGTGACCGATCACGTACTTGATCTTCTGGCTGACGATCTTGTTGGCGACGGCGACGGCCTGCTTCGGTTCGCACGCGTCGTCCATCATCACCACTTCGAACTTGTTGCCGCCCGCACCGCCTGCCGCGTTGATCTGTTCGATCGCGGTCAGCGCGCCGGCCTTCACCATGTCGCCGTATTGGGCGACCGAGCCGCTCATCGGACCAGCGATGGCGATCTTCACGGTTTCCGCTTGCGCGGCGGCGGCGCCGGCGGCGAACAGCACGGCGGCGACGGAAATGGACGTAAGACGGGACAGCGTCATCTGGGAGCTCCTCGATGTTGTTTAGTCATACGGGCAAAGGCGGCATGACTTGCGCAATCGAACAGCACCCGGGGCGAGGACATGGGACACGCCCGAGACACATAGAAGACGGAACTCCGGCGGAATGTTGCGTAGCGGGGCCCGGCTCTTGCAGTCCCCGAAGGGGACGTCTGGTTCGGAAAGACATCGTGATGCGTCTTGCATTGCGCAAGCGTTTCGCCTGCCCCGCTTGCCAAATCGCTCGTTCGGAGGGATGGTCCGACAGCCATTGGCAAGGCAGTCGAAATTATATGGGCGTTTTTCAATCGTCTGTCAAAAATGCCTGTCGATTGAGGGAAAACACGTACGTTTTTGAGATGGGTGGGTGGCGATGGGGGCGCAACCGCGACGCGGTGACAACGTTTGCTTCGAGTGCAATCGGGTTGCTATTTTGGCAAGAAGCTGGGAGCTGGTTCCTTGCTGGGCTTGGCGTTCGGCGACGGGGATTTCCCGGGGATGCATTTTTTGGGTTGCCAAGAGCCCTGGTCGCTGGGGATCAATCGACTGATGATTGTGTTGGCACGCACCAGGACGGAGCGCTCAGTGAGGCGGCAAATATTACTGTTTATCTGCGAAACTAAACAATCTGAAAGCTTTTTGATATTTTCATGAAATAATACGAGCTCGCTTCTGCAATCCAGCCAGCCTCCCTGCAAGTCGCGTTCGCCGCGCCCCGCAGTCGCTTCAGGGCCGCTTCGACGCCCCCTCGTCGCTCAGCCGCCAGCCAGTGATCTGCCGTTTTTGTTCAATGCACATCACCTGCTTCGGATCGCCCATGAATTGCCCAGTCCGCCTCTCTTCCGCCGCCGCGATCGCGTGCGCGCTTTCTGTTTCTGCTGCCCATGCTTCGGGACGCGATACGCTGACCGATCGGTCGGCCGGTGCCAATGTGTTTCGCTCGGAGCGGCGTGCGGCTGCTCGGGATGACGGGCGCGCGGTGAGGATGAGCCGCCCACGCGTACAGTTCGCCGCGCCTGCCGAACGTAGCCCGTTCGATACGCCGGATACGCGGCCATTGCGGGTAACGAGTGATGCGCTGGTGGCGCCGCTGCCCGCTTCTTCCGGGCGTGAACCCGATTTCGTCTTGCCGCCGAACCGCGTCGCGCTCGGCGCGGGCGGGAACGATAGTCTGGGTCGCGCAGTGCCCGGGTACGAGCAGCGCGAGCAAAACTGGCATGAATACCTGCGCGCGAACGGTTCTCGGCCTGCTGGTCGTGGCGGCTCGTATGCGCCGCAGCGGCCGTACGATGCGCCGCGTGGTCCTCACGGGGCGCCGAATCCGTTCGATCCGTCGGTGCCGCAGCCAGAGACGCGGACGTTTTATGACAATGGATCGGGGACGAAGTGCACGGCTACCGGTGGTGCGAGGACGTCGCGGTCGTCTTGCGATATTGCTTGGTGAAGTGGGGTTTCGGGGTAGCGGCCGCTTACGGCTGGTCTACCCTGCCCGGCACGCTGCGCGACGTTGCGCTGCGCGGTCGCATTTCGCGGCGTTGCCTTTTACATCTGTGTGATGATCACGCCTTGAACTTTTCGGCCGCCGAGGCGACTTGGAGCGAATTGCGATCCTCAATATGAAACGGCGCAACAATGCATCGTGCGGCCCACTCGTCCATCTCGAACTTGTCCACCACCTGCAAGTACACCTTTGCACCGAAGGCATCGTCCGGAAGCGGATAGAAAATGAGGTAGTTGGCGTGCAGCACCGCGCCCTGATCAACGTTGCCCGTTCCCCATTGGCTCGAACCTTCATCGTACGGCCTCGATCGAACTACGATTTGACTATGGGAAATCAACAGGTCAATCGTTTGCATGCTTGTTCCTTGAGCTCCTGATTCAGGGGGAGCCAAGATTGAATATCAAAACTGAAGATCCACCTTTACGGCACGAGGCGCATTCTCTGGTGGATCTTCCGGCGTAAGTCGGCTAACAAACTCCTGCAACGTGTCGGTGATTTTCGTCAAGCCCGTACCGCGCGGCTGCAAGCCCGGGCCGACCTCGCTCTCATGATCCCAGAACTCAACCGATCGAGCACCTGATGGATGAATTCTGAGGCAGACTTGATTTCCACCAGGCGCTTCTCCGATCGGAATCCAATCAGCCGGAATACGGCCCTTGTACGTCTCAAACCTCTCGAGTATTGTCGATCCGTATTTGCTCGACAGTCCGTAGAGAAACTCCAAAGAATCGGTACCGTCCTGTGCTGCCCACGGTGACGGTTCATCGGAACGAAACTTGACGAGAGAATTGAACTCGATATCCCCGCCGAAATGCAGCAACAGGTTTCTATAGTCGTCCGGAAGCGGGCCAACCTCGGCCTCCAAAGAAGCTAAAAGCTGCATCTTCCTTTCCGACGACAATTCGTCAGGAGTTGCTCCGAGTTGCGAAAGTTTGTCTAGCATCGCGCCTTCCTCATATCTGCCGCAGATCCCGTGCGCGGGACATTTCCATGTAGATCAGATGGAATGAACTGAATTTCCGTCGCACTCAAATGATGGGGTGTAAGTCCCTTCTCTTTCAAGAGATTCTTGGCAGCGTTCGCACTAATTCCTTTGATACGACCAAGCTCAGCATAGACCGTTGGGAAATCGGTCCGCGTACCGTTAAGAACATCTTTCTCGAAGGTCAACGTACCCTTTGACCATGCCGAGAAGTCAGGACACCCCCCCTTGAAAGGAATCGGATCATTGCCTGTAATGGCATTTACTTTCGCATTGTCGGAATACCAGTTGCTGTTCCCAGGTTCACCGTCCCAACGGCCGTTGGTGCGCGGCAACCTATCGGCCGCCCATCCCCACGGGTCAATCCATACGATCGGATTCGATCCGTACTGGTACAAGTTCATCCCGCCAATCAGCCCGATAGGGTCCGGATTGATGAAGCGTCCGATGTCCGGATCATAGAACCTGAACGTGTTGTAGTGCAGGCCAGTCTCGCGGTCCAGATACTGCCCCTGGAAGCGCAAGTTCTGCGGTCGAGGCGCGCGGGACTGCACCGGTGCTACGGCCTGTACTTCGCCCCACGCCGGTGTGGACCGCTGCGGCGCCCGCGCAACCCACTCCTCCTGCACCGCATTGCCCCACACCTTATAGCGCGCCTGCCAAACCAGCTCGCCACCAGCGTCAGTCAGTTCCTCCGGCAGCCCGGAAACATCGTTGTGGAAGTAGTAAACCGCATCCCGTACATCCGAATCATTAGCCGCCGCCTTCCCTTGATCGATCCGGGCAAGTGGCACATAACTATTGGACTCGTACAAGTACGTCAGCGCTTCCTCGCCCTGGCGATCGTGATACGTCTCCTGCACCAACCGCATGCCGTCCCACAGGAAATCCGTACTCGCATAACTGCCGTTGAGCTTCCGGATCCGCCTGCCAAACGCGTCGTACTCGAAATGCGTCGTCGCAATTCCGAGCCGATCCTTCGTCACGACAGTCTTGAGCTGGTTCCAATCGTCGTATTCAAGCGTGAGCTCCTTAGCCGGCCCATGCCCACTCAGCTTGCGAACGAGCCTCCCATACGCGTCGTACTCGAACCGTTTGTCCTCGAACACCTTGAGCCGGTTGTGCTCGACGTAGCCGCCCGGGTGATCGCTCGACACAAGGTTGGCCGCCGCATCCCAGCGAAACACTTCCGACGGCAATCCCGGCCCTGCCGCCTGTTCGACGCGTCCCGTCGGGTCATACCGATAGCTCGTCGTGCCGTAACGCTGATCGCGCTTCTGGATCACGTCGCCTGCCGCATCGTATTGCCACTGCTTCGCAAGCAACTCGCCGCCCGCCGTACCTCGCTGCGCAGCGTGCCGCGCACGACGACCCACCGCGTCATACCCTAAAAATACTCTTTCAAAACTTCACCATCGAACGACTTATTACCTGACACCTTTTTACCCAGCAAATAATCAGTATCAAGTTCATTCAGTCCGATACCATTTTTCTTTGCAGCGAAAACGATGGTCAAAAATGGGTATGAATAGTAATTTGGATTTTCCATTACATCTCGCACCAACCCAGAATTGATCTCAACTACATTTATTACTCTCGGCAAATAAATACTCGCTACCTTTTCACATATCCATCGACACGCCGACTCAATCCCCTCTTCATCCCGCGGCAGATCAATTGCCCCACCGACATTCGGGGAAAATGATTTTACCGTTTCCATGGATGTATTCATCGCCATAACCAAACCAGTTGGTATCTTCGGCCTGTACGGAGGATTTCTGCTCACATAAAAATCCTGGAGGCCAGGAGAGTCAGCTGCAGCAGAAAGAATATATCCGTTTGCATTTCTCAGAAATCTGAATCCGATACGCCCATTACCCATACCTTCTCGGTCAACAACAATCTCGCCCCTCGATACCTTGACACCTTTTTCACTTATATTTTCCTTTAAAAAATTTTGCAGTCTTTTCTCAAATGTCTTCTTCAACTCCGCGCTCATCAACACACCTCAATATTTCAGCACGTGAAATGTTGCATCATACGAAGTACCACGCTCACCAAGCACTTCCCCTATATCTCTATTGCCAGTTGCGATCTCGAACTGTCCCGTTTTTCCCGCTGACGGCGTAATTACCCCACCACCAATACCGTCAACGGTATTCGATGGACTCGCCATATCAAATACACCGGAAGCACTTTGATTTTTGGTCAGACGCCCTGTCCCATGCTTCGCCTCGAAGACGTGATAGTTGCCGTGGTTGTCCGTTGCAACGAAGTCGGCCCGAATACGCTTGCCGTTCACCTTCATTGTCACCTCTTCAGCAACGACGTTGAAGCCGTTTCGCTCCAAGTCGTACATCGATTTTTCGCGACCGCGCTTTCCACTCCATTGACTCAGGCAAGTCAGGCCCCACGGGTCAATCCACGCCAGCGGATTCGGCCCATATCGATACTGATTCAACCCGCCTGCCAACCCTATCGGATCCGGATTGATGAAGCGTCCGATGTCCGGATCATAGAACCTGAACGTGTTGTAGTGCAGGCCAGTCTCGCGGTCCAGATACTGCCCCTGAAAGCGCAAGTTCTGCGGTCGAGGCACGTGCGACTGCACCGGTGCTACGGCCTGTACTTCGCCCCACGCCGGTGTGGACCGCTGCGGCGCCCGCGCAACCCACTCCTCCTGCACCGCATTGCCCCACACCTTATAGCGCGCCTGCCAAACCAGCTCGCCACCAGCGTCAGTCAGTTCCTCCGGCAGCCCCGAAACATCGTTGTGGAAGTAATAAACCGCATCCCGTACATCCGAATCATTAGCCGCCGCCTTCCCTTGATCGATCCGGGCAAGTGGCACATAACTATTGGACTCGTACAAGTACGTCAGCGCTTCCTCGCCCTGGCGATCGTGATACGTCTCCTGCACCAACCGCATGCCGTCCCACAGGAAATCCGTACTCGCATAACTGCCATTGAGCTTCCGGATCCGCCGGCCGAACGCGTCGTACTCGAAATGCGTCGTCGCGATCCCGAGCCGGTCCTTCGTCACGACCGTCTTGAGCTGGTTCCAATCGTCGTACTCAAGCACCAATTCTTTAGCCGGCCCATGCCCACTGAGCTTGCGAACCAACCGCCCATACGCGTCGTACTCGAAGCGCTTGTCCTCGAACATCTTGAGCCGGTTGTGCTCGACGTAGCCGCCCGGGTGATCGCTCGACACCAGGTTCGCCGCCGCATCCCAGCGAAACACTTCCGACGGCAACCCCGGCCCTGCCGCGTGCTCGATGCGCCCCGTCGGGTCATACCGATAGCTCGTCGTGCCATAACGCTGATCGCGCTTCTGGATCACGTCGCCTGCCGCATCGTATTGCCACTGCTTCGCAAGCAACTCGCCGCCCGCCGTACCTCGCTGCGCGGTTTGCCGCGCACGGCGCCCCACCGCGTCATACCCGAAGTGACTCGTCAGCTTGCCCTGCGTCCGCAGCACCTCGCGATGCAGGTCATCCCGTTCGATGTCCGCAACCGCGGCACCATCGAAACGAATCTGGTGCACATGCCCAGAACCGTAATGCAGCCAATCGATCGTGCGCTCGCCGGAAATCGTCGTGCTGACACGATTGCCAAGCTCGTCGTAGGTATGTGCGAGCCAGCCGGTCGGCGTGTATTCCTCGACGACTTCTCCACGCTTGTCGTACTTCAGGCTGACCCGATTCTTCAACGATGGCCCACGCGCGGCGAACGCGTACAACTCGGCCGATGTAATCCGGCCTGCCTCGTCATACAGGTATTCGCAACGCTCGTGCGCAGCTTGCTTCGCCGTCAACCGACCGACCGCATCGCGCTCGTATCGCGTCTCGAGCTGGCCGTCGCGTACGATCGTTCCTTGACCGCACACGTCGTACTCGTACGTACGCTTGTGGCCATCGAGACCGATCTGTGCGGAAACCAGATCGCGACGATCATACTGAAAGCGATACGTCTCACGGTTCTCGTTGGTCAAGCTCGCCAACCGGAACGCATCGTCATAGCCGAACCGCACGACACGATCAGCCGCATCCGTGCGTGCCAGCAACAATCCCCGCGGATTGAGCTCGTAACGCGTGCTGCGCTGATTCGGATCGATGACCTCAACGAGACGCCCCGCTGCGTCGTACCGAAACGTCTGATGCGCACCATCGGCCGTCCGGATTCCCGTGACTCGCCCCATCGCATCCGTTTCGTACACGGTGGCCTGCCCGGCCGCATCCGTCACCCGCGCGAGCGCACCGCGTGCGTCATACGCAAACCGCGTGACCTTGCCGGAGCAATCGGTATACGAGGTCAACTGCGCCCGACCATTCCATTCGAGGAACTTGTACCCGCCACGCGCATCGCGAATCGTATGCACGAGCCCGCGCTCGTCCCGGTAATACTCGGTCGCGAAACCCGCCGGATCGCGCGTCATCGTCAGGTTGCCGCGCGTGTCGTAGCGATAGATCCACCGCGCATTGGTCGGATCGATTTCCGCAACAGGCAGATCGTAGTGCCCGTTCCATTCGGTCCGCTCGACCTCGCCGAGCGCGTCGATGCGCTGCGTCTGCCGCCCGCGCTCGTCATATTCGAAGCGCGTGACATGGCCGGCCGGATCGGTCGTGCTGACCAGTTGCCGCATCGCATTCCATTCGAACTGCCAGACGTGACCTTCTGCATCCGTATGGCTCGTCGGCTGCCGATCCTCGTTCCATGTCCATTGCGTCACGCGCCCGATCTGATCGGTGATCGTCACCGAACGCTGCGCAAGGTCTGCGTCGAACGTGTACGCTTCGCCGTCGTCAGTCCAGTGGCGCACGACACGCGCGTCGCGGCCGACGCCGTTCCACGCGTAAAAGCACTGTAGCCCGCCGGGCAGCGTATGCCGTGTCATCCGGCCGTGTTCGTAACCGAAATGCCGCCCGGTATGGCCGCTGCGGTCGGTGACCGTTGCGAGTTCGCCTGCGCTCGTATAGCCGTAACGAACCAGGATCTCGGGCAACTCACCATCGACGCCGCGTACCAGTTCGATCGAGGCGACGCGTCGCGGATGCTCCGGATCGTAGTGCACCGTCAGCACACGGCCGGCACTATCGTGAAGCCGAACCGGCCGCTCCCGTTCGCCGGCGGCCGCACGCTCGACCTCGATCCAATTGCCGTTTCGGTCCTCAAGCCGCCGAAGGTTCAGTGTTTCAGCATCCGACGCCGGTGCCCGGGCCGGACCGAAATCGCGATACAAACCATCGACCGTTTCGACGACATAGTGCCCGCCAGCGGTACAAATCAGGTAAATGCCTTCCGGCACGCTGAAATGACTCTCACCCGGCGCCACCGGCGGAAACTCGATATCACGCCCCTGTTCGTCCCAGTACGTGATCGACGCGACGACGCCGTTCTCTCGCGCGACCTTCAACTCGACACTGATCGGCACGCTCCAGCCGGCGCCGAACAGGCCATCGGCGCGATCGTCATGGCTGCTGTAAAAACGCCGCCAGACAATGGGCAGCGGGCCCGGCAACACGAAATCCGTGTCGTCGCTGCCGTCGAGAATCTTGCCGCCGGTAATCACGTTGACGGGATGGCCGGCCGACGGCTGCATCTTGCTGCCGAGCCATGTGCCGAATATGCCGGCCGCGAAGTTCATCGCGAGACACGGCAGCTTGCCCTTGACGAAATCGCTCCAGTTCCCCTTGCCTCGACCACATAGCGCAAGCGCGATACCGATCGCCGCGCCGAGTCCGGCGACCCACGGCCGTGCCGCACTGATGTCGCGCACGGTCTTCGTGCCGCCACCGAAGAAAACATCCGGCGAGCCCTTCGAGATCGTGCCGTCACAGGTGGTCTTGTCGTCGACCCGCGCCGCGGGCAGATCGTTGATGAACACCACGTCGGACCCTTGCGCGACGAATTGCGGACCGGGATGATCGCTGCACAGAACCGGATCCATGTCCGCGCCGTCGGCCGCGCGTGCGGCCGGCTTCCCGTTGACGAACACATCGGGCGAGCCGTTCTGGATCGTGCCTTTCTCCTCGGGCGGAGAAATGGCGTTGCCGAGCCCCTTCGCGGCCTCGTCGATCTTGTCGTTGAGGCCAGAACCCTGCATGTATGCAGCCACGCCGACACCGATCGCCAGCACGATGGGCGTCGCCAGCCCGCCGGTGCCGATTTCGAGCGCACCCAATGCACCAAACACGAGACCTTCCGCTAGCGTGGTCAGCGCCCATCCGATCCCCAAGCCGCCCAGCAGCGACCCGCCCATGCCGAGCAGGTCGCCCGCGAGCGTCGTGTGGGTAAAGGGATCATCCTTACGAGCGGCCGGCTGACTCATGGGCGGCCGGCATCCGAAACCAGCGCGGGCGCAACCGGGCGCGGCTGGAAGCTCTCCAGCATGCGCGCTGCAAGCGCACGTTGTTCGTCGTTGAGCGGCGCCGCATTGGTCAACGTCATCACGATGACCTGCCCGCCGGCATCGAGCCGAAACGCCGTCTGCATCTGATGAAAGGTGCGGCCGTCCTGTTCATGCGTCGATTCCGTCTGCACGCCGGGGCATTCCGCTCGCCCGACCGTCACCGGGCGTCGCGACTGCACGTTCAGGTTCTGCGCGGTGCGCGACGCCTGCGCCCATTCGCGCTCGACGAATGCGTCGATCGACTCCTGCTCGCGCAGCCGGCCGCGGGACACGACGAGACTCAGCCCGCCCGGGCCGACGGGAAGAATCAGCATGTTGACGGTGCGATCAAGCGCCGCGTCCGGCAATTCGAATGTGCCTTCATGGATTGCGTAGTGCATGACTGGTGTTCGTCGAGTTATTTGTTGAGATCGATGCGCTTGCCGTTGACCATCACGCCGTCGTCGGTCATCAGGATCACGGAGCCGTTGTGCTCCAACCGAATACCTTCCGGCGCGAGCGAAATCGAGCTGTTCTGCACCTTGAGCAGGATGCCGCGCTCGGCCACGTAGACCTGCGTACCGCCGCCACCATCCTTGGCCGGCGTCGTGACCTCGACGGTAGTCGCCGTGGTGCTGCGCTTCTCGGCGATCGTCTCGGTCAGGTTGCCCTGCGGAATCTGCTTTTCTTCGCTGCCCGTCGCCACCAGCACGGTCCGCAGCGGCCCCAGCACCTTGTGCGTCTCGTTGTTCTCGACGACGGTGTTCATGTCCTTCTGCGCGTGCATGAAGAATTCCTGCATGCCGTTCGTGTCGGTCATGCGGATCTCGTTCGACCCCTGCCCCTTGTGCGTCTGGCTCTTGATCCCCATCGTCTGGCCGGCCGCGCCGTGATACGGGTTGCCCTGCTCGCCGTTGAACACGCGGCCGACGATCACGGGGTTATCCGGATCGCCCTGATTGAACGCCACCAGCACTTCCTGCTTGATCCGCGGAATCGCGGCCGCGCCCCAGCCGTCGCCCGCCCACGGCTGCGACACGCGCACCCACATCGAATCGGAGCCGTCCTTCTTGCCGCGCCGGTCCCACGGGAAATGCACCTTCACCGCGCTGCCGTTCGTATAGATTTCCTCGCCCTTCGGCCCGACGACGATCGCCGATTGCGTGCCGTGAATCACCGGCTTCGGCGTCGCGCGCGGCGCACGGTACGGAATCTTCTTCGGCAGCAGTGCGAAGCTGTTGCGGTACGGCAGCTTCGCACTGTGCTGCGTATAGTCGTTCACGGCCTCGTGACGCACGTGCAGGATCACGTACTCCTGGTTGTTCTCGAGGACGGGGTGATTCGCGACGGTCACGGCGCCGGCCGTCGTCATACGCCACGCGTAGCCGCCGCCGGTATAGCGATGGGCTTGCGCCTCCTCGGCCTCCATCGCGAAACGGGCATAGCGGTTGCCGTCGTCGCCGTGGTCGTACAGCGACTGGTGCTCGAAGCGCTCGGTCGCATCGAGCCGCGCATGCTTGAGGTTTTGCGGCCCGGCCTCGACCAGCATCAGCGGCGACGACGGATTCTGGTGATTGAAGTCGCGGAACGTGACCTTGCCGACGCCGAAGCGCCGACCTTCGTGCAACTGATCGATGCCGCTGTCCTCGCTGGCCTCGGTCGCGGCGAACGGCACGGTGGCGAGCCCGTCGATCGGGCGGAACAGCAGGTTCGTGTCGCCGATCACGAGAAAGTGCTTGTCCTTCTCGTAGCGGTGCGTCCACACGAGCCCTTCCTGCTCCATCAGCCGCGCGCAGAAGTTGTAGTAGCTCTCCTGGTACATCACGACGTACTCGAGCGGCTTCTGGCTGGTCCGGATGTCGAACGTGAAATCGGAAAAACCGTGTTCCTGGAAGATCTCGGTGAGGATGTCCTGCGCGGTCTTGTTCTGGAAGATCCGGCAGTCGGTCGAGCGCGTGAGGAACCAGAACCACGGCACGGCCGTCAGGTGGTATTGCGTGACGTTCCCGGGATTGCCGGCCCGGTCGAACGACGCGACGTAGCCGTCGAAGTAGCGGTCGCCCTCGACTGCCCCCGACGCGACGACGCGTTCGAGCGTCGACAGGCGCGCCTGCTGATCGAAGCGGATCTTGACCTGCTGGCCGATCAGGTCCTCCGGGCGCAGGTCGTGGCGATGCGACAGCAGGTCGAGGTGGATTTCCGGCAACCGGTTCACGTGCTCGTCGACGACGGCCGCGCTGACCAGCAGCACATCCGGGCCGAGCGGCGTATCGAGCGTCACGTAACGGTTGAGCTGGGTCAGGCGTGCCGGGTTGGCGGCGCCGTTGATCGCTTCGGCGATCGCGCCGGGCGTCTTGTCCATCAGCGAGAAGCCGGTCTGCGCAAGCTGCATCGCGCGCTGGACGGTGTCGACGTGCCCGGCCAGCCCGGCGAGCGGCCCGAGGCTGCCGGCCACGCTCGACGCCACCGGGCCCGCGAGGCCCCCGAGTGCGCTCAACGAGCCGAGCGCACCACCGCCCAATCCACTGGGAATACCCCCGTTCGGAGCGAAACTCATTCTTGTTCCTTGCGTGTGATCTCAGGTTCCATGAGCCGGCTCGCCGGCCCGAAGCCCCGATAATGTAGGGTAAAACCCGACTGCGCGAAAGTCTCGCGCAAACGTTTGCTTTCCGACCCTAAAACCGAAAGAACTGAGCCAGCAGTGAAGCTGACTGAAGGCTATCGCCCACGGCTGCGCAGTACGACGGTCTGCAATGAAAACCGTGTCAGCGCGCGTGTCGATAACCTGGACCGCCCGGAACACCGTGACGATCAACGGATGCTCGGGTGTCTGCGTGACAATGGTAAGAAACCGTCCAGACCGACCGCACCAAGGCATTCCCGGGTCGGTGTTTGAACAAACATACTAGGCAACCTGCTGGTCGGCAGGCGTGCAATCGCCATCACGGCGCACTTCCCTCACCGCGGCGAAACCACGATCGCGGCCCGCCGATTCTGCGCCCTCCCCACCGGCGTCTTGTTGTCCCCCACCGGATCGCTCTTCCCTCGCCCCACGACCGCGATCCGCTTCGCATCCAGCCCGACGTCGGCCAGTTCGACGGCAACGACTTCAGCCCGCCGTCTCGACAACTCGAGATCGTAAGCCGCCGCCCCCTCGTCATCCGAGTACCCATACACCCGCACCCCGTTGATCCCCGCCGACCGCAACGTCCGCCCGATCCTTTCGACGATCCGCCGCACGTCCGGCTTGAGGTTGTACCGGTCGAAATCGAACAGAATCGGCCCGGTCGATCCGAACTCGAATCCCTGTCCGGTCTCCTGGAATCCGGCCGACTTCAGCGCCGTGACCTGCGTCTGCGTCAGCCCGCGATGAAGCGGCGGCGTCTTGCAGCCCCCCAGCAGCATGCACAGCAGCAGTGCGCTCCCGACGCACATCCGCCCCATGCTCACAGGAAACGAGTGGTTCATTTCGCATCCCCTTCCGTTGCGCCCGCCCGGCAAGCGCTTCTTTTAACCGCCGCCGCGGCCTCGCCCGCAGCGCGAGTCGATCGACCTCACACCGGCCCTGCAACGCTCTCCGCCAGTTGCCACGATCCCGGCCGCGCGCGCTTGGCGCGGTACATCGCGATATCCGCCGCGCGCAGCAAGCCGCTCGCGTCCGACGCGTGATCGGGATACAGCGCAACGCCGGCACTCATCATGGTGGCCACCACGCGGCCGTCGGACAACTCGATCGACGGCGCCATGCCGGACAAAATCTCGTCGGCGATCCGGCACACGCTGCCCGCTTCAGGCACCGCCACCAGCATCACCGCAAATTCGTCGCCGCCCAGGCGCGCGACGACATCGGTCTCGCGCACCCGCGTGCGCAACCGCGACGCGATGCCGATCAGCACCGCATCCCCGGCGTCGTGGCCGAGACAATCGTTGATCTCCTTGAAGCGGTCGCAGTCGAGATACAGCACGGCGACCCGCTGCCCGGTCAACGTGGCGTCGCAAAGCGCAAGCGCGAGGCGCGATTCGAACTGCACGCGGTTGGGCAACCCCGTGAGCGCATCATGCGTGGCCTTGTGTTCGAGCGATGCGTTCTCGTCGCGCAGCGTGTTCTGCCAGTCTTCGAATTCGTCGAGCAGCGCGTTGAAGTCGTCGCCGAGCTGGTTCAGTTCGGCGATCGCCGCCGGCTCGACACGCCGCGCGAACGCACGCTCGCGTCGCACCGCATGCGCGACGCCCGCCAGCGCGCGCAGCGGCGACACGATGTTGCGCAGCAGACGCTTCGAGCTGACATACGCACCGAATACGCTGACGGCCAGGCAGCCGAGAATGCCGCCGACGCCCCCGAGCAGGAATCCGAAGAACTGATGCCCGCGGCCACGCACGACGACGTGGCCGACGATGATGCCGTCATGCATCACCGGGACAGTCACCGGCCCCGGCAGCGCCACATCGGCGACGGCGCGCTCGAGCCGCGCGACCCCGTTTCGGGCCGGTAACTGCCACGTGGCGAACAGTTGCCCGTTGCTGTCGGTGACGACCACCTGCGCGACGTCCTCGTCGCCGGCGATCATGCCGATCGCCTCGTTCGCCGCGACGCGATCGCCGAACACGAGGGCCGCCTCGACCGTGTAACCGAGCGAGCGCGCCAGCAGGTTCAGGTTGTTGCCGGCATACGCGCGCAGCGCGATCACGGCGACGACGATCAACGACACGGCGGCCATCGTCACGGCGACGAACGCGAGGCGCAGGTGCGCCCGACGCAACACGCTTTGCAGCGTCGGGCGCGGCAGGCGCGAAGCGGGAACGGGGAGCGCGGAGCGTGTCATGGCGTCACCGGCCGTCGTGCGAGATTGAGAACATTCGGATGCACGCGCACGCCGCTGCGCGCGACGGCATCGAGATTGATGTCGAACGACACGCGGTCGCCGTCGACGTTGAGACAGAACATGCCGCCCGCGGTGCAGGACGGATCGTGTTCCGCGATCGTCAGCACCGGATGGCCGGCCAATGCGGCTCTCACCCGCGCGCGCTCGTCGTTGCTCAACGTGCCGAGATAGACGACGTCGCACGCGATGCCGAGCGACGGATCGTCGAAGCGGACGCGTTGCACGTCGAGCAACGTCGAGCCGGCCTGCAGCGTGTCGGTCAGGCCACGCGCGTAGTCGGGCCGCCCGGTGACGCACAGATGCAGACGAACGGGCGTCGTCGGCCAGCGCGTGAAGCTGATGATGCCGAGCACGACCTGACGCACGGCCGTGTCGTGTGACGACATGCCCGAATCGACGGGGTTCGCGGCGGGGACGATGTGCGCGTTGTCGGGCGGGCCGTCGGCATCGGTCGGTGCCCCGGCGAGTACGGCCGGCGCGGCCCCCAGAACGCAAACGATTGCGAGCAACGCGTGGCGCAGCGAAGTGATCCGGCCGGGCCGGCTCGTGGTCCGTGCGGCGATCTCCGCCGCGCCCGTTGGCGTCGCCGCCGTCGCAAGACAGGCAGCCGCCGCGCACACTTTCGCTTCCATGATGGCAACATCCGCTGGCATCGCTCCGGCGCTGCCTCCTGCCTCCCTCCATGCGCATGCAAGCACCGAATGACGCGCACGATTTCTTCATCTTAGGTAAAAATTCGGATCACCAAGCAGTGGGAAACACCCGAGAAAACGTCGGAAAGTATGCGGATTCGATGCCACCGCCCGGGGAGGCGGCCGAACGCGCGGGCCGACGTCGATTCATCATCGACGTCGACGGATTGATCAGCGGATTGGATGCCGGTGCGCGGCAAACGTCAGACGTTCGTCAACGCTGCGACGGCTCGTGCGTCAGTACGCGGGCCACTCGTCGCCGACCCGGCCGGCAATGCATGTACGCTTGCGGCGATCATCAAGCGAGACCGGCGAGAATATCCGCGAGGCCTGCCGCGATACGTCGGCATGCCGGAGTCGGTCAACTACTGGAACGCCATGAAAGTCGAAAACTCGGAACTCGAAGCCTTCGTCGCCGTTGCGGAACTCGGTACGTTCCATCGCGCGGCGGAAAAGCTGAACCTGACCCAGCCGGGACTGTCGCGCCGCATCCAGAAACTCGAACAGACGCTCGGTGTCGAGTTGTTCCAGCGCACCACCCGCAGCGTGACGCTGACGGGTGTCGGCCGCCAGTTCCTGCCGATGGCGCGCGAGCAGATCGCGCAGCTCGGGATGATGCTGTCGTCGATCCAGGACATCGCGCAAAAGCGATACGGCAAGGTACGGCTCGCGTCGATCCCGACGGTCGTCGCTCAGGCGTTGCCCGACGTGCTGCGTCGCTACGCCGCCAAGTATCCGCACGTCGCCGTGCAGATCCTCGACGGCAATCACGACTTCGTGCTGTCGCAAGTGCGCGCGGGCATCGCCGAATTCGGCGTGAGCCTGCATCCCGGCGACGACGACGATCTCGTGTTCGAACCGCTCTTCACCGACCGCTACGTGCTCGCGGCCCACGACGCCGATCCGCTGGCGCACGCCGACGCCGTCACGCTCGGTGAACTGCGGCACGCCAAGCTGATCATCGGCGGTCGCGACAGCGGCAATCGTCTGCTGCTCGAAATGCTGATGGGCCAGGAAGCGGTGCGAACCCGCTGGTTCTATGAGGTCGAGCACATCTCGTGCGTTGCCGCACTGGTAGCGGCCGGGGTCGGTTGCGCGATCCTGCCGGAGAGTGCGCTGCGTGCTTACGGTTCGCCCGCGGTACGCACGGTGCCGATCGCGAGCCCGACGATCGAGCGCCGGGTCGGCATCGTGCGGCATCGCGCCATCTCGATGTCCAGCTTCGCGAGCGACCTGCTTGCGCTGGTGCAGGCGTCGTTCGCATAACGCCGCGGGCCACACGGCGGCGCGACAGCGCCCGCATTGATGCCGGTTTCGCATGAATCGCGAGCCGAACGGCATTGGACTCGCGAAAAATGGCTGGAGACGATGGTGGCGAACATGAACGACGGAAACGGGCGCGGCCCGGCTCCGCGCGGATTCTGGAGGAACCACCATGCATTTCGACGTGATCCTGCGTCGCGGCGAGCTGATCGACGGCACCGGGGCCGCACGCTTCGAGGCCGATCTCGGCGTAACGGGCGAGCGCATCGCCGCGATCGGCGATCTGGGCGGCGCGACGGCCTCGCACACGCTCGATGCGGGCGGCCTCGTCGTCGCGCCGGGTTTCATCGACAGTCACACGCACGATGACGCATTCGTGCTGACCGATCCCGACGTCGAGCCGAAGGTTGCGCAGGGTGTCACCACGGTGATCGCCGGCAATTGCGGAATCAGTCTCGCCCCGCTGCTCGCCAACCGCGAGGTGCCGCAGCCGCTCGACCTGCTGGGCGCGTGGCAGGCGTTCCGCTTCCCGTCCTTTCGCGCCTATCTCGACGCGCTCGACGCGACGCCCGCCGCCGTCAATACGGCGGCCCTGATCGGCCACTCGACGCTGCGCGTGCGGCACATGGCCGATCTCGACCGCGCGGCCAGCGCAGCCGAAATCGCGGCGATGGCGGCCGACGTACGCGAAGCGATGGCGGCCGGTGCGTTCGGCGTCTCGTCGGGCACCTTCTATCCGCCCGCGGCAGCCGCGCCGACGGAAGAACTGATCGATGTGTGCGCGCCGCTGCGCGAGACGGGCGGCGTATTCGCGACGCACCTGCGCGACGAAAGCGATGCGATCATCGCATCGCTCGACGAAGCGTTCTCGATCGGCCGCGCGCTCGACGTGCGCGTCGTGCTGTCGCATCACAAGGTGGCCGGCAAGGCCAACCACGGCCGCTCGATCGAAACGCTCGCGCATATCGACGCGCGGCGCAAGTTGCAACCGCTGTGTCTCGACTGTCATCCGTATCCGGCCACGTCGACGATGCTGCGCGCGGATCGCGTCCGTCAGTCGTCCCGCGTGATTCTCGGCTGGTCGAAGCCGCATCCCGAACTCGCGGGCCGCGATTTCCACGAACTGCTGCCGCTGTTCGGCAATTCGGTGGACGCCACAATCGACGCGCTACGCCCCGCCGGCGCGATTTACTTCGTCATGAACGAGGCGGATGTCGAGCGCATCATTCAGCACGAGCTGACGATGGTCGGCTCGGATGGACTGCCCAACGACAAGCGCCCCCATCCGCGGTTGTGGGGCACGTTCCCGCGAGTGCTCGGCGAATTCTCCCGCGAGCGCGGCCTGTTCCCGCTGGAAACCGCCGTGCGCAAGATGACGGGCCTCACAGCCGAGCAGTTCGGCATCGCACGGCGCGGACGGCTCGCGGTCGGTCACTACGCCGATCTCGTCGTGTTCGATCCGGCACGCGTGATCGATCGCGCGACGTTCGCGAGCCCGACGCTACGCCCCGAAGGCATCGAACACGTCTTCGTCAACGGACGGGCCGTGCTCGAACATGGCCGTCACACCGGCGCGCGTCCCGGCCGGGCGCTGCGCCGCGACGTCCAGGATCGCCTGGCGGCGACGCGCGCTCGCGCGATCGCGACAGCGGGCCCCGAGTCAACCTGAACGGAGTCACCATGACGAATCCCAACGGCGCCGCCACGCCGCGCGGCATGCACCGCGGTTCGAGGCCGCACGCCGAATCCGCCACGCCCGGGCTCGACGCACTTTATGCGCGCCTGAGCCGACGCATCGTTCCGCTGATCCTGGTCTGCTATTTCTTCGGCTATCTCGACCGTGTCAACGTCGGCTTCGCGAAGCTGCAGATGGTGACCGACCTGCATCTCACCGACGCCGCCTACGGCGTCGGCGCGGGCCTGTTCTTCGTCGGCTACCTGCTGCTGCAGGTGCCGGCCGGCTGGCTCGTGCGGCGGATCGGCGTGAAGCGCTGTCTCGCCGGATCGATGCTGACGTGGGGCGTCGTGTCGGTCGCCACGCTCGCGACCCGCGACACCGCGAGCTTCTATGCGTTGCGCTTCCTGCTCGGCGTGACCGAAGCAAGCTTCTTTCCGGCCGTGATCGCGTACTTCAGCGTGTGGTTTCCCTCGCACCGGCTCGCGAAGGTCATGGCGTTCCTGTTTCTCGCGATGCCGCTCGGCGTGATCGTCGGCGGCCCGCTGTCCGGCTGGATCATGGACGCCACGCACGGCGGCTTCGGGTTGCGCGGCTGGCAGTGGATGTTCCTGATCGAAGGCCTGCCCGCCATCGTGCTTGGCGGCTATCTGCTCGCCCGCGTGACGGAACGGATCGACGATGCAGCCTGGCTGACCGATACGGAAAAACGGATGATCCACGCGGAAATGGCTCAGGAAGCGGCCGGCAAGCGTACCCGGCTCGGCGCTGCGCTGCGCGAGCCGACCCTGTGGCTGCTGTTCGCGACGTCGTTCCTCTACAACGTCGGCAACTACGGGCTCGTGTTCTGGATGCCGACGATGGTCAAGGCGCTCGGATCGCCGAGCAACCTCGAAATCGGGCTGGTCAGCGCCTTCCCGTATCTGGTCGCGTCGGTCGCCATGGTCGCGAACGCGCAGCATTCGGTGCGAACCGGCGAGCGCCGCTGGCATACGGCGCTGCCGGTCGCGCTCGGCGGCGTTGCGTTGCTCGCGAGCCTCGGAATGCGCGCGCATCCCGTGCTTGCGGTCGCGTGCCTGACCGCGGGTGTGGCCGGCATCATGAGCACGCTCGCGATGTTCTGGAGCCTGCCGTCGCGGATTCTCGCGGGCGAAGCGGCCGCGGGCGGCGCCGGGCTCGTCAATATCGGCGCGGCCGTCGCGGGATTCGTCGGGCCGACGCTGATGGGCTATGCAACGGGATTGACCGGCAGCACCGAACTCGGTGTCGCGCTGCTCGCCTTCACGCTGTTCGCCGCCGCCGCGCTGATCCTGGCGATTCCGCGTCGGCTCATGGTGCGCTCATGAGCGCGGCGCCTTCGATGCGCAGTGCGCTGGCATTGGCGGCGGGCGTGCGCAGCGGGCGGGTGAGCGCGGAGTCGCTCGTGCAAACCGTGCTCGCCGACATCGCCGCGCGCGATGACGCGATCAATGCCTGCGCACGCACTTTCGACGAACGGGCACGGCGCGACGCGCTGCGCGTCGACCGCCTCGTGCGGGACGGGGACGACCCGGGCCCCTTGGCAGGCGTGCCGTTCCTCGTGAAGTGGAATGTCGACGTGGCGGGCTACCCGACGGTCGCGGGATCGCCCGCGCGCGCCGCGTTGCCACCCGCCAGCGCCGACGCGGCAACGGTCGCACGATTGCGTGCGGCCGGCGCGGTCCCGATCGGCGCAACCCACATGGACGAACTCGCATGCGGCGCCACCGGCGTGAATCCGCACTACGGCGCGGTGCACCTGCCGGCCGACCCGACGCGCATGACGGGCGGCTCGTCGAGCGGCTCCGCCGCCGCGGTTGCCGCCGGATACGTGCCGCTCGCGCTAGGCAGCGATACGAACGGATCGATTCGCGCGCCGGCGGCGCTGTGCGGCGTATGGGGATTCCGCCCCGGCGACGGGCGGCTGTCGCGGACCGGCTGCCTGCCGTATGCCGCATCGCTCGATACCGTCGGCGGGTTCGCGAACGATATCGACGATCTCGCGGTGCTGTACGACACGCTGTGCGAAGCCCATGCGCCGCGCTCGAAGCCGGTGCGCGATCCGGGCGTGCCGCTACGCGTCGCCGTGCTGACTGGCGATTTCGAAACACATGCCGATGCGGATGCGCAACGCGCCGTCCGGCGCGTGGCCGCCTGCCTGCGGGCGCGCGAATCGGTGTCTGTCGGCAGCGACGAAATCGCGAACGTGCGCGAAGCGGCGCTCGTGATCTCGAACGTGGAGCTGGCACGCGCCCATAGCGGGTTGCTCGACGCGCCGGCGGCACTCGTATCCGAACACCTGCGCTCGCGCATCGGAATCGGCCTCGCCGTCCCCGGCGCCGTGTATCGCGAGGCGCTCGCCTGCCGTGCCGCGTGGCGCACGCGCCTCGAAGCGCTGTTCGCGCGCTACGACGTCCTGCTGGCCGCTTCGACACCGTGCGCGGCGCCGCACTTCACCGACGCAACCGTCGATATCAACGGCGTCGCGCTCGCCCCCGCGAAGGCGCTCGGCCTGCTCACGCAACCGATTTCATTCGCGGGGCTGCCGGTCGTCAGCGCACCGTGCTTCGCGTCGGGTGAACTGCCGGTCGGCGTGCAGTTGATCGGCGCGCCCGGAGACGACGCCGCGTGCTTCGTCGCCGCGCGGCAATTCTCGGCCGAATGGCGCGCGATGGTTCGTTAGCCGGGCCCCGGTACGGCATGCCCCGTGCGAAGCGCCTGCTCGTGCGAAGCGATCCCCGCCGCGCATGCCGCGCGTCGCCGCGACTGTCTTTCGCGTGCTATGTCAACGCCGACAGATCGAACGGCGTCTCCCGCAACCGCTTGCCCGTCAGCCTGAACACCGCATTCGCGATCGCAGGCGTCACCGCGGGGCTCGACAGTTCCCCCACCCCGCCCGGCTTCGCCGGATCGCCCTGCACGACATGGATGTCGGTGTCGGGCATGTCGCGCATCCGCATCACGCGATACGTATCGAAATTCGACTGCTGCACGCGGCCGTGCTTGAAATCGATGCGATCGGCGGTTGCATGGCCGAGCCCCCACATCAGCCCGCCGTACAGTTGCTCGTCGACGCCCGACGGCGACACCGCGATCCCGCAATCGGCCACGCACGTGAGCTTCTCCACCTTCACCGCGCCGTCCTGGCGCACGACCCGCGCGACCACCGCGACATAGCTGTCGTAGGCCTGGTTCGTCGCCACACCGAGCGCGACGCCATCCGGCAGCGGCTGCCCCCAGCCGGCACGCCGCGCGGCCTCCCGCAGCACGGCCGCATGACGTGGCCGGTCATGCATGTGCGCGAGCCGGAATTCGACCGGGTCGCGCTTCGCCGCATGCGCGGCTTCGTCCATCACCGATTCGACGGCGAATACGTTGGGGATGTAGCTCACCGCGCGAAACCAGCCGGTCGGCACGCCCGTCTCCATGCGGATCCAGCCGATATCGCGATGCGGCGCACGGTACGCGAACTCCCATTTGGTGAGCGCTTCGGTCGTGCTGAAATCCATCCGGTCGGTGCGCTCGAGATAACCGGGCTCCCACTGCTGCGGCGACGCGGGCATCACGCCACGCAGCCACAGCGACGCGAGATTGCCCTGCGCATCGAGCACCGCACGCGCACGGTGGTGGCTCGCCGCGTGATAGAACAACGCGCGCATCTCGTCCTCGCGGCTGTTCATCAGCTTCACGGGCTTGCCCGTCTTCACCGCGAGCCACGTCGCCTCGAACAGCCAGTACTTCGCTTCGCGCGCGCCGAAACTGCCGCCCGACATGAGCTCGTGCAACGTCACGCGATGTGCGGGAATGCCGCCGATCACGTCGGCCGCTTCCATCGCGGTGGACGGCACCTGCAGCCCGCCCCAGTATTCGATGCCGCCGTCGCGCGCCCACACGGTGAGGTTGATCGGTTCCAGCGGATTCGCGGCCTTGTGCGGCATCGAATACGACGCTTCGATCATGCGTGCGCCGGGCGCTTTCGCATGCGCGGGATCGCCGTCGGCGATCGTCGGTACGACGCGCGCGGTCGGATCGTCGATCCACGCCGCCTGACGCGCGGCGAGCGTGCCGCTGTCGAACGTCTCGAACAGGCTGTCCTCCCATTCGATCGTCAACGCAGCCTGTCCCTTGTGGGCCGACCAGTAATCGTCCGCGAGCACCGCGACGCCGGCCTGGTTGCCGCCGAGCACGTCGGGGCGCGGCGGAATCTGCAATACCTCGCGCACGCCGGGAATCGCCAGCGCGGCCTTCGCGTCGACGCGGCGCACGCGGCCGTCGATCACCGGCGCGCGCGTGACGACCGCCACCCGCATCCCGGGCAGCGACACGTCGATGCTGTACGGAAACGAACCATCGGCCTTCTGCGCGGCGCCGCGCTTGCTGCGCAGCTTGCCGATGTAGCGGAACTGCGCGGGGTCCTTCAGCGCGACCTGCGTCGGTGCGGGCAGTTGCGCGGCGGCCTGCGCGAGCGACCCGTATGTCGCACGGCGCCCGCTCGCCGCATGCAGCACGGCGCCATCGGCCGTCGTGCACGCCGAGGCGGGCACGCTCCATTGCCGCGCCGCCGCGGCCACCAGCATCGCCCGCGCAGTCGCACCCGCGCGACGCAACCGCTCGTATTCCATCGCGACGCTCGTGCTGCCGCCGGTCGAGAACACCTTCCACAGCGGATGGATGTAGTCGGCGAAGAACGGATCTTCCGGCGTGATCACGTCGACGCGAAACGGATCGACGTCGAGCTCCTCCGCCACCACCGCCGCGAGCGCGGTACGCGTGCCGGTGCCCGAATCGTGCTTGTGCACGACCAGCTTGATCGTGTCGTCGGGCAGCACGCGCACCCATGCGTTCGGTTCGAATTCGCCCGCGGACGGATGCGGATCGCCGCTCGCACGCTTGCCCGCGGCGGCCGCATCAGGCATCCGGAAACCGATCGCGATGCCGGCGGCGAGCAGCGCGGAAGTCTGTTTGAGAAAGCGACGACGCGGCGTGTCGTCGGTGCTCGGTGCATCCGTTGCGTGATCGTCGCGCATGTCACGCCTCCTTCACGGGTTCGGCGGCAGCCTTCAACGCCGGATCGCCGGCGGCCGCACGCCTGATCGCACGGTGAATCCGTGCATAGGTGCCGCAGCGGCAGATGTTGCCCGACATCGCCGACACGATCGCCGCGTCATCCACCGGCTGCCCGCCGTTCAGCAGCGCGGCGGCCTGCATCAGCTGCCCTGGCTGGCAATAGCCGCATTGCGGCACGTCCTCCGCCACCCATGCAAGCTGCAGCGGATGGCGCCCGTCCGGCGACAGCCCTTCGATCGTCGTCACGTGCCGCCCGTTCGCGGCGACAGCGGGGATCAGGCACGACCGCACGGCCTGCCCTTCGAGATGCACGGTGCACGCGCCGCACAGGCCCTTGCCGCAGCCGAACTTCGTGCCGGTGAGCCTGAGCCGGTCGCGCAGCACCCACAGCAACGGCATGTCGTCCGGTACATTCTCGAGCGAATGGCGTGTATCGTTCACGACGATGTCGATCATGTGCAGTCTCCTGATTCGCATTCATGGGTCGGTGCGCGGTTTCGGAGCATTATCGAAACGCGATGGGTGGCCACGCCAGCGATCATTTCGTCGAATCCCTGTCAGTCGGACTAACAGATGCTCAAGCGATACCCTTCGATCCAGTCGATGCAGGCGTTCCTGCAGGCCGCGCGGGTCGGCAGTTTTTCGAGCGCGGCGCGTCAGCTGGCGCTCACGCACAGCGCGATCAGCCAGCAGATCCGCTCGCTCGAGGAATTCATCGGCCAGCCGCTGTTCGCGCGGGCCGGCGGCCGCGTGATCCTGACCGACGCGGGGACGCTGTTCGCGAACCAGTTGTCGGACGGGCTCGAACAGATCGATCGCGCGCTGTCGTCGGTCAAGGGGCGCACGACCGCGCCGTCGCTCCGGCTCGACGTCGATCCTGAACTGATGCAGGGTTGGCTGCCCGCACGGCTGCCGGAACTGATGCGCACGCTCGACGACACGACGCTGACGGTGCTGTCCGCGCCGCGCCACGACCGCGATGCGTTCGATCGTGTCGATATTGCGCTGCGCTATGGCTACGGGGAATGGGAAGGCGTGGACAGTGCACTGGTCTGCCCCGACCGGCTGACCGCGATGGCCGCACCGGCACTGCTCGCCCGCTACGGGCTCGCCGCGCCGCTCGCGCCCGAGCAGGTGCTGGAGCTGCCGCTGCTCGGCTATACGAAGCGTTCGTGGATTCCGTGGCTCGAAGCGGCCGGGCTGGCGCCCGTCGAACCGGAGACGATCGCCGTGTTCGACAACGCGGCCGGGCTCGTCGCGACGCTGGCGTCAGGGTGCGGCGCGGGACTGGTGCGCGGGCTGCTCGCCGCCGATGCATTGCGCGACGGCCGGCTCGTCGAGCTCTGCACGATCGCGATTCCGACCCACTACAACCTCCACGCGATCTGGCCGCGCGAGCGGCACGCACGCGTGAAACCGCTGATCGACGCGATCGGCGCGCTGGTCATGCAATCGCTCGCGCGCTGACCCGCGCGCTTCAGGCAGTGAATTCCGCCGCGACCTCGCGCACGGTATCGAGAAATGCGCCGAGCACCGCCGACGTATCGTCCGCGCGGTAACGCGCCTGCAGCGATACCTCGAGCGCCGGCGGCAACAGCGGCACGAACGCGACGCCGCCCGTCGAGATCTGCCGCGACGACGCCGGCAGCAGCGCGACGCCCAGCCCTTCGCGCACCAGCGACAGCAGCGTGTGCACTTCGACGACCTCGTGCGCGATCCGCGGCGTGAAGCGCGCATCGACGCAACTCTGCTGCAGGAAGCGCGCCAGTTGCGAATGCCGCAGGCCGAACGACACGAACTGCTCGCCGGCCAGCTCGCCGAGCGCGATCGCAGCGCGTGATGCGAGCGGATGGCCTGGCGGCAGCACGGCCACGGCCGTCTCGCGCACGACGATCTCGCTGCGGATCGACGGATCGTCCTGGAACAGCCGGAAGAAGCACACGTCGAGCCGCTTCTCCTTCAGCGCATCGATCTGCGCGGCCGGCGTCATCTCGTGCAGCGACCAGTGCACGTGCGGATGGCGTTCGGCGAACACGCGCAACGCGTGCGGGATCGGCGCGACCATC
This sequence comes from Burkholderia sp. EMB26, assembly GCF_024730645.1. Lineage (NCBI taxonomy): Bacteria > Pseudomonadati > Pseudomonadota > Betaproteobacteria > Burkholderiales > Burkholderiaceae > Burkholderia > Burkholderia sp. EMB26. The sequence continues at coordinate 1,394,827 of NZ_CP078071.1, forward strand.
GCCGAGCTGATGATGCCGACCGCGAGGCGCCCGACTTCGCCACGCCCCGCGCACCGCGTCAGATCGATCGCGCGATCGAACTGCGCGACGATCAGCGGCACCTGTTCCTTCAGTGTTTTCCCTGCCTCCGTGAGTGCGACGCGATGCTGCGAGCGCACGAACAGCGCGGTGCCGAGCTGCTCTTCCAGCAGCCGGATCTGCTGGCTCAGCGGCGGCTGGGAGATATGGAGCCGCGCGGCGGCGCGCCCGAAATGCAGTTCGTCGGCCAGCACCGCGAAGTAACGCAACACACGCATGTCCATATCGCAAACGTATCAAGAGCGTCAGTAAAAAATATTGTACAGAGCACATTCGGCTTGTGACACTCGGTCTCAAGCAGCAGTGCACGCCGCAGTGTGTCACTCGATGCCGGCGAGGGGAAGGCGCGAAAAAAAAGCGCCTTGCAAAGGGCCGCATGAATCCGACCGACAGGTCGCTTCATCGACGTGCCTGCCCGCGACCCGGCAACCGGCTTTTCCGGTTCCTCTCAAGGAGATCGAGTAGATGATCATCGACACCAGCTGTTACCCGACGAATCTCGTCGACCTCGCGTGGCGCCACGACGGCCCGCCGTTCACCGGCGAACGCCTGATCGAGACGATGAACGGCCCGTTCCTCATCAACGGCAAGCCGCGCCGCGTGGACAAGGCGTTCATCCAGCCGCCGCAAGGCAACACCATCTATACGTATACCGACGGCGAAAAGTCGGGCACCGAATCGATCGACGCGTACATGGCGTACACGGTCGAGATGGTGCACCGGCATCCCGACCGCTTCATCGGCTGCTTCGTCTACAACCCGCGCTGCGGCGTGGAGAACGGCGTGAACGCAATCGATCACTACGTGCGCAAGCTCGGCTTCAAGATGGTGCAATTCCAGGCCAACATGCATGCGTACCGGCCCGACCGCGCGCTCGACTGGCTGCGCCCCGCGCTGAAGAAATGCGCGGAACTCGGCGTGCTCGTGAAGCTGCATACCGGCGACGGCCCGTACAGCATCCCGACCGAGTGGGTGCCGATGATCAAGGAATTCCCGACGGTCAATTTCATCATGGCGCACTTCGGTGTGCAGACGGGCGGCGTCTACTGCTTCGAGCCGTTCCAGCTCGCGATGGATCTGCCGAACGTGTATTGCGAATCGGGCTGGTGCCTGCAATCGCGCATCGTCGAATTCGCGAAGGTGCTGCCGAAGCACAAGATCCTGTTCGGCTCCGACACGCCGCCGAACGAACCGGGCATGTGGCTGCGCCTGCTCGAAGTGCTGTGCTTCGACCCGCCGCAAGGGATGAATCTCGACGAGGACACGCTCGAGGATTACCTCGGCAACAACACGGCGCGCATGATCGGCCTCGAACCGACGCCCGCGCCGCGCACCGTCGACGAAGCGAAAGCGTTGCTCGCCGCCTGACGCGCGCCCCTCTCTCCCGATTCCGGAGCATTGCATGATCATCGATACGCACCTGCACCCGACCAACCTCGTCGACGAGGCGTGGCGCCATACCGGCGAACCGTTCACCGGCGAACGCCTGCTGAAGATGATGGACGGCCCGTACATCATCAACGGCAAGCCGCGCCGCATCGACATGGGGTTCATCCAGCCGCCGCCTGGCAACACCGGCTATCGCGACGGCAATCGCCGCGGCCGCGACGGCATTCGCGACTACATGGCGTACATCGCCGAACTCACGCAGAAGTACCCCGACCGCTTCATCGGCAACTTCACGTACAACCCGCGCTGGGGCCCGGAAAACGGTGCGGCGGAGCTGGAATTCCACATCAGGGAGTACGGCTTCAAGATGGTGAAGCTGCACGCGAACATGCACGGCTACCGGCCCGACCGCGCGCTCGACTGGCTGCGCCCAGCGATGAAGGTGTGCGCGAAGTACAACACCGTCGTGCTGATCCATACGGGCGACGGGCCGTACACGATTCCGACGCAGTTCTACCCGATCATCCGCGAGTTTCCGATGGTGAACTTCATCATCGGTCACTTCGGCATCCAGACGGGCGGCAACTACTCGTTCGAAGCGTTCTGGATGGCGATGGACACGCCGAACGTGTATTGCGAATCGGGCTGGTGCTACCAGTCGCGGATCGTCGAATTCGCGCGCGAGCTGCCGCGCAACAAGATCGTGTTCGGCACCGATTCGCCGCCGAACGAGCCCGGCATGTGGCTGCGCGAGCTGGAAATGCTGTGCGGGCCCGCGCCGCAGGGGATGGATCTCGACGAGGACGGCCTCGAGGACTACATGGGCAACAACATCGCCCGCCTCGTCGGCATCGAGCCGACCAGGCCGCCGAAGGATCTCGACGAAGCACAGAAGCGCCTGACGGCGACCTACGTGTAACGCGCCGGCGCCCGGACCGCGTGCCGCCACGGGCATGCACGCGGTCCGGCCTTTTCCCTTCCGCATCCGACGGAGTGCATCATGGCGTCGAGCCTTTTCGCCGAGCAGCAGGATTTTCATCACTTCGCGACCGCCTATCGCGAACGCTTTCCGGACGACGTGCTGACGATCGCGCAGCCGCTGTCCGCCGACCAGGACGTCACCGCCGTCGTCGCGTCGCTCGCCGCGCGCGGCCGGCACGAGATGCTCGTCTGCGAGCGCATCGACGGCCTGTCGACGCCGCTCGTCACCAACGTCTTCGCGTCCCGCACGCGTATCGGCCGGCTGTTCGGCGTCGACGCGAACCGGCTGTTCGACGCGTGGCAGCAGCGCGCGAACGCGCCCGTCGCGCCGGTCGTCGTGCCGCACGGCCCCGTGCTCGATCATGTGGTCGAAGGCGACGCGGTCGATCTCGCGCACCTGCCGATGATCCGCCACTTCGAAACGGATCGCGGGCCATACGTGACCAACGCGGTGATCGTCGCCGAAGATCCGGTGACGGGCATCGCGAACCTGAGCTATCACCGCTCGATGCCGCACGCGCGCAACGCGCTGGCGACGAGCCTGCATTCGCGCGGCCATCTGTGGCGGATGCTGCAAACCGCGAAATCCCGCGGCGACACGCTGAAAGTCGCGATGGTGATCGGCGCACATCCGCTCGTCATGCTCGCGGCCGCCGCGCGCGTGCCGTTCGGCGCGGACGAACGCGCGATCGCGGGTGGGCTGTTCGGCGCGCCGTTGCAGCTCGTGCGCACACCGCGCCACGGCATCGGCGTACCCGCCGCCGCCGAGTTCGTGCTCGAGGGCACGATCGATCCCGACGCGCACGCCGAAGAAGGCCCGTTCGGCGAATTCACCGGCTACTCGTCGGATCGCTCGACCAACAACGTGCTGCGCGTCGACACGATGATGCGGCGCGACGACGCATGGCTCGTCGACGTCGTCGGCGGCCCGTACGCGGAACACCTGACACTCGCGCGGCTGCCGCGCGAAGCCGAGATGAGCGAGAAGCTCAAGGCGCGCTTTCCGGCCGTCACCGCGATCCACTATCCGAATTCCGGCACGCATTTTCACTGCTACGTCGCGCTGAAGCAGTCGCGCGACGGCGAGGCGCGCCAGATCATGCTCGCGCTGCTCGGCTGGGACCCGTACCTGAAGAACGTCGTCGCGGTCGACAGCGACATCGACATCACCGACGACGCGCAGGTGCTGTGGGCGATCGCGACGCACTTCCAGCCGCATCGCGACCTGTTCGTCGTCGACGGGCTGCCCGGCAGCCCGCTCGACCCATCGTCGTCGGCCGACGGCACGACGTCGCGAATGGGCGTCGACGCGACCCGCGGCGCGCGCTTCGACGGCGTGCGCGCCCGGGTCGGCGACGCTGCAATGCAGCGTGCCGCGCATCTCGTCGCGCAACTCGCCGGAGCGCCGCGATGAGCGCGCGGCGGCTCGTGGTTGGCATCAGCGGCGCGTCCGGCTTCGTGTACGGGATACGGCTGCTCGCGCTGCTGCGCGAACTCGACATCGAGACGCACGTGGTGGTGTCCCGCGCCGCCGCGCTGACGATGGCGCACGAGACCGATTTCAAGCTGTCCGACGTCGCCGCGCGCGCGAGCGTGCTGTACCGCAGCGACGACATCGCCGCGCCGATCGCGAGCGGCTCGTTCCGCACGCTCGGGATGATCGTCGCGCCGTGCTCGATGAAGACGCTCGCGGAGATCGCGAGCGGGCTGTCGGCGGGCCTGATCGCGCGCGCCGCCGACGTCGCGCTCAAGGAACGCCGCCGGCTCGTGCTGCTCGCACGCGAAACGCCGTACACGCTCACGCACCTGCGCAACATGGCCGCCGCGACCGAGATGGGGGCGATCGTCGCGCCGCCCGTGCCGGCGTTCTATGCGCGCCCCACGTCCCTCGAGCAGATGATCGACCACACGCTCGGCCGCGTGCTCGACCTGTTCGACCTCGATTCCCGCACCGTCCATCGCTGGAAAGACAGCGAATCACGGCCCCATCCGCAGCCCAACCGACTCAACGGAGACGCGTCATGACCCACATCCACACCACCCACAGCGACGTCCAGAAGATTCCGGTCACCGTGCTGACCGGCTTCCTCGGCGCGGGCAAGACCACGCTGCTGAACCATATCCTGCGCGAGAAACACGGCCGCAAGATCGCGGTGATCGAGAACGAGTTCGGCGAAATCGGCATCGACGGCGGCCTCGTGCTCGAATCGACCGAGGAAATCTACGAGATGACGAACGGCTGCGTGTGCTGCGTGGGCGCGGTGCGCGAGGATCTCGTGCGGATCGTGCGGATGCTGGTCGCCCGGCCCGACCGGCTCGATCACATCATCGTCGAGACGAGCGGGCTCGCCGATCCGTATCCGGTCGCGCAAACCTTCTTTCTCGACGATCCGATCGCGAAGGAAGTCGCGCTCGATGCGGTCGTCACGATGGTCGATGCGAAGCATATTCGCGCGCACCTCGACGATCTCGTGCTCGACGGCCGCGACAACCAGGCGGTCGACCAGATCGTCTGCGCGGACCGCATCGTCATCAACAAGGTCGATCTCGTCGACGCGACGGACGTCGGCGCGCTGACCGCGCGGCTGCGCGAGTTGAACAGCACCGCCGAGATCGTGACGTCGAGCTACGCGCAGGTCGATCTCGATCGCATCCTCGGGATCGGCGCGAACGAATTCGCGCAGATTCTCGTCGAGAGCGACGGGCTGGCGGTCGAGGCGCCGCATGCGGACGAACACGAACACACGCATGCGCACGGCCACGACGCACACGGCGATCATCCGCACGACGACCACGACGATCACCACGAACACGACGCAAGCGTATCGTCGGTCGGCATCGAAGTCGACGCGGACGTCGATCTCGACGCGCTCGAAGCCTGGCTCGGCGAGCTGCGCCGCGCCGACACCGCGAACCTGTTCCGGATGAAGGGCATCCTCGCCGTGCAGGGTCGCGCGCAGCGCTACGTGCTGCAGGGCGTGCACGGCGTGATCGAACTGCGCGCCGCGCAGGCGTGGGGCTGCGAGCCGCGCTCGTCGCGCATCGTTTTCATCGGCCGCGATCTCGATCGCGCCGCGCTGACCGACCGTTTCCATGCCTGTCTCGCCGCGCCGGTCGCGGCCTGACGGGCACGCCAGGCGGGTGCGCCATGCGCCCGCCCGATAACGAACCTCAGGAGACACGCCCATGAACTCTGCTTCACATCCCGTCGATCGGGTCCTGCCGCGCCGCCAGATGCTGACGCTCGGCCTGCAGCACATGCTCGTCGCGTATATCGGCGCGATCGCGGTGCCGCTGATCGTCGCATCGGCCTTGAAGATGTCGCCCGCCGATACGACCGTGCTGATCAGCACCGCGCTGTTCTGTTCCGGCATCTCGACGATCCTGCAAACGGTCGGCGTGTGGAAGCTCGGCGTGCGCTTGCCGATCCTGCAGGGCGTCGCGTTCAGCAGCGTCGGCCCGGTGATCGCGATCGGCCTGACGCCGGGCGTCGGGTTCGCCGGCGTGTGCGGCGCGGTGATCGGCGCGGGCATCATCACGACCTTCGCGGCGCCGCTGGTCGGCCGGCTGCGCCGCCTGTTCCCGCCGGTCGTGACGGGCTGCATCGTCACCGTGATCGGGCTGCAGCTGTTTCCGGTCGCATATCAGTGGGCCGGCGGCGGCGACGCGGCGAAGCTGCAGTTCGGCGAGCTGTCGTTCCTCGCGGTCGCGCTCGTCGTCGCGGTCGTGATCCTCGCGGTCAACCGCTTCGCGAACGCGTTCCTGCGCAACCTGTCGGTGCTGATCGGGCTGGTGGCCGGCAGCCTGCTCGCGATCGCGCTCGGGATGGGCAACTTCACGAACGTCGCGGCCGCGCCGTGGTTCACCGTGCCCTACCCGTTCCATTTCGGCACGCCCGTGTTCGCGATCGTGCCGGTGCTGACGATGGTCGTCGTGATGATCGTGCAGATGGTCGAATCGATGGGCCTGTTCGTCGCGATCGGCGACATCGTCGAGAAACAGGTGAGCGAGGAGGACGTCGTGCGCGGGCTGCGTGCGAACGGCATCGCGAGCGCGATCGCCGGCACGTTCGCCGCGTTTCCGTTCATCGCGTTCATGGAGAACGTCGGGCTCGTGATCCTGACCGGCGTGCGCAGCCGCTGGATCGTCGCGGTCAGCGGCGTGCTGATGTGCGTCGTCGCGCTGGTGCCGAAGATCGGCGCGATCGTCGCGTCGACGCCGTCGGCCGCGCTCGGCGGCGCGGGTATCGCGATGTTCGGCGTGGTCGTCGCGGCCGGCGTGCAGACGCTCGCGAAGGTCGATTTCGAGAACAACCGCTACAACGTGCTGATCGTCGGCTTCACGATCGCGACCGCGCTGATTCCGGTGATGGCGCCGAAGGTGTTCGCGCACATGCCCAACTGGACGCAGCCGTTCCTGCACAGCGGCGTCGTGATCGCCTGCCTCGTGTCGGTGCTGCTCAATGCGTTGCTCAACGGCGTGCCGGCGGCCGCCCCCGTTGAAACGCATGCCCGTGCCGATGCCGCGCCCCGCAGCCCGATGGCGCGCGAGTGCGACTGACCGGCTTCATGCCACGCGCGGCCTCACGGCGGCGCGCGGCGCACGACAACCCGTGACCCGACTATCCGAATCCGAGGAGACCCGACCATGAGCGTTCCTTGTTCTTCGCTGCTGATCCGCCACCCGCTCGCGGTCATGAGCGGCCACCCCGGCGACGCCGCGCGGCTCGGCCGGCCCGACCTGCGCATCCGCGACGGCCGGATCGAGACGATCGCACCCGATCTCGCGCCGCTACCCGGCGAGCGCGTGATCGATGCGAGCCATTGCGTCGTCTATCCGGGCTGGATCAACACGCACCATCATCTGTTCCAGAACCTGCTGAAAGGCGTGCCGGCCGGCATCAACGCCGACCTGCAGGCATGGCTTGCCGCCGTCCCGTATCCGCGCGTCGCCCGCTTCACGCCGGAGCTCGCGCGCATCGCCGCGCGGCTCGGCTTCGCGGAACTGCTGCTGTCCGGCGTGACGACCTGCGCCGATCATCATTACCTGTACCACGCGGGCGGCACGACCGAGACCGGCGACCTGCTGTTCGACGAAGCCGCCGCCTTCGGCATGCGCTTCGTGCTGTGCCGCGGCGGCGCATTGCAGGCGGCCGGCGATCATCCGGGGTTCGCCGGCACCGCGCTGCAGCCCGAGACGCTCGATCAGATGCTCGCGGATATCGAACGGCTGAAGGCGCGCTATCACGACGCGGGCGCGGCATCGATGCGCCGCGTGGTCGTCGCGCCGACGACGCCGACCTTCTCGCTGCCGCCGGACCTGCTGCCGGAAGTCGCGCGAGCGGCGCGCGGCATGGGTCTGCGGCTGCATTCGCATCTGTCCGAGACGACCCGCTACGTCGATTTCTGCCGCGAGCGCTACGGCAAGCTGCCCGTCGAATTCGTCGCCGAGCACGAATGGCTCGGCCCGGACGTGTGGTTCGCGCACCTCGTTCATCTCGAGGCGAGCGAGATCGCGATGCTCGCGGAAACCGGCACCGGCTGCTCGCACTGCCCCGTCAGCAATGCACGGCTCGGCAGCGGCATCGCGCCCGCGCCGCGCATGGCGGCGGCCGGCGTGCCGGTGTCGCTGGGCGTCGACGGCGTCGCGTCGAACGAATCGGGCAGCATGACGCACGAGGCGAATTTCGCGTGGCTCGTGCATCGCGCGGCGCACGGCGCGTCGGCCACCACGATCGAGGACGTGCTGCATTGGGGCACGCAAGGCGGCGCCCGCGTGCTCGGGCTGGATGCGGTCGGCACGCTCGGGGTCGGACAAGCCGCCGATCTCGTGCTGTACGACGTGAGCGGACCGCGCTTCAACGGTTTCCACGACCATGCGATCGCGCCGGTGGCGGCCGGCGAGCCCGCGCCGGTGAAGTACAACATCGTGAACGGTCGGATCGTGGTGGACAACGGCGAGATCCCGGGGCTCGATCTGGCCGCGTTGCGCCGTGCGGCCGTCGCCGCGGTGCGGCAGTTGCTCGACTGAGTGGAGGCCATCCGATGAATCCGCGCATCCGCATCGGCATCCTGACGCCGTCGTCGAACACCGCGCTCGAGCCGCTGACGAGCGCGATCGTCGCCGGCCTGCCACACGTCAGCGTGCATTTCGCGCGCTTCACCGTGACCGAGATCGCGCTCAGCGCGGCCGCGCTCGACCAGTTCGACGCGGCGCACATCCTCGTCGCGGCGCGGCAGCTCGCCGACGCGCGCGTCGACGTGACCGGCTGGAGCGGCACGTCGGCCGGCTGGCTCGGCTTCGAGCGCGATGCCGCGCTGTGCCGCGGCATCGAAAAAGCGACCGGCATCCCGGCGACGACGTCGGTGCTCGCGCTGAACGAGTTGCTCGAGCGCACCGGCGTGCGGCGGCTCGGCCTCGTCACGCCGTATCTCGGCGACGTGCAGCAACGGATCGTGCGTCAGTATGCGCAGCTCGGCATCGACTGCGTGGCCGAACGGCATCTCGGGCTGCGCGACAACGCCAGCTTCGCGGACGTGCCCGATACGCAGCTCGCGGCGTTGATGCGCAAGACGGCACAGGCGCGGCCGGATGCGGTGGCGACGTTCTGCACGAACCTGCATGCCGCGCATCTGGCCGGGCCGTTCGAACAGGCGACGGGCATCGCGGCTTACGACACGGTGTCGACGGTCGTGTGGAAGGCGTTGCGGATGGCCGGCGTCGATACGGGCGTGCTGGCGCGGTGGGGAAAGCTGTTCTCGATGAGTTGATGCTTGTCGGTCAGAACTGCCAATCCTGCTGATGCATGAATTCTTCGAGATCAATGCATGGGATTTCGAAATGCGCGCATACATTGGGTATCTTCGCTGCATGCGGTTTAGGCACAAGTCCGTCGCCCGCATGCAACCATCCCTCTTCCGTCACAACCGTCCCCAGACAGACCTTGGCGCACGCTATAACGAACGGATCAGCGACTGGCGTCCCTTTGAGTCGCTGCTGTTGACCGATAAGTGCCTGAAAATGTTTGATCTGCAAAATCGAAGCGACAAACCGCAATTCGTCCGCGCTCGGCGTCGTGAACAGTGATCGGTTGCCTTTCACCCACGTCAATACATCTGCACTGACAGCCTGGCGCTCGATCTCGTTCAACACTTCTCTAGTCGAAATCAATCGCCTCTGACCCACGAGCTTTTCGATGCCCTGCCAGATACTTCGGAACACACGCGGATAGAAATGTTGCAACGATCGAATGGAACTGGTGTCAAACACATAAATCATGCACCGGCCCCATGAAGAACATGCTCTTCGAATCCGGCAAAGCTTTTGGGTTTGATGCCGAGAAAGTCCGCGGCCTGCTCAAGCGTGATTTGATGCCGATAGTGGCGTCCGACGACCTCCCGAGCAAAGCGGTCACTCAGATATGCGCCTTGATTCGCATAGTAGCTTCCTCCCTTCGCCTCTCTCTGCTGCGCTGACCAGATCGTTGCCTTACGTTTGTAGAACGCCTGACTCACTCGTCCCTGGTCCAGCAATCGCCGCAGCACCGCCTCACGACTCACACCAAAATAGCTGGCCAGTTCGGCGAACATCTCGTCGGGCGCGGATTCAACGTCGGAGGGATGTCCTGCCACGAGGCGGTCGAAAGCCGATGGTGGAATCAGTACTTCCGCTGCTATGGCGTTGCAGAATCGCTCAATTTCCCGCTCCGCTTTCGGAAGCGCATCAATATAGCCGGAATCGAGCTTGCTCAACCCATTCATGCTCAGGAGCAAATGCGCCAGTTCGTGCAAAAGACTGAATATCTGACGCGTCTTCGTCGTACTGTTGTTGAGATAAATGATCGGGAATGCCTCGTCCATCAGGCAAAATCCCGAAATCTCGCGCTGCTTGAACGACGACTTGAAGACAAAGACACCAGCGTCTTCGATAGCCTTCCGCCACTGTTTGAGCGCGAGATCATCGTTACGCCACGAGGTCTGCTCATCGAGCGTGATACCCAGCAAGCGACGAACCTTGTCAGCTTGCGCCGATACAGGCTCCGACAACGAAAGCGCCAGGGATTTCCAGATCAACTTATCCGCAGGATTACGTCCGTTAAACACCTCTTTGAGCGATAGCTGGAATGCATGCGCTTGCCGGATCTGCAGATAGGTGTCGCGAGCAAGCGAGCGCATGTCCGTTTCCGGAAGCGTGCGAAACTCCCGCTGCGGAACCTTTTCCTCGGGCGGCGCCGGAAGAAAAAAAACTGCAAGCGGTCTCTTGAATACCTGATACGCGAGCTTCTCGAGTTGAGCGTATGTCGGCGCCCCGGCGCCCGTTTCCCAGTCAGCCACTTCGCTCGGCGCTGCGCGAAGCATGGTCGCGACCTCGTCGATCGACAGTCCGACCGTTTCCCTCGCCCAACGCAACACCTCAGGCTGCACGCCTTCAACCGGTTCCCGTTTCATCCTTGTATCTCTATCGACTCAAGAGGCCCCAACCACCAGCATGATAGATGGGTGTCCCGCCCACGGCCGATGCGCTCAACGTCGGCGAAACGCAGGGTCCAGCGGCAATCCGGAGCGCCGCCATAGGCCCGTTCACGATTCCATTCTAAATCATGGAGTTACATGAATGGAGCGCAGTCGTCCAATGCCGACGGACGGCCTCTGACCTTGGACTTTGCGTCCGAGCATAATTCAGATTGTCGCAAATCGTGAAGTGCAGCCCAGCAGACCCCCAGTGATTTTGCGAATCGAATGACATCGCGAGTATCCTAATAACAAGCCGTACGGGGGCAGCCCGCGGTATTCGCTCCGACCACGATGTCGGCTCGCAACCTATATCAACCTCTCTCCCGTCATCGATGGATTTCGACGTCATCGTTCTCGGCGCCGGCATCGTCGGCGTCTCCGCCGCGCTGCACCTGCAGGATCGCGGGCGCAAGGTTGCGCTCGTCGATCGCGGCGCGCCCGGCGAAGGCACGAGCTTCGGCAATGCCGGGCTGATCGAGCGCTCGTCGGTCGAACCGTACCCGTTCCCGCGCAGCCCGTTCACGCTGATGCGCTATGCGCTGAATCGCTCGACCGACCTCTACTGGCACAGCGCGTCGCTGCCCGCGTTCGCGCCGTGGCTCGCGCGGTTCTGGTGGGAATCGGCGCCGCTACGTCACGCGGCGGCCTCGCGCGACATGCTGCCGCTGATCGAACGCTGCATCGTCGAACACGACGCGCTGATCGCCCGGGCCGGCGCCGGCGAACTGATTCGCGCGAACGGCTGGCTGGAAGCGTTCCGCACGCCGGCCGCATTCGAACGCGGCGTGGCCGAGGCCGGCCTCACCGCGCGCCGCCACGGGCTCGGCATCACGCCGCTCGACGCGGCCGCGCTGCTCGCGCATGAACCGAGCCTCGCGGCGGGCTTCTGCGGCGCGCTGCACTGGCTCGACCCGAAAAGCGTCGTCGATCCGTCCGCGCTCGTCAAAGCGTATGCGCAGCTGTTCGCGCAGGGCGGCGGCACGCTGCTGACGGGCGACGCCGCGAGCCTCGACGCGCTGTCACCCGGCTGGCAGGTGAAGACCGACGACGGCCCGGCGGCCGCGCCAGCCGTCGTCGTCGCGCTCGGCCCGTGGTCCGACACGGTGTTCGGCAAGTTCGGCTACAAGATTCCGCTGCGCGAGAAGCGCGGCTATCACATGCACTACGCGCCGTCCGCGCGCGGCGTGCCGTCGGCGCCGATCGTCGATCGCGAATACGGTTACGTGATCGCGCCGATGCGGCGCGGATTGCGGCTGACGACCGGCGTCGAGATCGCGCGGCGCGGGCTTCCGCCAACGGGCGTGCAGCTCGAACGCGCGGAACGCGTCGCGCGGCCGGTGTTCGGGTTCGGCGAGCGGCTCGACCCGCATCCGTGGCTCGGCTTCCGGCCGTGCACGCCCGACATGCGCCCGGTGATCGGCCCCGCGCCCGCGCATCGCGGGCTGTGGTTCGCGTTCGGCCACAACCATCACGGCCTGACGCTCGGCCCCGTCACCGGCCGCCTGCTCGCCGAGATGATGACCGGCGAGGCGCCGTTCACCGATCCGGCGCCGTATCGCGCGGATCGCTTCTGAGCAGGCGATCCCCCGACGCGCCGCCCCGAATGGCGTCGAATCCGGCGTCGTCAGCGAAAGCGCAGCTGATCTCGCCCGAGTTGCGCAACGGACGCGCAGCCCATCAGCCGCATGTCCCGTTCGATCTCCGCCCGCATCAGTTGCAACGCGCGCTCGACGCCGGGCTGCCCGGCGGCGGCGAGCGGGAACAGGTAATAGCGTCCCAGCCCGACGGCCTTCGCCCCCAACGCCAGCGCCTTCAGTACGTGCGAACCGCGCTGCACGCCGCCATCCATCATCACGTCGATCCGGTCGCCCACCGCGTCGACGATCTCGGCAAGCTGATCGAACGCCGCGCGCGAACCGTCCAGTTGCCGTCCGCCGTGGTTCGACAACACGATGCCGGTACAGCCGATGTCCACCGCCCGGCGGGCATCGTCGACCGACATCACGCCTTTCAGGCAAAACTGCCCGTTCCACTCCCGCACCATCGCGGCGACGTCGTCCCATGACATCGACGGATCCAGCATGTCCGTGAAGTAGCGGCTGATCGACATCGCGCCGCCGCCCATGTCGACATGCCGGTCGAGTTGCGGCAACCGGAACCGCTCGTGGGTCAGATAGTTGATGGCCCAGGCCGGCTTCAACGCGAACTCGGTCAGCCCCGCGAGAGTCAGCCGGAATGGAATCGAAAAACCGGTGCGCTTGTCGCGCTCGCGATTGCCGCCGGTAATGCTGTCCACCGTCAGCATCATCACGTTCACGCCGGCGTCCCTCGAGCGGTTCATCATCTCGCGGTTGAGGCCGCGATCCTTGTGAAAGTAGAACTGGTAGACCTGCGGGCCCTGGCTGATCGCACGCGCTTCTTCCAGGCTCACGGTGCCGAGCGACGACACGCCGAACATCGTGTCGAATTTCGCGGCCGCGGCGGCGACCGCGCGCTCGCCGTCATGATGAAACAGGCGTTGCAGCGCCGTCGGCGAGCAATAGACCGGCATGCCGAGCTTCTGCCCCATGACCGTCACCGACAGGTCGACATCGCGCACGCCGCGCAACACGTTCGGCACCAGATCGCAGCGTTCGAACGCACGCGTGTTGCGTCGATACGTGGCTTCATCGTCGGCCGCACCGTCGATGTAGTTGAAGATCGGTCCCGGCAACCGCCGCCTGGCGAGTTCGCGGAAGTCGTGGAAATTGTGGCAATCGTTCACGCGCATTCGTCACACTCCATTCGGCGCGCGAGCGGCGTGCCGGTCGACCGGCGCGCGTCGCTCGCAGCGCAGCGTTCGTTCTGTCCCGACGGCCGGTGCGCTCGCACGGTGCGGACGCCGCATCGACACCCGGAAGGGTCCGCGTCGCGTGCGCCGCTTCCCGACATGCAGGAAATCGATTCGTGCGCTCAGTCGAGCGCGCGGCCGAAGATGCGGATCACTTCGTCGAGATGCTCGGCCATCGCGCGGCGCGCGGCGTCCGGGTCGCGCGCGCGGATCGCGTCGAGGATCGCGCGATGCTCGAGCTCGGACCGGTGCGGCATGTCGTTCGGCATGTACAGCGACTGCAGCCGCTGGAACATCAGATCGTACTTGTGCGCGAGCAACTGCTTGATCATCAGCGCATACGCGGGGTTGTCGCTCGCTTCCGCGATGCGGATGTGGAACAGCCGGTCGCCCGGGTGCGTGAGCGAGCCGCTGCGGTTGTCGTCCTGGTTGCGCAGGAACGCTTCGTGAATCCCTTCGATCTGCGCGTCCGAGCCATGCTTCGCGGCCAGCGACGCGGCTTCCGGCTCGATCAGCCGGCGCGCCTGCAGCAGCGCGAACGGCGGGATTTCGGTATCGAGGTCGAGCGCGATGCCGAGTTCGGGATCGATCTCGACGATCGAGAACGGCGCGACCTTCGCGTCGGGCGCCGGCGCGGGTTCGGGCACGGCAGCCGCTTCCGGGTGGCGCACCTTCACGCCGTCGCCGACGCGCACGCTGACGAGCCCGTTCACTTCGAGCGCGATCAGTGCCTCGCGCACCGACGTGCGCGACACGCCGAAGCGTTCGGCCAGTTCGCGCTCGGGCGGCAGATAGCTGCCCGGCGGGAAATCGCCGGACTCGATCATCGCGCTGAGCTTGTCGGCGATCTGCTGGTAGAGGCGGCGGTTCTGAATCGGCTGGATGGACATACGTTGACGCTGGTAATCGGTTTCGTTCCGGACGGTCTGACGAATCGGCAGACCGCTCGCGCCTATTTTATATGCCGCGCTTCATGTCGCCCGGCACCGCGTAGCAACGCGCGGCCGTGCCGCCCCACAACGCGTCGCGCTCGGCCGCCGACAGCCGCGATTCGGCCCAGCGCTCGACGAGCGACGCCACTTCGTCATACGACGCCGCGAGCAGGCACACGGGCCAGTCCGAGCCGAACATCAGCCGCTGCGGGCCGAACGCGTCGAGCGCCGCGTCGAGGCACTGTTCGACATGCCGGATATCCTGTCCGCGCAGACCGCGCCGCCAGTCGGCCTCGGTCACGAGCCCCGACAGCTTGCACACGACTTGCGGCAGCGCGCCCAGCTCGCGCAGCGCCGCACGCCAGCGCGGAAATGCCGTGTCGTCGCGCTCGAACGCGGCGAGCGCCGGCTTGCCGCAATGATCGAGCACGAGCCAGTGCGCGTCGTGCCGCGCGCAGAACGCACGCACGTCCGGCAACTGGCGCTCGAACACGAGCACGTCGTACACGTAACCGTTCGCCTGCAGCCACGCGACGCCGCGATTGAAGCCGGGATCGGCGACGAACGCGCCGACGTCGGCTTCGTCCTGCACCTGGTGACGAAAGCCGCGCAGCTTCGGGCTGCGCCACTCGGCGACACGGTCGGCCAGCGCCGGCGCGCCGAGATCCTCCCAGCCGACCACCGCCGCGATGCGTGCGTCGTCGCGCGCGAGGTCGAGCAGGAATGCCGTCTCGTCGCGCCCGGCGCGCGCCTGCACCGCGATCGACGCGCCGAGCGCCTGCGCATGCATCTGCGGCCACAGCGCGTCGGGCAGGTAGTCGCGCGCGAGCACGCCCATGCCGGGGCCGATCCACGGATAGTCGGCCGCGCGATAACGCCAGAAGTGCTGATGCGAATCGATACGCACTGCGCCCATGATGCCCTCGTGTTCAATCGCCGCGGCGGCGACGGCCCGCATCGTCGCCACCATTCGCCACGTTCAGTCGTACAACACCGCCGTGATCTTCGGATCGTCGATATTGGTCTTGTCGTACCAGTAGAACCCGGTATCGATGACCTTCGGCAGCTTCTCGCCCTTGATCGCCTTCACGGCCGCCTCGACGGTCTTGTAGCCGATCCCGATCGGGTTCTGCGTGATCGCGCCGGCCATCAGCCCGCTGCGGATCGCGTCCTTCTGCTGCTTGCCGGAATCGTAGCCGATGATCACGACCTTGCGCTTCATCTCGCGCACGCCGTTGACCACGCCGATCGCCGAGCCTTCGTTGGTGCCGAACAGCCCCTTGAGCTTCGGATACGCCTGCAGGATCGACTTCGTCACCTCGGTCGACTTCAGCTGGTCGCCCTCGCCGTACTGCACGGTCACGACCTGTACCTTCGGATGCGCGGACTTCATCCGTTCGAGGAAGCCGTCGCGGCGGTCGATGCCGGTGCGGCTCGTCTGGTCGTGCGCGACCACGGCCACCTCGCCTTCGTCGCCGATCAGCGCAGCGAGCTTGTCGGCGGCGAGCGCGGCGGCCGCCTTGTTGTTGGTCGCGGCCGTCGTCACCGGAATGTCGCTGTCCACGCCCGAGTCGAACGCGATCACCGGAATCTTCTCGGCCTGCGCCTTCTTCAGGAGCGGCAGCGCGGCCTTGCTGTCGAGCGCCGCGAAGCCGAGCGCGGCCGGTTTCTTCGCGATCGCGGCCGACAGCATGTCGATCTGCTTGTCGACCATCGCCTCGGTTTCCGGCCCTTCGAACGTCACCTTCACCTTGTAGTCCTTCGCCGCCTGCATCGCGCCCGATTTCACGGCCTGCCAGAACTGATGCTGGAAGCCTTTCGAGATCAGCGGGATGTAGGTTTCCTGCGCCTGCGCGCCGGCCGTGACGCCGACGGCGAACGTCAGCCCGACGATCGCGTTCAACACCTTGCTCCTGATCACTTCGCGTCTCCTTGGTTGGTATCGACTGAAATGCCGGCCCGGCCGGCGGTGAAGCCCATGCGTGCTTGCGCCCGTACCTGCGTCAGCGGCGCCGCCGGCGCAGGATGTCCACGTAGACGGCGAGGATGATGATCACGCCCGTCACGACCGTCTGCCATTCCTGCGCGACCGACATGATGCGCAGGCCGTTGGTCAGCACGCTCATGATGAACGCGCCGATGATGGTGCCGACGATGCTGCCCGCGCCGCCCGACAGCGACGTGCCGCCGATCACGACGGCCGCAATCGCATCGAGCTCGTAGCCCTGCCCGAGCGCCGGCTGCGCGGAGTTCAGCCGCGACGCGATCAGCAGGCCGGCGATCCCGCACACCGCGCCGCTGAACGTGTAGACGGCGATCTTCCACGCGTCGACGTTCACGCCGGACAGCCTGAGCGCCTCCTCGTTGCTGCCGAGCGCGAACGTGTAGCGGCCGAAGATGGTGCGGTTCAGCACGATCGACGCGCCGATCGCGACGAGGAACAGGATCAGCACCGCGTTCGGGATCGGCAGCGCGGGAATCAGGTTGCCGATCAGCGAATCCTGCGCGATCGACGTGAAGCCCGGCGTGTCGTTGAAGTAGATCGGCCGCGTGCCGGAGATCACGAGCGACAACCCCTTGAGCAGCATCATCATGCCGAGCGTCGCGATGAACGGCGGCACCTTCATCTTCGCGATCACGATGCCCGACACGCCGCCCGACAGCGCGCCGAAGCCCAGCGCCGCCAGAATCCCGAGCGGCAGCGGCATGCCCCACTTGGTCAGCACGACGCCGGCCATCACCGCGCAGAACGTCATCAGCGTGCCGACCGACAGGTCGATGCCGGACGTGATGATCACGTACGTACAGGCGACGGCCAGCACGCCGTTCACGGCGGTGGCCTGCAGGATCGACACGAGGTTGTCGACTTCGAGGAAGTTCGACGACGCGAAGCTGAAGAACACGATCAGCAGCACGAGGCTCGCGAACGCGAGCAGCTTCTGCCGCGCGGCCGGGTTGAAGAAGCGCGATTTCAGGCTCGCTGCGGCGGCCGGCGTGTCGCCGGTGGCCAGGGACGGAACGGGATGCGTATCGTTGGACATGATCGGGTAGGCGTCTGAGCGTCTGATTCAGGACAATACGGTCGACTCGCGCTGCGTCGCGAGCTGCATGATCTTTTCCTGCGTGGCGTCGGCCGCGCGCAATTCGCCGGTCACGCGGCCTTCGCACATCACGAGAATCCGGTGGCTCATGCGCAGCACCTCGGGCAGCTCCGACGAGATCATCACGATCGCCTTGCCGTCGGCGGCCAGCGCGTCGAGCAGCTTGTAGATCTCGCTTTTCGCGCCGACGTCGATGCCGCGCGTCGGTTCGTCGAAGAACAGGATGTCGCAGTCGCGCAGCAGCCACTTCGCGATCACGATCTTCTGCTGGTTGCCGCCCGACAAGAGCCGCGCGGGCTGCGCGACCGACGGCGTGCGGATCGCGAGCTGGCGCACGTACGACTGCGCGGCCTCGCGCATCCCGCGCGCATCGAGGAACATGCCGCGGCGCACGAAGCGGCGCATGCTCGACAGCGCGATGTTGTTCTGCACGTCCATCCCGACCGCGAGCCCGAAGTGCTTGCGATCCTCGGACAGATAGCCGATGCCGAACCTCACCGCGTCGGCCGGCGTGCGGATCGTCACGGCCCTGCCGTGCACGCGGATCTCGCCCGCGTCGACCGGATCCGCGCCGAACACCGCGCGCGCGACCTCGGTGCGGCCCGCGCCCATCAGCCCGGCGAAGCCGAGGATCTCGCCGCGCCGCAGCGTGAAGCCGACGTCGCGGATCGCGCGGCCGCGCGACAGCCCGCGCACTTCGAGCGCGATCTCGTTCGCGGACGTATCGGGCGGCGTGCGGGTTTGCGCATCGAGCTGGCGGCCGACCATCATCGAGATGATCGTGTCCATCGACGTGTCCGCCATCGGCACGGTCGCGACGTACTTGCCGTCGCGCATCACGGTCACGCGATCGGCGATCTGGCGCAGCTCGTCCATCTTGTGCGAGATGTAGATGATGCCGACGCCGTTCGCGCGCAGGTCGCGGATGATGCGGAACAGCTCGGCGATCTCCGCGTTGTTCAGCGCGGCGGTCGGCTCGTCCATGATCAGCACGCGCGAGTCGAACGACAGCGCCTTCGCGATCTCGACCATCTGCTGCTTCGCGACCGTCAGCCGGCCGACCGGCGTGCGCGGATCGAGATCGAGCCGCATCCGCCGGAAGATCGCGGCAGCGTCCCGGTTCAGCCTGTCTTCGTCGACGAACACGCCGAAGCGGCCGCGCGGCTCGCGGCCGATGAAGATGTTCTGTGCGACGCTCAGGTGATTCATCAGGTTCAGTTCCTGATGGATGATGCCGATGCCGAGCGCCTGCGCGGCACGCGGGTCGGTGATCTCCACCGGGCGGCCGTCCATCCGGATCTCGCCCGCGTCGCGCTGGTAGACGCCCGCGAGTATCTTCATCAGCGTCGACTTGCCGGCGCCGTTCTCGCCCATCAGCGCATGCACTTCACCCGCATGCAGGTCGAAACGGCAATCGTCGAGCGCCTGCACGCCCGGAAAGCGCTTGCCGATGCCGGTCAGCGCGATCAGCGGCGGCGGGGTGTTCGGGGTCGGGTCGGGTTGCATGGAACGCGGCCCTCAACTGATCGCACGATCGAGATGCGTGTAGCCGCCATCGACGAACAGCCACTGGCCCGTCGTGTGCGATGCGCGATCCGACAGCAGGAACACGGCCGTATCGGCGATCTCGTCGGCCGTCGTGAAGCGCCGGCCGAGCGGCACCTTGCCGGCAATTTCCGCGACTTTCGCCTCCGGATCGTCGAAACCGGCGATCCAGTTCTGGTAGAGCGGCGTCATCACCTCGGCGGGAATCACCGCGTTCACGCGCACGCCGTCGTCGCGCAACGCGACCGCCCATTCACGTGTCAGCGCGAGCTGCGCGCCCTTCGACGCGCAATAGCCGCTCGTGTTGCCCTGCCCGGTCACGGCCGTCTTCGACGAAATGTTGACGATCGCGCCGCGCGCCGCCTTCAGGTGCGGCACGCAGTAGTGCGCCATCACGTAGTAATGGATCAGGTTGCGTTCGAGCGACGCGACGAACGCATCACGCCCGGCGTCAAGCCCGATGCTGTCGTTGATGCCCGCATTGTTCACGAGGCCGTCGATACGGCCGAAGCGCGCGACGGTCTGCGCGACGGCATCGCGGCACTGCGCATCGTCCTGCAGTTCGACGCTCACGCACGCAGCGCGCGGCTGATGCTGCGCGAGTTCGCGCCAGAAGGCGTCGTCGGGCGCGTGGCGCGCGAACACCACCGGTATCGCGCCCTCGCCGGCCAGCCGCATCGAGATCGCGGCGCCGATGCCCGACGCACCGCCGGTCACGATCACGACCTTGTCTTGCAGATTCAAATCCACTTCGCGTCTCCGTCGTTCATGTTGTCGCCGCGCACGGCGCGCGCGGCGCGCCGTCGCGCGTCGCCCCGCGTCAGCCGCGGAACCGGTATTGCTCCAGCGATTCGGGCTTCATCTCGATCGAGAAACCGGGCGCCGTCGGCGGCATGTACGCTGCGCCGCGCACCACGCACGGTTCGACGAAATGCTCGTGCAGGTGGTCGACGTACTCGGTCACGCGCCCTTCCTTCGTGCCGGAAATGCACACGTAATCGATCATCGACAGGTGCTGCACGTACTCGCACAGGCCGACGCCGCCCGCATGCGGGCACACCGGCAGCCCGTACTTCGCGGCCATCAGCATCACCGCGAGAATCTCGTTCACGCCGCCGAGCCGGCACGCGTCGATCTGCACGACGTCGATCGCGCCGCGCGCGATGAACTGCTTGAACAGCACGCGGTTCTGGCACATCTCGCCGGTCGCGACCTGCACCGGCGCGATCGCCTTGCGGATCTTGCGATGCCCTTCGACGTCGTCGGGGCTCGTCGGCTCCTCGATGAACCACGGCCGCGCGAACGCGAGCTCGCGCACCCAGTCGATCGCCTCGTCGACTTCCCACACCTGGTTCGCGTCGATCATCAGCTTGCGGTCGGGGCCGATCACCTCGCGCGCGATCGTCACGCGGCGGATGTCGTCCTCGAGGTTCCCGCCGACTTTCAGCTTCACGTGGTCGAAGCCTTCTTCCACCGCCTCGCGGCACAGCCGGCGCAGCTTGTCGTCGCTGTAGCCGAGCCAGCCGGCCGACGTCGTGTAGCACGGGTAGCCGTCGCGCTCGAGCGCGGCGATCCGCGCGGCCTTGCCGGGCGCCTGCCGGCGCAGCAGCTCGAGCGCTTCGTCCGGGCTCAGGCAGTCGGTCAGGTAGCGGAAGTCGATCGCCCGCACCAGCTCCTCCGGACTCATGTCGGCGACGAGCCGCCACAGCGGCTTGCCGACGGCCTTCGCCCACAAATCCCACACCGCATTGACGACGGCGCCCGTCGCCAGGTGGATCGCGCCCTTGTCGGGGCCGATCCAGCGCAACTGGCTGTCCGACGTGACGTGCCGCCAGAAACGGCCCATGTCCTCGCGGATCCAGTCGAGGTCCAGGCCGACGACGAGGTGACGCATCGCGTCGATCGCCGCACAGCAGATTTCGTTGCCGCGCCCGATGGTGAACGTGAGCCCGTGACCTTCGAGCCCGTCGTGGTCGGTTTCGAGCACGACGTAGGCCGCCGAATAATCGGGGTCCGGATTCATCGCGTCGGAGCCGTCGAGCTGGCGCGAGGTCGGAAAGCGCACGTCGAGGACGCGCATCGATCGAATGATAGGCATGACGAACCGTCCGTTAAAGGGAATCAGGCCTGCACGGTGCGCTGGCGTTGCTCGCCGAGCCCGTCGATGCCGAGCGTGATCACTTGTCCGGCGCGCAGGTAGACGGGCGGCTTCTGTCCGAGGCCGACACCCGGCGGCGTGCCGGTCGAGATCACGTCGCCCGGCTGCAAGCTCATGAAGCGGCTCAGGTAGCTGATCAGGTGCGGCACGCGGAACACCATCGTCGCGGTCGAGCCGTTCTGGTAGCGGTGGCCGTCCACGTCCAGCCACAGCCGCAGCGCGTGCGGATCGGGCACTTCGTCGGCCGTCACGAGCCAGGGCCCGAGCGGGCCGAACGTGTCGTTGCCCTTGCCCTTGTCCCACGTGCCGCCGCGTTCGAGCTGATATTCGCGCTCCGACACGTCGTTCACGACGCAGTAACCGGCGACGTGCGACAGCGCATCGGCTTCGTCGATATAGCGGCCGCCCTGGCCGATCACCACGCCGAGCTCGACTTCCCAGTCGGTCTTCTCGGAGCCGCGCGGGATTTCGACGTCGTCGTTCGGGCCGGAAATCGCGCTCGTCCACTTGCCGAACACGACGGGCTCCTTCGGCACCTCCATCCCCGATTCGGCCGCGTGATCCGAGTAGTTGAGCCCGATGCAGATGAACTTGCCGACGCGGCCGACGCACGCGCCGAGCCGCGGCGTGCCTTCGACGAGCGGCAGCGACGACGGCGGGATGTCGCGCAGCCGCGCGAGCGACGCGGGCGTCAGCGCGTCGCCGGCGATGTCGTCGATCACGCCGGACAGATCGCGAATGTGGCCCTGCGCATCCAGCAGGCCCGGTTTTTCATGGTGTTTGTCGCCAAATCTCAGCAGTTTCATATCGTCGTCCGAACGGAAACGGAAAGTGGATGGAAAGGGGCGGTCAGTTTGACGCGGTCAGTTTGACCAGCCGCCGTCGATCAGGTGAATCGTGCCGGTGGTGAACGACGCTTCGTCGGACGCCAGGTACAGCGCGAGCGCGGCCACTTCGTCCGCGGTGCCGATGCGGCCGATCGGCTGGCGCGCGACGAACGCCTGGCGCACCTCGTCGGTCGACACGTGGCGCGTGCGCGCCTGGTCGGCGATCCGCTGCTCGAGCGACGGCGATTCGATCGTGCCCGGGCAGATCGCGTTGCAGCGGATGCCCCGCTCGACGAAATCGGCGGCCACCGCCTTGGTCAGCCCGATCACGGCCGCCTTGGTGGTGCCGTACACGAAGCGGTTCGGCACGCCCTTCACGCTCGACGCGGCCGACGCCATGTTGACGATCGACGCGCCGCCGGCTTCGAGCATCGCGGGCAGCAGCGCGCGGATCAGCCGGTACATCGACGTGACGTTCAGGTTCAGCGAGAACGCCCACGCGTCGTCGTCGCAGTCGAGGATCGAGCCGTGGTGCACGTAGCCCGCGCAGTTGAACAGCACGTCGAATGCGCGTTCGCTCGCGGCGAGCGCGGCCACCTCGTTCGCGTCGGTGACGTCGAGCCGCCGCGTGACCAGCCGGCCGCCCGCGCGCTCGGCGTCGGCTTCGAGCCGCACCAGCGCGGCTTCGTTGATGTCGGTCGCCAGCACGTCGGCGCCCTCGCGCGCGAACCGCAGCGCGGTCGCACGGCCGATGCCCTGCCCGGCCGCCGTCACCAGCGCGCGTTTGCCCTGCAATCTCATGAGCACTCTCCGAAAAAGCCGGCCGCCAGTCGGCCGATTGGCACAAAGGACTAAAGGTCCAACCAATCATAGGAACGGATCCCGCGTTTGTCACGAAATCGGAATTCAGTATTTACCCGGGGCTGGCGAACCCGTCCGGCGGATGAGGATTCGGCGTGAGAGCGGCGTCGAGGCTTTGCTTGGGCGATCCGCGCAAAGCCAATACGGGCGGGCCTTTGCGCCGATTCTTCGGCGCCGTTCGGCACGGCGAACGGCGCAACCTGACAAAAAAGTCATGTTCGCGTCAGGGTGTCAACGGGTGGCGCACGCCATCATGGCGTTGCCGGACCGCGCTTCCGGTACATCGCCTCCGCGCCCGCGCAGGATCCCTGCGGGCACCTCCGTCCTCCGGCGATGTATCCCGTGACTGGGCGAGCAGACACGGCGCGCGGGCCGATTTTCCGCCCCGGACGTCCCCGTCCGGGGCTTTTTGTCCTTGGTTTTTCAAGAAAATAAGCGTGGATTGTTTCTAAATCGGCAAAAGGTAATTTGAGCCAGACAGGATGTTTTTTCCGGTCACAGACGCTTACATTTAGCGCACCACTCATGGAAACCCCTACGGATTCCCCCTTGGGTAGTGACACCCCACTGCCATGGCCGAACCCGCACGGGCTTTAGGAAACGGCAAAATGAAGGCCTCCAAATCCCTGCCTGCGCTCGATCCCGCCGACGTCCACGTCGAAATCCTCGAACGTTCCGATACGCTGCTCGTCGTCCGCTGGGTCGAACCCGGCCGCTGTCACTACGGCGAACAGCGCTGGCGCCGCCGCTTCGCGCAGCGCACCGGCACCTGCGCGCTGTCGCGCCAGGTCATCCATCGCGGCGACGAAGTGTTCCGCCCGGCCGAGCGCCCGGCCCCCGCGAACGCCGCCGCCATGATCTCCGCCGCCGAAGTGCTCGCGCTGGCCGGCAGCAGGTAACACCTGCCGGCCGCGCGCCGGGCTCGCGGCGCCACGCGCCAGCCCTAGAAGCGCCGGTCTAGTTCCCCCGCTTGTCTGCTCCGTCCGCCCGCACTATCGTTACACCACTCAATGTAACGATTACGTGCCGCGGCCGACCGGCTGCGCCAATGGAGGCAGACATGCATGCATGGAGCGCGCGCCACGTCCCGGCGCAAGGCGGCAAGATCGCGGTCGTGACGGGCGCCAACAGCGGTCTCGGCTGGCAGCTCGCGGAAACGCTGGCCGCGAAAGGCGCGACGGTCGTGATGGGCTGCCGCGACGCCGCACGCGGCGCGCAGGCGGCCGACGCGATCCGCCGGCTTCATCCTCATGCCCGCGTCGAAGTCGATCCGCTCGATCTCGCCGATCTCGCGTCGATCGCCCGCTTCGCCGCCGACGTCGGCGAACGCCACGGCCGCGTCGACATCCTCTGCAACAACGCCGGTGTGATGTTCCTGCCGCTGCGGCACACGCGCGACGGCTTCGAGATGCAATTCGGCACCAACCACCTCGGCCATTTCGCGCTGACCGGCCAGTTGCTGCCGGCGCTACGCGCCGCGCGCCGGGCGCGCGTCGTCACGATGTCGAGCGGCTTCAACCGCGGCGGCCGGATTCGTGTCGACGACCTGCGCGCCACGCAGCGCTACAACCGTTATCTCGCCTACTGCGACAGCAAGCTCGCGAACCTCGTGTTCGCGATCGAGTTGCAGCGCCGTTTCGAGCGCGCGGCGTTCGCCGGCATCAGCGTCGCCGCACACCCCGGCTACGCGGCGACCAACCTGCAGTTCGCGGGCCCGGCGATGGACAGTTCCCCGGCCCGCGCCGCGCTGATGCGTGCCGCGAACCGTTATCTCGCGCAGCCGGCCGACCAGGGCGCGCTGCCCGCGATCCATGCGGCAACGTCGCCCGATCTGGCGGGCGGCGCGTACATCGGCCCGTCCGGCTGGTTCGAGTCGCGCGGGCTGCCGGCGCCGGCGAGCGTACCGCGCGCGGCACGCAACGTGGCGTCGGCGGCATTGCTGTGGGAGGCCTCGGAAGCCGCCACGGGCGTGCGCTTCCTCAGCGCCGGGGCGCCCGCAGGACGCGCGCCGGGCCGGCCGTTCGATGCGGCGGTCGAAGCACGCTGAACCGCCCGCACGCGATCTCGATATTCTTCATACTTATTACGGCAACCGAAAAGAAAGCCCATTGAAAGACTGATTCAGCGCTCCACTGTTACCAGACAGGAAACAATCTATCGTCAAAATCAGCGTTTACCCTGAACCGCCCGGTGACTAAGATTTGATCAATCGCTCAAGACATGGTGTCGAGAGCGAACTCAATAAAACACCGGAGGTCACCATGAAATCGCTCGTTTCCGCAGTCGTTGCCGCTGCCGCCCTGTCCGCTTCGTTCGGCGCATTCGCTCAAAGCACCGTGACGCGCGCTCAAGTGCGCAACGAACTGGTCCAGCTCGAAAAGGCCGGCTACAAGCCGGGTCTGTCGAGCCCGTACTACCCGAACGACATCCAGAGCGCCGAAGCGCGCGTTCATGGCGCCGACACCAGCGGCTACGGCGCGCAACCGGCTCCGCTCGTCCACTCGGGCGCACCGGCTGCCGCGTCGTCGAACGCACGCGACTCGATCTTCTTCGGCCAGTAAGCCGACGCGCCCCCGGCGGGCGCCGCGCGTCGCGCGCTGAAGTCAAGCAATCCGGACGAGCCCCCTTCGCGGGGCTCGTCTTTTTTGTGAAACGCATACCTCCGCCGCCCGGCAGCGGGTGGCTTCGCCCGGACGCCTGGCGTCCGGGTGCTTTTTCCCGAACAGGTGTGCGAGAAGGCGCCGTGCGTGCCGGTCAGCGCGCCGCGGCCGCAGCCCCGGCCGGCGCCGATCGCGACAGCACGCGCCACCGCGACAGCAACTCGTCGCGATCGACGTAACAGCCCTGCAAGTGCCGGCGGCCCGTCGACGGGTCGAACTCGGTGCGCGCGTGCAGCACGCGCCGGTTGTCGAACGCCCACATGTCGCCTGCCCGCAACCGGCGCTGCACGCGAAAACGCGGCTCGCGCGCCAGCGCGAGGAACCGCCGATACGCACGATAGACGGCCGGCACCGCGCCGGCCGGCGCATCGAGCGGGCCGCGCAGGAAATTCGCGACACGCACTTCCGTCACATGGCCGCGCGCATCGAGCCCGATCACCGGCGCCGAACAGCGGTAGTCGCTGTTCGCGCTCTTGTTCCAGAACTCGAACGGCGTCGATGCGAGCCGCTCGAAATCGTCCGGATGTTCGCGCCGCAACGCATCCGCGAGCGCGAAGCCATCGAGGAAAATGCTGTCGCCGCCCGTCGCGTCGTTCGCGAGGCAGTGCAGGAACTGCACGCCCGGCTGCAATTCGCGCGTCGGCAGATCGGTGTGCGGCGGAAGATTCAGCGACGTATACGCATTGCTGTCCGGGCGCGGCTTCGATTCGACGTCGAACAGCACGCCGAAATTGCTTTCGCGGATCAGGCCGACGCGGCGCGCGATCTCGTCGACACGGCCGCGCTCGGCCGGCACGCCTTCGACGAGCGTCAACCCCGTGCGCTGCAACGCGCCGAGCCATGCCAGCAACGCGCGGTCGTCCTCCATCACGTCGCGCCACGCGAACACGCCGATCGCCGTCGCATCGTCGCCGGTCCATACGTGCCGCCGATGCACGGCCAGACGCTCCGCGCGCGATGCGTCGTCGTACGCGTGCGCACGCAACCAGCCCGGCGACCACGCACTGCGGTGCCCGTCGTTCCATTCCACATGCAGCGCGCCATCGGCTTCGACGTGCACGGTGAGCGCGGACAGATCCTCGCGCGCATCGGCGATCTCGAACACCTGTTCGCGCGTGATCGCGTGCACGCACGCGGAACACGCGCAGTTGTCGCGCAGCCAGTCGAAATGGAACGGCGAGCGTCGCGCGTCGCTCCACTCGACGTCCACCGCGCCATCGCCGATCGTCGCCGCCGCGATGGCCGCGTCGGCCGAAAACGTCCGCCAGTCCTCGATACGGTGTTGCGCCGCTGCCTGCATCGTTGCCTCCCCGAAAACGCCCGCTACGCGTGTGGTGCGAGCAAGAACCCGCCGACCATCCGGTGCATCCGTGCGGCCTGCGGGCTCGTTCCGAGCGCGCGCCAGCAGCCATGCACCAGCCCCTCTCCCATCCAGCCGTGCGCGACCCCGCCGGCCGCGCGAATCCGCTCGACGTACACGCGCGCATCGTCGCGCAGCGGATCGTGCTCGGCGCCGATCGCGAGCACCGGCGGCAAGCCGTCGAAGCGTGTGGCTTCGAGCGGCACCGACGCGCGCAGCAGCGGGTCATCGTTCAGCAGCACGGCCGACAGGTCGCCGTTCCAGTACAGCGCGCGGTAGCGATGCACGTCGTCGAGCGTCAGCATCGGCGCGTGCGCTTCCGTTTCGCGCGCGGGCGATTGCGGTTCGAAACCGAGCATCGGATAGACGAGCGCGATGCCGTCCACGTTGCGTTCGCCCGCATCGCGCAGCGCGGTCGCCACCGCCGCCGCGAGCATCCCGCCCGCGCTGTCGCCCGCGAGCGTCAGCGGATGCGCGCACGGCCCGAACGGCCAGCGCGCATCGCGTGCGGCGCGCGTGACTTCCGCGCAATCGTCGAGCGCGGCCGGCGCGCGGTATTCGGGCGCCAGCCGATAGTCGACCGCGATCACGTCGAGGCCGGTATCGGCCGCCAGTTGCGCGGTGATCAGCGCATGACTGTCGAGCGAGCCGACGACGAAACCGCCGCCATGAAAAAACAACACCGTGCCGCGTGGCGTGCCGTGCGCGGACGTATAGCGCCGCAGCGCGATCGGGCGGCCGTCCGGCGCGTGCCACACGGCGTCCCGCCGCACGATGCCGGCCGGCAGCGCGGCCGGCGTCCATTCGGCCGCGAAGCGGTCGTAGAGGCGGCGCTGCTCGTCGGGCGAGCGCGCCGCCGCATCGGCCGGATACCACGCGTCGACGGCCGCGACGAACGCCGCGATTTCCGGTTCGAGCATCGTGTGCGCTCCGCGATCGAGGACGACGATGGAAAAGATGACGCGCGTTGCTAGCGCCGCGGCGGCAACCCGATCACGCGGCCCGCATAAGCAGGCGCCGCGCAATCGCGCTGCAAAGCGTGCAGTTCGGCCACGCGCGCGGCCACGTCGTCGTCGAACGGCGCCGACTTCGCACCGCCGCGCGTATCGACGTGCAGCAGCATCTGCTCGCTCGCCGATACCGCGTCGTCATGCCCGTCGGCGAACAGTTCGAGATACAGATGCAGCCGCTTCGCGTCGTGCGCCAGCACGCGCGCATCGACGCGCACCGGCGCGCCTTCCTTGATCTCGTGCAGGTAGTTCACGTGCGCTTCGAGCGTATAGACCGAGCGGCCCCGCTCGCGACGCGCGGCGTCGTCGAGGCCGATGCGATCCAGCAGCGCATCGGTCGCGAAGCTGAAGATCAGCAGATAGAACGCATCGCGCAGGTGGCCGTTGTAGTCGACCCATTCGGGCCGCACCACGTCGCGGTAAATCGTCAGCGGGGTATCGCCCGTCATCGTCTAGTCCTCGAATCGCATCCCGTGCCGCGCCTTCACCGCGGCGATCGATTTCAGCACCTCGGTGATGCACTCGTCGCGATAGCGTTCGAGCTCCTTGATGCTGCGCGTGCCCTGCTGTTCGGTCGTGCCTTCGACGACACTGTCGATCAGCGCGTCGGTCAACGTCGGCGCGACCAGCTTCGTCCACGGCAGTTCGAGCGCGGGGCCGAATTGCTGCATGAAGTGTCGCATGCCCGCGTCGCCGCCGGCCAGCGTGTAGGTGAGGAACGTGCCCATGAACGACCAGCGGATGCCCGCGCCGAAGCGGATCGCATCGTCGATCTCGCCGGTGGTCGCGACGCCTTCGTTGACGAGATGTAGCGCCTCGCGCCACAACGCTTCGAGCAAACGATCCGCGATGAAGCCCGGCACTTCCTTGCGCACGTGCAGCGGCCGCATGCCGAGCTTGCGATAGATCTCCATCGCGCCTTCGACCGCTTCCGGCGACGTGCGCGCGCCGCCGAGCACCTCGACGAGCGGCAGCAGGTACACGGGGTTGAACGGGTGGCCGACCACGCAGCGCTCCGGATGCGTCGCCCGCGCGTAGAAATCGGTCGGCAGCAGCCCCGACGTCGACGACGCGATGATCGCGTCGGGCTTCGCCGCGCGGCTGATCTGCTCGTGCAGTTCGAGCTTCAGCGCTTCGCGCTCGGGCGCGCTTTCCTGGATGAAATCCGCATCGGCGACGCACGCCTCGATCGTCGACACGAACCGCAATCGCGCGGGATCGGCGCCCGGTGCGAGGCCGACGCGTTCGAGCGCGGGCCACGCGTTCGCGACGTTCGCGCGCAGCCGCGCTTCGGCGCCCGGCGCCGGGTCCCACACGACCACGTCGAGACCGTGCGCGAGCGCGCGGGAAATCCATCCGCTGCCGATCACGCCGGTGCCGATGGCGGCAAACGTCTTGATGTCGGTCTTCACAGCCATGTCAACGCATCCTTCAAATCAGGGGAAATCGGGGCGGCCGCGCGGGGACGCACGCCGCCATGTCATGTCAGTCGGCGAGACGGTGAAACGGCTCACGCGAATTCGGCAACCGCACGGCGTTCGAGCAGTCGCTCGCCGCGCGCCGGCAGGCCGAGCTTGCGGCGGCCCTCGGCCGGCGTCAGCACGCGGCCGCCGAGGCGTTCGACGATCTCGCGGGCGCGTTCGACGAGCGTGCCGTTGGTCGCATGCACGCCGCGGTCGAGCCAGATGTTGTCTTCGAGGCCCACGCGCACGTGGCCGCCGAGCAGCATCGCCTGCGCGACCATCGGCATCTGCATGCGGCCGATCCCGAAGCCGGCCCAGTGCGCGCCCGGCGGCAGGTTGTCGACCATCGCCTTCATCGTGCCCGTGTCGGCCGGCGCGCCCCACGGAATGCCGAGGCACAGCTGGAACAGCGGCGGATCGTCGAGCAGCCCTTCCTTCAGCAGTTGCTTCGCGAACCACAGATGGCCCGTATCGAAGATCTCCAGTTCCGGCTTCACGCCGAGTTCCTGGATGCGTTTCGCGCCGGCGCGCAACTGCGCGGGCGTCGACACGTAGATGTAGTCGCCGTCGCCGAAATTCAGCGTGCCGCAGTCGAGCGTGCAGATCTCGGGCAGCAGCTCCTCGACGTGCGCCAGGCGCGTGAGGCCGCCGACCAGGTCGGTCCCCTTGCCGAAGCGCATCGGGTCCTCGCCCGGGCCGATCTCGAGATCGCCGCCCATGCCGGCCGTCAGGTTGATGATCACGTCGACGTCGGCCGAGCGGATGCGGTCGACCACCTCGCGATACAGGTTCGGGTCGCGGCTGCCGCGCCCCGTCTGCGGATCGCGCACGTGGCAGTGGGCGACGGTCGCGCCGGCCTTCGCGGCTTCGATCGCGGCGGCCGCGATCTCCTTCGGCGTGACCGGAATCGCCGGATGCTTGCCGACCGTATCGCCCGCGCCCGTGACGGCGCAGGTGATGATGACTTCGTGGTTCATGCTGGATGCCTCGCTTGATTCGGGTTGTGTCGCATTGCAGATAGCGCGTGGGCGCCGGCCGTTACAGGCCGAGATACGCCTTCACGGCAGGCAGGCCGTCCTTGCCGTCGAACGTCTTGACGCCCGCGAGCCACGGATCGAGCACCTGCGGGTTCTTCTTCAGGTATGCCTTCGCGGCCTCGGCCGGCTTGGTCTTGTTCATCACCGACTGCATCAGCTGGTTCTCGAGCTGCGTCGAGAAGCGCAGGTTCGTCACGAGCTTGCCCGCGTTCGGACAACGCGCGATGAAGTCGGGTGCGGTCAGCGTGTACACGCGCGCTTCGCCGTAGTTCGGGCCGAACGCCGCGTCGCCGCCGGACAGGTAGTTCATGCTGAGCTGGATGTTCATCGGATGCGGCTCCCACCCGAGGAACACGACCCACTTCTTGTCGCGGATCGCGCGCTCGACCGTCACCAGCATCCCGGCCTCGCTCGATTCGACGAGCTTGAAGCCGCCGAGCCCGTACTGGTTCGTGTCGATCATCTTCTGGATCGTCGCGTTCGCGCTGCTGCCCGGCTCGATCCCGTAGATCTTGCCGTCGAGCTCCGCACGATGCTTCGCGATGTCGTCGAAGGTCTTCAGGCCGGCCTGGTATTCATAGCTCGGGACCGCGAGCGTCGCCTTCGCGCCGGACAGGTTCGGCGGTTCGACGACGTTGATCGACTTGCTGTCGAGGAACGGTTGCAGCTGCTTCTGCTGCACGGGCCACCAGTAGCCGAGCGACACGTCGAGCTGCTTGCTCTTGAGGCCGGCGAACGAAATCGGCACCGACGCGATCGTCGTGGTCGGCTTGTAGCCGAGCGCCTCGAACACGGTCGACGCGAGCGCGGTGGTCGACGTGATGTCGGTCCAGCCGATATCCGCGAAACGCACGGTGCGGCAGGTCGCGGCCTCCGTCTCGGCAAGCGCGGCGTTCGTGAACGCGCCGGTCGCCAGCACGGCCGCGGCGAGCGCGGCGATCTTCGTCGACTTCATGGTTCGATTCCTCCCGGTTGGTCTCGCGGCAGCCGGTGCGCGGAGTGTGCGCCGGCCTGCATCGTGGGAGTAAAAGTAACGAGCCATATTCGCCGCGAGAAGACCGGCGGCGACCTGTTCTTGCCTGTTTGCGACTATGAGTGGAAACCACTAGCTTGCGCTTGAGGCTTTCCTGACGGGGGTTTTGGGTTTTTTGGGGGATCGGCGGGATTGTCCGGAAGCGGCGCACGCCTTTCGATTCCGCCACGGCCTGGCTGACAGACTTCCGACACGTCGCCGGATGCCGTGGGCGGGCCCTATGCTGGAAGCCGCCGGGCGATCGCGCGCGGCCCGCCAGTTGCCGCGCCGCCCCGGGCCCGGGTACTGCGTATCACTGAAATGGACGGAGACGAACATGACCGGCCGTCGCGATGTCCGTCTCCGGTTTCTTCGGCCAGGAGCAATACGATGCTTGTCGCTTTCTTCGTCGTCGCCCTTTTTGCCATCATCGTGGCCATGCATCGCGGCGTGACGCGCGGTGCGAATGCGAAACTTGGCGCGCGATTCGACGCGGAAGGCCCGCGCGGCGAGCTATCGCGGCGGTTGATGCGCGACGCGGGGTACCGCGTCTGAGTCATGACGTCGGTTCGATCGAACCCGCGTGTCGATCAGGAAGCGCGCCGTTCAGCCCGCCGTCACCATCCGTGCGAACGCCTGCGCCAGCACCGTCGGCTGCGCCGGCAGCACCAGCGCGCATACCGACTTCGCGTCTTCATCGGAAATCGGCACGAACACGACGCCGTCGATCCCGACGCTCGCCATCCGCGCCGGCACGATCGCCACGCCCCGGCCGGCCGCGACGAGATTCAGCATCGACGTCTTCGGCGACACGATCCGCGCGGCCACCGGCACGAAGCCCCGCTTCAGGCACAGATCGATGACGACGCGCGCGAGGCCGCCCCGCTCGCGATACACGGCCGACACGAACGGCTCCCGCCGCAACCGCGCGATCGCGATGCGCTTGCGGCCCGCGAGCGCGTGATCGGCAGGCACCGCCGCGCACAGGCGCTCGGCCGCCAGTTCGACGAAGCGCACGCGTGCATCGCGCCGCAGCACCGGCAGCCGAACGATCCCGATATCGGCATGGCCGTTCGCGATTTCGGTCACCTGATCCTCGGACGACGCGCGGTCGAGATCGATCCGCGCGCCCGGACAATCCCGCATGAAGCGGTCGAGATCCGGCATCAGGCTGCTGACGGGCACGGTACTGGAATGCAGCAGCCGCAGCACGCCGGCTTCCCCGCGCGACAATTGCGAGCCTTCGTCGGCAGCCGCCGTCAGCGTGGCCGGGATCGACGCCACGCGCTCGCGGTAGATCGCGCCGGCCGGCGTGAGCCGCACGCCCCTTGGCTCGCGGTCGAACAGCACGAAACCGAGTTCGTCCTCGAGCTGGCCGATCTGCCGGCTGAGCGCCGACTGCGCGACATGAAGCGCGCCCGCGGCCGGCGTGAAGCCGCCGAGGTCCGCCACGGTCAGGAAATACTGGATTTGCCGGAGTGATGGCATGCCGAAACGAGATGGATGAACGCCAGATTCGATATTTGCGTTATACCGGCGTGCTCCGCAGAATGAAAGCCTTCCGTGCCGGAATCACCGTTGCGGCCATCCTTGCGGAGCGTTCATCGTCGTGGCTACCCTCCTGTCTTACCTGCTGGTCGTGGCGGCCGGCATCAGCGTGGCGTTGCAGCAGGTGCTCAACGCGAACCTGCGTGCGCAGATCGGCTCACCGTGGTGGGCCGGCTCGGTCAGCTATCTCGTCGGCCTCGCCGCGATGCTGGCGGTCGCGTTGCTGTCGCCTCATCCGCGCCTGAGCGGCACGTTTTCCGGGGCGGGGTCGTGGTTCAGCTGGACGGGGGGAGTGTTCGGCGCGGTATTCGTCGGCGTCGCGATCCTGATGGTGCCGCGCCTGGGCGCGGCGACGACGCTCGCGCTGATCGTCGTCGGCCAGATGACCGGCGCGCTCGTGTTCGACCACTTCGGCGTACTGGGCATCCAGCAGCATTCGGCGAGCCCGATCCGCGTCGCGGGCGCGGCGTGCCTCATCCTCGGGGTCGTGCTGATCCGCGCGTGACAGCGCGTGCGTGCGTTCCCGATCCGCCGGTCACGCACGCGCTCGCCGCGACGCTCACGCGTAGTTCATCATCACCGACTTGCTTTCCGTGTACTGGTCGATCACCGCGCGACCGAGTTCGCGGCCGAAGCCCGACTGCTTCATCCCGCCGAACGGCAGCGCGTTGTCGAGCAGCGAGTGGCAGTTGACCCACACGGTGCCCGCGGCAATACGCGGGACCAGCTTGTGGATCGCGGACAGATCGTTCGACCAGATGCTCGCGCCGAGGCCGTACGGCGTGTCGTTCGCGAGCTGCACGGCCGTATCGACGTCGTCGAACGGCATCGCGACGAGCACCGGCCCGAAGATCTCCTCGCGCACCACGCGCATCGCCTGCGTCGTATCCACCAGCACCGTCGGTTCGACGAAGAAGCCGGGGCCGTCGATCGCGCGGCCGCCCGCAGCGGCACGCGCGCCCTCGCCGAACCCCGAGTCGATGTAACCGCACACGCGCTCGCGCTGCTTCGCCGAGACGAGCGGGCCGATCTGCGTTGCCGGGTCCATCCCCGGGCCGATCTTCAGGCTCGCGGCGATCTTCGCGACGCGCTCGATCACGCCGTCGAACACCTTCGAATGGATGTAGGCGCGCGAGCCGGCCGTGCACACCTGCCCCTGGTTGAAGAAGATCGCGTTCGCGACGCCCTGGGCGGCCTTGTCGAGATCGACGTCGGGCAGCACGATCACCGGTGACTTGCCGCCGAGTTCCAGCGACATCCGCGTCATGTTGTCGAGCGCCGCGTGGCCGATCGTCTTGCCCGTCTGCGTCGATCCGGTGAACGCGATCTTGTCGATGCGCGGATCGCGCGACAATGCGGCGCCCGCCGTGTGACCGTAGCCGGTGACGATATTGACGACACCGTCCGGAAACCCGGCCGCCTGGATCAGCTCGCCCAGCCGCAGCGCGCTCAACGGCGTATCCTCGGCAGGCTTCAGCACGACGGTGCAGCCGGTCGCGAGCGCCGGCGCGATTTTCCACGCGGCCATCAGCAGCGGGAAATTCCACGGGATGATCGCGCCGACCACGCCCACGGGTTCCTTTCTCGTATAGGCGAAGATCTCGCTGTCCGGCAGGTACGGCATGCCGGCATCGATCACGCTGCCTTCGATCTTCGTCGCCCAGCCGGCCATGTAGCGGAAGCACTGCGCGGCCATCGCGACGTCGAGACCCTGCGCGACCATCACCGGCTTGCCGTTGTCGAGCGATTCGATCTCGGCCAGCTCGCGCGCGTTGGCTTCGATCAGGTCGGCCAGCACGAGCATCAGGCGCTCGCGGTCGGTGGTCTTCGCGGTGCGCCACGGGCCCGCATCGAAGGCGCGGCGCGCGGCGGCGACCGCCTGCTGCACGTCGCGCTCGTCCGCTTCGGGCACGCGCGCAATCACGGTGCCGTCGGCCGGGTTCACCACATCGAGCTGGCGGCCCGACGCGGCATCGCTCCATTCGGCGCCGATCAGCATCTGCTTCGGCTTCGCGAGAAACGCGCGCGTCGCGTCGAGCAGCGCAAAGGTTTCGTTCGTCTCCATGTTCACGTTTCCTTCATTCGTTGAGTGAGTCGGTCAGTAGCGATCCGTAACGCCGTCGATGCCGCGCGCCTGCAACGCGCGGACGAGACCAGCGCGCTCGGTCGCGACGTCGGACAGCGCGGGACGGCGGTGCGCGGCGACTTCCGCGGCCGTATAAGGCTTGAAGTCGCGCGGCAATGCATCGCGGTTCATCGTCGTGAGCACCCAGTTCAGCACGTCGGCCAGTTCCCGATCCGACAGCGCCGAGTTCGACGCGCCGGGCACGCGCATCACGTACTCGCGCCCGGCCGGCACATGCGTGAAATAGCCGAGCGAATTCGCGAGCGGCGGCACCTTGCCGGGAATGCCGCCGCCCGTTGCCGTGTGGCAGCCCATGCAGTTGAGCACCCAGTGTTGCCGGGCGAGCGCGGCGTCGGCCGCGCCGTCGGCCCGCGCGGACGTGGCAAACGCGCACGCCGACGCGCCCGCCAGCAGCAGCCAGGCCGACACGCGACGCGCCACGCTGCCCAGCCGCGACGCCACCGCGCAGCGCGTGCGCCGCGCCGGCGAGCACGCGCCGCTCACAGGCCGAGCCCCTTGATCACCACCGCGCGCTGCGCATGCACGGCCGCGCCGTCCATCGGCTTCGCGCGCGCCGCCCGGATATCGGCCGCGGTGAACGGTTTCGCGTCGCCGTGCTGCGCATCGAGGTCGAACACGACGTAATTGAGCAAGTGCGCGATGTCGTCGTCGCTCGCGCTCGCGAACGACGGCATCTTGAAGTTGTAGTGCTTGTCGTGCACCTCGATCTCGCCGAACATCCCGTGCAGCAGCGTCGCGATCAGTTGGGCACGCCCGGCTTCCACCGTCGCGTACTTGCCCGGATACTCGGTCAGCGGCGGTGCGAGGCCGTCCTGCCCTTTCCCGCCCGCCTGGTGGCACACCGCGCACTGGGCGTCGAACAGGCCTTTCCCGGCCGGATAACGCACGGTTTCCTGTGCGTTGCCCGCGCCGGGCAACGCGAAGGCCGTCGCGACCGTCATGCATGCAACGATGCGCTTTCCTGCTTGCTTCACTTTCATTGCTTCGCCGCTCCCAGCAGAACCGAAACCGAACAGTGGTAATTCGAGTTACCGTTCGCCATGCACCAGTTGATGTCGTTGTTCAGCGACAGCTTGTACAGCGGCTTCTCGCGCTCGTTGCGGTTGCAGAAGCACTTGCCGCACGAGGTCTTGCCGCAGCAGTCGTTGTACGACACGATGTAGTCCGACCCGTCGTGCGGGTTGCGGCAGGTGCCGATCCACGTGATCGGCGAAGGCGTCGTGCCCGGCGGGCAACTGCTCGACGTGCCGCCGCAGCAGCTGCAGAGCCAGCCGTCGATCGCGCAGTATTTCCAGTAGTCGCAGTTCATCGGATCGTCGCTCGCACCCGCGGCGGCGGTGCCGGATGCGCCCGACGGACCCGACGACGCATCGGCCGCATACGCGGTGCGATCGACGGGCAGCAACGGCAGCAGCGCCGAACCGATCAGCACCTTGCCGAGCCTTGCCATCGCGCTGCGCCGCGAACTGTGCTGCGCGACGCCGCGCGCCGACCGCTCGAACCATGAATCAAACACGCCCATGTCGTCGTTCTCCAATGACGTTGAAAAAGGTTCGGCCGGTCATGCGTGCTGCGCGTGCGCATCGTGCGCATCGTGGCTGTGATCGCCGTGCACGAACTGCTGCAGCGACGCGACGCCGCGCTCCTTCGCCTCGAACAGGCTCTCCAGGTGCTCGCGCGTGTTGACGAGCCCCTTCGCGCGCACGGTGCCGGTTTCGTCGAGCAGCACCGCATACGGCAGCTTGCCGATCTGGTACGCGAGGCCGAGCTCCTGCGACAGCACGTACGGGAAGCGCCCGAGGTCGTGCTTTCGCGCGAAGCGCGTGTGTTCGTCGGCATCGCCGTCGCTCGCGAGCACGATGTTCACGGGCGTCGCTTCGCTGGCCTGCAGCGACGGCAGCAGCGGCAGCAGCTTCTTGCAGACGGGGCACGTCGGCGACAGGAAGAACAGCAGCGTGGCCTTGCCCGAGGCGTCGATGCCGCCGACCTTCACGTGCGCGCCGCGAATGTCGGTCAGTTCGAACGTCGGCGCGATCGCGCCGACGGCCGGCCCCTTGTCGATCATCAGCGCGCCGGCCGGCATGATGCGTTCGTACAGGATGCCGATCTGGCGCACCAGCGCGAGGCAGATCGCGCCGAGCGCGAGGACGGCCACCCACAGCAGGGCGGTGGAAACGGTGAGAGCGGTTTGCATCATGAATTCCTCAGGTGGGAAAGGCGCGGGACGTTGGCGAGCAGCACGTCGACGGTGAGCAGCGCGCAGACGATCAGCAGCACGGAGAAGAACAGCGTCAGGTAGTCGAACCACACGACGACGCGCGTGCCCGGCTCGACGAACGCGGTCGCGGCCAGCGCGACGAGCAGCAGCACGCGGCCGACATGCAGCCAGCCGATGCCGCGCGGTGCGTCCGCACGGGCGGCGGTGAAGCCGGAACAGCCGCAGTCGATGTCGGTGTGGCCGCGCAGCAGGTTGATCGCGAGCCCGGCCGCGAACGCCAGGAGCAGCGCGATCAGGCCGATCGCGCCGGCCGTGCGCGTGTCGGGAAACAGCAGCGCCGCGGCGCCGAGCGCTTCCGCGAGCGGAAGCGCGAACGCGACGGGCGCGGTCAGCGCGTCGGGCAGCAGCCGGTAGCCGGCGAGTGCCTGGCGAAATTCGGCGGGCCGACGCATCTTCGCGAAGGCGCCGAGCAGCACCACGACGGCCGCGCCGGCCTGCGCGCTGGTGGCGAGTACGGGATCGAGGGTCATCGCGGCCTCACGGGTTGACGAGCAGCGACGACGTGTTGCCGATCTGCTTCTCGACGTGCTGCAGCGCGCCGGTACGCGCATCCATCACGACGAGATCGGAGGTCGCCGTCAGCCCGTAGAACAGCGGCTTGTCGTCCTCGCTGACCTGGATCGACACGAGCGGCTCGACCTTCTGCTGCGCGAGATCCCAGCGCGCGACGCGCTGCTTCGACTTCAGGTCGTACACCCACACCTGCGTGCCGGGATCCTTGTGCGACCCGTCGGCGCCCTTGTGCATCAGCACGTAGTAACGGTTCTGCTTCGCCTGCACGGCCGTCTGCTGCATGCCGCCCGGCCGCCAGCCTTCGGCGCGCTCGGCGTCCGTCAGCAGCGACCACGGCTTGCCGAATGCCGGCTTGTCGCCGCTGAAATCGGCGCTGCGCACGTTGCCGACGTAGGTGGTGAACAGGTAATCGCCCTTGTACCGCGACGCGTTCACGAACGCCGGATCCTTGTCGACGTCGATGAACGCGTCCGACATCGTGCGCTTCGCCTCCTTGCCGTTCGCGTCGAGCGTGACGGTCAGCGCCTTGCCGCTTTCGCACAGCGCGGTGAAGCGGTCGTTACCGGCCGGATACGCGAGCACGCATGCGGCCGTGTCGATCTCCGACAGCACCTTCTTCGATACGGCGTCGATCACGGTCACCGAGGCGGCCGGCGTGATGTTCGCGACGTACAACCGCTTGCCGTCGGCGCTGAACGCGGTGTTGTACGGCGACGGCACGTGCTGCGCATGCTTCGCCGGAATCACGATCTCGCCCGCATGATCGAGCGTCGTGTTGTCGATGATTTCGACGACGTCGGTACGCGTGCCGTGCGAACCGCGCGAGAAGTAGGTCGTCGCGACGACACTCGCTTTGCGGTCGGGCGCGATCGCGAAGCCGGGACCGAAGCCGCCGTCGATCTGGCCGAGCAGCTTCTTCGCGTCGGCGTCGTAGACGTAGATGCGCCCGTCCGTCATCGACGGCATCGAGATGTCGACGATATAGATCTCGTGCGGATGCCACGGCGGCATCTTCTGCACGACCAGTTCCTCGGGTTTTTCCGTCGCGTTCGCGCTGCCGGCCCATGCCGCCGCCAACGCCAGCGTCGCCGCGAGCGCCGCGGTTCGTCGCCTTGTCCTCATGCCGCCTCCAGTGGGAATTCACGTTATGTGGGGCGACTGTAGTTCGACAATAAATGCCGTCAGCACCCGGACCGGCAACGTGTGCGTGCCGATTCGGGATATTGGAAATGCGTGTGAAAGCCGCGCGGCCGCGTGCCTTCCGCCCCTCTGAAACACCCGCGCGGAATAGCGCTCGCCCTGATTGCGCCGACCGCTCGGTCGGTTTAATCTTGCGCGGTCCGAACGATCGCCGGAGGCACCGTGCTCGTGTTACATCAGAGGTTCGACGACGCAGACCGGCATGCCGAGGCGCTGCGCGGCTGGAACCAGCGTTACGACCAGATCGGTTCCGGCGCGTATCGCAGCGCGGTCAAACACGCGGTGCTCGACGGCGTGCAGCTGTTCCAGGAAACGGCAAACGTGCGCATCATCCAGCGCGGATGTCTGCCACACGGCCATACGGTGTTCGGGATGCCGCTCACCGGCTCGGGCGCCTTCGCGTTCGGCGGCGCGCGCGTCGAGCGCGGCACGATCGTGATGGCGCGTGGC
This sequence comes from Burkholderia sp. EMB26, assembly GCF_024730645.1. Taxonomy (NCBI): domain Bacteria; kingdom Pseudomonadati; phylum Pseudomonadota; class Betaproteobacteria; order Burkholderiales; family Burkholderiaceae; genus Burkholderia; species Burkholderia sp. EMB26. Next base: position 1,434,719 of record NZ_CP078071.1, read on the forward strand.
GGCACACCGTTCGAACTCCATTCACCGGACGAGATGTCGCTGATCGGGGTGGTCGTCCACCCCGAACTGATGCAGCAGATCGAAGATGCCGCCGACGTCCGGCTGGACGCACGCACGCTGCGGCACGGCGTCGTGGAGGTGCCGGTCGCCGCGCGCGAACGTGCGAGCATGCAACTCGCGACGCTGCTCGAGCGCGTGCTGTCGGCACCCGATACGTTCGACGCGGCACGCGCGCAGTGCGCGATCCGCGCCGAGGTCGGCAATGTGCTGGTCGATCTCCTCACGTACCGGATGCCCGAGCCGCCGAACCGGCTCACGCACGCATGCCACGCCGACATCGTGCGCCGCGTGCATGACTACGTGATCGAGCACCCGGAAGCGCCCGTCGACATCCTGAGCCTGTGCGCGCAACTGCGCGTCAGCCGGCGCACGATGCAGAACAGCTTCCAGTCGGTCGTGCAGACGGGCCCGCTCAACTACACACGCTCGCTGCGCCTCGCGCAAGTCCGACGCCTGCTGCTCGACACGCGGCAATCCGACCTGCCGATCAGCGAGGCGGCCGCACGCTGGGGCTTCATTCATCTCGGGCATTTCGCGAAAGCGTACAAGGCCCAGTTCGGCGAACTGCCGTCGGCAACGGCGCGCCGCACGATGCGCGACGCAAAAACGCGCTGAGCACCGGCAAAACCCGCGATAATCCCGGCTTGACCGTTCTGCGCCTGCGAACCGGGCGCGGCCCGCGCCGGCTCGCTCGGCGCGTCGCGCGATACGCGACGACCACCGGATTCGATCCCCTGCCCCGATGCCCGAGGATTTCCATTTCCTGCTGCTGCCCGGCTTTTCCGCGCTCGGCTTCATGTCCGCGGTCGAGCCGCTGCGCGTCGCGAATCGCTTTCGCACCGAACTGTATCGCTGGCACGTGATCAGCGCGGACGGCGCGCCCGTCACCGCGAGCAACGGCATTCCGGTCGCCGCCGAGGCCGCGTGCGCGGACGTCCCGCAGGTCGATACGGTGTTCGTCGTCGCGGGCTTCGATCCGCTCGTGTGCTACACGCGCACGCTCGGCGACTGGCTGCGCCGCCAGCACCGGCATGGTGCAACGCTCGGCGGCATCGATACGGGCAGCTTCGTGCTCGCGGAAGCCGGGCTGTTCGACGCGTCGCAGCCGCTCACGCTGCACTGGGAAGCGCTGGCCGCATTCCGCGAGCGCTATCCCGGCCTGAACGCGACGCAGGAGCTGTTCGAGATCGACGACCGGCGCATCACCTGTGCGGGCGGCACCGCGTCGATCGACATGATGCTCGACCTGATCGGTCGCCGGCACGGCGCCGACCTCGCGGCGGCGATCTCCGAGCAGTTCGTCGTGAGCCGCATCCGGCAGCGCTCGGACAGCCAGCGGCTCGAGATCGCCGCGCGCTACGGCGTGCACAACCGCAAGCTGATCCAGGTGATCGGCACGATGCAGCGGCACATGGACAACCCGCTCGGCTCCGACGCGCTCGCGCGGGAAGTCTCGATCACGCGGCGCCAGCTCGAGCGGCTGTTCAGCGCGACGCTGAACGACACGCCGACGCACTTCTACCTGAACCTGCGTCTCGATCGCGCCCGCGAACTGCTGCAGCAGACCGACATGAGCATCACGTCGGTGTGCGTCGCGTGCGGCTTCGAATCGCCGTCGCATTTTTCGCGTACCTATCGCGCGCGATTCGGGATGAGCCCGCGCAGCGACCGGCGGGCGACACGCTGATCGTCGCAGCTTTTAATCACAATCCGGCGCGGTATTGCGCGTTCCGGCAGCGTTTCCCGCCGCCCGCTGAACAATGCCGGCGATTGATCGACCGACCGAAGCGATCGTCGAAAATAATTTGGAATGTCGCTGAAAATATTCTGTAACATACCAAAAAAAGTTAGATAGGCAGCCTAACTGACCGGCACGCCGCGTCTCGACGCGCATCGCGCCACGCAGGCTGCCAACCGATATCGATCCGATCCGAGGGGTATGACATGACGATGCTCGCTTCGCCGTCGCCGCACCTGCCTGCCGTTCGCATCCCTTCACGCGCGTCCCCCGCTTCGCCTGCCCGCTTCTTTTCGACCTGACATTTAGGTTTCCTTAGTCAGTCGAGACTCTCCACACCGCTTCGCCGCACCGGTTCCATCGAACCGGCGCGCGGGCCGTGTCGTGCCTGTTCGCCACGAGCGTGCGGGCGTGTCCAACCGTTGAGATGAGGATCACGTATGCAGACATCACGCAAAGCATTGCCGTTCGCCCTGGGTCTCGCGCTCGGTTTCGGCATCGTCGGCGGCACCGTGGCCGATACGAAAGTATCGAACCCGCAGGCCGCGAGCCTGCGCGAAAGCCTGACGCGCGGCGTCGCGCCGCCGGCCGCGAAGGCCGACACGGCCGCCGGGCAATTCCGCGCGGACGGCGTCGCCGTCACGCTGTACAACCCGGCCTACCGCGCCAGGAAGGCCGCCGCGACGCCTGCCGCCACCGCGCGCGACTTCGTCGCGTCGCAGGCGGCGCAACTCGGGCTCGACGCGGCCGCGCTCGCGAGCCTCGTCGTCACGTCGGAACGCAACGACGCCGACTTCACCGTCGTGCGCCTGCAGCAGCAAGCCGCCGGATTGCCCGTGTACGGCAGCGAGATCGCGGTGACCGTCGCGAAGGACGGCCGCATCCTGTACGTCGCGAGCAACACGATCAACGGCGTGGTCGCGACGACGCGCAAGTCGCAGGCCGTCGACCAGCAGCAGGCGCTCGACCGCGCCCGTGCGTATCTCGGCGTGAGCGGCTTCACGCATCTCGATGCGCAACTCGTCGCGTTCGTCGACAAGGCCGGCACGCATACCGCGTGGAAGGTGCGCGGCCGCCCGCAGGACGGCCCGAAGGGCGATTGGGAACTGCTGATCGATTCGGGCAGCGGCGAAGTGCTGCGCGCCGAGGACAAGGCGTTCTACGCGACCGACGGCACCGGCTTCGTGTTCCGCCCCGATCCGCTGTCGCCGACGAAAAGCAGCTACGGCAGCACGGGCTACAAGGACAGCAACGACGCCGACTCGACGCAGCTCACGGCCGCACGCGTGCGCGTGACGCTGAAGGATCTCGCGCAGTCGGGCACCCGCTACACGCTGACGGGCCCGTACGCGGCGTGCGTCGATTTCGATGCGCCGCTCGACAAGGCGTGCCCGTCGCAGTCGACGCCCGCGTTCGAATTCACGCGCGGCAACCTGTATTTCGAGGCCGTGAACGTGTACTACCACATCGACACGTTCCTGCGCTACGTGAACCAGACCCTCGGCATCAAGGCGTTGCCGTACCAGTACACGGGCGGCGTGCAGTACGACCCGCACGGCGAATCGGGCGACGACAACTCGTCGTATTCGTCGAGCAGCGGCCGGCTGACCTTCGGGCAAGGCGGCGTCGACGACGCGGAAGACGCGGACGTCGTGATCCACGAGCTCGGCCACGGTATCCACGACTGGATCACCAACGGCGGCCTGTCGCAACAGGAAGGCTTGTCGGAAGGCACCGGCGACTATCTCGCCGCCGCGTACAGCCGCGACTTCAACCAGTGGAGCCCGTCGGATGCGCAGTATCACTGGGTCTACAACTGGGACGGCCACAACGAGTTCTGGGGCGGCCGCGTGACCAACTGGAACGTCGGGCGCACCTATGCGCAGGCGCGCGGCGCGGAGATCCACACGGCCGGCCAGTACTGGGCGTCGTGCAACCTCGTCGCGCGCGACGCGATCGGCGCGCAGGCGATGGACAAGGCGTTCCTGAAGGGGCTGTCGATGACCAACGGCTCGACCAACCAGAAGGCCGCCGCGCAGGCCGTGCTGACGGCCGCGTCCGCGCTCGGCTACAGCAGCGCGCAGCTCACCGCGATCGGCAACGCGTACAACAAGAGCTGCACGTACGGCGTGACCGTCCCGCAGAAGTCGTAATACCGCAGCAGGCGGGAGCGCCTCGCACGATCTGCGGCGCGCTCCCTTCATCGACATCGCCATCCTCACGAGATCGACCATGCCCACTCTGAAACCGACCCGCCTGAGCGCCGCGCTGGGCGGCATGCTGCTGACCGCCGCCGCGCACGCGACACCCGTCTGGATCACGCTCGGCGACACCGCGTTCCGCCAGCTTCAACGCATCGATGCAAGCGCAACCGCGCAATACAGCACGACCGTCGACGCCGGCAAGGCGGCCGACGGCGCCGCGCGTCGCGAGACCGTTCACGTCGTCGAGATCGACGATTCCCGCCTCGGCGAACTGGCCCGCGCCGTCCAGCGCACGCGCGGCCACGGGCCCGGCTACGTCGTGCACGATTCGTTCGACGACGCACGCCAGGCGCTGCAACCGTTGCCGGCGACGCTCGCGAAACAGGCCGCCGCCGCGTACACGGTGTCGAACGTGCCGCAGATCGGTACGTGGGTCCAGCAACTGCAGGCCAGCAACATCGTCGGCACGATCACGTCGCTGTCCGGCTTCACGAACCGCTACTACACGACGTCGCACGGCGTCGCCGCGTCCGACTGGCTCGCGCTGCAGTGGAAGCAGCTGGCGGGGGCGCGCGCCGACATCACCGTCGAACAGGTCGCGCACACGGGCTTTCCGCAGAAATCCGTGATCCTGACGATCCGCGGCAGCGACCCGGCCGCGGGCACCGTCGTGCTCGGCGGCCACCTCGATTCGACCGTGGGCCGCACGACGGAGAACACGCGCTCGCCCGGCGCGGACGACGATGCGTCGGGCATCGCCAGCCTGACCGAGGCGCTGCGCGTGCTGCTCGCGAACAATTACCGGCCGAAACGGACGATCAAGTTCGTCGGGTATGCGGCCGAGGAAGCCGGGTTGCTCGGTTCGAAGGCGATCGCGAAGCAGTTCCGCACGCAGAATGCGAACGTGGTCGGCGTGCTGCAGCTCGACATGACGAACTACAAGGGCGATCCGAAGGATATCTACCTGATCACCGACTACACGAACGCGGCGCAGAACACCTACGTGAAGAACCTCGCGGCGACCTACCTGCCGGAGCTCGCGGTCGGCACGTCGCAATGCGGCTATGCGTGCTCGGATCACGCGTCGTGGAATGCGCAGGGGTATCCGGCGTCATTCCCGTTCGAGGCCGACCAGAACGACAGCCCGTACATTCACACGGTGAACGACACGCTGGAGAACTCGGATCGCCAGGCCAACCATGCGCTGAAGTTCGGCAAGCTGGCGCTCGCCTACGCGGTCGATCTCGGCGGCCTTGCCGGCGCGACGGTCAAGCGCTGAGCGCCCTTCATCGAGCGGTTGTCGCGTTCGGCGACGAAACGGGCGTTCACCCGCACGGGTGCGCCCGTTCGAATACGTTGTCTCCGGCCGGCTAGAATCGTCGTTCGACCACTCGCTACACGCTTTCGCACCATGACCGAATCCAACCGCTCCCTCGACGACCTGTCGCCCGCCCGCGTCACGACCGCATTCGACTTGCCCGGCCATACGACCGTCCGCTCGCTCGGCGTCGCCCAGGGCATCGTCGTGCGCTCGCGCTCGATCGTCGGTTCGTTCGGCGCGTCGCTGCAAACGATCTTCGGCGGCAACATCACGCTCTATACGTCGCTGTGCGAAAAGGCGCGCGAGCAGGCGTTCGACAAGATGCTCGCCGAGGCGCGCAAGCTCGGCGCGAATGCGATCGTCGCGATGCGCTACGACTCGACCGAGATCGGCTCGGGCGTAACCGAAGTCATCTGCTACGGCACGGCCGTGCAGGTCGCACGCGCCGCCGGCGCCTGACCATCCGCCGCGACGCGCTGGCCGCACACACTGCCATTCGACCGAACCGGGTGCGGAAAAACCGTTTTGTCGGATGATTATCCGGCACGGCCGTCGTTTGGCATGTGACTGAAACGAGAAAGCAATTTGAAATGAACTGCAGTGAACGAGAAGCCGGCTTCACCTGAAAGCATCGGCCTCTCGCGTCGGCTCAATGATCGCGCTCCAGCGACGCCATGTTCCGCAAGCTCGGGAACAGCCGCATCCACGTCAGCGCGACGGCGATCGTCGCCGCGCCGCCGACGACGATCGCCGCGGGCGCGCCCCACCACGCAGCCGTCACGCCCGATTCGAATTCGCCGAGTTGATTCGACGTGCCGATGAACAACGAATTGACCGCGCTCACGCGACCGAGCATGTCGTCGGGCGTGCGCAGCTGCACGAGCGACAGTCGCACGACGACGCTCACGACATCCGACGCGCCGAGCGCCGCCAGCGCGACGAGCGACAGCGCGAAATGCGTCGACAGCCCGAACACGATCGTCGCGACGCCGAACGCGATCACGCCGCCGAACATCGCGCGGCCCGGCCGCCCCTTCAATGGAAAACGCGTGAGCCACAGCGTGCCCGCGAGCGCGCCGACTGCCGGCGCCGCGCGCAACGCACCGAGCCCCCACGGGCCGACCTGCAGGATGTCGCGCGCATAGATCGGCAACAACGCGGTCGCGCCGCCGAACAGCACGGCGAAAAGGTCGAGCGACAGCGCGCCGAGAATCGCCGGTTCGCGCCGGATGAACGCGATGCCGGAAAACACCGAGCGCAGCGTGACCGGCTCGCGGGCGGGCGGCGCGCCGCGCAGCGGAATCGTGCCGCTCAGCATCGCCGCGATCGCGAATGCCGCGACGCTCGTGCCGAACGCGACGGGCGCGCCGACACCGTAGAGCAGCCCACCGAACGCGGGCCCGAGAATCTGCGCGGCCTGGTTCGCGGACGTCGACAATGCGGTCGCGCGCGGCAGGTCGCTGCGCGGCACGACGGCCGGCAACAGCGACGACACCGACGGCGACTCGAACGCGCGGGCCGTGCCGACGATCGCCGCGAGCGCATACACGGCCGGCGCGGCGAGCCACCCTTGCATCGCGCCGAGCAGGAACACGCCGGCGGCCAGCGCCTCGACGCTCTGGCAGATCGTCGCGATGCGCCGACGGTCGTAGCGGTCGGCCACCTGCCCGACGACGAGCGTCAGCGCGAACATCGGCACGAACTGCGCGAGGCCGACGAGACCGAGCGCGAATGCGCTGTGCGTGAGCGCATACACGTACCAGCCGATGGCCACCGACAGGATCTGGAAGGCCAGCGACGACATCACGCGCGTGCCCCAGAAACGCTGGAACGGCGCGTGGCGGAACAGGTTGGCGGGTAACATGGACAACGAACTGGAATCGGGCACGGGGGTAGTCATCGGGGTCTCGGCGGTTGGCGGTGCGCACTGCAACCGTTCGGGAAAAGCGACGCCGCACGCGAGTGGGCGTGCGGTAACGGTGCGGACGCGGCCAAATCGCGATGATATGCCAACGGCTGAAAACCGGCCGGCCGCCGGCACGCGCGCCGTCGAGCCGGCACACCGCACAAAAAAAAAGCGCGAACCGCGGTTCGCGCCAAAGAGAGACCTCGCTGAAGACGTCACACCACCCCACCACCCCGCTTAGAACGAATGCCGCATCCCGATCCGCACGTCGGCCTGCGTTTGCGTCGTCGACGGCGTGAAGCTGTAGCCGATCACCGCATCGACACCCTGCGACGCGCGCAGATAGTCGCCGGAGATGTACACGTCGGTGCGCTTCGACAGCAGGTAATGCAGGCCGGCCGTGCCCTGGTTCCAGTGATGGCCTTCGAAGCGCGTGTGCTGGTAGCCCGCGATGAAGCTCAGCGCCGGCGTGAACTGGTACAGGCCGCCGCCTTCGTACACCTGCATGTGCGACGACTGGCCGAAGCCCTTGATCGTCGTATACGAGTAGTTGGCGTCGAGCGTCAGCTTGCCGATCGTGTAGCTCGTGCCGATGCCGAACGTGCCCTGGCTGTCGACGTCCATCGGCGTGTTCGCGAACAGGTCGGTGCGCGCGCCGGTCGCGGGATCGACGGTGACGGTCTGCTGGCCGAGGAACGTGTGCGTGCCGATCATCGCGTACGGATCGAACGCGTAGATGCCGTTCGGGTTGTTCAGGCGCGTGTACGCGGCGCCGATCGAGAAGTCGCCCTTCGTGAAGCTCGCGCCCGCGCTCCATGCGCTGTTGCGATGGAAGTTGCCCGCGACGTTGCCGAACGAGTACATCGCACCGAACTTGAAGCCGCTCATGTCGTTCGACAGGAACTTCACCGAGTTCGGCAGGCGGTCGCCGTTGAAGCGGTCGAAGTCGCCCTGGTGGATCGCATAGCCGCTGCCCCACGCCGAGATGTTGTAGATCGACACCAGTTCGTTCGTGATGTCGAGCTGGTTACCGAACGACAGCGTGCCCCAGTCGTTCTGCAGGCCGACATACGCCTGCCGTCCGAATTCGGCGCCGCCGAAGCCGAGTTGCCCGTTGCCGAGACGGAAGCCGCTCTCGAGCGCGAACACGGCCTTCAGGCCGCCGCCCAGGTCTTCGGTGCCCTTGAGGCCGAAGCGGTTTCCGTATGCGACGCCGTCGTCGAACTTGACCACGTGCGAACCGCCCGTGTTGTTCACGTAGGTGATCCCGGCGTCGAGAATCCCGTACAGCGTCACGCTGCTTTGCGCATGCCCGATGGCGGGAATACAGGCCGCGCATGCAAGCGCGGCGGCTACGGCAACTTTCGTGTGCTTCATTGTCGACCACCCTCCCTGAACCGTTCGATGGATAGAATCGCTTCCCGACGCGTGCCGCGATGCGCCGGTGGATTCGAATTCAGACCGCCCCGCTGGCTTCGGCATTTCGTTTTCCGCAATAACGCAGCCATTGGCGAAAAATACAAACCCATATTTCGCGTCACCCGTCTGAAGGCGACACTAAATGGTCACGATGCGACGGATCGGGAAAACACGTAGACAGGCGGCACGGTGAAAACCGGCCGCCCGATGGGAGGGAATCAGCGCGCGTCGAGGGCCGCGCGCACGGCCGGCAGGCCCGGTGCGCCGGCCGCCGTCGTCACGCCGTCGAGCCAGGCGGCAACCAGCGCGGGCTCGGCCTTCAGCGCATGCTGCGCCGCGAGCGCGGGCGACGTCTTGTTGTCGAGCATGTCGGCGATCATGCGGTTCTCGACGTCGACCGAGAACGTCATCTGCCGGAACAGCCGCGCGAGATTCGCGCACTGGCCGGCGAACCCGGAACGCGTGACCGTGTTGACCGTCGCGCCGCCGTAGTTCGGGCCGAAATACGCATCGCCGCCCGACAGATACGTCAGATGGAACTTCGTGTTCATCAGATGCGGCTCCCACGCGAGAAACACGATCCAGCGCTTGTCGCGCACCGCGCGCTCGACCTGCGTGAGCATGCCCGTCTCGCTCGATTCGACGAGCGACCAGTTCGCGGACCCGAGCGCGTGGTCGGACAGCATCCGCTTGATGTTCTGGTTCGCGGGCGCGCCGGGCTCGATCCCGTAGATCTTGCCGCCGAAGCGGTCCGCGTAGCGCGCGAGATCGGCGAACGTATGCACGCCGGCGGCGGCCACATAGTCGGGCACCGCGAGCGTGAACTTCGCGCCGCTCAGGTTCGCATGCAGCACGTCGATCGATTTCTCGTCGACGAACGGCTTCACGAGCGGCGCCTGGGCGGGCATCCAGTTGCCGAGGAACACGTCCACCTGCCCCTTCTTCAACCCCTGGTACGTGATCGGCACCGACAGGTTCGCCACGTCCTGCCGATAGCCGAGCGCCTTCAGCACGACGCCCGCCATCGCGTTCGTCGCGTCGATGTCGGTCCAGCCGGGCGCCGCCATCTTCACGTCGCTGCACGTCTGCGGATCGGCGGCAGACGCAGGCTGCATCGCCACCACGCACGCGGCGGCGGCGAACGCCGCGCCGATCCTTCGGATTGCTGCATTGCCTTGCCGTTTCATGGTTCGCTTCCTCCGTCGTTTTTCAATGACCGCGATGCCGGACGCTCAGCGCCCGACGCGCGGAAAACGCGCCATCGCCTCGAGCGTGTCGAGTTCGATGTGATTGCGCATGTAGCGCTGGCTCGCGTCGGTGAACGGCTGCCAGTCCCACGCCTGGATGCGGCCCTGCGTCGTCGCCGCGTAATGGAAACGCCGGCGCCGCTGGCTCGCGCGCACCTGCCTGTCCAGCTCGGGCAGGTTCCAGCGCTGCGCGGCGTGCGCGCGGAACGCGGCGAGCACGTCGGCGGCTTCCGGCCGGCCGGCCAGGTTCGTCAGTTCGCGCGGGTCGTCGGACAGGTTGTAGAGCTGATCGGGATCGGCCGGGCAATGCACGTATTTCCAGTCGCCGCGGCGGATCATCACGACCGGCGCGAGCGCGCCTTCCGCGAGGTATTCGCCGAGCGCGACATCGTGCGCGGGCGTGCCGTGCAGATGCGGCACGAGGCTCGCGCCGTCGACCGGGTCCGGCCAGCCGCCGGCGGGCGCGGCGCCGGCCAGCTCGACGAGCGTCGGCAGCAGGTCGACGTGCGACACGGGGCCGCGCACGCGCGCGGCGTCGAAGCGGCCCGGCGCATGCACGATCAGCGGCACGCGGCAGCCGCCTTCGAAGAACGTCATCTTGTACCAGAGGCCGCGCTCGCCGAGCATGTCGCCGTGGTCGGACGTGACGATCACGATCGTGTCGTCGGCGAACCCGCATTGCTCGAGCGCGGCCAGCACGCTGCCGAACTGCGTATCGACGTAGGACGTCGCGCCGTAATACGCGCGGCGTGCGGCGCGGATCTGCGCGTCGGTCGGCGGCGTGCGGTCGTTCTCGCAGACGAAGCGCAGCCGCTGCGAATGCGGATCGCTGTCGGCCGCATCGAGCCGCACGGCCGGCATGTCGATCTCGTCATCGTCGTAGCGATCCCAGTATTCGCGCGTGATCGCATACGGGTCGTGCGGATGGGTCAGCGACACGACCATGCAGAACGGCCGCGCATCGTGCCCGGCCGCGCGCTCGCGCGCGACGTCGTACAGCTTCTGCTTCGCGGCGAACGTGACCTCGTCGTCGAAGTCGAGCTGGTTCGTGCGCACGCACGGGCCGGCGTCGAGCACCGAACTCATGTTGTGATACCAGCTCGGCCGCTCGGTCGGGCTGTCCCAGTCGGGCACCCAGCCGAAATCGGCCGGATAGATGTCGGTCGTGAGGCGTTCCTCGAAGCCGTGCAACTGGTCGGGTCCGCAGAAATGCATCTTGCCGGACAGCATCGTCCGGTAGCCGCCCGCGCGCAGGTAGTGCGCGAACGTCAGCGTTTGCGCCGGCAATTCGGCGGCGTTATCGTAGGCGCCGATCCCCGACGGCAGCTTGCCGGTCAGCAGCGAGAAGCGCGACGGCGCGCACAGCGGGCTCGCGCAGTAAGCGGCGTCGAACACCACGCCTTCGGCGGCGAGCCGGTCGAGCGTCGGCGTGCGGGCGACGCGGTTGCCGTAGGCCGGCAGCGCGAACGGCGTGAGCTGGTCGGCCATCAGGATCAGGATGTTGGGTGTCGGGTTCGTCATCGGCGGTCGTGGGGAAAGCGGTGTTCGAATGGAACGGCTCGCCGTTCGGGCAGCGAGACGTCCGGCATGACGGAGGCGGCCTGAAGAAACTGCCGCACGGGCGGGCCGCGCTGGCTAGAATCGCGGGAGGCCTGTCGGCCGCCACGGAGCGCATGTGCCGCACCGTCCGCTGCACTATCGCCCGCCCGAATTCGCGCGGGTAGGCGTCCGGCCCTTATGGGGCCATTAGAGGGACTTATGTCGAAACCCGAACCGTTACCGTCGATGCAGGCGCTGCGCGCGTTCGAATCGGCCGCCCGGCTCGCGAGCTTCACGGCCGCCGCACGCGAGCTCGGCTCGACGCAACCGGCCGTGAGCCAGCAGGTGTATCAACTCGAAGCCGAACTCGGCGTGCCGCTGTTCGAACGCAGCCCGCGCGGCGTCACGCTGACCGCCGATGGCGAGTGCCTGTACGAAGCCGTGCGCCTGAGCCTCGACACGCTGCGCGGCGCGACCGCGACGCTGCGCGCGCGCCGCGAGCACGGCGCGCTCACGATCGTCACCGACTTCGGTTTCGCGACCTACTGGCTGATGCCGCGTCTGGCCGGGTTGAAGCGCGTGATGCCGGACGTCGACGTGCGCGTCGTCACGTCACAGGATTACGACGCGCAGCGTGACCACGGCGACATCGCGATCCTGTTCGGCGACGGCCACTGGCCGTCGTGCACGGCCGCGCGGCTGTTTCCGGAATCCGTGACGCCCGTCTGCGCGCCCGCGTTCCGCGACGCGCACCCGGGCGTCACGCGGCCCGACCATCTGCTCGCGCTACCGCTGCTGCACGTGCAGCCGACGCGCCCCGAGCGCTGGCTGTCGTGGTCGGGCTGGTTCGACGCGCACGGCCTGGAACCGCCACCCGCCGCCCGCGGCGTGACCTTCAACAGCTATGCGCTCGTGATCCATGCGGCGCTGCTCGGCGAAGGCGTGGCGCTCGGCTGGTCGCCGCTCGTCGACGAACTCGTCGCGTGCGGCCAGCTCGTGAAACTGGTCGATGCGCCCGTCGTCACGTCGCGCGGCTACTTCCTGGTGCGGCCGCCGCAGCGGCCCGAGCCGGACGCGACGCACGTGTTCCGGCGCTGGCTGCTCGACGCGTGCGCGGAGGCCTGACGCAGCTGCCGGCCCGCTGGCGCACCGATACCAGCCACACGGCGGGTTGGTTCTATCCCGCCCGAAATCGTCCTGATTTACTTGAGTCTCCCGCTACCCGCGCGGCGCGGCGCTGTCGTGCGCCGCCGCGCGGCCGTGCGCCCCTGCCATCCGAGGAGTCTCATGACCGCCGAGCACCGCCCCGATCAATTCGTCCTGACACTGTCGTGCCCGAGCGCGGCCGGCCAGGTCGCCGCCGTCGTCGGCTTTCTCGATCGCCATCGCTGCTATGTCGATGCGCTGAACGTGTTCGACGACGATCTCAGCAACCGCTTCTTCGTGCGCTGCGTGTTTCATCCGACGGATGAAACGCTGCAGATCGACGCGCTGCGCCAGGAATTCGCCCCGATCGCGGCCGGACTCGGCGGCCACGCGGGCGACATGCAATGGGCGATCCACGACGTCAATGCGCGGCCGAAGGTGCTGATCATGGTGTCGAAGCTCGAGCACTGCCTCGCGGACCTGCTGTTCCGCTGGCGGATGGGCGAGCTGAAGATGGACATCGTCGGCATCGTGTCGAACCACCCCGACTTCGAGCCGCTCGCCGCGCAGCACGGACTGCCGTTCCGGCACTTCCCGATCACGGCCGAGACCAAGGCGCAGCAGGAAGCGCAATGGCTCGACTTCTTCGAATCGAGCGGCGCCGAGCTCGTGATCCTCGCACGCTACATGCAGGTGCTGTCGCAGGAGACGAGCGCGAAGCTCGCGAATCGCGCGATCAACATCCACCACTCGTTCCTGCCCGGCTTCAAGGGCGCGAAGCCGTATCACCAGGCGCATGCGCGCGGCGTGAAGCTGATCGGCGCGACCGCGCACTTCGTCACCGACGATCTCGACGAAGGCCCGATCATCGAGCAGGTCGTCGAGCGTGTCGATCATGCATTGCGTCCCGAGCAACTGCTCGCGGTGGGACGTGACGTCGAAAGTCTCACGCTCGCGCGTGCGGTGAAGGCGTTCATCGAGCGGCGGGTGTTTTTGAACGGCGACCGGACGGTGGTGTTTCCGTAAGCAGACCGCCGTCGCGTTCGAAAGCGGCAGAAACGAACAAGGCCCGACCGGCGTGTTCCGTTCGGGCCTTTTTTTGCCGTCGTGTTGCGCCGGCGCTTCGCGCGATGGCCCTGTGTGCGGTTTCCGGAGCCATCGCGTGCTGCCACACGCACGCATCGGCATGCGTTACCGCGTCACTTCACCCACGCGAAGTAATACGACAGCCAGATCGTCAGCCCCGCACCGATCAGCGCCGCATACGGCATCAGGCTCAGCCACATCGCGCGCTGCGGCACTTCGAGCTCCATGTCGCGCTGCATCTGCGCGGGGAAACGGCCGCGATCCTGCCAGTAGTGGCGGAACAGGAACACCGGCACGATCAGCAGCATCGCAATCAGCCCGTTGCGCAGCGTGCCTTCACCCTGCAGGTTCGCGCCCGCGCCGACGTAGACGAGGTTCGCATAGCCGCAGATCGAGCCCGCGACGAGCAGCCAGGTCGGGCAGCGGAACGGCCGGTCCCAGTTGCCGCGATCCATCCGGTGGATCCATCCGGACTGGAGATTCAGGAATACGAACAGCATGTAGCAGACGTTCGAGATCGACAGCACCGTCATGTAGTCCGACATCGTCAGCAACACGAGGTTGAAGCCGAGATCGGTCCACATCGCACGCGTGGGTGAGCCGTGCTCGTTCACGTGCGACAGGTACTTCGGCAGCCAGCCGTCGACCGATGCCTGGTACAGCGTGCGCGACGAGCCCATCATCGACGTCATCACGATCAGCAGGATCGACAGCATCAGCATCACGACTACCGCGTTCGCGACCCACGCGCCGCCGCCGACGATCTTCGCCATCGCGGCCGCGACGCCGGTGCCGTCGCCAATCGCCGGATCGAGCATCGCCTGCGTGCCGAGCGCGCCCTGGAACGCCATCGGTACGAGCGTCATCACGACGAGACACAACGCACCCGACCAGAAAATCGCCTTGGCGGTATCGCGCCGCGGATCGCGGAATTCGCGCGTATAGCAGACGGCCGTCTCGAAGCCGTACGAGGCCCAGCCGGCCATGAACATCGCGCCGAGCGCCATCGTCACGCCCTGCCCGTTCCACGAGCCGAAGGTCGCGGCCGTGAGGTTGCCCTGCGCGTCGTGACCGAGCGGCAGCAACGGGAGCAGGTTCGACATCGGCACGTCGCCGGTGACGAACGGCACGATGCCGACGATCAGGAGCGGCGTGAGCGATGCAATCCCGAGAATGCGCTGCGTACGCGCAGCCTTCGATGCGCCGCTATGCTGAAGCTTGAACGTGATGAGAAGCAGAATCGTCGCGATGATGAACGTCGCGTTGATTCGCAGAGACAGACCCGGCTTGATGAAACCGAGATCCGCAACCTTGAGTTGCCAGTGCAGCACCGCCGCATCGGCGGGAAAGAGGCTCGTGAGCGCATAGCTCGCCGCGAGGCCGCAGCCGAGCGCAAGCATCGGCGACCACGCGAGCCAGTTGCACCACACGGACACCGGGGCAATCAGCTTGCTGTAACGGACCCAGCCAATCGCGCCGTACACCGACGCGCCGCCCGATTTATGGGGAAATAGCCCCGATATTTCCGCATAAGTCGCGCTTTGAATCAGCCCCATCGTGATCGCGGCGATCCAGATCGCCCACGCGGGCTGGCCGATCGTCGCGCATACGCCGCCGATCGTGAACAGCACGCCTGCCGGCACGCCGCTCGTCACCCAAAAAGCGTCTTTCCAGGTCAGGCCACGATGCAGCGTGTGGCCCGTCGAATCATGTGAGATGGGTGTTCCAACATCACTGGTGCGGTTCGCACGCAGTCCTGCCTGACTCATCCAGTTCCTCCTGTGATGATTCTGCACAAGCGCCGTAGTGTAACAACTTACGGGCTTTTTTGCAGAATCTGAAAAAGAATTCCGGGATATGGCCGCATTACATCCTGATTGTTTCGGATTCCTGCATGCCATTCCCGGCGTGTTTTTATGATGATTCGTACGACGTATGTCGAGGTGCTTACTGCGCGCTTTCCGTCCACGAATTCACGCGGTCCGCATGGGCTGCGATCCACGCGTCGGCGGCTGCTTCCGGCTTCGAGCCGTTCTGGATCGCCAGCATCACGCTGTCGATTTCACCCGGCTTCCACTGGAATTTCTTCAGGAATGCGACGACCGGCTTCGCCTTGGTTTCGAGGCCCGGATTCACGACGCTGTCGACGTGCTCGGCGCCGCCGAACACCTTCTTCGGATCCTCGAGGAAGCGCAGCTTCCATTTCGCGAACATCCAGTGCGGCGCCCAGCCCGTCACGATCACCGGCTTGTTCGCGCCCACCGAACGCGACAACTCGGCCGTCATCGCGCTGCCCGAGCTCGGCATCAGCGTGTAGTTCAGCCCGTAGCTCTTGATCGCGTCGTCGGTCTTGCGCATCACGCCGGCGCCCGCATCGATGCCGACGATCCGGCCGCCGAAGCTGCCCTTCTCGGCGTTCAGGTCGTCGATGCTCTTCGCCTTCACGTACGCGGGCACGATCAGGCCGATCTTCGCATCGGGGAAATTCGCGCCGAGGTCGACGACCTTGGCCTTGTACTCGTCCCAGTACGAGCCGTGCGTGACCGGCAGCCACGCGGACAGCGTCGCATCGAGATCGCCGCGTGCAACGCCCTGCCACATGATGCCGGCCGCGACCGGCACGAGCTTCACTTCGTAGCCGAGCTTCTTCTCGATCACGCGGGCCGCGACGTTCGACGTCGCGACGCTGTCGTCCCAGCCTTCGACGTAGCCGATTTTCAGCGTCGGCTTCGTATCGGCGAGCGCCGATGCGCTCAATGCCACCATTGCCGACAGAGCGCCGGTCCACAACAGCTTTCCGAACAGTTTCATGGTCGATCTCCTTGGTCTGCGCACCGTGCGCGTTGTCTCTCTAGGTTCTTCAACCACAAATCCGCGGTATCGTTGTTTTCCGACGGAAGCTTGTCCGGACGCGACGCGCCCGGACAGCCGATGGCCTGTTTCGACTACTTGTCGATCACGAGATCCGACAGCGGCTTGCTGCAGCACAGCAGCACCATCCCCTGATCGATCTCGCGCTGGCGGATGCCGCCGTTGTGCTTCATCTCGACCTGCCCCGACACCAGCTTCACCTTGCAGGTGCCGCACATGCCCTGCGTGCACGAGGCCGGCAGCCGCACGCCCGACTGGCGCGCCGCGTCGAGCACGTGCTGCTCCGAGCCGCACGCGATCTCGCGGTTGCTCTTCGCGAAGCTGACCGTGTACTGCTTCGTCGCGGCGTCGACACCGTCGGCGGCCGGCACGAGCTCGGCGAGCACTTCGTCGCTCGCGGTCTGCGCGAGCGTCTCGAACGAGAAGCTTTCCTCGTGATACTGCTTGCGATCGAAGCCGGCTTCGTCGAGCAGGTCGCGCACCGCCTTCATGTACGGCGCGGGGCCGCACGTGAAGATCTCGCGCTCCATGAAATCCGGCGCGATCAGCTTCAGCAGCGGCAGCGTCAGGAAGCCCGTGACGCCCGGCCAGTTGGTACGTGCGCCGACGCGCTCGACGACGAACGACGTGCGGAAATTCGTGTGGTTCGACGCGATCAGGTCGAGCTCGCGCGCGAAGATGATGTCGTCCGGCGTACGCGCGCTGTGCACGAACAGGATGTCGCGATCCTCGGCGAGATCATGGTGCGCGCGGCTCATCGACATCAGCGGCGTGACGCCCGAGCCGGCCGACAGGAACAGGTACTTGCGCGCCGGATGCCGTGCGCACGTGAATTCGCCGGCCGGGCCGAGCACGCGTACCGCCGCGCCCGGCTGCAGGTTGTCGTGCAGCCAGTTCGACACCTTGCCGCCCGGCACGCGCTTGACCGTGATCGAGATCGTGTGCGGCCGCGCCGGCGACGACGAGATCGTGTAGCAGCGATTGATCGTCTCGCCGTCGATGTCGAGCTCGAGCGTGATGAACTGCCCGGGCTCGAACGAAAACGTGCGGCCCTGCGGCGAACGGAAGAAGAAGCTCTTCACGTCGTGGGTTTCCTGCCGCACGTGGCAGCACACCAGCGTTTCCTCGACGTCGCTCGTCCAGCGCTCGGGCAGCGCGTTCCAGAACGCCGGGTGCGTCACCCGGCTGTCCGCCGGCTCGAAATTGGCCGCATCTCGCATCATGTCTTGCTCCGCATATACGCTGCTAAGTACTACGCGCCGGTTTTTTCGGCGAGCCGGCCGATGTACCAGGCCGAGAATTTTTCGACGAGACCTTCCGTGTACGGCGAATACGGGCCCGGCTCGTACGCGCTGCTGGTCGCGCCGCGCTGCGAGAATTCGACGAGCGCGCGATCCTGGTCGTTGGTCGCGTTCCACACGGCCGTGAGGTTCTTCACGTCGTAGTCGATGCCTTCCTTCGCGTCCTTGTGCACGAGCCACTTCGTGCGCACGAGCGTCTTGCCGGCCGACAGCGGGATCACCGAGAACGTCACGATGTGATCGCTCATGAAGTGGTGCCACGAGTTCGGCTGCGTCCAGAACGACAGCCCGCCGAGATCGGCCTTGTCGAAGCCGCCGAGCAGCTTCTTCGACGCGACCTTCGCATCGAGCGTCTGCGATTCGCCATGACGATCGAGCGGCAGGCGCTGCGTGCGGAAACCCGTCACGTCGAGCAGCTTCTCGATTTCGGCGGACGGCAGGCCCATCTCGGCCCACTCCTTGCCGCGCCGCACGCACGTTTCGGCGAATGCGTCCATGCCTTCGGCGTTCGCGTCGGAACGCTGGTAGCCGAAGCCGTATTCGTACAGCGAGATCGTCAGCTCCGGATGGTTCGCGACGCAGTGATAGCACTCGCGGTTGTTCTCCATCGTGAGCTTCCAGTTGCCTTCCTCGATGATGTCGATCTGCGCGGCGATCTTCGTGTTCGGCAGGTCGTGCGGCAGCAGGTACGGCTCCATCTCGGCGCGCATCTGCGCGAAATCGACCGGCGGCTCGTCCGCGAGGCAGATGAAGATCAGGCCCGCGAGATTCTCGACGTGCACCGACTTCAGGCTGTGCTTGCAGCGATCGAACTTCTCGCCCATGTGCTCGGCGAACATCAGCTGGCCCGTCAGGTTGTAGGTCCAGCTGTGGTACGGGCACACGATGTTGCCGACCGAGCCTTTATCTTCGTTGCACAGGCGCGCGCCGCGGTGACGGCACACGTTGTGGAACGCGCGGATCGCCATGTCGTCGTCACGCACGATCAGGATCGAATCGCTGCCCAGCTCCACGGTCACGTAGTCGCCCGGCTCGGGAATGTCCGGTTCGATCGCCACCTGGATCCAGTGCTGGCGGAAAATCGCCTCCATGTCGAGCGCGAAGATGTCCTCGCTCGTGTAGAACGGTGCGTCGAGGCTGTGCCCTTCCTTGCGCCGCTCGATCAATGCACGAATGTCTGCCGATACTTTCATCGTTTGCTCCGGATTCCTTGCATCCCTGGGTTCTTGCCGACAGGCATCAAAATCAGTAGTCGATGAGCTGATGCTCGCGCAAATACGCGAGGATCACTTGTGCTTTTTCGACCGAACTCCCTTCATTTACGACGTTGCCGCCACGGCTTTCGGTCGTCGTCGCGGACAGCATCCGCGCATGCCCGGAGCGCTTCTCGGCGGCGACCAGCTTTACGGGTTTACGCTCGACCGGGCCGACCTTCCACGCGGCCGCATCGGCGTCCGCGCCGGGCGCCGCGAGCGCGGGCCGGATCGCGCCGGCGCGCAGCCGTGCATACGCATAGCGCGGCTCCACGCTCGCAAGCGGATGCACGGCGACGACGGCCGGCAGCGCCGCGTCGACACGCCGCCGCAGCCCTTTCGGCAAAAATTGCCGAACCGCCGCGCGGCCGCCGTCGACCGTCACGTCGACGGCCGAGCCCACGAGCGGATAGCCGAGCGCCGCGGCGATGCGATACGGCAGCATCCCGGTGTCGTACGCGCCCTCGGCGCGCGTACCGGTCAGCACGAGGTCGTAGCCGTCGAGGCGCGCGGCGAGTGCGTGCACGGCATCGTCGCCGTCGCGGCAGGCCAGCACTTCGACCTCTCGCGCACCGAGCGCCAGATACTCGGCGAGCGCCGCATTCGCGGGGTCGCCGGCATGAATCACATCGAGCGTCGCGCGATGCTTGTCGGCGAGCTGTCGGCCGGTTTCGAGCGCGGCCGCATCGTTGCGGCTGTAGCGCGCGACGCCGCTGACCGGATGCCGGCCGACGGACACGAGCACCGCGATGCGTTGCAAGGGACGAGGGGCGTTCATGCGGCGACTCCTTCGGGTTCACGGGTACCGACCGCGGCCGGCGATTCGCCGCGCGCGGCCCGCGCGGCCTGGACCTGTTCGATCAGCGCGGCGATCGTCGCCTGCGCGTCGCCGACCACCGTCAGGTTCGCGCGCTTCGCGATCGGCGCGCTGCCGTCGAGGTTGACCGCGATCACGTGGCGGCAGTCCTTGATCCCCTGCAGGTGCTGCACCGCGCCCGAGATGCCGAACGCGATGTACACGCTCGCCTCGACCGTCTTGCCGGTCGCGCCGACCTGCTTGTCGCGCGTGAAGTGGCCGTTGTCGACCGCGACGCGGCTCGCGCCGATCGCCGCGCCGAACACACCGGCCAGCCGCTCGAACGCGCCGATGTCGGACACGCCGTTGCCGGCCGACACGATGAAATCGGCTTCCTCGAGCGCGACCTGGGCTGCGTCGATTTCGTCGAGGCCGAGATCGCGGTACGGCTGCGCGGCATCCCGCGCCGGGCGGATGAAGTCGGCGGCGACGCGCTCACCCGCACCGACGAACGGCAGCTTCGCGTCCACCGCGTTCTGCGCGAGCAGGATCACGTCGGGCAGCGCCCGGGTGGCAAACGCACGCCCGGCCTGCGCATACGCGCCCACATGCTTCGCGTCGATTTCGACGACGTGGGTCGCGACGCTCGCGCCGGCGGCCGCCGCGTAACGCCGGCCGAGATCGCCATCGCCTGTCGCGTTGTCGGGCACGAACACGTGCTTCGGTGCGAGCGCGGCCACGCAGGCCTGCAATGCTTTCAGTTCGCTTTCGGGATCGAACGCACGGCGCTCGAAGCCGGCCAGCTCGATCAGCTTGTCGACGCCGAGTTCGGCGACGTCATCCTTCAGTTCGCCGAACGCGAGCAGCGCGACTTCCGTCTGCGCATCGGCGAGCACGGCGGCAGCGGCAATCGCCTGCCGCGAATGGTCGTCGAGCGCGCCGCGTTCGCTGTGCGCGACCACCAGCATCACGTGCTTCGGGTCCTGCAGCGCGCGGCGCGGCTTCGCCGCCGCGCCGCCATGACCGTGCGCGGACCACTGCGCGGCGTTCGCATCGGCGCTGCCTTCCTCGCCGAGCGTGATGCGCTTCAGGCCGGCGGCCGTGATGATGAACGGCCGGCGCGGATCGATTCGTTTGATCGTATTCATCGATTCACTCCAGCGAGGCAGCGACGAGTTCGGCGACGTCGAGCACGTCGGGGCGCGGGCCCACGACACCTTCGAGCATGGCCGTGCAGTTCGGGCACGCAACCGCGACCACGTCCGCGCCGATCGTGCGCGCGTCGGCGATGCGGATGTCCGGAATGCGCTGCTTGCCGGGGATGTCGGTCAGCGGCGCACCGCCGCCACCGCCGCAGCAGCGGCCGCGCATGCCGTTGCGCTCCATCTCGACGACCTGGATGCCGATCGTCTTCAACAGCTTGCGCGGTGCTTCGATCTCGCCGTTGTAGCGGCCGAGGTAGCACGGATCGTGATACGTGGTGCGCTTCTCCTGCAGCGCCTCGACCGCCTTCGGCGCGATCTTGCCGCTGTCGGCGAGTTCGGCCAGATAGGTCGTGTGATGCTTGACCGTCACGCGCAGCCCGAGCGCACGGTATTCGTTGCGCAGGCTGTGCATCACGTGCGGGTCGGCCGTCACGATCTGCTGGTACGACAGCGTGCCGAGCGTGCCGATCAGGCGCTTCGCCATCTGCTGGAACGTCGCTTCGTCGCCGAGCCGGCGGGCGACGTCGCCCGTGTCGGTCTCGGTCGGGCCAAGCACCGCGTAATCGACGCCCGCCTTGTTCAGCACCTTGACGAACGCGCGCAGCGTACGCTGGTAGCGCATGTCGAACGCGCCTTCGCCCGCGACGAACAGCACGTCGACCGGCTTGCCCGGCTGCGCGACCGGCGCGCTCAGGTCGACCGACCAGTCGTAGCGCGCGGCCGTGTCGTAGCCGCCCATCGTGCCCGTCTCGCGCAGATTCGCGAGCACTTCCTGGCCCTTGCCCGGCACCGTGCCGTGCACGAGCGTGCGGTTGCGGCGCATGTCGACGATCGCGTCGACGTGCTCGATCAGCATCGGGCATTCCTGCACGCATGCGCGACAGGTCGTGCACGACCACAGCGTCTGCTCCTCGATCAGGCCCGACACGATCGGGCCGTTCGGCTCGCCGCGATGCTGGCCGACCGGGAGGCCCGGCGACGGGCTGCCCGCGTACGCCGCATCGGTGCCGCCGGCCATCCCGACCACGAGATCCTGGATCAGCTTCTTCGGATTCAGCGGCTGGCCCGACGCGAACGCGGGGCACGCGGCTTCGCACTTGCCGCACTGCACGCATGCGTCGAAGCTCAGCAACTGGTTCCAGCGGAATTCGACCGGCTTCGCGACGCCGTACTCCTGATGCTCGATGTCCGGCAGCTTCAGTGCGGTCGGCGGCGTGGCCGTGCCGTTGCCGGTGAACGATTCACGGGTGGCCGCGAAACGCTCCTGGCGCGGGTGGAACGCGAGATGCAGCAGGCCGGCGATCGCGTGCTTCATCGGGCCGCCCTTCGCGGCGCCGACCGTCATCGTGAACGCGCCGATGCCGATCAGCAGCGCGCAGAGCACCGCGAACGCGCCCGACATCGCGCCGGTCGGCACCAGCATGAACAGCACGAGGCCGAGCGCGAACGAACCGAGCAGCCAGGGCAGCGTGTTCCACGGGCCGCGCGACAGGCGCGCCGGCACGTCCTTCGCCGCGCGGCGGCGCCACACGAACACCGCGCCGACCAGCATCGCGAGCGCCGCGACGAAGATCAGCTTGTCGAGCCACGGCGAGTAGATCGCGAGGCCGTAGTTGACGAACACCAGCGCGAGCGCGCCGATCGCGCCGCCGGCGGTCGCGACGTGAGTCTTCGCGATGTACGGATCGCGGGCGACCACGTGGTGCAGGTCGACGAAATAACGCTTCGGAATCGCGAACAGGTTCGCGACGCCGAACGAGCCGGGCGCCGTCGCGCGGCCCAGACGCCAGTAGGACGAGCGCTTCGCGACCGCGAACGCGAGCCCCGCCACCGACAGCCACAACAGGGCGGTAATGAGGAAGGACGGGTTCATCTTTTAGAAATCCTTCACGAGACGCAGCGAGTCGTAGATCGCACCGTGGACGTTGTGCATCGAGATGCAGTCGCCGACACGGAACAGCAGGAAACGGCCGTTGCCGAGCTCTTCCGACAGGCACGGTTGCGGCTCGGCCGCGAACAGCGTGTGCGGATCGATCTGGCCGCGGTTCACCGATTCCGGCTTGAGCTTCCAGTACAGCTCGTCGTTCGGCGACGAACCGTTCTCGATCACCACCTGGTCAACGGCGCGCTCTTCCAGTTCTTCCGTGTATTCGTTGCGCAGCACGGCGATCATCTTGCCGTTCTCTTCATAGACGCGATCGAGCATCGTGTTCGGCGTCGGAATCACGCCGAACGCGTACAGGCGACGGTAGAAAATCGGGAACGTCGTGCCGCCGCAGTCGTCGGCCACCTTCACGTCGGGCGTCACCACCTCGACCTTCGAGCCACGGCTCGCCATGAAGTCGGCCACGCCCGCGCCGGCATGCGTGCTCACGCCGTCGAACAGCAGCACGTTCTGCTTCGGCTCGACCTTGCCGGTCAGGATGTCCCACGAGCTGACCGCGAGGCCTTCGGCCACGCCCCACGCCGGCACCTGCCACGTGAAGCTCGACCCGCCCGTCGCGAGCACGACGATGTCCGGCTTCTCGGCCATGATCATCTTCTCGTCGGCGGCCACGCCGAGGCGCCGGTCGACGCCCAGGCGCTTCGTTTCCATGTCGAACCAGCGGATGATCCCGGACATCTGCTCGCGCTGCGGCGCCTTCGCGGCGATCATCACCTGGCCGCCCACTTCCGCGTTCTTCTCGAACAGCACGACGTCGTGGCCGCGCAGCTTCGCGACACGCGCGGCCTCGAGGCCCGCCGGGCCCGCGCCGACCACCACGACCTTGCGCTTCGGGCCGCGCGACTTCTCGATGATGTGCGGCATCGTCGCTTCGCGCGACGTCGCCGCGTTCTGGATGCACAGCACGTCGAGGCCGTTGTACTGACGGTCGATACAGTAGTTCGCGCCGACGCACTGCTTGATTTCGTCCTCGCGGCCGTCGCGGATCTTGATCACCATGTGCGGATCGGCGATCTGCGCGCGCGTCATGCCGACCAGGTCGATCATCCCGTTTGCGAGCAGGCGCTCGGCCTGGCCCGCATCGCGGATGCTCTGCGCGTGCATCACCGGAATCTTCACGACCGACTTGATGCCGGCCGCGAGGTGCACGAACGGCTCCGGCGGCAACGCCATCGGCGGCATGCAGTTGGCGATCGTGTTGTGCGTGTCGCCGCCCGAGCCGACCACGCTCAGGTAGTCGATCAGGCCCGTCTCCGACATCGCCTGCGCGATTTCCTTCAGCGCCTCGTGATCGAGGCCGTCCTCGTGGAATTCGTCGCCGCACATGCGCAGGCCGACGCAGAAATCCTTGCCGACCGCCTCGCGCACGGCCGTCAGCACTTCGATGCCGAAGCGCAGGCGGTTTTCGAGGCTGCCGCCCCATTCGTCGGTGCGATGGTTCGAACGCTTGCTCCAGAACTGGTCGATCAGGTGCTGGTGCGCGGCGGAGATTTCGATGCCGTCCATGCCGGCCGCCTTCACGCGCTTCGCGGCCGCCGCGAAATCACCGATGATGCGGCGGATTTCCTCGATCTCGATGATCTTCGCATTGCCGCGGTGCACGGGTTCGCGCACGCCCGACGGCGACATCAGGTGCGGCCAGTGCTCGCCGTGGAACGACGAGCGGCGGCCCATGTGCGTCGCCTGGATCATGATTTTCGCGCCGTGCTTGTGCATCGTGTCGGCCAGGCGCGTGAGCGGGTCGATGATCTTGTCGGTCGACAGGTTCACCGATTTCCACCAGCCCTGCGGGCTGTCGATCGACACCGGGCTCGAACCGCCGCAGATGGCCAGGCCGACGCCGCCCTTCGCCTTTTCTTCGTAGTAGCGGATATAGCGGTCGCCCGGCAGGCCGCCCGGCTCGGCGTACACCTCCGCGTGCGCGGTGCTGACGATCCGGTTGCGCAGCGTCAGCTGGTTCAGCTGCATGGGTTTGAACAGGTGGGGATAACGCATCGCTGGCGACCTCTGGCGTTCGAATGTCTCGTGTTGCGGGTGTTGTTCTGTTTCAGTGAATCAATGCGTCAGTGCGCGATCGGCGACACTTCGAAGACGCAGTGGTCGTGATGCTCGGCCGCACACTGCACTTCCTTCGATTGCGCGCGCGGCGCGCCCTTGCCTTCCGGCGTCGTGTCGTTGACCCAGTCCATCGCACCGGCGAACCAGCCCGCGAACATGTAGCAGAGCTTGCCTTCCTTGCCCGGCTGCTGGAGCACGAACGACGAGTGGCGCAGTTCGATCTTCGCGCGGGCGCTCGCCGGATCGGCCTCGATGATCGAGAACAGGCCCCAGCCGCGTTGCGACAGGCGCTTCAGGTAGTGCTCGAACACGGCCATGCCGGTCAGGCCGTGCAGCTTCGCTTCCTTGTCGCACCAGTGGTACGCGGACTTGTAGCCGGCCTTGTAGAGGATTTCGGCATACGCTTCGACGCCGAGCGCTTCCTCGACGGCGACGTGGTTGTTCGTGAAGAAGTGGCGCGGCACGTACAGCATCGGCAGCGCGTCGGTGGTCCAGACGCCGGTATCGGGATCGACGTTGATCGGCAGTTGCGGTTGCATCGTGGTGACTCCGTGAGGAAAGTGGCCGCGCGGTTCAGTGCGCAGGCGCGACATCGTCCGCGCGCCAACGCGGCAAGCGTTGGCACGTCCCGATTTTTTTATGTTGAAACGCGAGTAGCGGGTTCGGCGGGGGTGGCGCTTACGCGCCCCACACGTCCTTGAACACGCGCACCCAGTTCTCGCCCATGATCTTGCGGATACGCGACTCCTTCCAGCCGTGGCGTTCCATCGCCGCGGTCAGGTTCGGGAATTCGCCGATCGTGCGGATGCCGTCCGGGTTGATCACCTTGCCGAAGTTCGTCAGCTGGCGATAGCGGCCCTTGTCATGCGTCAGCATGTCGAAGAATTCCTTCGCGAAATCCTGCGTGAAGTCCGTGCCGATGCCGACCGCGTCCTCGCCGATCAGGTTCACGACGTAGTCGATCGCCTCGATGTAGTCGTCGATGTTCGCTTCGATCCCGCGCTTCAGGAACGGCGCGAACATCGTCACGCCGACGAAGCCGCCCGCATCGGCGATCTCCTTCAGCTGCGCGTCGCTCTTGTTGCGCGGATGCTCCTTCAGGCCCGACGGCAGGCAGTGCGAATAGCACACCGGCTTCTTCGAGAACGCGATCGCTTCCGACGACGTGTTGCCGCCCACGTGCGACAGGTCGACCATGATGCCGACGCGGTTCATCTCGGTGATCACTTCGCGCCCGAAGTCCGACAGGCCGCCGTCGCGCTCGTAGCAACCGGTGCCGACCAGGTTCTGCGTGTTGTAGCAAAGCTGCACGACGCGCACGCCCATGTCGGCGAATGCTTCGATGTAGCCGAGGTTGTCCTCGAACGCATGCGCGTTCTGGAAGCCCAGGATGATCCCGGTCTTGCCTTCCTTCTTCGCGCGGAAGATGTCGTCCGTCGTGCGCACGAGCGTCAGCAGCTCGCCGTTGTCGCGGATCTTCTTCTTCATCACGCCGATGTTGTCGACGGTCTTGGTGAAGTTCTCCCACACCGACACCGTGCAGTTCGCGGCCGTGATGCCGCCACGGCGCATGTCCTCGAACACCGGCTTCTCGAACTTCGAGATGTTCAGTCCGTCGATGATGATGCTGTCCTGATGCAGCGTGCTCATATCTGCTCTCGCTCGTGTGACTGTTCTTGTGGGGGGGGCGATCAGTAGATCGGGAAGCGCTCGCACAGCGCGAAGATCTCGCGACGCACGCGCTGTTCGGTTGCGTGGTCCCCTTCCGGGTTCGCGCGCAGCGCGTCGAACACTTCGAGGATCAGGCGGCCGATCTCGCGGAACTCCGCGACGCCGAAACCGCGCGTCGTCCCCGCCGGCGTGCCGAGGCGAATGCCCGACGTGACGGTCGGCTTCTCGGTGTCGAACGGGATGCCGTTCTTGTTGCAGGTGATGCCCGCGCGTTCCAGCGCCTGCTCGACCGGCGCACCTTTCAGGCCCTTCGGGCGCAGGTCGACCAGCAGCAGATGGTTGTCGGTGCCGCCCGTGACGAGATCGACGCCGCCGGCCTTCAGCACTTCGCCGAGCGCCTGCGCGTTCGCGAGCACGTTGTCGATGTAGGTCTTGAAGTCCGCATGCAGCACCTCGCCGAACGCCACCGCCTTGCCGGCAATCACGTGCATCAGCGGGCCGCCTTGCAGGCCGGGGAACACGGCCGAGTTGATCTTCTTCGCGATCTCCTCGTCGTTGGTCAGCACGAAGCCGCCGCGCGGGCCGCGCAGCGTCTTGTGCGTGGTCGACGTGACGACGTGCGCGTGCTCGACCGGGTTCGCGTGGCGGCCCGCGGCGATCACGCCCGCGATGTGCGCCATGTCGACCATCAACTTCGCGCCGACGCTGTCGGCGATCGCACGAAAGCGTGCGAAGTCGAGCGCGCGCGGGTACGCCGAAAAGCCGGCGATGATGAGGTTCGGCTTGTGCTCGTGCGCGAGCGCCTCGACCTGGTCGTAATCGATCCGCATCGTGTCGCGGTTCACGCCGTACTGGACCGCGTTGAACCACTTGCCCGACAGCGCCGGCTTCGCGCCGTGCGTCAGGTGACCACCCGCGTCGAGCGACATGCCGAGCACCGTGTCGCCCGGCTTCGCCAGCGCGAGCATCACCGAGCCGTTCGCCTGCGCGCCCGAGTGCGGCTGTACGTTCGCATAGCCGGCGTTGAAGATCTGCTTCACGCGGTCGATCGCGAGCGCCTCGACTTCATCGGCGAATTCGCAGCCGCCGTAGTAGCGCTTGCCGGGATAGCCTTCCGCGTACTTGTTGGTCAGTACCGAGCCCTGCGCCTCGAGCACGGCGCGCGACACGATGTTTTCCGACGCGATCAGCTCGACCTGCGACTGCTGACGCTCGAGTTCCTTCAGGATGGCGCTGCGCACCGGCGCGTCGCGCTCGGCAAGGGGCTGCGAGAAGAAAGGCTGGGTGTTCGACATAGTGCGTCCGTGACGAAGAATAAAGGGCTGTAACCGAAGCTCAAGGCCCGCCGTGCCTGGGTTTCCCGCTCGTCCAGTGCAAGGCTGCCGACGGCTCTATTCTTGTCGTTCGGATTTTCGGCGGATTGATGAATTTAGACGCGTTCTTTGCCTTTTCCGCCATGCACGTCCGTTTTATACAAGTGACCGGTCGTGCTTTTCGGGATGACCTGCCGAAACGGTATCGATGATTCACCTATGGACACGCACACCGGCAGTGCGTTTGCCGCTCATTCGGGGTGCGGCTTGTCCCGGATACGGT
The DNA here is from genome assembly GCF_024730645.1 of Burkholderia sp. EMB26. NCBI lineage: Bacteria > Pseudomonadati > Pseudomonadota > Betaproteobacteria > Burkholderiales > Burkholderiaceae > Burkholderia > Burkholderia sp. EMB26. The sequence continues at coordinate 1,463,081 of NZ_CP078071.1, forward strand.
GCAGTGCAGCATCGGCCTTACGCCCAGACAACGTATGGAGCTAGGGTTTAGCCGTATGGCACGCTTGTTGCGCTCGCTCACACAATACCGCAGCCCGATCCGTGCCCCGGGCGAAAAGCTATTAGAGATTCAAGGAACGCTCCCCATGTCGCCCGACCGCACAGCGTCGCTGTCCCACTTCGCGTTCATGCCTTTACCGAACTTCACGATGATCGCGTTCACCAATGCGATCGAGGTGCTTCGGATGGCGAACTACCTGAGCGGCCAGCCGCTCTACCGCTGGTCGGTGATCAGTCCGGACGGCGGCCCGGTCACGGCGAGCAACGGCCTCACGGTCGATACGGGCCCGGCCGAATGCGCGGGGCAACCCGACATCGTGTTCGTCTGCGGCGGCGTCGACGTGCAGCGTGCGACCACGCCTGCCCATCTTTCGACCCTGCGCCGCTTCGCGCGCGCGGGCATCCCGCTCGGCAGCCTGTGCACGGGCACCTATGCGCTCGCGAAGTCGGGGCTGCTCGCGGGCTACGCATGCGCGATCCACTGGGAGAACATGTCGGCGCTGAAGGAGGAGTTTCCGGACACGCGCTTCCTGAAGGAACTGTTCGTGATCGACCGCGACCGCATCACGTGCACGGGCGGCGTCGCGCCGCTCGACATGATGCTGAACCTGATCGCCGCGCGCGTCGGCACCGCACGCGTCACGCAGATCGCCGAGCAGTTCATCGTCGAACACGTGCGCGACACGAGCGCGCAGCAGCGCATGCCGCTCGTCGCGCGCCTCGGCTCGGCAAACAAGTCGTTGTTCGAAGTGATCGCGCTGATGGAGAACAACATCGAGGAGCCGCTGTCGCGCGAGGAACTCGCGCGGCTCGCGAACATGTCGCAGCGGCAGTTGCAGCGCCTCTTCCGCGAGCATCTCGGGATGACGCCGACGCACTACTACCTGACGTTGCGGCTGCGCCGCGCGCGCGAGCTGCTGCTGCAGACCGACATGTCGATCATGCACATCACGATGGCGTGCGGGTTCCAGTCGGCATGCCACTTCAGCAAGAGCTATCGCGACGCGTTCGGCGTCGCGCCGACGCGCGAGCGCCGCAAGCAGGTCGCGCCGCTCGCGCAGGGGGCGGCGAGCGCAGCGCCGGCGTTTCCGGCGCATGTGCTGCATGCGTGAAGCGGGCAGCATTTGAAGCAAAAAAAGCGGCCTTCAATCAAGGCCGCTTTTTGCTGGTACTTACGATCCCCACACCTGCATTTCATCGAGCGAGTACCCCCACTGCGTCGCCCGCTTCGTGCCGAGCATCCGCACGTAACGGCCCTGCCCGTTCAGGTTCGGCAGCGTCACATGGCCGTACGACACGCCGTTGCTCGTCGAGTAGATCGTCGTCCAGTTCGCATTGTCGTTCGACGTCTGGATCTGGTAGACGAGCGCGCCCGCGTCCCAGTACAGATCGATGCTGCTGATCGTCTTCGTCGCGCCGAGATCGACGGAGATCCATTGCGGATCGACGCCCGCGCCTTCCGGCGAATCCCAGCGCGTGCTCGTCGTGTTGCCGTCGAATGCCTTGTCCGGCGTGAGCGACGCGTTGTAGCTCGCCGACGCCGCGGCCGGCCGCCCCTGCGACAGCAGCGTGCGCGCAGCGGCCGGGCCGCCGTAGTAGTTCGCCCCGAGCTTCGCCTTCGTCGCATCCGCATTCACGCCGAACTGCGACAGGCTCCAGCGCTGGCCGGTCGTCACGTCGCCGACGTAGAGCTGATAGCCGCCCGCCGTCGTCGAGGAGAAGAACAGGTAGTTCGTACCACTGACAGGCGCCGGATCCGAGTTGTTGCTCATGCAGTCGTTGAGCGCCAGCGCGCTCGGCGTCGACGCCGGGTCCGCCGTCTTCGCATAGATCTGGTCGGCCCCGCCGCTGTCCTTCCAGCGCGCGTAGTACACCATGCCGTCCGCACGCACGGTCGGGTAGTACGTTTGCAGCCCGGCCGGACGATCGAACACGGCGGTGACGCCGGTCGCGATCGTGCGCTTCATCAGCCCCATGTTCGAGCCGGTGCCGGTCGCGTAGTACACGGCGCTCGCGTCCGGCGCGAGGAACGGCATCGAGTATTCGGCGCCGGCCGGCGCGTTCGTCAGGCTCACGATCGACGTGAACACCGGGCCCGCGCTCGTGTACGACAGCGTCGCCTGCTTGACGTCGCCGTTCTGCTTGAACACGAGCGTCTTGCCGTCCGCGCTGAACTTCGGGTCTTCGTTGCGCGTGGCGCCCGTGCTGTGCGTCATGTTGACGGGCGGCGTGCCGGCGCCGAGCTGCAGCATGAACACGTTCCATGCGCCGTTGCTGATGCCCATGAACGCGAGCCACTTGCCGTCGGGACTGAACACGCCGTTCATCGGATCGGTGATGCCCCACGCGCTCTTGCTGAGTTGCGTCAGCGTGCGGGCCGAGAAATCGTAGAGGAACAGCTGGCTCGTGCCGTCGCCGTACTTGACGTAGCTGTGATAGACGAGCTTGCCGGTCAGCGCGGCGGGGAACGTCGCATTCGGCTGGGCGGCGGGATTGTTGACGCAGGCTGCGGCTGCCACGCCGCTGAACAGGTTGAGGGCGAGGCCGGCCACGAGGCCCGCGACGAGGGTCTTCAATTTCACGCTGGATACTTCCGGGTAAGGTAAGGACTAGGACGGCCGCAGAAAAGGACCCGCGCGGAAAGCGCGGGCGCCACGGATCCGCCGTCGGGCAGCGTGAATTCCGTATCGGTCGGACATCGGGAACAAAACTTGCGGGAGTGTGCCTTCTGGTCAGACGAAAGAAAAGGATCAGAGCACGCCTGAAACATACGGATCAGCGATTTGGGGCGCGCTTGCACGTGACGGCTGCCGTACTACTCTTTGTCATCGAGGCCCGATCGGCCCGGGGGACAGGCATGAAGCGCTATGCGGTGCTGGCACAGACGATCGCCGACGCCATCCGGCGCGGCGACCTCGCGGCCGGCGCGCGCATCCCGACCGTGCGAGCGGCATGCCGCGCGTATCGCGTGAGTCCGTCCACCGTGTTTCGCGCGTACTACGCGCTCGAAAGCGAGGGCCTGATCGTCGCGCGGGCGCGCTCCGGCTATTTCGTGGCGAACCTGGCCGACAAGCACGTGCGGTTCGGCCACGATCCGCCGCGCAAGCCAGGTGCGGCACAAACCGGCGACGACGACGCGTTGTTCCGCCTGCTCGACTCGCTCAAATGCGACGACGTCGTGCCGCTCGGCTCGGCATTCGCGAGCTATTCGCTGTTCCCGATGAGCAGCCTGTGGCGTCACGTCGCGTCGGCCGCCCGCAACATGGACCGCGGCAAGCTATTGGCGGGCTTGCCGCCCGGCTACGACGCGCTGCGCCGCCAGATCGCGTTGCGTTACCTGAATGCGGGCGCGTCGCTGCCGCTGGAGGAGATCGTCATCACGACGGGAGCGATCGAGGCACTGACGCTCAGCCTGCAGGCGCTGACGCGCCCGGGCGACATCGTCGCGATCGAACGGCCGGCATTCCACGCGGTGCTGCAGGTCGTCCAGTGCCTGCACCTGAAGGCCGTCGAGATTCCGGTCGACCCGCGCACGGGCCTCGATCTCGACGCGCTCGCCGAAGCGCTCGACACGCATCCGGTGCGCGCGTGCTGGTTCATGACGTCGTTCCACAACCCGACCGGCGCGACGCTGACCGACGAGCGCAAGCGCGCGCTGATCGAGCTGCTCGCGTCGCGCGGCGTGCCGCTGATCGAGGACGACGTGTATGGCGAACTGCAGTTCGGCACGGCCCCCACGCGCCCCGCGAAACTGTATGACGACAGCGGGCTCGTCCTGCATTGCGGGTCGTTCTCGAAATGTCTCGCGCCCGGGTTCCGGATCGGCTGGGTCGCGGCCGGCCGCTTCGTGCGGCAGATCCGTCAGGCCAAAGGCGCGAGCGGGCCGGCCGCCGACGTACCCGCGCAGATGGCGATTTCGAGTTACCTGCGCGACGGTGCATACGACCGGTTCCTGCGCAAGCTGCGGCGCAATCTCGCCGCGCACCAGGCGCAGATGCTGTCGGCCGTGCGCGCGTATTTTCCGGCTGACACCGAAGTGTTCGCGCCGCGCGGCGGATATTTTCTGTGGATCGAACTGCCGCCGCACATGGATGCGATGCACCTGTTCGACGACGCGATGGAGAGCGGTGTCAGCATCGCGCCCGGGCCGATCTTCTCCGCGACCGGCGGCTTTCGCCGCTATCTGCGGCTCAATTACGGGCGGCCGTGGACACCGGCCGTCGAGCGCGCGCTGGAGACGCTCGGCACGCTCGCGTCCCGGCAACGGCACGGCGGCTAGCACAAGACGGGCGGCACGAAATGTGCGGCACGCGACGCGCGACATGCGCCTTGCGTTTCACGCGCGAACGACCAAGAATGAAGCGGCAGGCAGCCGCGGACGAACGGGTTCCACGCGTCCGATGTTATGGAGAATGACATGAACACCGCATGCGAACGACCGCCGATGTGTAACCCGACGATGGCGCGCGCCGGCAGCTGACGATGCGCGTCCTGCCCAACCGGCGTGTCCGCGCGCGCGATGCCTGGCGGGCCGTGCTGAACACGCGCGCCGAATCGCGGCACGCCGCTTGCTGCCGCTGCCGCGAATGCGGTTTCGTGGCGTTCCGCGCGCTCGAGCATTGCCCCGTCTGCGGTCAGTGGAACTGGCCGTTCGAGTCGATTGGCCACACACCGGCCGACGCGCGTGCCGCGCATGCGCCGCGGTCGTTCCATACATGGTCGTCGCGCGTCGCCCGCGCGCTGCGCAACGCGGCTTTCCAGCGGCCGCGCGCCTCGAGCGCGCCAATCCTGAGCATACTGACGCTCGTGCTGCTGGTCGGCGGCTACGTGATGGTCGACCAGACCTGCAAGGCCGATCCCGTCTGTCGGGGCTCCGGTGTGCCGGGCGCCGTCGCGACCGGAGCCGTACTTCAAGCGTCGAACGAGCCATTGATACCGGTCGTGCCGGCACCCGTCTACCCGTTTCATTCGACCGATGAAACGGCGGTGGCAGCCCGTCCGCCACTGGCCAATCCGCCACAGGACGCCCCGCTCGCCGGCAAACCCGCGCGCCGGATGGCGGTTGCACAGGCCGCGCCGTCGTTGCGCGCGCCTGACCGGACGCGCACCGGCGCGGTCCGCGTCGCCGACTGGAAAGGCAACCCCGACACCGCCCATCGCACGCGTGCGATCCGCCGCGTCAGCCTGCACACCGGGCGGACACGTCGCGCCGCGGCCAGCAACGCCGAACTCGCGAAGCTCTATCGCGGCCACTGAGCGCGCGATCCGGGCCCGCGTGCCCGTCGATTCAATTTTCTAAACCGCCCCTCACGAAACCTCGTTTGTGCCGCGACGGACGCATGACGTTCAATGGGTCATTCGCCCGCGCCGGCGCGTATCGCACGCCGGCGCAGTCCGATCCACCGAACGGAGTCTGTCGATGAATGCACTGCAGCTCGTGACCCTGGCTGCCATCTGGGGCGCGTCCTTCCTGTTCATGCGCATGGGCGCGCCGGAATTCGGCGTCGTCCCGCTGATCGCATTGCGCGTCGCGATCGCGGCCGTGCTGTTGTCCCCGGTGCTGCGCGATGCGCAAGCGCGGCACGAATTCCGCGCGCACGTCGTGCCGCTGTTCGTCGTCGGCATCGCGAACTCGGCGCTGCCATTCTGCCTGCTGACCTATGCGGCCCTGTTCGTGACGGCCGGCACCGATTCGATCCTGAATGCAACGACCCCGCTGTGGACCGCGATCGTCGCGTACGTGTGGCTGCGCGCGCCGCTGACGAAACCGCAGGCGATCGGTCTCGCGCTCGGCTTCGCCGGGGTCGTCGTGCTCGCCGGTTCGGCGCTCGGCACCGGCACGCCCGGCGCGCCGAGCGCGATCGCCGCCGCGATGCTCGCGACGCTGTCGTACGGGTTCGCGGCGCATTACTCGAAGCGCAAGCTCGCGAACGTGCGGCCGTTCGTGTCCGCGTTCGGCAGCCAGTTGTTCGCGGCCGTCGCACTCGTGCCGCTCGCGCTGCCGATGTGGCCGCACGGTCCCGTGCATGCGTCCGCATGGATCGCGGTGGTGTTGCTCGGTGCGATCTGCACGGCGGTGGCCTACCTGCTGTATTTCGGGCTGCTTCGCAGTGCGGGCGCGCAATACGCGGCGTCGGTCACGTTCCTGATCCCGGTCTTCGGCGTGGTGTGGGGCGCGATCTTCCTGCACGAGACGATCACCGTGCAGACGGTCGCCGGGTGCGCGATCATCCTGCTCGGCACGGCGCTCGCGACCGGCAAGCTCAAGGGCTTCGCCTCGGCTCCCGTGCGCGGGTCAAGCCAGTAGATCGGGGGCGTCGCGCTCGTCGCGGCCGATCTCCCGCGCCAGCCAGTCGCGGAACGCGGCGATCTTCCACTCGTGCTGGCGCACTTCGCTGCACACGACGTAATAAGAGAACTCGGTCGGCCAGGGCCGCGCCAGCACGCGAACCAGCCGCCCGGCCGCGACTTCGTCGCGCGCATAGATGTCGCGCACCAGCGCGATGCCCTGCCCGGCGACCGCGGCCCTGATCAGCAACGCATCCTCGCTGAAGCTCGCGCCGCGCGGCGCGCGTGCGTCCTCGATGCCCTGCGTGCGCAGCCACAGCACCCAGTCGGCGCGGTCGGCGTCCTGCAGCAGCGGGTACGACAGGCAATCGGCGGGGGCGTCGATCGGGCGCGCGGGATCCAGCAGTTGCGGGCTGCACACGGGCCACAGCTCCGGCGTCCAGATGCGGAACGATGCATGCCCGGGATAGCGGCCCAGCCCGTGCCGGATCGCGACGTCGACGTAGTCGCGGCGCAAGTCGACCAGTTGCGCGCGCGTCTCGACGGTGATTTCGATTTCGGGGTACGCGGCATGGAACGAACCGAGCCGCTGCACGAGCCACGTGTTCGCGAACGACGCGGTGGTCGTCACCGCGAGCCGGACGATGCGCCGGTTCGCGCCGTGCACGCTCGCCCACGCGGCCTCGATCTCGTTGAAGCCGCCGGCGAGCTGGTCGAACAGCGCGCGGCCGGTGCCGGTCAGCTCGAGTTCGCGGCCGGTGCGCTCGAACAGGCGCACGGCGAGGCGATCCTCGAGATTGCGGACATGCTGGCTGACGGCGCCCGGCGAAATGCAGAGCAGGTCGGCCGCCTGTTTCATGCTGCCGCAACGCGCCACTTCGACGAACGTGTGCAACGCGGCGAGGGGAAGTGACTTGGCCATCCGTGGAGCGCCGCCGCGCGGCGGTGGAGGGTTCGGGAACGGGCGATGATTATCGCAGCAATTGCGCGGCCCCGCCTTTGCTCCGGCAACGAAAACGGGCGGCCCGTTTCCGGAACCGCCCGCTTCGTGTGGCGCGTGTCGAACGCTAGTGCATTACGCCGCCAGCAACCCGTGCGGGTCGATGACGAATTTGCGCGGCGCGCCGCCGTCGAACTTCTTGTACCCTTCCGGCGCCTGATCGAGCGAGATCACTTCGACGTTGACGATCTTCGCGATCGGCAGCCGGTCGAACAGGATCGCCTGCATCAGGTTGCGGTTGTACTTGAGCACCGGCGTCTGGCCCGTGAAGAACGAATGCGACTTCGCCCAGCCGAGGCCGAAGCGGATGCTCAGGCTGCCGTGCTGCGCGGCCTTGTCCTTCGCGCCCGGATCGTCCGTCACGTACAGGCCCGGGATGCCGATCGCGCCGGCCGGGCGCGTGATTTCCATCAGCGAGTTCAGCACCGTCGCGGGCGCTTCCTCCGCATGGCCCGACGAGCCGTGGCCGTGCGCCTCGAAGCCGACGCAATCGACCGCGCAGTCGATCTCGGGCACGCCGAGGATCTGCTCGATCTGCTCGCCGAGCGACGCGTCCTTGGACAGATCGACCGTCTCGAACCCCATCGCCCGCGCATGCGCGAGACGTTCCGCGTTCATGTCGCCGACGATCGTCACGGCCGCGCCGAGCAGGCGCGCCGATGCGGCCGCCGCCATCCCGACCGGGCCCGCGCCCGCGATATAGACCGTCGAACCGGGTTTCACGCCGGCGCTCACCGCACCGTGATAACCGGTCGGCAGAATGTCGGACAGGCAGGTCAGGTCGCGGATCTTCGCCATCGCCTGGTCGCGATCCGGGAATTTCAGCAGGTTGAAATCGGCATACGGCACGAGCACGTACTCGGCCTGGCCGCCGATCCAGCCGCCCATGTCGACGTAGCCGTACGCGCCGCCGGCACGCGACGGGTTCACGTTCAGGCACACGCCCGTATGCGTGTCCTTGCACATCGCGCAGCGGCCGCACGCGACGTTGAACGGCACCGACACGAGATCGCCGAGCTTCAGCGTCTCGACGTCGCGGCCCACTTCGACCACTTCGCCGGTGATCTCGTGACCGAGCACGAGGCCGACCGGCGCGGTCGTCCGGCCGCGCACCATGTGCTGGTCGGAGCCGCAGATGTTCGTGCTGACCACTTTCAGGATCACGCCGTGGCCGATCGCGCGGCCGCTCGGGTCGACCATCTTCGGATAATCGATTTTCTGGACTTCGACCTGGCCCGGTCCAAGATAGACGACACCTCGATTGCTGCTCATCGTATTGTCTCCATGTCTCGTTGGATGGCGCCGCGGCGCGCCGGCCCTTGCGGCGCACGCGCAACGTGCTGTTCGAGAGTAGTCCGGGAGGCAGGGGCGCCGATGTCTCAAACGCGACATGCGTTTGATCGGCGCCGACATCGATGGCGGAAATACGAAAGTCGGGCGGGAATCTACCGGGGGCCGGACCGGCCCTTGCGGCCGGCCCAACCTCGACGGGCCGGCGCTACCCGCCCTGATTCTCGCGGATGATCGCGGCGGCGGCCGCTTCCGCGTCGCTCGCGACGCCGTCGTGCACGCGCGTGCTGACGGCGGGCGTCGGCGGCTCGCTGTCGAGCGCGTGGCCGTTGCGGTCGTGCGTGTCGACCGTCGCGCGCATCGACAGCCCGACGCGCAGCGGATGCGCGGCGAGATCGCGCGGATCGAGCGCGATCACGACCGGCACGCGCTGCACGACCTTGATCCAGTTGCCGGCCGCGTTCTGCGACGGCAGCATCGAGAACGCGCTGCCCGTGCCCGCCGAGAAGCCCTGCACGCGGCCGCGATAGGCGATGCGCGAGCCGTAGAGATCCGACACGACCTCGACCGGCTGCCCGACGCGCATGTGGCGGATCTGCCCTTCCTTGAAATTCGCCTCGATCCACAGCCGGTCGAGCTGCACGATCGACATCAGCGGCACGCCGGGCCCGACCTGCTGGCCGACCTGCACCGAGCGCTGCCCGACCGTGCCGTCGACGGGCGCGACGATCGTCGTGCGCTTCAGGTTCCGGTACGCGAGCTTGAACTGCGCGGCCGCCTGCACGACGGCCGGGCTTTCGTCGACGGGCAGCTTGCCGCCGAGCGCGCGCGCCGCGTCGAGCTGCGCCTGCGCGGCCGCAAGGTTCGCCTGCGCACCGGCCACGGCCGCGCGGGCCCGTGCCAGTTCTTCGGGCGCGACGATCTCGACCGATGCACCCGAACGCGCGGCGAGCGCGCGCTGCGCCAGCGACAGGTCGGCGCGCCGCGCATTCACGGCCTCGACGTACATCGTGTTCGAGATCTTCGCGTTCGCGACCTGGCGCACGGCCTGCGCGAGCTGCGCCTTCGCCTGCGCGAATGCGACGGACGCCTCGGTGTCGTCGAGCCGCACGAGCGCCTGCCCGGCGCGCACGGCCTGCGTATCGGCGACCACCACGTCGGTCACGGCGCCCGGGATCTGCGCGGCGACCTGCACGATGCTGCCCGCGACGTACGCGTCGTCGGTGTCTTCGTAATAGCGGTCGCTCAACAGCCAGTACGCGGTCCATGCGATCGCGGCCAGCAGCACGATCGCGAAGAACACGGTGAAGCGCTTGCGGCGCGTCGCGCGGTGCGCATCGAGGGCCGGGTCGTTCAGCGCGGCAGGCGGCGCGGCGGAATGAAGGTTGTCGTGGTGCATCAGTCGCTTTGCGTAACGATCAGACGATCGTGCTGGAAGACGGGAATCGCGGGCATCGGCGACGCGCTCCGCGCCGGACTCGCCGCGGCCGTGCGCGCGAGCACGGGCGTGCCGCGAGGCGCTGCGTCGGGACGGGTCGCGCCGATCGTCGACGGGCGCGCCGTGTCGTCGCGTCGCGCGGATTCAGGGGCGGGCGCGGCCCGCGTCGTGGCGAAGGCCGGCGACATCGCCGTGCGCGCCGTACTGGCCGCCGGCGAGTCGTTCGAAGGCCCCGCCACCGTCGCCCGGTTCGCGGCCACGGCAGTCGCGGCCCCGCGGCGGGCCGCCCCGCCGCGCGCCTGATGCACGGCCGGCGTCTGCGCCTGCGAGACCGTTGCGCCCGCATCGAACCCGCCGCCCAGCGCGCCGATCAACCCCACGCGGAGCGTGCGCTGCTTGCCGAGCAACGCGATCATCTGCGTGCGCTCGTCGATCAGCGTGAGATCCGCGACATCGACGTCCTTCTGCATCAGTACGCCGCGCCGATGCCGGTCCGCCGCGATCTGCACGATCTTCTGCGCGGCCGCGACCGCGTCCTGCTGCTGCGCGACGAGCGTCTGCGACGTCTGCAGCGACGTGACGAGTTGCGCGACCTGCCCGAGCGCGTCGTCGACGGTCTTGTTGTACAACCCGATCGCGACGTCGGCTTGCGCGACGTCCGCGCCGAGCTTCGCCTTCAGCCGGCCGCGATCGAAGATCGGCAGCGAAATCGCCGGGCCGACGGAGCCCGCGAGCGAATCGCGCGAGAACAGCGACGCGGGCGTCAGTGCGAACACGCCGCCGAGCGCGACGAGATTCACGTCCGGATAGAACTGCGCGCGCGTCGAGTCGGCATTCGCGAACGCGGCCTCGACCCGCAGCCGCGCGGCGACGATGTCGGGCCGGCGGCCGAGCAGATCGGCCGGCAGCCGCGCCGGCACCGCGCCGCCCGCGAACGCGCCGACGCGCGGCCGCTGCAGCGCGAGCCCGCGCTCCGGGCCACGGCCGGACAGCACGCCGAGTTGCAATTGCGCGAGCTTGATCTGCTCGTCGTTCAGCGCGATCTGTTCGAGCAGGCGGCTGCGCTTGATCGACGCATCGCTCGCGTCGTACGCGTTGTCGAGGCCGCGCGCGGTGCGCTCGCGCAGCACGGCCGTCACGCGCTGGCTGATCTTCAGCTTCTGCTGCAACAGGTCGCGCACCGCGTACGCCTGGTCGAGCTGGCAATACACGGTGACGATCGCGACGGCGAGCGTGAGCCGCACCTGCTCGGCCTCGACGCCGGCCGCGTCGCGCAACGACATCAGGCTCTTCGTCGCCGCGCGGTTCTTGCCCCACAGATCGAGCTGGTAGTTCAGCCCGACGAAGATCGAAGACGGCGACACGTTCGGATCGCCGAAAATCTGCACCGGCACGCGATAGCCGCCGGCCGTCACGTCGGCGATGTCGCCGGGCTTCGGCATCCGTGCCCGGCTGATCGTCGCGCCGGCCGTGCCCGTCAAACCGGTCAGAGAATCGAATTGCTGAAGCTGTGCCTGCGCGATCCTCAGCCGCGCCTGCGCGACCTGCAGGTCGGGGTTGTGCTGCGACGCCTCGGCGACCAGATCGTCGAGTTGCGGATCCTGCAACTGCTTCACCCAGTCGGGCGCCGGCCACGCGCCGTTCGCGCCCGGGCCGGCGGTATGCGCGAGCGCATCGTCGGCCGGCGCGCGCAGCGACAGCGACGGCAGGAAGCCCGACGGCACGCATCCGCCCAGTGCGAGCATTGCCGCGGCGGCCGCCGCGATCAACGAACCGCCCTTCACGCCCCGCGGCACACCCGCCGCTTGCTTCGTCGGCTGCATCGTCACCCCTGTCGAACGCGCTGCGCCCGCGCGGCCAGACGCGGCCGCGTGCGCTCGAGCGGGCCGAGCCGGCCGAACAGGCCGTCCGCGACGCCGAACAGGATGCCGGCCAGCTTCGCCCGCTTGTCGCGCTCGACGAGCGCGATCTGCACGACCTGCCACACGGTCAGCAGGTTCGGCACGAGCGCCACCGGAAAGCGCAGCCCGTACTGCATCCCGAGCTGCACCGCATTGCGCGCGCTGTAGTAGCGCCGTTGCCACGAGTGATTCATCGACGTCATTTCAAAAGGGCCGATCGCGTGCCGCTGCTTCGCGCCGATCCGGTGCGGCAGCACCAGCGACGGCACGACGTAGAGCGGCACGTTGCGCGCCAGCGCGCGGAAGCTGTATTCGGTATCGACGTGATCGATGAACAGCGTCTCGTCGAACCGGCCGAGCACGTCGAACGCGTCGCGCGACACGACGCAGCCGGACGAGATCAGGAATGCGCAGCGCTGCATCGGCGTGCCCGGCTCGATGCGCAGGCGGCGCAGGCCGATGCCGTTGGTCGCGAGTTCGGGCAGGAAGCTGCGCGCGTTCTCGTCGAAGATGCGCGGGCCGGCCAGGAACGCGCGCCCCGCGAGCCCCGCGCAGACGTCGCGCATCGTCGGAAAATACGCGGCCGGCACCGACGAATCCTGGTCGAACAGCGCGACTGCGTCGACGCGGTCGCGAAACAGCGCCGCGAGCCCCGCGTTGTACGCCCCCGCGATGCCGCCGCGATTGCCGTGATGCAGCAGCGCGATGCCTTCGCGTGCGCACAGTTCACGAGCCCGCGCATCGGGCTGCGGCGTGTTGTCGACGACGAGCAGCGCGTCGCACGCGTGCCGCCATCCGCGCAGCGCGTCGAGCTGCGCGTCGCTCGGGTGATACAGGATCACGAGTGCGCCGAGTGTCGTCATGGTCCGCTCCTCAATGCCCGAACGACGCGGCCGCGCCGCGCTTGGGGCGCGTCAGCCACATCATCGCCGCGAGCGCGAGACACGTCATGCTCGCCATCCAGAACATGTCGTTGGTCGCCATCATGTAGGCCTGCTGCATCACGACGTGGTGCAGCGTCGTCAGCTCGCGCACGCCGTCCACGCCCATCGCGTTCAGCGCATGCACGAAGCGTTGCGTGTTCGCCGACGCATGCGTGACCGATTGCGACACGACGTCGTAGTGATAGGTCGCGCGGTTGTCCCACAGCGTCACGCTCATCGCGGTGCCGAACGCGGCCGACAGCGTGCGCAGGAAATTCGACAGGCTCGACGCGGCGGCGAGCCGGTCGTCCGGAATGCGCGACAGCGTCGCGGCGGTCAGCGGGATGAAGAAGCACGGCAGCCCGATGCCCTGGATCAACCCGGGTGCCGCGATCTGCGCGAACGTCATCTTCAGCGTGAAATGCGCGTCCCATGCGAGCACGGCGGCGAACACGAGAAAGCCGAACGTCGCGAGCACCCGCGCGTCGAAGCGGTGCGCATGCAGCCCGACGAGGATCGAGAACACGAGCGCGAGCACGCCGAGCGACGCGGTCGCGAGCCCCGCATGAAACGCGTTGTAGCCCATCACGGCCTGCATCCACAGCGGAAACACCACGCCGACCACGGAGAAGCTCATCATCCCGAGCGAGATGATCAGCACGCAGAACGAGAACGTGCGGTCGCGAAACAGGCTCAGGTCGACCACGGGATGCGCTTCGCCCGCTTCCCAGATCAGCAGCGACACGATCGCGAGCGCCGCGACCACCGCGAGCGTGACGATCAGCGGCGAATCGAACCAGCCGCGGTCGTGGCCGAGATCGAGCATCGCCTGCAGCGAGCCGACGCCGATCACGAGCAGCACGATGCCCGGCACGTCGATCGGGCCGGCCGCGCCGCGCTGCGCGTCGGGGCGCAGCATCGCGGTGCAGACCGCGAACGAGAACAGCCCGATCGGCAAATTGATCAGGAAGATCCACGGCCACGAGAAGTTGTCGACGATCCAGCCGCCGACCACCGGCCCGAAGATCGGCGCGAGCAGCACCGTCATCGCCCACAGCGCGAGCGCGATCGTGCGTTTGGCCGGCGCAAAGGTGCGCAGCAGGATCGTCTGCGACAGCGGCACCATCGGCCCCGAACACAATCCCTGCAGCGCGCGGCAGATCACGAGCACGTGCAGGTCGCGCGCGAGCCCGCACAGCAGCGACGTCAGCGTGAACAGCAGCACCGCGCCGACGAACAGCCGCAGCTCGCCGACGCGGCGGGCCAGCCAGCCGGTGAGCGGCACCGCGATCGCGGCCGCGACCGAATACGAGCTGATCACCCACGTGCCCTGGCTGTTCGATACGCCGAGACTGCCCGAGATCGCCGGCACCGCGACGTTCGTCACGGTCGAGTCGAGCACCTCGATGAAGGTCGCGAGCGACAGCGCGAACGTCAGCAGAGCGAGCCGGATGCCGCTTACCGGCTGCGCGGCGGGCGCGGGCGCGGGCGCGGGCGCGGGCGCGGGCGCGGGCGCCGGCGCGTCGAACGCGGACGGCGCGACGGGCCCGTCGTGAAGCGGCGACGCGGCGCTCATGCGCCGGCCACCGCGACATCGGCCCGCGCGGCCAGGCGCCCGCGCCTGGGCACGAACCGTTCGATGAAACCGGCGGCCGCGTCGCAGCCGTCCGGCGCGGCCGCGAGCAGCGCGCGCGTACGTTCCGCATGCACCGCGAACGCGGGTTCGTCGAGTACGCGCGCGAGCGCCGCGCCGAGCCGCGCGCCGTCGAGCGGGCCGTCGACCCGCACGCCGCAGCCGTTTGCGACGACGCGCTGCGCGTTGTCGAACTGATCGTGCGCGAACGGCGTGACGACCTGCACGATGCCGGCTTCGCACGCGAGCGCCGCCGTGCCGATCCCGCCGTGATGCACGAGCGCGCGGCAACGCGGCAGCAACGTGCGCATCGGCACGAAGCGGCGCACGAGCAGCCGGTCGCCGCCGGGCGCCGCATCGTGCGGCGTCAGCAGGATGCCGCGCGCGCCGGTCGCGCGCAGCGCGTCCGCCACCGCACGCGCATACGCCGCATGATCGACGAGCGTCGACCCGGCCGTGAACACGACCGGGGCTTCGCCGGCCGCGAGAAACGCATCGAGTGCCACATCATCGTCGGGTGTCGCGATATCGTTGAACAACGGAAAACCGCTTTGCAGATGATTCGACGGCCAGTCGGGCTGCGGCGGCGCGAACCAGCCGGGGAACAGGCACAGCACGCCGTCGGTCGAATGCAGCCAGCGGCCGAGCACGCGCCGCGCGGGTGGCAGCCCGAGCTCGCGGCGTACCGCGTCGAGCGCGGGGCCGCACACGCGGTCGAGCACCTGCCGCTCGATCAGCGTCATCAGCGCCGATTTCACCGGCAGCGGCCAGCGCGCGGGAATCGTCAGGCGCGGGTGAGTGGGCGGCGCATGCGCGGACAGCAGTGTCGACGGCGACACCTGCACCGACACGTACGGCGTGCCGTGCAGTTCCTGCATGAAGCGCGCGGAGAACGCCCACAGCGTGCCGACCAGCACCGTGTCGGCATCGGTCAGCGCGCGCAGCGCATCGTAATGCGGGCGCAACGTCGGCGCGATCACCTGCCACAGCGTGCGGAACGACGTGCGCGGATCCCACAGCGCGGGGTTCGCCATCGCCGCGTCGTATTCCGCCGCGGTGCCGACCGGCACGAACGCGAACCCGCAGCGGCGCACGGCCGCCTCGAACGGCGCATGCGTGCAGAACACGACGTCGTGACCGCGCGCGGCGAGCGTGCGCGCGACGCCGAGCAGCGGATGCACGTCGCCCGCCGAGCCGATCGCGGTCACGATCATCTTCGCCATCGCGCGCCTCGCGGGTGTCAGTAGAAGCCGGGGATCAGCGCCGCGACCTCGCGGCGGTACTGCGTATACGCCGGCCCGAAATATCCGGTCAGCCAGCTCTCCTCGACGCGCACCTTGTACGCGAGCGACGCGAACACGAGCAGCACGCCGATCGCACCGCGCCATTCGCCGCCGATCAGCGCGGCGCCGACCAGCGCGATCAGGCAGCCGGTGTAGATCGGATGACGCACGAGCGCATACGGCCCCGTGCGCACGAGTTCGTGGTTTTCCTTCAGCGTGACCGACACGCTCCAGTTCGTGCCGAGATGCAGCCGCGCCCACACCGAAAACAGCAGGCCGGCCACCAGCACCGCGAGCCCGCACTGCGCCTGCAGCCCGAAGCGCTGCCAGTCGGGCACGAGCGCCTGCCACGACGGATCGGGCAGGATGATCAGCGCGCCGCCGACGATCAGCGGAATCGACTGCAGCGTGCGCGAGCGCGACGCCTCCTTGCGCACGGTCGTCTTGACGCCCTGCGACGTGGCGATCCAGTACGCGAGCCACGCGGCCCACGGAACGACGATGGCGATGGTCTGAACGATATTCACGGCTGGCCTGCCTCGTTGGGATGGGAATTCGGATACGCGGGACGAACGCGATGCGCGGCGGATGGCGTCACGACGACAGCGCGTGCATCGGTGCGGGTATGCACGCCGGCGCGGTCGCACGTGCGATGCCGGCCGCGACGGACGCTTCGCCACAGAAGAAATCGAGCAACGCGGCACGGGTGTATTCGCGCTGCGCACGGCCTTCGATGTCGAGGAAGTGGCCGGCGTCCGGCACCGTCGCGAACCGCGCGCGCGCCACGTGCGCGCCGAGTTGCCGCACGTCGGCCGGCGTCGTGTATTCGTCGCGCTCGCCGTTCAGGAACAGCAGCTCGCAGCCGATGTTCGCGAATTCGCTGAAATAGCGCTCGGGCTGCAGCGACAGGATCTGGTCGACGTGGAACGCGACCTGGTCCTGCTCGTCGCGCGGCAGGCGCGTCAGATACCGGTAGTTGTACAGCTTCATGATGCGCGGCAGATAACGGCCGACGGTGTCGTTCAGCAACTGCGCGGCCTTCAGGTTCTCGCCGGCCGCGATGTGGTCGCGGGCGCGCGTCACGTAGTCGACCATCGCGTCGTTCAGGAACGGCGAGAACGAACAGATCGCCGCGCGCCGCACGCTCGGGCAGCCGCGCGCGAGCGCGAACAGCGACGCGACGCCGCCCCACGACACCGACACGAGGAACGACGGCGCGAAGTGCTCGACCAGGTACTGGAGGATCGCGGCTTCGTCGTCCTTGGTCAGGATGAAGCAGCCGGGATTGTGCTGGCGCGACTGCCCCGCATACGGCAGGTCGAAGCAGATCGTGTTCATCCGCTCGCCGAGATACTGGACGGTCTGGCCGAACGACGCGGTCGTCGCGAGCGCGCCGTTGACGAGCATCGCCGTGTCGAACGCCGGGTCGAACACGTTCCGTTCGACGTAGACCTTCAGACCATTCGGCAGCGGGACCACGTGTTTTTCGGTCGGCATCGTCGTTCTCCGGTGGATGCGGCGTCTCGACGTCGCGGCATGCTGCAGGTGCGCAATGGCTGGCGCCGGCCAGGCGCGCGATCCGTCCGCGCGACCATTGCCGACGCACCGCGGCAATGACCGGCGGCGCCATTCATTCCTCGTAGTGCGGCGCCATACTAATACGGTCGATATTACTGACTCAAGTCATTCCAAAAATCCCTCTACTCGGCCCGGAAATACGCCGGATTCAAATTTTTTCATCAATTTCTATGGTATGCGGAATCCCAAAAAGAACGAACGCAATCGTTTGCGAGCAGTCCACGCCGGCATTCACAAATCCGTAAATACGCATTGTTTTCAATCAATTACATCATTTCAATCGACCGATTGAAACGGTTTTTAGAAAACCGCGCATCTTCACAATCCGATTTGACAATTTCACATCGTGAATAATGTTGCAGATTTCGACACTCTTTCGATTTGTAATAGAAACAGGTGGGGAAACGGTCCATCGCATTGCGTCATTTTTTCATGAACCGTTTTAAACAGATTCAAACTTAATTAACGTTCTTTCAAGGCATTTTTCCGCACCTGCACATGACGCTCGCGACGAACGACCGTGCCCCGTTTAGAACACCGCACCTCGTTCGGCCCCGATTTTTTGTTGATTGAACGATCAATAAAAAACCGATAAGCTCTCGACTTCCATGGACGGCCCGCCCGGGCGAAGGGAGTCGCGATGCCGAAAGTCGGAATGCGGGAGATACGCCGCGCACAGTTGATCGACGCCACGCTGCGCTCGATCGACGAAGCGGGCCTGCCCGGCACGACGCTCGCATCGGTCGCGCAACGCGCGAACATCTCGACGGGCATCGTCAGCCATTACTTCGGCGACAAGGACGGCCTGCTCGAAGCGACGATGCGGCATGTGCTGCGCGACCTGTGGTCGGCCACCACGCGTCGCCGCGTCGCCGCACGCAAGGACCCGCGTTCGCGGCTGCGCGCGGTCGTCGCCGCGAACTTCGACGACACGCAGGTCAGCGCGCCGGTGATGAAGACGTGGCTCGCATTCTGGTCGCAGAGCATGCACGACCCGATGCTCAAGCGCCTGCAGCACGTGAACACGCGGCGCCTTCATTCGAACCTGTGCGCCGAGTTCGCGAAAGCATTGCCGCGGACGAAAGCGCGCGAAGCCGCCAGCGGCCTCGCCGCGCTGATCGACGGCCTGTGGCTGCGCGGCGCACTCGCCGGCGGCCCGATCGACACCCGAGCCGCGTTGAAGCTCGCCCACGATTACATCGACCTGCTGCTCGCGTCCGACTGACGCGTCACGCAGTCGCCCTCAAGGAGATCCTCATGTCCGTATACGGTTTGCAGCGCCTCTACATCGGCGGCGGTTACGTCGACGCCACCAGCGGCAAGACTTTCGACACCTTCGATCCCGCCACCGGCGAACTGCTCGCGCAGGTGCAGCAGGCGAGCGCGGCCGACGTCGACCGCGCCGTGGCGTCCGCTCGGGAAGGCCAGCGCGAATGGGCCGCGATGACCGCGATGCAGCGCTCGCGCATCCTGCGCCGCGCGGTCGACCTGCTGCGCGAACGCAACGACGAACTCGCGGCCATCGAAACGCGCGACACCGGCAAGCCGATCGGCGAGACGCTCGCGGTCGACATCGTCACCGGCGCGGACGTGATCGAGTACTACGCGGGCCTCGCGACCGCGATCGAAGGGCTGCAGGTGCCGCTGCGCGCCGAGTCGTTCGTCTATACGCGCCGCGAGCCGCTCGGCGTGTGCGCGGGCATCGGCGCGTGGAACTACCCGATCCAGATCGCCTGCTGGAAGACGGCGCCCGCGCTCGCGGCCGGCAACGCGATGGTGTTCAAGCCGAGCGAAGTCACGCCGCTCACCGCGCTGAAACTCGCGGAAATCTATACGGAAGCCGGCGTGCCGGCCGGCGTGTTCAACGTCGTGCAGGGCGACGGCTCGGTCGGCGCGCTGCTCACCGGCCATCCGGACATCGCGAAGGTGTCGTTCACCGGCGGCGTCGAAACCGGCAAGAAGGTGATGTCGCTGGCCGGCGCCTCGTCGCTGAAGGAAGTGACGATGGAGCTTGGCGGCAAGTCGCCGCTGATCGTGTTCGACGATGCGGACCTCGACCGCGCGGCCGACATCGCGGTCACCGCCAACTTCTTCAGCTCCGGCCAGGTCTGCACGAACGGCACGCGCGTGTTCGTGCACCGCTCGGTCAAGGACGCCTTCACGCAGAAGGTGCTCGAACGCGTGAAACGCATCCGCGTCGGCAAGCCGACCGATGCCGACACCAACTTCGGCCCGCTCGTGTCGGCCGCGCAACTCGACAAGGTGCTCGGCTTCATCGAAAGCGGCAAGGCCGAAGGCGCGAAGCTGCTCGCGGGCGGCACGCGCCTGACCGACGGCCATTTCGGCAGCGGCCAGTACGTCGCGCCGACCGTGTTCGGCGATTGCCGCGACGACATGAAGATCGTGCGCGAGGAAATCTTCGGGCCGGTGATGAGCATCCTCGATTTCGAATCGGAGGACGAAGTGATCGCGCGTGCGAACGACACGCACTACGGGCTCGCGGCCGGGGTCGTGACCGAGAACCTGTCGCGCGCGCACCGCACGATCCATCGCCTCGAAGCCGGCATCTGCTGGATCAACACGTGGGGCGAGTCGCCGGCCGAAATGCCGGTTGGCGGATACAAGCAATCCGGTGTCGGGCGCGAGAACGGCATCACGACGCTCGAGCACTACACTCGCATCAAGTCGGTGCAGGTCGAGCTCGGCCGCTACAACCCGGTGTTTTAAGACAAGGAGATCCGTCATGACGACACGCGAATACGACTACATCATCTGCGGCGCGGGTTCCGCGGGCAACGTGCTCGCAACGCGCCTGACGGAAGATCCGGACGTCACGGTGCTGCTGCTCGAAGCGGGCGGCCCCGACTACCGCTTCGACTTCCGCACGCAGATGCCGGCCGCCCTCGCCTATCCGCTGCAGGGCCGCCGCTACAACTGGGCGTACGAGACCGATCCCGAGCCGCACATGGACAACCGCCGGATGGAATGCGGCCGCGGCAAGGGGCTCGGCGGCTCGTCGCTGATCAACGGGATGTGCTACATCCGCGGCAATGCGCTCGACTACGACAACTGGTCGACGCACAAGGGCCTCGAGAACTGGACGTATCTCGACTGCCTGCCGTACTTCAAGAAAGCCGAGACGCGCGACGTCGGCCCGAACGACTATCACGGCGGCAGCGGCCCCGTGTCGGTCACGACCAGCAAGCCGGGCGTGAACCCGCTGTTCGAAGCGATGGTCGACGCAGGCGTGCAGGCCGGCTATCCGCGCACCGACGACCTGAACGGTTACCAGCAGGAAGGCTTCGGACCGATGGACCGCACCGTCACGCCGAAGGGCCGCCGCGCGAGCACCGCGCGCGGCTACCTCGACCAGGCGAAGGCGCGGCCGAACCTCGAGATCGTCACGCACGCGCTCGCCGACCGCATCCTGTTCGACGGCAAGCGCGCGTCGGGCGTCACCTACCTGCGCGGCAGCGAGCGCGCGACCGCGCATGCGCGTCGCGAAGTGCTCGTGTGCAGCGGCGCGATCGCATCGCCGCAACTGCTGCAGCGCTCGGGCGTCGGCCCCGGCGCATGGCTGAAGGCACTCGACATTCCCGTCGTGCTCGACCTGCCCGGCGTCGGCCAGAACCTGCAGGACCACCTGGAGATGTACATCCAGTACGAATGCAAGGAGCCCGTCTCGCTGTACCCGGCGCTCAAGTGGTGGAACCAGCCGAAGATCGGCCTCGAATGGATGCTGAACGGCACGGGCCTCGGCGCGAGCAACCACTTCGAGGCGGGCGGCTTCATCCGCACGCGCGACGACGATCCGTGGCCCAACATCCAGTATCACTTCCTGCCGGTGGCGATCAACTACAACGGCTCGAACGCGATCGAGATGCACGGTTTCCAGGCGCACGTCGGCTCGATGCGTTCGCCGAGCCGCGGCCGCGTGAAGCTGCGCTCGCGCGATCCGAACGACCATCCGAGCATCCTGTTCAACTACATGGCCGAAGCGCTCGACTGGCGCGAGTTCCGCGATGCGATCCGCGCGACGCGCGAGATCATGCGACAGCCTGCGCTCGACCGCTATCGCGGCCGCGAGCTGAATCCGGGCGCCGACTGCAAGACCGACAAGGAACTCGACGCATTCGTGCGCGCCCGCGCCGAAACCGCATTCCATCCGTCGTGCTCGTGCAAGATGGGTTACGACGACATGGCGGTGGTCGATGAAGAAGGCCGCGTGCACGGGCTCGACGGGCTGCGCGTCGTCGACGCGTCGATCATGCCGATCATCACGACCGGCAACCTGAACGCGCCGACGATCATGATCGCCGAGAAGATCGCCGACAAGATCCGCGGCCGCACGCCGCTCGCGCGGGTCGACGTGCCGTACTTCGTCGCGAACGGCGCACCGGCGAGGAATGTCGCGAAGGCCGTGCGGCAACCCGAGACGGTCTGATGCAGGCAGGCGCCTGCCCGGGCGCCGCGATACCACCCGCGCGGCTCGCGGCGTTCTCGCCGCGAGCCGCATTTCATTGCGCCTTCTCGTTTGCGCTGCGTGGCCGGGCTGCCGAAACACCGCGCATCCGCTTGGCGCGGACGATCGGGTTCCTGCGCGACGTCAGGCTCATCGCGTCACGCAGGCGGTCGAATGCGACATCTTCCTTCACCCCGAAGCGGCTGACCGCCGGCCATGCGAGCACGTGGTCGAGCCACGTTTGCCATGTGTCGCCCCAAAACCGGTGGCCGATTTCCCGAACCGTCCCCGGCGCGGCGATCACGATGCCCGCCAGCAGGTAGCAGGCCCAGAAGCTGCCGGCGCCAACGAGTCGATCGAGCCGGCACACGGCAAGTGCAGCAAGCAGCCCGTCCTTCGACGCGAGATCGGTGCGATGCATTCTGATCGCTTGCGCGACGAAGTTGTGCCGACCGCCGTACGCCTGAATGGAAACGCCGTTGCCCGCGGCGAGTTCGGCCGCGAACATCGCGAGTGCGGCCATCTCGTCGACGCGCGCCGCGTCGTCGCGCGGGCCGCATACGCGCAACACGGTCGCATCGATGACCGCGCCGGGACGAGTCGGTGTTGCCGCGATAGCGGCCAGCCTGTCTCTCAGGTTCTTTGCAGGCGGCGTCTCGCACCGCCCGTCATGTCGAGCCGCGATGCGCGCGCCCGAGTCGCGGCCTGCGCATTCGACGCCATCGGCAATCCGTTCAAGCGCGGCCCAGCCGACGTCGGGATCGTCGAACGAGCATGCACCGATCACGCCGTGCGCGGTGTCGAATACGGCACGCGAGCCGGGGCAGCAACGCTCGGCCTCGGCGAGTTGCTGGACCGAAGGCACATGCGAGCACGCGCCGGGCGGATCGGTCGGGTCGCATGCGCAACCGCCGCCGTCCGTCGCGATCCACGGGACGAGCCGATGAAGAACCGCAGTCGCTTCGCGGGAGAGGTTCGCGCCTGCGCCCGCACGGATCGCGTGCGAAGCGGCGACGGTCGCGTCGCCCACGCCGGTTGGCGCCATCGCGCAAACCGGCGTGTCGATATGGTCGATCAGGTACTGCAACCACGCGGCCGTGCGCAGCCGGTCGGGCGTCGCGCCGCGGGCATCGCCATACTTTGCTGGATCGGTCAGCATGGGTCGTCCGGGATGGTTCTGGTCAATTGGCCTGGTTTTGTTTCAATCGGATCGGGTGGCGCAATACACGCCACGCCGGCCCTGCAAGTCCGCCCGTATCGGATCGCGACACGGGCGGGCAACCGGCCGTCGCGCTGGTAAGCATGACGGCTCGCATGAATCGGAGATGCGGAAACTCGCGTATGCGCCGCGCGGTTCACATGCGCGGCGGGCGCCCCGCTTCGCGGCGCCTACTGCACGCGGCGCTTCGGCAATACATGGATGGCGGCATACACGACCACGCTGTCGGACGAATCCGGCCGCCGCGCCGATACGCGCGACGGCGCGAACCCATCGAAGCCGCGAAAACCCGCCGCGCATACCGCATGCACGGCCCTCGCGCGCGGCGGGTTCCCGCTTCGCTCGCGCGACGCTTACTGCACGTGGAACTTCGGCGACGTCAGGACCGTACCGGTCACCGTGCAGTCCGGCGTCAGCACGGAGTTGTTGAACGCCAGCGACGAGTTCGCGTCGCTCCACGCGGTCACGACCTTGCTCGGCCCGCAGGTGCCGAGCAGCGTGACGTTGACCTTCACGTTGTTGATCGACAGCTGCGTCGTGCTGTCGGCCTGCCCCGTCCACGGCGACGTGCTGCTCGCGCTGCCGCTGATCAGGCCGCACGTCGCGCCGCCCGCGAACGTCGTCGACGTGATGTTGACGATGCCGGTCGACGTGATCGTGCCGTTGAAGGTCGCGGTACAGCTGGCGTTGATCGATCCCTTGCTGAGATTCGTGAGCCCCGTCGCCGAGAACGGCTCGCCGTTCGGATTCATCGGCTGGCCGTCGGCACGCGAAACGGTGGCGGCGAAAGCAGGCGCGGCCGAAACCGCGGTGAAAGCCACTGCAGCAACAAGCGATACGATTTTGCGAATGCTCATTTGAACTGCCCCCTCTCTTCACAAATGGCGGCACGCCGCCAGGAACGCGACCGTCCGGCCGGAACGATCCGGCCAGCCGGTCGCAGGAAGCCGCCGGCACGCGTCATGCGCGCCGGTCGGCTCAGAACTTGTAGGAAATCCCGACGAACGTGATCAGCGGATCGGCTTTCAACTTCGTGCGCGTGGTCGCGAGCGTCGACCCGTCGGCCGCCTTGATCACGAGCGACGAGTAGGTCTTCAGCGGCATGTACGTCAGCGTCGCCGTGAGCCCCCAGTGCTTGTCGATCGCGTAGCTCGCGCCGATGTTGTAGACCGGCGTGAACGACGACGACGCCTTGCCCTCCACCGACGTTGCCCCCGGCTTGCCGGCGCCGGCGGCGAGCACGCTGCCGAGGTTCTCGTTGATGTCCCTCGCGAAGTTGCCGTTCAGTTCGATGTTGCTGAACCAGCTGTAGGCCACGCCGATCCCGACGAACGGACGAAACTTCGCCGTCGACGAATTGAAGTAGTACTGCAGGATGATCGTCGGGCTCCACTGCCGCGCGTTCTTCACGGCCGGCTGGTTCGCCGGATTGTCCATGTTGACCGAACCGAGCGCGCCGGCCGGGCCAGGCGGCTTGATCACCCCGTGTCCGGTCAGCGTGAATTCCGGCGGCACGCCGAGCACCGACGTCACCGCGATGTGGTCGGTGAAGAAGTGCGTGAGCGTGAGGCCAACCGTATCGGCGTTGTTGACCGTCAGGCTCGTGCCCGGCGACGTGAACGAACCGGGCAGGCGCAACGGTCCGTTGATCGGCATGTTCGCGAGATTCGTCGTCAGCCCGTTGGTCGAATCCTGCGGCATGATGTGCAGCCAGCCCAGCGTCGCGACGTTGTCGCCCGCCTGCTGGGCCGATGCGAGCGTCGATACGCCTGCGACGACACCCGCGACAATCAGCTTCTTCATGAAGTCTCCCCCTCATTCTGTCCGGGCGCCGCGCCTTCGCGCGCGGCGCCGCCGTGTCTCCATCCACACGCGGTCACTGCACGAACGCGCCGACCGTGAAGTACGGGTTGCTCGTATCGGCCATGTCGAGGAATCCGAACACGCCGCCGGTGAACACGAACTTGCCGGTCGCCGGCCCCGACGCCGCATCCGCATGCACGGTCGTCACGACGCCCGGCGCCTTCTGCGTGTAGTCGAGGTTCAGCGCGCGCGTGAGCGCGGCCTGCGATGCGTTGAACGGATCGAGCAGCGTGGCCTGTGCGCCAACGAGCGCGGTCGCGCGGTAGTTGAACGCGCTGTCGACGCCCGTGTACTCGCCGTCCTGCGAGCCCTGCGCGATCGCCGTCCGCGGGCTCAGGAACGAGATCCCCGATTCGTCGTCCGCGCTCGGCGGGCCTTGCGTAAGGTCCGCGTTCGCGGCGCCGGTGCGGATGAAGATCGGCACGAGCTGGTTGCGCAGCTTGCCGACGATCAGGATCCCCTTGCCGGCCTTCGCCGGATCGAGCGCGGCGAGCGTCGGTGGAATCTGCGGCTGGTAGTTCAGCGACTGGAATGCCGGCGCATCGGGGCGCAGCGTGAACGGCTGGTTCACCGTCGCGTTCGACGCAAGCGGCTGCCCGCCGTTCTTCTTGCCGAAGTTGTCGGTTTCCGTGTAGCTGCCATCCGCGTTGATCGTCACCTGCTGGTCGAGCGCCACCGGCTGGAAGTTCTGCGACGGCACCTGGTGATAGCCGAGCTGGTTGTACGTGCCGGCGATCTTCGTCAGGTCGGTTTCCAGCGACGAGAAGCTGATGAACGGGTAGTACGGGAACGTCGTCTTCGTGATCTTGCCGACGCCGATCACGCCGTCGAACTGGATCGTCGCGCCGGGGATCGCGCCGCCCAGCACGCCTTCGCCGAGGAACAGCCGCGCGGGCCGGCTCGGGTCGAGGCTCGCGTTCTGCATCCGGAACGTGCACTGGTTCAGCTTCACCGTCGGCAGCCCCGTCTCGTCGGCCAGCGTGCCGTCGACCACGTTCGCGGGCGCGGTGTCGCGCGTCGGCTGCACGGTACCGGTGGTGGCGGGCACCGGCGACGCGAGGTAGGTCATCCGGTACGTCATCTTCGTCGTGTCGAGCTGCACCTTCACGAGCTCGCCCGACCCGGAGCCGCCGATGAACACCGTGTTGTAGTCGATCGTCTGCGGGCACAGCCGGACCACCGGCGCGGGCGGCGGGTCGCCGTCACCGCCGCAGGCGGCCAGCACGGGCGCGAGCGACGCCGCGACCATCCAATGTTTCACATTCATAGGAATCCTCTTGAAATTCGATTCGCCGGCGGCGACGCATGCGCCGCCGGTGTGACGTGTTCAATGCGGGGTTACTGGACGAACGCGCCGATCGTGAAGAACGGGTTGACCTTGTTGTTGTTGACGACCATCGCGTAGACGTTGCCGGCCGTCACGAGCCAGCCCGTGTCGCCCTTGCCGAAGATCGCCGCGTTGCCGTTCGCGCCCTTCGCGTTGAAGTCCTGCGCGGCCGTCACCTTGATCTTGCCGGGCGTGGCCTGCGTATAGTCCAGCGCGAACTGCGAGGTGACCGACGACGTCTGCGGATCGATGAACGCCGCGGTACTGCCCTGGAACAGCGTGGACGTATAGTTCGCGGCCAGCGTCGACACCGCGGTGCCGTCGTTGCAACTGCCGGCTACCGAATAGAAGGCGTTGTTGGCGAAGATGCCGGGCAGGTCCGGGTGCGGCACGTTGGGGTTGAAGCTCGGCCCCGCCGACGCCAACTTGTTCCCCTGGCCGCTGGATGTCACGATGCCGCATGCAGAGGCGCTGGTCGCGCCGATGTACCCGCCCTTCAGGGAGTTCGCGGCAATCGCTTTCGTCGACGACAGCATCGAGATGCCGACTTCGGCGTCGGCGACCGATGCGAGCAGATTGACCGTATCGACGTGCGTGTAGCCGACACGAATCACGATCGGCACCAGTACGCCGTTCAGCCTGCCGACGATCATGATGCCTTTCGCCTGGCTCGGTGCAATGATCAGCGTCGAGCCCTGTCCCGCGATCGGATACCCTGCCCCGCTGGCCGGATTGCTCACGAACACATTGTCCGCCGATCCGTCCGCGTTCTTGCGCAGCGCCCACGGCGTCCCGGTCGTCTGACACGAGTAGTCGCTGCCCTGCGTGATCGAACACGAACCGTCCGCGTTCAACGTCTGATTCCAGTTGACGACGTCGGATTCCCAGCCGACCGCCCCGGTCGGGCTCTGACCGTCACCGCCGATGGGCGACAGATGGATGCCTACCTCGTTGTAGTTGCCCGCCACTTTCCTGAAGTCCGTTTCCGTGTCGGTGAAGCCGATGAACGGATAGAAATCGAAGGTGCGCGACGGTACGACGCCGAGCGTGATGCCCGGAAGCAGCGGGATACCGGCGAACGCAATCGTCGCCCCCGGAATCCCGCCGCCCACCACGCCATTGCCGACGAACAGCATCGGCGGGTCGGCGCGGTTGATCGTCACCGAATACGCGCCGTCGCTCGTCGCGCCGCTGTCGAGCACGAACGCGCAACGGTTCTGCTCGGCCGTCGGGAGATTAGTCGGATGATGGAATGCACCGCTGATCGTCAGGCCCGCGCGCGTGTTGTTGACTTGCCCCGCCGACGTCGGCACCGACGATTCGATGAACTGCAGCTGGTAGGTGAGCTTCGTCGTGTCGAACTTCACCTTCACGTATTCGCCGCTGCCGGCGCCGCCCGTGTACGTCGTCGTGTAATCGAGCGCGTCGGGACACAGCTTCGTCACGACGGGCGGCGTCGTGTCGGCGCCGCTCGGCCCGCAGGCGCTACCCGAGCACTGCGGCACGGTGATCGGCCCCGGATCGTCGCCGCCGCCGCAACCGGCGACGAACGGCAGCGCCAGTACCGCGCACGACAGGACCGCCTTCCGCCATTCAGGAATGCAAATCATCAACCCCTCCTTTTCAGGTACGACAAGTCTCGTCCGGCCGGGCTGCATGGCCCGCCGGTTGGTATCGCGCCGCCGCACGAAGGCGCGGCGCATGACGATGCACGCAAGGCCGCCGCGATGCCGGTCAGGCAGATGCGGCACATGCCGCGGCGGCAGACGAGCGCGCTCCCGCAGCGCCGTCATGCGGCACGGCGCCGTCGGAACGATCGAAACGGAAAGTAGCTTGTCGCTACGGTTCGCCGCTACACGGCGTGGTGACGAGGCAGGCACGCGACCTGCGTCGCGCCTGCATTCAGCGAAAAATCGGGAAACGGCAGTCCGGCTGGCCCCGCGGATAGGCGTCTCATGGTGTGGTCTCCATACGTACGCTTGATTCGTTATCGTGATGCGTCGTTTGTCGAGACTATGATCGGACCATTCCCACAAGTAAATGGATGCAGAGTTCCAAACGGATGAAACCGCGCGATCCTAGCGTTCATACGGTATTTGACAGATTTTCAAACAGCCTTCATTTTATTTGCTCAGACAAATACACGGACCATGGAACACGCGTTTGAACGACGGACGACAATCCGCGCCGAGCCAGGCCAGCCGGCCCTCGGCGGCCCGCACGCATGTTGCGGCGCACCTCATACGTCGATGATCGCGAGCGTGCCGTGGCTGCCGGGCAGCACCGCGTGGCGCGTGCCGGCGCGCGCGAGATACATCTGCCCGGCGCCGACCACGACCGTTTCCGCCTCGACCTCGAGCCTCAGCGTGCCGTCGAGCACCAGCAGCCCCTCGTTGTAGTCGTGCACTTCCGCTTCGTAAGGCTGCGCATCCATGCGCAGCACCTTGATCCGGGCCGGCCCGACTTCGCCGACGATCGTGGATTTCCATGCGGCGGCCTGCGCGTCCGCCACGGACTTGAAATCGATCAAAGACATGCGCCCCGCTCCGTATCACCGTGAAAGGCACGCATTATCGCGAGCGCCACGCGTGCCGTCCCGGTACGGCGCGAGGGACGGCAGGCAGCACAGTCGGCCCGCCCGTCGAGCGGCAACGCGCTCGCGGCCCGATTCGCGGAAAACCATCCGGATTATTCGCATCATTCAAATAAAACGCCAAATCGTTGAGCGATATCACCGCAATTCCCGCAAATCCGGCGCCAGTCCAGCCCAGCCTTTCCATCAGAATGCATTTCGATCTGCCGATTGCTAATATGGCGGTCCCGCGATCCCGCACTACCCTGCCGTTCGACATGACGCCCGTTCGCCATGCCGTCCCCGGTCCCGGCCGCTTCGCAGCGGCGGCGGCGCCGGGCACGCGCGGCGCCCGCCGTCGCGCCGGGCGGCCGTGCCATCCGTGAGCATGCAACCGATCCTTTCCGTCTCCGACCTCTCCAAGACTTACGCGTCCGGCTTCCAGGCGCTGAAGCACGTGACCCTCGACATCCGCCCCGGCGAGATCTTCGCGCTGCTCGGGCCGAACGGCGCCGGCAAGACGACGCTGATCGGCTCGATCTGCGGCATCGTCACGCCGACCGAAGGCCGCGTGACGGTCGGCGGCCACGACATCCGCGATCAATACCGCGCGGCCCGCGAAATGATCGGCCTCGTGCCGCAGGAGCTGACCACCGACGCGTTCGAAACCGTCTGGGCCACCGTGTCGTTCAGCCGCGGCCTGTTCGGCAAGGCGCCCGATCCCGCGTACATCGAGAAGACGCTGAAGGCGCTGTCGCTGTGGGACAAGCGCGACAACAAGCTGATGACGCTGTCGGGCGGCATGAAGCGCCGCGTGATGATCGCGAAGGCGCTGTCGCATGAGCCGCGCATCCTGTTCCTCGACGAACCCACGGCCGGCGTCGACGTCGAACTGCGCCGCGACATGTGGAAGCTCGTCGATTCGCTGCGCGAAAGCGGCGTGACGATCCTGCTGACCACGCACTACATCGAGGAAGCCGAAGAGATGGCCGACCGGATCGGCATCATCCTCGGCGGCGAGCTCGTGCTCGTCGAGGAAAAGCGCGAACTGATGCGCAAGCTCGGCAAGAAGCAGCTGACCGTGCAACTCGAGCAGCCGCTCGCGGAGGTGCCGCCCGCGCTCGCGCCGTTCGGTCTCGAACGCGCGGAAGACGGCGCCGCGCTCGTCTATACGTACGACTCGCAGCGCGACGACGCGAGCATCGCGAAGCTGATCAACGCGCTCGGCTCGGCCGGCATCGGCTTTCGCGACCTGCACACGACGCAGAGCTCGCTGGAGGACATTTTCGTCAGCCTGATCGACAACCGCCGCAACGGCGTGCAAGGAGCCTGACCCATGAACTGGCATGGAATCCGCGCGATCTACCGCGCAGAAATGGCCCGCACGCGCCGCACGCTGATGCAGAGCATCATCGCGCCGGTGATCTCGACGTCGCTGTATTTCGTCGTGTTCGGCTCCGCGATCGGCTCGCGCATCAGCGACGTGAACGGCATCGGCTACGGGTCGTTCATCGTGCCGGGCCTCGTGATGCTGTCGCTGCTGTCGCAGAGCATCTCGAACGCGTCGTTCGGCATCTACTTCCCGCGCTTCACCGGCACGATCTACGAGATCCTGTCCGCGCCCGTGTCGTACTGGGAGATCGTGATTGCGTACGTCGGCGCGGCCGCATCGAAGTCGATCCTGCTCGGCGTGATCATCCTCGCCACGGCCGGCCTGTTCGTGCCGCTGCACATCCTGCATCCGTTCTGGATGGTGCTGTTCCTGGTGCTGACGGCCGTCACGTTCAGCCTGTTCGGCTTCGTGATCGGCATCTGGGCCGACAGCTTCGAGAAACTGCAGCTCGTGCCGCTGCTGATCATCACGCCGCTCACCTTCTTGGGCGGCAGCTTCTACTCGGTCGACATGCTGCCGCCAGCGTGGCGCGTGGTCACGCTGTTCAACCCGATCGTCTACCTGATCAGCGGCTTTCGCTGGTCGTTCTACGGGATCGCCGACGTGCACGTGTGGATCAGCCTCGCCGCGACCGCGCTGTTCCTCGTGATCCTGCTCGCGATCGTCGCGTGGATGTTCCGCACCGGCTACAAGCTGAAGAACTGACGCGAGCGGGCGTCGCGCGCCGCCCGCCGATGACGCATTTCGGCAAGCGGGCGGCGCTTTTCCTCCGATGCGGCAGTTTGTGGTCGCGTCTACTGAATACGAAGCATCGGGGCCCTCGAGCATGCGCTGCGCGGCCCCTTTTTCATTTCAGAGGACGCCATGCCCGCCGCCACCGCTCCCGCCTCCGCCGCCGCCCGGCTCGAACGCCTGCCGTTCTCCGGCTATCACAAGCGCATCTTCTTCATCATCGCGATCGCGTTCTTCTTCGATTCGGTCGACCTCGGCACGATGACGTTCGTGCTCGGCTCGATTCGCAAGGAGTTCGGGCTGTCGACCGCGGCCGCCGGCCTCGTCGCGAGCGCGAGCTTCTTCGGGATGGTGCTCGGCGCGGCCGTCGCCGGCCTGCTCGCCGACCGTTTCGGCCGTCGGCCGGTGTTCCAGTGGAGCATGGTGCTGTGGGGCGCCGCGTCGTACCTGTGCTCGACCGCGCAGAGCGTCGACGCGTTGATCGTCTATCGCGTGTTGCTCGGCATCGGGATGGGGATGGAGTTTCCGGTCGCGCAGACGCTGCTGTCCGAATTCGTGCCGACCGAGAAACGCGGCCGCCTGATCGCGCTGATGGACGGCTTCTGGCCGCTCGGCTTCATCACGGCCGGCATCGTCGCGTATTTCGTGCTGCCGCAGTTCGGCTGGCGCACCGTGTTCGCGCTGCTCGCGATTCCGGCCGTGTTCGTGCTCGTCGTACGCCGCATCGTGCCGGAATCGCCGCGCTGGCTCGAACATGCGGGCCGGCACGCGGAAGCCGACACGGTGATGCACTCGATCGAGGCGAAGGTGATGCGCTCGGCCGGCGTCACGACGCTGCCGCCGCCGTCGCGGCTCGCCGAGCCGGCCGCCGCACGCGGTCGCGGCGCGCTGCGCGAGATCTGGAGCGGCGTGTACCGTCGCCGCACGGTGATGGTGTGGCTGCTGTGGTTCTTCGCGCTGCTCGGCTTCTACGGCCTCACGTCGTGGCTCGGCGCGCTGCTGCAGCAGGCCGGCTTCGAAGTCACGAAATCGGTGTTCTACACGGTGCTGATCTCGCTCGGCGGCGTGCCGGGCTTCCTGTGCGCCGCGTGGCTCGTCGAACGCTGGGGCCGCAAGCCGACCTGCATCGCATCGCTGATCGGCGGCGGTGCGATGGCGTACGCATACGGCCAGAGCGCGCTGTACGGCGGCAGCACGACGCTGCTGATCGTCACGGGCCTCGCGATGCAGTTCTTCCTGTTCGGGATGTGGGCGGCGCTGTACACGTACACGCCCGAGCTGTACGGCACCGGCGCACGCGCGACCGGTTCGGGCTTCGCGTCGGCGATCGGTCGCGTCGGTTCGCTGATCGGGCCTTACGTGGTCGGCGTCGTGTTGCCGGTGTTCGGCCAGGGCGGCGTGTTCACGCTCGGCGCGCTGTCGTTCGTCGCGGCGGCCATCGCCGTGTGGACACTGGGAATCGAGACGAAGGGCCTCGCGCTGGAGCAACTGGCGGCAGGCGACGACGCGGGCGGCAGCGGCCGGTATCCGGCGACGGCGGCGGACAAGGCGTCCTGATCACCGGGCTGGCCCGCGTACACGCTGCTGCTGTCGTCGGACATCCTGATGCGTTTCGGCGACGAGGAAACGGACGACCCGCTGCCGGCGATCGTCGATTCGATCGCACGCTCGGCCTACCTGCCGTCGCTCACGCACCTGGCGAGCGCGCTGGATCCACGCGCTCGATCTCGACATCGCCCTGCCGATGCACGGCCCGGTGATCGCGCACGACATCCCGCGCGTGCTCGCCGGCGCGCTCGCTCATCGCGAAGCCGCGCCGCGTAAGCCGCGGCGGCGGTCTTCCGGCGGCGCGACGGCCGGGGCCGGGGCCGGTCAGGCGCCGGCGACGATGAACTCTTCGGCCGCCTTGCGCTGAACCGCGGCCATCACCGCCAGTTCGCGCTTGCTGCGCGCGTCGCCGGACACGACGCCCGTCGCGTGCTTGGCCTTCGCACCCAGCGGGAAAAAGACGAACGACGCGCCGGCCGGGGCCGCCGGCTCCGCACGCAGGCGTTTGTTCAGGATCTTCAGGTACTTCTTCTTCGAGACTTCCTTAGCAGCCATGGCGCCCTCCGCGTAAACGTGGTGTGGACCAGCATACCAGTTTTGCCGAGGCGCTCCGTGACAGCGGCCGCGCGGATCGATCTGCTCTAAAATGGACCACGCTTACGCGACCTGCCGCACCGCCCGCGGCCGCATGTCCTCATCGGAGCGCTTCCATGCATGTCGAGTTGTTCGCGCAGCATCACGCTTGCCCCGGCTGGCAGGGCGACATGGCCCGACGCATTACCGCATTCGACTGGTCGGCCACCGGGCTGGGCCCGATCGACGGCTGGTCCGCCAGCCTCGTCGCGGCAGTCCGCGCCGTGCTTGCCTCGCCGCTGCCGCTGGTGATGCTGTGGGGCCGCCCCGGCTACATGATCTACAACGACGCGTATGCCGGGTTCGCCGGCGGCCGCCATCCGTATCTGCTCGGCCAGCCGGTCGAACTCGGCTGGCCCGAAGTCGCCGATTTCAACCGCAACGTGATGAACACCTGTCTCGCCGGCGGCACGCTGTCCTATCGCGACAAGGCGCTCGTGCTGCTGCGCAGCGGCCGACCCGAAGACGTGTGGATGGATCTGCACTACAGCCCGCTGCCCGACGACGACGGCGCGCCGGGCGGCGTGCTCGCCGTCGTCGTCGAGACCACCGAGCGCGTGCTCGCCACGCGCCATCGCGATCGCGCGGAAGCGGCGCTGCAGGCATCCAATGCCGAGCTGCGCAACCTGACCGAAACGCTCGAACAGCGCGTGACCGACGCGATCGCCGAGCGCGCGGCGATCGAGGAACAGTTGCGTCACGCGCAGAAGATGGAAGCGATCGGCAGCCTGACCGGCGGCATCGCGCACGACTTCAACAACGTGCTGCAGGTGATCAGCGGCAACCTGCAGATCCTCTCCGTCGAACTCGGCGCGCATGCGAGCGCGCAGCCACGGATCGAGAACGCGAACAACGCCGTGCGGCGCGGCGCGCAACTGGCGTCGCACCTGCTCGCGTTCGCGCGACGCCAGCCGCTTGCGCCGACCACGCTGAACCCGTGCCGGCTGATCGACGGCATGCACGAGATGCTGCACCACGCGCTCGGCGAAGCGGTGCGAATCGTCCCCGCGCTGTCGCCCGACGTGGGCAACGTACTCGCCGACCGGCACCAGCTCGAAAACGCACTGCTGAACCTCGCGATCAACGCGCGCGATGCGATGCGCGGCGGCGGCACGCTGACGATCGCCGCATACAACAGCACGCAGCCCGGCCCCGCGGCCGGCACGCGCCGCGCGCCGATGCCGCCCGGCGAATACGTGACGTTCGAGATCGCCGACACGGGTGTCGGCATGACGGCCGACGTGCTCGAACGCGTCTTCGAACCCTTCTTCACGACCAAGCCGGACGGCGAAGGCACCGGGCTCGGGCTCAGCATGGTGTTCGGCTTCGTCAAGCAGAGCGGCGGCCACGTGTCGATCGACAGCACGCCCGGCCAGGGCACCACCGTGCGCCTCACGTTTCCGCGCTGCCACGAGGCGGCCGACGAGCCTGCCCGCACGCCGCAGCACGACGCGATGCGCGGCCGCGAAACGATCCTCGTCGTCGAGGACGATGCGGATGTCCGGCTGACGGTGGTCGACATGCTCGCGCAGCTCGGCTACAAGGTCATCACGGCGTCCGACGGCGAAGCCGCGCTGCGCGTGCTCGACAGCGAGACGCCGATCGATCTGCTGTTTACCGACGTGATCATGCCGGGCCGCGTGAAGGGCGGCGAACTCGGACGCCGCGCCGCGCTGCGCAAGCCGCCGTTGCCGGTGCTGTTCACCTCGGGCTACACACGCGACGAGATCTTCCATGCGGGGCGGCTCGACCCCGGCGTGATGCTGCTTGGCAAACCTTACCGGCGCGACGAACTCGCCGCGCGGATCCGCAGCGTGCTCGATGCGCAGGCCGACGCGGCCTGACGCATTGCCGACACGGCGCCCCTCGCCATTCCGATCGCCGCTGAATTTTTTTACCCGCGATGTCGATTCGCGTCGCCGTCGCGCGTCGTGTTGTCGTAACCGATCGTTTTGCCGTCGCACCGCCGGCAAACGTCCTATTCACGTTCAAGGAGATACGACAATGCGCGTCATGGTCATCGTCAAAGCCACCGCCGATTCGGAATCCGGCCAAATGCCCGACACCGAAATCATGGCCGAAATGGGCCGCTTCAATGAAGAACTCGTGAAAGCCGGCATCCTGCTCGCCGCCGACGGGTTGCGCCCGAGCAGCCACGGCAAACGCGTGCACTTTTCCGGCAAGAGCCGCGCCGTCATCGACGGCCCGTTCGCCGAAACGAAGGAACTCGTCGCCGGCTACTGGCTGTGGCAAGTGAAATCGATGGAAGAAGCGGTCGAATGGGTGAAGCGCTGCCCGAACCCGATGCCCGGCGACTCCGACATCGAGATCCGCCCGCTGTTCGAGGCGGAAGATTTCGGCGACGCATTCACGCCGGAGTTGCAGGAGCAGGAGGCGCGGATGCGTGCGGAGGTCGACGCCCGGCAGAAGTCCTGAACCGCAAGCGGGCGGCGCACGCGAATCTCGCACGCGCCCGGACGAGCCCGTTGACGAAGCCCTGCCGAGTAACGTATCGTTTTGTCACGTTACTCGGCAGGGCTTCGTCATGCATTCCCGTTTCGACCGTTTCCGCTCGACCGCGCTCGGCGCCCAGCTCGAAGCGCTGATCGAGCAGCCCGAGCGCTATCTCGAGTTCGCGGCGCTGTCGCGCGTCGGCGTCGCCGCGATCGGCGCGATCCAGGACGAGATCGCACGCAAATTCCCCGAAGTCGAAGCCGACACGACGGCCCGCCAGTTCTGCGGCGCAATGGTCGCCGACGTGATGCGTCGCCACGGCCATGAGGTCGTGCAGGCGCGCGGGCGGCTCGGCGGCGCGCTGTTCAGCTACGGCGCGGTGTTCGCCGCGCACCCGCAGCGGCTGCCGTTCGCCGACGTCGTCGCCGCGCTGGCCCGCATGCCCGCCCGGCTCGCCGCCCGTGCCGCGCATGTACCGGCGGCGCTGGCCACGCGCCGCCCGGCCGGCACCGGCTTCTCGCTCGTCGAACATGCGTGCCACCTGCGCGATCTCGATGCGGTGTTCGCCGCACGCATCGACGCCGTGCGCACGGCCGAGCTGCCCGTGATCGAATCCGTCGACGGCACCGCGCTCGCCGCGCAACGCGACTATCTCGCGCAGCCGCTCGATCTCGCCGTCGTGGCGTTCCGCAGCGGCCGCGCCGCGCTGTGCGCCACCGCGGCCGCGCTGGACCCATCGCAACTCGCACGCTGCGGGCTGCGCGACGGCATTCGCCGGATGTCGCTCGACGAACTCGTGCGCGAGTTGCTCGACCACGACCGCACGCACCTGCTCGAGCTCGACGAACTGCTCGCCGAACTCGAATTGCCGCCGCTTCCTTCCGCACACGCCGCATGATCCAGCCCACGCCCGTCGTCTTCATTCACGGCTTCATCGGCACGTTCGACGTGCGCGGATGGCACGGCCCGCA
Source organism: Burkholderia sp. EMB26 (assembly GCF_024730645.1). NCBI lineage: Bacteria > Pseudomonadati > Pseudomonadota > Betaproteobacteria > Burkholderiales > Burkholderiaceae > Burkholderia > Burkholderia sp. EMB26. The sequence continues at coordinate 1,499,648 of NZ_CP078071.1, forward strand.
TCTGTGCCCCGACCTGCTCGGCTACGGCGCGCATCGCGCCACGCCGCCCGACGCGATCTCGCTTGCCGCACAGGTCGAGCACGTGCGGCAAACCGTCGAGATGCACGTCGGCATGCAGCCGGTCGATGTCGTCGGCCATTCGGTCGGCGGCGCGATCGGGATGCTGTTCGCGCATGCGCACCCCGAACGCGTGCGGCGCATCGTCAACGTCGAAGGCAATTTCACGCTCGACGATGCGTTCTGGTCCGCATCGGTCGGGCGCATGACGCCCGACGAAGCCGACGCGATGCTCGACGGCCTGCGCGCGGCGCCGCTCGACTGGCTGCGCGGCGCGATCGACGCACCGTCGCCGAGTCAGCTCGACGACGCACGCCGCTGGCTCGCGCATCAGCCGGCATCGACGCTGCGCGCGATGGGCCGCTCGGTGGTCGAGACGACCGGCGACGCGGGTTACCTGCCGGCGCTCGCGCAAGTGTTCGAGCGTCATCCGGTCTGGCTGATCGCCGGCGAACGCTCGCGCGCGGGCTGGCACGTGCCCGAATACGCGCTCGCCCGCTGCGCCGGCTTCGACACGATCGCCGGCTGCGGCCACCTGATCGCGGCCGAGCGGCCCGATGCGTTGCGCGCCGCCCTCGCGCGCATCGTATGCAAGCCGGCCGCCTGACAACCCGTAGGATTCGCCGAAATATGGTTGAAAGGCGCGGTTGCTAGAGTCGTCGCAACAGGGTTTTCCCGGCATCCGGCCGGACTGGGTCGACACATGCAAGGATCGATGCGCCTGGCACGTACCTTCTGGCTGCTTCTGCTGCTCGCCGTCACGCCCCCTGCGTTCGCATTCCATGCACGGGTCGTCGCGATCCCGAGCGCCGCGATGAGCGAGACGCTCAAGGCCACCATCGTGCTGCCCGACGATTACGCGCGCGACAACCACGGCGAACGCTACCCCGTCGTGTATCTGCTGCACGGCTCGGGCGGCGACCATACCGACTGGACGTCGAACACGCACATCGCCGCGCTGGCCGACCGCTACCGCGTGATCCTCGTGATGCCCGACGGCGGACATGAAAGCTGGTACATCGACAGCCCGTTCGATTCGGGCAGCCGCTACGAGACCTTCATCGGCGACGAAGTCGTGTCCTACGTCGACCTGCATTTCCGCACGATCGCGACCCAGCACGCGCGCGCGATCACCGGGCTCAGCATGGGCGGCTTCGGCGCGCTGCGCATCGCGCTCGACCGGCCCGACACCTTCGGCGCGGTCGGCAGCATCAGCGGCGCGGTCGATCCGCGCTGCTGCACGGAGGAGCCGGGGATCGCCCACGTGTTCGGCGATCCCGACCGCCATCCGTCATTCTGGAACCGCAACGTGATCGTCGAAAGCGCGCGGTCATTCGTGCGCGCGCATCTCGACCTGACGATCGATTGCGGCCGCGACGATGCCTTCGTCGGCTCGAACCGCACGCTGCACGAACGGCTCGTCGCGCTCGGCGTGCCGCACGACTATGCGGAGCGGCCAGGCGGCCATACGTGGGACTACTGGGCGAACGCGATCCGCTATCAGATGCGGTTCTTCGCGACGTCGTTCCAGCATCGCGGCTACGCGTTCGTGCCACGCCCGCCGCGCCGGGCATGACGCGCGCGGGCCGAGGCGCGGCTACCGCCCGAGACGGCAAAGCCTGACGTCGAAAGTCGAAACGGGATGACGAACCGGCATGCCGCGCAGCGCGCCCGGCAAGAAGATGAACGCGCGTCGCCCGACGCGCGCGGCAAACGAAAGCGGCGAGCCGGTCAGTTGTCGTGCGCGGTGTCCGCGCCGACGACGCGATCGAAGAATTCCTGTGCACGCGCCAGCTCGTCGAGCGCGCGATCGAGACGCGACATCGCGCGTGCGTATTCGGTCGACGAGCCGTCGTCGTCGCTTTCGCCGCGCACCGCGCGAAACGCCTGATCGACGTTGCGCGTCGCTTCGACGAAGCGTTGTGCGGCCCGTGCTTCCGGCGAACAGATGTGGGTCGACATCGACACTCCTCCCTCAGGATTGCAGTGTGAAGCACGCCGACGCTCAGTGTGCGTGGTACGCATGTCGGCGGCGTGAACCACGACCCGTCGCTTGTCGACGCATCGGCCGCCGCACCGCGCGCTTCGTGCCGATTGTCCCTCCGCGCTCGCCGATCCGCTACGGCGAGATTGCAACAAATTCTTGCGCGAACGGCTCCGCGCGTGGCGTCACGCGCGCCCGACGCGCGGATGCGCCAGCCCCGCGAACGCGGCCGCCTCGCCCGGCGACAGGTCGAACAGATCGCCGGTGAGATCGCGCGGATGCTCGGCCGCCGGCCGGTTGCGCAGGCGCGCGACGTGGGTGGGCGGCACATACGCGGCCGCCGTTTCGAGCGGCGGCACGTCGAACAGATCGCGCGTGACGCCGCGCACGGCGTCCGTCGGCGAACGGCCGCGCAAGCGCGCGACCAGCTCGACGAAGCGATCGAAATCGCCCGCGCGCGTGGCCTTGTTCACTTCCGCGAGATCGCGCGCCTTCAGCACGCACGGCTGCGCGAGCCGCACGAAATACGGTGCTTCGAGCTCGACCGACAGCGCGAGCGGATAGCTCTTGCCCGTCTGCTCCTTCGCCCGCCCGATGCAGTCGACCACGGCCGCCCCTTGCGCGGCGCCCAGCGGCTTGCCGGTGCTCACGCTGCGCAGGTGGTCGGGAAACACGCGCAACTGCGTGCCGACCGTCAGCGCGGTGGACGACGCGCACACGAGTGCGTAGTGCTGCTCGCGACGCCGGCCCGACGGCAACGTCGAGCGGCTGGCGATGAACGTATGCGGCGGCAACGGCCGCACCTGGCCGCTTGCGTCGACCCAAGCATTCCACAGCAGCGCGTCCTTGCGCTCGCCCGCGCGCGGACGCGACGCGACCGGCGAAAACAGCGCGAGCAGCGAACCCGTGCGATGCGCGGCGACTTGCGCGCTGCTGCCGAGCGGCTGGTTGATGCCCCACAGAAAACGCCCGCCCCCGAGCCGGCGCTCCCATTCCTTGCGGAGCACGACGGTCGGCAGTTCCTCGCCGGACTCGGTACCGATCTTGGTCCAGCAGAACGTGGGAGGGAGGTGTTTCAGTGTCATCAACTTTCTCGGGATACAGCCTCGCTGGTGACAGCAAGCCCATTCAACAGCCGTAACTGTATAGGTATAATGCATCGCATGGAAGCCCCGGACCAAGATTTTCCCGTTCAAGACCTGTTGCGCCGCCTGCTGGCAGATACACGCTCGTCCAGCGAAATCGCGCGACTTTCCGGGGTCAGCCAGCCCACCGTGTCGCGCCTTCGGCTGTCGAACGGGCGCCGGCTGCGCCGCAGCGCGCCATTCAACAAGCTATGCAGTTTCTACGGTGTCGACACGGAGCCGTCGCGCCGCCGGTACAACGACCTGCTGCGCGACGCGATCGTCGACGCGTGGGACGGCTCGGACGAGCACGGGCGCGCGCTGCTGGTCGTGATTCAGGGGCTGAAGGATTTGCAGGCGAAGGCGGATGACGGGTAATGGCGGCGACGGGCCCCGTCATTCATCGAGATTGAACGTGATCGGCACGCGCGCCCGGATCGGCGACGGCGCGCCGTTCTCTACATGCGTGGCGCAGCGGCTCGTGAGCCACGCATCGCGCAGCACCGCATCGAAGCGCGGATAGCCGCTGCCGGCGGCAGCGACACGCGCGGCGACGACGCGGCCTGCCGTCGTCCCGGCCGTGCCCCGTCAACCGTCGCACGTCACGCCGCATTGCGCGAGCGAATTCTCCCTGCTGCGAAAAACCAGCGGCCGTTCGTCGGGCGGCGCGCGCCGGCGCGCGAACTGCACGGCCTGTTCGACCTGGCCGTGATGGGCGGATTTCGCGCACACCGGATCGGCTTCGTTCGGATCGCCGGCCAGCAGGTACGCCTGACACCGGCAACCGCCGTGATCCGCATGCCGCTCGTCGCACGTCCGACACGGCTCGCGCATCCAGTCGTCGCCGCGAAACGCGTTGAACGCGTCGCTGTCGTACCAGATGTCCCGCAGCGAGCGGTCGCGCACGTTCGGCAACGCGAGCCCCGGCAGCGACCGCGCGGCATGGCACGGCAGCGCGGTGCCGTCCGGCGCGACGCCGAGGAACACCGAGCCCCAGCCGTTCATGCAGGCCTTCGGGCGGCGCTCGAAATAGTCGGGCACGACGAACAGGATCTTGCAGCGCTCGCCGATCAGCTTGCGATAGCGGTTGACCGTATCCTCGGCCTCGCGCACCTGCTCGACGGTCGGCATCAACTGGTCGCGATTGAGCATCGCCCAGCCGTAGTACTGCGTGTTCGCGAGTTCCAGGTAATCGGCGCCGAGATCGAGCGCCATCTCGATGATCTGCCCCACGTGCGGCAGGTTGTAGCGATGCAGCACGCAGTTGAGCACCATCGGATAGCCGTGCGCCTTGATCAGTCGCGCCACGTCGCGCTTGCGTTCGAACGTGCGCGTGCTGGTCAGGAAATCGTTCAGCTCGCGCGTCGAATCCTGCAGCGACAACTGGATGTGGTCGAGCCCGGCGGCCTTGAGCCGCTCGATGCGCGCGACGTTCAGCCCGATGCCCGACGTAATCAGGTTCGTATAGAAGCCGAGCCCGCGCGCATGCGCGACGAGCGTCTCGAGGTCGCCGCGCTGCAGCGGCTCGCCGCCCGAGAAGCCGATTTGCGCGGCGCCGAGCGCGCGCGCGTCGCTGATGACCGTGCGCCACGCGTCGGTGTCGAGTTCCGCGCCGTGCGTCGCGAAGTCGACCGGGTTGTAGCAGAACGCGCAGTGCAGCGGGCAGCGGTACGTGAGTTCCGCGAGCAGCCACAGCGGCGCGGACGGACGGGGGGTGTCGGGCGTCATGTCAGTCCAGCCAGCCGCGCAGTCGCGCATGATCGAGAAAACGGTAGACGTCGGTCGCGAGATCCGACTGCATGAACAGGCGCTCGAGCTCGCCGATGATGTCGTCCAGTTCGCGCGTGCCGTCGCAGCGCGCGAGGATCTCGCCCGCGCTCGGGTTGAGCTTGACCATGCCCTCCGGATAGAGCAGCACGTACGCATCCTGGGCCGCCTCCCATTGCAGGCGGTACATGCCCCTGAGGCAGGGGCGCAGCGGCACGCCGCTGGCGGCTTCGATCGCGTTCATCACGGGTAGGCCTTTTCGACGGCGTCGAGCATCGACCACAGGATGTCGAGCTTGAATTGCAGAATGCCGAGCGCGCGCTGCTGCGCGTCCGGTGTCGTGAAATGCGCGAGCGTGACCGCGAGCCCATGCTCGACGTCGCGCTGCGCGAGCGGCACGCGGCTGCGGAAGTAATGCAGCCCGGCCGGCTCGATCCACGGGTAATGCGACGGCCAGCCGGCGAGCCGGTCGAGATGGATCTGCGGCGCGAACATCTCGGTCAGCGACGAGCACACGGCTTCCTGCCACGGCGCGCGCCGCGCGAAGTTCACGTACGCGTCCACCGCGAAACGCACGCCGGGCAGCACGTGTTCGAGCGACCACAGTTCGTCGCGCGTCAGGCCGCACGCTTCGCCGAGCCGCACCCACGCCTCGATGCCGCCTGCGTTGTCGCCCTGCCCGTCGTGGTCGATCAGCCGCTGGATCCAGCGGCGCCGCGTGTCGCGATCGGGACAGTTCGACAGAATCGCCGCGTCCTTGAGCGGAATGCAGATCTGGTAGTAGAAGCGGTTCGCGACCCAGCCGCGGATCTGCGCGGGCGAACAGGCGCCGCTGTTGAGCCGCCGGTTGAACGGATGATGGATGTGATAGCGCGATTCGAGCGCACGCAAGCGCGCCTCGAATTCGGTCGCGGTCCAGGGCGTCGCGTGCAACGCCGTAGCGGGGATCGGTGCGTTCATCGTCAGACCTGGAATTGCATGCCGTCGTGCGCGACGTCGATGCCGTGCGCGCGCAGGTGCGCGTGCTCGACGGAATGCGGATCGAGAATCGGGTTCGTGTTGTTGATGTGCGTGAGCACCTTGCGCGTTCGCGCAGGCAGCGTGTCGAGCCAGTCGATCATGCCGGGCTGCCCGTGTTCCGCGCACTGCGCGAGATGCCCCATGTCGGCCGCATGCTTGTGCGACAGGCCGAGATCGATCATCTCGGTCCCGGTCCAGAACGTGCCGTCCACCAGCACGAGATCGGCGCCGTCCATGGCCGCGCGTACGTCGTCGGTGACCGACGCGAGCCCCGGCGCATAGAACGCGCGCCGCCCGCTCGCGACGTCCTCGATCGACAGCGCGATGTTGTCGCCGGGTGCGGCCGACGCACGCCGCGGCGAATAAGGCGGCGGCTTGCTGTCGACCGCGATCGCGGTGAACCGGATCCCGCTCGCCGCCGGCACCGCGAACGGCTCGCCGGGCGCGATCGTATGCGCGGCGACGCCGCAGTAATGGCCGAGCAGCGGCACGAGCGGCAAGCCGGTCGACAGGTCGTCGAGCACCGGCGCGCTCGCGTAGAGCGGCAGCGGCGTCGAGCGCTCGCGCAGCATCAGCAGGCCCGTCACGTGATCGATCTGCGCGTCGCACAGCACGACGGCGGCGATGCCGCTGTCGCGGATCGCGCGTGCCGGTTGCAGGTCCGGGTCCGCGCGCAACTGGGAAAGAATGTCGGGCGACGCATTGACGAGGACCCAGTCGATGCCGTCGTCGCTGACCGCGATCGACGACTGCGTGCGCGGCAGCACGTGGCCGCTTCCGCTGCGTGCACGGCGGCAGTTCGCGCAATTGCAGTTCCATTGCGGCAGCCCGCCGCCGGCTCCCGAGCCGAGTATCTTGATCTTCATGGGCGTCAGCTCCCGAGGCCGCCCGCGCCGACCACGGCGAAACGGGCGGCACGCACGGCGATCAGCGGTTGGCGATGTACATCGTGATTTCGAAGCCGAAGCGCAGGTCGGTGTAAGACGGTGTCGTCCACTGCATGGTGTGTCTCCTGTTGAGTTGATGAGTTGATGTGTTGCCGGATGAATCGAACGACCGCGGCAATCGAGCGGTCGGTTCCTCTTCAGCAAGGAGCGTGCCGAAGCGGTATTTCGGCGGCGCCGCGGCGGTAGACGGCCGTCGTCCGGGCATCGGCGCGGAAACCTTACGAATCGCCGACACGATTCGCGCGAATGCGGTCCGCCACCCCGGCGACGCGATGTCCGCGAGTGGTGACAGGTGTTGAATCGTTGAACACCGGTGTTGCAACTTGACACACCGGCTGTGACAGGTCGCGCACGGCGCGACGGCCGCGCGTCAGCTCTCTTCCGACGGATGGCGTCCCGCGTCGGCGGCCGGCATCTTCCGGTAGATCGTGTTGCGCGACACGCCGAGCGCGCGCGCCGCGGCGGACACGTTGCCGCCATGACGCGCGAGCGCGGCGGCGATCGCGGACGCGGCGACGTCCTGCAAGCGCGCGTCGGCGAGCGGCAACGCGTCCGCGACGCCAGGCCCGGCGCTCGCCGCGGCAAGCGAATCGGGCGCCGCCTGCACGGGCTGCGCATCGCCGCGCCGCAGGTCGTCGAAGAAATCGTCCGGCAGGTGCTCGCGGCGGATTTCGCCGTCGTCGTCGACCATCGCGGCCGCCGTGCGCAGCAGGTTGCCGAGCTGGCGGAAGTTGCCCGGCCACGTGCAGCGCACGAACAACTCCATCACGTCCGGCGCGACCGACAGCGGCGGCCGGCCCGGGCCCGCGAACGCTTCCCGCTGCAGCATCTTCTGCACGACGACCGCGAGATCGGTGCGGTCGCGCAACGGCGGCAGGCGCACCACGAGGCCGTTCAGCCGGTAGTAGAGATCCTCGCGAAAACGGTTCTGCGCGATCATGTCGCGCAAATCGCGGTGCGTCGCGCAGATGATCGCGATGTCCACGGCGATCGTCTTCGTCGACCCGAGCGGGTTGACGAGGCGCTCCTGCAGCACGCGCAGCAGCCGCACCTGCAGCGGATACGGCATGTCGCCGATCTCGTCGAGGAACAGCGTGCCGCCGTTCGCCTGCAGCAGCTTGCCGATCGCGCCCTTGCGGCGCGCGCCGGTGAACGCGCCTTCCTCGTAACCGAACAGCTCGGACTCGATCAGCGTCTCCGGAATCGATGCGCAGTTGACCGCGACGAACGGCGCGTCGCGCCGCGGCGAGTCGTTGTGGATCGCCTGCGCGAGCAGCTCCTTGCCGGTGCCGGTCTCGCCGGTGATCAGGATCGGGATGTCCTTGCCGATCACCTTGCGCACCTTCGCGATCACGCACGCGACCTGCGCATCGCCGGTGTCGAGATAGTTGAGCCGCGACAGGCCGGCCGACGTGCCCGCCGCCGGCGCGGGCACCGCGTTCGCGCGCGCGGCCGGCGCCGCCGCGTCGTGCACGTCGGTCGGCCGGCTGCCTTCGGCGAGCGTCGCGCGGCGAAAGTGCACGCGCGCGCAGACCACCGCGCCGTTGCCGAGATTCAGCATCAGGTGCCGGTCGGTGCTCGCGCGCATGCGGTCGATCAGCTGCGCGCTGGTGACGTCGAACAGCGACGACAGCGTATGCGCGCGCAGCGCGGCGAGCGGCATGCCGAGCTGGAACTGCGCGCTGCGATTGGCCGACAGGAAGCGGCCGTCGGCCGTGAACGCGACGATCCCCTCCATCAGCGTGCCGAGAAACTCCGGGCGGCCATGGAACGACACCTGCAGCGTTTCCTGAAAGGTCGTCGTAAACAGATGATTCTCGATCATCTGCACCGACATCTTCGCGAGCGCCATCGTGTGCTGGTGATAGCTGCGGTGGTCGCCCGTCACGTCGAGCACGCCGATCGCGTCGCCGTACGGATCGAGGATCGGCACGCTCGAACAGGTCAGGAAGCGGTTCGCGGCCAGGAAGTGCTGGTCGCCGTGGACGACCATCGGACACAGCTCGGCCAGCGCCGTGCCGATCGCGTTGGTGCCCTGGCGACTCTCCGCCCAGTTCGCGCCGGGACGCAGTGCGACCTTCTCCGCGCGGCGCAGGAAATCGTCGTCGCCGATCGAATGCAGGATCAGCCCTTCCGCATCGGTCAGCACGATCATGCTCTGCGTGTTGCCGATCTGCTCGTGCAGCGTCTCCATCACCGGCATCGCGTGCACGCACAGCACCCGGCTCTGCTCGCGCTTGAGCACCAGTGCCGCGTTCGACAGCACGTCGTAGTCGGGCCGTGCCGATACCTGCAGGCCGAACGTCTCCGAGCGCTCGTGGGCCTTCTGGATCGACGGCGCGGGCCAGCCAGCGGGATGCGCGGCCCGTGATCCGGCCGCCTGCTCTACGTCATCGCGCATTGTCTCCTCCGGGGGATCCTTCCGGTCAACTGCCGGACTCTTTGCCGTCGTTGCAAGCAAGCATCGGGCCACACCGGCGCCGCGGCACACATTGAAAGCTCGATGTAATGAATCGTCCGGGCGGAGCGTGTCGCGTCGCGCGACGGCCAGGCCTTCGTGATACCGTGATTTCCCGACGCGTGACTACCCGTGCGAATCCGGATCTTCGCGGCTGACGCGTTTCTGGCGCGCTTCTCGCTTTGTCGCAGGGCAAGCCCGGCCACCGCCACGCCGCCGATGATTCCCCCTCTCGTACCCTATCGACATGACGCGTCGCCCGACTCGATCCACGCCATCGCCCGCGCCGCGGGCCTTGCCCGATACCCCAGCGTCATCGGCCACGCCCGCGCGCCGGCACCTGCACCGCGACGCGCAATCGATCGCCTTCGCCGTGGCCGGCGCCGTGCAGGGCCACCCGGTCGTCGTGCTGCACGGCGGCCCCGGCAGCGGCAGCCAGGCCGGCATCCTGCGGCTGTTCGACCTCAGCCGCTTGCGCGTCGTGCTCGTCGACCAGCGCGGCGCGGGTGCGTCGGGGCCGCGCGGCGGCACGCGCCACAACACCACCGCCCGGCTGATCGCGGATCTGGAGGCGGTGCGCGAGCAGCTCGGCATTGCACGCTGGGGAGTCGTCGGCGGATCGTGGGGCGCGGCGCTCGCGCTCGCATATGCGGGCACGCATCCGGCGCGGGTCTCGGGCGTCGTGCTGCGCGGCCTGTTCCTGACGTCGCGACGCGAAATCCGCGGACTCTTCATGACGTCCCGCACGCGTGCGCCGCGCGAGTGGCGGCGCCTGCATGCAGCGGCCGGCGGCGGCCGGCCGGATCGCCTGCTGTCGCGCTGCGCTGCCGGGCTGCGCCCCGGCGCGAACACAGCCCGCCAGCGCGCAGTGGCGCTCGCGTGGCACGCATACGAAAGCGCGATCCTCGCATCAGTGCGAACGCGCCGCTCGCCCGCCCGCACGATCCGTTCGAACCAGACCGTCGGCCGTCTGATCGACAAATACCGGGTTCAAGCGCACTACCTGCAACATGACTGCTGGCTGGGCGAGCGCCGCGTGCTCGCGCTCGCGCGACGCGCCGCGCAAGCCGGCGTGCCGCTGTTCGCCGCGCACGGGAGGCACGATCCCGTGTGCCCGGTCGGCAACGTCGAACGTCTCGCGCGGGCCACACCCGAAGCGGAAATCGAACGCGTGCAGGCCGGGCATCTGGCAAGCGACCCGGCATTGGCGCGCAGCGTCGCACGCGCCGTCAATGCGATGTTCGCGACGGTGCCGCTCACGTGACGGCCCCGCGCCCGTTCGTGTCATGACGCGACGACACACGCAAGCGCGCCACACGCGATCGCGCGCCGCTCAATCCCACGCGTAGCGCACGCCGACCCACGCGCCGCGCGGCGCACCCGGCCCGACGAACTGTTCGTTCACCGGACGGGCGCCGTCGAATGTATGGTTCGGCCCGTTGAAGAAATTCTGGCCGAGTGCGCCGAAGCTCGCGTAGCGCTTGTCGAGCAGGTTCGTCACGCTCGCGAACACCTCGAACCGCTTCGTGATCCGGTAACGCATGTCGAGATCGACCAGCACGTAGCCGGCAAGCCGGCCGTTCACGTCCCCGTTGTTCTCGTCGCCGCGTGCATACACGCCGCCGCGCCAGGTCACGTTCGCGCCGATGTCCCACGCGGGCGTCGCCGCGTAGTCGAGCCGCAGTTTCACCGTATGCGCGGGAATGCCGGGGATGCGATCGCCCGGCTTGACCGTCACGTTGCCGTTCGCGTCGGCCGTCGAATTCGCCGGGCTGTGTTCGGTCCACGACGATCGGTAGGTTGCGTCGACATAGCTGTACGACAGCCCGACACCGAGCGGGCCGACCCGCGTGCGGCCGGCGAGCTCGATACCCTGCCGCCGCGTATCGCCGACGTTGCGGAAGTAGCCCTGTGCGCTGGCCGGGCTGCTGATGAACTGGATATCGTCGGTCAGCGTCGTGCGGTAGGCTGCGGCGCTCCAGGTCGTCGCCGCGCCGATGCGGCCGCGCATGCCGGCCTCGAACGTCTTCGAGATCACCGGCTCGAGCGGCGGGTCGGCGATGAAGTCGTTCGGCAGCGAGCACGGCGCGGCCGGGTCCGCGCACGCGAGCTCGATCGCGGTCGGCGAACGCATGCCTTCGTTGTACGTCGCATAGGCGGTCAAGCCCGGCACCGGGTTCCAGTTGAGTCCGACAGCCGGGTTGAAGCGCGAGAACACATGGCTGCCGTCGAGCAGCGGCTGCACGCCGCTCTCGTCGCCGATCCGCGCTTTCGACCAGTCGTAGCGGCCCGACAGCGTCAGCGTCCAGTGCGGCGTCAGCGACAGCGCATCGCTCAGGTACACACCGACGTTCGCATTGCGCGTCTTCGCGCTGGTCTGCGGAACGAAATCGCCGATGCCGATCGCCGCGCGCGCATCGGTAAACGATGCGTCCTGCGACGACGCGACGTAGCTCGAATTCGCGACATCGGCCGAGACGCCCGCGACCAGCCGGTTCGCCATCCCGCCGAGCTTGCCGAGCAGCGTGAGTTGCACGCTGCCGCCGTAGCTGTCGGTGACGATCGTCGATTGCGCATTGCTGCCCTGCACCGTGTCGATCGCGCCGTCCTCGTCCACCGATCCGTAGTCCGTATTGTTGTTGCTGCTCGTGTTGGTGTTGCGCAGGTGCCGGTAGTACGCGTTGCCGCTCAGCTCGACGTGCTCGCCGAAAAATCGCTCGCCCGACAGTGTCAGGTAGCCGGCGCTGTTGCGGTTACGGTCCGGATACGTATACGCCTGCTTCCGGTTGTCGAGGAACGAGCGCGGGATCGTCTGGGTGCCGGACAGCGTGTTGTCCGCGCCGCCCGCGGCAATCGACAGCGTCGTGTCCGCATCGGTGTAGCGCAGCTTGCCGAACGCCTGCCGCACGCGGCTCGCGTTATGGTCGGCCCAGCCGCCGTCGTTCGCGACGTTCGCGGTCGCGTAGTAGTCGAGGTTCGAGCCGATCGTGCCGCCCTGCTCGACGCTGGCGGTCTTGCGGCCCCATGAGCCGCCCGACACCTCCGCTTCGCCGCCCGGGTTCGACCTGCCGTTCTTCGTCGTGATCGCGAGCGCACCGCCGAGCGTGTTGAGCCCGTACACCGGGTTCGAGCCCGGAATCAGCTGCACGCGGTCGATCGCCTGCATGGGCAGGATGTCCCAGTTCACGACGTCGCCGAACGGCTCGTTCACGCGCACGCCGTCGACGAACACCGACAACCCCTGCGGCGTGCCGAGCAGCGGCGACGCGGCGAAGCCGCGATAGTTGACGTCCGCCTGATACGGGTTGCCCTGTGCGTCCGAGATCGTCACGCTCGGCAGGTTCGCGGCGAAGAAATCGGCGAGCGTCGCGCGGTGCTGCGCGTCGAGTTCCGCCGCGCGCACCGTCTGCACGTTCGCCGGCACCTTCGACAGCGGCGTGCCGATCCCGGGCAGCGGCGTCGTGCCGACGACGACCACCGCGGGCAGCACGACGGCCGGCGGCTCGGCCGGCGCAATCGTGCCGCCGTCCGCCGGCTGCTGCGCGCGCACGCTGCCGGGCGGCAAACCGAACAGCGCCAACGTGCCAACGGTCACGCCAACGCATCGCGCACGCCGGCCATGCCGCATCGCGCCGTACCACCCGGCGGCCTTTGGTCTCCTGATCATTCCGTTGTCTCCGCACTTTTATTCCGCCGGCGCGTGCGATGCACCGCACGGCGACGGGTTGTCGCGAAGCCGGCGTGCGAGAACCGTGCCAGTACCGCGAGCACGAACGGTGCACGCCGCGCCGCGCATCACTCGGGTACGCGATGCGCGCGACCGGCGCGCCGCTGTCCGGCCGACTGCGCCACCTGTCATGTTTGGCAACACTTCACGCGCGACGGTGTACCTGAATGCAACACCTGCGTCGACGTCGCCGCGCACGCCGTCGCTCGACGCATCGCCTGCGATGCGCCGGTGTGCCGCACCGTACCGGCTTCCGGCCGCGATGGCATGCGACTTGCGTAACGGGCAGGGCACTCGGCCCGGAAACCCCAACCGTGCCGGCGCGACGCAACGTTCGCGGCGGTGCGACCACAATGACCCAGGAGACAACCATGAAGAAACTCTCGGCTTCAGCGAGCCGGCTGGCGACGATCGGAATCGCGGTGGCGGCCGCCGTCGCGCTGAACCCCGGCCTCGTCGAAGCGGCCGCGGACTACCCGGCCGTGACCTACCAGCGCCTGACCGATGCACACGGCGACCCGGGCTGGCTGACCTACTACCGCACCTACGACGGCCGCTCGCATTCTCCGCTCAAGCAGATCGACGCGTCGAACGCGAAGAATCTCAAGCAGGTGTGGGCGTACAAGTTCCCGGCCGACCTGAAGCAGGGCTTCGAGGCCACGCCGATCGTCAACGGCAACTATCTGTTCGTGACGACGCCGAAGGACAACGTCTACGCATTCGATGCGAAGACCGGCAAGCAGTTGTGGAAATACGAGCCGAAGCTCGGCGCGGCCTCGTTCAAGACCGCGTGCTGCGACGTCGTCAACCGCGGCGTCGCGCTGTACGGCAAGAACGTCTACATCGCGATGCTGAACGGCGAAGTCGCGGCGCTCGACGCGCAGACCGGCAATCTCGTGTGGAAGAAGCAGATGTTCGAGCCGGGCCTCGGCTACGCGTTCTCGCTCGCGCCGCTCGCGATCGACGGCGCGATCGTCGTCGGCACGTCCGGCGGCGAATACGGGATTCGCGGCTACATCGCGGCGCTGAATCCGGAGGACGGCTCGCAGGTCTGGAAACGCTACACGATCCCCGCCGCCGGCGAAAAGGGCGCGGAAACCTGGCCCGACGGCATGCAGAGCCATGGCGGCGGCGCCGCGTGGCTCACGGGCACGTACGACGCCGCGTCGCGCACGCTGTACTGGGGGGTCGGCAACCCCGGCCCGTGGCTCGCGGCGCTGCGCCCGGGCGACAACCTGTATTCCGACTCGCTGCTCGCGCTCGATGCGAAGAGCGGCAACCTGAAGTGGCACTACCAGTACACGAACAACGACACGTGGGACTACGACGGCGTGAACGCGGCCGTCCTCGCGGACATCAAGTACAAGGGCAAGGACTACGACGCGATCATCCACGCCGACCGCAACGGCTTCTTCCACGCGATCGACCGCACGACCGGCAAGCTGATCTACGCGACGCCGTTCGTGAAGGCATTGTCGGTCACCGGCTACACGGAAGACGGCAAGCCGATCCAGGACGCGTCGAAGTTCCCGAAGGCCGGCACGACGATCGAGACGTGCCCGAGCTTCCTCGGCGGCAAGAACTGGTGGTCGATCTCGTACGACCAGGAACGCAACATCGCGGTCGTGCCGGCGCTGCATGCGTGCATGAGCCTGACCGGCAAGTCGGTCAGCTACATGGAAGGCCTGCCGTATCTCGGCGAAGGCTTCGAGATCAAGCCCGAACCGGGCAGCGAAGGCTACGGCGAGCTGACGGCCATCGACGTGAACACCGGCAAGAAGCTGTGGAGCCACTGGTCGAAGAAACCGTGGAACGGCGGCGTCGCGACCACCGCGAGCGGTCTCGCGTTCAGCGGCTCGCTCGACGGCCACCTGTACGCGTTCGACACGGCGACCGGCAAGGTGCTGTGGGAAAGCCCGCAACTGGCGAGCGGCATCATTTCGCAGCCGTCGGTGTACGAGGTCGACGGCAAGGAGTATGTCGCGGTGCTCGCCGGCTACGGCGGCGCGAACCCGATCTGGGGCGGCCCGATGGCCGACATCGCGAAGGACGTTCCGCGCGGCGGCACGCTCTACGTGTTCGCGCTCAACTGACCCGGCGCCACGCCCGAGTCGCGCCCGCATGCGCCCGATGCGGGCGCGACGCCCCACCCGCTTCAACCGGAAACACGACCATGAATACTCGTCTCACTTCCGTCGCCGTCGCCAGTCTGCTCGCCGTGGGCGTGGCGCTGACACCGGCAACCGCATCGGCCGGCGTGCGCATCTGCACGCTGCCTGGCAGCCCGACCACCACGCTCGATCGCGCCGTCGCGCGCGAAGTGTTCCGCACCGCGGGCATCGCCGCGACCTTCAACACACGTGGCGTCGACGACAACGGCGACGACGACGGCATCTCCGCCAGCGAACTGACGAAATCGCTCGAACGCGACTGCGACGTGATCGCCGGCTTCCCGCGTTCGGCCATCGCCGATGCGTCGGGATCGAAGATGACGTTCTCGCAGGGCTATCTGCGCTCCGGCTACGTCAGCGTTTCGCTGCGCGATGCGCCCGCGCCGTCCGGCGCGAAGGAAACGATCGCGGCCACCTACGGCAGCCCGTCGCAGCTGATCGCCGCGCAGCAGACGAATGCCCGCTTCGATCTCGAGAACACGAGCGAGAAAACGATCGGCGCGCTCGCCGCGGGCCGCGCGCAACGCGCGATCGTCTGGTATCCGAGCGTCGTCGCGTACGAGCGTGCGCATCCGAAACAACGGTTCCAGGTGGCGGCGACGTCGTCGCCGTACTCCGACTGGCAACTGTCGTTCGCGTTCGGGCCGGGCAAGGACGCGCTGCAAAAGCGCATCGACGCCACGCTGTCGCAACTGAGCGGCAACGGCCGCCTCGCGTCGCTCACGCGCGGCTGGACGCTGCCCGACGGCATCGCGCAAGCCGCCGCCTCGCGCGTGCCCGGCCGGTTTCTCGACGGCGCGATCGCGTCCGCGCAGCGGCCCGGCTTCATCAAGGTGTCGACGAGCGAAGGCAGCGGCGTCCCGTCGTTCGACCAGGCTCAGGTGCAGCACGGCAAGAAGCTCTACGGCGATGCGTGCGCGAAATGCCACGGCGACCAGCTCGAGGGCAATACCGCACCCGCGCTGAGCGGGGAATCGTTCGCGCCCGAAGGCAAGTCGCACATCACGGTCGGCGGCATCTTCCTGTACATGTCGAGCAACATGCCGGCCGATCGCCCCGGCAAGATGACCGCACAGGAATACGAGGATCTGATGGCGTTCCTGCTTTATTCGAACGGCTACGACGCGTCGAAGAGCAAGCTGACCGCCGAGATCGCCAACGCGTCGAAGGCGCCGCTGATCGCCGGGCCGCGCAAGTAACCGCTCCACCCGCTTTCGTTTCGATCGACCGCCGCGCCGGGCAACATGCCCGGCGCGCGGGCCGGGCTTTTTCCGTTCATTTCATTCAGGACCGCATCATGATCTCCCGTCATCGCAGAACCTTCTTCGTGCAGGCCGCCGGCCTGTGCGCCGCGCTCGCGGCCGGCACGCGCGCATTCGCCGCCGCTCCGCCCGTCGACGAAAACGACGCGACGGCGAAGACGCTCGGCTACCGCGCCAAGGCGACGACCGTCGACGCCGGCAAGTTCCCGAAGTACCAGGCCGGCCAGACGTGTGCGAACTGCCGCTTCTACAAGGCCGCCGCGGGCGAATCCTCGGGGACGTGCCCGATGTTCGCGGGCAAGACGGTTGCCGCGGAAGGCTGGTGCAACGTCTATGCCAAGCTCGCTTGACGCCGGGCCCGCTCGCGAACGCGACGGCGCGCCGTCGCCGTGTCGCGGCGCCCACGCCGACCGCGCCGCGCATCTGCATGCGCTGATCGCGCTGGGCATCGATCGCGGCTACGTGACGCACGGCGAAATGGCCGATGCGTTGCCCGACGACGCGGCCGACGGCGCGGATGTGGACGCCGCCGCGTCGATGCTGCGTGAGCTCGGCATCGACGTACGCGAGCATGCCGGCGCGCACACCGCATGGACGCTCGACCGTCATTTCGCGCAAGTGACGGAAGTCGCGTCGCCGTTCGCCGACGCATCGACGCCGCTCGCGGCCGACGATCTGCTCGCGGGCCGGACCAACGACCCGATCCGGCTCTATCTGCGGGAAATGAGCGCGACGCCGCTGCTCGAACGCGACGAAGAGATCGCGCTCGCGCTTCGTCTCGAAAGCGGCCGCGCGGCATGCATCGACGCGTTGAGCCGCGATCCGGCGGCACTCGCGGCCGTCGCGGCGATCGCGGACGACATCCGCGCCGGCAAGGTGGCGGCGTCGGTTTACGTGACGGGGTTTGCCGGCGATGCCGAATCGGCCGCAAGTGCGCCGACGACGTTACCCGACGATCCAAGCATGGCCTCACCCGCGCCCGACGACGACGCAGGCCTTGCCCTCGACAGCCCCGCATGGCGCGATACGGTCGTCGAAGCACTCGAACGCGCCGGTGCACCGGCATCGGCGATGCAGCACGCATTGCACGCGGACGGCTTCGCGTCCACCGCTTACCGGGCGCTGCTGCGCGAGGCGGCCGCGTCGACCGGCAGAATCCGCTTCACCTCGCGCGCGATCGAGCGTATCAGGCAAGCGAACGGCGAGCGCGCGACTCAGGCGCGCACGCTCGGAAAACGGCTCGTCGACACGCTGGTCGCCACGGGCATCCCGCTCGATGCCGCGCGCCACGAACTCTTCACGCCGTGCGACGACGTACGCGCATGGCTGCACACATGCAGCGCCGCGCATCCCGACTGCGCCGCCACCCTAGCCCGCCACGCGCCGGCGCTGATCGACGCGCGCGGCGCGCTCGCTCGCCTCGCGGCGCAGTCTCCGTTGCCGCTCGACATCGCGATCGCGCTCGACGCGCGGCTCTCGCGGATCGAGCGCGCGATGCAGCCCGCGAGAACGAAGCTGTTCCAGAGCAATCTGCGGCTCGTCGTGTCGGTCGCCAAACGCTATGCCGACCGCGGCCTGCCGTTCGCCGATCTGATCCAGGAAGGCAATATCGGCCTGATGAAGGCCGTCGATCGCTACGATCACCGGCGCGGCTTCAAATTCTCGACGTATGCGACGTGGTGGATCCGGCAGGCGATCACGCATGCGCTCGCCGATCTGGGGCGCACGATCCGCGTGCCCGCACATACGGTCGATTCGCTCAACAAGCTGTCACGGCTCGCGCGCATCCATCGGCAACGGACCGGCGACGTCGCCGACGCACGAGCGCTCTCCCCGCAGATGCGACTGCCGGTCGACAAGGTGCGCGAGCTGATGAGCATCGTGCGCGAGCCGATCTCCGCCGACCTGCCGGTTTCGCCCGATCACGACCTCACGTTGTGCGACGTCACGATCGACGCCGTCGCGCCGACGCCGGAAGAAGCCGCGAGCGCCGGTCAGTTGCGCGCGGCGGTTGCCGAGCTGATCGACAGCCTGCCGGTACGCGAAGCGTGGATTCTGCGCCTGCGGTACGGCATCGACGTCGACAACGAGTATTCGCTGCGCGAGATCGGCCGGCAACTGAACCTGTCGGCCGAGCGCGTTCGTCAGCTCGAGGTATCGGCGCTCGAACGCATCCGGCAATTCAGGCACGCACCGGCACTTCGCTCGTTGCTCGCCTGACGCGGCGGTGCCGGACGATCACCCGCCGGCTCGCCTCAACTGCTCAGGACTGCAACACGACCTGCTGCATTTCTGAACGCCGCGCCGCATCGCGCTACCGTCCGCGATGCCGCCGCTTAGCCGGGAGCGGGCGCGACACGCCGGACTGTCGCGGCTTGCGCCGCATGCCCCCATCCGTCACGCGACTGGCACGCATGTTGCGTTTTCCCGAGCGCCGTCAGGAATCACATGAACGCATGGAGACACGCTTGTCCAAGATCGAATCGGTTCTTCACGAAACCCGTCAGTTCGCGCCGCCCGCGGCGCTCGAGAAGACGGCGACCATTTCCGGCATGCCGGCCTATCGCGCGCTCGTCGCCGAGGCCGAGCAGGATTACGAAGGCTTCTGGGCGCGTCTCGCGCGCGAAGGCCTCACGTGGCACAAGCCGTTCACGAAGGTGCTCGACGAGCGCAACGCGCCGTTCTACACCTGGTTCGACGACGGCGAGCTGAACGCGTCGTACAACTGTCTCGACCGTCACGTCGAAGCCGGCCACGGCGAGCGCGTCGCGGTGATCTTCGAGGCCGACGACGGCACCGTCACCCGCGTCACCTATGCCGATCTCCTCGCGCGCGTATCGCGCTTCGCCAATGCGCTGAAGAAACGCGGGATCGGCAAGGGCGATCGCGTCGTCATCTACATTCCGATGTCGATCGAAGGCATCGTCGCGATGCAGGCCTGCGCGCGCATCGGCGCGACCCACTCGGTCGTGTTCGGCGGCTTCTCCGCGAAATCGCTGAACGAGCGGCTCGTCGACGTCGGCGCGGTCGCGCTGATCACCGCCGACGAGCAGGCGCGCGGCGGCAAGACGCTGCCGCTCAAGAGCATCGCCGACGAGGCGATCGCGCTGGGCGGCTGCGAAGCGGTCAAGAGCGTGATCGTCTATCGCCGCACCGGCGGCAAGATCGACTGGCATGCAGACCGCGACCTGTGGATGCACGAGTTGGTGGACGGCGAATCCGACCGCTGCGAGCCGACCTGGGTCGGCGCCGAGCATCCGCTGTTCATCCTGTATACGTCGGGCTCGACCGGCAAGCCGAAGGGCGTGCAGCACAGCACGGGCGGCTACCTGCTGTGGGCCGCGCAGACGATGAAGTGGACGTTCGACTGGAAACCCGACGACGTGTTCTGGTGCACGGCCGACATCGGCTGGGTCACGGGCCACACGTACATCACCTACGGCCCGCTCGCATGCGGCGGCACGCAGGTCGTGTTCGAAGGCGTGCCGACGTATCCGGACGCCGGCCGCTTCTGGAAGATGATCGGCGATCACAAGGTCACCGTGTTCTACACCGCGCCGACCGCGATCCGTTCGCTGATCAAGGCGGCCGAAGCCGACGACAAGGTGCATCCGAAGAGCCATGACCTGTCGAGCCTGCGCATCATCGGCACGGTCGGCGAGCCGATCAATCCGGAAGCGTGGATGTGGTACCACAAGCACGTCGGCCACGAGCGCTGCCCGATCGTCGATACGTGGTGGCAGACCGAGACCGGCGGCCACATGATCACGCCGCTGCCGGGCGCCACGCCGACCGTGCCGGGTTCGTGCACGCTGCCGCTGCCGGGCATCACGGCCGCGGTGGTCGACGAGACGGGGCAGGACGTGCCGAACGGGCAAGGCGGCATTCTGGTCGTCAAGCGCCCGTGGCCCGCGATGATCCGCACGATCTGGGGCGACCCGGAGCGTTTCAAGAAGAGTTACTACCCGGAAGAGCTCGGCGGCACGCTCTATCTGGCCGGCGACGGCACCGTGCGCGACAAGGAGACCGGCTACTTCACGATCATGGGCCGGATCGACGACGTGCTGAACGTGTCGGGCCACCGGCTCGGCACGATGGAGATCGAGTCGGCGCTGGTGTCGCATGAACTCGTGGCCGAGGCGGCGGTGGTCGGCCGTCCGGACGATACGACGGGCGAGGCGGTCGTGGCGTTCGTGGTGCTGAAGCGTTCGCGCCCGGAAGGCGACGAAGCGGCGGCGCTCGCGAAGACGCTGCGCGACTGGGTCGGCAAGCAGATCGGACCGATCGCGAAGCCGAAGGACATCCGTTTCGGCGACAACCTGCCGAAGACGCGCTCGGGCAAGATCATGCGGCGCCTGCTGCGCTCGCTCGCGAAGGGCGAAGCGATCACGCAGGACACGTCCACGCTCGAGAACCCGGCCATCCTCGAGCAGTTGAACCGTTCGATGTAACGCCGCCCGCCACGGCGGGCGCATCGCTTCACCGCGGCGTCGCAGCACGGCCGCTGGCCCGTTTCC
This sequence comes from Burkholderia sp. EMB26, assembly GCF_024730645.1. NCBI lineage: Bacteria > Pseudomonadati > Pseudomonadota > Betaproteobacteria > Burkholderiales > Burkholderiaceae > Burkholderia > Burkholderia sp. EMB26. The sequence goes on from NZ_CP078071.1 coordinate 1,520,682, forward strand.
CACGCCGGGCTCGCGGCCGCGTTCGCGCCGGCGAGAAGCATCGCCGTGCGTTCCCCGACGGCACGGCATGCAGGCGGCTCGCAGCGCTTCCGCCAACGAAGGTTTAATCAGTTGTGCGTATTACAACACTCACAAAACGGAGACAGACGATGAAGAGCAGGACATGGACGATTTGCGCGGCGCTGCTGGGCGCGGCGGCAAGCAGCAGTTTCGCGCAGAGCAGCGTCACGCTGTACGGCGACCTCGACGCCGCATTGCTCTATACGAGCCGCTCGTTGGATTCGGCGACCGGCGGCAACGCCGGACGCCAGTTCGCGCTGACCGACACGGGCATGACGCCGACCAACTTCGGCATCACGGGCACCGAGGATCTCGGCGGCGGGCTGCACGCGCGATTCAAGCTGGAAAGCGGCTTCAACATCACGGACGGCGCGTTCGGCCACTCGAACGGCAGCTTCTTCGGCCGCCAAGCATGGGTCGGAATCGACGGCGGCTTCGGCGAAACGAAGGTCGGCCTGCAGTTCTCGCCGTTCGTGCTCGCGATCCTCGGATCGGATCCGCGCAACGTCTCGCACTTCGGCGCCGCGCTGGTTCCGTACGTCGACAACGTGCTCGTCACGGGCCTCTTCAACCCGAACGCGATTTCGTACACGAGCCCGACCATCGCCGGGCTGACGGCCAGCGCGATGTTCGGCTTCGGCGGCAAGGCCGGCGACTTCCAGGCGGGACGCCAGTATTCCGGCAGCCTCACCTATACGAACGGCGGTTTCATGCTCAACGCGGCGCTCTACGACGGCAACGGCGGTACGTCCCCGACGCCGGTGCCGAGCACGGTCGCGTTCGTCGGCCGCACGATCGGTGCCGCCTACACGTTCGGGCCGGTGACCGGCAAGGCGTCGTTCACGAGCTACAAGGTCGCCGGCTCGTTCAGCAACAACGTGTATAGCGCCGGCCTCGACTACCGCGTCACGCCGGCCCTCGACCTGAACACCGGCGCGTGGTACACGACCGACCGCAACGACTCGCACAATCATTCGCTGCTGGCCGCGATCGGCGCCGACTACAGCCTGTCGAAGCGAACCGGCCTGTATGCGCAGGTCGGCGTCGTCAACAACCACGGCGCGATGAATACCGGCCTCGGCATCACGGGCGGCGCGCTGTACGGGCTGCCGGGCACGACGGTCGGCGTCAACGCCGGCATTCACCACGTGTTCTGACGCAGCGCCTGTGGACGGGCGGCCGCCACGCGCCGCCCGTCCCTCGTCACGCCGCCGCGCGGCCGCCACGGCAAACGTGGCGCAAACGTGGTGCAAACGCGCCCCGCCCGGCGCCGGTCCGGCCGTCGGGGATGCCGATCTCGATGTTTACCCGACCTCAAGTCCGCGGCCGTGCAGCCGTCAAGTCAGGAACGCACGCCCACCATCCGCCGGGAACCCGGTGCGCATGTCCTCAAGGAGACCCACCAACGTGAACTTCTTCGGAATCGGCCGCGGCCGCCGTTCGTCGCGCGCGCTCGTCGGCGACATCGCCGAACAGGCCGGCAGGCTGGGCATCGAGATCTGCGACGTGTCGGGTCACGTCGAGGAAGTCGCGGCCCGCGTCGCCCGACAGGCGGAGGTGTGCCACACGCTGCGCGAATCGGCCGCCCTCACGCTGCGCGGCAACCACCGGATCGCCGAGGCCGCGCAGCAGGTGCGCGACGTCAGCGCCAATGCGTCGAATGCGGTCCGGCAGTCGCAGCAGACGATCGAGGCCTCGCTCGCCGACATTCACGGCCTCGTCGAGGGCGTCACCACGATCAGCGACCAGATGGGCGCGCTGCGTGACGCACTCGATCACGTGCGGGCCGTGTCCGAGGAAATCTCCGTCATCGCGCGCCAGACCCACCTGCTCGCGCTGAACGCCGCGATCGAGGCCGCGCGCGCCGGCGAGTCGGGCCGCAGCTTCGCGGTCGTCGCGGCCGAGGTCAAGAACCTGTCCGCGAAGACCGGGCAGGCGACGGCCCAGATCGAGACGACCCTCGCGCGGCTCGCCGAGCAGACCGAACACCTGCTCGCGGAGGGCACCGACAACGCCGCCCGCGCGCATCGCGTGCGCGAGGGCACGCGCACGATCGGCGAGGTCGTGCACGCGACCGGTCACGCGATCACCGAACTCGCCGGCGAGGCCGAACAGATCGCGTCGCTGACGGACGAGATCGAGACGCAGTGCCATCGTCTCGACGAACAGGTGGGCGAGATGGCGTCCGGCGTCGAGAACTCGGCCCAGAACTTCTCGCAGGCCAAGGACCGGCTCGGCAATCTGCTCTCCGTCTCCGAGACGCTGATCGAGCTCACCGCCGCGACCGGTATCGAATCGCCCGACACGCGCCTGATCGACGCCGCGCGCAGCACGGCCGCCGCGATCGGCAAACTCTTCGAGGAGGCGGTCGGGCGCGGCGACATCGCACTCGACGCGCTCTTCGACGCGCACTACGAACCGATTCCCGGCACCGACCCGCAGCAGTTCATGACGCGCTTCACCGCGTTCACCGATCGCGTGCTGCCGGCCGTCCAGGAGCCGGTGCTCGATCTCGACGAACGCATCGTCTATTGCGCGAGCTTCGACCGGCAGTGCTACCTGCCGACCCACAACCGCAAGTTCTCGCTGCCTCAGCGCTCGGACGCCGCGTGGAACGCGGCGAATTGCCGGAACCGCCGGATCTACACGGACCGCACGGCGCGCATGTCCGTGGCGCATGACAAGCCGTTCCTGTTGCAGACCTATCGGCGCGACATGGGCAACGGCCAGTTCGCGCTGATGAAGGACGTGTCCGCGCCGATCGTCGTCGGCGGACGGCCATGGGGTGTGCTGCGGATCGGCTACAGCGTTTGAACCGCGCGAGCGGGCCGCGCCTGCTTACTGCTCCAGCCCTACTCCCGGCGGCCGCTGATCGCTGCGCCCGTGATCGTCGACCACCCGCACCGTATAGCTGCCGGCCGTGCGCGGCTGCCAGAACAGCGCGTCGCCCGGCGCGCTGCGACCGACGTACGCATCGTTGACGAACCCGTACAGCGCATGCGCGGTCGCATCGGCGGTCGCGTTGAACGCGATGCACGTTTCGTCGGTGGTCTTCACGCGCATCGCATACGGACTGCCGCGTAGCGACGACGTGACGCGCGGCGGGTCGCCTTCGACCTGCCCGGCATCGCGGCAATCCGGATGCAGCACGCCCCGGTCGATGCCGGGCGCATAGACGAACGGCTTGAGCGTGGAGCCCGGCGAGCGCCGCGCGCGCATGCCGTTCACCTGCCCGTCGATCGAGCGATCGAAGAAGTTCGCGGGGCCGACCCGCGCCTTCACGCCCATGTCGCACGTATCGTTGCGCGCGGCGAGCGTCTGGTCGACCGCATGCGGCGCGTCGAACGGCAACGCGGACAGCGGCTTGAGCGACGCATCGCCCGGATGCGTCGTCAGCCAGCGCGCATACAGCCGGTTACGCGACGCGGCCAGCGCACGGTCGATCGCGTCCTGCCCGCCGCGCACGTAGGTGATCCATGCGCCGCACGCGAGCCCGTACGGATTGAAACCCGGATGCCACCGGAACCAGCGGTCCTCGTGCAGCATCACGGCTTCGACCCGTTGCGGCCCACGCGGGCGCCGTCCACGATACGTCGCCGACCCGGCAGGCGGTCGGATATCGGCTGGTCGCGGGCCGTCGCGACCCGACGGCTGCACACGGTCGCGCCACGTTCGCTAGAATGCGCGGCTCGGCAGGATCGAATCGAAATGAAAGGAAACCGCTTGAAACTCCCGTTCGAATGGCAGATCGGGCTGCGCTACGCGCGCGGCGGCCGGCGCTCGGCCGGCGACGGCTTCGTGTCGTTCATCGCCGGCGCCGCGATGGCCGGCATCGCGCTCGGCGTGGCCGCGCTGATCGTCGTGCTGTCGGTGATGAACGGCTTTCGCACCGAGGTGCGCGACCGGATGCTGTCGGTGCTCGCGCACGTGGAAATCTTCTCGCCGTCCGGCGCGATGCCCGACTGGCGGCTGACCGCACACGAATCGTTACAGAACGCGGCGGTGCGTGCCGTCGCACCCTACGTCGACGCGCAGGCGCTGCTGACGAACGCGGGCAACGTGACGGGCGTCGCGCTGCGCGGCATCGATCCCGTGCTCGAGCCGCGCGTGTCCGAGATCGCGCGCAAGCTGAAGACCGGGCGCCTCGACGCGCTCGCGCCGGGCGAGATGGGCATCGTGCTCGGCGCCGCGCTCGCCGATGCACTGCACGTGAAGATCGGCGACCGCATCACGTTCTTCGCGCCCGGCAACCGTGCGCGCCTGGGCGACGCGCTGCCGCGGTTCCGCCAGTTCAACGTGGTCGGCACGTTCGAGTCGGGCCACTATCAGTACGACAGCGCGCTCGCGTACATCCACATCCGCGATGCGCAGCAACTGTTCAACGTGCCCGCGCCGACCGGTATCCGGCTGCGCGTCGACGATCTGCAGCGTGCGCCGGAGGTCGCGCTGGCGCTGTCGCGTACGCTGTCGGGCGACCTGTATATCCGCGACTGGACGCGGCAGAACCGCACGTGGTTCGAGGCCGAGCGGCTGCAGAAACGCATGCTGTCGCTGATCCTGATGCTGATCGTCGCGGTCGCCGCGTTCAACCTCGTGTCGTCGCTCGTGATGACGGTCACGCAGAAGCAGGGCGACATCGCGATCCTGCGCACGCTCGGCGCGCCGCCCCGCTCGATCATGAAGATCTTCGCGATCCAGGGAATGACGATCGGCCTCGCCGGCACGCTGGCAGGCGTCGCGCTCGGCTGCGCGATCGCGGTGAGCATCCCGGTGGTGCTGCCGGCGATCGAGCAACTGCTCGGCATCCGCTTCCTGACGCCGTCCGTGTATTTCCTCAGCGCGCTGCCGTCGAAGCTGTCGGCGCTCGACGTGATCGAGATCGCGTCGGCCGCGTTCCTGATGTCGTGCGTCGCGACGCTGTACCCGAGCTGGCGCGCCGCACGGGTGCGGCCCGCCGAAGCGTTGCGCGACGAGTAGACGCAACCGGCTCGATTGGCGCGGCGTTACGCGATCTCGTGGAAACCGACGCTGTTGCCGCCGTCCGGCGTGTAGCCGGCGAGCACGTCGAAGCCGACGTTGACGAGTTCCACGCGCATGCCGTAGGACTTGTTGCCGGACGCATCGACGAAGATCGCCGTGCCCGACGATAGCTGGCGTGCGGCGTCCAGCAACGCGAGCGTGCCGCGCGCGCTGCCGGCCGACGGCGCGATCGTCAGCGTCGTGCCGTCCTGCGTGGTGAAGTGCCCACCGGGCGGCACGGGCGGCGGGTTGTCCGCGACCGACCGGTCGAGCAGGCTCATGAAGTGAAAGCGCGTGTCGGCGCCCTGGCTCGCCGCCGCGCGATCGCTGTCCGTGAACGTGTCGCCTCGCACGGCCGCACCCTGCGCGGCGATATCGACGGCCTGCTCGTGAAACGCGCGCGTCGCGAGCACGAGGCCGGCGTTCGCATTCAGCGTCGACTCGATCCATGCGCGATCGCTGTCGGTCAACGTCTTCGACACGACCTTGATCCGGCCGGCGTCGGTCATGAAATCGAATGGCGCATCGGCCAGGTCCGGCCGCTTCGCGACGATATCCTGCAGGCTCGTCGCGAGCGCGTCGGTCACGCCGCGCAGCTTCATCGACAGGTCGCCCACCATCGACAACTGTTTCGTCATCGCCGCCTGCTGCGCTTGCGGATCGATTGCCCGAATGCTGATCGGCTCGTCTTGCGGTGCGCCGGACGCGGTCGCGTCCGTCGTCTGACGCCCGTCGAGGGCCGCCTGTGCCATTTGCGCGAGCGTAAGGCCGCCCGCCGCCGTGACCGGAATCGTCATTGCCCTCTCTCTCGTTTTCAGCGCGTTTTTCATTGTTTACGGACGGATTCCGCGGAAGTTGAGATCGCCCGCCCCACGCACGCCGAAACTTTGTTTGACCCGAACTAAAAAAGTTTGACACGGGCATTTCGCTGAGATAACTTTTGCGCAAGCTTCCGGAAAGCAATCCGGCCAGCGTGCCGACTCGCGTCGCGCTTTCCTGCCGTTGCAGCACCGCCGTTCGCAACATTCCCGCCTCATTGCATCGTGCCGTTCCGTTTCATTCGAAACCTGAAGGAATCCCGGGCATGCCCGCATTTGATTCGCAGTCCTGCATTCGCAGCGAACCGCCGCACTGACGATTTCCGTTCGGGGCGATGCACTCGCCTCGACGCCGGCCGGATGCGCGCCGCCTGACGCGCGCCGGCACCGGGCGAGACGCTGATCCATCTCGCCCGCCGTTTTTTGATGGTGCAGTTCCGCTTCATCCGACGCAGCACCCGGCCAGGCCGCAGGGGGCGTATCGCGAGCCAGCCGGTTCCAGACAAACACAAGAGACGAGGTCGATTCAATGAACATTCATCGAACCGGAGTGCGGTGCGCATGGCTGCCCGCGCTCGTGGCGGCCGCGACGCTCGCCGCGTGCGGCGGCGACGACGGCGGCAGCGTGGCGGGCGTGTCAGCGCTCGCGCAGGGCCAACAGGAGGGGGCCTCCGCCGCGGCCGACACGGCCAATACGCCATCGCTCGCGTCGCGCTTTTCGCCGTCCGGCGTGCCGTACGCGAATCCGGCGAGCGGCGGACGCTACAAGCCGGTGATCAGCAACGGCCAGGTGCAGCCGTCGCTGTCGGGCGGCACGATCGAGGAAAACGCGTGGGTCGACACGCCGGTCGATTCCGACGGCGACGGCACGCGCGACCGCATCCACGTACGCATCGTGCGGCCATCCGAAACCGCGAACGGCGCGCGCACGCCCGTCATCGTGCTCGCGAGCCCGTATTACGCCGGGCTCGCCGACAGCCCCAATCACGACGTCGACGTCGAACTCGACGGCACGCCGCATCCAGTCGCGACCGCCGGCGCGCCCGCATCGGCGTCCGCCCGCATCCTGGCCGCGGCGCCGCAATCGCGGATGCTGCAGCAGGTCGAGGCGGCTGCCGCCGGCCGCTCGTGGATCGAAAGCTATTTCGTGCCGCGCGGCTTCACGATCGTCTATGCGGATTCGCTCGGCACCGCCGGCTCGGACGGCTGCCCGACGATCCTGACGCGCGACGAATCGGTCGCGATGGCGTCGGTGATCCGCTGGCTCGGCCGCGATGCGACCGCGAAGGACGCGAACGGCAAGACGGTCGTCGCGAACTGGTCGACCGGCCACGTCGGCATGTACGGCGTGTCGTACGACGGCACGCTGCCGAAGATGGTCGCCAGCCTGCGCACGCGCGGGCTCGACGCGATCGTGCCGATCGCCGGGCTGTCGAACATGTACGGCTACTACCGCTCGGGCGGCCTCGTGCGCGCGCCGGAAGGCTATCAGGGCGAGGACGTCGACGTCTACATCAAGGCGCTGCTGACCAACGCGCATCCGGAGCGCTGCACGCACCTGATCGACGAAGCACTGCAGCAGGAAGACCGCAAGACCGGCGACTATTCGCCGTTCTGGGCCGCACGCGACATCCCGACCGGGTTCGCGGTCGCGCCGGCGCTCGTCGCGCAGGGCCTCACCGACGACAACGTGCGCGTCGACCAGTCGACGTCGTGGTATCTGGCGATGCGACGCCAGGGCGTGCCGACCCAGCTGTGGCTGCATCGCCTGAAGCACACCGATCCGACCCGCGTGCCGGGCATGGCCGACGCGTGGACCGCGGAGGTGAACCGCTGGTTCACGCGCTACCTGATCGGCTATGACAACGGCGTCGAGCAGGATCCGCGCGCGGTGATCGCGCAGGCGGACGGCACGCTGCTGAAGGAAGCCGACTGGGCCGCGCGGCGCGCCACGCCGGTTACGTACTTCGCGGGCGGCGACGGCGCCGGTACCGGCACGCTGCTGCGGCTGCCGAGCGGCGGCCCGCTCGCGCGCTTCACCGACGATGCGCGCATTCCCGCGCTCACGCTGGCGAACACGCCGACCGGCGAAAACCGCAGCCGCTTCGAGACGGCCCCGCTGACAGCCGCCACGCGCATCTCCGGCACCGCGACCGCGCACGTCAGGCTGACCTTCACGGGCGTCGCGAACGTGACGGCGCTGCTGGTCGACCGCGCGCCGGACGGCACGGCGACGATCGTCACGCGCGCATGGACCGACCCGCGCAACCGGCTGTCCGAGTGGGTGTCGCAACCGGTGCTGCCCGGCATGCCGTACGACCTGAAGCTGACCTTCATGCCGCGCGACTACCGGCTGGAAGCCGGCCACCGGCTGGGGCTCGTCGTCCTCTCCAGCGACTACGAGGCGACGCTGCGACCGACGCCCGGCACGGGCCTGACGCTCGATCCGGCCGGCACGTCGGTGACGGTGCCGCTCGCGTCATCATCGACGGGCGCGTAGCCGTGCGCCGGCTGGCAGCCTGACGCTGCCGTCTCCCCCGCCCGCATCCGCGTCGATGCGGGCGGGGGCATCGCTGCAAGAAGGGAACACCTGCGCTAGGCTGCGGCAATCGAATGCCTACGGTGAGCCCCCATGATTCCTCTCAGCGCCAAAGCCATCGTCCGCAATGGCCGTTCCGTCCTGTTCCTGCGCAATCCCCGCGACGAGTGGGAGCTGCCGGGCGGCTGGCCCGAAGCGGGCGAATCGCTCGAAGACGCGGTCACCCGCGAAGTGGAGGAAGAATGCGGAATCGTCGCGTCGGCGATCCGCTACGTGGGCAGCCGCTCGTGCGAGGTCGTGCCGGGCAAGCGCGTACTGATCGTGTGCTTCCAGTGCGAGGTCGATCGCCATGACATCGTGCTGAGCGACGAGCACCACCAGTTCGGCTGGATCGATCTCGATGCCGACAAGCCGGCGAACCTGCCGGATTTCTACTGGACATTCTGCAAGCAGGCGGACTGATTCGACGCCGCCACGCGGCGCTCACACCGGCGTCAACACCGGCTGCCCCGCGAAATGCCGCGCCGCGTTGTCGAGAAACTGCCGCACCGAACGATCGAGCGCCTCGGGCGACCAGCCGCCCATGTGCGGCGTGAGCACGACGCTGTCGAGATCCGTCAGCGCACGCGGCGGCTCCGGTTCGCCCTCGTACACGTCGAGCCCCGCGCCCGCGATGCGCCGTTCGCGCAGCGCGTCCGCCAAAGCAGCGGTATCGACAACACTGCCGCGCGACACGTTGACGAGAAAGCCGCCGGGGCCGAGCGCGTCGAGCACGGTGCGATCGATCAGATGCCGCGTGCCCACGCCGCCCGGCGTCGCGACGATCAGGAAATCGGCCCACTGCGCGAGCGCGTCGACCCGGTCGAAATAGCGATACGGCACGGGCTTCTCCGACCGGTTGTGATAACCGATCTCGATGTCGAAGCCGGCCGCGCGGCGCGCGCATTTCTCGCCGATCTTGCCGAGCCCGACGATGCCGAGCTTCTTGCCCGACACGTTCGGCGGCATCGACAGCCCGTCGCGCCACACGCCCGCGCGGGTCTTCGCATCGAGCTGCACGACGTTGCGCACCGCCGCGAGCAGCAGCGCGAACGCGTGATCGGCGACGCAATCGTCGTTGGTGCCGGCGCCCGTGACCACGACAATGCCGCGCGCCTTCGCATGCGCGACGTCGATGTGCTCGTAGCCCGCGCCGAGCGCGCTGACGAACGTGAGTTGCGGCAGCCGGTCGATCTCGGCGGCGGTCAGCCCGGTGCTGCCGTTGGTCAGCACCGCGCGAATCGTGCTGCCGTGTTCGGCGATCGCGCGTTCGCGCGTATCGGGCGTCGGGGCATAACGCACGTCGAACGACGCGGCGATCTCGCGATGCGCGTCGCCGCGCAGCGCGATGAGGACCAGCAGCTCGGGCTTCATGTCAGCAAATGTCCGCAGGCGGGGAACGAATTTCAGTGTAACAAGCCCGCATGACGGATGCGGGTTATCCCCACACCGGCTGTGGACACGCCGCCGCACGCGGTTTGCCAAAGCCCGCTCAGTCAAGTAACTTTCGGCGTACGCCCCCGTCCTGGAGATTGGCCCCGATGAAGCTCGCCCTGCCCGCCCGGATCCTGGGCCTCGCGTTCGCCGCCGCCATCGTGGCGCCCGGCGCGCACGCCGACACGCCCGTCGTGGTGTCGTCGAAAATCGACACCGAAGGCAACCTGCTCGGCAACCTCATTTCGCAGGTGCTGAAGGCCCACGGCATTCCCGTCACCGAAAAGATCGCGCTCGGCACGACGCCGATCGTGCGCAAGGCGCTCACGAGCGGCGAGATCGACGTCTACCCCGAATACACGGGCAACGCCGCGTTCTTCTTCAACAAGGCCGACGACCCGGTGTGGAAGAACGCGAGCCAGGGCTACGACACCGCGAAAAAACTCGACTACGCGGCGAACCATCTCGTGTGGCTCGCCCCGGCGCCCGCGAACAACACGTGGGGCGTCGCGCTGCTTGCGCCCGTCGCTCAGTCGCAGCACCTGAAGACCTTCTCCGACTTCGGCAAGTGGGTGGCCGGCGGCGGCAAGGTGAAGCTCGCGGCCTCGGCCGAATTCGTGAACAGCGCATCGGCGCTGCCGTCGTTCGAGAAAGCGTACGGCTTCAAGCTGAAGCCCGAGCAGCTCGTCGTGCTGTCCGGCGGCGACACGGCCGCGACGATCAAGGCCGCCGCGAACCAGACCGACGGCGTGAACGCCGCGATGGTCTACGGCACCGACGGCGGCATCGCATCGAGCGGCCTCGCGGTGCTCGACGACGACAAGCACGTGCAGCCCGTCTACGCGCCGGCGCCGGTGATCCGCGAAGCCGCGCTGAAAGCGCATCCGCAGATTGCCGACTTGCTCAAGCCCGTGTTCGCGAGCCTCGACCTGAAGACGCTGCAATCGCTGAACGCCCGCATCCAGCTCAACGGCGAGCCGGCGGCCGGCGTCGCGAAAAGCTACCTGAAAGCGAAGGGTTTCGTGAAATGACGGAGCGCGCGGCCGCGTCCGCGCGGCGCGTCACGCTCGACAAGGTCGGCATCCTGATCGGCATCCTGACGATCGTCGCCGTGTTCGGCCTGTCGTTCGCGGTGCTGCGGCCGAACCGGATCGCGGCCGGCACCGGGCTGTCGGTGTTCGCCGCGCTGCCGGCGATGCAGGGCGCCGCGCTGGCCGCGCTGTGGACCGTCGGCGCGCTGTGGGCGATGACGGCGAGCCGCCCCGCGTGGCGGCTCGCCGCCGGCTGCGCGGGGCTCGCGACGCTCGCATATGCGGTCGGCGCGGCCGCGACGCACGTCGTCGCGCCCGACGACATGCTGGCCCGCGTGTCGCCCGACGCCGGCGTCTGGTTGCTGCTGTTCGCGTGGGCCGTGCTCATCGCCGACGCGCTCGCGCGCCTCGCGTTCGGCCCGTGGCGGCGTCTCGCCGCGCTCGCCGTCGCGATCGCGGCGGTTGCCGTGCCGCTCGCGAGCGGCTGGTGGGACGGCCTCTCCGTGATGCGCGAATACGCGGTGCGCAGCGACGATTTCTGGCGCGAAGCGATTCGTCACGTGTCGCTCGCGGGTGGCTCGGTCGCCGCCGCGCTCGTGGCCGGCGTGCCGCTCGGCATCGCCTGTGCGCGCATCGCGGCGGTGCGCACCGTCGCGATGCCGGTGCTCAATATCGTGCAGACGATCCCCAGCATCGCGATGTACGGGCTGATGATGGCGCCGCTCGGCCTGCTCGCCGCGCACGTGCCGCTCGCGGCCGCGCTCGGCATCCGCGGGATCGGCGTCGCGCCGGCCGTGCTCGCGTTGTTCCTCTACTCGCTGCTGCCGATCGCGTCGAGCGTCGTGGTCGGGCTCGAACAGGTGCCGCCGCACGTGACCGAAGCGGCCCGCGCGATGGGCATGACGCGCGTGCAGCGGCTGCTGCGCGTCGACCTCGTGCTCGCGCTACCGGTGATCCTGAGCGGCGTGCGCATCGTGCTCGTGCAGAACATCGGGCTGACCGCGGTTGCCGCGCTGATCGGCGGCGGCGGATTCGGCACCTTCATCTTCCAGGGGATCGGTCAATCGGCCGCCGATCTCGTGCTGCTCGGCGCGATCCCGACGATCGCGCTCGCACTGGCGGCCGCCGTCGTGTTCGAAGCCGCGACGTCGCTCGCGAAGGGACGTGCAGGATGATCGAGATCGAACGAGTCGGCAAACGCTTCGGCGACGTGGTCGCCGTCGACGACGTATCGCTGACGATGCAGCGCGGCACGATCACCGCGCTCGTCGGCGCATCGGGCAGCGGCAAGTCGACGCTGCTGCGCATGATCAACCGGCTGATCGCGCCGACCAGCGGCACGATCAGCATCGACGGCGTCGATACCGCGACGGTCGCACCCGAGCAACTTCGCCGCGGCATCGGCTATGCGATCCAGGGGCACGGGCTGTTTCCGCACTGGAGCGTCGCGCGCAACATCGCGACCGTGCCGCGCCTGCTCGGCTGGCCGGCCGAGCGCATCGCCGCGCGCGTGAACGAACTGCTCGACCTGTTCCACCTCGCGCCGGCCGAATTCGCCGGCAAGCTGCCGCACGAACTGTCGGGCGGCCAGCAGCAGCGCGTCGGCGTGGCGCGCGCCCTCGCCGCCGAGCCCGCGATGCTGCTGATGGACGAACCGTTCGGCGCGCTGGATCCGATCATCCGCAGCAAGGCGCAGGACGACCTGTTCGCGCTGCAGCGCCGCCTCGGCATCACCGTCGTGATCGTCACGCACGATATCGAGGAAGCGCTGAAGCTCGGCGACACGATCGCGGTGATGGACGGCGGCCGGCTGCTGCAGGTCGCGTCGCCCGCCGAGATTCTCGGCCGGCCGGCAGCGGGGGTGGTCGAACAGCTCGTCGCGGGCGTCGACCGGCCGCTGCGCCTGCTCGCGCTCACGCCGATCGACGCCGTGGCCGAAGCCGGCCACGCCGACGGCGAACCGATCGCCGCGACGCGCACACTGCGCGATGCGGTGTCCGAATTGTTGTGGCGCGGTGTCGACGCGCTGCCCGTCGACGATACCGCCGCCGGCGACCACCACGCACACGGCCCCCGTCGCATCACGCTCGACGCGATCCGCTCGCACGCGAGGCAGCCCGCATGACGACGCGCAGCAGCGTGGGGCCCAAGCGGCCGTCGCTTCCCGCGTACGTCGCCCGCGCGGCCGCGCTCGCGCTGCTGCTCGTGCTGTTGTTGCGCCCGGCCTGGCTGCAGGGCCTGTTCGCGCCGTTCGCGGACAACGGCGCGCCGGTGATCTACGATCGCGCGAGCCTGCTCGATCTCACGCTCGCGCATCTCGGCACGGTCGCGCTGTCGAGCCTGATCGGCACGATCGTCGCGGTCTCGGCGGGCATCGCGGTCACGCGTCCGTTCGGCGCCGATTTCCTGCCGGTCGCGCGCAGCGTCGTCGATATCGGCCAGACCTTCCCGCCGGTCGCCGTGCTCGCGCTCGCGGTGCCGGCAGTCGGCTTCGGATTGAAACCCGTGCTGATCGCGCTCGTGTTGTACGGGCTCCTGCCGGTTTTCGAAAGCACGATCGCGGGGCTCGAGGACGTGCCGCGCGACGTCGTCGACGCCGCACGCGGGATGGGGATGAGCGGGTGGCAGCAACTGGTGTCCGTCGAGCTGCCGCTCGCGTTCCCGGTGATCGTCAACGGCATCCGCCTCGCGGTCGTGATCAATCTCGGCACCGCGACGATCGGCTCGACGGTCGCCGCGCGCGGGCTCGGCGACGTGATCATCGCGGGCCTGCAGACATCGAACACCGCGTTCGTGCTGCAAGGCGGCGTGATCGTCGGCTTGCTTGCGGTGCTCGTCAGCGATGCGATCGGCGCGATTGCGCGGGTAGCGAGCGCGCGGCGCGCCTAGCAGCCGTTGCGCAATTTTCCGAAGGAGCAACCATGTCCGTCCTCGACACCGGCCCGTTTTTTCATGGCACGAAAGCGGATTTGCGGATCGGCGACTTGCTGACGGCAGGCTTCCGATCGAATTATCGGGACGACGTCGTGATGAATCACATTTATTTCACGGCCCTGCCCAAAGGCGCCGGCCTGGCCGCGGAAATGGCCAAGGGCGACGGCCGGCCGCGGGTCTATATCGTCGAGCCCACCGGCGAATTCGAAAACGACCCGAACGTCACGGACAAGAAATTCCCCGGCAATCCGACGCGCTCGTATCGAAGCACGTCGCCTTTGAAGATCGTCGGCGAACTCGATCGCTGGGAACCGTACGATCCCGAGTTCATCCAGCAGCTCAGAGCCCGCATCGAAACCGGTATGGGCGAGATCATCAACTAGCGTTTCGTTCGCGCCGATTCGCAAATCGGGCCCGAACTGCCGCCGGCATGGGACACGGAAGCCGACGACATTGCCGCGATACCGCGGGGCGAATCGCAGGAAAGGACGGAAGCGCCCGGTTCATCCGGACTCCGATGCGTGTCCGTGCAACGATCGGCACGTCGATCATCGCGAACGTGACAAGCCTACACGTCGCTTTCACTCGAACCGGCCCTCGACCACCGGCCGCGATTGGTCGATATACTATGCGCCTCCCATTTCCCCGCACTCGACCATGCGACGACGGTTCTTCTGGCTGATCGTGCTTTCGCTCGGCATTGCGCAGCACGCCGCGGCGCAGCAGGCGCCCGCCTTGCCTGCCTCTGCGCCCGAAGCAGCCGCATCCGCGCCAGGCGACGCATCCGCACCGCTCGCCAACGATCAGCCTAACGAAGCAAACCGCCGCATCACGTCCTACCTGACGAAGAAATTCGGCGTCGCGAAGGAACGCGCCGCGAAGCTCGCCGATATCGTGAGCGTCACTGCGACGAAATATTCGCTGCCGCCGGCACTCGTTTACGCGATTATTTCGATCGAATCGCGCTTCCAGGAAAAGGCACGCGGCCAGCATGGCGCGACCGGGTTGATGCAAGTCGTACCGTCCGCGCACCGCGGCATGCTGCGCAACGTGAAGGATCTCACCGAGCCGAATGCGAACGTCGAGGTCGGCTCGCGCATTCTGTCGGGCTACGTGAAGGCGGCCGGCGGCAACGTGCAGGCCGGGTTGAAGAGCTACAGCGGCGGATCGAGTGCGTATGCGGCGAAAGTGATGCAGCGCGTCGATGCGTTCCGGTTCGTGCTCGAACCCGAGGACGATGCGAAAAGCGCGAATACCGGGAGCGATGCGAACAACGCGAAGGCACACATGGTGCCGGTCAGCGATCCGTCAGCGGCGCCCGCCGCGAACCGCAACGCGAAGTAAGTGCATGCAGGAACGTAAACGAGTGCGGCGGCGCATTCGCGCCGCCGCCCCATGGAATCGCCGGATCACCTCCCTCGTGCCTTGATCCGGCCCCCTCTGATCAAAGCTGCCCCGCCGTCCCCGTCCACCGCAGGTAATCGCCGCGCGTCCAGTCGAGCGACACGCCGACGCGCTTCGTCCCCGGCCGGATCTTCGGCTTGTACATCGACAGCGTCAGCGATTCCAGCGCCGGCCATTCGCGGAACGACAGCACCGCGACATCCGCGACGAGCGTCTCCAGCAGCCGCGTATGCGGCTTGTGCGACAGGAACGACGCAACGCGCGCGCAGTACCCGTCGTAATCGATCCACTCGCCCTGCTCGCTCGGCTCGCAGCGATACCCGAGCCGCGCATCGATCACGATCGGCTGCGGCGCCTCGTGCTCGTGCGCGTGAATGCCGATCCGCGCGGGCACCTTCAGTTCGTCGACGAACACGCTCCAGCCGCGCCCGCGCAGGCGCGGCGCGTCGATCGCCACGAACGGTTCGTCGAACGGCTTCATGAGACGAGCGGCGCCGCGGCGTCGAGCATGATGCGCACGAAATAGTCGGCGAAGCTGCGACGCAGGACGATCTCGAACGTGTCGTCGCCGGTCGGGATCAGCGTGATCGGCGACTTGAAGTAGTGCGACTGCGCGCACTGGCCCGGCTTGAACACGCGCGGATGCAGGTCGAGCGGGCAGCCGCGCGCGATCACGTCGCGCACGCGTTCGCCGCTGATCTCGACGACCGTATAGCCGCTGCCGACGTCGACGGCCGCCGCGTACGAGCCCTGCACGGCCTCCGCCAGCTTCGCCTCGAGCACGCCGGCCTGAACCGGCCCGTTCGACCGCACGAGCCATTCGTCGGGGCCGAGCCACAGCACGTCGTACTCGGCGCCGCGCGCCACCGTGTTCGGCTGCGCGGGCGGCCGGCAGCCGACCACGCGCTCGAACGCGGCGACGAATGCCGGATCGTTCAACTCGCCGCGCACGTTGACGAGATCGAGGAACGGCCGCTCGCGCAGCGTGAACTTCTTCGATGCGCGCGCCTGGTGCGCCTTCAGCACGTCGGCCGCGCCGACGAACGGCGATTCAAGCGTCACGCCGCCCGCACCCGCCACCTGCGTCTGGTTTCTCGTTTCATTCCACATGCTGACGCACCCCTTCGGTATCGTAGAAAACCGGGCTCGAAATCTTCGCGGTGATGCGCTTGCCATTGGCCAGCGGAATCACGACGCTCTCGCCCATCTTGTTCAGGCCGCCCCTCACCACCGCGAGCGCGATCGAGCGCTTCAGGATCGGGCTGTAGTAGCTGGACGTCACGTGGCCGATCATCGGCGTCGGATCGACCGCCGACACCTGCGTGTCCTTCGCGACGATCTGCGCGCCTTCCGGCAGCACGAACTGTTCGTCTTCGGTCAGCAGGCCGACGAACTGCTTGCGGCCTTCCTTCGCGGTATCCGAACGCGACAGCGAACGCTTGCCGAGGAAGTCCTTCGACTTCGCGACGAGCCCGCCCATCCCGAGGTCGTACGGCGTGATCGAGCCGTCGGTGTCCTGGCCGACGATGATGTAGCCCTTCTCCGCGCGCAGCACGTGCATCGTTTCCGTGCCGTACGGCGTGATGTCGAACTCGGCGCCGGCCGCCATCAGCGCTTCCCACACCGCGCGGCCCGCATTCGCCGGCACGTTCACTTCGTAGGCGAGTTCGCCCGAGAAGCTGATCCGCATCACGCGCGCCTTCGCGCCGGCAACCGTGCCGTTGCGGTAGCTCATGAACGGGAACGCCTCATTGCCGAAGTCGATGTCCTGGCACACCTTCTGCACGACCTTGCGGCTCTTCGGGCCGACCACCGCGAACGTCGCCCAGTGATCGGTGACGGACGCGAGCCGCACCTTCATGTCGGGCCATTCGGTCTGCAGCCAGCGCTCGAGCCACGTCAGCACGCGCGCCGCGCCGCCGGTGGTGGTCGTCATCATGAAATGCTGGTCGGCGAGGCGCACGGTCACGCCGTCGTCGAACACCATCCCGTTTTCGTCGAGCATCAGCCCGTAGCGGCACTTGCCGATCTCGAGCTTGTTCCACGGGTTCGTGTACATCCAGTTCAGCAGCTTCACCGCGTCCGGGCCCTGGATGTCGATCTTGCCGAGCGTCGACGCATCGAGAATGCCGACGCCGTTGCGCACCGCGAGGCATTCGCGCTTCACGGCCGCATGGAGATCCTCGCCGTTCTTCGGGAAATACCACGGCCGCTTCCAGTTGCCGACGTCCTCGAACATCGCGCCGTGCTCGACGTGCCATTCGTGCACGGCCGTCTTGCGGATCGGGTCGAGGAAGTCGCCCGTCTCGCGGCCCGCGAACGTGCCGAACGACACGGGCGTGTAGTTCGGGCGGAACGTCGTCGTGCCCGTTTCCGGAATCGTCTTGCCGAGCGCGCCCGCGAGGATCGCCATCCCGTTGATGTTGCCGAGCTTGCCCTGGTCGGTGCCGAAGCCCATCGCCGTGTAGCGCTTCACGTGCTCGACCGATTCGAAGCCTTCGCGCGCGGCGAGCAGGATGTCGGCGGCGGCAACGTCGTTCTGGAAGTCGACGAACTGCTTCGGCCCGCGCGCGGCCGCCTCGCGGCTGCCGACGAGCCACAACGGCTGCAGCGCGCCTTCGACGGTTTCCGCGACCTGCGGTGCGGCCGGACGCTGCGCGGCCGTGAAGCCCGCGGCCTTCGCCGCTTCGACGCCCGCATCCACCGCGAGCCGCAGCGCACGGGCGAGCCCGAATTCGCCGGCCGCCGCGCCGATGCTCGCCTCCGCCTGCACGGGCTTGCCCGGCAGGAAGCACGCCTTCTCGTCGTTCCAGCACGCCTTGCCGCCCGATTGCGCGAACAGGTGCAGCACCGGGCTGAAGCCGCCCGACATCGCGACGAGGTCGCACGGCAGCGTCTGCAGCTTGCCGCCGGTCTGGCCGTTCGAGTAGGACGCGACGTCGACCGACGATACGCGCCACTTGCCCGAAGCGGCCGTGACGACCGCGCCGCTCATCACCGTCACGCCCTGCCGCTTCGCGGCGGCCGGCAGCGCGCCGTTCGACGACGCGCGGGAATCGACGACCGTCACCTTCGCGCCGCACGCCTTCAGGTCGAGCGCGGTCTGATAGGCGCGGTCGTTGTTCGTGAACACGACCACGTTGCGGCCCGGCAGCACGCCGAAGCGATGCACGTAGGTCGACACCGCGCCCGCCAGCATCACGCCCGGCAGGTCGTTGTTGCCGAACACGATCGGCCGCTCGTGCGCGCCGGTCGCGAGGATCACGCGTTTCGCGCGGACCTTCCACAGCAATTCGCGCGTACCCTTGCGCATCGACACCGGCAGGTGATCGGTGAGGCGTTGCGTGACCGTCACGAGGTTGTGGTCCTGATAGCCGAACGCGGTGCTGCGCGACAGGATCGTCACGTCGGGCAGCTTGCGCAGTTCGGCCTCGATCTTCTCGACCCATTGCAGCGCGGGCTTCGCGTCGATCTCCGCGCGGCACGACAGCAGGCTGCCGCCGAGTTCGCGCTGGTCGTCGACGAGAATCACGCGCGCGCCGGCCGTGGCGGCCGCATGCGCGGCGGCGAGGCCCGACGGGCCACCGCCGACCACGAGCACGTCGCAGTGCGCGTAGCATTTGTCGTAGCGATCGGCGTCGAGCACTTCGGGCGCCTTGCCGAGGCCAGCCGCTTCGCGGATCTTCTCTTCGTACTTCGGCCACATGTTGCGCGGCCACATGAAGGTCTTGTAGTAGAACCCGGCCGGCATGAAGCGCGAGAACTTCTGGTTGATCGCGTACTTGTCGTTCTCGAGCGTCGGCTCCGCGTTCACGCTGGTCGCGACGAGCCCCTGGTACAGCTCGATCTCGGTCGCGCGCGCGTTCGGCACCGTATACGGGCCGGTTTCGAGCTGCACGACGGCATTCGGTTCCGCGACGTCCGCCGTCACGATCCCGCGCGGACGGTGGTACTTGAAACTGCGCGCGACGAAATGCACGCCGTTCGCGAGCAGCGCGGACGCGAGCGTGTCGCCCTGGAAGCCCTGGTACGTGCGGCCGTTGAACGTGAACGTCAACGGAATCGCGCGATTGATGCGGCCACCGGTGCCGAGGCGGTCTTTCTGGCTCATTTGCTCGTGCCCTCTTCGTGTGCGTTGCCGGCAGCTGCGCTACTGTTGGCAGCTCCACCGAACTTTTCGTAGCCCTTGATATCGTAGGTCACCGTGTCGCGCGTGACCTTGAACCAGCGGCGGCAGCCCTGCGTGTGCAGCCATTGCTCCTTGTGGAGCCCGCGCTTGTTCTCGCGCATGAACACGTATTCGCCCCATTCGCGGTCGGTCATGGTCTCGTTCGCCACCGGGCGCACGATGTCGGCTTCACCGCCGCACGTGAACTCGGATTCGGCGCGCGGCCCGCACCACGGACATTCGATCAGCAACATGTTTCTTTCTCCTCAGTGCGGTTAGTGCGCGACGGCAGCGGCGCCGTGCTCGTCGATCAGATGGCCCGTGTAGAAGCGGTCGAGCGCGAACGGTGCGTTCAGCGGATGCGGTTCGTCGCGGGCGATCGTGTGCGCGAACACCCAGCCCGAGCCGGGCGTCGCCTTGAAGCCGCCGGTGCCCCAGCCGCAGTTGAAATAGAGGCCCTTCACGTCGGTCTTGGTGATGATCGGGCACGCGTCCGGCGACACGTCGACGATGCCGCCCCACTGGCGGTTCATCCGCACGCGCGAGAACACCGGGAACATCTCGACGATCGCCTGCAGCGTGCTTTCGATGATGTGGAAGCTGCCGCGCTGGCCGAAGCCCGTGTACTGGTCGATACCCGCGCCGATCACGAGGTCGCCCTTGTCGGACTGGCTGATGTACGCGTGCACCGCGTTCGACATGATCACCGAGTTGACGACCGGCTTGATCGGCTCCGACACCAGCGCCTGCAGCGGATGGCTTTCGATCGGCAGACGCACGCCGGCCATGTCGGCGAGCGTCGTCGTGTTGCCGGCGGCGACCACCGCGACCTTCTTCGCCTTGATGAAGCCCTTCACCGTATCGACGCCGACCACCGCGCCGCCTTCGCGGCGAATGCCCGTGACCTGGCAGTTCTGGATGATGTCCACGCCGGCGCGGTCCGCGCCGCGTGCGAAGCCCCAGGCCACCGCATCGTGGCGTGCGACACCCGCACGGCGCTGGATCGATGCGCCGAGCACCGGGTAGCGGCTGTTCAGGTTGATGGTCGGCTCGATTTCCTTGATCTGCGCGGGCGTCAGGAATTCGGCATCGACACCGTTCAGCCGGTTCGCGTTCACGCGGCGCTCGGTGTCGCGCACGTCCTGCAGCGTGTGGGCGAGGTTCATCACGCCGCGCTGGCTGAACATCACGTTGTAGTTCAGGTCCTGCGACAGCCCTTCCCACAGCTTCATCGCCTTCTCGTACAGCGCGGCCGATTCGTCCCACAGATAGTTCGAGCGCACGATCGTCGTGTTGCGCGCGGTGTTGCCGCCGCCGATCCAGCCCTTCTCGAGGATCGCGACGTTCGTGATCCCGTGTTCCTTCGCGAGGTAGTACGCGGTCGCGAGGCCGTGGCCGCCGCCGCCGACGATCACGACGTCGTATTCCTTCTTCGGCTCCGGGCTCTTCCACTGCTTCTCCCAGTTCTCGTGATACGAGAGGCCGTTGCGGAACAGGCTGAATATCGAGTAGCGGCTCATGTTTGGATCCTTCGTTAGCATTCGATGACGTTCACGGCGAGGCCGCCGCGCGACGTTTCCTTGTATTTCGTCTTCATGTCGGCGCCGGTTTCGCGCATCGTCTTGATCACGGAATCGAGCGATACGTAGTGCTGGCCGTTGCCCTTGAGCGCCATGCGCGACGCGTTCAGCGCCTTGATCGCGCCCATCGCGTTGCGCTCGATGCACGGAATCTGCACGAGCCCGCCGACCGGGTCGCAGGTCATCCCGAGGTTGTGCTCCATGCCGATCTCGGCCGCGTTCTCGACCTGGTCGGGCGTGCCGCCCATCACGGCGGCGAGCGCGGCGGCGGCCATCGAGCACGCGACGCCCACTTCGCCCTGGCAGCCGACTTCCGCGCCGGAGATCGACGCGGTTTCCTTGTAGATGATCCCGATCGCCGCGGCCGTCAGCAGGAATTCGACGATGCCGGCTTCGTTCGAGCCCGGGACGAACTTCACGTAGTAGTGCAGCACCGCGGGGATCACGCCGGCCGCGCCGTTGGTCGGCGCGGTGACGACCCGGCCGCCGGCCGCGTTCTCTTCGTTCACGGCCATCGCATACAGGTTGACCCAGTCGAGCATCGACAGCGGATCGCGCAGCAACTCTTCCGAACGCGCGCGCAGGCGGCCATTCAACTCGGCCGCGCGACGCTTCACGCGCATCGGGCCCGGCAGGTCTCCCTCGACCTTGCAGCCGCGCTCGACGCAGGCGGCCATCGTGCGCCAGATCGCGAGCAACCCGGCGCGCACTTCGTCGGCGGGGCGCAGCGCGCATTCGTTGCGCAGCATCAGTTCGGCGATCGACAGCCCGTGTTCGCGGCACTGGCGCATCAGGTCGTCGCCGGTGCGGAACGGATACGGCACGTCGACCGCCGCCCGCACGCCGTTCACGCGATCGCCGTCGCGGTTCACGACGAAGCCGCCGCCGACCGAGTAATACTCCTTCTCGACGAGCAACTGGCCGTGTTCGTCGAATGCCTGGAAGCGCATCCCGTTCGGGTGCACGATGCTCGTGCCGCTCATCAGCTTGCGATAGAAGCCGATGTGTTCCTTCTCGTCGAAGCGCACCGTCTGCTTGCCGAGCAGCGACAGCGTCTTCTCCGCGCGGATCGCGGCGAGCCGCGGCTCGATCAGGTCCGGATCGATCGTGTCGGGCAGGTGGCCCTCGAGGCCGAGCAACACGGCCTTGTCGGTGCCGTGGCCCTTGCCGGTCGCACCGAGCGAGCCGTACAGCTCGACCCGCACGCGGCGCACGAAGCCGAGCAGGTTCGCGTCCTCGACGTGCGACGCGAAGCGGCACGCGGCGATCATCGGGCCGACCGTATGCGAACTGGACGGGCCGATGCCGATCTTGAACAGGTCGAACGCGCTGACGTTCATCTGGCTTCCTTTGGGTTGCATGCGTGAAATGTCGTTGGGCCCCAGTACATCAAAGCGTAAAATCGGCCGATAGAACAAAAACGGCATCGGCGTGGGATAGCGCCGCCAAGCGCCGCCCCGGCCGGCCCGAAAGTGCGTTTTGGCGATGGTTCGCGACGAAAAACCACAAGTCCGGCCGCGGCCGATCGGCGACGCTGGCTGCATCCGCGCCGCCCCGGCAGCCGTAACCCGCAAACCGAGTGAAACGAGTGAGACCGCCTGCCCGGCGTGACGAGATTGGCCGCGATGACCCCCGACGTACCCGCTTCCCCCCTCGCAGAACCCGCGCCGCGGCGCATCCGCTTCGGCATCGTGCTGCTGCCGAACTTCACGCTGACGGCCTTCTCCGGCTTCGTCGACATGCTGCGGCTGTCGGCCGACGACGGCGACTACAGCAAGCCGGTGCGCTGCGCGTGGAGCGTGATCGGCGAGACGCTCGCGCCGGTGCGCGCGAGTTGCGGGATCCAGATCACGCCGTGGGAGACGTTCGACGCGGCCGAGCCGTTCGACTATGTGGTGGTGGTCGGCGGGCTGCTGCATTCGGGGCCGCAGGCCGGCCCTGAAACGCTCGATTTCGTCCGCCGCGCGGCGGCGGACGGCGCGACGGTCGTCGGCATCTGCACCGGCGTGTTCACGTTGATGCGCGCCGGCGTGCTCGACGGCTGCCGCACCTGCGTGAGCTGGTTCCATTACTGGGATTTCATCGAGCGCTTTCCGTCCGCCGACCCCGACCTGCTGATCGCCGACCGGCTGTTCGTGATCGACCGGCGCCGGATCACGTGCTCGGGCGGCCGCGCGTCGATCGACGTCGCCGCCGCGATCCTGCTGCGCCATTTCGATCACGCGACCGTGCAGAAGGCGCTGCGCATCCTGCTGGTCGGCGAGATGCAGAAAGGCAATGCGCCGCAGCCGCATCCGCCGGGCCTCGAACCGGCGACGCATCCGAAGGTCAAGCGCGCGATTCTTCTGATGGAACAGCACGTCGGGCGGGCGCTGCCGCTCGAGGAACTCGCGTGCAAGCTCGACCTGTCGACGCGGCAGCTCGAACGGCTGTTCAAGGCGGAGACCGGCAAGAGTCCGCAGGCCTTCGCGAAACAGGTGCGGCTGCGTACCGCCGCGTGGCTGCTGACGAGTTCGGACCGCACGGTCGCCGATATCGCGTCGAGCTGCGGATTCGCCGATGCGTCGCACCTCGGGCGCGAATTCCGCAAGCAGTTCGGCGTGCCGCCGGCGACGTATCGCGAGCGCGGCGGCGACGTGGCTGAAGTCGCCGCGACGCCCGACGGGTCGGCCGATCCGGTCGAGGACATCGCCGACTGAACGCCCCCGGGCGCGCATCCGCCTCCCCCGTCGATTGCGGATCGACACACGTTCACATCGGTTTCGCCGCTTTTGGAACCGGTTCCAGTCAACTTGGCCGACGTTCGCCGCCGTAAAACGAGGGTTATCCCGGATGCTGATGCCCGCTCAAATTTGTATGATGACCACATCACCTTACAAACCTGAGCATCATGTTCGAGAAAATTCCCGCCCGGGCGATGAGCGACCATGTCGCGCAGCAACTGCTCAAGCAGATCGAAGTGGGCAGCTTCTCGGCCACCGGCAAGCTGCCGACCGAGGCCGTGCTCGCGCAGGAATTCGGCGTGAGCCGCACCGTGATCCGCGAGGCGATCTCGCGGCTGAAGAACGAAGGCGTGGTCGAGCCGCGCCAGGGCAGCGGCGTGTTCGTAAACCAGCACGGCGCGATCCGGCCGCTGCGGATCGACTACGCGGAAGCCGTCGAGGCGAGCTCGCTGCCGCATCTGCTCGCGGTACGCCGCGCGATCGAGGCTGAAGTCGCGGCCGAAGCCGCGCTGCACCACACCGCCGACGACATGGCCGACATCGACGACGCGCTGCGCAAGATCGACGAAGCGGTGGCCGAAGGGCGCGACGGCGTCGCGGAAGACGTCGCGTTCCACCGCACGATCGCGGCCGTCACCGGCAACCCGTATTTCCTGAAGACGCTGCAGTTCCTGAACCAGTACCTCGAAGCCGGCGTGAAGGTCACGCGGCGCAACGAAGCGACGCGCGAGGACTTCTCGCGCCAGGTGCGCGACGAACACGCGGCGATCGCCGACGCGATCCGCGCGCGCGACCCGATGGCCGCCCGCAACGCGGCGCGCACGCACATGTACAACGCCGCCCGCCGTCTCGCGGAAGCCGGCATCTGCTGAAAGCCGGCGGCGCGGCCGTTCCCGGCAGCGCCGCCGTCACGAACCTCCCCGAATCGATCAAGGTTGACCATGTCACGAAATGTTGGAGTCATCGGCCTCGGCGCGATGGGCCTCGGCGTCGCACGCTCGCTGCTGCGCGCCGGGCTGCGCGTGCACGCATGCGACGTGCGCGACACCGTGCTGCAGGCGTTCGCCGCCGAAGGCGGCATCGCGTGCGCGACGCCGGCCGAACTCGGCGCGCAATGCGACGTCGTCGTCACGCTCGTCGTCAATGCCGCGCAAACGGAAACGGTGCTGTTCGGCGAACACGGCGCGGTCGCGGCGATGAAGCCGGGCGGCGTCGTGATCGCGAGCGCGACCGTCGCACCCGAATTCGCGGTCGCGCTCGGCGCACGCATCGAGGCTGCGGGCCTGCAGATGCTCGACGCGCCCGTGTCGGGCGGCGCGGCGCGCGCGGCCTCCGGCGAGATGACGATGATGACGTCGGGCCCGGCCGCCGCGTATGCCGGCTGCGAGGACGTGCTCGCCGCGATCGCCGGCAAGGTGTACCGCCTGGGCGACGCGCACGGCATCGGCTCGAAAGTGAAGATCATCAACCAGTTGCTGGCCGGCGTGCATATCGCGGCGGCCGCCGAGGCGATGGCGCTGGGCCTGCGCGAAGGTGTCGATGCCGACGCGCTGTACGACGTGATCACGCACAGCGCCGGCAATTCGTGGATGTTCGAGAACCGTGTGCCGCACATCCTGAACGGCGACTACACGCCGCTGTCGGCCGTCGACATCTTCGTGAAGGATCTCGGCCTCGTGCTCGATACCGCGCGCCGCAGCAAATTCCCGCTGCCGCTGTCGGCCACCGCGCACCAGATGTTCATGAGCGCGTCGAGCGCCGGCCACGGCGGCGAGGACGATTCCGCCGTGATCAAGACTTTCCCCGGCATCACGCTGCCGCCCGCCCGCTGATTCGAACGACGCTTTTGCCATGACCGCTTCCGCTTCCCGTCCCCTGCTCGGCTGCATCGCCGACGATTTCACCGGCGCGACCGATCTCGCGAACATGCTCGTCAAGAGCGGCATGCGCACCGTGCAGACGATCGGCGTGCCCGCCGACGGCGCCGCTGCCGACACGATCGTCGACGCCGACGCGATCGTCGTCGCGCTGAAGTCGCGCACGATTCCCGCCGCCGACGCCGTCGCGCAATCGCTCGCCGCGTACGAATGGTTGCGCGCGCAAGGGTGCCGCCAGTTCTTCTTCAAGTACTGCTCGACGTTCGATTCGACCGACGCGGGCAACATCGGGCCGGTGGCCGACGCGCTGCTCGACGCGGCCGGCGGCGACTTCACGGTCGCGTGCCCGGCATTCCCCGAGAACGGCCGCACGATCTATCGCGGCCACCTGTTCGTCGGCGACGTGCTGCTGAACGAATCGGGGATGGAGAATCATCCGCTCACGCCGATGAAGGACGCGAACCTCGTGCGCGTGCTGCAACGGCAGACGCAGTCGCCGGTCGGCCTGATCCGCTACGACACGATCGCGCTCGGCGCGGCCGCCGTGCGCGCGCGGATCGACCAGCTGCGCGCGGAAGGCGTCCGTTTCGCGATCGCCGACGCGCTGTCGGACCGCGATCTCTACGTACTCGGCGAAGCGTGCGCAGGCCTGCCGCTCGTCACCGGCGGCTCGGGCATCGCGCTCGGCCTGCCCGCGAATTTCCGCCGCGCGGAGCAACTGCCCGAGCGCGACAACGCGGCGTCGCTGCCGCGCATCGACGGCCTGTCGGCGGTGCTCGCCGGCAGCGCGTCGAAAGCCACCAACGCACAGGTCGCCGCGTGGCGTGCGACGCGGCCGAGCTTCCGCATCGATCCGCTCGCGGCCTCGCGCGGCGAGCCCGTCGTCGAGCAGGCGCTCGCGTTTGCGCGCGCGCACCTGCCGCAGCCCGTGCTGATCTACGCAACGGCCACGCCCGACGAGGTGAAAGCCGTGCAGCAGGCGCTCGGCGTCGACGCGGCCGGCCATCTCGTCGAAAGCACGCTCGCGGCGATCGCCCGCGGGCTGCGCGAACTCGGCGTGCGCAAGTTCGTCGTCGCGGGCGGCGAAACGTCCGGCGCGGTCGTGCAGGCGCTCGACGTGAAGTCGCTGCAGATCGGCGCGCAGATCGATCCGGGCGTGCCGGCCACGGCCACCGTCGACGCGCAGCCGCTTGGCCTCGCGCTGAAATCCGGCAACTTCGGCACGACCGACTTTTTCGACAAGGCGCTGCGCGCGCTGGACGGAGCCGCACGATGAGCGACGAAGCCAAACTGCGCGAAGAGATCTGCGTGGTCGGCGCGAGCCTGTACGCGCGCGGCCATGCGGTCGGCAGCGCCGGCAACATCAGCGCGCGCCTGCATGACGGCTGGCTGATCACGCCAACCGACGCCTGCCTCGGCCGGCTCGACCCGAACGACATCGCGAAAGTCGGCGCCGACGGGCAGCCCGTCTCGGGCGGCAAGCCGTCGAAGACGCTCGCGCTGCATCGCGGCATCTATGCGCGCAACGCCGCAGCAAACGGCGTCGTCCACACGCATTCGACGCACCTCGTCGCATTGACGCTCGCGGGCGTGTGGCGCGACACCGACGTGCTGCCGCCGATCACGCCGTACTACGTGATGAAGGTCGGCCACATTCCGCTGATCCGTTACCGCCGCCCCGGCGACCCGGCCGTCGCGGCCGAAGTCGCGGCGCTGGCCGACCAGGTGCGCGGCGTGCTGCTCGATCGCCTCGGCCCCGTGATGTGGGGGCCGTCGGTATCGCACGCGTCGTATGCGCTCGAGGAGCTCGAGGAAACCGCGCGGCTGTGGCTGATGACGCAGCCGAAGCCGGAACCGCTGTCCGACGCCGCGCTCGACGAACTGCGCCAGACCTTCGGCGCGCGCTGGTAACGCGTCGCCGTCCTGGTCACGCACCGCTTCCCATGCCCGCCGTGTGCGCGGGCCCTTCCGTCAGCACACACACGATCCGGCGGCGTACGCGCCGCCGGTACACGATAGTCCAGGAGACGACGATGACTGCTCTCGACGCGGCCGCAAGCCGCTCGCCCGCCGCGGCCGCCCAATCGGGCGAACTCGACCGCACCTACAAGAAAGTGTTCTGGCGCATCGTGCCGTTCCTGATGCTCTGCTACGTGGTCGCGTATCTCGACCGCGTGAACGTCGGCTTCGCCAAGCTGCAGATGTCGCAGGATCTCGCATTCAGCGAAACCGTGTTCGGGCTCGGCGCCGGGATTTTCTTCCTCGGCTACTTCCTGTTCGAACTGCCGAGCAACATGCTGATGCACCGCATCGGCGCGCGCATCTGGATCGCGCGGATCATGATCACGTGGGGGCTGCTGTCCGCGCTGTTCGCGTTCGTGAAGACGCCCACGCAGTTCTACGTGCTGCGCTTCCTGCTCGGCCTCGCGGAAGCCGGCTTCTACCCGGGCGTGATCCTGTACCTCACGTACTGGTTCCCGTCACACCGCCGCGCGAAGATCATCGCGGTGTTCATGTCCGCGATTCCGGTGTCGGGCATCTTCGGCAACCCGCTGTCGGGCTGGATCATGGAGCGCTTCCACGGCGGCTCGGGCTTCCACGGCTGGCAATGGATGTTCATGATCGAAGCCGTGCCGGCCGTGCTCGTCGGCATCGCGACGATCCTGTATCTCGACAACAGCATTCGCAGCGCGAAATGGCTCGACGAGCGCGAGAAGCAGTTGCTCGAAGACGAAATCGCCGCGCAGCCGCAGGAACAGCAGAAGCACGGCCATTCGCTGAAGGCCGTGTTCTCGGACCCGCGCATGTGGTGGATGTCGCTGATCTACTTCGCGTTCGTCACCGGCCAGTACGGGCTCACGTTCTGGATGCCGACGCTCGTGAAATCGACCGGCATCACCGATACGCTGCAGATCGGCCTGCTGTCGGCGATTCCGTTCGTCGTCGCGATCGTCGTGATGAACCTGTTCGGCCACAGCGCGGACAAGCGCCGCGAACGCCGCTGGCACCTGATCGTGCCGGCGCTGATGGGCGCGATCGGGTTTGCGGTCGCCGCGTCGTACTCGCACAATACGGCGGTGTCGATCGTGTTCCTGTCGCTCGCGGCAGGCGGCGTGCTGACCTGCGCGCCGCTGTTCTGGTCGCTGCCGACCGCGTTCCTCGCCGGCTCCGCGGCCGCGGCCGGGATCGCGATCATCAACTCGGTCGGCAACCTCGCCGGTTTCGCGAGCCCGTACGTGATCGGCTACCTGAAGGACGTCACGCACAGCACGTCGTCCGGCATGTACGTGCTCGCGGCGATGCTCGTGCTCGGCGCGATCGCGGTATGGCTCACGCCGCCCAAGCTCGTGAACCGCTGATCCGCCGCCGGCCGATTCATCATTCGACGCGGGGCGCATAGCGCCCCGCTCCCTTCATTCACAGGACCCGCTGCCATGCCCCGCTTCGCCGCCAACCTCTCGATGATGTATACCGAGCATGCGTTCCTCGAACGCTTCGCCGCTGCCGCCCATGACGGTTTCAAGGCCGTCGAGTACCTGTTCCCGTACGACTTCGCGGCCGAGGACATCCGCGCGCGCCTCGACGCGCACGGCCTCGAACAGGCGCTGTTCAACGCGCCGCCGGGCGACTGGGCCGCGGGCGAACGCGGCATTGCCTCGCTGCCGGGCCGCGAGGACGAATTCCGCCGCGGCATCGACCAGGCGCTCGACTATGCGCGCGTGATCGGCAACAGGAAGCTGCACGTGATGGCCGGCATGGTCGCGCCGAGCGCCGACCGCGCGCGCCATCGCGACACCTACCTGGCGAACCTGCGTCATGCGGCGCAGGCGGCGGCCGCGCACGGCATCACGATCCTGATCGAGCCGATCAACCAGCGCGACATGCCCGGCTATTTCCTGAGCCGCCAGGACGACGCGCAGGCGATCCGCACGGAAATCGGTGCACCGAACCTGAAGGTGCAGTTCGACTGCTACCACTGCCAGATCGTCGAAGGCGATCTCGCGATGAAGCTCAAGCGCGATTTCGCGGGCATCGGCCATATCCAGATCGCGGGCGTGCCTGAACGCCACGAGCCGGATGTCGGCGAACTCAACTACCCGTACCTGTTCGCGCTGATCGACGCACTCGGCTACGACGGCTGGATCGGCTGCGAGTATCGGCCGAAGGCCGGCACGTCGGAAGGCCTCGGCTGGCTCAAGCCGTACCTGTAATTCAAGCATTCCTCAGAGGGCAACCAACATGAAAGTACTGATCACCGGCGGCGCCGGCTTTCTCGGCCAGCGTCTTGCGCGCAAGCTGCTCGAGCGCGGCGAATTGACCGGCCCGGACGGTCGCAGCGAGAAGATCGACGAGCTGGTGCTGCTCGACGTCGTCAAGGGCAGCGATTTCGGCGATGCGCGCGTGACGTCGATCGTCGGCGACATCGCCGATCGCGCGGTGCTCGACAGCGCGATCGACACGCAGACGGGTGCGATCTTCCACCTCGCGGCGATCGTCAGCGGGCAAGCCGAAGCCGATTTCGATCTCGGCATGCGGATCAATCTCGACGCATCGCGCACGCTGCTCGAAGTGTGCCGCGCGCGCGGCCACCAGCCGCGTGTCGTGTTCACGAGCTCCGTCGCGGTGTACGGCGGCGCGCTGCCCGACGTCGTGCAGGACGACACCGCGCTGAACCCGCAATCGTCGTACGGCGCCGAGAAGGCGATCGCCGAACTGCTGCTGTGCGATTACGCGCGGCGCGGCTTCGTCGACGGCCGCGTGCTGCGGCTGCCGACCATCAGCGTGCGGCCCGGCCGCCCGAACGCGGCCGCGTCGTCGTTCGCGAGCGGCATCATCCGCGAGCCGCTGAACGGCGAGGAAAGCGTGTGCCCGGTGCCCGGCTCGACGCGGCTGTGGCTGCTGTCGCCGCGCGGCGCGATCGAAGCGCTCGTCGCCGGCTGTGAACTCGACAGCGCGAAGCTCGGCAACAAGCGCGTGATCAACCTGCCGGGGCTGTCGGTGTCGGTCGACGAGATGATCGCGGCGCTGCGCGACGTCGCGGGCGACGAGGTCGTCAAGCTGATCCGTCATGCGCCCGACGAACGCGTCGAGAAGATCGTCGGCAGCTGGCCGGGCCGCTGGGATACGTCGCGCGCGGAAGCGCTCGGGCTGAAGGGCGACACGTCGTTCGCGGACGTGATCCGCAGCCATATCGCGGACGAACGGCGCTGATTTGCGCCGGGCCGCCTCGACGCGGCCCGGCCGGACTTTCCGACGCGCCACGACGCGCGTCGCGTCCCGCCCGCGTGCCGGCCTACCCGGACGCTTCGCGTCGAGCGCGAGCGCCGGCATGAAGCACGCATCGGCGCCGGGACGACACCGCCCCCCCGCTCCACACGATTCGTATCCGCGCGACCCGCAGCGCGCGCGCCTCGCTCTGTCGCGATGCCGGCGGTCTCTCGCCACACGGGGACATGTCGGCCCCTAGTTGCCGACCTGCGCCGGCATGCCGGGTTCGGCCGCCGGCGTCGCCGACGCCGCCATGCGCGCCCGATCCTGCTCGGCGAGCTTCGCTTCCGCAGCCTGGATGTCGGCCGGATACTCGCCGTCGTCGCCCTTCGCCGGGTCGTACCCGGCCGCTTCGAGACGCATCAGTTCGTCGCGGACCTGCGCACGCGTCAGCGGGGCGGCCGCTTGCGCGAACGCCGACTGACCGGCGAGCGCACCGATCATCATCAGTAGTGCGACATATATTTTCATCATGAACTCCTTCAACGTGATGTACCGATCAACCATGGGACAGGCGTGAGCTGCGCATGCAGGCGGGTGGATCAGCTGCCGAAATAGATCGTGCAGAAGCTCGCGGGGCCGACGCATGCGGCGGTGCCCGGACGCGGCGACATCGCCGCCGGCTTGCCCGCTTCGGACGACAAGGCCGGATCGCTGCCGACCGCCGTGCTGGCCTGCCGCTGCGGCATCCGCTCGGCTTGATGCTGAAACAGCGGGCTCACGTCCGGATACGACGTATCGGTCACGAAGCGCAACCCGTTGTTTTCGGCATCGATCAGTTCCTGCCGGACCTGCTCGCGCGTGAGCGCCTGTGCCGACGCTTGCGTCGCGACACCTGCGAGAGACATTGCCGCCACCGTGGCGGCCACCAGCCAGTGCGTATTCATGTTCCACTCCTTCATCGATCAACGAGACGACGTGCTACACCCGTATGACGACGGAGGGGTCGTGTTTATTCCCGGCTTGCCATGCGCGCCGGCCGGACATTCAACTGTCATTCATTCGTCAGCCGGCGTAACCTGACGTAACGCAATGCCCGTCGCGCTTCGGGCAGACTGACCAGCACTTCATCCGGACCGCCCATCGATCGCCCATGTCCGCCGCCTACGACCATGCAGCCGCCCTGCTGCGCACGCTGTACGACCGCCATATCGACAGCGGTGCGGTGCTCGACGCGGCCGCATTCCCGGATGCCGAGCGTTTCGTGCGCGCGTGGCCCGCGATCCGCGCGGAGGCGCTGGCGGTAGCACGCGACATGCCGCGCATTCCGCGCTTTCACGAAATCATGCGCGAGCAGTACGACATCTCGGCCAACGACGCACGCGACTGGCGCATGTTCATCATGCAGGCGTACGGGCAGCCGTTTCCGCGCAACCTGTCGCGCTGCCCGACCGTCGCGTCGCTCGTCGCGGCGTCGCCGGACGTGCTGTCCGCGTCGCTGTCGTTCCTCGCGCCCGGCAAGCACATCCCGCCGCATCGCGGGCCGTTTCGCGGCATCCTGCGCGGGTATCTCGTGCTGTCGATGCCGACGCGCGCGGACGGTACGCCAGCCGCCGTGCTGAAGGTCGACGGGCACGAATACCGGCTCGACGAAGGCCGCTTCCTGCTGTGGGACGACACGTTCACGCACGAGGTGTGGAACGACAGCGACGCGGTGCGGATCGTGCTGCTGCTCGATATCCGCCGTCGCGGGATGCCGCGCTGGCTCACTTGGCTGTCGAATGCGGTGATCGGCGTCGTGCGGCTGGGGATCCGGATCCGGGGGCGGTCGATTCCGGTGTAGCCGCCGCCACCCTGCACGGCGCCTTCAATGCACCTTTCGGCGCGCGCCGGATCGCCTACACTACAAGCCGTCCCTTCGTGCGGCTCCTGCCAGCTACCGCCATGGCGCACCTCTTCTTCGCCGCGTCGATCCAGCGGCATGTCGAAACGCCCGAGCGCGACATCGACGCGCACACGGTCGGCGAAGCATTCGACACCATTTTCAGCGAGCAGCCACGGTTGCGCGGCTACATCGTCGACGACCAGGGCGCGCTGCGAAAGCACCTGTCGGTGTTCATCGACGGCCAGCCGATCCGCGACCGGCAGCGCCTGTCCGATACGCTCGGGACCACCAGCCGCGTGTATGTCGTGCAGGCGCTGACCGGCGGATAAAGGGACCGATGCACGGGCGCATCCCCATACCAAGTGCCGCCGTACCAAGGCGAACCATCCGGAGACATCGCACATGAACGATCGACTGCTCGTCGCCACCCGCAAGGGCCTGTTCGTCCTGCAACCGGACGGCAACGGCGGCTGGACGCCCGGCGAACCGCATTTCATCGGCGAGCCCGTCAGCATGGCGCTCGCCGATCCGCGCGACGGCACGCTGTACGCGGCGCTCAATCTCGGTCATTTCGGCGTGAAGCTGCATCGGCTGCGCGCAGGCGCCACCGACTGGGAGGAATGCGCAGTTCCGGTTTATCCGCCGCAGCCAGCCGATGTGTCGCCTGCCCGTGCCGACACGCGCGCAGACAGCGGCGACACCGACGACGAGCCTGCCGGATCGCCGCAACCGCCGTGGACGCTGCAGCAAATCTGGTCGCTCGAAGCCGGCGGCGCGGACGAACCCGGCGTGCTGTGGGCCGGCACGATTCCTGGCGGCCTGTTCCGCTCCGACGACCACGGCGACTCGTGGGTCCTCAACCGCGCGCTGTGGGATCGCCCCGAACGCGCCGAATGGGGCGGCGGCGGGTACGACGCGCCGGGCATCCATTCGGTGATGGTCGATCCGCGCGACAGCCGGCACGTCACCGTCGGCGTCTCGTGCGGCGGCGTCTGGCAGACCGTCGACGGCGGCGCGACCTGGCGCGTCACGGCGGAAGGCATGGAAGCCGACTACATGCCGCCCGAGCGGCGCGGCGAGCCGAACATGCAGGATCCGCACCGCGTCGTGCAGTGCGCGGCCAACCCGGACGTGCTGTGGACCCAGCATCACTGCGCGATCTTCCGCTCGACCGACGGCGGGGAACACTGGCGGCGCATCGAGGCAGAGCCGTCGAGCTTCGGTTTCGCGGTGGCCGTGCATCCGCACGAACCGGATACCGCGTGGTTCGTGCCGGCCGTGAAGGACGCGTGCCGGATCCCGGTGAACGGCCGGTTCGTCGTCACGCGCACGCGCGACGGCGGCCGCAGTTTCGAGAGTCTGTCGAACGGGTTGCCGGCCGCGCCGGCGTACGACCTCGTGTACCGGCACGGGCTCGCGGTGGACGATTCCGGCAGACGCCTCGCGATGGCGTCGACGACGGGCGGATTATGGACGTCCGCCGATGGCGGCGAGCACTGGCAACAGATATCGGCGCACTTGCCGCCGGTCTATTGCGTCAGCTTCGGGTAGCGGCGCGGCGCTCATCGGGCGCGATCCGCGCCACCGCGTCGCGGGTCCGGGCGATTTCCGCTTCGAGCCAGTCGAGAAACCGCCTGACCTGCGGCTCGCGCTCCCGCCCCGGCCGGCACAGCGCGACGAAGCGCGCGCCGTCGAGCCGCACCGCGGGATCGATCGGCATCAATGCGCCGCGCTCGACATGCTCGGCGGCCAGCACGGAGCTGAGCAGCGCGACACCCTGCCCGTGCAGCACGGCCTGCAACGCGTAATGCTCGTCGTCGTAATGGCGAAACACCGCGCGTTCGAGCCACGCTTCCCGGCCCGCCGCACGGCACCACGACGCCCAGTCGACCGACACGGGCAGCGGCGTGTCCCACACGGTCTCGATCAGATCGAGCGGCGCGTCCGTGCGATGCGCATCGAACCCGGCGGCCGCATACGCGCCGAAGTACTCGTCGATCAACGCAATCTCGTGCAGCGCGGGAAACTGGCGCGACGTCGCGCGAATCGCGAGATCGATCCGTGCATCGCGTTCGAGATCGACGAGCGCGTTTCCGGTTTCGACCTTGATGTGCAGATGCGGATCGACGCGGCGAAACGCACCGAGACGCGGAATCAGCCACATCGCCGCAAAGGCCGGCGTCGTGGTCAGCACGAGCGTGCGCTCGTCGGCCGCCTCCGGACGCACCGCGTCGAGCCCGCGACTCAACGCCAGCAACGCATCGTGACTCGCGCGAAACAGCCGCTCGCCTTCTTCGGTCAGCCGCACGCCGCCCGCGCCGCGCTCGAACAGCAGCACGCCGACGCGGCTCTCGAGCGCCTTGATCTGGTGCGACACGGCCGCCGGCGTCACGGACAACTCGTCCGCGGCAGCCTTGAACGTGCCGAGCCGTGCCGACGCTTCGAATACACGTAATGCGGTCAGGGGAATTTTCGAGAACACGGAGCCTCGCGGGCCGGATGCGGCCGGGTTGAATTGGATTCAATCCGGGTGAGATTAGGTGAATTGAAGCGGGTGCGCAACGCGGCTAGCCTTGCGGGACGTTGCGGCATGACGCCGCCGTCGAACCGGAGGAACCCGTGCAAGGCCTACCGCGCAGGATCACGCAGGCGGTGCTCTACGAAGCGATCGCCATTTCCTGCATCTCGCCCGTGATCGCGGCGATCTTCAAGCAGGACCTCGTCTACTCGGGTGCGCTGTCGGCGACGATGTCGGCGATCGCGATGCTGTGGAACCTGATCTTCAACGCACTGTTCGAGCGCTGGGAAGCGTCGCGCCGACAGCCGGCGCGTACGCTCGGGCGGCGCATCCTGCACGCCACCGGATTCGAGGGCGGACTGATCTTCATCCTCGTGCCGGTCGTGTCGGGGTGGCTCGACATCTCGTGGTTCGACGCGTTCGTCGTCGACATCGGGCTGTTCGCGTTCTTCTTCTGCTACGCGTTCGTGTTCCAGTGGGCGTTCGATCGCGTGTTCGACGTGCCGGCGGCGACGAAGGGATCGTGAGTCGGGCGCTTACGCCCCCGCGGCAATTTTCGGCAACTGCCAGCCGAAGCGCACCGCCGCCATTCGCAGCGCAAAGCACGCGACGCCGCCCAGCACGGCCGCGACGACGGGCGGGCAACCGAGTCGCCGGCACGACACGACGACGACCGCACCGAGCAGCGCCGCGCTCGCGTAGATGTCGGTGACCAGCACGACCGGTATCCGTGCGAGCAGCAGATCGCGCACCACGCCGCCCCCGCAGCCGGTCACGGCGCCCATCAGCGTGGCGATGAACGGGTGGACGCGAAATTCCAGCGCCTTCACCGCGCCCGCGACCGCGAACAGCGCGAGGCCGGCCGCATCGAGCGCCGTCAGCAGCGACGGCGGGAACGACGCGACCCGCGCATGAAACACGAACGCGAACAGCCCGGCGGCGAACGCGAGCGCCGGATAACGCCAGTCGCTCACGGCGCTCGGCGGGCGGGCGCCGATCAGCAGGTCGCGAATCACGCCGCCGCCAAGCGCGACGACGAGCGACAGCACCATCACCCCGAACAGGTCGAGTCCGGCGCCGATCGCCGCATTGGCGCCCTCGATCGCGAACACCGCCGTGCCCGCGAGATCGGCGGCGAGCACGACTTGCTCGATGCGCTTCATGCGAATGAACGGCCGCGGTGCGGGATCGCCCGGTTGCAGCCAGCATCGACCGAAGCGGTCGCGCCATTCGGTCGCGTGGCGGCTGCCGATTGCCATCCGGATGTATCGAGCGTGCTGCGGGTCATTGCCGTCTCCTCGATCGGGATCGAGCAGTCTAGCGCATCGCCGGCCAGCGGTCGGGCCAAGTGCGAAGCGGGCAGCAAAAAACCGGCGCAAGCAGGGCACCCTGCTTGCGCCGGCTCATCATGCACGTCAGGTTTTGGGTCGCAACCGCCAAGCCCGACAGGTCACCGTCAGTGCACGCCGAGGTACGCCTTCACCGCCGGCAGGCCCGGCTTGCCGTCGAGCGTCGTCACGCCCGCGAGCCACTTGTCGAGGGCTTGCGGATTCGCCTTCAGCCATTCGGCGGCGGCCTTGTTCGGATCCTGCTTGTTCATGATCGGCACCATCACGTGGTTCTCGATCGACGTCGTGAACTGCAGGTTCGACACGAACTTCGCGACGTTCGGGCAGCGCTGCGAGTAGTCGGGCGGCGTCGCCGTCAGCACCTTCGCCTCGCCGTAGTTCGGGCCGAACACGTCGTCGCCGCCGGTCAGGTAGTCGATCTTCATCTGCACGTTCATCGGATGCGGTTCCCAGCCGAGGAACACGATCCACTGCTTGTCGCGGATCGCGCGATTCACCTCGACCAGCATCCCGGCCTCGCTCGACTCGACCAGCTTGAACTTGCCGAGGCCGAACTGGTTGCCGTCGATCATCTTCTTGATCAGCGCATTGCCGTCGTTGCCCGGCTCGATCCCGTAGATCTTGCCGTTGAGCTTGTCGGCGTACTTCTGGATGTCCGCGAACGACTTCAGGCCGCCCTGGTACACGTAGTCGGGCACCGCGAGCGTGTATTTCGCGCCGGTCAGGTTGGGCGTCGCGAGCACCTTGATCGTACCGGCCTTCGTGAACGGCTGGATGATCGGGTCCATCGTCGGCGACCAGTAGCCGAGGAACACGTCGATCTGCTTGCTCTTGATCCCGGCGAACGTGATCGGCACCGACGCGATCGTCTTCGTCGGGTTGTAGCCGAGCCCCTGCAGCATCGTCGACGCGAGGCCCGTGGTCGCCGCGATGTCGGACCAGCCGACATCGGCGAAGCGCACGTTCTTGCATACGGGCGGATCGGCCGCATAAACGGCCGACATCGGCGCGGTCATCCCGATCCCGCACACCGCTGCGATCAATAGGCGCTTCATCTTGCTTCTCCTCAAAGTGATGTCGTTTGCTTGAATGCGGGATCGTTTATTGAAGCCGCGCGCCGCGATCCCGGCGACGTCGCGGACCGAATGACCGCCCGTTCAGCGCCCCGGCAGCCGGCGCTCGTAGCTCGGCGCATGGCCGAACTGCGCGCGGTATGCCTTGCTGAAATGGCACGGCGAATGAAACCCGCAGACCGTCGTCACGCGCGCGATCGATGCATCGGTCGTGCGCAGCAGGTCGCGTGCGCGCTTCAGGCGCAGCGTCAGGTAATAGTGGGTCGGCGAAACGTTCAGGTACACCTTGAACATGCGCTGCAGATGCCGCTGCGACAGCCGCACGAGCCGCGCGAGTTCCTCGAGCGACAGCGGCTCCTCGATGTTCGCCTCCATCAGCCGCACGACCTCGATCAGCTCCGCGCGCGAGAAGCCCACCCGCGCATCGACCGGAATCGGCTGCGTATCGGTCGAACTGCGGATGCGCTCGAGGATGAACTGCTCGGATACCTGCGCGGCCAGTTGCTGGCCGAAGCGCATGCCGACGAGGTTCAGCATCAGGTCGAGCGGCGCGGTGCCGCCGGTGCAGGTGAGCCGGTCGCGATCGACGACGAACAACTCGTCGGCAAAGCCCACCCGCGGAAATTCGGAATGCAGCGCGGACAGGTTTTCCCAGTGCACGGTGCAGCGATAGCCGTCGAGCAACCCGCTCGACATCAGCGCATAGGCGCCCGTGCAGATGCCGCCGAGCGGCAGCCCGCGTTCGGCGAGCGCCGCGAGCGTATCGCGCGCGCCCTCGTCGACCACGTCGCGGATGCGGATGCCGCCGCACACGATCATCACGTCGGGCAGGTTGTCGTAGTCGAGCGCCTGCGTGGGCCGCACCGCGATGCCGTTACTGGCATGCACGGGCGCGCCGTCGAGCGAGTAGATCGACCACTTGTAGTGTTCCGCCCGCCCGACGTAGTTCGCCATCCGAAGCACTTCGACCGCGCTCGAGAACGCGATCATCGAGAAGTTCGGCAGCGTCAGGAAGCCGAAATGGGCGAGGGACGAAACCGGTGAAACGCAGGCGGCGGGCGCGACAGCGACGGCGGACGTCACATCGGTCTCCTGGCGAGGAGGTTGCAGGGGGCCAGCCCCGCGGCCGAAGCCGCGGGAACCGTTATCTATTCAGGGTGTGCGGCCAGGTCGCTCCTGGCCGCCGAAGATCAGGCCTGTGCGGGCGCGGCCTTCACGCGAAACAGCTGCTTGAGGCCGGAGAACAGCGGCGCCTTCACGGTGCCCGGTGCGCGGCCGAAGCTCTCGGTGATGCGGTCCAGAATGATCGCGAGCAGCACGACCGACAGACCGCTTTCGAAGCCGAGACCGATGTCGAGGCGCTGGATACTCGCTAGCACGTCGTTGCCGAGGCCGCCCGCGCCGACCATCGACGCGATGATCACCATCGACAGCGCCATCATGATCGTCTGG
This sequence comes from Burkholderia sp. EMB26, assembly GCF_024730645.1. Taxonomy (NCBI): domain Bacteria; kingdom Pseudomonadati; phylum Pseudomonadota; class Betaproteobacteria; order Burkholderiales; family Burkholderiaceae; genus Burkholderia; species Burkholderia sp. EMB26. The sequence goes on from NZ_CP078071.1 coordinate 1,559,793, forward strand.
TTCACGCCCTGCATGATCGACGGCAGCGCGTTCGGGAACTGCACCTTGTACAGCAGTTGCCACGGCGTGCAGCCGAACGCCTGGCCGGCTTCGACGATCTCGCGGTTCACGTGGCGGATGCCGAGGCTCGTGAGGCGCACCGCGGGCGGCATCGCGAAGATCACCGTCGACAGGATCCCCGGCACGCGGCCGAGACCGAACAGCATCGCGGCCGGAATCAGGTAGACGAAGGCCGGCATCGTCTGCATCAGGTCGAGGATCGGGCGCACGATCGCGGCGACCCACTTGCTCTTCGCGGCCCAGATGCCGAGCGGAATGCCGAGCACGAGGCTGATGATCGTCGACGACAGCGTGAGCCCGAGCGTGATGACCGTCTGGTCCCAGAAGCCGGTCGCGAAGATCAGCAGCAGCGACGCGGTGGTGAACAGCGCGAAGCGCCAGCCCACCCGCCACAGCCCGACGCCGATGAAGATCGCCATCATCAGCCACATCGGGATCGCCTGCAGGCCATGCTCGACGAATGCGGCGAGCCCTTCGATCGCCTGACCGATCGCGTCGAACGTCTTCGCGTCGTGGTCGAGCAGGTAGTGAACGGACTGGTCGACCCAGCTACCGAGCGGAATCATTTCAGACATGGGAGCCTCGCGAACGCGTGATGGCCTTCAGGATGAGCGCGCGATCGACCGAGCCGCAGTAGCAGCCGTCGTCGTCGACGACCGGCAGTGCATTCGGGCTCGCGACCACGCGCGCGACGACATGGTCGAGCGACGCATCGCGCCGGATGCTTTCGATCGGCCGCACGGACGGCGTGTCCTGGCCGATCGCGTCGCGCGTGACGAAGCCGCGGATCTTGCGCTGGGCATCGAGCACGAACGCGTATTCGGCGCTGCCGTTCAGCGACGCCGCGACGTTCGCGGCATCGCACTTCGACACGAGCGGCACGGCGCCCGTCTGCATCAGGTCGCCGGCCGTGAGATAGCGGCTGGTGTCGATGCCGTCGAAGAACGCGCGCACGTAATCGTCGGCCGGGTTCGCGATGATGTCCTGCGGCGTGCCGACCTGCACGAGGCGGCCGCCTTCCATGATCGCGATGCGGTTGCCGATGCGCAGCGCTTCCTCCAGATCGTGCGACACGAACATGATCGTGCGACGCTGTTCCTTCTGCAGTTGCAGCAGCACGTCCTGCATTTCGCGGCGCTTGAGCGGATCGAGTGCGGAAAACGCCTCGTCCATGATCATCAGCGACGGGTTCACGGCCAGCGCGCGGGCGAGGCCGACGCGCTGCTGCATGCCGCCCGACAGCTCGGACGGCAGCTTGTGCGAAAACGGCGCGAGGCCGACCTGCTCGAGCACTTCCATCGCGCGGCGCTCGCGCTCCTTCTTGCCCATGCCCGCGACTTCGAGCCCGAACGCGGCATTCGACACGACGGTGCGATGCGGCATCAGCGCGAACGACTGGAACACCATGCTCATGTCCTTGCGGCGCAGCGCGGTCAGCGCCGAGCGGCGCGCCGACGCGACGTCGAGCCCGTCGATCAGCACCTTGCCGGCGCTCGGATCGACCAGCCGGTTCACGAGGCGGATCAGCGTGGACTTGCCGGAGCCGGACAGGCCCATCAGCACGAAAATTTCGCCTTCCTGCACATCGAAGGAGACGTTGTGCACGCCGACGACCTGACCGGTGCGCTTGAGCACATCGTCCTTCGTCGCGCCGGCGGCGAGCATGTCGAGCGCCTGCTGCGGATTGCTTCCAAACACCTTGCACAGACCTTCGACCACAACCTTGGGGGCATCCATCGAAACCTTCTCCTCGTGTAGCGGGGACTCGCGCTTGTCATAGCGTGCCTACATAGTTGCCAGAAAAAACCCCGGCCTGCCGACGAATTACGACAAACGCTTGCGCAAATACGACACAGCCTCCGGCCCCGTCCGGCGGGCCGCGCCGCCGATTGCGGCGGCGCAATACGCGCCCGGCCAGCAACGACGGGCATCACCCGCCGGACTTGTGCGCAGCAGCGCGGCGAACGGCACATGAGGTTTTGCGTCAGGTCGCATCGGGCACGCGTCGTTTTGCGACAAATCGACGTCCGTTCCGGCGTCGATCTGCTCAGACGAAAGCGCGCATCCATTCGCCAGTAAAAAGCATGACCGTGCAAAAAGCCGGATGGCGACACCGAACGGCGCATGCCGCGATACCGCGTCACCCCCGGAATTCGGCGCGGGCACGCTGTGATACATTCCCCGCAAACACGCCGATCGCGACGATGCCGCGGGCCTTTCGCACGAGGGCCGAGCCGCACGGCGCGCGCATGCCGGTTCGCCTGCCGGCCGTGCTGAAACCGCCTCGATCCGGTGCGATCCGCGATCGAAGGACGATAACGATAGTGAGAGGGAGCAAGGCGTTGAACTGGGCATTCGCCGTAATCGGTTTCATCGTGGGCGGCATCGCTGCCTTGATCGGGGATTTCTCGGCCGGGAGCGGCTCGCTGCTCGGGGCCGCCGTCGGATTCTGCGTCGGGCACGCGCTGCGGCAACGCAAGCAGCAGAACCCGCGCGCCACGCCCGACGCGTTCGCGGTCTCCGCGACGCCGCCGCCCCCGTTACCGCTCGCCGATCGCGTCGCGCGCCTCGAAGCCACCGTCGACACGCTCACGCGCGAACTCGACGCGCTGCGTGCGCAACTCGCGGGCGCGACGGCCGGCGCGGCGACTTCCGGCGGCATCGCGCACACGGCTTCGGCGAGCGCCACATCCGCCCCGCTGCCGGCGCACTCCCCGACACCGCCCGTACCACCCGCGCAACCTGCTGTCGCACGGGCAGGTACATCGGCCTCCACCTCGGCACCGGCGCCCGCCTCGACGCTCGCGCCGGCAACCGCCGCGCGCCCGGCCGCATCCGCGCCTGCCCCCGTCGACACCACGACGATCCCCCCGGCCGCACCGGCCCGCGCTGTCCCGCCCGCACCCCGTGAACCCGGCATCGCCGAACGCGCATTCGGCGCCGCGCGCGACTGGCTGCTCGGCGGCAACACGGTCGTGCGCGTCGGGATCATCGTGCTGTTCTTCGGTGTCGCGTTCCTGCTCAAGTACGCGGCCGACAACGACATGCTGCCGATCGAGTTCCGCCTCGCGGGCACGGCGCTCGCCGCGGCCGCGCTGCTCGCGATCGGCTGGCGCGTGCGGGCGCGTCGCGCCGCGTACGGCCTCGTGCTGCAAGGCGGCGGCGTCGGCATCCTGTACCTGACGATCTTCGCCGCGACCAAGCTGTATGCATTGCTGCCCGTCGGCGCCGCGTTCCCGCTGATGGTCGCGGTCTGCGCGCTGAGCGCGTTCCTCGCGGTGCGGCAGGACGCGCTGCCGCTCGCATTCATGGGCAGCGCGGGCGGCTTCCTCGCGCCGATCCTGCTGTCGACCGGCCAGGGCAACCATGTCGCGCTGTTCAGCTACTACGCACTGCTGAACGCAGGGATCTTCGCGATCGCGTGGTTCAAGGCGTGGCGCCCGCTGAACCTGCTCGGCTTCGTGTTCACGTTCACGATCGGCTCCGCGTGGGGCGTGACCGCCTATCGTCCCGCGCTGTTCGCGAGCACCGAGCCGTTCCTCATCCTGTTCTTCCTGATGTATGTCGGCATCGCGCTGCTGTATGCGGTGAAACGCGAACTCGCGCTGCGACACTACGTGGACGGCACGCTCGTGTTCGGCACGCCGATCGTCGCGACCGCGCTGCAGGCGTCGCTCGTCAAAGGCATGCCGTTCGGGCTCGCGTGGAGCGCGGTCGCGCTGTCGGCGTTCTACGTCGCGGTCGCCGCATGGCTCGCGCGCCGCCGCGACCGCCTCGGCCTGCTGTTCGAATCGATGCTCGCGCTCGCGGTGATCTTCGCGACGCTCGCGGTGCCGCTCGCGTTCTCGGGGCCGACGACCAGCGCCGCGTGGGCCATCGAAGGCGCGGCCGTCGTGTGGCTCGGCGTGCGCCAGAAGCGCCTGCTCGCGTTCGGCTTCGGGCTGCTGATGCAGGTCGCCGCGGCCGGCGCGTTCTTCACGAGCCTGCTGGGCCCGGCCGACACGGCCGCGCTGCCGGTGCTCAACAGCCCGTATATCGCGATGCTGCTGATCGCGCTCGCCGGCCTGTTCACCGGCTGGTGGCTGCACGGGCGAGGCGAAGCGCGCGCGTGGCACGCATGGATGCCGGAGATCGGTGTCGCGGCCGCCGCGTGGGGGCTGCTGTGGTGGGTCAGCGGCGGGCTGCACGAGATCCTCGTCCATGCGAGCCGCCATGTCGACCTGCATGCCGACCGCTTCGTCGTCGATACGACCGCGCTGTTCGCGGCCGGCACCGCATGGCTCGCGCACGTCGCGCGCCGCCGGCTCGCATGGCCGCTCGCCGAATGGCCCGCGCTCGCGCTCACGCCGGTGCTGGCGCTGCTCGCGCTGCGCGCGTTCGACGCGCACGAAGCGCCGCTGTCGGGCATGGGCGCGTTCGCGTGGCCGATCGCCGTCGGCGCGGGGCTCGCGCTGCTGTGGCGCCAGTCGCGCAGCACGACCGGCGCCGCCGCCGCGAACGGCACGGCGTCCGCCGTTGCAGCAGGCATTCTCGCGCCGCTGCATACGCTGACGTTCTGGACCCTGTGCGGACTGTTCTCGCTCGAGGGTTTCTGGCGCCTGCGCACGTTCGTCCCGGAAGGCGCGTGGAGCTGGAGCGCATGGGCGTACGGCTTCGGCGCGCTGCTCCTGCTCGTATCGGGCCCCGGCTCGCGCCTGCGCTGGCCGGTCGCCGCGTTCCCGCGTGCGTATCAGGTGTGGGGAGCCGCGCCGCTCGCCGCGCTGCTGTGGCTCTGGAGCATCGCCAGCACGGCGAGCGACGGCGACGCCGCTCCGCTCTTCTGGCTGCCGCTGCTCAATCCGCTCGACGTCGCGCAGGGTCTCGTGTTCGTCGCGTTCGTCGCGTGGCTGCGTCGCCTGAAATCGCTCGGCCTCGCGTGGCATCCGCGCGTCGTCGACTATATGGCGATCGCGACCGTATTCCTGTGGTTCAACGCGCTGCTGCTGCGCACGCTGCATCACCGCTTCCACCTGGGCTACGACATCGACACCGTGCTGTCGTCGTTCGGCATCCAGCAGGTGTTCATGGTCGGCTGGAGCCTGTTCGCATTCGCCGGAATGTGGCTCACGCGCCGCGACGGCATCGCCCGCCTCTGTGCGTTCGCGTCGCTGCCGCTGATCGTCGTGATGTGGGCGTGGACCTTCTACGCGAACTTCACGCAGGACGGCGGAAGCTGGGCGCGCGTGCCGCTGTTCAACCCGCTCGATCTCGTGCTCGCGGTCGTCTATGCGCTCGCCGCGTCGTGGTTCGTGCGTGCGCGCAGGCTCGGCTGGTCGTTCGACGCGTATCGCGTCGAGTTGCTGGGTGCGGGCGGCGCGACCGGGTTCCTGTGGCTGAACGCGATCCTGCTGCGCACGCTGCATCACTGGGCCGGCGTGCCGTACGAATTCGGCGCGATGGCGGAGTCGACGCTCGTGCAGGCGTCGGTGTCCGTGTACTGGACGGTCTGCGCGCTCGCGATCACGATCTGGGCCACGCGCCGCGGGCTGCGACCGCTGTGGTTCGTCGGCGCCGCGCTGCTCGCGCTCACGGTCATCAAGCTGTTCCTGTTCGACCTGTCGCACGTCACCGGCATCGAGCGCATCGTGTCGTTCATCGGTATCGGCGTGCTGCTGCTGTTGATCGGCTATTTCTCGCCGCTGCCGCCGAAGGCCGCCGCGCAACAGGACGGCCAGCCATGAAACGACTCGCCGCCCTGTTCGGGCTGAGCCTGCTCGCGTCGTTCGCGGCAGCCGACGGCGCGCCGAACGCCGGCCGCGTCACGCAGCGCTTCGCGCTCGACCTCGACGGCAGCGCCGCGTATTACCAGCTCACCGTGCCGCAGCCCGTGTATGCGGCGAGCCGGCGCGACGACCTCGGCGACGTGCGCGTCTTCAACGGCGCGGGCGAGCCGGTGCCGTACTCGCTCGATGCACCCGCCGCGGCCGCATCCGGCGTGCCGCCGTCCCGCACGCCGGTGCACTGGTTCCCGCTGCCGCCCGTCCACGCCGAACACGGCAATGCGCCGCTCGGCGTGACGGTCGGCCCGGACGGCGCGCTGCGCGCGGCCGTCGCGACGCCTTCGCACGGCAGGCACGGCGCGGATCTCGTCGACCTGTCGCATGCCGACGGCAGCATCGATGCACTGCTCGTGCACGTGGACGACGACAGCTACCAGGGGCGCGTGTCCGTCGAAGCCAGCGACGACCTGCGCAGTTGGCGAGCGCTCGGCAGCACGCAGTTGCTGAAGGTCGGCCGCGGCAACGACATGCTGGTGCAGGAGCGCATCGCGCTCGAAGGCGCGGCGCCGCGCTACCTGCGGCTCGACTGGCTCGACGGCGCGCCCGCGATCGCGTCGATCGACGTCGAGACGCATCCGCGCGACGCGCGCGGCACCGACACGGCGTCCGTGCCGCGCCAGTGGCGCGATGCCGTGCGGATACGCGCCGGCGGTGCGCCCGGCGAGTATCTGTTCGACACCGACGGCGCGTATCCGGTCGACCGCGTGCGCATCGACCTGCCGCAGCCGAACACCGTCGCGCGCGCGACGCTGCAAAGCCGCGCCGATGCGCAGTCGCCGTGGCGCGACGTCGCGTCCGCCGTGCTGTTCCGGCTGCAGGGCAAGGGCGGCGAGCAGCGCAATCCACCGTTCGAGTTCGTCGCGAATACGGATCGCGCGTGGCGAATCGTCGTCGACATGCGCAACGGCGGGCTCGGCGGCGGCCAGCCGGCCGTCGCGATCGGCTGGCATCCGGCCGCGCTGACCTTCGTCGCGCGCGGCACGCCGCCGTTTACGCTCGGCGTCGGCGATGCGTCGCTCGTGTCGTCGGCCGTGAGCCGCGACGCACTGCTGGTCGGCATGGCGCCGGAAGTGCGGCCCGCCCGCGTCGGCGCGGCGCTGCCAGTGTCCGCGGTCGCGCCGGCGGCAGCCGCCGATGCGGATGCCGGGCGCCGCTACGTGCTGTGGGGCGCACTGGTGATTGCGGTCGGCGTGCTCGGCGCGATCGCATGGCGCCTCGCGAAAGGCGGCGGCGAGACGCGCGACCGCGACGAATGACGCCGACACGCGTTTGCGTGCCGCTCGACGCGGCGTTCATCGAGCAGGTTCGTTCCTTCGGCCATCGCGGCGCGTGACCACACCGGTTCATCGAGCGATCCGCGCCCCGTCTTCGCGGGAAGGCCACGCGACGCGCCTGCGGCACGAGCAGGCGCCCTGCCCGCCGCTATCGCGCCACGAAGCGGCCGTGCTGACGCGGCCGCCACGGCGACGACCGACGACTGGCCGCACCGGCCGCTCGGCGCGCCGCGAAACGTCCGGCGCGACGCCAGCCCGACTCGCGCCGGGCCATCGCGACGATGCGCGGCGCCCACGCCTGCATGACACGCCGCACCGCCGCCACGCGCGCAGCCAGCCGCGCTGCCGGCAACACGCGGCGTGCCGCACGTGCAACGGGCCGTTTGCACAGGATCGCGCTGTCGTAGCACTTGCCGGAGAAACGCATCACGTCGACCACCTCGAAACCCTGCGCGCCATAGAACGCCAGCAGGTGCGCAGCGGGATGCGGCGTATCCAGCGCGAGCAGCGCATAGCCGCGCAACGCGGCCCACTGCTCGGCGAACGACAGCAGCAACGCGCCGATCCCGCGGCTCTGGCAAGCCGGGTCCACCGCCACCTGACGCACGCTCGCGACGCCTTCGCGCCGGTACAACGAGCAGGCCGACGACGGATCGGTCGCATACAGCGTGGCCGTGCCGACGACACGCCCGCCGCACACGGCGACATAGCATTCGCCCGCTTCCGCGCGGCGGCGCGTGACGTCTTCGTCCTGATCGACGCACGTACAGTTGAGCCCCATCGCACCGAGCCGCGCGAACGCGCGGTGCAGCATCGGCGTGAGTTGTGCATAGCTGTCGACTGCCGGATCGAAACGCCGGACGATCACCCGATCGGCACACACCAAAGGCGGTGCGGCAGGGGTGCGTTCGGCGATCGCGTTCCAGGGTATCGACATGGCCAGGCTCCGTGGTGAAGATGCACGAAGTCTAGGAGCGCGCCGGCAGCCGTCGCAAGAAAAAATGTCGTAAAAATCCCGGGGTAGCGCGGGTGGCGGAGGACGTGGTGGAGACGGTGCGTTCCGATGCAGCGTGCGCGTCTTGGCGAACGCATCGAAGCACCGGTCGTTGTTCGCGCAAGCAACCGAGCACGCCATGAAGTCGCGCGGCGAGGCCCGTCCCCGGCGCGCACGCCGTTGACACGTGCCATCCCACACTCCAGACTCGCTGCTCCGTCACCGCATCGCGAGCGCCCATGATCACCTGCTTCCTTCGCTACGTCGTCGATCCGTACAAACTCGTCGAATTCGAAACCTACGGCAAGATGTGGATTCCGCTCGTCGAGCAGTTCGGCGGCACGCATCACGGTTACTTCCTGCCGTCCGAAGGCGCGAGCAACATCGCGCTCGCGATGTTCTCGTTCCCGAGCCTCGCCGAATACGAGCGTTACCGCGAACGCTCGAAGGACGATCCGGCCTGCCAGGCCGCGTTCCGCTACGCGGAGGAAACGCGCTGCATCGTCAGCTACGAGCGCAGCTTCTTCCGGCCGGTGTTCGAGTAACGGGCCGCGCCGCCGCGCATCGCACCCCGTTTTCCGGTCGAGGACGAAAAAAAGCCCCGCCTGCATCCGCGCGGCGGGGCCAACCCATGTCAGTAGAGACATCATGGAGGAGACGAGTCCATCTTATCGACCGTGGCGCACCGTCCCAACCAAGCATTTCTGCTATCGATCTGCGCGGCCGCGCACACGATTGCCCCCGCCACGCGGCATATCGATAGAACGAAAAGTCGTTTTCAGAGTGGCGACGGGGTCGTTACCATCTGGTTTTAAGCCTGTGCTTAGCCGGGCAAGCCAATCCCAGGAGCGCCCCTTGACTGCATTCGATCAACACCGCCGCCCGTTCGTCGTCGGCATCGGCGGGACCACCCGAGCCGCATCGTCCACCGAACGCGCACTGTCGTTCGCACTGCGCGGCGCGCAGGCCGCCGGCGCACGCACGCGCCTGTTCGACGGCCCGTTCCTGCATACGCTGCCGCACTACGCCCCCGAACACAAAACGCTGACCGACGCGCAGCGCGAGCTGATCGACGCCGTGCGCCAGGCCGACGCGATCATCATCGCGACGCCCGGCTATCACGGCGGCGTGTCCGGTCTCGTGAAGAACGCGCTCGACACGCTCGAGGAACTGCGCGCGGACGAACGCCCGTATCTCGACGGCCGCGCGGTCGGCCTGATCGTCACCGCGTACGGCTGGCAGGCGGCCGGCACCGTGCTGACGTCGCTGCGCTCGATCGTTCATGCGCTGCGCGGCTGGCCGACGCCGTTCGGCGCAACCGTCAACACGCTGGAAACGCGCTTCGAAAGCGCCGACAGCTGCTCGGATCCGAAGGTGGTGGCACAGCTCGAGACGGTCGGCGCGCAAGCGGCCGAATTCGCGCTCGCGTTCGCGTCGCATCGTGCGGCCTCGCACGCGGCCTCGGTCGATGCGCTCGCGCCCGTACTGAAGGTCGCCAACCAGTAACCTCCGCATTCCGCCGCGCGGCCCTGATCGACAAGATTCGACGGGGCCGCGCGGCGCGTCTTCCCGCGCATGGCGATGTGCCGGACGCGCCGTCTTCGCCCCTCGCACATACCGTTTCCGCGTACCACCCCGATAACGATTCAGCCCGCCGCGTGATTTGCATTGGCCGAAAGATTGGTTCACGCCGCCGGCAGGTTTTCGTACGCTGAAAGTCCGAACTTTTTCCGCGCACGCCATGAACCGTACGATCCGCTACAAGGGCTATGAAGTCGCTCCCGCTGCCGCCCGGTTGCCGAACGGGCTGTTCGCCGCCAACCTGACCATCGAACGCGCGAGCGGCGGGCCGTCGCCGCGCTCCGTGTCGTTCGACGCCATCGATTTCTTCTTCGAGGAAGAACACGCCCTCGCCTACGCGTCGCGCTGGGGCCGCCTCTGGGTCGACACGAACGCGTGACATCCGCGGGGCCGGCGTGCCCATGGCCGCTCGAAAATACGCGATGACGGAAGCTGTGCAAGAATCTTTCGATCCGTAATCGCATAACAATAGCCATGACTGACACGCTGCAGGAAGAGCATGCAGCCGCAGATCACGCGATGCGCAACTGGACCTTCGAGAGGCAAGGTTCGGTCCGGATCGGTTCCGATGCGCACAAGCAGATGTTCTGTCGGATGCTGCTCGACACACACAACCCGTACAAGCCGGCCGTGATCGACTGGCCGGCACTCCAGCCGGCCGAACTCAGGCGGCTCACGTCGCTGCCGATCTGGGACATCGCGGTGCAAACCGAAGGCCGCGCGTCGATCCGCGTGGCGACCTACGCCGCGACGGTCGACGATCCGCTGCTGCGCCGCGCGCTCGAGATGGACGGCGGCGAGGAAGCCCGCCACAAGGTCGTGCTGTCGAAGCTCGTCGAGGCGTACGGCATCCAGTTGGCGCCCGAGCCGCCCTATCCGGCACCGAAGGACCCCGAATGGTCGTGGATGATGACGGGCTTCAGCGAATGCATCGACAGCTTTTTCGCGTTCGGCCTGTTCCGCTCCGCGCAGCGCTCCGGCTATTTCCCGCCCGAACTGGTCGAAACCTTCGAGCCCGTGATCCAGGAAGAAGGCCGCCACATCCTGTTCTTCGTGAACTGGTACGCGTGGTACTGGCGCACGATGCCGTGGTGGCGCCGGCCGTGGTTCTTCGCCCGCGTGGCGGCCGTGTGGGTGCAACTGATCCGCGACCGCATGAGCATCGCGCGCGGCATCGATGCCGACGGCGCCGCGCGTGACGCGAATTTCCCGGCTACCGGCACCGCCGACATCGGCGATGCGCTGAACCCGCGCGAGCTGATCGAGCTGTGTCTCGCGGAGAACGACCGGCGGATGGCCGGATACGACAAGCGCCTGCTGCGCCCGATGTTCGTGCCGCGGATGGCGCGGTTCGCGCTGCGGTTTCTGAAGAAGTGAAGTCGAAGGCTTGCCGCCGGTCATGCGGCAAGCCCCCGGTTGGGTCCACGCCCGTGGACCGAATGTGGCGTGCGCGACACATTCGATCAATCCCTATTTTTCTTCGACACGTCGAGCCGCCGACGGCATGACGGACAAATTGCCGCACCCTCCATCTGACATTTCGGCCGCCGCCGACCCGACGCCGACCTGCGGTCTTTGACGACCTGTCGACACACCCCGCGAAACAGCCGCTCCCCCTGCCTGCCCGACTTCCGGCGTGCGTACCGATTCCGCCTTAACACCGATTACAACGCGCTCGTCAATAGGACAAATCCGATAAATTGACGCGAATTGTTTCATTTGTTGCCCTGTAGCAATTTTTTACAACTTCGATGGGCCGGGCGGCCCGGAACGCCCGTCGCACGGGCCCCCGCGCCGGGCGGGATGCGCAGATCGGCACAACCCAATGCGCGTCATGCCAGGTAAATTCGATTATAAAATAATCTCTAAATACAAAAACCAATTCAATTCACACAAAACATTTAACAAGTTAATAATTAGGCAAAGATATTATCTCATCATAGCCAAACAATCCTTACGGAAATGAAAGAATGCAGGGCTGCGCAAACGTTTGCTATTTCATTTGTCTTACTTTTGAGGCGATGCGATCTGTTACCCATCGCACACAACTTCTATAAGTCGTTGATTTTTATATGAAATCATGCTCCTCGCCAGAAAAATTCAAACCCTACAAGACACATTCTTGCATCTTTCAAATACATTCTTCCCCAATACATCAAAAAGCGATGCATTAACCATTCTTTAACTTTCCGAACGTTTCATTTATCACTGTTTGTCAATCTCTAAAATCCTCCTCCAATAAACTCCGCCCATCAATTTTGAGATTCGCGCGAGCGCACGGAGTAATCCTCTAACCAAAGAGACCGGTGTGTGGCGTGCACATTTGGAGGTAGCAGGACATGAACCGCACATACCGCTCGATCTGGAACGAAGCGCTTGGCGCCTGGGTCGCGGCATCGGAAATCGATTCGGCACGGGGCAAGCCGAACAAGTCGGCCGTCGTGGTGGCAGCAGTCGCGGCGCTGGCGATCAGCCTGCCCGGCTTGGCCGAGGCCAACACGCTCAACACACAGCAGACCTGCTTCACGGGCAGCAACGGCGCGGTCGGCCGCGTCAACCCGGGTGGCACGCAAAACCAGGCCGCCGATGGCTCCGGAACGTATTCGGTCGTAGCCGGGTGTAACTCCAACGGCAATGGCTGGACCGGTGTCACGGTATACGGCTCGTTCGCGCAGGCGACCGGCAACGGCGCCGTCGCCACCGGCATGCAATCGTCGGCCGGCCTCTGGGGTGTCGCGGCCGGTCTCGAAACCACCGCCAGCGGCGCCGCCGCAACCGCCCTCGGCTTCGGTTCGACGGCCAGCGCGCTGAACTCGGTCGCGATCGGCGGCGCGGGCGGCGACGGTACGACGCCGCTGTCGCAGGCCAACTCGACGCTCGCCTCGGGTGCGGGTTCGATCGCCATCGGCAGCAACGCAACGAAGGGCGCTCAATCGGCCGCCTCGGACGGTATCGCGATCGGCGGGCAATCGTCCGTCGCGTCGACCGCCACGTCGGGGATCGCAGTCGGTCGCGGTGCGACCGTCAATGGTGCGTACGGCATCGCGCAAGGCGACGGCGTCGTCTCCGGCGCAACGGGCCGGAACGTGGCGATCGGCTCGTCCGGTACCACCGCGAACGGCGCCACGGCCGCCGGCGGCGCGGTCGCGATCGGCCGAGGCCAGGTCGCGACCGGCGACGGCGCCGTTGCGATCGGCGATCCGAACAGCGCCACCGGCACGGGTGCGCTGGCAATCGGCGCAAATGACACGTCGAACGGCTCCGGCGCCATCGCGCTCGGCAACAGCAACTCGGCGAGCGGCACGGGTTCCGTCGCGCTCGGCAACAGCAGCACGGCAACCAACAGCTCCGTCGCAATCGGCAGCTCGGCGTCGGCAACGGGCACCAACGGCGCGATCGCCATCGGCAACGCCGCGACCGCGAACGGCACCGGCGCGATCGCGCTCGGTAACGCCGGCAGCTTCGCCGCCAAGTCGCTGGCTACCGGCACGGACGCACTCGCGCTCGGTAACGGCTCGACGGCCAGCGGCAGCGCCGGCGCGGTCGCCGTCGGCGCGGCAGCCGTGGCGTCCGGAAGCTACGGCACGGCACTCGGTTCGAATTCGACCGCGAGCGTCGCAAACTCGGTCGCCCTCGGCTACAACGCGCTGACGACCAGTGCGGCAACGGCGACGTCCGGCGGCACCACCACGGTCAGCAGCGCCACGATCGGCGGTCAGACGTTCGGCAACTTCGCCGGCGCCAATTCGGCGGGCGGTGTCGTCAGCGTCGGGCAGTCGGGCTCGGAACGCCGTATCCAGAACGTCGCGGCGGGCCTCGTCACGGCCACCAGCACCGACGCGATCAACGGCAGCCAGCTCTATTCGGTTGCGAGCACGACGACGTCGAGCATCACGAGTCTGTCGACGTCGGCTTCGACGGGTCTGTCGTCGGCTAATAGCTCGATTTCGTCGCTGTCCACGTCGACCTCGACCGGCATCAATTCGCTGTCCACCGGCCTCAGCTCGGCTAACAGCTCCGTTACGTCGTTGTCGTCTTCCACGTCGACCGGCCTCTCGTCGGCTAACAGCTCGATCTCGTCGCTGTCCACGTCGACCTCGACCGGCATCAACTCGCTGTCCACCGGCCTCAGCTCGGCTAACAGCTCGGTTACGTCGTTGTCGTCTTCCACGTCGACCGGCCTCTCGTCGGCTAACAGCTCGATCTCGTCGCTGTCCACGTCGACCTCGACCGGCATCAATTCGCTGTCCACCGGCCTCAGCTCGGCTAACAGCTCGGTCACGTCGCTTTCGACTTCCACGTCGACCGGCCTCTCGTCGGCCAACAGCTCGATCTCGTCGCTGTCCACGTCGACCTCGACCGGCATCAACTCGCTGTCCACCGGCCTCAGCTCGGCAAACAGCTCCGTTACGTCGCTTTCGACTTCCACGTCGACCGGCCTCTCGTCGGCTAACAGCTCGATCTCGTCGCTGTCCACGTCGACCTCGACTGGCATCAACTCGCTGTCCACCGGCCTCAGCTCGGCAAACAGCTCCGTTACGTCGCTTTCGACCTCCGCGTCGACCGGTCTCTCGTCGGCTAACAGCTCGATCTCGTCGCTGTCCACGTCGACCTCGACTGGCATCAACTCGCTGTCCACCGGCCTCAGCTCGGCTAACAGCTCCGTTACGTCGCTTTCGACTTCCACGTCGACCGGCCTCTCGTCGGCTAACAGCTCGATCTCGTCGCTGTCCACGTCGACCTCGACCGGCATCAACTCGCTGTCCACCGGCCTCAGCTCGGCAAACAGCTCCGTTACGTCGCTTTCGACCTCCGCGTCGACCGGTCTCTCGTCGGCTAACAGCTCGATCTCGTCGCTGTCCACGTCGACCTCGACTGGCATCAACTCGCTGTCCACCGGCCTCAGCTCGGCTAACAGCTCCGTTACGTCGCTTTCGACTTCCACGTCGACCGGCCTCTCGTCGGCTAACAGCTCGATCTCGTCGCTGTCCACGTCGACCTCGACCGGCATCAACTCGCTGTCCACCGGCCTCAGCTCGGCAAACAGCTCGGTTACGTCGCTTTCGACTTCCACGTCGACCGGCCTCTCGTCAGCTAACAGCTCGATCTCGTCGCTGTCGACTTCGACCTCGACCGGCATCAACTCGCTGTCCACCGGCCTGAGCACGGTCTCGACGAAGACGGACAACCTCGGCAGCAGCACCGCCTCGGCACTTGGCGGCGGTTCGACGTACGACCCGACGACAGGCAAGGTTTCGGCCCCGTCGTACACCACATACAACGCGAACGGCACGACGTCGACCGCCAACAGCGTCGGCTCGGCGATCAACAACATCAACAGCCAGGGCATCAAGTACTTCCACGCGAACTCGACCGGCGCCGACAGCACCGCAACGGGCACCGACGCTGTCGCCATTGGCTCGGGCGCCGTCGCCAGCACGATCAACTCCGTCGCCATCGGCCTCGGGGCGGTCGCCAGCACAGACGACTCCGTCGCACTTGGCGCCGACTCGAAGACCGTCGCGGCAACGCCCACGAGCAGCGCGACCGTCAACGGCGTGACGTTCAGCGGATTCGCTGGCGCCAAGCCAGTCGGCGTCGTCAGCGTGGGTGATGCCGGCAAGGAACGACAAGTCACCAATGTCGCCGCGGGTCAAGTGACCTCCACCAGTACCGACGCGATCAACGGCAGCCAACTGTATTCGGTCGCCCAGCAAGTCGGTACTGCGACCAGCGCCATTTCGTCGCTGTCCACTTCGACCTCGACCGGTCTGTCGTCGGCTAACAGCTCGATCACGTCGCTCTCGACCTCGACCTCGACCGGCCTGTCGTCGGCCAACAGCTCGATCACGTCTCTGTCGACCTCGACTTCGACCGGTTTGTCGTCGGCCAACAGCTCGATCACTTCGCTGTCGACCTCGACGTCGACCGGCCTGTCGTCGGCTAACAGCTCGATCACGTCGCTCTCGACCTCGACCTCGACGGGTCTGTCGTCGGCCAACAGCTCGATCACCTCGCTGTCGACTTCGACCTCGACCGGCCTGTCGTCGGCCAACAGCTCGATCACGTCGCTGTCGACTTCGACCTCGACCGGCCTGTCGTCCGCAAATAGCTCGATCACGTCGCTCTCGACTTCGACTTCGACGGGCCTGTCGTCCGCGAATAGCTCGATCACCTCGCTGTCGACCTCGACCTCGACCGGTCTGTCGTCGGCCAATAGCTCGATCACGTCGCTCTCGACCTCGACCTCGACGGGTCTTTCTTCGGCCAATAGCTCCATCACGTCGCTGTCGACCTCGACCTCGACGGGCCTGTCGTCCGCGAATAGCTCGATCACGTCGCTCTCGACCTCGACCTCGACGGGTCTGTCGTCGGCCAATAGCTCCATCACGTCGCTCTCGACTTCGACCTCGACCGGCCTCTCGTCGGCTAACAGCTCGATCACGTCGCTCTCGACTTCGACCTCGACCGGCCTCTCGTCGGCTAACAGCTCGATCACGTCGCTGTCGACTTCGACTTCGACGGGGTTGTCTTCAGCTAATAGCTCGATCACCTCGCTGTCGACCTCGACTTCGACCGGCCTCTCGTCGGCTAATAGCTCGATCACTTCGCTCTCGACCTCGACCTCGACGGGGCTGTCGTCAGCTAACAGCTCGATCACCTCGCTGTCGACTTCGACTTCGACCGGCTTGTCGTCCGCGAACAGCTCGATCACCTCGCTGTCGACTTCGACCTCGACGGGTCTGTCCTCGGCTAACAGTTCGATCACGTCCCTGTCGACTTCGACCTCGACCGGTCTGTCGTCGGCTAACAGCTCCATCACGTCGCTGTCGACCTCGACTTCGACGGGTCTGTCCTCGGCTAACAGCTCGATCACGTCGCTCTCGACCTCGACCTCGACGGGCCTGTCGTCGGCTAACAGCTCCATCACGTCGCTGTCGACCTCGACTTCGACGGGTCTGTCCTCGGCTAACAGCTCGATCACTTCGCTGTCGACCTCGACCTCGACGGGCCTGTCGTCGGCTAACAGCTCGATCACGTCACTCTCGACCTCGACCTCGACCGGCCTGTCGTCGGCCAATAGCTCCATCACGTCGCTGTCGACCTCGACTTCGACCGGTCTGTCGTCGGCCAACAGCTCGATCACGTCGCTCTCGACTTCGACCTCGACGGGCCTGTCGTCGGCTAACAGCTCGATCACGTCACTCTCGACTTCGACCTCGACTGGCCTTTCGTCCGCGAACAGCTCGATCACCTCGCTGTCGACCTCGACCTCGACCGGTCTTTCGTCGGCCAATAGCTCGATCACCTCGCTCTCGACTTCGACTTCGACGGGCTTGTCGTCCGCGAATAGCTCGATCACCTCGCTCTCGACTTCGACCTCGACCGGTCTGTCGTCGGCCAATAGCTCGATCACGTCGCTCTCGACCTCGACCTCGACGGGTCTGTCGTCGGCCAATAGCTCCATCACGTCGCTGTCGACCTCGACCTCGACCGGCCTCTCGTCGGCTAACAGCTCGATCACGTCGCTCTCGACTTCGACCTCGACCGGCCTCTCGTCGGCTAACAGCTCGATCACGTCGCTGTCGACTTCGACTTCGACGGGGTTGTCTTCAGCTAATAGCTCGATCACCTCGCTGTCGACCTCGACTTCGACCGGCCTCTCGTCGGCTAATAGCTCGATCACTTCGCTCTCGACCTCGACCTCGACGGGGCTGTCGTCAGCTAACAGCTCGATCACCTCGCTGTCGACTTCGACTTCGACCGGCTTGTCGTCCGCGAACAGCTCGATCACCTCGCTGTCGACTTCGACCTCGACGGGTCTGTCCTCGGCTAACAGTTCGATCACGTCCCTGTCGACTTCGACCTCGACCGGTCTGTCGTCGGCTAACAGCTCGATCACCTCGCTGTCGACTTCGACCTCGACGGGTCTGTCCTCGGCTAACAGTTCGATCACGTCCCTGTCGACTTCGACCTCGACCGGTCTGTCGTCGGCTAACAGCTCGATCACCTCGCTGTCGACTTCGACCTCGACCGGTCTGTCGTCGGCTAACAGCTCGATCACGTCGTTGTCGACTTCGACTTCGACGGGTCTTTCGTCCGCGAACAGCTCGATCACGTCGCTCTCGACCTCGACTTCGACCGGCCTCTCGTCGGCAAACAGCTCCATCACGTCGCTGTCGACTTCGACGTCGACCGGCCTCTCGTCGGCAAACAGCTCGATCACGTCGCTCTCGACTTCGACTTCGACGGGGCTGTCGTCGGCTAACAGCTCGATCACCTCGCTGTCGACCTCGACTTCGACCGGTCTGTCGTCGGCCAACAGCTCGATCACGTCGCTCTCGACCTCGACTTCGACCGGTATCAGCTCACTGTCCACTGGCCTGAGCTCGACCAACAGCTCGGTGTCGTCCCTGTCGACCTCCACCTCGACCGGCCTGTCGTCCGCCAACAGCTCGATCACGTCCCTGTCGACTTCGACTTCGACCGGCATCAGCTCGCTGTCCACTGGCCTGAGCTCGACCAACAGCTCGGTGTCGTCCCTGTCGACCTCGACGTCGACCGGCCTGTCCTCGGCCAACAGCTCGATCAGCTCCCTGTCGACCTCCACCTCGACGGGTCTGTCGTCGGCCACCAGCTCGATCACGTCCCTGTCGACTTCGACCTCGACCGGCATCAGCTCGCTGTCCACCGGCCTGAGCAGCACGGACAGCACGATCCTGTCGCTGTCCACCTCGACGTCGACCGGCATCGGCTCGCTGTCCACCGGCCTGAGCAGCACGAACAGCTCGGTGTCGTCGCTGTCGACCTCGACCTCGACCGCGATCAACGCCGCGAAGACGCACTACTACAGCGTCAACGACAACGGCGTGCAGCAAGCCAACTACGACAACACCGGTGCAACCGGCACCAATGCCCTCGCCGCCGGCGTGAACGCCAGCGCGGCGGGCGCGAGCAGCGTGGCAGTCGGCGACGGCTCGAACGCGCAGACGGCAGGCGCGGTCGCGATCGGCCAGAACGCATCGGCAACGGGCGGCAAGGCGGTATCGATCGGCTCCGGCAACACGGCATCCGGCGATGGCGCGGTCGCGATCGGCGATCCGAACGTGGCGACGGGTACCGGCGCCGTGGCGATGGGTGCGAACAATACGGCGACCGGCGACGGCGCGGTGTCCCTCGGCAACCAGAACACGGCAACCGGCGCCAGCGCGCTCGCCCTCGGCAGCTCGAACCAGGCCACCGCGGACAACACGATCGCGCTGGGCAGCCAGGCCACGGCCAGCGCCACCGGCGCACAGGCCTACGGCTCGGCCGCCAAGGCCACGGCCGCCGACGCGCTCGCCTTCGGCACGAACGCGCAAGCGAACGTCGCGAACTCGATCGCACTCGGCGCGAACTCGGTCACGGCCGCGGCGGTTGGCACCTCGAGCGCCACGATCGGCGGCGTCACGTACCCGTTCGCGGGCGGCTCGCCGGTCGGCGTGGTGAGCGTCGGCGCACCGGGCCAGGAACGCCAGATCACGAACGTCGCCGCGGGTCGGATCTCGGCCACGAGCACGGACGCGATCAACGGCAGCCAGCTGAACGCGACGAACAACGCGATCAACACGCTGTCGACGTCCACCGCGTCGAACGTCGCATCCCTGTCGACCGGCATCAACTCGCTGTCGACCGGCCTGAGCACGACGAACAGCAACGTGGCCTCGCTGTCCACGTCGACCTCGACCGCGATCAACTCGCTGTCGACGGGCCTCAGCACGACGAACAGCAACGTCAACTCGCTGTCGACGTCGACTTCGACCGGCATCGGTTCGCTGTCCACCGGCCTGAGCACGACGAACAGCAACGTGGCATCGCTGTCGACCGGCGTGACGAACATCAACAACCAGTTGAACCAGTTGTCGACGTCGATCAACAACAACACGACGCGTGCAGCCAACAACAACGGCATCGCGGCCGACATGAACGGCAAGGGCACCGACGTCCCGGTCGTCACCGCCGGCTCGAACTCAGTGGCGATCGGCGCGGGTTCGAACGACGGCGGTCGCTCGAACGTGGTGTCGGTCGGTAGCGACCAGCAGCAGCGCCAGATCACGAACGTCGCGCCGGGTACGCAAGGCACCGACGCGGTGAACGTGAACCAGCTGACGCAGGTGCAGACGACGCTGTCGACGGCACTGTCGGGCCAGCAGGCGCAGATCAACTCGCTGGGTTCGCAACTGCAGCAGACCGACCAGATGGCGAAGCAGGGTATCGCGGCCGTCGGCGCGATGGCGTCGATCCCGCAGCTCGATCGCGACGCCAACTTCGGGATGGGAGTGGGCACGTCGACCTTCCTCGGCCAGAAGGCGATGGCGGTCAACATGCAGGCGCGCATCACGGAGAACCTGAAGGCCTCGATCAACGGCGGCTTCAGCGGCGGTCAGAAGGTGATCGGCGCCGGCATGCTGTACCAGTGGAAGTAATGCGTCGCGCCGCCCGGCCGTCCGGCTCGCCAGCCGGGCGGCCCGCGGCTCCGACGGCAGGACGAGCCCGCCGCGCACCGCGCGGCGGGCCTCGGTCAACCCAAGCTTTAAGGACGTCACCGTGAACAAACTCGCTCTTGCGCTCGCGCTTTCCGCAACGGCCCTCGCCGCGTGCTCGACCGCATCCGGCCCGACCTTCAGCGCCTCCGAACTGCAGCCGCGCGACGGCGTGCGCACCTTCCAGGTGGACTGCCACGGCCTGCTGTCGGGCCCGCAGACCTGCATGAAGGCCGCCCGCAAGATCTGCGCCGACGAGCCCGTGCGCGCCGTGGACTCGGCCCGCGCGCTGCGCGACAAATCCGATCCGGCCACGCTGGTCTTCCAGTGCGGCGCCGCACCGGCCGAAGCGGCCTCGGCCGCCGAGCCGGCCGCCGCCGTGGTCGAACGCGTGAACCTGTCGGGCGACGCGCTGTTCGCCACCGACCACGCGACGCTCGCGCCGACCGCGCGCGAATCGCTGGACCGGCTGCTGAGCGAGCGCGCCGACCGCACGTACTCGCAAGTGACGGTCACCGGCTTCACCGATTCGGTGGGCAGCGACGACTACAACCTCGCGCTGTCGAAGCGCCGGGCCGAATCGGTCGCCGCCTATCTGAAGGCGCACGGGCTCAAGACCGACTCGATGACGGTCTCGGGCCGCGGCAAGGCCGATCCGGTCGCATCCAACGCGACGCCGGAAGGCCGCGCCAGCAACCGCCGCGTCGAAATCCGGCTGCAGCACTGAGCCGCCTGCGGCCGCCCGTGCGGCCGCGCGATCCGGCGTGCCGTCCGCGCCGCGCCGGCACGCCGCCGGACCACCGGGCGCCGCAACGCCTGCGCCCGTTTCCGTTGGCCGGCGGCTATGTCAAAGTTCGTCACGTCCTGCCAAAACCGGCGGTTTCCATGCCACAATCGCCGCAGACAGTCGCCGGGGCAGCCTGCCCGACGCGCGCCGTGCCAGGCGTGCCCGGCGACACGCCGGAATCCGGCTGCCGCCCGCGCGAATCTCGTCGCCCGATTCGTGCACCGCGGCGCACCGGCGCGAATCCAACCATGACGATCCACGGCGCGCCGCTGCCGGCCATACGCTCGACGCGATGCCCGGACGCATGACGCCGCAGAGGAAACCAACCGGTGACGGACATCAATGAAGCCGCCGCGGGCGGCACCCGCAAGCAACGGCCGGCGGTCGGCATCTCGCTGTTTGCGCGCGACGGCCAGGCGATCTGGGAAAACGGCATTCACCAGAACATCGCGTTCCTCGCGATGATGCTCAAGCGCTCGGATCGCGTCGGCCCCGTCTATTTCCTGAACGGCGGCGACGCCAACGCGCTGCCGGCCGGCCTCGAACTCGACGGCCTCGACATCCCGCTGGTGAAACCCGCCGACGTCACGCACGAACTCGACGTCGTGATCGAAATGGGCGCGCAATTGCCGGTCGAGTGGCTGCGGCACATGAAGGCGCTCGGCAAGAAGATCGCCGCGTTCTTCTGCGGGCACGTGTATGCGGGTCTGTGCGAAACGCCGATCTTCGGGAAACCGTCGGGGCACGTGTTCAACGGCGCACCGTTCGACGAAGTGTGGCTGCTGCCGCAATACGACAAGACCGCCGCGCCGATGCTGCAGACGATCCTGCGCGCGCCCGTCCATCTGATGCCGCACATCTGGTCGCCGTACTTCCTCGAGCGCCGCGTCGCCGTGATCGCCGGCGAAGGGGCGACGTTCGGCTATCAGCCCGGCGCCCGCCCGTGGCGCCTCGCGATGCTCGAACCGAACATCTCGGTCGCGAAGTCCTGCCACTACCCGATGCTGGCGTGCGACGCGTTCTACCGCGCGCGGCCGGACGCGGTGCAGCACATGTTCGTCGTCAACGCGATGCACATGAAGGAACATCCGACCTTCGTGCACTTCGCGAACAGCCTCGATCTCGTGCGCCAGCACAAGGCGACCTTCGAACCGCGCCTCGACCTGCCGGGCTTCATGGCGCGCCATGCGGATGCGGTCGTGTCGCATCACTGGGAAAACGGGCAGAACTATCTGTATTACGACGTGCTGTACGGCGGTTATCCGCTGATCCACAACTCGACGCTGATCGGCGACGCCGGCTACTACTACCCGGACTTCGACTCGGCCGCGGGCGGCCGCGCGCTGCTCGAAGCGTGGCTGCATCACGACGAACGCCTCGACGACTACCGCGCGAAGGCCGGCCGGCTGCTGCAGTCGGTCTCGATCGACAACCCCGCGAACCTCGACGCGTTCGTCTCGCGTCTGGTCGCCTGAACCGGAGCATACGCATGTCGGACTCCAATGCCCGTCAAGCGCCCGGCGAGGGCAAGCGTCTCGTCGTCGGCGTGTCGCTGTTCGTGCGCGGCGCCGGCCAGTCGCTGTGGGAAAACGGCATTTTCCAGAACTGCCTGCTGCTGATCCTGCTGCTGCGCCAGTCACCGCTCGTCGCGGATGCCGTGATGGTGAACGGCGGCGAACAAGTCGCCGATCCGCAGATGATGCTCGGCGAGTGGAACGTGCCGCTGCTGTCGATGGACGAAGCGCTCGAGCGCTGCGACGTGCTGATCGAGATGAGCGCACAGTTCGGCGCGGACTACCTGCGCGCGTTCCGCGAGCGCGGCGGCAAGGTCGTCACGATGCGGGTCGGCAACGACTACGTGATCGACATCGAACGCGCGATGTTCGACAAGCCGTCGGGCTTCCTGTTCTCGGGCGCGCCGTACGACGCGGTGTGGACGATCCCCGAGTTCGAGCGCTCGTGCCTGCACTACTACCAGACGGGCCTGCGCGCGCCGGTCACGATCGTTCCGCACATCTGGCATCCGATGCTGTTCGACAAGGCGCGCGCGACGCTCGGCGCCGGTTTGTCGTTCGGCTATCAGCCCGGCAAGCCGCGCTGGCGCGTGACGATGTTCGAGCCGAACATCTGCATGGTGAAGACGAGCATCATTCCGATGCTCGTGACCGAGGAAGCGTATCGCGCGAAGCCCGAGTTCCTCGAGTTCGTGCGCGTGTGCAACACGATTCACCTGAAGGAACATCCGACGTTCGTGCACTTCGCGAAGAGCCTCGACATCGTGAACCACGGCATCACGACGTTCGAAAGCCGCTATGCGGTGTACGAGTTCATGGCCGCGTACGGCGATGCGGTGGTGTCGCACACGTGGGAGAACGCGCAGAACTACCTGTACTACGAGCTGCTGTACGGCGACTATCCGCTGATCCACAACTCGCCGTTCCTCGGCAAGGCCGGGTATTTCTATCCGGACTTCGACTGCCAGGCGGGCGGCCGCGCGCTGCTGCAGGCGTTCGCCGAGCACGACGCGAATCTCGACGCGTATCGCGAGCAGTCGAAGCACGTGCTCGACTCGGTCAGCATCTACAACCCCGAGAACGTCGCGGCCTATACGGACGCGATCGCCACCCTCTATCGCGACGCGTGACGCGCCGCCCTTTCCGGACCCCGCCCATGAACGCACGCCCGACCCTCACCCGCGCAAAATGGCTGCTTGGCTGCGCCGCCGCATCGATCGCGATCGGCGCGCATGCGCAAGCCGCCGGCGAATCGGCCGACACGCTGCTGCGCGACTCCGATGCGGTGTTCAAGCAGCTCGACGCCGGCCAGTACGGCGCGGTATGGACCGACGCTGCACCGTTCGTCAAGGCGCGCTTCAAGCAGGACCAGTTCGCGGCGCAGATGCAGCAGGCCCGCCAGTCGGTCGGCACGGTCAGCCATCGCGGCTGGGCGCAGGTCACGCGCATCCGCTACGAGCGAACGGCCGGGATGCCCGACGGGCTCTATGCGAACGTCGATTACGCGACGACGGTGGCGAGCGGCGCCACGATGTTCGAAAAGCTGAGCTTTCGCCTCGAAACCGACGGCCGCTGGCACCTGACGGGCTACGTGCCGCGTCAGACGCAAAACGCCGCGCAGTAAGCCGCGCACTGCCCGCCCCACGGAGCCGATCCGATGAAACTCAATGTCGCGATAACGATGAACGTGCAGCGCGACGCGACGCAGTCGATCTGGTACAACGGCGCGAACCAGCACTGCGTGTACCTGTACATGCTGCTGAAGCAGTCGCCGTTGATCGGCGAGGTCTGGCTCGCGCACGACAACGGCATCACCGAGTATCCACAGGCGCTGATGATGGACGCGTTCGGCGACGCGCTGCGGCCGCTGTCGGCCGTCGTTCACCAGACCGACCTGCTGATCGAGATGAACGCGTTCGTCGACCCGTCGCACACGGACGTCGTGCGCCAGCGCGGCGGCAAGTGCGTGTCGTATCGCTTCGGCAACGACTACGTGATCGCGGTCGAGACGATCAACTTCGAGAAGAACGACTGGCGGCCGAACCCGCACCGCGTGCAGTTCGACGAGATCTGGACCAATCCGCAGCACATGCACACGTGCGCCGCGTATTTCCAGGCCGTGTACCGTGCGCCGGTGATCGAGCTGCCGCATATCTGGTCGCCGTATTTCATCGAGCGCAGCCTCGACGCCGATCCCGAACTGAAGGCGCGCTTCGGCTATCGCAACCACGGCCCGGCCAAGCGCATCGCGTTCTTCGAGCCGAACCTGAACGTCGTGAAGAGCGCGATCGTGCCGATGCTCGCCGCGAACGCGTGCTACGTCGAGCATCCGGAGCTCATCGAGCACGTGTACATGACCAACACGTTCGACAAGAAGGAAAACGTCGCCTTCAAGCATCTCGCGCTCGGGCTCGAAATGGTGCGCGACGGCAAGGCCACCGCCGACGTGCGCGCGCCGTTCGTCGCGTGGGCCGCGCATCACACCGACATCGTCGTGTCGCACCACTGGGAAAACGGCCTGAACTATCTGCTGTACGACGCGCTGTACGGCAACTACCCGCTCGTGCACAACTCGCCGTTCCTGCGCGACGTCGGCTACTACTATCCGGACTTCGAGATCTTCGATGCGGCGCGTGCGATCGCGACCGCCGCGCAGACGCACGATGCACGGATCGACGATTACGCGGCGGCCGCCCGTCGCTGCCTGCATCAGGTCGACACGCTCGCCGAGCACAACGTCCGCGCCTATTCCACGCAGATCCAGCATCTGTTCGCCGGCCGCCCGCTCGGCTGATTTCCTTCGCCCGCGCCCCTGCCCATGAATCAGACCGTCCGCAATTTCGTCGTGATCGATTCGATCCACGGCCCGTTCGTCATCAACCGGCACTGCGCATTGCAGGCCGAGGCGCTGATCAAGACCGGCCGGCCGCATATCCAGGGCGAACTCGACACGATCCTGCACGTGATCGATCAGTTGCCCGACGGCGCCATCGCCGTGGACGGCGGCGCGAACGCGGGGCTCGTCTGCGTGCCCGTCGCGCACCGGCTGCGCGAGCGCGGCGGCCGCGTCTATGCGTTCGAGCCGCAGCGCACGCTGTTTCACGCACTCGGCGGCACCGTCGCGCTCAACCAGCTCGGCAATCTCCATCTGCTGAACATGGGGCTGGCCGCCGCCAACGGCACGATGAAGGTGCCCGATGTCGACTACGGGCAGGCTGCCGACTTCGGACAGGTCTCGCTCGTCGACGCGCAAGCGTCGGGCGGCACGCCGACGCCGGTCGTCCGGCTCGATTCGCTCGGCCTGCCGCGGCTGGATTTCCTGAAACTCGACATCGAAGGAATGGAGATCGATGCGCTGCGCGGCGCACGGCAGTTGATCGAGGCGCATCTGCCGTGGTGCTGGATCGAATACTGGAAAGTCGGCGAGGCGCCGATCATCGACACGTTCGCCGGTCTCGACTACACGTTCTACCGGATCGACGGGCTGAACCTGCTGTGCGTGCCGAACCCGCGCTGGGACCGGCAGCGCCTGTTCATCACGGGCGAACCGCTCGCCGTCGGCGCGACGGCCGAACACGGCGCGGCGCCAGCGACGGCCGCGGTCGCCGATGCCGACGCGCCCGAAACGGACTGGAACCGCGCGCTCGAGCATGAATCGCGCGGTGAGTGGGGGCATGCGATCGACCGCTGGCGGCGCGCACGCGGCCGCGGGCTCGACGACGAGGCGATCGCGCTGCAGCTCGCGTCATGCTATGGCTTTGCCGGCATGCCCGAAGCCGGGCTTGCGGCGCTCGACCCGTTCGGCGATCCGGCCGCGCTGCCCGACGCGGCGCGCGGGCGCATCCAGCTGGCGCGCTCGGCGCTGCTGCTGCGTGCCGGCCGACGCGACGAGGCCGCACGCGCCACCATCGACAGCGAAAACGTATTGACGGCCGCGCAATTCGGGTTGGCGACGGAGCGGCTTTACCAGGGCCAGCCGCTGCACGGCAAGCGGCTGCTCGTCCTCAGCTACGGCGGTGTCGGCGATCAGCTTCAGTACGCGCGCTATCTGCATGCGCTCGACGCGTTCGGCTGCGCCGGCGTGACCGTGGTCGTCCCCGACGCGCTGACGGGCCTGCTGCGCCAGACGTTCCCGCGCATCGAATTCGTCGGCGCGCACGGCGCGTGGGTCGACACGTCGCATCTCGCCCACGACTACTGGTGTTCGTTCCTGGTGCTCGCCGCGCAGTTCGGTTACGCGCCGGCGCCGGAAGGCGTGCCGGCGCCCTACCTGACGTGCCCGCCCGCGCATGCGGCCACGTGGCGCGAGCGTGTGTCGCACGACGGCCATGCGCCCGGCACGCGCCGCATCGGGCTGAACTGGCGCGGTCGCGACGAAAGCGATGCACGCTTCCATCGCGCGGCCAGCCTGCGCGATTTCGCGCCGTTCGCGCGAATGCGCGGCTACGCCGCGTACTGTCTCAATCGCGACCTGTCCGCGCAATCCGAACAATCGGACCTGCCGGTCACCTTCCCGCATCGGGCCATCGGCGACTTCAGCGATCTGGCCGCGCTGATGCTCGCGATGGACGCGGTGGTGACGACCTGCACCGCGCACATCCATCTCGCCGGCGCACTCGGCGTGCCGGCCGTGCTGCTGCTCAGCCCGAAAGCGGACGCACGCTGGGAAACCGGCTCGCGCACCGCGCTCTACCCCGGCATCCGGATCGTGCGCGCCGCGCACGTCGGTCGATGGGACGATGCGATCGACCGCGCGATGGCGCTGGTGCTTGGCGGTTTCGGGAAGGATTGAGGTTCGACGGGCCGCACGAGCGGGCCGCAGCACCGGGCTCGCTCGCGCGCCGGTTGCATTACACCAGCACCCGGTCGCCGCTTTGCGCGGCGAATGCGCGGCCATGCCGCCACCCCATGCGCGCGAGCAGCGCGAAACAACGGGCTGCCGGCCGGCCTGCACCGCCCGATTGCCGGACGAGGCTGTCGGATACGCCGCGCGCGATCGCCGACTCGTCGCCGCACGCGCCGGCGATGACGCCCGCGTAGTAGTGCCGGGCCGCCAGCTCGCGGCCGCCCGCGTCGAGCGGGCTCATCCGCTGAATGCGGCGCGCGACGATCGTCAGGCCGTCGAGATAGGGTGCGACGTCGATCGGCGCATCGGTCGATTCGGCGCCCAGTTGCCACAGCATGTCCGCCAGTTCGGCGAGCGCGACCAGGTCGCGCACGTCGGTCGCCTGCGTGCCCGTTCCGCCTCCGGCTTTCGTTCCCGCCATGCCCACGCCCCTTTGCGATTCGTCCCCACCGCCGACACGCATCCCGCGCACGCCGCCCTGCCCGTTGCCGCGATCACGCGGCGGCCGGCGACCGCCATGAAAAGCGGATGCCCTGCGCCCACGCGACGCCGGCATCCATGATGATCTGCCGGTCGATTTCGCTTTCCACGCCTTCCACGACGACGTGCCGCGCCCCTTCATGCGCGAACGCGATCAGCCGGCGGAACTGGTAGCGCCCGATCGCGTTGCGCTTGATCAACGACAGGACCGACCGGTCCAGTTTCACGATGTCGGGATTGCCGACCACCAGGTTGTTCAACGCGCTGAACCCGACGCCGAAATCGTCGATCGCGATCCGGCAGCCGGCCTGCCGGAAGCGGTTCACGAACGACCGGCCGGCGACGGGGTTCAGCGGCCCCGTCTCCGTGATCTCGATCACCAGCCGCGCCGCCACCGACGGCTCGCGCTCGAGCCGCCTGAAAATCGCCAGCCACGCGTCGTCGACCACCGCGCTCGCCGCCGCGACGTTGCAACCGTACACGGCTCCCGGATCGGCGCGCAGCGCGTCGATCGTGCGGCCGACCACCAACCGGTCGAACCAGCGCATCAGCCCGAGCGCTTCGAGGCGCGGCAGGAAGGCGAGCGGCGGCAACGCATCGCGCTCGCCCCACCGCAGCCGCGCCAGGCATTCCCGGTACAGCACGCCGCCCGACAGGTCGGCGCGGCACACGGGTTCGTGCGCGAAGCCGAGCCGGCTTTCGACGAAACTGCGTACCGACGCAAGGTCGGGATGATCGTCGGGCGCGCCGAACACGAGATCGATTTCATCGCGATTCGCTTTCCGATTCGCCTCCTGGCGAGCTTCGACCGCATTCATCCGGCGCTCCGGCAAATGGCGAGCCGCCGATCACGGCTCGACCTCAACACATACGCGGAACGAGCCAACCTCGACGCACTCCGCCGCCTACCCGGCCCATCCTGTCATGTCGATTTTTTCCGGGGAGCGTACTGTTCGCTTCGGCGCGCCGTCAAATTCGATATTTTTACGATATTCGATTACTTGAAATACACCACGCGTGCGCGATGCCGACAGTGCGACAGGTTACACAACGCGAATTACAAAATCCCAAAATCCGGATCGTTTATCTTTTTTTGCCTAAACAGTTTTATCCGAATCGGCTTTACCCGAATTTGCTCGTCGCGCGAATCGGGGTGCCGCCAATTGATCAGATAAATACCGTGCCTCGAGGTGCCGACCGTGCTTGATATGCCGAGTCGAAACACCGGCGTCCGCCCATGCCGCGCCCCGCAGAAAACCCGCTGCGGCGGGCCATTCGATCATCGCAGCATTCAATTTTCATGTTTCAAACGATATTATTAAGTTTCGAAACGGAATCAAGTGCCGGTCAATCAATAATACCAACTTCAATTATATGAAGATTATCAATTGAAACATCTTTAACAATCTTGAAGACTTGTTAACCTATAAACTCTTTTTTGACGGACTTCCCTCGGAGCCGTCAATTTCGTGCCTTCGAAAACCGTCGAACTCATCGGGTTCGGCGGTTTCTTTTTTAACGGCAGGATTTCGTCAGACATGAGGGCGGGACAAACCCGACGGAAGGCGGCGCCTCGAACGTGCGCCGCGGAAAATCGGCGTCAGGCAGCCGGCGCGCCGATCAGGTTCGCGAGCAGCGCGTCGTACTCGGCGACGAGCGCCGGATTCGCCGACGTGTAACGGCCGAGGATCTCGCGCTGACGCAGCGTATACGCTTGCCAGTCGTCGTCGTGCGTATGCAGCGCGCGCAGCAGCGCGTCGGCGCCCTGCTGCACGTCGTTGTCCGGATAGTAGTAGCCGAGATCGGGCGCGAGGCTCGCGTTGTGCACGAGCGGATAGCCCTGCCAGCACACGTCGAAATAGAAATAGTTCAGCGGGTTCGACCATTGGTGCGACACGACGATATCGGTCAGGTCGGCCAGGAACAGCGGCGTATCGAAACGCCCGACGAAGCTCGCCTTGCCCGCGCGCACGATGTCCAGGTAGTTCATCAGCATCACGAACTCGGGGCTGTCGTGCGCGAGGCGATCGGCGTTCGTCACGTGCGTGAAGCAGATCGTGTCGGGGTCGCGGCGATACGCTTCGTCGATGATCAGCATCGGATACACGCAGAACTTCACGACGTTGTGGTTCGGCTCCATCACCGTGAGCCGCTTGCCCGGCTCGCTGCGCGGCCGGTATTCGCCGTGCTCGGGCAGCGACCGCGCGCGTTCGGTCAGGAACATCGGATCCCACACGAACGGCACCACGCGCCCCGGGCAGCGCCGCAGCGACTGCAGGAACGGCAGCGACGACGGTGCGATCTGCGGAATCGCCCACACCTCGTCGTAGCCGCGGTTGATGAACAGCGAATCCCACAGCCGGCGGCCGAACAGCATCGACTCCATCGCGTTGATGTACTCGACGCCGCAGCAATAGCTGACCAGCTTCACGCCGCGGGCCTTCAGGTAGGCCGTCTGCTCGCCGTCGATCTGCCCGCCCAGCTCGATCACCACGTCGAGCGCGTCCTTCATGTCGGCGAACGCGCGCGTGTCGTACGCGCTGCGGTCCCATGGCAGCGCATCGGTGAGCGGCACGTCGGTCGTGTTGACCAGCGTCACGCGGTAGCCGTGCGGCGACGCCATCAGCAGTTTCGCGAGGAACAGCGCGTTCTGCTTGATGCCGTTGATCCACAGGCTTTCGTCGGGGGCACGCAATCCGATCGTGATACCGATGCGCAGGCCGGTCAGGACAGGAGACGTCATCGTCGGCGGGATGGAAGGTTGAACGGGGAATGGCGCAGTGTAGCGCGCGAAGCGCCGCCCGCGTCAAGCGGCGGCAACCCGGCATTCTAGCGGAGCGCCGGCCGCACACTGTCAGGGATGGTCAGCGCCCGCTCCCGCCGTGCCAATCCGTTCGACCGTTATGCGATACTCGTGCCGCCCGGCGGCCGGTTTGCCCGGGACATTCGAGCGGGCGCCGCACGACCTCGCCGCACCACGATCAGAACAGGGCACACCGAATGGAATACGATGCCGCGCCAGTCTTCCAGACCATCCACGACGAACCGGGGCGGCGCTCGCCGCAACCCGTATCCGGATCGGGTGCCGCGCTGAAGCGCACCGCGCGGATCGTGTGCATGCGTCCCGGCGTCCGGAGCGCACGATGATCGTCGTCAGTCATTTCAGCCAGCCCGCGCCCGCGAGTCTCGAGAATCACCGCTGGTACGCGCAGGTGCACGGCTATCGCCACGAGATCGTCGACGCCTGCGGCATGCCGCAGGCGCTGCCGTTGCGACCGCTGCATCGCTACGAATCGCTGCTTCACGTGCTGCGCGGCGCGCAACCCGGCGAACTCGTGCTGCTGCTCAGCGAAGACGCGGCGATCATCCAACCCGTCGCGCTCGATCGCCTGATGGCGGGGCGCGATACGCTGTTCGTCGACGCGTTCGCGTCGCCGCTGCCGCAAGTCGACGTGCAGATCTGGCGCAACACCCCGGACGTGCGGGCGATCGTGATGCGGCTCGTGCAGCGCTGCAAGCTCGGCAGCGAGCCGAGGCTGACGTCGGAAGCCGCGCTGTTCGCGGATATCGATACGCACGGCTACATGACGCCGATCGACGGGCTGTACGCGGTCATGCCGTCCGGCCCCGACCTCGATCCGATGTGGAGCCGCGCCCCGACGTTCGCGATCAGCATCGACGACACGCCGCGCGATCCCGAACGCAAAGGCGCGACGCCGCGCTTTCGCGACACGCTCGTCGCCTACGTCAATCGCTGCCGCGCCGCCGGCCGGCCGATGTTCTCGTTCGATCACGATGCGGCGGTCACGCCGGACGAACGCGCCGAGCGCACCACGTACCACCCCGGCCGCCCGATCGCGTTGATGATGCTGTACACGCCGAACATCGGCAGCTATGCACGCGTCGCCGAACGGAATTTCCGGCGCTACTGCGATGCGCACGGCTACACGCTCTACGTGCATCGCGACATTCCCGCCGAGATCGGGCTGAACGCGACCGGCAACTGGTTCAAGCCGTGGTTGCTGCACGCGTACCTGCAGCACCATGAATGGGTCGTGTGGCTCGATGCCGACGTGCTGATCGCGAACCAGCAGCAACCGCTGGAACCGCTGCTCGAAGGGCGCGACTGGCTGCTCGCGCAGGATATCGGCCAGTGGGCGTTCAATTCGGGCGTGATGGCGTTTCGCCGTACCGAACGCAACGACGCGATGCTGCGCGA
The DNA here is from genome assembly GCF_024730645.1 of Burkholderia sp. EMB26. Lineage (NCBI taxonomy): Bacteria > Pseudomonadati > Pseudomonadota > Betaproteobacteria > Burkholderiales > Burkholderiaceae > Burkholderia > Burkholderia sp. EMB26. The sequence continues at coordinate 1,591,890 of NZ_CP078071.1, forward strand.
CCTGATGACGGCGATCGCCGCGCTGCACGACCGCTCGAGCGTCTATGCGAGCGACGGCGACCAGCTGCATTTCATTCGCGCGATGGAGCGCGACGGGCAGTTGCACGGCGAAGGCGTGGCCGATCTCGTGAGCCTCAACACACCCTGGCTGTTTCGCCGTGCGGACAGCTACGTCGTGCATTACTACGGCATGTGGTCCGCGATGCGGGCGCTGATGATGGCGCACGACGACGGGCTGCTGCCCTGACGCTTCCGCCGCGACATCATCGATTGGCAAACGCGACGGGCCGGCCGGTTACAACCGGCCGGCCCGTCGTCGCATCGGTTACCGTCGTCAGATCGCCGTGATCGTCGGCGCGACGGCCGCCGGGTCGGTGATGCTGGCCTTGCCGGTCTCGACGTGCCCCGCGATGCGGCGCGTCCAGCCGGCATTGCCCGCCACCGCGAACTGCAGGTCGTACCAGTGGCTGCTGCACGACAGGTCCCAGTGCGCTTCGATACGCTGCCCGGCCGGAACCGTCAGCGTGCGCGCCGCGCCGCCGTACGCGACATCGGTCGCCGTGACCGTGAGCGGGCTCGTGCCCGCATTGGCGATCGTCACGTACACGTCGCCGTTCGCGGTGTCGTAGCACGGTGTGATTTCAGGCTTGGCCGCGGCATCCGCCGCCGCCGAACCCGCGAAGCGCCGGAAATAACCGTTCGGCCCCCACACGCTCACCAGGTAGTTGCCGTTCGCATCGAGCGCCCACGTATCGGTCAGTTGCTTGCCCGCTTCGACCGTATAGCGGCGCGGCATCGCGGTGGGGTCGCCCGTATAGACCCAGAAGTGCGCGCCCTGCGTGCCGGTATTCGCGAACGTCAGCGCATACCCTTGTGCCTGGAGTTGGCCGGTGACATGCAACTCGTACGGCAGCGCGCGCGCCGGCCGCGTGCCCGGTTCCTGCGCGGTCACGACCTGCTGCGCGGTGCTGGCCGGCGCGGTCTGCGACGACGCGCGCGAGCATTGCAGGTCGGCCTGCGCGACATATGCCTGCGTGTTCGGCAGGGTCGGCAGCGTCGCATCCGATTTCGAGAAGTCGAGCGCCGACGTCAGGTCGCCGCAGATCGCGCGGCGCCACGGCGAGATGTTGGTCTCCACCACGCCGAAGCGCTTCTCGATGAATTGCAGCACCGACGTGTGATCGAACACCTGCGAGCAGACGAAGCCGCCCTTCGACCACGGCGACACGACGAACATCGGCACGCGCGGACCGAGCCCGTACGGCAGATTGTCGGCCGAATAGGTGCCGGCTTGCGTGGCGGTCACGACGTTGTGCCGCTCGAGCGACACGTCCACGGTGCTCATGCCCGAGCCCGGCAGCGTCGGCGCCGACGGCGGCACGACGTGGTCGAAGAAGCCGTCGTTTTCGTCGTACATGATCAGCAGGACGGTCTTGCTCCACACGTCCGGGTTGGACGTCAGCGCATCGAGGATCGTCGACAGGTAGTACGCGCCATACAGCGGCGTGAACTTCGGATGCTCCGAATACGCGGCGGGCGGCAGCAGCCACGACACCTGCGGCAGCGCATTCGCCTGCACGTCGGCCTTCAGCTGCGTGATCGGACGCGTGCTCATCCCGCGCGTCTGCAGCGACGAACCGGCCGGCGCATTCACGAAGTTGTTGAAGCACGCCAGCATGTTCGTGCCGTAGTTGCCGGTGAAGTTGTCGAACCCGGTGCCCTGCTGATAGATCTGCCACGAGATGCCGGCTTTTTCGAGGCGTTCCGGGTAGGTCGTCCAGCTGAAGGGCGGCAACTGGATCTTGTCGAACTGGTTGTCGATGTAGTCGGTGTTGTCGAGCAGCGGGCCGCCGCCGGTGCCGAGCGGATCGACCATGCCCGTCATCAGGTACATGCGGTTCGGGTGCGTGTTGCCCGGAATCGAGCAGAAGTAGTTGTCGCACACCGTGAACGCATCCGCGAGCGCGTAATGGAACGGGATGTCGTCGCGAACGTGATAGCCCATCGTCATGTTCGACTTCTGCACGGCCCACTGATCCGCGCGACCGTTGTCGATCGCGCCGTGCGTCGTCGCCCACGTGTGCGGCAGGCCGCCGATGCATTGCGCGTTGACGCCCGGGTTGGTCGTGTCGTAGCGAAACGGTGCGATCACGCTCGACTTGTCTTCCTGGCGCGGCTGGAACCACACCGGCTTGCCGTTCGGCAGCGTGACCGGGAAGCGGTCGTTGTAGCCGCGCACGCCGCTCAGGTGGCCGAGGTAGTGGTCGAACGAGCGGTTCTCCTGCATGAACACGACGATGTGCTGCACGTCCTGGATCGTGCCCGTCACGGTGTTCGGCTCGATCGCCAGCGCCTTGCGGATCGATTCCGGCAGCAGTGCGGTGGCGGCGGTCGCGCCGGCGAGGCCGGCCGAGAACTTCAGAAAATCGCGTCGCGAATGAGTGGCCATGCTGGTTGCTCTTGATGGGTTTTCTGGTGGAAACGGCCGGTATCAGGAAGCGGGCGACGAAGCAGGCGCGGTGAAGCCCGGCGGGCAGCGCATCTGCGCGGTGGCGACCACGGCGCCGCCGCACGCGGCCTTCTGCTGCGCGACGGGCGCGGCGGGTGCGGTCAGGTCGTCGTTGCAGGCGCCGAGCAGCGCGGTCAGCGCGATCAGGCCGACGACTGCGAAAGGCCGTAGGGCCGACGTTCGCATAACGGTTCTCCGTGAGGATGATGACGTGACGCGGACGCGAACCCCGCGCCGGTCATATCGACGCCGAGATGCTATGTTCGACTTGTTACACGACGGTGTCGAGTGGCGGGAAGATCGAGGGGCGTGCCGCGCGCGGCACGAAGAGAGATGGCAGGAACGACGAAGACCGTAAGTCGTTCGAAAGATTTTCGTTGGCCACGCGTACTGCTTCGCGTGTGCTCGATACCGCAGCCGTGCTGCCGCGACGACGAACACACGGCGAATCGCGACGCGCTTTCTTGCGGGCCGGCCGCCGCTGCAACCGGCCCGCGTATGGCAGCAACGCTGCCGATCAGCCTTCCGCCATCATCAGCAACTGCGCGCCGTCCGCGACCTGGTCGCCGACGCCGTACAACACTTCCGCGACGACGCCCGCGCTCGGCGCGCCGATCGTGTGCTCCATCTTCATCGCTTCCATCACGATCAGCGGCGTGCCCGCTTCGACCTTCTGGCCCGGCTCGACCAGCACCGCGATCACCTTGCCGGGCATCGGCGCGGTCAGGCGGCCGCCGCCCTGCTCCGCGTCGCCCGCATGCGCGAGCAGGTTGCGCCATTCGAACGTTTCGGCCGCGCCCTGCGTGAACACATGGAACGTGTCGCCGTCCGCATACACGCGGCCGCTGCTGCGCACGTCGCCAAGCGTCACGTCGAAATCGAGCGGCGTGGCGCCGCGCGTCCACGCGAACGGTTGCGCGGCCGCGTCGCCGATCGCGATGCGCGCGCCGGCGCCGTCGTCCTCGTACGTGACCGTCACGTCCGCTTCGCGATCGATTGCATGCCACTCGAGCGTGCGGCGATAGCCGCCGTTCAGCCGCCAGTCGGGCAGCGCGGCCCACGGCGATGCGGCCGGCGCCGCAGCGCGTTCGCGTGCCAGCAGCGCCGCGCAAGCGAGCGCGAGCGTCGCGCGCGGCGGCTGTCGCGGCGCGAACAGCGCATCGTGGTTGCGCTCGATCAGGCCGGTGTCGAGATCGGCCGTCGCGAACGGCTCGCACGCGACGATCCGCTGCAGGAATGCCGCGTTCGTATGCAGGCCGACCACTTCGCACGCGCGCAGCGCACGCAGCATCAACCCCAGCGCTTCCGCGCGGTCCGCGCCGTGGACGATCAGCTTCGCGATCATCGGATCGTAGAACGGCGTGATCGCATCGCCTTCGCGCACGCCGCTGTCGACGCGCACCGCCGCGCCGATGTCGAACTCGACGCCGGCCGGCAGCCGCAGATGCTTCAGCGTACCCGTCGACGGCAGGAAGCCGCGCGCCGGATTCTCCGCGTAAAGGCGCGCCTCGAGCGCATGGCCCCGCACGCGCAGTTCCTCCTGCTTCAGCGGCAGCGGCTCGCCGGACGCGACGCGCAGTTGCCATTCGACGAGATCGAGCCCCGTGACCATCTCGGTCACCGGATGCTCGACCTGCAGGCGCGTGTTCATTTCCATGAAGTAGAACGCATCGCCCGTCATGATGAATTCGACGGTGCCCGCGCCGACATAGCCGACCGCGCGCGCGGCCGCGACGGCCGCTTCGCCCATCGCCTGGCGCACGTCCTCATGCAGGCCCGGCGCCGGCGCTTCCTCGAGCACCTTCTGGTGACGGCGCTGCACCGAGCAGTCGCGATCGAACAGGTACACGGTATTGCCGAGCGTGTCGCCGAACACCTGCACTTCCACGTGGCGCGGGCGCGTCAGGTATTTCTCGATCAGCACACGATCGTTGCCGAAGCTGCTTGCCGCTTCGCGCTGGCACGATGCGAGCGCCGCGGGAAAGTCCTCGGAGCGCTCGACGACGCGCATCCCCTTGCCGCCACCGCCCGCGCTCGCCTTCAGCAGCACCGGGTAGCCGATCTCGTCGGCTTCGCGATGCAGGTTGGCCGCATCCTGGTCGTCGCCGTGATAGCCGGGCACGAGCGGCACGGCGGCCGCGTGCATCAGCGCCTTCGCGGCGGCCTTCGAGCCCATCGCCGCGATCGCGTCGACCGGCGGCCCGATGAACACGATGCCGGCCGCTTCGCATGCGTGCGCGAAATCCTCGTTCTCCGACAGAAAGCCGTAGCCGGGGTGAATCGCCTGCGCGCCGGTCGCACGCGCGGCGTCGATGATGCGCTCGATGCGCAGGTAGCTGTCTGCCGCGGCCGAACCGCCGATGTGCACGGCCTCGTCGCATGCGGCCACGTGTTTCGCGTTCGCATCCGCGTCGGAATAGACGGCGACGCTCGCGATCCCGAGACGTTTGCACGTCGCGGCGACGCGGCACGCGATTTCGCCGCGGTTGGCGATCAGAATCTTGTCGAACATGGCTTCGATGTCGTCCGGAAGGTTGAGGTCACGCGATCATTCACGCCACGACGGCGTACGCTTTTCGAGGAAGGACGCGATCCCTTCGCGCGCTTCCGCGCCGGCGCGGGTCTTCGCGATCCAGTCGGCGGTCTGCTCGATCAGCGTCGCATCGAGCGCGCGGCCGGCCACGTCGGCGACGAGCCGCTTGCACGCCTTCACCGCGTCGGGGCCGTTCGCGACCAGCGTCGCCGCCAGCTTCGCGACCGTTTCGTCGAGCGCGTCGGCCGGCACCGCGTCGTGAATGAAGCCGAGCGACGCCGCACGCGCGCTGTCGAACACTTCGGCCGTCGTGAAATAGCGGCGCGCCGCGCGCTCGCCCATCGCACGCACGACGTACGGCGCGATCGTCGCGGGAATCAGCCCGAGCCGCGCTTCCGACAGGCAGAATTTCACGCCGTCGGCGGCGATCGCGATGTCGGCCGCCGCGACGAGGCCCACGCCGCCCGCATACGCATCGCCATGCACGCGCGCGATCACCGGCTTGCCGCAGCGATGGATCGCTTCGAGCATCCGCGCGAGCTTGCGCGCATCGGCGCGGTTCTCGTCGTCCGAGTAACCGGCCATCTTCTTCATCCAGTTCAGGTCCGCGCCCGCGCAGAATGCCGCACCTTCCGCGGCGAGCACGACCGCGCGCACGCCTTCGTGCGCGTCGAGCCATTCGAACGCGGTGGTCAGCTCGGCGATCGTCGTCTCGTTGAACGCATTGCGCACGTCGGGACGCGCGAGCGTGACGGTCGCCACGCGGCCGGCTTCGCTTACCTTGATCGTTTCGTATCGCATCGGTCAGTCCTCCCGGGCGTTACATGCGGAACACGCCGAAGCGCGTGTCGTCGATCGGCGCGTTCATCGACGCGGCGAGGCCGAGCCCGAGCACGTCGCGCGTCTGCGCGGGGTCGATCACGCCGTCGTCCCACAGCCGCGCGCTCGCGTAATACGGATGGCCCTGGCGTTCGTACTGGTCGCGGATCGGCTGCTTGAATGCTTCCTCTTCTTCCGGCGACCATGCGCCGCCCTTCGCCTCGATGCCGTCGCGGCGCACGGTCGCGAGCACCGACGCGGCCTGCTCGCCGCCCATCACGGAGATGCGCGCGTTCGGCCACATCCACAGGAAACGCGGGCCGAACGCGCGACCGCACATCCCGTAGTTGCCGGCGCCGAACGAGCCGCCGATGATCACCGTGAACTTCGGCACCTTCGCGTTCGACACGGCGGTCACCATCTTCGCGCCATGCCGCGCGATGCCTTCGTTCTCGTACTTGCGCCCGACCATGAAGCCCGTGATGTTCTGCAGGAACACGAGCGGAATCTTGCGCTGGCAGCACAGCTCGATGAAATGCGCGCCCTTCACGGCCGATTCGGAGAACAGGATGCCGTTGTTCGCAACGATCCCGACCGGATGGCCCCAGATGTGCGCGAAACCGGTGACGAGCGTCGTGCCGTAGCGCGCCTTGAATTCGTCGAACTCCGAATCGTCGACGATGCGCGCGATCACCTCGCGCACGTCGAACGGCTTGCGCGTATCGACCGGAATCACGCCGTACAGGCTCTTCGCGTCGTAACGCGGCGGCTTCGGCTCGCGCAGCGCGACCGGCGGCGCGATCTTCGGCGCGAGGTGACTGACGATGTTGCGCGCGATCGACAGCGCATGCGCGTCGTTCTGCGCGAGATGGTCGGCCACGCCCGACAGGCGCGTATGCACGTCGCCGCCGCCGAGATCCTCGGCGCTCACTTCCTCGCCGGTCGCGGCCTTCACGAGCGGCGGCCCGCCGAGGAAAATCGTGCCCTGGTCCTTCACGATGATCGATTCGTCGCTCATCGCCGGCACGTAGGCGCCGCCGGCCGTGCACGAGCCCATCACGACGGCGATCTGCGCGATCCCCGCGGCCGACATCGTCGCCTGGTTGAAGAAGATGCGCCCGAAGTGATCGCGATCGGGAAACACGTCGTCCTGGTTGGGCAGGTTCGCGCCGCCCGAATCGACGAGATACACGCACGGCAGCCGGTTTTCCGCGGCGATCTCCTGCGCGCGCACGTGCTTCTTCACGGTGATCGGGTAGTAGGTGCCGCCCTTGACCGTCGCGTCGTTGCACACGATCACGCATTCGCGGCCGGCGATGCGGCCGATCCCGGTGATCACGCCCGCGCCCGGCGCGTCGTCGTTGTACATGCCGTTCGCGGCGAGCTGCGAGAACTCGAGGAACGGCGCACCCGGATCGAGCAGTTGCGCGATGCGGTCGCGCGGCAGCAGCTTGCCGCGCGACAGGTGCTTGTCGCGTGCGGCCTGGCCGCCGCCCTGCGCGAGCTGTTCGATCTTCGCGCGCAGGTCGGCGACGACCGCCTCGAGCGCGGCGGCATTCGCGCGGAAGTCTTCCGAACGCGGGTTCAGTTTCGATTCGATGATCGGCATCGACAAGGCTCCGTTCGCGTGACGTGGGGCGTTACATCGTTTCCGCGAACAGCTCGCGGCCGATCAGCATCCGGCGGATCTCGCTCGTGCCGGCGCCGATCTCGTACAGCTTCGCATCGCGCCACAGGCGGCCGACCGGATATTCGTTGATGTAGCCGTTGCCGCCGAGGATCTGGATCGCCTCGCCGGCCATCCACGTCGCCTTCTCGGCCGTGTAGAGGATCACGCCCGCGCAGTCCTTGCGCACCTGGCGAATGTGGTCGCTGCCCGCCGAGTCGAGGTGGCGGCCCACTGCATACAGGTATGCGCGGCACGCCTGGAACGTGGTGTACATGTCGGCGACCTTGCCCTGGATCAGCTGGAATTCGCCGATCGCCTGGCCGAACTGCTTGCGGTCGTGGATATACGGCACCACGGCGTCGAGGCACGCGGCCATGATGCCCGTCGGGCCGCCCGACAGCACCGCACGCTCGTAGTCGAGGCCGCTCATCAGCACCTTCACGCCGCCGTTGAGCTGGCCGAGGATGTTCTCTTCCGGCACTTCGACGTCCTGGAACACCAGCTCGCCCGTGTGCGAGCCGCGCATGCCGAGCTTGTCGAGCTTCTGCGCGACCGAGAAGCCCTTCATCCCCTTCTCGACGATGAATGCGGTGATGCCGCGCGGGCCGGCTTCGATATCGGTCTTCGCGTAGACGACCAGCGTGTCGCAATCGGGGCCGTTGGTGATCCACATCTTCGTGCCGTTCAGCACGTAGCGGTCGCCGCGCTTGTCCGCCCGCAGCTTCATGCTGACGACGTCGGAGCCGGCGTTCGGCTCGCTCATCGCGAGCGCGCCGATGTGTTCGCCCGACACGAGCTTCGGCAGGTATTTCTGCTTCTGCGCTTCGGTGCCGTTGCGATGGATCTGGTTCACGCACAGGTTCGAATGCGCGCCGTACGACAGGCCGATCGACGCCGACGCGCGCGAGATCTCTTCCATCGCGACCATGTGCGCGGTGTAGCCCATGTTCGCGCCGCCGTATTCCTCGGAGACGGTCATGCCGAGCACGCCGAGATCGCCGAACTTCTTCCACAGATCCATCGGAAACTGGTCGGTGCGGTCGACCTCCGCCGCGCGCGGCGTGATTTCCTTCGCCGCAAACGTCGCGACGGCGTCGCGCAGCATCTCGATGTCTTCACCGAGCATGAATTGCACGCCGGGCAGGTTGATCATGTCTCCTCCGTCTCCAGAAAGTGTGTCGCACTCACCGATTTCTGAGTTTCGCTCAAATCGAATGAATACGCCGATTCATTGACCAATACAGCGGATATTTTGCACAGTTTCGCGCTTCGCCGGGCTCGGCGTCAATAGTTTTTTGAGTGATACTCAGATATGATGCGAGCATGACAGCCGCTCCCGCCGACACCATGACCGCCACCGCCAAAGCCGACCGCGCCGATGCGCCGCGCGCACCCGCCGGGCGCAAATCCCAGCAGCGCGTGCAGGACATCCTGCGCGCCGGCCGTGACGTGTTCGCCGAAAAAGGTTACGAGCATGCGACTGCCGCCGAAATCGCGCAGCGCGTGGGGGTGTCGGAGGCGACGGTGTTCAGCTATTTCCGCGGCAAGCGCGAGCTGTGCGCGCGCGTGATCGCGGACTGGTACGACGAAATCATCGCCGCGTTCGAACACGGGATGCCACGGGAGGCATCGGTGCAGCAGCAGTTCGCGTTCATCGTGCGCACCCACCTGCGGCTGATGCTCGTGAACGGCACGGGGCTGTGCGCGCTGGTGCTGTCGGAAGGCCGCGCGAAACAGCACGCACTGAGCGACGAGCTTACCGCGCTGCAGCGCCGCTACACGGCGCCGCTGATGGACGTGCTCGCACGCGGCCAGGCGGCCGGGCAAGTTCGCGCGGATCTGCCGCTGAGCCTGTTGCGCTCGATGGTGTTCGGGCCGATGGAGCACGTGCTGTGGGATGCGATCCTCGGGCACCGCAAGCTCGATACGGAAACGACGGCCACGCAGCTGATCGACATGCTGTGGGCCGCCGTGCAGCCGCCGGCGCCGGAACAGGCGGCGCTCGTGCGCTTCAGGAACGAAGTGGCCGAAGCCGTGCGGCGGCTGGAAGGGCAAGCGTCACGCGGGTGACGCCGGTGGGCGGCACGCCCGCTGCCCCGCCGCGGCTTCTCTGCGGTCGGGCGGAGCACCGGTGTGCAGCCGCTACGAATCCTCGCTGACCCGCAGCGGCGCGCGGCTCTGCTCGTTGTTCAAATGCACGAACTTGCGTAGCAGGCGCATCAGTTCCTGCGAATCGTCGTCGCCCATCCCGTCGAACAGCCCGGCCCGCAACTCCGTCACCGACGGAATCAGGTGGGTGAGCAGCTCGACGCCCGCCGGCGTCAACAGCAGGCGCCGCTGACGCCGCGGCAGCACTTCGCGCACGATCAATCCCTTCGCTTCGAGCCGCACCGCGAGATCGGCCGTGGTCGACGTGTCGAGCGCCACCCGCTGCGCGAGCGTCACCTGATCGAGCCCCGGATTCTCGTACAGCATCCGCAGCACCGCGTACTGCACGGGCGTCACGTCCCGGCCCAGCTTCTCGTAGAACATCGCGACCGCGATCTGGTGCGCGCGCCGGATCAGGTGCCCGGGTTCGTCGTACAGGTCGATCGGGAAAGCCGGCAGGTCGGCGGGAGTCGTTTTTTCCATGAATGAGTCGATGACATAGGCGGTGCGCGCCGGTTGCGCGCGCCGTCGGCATGGCGCTGCCTCGCGCCATTTCGCGGGAAAACCAGTATACCGCTCGCCTTGTTTCCGCCAATCTCAATGAGTACACTGAATCTCATTCAGTACACGGAATTAAGATCGGGCCGCATCCCCGGCGGCACCGTCCCGAAGGAGACAAGGAACATGTTTCTCAAGAACGCGTGGTACGTGGCGTGCACGCCTGACGAGATCGACGGCAAGCCGCTGGGCCGCAAGATCTGCAACGAATCGATGGTGCTTTACCGCGCGACGGACGGCCAGGTCGCGGCGCTCGAGGATTTCTGCCCGCACCGCGGCGCGCCGCTGTCGCTCGGCGTCGTGCGCGACGGCGTGCTCGTGTGCGGCTATCACGGGCTCGAAATGGGCTGCAACGGCAAGACGGCCGGCATGCCGGGCCAGCGGGTCGGCGGGTTTCCGTCGATTCGCAGCTTCCCGGCGGTCGAGCGGTACGGCTTCGTGTGGGTCTGGCCGGGCGATGCGTCCGAAGCCGATCCCGCCAAACTGCCGGCGCTGGCCTGGGCCGAGGATCCGGCCTGGGCGCACGGCGGCGGCCTGTATCACATCCGCTGCGACTACCGGCTGATGATCGACAACCTGATGGACCTTACGCACGAGACCTATGTGCATGCGTCGAGCATCGGCCAGAAGGAAATCGACGAAGCGCCGCCGAAGACGACGAGCCACGGCGACGAAGTCGTCACGAGCCGCTTCATGGAGAACGTGATGCCGCCGCCGTTCTGGCGGATGGCGCTGCGCGGCAACGGGCTCGCCGACGACGTGCCGGTCGACCGCTGGCAGATCTGCCGCTTCACGCCGCCGAGCCACGTGATGATCGAAGTGGGCGTCGCGCATGCCGGCCACGGCGGCTACGATGCGCCGGCGGACAAGAAGGCGTCGTCGATCGTGGTCGACTTCATCACGCCCGAGACCGACACGTCGATCTGGTACTTCTGGGGGATGGCGCGCAACTTCCGGCCCGACGATCGCGCGCTGACCGCCGAGATCCGCGAAGGCCAGGGCAAGATCTTTGCGGAGGATCTCGAGATGCTCGAGCGGCAGCAGCGCAATCTCGAACAGTGGCCCGAACGCACGCTCCTCAAGCTCAACATCGACGCCGGCGGCGTGCTGTCGCGCAAGGTGATCGACCGGCTGCTCGCGGAAGAAAACGCGGCGCGCCCGCAGCGGCCCGTGATTCCGGTCGCGCACGCCCGGGAGGCGTCATGAGCGACGCGACATTGGCGGTCCGGGTCGCCCGCAAGTGGCACGAAGCGCGCGACATCTGCGGCTTCGAACTGGTCAGCGATGACGGCTCGCCGTTGCCGCGCTTCGACGCCGGCGCGCATATCGACGTGCATCTGCCGGGCGGGCTCGTGCGCCAGTACTCGCTGTGCAACCATCCGGAGCAACGCGATCGCTATCAGATCGCGGTGCTGCGCGAGGCCGACGGCCGCGGCGGGTCGCGCGCGATTCACGACGAAGTCCGGCAAGGCGATACCGTGCGAATCGGCATGCCGCGCAATCAATTCCCGCTCGCGTCCGATGCGCCGCACCATCTGTTGCTCGCCGGCGGGATCGGCGTCACGCCAATTCTGAGCATGGCCGAACGGCTGTGCTCGGCCGGCATCCCGTTCGACATGCACTACTGCGCGCGTTCGGCCGATCGCATGGCCTTCGTCGAGCGGATCAACGCGGCCGGGTTTCGCGATCGCGTCCGCTTCCACGTCGACGACGGCGATCCCGCGCAACGCTTCGATCTCGCTGCCGTGCTGGCGGGTGCGCCCGACGGCACGCATCTGTACGTATGCGGCCCGCGCGGCTTCATGGATGCGGTGCTGAACGCCGCACGCGAGCGCGGCTGGGGAGAAACGCGGCTGCACTACGAGTTCTTCGGCGGCGCGGTCGTGTCGTCCGGCGCCGATCGCGCATTCCAGGTGCGGATCGCGAGCAGCGGCAAGGTGATCGACGTGCCGGCCGAATGCACGGTGATCGCGGCGCTGGCGGCGCACGGCGTCGACGTGCTGACGTCGTGCGAGCAAGGCGTGTGCGGCACGTGCGTGACCCGCGTGCTCGAAGGCGAACCCGATCATCGCGACGCGTATCTGACCGACGAGGAAAAAGCAGCCGGCGACCAGTTCATGCCGTGCTGCTCGCGATCGCGAACCGACCTGCTGGTACTCGATCTGTAGATCCGCGGGCGGGCCGCCCGGCACGCGGCGGCCAATCACCATACTGGAAACGATCGATGGCCCATCCTGCCCGGCCATCAATCAAAAGATCGCGCCCGGCGCGTGATCGAGCGGTTGCTGCTGCAGCCCGAGCGGGCTCGACCCTCGCACGCCGGCCCCCGCCCATCGCTCGACTCAATCGGCGAGCCGGCAATGCGACAGCTTCAGCCCCGGCAGCACCGGCGCATCGATATAGCCTTCGTTCACGCAACTGAAGCGGAACGCCGCCGACGTGACGAACGGCTTGATCTCGCCGCCGGGAAATTTCGGCTTCAACGCGTCCTGGTCGGCCACGTCGAAATGCGTGTCGAACTGCTCGCCGTCGGCCGTCAGCGCGCCGAAGTACGTGCCGCCCGGGTCGCCGCCCATCCGGATCACGGCGCCGACGAACGCGAGGCGCTTGCCGTCGTACTTCGTCTTCGCGGCGGCCATGTCCTGCGTGTAGGCCTCGATCACGGCGCCGTAATGCGCGTCGATCGCGGGTTCGGCGGCCGAGGCCGCGCAAGCGGCCGGGTGGACGGCCGCCAGTAGCGTGCAGGCCGCGAGCGCGGCCGCCGCGACCGGCGCGGAAATCTTCTTCAAGGGTGGTCTCCCGTCTAGCGTGGTGGTTGAAGTCATCGAAGCCCGGCGCAACGCCGGTTGAATTCGCTTCCGTTGCTTTAATCGTTCGAATGGCGGTACACGGCTGCGATCACTTCATCGCCCGCACGCTCGCGCGCGGTGCGTGGCGTCGCGCGAAACGCGACGTGACAGGAAGATGACATGGTGCGGCCCCCGGCTCTCTCGTTGAATTTCACTGCGTCTGATTTTGGCCGCTACGGTAGCAGACGGCCGACGGGCCGGCAACCGAGCGCCGCACGTGGCCGGCCATCCCATTACAATTGCAAATGATTCTCATTACATATATCATGCGCACCCTGGTCGCCACGCAATGCCGCGGCCCGCAACACGATCCTTAGCATTCCTCTTCCTGCATCGATTCATGCCATCCCGTCGAACGCCCTGCCGCGCCCGGACCACACGTCCGTGGCGCACGCGCCTGCCTGCCCTGCTCACCCTGTGCGTCGCGAGCGGCGCGCATGCGGCCGGCGCCGAACCCGTTGCGCCCGCGCCCGACGCCGCGCCGGCCGCCGAACACGCGCTCCCGGCGATCAACGTCAGCGCGTCGGCCGCCGTCGATCCAACCGTCGGCTATCAGCCGCGCACGACGAGCATCGCGGGCGGCGACGACCGCGCGCTGAAGGAAATTCCGCAGTCGGTCGCGGTGGTCAGCAGCAGTGTGATGCAGGACCAGCAGGCGCGTTCGCTCGACGACGTGCTCGGCAACATCAGCGGCGTCACGCAGACGAACACGCTCGGCGGCACGCGCGACGCATTCATCAAGCGTGGCTTCGGCTCGAACAACGACGGCTCGGTGCTGGTCGACGGCGTGCGCACGCCGGTGCTGCACAGCTATCTCGCGACGATCGATCGCGTCGAAGTGCTGAAGGGCCCGGCTTCGCTGCTGTACGGCATGCAGGACCCGGGCGGCGTGATCAACCTCGTCACGCGCAAGCCGGAAGACACGTTCGGCGGCTCGATCTCCGCGTCGCGCACGAGCCACGGCGGCAGCAACGCGCAGTTCGATCTCACGGGGCCGCTCGGCCGCCCGGGCCAGGTCGCGGGCGGCACGCTCGCCTTCCGGCTGACCGGCGAATACGACACGAGCCGCTACTGGCGCAGCTTCGGCCGCGAACGCAACGCGTTGATCGCGCCCGCGCTGTCGTGGCACGACGCGAACACGTCGATCGACGTCAGCTATCAGTACGTCGACTACACGATGCCGTTCGACCGCGGCACCGTGCTCGTGAACGGCCGGCCGGACGATGCGCTGCGCTATCGCCGCTACGAGGAGGCGTGGTCGCAAAGCAGCGGCATCCAGGAAACGCTGCGTACCCGCATCGAGCACCGCTTCTCGGATGCATGGCGCGTGCGCGCCACTTACGGCTGGGGCCGGGACCGCTACGATCAATTCATCACCCGCGCCACCGCGTTCAACAGCAGGACCGGCGCGCTGACGCGCTCGTCGGATGCGAACCTCGGGCGCAACGATTCCGACCAGATCGCGACGCTCGGCCTGCTCGGCAACGTGACGCTCGCGGGCATGCAGCACGCGATCTACGTCGGCGGCGAATACGAGCGGCAGCGCAGCTTCCGCGGCGACACGATCCGCGGCAAGGCCACGACGGGCTTCAATCTCTACGATCCCGTGTACGGGCTGCTCGCGCCGGGCGGCGTGCCGAACCCGAAGCAGAGCGATTCGCGCTCGGTCGTGCATGCGTATTCGACGATCGTGCAGGACTCGGTGAAGATCACCGACCGCCTCACCGCGGTAGGCGGGCTGCGCTGGGAGAACTGGCAGCAGGAATCGGGGATGGGCCGGCCGTTCGTGTTCGCCGACCGCTCGCGCGGCAGCGTCTGGCTGCCGCAGTTCGGGCTTGCGTATGCGCTCACGCCGGCGCTCACCGCCTATGCGAACGTGAGCCGCTCGTTCAAGCCGAACGTCGCGTCGAACGTCGCGGCGCCGCTCGCGCCGGAATACGGCCGCGTGCTCGAGGCCGGGCTGAAGTTCAGCCTGAAGCCCGCGATCACGGGCACGCTCGCCGTGTACCAGATCGACAAGCGCAACGTCGCGGTCACGGTCGACGACATCACGTCGACGATCGGCACCGCCCGCTCGCGCGGGATCGAGCTCGACGTCGCCGGGCAGATCACGCGCCACCTGAGCGTGATCGGCAGCTACGCGTACACGAACGCGAACGATCGCGACAGCAACACGCCGCTCGTCAACGTCGCGCGCCACACGGGGAGCCTGTTCGCGGTGTACGACACGGCCATCGCGAACCTGCCCGGGCGCTGGCGCGTCGGCGGCGGCGCGCGTCTCGTCGGCGCCCGCTCCGGCGACACCGCGAACAGCTTCACGCTGCCCGGCTACGTGAGCGTCGACGCGTTCGCGGCGTACGAAACGACGATCGGCAAATTCCCGACCCGCTTCCAGCTCAACGTGAAGAACCTGCTCGACAAGACCTACTATCCGTCGAGCAACAACAACCTGATCGTCGCGGTCGGCGAGCCGCGGCTCGTCACGCTGACGACGACGGTATCGTTCTGACGTCCGCGCGCGGCCGACGCCGGCGCAGCAGCCGTCGGTCGCGCAACGCCTGCCGCCTTCACGTCGCCGCGCAACGCGGCGGCGCCTGCCTCGCGGTCAATCATCGGGCCCTCGAATAGCTCCCATCCGATATCGCGATTTCCGGTATCGATCGCGCGCCCCTAGACTGGCTACGCGATGGCGACGCAGCGCTGCGGCACGGCGATGCAGCTCGCCCCCACAAAAACGATCTGGGAGAGCTCGATGTCCGACCGGCATGCGCGCCGTGACGCACTCAAGACACTCGGCCTCGCGGCCGGCACCGCCCTGCTCGCGGCGACACGCCCCGCGCACGCCGCGGCGCCCGACACCGGCACGCTGCTGCCCGGCGGCGCCGCGCGCCTCGCCGACCTCACGCGCCGCCTCGCGGCAACCCCGCGACGGCGCGACTTCAAGACGGTGCCGATGATCCTCGAGCGCCCCGACCAGTGGGACCACGCGGCGCTCACCGAAGTCATCGGCTATCGCGGCGGCCCGAAGCAGGTGTGGGACAACACCGAGCTCGGCGGCCCGTGGCTGAACCTGATGCGCAATTCGCTGAACGCGCAGATCTGGTCGTACGGCCATCCGGATTTCCTCGTCGTGTCGGCCACTCACGGCAGCGCGCATCTCGCGCTGTTCGATCGGATCGCGTGGGACAAATACGGCCTCGCGAAATTCGCCGGCGCCGCGTTCCCGACCAACACGCTGCTCGACGCCAAACCGGCGCAAGCGAAAGGCGCACAGGGCCACGAACTACCGGACGGCGCATTCTCGTCGCATGACAACGGCATCGCCGCGCTGCAGCAGCGTGGCGTCGTGTTCCTGTCGTGCCACAACGCGATCTGGGAACTCGCGGAACGGCTCGACGGCGCGAATGCGAACCCGGACAAGCTGCCGCTCGACGCACTCGCGGCCGACCTGACCAACCACGTGATTCCGTCCGCGATCGTCACGCCGGGCGCGGTCGGCACGCTGCCCGAGTTGCAGCAGGCCGGTTTCACGTACGCGAAATGAGCACCGCGATGACCTCGATCCAGATGGAACCGCCCCGGCAATCGCCCACGGCGCGCCGCCGCCCGCGCACGCCGCGCGCCGTGCTGGCCGCGTGGCTGTGCTGCGCCTCGGCGCTTGCGCTCGCCGCCCCCGCCGACACCGATGCACGCCTCTTTCCGCCGTGGCAGGACGGCCGCAACAACGACGCGATCCATCGCGGCCTCGAATTCACGGTGCCGCAAGTCGACGTGCTCGCCGATTTCCACGGCGACCTCACCGCGCCGAAGCTCGTGCTGTACGTCGGCGGCAATTACTTCTTCGCGATGGCACCGCTCGTCGCGAAGTTCGAGGCAGACCATCCCGAGTATCGCGGCCGCATCTACTGGGAAACGATTCCGCCCGGCCTGCTCGTCAAGCAGATCCACGCGGGCGGCACGATCACCGTCGGCAACATGACGTGGACGGTCAAGCCCGACGCGTATTTCGCGGGGCTCGGCAAGATCAACGACCTGATCGCGGACGGCACGCTCGCGGGCCCGGCCGTGCCGTACGTGACGAACCAGCTGACGATCATGGTGCGCGCCGGCAATCCGAAACGCATCGCGACGCTCGGCGATCTCGCGCGGCCCGACGTGACGCTCGCGATGCCGAACCCGGCCTTCGAAGGCGTCGCGCGGCAGATCCGCGCGTCGCTCGTGAAAGCCGGCGGCGACGCGCTCGCACGCGCCGTCTACGACGACAAGGTGCGCGCCGGCACGGCCGAGCTCACGCATATCCACCATCGGGAAACCGCGCTGTTCCTGATGCAGGGCCGCGCGGACGCGGGTGTGCTGTGGCAGTCCGAAGCGGCGTTCCAGGAACAGGTCGGGCATCCGCTGATGCACGTCGACATTCCGGCCGAGCAGAATACGACGGCGATCTACGCGGGCGCGATGGTGAAGGACGCGCCGCACCCGGAAGCGGCGCGTGCATGGCTCGCGTTCATCCGGTCGCCCGAAGCGTTCGGGATTTTCCGGCGCTACGGCTTCGGCCGATATGATGCGAACCAGCCGACGCCGCATCTCGCGCCGGCGCAGGACGTGCCTGCCGCAAGCTGACGGTCCGGCCGCTGCACGGCGCGCGCGCCACATACACAACAAGGAGGGGACACGTGAACGACAGGGTCGCTAGACGGCGAGAACCATCGCGACGCCGGTTCGCACCGCTGCTGCTCGCCGCGGCCGCGCTGCTGGCCGGCCACGCGCATGCGGACGACGCGGCGTCCGGCAAGACGATCGCGACACAAGGCACGGCGACGGGCGTCGCCGCCTGCATCGGCTGCCACGGCAGCCAGGGCGAAGGCAACGCGGCGGCCGGCTTCCCGCGCCTTGCGGGCGCGAACGCCGCGTACCTGTCCGCGCAGCTCGCCGCGTTCGCGGACGGCAGCCGCCAGAATCCGGTCATGCAGCCGCTCTCGAAACTGCTGTCGCCGCGCGAGCGCGACGCGGTCTCCGCGTACTTCGCAAGCCTGCCCGCGCCGGCCGGCGTCTTCACCCCCGACGACGCGTCGATCGATCCGGCGAACACCGGCGCGTGGCTCGCGACGCGCGGGCGCTGGTCGCAGGGCCTGCCCGCGTGCGCGCAATGCCACGGCCCCGGCGGCCTCGGCGTCGGCACCGCGTTTCCGCCGCTCGCAGGGCAGCCGGCCGCGTATCTCGCCGGCCAGTTGCACGGCTGGCAACACGGCACGCGGCCGCCCGGGCCGATGGGATTGATGCCGATGATCGCCGGCAAGCTGTCCGACGCCGACATCGACGCGGTGGCCGCCTACTATGCACGCGGCGGCGCCGCGCAAGGAGACAAGCGATGACCGATCGCACGACGCTGATCCGCCGCACCCGCACGGCGCTGCTCGGCGCGGCGTGGCTGCCCGCGCTCGCGTTCGGGGCGACACCGCAGGACGCACCGGCCGCCGCTTCCGCCCCCCCGCCCGCGCCCGCCGCCGCCGCCGCGCCGGCGGCGAAACCGTTCACGCCGCCGCCCGAATCCGCGATCCCCGCCGACGACTTCGGCAAGACCGTCAGGCTCGGCGAGCAGATCTTCCTGCACACGCCCGAGTTCGCGGGCAAGTACGTCGGCAACAAGCTGACCTGCGCGAGCTGCCATCTCGATGCGGGCCGCCGGCCCGATTCGAGCCCGATGTGGGCCGCTTACCTGCTGTATCCGGCGTACCGCGCCAAGAACGGCCACGTGAACACGTTCGCCGAGCGCCTGCAGGGCTGCTTCCGCTACAGCATGAACGGCAAGGCGCCGCCGGCCGGCGATCCGATCCTGGTCGCGCTCGAAACCTATTCGTACTGGCTCGCGAAGGGTGCGCCGGTCGGCACGAAGCTGCCGGGCCAGGGGTTCCCGAAACTGCCACCGCCGGCGCAGAAGGCCGACTACGCACGCGGCGCGGCCGTCTACACGCAGCACTGCGCGCTGTGCCACGGCGCGGACGGCCAGGGCCAGTCGAGCGGCGGCAAACCGGTGTTCCCGGCGCTGTGGGGCGCGCGCTCGTTCAACTGGGGCGCGGGGATGGGCGACATCCGCAACGCGGCCGGCTTCATCAAGGCCAACATGCCGCTCGGGCTCGGCGGCACGCTGACCGATCAGGAAGCGTGGGACGTGGCAACCTTCATGGACAGCCACGAACGCCCGCAGGACCCGCGCTTCACGGGTTCCGTGCAGGACACGCGCGCGAAGTTCCACGATTCACCCGACTCGATGTATGGGCGCAGCGTGAACGGGCGCGTGCTCGGCGCGCCCTGACGATCAGGCCGCGCCGGTCGATACGGCCCGCGCGGCCGGCGCGGTCACGGACGCCAGCGATACACGACGATGCTCGACCCGTTGTAGTTGTCCTTCGTGATCACGTACTCGCCGGTCGAGCGCAGGTATGCGCGCACGCCGTACATCGAATCGACGTCGTTGCCGACGTCCATCGCCGACGGGTTCGAGTTCGTCAGCGTCGTGACGAACGCACCGGTGTTCAGGTCGAATATGTCGATGTTCGGCACCGTGTGCACGTAGCCGACGAACAGGTAGTGGCCGGCGGCCGCGATCGATTTCGGGTTCGCGCTCGTCAGGTTGATCACCGGGTTCGGCGTGCTCGTGTTGCCGTTCTTCCAGCCGTGATAGACCTCGATGTGCCCGTTCATCGCGGTCCAGTCCCAGTTGCCCGCGAGGCCCTGCGCAAGAATCATCGTGTCGCTGTCGGCCTGGTAGATGATGCGCGTCACGGGCGCCACGCTGCCTGGCACGGCGGTCGTCACCGGCTTGCCCCATGACGGCTTGCCGGTCGTCGGGTCGAAGCCCGTCATCGGGTAGCGCGTGATCGCGTTGGCGCCGTTCAGTCCGGCCCACACGTCGCCGTTGCCGTCGATGTCGAAACCGGCCGTCACCTGCAGCGTCGTGTTGAACGGCTTGCCGGGCAGCGAGCCGGCCGGAATCGCGATGTAGCCGCTCGCGGTGTTGAAGTAATAGAAGTTGAAGTTGCCGGGGTTCTGGCCCGACGCAACGAGGATCCGATTGCCGCCGACCGTCACGAGCTGGCCGAAGTGCTGGCCACGCTGATAGTCGTTCATGTCGAGGCGCGGGTCCTTCGGATAGGTGAACGGATCGACCGTGTTCGCGACGAACGTGCCGCCCGCGGTGCCCGTATACACGTTGTTGCCGCTGAAGAACAACGTGCCGTCCGTCGCGGGATCGGGCGCGGCGATCCCCTCGAAGTTCAGCGCCTGCAGCTTCCATTGCAGCGTGCCGACCGGGCTGTACGAATGCAGATCGGTGCTGCCGTTGCGGCCGAGATCCCAGCCGCCGCCCCAGGCGTTGTTCAGCACGTACAGGTTGCCGGCCGCATCCTTGCCGAGCGCCGCGACGCGCGTGAAGCGCTTGTCGCCGACCTGCCCCTTGATGCCCGTCGTCGTGTCGAGATAGCCGCCCTGCACGCCGAACGTGCCGACCTGCACCGGCCGCCCGGGCAGCCCGCCGTACACCTTGATGTTCATGTCGGGCCCTTCGTCGCCCACCATCAGGCGGCCCATCGACGCATCGAAGTACAGCGACGCCGGCCGCGCGCCGGCCGCCATCTGCAGCGTGTTCATCGCCGTCCCGGTCGGACTGAACTGCGCGACGACGCCCGCACTCTTGCGCGCGACCCACAGGTTGCCGGCCGCATCGAGCGCCAGCGCGCCGGGCCCCGTGACGCCGATGTCGCGCTGCCACACGCCATCGGTCGTATAGACGCGCACGCGGTTGCCGTAGAAGTCGCTCACGTACAGCAGGTTGCCGCCCGTCGCGAGGCCCGTGATGACGTCCGCATACTGGATGCCCGTCCACGTGCTGACCGGAATGCGCAGGTCGCGCTGGTTGGTGCTGCGGTTGTAGCGGCCCACCGAGCCGCTGCCGAACGTGCGGTTGTAGCCGAGCGCGACGAACAGCGACGTCGAATTGCCGGTGATCGCGCCGCCCTGGAATTCGTCGTGGATGCCGATCGTGCCGAGCGGCTGGCCGTTCTGGTAGATCGCGACGCCGCCCGCGTTCTCGTCCCAGCGCGACGCCGTGTAGATCACGCCCTCGGGCGCGACCCACATCGAGCGCGCGCCGTTGCCGACGTGCGAGGCGAGCGTGCCGTAGGTGTTCGCGAGCCAGTCGGTCGAGTATTGCGCCTGCGCGTGGCTCGCCGGCGCCAGCATCGCCATGCACATTCCCAGCAACACCGCGCGGATTTGTTTCATTGACATGAATAATGCTCCCAGACGAACCATGGTCGACACTGTAAATCGCGGCGCATGAAATATTGGTGATTCAGGCAAATGCGCATTCGCCGTTACCCCGAATTATTCACTGCACGCCTTTTGCCGTCCGGCGCTTTTTCGTCAATGATCGAAAAATCTGCGAACCCGCGCCACGACGGCCTGCCAGCCACGCGGTCGCGGCGCATTCCCCGGCATTTTCTTCCGGGTCATCCAATGCCAATGCGTCATTTTTTCTGATATGAGCGCATTGCTTTTTTCATTCCCCGGCGATCGTTTTGATTATTACAAATAGAAATTAAAATGAAAGGGAAAAAATATTATCCGGCGAGCCCGGCGTTTGCGATTTCGTGCAAGGAAGGGAAAACAGGAAGGAAAGCGGAATGCAGCGGGGAAAGCCGCGCGCCGGCCGTACCGGCACGCGGCGGCGATCGTTCAGTTCGCCGGATCGAGCGTCGGGCCATCCCAGCCGTCGACGTATTTCGGCAGCGCATCGACGACGTCGAGCACGCGTTGCCGGTAGAACAGATGCATCGTCGGCTGCAGGTGGCCGGGCAATGGCCCGCCGTGCGCCCGCGCGGTCAGGCTGTTCGGCACGACGCGCATGCCGAGCCGGTTCGTCCCGAACACGATCTCGCCGCACGCTGCGCACCACGTACGCGCCATCGACTTCGACGGATGCGGAAACGTCGCGTGGCCGCCGTCGATCGTCACCTGCTCCGGCGGCCATGCGGTCGCGGACAGCATCGGCGTGCCGTAGAAATCGCGGCAGGTCGCGCAATGACAGTTCGCACGCGCGGCCGGCTCGCCGCGCAGCGTGACGGTCACGGCGCCACACAGGCAGCGCGCGGAAAGCGTTCGGGTCATGTCGTCTCCTCGAAAAGCGAGGCGACAGTATAGAAGCATGCATGCAACGTGACCCGCATCGGCCGCGGGCCCCGTTGCACGCGCAACGACCGCCGCGTCAGAACTTCTGGCGCAGCCCGAGGCTCACGATCGCCTGCGAGCGCGAATCGGACGAGTGACCGTTCGCCTTGTCGGACACCGACGCGGTCGCGGCCACCGGCCGGCCGAGCGCGTCGAGCGTCGTGCCGGACGCATGCTGGTACGCGCCGAGCAGGTACACGCTGGTGCGCTTCGACAGGTCGTAGACCGCGCCGAGCGTGACGTTGTGATACTGCGCGCGGTTGTCGATGCCGTCGACGTCGCTGCCGCGCGTGTAGCTGTAGCCGGCGAACAGCTGCGTCTGCGGCTGCACGTTCCAGCGCGTGAACACGCCGGCGACGTTGAACGTCGCATGGCCGGAAAACAGCGATTGCGCGCCGCTGCGGTACTGCACGTTGCTGTAGTTCACGCCGACGACGGCCGGGCCGAAGTCGTACGTCGCGCCCGTCGCGATCACCTGTTGCGACTGCGCGCTCGCATAGCCTTCGTTGATCGACGAATTGAACAGGCCGTCATCGGTGCTCTGCCACTTGCCCGCCGTCGGATCGGTCGCGCCCGTCTTGCTGTTGTCCGAGCGCTCGTAGCCGACACCCACGCGCAGCGGCCCCGCCGCATACGCGGCGCCGACGCTCCACGTGTTGCGCTGCTTCATGCTGCCCGGTTGGCCGCCGAAGCCGTACAGCGCGCCGAACGTGAAGCCCGAGTAGTTCGCGCTCGTATATTTGATCGCGCTGTCGACGCGCGCGGTCTGGTCGAGATCGTCGATGTCGCCCGGGTGCGCGCCGAAGCCGCCGATGAACGACGATGGGCCCACCGGGCTCACGAAATCGTCGAGCGACGTGTACTGGCGACCGAGCGTGATCGTGCCGTAGCGGTTGCTGCCGAGCCCGACGAACGCCTGCCGGCCGAACTGGCGGCCGCCCTGGCCGGACGTACCGTTGGAGATGTCGAAGCCGTTCTCGAGGACGAACAGCGCGCGCATCCCGCCGCCGAGATCCTCGGAACCCTTGATGCCCCAGCGGCTGCCGGACAGGTTGCCGGTCGTGAGGCCGACGCTCGAGTGCCCGGTGTACGCGCCCGCCGAGCCGACCCGCTCGTTGCTGCGATAGGTCACGCCCGCGTCGACGATGCCGTACAGCGTGACGGAGCTTTGCGCGGCGGCGATACCCGCGAGCGAGAGCAACAGCGGCGCTGCGATCAGTTGCTTGTTCATGTTGTATGTCTCCGGGCGGTGAGCCCGTTGTTCTGGCTGGCTGTTTGCGAGTGGCGCGCGCGGGCGCCGACATCCGCCGGCGGTGCGAGACCGGCGACGTCCACGCGCGACGACGCGGCGGGCATGCCCGCTGCGGCCGGTATGGTAGTTGGAACCGGTTTCGTTCCAAAGCGGAATAATGACAACAGTTTCTTGTCGAAATTGAGATAGTTCGGGCGTGGCCGTCGCCGCTCACTGCCGCGCCTGTACAGCGAGGGCCGACGCCCCCGATAATCGAACGCGCGCCCTCCATCGGGAGTTCAAACATGCATGAAACGACCCTGCTGATCTTCGCCGCCGTCGCATTCGTCGGCATCGCGACACCCGGCCCGACCGTGCTGCTCGCGCTGACCAACGGCTCGCGCTACGGCGTGCGCCGCGCGGCCTACGGTTTCGCGGGCGCGATGCTGTCCGACTTCGTGCTGATCGTCGCGGTCGCGCTCGGGCTCGGCGCGCTGCTGATGGCGTCGGCGTTCTGGTTCTCGGTCGTGAAGTGGCTCGGCGCCGCCTACCTCGCCTATGTCGGCATCCGGCTGCTGACGTCGAAGGGAGCGCTCGACGTCGCGGCCGCGCAACACGGCACGGCAACCGAGCGCAACGCATCGATCTTCGCGAAAAGCTTCCTGACCGCGGTGACGAACCCGAAGGGTTATCTGTTCTTCTCCGCGTTCCTGCCGCAGTTCCTCGATCCATCCGCGCCGCTCGCGCCGCAGTACGTCGCGCTCGCGGTCACGTTCGCGCTGCTCGACGGCGTCGTGATGTTCGGCTACGCGCTGCTCGGCGCACGCGCGGTGCGGCTGTTGAAACGCGCGGGCGCGCTGTGGCTCGAGCGCACGTGCGGCGCGATGCTGCTCGCACTCGCCGGTTCGCTGGCGCTGTACCGGCGCCATGCCGCGTAGGCGCCGGGCTCGATGAAAATCGCCACGCCGCCGCGCGCCGGTTACCCCGGGCTGTCGCTCAGGCAACTCGAACGCGCGGATCTCGATGCGTGGTACGCCTACCTGTCGAATCCCGACGTTTTCCGCCACACGAGCTGGAACCTGCGCTCGCCCGACGATCTGCTGCCGCTGTTCGACAACATCGAATCGACCGATCCGGATTCGATCCGGCGTCTCGCGATCGTCGACACCGCGTCGGGCGCGCTCGCCGGGACGATCGGGCTGCATACGGTGTCGACCGTGAACCGCTCGGCGGAAATTGCGTACGACCTCGCGCCGTCGCACTGGGGGCGCGGCATCGCGAGCGCGGTATGCGAAGCCGTCACCGCGTGGGCGTTCACGCACGGCGGCTTCATGCGCATGCAGGCGGTCGTGCTGACCAGCAACGCAGGCTCCGCGCGCGTGCTGCAGAAGTGCGGCTACCGCTACGAAGGGTTGCTGCGCGCCTACAAGATGGTGCGCGGCACGCCGGGCGATTTCGCGATGTACGCACGCCTCGCGACCGACTGACGTGCCCGCCGCGGCATCGCGTGCCGATGCCGTGAAGCGATTGCACGACCCGATTGCACGGCCCGCGCCGAATTGGCGACAATCGCCATTCCCCACATCGACTTGCCGCCATGAAAATCGCCGCGCTGTCCGACATCCACGGCAACCTCGCCGCGCTCGACGCGGTGCTCGACGACGTCCGCCGCCGCGGCGCCGACGTGATCGTCAATCTCGGCGACATCGTGTCCGGCGCGCTCCATCCGGCCGAAACGGCCGACCGCCTGATCGCGCTCGACCTGCCGACCGTCAAGGGTAATCACGAACGGCAGTTGCTCACCGGCGAGCGCGACGCGATGCGGCTGTCGGATCGCTGGGCGCACGACACGCTGCGCGCCGACCAGTTCGACTGGCTCGCCGCGCTGCCCGAACGCCTGACGCTCGACGGCGACGTGCTGATGGTGCACGGCACGCCGGCCAGCGATCTCGTCTATTTCCTCGAAACGGTCACGCCCGACGGCTGCCGCGCGGCCACGCCCGATGAAGTCGCGCAGCGCGCGGGCGACACGGCGGCGTCGCTGATTCTGTGCGGCCACACGCACGTGCCGCGTGCAGCACGGCTCGACGACGGCAGGCTGATCGTCAATCCGGGCAGCGTCGGGCTGCAGGCATATGAAGACGACCTGCCGCATCCGCACCGGATCGAGACGGGCTCGCCGCACGCGCGCTACGCGATGGTGTCGCGCACGGCGGCCGGCTGGAACGTCGAATTCCATGCGGTCGAATACGACTGGCACACGGCCGCCGCCACCGCGGCCGCGCGCGGGCGCGACGACTGGACCGTCGCGCTGCGCACCGGCCGCTGCTGACGCGCTCGCGCCGCTCGTCGTCCCGCTTCGCTTCGACTACCGGAACACCAACACGCCATGCCCGCTCCATCGCAATTGCTCTTCCTGCCCGGCGCATCGGGCAGCACCGCGTTCTGGCAACCGCTGGCCGGCAGGCTCACGCATCCGGCCGAGCGGCGGATCGTCGCGTATCCGGGCTTCGGCGACACGCCGCGCGATCCCGCCGTCGACGATTTCGACGGTCTCGTGCGTCATGTGCTCGCAAGCGTCGACCGGCCGACCGCCGTGATCGCGCAATCGATGGGCGGCGTAATCGCGATGCGCGCGGCGCTCGACAAGCCGGATCTCGTCACGCATCTCGTGCTGACGGTCACGTCCGGCGGCCTCGACATGGCCGGACTCGGCGCGCAGGACTGGCGCGCCGGTTTCGCCGAGGCGAACCCGCGGTTGCCGGACTGGTTCATGACGTTGCGTGCGGACCTGTCTCAGGACATCGGCCGTATCGCGCAGCCGACGCTGCTGCTGTGGGGCGACGACGATCCGATCAGCCCGGTCGCGGCCGGCCGGCGTCTGCTCGAACGGCTGCCCGATGCGCGGTTGCACGTCGTACCGGGCGGCCGGCACGATCTCGCGGCCGTGCATGCGCAAGCGCTCGCGCCGCTCGTCGACCAGCATCTGCACCGCGCGTGACGTCGCCCCCGTCGCATGCGCCGGCACGCGCCCGACACCGCGACGCTCGCGCGCCGCGTCGCATCAGCCCGCGTTCCTCAGCGTCAACGTCGCTTCGAGCCCGCCGCCGTCGGGCCGGTTGCTCAGCGTGAGCGTGCCGCCCATCGCCAGCGCCAGTTGCCGCGCGATCGCGAGGCCGAGCCCCGTGCCGCCGGTATCGCGATTGCGCGACGTCTCCACGCGCCGGAACGGCTCGAACACCGCGTCGAGCTGGTCGTCCGGAATGCCGGGCCCGCGGTCGAGCACCGCGATCACCGCGCCGCCGTCCGGCGCCGCCCGCACGTCGATCTCGGCCGCGCCCGCGAACTTCAGCGCGTTGTCGACCAGGTTGCCGACGATGCGGCGCAGCGCCTTCGGCCGCGTGACGAGCGCGAGCGGCGCGCGGCTGTGCAGCGCGACGTCCTGCCCCGCATCCGTGTAGTCGCACACGATGCTGTCGAGCAGCGCGTCGACGTCGATGCGGCGTGCGGCTTCCTCGGTGCCGTGCAGCGTCCGCGCGTACGCGACGCCCTCCTTCACCAGATGCTCCATCTCCAGCAGGTCCTGGCGCAGCTTCGCGCCCTGCGTGTCGTCGTCCATCACGTCGACGCGCAGCCGCATCCGCGTGATCGGCGTCTGCAGATCGTGCGAGATCGACGCGAGGATCTGCATGCGCTCGGCCATGTACTGCGCGATGCGGTCCTGCATCGCGTTGAAGGCCCGTGCCGCGCGCGCGACTTCCGACGGCCCGTCTTCGCTCAGCCGCTCGCCCTTCAGGTCGGGGCCGAGTGCGTCGGCGGCCTGCGCGAGCTGCTTGAGCGGCCGCGTCGCGAGCCGCACCGCGAGCCAGCAGCACGCGGCCAGCACCGCGAGCTGCACCACGAGCACGGCCGGCAGCCAGCCCGACAGCGGCACCGTCGACATCGGATGAATGTCGATCGTCAGCGGCGAGCCGTCGGTCAGCCGCAGATGCACCTGCAGATGTTCGCGGTCGCCGGGGATCGAATTCGCGGTCAGCGGATAGTCGCCGCCGATGCCGTCCGAGATCGAGCGCTCGACGCGCGCCGACAGCCGCGCCTCCGGCGGCGTGCCGGTTTCGCCGGGCCCGAGGATGAATGCATAGCTGCGCCGTGCGAGGCGCGGCAGCCACGCGGTGCGCTCGGCGGGCGGCAGATGGTCGAGCAACGCGACCGAGCTCGCGACCTCGCGCTCGATGTAGCCCATCATCAGGTTCGTGGTCGCCTGGTCGCGCTCGGTCACGGTGAGCCAGAACGACAGCGTCTGCGCGAGCGCCAGGCCCACGCACAGGATCAGCGCGAGCCGCGCGAACAGCGAACGCGGCCAGCGCCACAGCGTGCGCGCGCTCATGGCGTACCGTCGACGGCGGTCACGGCCGACGAGAACACGTAGCCCTCGTTGCGCAGCGTCTTGATGTAGCGCGGCTCGCGCGCGCCGTCGCGCAGCCGCTGGCGCAGCCGGCTCACCAGCAGGTCGATCGAGCGGTCGAACGGGTCGGACTGGCGTCCTTGCGTGAGATTGAGCAACTGGTCGCGCGTCAGCACGCGCTGCGGGTTGTCGAGGAACACGCGCAGCAGCCGGTATTCGGCGCCGCTCAGCGCGACGAGCGTGCCGTCGGCGTCGAGCAGATGGCGCCCGGTCGTGTCGAGCTGCCATTCGCCGAACGCGAGCAGCGCGGCCGTTTCCGTGACCTGCATGCCGGGCGGCAGCATGCGCGCGCGGCGCAGCACCGAGCGAATCCGCGCCAGCAGCTCACGCACCGCGAACGGCTTGGCCAGGTAGTCGTCGGCGCCCATCTCGAGGCCGATGATGCGGTCGGTTTCCTCGCCGCGTGCGGTCAGCATCAGCACCGGTACCGTGCGGAACTTGCCGGCGCGCAGGTCGCGGCACAGCGTCAGGCCATCCTCGCCGGGCAGCATCAGGTCGAGCACGATCAGGTCGGGCGCGCCGTCGTCCAGCGCGTTGCGCATCTCGCGGCCGTTCGCGGCCAGCGACACGCGCATGCCGTTCTTCTCCAGGTAGTCCGCGATCAGTTCGCGGATCGCGCGATCGTCGTCGACGATCAGCACGTGGTCGAGCTTGTCCATGAGTCGTTGCCGGTATCGGTGTCGGGGTTCGGGCGGGGCGATGTCCGCTTTTATACCGCACGGCGGGCACGCGTTTGTATCGCAATGTATCGCGGCGCCGCGACGACACACAACATTGCACACGCGCGGCTGGCCGGACACATCGCGGATACGTCGGCGCCGCCTAATGGGGCCTGTCGAAACCGTCCGGCCGCCGCCCTCCCGCCGCGGCCCCAAAGATCAGGAGAACGCCATGCTGCCCCGCTTCAAGACCGCCGCCCTCGTCATCGCCCTCGCCGCCACGGCCGGGCTCGCCGCCTTCGCCGGCACCCGCGACGACGCGGGCGTGCAGGCAGCGCCGGCCGGCATGGCGGCGCCCGGTTTCACCGGCATCGACCGCTGGCACAACAGCGCGCCGCTGACGCTCGACCAGTTGCGCGGCAAGGTCGTGCTCGTCGATTTCTGGACGTATTCGTGCATCAACTGCATTCATACGATCCCGTACGTGAACGACTGGTATCGGAAGTATCGCGACCAGGGGCTCGTCGTGGTCGGCGTGCATACGCCGGAATATCCGTTCGAACGCGACGCGAAGAACGTGGCCGATGCGATCAGGCGCTTCGACATCCGGTATCCGGTCGCGCAGGACAACCGCTACGACACGTGGCGCGCATACGGCAACCAGTACTGGCCCGCGCTGTACCTGATCGATGCGAACGGCAAGATCGTCTATACGCGTTATGGCGAAGGCGGGTACGACAAGACGGAAGCCGCGATTCGCGGCGCGCTCGCGCAGGCGGGGGACGGGACGAAGGGTGCGACGCGCACGCCGTGACCGGGGCCGCGCGCGGGCTCGCCACGCGCCCGCGCGCGGCGGTCATGCGCTCATCCGCGCTTCGCGTCGGCCTCCGCCAGCATCGCCTCGCCGATCGCGAGCTGGCCGTCCGCGACCAGCGCTTCGCCCGCGCCGCGAATATCGGCCGCGGGCTTGTTCTGCCCGAGCTTGCGCTTGCCGACGAGCTGCGTGATCTCGATCTGCAGCCCGACGATCGCTTGCAGCATCGCGTCCATGTAGTCCTGCGGCGCGTCGCCCATCTTCCACGGCACCGGCTGCGACGCTTCGTGCGTGCGCGTCAGCCGCGCGACCACGCCTCGCACGAACTTCTCGTCGTCGCGCACCGTGATGCGGCCGTGCGCATGCACGACCCGGTAGTTCCAGGTCGGCACCTCCCGGTGCGTCGCCTGCTTGCTCGGATACCAGGTCGGCGAGATGTACGCGTCGCCCGCACGGAAGATCACGAGCACCTCGTCGCCGTCCGCGACGTCCTGCCAGACCGGATTCGCGCGGGCGACGTGTGCATGCAGCTCGCCGAGCCCGCCATCGCCCGGCATCGGCGCGAACGGGAGGTGGATCGCATCGAGCCCGCTCTTGCCGTGCGTGATCAGGCTGCCGAACGGGTGCTGCACGATCAGCTCGCGCAGCGCGTCCGGATTGGGTTCGTTGTAATCGGCGGGGATGTACATGTCGGCTCCACGGTCGTACGGGGTGGGAAAGGGGCGCGGGCGCAGGCCCGTCATGCGTCGATTGTGGCCTTAAACTGGTTTATCCTGTAGAGCCGGTTTGAAACAATTTCAGCAGACCAGAATCATGGCAAGAACGGCCCGGATCGTCGAAATCCCGTCGCTCGGCGCGCTCGATCGCGCGGCCGGCGACCTGAGCCGCCAGCTCGCGCAGGCGCTGCGCGATGCGGTGCGCCGCGGCGACGTCCGGCCCGGCGACACGCTGCCGTCCACGCGGCTGCTGGCGGCGTCGCTGCAGGTGGCGCGCGGCACCGTCGTCGACGCGTATGCACAGCTCATCGCCGAAGGTTTTCTCGAATCGCGCGGCGGTGCGGGCACGCGGGTCGCGCACGCGCTCGCGGAGCCGCCCCCCGTCGACGAACCCGAACCACCCACCCGCCATCAACGCCCGGTACGCGACGCCCTGCCCGAACCCGCCGCCGCCTTCGCGCGGCTTGCCAACGAATTCAACCCGCTGCC
The DNA here is from genome assembly GCF_024730645.1 of Burkholderia sp. EMB26. Lineage (NCBI taxonomy): Bacteria > Pseudomonadati > Pseudomonadota > Betaproteobacteria > Burkholderiales > Burkholderiaceae > Burkholderia > Burkholderia sp. EMB26. The sequence goes on from NZ_CP078071.1 coordinate 1,622,574, forward strand.
GGCGATGCCGTTCGCGATCTCGGTGCCGCTCGGCCTCACCGCGCCCGACGACATCTGGCGCCGGCTCGGCAATCGCCTGCGCGCCCGCGGCGCCGGCGCGCCGTCCGGCTATGCCGATCCGCAAGGCGCGCTGCCGCTGCGCGAAGCGATCGCCGACTACGTGCGCCGATCGCGCTCGGTGCGCTGCGATGCCGGCCAGGTCGTGATCACGAGCGGCACGCAGCAGGGGCTGCATCTCGCGAGCCAGGTGCTGCTCGGCGACACCGACCGCGCGTGGGTCGAGAATCCGGCCTACCGCGGCATCACCGCGCTGCTCGAAAGCACCGGGCGGCGCGACGCGATGGTGCGCGTGCCGGTCGACGCCGACGGCCTCGACGTCGACGCCGGCATCCGGCTCGCACCCGATGCGCGCGCCGCGTTCGTCACGCCGTCGCACCAGTACCCGCTCGGCATGCCGTTGAGCATGGCGCGCCGCAATGCGCTGCTCGCATGGGCGCGCGCGCACCGCGCATGGGTCGTCGAGGACGACTACGACAGCGAATTGCGCTACGAAGGCTATCCGTTCCCGTCGCTGCAAGGCCTCGCGCCCGATCGCGTGATCTATCTCGGCACCTTCAGCAAGATCCTGTTTCCATCGCTGCGGCTCGGCTACGTGATCGCGCCCGACGATCTCGTGCCGGCGTTCTGCGGCGCGCGCGTACTGATGGACCGCCACGCGCCGACCGCCGATCAACACGTACTCGCCGCGTTCATCGCCGACGGCCATCTCGACCGCCACATCCGCCGCGTGCGCGGCGTCTATGCGGAACAGCGCGCGCTGCTGATCGACACGCTCGGCGCGCGACTGCCGCGCGAGCGCGCGTGGGTGCAGCCGGGCGACCAGGGAATGCACGTCGTGCTGTGGCTCGCGGCCGGCATCGACGATCTCGACGTGGTCGCGCGCGCCGCCCGGGCCGGTGTCGCGGTGCGCGCGGTGTCGCCGATGTTCGCGCCCGGCACCGCGCGCCCCGGGCTCGTGCTCGGCTTCGGCGGATTCGGCCGCGCGCAGATGGAAGCGGCCGCGCAACGGCTCGCGGACGTGGTTTCGTCGGTGGAATCGCGGCCCCACGGGCGGTAAAAGGTTGTCGGCGGGCAACAAACGTAATCGTCTGTAAATCCTGCAAGCAAACGGCCGTTTCGGCCGCCGGCGCGCGGGTTCCGTTTGCTAGGATCGCGCGTCTTCCTTCCGCGCCCCTGCCGCCTTGAATCGTTTCGTGCCGTTGCTCCGCGACGCGTGGCTCCGTTGCCGCGCCCGTGTCGCGCCATTCGCCGCCGCCTGCCGCACGCGCCTCGGTGCGCTGGGCGCCGGCGCGCTGCATCGCCTGCGCCATCCGACCCGGCGCGGCGTGGCGCTGACGTTCGCCGCGATCCCGGTGCTGGGCCTGCTGGTCCTGCTCGCGTTCGTTCCGTTCACGCCGAGCATCGGCGACATCCGCAAGGCGCGCATCGACCGCCCCGCGCGCGTGCTGTCGGCCGACGGCCAGCTGATCGCCGAGTTCCGGCCCGTGAACCGCGAATGGGTGCCGCTCAGGCAGATCTCGCCGCACATGGTCGACGCGCTGATCGCGACCGAGGATCACCGCTTCTATTCACATCACGGCATCGACTTGCGCCGCACGCTCGCGGCCGGCCTGCATACGTTCTCGGGCAGCCGCCAGGGCGGCTCGACGATCACCCAACAGCTCGCGCGCAACCTGTATCCGGACGAAATCGGCCGCGCGCCGACGCTCACGCGCAAGGTGAAGGAGCTGATCACCGCGTTCAAGATCGAAGCGGTGTACAGCAAGGACGAGATCCTCGAAACCTATCTGAATACCGTGCCGTTCCTGTACAACGCGTACGGCGTCGAAATGGCCGCACGCACCTACTTCGGCAAGTCGGCGAACCAGCTCGACATCGCGGAGAGCGCGACGCTCGTCGGGATGCTGAAGGGCAACAGCTATTACAACCCGGTGCTGAACCCGGAACGCTCGGTCCAGCGGCGCAACATCGTGCTCGGCCGGATGGCGCAGATGGGCATGCTGTCGCCGCGGCAGCTCGCGAAGCTGCAGCGCCAGCCGCTGCGCGTCGATTTCGAACCGCAGACGGCGCAGCCGGGCCTCGCGCCGCATTTCGCGGTGCAACTGCGCAAGTGGCTGATCGCGTGGGCCGACCGCAACAACTACGATCTCTACGCGGACGGCCTCGTCGTGCGCACGACGCTCGATGCGCGGCTGCAGGACATGGCCACGCAGGCGCTGACGCGGCAGACCGAACGGCTGCAGGCGATCGCCGACGGCGCCTGGCGCGGGCCGTCCGGCTGCGGGCTGCGCAACGACCTGTTCCGCGGCTTCATGCGCCAGACGCCCGAGTATCGTCAGGCGCGCGACACGGGGCTCGCCGACGTGGTTGCGCTGAAGCAGCTCGGCGCGAATCGCGAATTCATGCGGGCGCTGTGCGAGCGCAAGACGCAGGTGCAAGCCGGCTTCGTCGCGATCGATCCGCGCAACGGCGCGATCCGCGCGTGGGTCGGCAGCCCCGATTTCGGCAGCGCGCCGTTCGATCACGTCGCGCAGGCGCGGCGCCAGCCGGGTTCGACGTTCAAGCCGTTCGTCTATGGCGCCGCGTTCGCGGACGGGATGCGGCCGGGCGACACGTTCGTCGACCGCCCCGTCGCGATCCCGATCGACGGCCGCGCCGTGTGGCGGCCGACCGATGCGGAACCGCCGACCGGCGAGCCGATGACCCTGCGCGACGGGCTGGCGCTGTCGCGCAACCGCATCACCGCGCAGGTCATGCAGCGCGAAGGCGCCGCGAAGGTCGCGCAGCTCGCCCGCGCGATGGGGGTGCGCGACAGCCCGCTCGACGCGGTGCCGTCACTCGCGCTCGGCACGAGCCCGGTCACGCTGAAAGAGATGGTGTCCGCGTACGGCACGATCGCGAACCGCGGCGTGTACGTCGCACCGCAGACGATCACGCGCATCGAGGATCGCGACGGCAAGGTGCTCGCCGCGTTCGGCAGCGCGCCGCCGGAGCGCGCGTTGCCGGAGGCCGCCGCGCAGACGCTCGTCGACGCGATGCGCGGCGTCGTCGACTACGGGACCGGCGCGGACATCCGCTCGCGCTACGGGATTCGCATCGACGTCGCGGGCAAGACCGGCACGACGCAGGACAACACCGACGGCTGGTTCATCCTGATGCATCCGCAACTCGTGGCCGGCGCGTGGGTCGGCTTCGACGACGGCAGCGTGACGCTGCGCAGCGACTACTGGGGCGCGGGCGCGCACAGCGCGCTGCCGATCGTCGGGTCGTTCTACGATGCGGCGTTGCGCGCGCAGGCGATCGATCCGCACGTGCAGTTCTCGCCCGACTTCCGGCCGCGCAGCGCACCGGCGCCGAGGCGGCGCGCGCAGCCGCATTCGGGCCTGTTCGACTGGTTGAGGTTCTTTCGCTGATCGGGGTGGCTGCGCGCCGGGCTACCGAGGCGTCGTCATCATGTGTCAGTCCGCGTACAGCCACACGGGCACGCCGTCGCGATCGTCATCGAACAGCGCAGCGTCGCCGAGCCGCGTGTAATGCGGCGGGTGCAGCACGGTGCCGTCCGCGCGCGGCAACGGCCTTCACGGCGCCGACGGCGAAGCGCCGCTGCGCGCGACCCGATACAGCTCGATGCCGTCGACCTGGAAGCCTTGCGTCATCAGCAGCAGGACGCCGGTGGTCGAACGCTTCGTCGTGAAGCCGTTGCCCGTGATGGACGTGACCTGGTACGGTGTCCCGATCGGCATCCTGATGATCTGGCCGCCCGGCACCTCCAGCACGCATGCGTCGGCAGGCGGCTTCTCCGGACCGTCCATATCGAGTTCAGCCACGTGCACCGGCGCCGTATCGACGCTCCAGCGCCCGGCTTCACGCGCGCGCAGCACGATGTCGCTCCCCACCTTCTCGACCCGCATCGTCGCGGGCTTGCCGGCGGCCGGCGCGTAATCGCCGAGTAACGCATCGCAGGCGGTGCCGGCTCGCGCGGACAGCGAGACGAACAACATCAGACAGAAAGCGGGAATACGCACGGTGGAGCCTCTCAGGTTCGAATTGCTATTGGAATGCCGGCGCGGGCGCGCACGGCGGCGGCGCCACGACAGGGTGCTGCCGGACGCCAATATAGCGAACACAAGCGGCGTGTGCCAGTCTGGCTCAGCCCGCCGCGAGCGATGCAGCAAGCGCATCGAACTCCGGCGCCCACGCGGCACGCCACGCCGCCTTCGTCGCGTCGTCGACCCACGCGCCGTCGATCCCGTTCAGCATGAACTGCTTCAGGTCGGCGACGGTAAAGCCGAAATGACTGAACATCAGTTCCCACGCCTCGGCCGGATTGACCTTGTGCAACGTCGGATCGTCGGTATTCGGATGAATCTTCAATCCGAGGCCCGGCATCTTGCGCATCGGATGCAGCTCGGCCCATTGCTCCGGCGGCAGCGTGCGCAGGTAGTACGAATTGGTCGGCACGACGGTAAACACGATCCCGCGCTCCGCGTAGCGCGCGCACAGCTCGGGGTTGTCGACGACCGTATAGCCGTGATCGACGCGGTCGACCTGCAACAGATCGACGGCCGTCTCGACGTTGCGCCACGGCATCCCGAACTCGCCCGCATGCGCGGTCGTGCGAAAGCCGGCCGCGCGTGCATTGCGGTACGCCTTCCAGAACAGTTCGGGCGGCCGGTCGTTCTCGCGATAGTCGATGCCGAGCCCCGCGACTTCCTCCGCCCGATTCGCCTTCATCCACTCGACGATCTCAACCGCTTCGTCGGGGTCCTGCTCGCGATCGATGCTCGGAATCAGGCGCGCGCCGATCCCGAAATCGCGCGCGGCATCGCGGATCGCCGTCACGATCGCGGCCTGCGCGTCCGCATACGCGATGCCCGACACGCGCACCGTTCCCGTCGGATTCCAGAAGAATTCCGCATGCCGCACGTTGTGCGCGGCCGCGTCTTCCAGATACTCGTATGCGATTCGGCGCAGGTCGTCGGGTTGCGTCAGCAGGTACTTGTCGAGCGCACGCAGCACGTGCAGCACGCCGACCGGCTTCTCGCCGCGCGCGTAGAACGCGTCGATCTCCGTCCGCTCGATCGGTGCGCCGCTGCGTTCGGCCAGCGCGACGAACGTGTCGTGCCGCACCGCGCCGAGCAGATGGCAATGCAGCTCGACCTTCGGCAGCGCGTGGAAGAAGGCCCGATGGGCCGGCGTGATGTCGATGCCCGTGCGCGCGGCCGGGACGTTGCCTGGTGTTCCCTTCATCTCAGTCTCTTTTTCGGTAGTGCGATGCGTGGCGAAGCCGTCTCTCAGTGCGGCTTCACGACGGTCCAGAAGTAATAGCCGAGCGGAATCGCAAGCACGACGAGCCCCCACGACACGTCGCGCCAGCGGCCGGCCAGCAGCTTGACGAGCACGTAGCACAGCAGCCCGCCTGCAATGCCGGTGCCGAAGCTGTTCGACATCAGCGTGAGCAGCACCATCGACATCACGGGCAGCGCATCGGTGAAGTCGTCGAAATGCGTATGGCGGATCGTCGCGAACATCGACAGCCCGATCAGGATCAGCGCCGGCGCGGTCGCCTCCTTCGGGATCGCGAGCGCGACCGGCACGAACAGCAGCATCGCGGCGAACAGCACGGCGGCAGCCAGCGACGACAACCCGCTGCGGCCGCCGGCTTCGACGCCCGCCGCCGATTCGATCAGCGCGGTCAGCGCCGGAATGCCGAACACGGGCCCGAGCGTCGCGGCGAGCGAATCGACGAGGAACGGCCGGTTGATGTCCGGCAGGTTGCCCTGTTCGTCGAGCAGGTTCGCCTTCGCGCCGACCGCGAGCGCGGTGCCGAGCGTCGAGAAGAATTCCGCCGCGAAGAACGCGAACAGGTACGGCGCGGCGGCCAGGCTCAACGCGCTGCCGATATCGAGCTTGAACGCGATCGGCGCGATGCTGTGCGGCAGCGACACGAACGACGCCGGCAGGTGCGTGACGCCGAGCGGCACGCCGGCCGCGGCCGCGACGAGGATCGCGATCAGGATCGCGCCGGGCACCTTGCGCGCCTGCAGCACGATCGCCACCGCGAGGCCGATCAGCGCGACCAGCGTGCCCGGCCGCGAGAAGTCGCCGAGCGCGAACGCGTTGGTCTTCGCGTTCGCGACGACCATCCCCGCATTGCGCAGCCCGAGCATCGTGACGAACAGCCCGATCGACGCGCCGAGCCCGAGCTTGATCTGCACCGGAATCAGCCGCACCACGACGCCGCGCGCGCCGAGGACCGTCAGCAGCAAGAACAGCACGCCCGACACGCACGCGATGCCGAGGCCCGTCTGCCAGCCGACGTGCTCGGTCGTCGCGAGCGTCACGCCGATGATCACCGAGCCGCCGATACCGGGGCCGACGAGGAACGGCAGGTTCGCGTAGAGCCCCATCAGCGTGGTGAACAGCACGAACACGACGATCGTCGCGGTGGTCGCCGCGCCGCGCTCCATTCCGCCCGTCGCGAGCAGCGACGGGATCACGACGAGCAGGTACGCGGCCGCGAGGAACGACGTGACGCCCGCGATCGTCTCGGTGCGCACGCTCGTGCCGCGCGCGGCGAGCGCGAAGCGGCGTTCGAGCCAGTTGGCCGGCGCACGTGCCGGCATCGTGTCAGTCGCTGACATGGTGGTTCTCCTGTGATTCCGAATATTGTCCTGTGTCGGTTCGTGCGGCGCGGTCTTATACTGCCGCGTACCGCTTCCCGACCGTCATTGCCCGATGTCCGACCGCTCGTCGCTGCTGCCCGCGCTCACGCTGCGGCAAGTCCAGCACTTCGTAGTCCTTGCGCACGCACGCAGCTTCACGCAGGCCGCGCAGGCGCTGTCGCTCACGCAGCCCGCGCTCACCGCGTCGATCCGCCAGATCGAATTCCTGCTCGGCGGCCGCCTGTTCGCCCGCACCGCGCATCGCCTCACGCTCACCACCGCGGGCGAAGCCGTGCTGCCGCTCGCCGAACGCCTGCTCAACCAGGCGCGCGGCACCTTCGACGACATGACGCGGCTCATCGGCGAACGCATCCAGACCGTGCGCATCGCGTTCATTCCGTCGGTCGCGGGCCGCCTGCTGCCCGCGCTCAACGCACTGCGCGGCACGCACCCGACGCTGCGCTTCACGCTGACCGATTTGCCGAACAGCGCGCTCGTCGAAGCGGTGCGCGACGGCGTCGCGGATCTCGGCATCGGCGTGCGCGAACCCGATAGCGACGACGGCACGCTGCGCTACCAGCAACTGTTCGAGGACGAGATCGTGATCGTCGTGCGGCACGACGATCCGCTCGCCCGCGCGAAGAGCGTCACGTGGGCGAAGCTCGTCGATCGCGAACTCGCGGTGTTCGTGCGCGGCAGCGTCAGCGAATCGCTGCATCGCACCGGCGGCGCCGGGAAGCTGCGCCTGAACGTCACGTACCGGATGGAATACACCGAGCCGCTCTACGCGCTCGCGCGCAACGGTCTCGCGACCGCCGTGCTGCCGAGCCTCTACACGATGCATCTGCACGATCCCGAGCTCGTCGCGCTGCGTGTCGACAAACCGCGCGTCACACGTGCGATCTCGCTGATCTCGCTCGCCGCCGACGATCGCGGCCCGCACGTGCGCGCGTGCCGCGAGTGGATTGCGAAGCACATCTGATGCCGCGTCCGCCGCGCTTGCCGCATTTGCCGCGCGCGTTCAGGGCAGCTTCGCGATGCGCTCGACGAGCGTCGCGTAGAAGCGGTCCGCGTCGACCTCGTTGATCCACGTCGCGTTCGCCGCACGGCCGCTGCGCCCGTTCCAGTCGACGATCGTCTCGCCGAGCGTCCACTGCCCGGTCGTCTCGACCACCACGTTCACCTTGCGTCCGCCGAACAGCGTCGGGTCGACGAGATAGCCGACGGCCGTCGGGTCGTACATCGGCGCGTCGTCGATCCCGCGCCGCTTCTTGTTGTAGGCCAGTTCCGCTTCCATGATGTCCGCGACGATCGCGCCGCAGCGGTTGCCGAGCGCGCGGAACGGCGCGACCCGCGCCGGCGTGATCGGCGCCTTCACCGCGACGTCGCGCGGCAGCACGACGATCGGCACGCCGCTGCCGAACACGACGTCGGCCGCCTGCGGATCGACGTAGATGTTGAACTCGGCGGCCGGCGTGATGTTGCCGCGCTCGAAGAACGCGCCGCCCATCAGCACGATGTCGCGCAGCGCGGCGCGAACCTGCGGCGCCTCGACCAGCGCGGTCGCGATGTTGGTCAGCGGGCCGAGCGCGCACAGCGTCACGCTGTTCGGCGCCGCGCGGCTCAGCGTATCGACGAGGTACGACACCGCGTGACCGGCGGCGAGCGGCGCGCGCGGCGCGTGCAGTTCGACGCCTTCGAGCCCCGTCTTGCCATGCACGTTCGCGGCCGTCACGAGGTCGCGCACGAGCGGGCGCGGGCAGCCCGCGTACACCGGCAGCGTCTTCGTGCGGCCGGCCCAGTCGCGGATGATCCGTGCATTGCGTTCGGTGAGGTCGAGCGGCACGTTGCCCGCCACGGCCGTCAGCGCGCGCACGTCGAGTCGGTCCTGCGCGCCGAGCGCGAACAGGATCGCGATGGCGTCGTCCTGCCCCGGATCGGTATCGATGATCACCGTGCGGCGCGCGGCGTCGCCGCCGGCCGCGAACGCGCCCGTTTCGGGCAGCAGCGCGGTGCCGGCCAGCGCGGCCGACAGTTTCAGGAAGGTGCGGCGGGATGCGATCGGATGGGTCATGGTCGGTGCTCAGAAGACATGCCGGACGCCGAGCGTCGCCATCATCTGGCGCGTGCCGGTCGAACGCGCATACGCGAAGATCTGCGCATGATCCGCGTCGCCGGCCGCCTGCTGCGCGATCACCGTCAGCGCGACGTCGGTGCGTTTGGACAGGAAGTAATCGGCCTGCAGGTTCACCTGATGCCATTTCGGACGCTTGTCGATCACGTCGTACTTGCCGTTCGTGAATGCATACGCCGCGCCGAGAAAGAGCTGCGGCGTCATCGTGTAGACGACGTTCACGCCCAGGTTCTGCAGGTGCAGATGCGAATTGTCGAGGTAATCGTAGCGCACGTCGGTGAACATCGCGGCGAACTGCGCGCGGCCGATCGTGTAGAAGCCGCCCGTGCCCGCGATCCGCTGCCGGCTCGCATACGCGGCCGGCGTCATCGCGCTCTTGCTGAAGATCAGCAGCGGCGACGCGTAGTCGTTCGCGATCGCGCCGTCCTGGTTCGTCGCGCTGTAAGGATGGTTGTACTGCGCATAGACCGCGCTCCAGCGCAGCGGGCCACGCTCATAGCCGAGCCCGAAGCTGTACGCGCTGTTGTTCGCGAAACCGGTCGCATTGCTGAAGCCGTACAGCGCGGTGAACTTCAGCCCGTAGTAGACGGGGCTCACGTACTTCACCGAGTGCTGCACGCGGATGTCGTTGTAGCCGTTGTCGTTGTCGCCGATGTTCACGCCGTTGCTCGCGATGATCACGGGCCCGATGTAGTCGTGGATCGCGTCGTACTGGCGACCGAACGTCAGCGAGCCGTAGGTGCGATCGGCCAGGCCGACGTACGCCATGCGCCCGAACTCGCGGCCGTTCTGCGCGGCCGTGCCCGTCATCACGTTGAAGCCGTTCTCGAGCTGGAACACCGCGGACAGCCCCTGCCCGAGATCCTCCTTGCCCTTCAGCCCCCAGCGCGGGTTCTGGTTCGTGCCGGACAGCGCCTGCCATGCATTCTTGCCGCCCTGGTTCGTCGCGAACCCGACACCGGCCGAGATCAGACCGTACAGCGTGATGCTGCTTTGCGCACAGGCATGGGTCGCGAAGGCGCCGAGCATCGCGAGCGGAGCGAGCTTGTAGAGAGTTTTCATGCGGGTCGTGTGGTCGGTGGTGGTCCAGGCGCGGCAGGGTTCCGCGAAACTGGACTCGACTATACGAACCCGGATCGGATAATAAAAGTTTGCTTTCCTTATATCTCAATAAAACGGATTTATTCTCATCCTCGCACCGCCCGCACCCGGCGAAGCGGCGCTCAGTCCGCCGTATCGCCGCCCTTCGGCAGCTTCGACCATGCGCCGCGCCCTGGCAGCGGCGACCACGCCGGGCGGGTCTTGCGGGCGCTGTCGATCACGACCAGGTAGCGGCCCGCGATCGGCGTGATGTCGCGATCGCGACGCAGCACCCACAGCGACTTGCCGGCCTCGACGCGGGCCTGATAGTCGTCGTCGAGCAGCCCGTGCCGGTCGAGGAACGTGTTCAGCGACGCGGGAATCCGCACGCAGCCCTTCGAGTGCCGGATACCGAGCAACGCTTCGAGCCGGTCGGGGTCGGTCGCATGCATCTGGAAACGCATCGGCGACACGCCGCCCTTGCCCCAGCCGCGCTCGCCGTCCACCCAGCCGAAATCGTAGATGCGCATGTCGCGGTGACCGTAGCCGCGAATGCCGTTCTCGTTCGTCGTGCCTTCCGCGCGGAAATCCATCGTGTCGGGCGAGTGATGAAACACGCCGAGCGGCGTCAGGAAATGGTCGTACTGGCCCGGCAGTCCGGTGCCGACCGGCGATGCGCCGATCATCAGCCACGCATTGGCCGGTGTCGCGCGAAAGTAGATGAACAGCGCCTGCACGTTCGGCGCGCGGTCCACCATCGCGACGTATTCGCCGGCGAGATCGCCGAGATCCGCATCGGCGAGCGCTTTCTGGAGCCGCTCGCCGTACGCGCGCTGCTCGCTCGCGGGCACGTTCAGGCGGCGCGTGACTTCCTGCATGAAACGCTTGCGCATGTCGAGCGCGCGTGTCGTCGCGTTTTGCGCGTCCTCGGCCGACAGCGGCGGATGCCGACGCGGCGGCGTGGGCGGAGGCGGTTCGGCCTCGCTGGCGGGCGTGCCGGAGGCGGCCGATGCAGGTGCGCCGGCCGATGCCGCCGATGCCGCGGAAGCGGCCGACGCACCGGATGCCGCGCTTGCGGATTCCGCGCGATTCGCCTGTGACGCGGCGGATGTCGGCGCTGCGGCCGATGCGTCCGACGCCGCATGCGCGGACGAAGCCGGATGCGGACGGGAGGCTGCCGAAGCAGGCGACGCGACGGATGAGGATTGCACAGCAGACGACGGAGCGCCGGACGCGGCAAAGGCAGGTCGTTGTGCGACAACGGAAATCGACACCGCGGCAGCAAGCCACACGGATGCGGCGACTGCGCGGTTGAGGCAACGCGGCTGCGCGAAGCGCCGCGTCAAGTGGGCAAGAATCATAGGTTCGAAGCCATCGGCCGATCCGGCCGCCGCATGGTGCTGCTGCGAGCGGCGCATCTTCCGCGCAAGCCATCGACACGCCCGGCACATCGCGTGCGCCCGGCGCCGACGCCTCTTCACGGCGGAGCCATTCGCTGATGCAACGCGGGCACTCCGATGGCGGCTAATGAGTCGTCAGGCCCCCTATTTTACTCGTCCATGCGCGAATCGGCCGCGGCCGGAAGCACGCTTTTACGGGGGATTGCGCTTCGTCACGCTTTGTTTCAACTCGTTGCCGCGTGCGTATTCGTGGCGTGGCACGCTTGCGTGTTCGATGCTTTCGGCACGCGGCCGAGTGCTGACGCGATGGATCCGGTTCGAGCGCGTCTCCCGGTTGATTCGCATGACGAAGTATTTTGTCAACGGGCCGGTCCGGAAGCGGAAACCCCGGACCGCATCGCACGCATGCCGCAGCGAACCGTGCGACATGCGTGCGCACCCGCCGATCACTTCGAGATGGTTTCGAGCGCGATGCCCTTCGTGCGCGGCCCCATCAGCCCGATCGCGGCCATCACGATCACCATCGCGCCCGCGATGAACGCGAACACGCCGAACGTGCCGAAGCCGCGCAGCACGGCCGCGATCACGAACGACGAGAAGATCGCCGAGAAGCGGCTCCACGAATAGACGAAACCGACGGCCCGCGCGCGGATCGACGTCGGGAACAACTCGGCCTGGTACGCGTGGAAGCTGTACGACATGATGTTGCTCGCGAGCGTGAGGCCGATGCCGAGCACGATCAGGAACGCGCCCACCGTCGTCTGGCTGAACAGCAGCCCGCAGACGACGATCGCCGCCGCCATCGCGACGATCACCGACTTGCGCTCGAAGCGGTCGGCGATCACGAGGCCGATCAGCGGACCGATCGGCGCGGCGAGTGCGATCACGCTCGAATACATCAGGCTCGACGTGATCGTGATGCCCTGCTTGATCAGCAGCGTCGGCACCCAGTTCGCGAAACCGTAGAAGCCGACCGTCTGGAACACGTTGAAGATCGTCATCATGATCGTGCGGCTGCGATACGGCGGCACCCACATGTCGCGGAAGCTGCCGCGCGGCGGCACGGGCTCGGCGGGCGCGGGCGGCGGCAGCGGCCGCCCGTATTCGGCTTCGACCTTCGCCTCGAGCGCACGCATGATGCGGTCGGCCTCGTCGACGCGGCCCTGCTGCGCGAGCCAGCGCGGGCTTTCCGGCAATTCGCGGCGAATCCACCACACGAACAGCGCGCCGTGCGCGCCGATCAGCACGACCCAGCGCCAGCCGTCGAGGCCGAGCGGTGCGTGCGGCACCAGCAGGTAGGCGAGAAACGCGACCACCGGCACCGCGACGAACCCCACCGCCTGCTCGCACGCGAACGCGCGGCCACGGATCTGCTTCGGCACGAGTTCGGAGATGTACGTGCCGATCGTCACCATCTCGACGCCGAGGCCGAGACCGACGACGAAGCGCCAGAAGTTCAGCCCGGCCGCGGTGTCCTGGAACGCCATCACGACATTGGCGGCCGTGTACCACAGCAGCGACCACGTGAAGATCGCGCGGCGACCGAAGCGGTCGGCGAGGAAGCCGCACGCGATCGTGCCGATGAAGAGCCCGGAAAACAGCGCGGCGATGAAGCTCGCGACGCCCGTGGTGCCGAACAGGCCGTGCGTCGTCGCGGACAGGATGCCGCTTTTCACGAGGCCCGGCGCGACGTAACCGCTGTAGAGCAGGTCGTAGAGTTCGAAGAAGAAGCCGAGGCTCAGCAGCACGACCAGCTTCCAGACGCTGCGCGTCGGCGGCAGGCGGTCGAGGCGGGCCGAGATGGCGCCGGGGTCGATGGAAGGGGATTGGGCAGGTGCCTGGGAAAGGCTGTCCGTTGAGGCCATCTTGGGCGCGTCTCCTGATCGTGTCGTGTTGTGCGTTGTCGTCCGGCGGACCGCCGAACCGCCGCCGGGCGAATCGCTGCATTGTACCGGCAGCCCCGTTCGACGCACGGGCAAGCCGGCAGGCCGGACGCAGTGCGGGCACCGAAGCCATTCGATGCCCCGTTTTCGCGCCTGAAAATGTGTAACTTGCGTAACCGTGTGTCGGCACCGACTGCGCGTTCGCGTGGCGTTCCGCTACCACCGGCCTCGCGCGCAGGCCGCGCAGGCGGGTGATGACGGGCCTCCCGCGCTGCTTCACCCACGCACGCGCCGCCGGAATCGCCGCGAATCGCAACACGCAATCGGGACAACCACGCGTTCCGCGCCCCGGTAACATGCTAGCGGGCCAACTACCGGCTTCCGGCTGCCTTTCGGCAATCGGCATTGTCGGCAAATCGTAAGCATTCCATGTCCATACAACGACTCTCCACGTACGCCCGCCGGATCGCGCTGATCGCGCTGCTGCAGTTCGCGGCGATCGCGACCGCGTCGGCGTTTCCGGCGGCCGCTTCCGCGCCCGTCGCGAGCGGCGTCGGCGCCACCGCGCCGGCCATCTCGCTGCCCGACGCCGTCGCGCAGCTCAAGCAGATGCAGGCCGAGCTGGACCGCATCAAGCAGCAGACCTCCACCGCATCCAACAGCAAGGAGCTGGATGCGCTCGACGATTCGGCGCAGGAACTGAGCACCGATGTCGCGAAACTGCAGAGCGATCTCACGCCGCAACGCGCGCAGGTCCAGGCGCAACTCGACGTGCTCGGCCCGCCGCCGGCCGAGGGCGCCGCGCCGGAAACGCCAGCCGTCGCGAAGCAGCGGGCCTCGCTGGACGCGCGCAAGACGCAGATCGACGCCGCGCTGAAGCAGGCCGCCGACCAGAAGACGAGCCTCGCGAACCTGACCGAGCAGTTCGCGAAGCTGCACCGCAGCCTGCTGAAGAACCAGCTCGCGTTCCGTTCGGGCAGCATCTTCAGCGCGCAGTTCTGGCTGCCGCTGTTCCACCTGTCGCCGGACGATCGCCAGCGGCTCCAGGATTTCGACGACGAACTGTTCGACATGCTGCGCTCGTCGTGGGTGCCGGGGCAGCGGGCCATCACCGCGGTGCTGCTGATCGCCGCGTTCGCGGCATGGCTCGGCGGGCGCCGCCTCATCGAGCGCGGGCTCGCCTGGATCGCGCTGAACCGCCTGCCGCCCACCCGCTTGCGCCGCAGTGCACTGGCGCTGTCGACCGCGCTGTCGACCTTCCTCGCGACGGCCATTGCGATCCAGATCCTCTACCTCGCCGTCGCGCGTCATTACGAGCTCACGCCGTCGCTGACCGATCTGTGGGACCAGTTCGCGAAGCTCGCCGCAACCTGCGCACTGATCGCCGGGCTCGGGCGCGCACTGCTCTGCACGAAACATCCGTCGTGGCGACTGCCCGCGCTCGCCGATCCGGTCGCGCTCGCGATGAAGCCGTTCCCCGCGATCCTGGCTGCGCTGCTGCTGGTGTCGGGCACGCTCGAATCGATCAACCGGATCGTCGACACCAGCCTGTCGGTCACGCTGTTCGGTCGCGGCATCGTGTCGCTCGTCGTCGCGCTGACGGTCGGCGCGTCGCTGTTGCGCGCGAACCGTGCGCGCGCCGCGCTCGCGGCGGCAGGCGAGGCACCCGAGCAGCGCTCGACGCTCGCGGGCCTGATCCACGCCGGCGTCACGCTCGCGATCGTCGCGTCGTTGATCGCCCTCCTGATCGGTTACATCACGGTCGCGCGCTTCATCACGTACGAGCTCGTATGGTTCGAGATCGTGCTGTGCGCGACCTACATCCTGATCCAGTTGACGCGCGACGCGAGCGAAAGCCTGTTCTCGTCGAGCCTGTCGACGGGCCAGCAGATCAAGCACCTGTTCGCGCTCGAAGACCGCCACCTCGACCAGGCGCGCACGGTCCTGTCCGGCTTCGGCACGAGCCTGCTGATGCTGATCGCGGCGATCGCGCTGGTGACCGGCGGCTTCGGCACGACGCCGGGCGACCTGCTCGACAGCGCGGTCGCGATGATCGGCAGCCAGCGGCTGCAGAGTCTGAACATCATGCCCGACCGGATCATGAATGCCGTGATCGGCTTCGCGATCGGCTTCTACCTGCTGCGCTCGCTGCGCCGCTGGCTCGACGGCGAGTTCATGCCCGCGCTCGGCATGGACACGGGCATGCGCGTGTCGCTGATCACGCTGTTCACCAATGTCGGCTACGTGCTGCTCGTCCTGATGACGCTCGGGCTGCTCGGCGTCAGATGGAACAATCTCGCGTGGATCGTCAGCGCGTTGTCGGTCGGTATCGGCTTCGGCCTGCAGGAAATCGTGAAGAACTTCGTGTCGGGGCTGATCCTGCTGACCGAGCGCCCGGTGAAGGTGGGCGACATGGTCAGCATCGCGGGCGTCGAAGGCGACATCCGCCGCATCAACGTGCGCGCGACCGAAATCCAGCTGAGCGACCGCTCGACCGTGATCGTGCCGAACTCGCAACTGATCTCGCAGAACGTGCGCAACGTGACGATGGGCAACAGCACGCAGGGCGTCGCGACGCTGGTGCTGACGTTCCCGCTGAACACCGATCCCGAGCAGGTGCGCGACCTGCTGCTCGATGCGTATCGCGCGCATCAGGCGATTCTCGAGAAACCGGCGCCGTCGGTGACGTTCAGCCAGCTCGCGCCGGACGGGATCACGCTGAGCGTGACGGGCTACGTGTCGAGCCCGCGGATCGCGAGTTCGACGAAGAGCGATCTGCTGTTCGAGATCCTCAAGCAGTTGCGCGCGGCGGGGATCACGCTGTCGAGCCCGCAGATGCTGGTCGTGCAGAACATGCCGGCGAACGATGGCACCACGCGGCACGAATCGTAGGCGAGCCATCGAGCGGGTCCGCTCACGATCGATCGGCGCGGCGCACGCATCGCAATAAACGACCAGGGCCGGTTACCGCTTCCACGGCAACCGGCCCTGTTCATTCGACGTCGAAGCGCCCAAGCCGGGCGCCCGCACTTATACGTCGAACTTCACCCCCTGCGCCAGCGGCAGCTGGCGGCTGTAGTTGATCGTGTTCGTCGCCCGGCGCATATACGCCTTCCATGCATCCGAACCCGACTCGCGGCCGCCGCCCGTTTCCTTCTCGCCGCCGAACGCGCCGCCGATTTCCGCGCCGCTCGTGCCGATGTTCACGTTGACGATCCCGCAATCGCTGCCGGCCGCCGACATGAACTGCTCGGCTTCACGCATGTCGTTCGTGAAGATCGCCGACGACAGGCCTTGCGGGACCGCGTTGTGCACGTCGATCGCGTCGTCGAAGTTGTCGTAGACCATCACGTACAGGATCGGCGCGAACGTCTCGCGCTCGACCACCGCCGATTGCTTCGGCATCCGCACGATGGCCGGACGCACGTAGTACGCATCCGCGTGGCCGACGTCGACGCGCTCGCCGCCCTTCACTTCGCCGCCCTGCTCGCGCGCATCGGCCAGCGCCTTCTGCATCGCGTCGAACGACGCACGATCGACCAGCGGGCCGACCAGCGTGCCTTCCTCGAGCGGATTGCCGACCTTCACCGACGCATAGGCCTTCTCGATGCGCGGCAGCAGTTGCTCGACGAGGCTGCGATGCACGATCAGGCGGCGCAGCGTCGTGCAGCGCTGGCCGGCCGTGCCGACCGCCGCGAACGTGACCGCGCGCACGACGAGGTCGAGATCCGCGCTCGGCGCGACGATCATCCCGTTGTTGCCGCCGAGTTCGAGGATGCCGCGCGCGAGGCGCTGGCTCAGCACCTTCGCGACTTCCTGGCCCATCCGCACGCTGCCCGTCGCGCTGACGACCGGCACCTTCTTCGACGCCGTCAGCACCTCGCCGACGTCGCGCATGCCGAGCACCAGCTGGCTCAGTTCCGCCGGCGCGACGCCCGGATGCGTCTTGTCGAACTCGCGCAGCGCCTTCTGGAGCAGCACGTGGCACGCGATCGCGGTGAGCGGCGTCTTCTCGGACGGCTTCCACACGACCGAATCGCCGCACACGAACGCGAGCGCCGCATTCCACGCCCACACCGCGACCGGGAAGTTGAACGCCGAAATCACGCCGCACACGCCGATCGGGTGCCACGTTTCCATCATCCGGTGGCCCGGGCGCTCGGACGCGATCGTGAGGCCGTAAAGCTGGCGCGACAGGCCGACCGCGAAATCGCAGATGTCGATCATTTCCTGCACTTCGCCGAGGCCTTCCGACGTGATCTTGCCGGCTTCGAGCGTGACGAGGCGGCCCAGCTCGGCCTTGTGCTCGCGCAGCACGTTGCCGAACACGCGCACGAGTTCGCCGCGCACCGGCGCCGGCACCGTGCGCCACTTGAGGAACGCGTCGTGCGCGGCGTCGATCTTGCGCTCGGCGTCGGCGGGCGTGTCGACGGCCAGCGTCGCGAGCGTCGCGCCGTCGAGCGGCGAACGCGCGGTCAGCGCGTTGCCTTTCCACTGGGCGAGATCGATGTCGAGCGCGGCAAGAATGTCGTTGAATTGCATCACTTCCTCTTCAGGGACAGATTGATCGATGCGGCGGCAGCGCCGCCCGCGTGATTCGATTGGAGCGCGTTCGAGCGCCTCGTGCAAGCGGATGCGCCGCGCGGCGGGCCGGTGCGCCATCCGGCGCATCGCGCTGCGCCGCCGCCGGAAGCCCGGCCGGACGGCGCGCCCCAGCCTCGCGAGGCACGATCCATGAACACATTGTCGATGGCCACAAGTCGGGCCGCTATTGATATTAACTCACGACTTCATTCCCAAAACGCAAGAAGTGCGCTGGCCAGCCGCGGCTGTTTCGATGCCGATATGGGACGTTTCCCAAGCCCGTAACAGGCCGCCCGGACGCATCGCTGCGCGGCCCAAGTTGATGACCATCCCGCATCACCCTGTTCGGAAATATCGTTTGCCGCCGGTGCACCGGGCCCACACAATCGGTGCGACGTCGAGGTGCAACGCACCCGGCGCGCCGCCGGCCGCCACCACGGCAGCCGGACGACCGACGAAGGCGACACGCACCACGGCCCGGCTCAGCGGGCCGGTTTCGCATCGCATCACCGCTGCCCGGCCCGCGAGCCGGCGACGCGTCGCGCTTCGTCACCGAAAAAACAATCCCGGAGACAGCGCCCAGCGCCCGCCATGCATTCAGATGCCCGCCCCGATTCGTCCCGCCCGTCCGGCTCGCCGCCCGCGAAGCCGTCCCTTCACCGCGCGTTGCAGGCCCGCCATCTACGGATGATCGCGATCGGCGGCTCGATCGGCACGGGCCTGTTCGTCGCATCCGGCGCATCGATCTCGCAGGCCGGCCCCGGCGGCGCAATGGTTGCGTACATGGTGATCGGCCTGATGGTCTATTTCCTGATGACGAGCCTCGGCGAAATGGCCGCGTTCATGCCGGTATCGGGCTCGTTCGCGACCTATGGCGCGAAGTTCGTCGACGAAGGCTTCGGCTTCGCGCTCGGCTGGAACTACTGGTACAGCTGGGCCGTGACGCTGGCGGTGGAGCTCGTCGCCGCGCAGCTCGTGATGCACTACTGGTTTCCGCACGTGCCGGGCGTGTGGTGGAGCGCACTGTTCCTCACGCTGATCTTCGCGCTCAACGCACTGTCGGTGCGCGGCTTCGGCGAAGCCGAATACTGGTTCGCGCTGATCAAGGTGCTGACCGTGCTCGCGTTCGTCGGCGTCGGCCTGCTGATGATCTTCGGGATCATGCAGGGCGGCCCGAGCGCCGGCTGGGGCAACTTCACGATCGGCGACGCGCCGTTCGTCGGCGGCTGGGCGACGATGCTCGGCGTCGCGATGATCGCGGGCTTCTCGTTCCAGGGCACCGAAATGATCGGCGTCGCGGCCGGCGAATCGGAAAATCCGCGTACGACGATTCCGCGCGCGGTGAGCCAGATCTTCTGGCGCATCCTGCTGTTCTACGTGTTCGCGATCGTCGTGATCGGCGTGCTGATTCCGTACACCGATCCGAGCCTGCTGAAGAGCGACGTGACCGACATCGGCGTGAGCCCGTTCACGCTGGTGTTCCGCCACGCGGGCCTCGCGTTCGCGGCCGGCGTGATGAACGCGGTGATCCTGACGGCCGTGCTGTCGGCCGGCAACTCGGGCATGTACGCATCGACGCGCATGCTCTACAACCTCGCGGTCGAAGGCCGCGCGCCGAAGCTGTTCGCGAAGCTGTCGCCCGGCGGCGTGCCGCGCAACGCGCTCTATGCGACCACCGCCGTCGGCGCGCTGTGTTTCCTCACGTCGCTGTACGGCGACAAGACCGTCTACCTGTGGCTGCTGAACACGTCGGGCATGGCCGGCTTCATCACGTGGCTCGGCATCGCGATCAGCCACTACCGGTTCCGCAAGGGCTACGTGAAGCAGGGGTATGCGCTCGACCAGTTGCCGTACCAGTCGAAGTGGTTCCCGTTCGGCCCGCTGTTCGCGTTCGTGCTGTGCCTCGTGATCGCGCTCGGCCAGGACTACCAGGCGTTCCTCGCCGACCAGATCGACTGGACCGGCGTCGCCGCGACCTACATCGGCCTGCCGTTCTTCCTCGCGATCTGGCTCGGCTACGCGCTCGTGCGCAAATGCCGGCTGGTGCGCTACGAGGACATGGAAATCGCGCCGTGGATCGAACGCAACACGACACGTGAAGCGACCGAAAAGGCCGATACCGGCTATCCGGCCTACGTCACCCGTCCGGCCAACCCGACGCCGGGCGCCTGACGCCCGGTCACGCGCCGGCCGCCGCTCCTACGCGGCGGCCGCTGCGCTGAAAACCCCATTCGACGCGGCGCGCGCGTTCAGGCAAGATCGACGCGCGCCGTCCGCTTTTCCGCCGTCACGAATCACCGAAAACGCATGCAGAACTTCTACGAAGCCACCGTTACCCGCCAGCCCTA
This sequence comes from Burkholderia sp. EMB26, assembly GCF_024730645.1. Taxonomy (NCBI): domain Bacteria; kingdom Pseudomonadati; phylum Pseudomonadota; class Betaproteobacteria; order Burkholderiales; family Burkholderiaceae; genus Burkholderia; species Burkholderia sp. EMB26. The sequence goes on from NZ_CP078071.1 coordinate 1,642,728, forward strand.
TCCGCAACTGACCGGCACGATCGATACGCAGGTCTGCATCGTCGGCGGCGGCCTCGCCGGCCTGTGCACGGCGCTCGGCCTCGTCGAACGCGGCGTGCACGACGTCGTCGTGCTCGACAGCGAACGGGTCGGCTTCGGCGCGTCGGGCCGCAACGGCGGCTTCGTGTTCGGCGGCTACAGCCTCGACAACGCCGACCTGCTGCGCACGCTCGGCCGCGACGAAGGGCGCCGGCTGTACCGGCTCACCGTCGACGCGGTCGACCTGATCCGCGCGCGGATCGCCCGCTACGGGATCGACTGCGACATCGTCGACGAGGGCGTGATGCTCGCGAACTGGTTCGACGATCCGTCGCGGCTCGACGGTGTGCGCACGCTGATGAAGAACGAACTCGGCGTCGAATGGGAGCCCGTCGCGACCGGCGCGCTGCGCGAGCGGCTGAAGACGCAGCGCTATTACGGCGGCCTGTTCGAGCCGAACGCGTTCCACTTCCATCCGCTCAAGTACGTGCTCGGCGTCGCGGCGGCCGCCTCGCGCGGCGGCGCACGCGTGTACGAGCGCTCGGCCGCGCTGAACATCGCCCGCGACGGCGCCGGGTACGTCGTGCGCACGGCGCAGGGCGCGGTGCGCGCGAAGGACGTCGTGTTCGCCGGCGGCGGCTACGCGCGCGGCGTGTCGCCGCGCATCGAGCGCGCGGTGCTGCCGATCGCGACCTACGTGATCGCGACCGAACCGCTCGGCGCGCGCCTGCCGGACGCGATCGACGCGCCGTACGCAATCTACGACACGCGCTTCGCGTTCGACTACTACCGTCCGCTGAAGGACACGCGGATCCTGTGGGGCGGCCGGATCTCGGTGCTCGACCGCGGCCCCGACGCGATCGCGCGCCTGCTGCGGCGCGACCTGCTGCGCGTGTATCCGCAACTGGAAGGCGTGAAGGTCGACTACGCGTGGGGCGGGCTGATGAGCTACGCGCGGCACAAGATGCCGCAGATTGGCCGCGACGCGGACGGCGTGTGGCACGCGATCGCTTTCGGCGGCCACGGGATGGCGCCGACCACGGTGGCCGGCGAGACGCTCGCCGCCGCGCTGGCCGAAGGCCGGCCGGTGCCGGACGGCTTCGCCGCGTTCGGGCTCACGCGCACGTTCGGGCTGGCCGGACTCGCCGCCGCGCAGCTCGCGTATACGGCGTACCAGGCCCGCGACGCGCTCGCGTCCTGCCGCCGCTGAGCGCCCGCGACGGCCGGAACCACCGCGCCGGCGGCCTTGCCGATTAGAGCGGAAGGTCGGCCGGGCGGCCATTTCCCGCATGCTAGAATGCCTTTTCCAAGCCGCCGCGAACCACAATAAAGTCACATGAAAGCAGGAAGCAAGGCCGCCACGTCCGACACCCGCGCGCTTGCGTCCGATGCGCGGCGTAAATACGATCCCGAGCAAACCAAGCGCAACATCCTCGATGTCGCCACGCAGGAATTCTCTGCGATGGGCCTCGCCGGCGCGCGCGTCGACGCGATCGCCGAGCGCACCAACACGACGAAGCGGATGCTCTATTACTACTTCGACAGCAAGGAAGGCCTGTACGAGGCCGTGCTGGAGAAGGTGTACGGCGACATCCGCGCGCTCGAGCAGGAACTGCACGTCGGCGACATGGAGCCGCGCGAAGGCATGCGCCGTCTCGTCGAATTCACGTTCGACTACCACGACAAGCATCGCGATTTCGTGCGCCTCGTGTCGATCGAGAACATCCACGGCGCGAAATATCTCGAACAGCTCAAGTCGTTCAAGAACCGCAACGTCAGCATCATCAAGACGCTCGAGGAACTGGTCGAGCGCGGCGCGGCCAGCGGCGCGTTCCGCAAGGACATCGACGCGTTCGACCTGCACCTGCTGATCAGCTCGTTCTGCTTCCATCGCGTGTCGAACCGCTACACGTTCGGCGCCGCGTTCGGCCGCGATCCGTCGGCGCCGCGCCTGCGCGCGCGCCATCGCGACACGATCGCCGACGCGGTGCTCCGCTACGTCGCCGCGTAAGCGGCGCCAGCAGCCGGCCGGGGCGCGACTCGTTCGCGCCCTTTGCATTTCGGCGCATCAGCCCATCAGTCCGTCGGCGCGGTCGACGCCAGCGCGATCCGCGCCTTCTGTTCCGGGCTGCCCGCCACGTAATACTTCTTCGCCCAGCTCGAATCGGGCGCAAGCGCGAGCCGCGCATGCGTACCCGCGCCCGTACCGTGCTGCTGCTTCGCGTGGATCGCCAGCGCGCGGGCGCGGTAGTGCTCGTAAAGCCGCAGGAATTCCGCGAGATAGATCGCCGCGATCCGCTTGTCGCGGATCTCGAGCAGGTTCTCGTCGTTGTACTGCTCGGAATTGCGGCTCATGTTCGCCGAGCCCGTATAGACGACCGGATTCGCGCCTTCCGCATCGATCACGATGAACTTGTGATGGATCACCACGGGCGGAAAGGCCGGCGCCGGTTCGCCCGGGAAAAGCCGCAACTCCGGCTCGAAACCTTGCGGCACGGTAGCCGGCGAGAAATACGACGCATCGATCACGTCGTGGTTGTCGCGGCTGCGGTGGTACAGCTCGAGGTTCGCGAGCGTGGCCGCATCGAGCGACTGGCCGGCCTGCTGCGCAGCGTCGGCCTTCGTTGCGCTGGCCGCGTTGATCCGGTTCACGAGGCCGAACATCATCAGTCCGCGATCGCCGGCCGCGAAGCACGCATCGCGCAGCGCCGCGTCGGTCGGCATGAACAGGCAGAACGACACCGAATGCTTCGCGGCCGCGATCGCGGCGACGATCGTATCGATCTCGGTACGCTGCCCCGCCGGCTCCGGCGAGTATGCGACGCGCACCTGCGCGCTGCCGATCGTCATCGGCGCCGACCAGCCCGGCGACAGTCGCGCGGTCTCCGCGATCGACGGATTCCCGGCCAGCGCGTGGGCGCGCTCGTTGTACAGCGCGGCGAGCGCAGGCGAGTCGAACGCGTGCAGCACGTTGGCCTGCTCGGTCAGCCCTTCGGTCGTGAAGTTCGCGGAACCGGTCAGCACGCGCGCGGGCGCCGGGTTCGACGGTGCATCGGTCACGATGAACTTGTCGTGCATGATGTGCGTCCGGTCGCGCGGCGCGAGCGTCGCGAGGCCCTGCAGCGCATCGACGGCCGGCTGGTTCGGCGACGGCAGCGGCGGCTTGCCCTTGCGCGCCGTCGTGTGCGCGTCGTAGACGATCGCGAGCGACGCTGCGCCGTGCCGGCGGCCGAACGCGTCGAACGCGGGCAGCGCCCACAGCGAGTCGGTCAGGTGATAGACGGCCGACACCGCGCGCGACGCCGGATCGAGCATCTGCGCGAACACCTGCTCCATGTCGTTCGCGAGCCACGTGCGCAGTTTCAGCGCCTGCGCGGCGCTCGGCGCCTCGTTCGGCGCGAGCCCCAGCGCAGCAACCTGCTTCGCGAACGCCTGCGAGCTGACCACCGCGCGGTTGAACCACGTGCCGATGCCGTCCTCGATATGCGCGGGCAGCACGACGTCGCACACGCCGGCTTGCGCGTCGAGCACCTGCAGGTTCGCCGGCGTGCCGACGACCGGATAGACGTCGTAGCGGAACGACGCGTCGCGGTCCTGCGGATCGATGCGTGCATCCCACCACATGAATTTCTGGATCGGCGCCTGATCGGTCGGCGCATCGCCCTGCGTGTCGGCGGCCGGGCCGTCGAACGTCAGGCGGTTGGGCAGCCAGCTGTCCGGCGCACGCGTCTTGCCGTCGACCGACCAGAAGCCCGGCGTGCGCCGGATCGCGAAGCCGAGGAAATCGGACCGCGACGCCGCATCGGGCCAGTCGAAAGCCAGCAGGACCAGGGTGGGGGAAAGATAGCTGCGCACGCTGACGGTCATTCGTTGCTCCCTGGCCTGACGGCCGGTCGAGGTGAATGAGTCAGTCTCGATGGCGGTTCTTCCCGCGCGATGACCGTTCGATGAACCTTGTATGTCGGACGCGCGTCAGTCGCACACGAGCAGCTCGATCCCGCGCGCCGTCAACGCGCGGCGCACGGCCTTGTCGGGCGCGCGCTCGGTCACCAGATAGCGGGCGGCGGCCGCGCCGTTGATCCGCACCGGCGTGACGCGGCCGAATTTCGAATGGTCGGCGACGATGATCGCCGTGCCCGCCGCCGCGATCATCCGGCTGCGCACTTCGGCCGCGAGCCGCGAGTAATCGGTGCATTCGCCGTCGGGCGTGATGCCGCCGGCGCCGACGAACGCGAAATCGACGTGGTATTGCGCGAGCTGGTGGATCGTGTCGAGCCCGAAGGTGGCGTCCTCGTCGTCGGACAGCTCGCCGCCGAGCAGCGTCACGCGGTTGCCGTTGCGCCGCGCGAGCACGAACGCGGTACGCCAGTCGTTCGTGTAGATCGACAGCCGGTGCCGGTCGGCCAGCGCCAGCGCGACCGCATGCGGCGTGCTGCCCGAATCGATCAGCACCGATGCATCGTCGGGCACGAATTCGGCCGCGCGCCGCCCGATCGTGCGCTTCGCGTCGGCGTTCGCGGCCTCGCGCTCGGACAGGCTCGGCTCGCGGCGATCCGCGGCCAGCGCGCCGCCGTGCGTCATCACGAGCAGCCCGCGCGCGGCCAGCGCGTTCAGGTCGCGCCGCACGGTTTCTCGCGACACGTCGAGCGAACGCACGAGTTCCGCGACCGACAGCGCGCCCGACCGTCCGAGCTCCGACAGGATGTATTGATGACGTTGTTCCGCCAGCATCGCGTGTGCGCCCGAGGCGACTGGTAATGGGTAAGCCGGCCATTGTATTACGGACGTTTGACGACCATTTGACGACGCCGGGAAGCGCGGCCGGCGCGTTTCCCGAAAGCGAAATTCAGTATTGTCCGGCGCGCGCGAATCCGTGCGGCGGCGGGCGCTACACTTTGCGCTTCGCCGAATGACCAACCAAGGGGCTCGCGCCATGTATCGCAAAGGCAGTGTGATCGAAATCCAGTTTCCGCCGGAACGCCTCAACGACGCGGCGGGTGATCCGTACTGGATCGACCTGACGCTCGACGAAGCGCGCCGGCTCTACGAACAGCTCGCCGCGCGCTTCGCGACCGACGCGCGCGCCAACCAGCCGCTCGACACATTCTCGATCGACTGATCGTCGCCGCTGCGCGCCCCTCCGCGCAGCGGCGTGCGGGGCACGCATCCCCGCGGCACCAAACATCCGGCGCGCGCTGACCGCCGGCACGATCACGCATCGCGTGGCACGAGTGCAGGATTCGACAAGACGCCGGCACCGCTTCGTCCGATACTGGCCGACTTTCCGGTTCTGTCCGGCCGCCTCGCGGCCCGTCACGCATGCTTACCTCGATCGTCGCCGCCGCCTTCGTCGCGCTCTGGTCCACCGGCTTCATCGTTGCCCGGGCAATCAAGCCTTACGCCGACCCGAACCTGTTCCTGCTCGCGCGCTTCGCGGGCACGGCCGCGTTGTTCGGCGTGGTCGCGCTCGTCGCGCGCGCGCCGTGGCCGGCCCGCCGCGAATGGCCGCGCCACCTGATCGCCGGCGCGCTGCTGCAAGGCGTCTATCTCGGCGCGAGCTACTGGGCCGTCGCGCAAGGGTTGAATGCGGGCGTGATGGCGCTGCTTGGCGCGCTGCAGCCGCTCGCCACCGCCGTGCTCGCGGTCCCGCTGTTCAACGAACGCCTGCCCGCGCGCGGCTGGCTCGGCATGGCGCTCGGGCTGGCCGGCGTCGCGCTCGTGCTCGCGCCGAAGGTCACGGGCGGCGTCGCACCGCCGCCGGGCGCCGCGCCGGCGTGGCTCGTCGTCGCCGTGTCGGTCCTCGCGGTCGGGTCGATCACCGCCGGCTCGCTGTATCAGAAAGGCAAGCTCGCGCAGAGCGACCTGCGCACCGCGGTCGCCGTGCAGAATTTCGGCGCGGCGATCGTCGCGGCCGTGTTCGTCCTGCTGCTCCATGAAACCCGCTGGATCGACGCGCCGGCGCTGTGGGTGTCGCTCGTGTGGGGCGTCGTGTTCCTGTCCGGCGGCGCGGTCACGATGCTGATGTGGATGCTGCGGCGCGGCAATGCGGCGCGCGCGACGTCGCTGCTGTTTCTCGCGCCACCGCTGGCCGCGCTGCAGGGTTACGGGCTGTTCGGCGAAACGCTCGCCGCGATCCAGCTCGCCGGCTTCGCGCTCGCGCTGGTGGGCGTCGTGCTCGCGCGGCGCTGACGCCGCCCCCGGGCGCCTGCCCGGCCGCCCTTCGCGCGGCATCCTGCCCCCGCCCGGCGCACCGTGCACCACGGCGATGTGCCGCGTCTCGTCGATGCAACGCAAAACCGCCGGATCGCCGGCCCGGCGCGGCGGCACGCCGCGATTGCGCTTATGATGGGCGCCTTGCATTTCGTTCCGGAACTTCCTTCATGACATCCGCCGATTACGCCAGCCGCCAACGCGCGATCATTGCCGAACTGAACGTCGCCCCGCACTTCGACGCCGAAGCCGAAATCGACCGCCGCATCGATTTCCTCGCGCAGTACCTTCGTTCGACCGGCCTGCGGACCTACGTGCTCGGCATCAGCGGCGGCGTCGATTCGTCGACGGCCGGCCGGCTCGCGCAACTGTCGGTCGAGCGCCTGCGCGCCGACGGCTACGATGCGCGCTTCATCGCGATGCGCTTGCCGAACGGCGTGCAGAACGACGAAGAGGATGCACAGCGTGCGCTGGCGTTCGTGCGCGCGGACGAGGTATTGACGGTCGACGTGAAGCCGGCCGCCGATGCGATGCTCCGTTCGCTGGTCGCCTCCGGCCACGCATTCGACACCCCGGCGCAACAGGATTTCGTGCACGGCAACATCAAGGCGCGCGAGCGCATGATCGCGCAGTACGCGGTGGCCGGCGCACGGCGCGGCATCGTGATCGGCACCGATCACGCGGCCGAATCGCTGATGGGTTTCTTCACGAAGTTCGGCGACGGCGGCGCGGACATCCTGCCGCTCGCGGGCCTGAACAAGCGCCGCGTGCGCGGGGTGGCGCGCGCGCTCGGCGGCGAGGAGCTGATCGTGATGAAGGTGCCGACGGCCGACCTCGAGGAACTGCGCCCGCTGCGCCCGGACGAGCACGCGTATGGCGTGACCTACGACGAGATCGACGATTTCCTCGAAGGCAAGCCGGTCGCCGACCGCGTCTACGAAACGGTGCTGCGCTTCTACGACGGCTCGCGCCACAAGCGCGCGCTGCCGTACACGATGTTCGACTGGCCGGCCGCGTAAGCCGGCCCCCGGCTACCGACATACCGCCGCGCGCACCGTCACGGCCGCGCGCGGCACGCTCGGGACGGGCAACGCTACGCGTGCCCGCCCGTCTTCTTCGCCTGCAGTGCACGAATCCGCATCCGCGCGCCCGTATCGCTGACCGTCGCGTCGTACATCGTCGCGAGATCGCGCTTGAGCGCGGTGCGCGAGCCACCGTCGAGATACACCATGTGCCCCGACGGATAGAACCGCGCGGACAGGTTCTGCCGCACCTTCTGGTCCTCCAGCGGCATCTGCTGCAGATCGATCACGGTCTGGTAGAACGGCGTGACGAAATCGTAGAAGCCGTTCGCCGACAGTACCTTCAGGTCGACGTTCAACGCCATCACCGCGGCGAGGTCGCCGGCCGTGTAGAGGATCACGTTCCCCTGCGCATCGATGCCCTGCTGCGCGCCGGTCGGGTCGATGTGGCTGAAATCCCAGTTCTGGAACGCCTGGTCGTTCAGGTCCGTGAACGCGGAGTTCGACGTGAACTTCAGCTGCTCGTTCAGGTAGCTGTTCCACATCGCCGTATAGACGCCCGTCACGGCCGTCATCGTCGGATCGTTGCCGCCCGAATTCGGGTCGATCTTGCCGGCGATACCCGACGAGATCCCGGTCACGCGACCGTCGTACGAACCGAGCGCGAGCCCCTGCGCATGCAGCAGCGTCGTCAGGAACAGCGAATTGCCGCGCGCGTCGTAGCCGGCGATATTCAGCCCCCACGACTGCAGCGTCGCCGTATCGATGCCCGTGTATTGCGACAGTTTCTGCACGGTGGCCGGGTTCGCATGCGGCACCGCGCGCAGCGCGCTCAGGTAGTCGGTGCGCGCGAACTGCGCGACCTCCTCGACGAACGCGCCGAGATCGCTCGGCGGCGGCTTGATGCCGAGTTTCTTGTGATACCACGCATCGGCCGCGGCGGTCGGCAGCGTGCCGACCGGGTTGCCGGCCTGCCGGTAATCGAGGATCGACGATTGCAGCGTGACGCCGTTCAGGTCGACGCCGTCCTCGTGCAGCTTGTACGCGAGCACGCAGCTGCGCGCGGTGCCGTACGATTCGCCGAACAGGTATTTCGGCGAATTCCAGCGGTTGTTCTTCGTCAGGTAGCGCTTGATGAACTGCTTCAGCGAATTCGCATCCTGGTCGACGCCCCAGAAGTCGCGGTTCTTGTTCGGCGCGACGGCCGCCGAATAGCCGGTGCCGACCGGGTTGATGAACACCAGGTCGCTGTGGTCGATCATGCTGTCCGGGTTGTCTTCGATCTGGTACGGCGCGGGCGGCGTGAAACCCGGCATCGACGTCTTGATGCGCTTCGGCGCGAACGAGCCGAGCAGTACGAACACCGACGACGAACCGGGCCCGCCGTTGTAGAAGAACGTCACGGGCCGCGTTTCCTCCTTCGCGCCGTCGGCCGTGAACGCGACGTAGAAAATCTTCGCGGCCGGCTGCGAACTGCTCGGATCGACGGTCACGAGATGGCCGACCGTCGCCGTGTACGCGATGCGTTTCCCGTCGATCAGGATCGTGTGGTGCGTGATCGCGGCCGCCTCGGTCGTGTCGGTCACCGAATCGTCCGGGCCGTTGCCGTACGCGACCGGGTCGAAGAACGGCTGGTCGCGGCCGTGGCTCAGCGCGACCGGGTTGATGGTCGGCGGCACGCCATGCGAATTGTGGTCGCCGTGATGCAGCGGATACACGCCGCCGGAAGATGCGGAATCGATGCCCATCGTGCTGCTCCTGGAGGTGAAAAAAGACGCGGGCAGACCACCCGCGTCGAACGGAAAGGCGTGCGCCGGCGCGTCAGCTCGACGGCTTGCGCGCGAGGATCGTGGCGAGCTGCGCACCGTTCGGGCTGCCGAGGCCCGTGCACGCGTCCCAGCCCGACGCGGCCGCATAGGTGCCGTTCGATCCTTTCGTGATGTCGCGCAGCGCGCCCGGATGCTTGTACAGCACCGGATTGATCCAGCCGGCCGACGCGCCGGCCGCCGCATTGATCCGCGCGATCAGCGCGGCCCACAGCGGCGCGACCGCGCTCGTGCCGCCCATCACCGCGGGCGTGCCGGCCACCGACACTTCGTAGCCCGTCTGCGGCGACGCGTCGCCGGCCACGTCCGGCACGCCGCGCTTCGCGAGCGGCGTGCTGCTGCCGTCGGCGCGCGCGACCTTCAGCCCCTGCTGCCACGCCGGCAGGTCGAACAGCGCACTGACGCCGCCGCCACCCGCGCCGCCGCCCGACGCCTCGTCGTTCCACGTGACCTCGCTGCGAATGCCCTGCCCGGGCAGCGCGTCGAGCTGCGTGCCGCCGCAGCCGAGCACGTACGGGCTCGACGCGGGGAAGTCGACGTGATCGGCGCCATCCTGCAGCCCGTCGCCCGAGCCGCTGTCGCCGGACGCCGCGCAGACGGTGATGCCCTGCGCGGCGGCCGCCTGCAGCACGCGGTTGAACGCGTGTGCGGACTGCGCCTGCCAGATCGCTTCCGGGCCGCCCCAGCTGATCGAGATCACGGACGGCTGGTTCGTCTTGTCGGTCACGGCCGCGTTGACGGCCTGGATGAAGCCTGCGTCGCTGTTCGGCGCGAAGTAGACGGCGATCTTCGCGGCCGGTGCGATCGCGCCGGCGATTTCGATGTCGAGCGCGACTTCGCCGTCCGGGCCGTTCGGCTCGCCGGTCGGCGCATTGCGGCCGGTGCCGACGTTCACGTCGACGAGCTTGGGCGGTGTCGTGATGCCGAGCCCGCGGAAATACTGCTGGATGTCGGCCGCGCGATAGCCGCCGCCGAGCTCGATGATCGCGATGCATTGCCCCGCGCCGTCGCCGGCCGGAAAGTCGTACAGCGACGCAAGCTGGATCGGCGTGAACGTGACGGCCGCCGCGCCGCGCGCCGGCTTGAACGGCGGACGGAAGCGGAAGTGCGGCCGCGCCTGCGGGCGACTGTCGAGGCCGAGCACGGCCGTCACCGCATCGCCGAGCTCGTCGGGCAGCGCGATCGGGCCCGAGCGGCCGCGGTACTGGCCGATCGAACGATGCTCGAAACGCTCGAGCTTCACGCTGAACGCGGTTTCGAACTGCCGGATCGTGCCGGACAGCACGACGACGCTTTCGACCGGATCGACGCGATCGACCGTCAACTGGTGACGTCGCGCGAACGCCTCGGTCTTGCGAATGTCGTCGGGATTGGCGGAGAAACGCTGCGCGAAAGCGTCGCGCGACACCGGTTTTGCGCGGGCGTCGCCGGTGGCGAGCTGGTGAACCAATGCATCGAGTTGCCCTTCTTCCTGCCGCCGCAACATGATCGTGACGTGAATGCGTTCTGCCGGATCGCACTGGCCGAGGCACTTGGACTCGGCCACGATGCGGGGCTCACGGTCGGCTTGAAGATGCCTTGCCATGTTCAGACCCTCCTTGGTACCGCGTTGCACGGAACAGCCAGGAAATCGGACATAGCCTGCGGAAGACGGTTCCGTTCGGTCAGTCGGTTCGCGGCGGCGCGTGTGCGACCGCGCGAAGTTAAAGGAAGTTTAGAACAGTCAGACGATTTGCGCGCACGCCGCTGCTGCGGCAAGGCATGCGCGCGAAGGCCGGCATTGCGCGCGGCCTGCATCGATCCCTCATGGCGCGCCGCAGGGCCGATCGGCCCGCGCGGCGACCATGCCGCGACGACGCTCAGTCCATCGACAGCCGCAGCGCGAACCCGATCAGCGCCGCGGAAAAGGTCCAGCGCTGCACCGTCTGCGCGAGCGGATGCGCACGCATCCACGCCGCGATGCGCGACGCGCCGAACACGCACGCGAGGTCGAAGCACACGCCGGCCGCCACCAGTAGCGCGCCGAGCTCGAACATCTGCCAGACGACCGGCCCGGCCTCGGGCCGCACGAACTGCGGCAGCAGCACCGAGCAGAACAGCAGCGCCTTCGGGTTCAGCAGGTTGGTCAGCAGCCCCTTCACGAACGACTGCCGCAACTCGCCCGCCGCCGCGTCGCCGTCGCCGAGCGCGAACACCGGCGAGCGGAACACCTGGATCGCGACATACGCGAGATAGAGCGCGCCGCCGTAGCGGATCACTTCGTACAGCCACGGCGCGCTACGGATCAGCGCCGCGACGCCGCATGCCGACAGCGTCACGTGCGCGGTGCGCGCGAGCGACAGGCCGGCTGCCGCCGCCATCCCCGGCCGCACGCCGCGGCCGATGCTGGTCTGCAGCACGAGCGCCATGTCGGGCCCCGGCACCGCATAAATGGCCGCCAGCGCGGCGAGATAAATCAACAGCAAATGCGTGGAAATCATGGTCCGCCCCCGTCCTCCAATGACGATATGTTGCCGCTGAAGGAGGAGGGATTATTGGCCATCTTTGGCCGAGGCTTGGCGATTCGTGGGGGAATCCGCCACAATCCCTCGGTCAGAACAAGGATTCCGCCAACATGATCGACCTCGACAAAACCGACCGCGCGATCCTCGCTGCGGTGCAACGCGACGGCCGGCTGCCGATCGCACGGCTCGCCGAATCCGTGGGCCTGTCCGAGACGCCTTGCGCCCGGCGCCTCAAACGTCTCGAAAACGACGGCTACATCGAGCGCTATCGTGCGCAGCTGTCACGCCAGGCGCTCGGCTTCGGCGTGGTCGCGTTCGTGCTCGTGCGGTTCGCGACGCACGACCGCAAGGTCGCCGACCGGTTCGAACGGGAAGTGCTCGGTATCGAGCGGATTCTCGCGTGCCACAACGTCGCGGGCACGGCCGATTACCTGCTGCAGGTGGTCGCGCGCGACCTCGACGACTACGGCACGTTCCTGCGCGATTCGCTGCGGATGCTGCCGGGCGTGACGTCGATCGAATCCGCGCTGTCGCTGCGCGAGGTGAAGCACGACGCGGGTTTGCCGGTGCCGTGATGCGCGCCGGGCCGGCCAGCCCGGCCGGCCGCAACGCTCGTTCACATTGCCGGCTGCGCCGGTGTCATGCGACGTCCGGCGCTTGATGCGCGCGCTCGAGATCCTCGAGGAACGCCTCGACGAGCGGATTCCCGCGCCCGTTGCGCGCGACGACCATGTGGAACGTCACGTCGTAGCGCAGTTGCTCCGGATTGAGCGGCGCGAGCAGCCCCTGCGCGACGTACGGCGCCGCGAAATGCTGCGGCAGGTAGCCGAGATGGTGGCCGGACAGGATCAGCAGCGCGACGGCCTCCATGTTGTCGGCGGTCGCGGTCACGCGGTCGGGCGTCGTCGACAGTTGCGCCTCGGGCAGCGGATACGAGCGCCACGCCCATTCGAAGCCCGCGACGTCGGCCGGCGTCAGCGTGCCCGCGCCGTCGAACAGCGGATGGCCGCGGCCGCAATACGCGACCTGACGCTCGATGAACAGCGGCGTGTAATGCAGCGACGGCACGCGGTGCCAGAAATAGCCGACCGCGATCTGGATCTCGTCGCTCAGCAGCTTCTCCTCGAGATCGCCCGGCGCGCGCACCGAAATCGAGAAGCGCACGGCCTCGTCGCGCGTGCGGAACGCGGCGATCGCCTCGGCGATCCGCGCATTCTGGCTCACCGGCGTATGGCCGATCAGGCCGATGTTCAGCGTGCCGACCAGCTGGCGGTCCATGTGCCGAGCCGCCATCCCGAATTCGTCGAGCGCCGCGAGCAGCTTGCGGCTCATCGCGTGGAACCGCTCGCCCTTCGGCGTGAGCCGGAAGCCGCTGCGGCCGCGTTCGCAGAGCCGGTAGCCGAGCCGCGTCTCGAGCGACGACAGTTGCGCGCTGATCGTCGACTGGCCGACGTTCAGCACCGCCTGCGCGGCCGACACGCCGCCCGCGTCCGTGACCGCGAGAAACACGCGGATCAACCGCAGATCGAGGGTCGACAGATTCCCCAGCACGTTCATCCCCTTCCATACATCGATGAAAATCGATGTTTACGTCGATATCTTCGCATTCTTCTTTCCCGGCGGAGCGCGTAAAACTGTGCGCCAAGCCGCGTCGCATGATACGGCAACCCCACACTGGAAGAGACGCCCCCATGAACGACCACACCCATTTCCAGCCGCTCGGCGGCAATGAAATGCCGCGCTGCGGCGGCATCGCGACGATGATGCGCCTGCCGCACGTGGCGAGCGCCGAAGGCCTCGACGCCTGTTTCGTCGGCGTGCCGTTCGACCTCGGCACGTCCAACCGCACCGGCGCGCGCTTCGGCCCGCGCCAGATCCGCACCGAATCCGTGCTGCTGCGCCCGTACAACATGGCCACCCGCGCAGCACCCTTCGATTCGCTGCAGATCGCCGACATCGGCGACGTCGCGATCAATCCGTACAACCTGCACGATTCGATCGCCCGCATCGAGGCCGCGTACGACGCGATTCTCGAGCACGACTGCAAGCCGATCACGCTCGGCGGCGACCATACGATCGCGCTGCCGATCCTGCGCGCGATCCACCGCAAGCACGGCAAGGTTGCATTGATTCACGTCGATGCACACGCCGACGTGAACGATACGATGATGGGTGAAAAGATCGCGCACGGCACGCCGTTCCGTCGCGCGGTCGAGGAAGGCCTGCTGCACGGCGACAAGGTCACGCAGATCGGCCTGCGCGGCACCGGCTACGCGGCCGAGGATTTCGACTGGTGCCGCGAGCAGGGCTTCCGCGTCGTCCAGGCCGAGGAATGCTGGAACAAGTCGCTCGCGCCGCTGATGGAAGAAGTGCGCGCGCGCATCGGCGACACGCCCGTCTACATCAGCTTCGACATCGACGGCATCGACCCCGCCTACGCGCCGGGCACCGGCACGCCGGAAATCGCGGGCCTCACGGTGCCGCAGGCGCTCGAGATCATCCGCGGCGCGAAGGGGCTGAACATCGTCGGCTGCGATCTCGTCGAAGTCGCGCCGCCGTACGACCCGTTCGGCACCACGGCGCTGCTCGGCGCGAACCTCGCGTACGAGCTGCTGTGCGTGCTGCCGGGCGTCGCGTACCGCGACTGATTCCCGCACCGCCATCTATTCCAAATCAGAGGATTCCAGAGGAGCACACACAAAGATGGGGACTTCCGTCAAGCAACCGAAGCGGGCAGCGCTCGCTTCGTTCGTCGGCACCACGATCGAGTGGTACGACTTCTATAGTTACGCGACCGCCGCCGCCATCGTATTCGGGCCGCTGTTCTTTCCCGGCGAAAACCGCTTCATCAGCCTGCTCGCGTCGTTCGGCTCGTTCGCGGTCGGCTTCTTCGCGCGGCCGCTCGGCGGCGTGCTGTTCGGCTATCTCGGCGACCGCTTCGGCCGCAAGCGGTCGCTGCTCGCGACGCTGATGCTGATGGCCGTGTCGACGGTCGCGATCGGCCTGCTGCCGACCCACGCGCAAGCCGGCGTGGTCGCACCGATCCTGCTCGTGCTGATGCGCGTGCTGCAAGGCATCGCGGTCGGCGGCGAATGGGGCGGCGCGGTCCTGCTGGCCGGCGAGCACGCGCCGGAAGGCAAGCGTACGTTCTTCGCGTCGTTCGCGCAGCTCGGCAGCGCGAGCGGCCTGATCCTGTCGATGCTCGCGTTCGGCGCGATCAGCACGCTGTCGAAGGACGACATGATGAGCTGGGGCTGGCGCGTGCCGTTCCTCGCGAGCGCCGTGCTGCTGGTCGTCGGCTTCGTGATCCGCGCGAGCGTGTCCGAGTCGCCCGAGTTCGAGGAAGTCAGGAAGAGCGGCAACACAGCGCGGAACCCGGTGCGCGAAGCGCTCAAATACTGGCCGCTGCTGCTGCTCGCGATCGGCGCGAACGTGTACGGGATCGCCGGCGTGTATTTCAGCAATATCTTCATGATCAGTTATGCGACGCAGTTCCTGTCGCTCGACCGGTCGATGGTGCTGCATTGCATGACGATCGTCGCGGTGCTGCAGTTCGTCGTGCAGCTCGCGGCCGCGTTCCTCGCGCAACGCTTCGGCACCACGCGCGTGCTGCTGATCACCGGCGCCTGGGCGATGATCGTCCCGTTCGTGATGCTGCCGCTCGTGCACCTCGGCACGCCGGTGTCGATCACGGTCGGCGTCGGCCTCGCGACGCTCGCGGAATCGGGCTACTACTCGGTGGTCGCGGGCTTCGTCAGCGGCATCTTCGTCGCGCGGATCCGCTATACGGCGATCTCGATCGCGTACCAGGTGTGCGGCGCGCTCGCCGGCGGCCTCACGCCGCTGGTGGCGACCGTCATCGCGCAGAACACCACGCCGCACTGGTGGCCGCTCGCGATCCAGTACGCGAGTGCCGCCGTGCTGTCGTCGCTGTGCGTGTGGCTGATCTCGCGCCGGGTCAGCATCGACGATGCGGGTGCACCCGGCAAGACGGACGAGGTGCTGCCGCGCGGCACGCGCACCGCGTAACGCCCGGCGCATCGCGCAAATGCACGCATGACGAAAGCGGCCCGCTTTGAACTGACCCCACGAAGTTGGACGGTTAAAAGCTAAGCGGCCAAGGGCTGAGTCCTGTATTGCACGGGACTCAGCCCATTTAATTTCAGCTTGATGCGTTCGTGGTTGTAGTAGTGGATGTAACGGCTCAACGCATCTCGCAACTGCTCCACGCTCGCAAAGCGCGTCAGCCGATAGCACTCGGATTTCAGCGTGCCGAAGAAGCTCTCCATGGCTGCGTTATCAAGGCAGTTGCCTCTGCGCGACATGCTCTGGGTGAGCGCATGCTGCTTCAACAGCCGACGGTAGGCGGGCATCTGATACTGCCAGCCTTGATCCGAATGCAGTAACGGCCGTCCTTCATCATCGAGCTTGGCCAACGCCTTCTTCAACATGCAGCTGACCAACTCGAAGCTCGGGCGCTCATCCATTTGGTAAGCGACGATCTCCCCGTTGTACAAGTCCATCACCGGCGATAGATAGAGCTTTTGGCCCTCTACATTGAATTCGGTCACGTCGGTCACCCACTTCTGATTCGGGCGTTCAGCATCAAACTGACGCCGCAGTAGATTCGGGGCAACGCGGCCGACTTCGCCTCGCCAGGAACGATATCTCTTTGGGCGCACCAGAGATTTCAATTGCAGCTGTCCCATCAACCGTTGCACGGTCTTGTGGTTGATCGCATCTCCGGTCTGCCGGATCGCCGCCGTGATTCGCCGATAGCCGTAACGGCCCTTGTGGTGGTCGTATACGGTCTGGATCTTCGCTTTGAGATTCGCATACCGATCGCCGGCAGCCAATGCCTTGAGCTGGTAATAGAACGTGCTGCGCGCCAGGCCTGCCGCCTTCAGGAGCGCAGCTACCGGATGACACTGCCTGAGCTCACGCACTATTTGCGCTTTTTCCTGGGCGCTGCCTGCTTCTTGGATTGCAGCAGCGCATCGAGCTTTTTTAGGTATGCCACCTCCGCGCGCAAATACACGATTTCCTTGAGCAGTTCCTCGCGGCTCGGCTCTTTCTGCACGGTATCGTCGGGGGATTTCGGTGGTGGTGAGGTGATCATTTTCGGAGGGCGCCCTCGGCGACGAGGCGCCAACGCATCTATACCGCCCTCATGATACAGACGCTCCCAGATCGGGATGCTTCGTTCATTGCGGATGCCGAACAGCGCTGCCACCTGTGCATACGACAGTTCATCGCGCCGCATCCGCTGAAGGACTGACAACTTGAATCGCGCGTCGTAGTGGCTGTGCTTCTTGCGCAGCCCCTGTTCACCATGCTCGCGATAGCTCGCCACCCAACGTCGCACCATTGTCCTGCCCACTCCGTAACGGTGAGCAAGTGTCTTGGTGCCGGCCTCTCCAGCCAGGTACGCCTGAACCACTCGACGCCGAAAACGTTCGTCGTACTTCGTCATGAAAAACACCCCAAAGGTTGGATCTAGTCCAACTTTTGGGGTGCAGCTCACTTCTGCGGGCCGCTTTTTTTGCCGTCGCGATCGTTGATCGCGACGGTGCCGCACGGTGCTTGCCGCGTGGCTACCGCACCTGATTGCGCAGCGTCTTCGCAGCCGCGACCATGTTCGTCAGCGCCGGAATCACTTCCCCCCACTGACGCGTCTTCAGCCCGCAATCCGGGTTCACCCACAGGCGTTCCGCCGGAATCCGTTCAGCCGCCTTCCTCATCAGGCCGACGATGTGATCCTGCGTCGGGATGTTCGGCGAATGGATGTCGTACACGCCCGGCCCGATTTCGTTCGGATACTTGAAGTCGTCAAATGCATCGAGCAGCTCCATGTCCGAGCGCGACGTCTCGATCGTGATCACGTCCGCGTCCATGTCGGCGATCGACGCGATGATGTCGTTGAACTCCGAATAGCACATGTGCGTGTGGATCTGCGTATCGTCCTGCACGCCATTCGCGGTTATGCGGAACGACTCGACCGCCCACTTCAGGTATTCGCTCCACTGCGCGCGGCGCAGCGGCAACCCTTCGCGCAGCGCCGCTTCGTCGATCTGGATCACGCGCACGCCGGCCTGCTCGAGATCGAGCACTTCGTCGCGGATCGCCAGCGCAAGCTGGTAGCACGACACCGAGCGCGGCTGGTCGTCGCGCACGAACGACCAGTTCAGGATCGTCACGGGGCCGGTCAGCATCCCCTTCATCGGCTTGTTCGTCAGCGACTGCGCATAGGTGATCCACTCGACCGTCATCGCCTTCGGGCGGCTGATGTCGCCGAACAGGATCGGCGGCTTCACGCAGCGCGAACCGTACGACTGCACCCAGCCGAACTGGCTGAACGCGTAGCCGTCGAGTTGTTCGCCAAAGTATTCGACCATGTCGTTGCGCTCGGCTTCGCCGTGCACGAGCACGTCGAGTTCGAGCGATTCCTGTTCGCGGACGCTGCGTTCGATCTCGGCCTGCATCGCCGTGCGATAGCCGGCTTCGTCCAGCGTGCCGGCCTTGAACCGGCTGCGCGCCTGGCGGATTTCGGCGGTCTGCGGGAACGAGCCGATCGTCGTCGTCGGGAACGCCGGCAGGTTCAGGCGCGCCGACTGCTTCGACGCACGCTGCGCATACGGGCTCGCGCGGTTGCCGAGCCGCGCGTCGATGCGGGCGATCGCGGCCTTCACCGCCGGATTGTTCACGCGCGGCGAGCGGCGGCGCGACTCGATCGCGGCGGCATTCGCGGCGAGCGCGTCGGCCACCGTGTCGCGGCCTTCGTTCAGGGCGGTCGCGAGTACCTTCAGCTCGTCGAGCTTCTGCAGCGCGAACGCGAGCCATGAGCGGATTTCCGCGTCGAGCTTCGCCTCGTTCGCGAGATCGACCGGTACGTGCAGCAGCGAGCACGACGGCGCAAGCCACAGCCGGTCGCCCAGTTGCTTCGCGAGCGGCTCGAGCCAGTCGAGCGTCGCGTTCAGGTCCGTCTTCCAGATGTTGCGGCCGTTGATCGCGCCGATCGACAGCACGCGTTCGGGCGGCAGCTCACGCACCAGCGCGTCGACTTCGTCGCGTGCGTTGATCGCGTCGATATGCAGGCCGTCGACCGGCAGCGACGCCGCGAGCGTCAGGTTGTCCTGAAGCTGGCCGAAATACGTGGCGAGCAGCAGCTTGATACGGCGCGTTTCCAGTGCCGCGTACGCGGTGCGGAACGCGTGGCGCCATTCGGCATCGAGCTCGGTGACGAGAATCGGCTCGTCGATCTGCACCCATTCGACGCCCTGCGCGGTCAGCGTGTCGAGCAGCGCGCCGTACACGGGCAGCAGCTTCGGCAGCAGCGCGAGGCGATCGGAATCGTCCTTCGCCTTGCCGAGCCACAGGTACGTGACGGGGCCCAGAATCACCGGCTTCGCATTCACGCCCTGCGCGTTCGCTTCGGCCAGTTGCTGCAGCAGACGCGACGGATCGAGCGAGAAGTTCGTGTCCGCATGGAACTCCGGCACGATGTAGTGATAGTTCGTGTCGAACCACTTCGTCATTTCGCCGGCCGCGACCCCGCCGCAGCACGCGGCATGCGCCTCCGCCGACTGCGCCGACCGGCCGCGCGCGACGCGGAAAGCGTTGTCGAGCGCATCGCCGTGGAAATCCTGCACGCGCTTCGGCAGGTTGCCGAGCGTGAAGCTCATGTCGAGCACCTGGTCATAGAACGCGAAATCGCCGATCGGCGCGAGATCGAGGTCGCGCTGGTCGTGCCAGTGGCGCCGGCGCAGTTCGGCGCCGAGCGCCTTCAGTTCGTCGCGCGACGATTCGCCCTTCCAGTAGCGTTCGAGACCGAACTTGAGTTCGCGCTTCGCGCCGATGCGCGGAAAACCGAGGTTGTGTGTCGTGACCATGAAGCTGCCGTCCAGAGAAAAATGAAGATCCGGCAGCCATCATAGGGATTTCAAACCATGAAATAAAATGGCATTATTTCATTCATCCATTAACATTCTTCATGTATTCGTCGGGTGTGCGCAAGCCATGCTGGAACGATTCCATCTCGTCGTCATTCGTGAAGTCGAGCGCCAGGGCTCGCTGACCGCGGCGGCCCATGCGCTGCACCTCACGCAGTCGGCCCTCAGTCATACCGTCAGGAAAATCGAGCAGCAGCTCGGCACGCCGATCTGGGACCGCGAAGGCCGCGGCCTGCGGCTCACGCAGGGCGGGCAGTATCTGCTGAAGCTGGCGAACCGGCTGCTGCCGCAGTTCGAGCTCGCCGAGGAACGGATGAAGCAGTACGCGAAGGGCGAGCGCGGCACACTGCGTATCGGGATGGAGTGCCATCCGTGCTACCAGTGGCTGCTAAAGGTCGTGTCGCCGTACCTGTCGCGCTGGCCCGACGTCGACGTGGACGTGAAGCAGCGCTTCCAGTTCGGCGGCATCGGCGCGCTGTTCGGTTACGACATCGACGTGCTCGTGACGCCCGATCCGCTGAACAAGCCGGGGCTGCGCTTCGATCCCGTGTTCGACTACGAACAGGTGCTGGTGGTCGCGGAAGCGCACCGGTTCGCGAATGCCGACTACGTGACGCCCGAGCAACTGACCGACGAGATCCTGATCACGTACCCGGTCGAAACCGACCGGCTCGACATCTACAACCAGTTCCTGACGCCGGCCGGCATCGTGCCGAGGCGGCACAAGTCGATCGAGACGACCGACATCATGCTGCAGATGGTCGCGAGCGGACGCGGCGTGGCCGCGCTGCCGCGGTGGCTCGCCGACGAGTATGCGGACCGGATGCCGGTCGTGCCGGTCAAGCTCGGCAAGAACGGCATCGCGAAGCAGATCTTCCTCGGCATCCGCGAAGCGGATGCCGCGATCGACTATCTGGCCGCGTTCGTCGCGCTGGCGCGCGAATCGACGTGGAGCGCGCCGCGCATGCTGCGCTAGGCGCGCCCGCCCGGCCCGCGCGTCAGGCGGCGCGAACGCCGGTGCCGGTGCGTTCGCCGCGTTCGACCCACGCACCGAACAGCAGGCCGATCGTCGTCCACATGATCACCTGCATGCCGATGGCCGCCACGCGGAACTTCCACAGCAAGGCCGCCGGGAAATCGGCCGGCAACTCGCTGACCGACGGCAGCCCGATCTGCACGGCCGCGATGATCGCGACAAACACGAGCCCGGCGACGATCGACGCGTTCCACTGCCCGAGCTTCGCCACCAGATGGCGGCGCACGCTGACCGAGAACACCATCGTTGCGACCGAGATCGCGATCATCAGGAAGAACAGACCCGTGCGATACCCGATCGTATCGGGGTCGCCGACCGACGGCGGATTGGCCGGGTACTTGAGGTTCGGCACGATCACGAGCGCGACGAACGCCGCCAGCGCGAGCCAGGCGGCCAGCGGCCGTGCCGGCAGGCGGCTGCCGCGTCCGTACGCATACGCGAAGACCAGCGAGAACAGCCCGCCGAATGCCGCGCCGTAGGTCACGACGCCCGTCAGTAGCCCGAGGCCGGCCTGCGTGTGGCGGCTGACCAGTTCCGGCTCCGGTGCCTCGCCTTGGGCGGCGGCGGTTTTCTCTTCGAGGGCGATCGCCTGATCGACTTGCGGTTCGCCGACGACTTTCGCGAAACCGAACGTGAGGAGGCCCGCGGCGATGCCTGCGAGCATCCCGCGCATGAGCAGCTTTCCGACCATCTTTTACTCCGCGTCAGTGGCAGGGAAAGCCGAGCAGATGGCGGCCGTCGTGGACGAATTCGTGGACATACATGCCCGGCACGAGCGACGTCGCGCCCTGTTCCGCACCGACGAAATAGAGTGCGAGCAGCAGGATCAGGCCGACGAACACGGCCCACGGCAACAGCTCACGGACGGGGATGGGTGCCGGCACGACCGCCGGCTTCAGCACTGCTTCGCTCATGGATGCACCTCAGGGGAATCGCGCCCCGACAAATGATGGATGGGTACGAAGGCAGGTCTGGCTTCCGGGATCATCGATTCCCCGGTTACAGTGGCGCGACCGCGCCGGAATTGCACCGGCTTCCGCGCTTCGTATCGGGCGAATTGTACGCGCGAACGTTCGCGTATTGAAGCGACGACAGATGGGCAAGCGCGCCCCGCTCCGGATCATCCGACCACCGACATGAACCTGCATGCCTCGCTGCGCCTGATCGCGCACGCCTCGACCCGCGCGATGCGCACCGGCACGTTTCCCGACGACGATCCGCTCGACGCGCGCGGGCTTGCCGAAGCCGCCGCGCTGCACGGCCGGTGGACGGCCATCGCCGGCTCGCTCGTGCTGTGCAGCCCGGCACGCTGCGCAACGCAGACCGCCGACGCACTCGGGCTGCACGCCGACATCGACGACGCGCTGCGCGACATCGACTACGGCGACTGGCGAGGCAAGCGGCTGCACGATCTCGCACGCGATCTGCCTGACGAACTTGCCACGTGGATCGGCACGCCGTCCGCGTCGCCGCATCGCGGCGAATCGTTCGACGCCGCCGCACGTCGGGTCGGCACGTGGTTCGACGGGTTGCCGCGCGAGCGCGACGTCATCGCGATCACGCATGCGCCGATCGTCCGCGCGGCCATCGCGCATGTGCTGCGGATGGACCACGCCGCGGCCGCGCGTCTCGACGTTGCGCCGCTGTCGTGCACGACGTTCGTCGCGTCGCCGGCCGGCTGGACGTTGGCGGCGACGGATGATGAGCAGCGCGATACCGGCGCGTAAGCCGCTGTCGTGTTCACTATGTGAGTGATCGACGCGACTCGCTGCCTCGCATGCCGCCACTCGCCTTACATCCCCGTAAGACACACCGTTCGTCGTCCCGACTGTCATCAAACTGACTGCTAGCCGCAGCTAGGATCGGACGCGGTTCCCTACGAGATGCCGTCATGAATCAACCTGCTTCGTCCGCCCCGAACAATCCGGGCTCCGTCGCGCGCACCCGGCAGGTCGGCTATGCCGCCTTCCTGCTGGTGCTCGTGCTCGGCGCCGTCTATATCGCCACCCACCTGGTCGCCGATCTGGCGCCGGTCCGCGAAGGGACGCTGTTCCCGTACCTGCTGCTCGGCGCCGCCCTGCTGATCGCGCTGGGCTTCGAATTCGTCAACGGCTTCCACGACACCGCGAACGCGGTCGCGACCGTGATCTATACGCACTCGCTGACGCCGAACGTCGCGGTGATCTGGTCGGGCATGTGGAACTTCCTCGGCGTGATGGTCTCGAGCGGCGCCGTCGCGTTCGGCATCCTGCAGTTGCTGCCGGTCGAGCTGATCCTGCAGGTCGGCAGCGGCTCGGGCTTCGCGATGGTGTTCGCGCTGCTGATCGCCGCGATCGTGTGGAACCTCGCGACCTGGTATTTCGGGCTGCCGTCGTCGAGCTCGCATACGCTGATCGGGTCGATCATCGGCGTCGGGCTGATGAACCAGCTGATGCATGGGCCGTCCGGCACGAGCGGCGTCGACTGGGGCCAGGCGCTCGGGGTCGGCAAGTCGCTGCTGCTCTCGCCGATCGTCGGCTTCCTGTGCGCGTCGCTGCTGCTGCTCGTGCTGAAGGCGCTCGTGCGGATTCCGGAGCTGTACAAGGAGCCGCCGAAGGATCAGCCGCCGCCGTTCTGGATTCGCTGCCTGCTGATCCTCACCTGCACCGGCGTGTCGTTCGCCCACGGGTCGAACGACGGGCAGAAAGGGATGGGGCTCATCATGCTGATCCTGATCGGCACGGTGCCGACCGCGTATGCGCTGAACAAGGCCGTCACGCCCGCCGAATCGCAGACCTTCGTGGCGGTCGCGAACCAGGCGGCTGCGACGTTCGGGAAGTACACGAACGGCATCGCGCCGTCCGCGAACCCGCGTGCCGATGTCGAACATTACGCGCAGCACCGTGAACTGACACCCGCCGTGCTGCCGGCCGTCGCGCAACTGTCCACGTCGCTCGCGACCGCCGTCGGCGCGTCGGGCTCGATGGCGGCCGTGCCCCAACGCGACGTCGACAACGTGCGCAACACGATGTACCTCGTGTCCGAGGCCATTCGCCTGATCGAGAAGTCGGGGCAACCCGCGTTCGCCGCCGCCGACAAGCTCGCGATCGACAACTACCGCAAGCAGCTCGACCACGCGACCAAGTTCATTCCGACGTGGGTGAAGGTCGCCGTCGCGATCGCGCTGGGCCTCGGCACGATGGTCGGCTGGAAGCGCATCGTCGTGACCGTCGGCGAAAAAATCGGCAAGCAGCATCTGACCTACGGACAAGGCGCATCGGCCGAACTCGTCGCGATGCTGACGATCGGCGCCGCCGACATGTACGGGCTGCCCGTGTCGACGACTCACGTGCTGTCGTCGGGCGTCGCGGGCACGATGGCGGCGAACGGTTCCGGGTTGCAATGGAGCACGGTGCGCAGCCTCGTTCTCGCGTGGGTGCTGACGCTGCCGGCGTCGATCGCGCTCGCGGCGGGGCTTTACTGGTTGTTCCGGTCGCTGGCCTGATTTGTGGACGCGGCGGGTGGCGGGCGGGAGCCGGCCATCCGCCGCGATAGGCTGGATCTGGCGTTTCGCTACCTCTCCGCTTCTCCTTCTCCTCCGCCACCTCTCTGGTACCTCACCACATTCAGTGTGCCGATGCCGCAGCCCGCTTTTCGCTGTTTCATCATCCGAATTAAAGCGCAAGATCTGGAGCGTACCGGCGCATGGACGCCGCTAGACTGGGTTCATCAACTTCCAGTGGACTCGACCGTGCGCGACTGCACGGCCCCACACCGCCGATGCCCAGAGGTACGCCCGTGAACATTGCCGATCTGCAACCTGCCGTCGAATCGCTGGACATCGCGCAACGCGTCGACGCCCTCGACTGGCCGACGGTCGAGGGCGAACTCGATCGCTACGGATGCGCGCGCGTACCGGGCCTGGTGTCGGCAAGCGAGTGCGATGCACTCGCGTCGCTCTATCCGTACGATGCACTCTATCGTTCACGTGTCGTGATGGCCCGGCACGGCTTCGGCCGCGGCGAATACAAGTATTTCGCGTATCCGTTGCCTGCGGTCATCGCCGAGCTGCGCGCGACGCTCTACCCGCATCTCGCGCCGATCGCTAATCGCTGGAACCAGGCACTCGGAGTCGACGTTCGTTATCCGAAGGAGCATGCGACGTTCCTCGATCGCTGCCATGCGGCGGGACAGACGCGACCGACGCCGCTGATCCTCCAATACGGCGCCGACGACTACAACTGCCTCCATCAGGACCTGTACGGCGAGCACGTGTTTCCGCTGCAGGTCGCGATCCTGCTGTCGGCGCCGGGCCGCGATTTCAGTGGTGGGGAGTTCGTGTTGACGGAACAGCGACCCCGCATGCAGTCGCGTGCGGAAGTGGTGCCGCTGACACAAGGCGACGCCGTGATCTTCGCGGTGCACGGCCGGCCGGTGCAGGGAACCCGCGGCGTCTATCGCGTCAACTTGCGCCACGGCGTCAGCCGGATTCGAAGCGGCCATCGCCACACGATCGGCATCATCTTCCATGATGCGCAGTAGCGGGAATCGGGACGACGGCGTTACTGTCGTCCGCATATCGCATTCGGCCTTGATGCTCGTTCCGGCACCGCACGTCATTGTCCGGAGAGCGCGACGGTCCAGCATGGTTGCCCGGAAGGCCCATTCGCCCGCGGTGACGGCAAACCGGTTACGCTGATCGTCAAGCGATCGCCACCGGGACGAATCGGCACCTCGGGTAAGCGCCGAAAAACAAGCGCACTCACTGGTTGCACCGCCAATTCGATTTGCACTCGGGCCTATCCTCGCGCTATGTTGGCCCGCAGCCGGTCGCCAGCATTGGAAGCCAGCCGTGCATAGCCCGGCAACGTCAGCAGCGCGAGCACGCCCGCCGCGACGAACGCCCAGCGGAAATCGTCAAGCACGTAGTGCATGCCGGCCGCATCGCCGCGCACCAATGCCGCTAGCCGCAGCGACAATGCGCCAAATGCGATCCCCATCCCGATCGTCATCTGCTGCGCGGCGCTCCACAGCGTGCTGGCCGCGCTCGTCTGGTGAGACGGGATATCCGCATAAGCCAGCGTCGCGAGCGTCGTGAACTGCATCGACCGCGTGAGCCCGTAGACGAATACGACGAACAGCGTGATCGCCAACGGCGTCGACGCGGTGAGCCAGCCGCATGCGATCGTGAAGATGCCGACGATCGTCACGTCGACGAGCGCGACACGCCGAAAGCCGTAACGGTCGAGGATCCACGATGTCCCCGCCTTCATCCCGAGATTGCCGAGCGCGCTCGCGAGCAGCAGCAGGCCTGACTGAAACGGCGACAGCCCGAAGCCGATCTGGAACAGCAGCGGCAGCAGGTACGGGACGGCGTTGATCGCCATCCGCGTAATCGAACCGGTGATCACCGTCACCGAGAACGTCGGCACCTTCAGCGTCGTGAAATCGAGCAGCGGATGCGCGCTGTGTCGCGCATGCAGCCACGCGGCGATGCCGAACAGCACGCTTGCGCCCACGAGGACACCCGCGCGCGTGAAGTCGACATCCTGCTGTCCGGCCGCTTCCGTGCCGATCAGCAGGCACGTCAATGCGCCGCCGGCCAGTACGAAGCCGACCCAGTCGAGCGGCCGTTGCTCGTCGGCCCGCGTATTCCGGACGATCAGCCAGGTACAAACGAGTGCGGCAAGACCGAACGGGACGTTCAACAGGAAGATCCATCGCCATGACGCGTAGGTCGTGATGAAGCCGCCGATCGGCGGCCCGACGACGGGCGCGACGATGCCCGGCCACGTGATCGTCGCGATCGCGCGCATCAGTCTCGCCTTCTCGGTACTGCGCACGACGATCATCCGGCCGACCGGCACCATCATTGCCCCGCCGACACCCTGCAGCAGCCGCGCAGCCGTGAACGACATCACCCCTTCGGACAGCCCGCACAGCACCGACGCGCCGGTAAAGACGACGATCGCACTCGCGAAGACGGTACGCGAACCATAGCGGTCCGCGATCCAGCCGCTGATCGGAATGAACACCGCCAGCGCCAGCATGTACGCCGTCATCCCGAGACTCAGCGCATTCGGTCCGACGCCGAACGAGCTGGCCATTTGCGGCAGCGCAGTCGCGATCACGGTCGTGTCGAGGTACTCCATGAAGAACGTCGCGGCGACGAGATACGGCAAGAAGTCGGTCGTCCGACCACTTTGGGCGGGGCTGTCAGTCATGAACGATGCAGGAGACGGAAGGCCAAAGACGCCGATCGCCGGGGATGCAGACACGCACCTGCGAATCGGGACGAACGGCGATATTACCCCGAAGGGCTTGCTCTCCGCTCTGTCGAGCATGCCGGGCGAATGAACTTTATGCGCATAGATTTTTTATGACGATTTCGCGCTGTGCTCGCGGAGTGAGCACTTGATGTGGCACACCGAAGCGTCGGGAGATGAAGCGAGGGCTTTCGTCAGGAAGCGGCATTTATCAATCATCGTCGATCAACATCGCTCATCACCGGCCATCACAGCTATCGGCGCTGGATGTGCAGCATTAGCTGGAACCGGCCCGAAGAGGGATAGGTCCGATTGGCAAAAGGAAGTGGCGGGAGATGCCGGACGGCACGAACAGCGAGTGTGGAACTGGCGGGCTCGGCGCTCCGATTGATTGCGTCAGCGGGGAGCCAGTGGACGTAGCCTTGGCACCGTTGCGCCGCACGCTTTTTTTGGCGCACCAATGCAAAAACCCCCGCCTTTCGGGCGGGGGTTTCTGGCTTGAGGGGAGCCTGACGATTACCTACTTTCACACGGGAATCCGCACTATCATCGGCGTAGAGTCGTTTCACGGTCCTGTTCGGGATGGGAAGGGGTGGGACCGACTCGCTATGGTCATCAGGCAAAGGGGGTTGTTCTGCTGGCGTGGCCAACAGAACCAATCTGGGAAGAAGCAGTAATTTAGGTTGTGTGTATCACACACGAGAATCCAACTTGTCGCTCTGGATCGCGGCCAGTGCTTGCGCACGGCGCCGATCTACAAGGCAGACTTGTTATAGGATCAAGCCTTACGGGCAATTAGTATCAGTTAGCTGAACGCATTACTGCGCTTACACACCTGACCTATCAACGTCCTGGTCTCGAACGACCCTTCAAGGGGATCTAGTCCCCAGGGATATCTCATCTTAAGGCGAGTTTCCCGCTTAGATGCTTTCAGCGGTTATCTCTTCCGAACATAGCTACCCGGCGATGCCACTGGCGTGACAACCGGTACACCAGAGGTTCGTCCACTCCGGTCCTCTCGTACTAGGAGCAGCCCCCTTCAAATATCCAACGCCCACGGCAGATAGGGACCAAACTGTCTCACGACGTTTTAAACCCAGCTCACGTACCTCTTTAAATGGCGAACAGCCATACCCTTGGGACCGGCTACAGCCCCAGGATGAGATGAGCCGACATCGAGGTGCCAAACACCGCCGTCGATATGAACTCTTGGGCGGTATCAGCCTGTTATCCCCAGAGTACCTTTTATCCGTTGAGCGATGGCCCTTCCATACAGAACCACCGGATCACTATGACCTGCTTTCGCACCTGCTCGACTTGTCGGTCTCGCAGTTAAGCACGCTTATGCCATTGCACTATCAGCACGATTTCCGACCGTACCTAGCGTACCTTCGTACTCCTCCGTTACGCTTTGGGAGGAGACCGCCCCAGTCAAACTGCCTACCATGCACTGTCCCCGACCCGGATCACGGGCCAAGGTTAGAACCTCAAACAAACCAGGGTGGTATTTCAAGGACGGCTCCACCGAAACTAGCGTTCCGGTTTCATAGCCTCCCACCTATCCTACACAGATCGGTTCAAAGTCCAATGCAAAGCTACAGTAAAGGTTCATGGGGTCTTTCCGTCTAGCCGCGGGTAGATTGCATCATCACAAACACTTCAACTTCGCTGAGTCTCGGGAGGAGACAGTGTGGCCATCGTTACGCCATTCGTGCAGGTCGGAACTTACCCGACAAGGAATTTCGCTACCTTAGGACCGTTATAGTTACGGCCGCCGTTTACCGGGACTTCAATCAAGAGCTTGCACCCCATCATTTAATCTTCCGGCACCGGGCAGGCGTCACACCCTATACGTCCACTTTCGTGTTTGCAGAGTGCTGTGTTTTTATTAAACAGTCGCAGCCACCAGTTTATTGCAACCCCTTCACCCTCCTGGCGCAGGCCAGTCAAGCTACAAGGGCGTACCTTATCCCGAAGTTACGGTACCAATTTGCCGAGTTCCTTCTCCCGAGTTCTCTCAAGCGCCTTAGAATACTCATCTCGCCCACCTGTGTCGGTTTGCGGTACGGTCATCGTTAGACTGAAGCTTAGAGGCTTTTCTTGGAACCACTTCCAATTGCTTCGCTCCCTAAGGAGCTCGCGCCACACCCTTGAATCCTGCGCCCGGATTTGCCTAAGCGCCTTCTCCAATGCAGCGACCGGGACTTCCAACACCCGGACAACCTTCCGCGATCCGTCCCCCCATCGCATCTAACAATGGTGCAGGAATATTGACCTGCTTCCCATCAGCTACGCATTTCTGCCTCGCCTTAGGGGCCGACTCACCCTACGCCGATGAACGTTGCGTAGGAAACCTTGGGCTTACGGCGAGGGGGCCTTTCACCCCCTTTATCGCTACTCATGTCAGCATTCGCACTTCCGATACCTCCAGCACCCTTTACAAGGCACCTTCGCAGGCTTACGGAACGCTCTCCTACCATGCGTGCTAAGCACGCATCCGCAGCTTCGGTATATAGCTTAGCCCCGTTACATCTTCCGCGCAGGACGACTCGATCAGTGAGCTATTACGCTTTCTTTAAAGGGTGGCTGCTTCTAAGCCAACCTCCTGACTGTTTTAGCCTTCCCACTTCGTTTCCCACTTAGCTATATTTGGGGACCTTAGCTGGCGGTCTGGGTTGTTTCCCTCTTGACACCGGACGTTAGCACCCGATGTCTGTCTCCCGTGATTGCACTCTTCGGTATTCGGAGTTTGCTATGGCGGGGTAATCTGCAATAGACCCCCCAACCATGACAGTGCTCTACCCCCGAAGGTGAGACACGAGGCACTACCTAAATAGTTTTCGGAGAGAACCAGCTATTTCCAGGTTTGTTTAGCCTTTCACCCCTATCCACAGCTCATCCCCTAACTTTTCAACGTTAGTGGGTTCGGACCTCCAGTACGTGTTACCGCACCTTCATCCTGGCCATGGATAGATCACCTGGTTTCGGGTCTACGCCCAGCAACTGAACGCCCTATTCGGACTCGCTTTCGCTACGCCTGCCCTATACGGTTAAGCTTGCTACTGAACGTAAGTCGCTGACCCATTATACAAAAGGTACGCCGTCACCCCTTGCGAGGCTCCGACTGTTTGTATGCATGCGGTTTCAGGATCTATTTCACTCCCCTCCCGGGGTTCTTTTCGCCTTTCCCTCACGGTACTGGTTCACTATCGGTCGATCACGAGTATTTAGCCTTGGAGGATGGTCCCCCCATCTTCAGACAGGATTTCACGTGTCCCGCCCTACTTGTCGCACACCTAGTTCTTTCATACTGTTTTCGCCTACAGGGCTATCACCTGCTATGGCCGCACTTTCCAGAGCGTTCGGCTAACAATACAAATAAAGAGTGCAAGGCTCATCCCATTTCGCTCGCCACTACTTTGGGAATCTCGGTTGATTTCTTTTCCTGCGGTTACTTAGATGTTTCAGTTCACCGCGTTCGCTTCACATGGCCTATGTATTCAGCCATGGATACTCCAAAAGGAGTGGGTTTCCCCATTCGGACATCTACGGATCAAAGCTTGTTTGCCAGCTCCCCGTAGCTTTTCGCAGGCTACCGCGTCCTTCATCGCCTGTGATCGCCAAGGCATCCACCACATGCACTTGTTCGCTTGACCCTATAACGAGTCTGTCTCATCGACAGTCGCTACAGGTTGAGTTCTCGCGTTGTGCCGTATTCCAATTGAGTCAAACTTAGAGTTCGAATCATCTTGAGATACATCGATACAATCACAACCCGGATAGTTTTCACGTCCATCTCAAAGACGCTTCCGCTATCCAAATTACTTACTTCTTCCAGATTGTTAAAGAACGACAGCCGATATCTGTTGATATCCTCTGACTGGCTCAATCGCCAATGCAAAATTCTCGGTTCAGTGTCTGAACCAAGCCCTTAGCGTTGGTGATTGGTGGAGGCAGACGGGATCGAACCGACGACCCCCTGCTTGCAAAGCAGGTGCTCTCCCAGCTGAGCTATGCCCCCATGTACAGATTTGCCTCAGGTGTACCTACCGCCAGACAATGGTGGGTCTGGTTGGATTCGAACCAACGACCCCCGCCTTATCAAGACGGTGCTCTAACCGACTGAGCTACAGACCCCTGAGTCTGTCTTTAATTTACAGCCGATAAGCGTGAGCGCTCAACTTGTGCGAGATAGCTCTGGAAAGGAGGTGATCCAGCCGCACCTTCCGATACGGCTACCTTGTTACGACTTCACCCCAGTCATGAATCCTACCGTGGTGACCGTCCTCCTTGCGGTTAGACTAGCCACTTCTGGTAAAACCCACTCCCATGGTGTGACGGGCGGTGTGTACAAGACCCGGGAACGTATTCACCGCGGCATGCTGATCCGCGATTACTAGCGATTCCAGCTTCATGCACTCGAGTTGCAGAGTGCAATCCGGACTACGATCGGTTTTCTGGGATTAGCTCCCCCTCGCGGGTTGGCAACCCTCTGTTCCGACCATTGTATGACGTGTGAAGCCCTACCCATAAGGGCCATGAGGACTTGACGTCATCCCCACCTTCCTCCGGTTTGTCACCGGCAGTCTCCTTAGAGTGCTCTTGCGTAGCAACTAAGGACAAGGGTTGCGCTCGTTGCGGGACTTAACCCAACATCTCACGACACGAGCTGACGACAGCCATGCAGCACCTGTGCGCCGGTTCTCTTTCGAGCACTCCCGCCTCTCGGCAGGATTCCGACCATGTCAAGGGTAGGTAAGGTTTTTCGCGTTGCATCGAATTAATCCACATCATCCACCGCTTGTGCGGGTCCCCGTCAATTCCTTTGAGTTTTAATCTTGCGACCGTACTCCCCAGGCGGTCAACTTCACGCGTTAGCTACGTTACTAAGGAAATGAATCCCCAACAACTAGTTGACATCGTTTAGGGCGTGGACTACCAGGGTATCTAATCCTGTTTGCTCCCCACGCTTTCGTGCATGAGCGTCAGTATTGGCCCAGGGGGCTGCCTTCGCCATCGGTATTCCTCCACATCTCTACGCATTTCACTGCTACACGTGGAATTCTACCCCCCTCTGCCATACTCTAGCCTGCCAGTCACCAATGCAGTTCCCAGGTTGAGCCCGGGGATTTCACATCGGTCTTAGCAAACCGCCTGCGCACGCTTTACGCCCAGTAATTCCGATTAACGCTTGCACCCTACGTATTACCGCGGCTGCTGGCACGTAGTTAGCCGGTGCTTATTCTTCCGGTACCGTCATCCCCCGACTGTATTAGAGCCAAGGATTTCTTTCCGGACAAAAGTGCTTTACAACCCGAAGGCCTTCTTCACACACGCGGCATTGCTGGATCAGGCTTTCGCCCATTGTCCAAAATTCCCCACTGCTGCCTCCCGTAGGAGTCTGGGCCGTGTCTCAGTCCCAGTGTGGCTGGTCGTCCTCTCAGACCAGCTACTGATCGTCGCCTTGGTAGGCCTTTACCCCACCAACTAGCTAATCAGCCATCGGCCAACCCTATAGCGCGAGGCCCGAAGGTCCCCCGCTTTCATCCGTGGATCGTATGCGGTATTAATCCGGCTTTCGCCGGGCTATCCCCCACTACAGGACATGTTCCGATGTATTACTCACCCGTTCGCCACTCGCCACCAGGTGCAAGCACCCGTGCTGCCGTTCGACTTGCATGTGTAAGGCATGCCGCCAGCGTTCAATCTGAGCCAGGATCAAACTCTTCAGTTCAAACCTGTTACTGTTTTCGGTTCTTTCGAACCGGTCGCTCACTCAAAGCTGACAGGAATATGAATCACTTCATAAACCTGACTTACTTTAGTGTGAGACTCTTGATACTTTTGCCATCTGATCCGAGGATCAGCTCGCTGCCATCAAGCGCCCACACTTATCGGCTGTTAATTTTTAAAGAGCATGTCTGCGAGGGATCTGAACCCCTCAGCAGCGCTGCGTTTTCAGCAGCAGAGAAGCGAGATTATGAACCGTGTTTCGCAGCTCGTCAACAACTTTCTGAACGACTTCGTTGCGACTGCGGGGCTCAACTTCCGTACCGCCGAGGCTCGCTACTTCCGAACTCCAACAGCACTGCTTCCCTTCCTTCCGCGCCGCGTTTCCGTTAGCGCGAAAGAGGCGTGATTCTATGCAGCTCACGGCGATCGCGCAAGGGGTTTCGCAAAAAATATAAGGCGCCGCACGCTGCCGCGTGCGGCGCCTTATATAGAAGCAACCGAACCGTCAGGAAGCCACGCGCGCCTGGCGTGCGACGATCGCCATATAGTGATCCAGATCCGGCGTCGCCTTGCCTGGCTCCTTCGCCGTATCGTCCCAGCGGCGCAGGTGCAGCGCGTCCTCCGCGAACGGGCGCTGCAGGAACGCCGCCGCTTCCTCGTCACTGAAGATACCGCCCTGCAACGCCAGGCTGCGCACCGAGTCCGGCGACAGGCTCTCGAAATAGCCGGCGTCCGTGCGGCACAGACAGCGCTTCGCGTCGACGTGCAACCGGATCGGCTCCAGCACCGCGTCGGAAAACAGCGGCCGCAGGAACGGCAGCACGTAATACTGATGCAGATCGTCGATCCCGCGCGCGCTCGGCGTGTCGCCCTGGCGATTCAGCAAATGGCCGAGGTCGTGCAGGAACGCCGCCGCGACCAGCGCTTCGTCCGCCCCGGACGCTTCCGCCAGCAACCCGCTCTGCAATGCATGCTCGAGCTGCGTGACGGGTTCGCCGCTATAGGCCACATGGCCATGCTCGCGATACAGGCCGTGGATCTCTTCCACCGTCAGCGCCATTCGTTTACTCCCAAGGCAGCGAAAACGTCTTCAGGTTCGTGAAACTCTTCATCGCCTCCTGGACGCCTTCCTTGTAACCGAGCCCCGAATCCTTGATCCCGCCGAACGGCGACAGTTCGATCCGGTATCCGGGCACTTCCCATACGTTCACCGTGCCGACGTTCAACTCGTTCACGAACCGTACGACGGCGGCCGTGCTGTCCGTACAGACACCCGACGACAGCCCGAACGCCGTGCCGTTGCTGAGCCGGATCGCGTCGTCGATCGTATCGAATGCGATGACGGGCGACACGGGCCCGAAGGTCTCCTCGCGCACCAGCGTCATCGACGGATCGACGTTGTCGAGCACGGTCGGCGCGTACAACGCGCCGCGCCGCACATTGCCGGTCAGCAGGCGCGCGCCCTGCGCGACCGCCTCGTTCACGCGTGCCTCGAACAGTCGCGCCGCGGCTTCGTCGATCACCGTGCCCATTTCGTTCGAGGGATCGAATGGATCGCCGTATTTCCAGGCGCGCGTCTTCTCGACGAGCAATTCGGTGAACGCCGGCACGATGGAGCGCTGCACCAGCATCCGCTTGACGGCCGTGCAGCGCTGGCCCGAATTCCGGTACGAGCCCAACACCGCGAGCGACGCCGCGCGGTCGAGATCGGCATCGGCGAGGACGATCAGCGGGTCGTTGCCGCCCAGCTCCAGCACGATGCGCCGGTAGCCGGCCCGCGCCGCAATCGCCTTGCCGATCGCGACGCCGCCCGTGAACGTGATCAGCGACGCATGCGGATGCGTGACGAGCTCGTCCGCGATCTCGGCCGGGTCGCCGGTCAGCACCTGCAGCATCGGTTCCGGCAGCCCGGCTTCATACAGCAGGTCGGCCAGATAGAACGCCGACAGCGGTACCTTCTCCGACGGCTTCACGATCACGCGGTTGTTGGTCGCGATCGCCGGCGCGATCTTGTGCGCGACCTGGTTCATCGGATGATTGAACGGCGTAATCGCGACGATCACGCCGTCGAGCGGCTGGCGCTGCGAGAACACGCGCCGCGCCTTGCCGTGGGGCGTCAGGTCGCAAGAGAAACTCTGCGCGTCGTCACGCAGCGCCTCGACCGCCGCGAACTTCAGCACGTCGGCCACCCGGCCGATCTCGTAGCGCGAATCCTGTTTCGACAATCCCGACTCGAGCGTGATCAGGTCGGACGCCTCCTCGGTGCGCTCGCGCAGCAGCGCGGCCGCACGTTCGAGGATCTGCGAGCGTTCGTAGCGCGTCAGCGTCGGCCGGTAAGCCATCGCGTAATCGAACGCCGCGCGCACGTCGTCGACGCTGGCGAGCGGCGCGGTGCCGACGCGCGTGCCCGTGTACGGGTCCGTGACGTCGAGCGTGCGCTCGCGCATCGCGCGCGTGCCGCACCAACGCAACGCTTCGGCACGAAACGACGGATGATCTTGCCGCGGATGAGCCATCATGTCGCGATCCGGTTCAACACGAAATCGAACACGTCGAAGTTACGCGGGCGACGTGCGGGATCGTCCCGCTCGATACGGCGATTGAACAGCAGCGGCACCTCCTGCTCCGACACGCCGCCATGCGAACGCAGCGGCACCGTGAGGCCCGACAGATCGTGGTCGCGTTCACGCGTACCGAGCGTCATGTCGCGGCGGCCGATCACGACGAGATCGCCGATCCGGTCGGCCGGCAGTTCGAAACGAGCGGCGGCTTCCGCGTTGTCGAGCACGAGCTCGACGCCATCGAGGCCACCGATGCGCCACATCGCTTCGGGCCGATCGACGCCCGGCGCCAGGTAGATCGTCGCGAACGAACCGAGCGCGCCGTGATGCACGACGTACGGATCGGTAATCGGCAGGATCACGCGCGCCGCCTGCGTGCCGTACCAGCCGTCGAAGGCGTCCTGCAGATAGATCACGTTCGGCCGGCCCGTCGCCGGATCGTGCTTCGCGTTCATCCCGTGATCGGCCGTGAGCCCGATCGCCCAGCCGAGCGCGTCGAGCTGCGCGAGGTAGCCGTCCATCATCGCGTAGAACGCGTTCGCGCCGGCACTGCCCGGCTCGCATTTGTGCTGCACGTAGTCGGTGGTCGACAGGTACATCAGGTCGACCTGCCGCGTCTGCGCGAGGCGTACGCCGGCCGCGAACACGAATTCGGACAATGCCGCGCTGTACACATCCGGCGACGGCAGGCCGACCCAGTCGAGCACGTCGACGATCCCGTTTTCCGCGAGATTGGCCTGCGCGGCCTTCTCGGCCGAAAAGCAGATGCCGTTCAGCTGCCAGCCGAGCAGCCGGCGCAGCTTGTCCTTCGCGGTCACGACGGCCACCCGCGCACCGGCGTCGGACGCCGCGGCGAGCAGCGTGCCGGCCCGCAGGTAGGCCGGGTCGTTCATCATGACTTCGGCGCCGCGCCCGCCGTCGGCGGCCGGATCCCAGAAGTAGTTGCCGCAGATGCCGTGAACCGACGGCGGCACGCCGCAGACGATCGACAGGTTGTTCGGGTTGGTGAAGGTCGGCACGACGCAATCGGCGCGCCACGCGGTGCCTTGCTCGATCATCCGGCCGATGAACGGCGCGACGCCCGCTGCCACCGCCCGTTCGAGATAGTCGTACTCGCAGCCGTCGACACAGATGACGACGGTCGGCTCGACCGGCAGCCGGTAGCGCCGGCCGTTGACGTCGATCGAGCGTCCCGCGAGATCCGGCGCACCCTTGCCGGCGGCCGGTTGCTCGCCGGGGAGCCGCAACGCGAACGCGGCGTTCATGATGCCGCCCGCTTGCCGCGCGGCACGCGCGCGGCGATCAGCAGCAACGCCGCGAGCGACGCGCCGAGCATCAGCAGCGACAGCGCCGACGCCGGCAGGTAGTAGCCGCGCTCCACCTGCCCGATCACGACGATCGGCACGGTCGCGAAGCCGGGCGGATATACCGTCAGCGTCGCGCCGAGCTCACCGAGCGACAGCGCGAAGCCGAGCGCGAGGCTCGCGCGCAGCGCCGGCACGAGCTGCGGCAGCAGCACGCGGCGCAGCACCATCGCGGGCGGCGCACCGAGGCTCGCGGCAGCTTCGCGCAGCACGGTCAATTCCGGGCGCAGCGCGGCGGCCGCGCAGCGATAGCAGAACGGCAGAATCAGCGCGAGCTGCACCAGCACGACGATCGCCGCCGAGCTGGACAGGTCGAGCGGCTTCCGGTGATACGCGATCAGCACCGCGAGCCCGAGCACGACGCTCGGTACGCCGTTCGGCACCATCACAAGCGCGTCGACGACCGCCCCGAGGCCGCGCCGGTCGCGCCCTTCGAGCGCGAGCGCCAGCCACAGCCCGAGGATCGTGCCGAGCGCCGATACGCCGAAGCCGATTTCGAGGCTCGTCACCAGCGCGTCGTATTCCGGCGAGCCGAGCCGCTCGAACCAGCGCAGGCTGTAGCCGGCCGGCAAGATCGTGCCCGACCACTGCGTCGACACGCTCGACAGCGCGACGACGATCACCGGCAGCACGAACAGCCAGAAGCACGCGAACGCGGCCAATGCGAGCGCGGCGCGCGACGCATGCTTGAGCAACGCGTCGGTCCAGCCGATCTGGTGCCGCGGCACGGCCTGCCCGATACGGAATTCAGCGGACATCGTTCCCTCCCGTCGCACGCCGGTTCACCCGGCGATAAACCGCATACAACGCCAGCGACAGCGTCAACATCACGACCGCGCCGGCCGACGCGGTCGGCAGGTCGAGATCGACGGTCGCGCTGCTGTAGATCGCGACCGGCAACGTGACGAGCCGCGCGCTGCCGAGCACGAGCAGGATGCCGAACTCGTTCAGCGTCAGCAGGAAGCACAGCACGGTGCCGGCGGCGATGCCCGGCCACGCGATCGGCAGCACGACGCGGCGCGCGAGCATCCAGCCGGGCGCGCCGAGGCTGCGCGCGGCTTCGATCAGCCGCAGGTCCAGCGTCGCGAACGACGCGAGCGTCGGCCGCACGACGAACGGCGTGTAGAACACGGTCTGCGCGAGAATCACGCCGCCGATGCCGAACAGGAAATCGAGCGGCGGATGCTCGAGATGGAACAGGTGCTGCAGCGCGATGCTGATCGAGCCCTGCGAGCCGTACAGGAAGATCAGCGTGAACGCGACGAGGAACGACGGAAACGCGACGTACAGCTCCAGGAAGCGCGTGACGAGCGATGCACCCGGGAACGGCTTGAAGAACAGCAGCGCGGCCAGCAGCACGCCGAACACCGATGCGGTGCCGGCGCTCGCGAACAGCACGCCGAGCGTCGTCAGCAGCACGTTGCGCGTGTCGGGATTGCCGAAGAAGGTGCGGTACGCGGCGAAACTCAGCCCGTGATCGCCCGACACGCTCAGCAGCACGAGCCGCACCAGCGGATAGACGACGAGCGGGCCGAGCACGACGATCGCCAGCGCGGCGAGGTGCAAATCGCCCATGCGCCTGCGGCGCCGCGCGGCCGCGGCGTGTGCGGCGGCCGACGCGCGCACGTGCGGCGGCAGGCCGGCTTCAGGGCTCGATAAGGACGACATCGTCTGCCTCGCAATGCAGGGACACGCGCGCACCGCGCTCGGGAGCCGCGCCGCGGCCGCGTTGCATCGTGACGCGCACGGGCTCGTCGGGCGCCGCGTCGATCACGACGGCGATCGACAGGTCCGCGCCCTGCCATTCGACCGACGACACCGTGCCGTGCAGGCCGCCCGCTGCGGGCGGCATCACGGTCAGCCGCTCGGGACGCACGCACGCGACCTTGCCGCGCACCTCGTGGCGCGGATCGCCGAGCGGGAAGATCACATGCGGCGGCAGCAGGTTCGCCGGGCCGAGATAGCGCGCGACGTAGCCGTCGCGCGGCGCGTCGTACAACTGCTGCGGCGTGCCGAGCTGCGCGATGTGACCATCGCGCATCAGCAGCGCGCGGTCGGACAGCACGAGCGCATCGTCGCGGTCGTGCGTCACGCAGACGACGGTCAGGTTCGGCAGGCGCTCGTGCAGCGCCTTCAGTTCGCTGCGCACCGACGCGCGCAGGTTGGCGTCGAGCGCCGACAGCGGCTCGTCGAGGAGCAGCACGTCGGGCTCGATCACCAGCGCGCGGGCCAGCGCGACGCGCTGCTGCATCCCGCCCGACAGTTGCGCGGGCAGATGGTGACCCGCGTCGCCGAGCTGCACGAGCTTCAGCGCATCGGCGACGCGGCGCGTCACTTCCGACGACGCCATGCCACGCGCGCGCAGCCCGAATGCGACGTTCTCGAACACCGACAGGTGCGGGAACAACGCGTAATTCTGGAACAGCAGACCGAGGTTGCGCTTGTGCGGCGGCGCATAGGTCAGGTCGCGTCCGGCAACGGTCAGCGTGCCGGTCAGGCCGTCGGCCTTCACGAACCCGGCGATGAAGCGCAGCAGCGTGGTCTTGCCGCAACCGCTCTTGCCGAGCACGGTCAGAAATTCACCGGCGCCGATCGACAGCGACAGATCCTCCAGCACCGTGCGCGCGCCGTAGCGCACGCTCAGATGCTCGATCTGCACGCCGCCCGGCGCGCCGGACCGCAGCGTCGCGTGCGGTTCGGCGGCGCCGAATGCGCCGGGATGGGTCAGGGTGGTTTCCACCGGGTTCATCCTCTTGCTCGCGAATACAGGCGGCGTGCGCCGATCACTTCGGCTTGACGACGTCGAGCTGCTTGCCCGAGCTGCCGATCACGTCCTTCTTCCAGCGCTCGATCCACACCGGCTTCTTCGCCATCACCTGGGTCCAGTCGACCGGAATCAGCTTCACACCCGCGATCGCCTTCTTGACCGCTTCGCCGTTCTTGCCGGCCAGCGGCACGTCGGTGCGGCCCGGGATGCCGTACATGTCCGGCACCTTCGACTGCACTTCCGTCGACATCAGGTAGTCGATCAGCTTCCGGCCGGCGTCCTGGTTCGGGCCGCTCTTGATCAGGCCGATGCCGTACGGGAGCTGGAACGTGGTCGGCTGGTCGCCGTCCTTCGCGGCCAGGAAGATCGGCTTGATGGACAGCGCGCCGTGTTCGGCGTCGTCGAGGTCCATCTGCAGGTCGCCGTTCGCGACGCTGATCTCGTTACGCGACAGCAGCACGTTCAGGTAACCCGTGCCCTTCGTGTGGAACTTCACGCTCTGCG
The DNA here is from genome assembly GCF_024730645.1 of Burkholderia sp. EMB26. Taxonomy (NCBI): domain Bacteria; kingdom Pseudomonadati; phylum Pseudomonadota; class Betaproteobacteria; order Burkholderiales; family Burkholderiaceae; genus Burkholderia; species Burkholderia sp. EMB26. The sequence goes on from NZ_CP078071.1 coordinate 1,682,467, forward strand.
ACAGCTTCGCGAGATAGTCGAACGCCTTGTCCTCGCCCATCAGCGACGTCGTCAGGATCAGCACGGCCATCCCGTCGCCGGCCGTGGCCGGGTTCGAGTACGCGACCTTGCCGGCGTAGGCCGGCGCGAGCAGGTCGGCGAACGTCTTCGGCTGGTTCTTCACGACGTCCGGGTTGATCGCGAACGAGAAGTAGTTGTTCACGAACGTCGCCCAGGTGCCGTCCTCGGCCTTCGCGATGGCCGGCACGTTCTTGTAGTTCACGCTCTGGTACGGCTGCAGCAGGCCCATCTGGCCGGCTTGCTGGATGAACGGCGGCAGCGTGACGATCACGTCGGCCTTCGGGGAATTCTTCTCGATGTTCGCGCGGTTCACCACCTCGCCGCTGCCCGCCGTCACGATGTTGACCTTCACGCCTTCCTTCTTCTCGAAAGCCGGCAGCACGTCGCGATAGAGGTTCTCGAGGCCGTCCGCCGTGTACAGCACGACCGCGTTTGCCGCATGCGCCGGCATCGCGGCGCCTTGCAGCAGACCGGCGGCGCAGGCGGCCAGCGCGAGTTTGCGGAACGCGCCGGCGGCGGCGCGCGAGGGTTTCTGCAGTGTCATCTCACTTCTCCGTAGGCGGAACACCAAACGGCCGGGGCACGATCCGGCTCTCCTGTTGTCTTCGGGCGAGCCGCCTGGCGGCCCGCCTCGCTACCGCGCTCAGGCTGGGTGTCGCGCGGCAACCGAAGGATCACAGCGTTCGATGACAAAGCCGTGACGAATGCCACAATTTCCAAAAAATGACACATTTTGCCACTATCATGCAAGTCATTCGGAAATGCCGTCCGGTGTTTCGTTCGCCCTTTGCTGGAGACAAAAGCCATGCCCGACCCGATCCTGCTCACGCCCGGCCCGCTCACCACGTCCGCCACAACACGCCACGCAATGCAACATGACTGGGGGTCGTGGGATGCCGCTTTCAACCAGCTGACGGCCAGCGTCTGCGCGGATCTCGTCGCCATCGCGCATGGCGGAGACGAGTACGTATGCGTGCCGATGCAGGGTAGCGGCACGTTCTCGGTCGAAGCCGCGCTCGGCACGCTGGTGCCGCGCGACGGCGTCGTGCTGGTGCCCGAGAACGGCGCGTATTGCGCGCGCATCCTGAAAATTCTCGGCCGGCTCGGTATCGACGCGATCGCGCTGCCGTTCGGCGAAGACGCGGCCGTCGACGCGGCGGCCATTGAGGCTGCGTTCGCGCGCGAGCCGCGCATCACGCACGTCGCGCTCGTGCACCTGGAAACGAGCGCCGGGATCCTGAATCCGCTCGACGCGATCGCGGCCGCGTGCCGGCGGCACGGCAAGCGGCTGATCGTCGATGCGATGAGTTCGTTCGGCGCGCTGCCGATCGCGCTGGCGGACAGCGGCATCGACGCGCTGATCTCGGCCAGCGGCAAATGTCTCGAAGGCGTGCCGGGAATGGGATTCGCGATCGTGCGGCGCGACGCGCTCGACGCGAGCGAAGGCAACTCGCCCTCGCTCGCGCTCGATCTCCACGACCAGTACGCGTACCTGCGCAGGACGGGGCAATGGCGCTTCACGCCGCCGACGCACGTGATTGCCGCGCTGCGCGCCGCGCTCGACCAGTATCTCGCCGAAGGCGGCCAGCCGGCGCGCGGCGCGCGCTATGCGGACAACTGCCGGACGCTGGTCGAATCGATGCGCGCGCTCGGTTTCGTGCCGTTCCTCGACGCGAGCGTGCAGGCGCCGGTGATCGTCACGTTTCACGCGCCCGACCATCCAGCCTACGATTTCCGCCGTTTCTACGACGCGGTGCGCGACGCGGGCTTCATCCTGTATCCGGGCAAACTGACGCGGCTCGAGACGTTCCGCGTCGGCTGCATCGGCGCGATCGATGCGGGCGATATCCGGCGGGCGGTCGCCGCGATCGCGCAGGCAATCGAATCGCTCGGCATCGCCATGCAGCCCGCATGAAGCGAGGTATGTGCCGACCGGTCGGCACGCGCAAACAAAAAACCCGGCGGCCAACCGGCCGCCGGGCGAACGCACCGAGTGTGCGTGGAGCCGGTGCTTACAGCTCGATCCGCTTGATGTCGCCGACGACGAAGATGTACGACAGCGCACCGACCAGCGCGATCACGCCGATGAACACGAGCGCGCCGACGAACGAGCCGGTCGACGCGACGATGAAGCCGACCACGAGCGGCGTGACGATGCCCGCCAGGTTCGCCGCGAAGTTGAAGATGCCGCCCGTCACGCCGAGCAGGCCGTCCGGCGCGATGTCCGACACGAGCGTCCAGCCGAGCGCGGCCATCCCCTGCGCGAAGAACGCGACCGACATGATCGCGATCACCGCCTCGTTGCTCTGCACGTAGTTCGCGAGAATGATCGTCGACGCGAGCAGCAGGCCCGCGATGATCGGCAGCTTGCGCGCGAGGTTCGCGGACTTGCCGCGGCGCAGCAGCCAGTCGGAGAAGATCCCGCCGAACATCACGCCGACCGACGCGGCGATGAACGGCATCACCGCGAAGAAGCCGATCTTCAGCCAGCCCATGTGGCGCTCGGTTGCCAGATAGGTCGGGAACCAGGTCAGGAAGAATACGAGCGTCGAGTTGCCGGCGAACTGGCCGAGGCAGATGCCCGCGAGCTGGCGCTTCTTCACCAGTTGGCCGACCATCGACCAGCTGAACTTGGCCTGCGCCGGCTTGCCGCTCTTGTCGCCGTCCTTGCGCGCACCGTGCACGAGACCGCCGCCCGCTTCGATATAGGCCAGTTCCGCCGAATTCGCGCCCGGGTGGTTGCGCGGCTCGTGGTAGAACTTCCACCAGACCAGGCCGAACACGATGCCGACCGCACCGACCACCCAGAACAGCGAGCGCCAGCCGAACGCGCCCATCAACGCGAACAGCACCGGGCTGAAGAACGCGAGGCCGATGTACTCGCCGACGGTGTAGGTGCCGGTCGCCATCGCGCGTTCGTTCTGCGGGAACCACGTCGCGACGACGCGGCTGTTGGTCGGGAAGCACGGCGCTTCCGTCACGCCGAGACCGAGCCGGCACGCGAGCAACGTCGCGACGCCCGGCACGAAGCCTTGCAGGAACGTGCACAGCGACCACAGCGTCATCGACCAGTAGTAGGTGATCTTGCTGCCGAAGCGGTCGAGGAACAAGCCGCCGGGCACCTGCATCGCCACGTACGTCCACGAAAACGCGGAGAACATGACGCCCATCACGGCCGCGTTGATGCCGAGCTCCTTGGTGAGCTGCGGCGCCGCCACGCCCAGCACAGTGCGGTCGAGATAGTTGATCATCGTGCCGATCGCGAGCAGCGCGAGGATCTTGTAGCGCGCCGACGTGCGCCGGACCGTGCCGGCCGCCTGCGCCGGCGCGGCGCTCGTGTGGGTGGTGTGTTGCATGGTCGTCTCCTGTCTCTCTTTCTGTGTCTGCAAGGGGGTCAGCGCGCGACGAGCGACTGAAAGTGATCGAACATCCGCTCGGCGTCGGGCGTGCGCCCGGTGAAGAGCTCGAACGCGTCGACGGCCTGGTACACGGCCATCCCGCCGCCCGGCAGCGTCGCGCAGCCGGCCGCGCGCGCGGCGTGGATCAGTTCGGTTTCGAGCGGGAAATACACGATGTCGGCCACCCACATGCCTGCGTGGAGCAGCTCGGCCGGCAGCGGCAGGCCCGGATGCTTGGCCATGCCGGTCGGCGTGCAGTGGATCAGGCCGGTCGCTGCGCGCATCGCGGCCGCGAGATCGCTGCCCGGCGTGACCCGGGCGGCGGGGAAGCGCTGCTGCAATTCGCCCGCCAGCGCGGTGACGCGCGTGCCGTCGACGTCGAAAATCGTCAGTTCGGCCGCGCCCATCTGCAGCGCGGCGTGCGCGACGGCCGCGCCCGCGCCGCCCGCGCCGAGCTGGACGACGCGGTCGAGCTTCGCGTCCGGCAGCCCGCGGCGGAACGATTTCGCAAAGCCCGACCAGTCGGTGTTGTGGCCGATCCGCTTGCCGTCCTTGAACAGCACGGTGTTCACCGCGCCGAGCGCACGCGCGTCGTCCGACAGCGCGTCGAGGTGCTCGATCACGCGCTGCTTGCACGGATGCGTGATGTTCAGTCCGTTGTAGCCCATCCGCTGCGCGGCCTCGAGCAGTTGCGGCAGTGCGTCGACGGTCACGCCGAGCGCATCGAGATCGATGCGCCGGTACACGTAGCCGAAGCCCTGGCGGAAGCCCTCTTCCTCGTGCATCGCGGGCGACAGCGAACCGCCGATGCCCTGGCCGATCAGGCCGATCAGAAACGACGGGCGGCTCATCGGGCAGCCCCCTGCGCGAACAGCGTCGCCAGGCGCTGCAGCGCGAACACGTAGCCTTCGGTGCCGCAGCCGCAGATCACGGCTTCGGCGATCGCCGAGATATACGAATGGTGGCGAAACGCCTCGCGGCGATGGACGTTCGAGATATGCACCTCGATCACCGGCTTCGCGATCGCGGAAAGCGCGTCGGCCAGCGCGACCGACGTGTGCGTATAGGCGGCCGGGTTGATCACGATGCCGTGCGTGTCGTGACGCGCGGCATGCAGCCAGTCGATCAGCTGGTGCTCGGCGTTCGACTGGCGAAACTCGATTTCCAGCCCGAGCCCTTCCGCCGCCGTGCGGCAGCGCTGCTCGAGATCGGCGAGCGTTTCCGCGCCGTAGATATGGGGCTCGCGGGTGCCCAGCAGATTGAGGTTCGGGCCGTTCAGCACCAGCACCTTGTGCTTGCTCATCGTGTTTCTGCTCCTGAAACAGGGGCAGACCAGGATCGGCGCCGCCCCGAAGACATCGGAATTTGGCGCTAGTGTGCGCCCGTGCACGCGGGCTGTCTTTTCGGGTTTTCGCTAATTTGTACCACCTAGTTAGTTTGTACAATACGCATCACTAACCCAGTAAATTCGGGATATGGCGCGCGTACGGAACTCAACGACTGGTTCATTCAGGGCCGGTTCGACCGGCGCCATGCCCTGTTCATCCGCAGGAAACGCCCATGCAGCGCTCGATCGCCACCGTGTCACTGTCCGGCACGCTCGCCGAGAAGCTCGCCGCCGTCCAGGCCGCGGGCTTCGACGGCGTCGAAATCTTCGAAAACGATCTCGTCTACTTCGACGGATCGCCGGCCGACGTCCGGCGCATGGCCGCCGACCTCGGCCTCGACATCGTGCTGTTCCAGCCGTTTCGCGACTTCGAGGGCGTGAGCGCGGCCCAGCTTGCGCGCAATCTCGACCGGATCAAGCGCAAGTTCGACGTGATGCATGCGCTCGGCACCGACCGCATCCTCGTCTGCAGCAGTGTGGCGGCCGACACGATCGCGGACGACGGGCTGCTCGTCGACCAGCTCGGCGTGCTCGCCGAAGCCGCGCGGCAGGCCGGCGTGGTGGCCGCGTACGAAGCGCTCGCGTGGGGCCGCGTCGTGAAGCGGTACGGCCACGCGTGGAAGCTCGTGAACGCGGTGAACAGCCCGCACCTCGGCCTGGCGCTCGACAGTTTCCACACGCTGTCGCTCGACGATTCGCCGGACGCGATCGCCGACATCCCCGGCGACCGGATCGCGTTCGTGCAGATCGCCGACGCGCCGAAGCTCGTGATGGACGTGCTCGAATGGAGCCGCCACTACCGCTCGTTCCCGGGCCAGGGCGACTTCGACCTGGCGCGCTTCACCGCGCGCGTGATCGAGTCGGGCTATACGGGGCCGCTGTCGCTCGAGATCTTCAACGACGGCTTCCGCGCGGCGCCGACCGCGCTCACGGCCGCCGACGGCCATCGCTCGCTGCTCTATCTGGAAGACCTGACGCGCGCGCGGCTCGCGCAGGACGGTCGCACGCCGGCCGCCAGCCAACCGCTGTTCGCGCCGCCGGCCCCGCCCGCGCACGTCGGGTTCCAGTTCATCGAATTCGCGGTCGACGCACCGGCGGCGGCGACCGTCGGCGAATGGCTGGGCCGGATGCGCTTCCGGCTCGCCGGCCGGCATCGCTCGAAGGACGTGACGCTGTTCCAGCACGGCGCCGCGTCGATCGTGCTGAACGCCGAGCGCGACTCGTTCGCCGATGCGTTCTTCCAGCAGCACGGGCTGTCGCTGTGCGCGTCGGCATTCCGCGTCGACGATGCCAAAGTGGCGTTCGAACGCGCGGCCGGCTTCGGCTACGCGCCGTTCTCCGGCCGGGTCGGGCCGAACGAGCGTGTGCTGCCGAGCGTGAAGGCGCCGGACGGCAGCCTCGAATATTTCGTCGACGAGGCGCCGGATACGCCCACGCTATATGAATCGGACTTCGTGCTGACCGACATCGACGGCCCGAGCGAAGTCGGCCCGCTGACGGGCATCGATCACGTGTGCCTCGCGCTGCCGGCCGACGCGCTCGACACCTGGATCCTGTTCTTCAAGACGGCGTTCGGCTTCGAGGCCGAGCGCAGCTGGCTCGTGCCCGACCCGTACGGGCTGATGCGCAGCCGCGCGGTGCGCAGCGCCGACGGCTCGGTGCGGATCGCGCTGAACGCGTCGGTCGACCGCCATACGGCCGTCGCCGAATCGCTCGACCGCTACCACGGCACCGGGCTGAACCACGTCGCGTTCCGCACCGACGACATCGTGAAGACGGTCGCCGCGTTCGCGGCCGACGGCGTGCCGTTCCTGCGGATTCCGGCCAACTACTACGACGATCTCGCCGCGCGCTACGCGCTGCCGGACGAACTGATCGACACGCTGAGCGCGCATCACCTGCTGTACGACCGCGACGAGCACGGCGGCGAATTCCTGCATGCGTACACGGAGCTGGTCGACAACCGCTTCTCGCTGGAGATCGTCGAGCGGCGCGGCGGATACGACGGCTATGGCGCGGCGAATGCGGCCGTGCGGCTCGCCGCGCAGGCGCAGCGCAGGAAATAAGGAAAGGACGCGAAGCGGAGTTGGGGCCGGACCACGCAAGCGATTCGGCGACCATTCGGGCGGCCCACCTTTCACCCGCACCATCGTGGTGAATCGCACCGCCGAAGGCCCGCCCGCACGGCCGGCCTCGATCAGCGGGGAAGCTACGCGGCGTCTGGCGTTACATCCCGTAACCCGTACCGCAGCGCAGCATTGCGCCGTCCGCCACGGTTTTAAGAATCGCTTAAGTCTTCGACGGCACCATCCGCAACCAGTACCCGATGGTCATCTCGAAAAGGAGGAAAGCGATGAGCGCCGTAGAAGCACCCGCGGGCCGCCCGGCCGCGCCCCCTGCAAAGAAGACGATGCTGCGCCGCCTGCTCAGTCATCACGAAATCGCGACGCTGCTCGTGCTGCTGCATGCACCGATCGGCGCGAACGCCAAACCCGAATTGCCCGCGCTGCAGGAAGCCGGCCTCGTCGAAATGGTCAAGCTCGACCCCGATACGGCCCCGAGCTTCCGGCTGACCGAAGACGGCACGGCCGTCCTGAAAGGGCTCGGCTACCGCTGAGCCGCCGCTTTCACCGCTTCACCCTTCCCGCTTCCCCGCCTTACCCCGATCCCCGCGACGCGCCGGCCACGCCGGCGAGTTGCGTCACCCCGCCCGCTCCTGCAGCATCAACCGGTATTCCGTCGGCGTCACGCCGACCGTCGCCTTGAACTGACGCGTGAACGCGCTGTGATCCGTGTAGCCGCACAGCGCGGCGACGTCGGTCACCTTGTCGTGCGTGACGAGCAGCGCGGTGGCCGCGTCGAGCCGCGTCTTCAGCAGCACCTGCCGCGGTGTCAGGTGGAACACCTTGTGGAAGTAGCGTTCGAGCTGCGCGACCGACATCCCGGCCATCTGCGCGAGTTGCTTCAGGTTCAGCGGCTGCACGTAATGATCCTGGATGTGCTGGACCACGTCGGCGAGCCGGCTGTAGGCCGGGTGCGATCCCTCGTGCGCCTTCAGGTCGCGCGAGATGCCCGCGAGGCCGACCACCCGGCCCGCGGCGTCGCGCAGCGGCTCCTTGCAGGTCAGGCACCAGCCCGGCTGGCGGCCCGGATACAGGTGCAGCTCGAGCTGGTCCATCAATTGCTGGCCGGCGTTGATCGTCGCCATGTCCTGCTCGAAATAGCTGCGGCCGAAGCGACGCGGAAACACCTCGTCGGCCGTCTTGCCGAGCAGGTCGCGCTTGTCCTTGTAGCCGCAGCGCATCGCCAGCGTGCGATTGACGATCGCGTAGCGGCCGCTCGCATCCTTCACGAAGAACGCGACGTCCGGCAGCGCATCGAACACCGGTTCGAGCAGGCGGAAATGCACGAGCATCGCGCCGAGATCGGCGTTGTCGGGCTGGTAGCGCAACGTGTCGGACAGGCTCATGGGCGGTACGGCAAGCAAGGTCGTCATCCCGGCAACCGCGAAGCGAGTGGCAGATGGCGTCGATTATAGGAGCGCCCCTTCGTTCGCGTCGCGCCGGGCGCGGGGCGGGGCGGGCAAGGCGGCGGCCGGTTGCATCGTGCGTCGCGATCGGCCGCATCGGTCAGCCGCACAGGTTGCGCACACAACTACTGCGAAACGCATGCGGCGCCGGCGAAGGTTCCGCTTTCGCCGCGGCCGGCGCAGCACGTCGACACACTGCCAGCACATCCCCGAATCCGCCATCCTAAAAATGCCGGCGACCCGCGTCTTGGCGGGTTTGCGCATCCGCCATGACGATTTCAGCATATATCAGGGTAATCGACGATATGCCGATATCGTCGCCGGCCACGCATCGAACGCGCAAGACGCACGCATTTTCGCTATCTAGACTTCGCTTCACGGTCACGAGACGACATCCCGCCGCTGCCGCAATCGGCACGCACGACCCGTCGCATCCGCCGTCGCGCACGCCGATTCCGGCATAGCACACGCAGCACGCGGCGAGCACGCATCGCCGCTGCGCACCGGCCTGCGGATCGATACGTCTCGCCCGGTTTACCGGCGCCGGCCCGCATGCCGGCGGCGGCCCAACCACGCCATCAAGGGGAAGTGAAAGTGAAGCTGAAGGTATCGCACGTCGCGCTGGCCGCCGCCTGCGCACTGTCGGGCGCGCACGCCATCGCCGCCGACGTCGTCAAGATCGGTTTCGCCGCACCGCTGACCGGCCCGCAGTCGAATTACGGCACGGACATGCAGAAGGGCGTGCAGCTCGCGATCGCCGATTTCAACGCGACGCATCCGACGATCGGCGGCAAGCCCGTCACGTTCCAGCTCGACTCGCAGGACGACCAGGCCGACCCGCGCACCGGCACCACCGTCGCGCAGCGGCTGATCGACGACAACGTCCGCGGGATCATCGGACACTTCAACTCGGGCACCAGCATTCCGGCGTCCGACCTGTACGATCGCGCGGGGCTGCCGCAGATCTCGATGGCGACGTCGCCGCAATACACGGCGCGCGGCTACAAGACGACCTACCGGCTGCTGACGAGCGACGCGCAGGCGGGCCGCATCGTCGGCACGTACGCGGTGAAGACGCTGCGCTTCAAGCGCATCGCGATCATCGACGACCGCACGGCCTACGGCCAGGGCATCGCGGACGAATTCGCGAAGGCCGTGGAAGCGGCCGGCGGCACGATCGTCAAGCGCGACTTCACGAACGACAAGGCGCTCGATTTCTCCGCGATCCTGACCAACCTGAAGGGCATGAATCCGGACGCGATCTTCTACGGCGGCGGCGATGCGCAATCGTCACCGATGATCCGCAAGATGCGCCAGCTCGGGATGAAGTCGGCCTTCGTGACGGGCGAAATGTCGCGCTCGCCGACGTTCCTGAAGGTCGGCGGCGACGCGGCCGAAGGCGCGATCGTCTACATGGGCGGCCTGCCGAAGGAAAAGATGCCGGGCTTCTCCGGCTACGCGGCCCGCTACAAGGCGCGCTTCAACGAAGACGTGATCACCTACTCGCCGTATTCGTACGACGGCACGATCGCGCTGCTCACCGCGATGAAGGACGCGAACTCGACCGACCCGAAGGTGTACACGCCGTATCTCGGCAAGGTGTCGATCAAGGGTGTGTCGGCCCCGAGCATCGCGTACGACGCGAAGGGCGACCTGAAGGATGCGCCGGTGACGATCTACAAGGTCGAGCGCGGCGCGTTCAAGCCGGTCGATACGATCGCCGGCAACTGATACGCACCCCTTCCCGCGCGGCGCGCCAGCGGCTCACCGGCCGCCCGCGCCGCGCGCTTCGGCCGCCTGGTCCGAAGCCGTCCTCGGCGCGCGCCCGCGCGCAGGCATTTCGCGCTCCTGTAGAATCCCCCCACCCGCTTTGACGCTTCGTCTCCGCCGTGCCCCATCCCGGTGCGGCGGCGCGTGTTGCGCGCCCCACCCGGCACGCCGCACGCTTCGACGACGCAAGCCGCGCCTTGTCAGTCCATGCCGAAAAGCGGGCCCTGGAGACGCAGCACCGACAACAACATTCGAATACCGATCGTCCTGACCATGCAAGCTTCCGAATTGAGCGGCGTGCCTCGCGCCGCCGAACGCGCGCTCACGCGCAGCGACTACAAGACCCTTGGCCTTGCCGCACTCGGCGGCGCCCTCGAGTTCTACGACTTCATCATCTTCGTGTTCTTCGCGCCGGCGATAGGGCAGCTGTTCTTCCCGCACGACATTCCCGACTGGCTGCGCCAGTTGCAGACGTTCGGCATCTTCGCGGCCGGCTACCTCGCGCGCCCGCTCGGCGGCGTGATCATGGCGCACTTCGGCGACCTGTTCGGCCGCAAGCGGATGTTCACGCTGAGCGTGCTGATGATGTCGGTGCCGACGCTGCTGATGGGCCTGCTGCCGACCTACGACACGATCGGCATCCTCGCGCCGGTGTTGCTGCTGCTGTTCCGCGTGCTGCAGGGCGCGGCGGTCGGCGGCGAAGTGCCGGGCGCGTGGGTGTTCGTGTCCGAGCACGTGCCGTCGCGCCATATCGGCTACGCATGCGGCACGCTGACCGCGGGTCTCACGGCCGGCATCCTGCTCGGCTCGCTCGTCGCGGCCGGCATCAACAGCCGCTACTCGACGGCCGAAGTCGGCGCGTTCGCATGGCGCATCCCGTTCCTGCTCGGCGGCGTGTTCGGGCTGTTCTCCGTGTACCTGCGCCGCTGGCTGCATGAAACGCCGGTGTTCGCCGAGATGAAGGCGAAGAAGGCGCTCGCGGCCGAGATTCCGCTGAAGGCGGTGCTGCGCGACCACGGCCGCGCGGTGATCGTGTCGATGCTGCTCACGTGGATGCTGTCGGCCGCGATCGTCGTCGTGATCCTGATGACGCCCGCGCTGCTGCAAAAGCAGTTCCACCTGACGCCGGCGACGACGCTGTTCGCGAACAGCGTCGCGACGCTGTGCCTGACGGCCGGCTGCATCACCGCGGGTTCGCTCGCGGGCTGGATCGGCGCGAAGCGCGTGCTCGGCATCGGCGGGCTCGGGCTGGCCGCGTGCTACTACCTGCTGTTCGCGCAGGTCGCGGCCGATGCGTCGACGCTGCCGCTCTACTACGGGATCGCGGGCTTCATGGTCGGCACGATCGGCGCGGTGCCGTTCGTGATGGTCAAGAGCTTCCCGGCCGTCGTGCGCTTCTCGGGCATCTCGTTCTCGTACAACGTCGCGTATGCGATCTTCGGCGGCCTCACGCCGGTGATCGTGTCGCTGATGATGAAGTCGAATCCGCTCGCGCCGGTCGTGTACGTCGCGGCAATCTGCGTGCTGGGCGCGATCGCCGTGCAGTTCTCGAAGGATGCGAAGGATGTGAAGGACGCACGCTGAACGTCGGCGCGCACGCGCGGGCCGGATGAACGAAGGGCCGAATCCCGCGGCGTGCGGGATTCGGCCCTTTTGTCTTGCGTCGGCCTGGCGGCGGCTGCGTGAATCTGCCCGGTTCAGCGCAGCACGCCGTACGACGAACTCGGCCGGCGCAGCGCGTCGATGCTCGCGCCGCCTGCGCCCGTGACGAACAGCAGCAGGAACCCGCCGGCGATCGCGACGTTCTTCCAGAAGTGAATCACCATGTCGTGCTGGACGGCCGCGTTCGTCGCGTCCCAGAAATTGTGCCCGACCATCGCGGTCGCGATCGTGTAGACCGCCATCAGCAACGCGAGCGGCCGTACCTTGTAGCCGACGATCAGCAGCAGGCCGCCGAGCCCCTCGATCGCGACGACGATCGGCGCGACGACCTGCTGATAGGGCACGTTCATCCCGTGCAGATACGCGACGAAGTCGCTGTAGCCGAGCAGCTTCATGATGCCGCCCCACAAGAACAACGCCGCCAGCGCCAGGCGTGCGAAAAAAATGACGCCGGAATCGACGGTACGCGTCATGCCTCTCTCCTCGTATGCAATTCGGCCGGCCGCGCGGCCCGGCAGGGCGCGCGGCAAATGGGCCAGCATAGAGGGTCTTTCCGCGGTGTCCAAGAAAAAGGTTGTAGCAAATCTTTACACTGCGGCGGCGACGCCCGCGGCCCGACGCGTGGAAAAAACGCGTTTAGCCCGCGTCGCTCAACAGCACGCCCTTCTTGAAGATGAAGCAGCCGTAGCCGCGCGTTTCGCCGGTGACGATCACCGCATACGCCTGCTGCGCGCGCTCGTAGAACGCGAAACGGTCGATGCCGGCGAGCGGCACCGCGCGCCCTTCCGCGCGGTCGATCTCGGCCTGCACTTCTCGCTGCACGGGCGGCACCGCGGCCGCGTCGCCGACGACTTCCATCCGCCATGCGGGCGTGTCGACGAACGTATCGAGCGGCAGCACGGACAGCACCGCGCGCACGACGCGCGCCGAATCGGCGCCGTCGATCCGCAGCGCGCGGCCGACCACCGTGTGCTCCGCGACGGATTCCGCCGGGAAATTCGCATCGCAGATCGCGATTTCGTCACCGTGGCCCATCGCGCGCAGCGTGTGCAGGATGTCGGCGTGCAGCAGCGGGTCGAGATTCTTCAGCATGTCGGCTAGTCTCCGGGATCAGGAACGAATCGCATAACGTTACCCGATCCCGGCGGCCGCTGCGCATGTGCCGTTCGCGTCACGACGCCGCGGCCGGCATTTCGTCGATGAAACCCGTGACCGATGCGAGGCGGCCCGATGCGTCGACGGTGCCGAAGTCCGAGCCCTTCACGATCGCCGCGCCGTCGGGCGACACGAGCGCCCACGAGAACCGCAGATGCTGGCCGAACGCGTCGACGTCGGTCGTGCGGCGGAAGCGATGCGCGGGGAAACGTTGCTGCACGGCGGCGATCATCGTATCGATGCCCGCGTGGCCGTCGCCGGCCATCAGCGGATCGCGATAGGCCGCGTCGCTCGCGTAGGTCGCGTCGATCAGCGCGCGGCGGCGCGCGACGTCGGGTTCGTTCCACGCGTCGAAGTAGCGGTCGACCAGGTCGGCGTGGACGGACGAAGCGGATTGAGCGGTGTTCATGGCGAGGCTCCTTGTGTCGGTGGACGATGTCGCGGACGTTTCGGGTCCGCGTGCCGCTATCGTCGCCGGGCGCGCGCGGACGGTCGATTACGTGCGAGGTAAGGAAATCGCGCGTGCGCCGCCCCAAAAGAAAACGGGCGCCCGAAGGCGCCCGCATCGTCTTGCCGCTACCACCCGCACGTATCAGGTCACCGGCGCCGGATTGAACAGCGTCAGCGCATTCGCGAGCTTCCATTGCTCGGCCCACGTGCGGCGCTTGCCGCTGGCGACGTCGAGCATCAGCCGGAACAATTCCCAGCCCGTGTCCTCGATCGTCGCCGCGCCGGTCGCGATCTGCCCGGCGTCGAGATCCATCAGGTCGTGCCAGCGGCGCGCGAGATCGCTGCGCGTCGCGACCTTGATCACCGGCACCTGCGCGAGGCCGTACGGCGTGCCGCGGCCGGTCGTGAAAATGTGCAGGTTCATCCCCGCCGCGAGCTGCAGCGTGCCGCAGATGAAATCGCTCGCGGGCGTCGCCGCGTACAGCAGCCCCTTCTGCCGCGCCCGATCGCCGGGACGCACGACGCCGGCGATCGGCGCGCTGCCCGACTTCACGATCGACCCCATCGCTTTCTCGACGATGTTCGACAGCCCGCCCTTCTTGTTGCCCGGCGTCGTGTTTGCGCTGCGGTCGACGCGGCCGCGCTGCAGGTAGCGGTCGTACCAGTCCATCTCGCGAATGATCTCGCGGGCGACGTCCTCGTTCGCCGCGCGCGACGTGAGCTGCGCGACGCCGTCGCGCACTTCGGTCACTTCCGAGAACATGATCGTTGCACCCGCACGCACCAGCAGGTCGGCCGCGAAGCCGACCGCCGGGTTCGCGGTGAGCCCCGAGAACGCGTCGCTGCCGCCGCACTGCACGCCGACGACGAGATCCGACGCGGGACACGTCTCGCGACGGCGGCGGTTGAGCCGCTCGAGATGCGATTCGGCCATCTTCATGATCGAGTCGATCATCGAATTGAAGCCGACGTGCGCGGCATCCTGCAGGCACACGACGCCGCCGTTGCCGGTCGCGCCGTCGGCGGTCACCGGGATCGCGCCCGGCGGCAGCAGACGCTCGGGCTGCAGCTTCTCGCAGCCGAGGCTCACGGTCATCACTTCGCCGCCGAAATTCGGATTCAGGCTGATGTTGCGCAGCGTGCGGATCGGGATGTCGGCGTCCGGCGCATCGATCGCGACGCCGCAGCCATACGTATGTTCGAGCCCGACCACGTCGTCGACGTTCGGGTAGCGCGGCAGCAGTTCGTCCTTGATCCGCTTCACCGCATGTTCGACGACGCCCGACACGCATTGCACGGTCGTCGTGATCGCGAGGATGTTGCGCGTGCCGACCGAACCGTCGGCGTTGCGGAAACCCTCGAACGTATAGCCTTCGAGCGGCTCGAGCGGCGGCGCGGCACGCGTCGCGAGCGGCAGGTCGTCGAGGCCCGGCGGCTCAGGCATGCGCATCGTGCGCTCGTTGACCCAGCTGCCGCGGCGCAGGTCGGTCAGCGCATAGCCGATCACCACGTTGTAGCGCACGACCGGGGCGCCGGCCGCGAGGTCGACGAGCGCGACCTTGTGTCCTTGCGGCACGCCTTCGCACAGCGTCAGCCCGTCGGCGAACGTCGCGCCTTCGGGCAAACCGCCGTCGTTGACGACGATCGCGACGTTGTCGTCCGGATGCACGCGGATGTAGAGCGGGGAAGCAGTCATCGGAATTCCTGGAAGCATTCTGCGATATCGTTAGTCATCATACGACATTCAACCTCACTCGACGATGCTGCGTAAACCCTTATCCGGAAAGACCCTACCCTTGACCCGCCAGCAAACCGCTTGCGTCGCTCTTTCTTGCGTTGTACGATGACATACAACGACATCGCCAATTCGGCTCGTATGCCGTTCCCGACGAACCAGCACTCGCGCTAGACGGACGACCCCAACCATGACTTCACCGCAAGAACTCAAACAGATCATCTCCCACGGCCTGCTGTCGTTTCCGCTGACGGATTTCGACGTCGACGGCAGCTTCCGTCCGAGCACCTATGCCGAGCGCCTGGAATGGCTGGCGCCGTACGGCGCGAGCGCGCTGTTCGCGGCCGGCGGCACCGGCGAATTCTTCTCGCTCACGCAGCGCGAGTATTCGGACGTGATCCGCGTCGCGACGGAAACCTGCAAGGGCAAGGTGCCGATCCTCGCCGGCGCGGGCGGCGCGACGCGCGTCGCAATCGAATATGCGCAGGAGGCCGAGCGCCTCGGCGCGAGCGGCGTGCTGCTGATGCCGCACTACCTGACCGAAGCGAGCCAGGAAGGGATCGCCGACCACGTCGAGCAGGTGTGCCGCGCGCTGAAGATCGGCGTCGTGGTGTACAACCGCGCGAATTCGAAGCTGAATGCGGACATGCTCGAGCGCCTCGCCGACCGTTGCCCGAACCTGATCGGCTTCAAGGACGGCGTCGGTGAAATCGAGAGCATGGTCACGATCCGCCGCCGCCTCGGCGATCGCTTTGCGTACCTCGGCGGCCTGCCGACGGCCGAAGTCTATGCCGCCGCGTACAAGGCGCTCGGCGTGCCGGTGTATTCGTCGGCCGTGTTCAACTTCATCCCGAAGACGGCGATGGCGTTCTACGAAGCGATCGCGAAGGACGACCACGCGACGGTCGGCCGCCTGATCGACGAGTTCTTCCTGCCGTACCTGAAGATCCGCAATCGCCGCGCGGGCTACGCGGTCAGCATCGTGAAGGCGGGCGCGAAGCTCGTCGGCCACGATGCGGGCCCGGTGCGCGCACCGCTCGTCGATCTCACCGAAGCCGAAGCGGCCGAACTCGACGTGCTGATCAGGAAGATGGGCCCGCAGTAAGCGGGTTCGCCGGCGGCGCGGGCGTCCCGCTCCGCCTCCGTCTCACGCAATGGCCGCGCGGCTCGACGAGCCGGCGCGGCCATTGCATTACATCTGCGCGATCGCGCCGATGATCCGCTGACGCACACCGGTGAGCGTGCGCTGCGTCTCGTCGATCCCCTTGCGCGCCGCGAGCGGCCGGCCGCGCGCCGGCGACTCGGCGCCCACGATCTGTTCCAGCACGTCGCGATCGACGACTGCATCGAAGAAGCGCCCGACGGTAAACATCGCGTACTGCTTCGCCGTCGCGAGATGCGTGTTGGCCTGCGTGAGCGCGTCGGCGCGCTGCGCGCCGTTCGGCCCGTCGATGCTGCGGCGGTGCTTCAGCGCGAACACCACCGCCTCCATGTCTTGCTTGAAGCGCTCGACGGCCCTGCCGAAGATCACCGAATGCGGATCGGGGCCCACGACGGGCCGCCCCTGGTTGATCGTCACGTCGAATTCGCTGCCGCCCAGCTCGCGCTGCAGCGCGAACAGCGCGTCGGCCAGCACGCGCCCTTCGCTGGTTTCGCCGATCTGGGTACGGACCGATTTCGCGACGTCGCCGATCGCTTTCCACAATCCGGCCGCGAACAGGTGGTCGCCACGCTTGCTGATATTCATTGGATGGTTCCTTGTTGGTCTTGTGCGTCTCTCAGGCTCGCCCGCGGACCTGACGGTCCGAGGCTTCGCTACTGTAGGAGAAACGGTGCCAACAGGAAAGCCGCGCTGAAAAAAAACGGAGACGGCCACCGGCCGCCTCCGTTTTTACCCATCCGGCGAGCGGCCCGGCGTTCGCCGCCGGGCCGCCGCCCGTCACTCCGCCTTGCCGTCCCGCAGCCGCGGAATCGCGAGCGGGTTGCCTTCCTGCAACCCTTCGGGCAGCAGGTCGTCCGGGAAGTCCTGATAGCACACCGGCCGCAGGAAACGCTCGATCGCCGTCGCACCGACCGACGTGACGGCCGGGTTCGACGTCGCGGGGAACGGCCCGCCGTGCACCATCGCGTCACACACCTCGACGCCGGTCGGGTAGCCGTTGACCAGCAGGCGCCCGGCCTTGCGCTCGAGGATCGGCAGCAGCCGGCGCGCGAGCGGCTTGTCGTCGGCATCCATCTGCAGCGTGGCCGTCAACTGGCCTTCGAGCGCGTCGAGCACGCGTGCGACTTCGTCGAGATCGCGACAGCGCACGATCAGCGACGCCGGCCCGAACACTTCGTGGCTGAACGCCGGCTCGGCCAGGAACGCCTGCGCGCCCACTTCGTACAGCGCGCCGCCCGCCTGGCAGTCGGTCTGCGCCGCCTCGCCCGCGCCGATTTCGCGCACGCCCGACAGTTCGGCCAGCTTGCCGCGACCGTGACGGTACGCATCGGCGATGCCGCGCGTGAGCATCACGCCGGCCGGCTTCTTCGCGAGCGCCTGCGCGGCGACCGTCTCGAAGCGGTCGAGATCGGGGCCGTCGATCGCGAGCACGAGGCCCGGATTGGTACAGAACTGGCCGACGCCGAGCGTCAGCGAATCGACGAAGCCCGCGGCGATCGCGTCGCCGCGCGCGGCCAGCGCAGCCGGGAACAGCACGACCGGGTTGATGCTGCTCATTTCCGCATAGACGGGAATCGGCTGCGGACGCGCGTTCGCGAGCTGCACGAGCGCCATCCCGCCCTGCCGCGAGCCGGTGAAGCCGACGGCCTGGATCGCCGGATGACTGACCAGCGCCGCCCCGATCACGCGGCCGGGGCCGACCAGCAGCGAGAACACGCCGGCCGGCATGCCGGTTTTCGCGACGGCGGCGCGGATCGCGCGGCCGACCAGCTCGGACGTGCCGAGATGCGCTTCATGCGCCTTCACGATCACCGGGCAGCCGGCCGCGAGCGCCGACGCGGTATCGCCGCCCGCCACCGAGAACGCGAGCGGGAAATTGCTCGCGCCGAACACGACGACGGGCCCGAGCGCGACTTTCTGCAGCCGCAGGTCCGAACGCGGCAGCGGCGTGCGCGCCGGCTGCGCGGGATCGATCGACGCGGCGAGGAAACGTCCGTCGCGCACGACACGCGCGAACAGCCGGAGCTGGCCGACGGTACGGCCGCGCTCGCCCTGCAGCCGCGCGACGGGCAGGCCCGTTTCGGCGTGCGCGCGCTCGATCAGCACGTCGCCGAGCGCGACGATTTCATCGGCGATCGCTTCGAGAAACGCCGCACGAGCCGCGAGCGGCTGCGTGCGGTACGCATCGAACGCGTCGCGTGCGAGTTCGCACGCGCGGTCGACGTCGGCCTGCGTCGCGACGCCGAACGCCGGGACGTCGATCGGCGCGCCCTTCGTCGGGTCGAACGCGCGCAAGGTTCCGGCCGAGCCGGCCACCGCTTCGGCGCCGATCAGCATCTCTCCTGTCAGTTGCATGGGTGTGCTCCGTGGTTCGGGAATGGATTGCCTATTGTAGCTCAACAGATACGATGTCTGCCGACATCCGCGCAGTATCCTGTCCGCAGGCAAAGGCGCCGACGATACACGCGGAAGCCTTTCCCGGCCAGCTTCTCACGACTTTCCCACACTGTAACCGCTCCTTAAAGGGAAAACCCGAGGTTTCTGGATGCGAGCATTCTCAATAAACTTTCGCTCATGTCATACGACGACGTACATTAAAAGTGAGCAATCAACCCTCCCCGCACGATCTTCCGCTCGACCTCGCGCGCACCGCGCGCCGGACCGCCGTGCGCTACTGGATCCTGGCGATGCTGTTCGTCGTCACGACGCTCAACTATGCGGACCGCGCGACGCTGTCGATTACCGGCACGCCGATCCGCAAGGCGTTCGGCATCGATCCGGTGACGATGGGCTACATCTTCTCGGCGTTCAGCTGGGCGTACGTGCTCGCGCAACTGCCGAGCGGCTGGCTGCTCGACCGCTTCGGCGCGCGGCGCGTGTATGCGGCGAGCATCTTCCTGTGGTCGGCGTTCACGCTGCTGCAGAGCACGATCGGCCTCGGCGGCAGCGCCGCGTTCGCGGTCGCCGCGCTGTTCGCGATGCGCTTCGCGGTCGGCATCGCGGAGGCGCCGGCGTTTCCGGCGAACGCGAAGGTCGTCGCGAGCTGGTTCCCGACGGCCGAGCGCGGCACCGCATCGGCGATCTTCAACGCCGCGCAGTACTTCGCGGCCGTGGTGTTCTCGCCGCTGATGGCCTGGCTCACGCATGCGTACGGCTGGCACCAGGTGTACCTGTGGCTCGGCCTGGCCGGCATCGCGCTCGCATTCCTGTGGCTGCGCGTCGTGAAGGACCCGGCCGACCATCCGGCCGTGAACCGGGCGGAGCTCGACCATATCGAGCAGGGCGGCGGCCTCGTGCGGTCCACCACGCGCGGTAGCGGCGGCGCGTCCGAAGGCAGCCGCGTGGCGGGCTGGTACTACGTGCGCCAGCTGCTGTCGAACCGGATGCTGATCGGCGTGTACGTCGGCCAGTACTGCGTGAACGTGCTCACGTACTTCTTCCTCACGTGGTTTCCGATCTACCTCGTGCAGGCGCGCGGGATGTCGCTGCTGAAGGCCGGCTTCATGACGTCGCTGCCGGCGATCTGCGGGTTCCTCGGCGGCGTGCTCGGCGGGATGCTGTCGGACGCGCTGATCCGCCGCGGCGTTTCGCTGACGCTCGCGCGCAAGATCCCGATCGTCGGCGGGATGCTGCTGTCGATGGTCATCATCGGCTGCAACTACGTCGACAGCGAAGCGCTGGTCATCATGCTGATGGCCGTGTCGTTCTTCGGCAAGGGGATCGGCTCGCTCGGCTGGGCCGTCGTCGCGGATACCGCGCCGAAGGAAGCGATCGGCCTGTCGGGCAGCCTGTTCAACATGTTCGGCAACACGGCGGGCATCGTCGCGCCGATCGCGATCGGCTACCTCGTCGGCGCGAGCGGCTCGTTCAACGGCGCGCTCGTGTTCGTCGGACTGAACGCGCTCGTCACCGTGTTCAGCTATCTCGTGATCGTGAAGGAGATCAAGCGCGTCGAACTGCGTCATCGCGACGCGTGAGGTTCGACCTTTGAAAAACGGCGGCCGCTTCATGCGCGGCCGCCGTTTTTTTACATCGGAGCGACGTCAGGTCGACGCGTGCACGGCGCGCAGCATGTCGTGCACGCCGGACGTCATCAACGCGAGGAACGCGAGCAGACCGACGTAGCAAAGCGCGTAGGTCGTCTTCGTCTCGATCGACGTCGCGTAGTACATGCGGTTCTCCGGCGCGTCGGGATCGTAGCGCCACGCGCGCTTCAGTTGCGGCAGCGCGAGGATCGCCATCACGATCAGCAGCGGGCTCGGCCGATACACGAACAGCGCGATCAGCACCGGCACGCCGGCGAACCAGATGCGCGGCGACAGCACCGCGGTGATCCGCCCGCCGTCGAACGGCGACAGCGGAATCATGTTGAACAGATTGAGGAAGAAACCCGTGTACGACAGCGCGAGCAGCAGGTTGCTGTCGGTGTGGCGCGCGGCCGCGTAGCAGGCCAGCGCGCCGAGGGTGCCGACGAACGGCCCGGCGAGGCCGACGTAGGCCTCCGTTTCCGCGTCGTGCGGCATGTCCTTCAACTGGATCCACGCGCCGACGAACGGGATGAAGGTCGGCAGCCCGACGTCGAGCCCGCGCCGCTGCGCGGCGACGTAGTGGCCGGCTTCGTGCACCAGCAGCAACGCGACGAAACCGGCCGCGAAGCGCCAGCCGTAGAACAGCGCGTAGACCGCGATCGACGCGAGCATCGTGCCCGCCGATACGAGCACCTTGCCGAGCTTCAGGCCGCCGAAGATCAGCAGCAACAGCTTCGTCATTCGTTGCGCTCCGTGGCGGCGGCGTCGGATGCATCCGCGATGGCCGGGGCCGCGGCCGCCTTCGGCTTGCGCCCGAAGAAACGCTTGAGCGCCGCGCCGCCGGCCAGCAGCGCGACCGCGCCGATCTTGAAGAACTTCACCGCGAATGCGCCGATCAGCGCGAGCAGGCCGAGCTTCTTCGCGCCGACGCCGACGATCAGCGCCGCGAGCCCGTACTCGGCGACGTGGTCGGTCGACTGGTTGAAGTCGGCATAGCGCTTGCCGTCGTTGAAACGGATGTTCGACAGCAGTTCGTCGGCCGACGCCTTGTACTTCGGCAGGTCGGCGAGCGTCGACGCCATCGTCAGCGACAGGTAGCCGTCGCGGCCGAGCACGAGCGTCCGGTAGTTCACGCCGTCGTTCGCGGCATTCGGCGCCGCGCCCTTGTCGCGGATGATCGCCGACCACACGAGCCGGTGCGTGGCCGCGTCGTACGCGGGCGCCTTCGCCCAGCCGACCACCTCGGTTTCGGGCAGGCCGCGCGCCTTGCGCGCCGGGTTGTTTTCCTCGGTGCCGGCCTGCAGGCTTTTCAGCAGTTCGTCGGGCTTCCAGTCCTTCGCGTCGTCGTCGCGGATGTAGCCGCTCGGCTCGAACGACACGACCGAGATCCAGTCGGCGTCCGGATCGTCGGGCAGCACGAGGCCGACCAGTTTCGCTTCGTCGATCGCGTTGCCCATCG
The DNA here is from genome assembly GCF_024730645.1 of Burkholderia sp. EMB26. Taxonomy (NCBI): domain Bacteria; kingdom Pseudomonadati; phylum Pseudomonadota; class Betaproteobacteria; order Burkholderiales; family Burkholderiaceae; genus Burkholderia; species Burkholderia sp. EMB26. The sequence continues at coordinate 1,704,262 of NZ_CP078071.1, forward strand.
AGCGCAGGTAGCGGCCGGCTTCGGCGGCCGGCACGAACGATTCGCCGGCCTTCAGCTTCAGCACGGCTTCGTGTTTCACGTCGATGTCGGTCGGGCCTTTCACGACCGCTTCGTTGGCGGCCGCGGCGGCGGCCCTCATTTCCACCTGCGCGGCTTCGGTCTGCGCGTGGCCGCTGGTCGCGGCGAGTGCGAGCGTCGCCACGCAGGCGAGCCGGACGGCAAGTTTTTTCATTGTTGGATTCCCCTGGAATGCCTTGTTGTCGATATGCGCGGCGTCCGGCCCATGCGTTGTGGTCGCGGGTCCGGCGCCGCCTCTCAGGTGGCACGGGGGCTATGGTAACGCAGCGACTGCGCGCGACCGCGGCGGCACGCGGCGCTTACCTCGCAGGTAATGCCGAAGCGGCGCGAGATTGCCTATCATTCGCTCCATGAACTCGACCGCCACGCTCCATTCGCCCTCCCCGTCCGCCGGCCGCGCGTCCGGCATCGGCCCGCTGCTGCGCACGTGGCGGCAACGCCGGCGCCTGAGCCAGATGGCGCTCGCGCTCGATGCGGAAGTCTCCGCGCGCCACCTGAGCTTCGTCGAATCGGGCCGCGCGCAGCCGAGCCGCGAGATGGTGCTGCATCTCGCCGAGCGCCTCGACGTGCCGCTGCGCGAACGCAACGCGCTGCTCGTCGCGGCCGGCTTCGCGCCGCTGTTTCGCGAACGGCCGTTTTCGGACCCGCAACTGGATGCCGCGCGTCATGCGGTCGAAGCCGTGCTGCGCGGGCACGAGCCTTATCCGGCGCTCGCGGTGGACCGCCACTGGACGCTGCTCGCCGCGAACCGGATGCTCGGCGCGCTGGTCGCGCAGGCCGATCCGGCGCTGCTGCAACCACCCGTCAACGTGCTGCGACTGAGCCTGCATCCGGACGGCCTCGCGTCGCAGATCGCCAACTGGCACGAATGGCGCGCGCACATCCTGCACCGGCTGCAGCGGCAGATCGATGCGAGCGGCGACCGCACGCTGCATGCGCTGCGCGACGAGCTCGCCGCGTATCCGGCGCCGGCCGGGCAGCCCGACGATTCGCACACGCGCACCGATTTCGCGGAAATCGCCGTGCCGCTGCGGCTGCGCACGGCGAGCGGCGAGCTGACGTTCTTCAGTACGACGACGGTATTCGGCACGCCGGTCGACGTGACGCTGTCGGAACTCGCGATCGAGGCGTTCTTTCCGGCGAATCCGGAAACGGCGGAGGCGATGCGGGCGCTGGCGGACGCGTTGCCGGCGGAGTAGCCGGCAGGCGCGCCGGCGCCGCGGCCGTGCGCTCAGCGGCGTTCGAGCGCCAGCTTCACGCCCAGCGCGAGCAAGACTACCCCGCTGACGCGATGCATGCGCGTCAGGATGCGCGGGTTGCGGCGGATCGATGCCGACAGCAGGCCGGCGAACAACGCGACCGGCCCCTTGACGAGAAACGTCAGCCCGGCAAACGTCGCACCCAGCACGAACAGCGACAGCATCGGATGGGGGACGCCGGCCGGCACGAATTGCGGCAGGAACGCCAGATAGAAAAGCGCGACCTTCGGATTGGATACATTGGACAGCGCGCCTTGCGCGAACGTCCGCAGCCGCGATGCCGGCGCATTGCCGTGGCCCGCGAGCGTCAATTCGCCCGTCGAGCGCAACAGCGTGATGCCGAGGTACAGCAGGTACAGCGCGCCCACCATCTTAAGCGCCGTGAACAGCCATTCGGAGGCCTGAAGAAGGGCGCCCAGCCCGAGCGTCGCGAGCATCGTATGCACGAGCAGCCCGACGCTGACACCCGCGGCGGTCACGAGGCCCGCGCGCGTGCCGCCGGACAGCGTGCGCGACATCACGAGGACCATGTCCTGGCCGGGCGTCAGAATGATCAGAAGGGATGTGGCCATGAACGGCAACCAGGCGACGTGCGGCATCGGGAAACTCCTGAAAGCGGCGCCGCGGCGCGCGGGGATCGCGCGCTCCGGAGGCCGGGCAGTCGTCAGATTATCGGCAATTTCCCGTGGAGATTGGTTGCAAAACCGGCTACTTCCGGCTGTTGATTTGGAGTTATTCTCCAATCTTGAGGTTTTGGGTAGCCAAACATGCCAATCAAACTGGATGCAATCGACCGACGCATTCTGCGTGCGTTGCAGCAGAATTCGAACCAGACGAACGCCGACATCGCGCAACAGGCGGGACTGTCGCCCACGCCGTGCCTGCGCCGCGTTCACCTGCTCGAGGAACAGGGCGTGATCGACGCCTACGTTGCGTTGCTGAACCCGGCAGCCGTCGAGCTGCGCTTCACGGCATTCGTGCGCGTCACGCTGGAGCGCCAGGACAAGACGACGGTCGAACGCTTCGCACGCGAGATGGAGCAGGCGCCCGAAGTGCTCGAGTGCCACCTGATGGCCGGCAGCTACGACTATCTGCTGCGCGTGATCGCGAAGGATCTCGACGACTATCAGCGCTTTCAGATGGAAACGCTCACGCAGATCGAAGGCGTGCGCAACGTCGAAACCGAAATCCCGCTGAAGCGCATCAAGCAGACGGTGCGGTTGCCGATCTAGGTGTCGAGAAACGTCACGGCCTCCCCCGCCGGCTGCCCGTTCAGCGCCTCGTCCCGCACGACGACCTGCCCGCGCACGACCGTATGCACGGGCCACCCCGTGACCGCACAGCCGTCGTACGGCGTCCACCCGCTCACGCTCGCGATCCATGCGTCGCGAATGATCCGCCGCGCGCGCAGGTCGACGATGCTGAAATCCGCGTCGTAGCCGGCCGCGATGCGCCCCTTCCCCTCGATGCCGAAAACGCGCGCCGGCCCGGCACTCGTCAGGTCGACCAGCCGTTCGAGGCTCAGGCGGCCGGCCTGCACGTGATCGAGCATCAACGGCAGCAGCGTCTGCACGCCGGTCATCCCGCTCGGCGACTGCGGATACGGGCGGCGCTTTTCGTCGCGCGTATGCGGCGCGTGATCGCTGCCGATCACGTCGACCACGCCGTCGCGAACCGCCTGCCACAGCGCATCCCGATGATGCCGTTCGCGCACGGGCGGATTCATCTGCGCGAACGTGCCGAGCCGCTCGTAGCAATCCGGTGCATGCAGGCTCAGGTGATGCGGCGTGACTTCGACCGTCACGCGCCGCCGGTGCCGCGCGAGCAACGCCATTTCATCCGCCGTGGACACGTGCAGCACATGCAGCCGGCGGCCCGCTTGCGCGGCCAGCCCGACGATGCGCCGCGTCGCGGCCAGCGCGCTTTCCGCGTCGCGCCAGCGCGGATGGTCGCGCACGTCGCCGCTCGCTTCCGCGATCGCCTTGCGCTCGCGCAGCCGCGCCTCGTCCTCCGCATGCACGGCCATGCGCCGCCGGCCGTTGCGCAGGATCCGGCGCAACACGGTTTCGTCGTCGGCCAGCAGATCGCCGAACGAACTGCCCATGAAGACCTTCACCCCCGCGCAGCCGGGCAACCGTTCGAGCACCGGCAGCCGTTCGGCATTCACGGCCGAGCCGCCGATGTAGAACGCGTAGTTGCACCACGCACGGCCGCGCGCGAGATCGAGCTTGGCGCCCAGATCCTGCTCGTCCAGCGTCAGCGGATGCGTATTGGGCATCTCGAAGATCGTCGTGACGCCGCCGAGCACCGCGCCGCGCATGCCGGCCTCGAGGGTCTCCTTGTGCGTGAGCCCCGGTTCGCGGAAATGCACCTGGCTGTCGACCACGCCCGGCAACACGTGCAAGCCGCGCGCATCGAGCAGCACGTCGGCGCTCCACGCGCCGTGCAGCGCGCCCAGCGCGACGACGCGGCCATCCGCGCACGCGACGTCGATCCGCTCGGCGCCGCCGGGCGTCATCACCGTGCCGCCGTGCACCAGCAGATCGGCGTGCCGCAGCTTCGATCGGTCGCCCGCTTCCTGTCGCAGCCGCGCGTCCATGCGTCAGAACTCGTTCTGGATGTGCTTGTAACCGAGCACCAGCGCATTGTTCGTGCGCGCGACGTCCTCGGAGAAATCGCTCGCGTCGGCCGTCACCTGCGGCAACGCGGCGAGGTCGGTTTCCGGCCCGATGCGTTCGGTCGAGCGCACGTAGAAGCCCGGCGGCAGGTGGCAGCCGTCGACGACCGCGTTGTAGCGCACCACGCAGCCGTCGTCGATCGTGCAGTTGAACAGCACGCTGTTGAAGCCGACGAACACGCCGTCGCCGACCTTGCACGGCCCGTGGACGATCGCGCGATGCGCGATCGACGTGTGCCGGCCGATCGTCACGCTCGCACCCGATTTCGAGTGGATCACGACGCCGTCCTGGATGTTCGAATGCGCGCCGATCACGATCGGCGCGATCTGGCCGTCGGCATCCGTTTCGTCGGCACGGATCACCGCGTACGGGCCGATGAACACGTTCTCCTCGACGATCACGTGCCCGCACAGGATGGCGGTCGGGTCGACGAACGCGTTCGGATGAATCGTCGGCAGATCGCCGCGCGGGTTCTTTCGGATCATCAGGATTCCTGCCTTGAAAGGACATGACTGCGCTTGAGCCGCTCGAACAGGCCCGGATCGCGCCACTGCGCGACGATGGCCGGCGCGAACACGATCGCGTCGAGATCGATGCGGCCCATGCGCGGGTTGAATGCGTCGTCGCGGAAGCACTGCGCGTAGCCGGTCTCGGTCTCGTGAACGATCACCGAATGCAGTCGCACGTCGGCTTCGCCGTTCGACATCGGCGTGCCCGACAGCGCGGCATCGACGAGCCGGAACAGCACGCGCGAGAACTGCTCGGCGCTCGGCGACACCGGCAGCAGCACCCAGCGCTCCGAATGCCGGCGCATGCTTTCGACATAGCGCGGATCGTCGTCCGACCACAGCGTCACCGCATGGTCGAACGCGTCGATCAGGTCGCGCACGTCGCCCTTGAGCAGCCCGAAGTCGTAGATCATCTGCCCGTGGTCCAGCGCATGCGCTTCGAGCAGCAACTCGACACGGTACGAATGACCATGGATCGAATGCGAGCAGCGCCGCGTGCTGCAGCCGCGCACGACGTGCGCATTCTCGAAGCGGAACAGCTTGCGGATCAGCATGCGTCGGCCCCCTCGCGCAGCGGAGCGGCCCATGCCACCGCATCGTGCGGATGCAGGCTTTCGAGATGGCGCACGCGCACGCGCGGGCCCGCATGATGGCCTTCCAGCGCGGCCTGCACGCGGCGCGCGGCATCCTCGACGAACATCAGGTTGCCGCCGTTCAGCACCGCGAACGCCTGCTCGTCCGCACGCTTGACGGCCGTCTGCACCGGCGTGCCGAGCGCCTGCTCGACGCGATCGATCAGGCCGATCAGCCCCAGCGTCGCGCCATCGGCGGGCAGCGCCACGCTGACGACGGCTTCGCTGCGCTGGCTGTGCGGCGTGGCGGCCGTCGCATGCTGTTTCAGCCATGCGGCGACCGCTGCCGGGTCCACGCGATCCTCGCGGCCGAACGCCGTCAGGAACGCCTGTTCGATCCAGTGCCGCGACAGCGCGGCCGAACACGGGCACGTCGACGAATAGACGACCGTCACCTGCGCGCGCAACGCGAATGCGTCGCCGGCCAGCGTCGCGTCGACCCGCACCGGATAGGCCTTCCAGCCGCTCAGCCCGTCGGTCACGAGCGCCGTGCGGCGGGCCAGCAGGTCGAAGTGCAGCCGCACGCGTGCGCTGCGCGTATCGCAGTCGCGGTGGCTGTCGACCATCGCGCGCAGCACGCGCTGCAGGCCGGCCGGCGACAGCGCTTCGCCGTCGGCCAGCCAGTCGAGCAGCCAGTACAGCCGCGACATGTGAATGCCTTTCACCTGCGGCGCAGGCAGATCGACCTGCACGTCGGCACGCGCATGCACGTCGCGCCGGCAGCCGGGCTCCGCCACGACGACGGGCAGGTCGATGCCCTGCATGCCGACCCATTCCAGCGGGCGGTGCCCCGGCGCGGCATCGGTCAGGGAAATATCGGGAAGCGCTGCGTTCATGCTTGACATCCGGTGGAGCGCCTTCTCCATCCGGATCGATGCAGGAAGCGCGCGTTCAGGTCAGGGCCAGTCGCGAAACGGGTTGTTCCACGTGGTCCAGTGTTCGGGGCCGGTCGCCATCTCGGCGTCGGTCAGCAGACACGCGTCGAAGCGCGCGCGCAACGCCGGCTCGTCCATGTCCATGCCGATCAGCACGAGTTCCTGCCGGGCGTCGCCGACATGCTCGTCCCAGCGCGCGCGGATCTGCGCGACGGCTTCCGGGTCCTGCGGCCAACGCTCGGGCGGCACGGCCGCCCACCAGTGGCCGGCCGGCCCGTGCCGCGCGACCGCGCCCGCCTGCGACCACGAACCGGCGACGGCCGGATGCGTGGCCAGCCAGAAGAACCCCTTCGAGCGGACGACGCCCGGCCATTCGCTCTCGACGAGATCGAAGAAGCGCTGCGGATGGAACGGCCGCCGCGCGCGATAGACGAAACTGCGGATCCCGTACTCGTCGGTCTCCGGCGTGTGCGTGCCGCGCAGTTCCTGCAGCCAGCCCGGCGCGCGCGACGCCGCGTCGAAGTCGAACAGGCCGGTGTCGAGCACACGTTCGAGCGGCACCTTGCCGAATTCGGCGATCTCGATCCGCGCACGCGGGTTCAGCCCGCGCAGCAGCGCGACCAGCCGCTCGCGTGCGCTGCCGTCGATCAGGTCGATCTTGTTGATCACGAGCACGTCGCAGAACTCGATCTGGTCGATCAGCAGATCGACGACCGTGCGCGCGTCCTCGTCGCCCATCGATTCGCCGCGCGCTTGCAGGCTGTCGCGCGACGCGTAATCGCGCAGGAAATTGAACGCGTCGACCACCGTCACCATCGTGTCGAGCCGCGCGACTTCGCCGAGGCTGCGGCCGTCCTCGCCTTCGAACGTGAACGTCTCGGCCACCGGCAGCGGCTCCGAGATGCCGGTCGATTCGATCACGAGCTGATCGAAGCGCCCTTCGCGCGCGAGCCGGTCGACCTCGATCAGCAGATCCTCGCGCAGCGTGCAGCAAATGCAGCCGTTGCTCATCTCGACCAGCTTCTCGTCGGTGCGCGACAGCCCCGCGCCGCCGTCGCGCACGAGCGCGGCGTCGATGTTGACCTCCGACATGTCGTTGACGATGACCGCGACGCGCCGGCCCTCGCGATTGTTGAGGATGTGGTTGAGCAGCGTCGTCTTGCCGGCGCCGAGAAAGCCGGACAGGACGGTCACGGGAAGCCGCGTGGACGGGTGAAGGGCGGGGCTCATCGGGCGATTCCGGAACAGGACGTTGAGGATGAAATGATATATTGTATCGCTACGATATAACATATCATTCCAGGCGTCCAGCAGCCCGGCTCATCGATGCGGCGACAGCGAGGGCGGCACGAAGGCCGCGGTACGCGGGGCCGTGCCGGCAGCGCCCCGCTGCGTATTACGTATAGAGCGACGCCGGCGGCAATGCGTCGGTCAGCGCGAACCGGCCCACGTCGCGCAGCCGGTAGTCGAGCGGATCATGGAGCGTATGCGTGCGGGCGTTCCGCCAGAAGCGGTCGAGGCCGAGCGACGCGGCCGTCGCGCGCGCGCCGCATGCATCGAACAGCGCCTCGCCGTTGTCGAGCGCCGCGCGCTGCGCGACGATCTTCGCTTCCGACACCGCGAGTGCGACTTCGGCGCGTTCGTCGGCCGTCAGCGCATCCTGCCGCGCCCACGCGTGCTGCAACGCGTGGGCCGCGCGATCGGCCAGCGCCGCCGCGGCGACCGCACGCACGCGCATGTCGCCGAGGCGCTGCAGCGTGTACGGATCGTCCTCGGCCCGCTCGACGTCCGAGTGAATCCACGGGCGGCCATGCTGCCGCACGTAGTCGCGCGCCTCGCCCAGCGCACCCTCCGCGAGACCGACGAACAGGTTCGTCAGCACGAGCTGCGACACGAGCGTGCGCAGCGTCGCGCGCGGCGTCGGCGGCGCTTCCGACCGATGCAGCACCTCGTCGGCCGCGAGCGTCACGCCGTCGAAGCGCACGCTGCCGCTGTCGGTCTGGCGCTGGCCGACCGGATCCCAGTCGTCGTTCACGGTGATCCCGGCCCGATCGGTCGGCACCACGCCGAACACGGTGCGGCCGATGGCCGGATCGTGCGCGGATACCGTCATCCGCTGCGAGCCGCGCGTGCCGGAACAGAAGCCCTTCACGCCGTCGAGCCGGTAGCCGCCGTCGGGCGTGGCCGTGGCCACGAGCCGCGTGTCGAGCGGATTGACCGCGTTACCCCACCACCAGCGTCCGTCGACCGTGCCGCGCAGGTAGCGCTCGCGCTGCGCGGCGTTGCCCCACACGTCGACGCTCACCACCTGCAGGCACTGGAACCCGACGAGATGCGCGAGCGCGCTGTCGACCCGCGCGACCTGCCGGATCACGTCGTAGATCGCGGGCCACGCCGCCTCCTGGCCGCCGAACGCACGCGGAACCGCGAGCGTCAGCAAACCCGCGTCGGCGAGCCACTGCTTTTCCAGGGCGGCGTGACCGCCCGCGCGGTCGCGCTCGGCGGCGCTCACGCGCAACGCGTCGATCGCGCGCGCCAGCGCAGCGCGGTCGACGGCCGGTGCATCGGTATCCGGCGCCAGCGTCGCCGGGCCGCGGGGATCGTTCATGCGACAGCTTCCTGTTCAACGGTTTCGCCCGACAGCGGGACGAGCGCGCCGAGCTGGCGGCCGGTCAGCCGCGACAGGATCTCGCGCCGCCAGTCGTCGTAGATCGCACGATATTCGGCGATATCCGCGCCGAACACCAGTGCGGTATGCGCGTACTCGTCGTGCAAATAGCCGTCGAGCCGCGCCTGGGTTTCCTCGTCGGCCGCGATCACGCGATCGATCAGTGCGTCGCGCTCGGCGACGGGCAGCGCCTGCAGCGTGTCGAACCACCACTGGACGATCTGCACGCGGTGCCACTCCTCGTCCGGCCGGATCCGGTTCTCGCCGTGCTCGCGCATCGCACTGTCGCCGATGCGGCCGGTCTTGCGCTGGATCCACAGCTTCGCGAGGATGTGCAGCTCGTAATGCCATTCGAACGCGAGAAAGCCCGCGACGTCGCGCACCGCGATGTCGCCGATGCGTGCCCAGTGCGCGGCGACCAGCCGGTCGACTTCCGGCAGCGGATCGCGCCCGGTGAGCGCGGTCACGCGTTCGCGGCCGATCACCGCGTGCGCGCCGTCGTCGCCCAACTGGCGCGACAGGATCAACTGGAAATGCGGATCGTCGCGGAACAGCGTGTCGATCGCCTTCGCGACGACCTGCACGATGAACAGGTCGTGCGATGCCATCTTCGTGTAGTAGTCGGCGACGGCGGCCAGCTCGTCGCCGTCGCGCGGCTCGCGCGGCGAGGTCGCCAGCTTGTCGGGGAAGTCCGGACGATGGCGTCGCGCCACCTCAAGAAACAGCGCTTCCTCGAATTGTCCGTTCCATTCGCGCGGCGCGCCGATGGGCAAGGTCATGATTTTTCTCTCAGGATCAGGAATGAAGCGAGCGGACGCTCGTGGCGTCGCTCAGGTGCGCCTGGTCACGCGTCGGACCAGGCGGTCGCCCGTGATTTGCACGGCCGAGACGAGCGCGATCAGGATCACGATCACGGTCGCCATGACGGTGGTGTCGAAACGTTGATAGCCGTAGCGGATCGCGAGATCGCCGAGCCCGCCCGCGCCGACGGCGCCCGCCATCGCGGTCGAGCCGATCAGCGCGACGACGGTGATCGTGAAGCCGCCGAGCATGCCGGGCAACGCTTCGGGCAGCAGCACGTGCCACACGATGTGGCGGCGCTTCGCGCCCATCGCGAGCGCGGCCTCGATCAGCCCGCGATCGACTTCGCGCAGGCTCACTTCGGCGATTCGCGCGAAGAACGGGATCGCGGCGATCGACAGCGGCACGACGGCCGCCCACACGCCGATCGTCGTGCCGATCAGCACGCGCGTGAACGGCAGCAGCGCGACCAGCAGGATGATGAACGGCGTCGAGCGGAACACGTTGACGAGCGCGCCGAGCACCGCGTTCACGCCGCGCCGCGCATAGATGCCGCCGGGCGCGGTGGTCACGAGGATCACCGCGAGCGGAATGCCGATCAGCGCCGCGATCGCGGCCGATGCGGCGACCATCGACAGCGTGTCGCGGATCGCGTCGAGCAGTTCGGGCCACCAGAGGTCAAACATAGCCGAGCACCTCCGCGTGATTCGCATGGCGGCGCGCACGTTCGAGCAGCGCGGCGACCGCACCGCCGCGCGCCGCCGGGCCGGCGTCGTCCGCCCGCGGCGTCGCGGCGATCACGAGCCGCCCCTGCGCGTGCCCCTGGATGCGTTCGATGCCGCCGTGCAGGAACCGCACGGAGCCGCCGAGCGCCGCCGCGAGCGCACCGACATCCGGCTCGCCGCCGCTCTCGCCCGTATAGCGGACGTCGAGCACGATCTGTGCGCCGTCGGGCAGCGCGGCCTGTTCGGGCAGCGGCCGCACGCGCGCGGCCAGCTCGGCCGGCAAGTCGTGCTGCAGCGTGCTCAGCAGCGCGCGCGTTGCGCCGTGGCGCGGATCGCCGAACACGCGCCACACCGGGCCGGTTTCGACGACTTCGCCCTGTTCGATCACCGCGACGGTGTCGCACACCGCGCGGATCACCTCCATCTCGTGCGTGATCAGCACGATCGTCAGCCCGAGACGACGGTTGATGTCGGCCAGCAGCGCGAGGATCGATTGCGTGGTCTCCGGATCGAGCGCCGACGTCGCTTCGTCGCACAGCAGCACTTCGGGATCGTGCACGAGCGCCCGCGCGATGCCGACCCGCTGCTTCTGCCCGCCCGACAGGCTCGCCGGATACGCGTCGCGCTTCGCGGCGAGCCCGACGAGGTCGAGCAGCGCCTCGACCTTGCGCACGCGCTCGGCCTTCGGCACGCCGGCGATCTTCAGCGGCAGCGCGACGTTCTCGAACACCGTCTTCGCGGACAGCAGGTTGAAATGCTGGAACACCATGCCGGTGCGACGACGCAACGCGACGAGGCCATCCTCGTCGAGCGCGCCGACGTCGACGCCCTGCACGCGCACGCGGCCCGAACTCGGCCGCTCGAGGCCGTTCAGGAGGCGCAGCAACGTCGACTTGCCCGCGCCGCTGCGGCCGATGATCCCGAACACCTCGCCGCGCCGCACGTCGAGCGTCACGTCGCGCAGCGCGGCGGCGTGGCCGCGCGGCGTCGCGAATACCTTGCCGACCTGTTCCAGCGACACGGCCGCGCCGCCGGCCGGCGTCACGGCTTCCTCATGTGCCGCTGCATCGGCACCGGCACCGGCGCGCACGGCCGATGCCTCGATGAAACCCAGCGTATCGAACAATTGCGTCATCGCTTCGCTCCGTCACGTTCAGGCATGCGCGGGGTGCGCGGGTTCGGCTGCGGCCGCCGGCCGGTGCTGCGCACCGGTATGCCACGCGGGCAGGCGCGGCCCCGCGCCGAACAGCTTCTCGCGCAGCGTCGGCGCGGGATCGTAGTCTTCCTTGTAGACGCCGCGGTTCTGCAGCTCGGGCACGACCCAGTCGACGAAATCCTCGAACGACTCGGGCATCACGGTGCGCGTCAGGTTGAAGCCGTCGATGCCGGTCTCGTCGATCCACGACTGCAGCTCGTCCGCGACCTGCGACGGCGAGCCGACGATCGGCGCATAGCGGCCGCCGAGCGACATCTGTTCGAGCATGCGGCGCACGGTCCACGTGCCGGTCGTGCTCTTCTTCGAGATCGCGTCGACGGCCGACTGGATCGAATCGGTCTTCACGTACGAGATCGGCTCGTCGAGGCCGTACTTCGAGAAGTCGATGCCCGTCGAGCTCGCGAAATGGGCGAGGCCGGCTTCCGGGCTCGCGTAGCGCCGGTATTCGTCGAATTTCTCGCGGGCGAGCAATTCGGTCTCGGCCGTCACGACGCTCACGCCGGCAAAGATCCTGATCGACGCCGGGTCGCGCCCCTGCCGCGCGGCGGCCGCGCGGATGTCGAGCGCCGCCGCGCGTGCGGCCGCCTTGCTCTGCCCGTTCACGAACACGCATTCCGCGTGGCGCCCCGCGAACTCGACGCCGCGCGCGGACGAGCCGGCCTGGTACAGCACCGGCGTGCGCTGCAGCGACGGTTCGCTCAGGTGAATCGCATCGACCGAATAGAACGGCCCGTCGTGCTTCACGCGCCGCACCTTGCCCGGCTGCGCGAACACGCGCGCCTGCGCGTCGCGGATCACCGCATCGTCGTCCCAGCTCTGTTCCCACAGCTTGTAGACGACGTCCATGTAGTCGTCGGCGCGCTCGTAGCGGTCGTCGTGGCCGATCTGCTGCGCGAGGCCCATCCCGCGCGCGGCGCTGTCGAGGTAGCCGGTGACGATGTTCCAGCCCACGCGCCCTTTCGTCAGATGATCGAGCGTCGACATGCGGCGCGCGAACAGGTACGGCGGCTCGTAGGTCAGGTTCGCGGTCACGCCGAAGCCGAGATGCCGCGTGACCTGCGCCATCGCCGGCACGAGCAAGAGCGGATCGTTGACGGGCACCTGCACCGATTCGCGCAGCGCGGCGTCGGGCCCGCCGCCGAACACGTCGTACACGCCGACGATGTCCGCGAGAAAGATCCCGTCGAACTTGCCGCGCTCCAGCGTCCTCGCGAGATCGGCCCAGTAGTCGAGATCGGTGTAATGCGCGGAGCGGTCGCGCGGATGCGTCCACAGCCCGTGGTTGATGTGCCCGACGCAGTTCATGTTGAACGCGTTGAGCAGGATCTTCTTGCGGTTCGCCGTCGTCATGCCGCCTCCGTCACCACGCGATCGCGTACAGCGAGCCGAACGCGTTGTCGAGCGCACGGCGCACCGCCGGCGAGTGCTGGTAGATCGCGATGAACTTGCGGATGCGCGGATCGTTCGCGCTCTCGGGCCGCACGACCCACTGGATCGCGAAGTTCTTGTTCTCGGTGCCGTCGAACAGCAGCGCGCTGTTCGGGTCGGTCGTGCCGGCGAGCTTGATGAAGCTCGGGTAACCCTGCGCGAGATCGACGTCGTCGAGCGAACGCGCGAGCTGCGACGCTTCGAGCGGGATGATCTTCAGGTGCTTCGGGTTGGCGACGATGTCGTGCGTGGTCGCGCGGTAGTCGGCGCCCGGCTTCAGCGTGATGAGCCCCGCGCGCTGCAGCAGCAACAGCCCGCGCCCGCCGTTGACCGGATCGTTCGCGATCGCGACGCGCGCGCCGTCCTTCAGCTCGGCGAAGCTTTTCACCTTCTTCGAATAGAGACCGATCTTCATGATCGTGCCGGGCGCGATCGAGATGAAGTTGTAGCCGCCCTGCTTCTTCGCGTTCTCGAGAAACGGGATGTGCTGGAAGTAGTTGACGTCGATGTCCTTGTTCGCGAGCGCCGCGTTCGGCGTATTCCAGTCGGTGAATTCGACGATCTTCACGTCGAGCCCCTGCTCCTTCGCCTCCTTCGCGGCGATCTTCAGCGCCTCGATCTGCGGGCTGGTCGAGATTCCGACCTTCAGCGGTGCGGTGTCGGCGCGCGCGCCGTTCAGCAGCACGACGCCGAGCAGCGCGGCCGTCAGCAGGCGGGCCAGGCGGCCGGCGGAAAAGCGGGCGGAAAAAACGGGATGCAGCATGGAAACCACTCTCCTGTCCAAAGACGGTATCGACGGATGAGCGACGCCACGGCGAACGCGCGGGCGTTCTCCGGACAGTCGTCATCGCATCGGAAAAGGATCAGCCGATGATAGAGAGCGGCGGGAAGGCGGTCTACGAAGCGATTGTGCGAAGAAAATCGCGCGCGGCGATATGGCCGGCGGTACGGCGGGCGGCGGGCCTGGCCGCGCGCCCCGGCCGCCGCCAGGCCGAAATCTCGGCCTGAGCGCCGCGCCGATTCCGAAATCTCGGCCAGCTTGCCCGGAAAACCCTTTCCGCAGACGAAACAAATCCCTTATGAATCAATGCATTAAAAATATTCCGGTGGGCCGTCATGCTGGCACGGGGGTTGCTTAATAGACGGCACACGATGCCGCGAAGCGATGCAGGCATTCCAAACATCAGGAGACACGTCTTGCAGACCTCTATCCAAACCCCGTCCCATCCGGAGCCGCTTGCCGCGGCCGGTCCCGCCACGCGCGAACGCTTCTGGCCGGAAGGCTGGTGGAAGCTGATGGAAATCCGCATCGGCATCATCCCGCTGCCGGTCTACGTGATCCTGTTCGGGCTGATCGTCGGCTTCGCGGTCACGGGCAAGGTGCCCGGCGAAATCTCGATGGCGATCGCCGTCCTCGCGTTCTTCGGCTTCACCTGCGCCGAACTCGGCAAGCGCCTGCCGCTCTTGCGCAACATCGGCGCGGCCGCGATCTTCGCGACCTTCGTGCCGTCGGCGCTCACGTACTACCACGTGCTGCCGAAGCCGGTGCTGAACCTCACCGTCGAGTTCACGAAGTCGACCAACTTCCTGTACCTGTTCATCGCGTCGATCATCGTCGGCAGCATCCTGAGCATGGACCGCCGCGTGCTGATCCAGGGCTTCGTGAAGATCTTCATTCCGCTCGCGGCCGGGTCGGTCGCGGCGGCGATCGTCGGCACGGCGGTCGGCACCGCGCTCGGCCTCGGCGCGCGCCACACGCTGCTGTACATCGTCGTGCCGATCATGGCGGGCGGCGTCGGCGAAGGCGCGATTCCGCTGTCGATCGGCTATTCGGAACTGATGCACCTGCCGCAGGGCGAGATGTTCGCGATGGTGCTGCCGCCGGTGATGCTCGGCAGCCTGACCGCGATCATCCTGTCGGGCGCGCTCGACATGCTCGGCAAGCGCCTGCCGCACCTGACCGGCAACGGCCGCCTGCAGGTCGGCGAAAGCGGCGACATGACGCCGGAAAGCGAAGAGATCCGCGGCCACGTCGACGTCACGCACATCGCGGGCGCCGGCATCACCGCGATCACGCTGTACCTCGTCGGCCTGATGGCGCACAAGCTGTTCGGCCTGCCCGCGCCGGTCGCGATGCTGTTCCTCGCGGTGCTGGTGAAGCTCGCGCGTGCGGTGTCGCCGCCGCTGCAGGAAGGCGCGTTCGTCGTCTACAAATTCTTCTCGACCGCCGTCACGTATCCGCTGCTGTTCGCGATCGGCGTCGCGATGACGCCGTGGGACAAGCTGACCGCCGCGTTCACGCTCGTCAACGTGGTCACGATCGTGTCGACCGTCGCGACGTTGATGGGCACCGGTTTCGTGGTCGGCCGCCTGCTGAAGATGTACCCTATCGACACCGCAATCGTGAACGCCTGCCACAGCGGGCAAGGCGGCACCGGCGACGTCGCGATCCTGACCGCCGCGAACCGGATGCAGCTGATGCCGTTCGCGCAGATCGCCACCCGCATCGGCGGCGCGATCGTCGTCACGGTGACGCTGATCCTGGTCGCGCACTTCGGATAACGCGCGGCCGCGCGCCCCGTCGCGCCGGCTGCCTCGCACGCGCCGCCGCCGGCCTTGGCCGGTGCGCGGCGCGCGTCGTTCAACGCGGCCAGGGCCGGTTCACGCCGATAGCGGGCTTCGATGAGGGCGAACGTGCAGAAGAGCTTCAAGGGAATCCCGTGGTGGGGCTGGGCATCGGCCGCGGTGCTGTATGTCGGCGTGGCCGGCGCGGCCGTCGACTTCGCGTGGGAACGCGCGATCGACGCGCTCGAGGAAGCCGGCGCGCACCGGCTCGACCTGTATGCGTCGAGCCTGAAAAGCGAGCTCGGCCGCTTCGAGATCCTGCCCGGGCTGGTCGCGCGGCAGGACGGCGTGCGCGCGATGCTGAAAGCCGCGCCGAACGATGCGCCCGAGCGCGTGCATGCGGTGAACACCTACCTCGAAGCCGTGAACCGCGACGCGGGCAGCGGCGCGGTCGACGTGATCGACCTGCAAGGCGACGTGATCGCCGCGAGCAACTGGAACGAGACGATCAGCTTCGTCGGCACCAACGTGTCGTACCGGCCGTACTTCAAGGACGCGCTCGCGCGCGGCAGCGGCCGCTTCTTCGGCATCGGCACCAACACCGGCGTGCCGGGCGTCTACTTCGCGAGCGCGGTGCGCAGCGACGGCGTGCCGATCGGCGTGGCCGCCGTGAAGATCAGCGTCGATCCGCTCGAATCGGCATGGCGCGCGCCGGGCGTCGCCGCGATGGTCGTCGACAGCAACGGCGTGGTCGTGATCTCGACCGAGCCCGCGTGGAAATTCACCGCGCTGCGCCCGATCACCGCGCAGCAGCAGCGCGACATCCAGGCGTCGCGCCAGTACGCGGGCCGCACCGTCGACGCGCTGCCCTATCGCCGCATCGGCGATCGCAGCTCGGCCGCGTGGTTCGGCACCTTCCCCGATCCGCGCCACGCCGGCCGCACCACGCGCTATCTCGTGATGTCGCGCCCCGCGCCGCAGGCCGGCGATTCGCTGATGGTGCTGCTCGACATCGCGGGCGCGCGACGCCAGCAGCAGACGGCGTTCGTGTTCGTCACCGGCGCGTTCCTGATCGTCGCGCTGCTGGTCGGCTATGCGATCCAGCGCCGCCGGGCGATCCTCGCGCGGCTGAACGCGCAGGATGCGCTGCGCCGCGCGAACGACCGGCTCGAACTGACCGTCGCGCAACGCACCGCCGCGCTGACGGCCGCGAACGAGCGGATGCAGCGCGAGATCGACGAGCGCGAACGCACCGAGCAGCGGCTGCGCGCGTCGCAGCAGGAAGTCGTGCACGCGGGCAAGCTCGCGGTGCTCGGGCAGATGGCCGCCGGCCTCACGCACGAGCTGAACCAGCCGCTCGTCGCGATCCGCACGCTGTGCGACAACGCGCGCACGTTCTTCGAGCGCGGCCAGCCGGCGCCGGCGCTCGCGAATCTCGAGCGGGTCGGCAAGCTGGTCGACGGCATGGCCGTGCTCACCGGCGAGCTGAAGACCTTCGCGCGCAAGCCCGACGTCGAGCGCGTCGCGGTATCGCTGAACGAGGCCGTCGCGCATGCGCGGCTCATCTACGATGCGCGCATTCGCGACGAAGGCGTACGGCTCGACGTGAACATCGCGCCCGGCACGACGGTCTCGGCCGAATCGAGCCAGTTGCAGCAGGTGATCGTGAACCTGCTCGGCAACGCGCTCGACGCGGTGCACGACGCGCCGGTGCGCCGCATCGTCATCGAGGCGGTCGAAGCGGACGACGCGGACGACGCGGACGAGGCGGACGACGCCGGTCGCGTGCGCCTGACGGTGACCGACAGCGGCGCGGGCATCGCGCCCGACGTGCTGCCGCACCTGTTCGAGCCGTTCGTCACGACCAAGCCGCGCGGCCAGGGCCTCGGGCTCGGCCTCGCGATCACGTCGCGCATCGTCGAGGCGTTCGGCGCGAGGATCACCGCGACGAACCGCGACGAAGGCGGCGCGCAGTTCACCATCGAATTCGCGGCGGCGACGCCGCAACAGAGGACAGAGCATGGAAGATGAGATTCGGGTGCTGGTCGTCGAGGACGATGAAAACGTCCGGATCGGCGTCGAGCAGGCCGTCGCGCTCGCCGGGTTCCCGGTCGACGCGTTCGCGTCCGCCGCCGACGCGCTCGCGCACGTCGCGCCCGGCGCGCCGGTGGTGATCGTGTCGGACGTGCGGATGCCCGGCATCGACGGGCTGCAGCTGCTCGACCGCGTGATGGCCATCGACGCGCAGATCCCGGTCGTGCTGATCAGCGGCCACGCGGACATCTCGACGGCCGTCGGCGCGATGCAGGTCGGCGCGTACGACTTCATCGAGAAGCCGTTTTCGTCGGACGTGATCGCCGGCCGCGTCGCGCGCGCGGTCGAGAAGCGCCGCCTGACGCTCGAGGTGCAGGGGCTGCGCGCGGCGCTGAACAACTGGCAGGGCATCGAGGCGTTCGTGCTCGGCAAGTCGCCCGCGATGGCCGACGTGCGCAAGAAGATCCTGCGCCTCGCCGATACGTCGGTGTCGGTGCTGATCACCGGCGAGACGGGCACCGGCAAGGAGTTGATCGCGCGCAGCCTGCACGACTTCGGCGGCCGCCGCGACGCGCATTTCGTCGCGCTGAACTGCGGCGGCCTGCCCGAGCAGGTGTTCGAGAGCGAGCTGTTCGGCCACGAGGCCGGCGCGTTCACCGGCGCGATCAAGAAGCGCATCGGCAAGATCGAGTGGGCGGACGGCGGCACGCTGTTCCTCGACGAGATCGAGACGATGCCGATCGCGCTGCAGATCAAGATGCTGCGCGTGCTGCAGGAACGCGTGGTCGAGCGGCTCGGCGCGAACGACCTGATTCCGGTCGACTGCCGCGTGGTGGCCGCGTCGAAGGCGGATCTCGCCGAACTCGCGGCCGACGGACGTTTTCGCGCGGATCTGCTGTATCGCCTCAACGTCGCGCAGATCGAGCTGCCGCCGCTGCGCGAACGGCGCGAGGACGTGCCGCTGCTGTTCGAGCATTTCGTGCTCGCGGCCGCGCGGCGCTTCGGGCAGCCGGCGCCGGTCGTCACCGCCGCGCAGGTATCCGAACTGATGACGCACGCGTGGCCCGGCAACGTGCGCGAGCTGCAGAACGTGGCCGACCGCTTCGTGCTCGGGCTGACCGGCGACAGCCTGCTGTCGTCCGGCGGCACGCCGACGGCCGGCAGCACGCTCGCGGAGCAGCTCGCGTATTTCGAGCGGATGCTGATCGAGGACATGCTGCGGCGTCACCACGGCAACGTCGCGGACGCGAGCGAGGCGCTCGGCATGCCGAAGAAAACGCTCTATCACAAGCTGCGCAACCTCCGGATTCCCGCGCGCGGCGACGCCGCGGCCGACGGCGGCGAATGACGCGCACGAGGACACGCACCCCAGCATGGATCGCATCGACATCACCGACCACGGCCGCATCGCCGGCCATTTGATCCGCGGCGTCACGCGCGCGCAGAAAACCTTCCGCCCGAGCGACTGGCCCGAGCGCCTCGCGGGCGTCATCACGCTGTTCGTCGGCGAACGGCGGCCCGGCTATCCGTGCGCGCTGTCGCGGCTCGCGATGCCGGTCGTCGACGGCGGCGTCAAATGCCTGTTCGTGTCCGACGAATTGCGCGCCGTCTGCGCGGACGCATTCGATTTCGCGATGCAGTTCGCCACCGACAACGACCTCCCCGTCGAGCTTCAGACCGCGCCCGCGTTGAGCGTGCGCTGACGCGCCCCCTTCCCCGTTCCGATGCCAGGGCGCGTGCGCGCAGCCCGCGGCACGCCCTTTCATCGGCGAAACGAATCGTCAGACGATTGAAGGCTTCGGTACATGACCACGCTCCGACAGGGGTTTCCGGCTGTGCCATCAAAAAAATTGATCGTCACGATGAAAATTATGCGTTTTCCTTGCAGGTCGCCGTGATGCATAGTTGCGTCGTGTTGACGCACCTTTGAGCCTTTCAGCCATGAACATGCGAATCGAGCCGTCCGTGCTCGCGAACCCCGACCTGCAATTTGCGACGCTTTCGTCAGGCATCAGCCTGCCGTATGTCGAGCGGGGCAGCGGTGCGCCGATGGTGTTCGTGCACGGCTCGCTGTGCGACTACCGCTACTGGGATCCGCAGCTCGCGGCGCTGTCGGCCCACTACCGCTGCATCGCGCCGAGCCTCAGCCATTACTGGCCGGCCGTCGAAGCAGGCATTCAGGACGAGTTCAGCTGGCAGAACCACGTCGACGAGCTCGCCGAATTCATCGATGCGCTCGATCTCGGCCCCGTGCACCTGGTCGGCCATTCGCGCGGCGGCAGCGTCGCGTTCAACGTCGCGCGCCAGCATCCGCACCTCGTCGAGTCGCTGACGCTCGCCGATCCGGGCGGCCCGCTCCAGCAGCCCGGCGTGCGCGAAGCCGCGTTGCCGGCCGCCGCCCTCGCGCTGCGCACGAAGGCCGTGAACCTGATCGGGCAAGGCGACGTCGAAGCCGGTCTCGAGATGTTCGTCGATTCCGTGAGCCTGCCCGGCGCATGGAAGAAGAGCACGGCGCGCTTTCGCACGATGGCGATCGACAATGCGAGCACGCTGCCGAAGCAGCTGCGCGACCCGCTGCCCGCGTATTCGCAGCACACGGCCGGCGACATCGCATGCCGCACGCTGCTGATCGACGGCCAGCGCAGCCCGAAGATGTTCCGTCACAACGTCGACACGCTGTCGCAGTGGATCGGCGATGCGCAACGGCAGACCGTCGCCGGCGCATCGCACGGAATGAACGCGGCGAGCCCCGCGGTGTTCAACCGTTACGTGCACGAGTTCGTCGGCGCGTAACGTCGCGGGCGGCAGGCGCGCCGCCCGTCTTCGCTGCCGTCGTCGCACGGCCTGCTACCGAAACGACACGACGCGTACTGCCCGCATCGAATCGTTTCGCATCCCTCTGCGTCATGCCACCGGCGCCGCCTTGCGCGTCACCGCGTCCGGCAACCCGAACACGCTGTCGAACGCCCAGTTGTACGTGAACGTGAAGATCGGGAAGAACACGATCAGCACCGCGTCGTACAGGAACGCCTGCAGCAGCGACACGTCGAGCCACCACGCGATCAGCGGAATCAGGAACGTCACGAGCGCGATCTGGAACCCGATCGCATGCACGACGCGCCGCCCGACGGTGCGCGTCGTTTCCGCGCGCCGCCGCTCCCACGCCTCGAAGCCGAGGTTGTACAGAAAATTGACGATGACGCCCGTCGTCGAGATCATCACGCCGAGCAGCCCGCTCGTCGCCGCGCTCGCGCCGCTCAACATGCCGAGCACCGACGACGCGACGAGGATGCCGAGCACCTCGAACATCACGACGTAGACTATGCGTCTCTTCCATCCTTGCATGACCGACCACCTTCATATCGAACCAGGTGGCGAGACTACCGCGGGCACGTCGTCCGCCAAAGTCAGGTCCTTTCAATTTTTCTGACAGGAGACGGCCGACCATGCTGACCAGCGATCACATCGACATGCTGCTGACCGTCATCGACAAAGGCTCGTTCTCGGCGGCCGCGCGTGCGCTCGGCCGTACGCCGTCGGCAGTCAGCATGGCGATCGCGAACCTCGAGGCCGAACTCGACCTCGTGCTGTTCGATCGCGGCACGCGCGAGCCGACGCCGACCGCCGCGATGGCCGCGCTGCTGCCCGACGCACGCGCGATCGCCGAACGGCTGCATGCGCTGCGCGCGCATGCGCAGCACTTGTCGGAAGGCGTCGAGGACACGCTGCGGCTCGGGCTCGCGGCCGAAATCGACGGTGCGCCGGTTGCACGCGCGCTGACGGCCGTCGCGGCGCAATATCCGGCGCTCGCGGTCAGCGTCGTCACGGCGCCGCAGGATGTGATCGTCGATGCGCTGCATCGCGGCGCCGTCGATCTTTGCGTCGCGTACGGCGGGCTCGATCTGCATCCGCAGGAACAGATTCACGCGCTGTGGACCGAGACGCTGATCGCGGTCGCCGCGCCCGACCATCCTGCGATTGCCGAAGCCGCGCATCCGGAAGCGATCGAGCGATTGTCGGGATTTCGGCAGATCGTGATCGCCGATCCGGAGCGGCCACTCACCGACGTGCGGCCGCTGATCGGCAACCGCACGTGGAAGGTGACCGACATGGCGACCGCGATCGCGCTCGTGAAGGCCGGTCATGGCTGGGCGAACTTGCCGGAATCGATCATTGGCCGCTATGTGGCCGACGGCGAACTCGCACCGCTCGTGTTCGCGAACATCCGCAACGGGTTGCCGTTGCCCGTGTATTTGCGGCGGCCGAAACATACCGGGATCGGCAAGGCCGCCGAGGAACTCGTACGGGCGCTGCGCGCTGAAGACGGTCGGCATTGAGCGGTGCGGCGAGGGTATCGCCGCACCGTCGGTCAACGCGCAATGGCTTGACCGTTAGTTGCGATCACTGCACCGCCGCCGCGTTCTGGATGGCGTCGACCAGCGCCGCGTTGTCGTAACGTCGCCCGGCGATACCCCATCCGCCGTCGACCGCGTGAACGACGTTGACCCAGACCTGCGTGGGCGTGAGCCGGCCGCCCGCGCGGCGCAACACGATCTCGGTCGCCCGTTCGACGAATTGCCGCTGCTTGTCGGACGCCGCGAGCGCGACGGCCGGCAGCTTCAGCTCGACGAACGCCGCCGGTTCCGCGCGGCCCTGCACGAACGTCCGGTCGCGCGGCAACACGTTCAGCGTGCCGATCACGTTCGGCGCCAGGAACGCGTTCCCGGTCAATCCTTCGACCTCCAGCAGCGCCTCGGTCAACTCGGCAAACACCGGGCCCTCGTCTTCCTGCGTGAAAACCCCTTCTGATACGGTCAGCGTAATCGGCATCGCACTTTCTCCAGGTCAGGTCATCGGAATCGTGACGTGATATAAATATCAGTCACTCTCTACACATTAGACACTGATCGCTCTCTATGCAAGCAAAAAAGAGCGATCGCTCTGAAGCGAGCCTGTCATGCGTTATTCCGTCGAACACAAGCACGAAACCCGCACGCGCATCCTCGAAGCCGCGAGCCGCCTGTTCCGCCAGGAGGGCTACGGCGGCTCCGGCATCGGTCCGCTGACGAAGGCGGCGGGCGTCACCAATGGCGCGTTCTACGGGCATTTCAAATCCAAGGGCGAAGCATTCCGCCAGATCGTGCTGGACGGCCTCGACCAACTCCGGCAAGGCGTCGCGGCATTCAAGGCCGAGCATGGCGCGCGCTGGCGGCGCCCGTTCGTATCGTTCTATCTGGGGCCGCGACGCACCTGCGCACTCGGCGAAAGCTGTGCGCTACCGAGCCTGTCGCCCGAAGTGATGCGCGCCGACGACGACACGCGCGACGCGTATGAACAAGCGTTGCGGCAGATCGTCGACGAAGTGTCGTCCGGGCTCGGCGACACGCCCGACGACGACCGCGCGATCGCGTTCCTCGCGCTGCTGTCGGGCGGCGTCACGCTCGCGCGCGCGGTGCGCGATCCCGAACTCGCGCAGCGCATCGCCGATGCGGTCGACCGTTATGCGGTGGTGATCGCCGAGCGTACCGACGTGCAGCCCGAGCAGCAGGCATGACGAACGGGCGATAAAAAGGGGGCTTCGTAGATCTCCGTGGACGTCGCCTTCCGGCCCGGCGTGGTCGCTATCGACACGTTGCCGGGAACGTCAGCGGACAAGCCGTCCGACAACCCGAGTCCACGCCGCCCGAAGACGTCGCGCGCGATCTTCGAAGAGATAGGAGGCCGCAAGCGCCAATAGACCTGAAATGGCACCCGTCACGATGTGCTCGACATAGGGGATACGGTAATGACTCGTGTGCGAGTACGCATCGCCCAACGTCGTCAGGACGCCAACGACCAGCGCATTGCCATATCGATGCGCATAGAGTTTCCCCACCGGCGTGAAAGTCAGAAGTACAGCCAGGAGCCCGGTCAGCAGCCCCGTATGAAATGCGATGGTCCAGTGGGCAAGGCTCGTGACATTTCCCCAGCTCCCCGGCATGCAGGTCATGCACGCGCTGGTCGGCTGCCAGAAACGCTGGACAAACAGTCTGACGCGGTGCTTCCACTCGGTTGACATGATGCATTCCCATCAATGCCGCCGTCACGGATGAGTCGGCTGTACGAAGCCGCAGAGGCCGGACAATGACCTGGGCATGGGGGCATACTACTCCACGATTGCACGGCCACCGTTTTGACCGAGACCGGCATTCGGCTCTTGCGTCCATCGGTGCGGTTCCGTCCGTGACGCGCATCGAAAGCGGACGTTCGCGGCGACGGTGCAGCGCACCACTGCCGAACGAGCCAGCTTAGAATCGAATTTTCCCTTTCGCTCGAGTACCCGATGCTCACAGCGCGCCCACTTGTCAGCGAATCCGCCAGCGACTGCGCAAACGTCTTGCGCGTCTTCAATGAAGCACCGTCGTACACGGAACTCGTTGAAGGCCGCGCGCCCTCCCCGGAAGACGTCGACGATTTCTTCTTCGGCAAGCCAGCGGGCACGAACGCAGCACAAAAATCAGTCTTCGGGTTTTTTGCCGAACGCGAGATGATCGGCTGCGCAGATGTGATTCGTTCGTATCCGACGGACGACTGCATATGGATTGGCCTGATGCTTCTCACCGAAGCGAGGCAGGGCCGAGGCCATGGAAAGGCCGCTTTGAAGCTGTTGATCGAGATGGCGGGCGAGTGGGGCTATCGCGCCGCGCAACTTGCAGTCGTCTCGACCAACCCTCGTGCACACGCATTCTGGCAGCGCGAGGGCTTTGAGGAGATTCGACGCGCGAACAGTCCGAGATTTACCGGCGACCTGATCGTCATGCAGCGCCCAATTGGATAGCGAGCTCGATCGGCTCGAAATGGTCGGCCCACGACTGCCGTTGTCGACTGCATCGGCGATGCGGCCTCATGACGGATTCGCTTCCGCGCGACGCTTGACCGCAGTATTCATCAACTGAAATTCACGCCGCGTTTCCTGGATCACGTCTTTGGTCAATCGTCCGGCGAGCAACCCGGAGAACGTCTCCGCCTGCTCAAGACGGATACCGTTGGCCACGGCAGTGAGGCGCATGCAATGCGTCCCGTCGAAGACGCCGCGAACCCATACGCTGCCGCGCCAGCAAAGATCTTGCTCCGGGCGAACGAGCAGAACCGTGGGCTTGAGGTCCTTCAACGGCGTCGGTGGCTGGCGCCCGCGTCCGTCGAGCGCGATGAAGAAATCCACGGTCACTTAGGAAGCTCGCTATCGACGACGAAGTTTCCATTCGCATAGCGATATCGTCGAGTAACGGGTTCTGGTTTTGCGTAATTCGCCCAGTGAATCCAGAAGCCGTCTCCGCCGTCCGTCCACGCGATCGCAAGATAGGGAGACTTGTTCCCTGAATCGGTAAACAAGTCGATATTCTTGAGGCAACTCTGCACCAGCGTAGAGTAGGCGAGTTCTGCACGTTTGCCATCCAAGCGTAGTACGTAAAGCGTTCCTTCCTCGCCCGCCCCGCAGTAGCCCGTTGGGTTGTCGCTAGACGATTGATTGACCACCACCATGATGAATTCATGGCCGTCGATTACGCTGGACTGCGCCGCAGGAAATGCAACGCTGGATGACGACACCAACGCACGCCGTATCGCGCCGGGAACCTCGAGCGTTCGCAACTTGCCGTGCCGCGCGTCGGTCACCACCAACCGGTGCGAATGTTCCTGGACAATGGGTCCTGCGCTCAGCTGTACAAACTGCGGTGCCGGGGTCTGTGCAAGCGCGGCGACGCTGAGAGTACAGACAAACACTCCACACAATACCCTCTTAATTGTTCGCCATGTGGTCTGCATAACAGATACCCGAATAGATCCAAGCGTGTTCATCGGAACGACCTGCCTTCCCACTCTTGTAAGTGTCCTTGTCGCGCTTGTGCAATTCTTCCACAGTCTTACCCTTATTTGCATCTTTCGACATATCCCAGCCAATGTTGCTGGTGTCCGGATCGCACATAATCGTGCCATTGGGAACCCATGCCTTCGATGATTCGTCCCACCGGTAGTAGACACTGCCGTTCCATCGAGAGAACGTCGCCCGGATCAGTTGGTCTTCGGTATATGGATGGCCAGCCAAGTCGTTCTTGGCATACCCCTGCTTCTCTTGATAAAGCTTGATGCCGACCTTGATGTTCTCTTTCCAGTTCCACACTTGTTCGTAGGTGGGCGCTGGATTGGTCATTTGCGTCATGCCGTACCCGTTGTCGAATGCGACGACGGGTTCGTTATCCGCGTTGATGAAATTCTTGAAGTGACTTTCCTGATTGATCACACGATCAAAGCCGACGGCATCCTTCTGGGTCTTCAGGAACTCCAGGACAGCGTCCTTGCTCGGGTTGGTGCCCACGATAAATACGGTGCGTCGGAATTGCTCCGTACCCGCTGTGACCTCGACGACCAATTTCCCGCCCAAGATCTTCCCCCCCGGATCCGCCACCCACGTTTTGTCATTGATCGAGAACGAACCGGTGTCAGAGAAGGTTTTGAGCTTCTTTCCGCGAGGCTTTTCCCGTAGTCCGCTCACCTGTGCGTCCCATGTAATCGTCCACTTCCATTGATACGGTGGAGGCTGTTCGGTCTTAATCTCGAACGTGATCTCCGGAAATTTTGGCGTCTCGTCGATCACGAACTTGTCGCCCGTTGACGGCCGGACCCACTCGCCCGAGTCGTTCTGTACCACTGCCTTCACCAGCGACTTCTGATCGGTCCCGGTCGTCGACGCGTGCTTCACGTGACGCTTCTCGGTTTTACGCTTCTTCGTCGCTGTCATCATCGACCTCCTTGTAGACTGTCAGAGAAAGAGACTCAGGCTGATCGGTATACACATGCTGGGTGAAACCGTTTGCGTCACTATAGCCGCTCCACTTTTTGCCCGATTCGCTTTCGATCTCGTAGCGTGTGTGCGGCAACACAGTCTTGCCGTCGTCGTCGACCAGGTGGAACTGCTCGTGATATCGCGGAACATCGCCCGCGTGAGGTAGTCCAGGGAGCACGTAACCCTGCGCGGTCGGTCCGTCCAGGCTGTGCGTCGCGCCCTTGATATCGATTTTGCCCGGTGCGTGAATCTGAATGTCACCGTTCGCGATGCGGATGTAGGCGCCGCCGGAAGTTAGGTAGATCTCCTGATCCGCCGCGACTTCGACCTTGGCGGTCGCTGATAACACCTTGACCGATTTTTGCGCGGTAAGCTCGACGTTGTCCGAGTGCGCTTGCACCTCGATCTTGCCGCGACCTGCGAACAATTTCATGCCGGCATTTTGAGCGAAGATACTTAACTTGTTGGCGACACTCGCGATCAGCGACTTCCCCACTGCCACGTGCGTGCTCTGACCGCTGACGATGTTGACGTGTTGCGCGGCGGACAAATGAGCGGTCTCGTTCGTCGACAGCGCGATACCCGACGGACTGCCAAAAAGCATAATCGGCTCTTTGAAGGTATTCGCTGTACCCGTGCCACCGCCAGCTGTGCGCCCCCCGGACGCGGAACCCGTGGCCGACTCTTGCGACGCATCGGTCAGCTGCTTCAGTGCGTCGTATCCGGCCTGCATGCCCTCGGCGTCGTGTGCTGTACTCGCGTCGGAGAGTGATTCGAGCAAGCTCTCGGTTCGCACTAGTTGCTCTTGCGTTTCGCGCGCGTCGAGCGGTTGGCTGTCCGCCGCTTTCGAATACGTGGTGACGTACAATCCGCGATTCGCGCGGATGGCGCCGTAACTGTCCGTCCGGAGATCGAAGCCACTACCTAGATAGTCGCCCCGTGAATTCCCGGTATGCTGGATCAAATAGCCGAGATGGAGCGCCGAGTTTCCGTGGCTGCTGAACAGCTGCACGCGGTTTTGGCCGGTCGAGTCGTCCATTACCATCTGGTTGTATCCCGCTCCGGCAAACTCTTTCGAGCGATAGCCCGACAGCAGACCGTTCGTATGCCACTGAGGCTTCGTCGCGCCGTTGTAGACTCGTGCGATCGCGATCGGACGGTCACAGTCTCCACCGACATAATCGATCAAGACCTCTTCGCCGACCCGCGGCGGATGGACAGCACCGTACCCGCTGCCGGTATCGGATTGCGCAACGCGTACCCAACAAGATGCGCTCTCATTGCCTTCATTGATGCGATCCCAAATGAAACGCACCTTGATACGGTTCAGCTCATCCGTGTAGACCTCTTCGTTCTTCGGCCCGACCACGATCGCAGTTTCGAGGTGTGTCGTCGGCTTGGCGTGTTCGAAAGGGCTCCTGAACGGTACCACGGTCCGCTGCGCTTCGATCTCAACGTGAAAGGCGCCCGTGGATCCATCTGCTCCGATCAAGGTATACGCGCCGCTGTCCAGGTCTGCAATCGCTGATTCTGCAATCCGACGGTCCAGGCTATGGAGCATCCGGGCGGATGTCTGAGTGATCGGTAGATTGTTTCGCACGATCCAACGCACCGCAATCGCCGCGAACTCGCGCTGCTCGCTCGAATCGCCATCGTGATCGGGATGTCCGTTCAACGTGAAACGTTTGCCAGCGTCAGCTGCTCGCCATCCACCGATACCAAAAAAGCGCTTCGACCGCGATTCCCATTCTTCGAGGCGGATTTTCGAAAGCGCGTCACCTCGGCCCTGGGCCATAAAGGTGTACGCGCCGGTGTACTGATACACCTCCGCTTGCTCCGGTAGCGCGCCTTGATTTGGCATCGTCGGCAACGATGTGCCCTTCGCGTTGAAAGCGCTCGCAGGGTTCTTGTAGTCGAACGTGCGAGTGGTCAGCGACGTACTCTGCAACGTTCGTGTGCCGCTCCACTCCGTGAGTGCGTCCGATGCGACCGTCGTGCCCGCGCGTGAAAAAGTGAGCGGCAGCGGTTCGTCGAGTGCTGTCAGGCGATCGGTGATGACGAGGCGATGTGCTTTGCCGTCGCTGTCGTGCTTCCAGTAGCCGTAGAGCCCTTCCGATTCAAGGAGCCGGTGGACGAAATTCCAATCAGTTTCGTCCTGGCGGCAGAAGGAGAGTGACGGCAGGGTCCGGGACAGATGAAACTCGAAGAAGCCGCGTGCTTGGGGATGAGCGTTGAAAACGTCGGTGACGATCGCATCGACCGGTTTGTCCTGCCAGATCTTCTGGTCGCGACGAAATCGCAGGAAGTGCATCCACGAGGAGATCGTGAGCTGGTGAAATGTCAGCCCTCCGTCTGCTCCGAGACGTCTCGCTGTATGCACGTAGCCGTTGTGCGGCGCATACGAACCACCACCCTGCTGGATCCACAGCGTCGCAGGTTGCGCAATAAGGTTCTTGAGCTCGACGCTCGACGTCGTCGAAACAACATCGACGACAAACTCAAAGTCGCGCCCGAGTCGCACATCACCGATCATCTGGTGCGAGAGCAACATGTCGTGTCCCAATGACGTGTCAAGCTTGAGAAGCCGGTCTTGCTGAATCAACCCGCCTCGAATGAAATGCATTAGATTACGCACATCCATCTGCATACCATTCTTTATCCCTACGCACGCTTGCTAAGTGGTAATTTCACTTTGCCCTCGCAGGCGATTGTACAGAACAGCGGATCTAGCGAATCTCAAAAATGGTCAATGTTGATAACGTCCGCTCCATCCCATTACTGATTATTCGTCGCGTCGATAGAAAATGACATCCGCGTAATTGAATGACTTATACGGCCCTCTGTGAACGTCTATTCTGCAGGGGTGCCGATTTTTCTACATGCCTGAACCATTGGCTGCGTACGCATTGTTGGTCACCGCGCCCCAGCGATCTGGGTTATCAGTCATATATTTATCGACGATTGCGGCCATATGCATGTTGGTCATCCCGAGATTGACGGCACAACCATGTCGCTTCACTGCACGCGGCAAGTCCTTCATCGCAATGATCGGCGCATAGAAAATGCCGTCGAAAACTCCCTCCAGATAGCGCTGCCTTTCCGAACCGCGCCCTGCTCAGTCGTTCAATTCAATGCGATAGCGAAGAGCCTCGGCGAATCCGTAGGCGGCCGGTTTTCTGAAGTGCTCGATCAATACACCATTGCACGCAGCAATCACCTTCCGCGAGGCGATATTCTCCGGATCGACCGTTAGTTCGACATAGGGCAGACCTGCTGTCTTCGCTTCGCCCAGCATCAGATTGAGCGCCTGCGTGGCGTAGCCGTTTCCCCTCTTCCACGGCACAACCGAGAAGCCGATATGTCCGAGTACGTATGACGGCAACTCGGCGGTTCCGACCTGCCAACGAAATCCGATCGCGCCGCAGAAATCACCGTCCCATATCCAGCGGACAATGCTCGGGAGCCGCGCGACGGTCGCGCCATCGGGTAAAGGAATCGGGCCGCCCGATGCAGCGGGATCGTCCAGTCCGTTCACGAATCGCACGGCATCGACGCCGATAGCATCCAATTGTTCGCGCGCGGCGATCGCCTTACGGACGTTGTCAGGCGACCATCCGGCCTCGAGCGCCGAAACGTAGCGCGGCAGCAAAGCAAGCGTAGGTCTCAACAATTCGATTGCGCTCATGCCGATCGGTGCGTGTCCGGGAAAGATGATTGTCAACGGTTTGATCGGCGGCATCGAGCGTATCAAAATGGCCGATCGCCGACGTTCCTCCCCGCCAATTTACGATGAACCATACAAAACCCCGGCATGCAGACCTGAGCCTGCATGCCGGGGTTCTTCGCTTCACGGCCGGCAAGCGACGAATCGCCCGCCGTTCGCGCTTACCGCGCAGCTACGTCAGCCTTGCCAGACGCCGCATCACCCACCGCCGTCGGCGCCGGCGCATTCCCCCACCCGCCGCCCAGGGCGCGGATCAGGTTGACGGTCGACACCGCCTGCGCACCGGTTAGCTGGTTCGCCTGCAACTGCGACTGCAACACCGACCGCTCACTGTCGATCACATCGAGATACGCGACCTCACCTTCCTGATACTGTGTCCGCGACAACGTCGCCGCCCGACGCGACGCGTTGACGGCCGCATCCTGCGCACGGATCTGATCATCGAGCAAACGCAGATCAGCAAGATTGTCCTCGACCTCGCGGAACGCGACGAGCACCTGCTGCCGGTAATTCGCGACCTGCTCGTCGTACTGCGCGCGCGCCTGCTGCACGCCGGCCGCCCGCCGTCCGCCGTCGAACAGCGGCAACGTCAGCGCGGTGCCGGCGAACGGCCCGAGCAGGAACGTACGGCTCGACCACAGGAACAGGTTGCCGAGCGTCGACGCTTCATAGCCGAACGACCCGGTGATATCGAGCTTCGGGAAGTACGCCGACTTCGCGAGCCCGATCCGCGCGTTCGCGGCCGCCATCGCGCGTTCGGCCGCCGACACGTCCGGGCGGCGTTCGAGCAGCGCGGACGGCAAGCCCGGCGGAATCTTCACCGCGACCGGCACGATCGGCGTTTCCTTGAACGCGAAATCCGCGGGCGCCTTGCCGAGCAGGATGGCGAGCGCATGCTCGGACGCCGCGCGCCGGCGCGCGACGCCGACCGCATCGGCCTGCGCGCTCGCCAGTTCGTTCTTCGCGCGCGACACGTCGAGCTCGCTGATGTCGCCTTCGTTGAAGCGGCGCTGTACGAGCTTCAGTGCCTGCTCGCGCAACTCGACCGTGCGGCGGTACAGGTCCTGGTCCGAATCGAGCTGTCGCAGCTCGAAGTAGTTCTGCGCGACGTCGGCCTGCAGCGCGAGCTGCACCGAACGGAACAGCGCTTCGCTCTGCGCCTGGTCGGCACGCGACGCCTCGACGTTGCGGCCGACGCGGCCGAACAGATCGGCTTCGTACGACACCGTGCCCTGCGCGCGCCACAGCGTCGCGTTGGTCGGGCCGGTGCCCTGCGGCTGGAACTGCGACGCCGACGACAGCCCCTCGCGCGTCGGCCCGAAACCGGCGCCGACCTGCGGGAACCATTGCGAGCGCGCCGAACGCGTCGCCGCCCGCGCTTCCTCGACCCGCGCGGCCGCGGCCTTCAGGTTCTGGTTCGCGGCGAGCGCCTGCGTCTCGAGCGAATCGAGCACCGGGTCGCCGAACACCTTCCACCATTCGCCGCGGTGTTCGCCATCCGACGGCTCGGCCGTCTTCCACGTGCCGGCCTGCTCGCCGGCGGCAAGGGTCGGCGCTTCCTTGAACGCGGCGGGCGCCGCCGCGTCGGGACGCTGGTAGTCGGGGCCGACCGCACACGCGGCGAGCAGCGTCGCGAGCAGGGTGCTCGCGGCCGCCACCTTCGCGAAGCGCATCAGGCCGTTCGTGTTGTGCATGTTGTCCATCTTTCTATCCTCAAGCATCGGAAGCCGACGCACCCGACGGCGACACGCCATAACCCGCCGAGTCCTTGCCGGCGACGTGAATCTTGCCGCCCGCGAGCGTGCGCAGCACGACGTAGAACACCGGCGTCAGCATCAGCCCGAACAGCGTCACGCCGAGCATCCCGAAGAACACCGCGACCCCCATCGCATGACGCATTTCCGAACCCGCGCCGGTCGACGTGACGAGCGGCACCACGCCCATGATGAAAGCGATCGACGTCATCAGGATCGGGCGCAGCCGCAGCCGGCTCGCCTCGATCGCGGCCTCGAGCGGCGTCCTGCCGTCGTGTTCGAGCTCGCGCGCGAATTCGACGATCAGGATCGCGTTCTTCGCCGACAGCCCCACCAGCACCATCAGGCCGATCTGCGTGAAGATGTTGTTGTCGCCCTGCGTGAGCCACACGCCCGTCAGCGCCGACAGAATGCTCATCGGCACGATCAGGATCACCGCGAGCGGCAGCGTCAGGCTTTCATACAGCGCGGCGAGCACGAGGAACACGAGCAGCACGCTGATCGGGAACACCCACATCGCCGAATCGCCCGCGAGGATCTGCTGGTACGTGAGGTCGGTCCACTCGAAGCGCACGCCGCGCGGCAGCGTCTCGTGCGCGATGCGCTCGACCGCGGCCTGCGCCTGCCCCGACGAGAAGCCGGGCGCCGGGCCGCCGTTGATGTCGGCCGCCGTGTAGCCGTTGTAGCGCACGACCATTTCCGGGCCGAACGTCGGCGTCACGGTGACCAGCGACGACAGCGGCACCATCTCGCCCTTGTCGTTGCGCGTCTTCAGTTGCAGGATGTCGTCCGCGCGCTGGCGGAACGGCGCATCGGCCTGCACGCGCACCTGGTACACGCGTCCGAAGCGGTTGAAGTCGTTCACGTACAGCGAACCCAGATACACCTGCATCGTGTTGAACACGTCGGTCACCGGCACGCCGAGCTGCTTCGCCTTCACGCGGTCGAGATCGACGTTGAGCTGCGGCACGTTGATCTGGTAGCTCGTGAACAGCGGGCCGAGTTCAGGCGCCTGCTGCGCGCGCTTGATGAAGTCGTTGGTCGCATCCGACAGCTTCGCGTAGCCGACCGCGCCGCGATCCTCGATCTGCATCTTGAACCCGCCGAGCGTACCGAGGCCGAGCACCGGCGGCGGCGGGAACACCGCGACGAACGAATCCTTCATCGCGCCGTACTTCTGGTTCAGCGCACCCGCGATCGCGCCGGCCGACAGCGCCTTGCCGTGCCGTTCCGCGAACGGCTTGAGCGTGACGAACACGATGCCCGCGCTCGAGCTGTTGGTGAAGCCGTTCACCGACAGCCCCGGGAACGCGACCGCGCTCTCGACGCCCGGCTGCTTCAGCGCGATCGAACCCATGTCGCGGATCACCTTCTCGGTGCGATCGAGCGACGCACCGTTCGGCAGCTGCGCGAACGCGATCAGGTATTCCTTGTCCTGCGCGGGCACGAAGCCGCCCGGCACGACCTTCGACACGAGCACCGTCGCGCCCACCAGCACGAGATACACGCCGAGCATCAGCGTCTTGCGCGACAGCACGCCGCGCACGCCGCGGCCGTAGTTCTCCGCGCCGCGATGGAACACCTTGTTGAAGCCGCGGAAGAAGCCGCCGAGCACGCGGTTCATCACACGCGTGAGCCAGTCTTCCTTGTCGCCGTGCCCCTTCAGCAGGATCGCGGACAGCGCCGGCGACAGCGTCAGCGAGTTGAACGCCGAGATCACCGTCGAGATCGCGATGGTCATCGCGAACTGCTTGTAGAACTGGCCGGTCAGGCCCGACATGAACGCGAGCGGCACGAACACGGCGACCAGCGTCAGCGCGATCGCGATGATCGGCCCGCTCACTTCCTGCATCGCCTTGTAGGTCGCCTGCCGCGCGTTCATCCCGTTCTCGATGTTGCGCTCGACGTTCTCGACGACGACGATCGCATCGTCGACCACGATCCCGATCGCGAGCACCATCCCGAACAGCGACAACGCGTTGATCGAATACCCGAACGCGAGCAGCAGCGAGAACGTGCCGATGATCGACACCGGCACCGCGATCAGCGGAATCAGCGACGCGCGCCAGGTCTGCAGGAACACGATCACGACGATCACGACCAGCGCGATCGCTTCGAGCAGCGTGTGCACGACGGCCTTGATCGACGAGCGCACGAACTGCGTCGGGTCATAGACGATCTTGTAGTCGACGCCCGCCGGCATGTCCTGCTTCAGTTCTGCCATCGTCTTGCGCACCTCGTCCGAGATCTGCAGCGAGTTCGCGCCCGGCGACTGGTTGATCGCCATCGCGACGGCCGGCTTGTTGTCGAGCAGCGAGCGCAGCCCGTACTCGGACGCGTCGAGCTGGATCCGCGCGATGTCGCGCAGGTGCGTGACGCCGCCGTCCGGCGTCGTCTTCACGACGATGTCGCCGAATTCGTCTTCCGTCTGCAGACGGCCGCGCGCGTTCACCGACAGCTGCAGCGGCGTGCCGGGCAGCGACGGCGATGCGCCGATCACGCCGGCCGCGACCTGCACGTTCTGCTCGCGGATCGCCTGCACGACGTCCTCGGCCGACAGCCCGCGCTGCGCGACCTTCTGCGGATCGAGCCACACGCGCATCGCGTAGTCGCCCGAACCCCACAGCTGCACCTGGCCGACGCCCTGGATCCGCGACAGACGATCCTTCACGTTGATCAGCGCGTAGTTGCGCAGGTAGGTCATGTCGTAGCGGTTGTCCGGCGAGATCAGGTGGACCACCATCGTCAGCGTCGGCGAGCTCTTCACCGTGGTGATGCCGAGCCGCTGCACGTCTTCCGGCAAGCGCGGCAGCGCCTGGTTCACGCGGTTCTGCACGAGCTGCGTGGCCTTGTCCGGATCGGTGCCCAGCTTGAACGTGACGGTGATCGTCATGTTGCCGTCGCTGTTCGCCTGCGACTGCATGTAGAGCATGTCCTCGACGCCGTTGATCTGCTCTTCCAGCGGCGACGCGACCGTCTCGGCGATCACTTTCGGGTTCGCGCCCGGGTACTGCGCCTTCACGATCACCGAAGGCGGCACGACTTCCGGATATTCCGAAATCGGCAGCAGGAACATCGCGATCACCCCGCCGAGCAGGATGATCACCGATAGGACTCCTGCAAAGATCGGCCGGTCGATAAAGAATTTGGAAATGTTCATGGGTTGCTCTGTCTGGTTGAACGCGGATGCGAAGCGGCGCGCCGCTTACGAATCCGCCTTCGCCGGTGCGGCCGGCTTCGCGGTGCTCGCGAGCGGCGC
Organism: Burkholderia sp. EMB26; assembly: GCF_024730645.1. NCBI lineage: Bacteria > Pseudomonadati > Pseudomonadota > Betaproteobacteria > Burkholderiales > Burkholderiaceae > Burkholderia > Burkholderia sp. EMB26. The sequence goes on from NZ_CP078071.1 coordinate 1,739,288, forward strand.
GGACGGCGCATCGCCGCCCGTCATCGGGACCATGTGCGGCTTCACCTGCTCGCCCGGACGCACGCGCTGCGTGCCGTTCACGACCACGCGGTCGCCGGCCGACAGCCCGCTCACGATCACGCGCCGGTTGCCGTGCTGCATCCCTTGCTGCACTTCGCGATACGACACGCGGCCCTGCTGGTCGACGACGAACACGAACTTCTTGTCCTGGTCGGTGTTGATCGCCGCGTCGTCGACGAGCAGCGCCTCGTGCGGCGCGCTGCCGCCCACCTTCACGCGTGCGTAGAGGCCCGGGACCAGGGTGCCGTCCGCGTTGTCGAAGCGGGCGCGCACGCGGATCGTGCCGGACGACGTGTCGAGCCGGTTGTCGACCGAATCGATCTCGCCGCTGCGCGAGTAGCCGGTTTCGTTCGCGAGGCCGAGCTCGACCGGCACCTTGCGGCCGCTGCGCGCGCCGTTGATGTATTGCAGGTAGGTCTGCTCGTCGGCGTCGAACGACGCGTAGATCGGCGACACCGATACCAGCGTCGTCAGCGGCGCGGCCGACGCGCCGGCCGACACGACGTTGCCGAGCGTGATTTCCGCGCGCGACACGCGGCCCGACACCGGCGCGGTGATGCGCGTATAGCCGAGATTGATGCGCGCCGTTTCCAGCGCGGCTTCGGCGGCCTTCAGGTTCGCGTTCGCTTCGCGCGCCGCGTTCTGCTTCTCGTCGTAGTCGCGCTTCGCGATCGCGTTGTCGCCGATCAGCCGCTGCGCGCGCTGCCAGTCGGTCTGCGCGTAGCCGTTGCGGGCCTGCGCGGCCGCGAGCTGCGCGGCAGCGCGATCGACTTCCGCCTGGTACGGGCGCGGGTCGATCACGAACAGCACGTCGCCCTTCTTCACGAGCGCGCCGTCCTTGAAGTTCACCGCGACGATCGTGCCCGACACCTGCGGGCGCACGTCGACTTTCTCGACCGCCTCGAGGCGGCCCGAATAGCTTTGCCAGTCGGTCACGGTCTGCGGCACGACGGTCGCGACGTCGACTTCGGGCAGCGGCGCCGCCGCTTTCTCGGGGGCGTTCGCGCTCACGCGCATCGCGCCGAACGTGCCGAGGCCGACGACGGCGAGCGTGACGATCGCCGCGGTCGCGATTCGGGAACGGGAGGTGCGTAGGATGGCCATGTGGATCTCCAGTAAGCGTGGATTGGTTCTGGTTATTCGGGACGGTTCGGCTGGCGGGCCTGGAAGCGGCACTGGAAGAAGCGCACGGCTTCCTCGAATGCGGCTTCGTGCGTGGCGAGCGCGGCGTGCGTGATGTCCGGGTAGCGGATCACCTGCGTGAGCACGCCCGACGAGATCAGGCAGCCCGCATAGTTCTCCGCTTCGACGTGCAGCACGTCGTTCTGCGCGGTGACGACGAGCGTCGGCGGCAGCCCCGCGAGGCGCACCGATTCGATCGGCGCCGCGTACGGGTGCATGCGCTGCGCGGCCTGCGGCAGATACGCGCGATAACAGGCCGCGCATTCGCGCGCGGTGATGTCGGACGCGAGGCGCTCGGCGTCGCCGATGCGCGTCATGCTCGGGTCGAGCATCGGCCCGAACAGCGCCTGCGCGGCGATCGACACTTCGCCGCGATCACGTGCGATGAAGGCGAGGCAGTTCGCGAGCTGGCCGCCCGCGTCGTGCCCCGCGACCCCGATCTTCTTCGGGTTGCCGCCGAACGCGCGGGCGCGTGTCGCGGCCCACACGGCGGCGCGATACGCATCCTCCGGCGCGGCCGGAAAAGGAAAGGCCGGCGCGAGCGAATAATCGACCGACACTACGAGAGCTGGTAAGCGTTCTGCTAAAAAACGCGCGGCGAAATCCGCGTCTTCGAGCGAACCGCGGACGAAGCCGCCGCCGTGGAAATAAAGCACTACTGGCAACCCGGTCTTGTCCGGGCGGCGGTAGAGACGCAGCACGATGTCCTGCGCGTAGCCGGGAATTTCCACTTCGGCAACCGTCAGCGCCGCGCCCGCTATGGCTTGCGCGGGCAGCGCGGCTTTCAGGAATTTGCTGAATTCAGAAGCGTCCATGACGATGCAGCATCCATTTCGAGATGGAACGAATTCTGGGTCCGGCAGACATTGGGATAAATGCCTATAATCCGGCAACACAATTCAACGCCCCCGAACAATCCGAGGCTGCGTTTACCCACGAGGTAGCGCAGCCTTCTTGTTCCGGCGGCAAATTAAATTGCGGAGGTTGTGATGGACCGGCTTCAGGCCATGCAGGTGTTTACTCGCGTCGTCGATACAAGCAGCTTCACCAAGGCAGCAGAAACGCTCAGCTTGCCGCGAGCGTCCGTCACGACGATCATCCAGAATCTCGAAGCATTCCTCGGCGTGCGGCTGATGCACCGGACCACGCGCCGGCTCTCGCTCACGCCGGACGGCGCCGCGTACTACGAACGATGCGTGCGGATCCTCGCGGACGTCGAGGAAACCGAAGCAAGCTTCCAGGCCAACAACCGGAAGCCGCACGGAAAGTTGCGTATCGACATGCCGGGCTCGATCGGGCGGCTGCTCGTGATTCCGTCGCTGTGCGAATTCCATACGCGCTACCCGGACATCGACCTGCAACTCGGCCTGTCCGATCGGCCGGTCGACCTGCTGCAGGAAGGCGTCGACTGCGTGATCCGCGTCGGTGCGCTGCAGGACTCGTCGCTCGTCGCACGCCGCGTCGGCCTGTTCGAATGCGTGACCGTCGCGTCGCCCGATTATCTCGAGCGCCACGGCGAGCCGCAGACGATCGACGACCTGAACCAGCACAAGGCCGTCAACTACTTCTCGAGCCGCACGGGCCGCACGATCGACTGGACCTTCCTGATCGACGGCAAGGAAGTCGAGATGAAGATGGAGGGCATCGTGTCGGTAAACGACGCGGATGCGTACGTGACGTGCGGAATCGAAGGCTTCGGGCTGATCCAGCCGCCGCTGTTCATGGTGCTGCCGCACCTGCGCGAAGGCCGGCTCAAGGAAGTGCTGCCCGGCGTCAAGCCGTTGCCGATGCCGATTTCGGTCGTGTATCCGCACAGCCGCCATCTGTCGCCGAAGGTGCGCGTGTTCGTCGACTGGGTGGCCGAAGTGTTCGACCGTTGCCCGCTGCTGAGCGGCAAGGGCAGCCTCGACGCGACGTGCAGCAAGCGCACGTTCGAGGAAGCCGAACGCGCGCCGGTGCTCGATACGCCGGTCATCAACGAGTGGGTCGCGTAATCGCCTGACCTCCGCGCGCGGGCCGGACGGCCCGCGCGTCATCCCGCCTGAGCGCCGCCCGGCACGTCTGTCAAGCGCGGTGCCCCGATCCTTCCCGAATCCGCAGTAAACCTTTGCGCGACCCGCGGCAATCGGCCGCGTGCGTCGTCGCGGGTCGTTGCGCGTCGCCGTCGCGCATCCCGGCGAAGCCCGCGCCGCGGGGCTCCCGGCCATTTCCGCATAACCCTGCCGGCGGTGCGGATGACGATTGTTCCACTGACACGACAATTCAATTCGCGTCTGCCGCATTTATCGCACCGGAACAGATACCTAGAGTAAACCCTGTCGCGCACCTCGTTGCGCATCGAACAGATCCCGCCTGGCGGGACCGGAGTCAGCGCTCGAGCGCCAGCTCCGACATCTCTAGGAGTGACGCCATGAACCGCCGCCATCTTCTCTCGGCCCTTGCTCTCGCGCTTGCGGTGTCCGCACCGGCCTTCGCCGATTCGGGTACCCCGCATGCCGGCGACTACGGCAACACGTCGTGGTACTCGCAACACAACGGCCCGCGGACGCGCGCCGAAGTGAGCGCGGAAGTCGTGCAGGCCCGCAAGGACGGCACGCTCGCATACCTGCGCAAGGCGACTTCGTATCCGCAAGGGCTCGAACTCGCACAAAGCCCGTATCGCTCGACGCCGGAAGGCAACCAGCTCGCCGGCGGGGGCCGGTAAACGCGCGACGCCGCGCGGCGGGTTGCCCCGCGCGCGGCGTTTCGAACGACTTTGTCGACGACTCGCTGAGTCAGTTAGTTGCAGGAGCACATGATGAACGATCAACTTCCTTCGCCGCTCGATCACTGGGACGACACCACGCCGGTCTGGACGCCGTTCCGTTCGGCCCCGCAATCGCATTGACTGCGTTGACCGCCGGCTGAGTCATCGTCCGGCCGTCAACGACGCGGCACGCCGTCGCGCCATTCGCCCCAGTGCGTGACGATGTCCTGCACCAGCGGATTGCCCGCGCGGTACAGGTTTTCGGTCGCCGGGGCGAAGCCGCCCTGGTCCGCGTAGTTCAGCAGGTTGTCGGCGCTCGTCTGCCCCGCGTACGGCCGATCGAAATCGGACCCGGTGCGCAGCACGGCCACACGCGACAGGTCGACCCGCTTCACGCTCGCCGCGCGCTTGAGCGCTTCATACGTCGCGTTGTCCTCCTGCGCGGTCATGCAGTAGGTGCCCTTGCCGTCCGTCAGGATCTTGGTCCACTGACGCGCGCGCTCGCCGATCAGCGTGCCCGAGAACCACGTGTTGCCCGATGACGTATCGCACTGGATCACCGTCGGCGGCCGGTTCGCCGGCGCATACGTGAACTTCGCGCGCGCAGCCTGCGCCTGGGCGCTATCGGCGAGCACGACGTTGCGCGACAGCGCGTACGCGGCGTCGGTCAGCTGCGGGTTGAGCTGGAACACTTCGGTGCGATAGTCGAGCGGCGGCTTGTCGTTCGGGCTCTTCGTGTTGATGCCGAGAAAGCCGGTGTTCCACCCGGCCGGAATCTCGCGCGCATCGAGCTCCCACTGCAGGCTGAAATCGACGAGGTATTTCGACCACGCGGCCGATCCGACCGTGCCCTGTGCGGGGTCGACGCCCGCGATGCCCGAGATCAGGAAATAGGTGCGGCGCAGATCGAAGCGTGGCGAGAACGTGAGCGCCATGATCGTCGCCGACGCGTTCGCATAGCCCATCCCGGTCGTGACCACGCACACGTCCTGCTTGTTGCAGTGGACAGCCGGATAGTCGGGCGACAGGCCCGGCACGGTGATGTCGCGCCACGGGCCGAGCCGGTCGAGCCATGCCTGGCCTTCCGGGCCGAACATCGTGATGATCATGACCTTGACCGGGCGGCCATGCGAGCCGGTCTCGGCGAATGCTGCATTGCCTGCATCGTTGCCCTGGTTGTCCTGCGCGATCGACGGCGCGGTCGCACAGGCGGCAAGCGAGAATGCGGCGGCGGAAAGGATGGAGCGAGTCAGCATCGGCGTTCCTTGTTTCGGTGATGTTGGGTGAGAACGGCTCTCGGAGACTGCGCGACGAGTATAGAACGGGCGTACGCGATGCGGAACCCGACTACGAAACGGCTGGCGGTGTTTCGTGCGAACGGAGGCGTGTTGCGCGACGGAAAATCGCGCATTCGTCGCGGCCTTGCAAACATCAGGAATGCTATCGGGTTCGTCGCCGTGCGCGACGTCGACCGCTTCGCGCCGCGCTACACGCGCATCAGCCCCGCGACGCCGTAACCGAGCACGACGAGTGCGGCGACCCCATGGCTCGCCGCGAGCCACGCTGGCGATTTCACGAAACGCCCGATCGCGCTGCCGCCGAACGCGAACACGAGCTGCCCGGCGAGACTGCCCGCGAACACGCACGCGGCGCCGAGCAGCCAGTGCCGATGCGCGCCGGCGGCAGCGGTCGCATAGCCGTAGAACAGCAGGATGGTCAGCGGGTTCGCGAGCGTGACGAAGAACATCGACATGAACGGGCGATTGCCCGGCGGCGGCGGGACGTCGCCATCGAGCGTGCGGCGCCGGTCACGCAGCGCCTGCCACAGCATCCGCGCGCCCATCGCGAGCAGCACGCACGCACCGACCAGGCGGAACAGCGACAGATGCGACGCGAGCGTGCCCGCGAGCAGTGCGCCGATGGTGAACGCGACGACCGCATAACAGCCGTCGGCAGCGGCCACTCCGATCGCCGCACGCACGCCGGTCGCCATGCCGGCGCGCATGCCGTAGTTCGCGATCATCAGCGCGACGGGCCCGACCGACAGCGCGATCATCAGCCCGAACAGGAAGTCGTTCATCGGTCGTCGATGGCATCAATACCGTCGATGGAAGGCATCGATTCCAGCGACGTCGAAACGATACGCGGTATGAATCCGGCGTCAGGCGACGTCGACGCGTGCGGGCCCGTCCGCCATCTCGCCGATCACGGCCGCGCGGTCGAAGCCGTCGGCACGGAAGCACGCGAGCACGTCGTCGACCGCCTCCGGCACGCACGCGACCAGCAGCCCGCCCGACGTCTGCGGATCGGTCAGCAGCGCCTGCGCGACGGGCGGCAGCCCGTCGGCGAGCCGTACGTCGGTGCCGTACGCGGCCCAGTTGCGGCCCGACGCGCCGGTAAACACACCGTCGGCCACGAACGTCTCGACGCCCGCGAGCCACGGCAGCGACGCATAGTGCACGCGCGCGGTGAGCTGCGCGCCGCGCACCAGTTCGAGCGTATGGCCGAGCAGCCCGAAGCCGGTGACGTCGGTCAGCGCATGCACGCCCGGCAGCGCGGCGAGCTCGGCGCCCGGCCGGTTCAGCTTGGTGGTCGTCGCGACCATCTGCGCGTAGCCGTCGGCGTCGAGCTGGTTCTTCTTCAGCGCGGCCGACAGCACGCCGACGCCGAGCGGCTTGCCGAGCACGAGCACGTCGCCCGCGCGTGCGGCCGCGTTGCGCTTCACGCGCGACGGATGCACGACGCCGATCGCCGCGAGCCCGTAGATCGGCTCGACCGAATCGATCGAATGACCGCCCGCGACCGGAATGCCGGCATCCGCGCACACCGATTCGCCGCCGCGCAGCACGGCCGCGATCGTCTCGTGCGGCAGCACGTTGATCGGCATGCCGACCAGCGCGAGCGCGAGGATCGGCTTGCCGCCCATCGCATAGACGTCGGACAGCGCGTTGGTGGCCGCGATGCGGCCGAAGTCGAACGGATCGTCGACGATCGGCATGAAGAAATCGGTGGTCGCGACGATCGCCTGCTCGTCGTTGAGCCGGTAGACGGCCGCGTCGTCGGACGTCTCGGTGCCGACCAGCAGATCCGGGAACAGCGCGGGCGGCGTCGCGCGCTTGAGCAGCTCGGACAGCACGCCCGGCGCGATCTTGCAGCCGCAGCCGCCCCCGTGCGACAGGCTCGTGAGGCGCGGAACGGCAGGCTGGGCTTGGGTGGCTTCGGTCATCGTCGGCATCCGGTGAATAACAACGTTCTATTATCGACAATTCCGCGCGAGCGCGCCCGATACCCACATAATTGACGGCGCCGCCCGCTCCCGCCTTCGTCCGCCCGTTCGTTCATGGATCACTTCTTCATCGGCCTCGTGCTGTGCTCCGCGCTGCTGCACGCCATCTGGAACGCGTTCCTCCACGTCAGCGAAGATCGGCTGGTCCAGCTCGGCACGATGTCGCTGCCGTATCTCGCGTTCGGCATCGCCGGCGCCGTGCTGCTGCCCGCGCCGGCGCCCGCCGCGTGGCCGTACGTCGTCGCGTCCGCCGTGCTCGAGGTCGCGTACTGCTTCACGCTGGCGCGCGCGTACCGCAACGGCGAATTCGGGCAGATCTATCCGATCGCGCGCGGGATCTCGCCGCTGCTCGTATCGGTCCTCGCGCTCGCGATGCTGCACGAACGGCCGACGCCGTTCGGCTTCGCGGGCATCGCGCTCGTATCGATCGGCATCATGTCGCTCGCGCTGCGGCGCGGCTTGCGGTTCTCCGGCGAAGGCGTGCCGTATGCGCTGCTCACGGGCGTGTTCATCGCCGCGTATTCGATCTGCGACGGGATCGGCTCGCGCGTGTCCGGCAGCGCGCTCGGCTATATCGCGTGGGTGTATCTGCTGTGGAGCGTGCCGCAGCTCGTGCTCGTCTGCGCGGTGCGCGGCGGCCCGCGCGCGGTGCTCGGCTCGCGCACCGCGCTCACGCAGGGCGCGATCGCCGGCACGATCTCGCTCGCCGCATACGGGATCGTGATCCTCGCGTATCGGCACCTGCCGGTCGCGACCGTGTCGGCGCTGCGCGAAACGAGCTCGATCTTCGCGGTCGCGATCGGCTGGTTCGTGATGCGCGAGCGGCCCGGTGCGCAGCGGCTCGCCGCCTGCGCGCTGGTGGTCGCGGGCGCGGCGTTGATCCGGCTTTAAACAGCGGGCCAGCGGCCGCCGCTGACGCTGCCGGACGCGTCGAGCCGGCTCCGCGCGAGTCCGCGAATCGGCGAACGTCTCGCGCGTCGCGGCACACGCCTGTTCCCCGCACCGCGGGCAGCACGATTCGGCCCGCCGGCGGCGCGGCTGTCCGTCCGCCTCACACCGCCGCCGCCACCTTGTCGAACGCCCGCTCGTCGATCGCCTCGGCGAGCGTCGCGAACGCGGTCGCGATCTCGTCTTCCGGCACGCACGCATAGCCGAGCAGCAAACCCGATGCGGCACGCTCGCGATCCGCGTAGTACCCGGACAGCGGCCGCACCACGATGTTGCGTTCGAGCGCGGCCTGCGCGACCGCGCGATCGTCGACGCCGGCCGGCAATTGCGTGACGAGATGCAGCCCGGCGTCGCTGCCGAGCGCGTGCAGCGTATCGCCGTAGCGCCGCGCGACCGCGTCGAGCAGCACCTCGCGGCGTTGTCCGTACAGCGTGCGCATCTTGCGGATGTGCGACACGAAGTGCCCTTCCGCGATGAATTCGGCGAGCACGGCCTGCTGCAGCAGTTGCCCTTCGCGATACAGCTCGGCGCTCGCGGTCGCGAAACTTTCCGCGAGCGGCTCCGGCGCGACCAGATAGCCGACCCGCAGCCCCGGGAACAGCGTCTTGCCGAAACTGCCGACGTAGATCACCTGCCCGGCCGTGTCGAGCCCCTGCAGCGACGCGAGCGGCCGGCTGCCGTAGCGGAATTCGCTGTCGTAGTCGTCCTCGATGATCCAGCAGCCGTGCTGGCGCGCGTATTCGAGCAGCATCCGCCGCCGCGCGAGGCTCATCACCATCCCGAGCGGATACTGGTGCGACGGCGTGACGAGCATCAGCTTCGGCGGCTCGGCGAGATCGGCGGCCGACGGCGCGATGCCTTCGTCGTCGACCGGAATCGGCCGCGTGGTCAGCCCCGACACGTTGAGCACGCTGCGCACGCCCCAGTAGCACGGGTCCTCGGTCCAGATCGCGTCGCCCGGGTCGGTCAGCAGCCGCACCGCGAGGTCGATCGACTGGTGGATGCCGGTCGTGATCACGATCTGCTCGGGCGTGCAGCGCACCGAGCGCGACGTGCGCAGGTAGTCGGCCAGCGCCTCGCGCAGCAGCGCGAGCCCGCCGCCGGGCGCGTAGGTCAGCAGGTCGGGGCGCAGGCGTCGCCAGTACTTGTTGTGCAGCCGCGTCCACACACGCGCCGGAAATCGCGACACATCGGGCACGCCCGGCATGAACGCGCCGCCCTGGCGCTTCGACACGCCGGCGCCTTCGACGAGCCGCGTGCCGCGCGCGGACAGCCGCCGTACGGACGGCGTCACGACGGCCGGGCCGGCGCCCGCGTCGGGCGGCGCGCCGACGATCTCGTCCGGCGCGCTGTCGGCGACGAACGTGCCGCGCCCCGTCGCCGAGTTCACATAGCCTTCGAGCACCAGCTGTTCGTAAACCTGCGTGACCGTGTTGCGCGCGATCCCGAGCTCGGCGGCCAGCAGCCGCGACGACGGCACACGCGTGCCGGCCGGCAGTTCGCGCGACAGGATCGCCTGTTGCAGCAGCCGGTGAAGCTGCCGGTAGATCGGCTGTTCGCCGCCGCGCACGAGGCGCTGCGCCAGCCAGTCCGACAACACGCTCGCGCGCATGATTGGCTCCTGAATATTTATTGAAATGGCTCTGATTGCCAGAGCCAAATGTGATTATAGTCGCCTCCATGGGCTGCCAAGGCGCCCGATTTCCTACCCACCGGACAGAACATCAAGGAGATGACCGTGAAGAATGCCGACCTGCAGGCCCGCAAGAACGCCGCCACCCCGCGCGGCGTCGGCGTGATGTGCGATTTCTACGCCGCCCGCGCCGAGAACGCGGAGCTGTGGGATGTCGAAGGCCGCCGCTTCATCGATTTCGCCGCCGGCATCGCGGTGCTGAACACGGGCCACCGCCACCCGAAGATCGTCAAGGCGATCGCGGATCAACTGAACAGCTTCACGCATACCGCTTACCAGATCGTCCCGTACGCGTCGTACGTCGAGCTGGCGGAAAAGATCAACGAACGCGCGCCGGGCGACTTCCCGAAGAAGACCGCGTTCTTCACGACCGGCGCCGAAGCCGTCGAGAACGCGATCAAGATCGCACGTGCGGCGACCGGCCGTCCGGGCGTGATCGCATTCTCGGGCGGCTTCCACGGCCGCACGATGATGGGCATGGCGCTGACCGGCAAGGTCGCCCCGTACAAGCTGAACTTCGGCCCGTTCCCGGGCGACGTGTTCCACGCGCCGTACCCGAACGCACTGCACGGCGTGACGACGGCCGACTCGATCAAGGCGATCGAGATGCTGTTCAAGGCCGACATCGATCCGAAGCGCGTCGCCGCGATCATCTTCGAACCGGTCCAGGGCGAAGGCGGCTTCAACCCGGCGCCGGCCGAATTCGTGCGCGCGCTGCGCAAGATCTGTAACGAACACGGCATCCTGCTGATCGCCGACGAAGTGCAGACGGGCTTCGCACGTACCGGCAAGCTGTTCGCGATGCAGCACTACGACGTGCTGGCCGACCTGATCACGATGGCGAAGAGCCTCGCGGGCGGCATGCCGCTGTCGGGCGTCGTCGGCCGTGCGGACGTGATGGACGCGGCCGCCCCGGGCGGCCTCGGCGGCACCTACGCGGGCAACCCGCTGGCGGTCGCGTCGGCGCACGCGGTGCTCGAGATCATCGACGAAGAGAAGCTGTGCGAGCGCGCGACGCAACTCGGCGACGTGCTGAAGGCGAAGCTGAACGCGCTGCAGGCCGACGTGCCGCAGATCGCCGACGTGCGCGGCCCGGGCGCGATGATCGCGGTCGAATTCCTGAAGCCGGGTTCGGGCGAGCCGGATGCCGAATTCACGAAGCGCGTGCAGGCGCGTGCGCTCGAGCGCGGCCTGCTGCTGCTCGTGTGCGGCGTGTACTCGAACGTCGTGCGCTTCCTGTTCCCGCTGACGATCCCGCAAGCCGTGTTCGACGAAGCGCTCGTGATCCTCGAGGAAGTGCTGAAGGAAACGGTCGGCGTGCCGGCCTGAGTTCCCGTCCGCTGCAACTGAATGCGCCGCCGCCGTCGTGAAGACGGCGGCGGCCGTTTTCATCCGTCCTTTTCGAAGCAGGTGATTCATATGAGCACTGTTCAGGAAACCCTGGCACTGAAAGATCCGTCGCTGTTCCGCCAGCAGGCGTACGTCAACGGCGAATGGCAAGGCGCGACGAACGGCGAGACGTTCGACGTCCGCAACCCGGCCACCGGCGGCCTGCTCGGCACCGTGCCGGCGATGGGCGCGGCCGAGACACGTCACGCGATCGACGCCGCGAACGCCGCCTGGCCGGCATGGCGCAAGAAGACCGCGAAGGAGCGTGCGGTCATCCTGCGCAAGTGGCACGACCTGATGATGGAAAACGCCGATGACCTCGCGCTGATCCTGACGACCGAGCAAGGCAAGTCGCTGGCCGAAGCGAAGGGCGAGATCGGCTACGCGGCGTCGTTCCTCGAATGGTTCGCCGAGGAAGGCAAGCGCGTGTACGGCGACACGATCCCGACGCCGGCGAGCGACAAGCGCATCGTCGTGACGAAGGAAGCGATCGGCGTATGCGCGGCGATCACGCCGTGGAACTTCCCGGCGGCGATGATCACGCGCAAGGTCGGCCCGGCGCTCGCGGCCGGCTGCCCGATCGTCGTGAAGCCGGCCGAGGCCACGCCGTTCTCCGCGCTCGCGATGGCGGTGCTCGCCGAGCGCGCGGGCGTGCCGGCCGGCGTGTTCAGCGTCGTCACGGGCGACCCGAAGGCGATCGGCGGCGAGCTGACGTCGAACCCGATCGTGCGCAAGCTGTCGTTCACGGGCTCGACGCCGGTCGGCCGCCTGCTGATGGCGCAATGCGCGGCGACGGTCAAGAAGGTGTCGCTGGAGCTCGGCGGCAACGCGCCGTTCATCGTGTTCGACGACGCCGATCTCGATGCGGCCGTGCAGGGCGCGATCGCGTCGAAGTACCGCAACAGCGGCCAGACGTGCGTGTGCACGAACCGCTTCTACGTACACGAAGCCGTATACGACCAGTTCGCGCAGAAGCTCGCGGCGGCCGTCGGCCAGCTGAAGGTCGGCCGCGGCACGGAGCCGGGCGTCACGCAGGGCCCGCTGATCAACGAAGCGGCCGTGCTGAAGGTCGAGGCGCACATCGAGGACGCGCTCGCGAAGGGCGCGACCGTCGTGACGGGCGGCAAGCGCCATGCGCTCGGCCACGGCTTCTTCGAGCCGACCGTGCTGACCGGCGTCACGCCGGCGATGAAGGTCGCGAAGGAAGAAACGTTCGGGCCGCTCGCGCCGCTGTTCAAGTTCGGCAGCGACGACGAAGTGATCCGCCTCGCGAACGACACCGAGTTCGGCCTCGCCGCGTACTTCTACAGCCGCGACATCGGTCGCGTGTGGAAGGTGGCCGAAGCGCTCGAATACGGGATGGTCGGCGTGAACACGGGCCTGATCTCGAACGAAGTCGCGCCGTTCGGCGGCGTCAAGCAGTCGGGCCTCGGCCGCGAAGGCTCGCACTACGGCATCGACGACTACGTCGTGATCAAGTACCTCTGCCTGGCCGTCTGACGGTTCGGGGCCGGTCGCTTCCCGGCGACAGGCCCTCGCCGCCCGGCCGGAACCGGGCGGCCCGACGCGGGCCGGCGCCTCTCCGTCGCGCCCGCGTCACCCTCCCTTCCCCGCGATCAGCGGAATACGTTCACCGCCTCGACCAGCCGCGTCGCCTGCTGCTTCAGGCTTTCCGACGCCGCCGTGCTCTGTTCGACGAGCGCCGCGTTCTGCTGCGTGATGTTGTCCAGGTGCACGACCGCCTAGTCGACCTGCGCGACACCCGTGCTCTGCTCGGCCGTCGACGAGCTGATCTCCGCAATCAGATCCGACACGCGCTTCACCTGCGTGACGATGTCCTCCATCGTCTTGCCCGCGCCATCGACGATCCGCGCACCCGACTCGACCCGCTCGACACTCGCGCCGATCAGCGTCTTGATCTCCTTCGCCGCGTTCGCGCTGCGCTGCGCGAGCGCCCGCACCTCGCCGGCGACCACCGCGAAACCGCGCCCCTGATCGCCCGCGCGCGCCGCCTCGACCGCCGCATTCAACGCGAGGATGTTGGTCTGGAACGCGATGCCGTCGATCACGCCGATGATATCCGCGATCTTGCGCGAGCTGTCGGTGATGTCGTTCATCGTCGCGACGACTTCGTTCACCGCCTGCCCGCCCCGCCCGGCCGCCTCGCTCGCGGACACGGACAACTGATTCGCCTGCAACGCCGTCTCCGCATTGCTCGACACGGTCGCCGTCATCTCGGCCATCGACGCGGCCGTCTGCTGCACGCTGGTCGACGCCTGCTCGGTGCGCGCGCTCAGGTCGTTGTTGCCTTGCGCGATCTCGTTGCTCGCGCGCTGCACGTTCAGCACCTGTTCGCTGACGTCGTCGACGAGCCAGCGGAACATCAACCCGAGCTGGTTGATCGTGCGCAGCGTCATGCCGATCTCGTCGACCCGGTTCATCCGCACGCCGCTGCGGCTCTCGCCGGTCGCCACGCGCAACGCCTCGTCGCGCAACTGTCGAAGCGGCCGCACGATCTGCGCGTCGAGCCACAGCCCGGCCGCCGCCGTCACGCCGATCGCCGCGCCGGCGAACGCCGCGAGCCCGCCGCCGGTCAACCCGCCCGCCCAGCCGGCGCCGATGACCGCCGGCGCGAGCACGCATAGCGTCGACACCAGCCGGGCGCGCACCGACATCGTCTGGAACAGCGACGCGACGCGCATCGCGCCCGTGCGCACGATCAATCCCTTGTGGAACCGGCGGCTGCCGGCCTTGCCTTCGCGGAAATCGCGATACAGCGCCTCGGCGGCCGCGATCTCGTCGCGCGTCGCCTTCGTGCGCACCGACATGTAGCCCTTCGGCTGCCCGTTGCGCATCACCGGAATCGCGTTCGCGCGCACCCAGTAGTGATCGCCGTTCTTGCGGCGGTTCTTCACGAGCGCGGTCCACGGCTCGCCGCCCTTGAGCGTCGCCCACATGTCGGCGAACGCCTCCTTCGGCATATCCGGGTGACGCACCACGTTGTGCGGCTGGCCTTCGATTTCCTCGGGAGAAAAGCCGCTGACCTGGATGAACGCCGCGTTCGCGTACGTGATGTAGCTGTCGGCATCGGTCGTCGACATCAGCGTCGCATCGTCGGCAAATTCGAATTCGCGTTGCGTGACGGGCTGGTTGTTGCGCATGGTGTGGAGCTCCGGGTGGCGGATCTTGCGTCCGCTCGTCGATTGATTCGAGACTCCGCGCATGGCGATCGATTCGCATGCGTGTGAGTCGGGCTCCTGCACTTTCGGCACATTCGACGAAAACATTATGCCGTATTCGGGTAAATATGCATTAAATATGAATCAACTTGTTTTTACCGAATAATTTGTTCACGGATAAAACGCAACGCCTTGTCCGACAAAGGTTTTCCGGCCATTCGTCTGATTATTTCCCGTCGTGATTTCGGCGTGATTGAATACACGAACAGTCAATTGGAAATAAGAATATTTCTCATTTTTCGCCGTTCGACCCAATCCTCAACCCTGGATAAGCGCTGGGCGCGACATCCGGCATTCATCGATCGAACCCGCACGTCGCGCCCCCTTTCGGCATCATCTGAATACGTTCACCGCATCCACGAGCCGCGTCGCCTGCTGCTTCAGGCTCTCCGACGCCGCCGTGCTCTGTTCGACGAGCGCCGCGTTCTGCTGCGTGATGTTGTCCAGGTGCACGACCGCCTGGTCGACCTGCGCGACACCCGTGCTCTGCTCGGCCGTCGACGAGCTGATCTCCGCAATCAGATCCGACACGCGCTTCACCTGCGTGACGATGTCCTCCATCGTCTTGCCCGCGCCATCGACGATCCGCGCACCCGACTCGACCCGCTCGACACTCGCGCCGATCAGCGTCTTGATCTCCTTCGCCGCGTTCGCGCTGCGCTGCGCGAGCGCGCGCACCTCGCCGGCGACCACCGCGAAACCACGACCCTGTTCGCCCGCGCGCGCCGCCTCGACCGCCGCGTTCAGCGCGAGGATGTTGGTCTGGAACGCGATGCCGTCGATCACGCCGATGATGTCGGCAATTCTCCTCGAGCTGTCGGTGATCTCGCTCATCGTCGTGACGACCTCGCTGACCGCCTGCCCGCCCCGCTCGGCCGCCTCGCTCGCGGACACGGACAACTGATTCGCCTGCAGCGCCGTCTCCGCATTGCTCGACACGGTGGCCGTCATCTCGGCCATCGACGCGGCCGTTTCCTGCACGCTCGACGCGGCCTGCTCGGTGCGCGCGCTCAGGTCGTTGTTGCCCTGCGCGATCTCGTTGCTCGCGCGCTGCACGTTGTGCACCTGCTCGCTGACGTCGTCGACGAGCCAGCGGAACATCAGCCCGAGCTGGTTGATCGTGCGCAATGTCATGCCGATCTCGTCGACGCGATTCATCCGCACGCCGCGCCGGCTCTCGCCGGTCGCGACGTTCAGCGCCTGCTCGTGCAGCCGTTTCAACGGTTGCACGATCTGCGCGTCGAGCCACCAGCCGGTGGCCGCCGCCACGCCGACCGTCACGCCGGCAAACGCCGCGAGCCCGCCGCCGGCCAGCCCGCAGGCCCAGCCCGCGCCGACGACCGCCGGCGCCAGCACGCACAGCGCCGAATGCACGCGTGCGCGCACCGACATCGTCTGCGACAGCGATGCGAGCCGCAGCAGCCCGGTACGGATGACGAGCCCCTTGTGGAACCGGCGCCGGCCGGCCTTGCCTTCGCGAAACGCGCGATACAGCGCGTCCGCGGCCTGGGTCTCGTCGTGCGGCGCCTTCGTGCGCACCGACATGTAGCCTTGCGGCGCGCCGTTGCGCATCACCGGAATCGCGTTCGCGCGCACCCAGTAGTGATCGCCGTTCTTGCGGCGGTTCTTCACGAGCGCGGTCCAGGGCTCACCGCGCCTGAGCGTCGCCCACATGTCGGCGAACGCCTCCTTCGGCATGTCCGGGTGACGCACCACGTTGTGCGGCTGGCCGACGAGCTCTTCGTTCGAGAACCCGCTCACCTGCGCGAACGTCGTGTTTGCGTAGGTGATGATGCTGTCGGCATCGGTGGTCGACATCAGCGTGACGTCGTCGGGAAAATCGAATTCCTGTTGGGTAACGGGCTGGTTGTTGCGCATGCAAGGCTCCGAAAGGCGGATCTGTCGTCCGCGCCGCGCTGAAGTCGCGCTCAGTAGCCGAAAAACGGTTGATCGCTTTACGACACTCTCGTCCTTACTGTCGGCAATTCATCGGAAAACCTTAATTCCGTTGCGCATAAAATGGGCAATCCAGCCATTGCCATGATTTCGATCAAATAATCCGGCGATAATCCCGACACGCGTTTATCAACTTGTCACAACGCGCGGCCCGATGCGCCAATGCCAGCATCCGTTGCGCGCGGCGAAACGATTTGACTTATCCTGCTCCATTCCACCTGAATTCGAATTCCATGAAAAAGGCATTGCATGAACTGAATCGGCTGTCCTGGAATACGGCGACGGTCGCGCACAACAGCCATAAAGGCGATCAGGCTGCATTTTTCCGCAATGGCGGCTCGACGCTGTTTCCGGAAGAACGCGAACTGCTCGGCGATCTCACCGGTCTGCGGCTCTTGCACCTGCAATGCAACGCGGGGCAGGACACGCTGAGCCTCGTGCGCGACGGCGCGGATGCAACCGGTGTCGACATCTCCGACGAGGCGATCGACTTCGCGCGGCGACTGTCGGCCGACGCCGGCCTGCCCGCGCGGTTCGAGCGCGCCGACGTACTCGACTGGATGCCCGAAGCCGCCGCGCGCGGCGAGCGCTTCGATCGCGTGTTCACGTCGTACGGCGCGATCTGCTGGCTGTCCGACCTGAGCGCATGGGCGCGCGGGATCGCCTCGCTGCTCGCACCGGGTGGCCGCTTCGCGATGATCGAGTTCCACCCGTTCTCACTGTATTTCGACGAACAGTGGCAACCGCGCTACGACTACTTCAAGAGCGACGCGACCGAGGAACCCGCGGGCGTCGGCGATTACGTCGCGGCGTCCGGCACGGGGCTCGGCGAGCAGCACGATCATCCGGGCATCGTCGGTTTCGCGAACCCGCATCCGAGCTACGAGTTCATGTGGGGCATCGGCGACGTGGTGAATGCGCTGGTCTCGGCCGGGCTCGCGATCGAGCGCCTGAACGAATATCCGTACGCGAACGGCTGGAAGGGCTTCGACGGCATGCGCGAGCTGGAGGGCCGCCGGATGGTGCCGCCCGAAGGCATGCCGCGCCTGCCGTTGATGTACGCAATCGCCGCGCAGCGGGCGGCCGCATGACGCGCCGCACCGCCGCCGAACGCGACGCGCTGTCGGCCCGCCTGCTGGCCCGCGACGACGTGCCGCTCGTGTGGACCATCGACCGCCGCGAAATCATCGAGCACCTGTACGTGCTGCGCGACGGCACGCTGCATCTCGTGGCCGAGTTCTACGACGTGGCCGGCTGGCCCGACGGCGAAGCCGATCACTACACGCCGATCCTGCTCGACTGCCACGACCGCGGCGGCTGGTTTCTCGGCCGGTTCGACGGCACGCGGCTCGTCGCGGCCGTCGTCGTCGACAGCCGGCCGCTCGGCCCGCGGCGCGACATGCTGCAGCTGAAATTCCTGCATGTGAGCCACGACTGGCGCGGCTGCGGGCTCGGCGTACAGCTCTATCGCGCGGCGCAGGTGCAGGCACGTGCAATGGGCGCCGAGCGCCTGTATGTGTCGGCCACGCCGTCGCGGCACACGATCGACTTCTACCTGCGGCTCGGCTTCACGGTCAGCATGGCGCCCGATCCCGAGCTTTACGCGCTCGAGCCCGAGGACATTCACCTCGAAGGGCCGACGGCCTGACGGCCCGGCACGCGGATGACGGGTAGAATTTTTCGCTCTGCCACAATCGCCATCAACCGTCACGGAGCGCGACATTGAACCACGAGCCGCCACCGCCCGCCCCGCCGAAGATCCTCGTCAGCATGTGCGTGGTCGGCCATCCGGTGCGTTACAACGGCGCGGCGAAGACCGCCGCGCACGAAGCGCTCGAACGCTGGCAACGCGAAGGGCGGCTCGTGGCCGTCTGCCCCGAACTCGCGGGCGGCCTCGGCGTGCCGCGCCCGCCTGCCGAGATCGCCGGCGGCGCATCGGGGCAGCAGGTGCTGTCGGGTCACGCACGTATCGTCGACGTGAACGGCACCGACGTGACGACCCCGTTCGTTGCCGGCGCGCAAACCGCGCTGGCCCTCGCGCAGGCGCACGATTGCCGCTTCGCGATCCTCGCCGACGGCAGCCCGTCGTGCGGCAGCACGTTCATTTACGACGGAAGTTTCGAGAGCCGGCGCCACGCGGGCGCCGGCGTCACGGCGGCGCTGCTGCGCGCGCATGGCATCGAGGTGTTCGCGGACACCGAGATCGACGCCCTCGACGCGCGGCTCAGGCAAGCGTCGCAGGCCGGTTAACGACGATGGGCGGCACGAGACACCTCGTGCCGCCCATCGTGGCGGAAACGGCGCAGCGGTCAAGCGGCGCGGATCCGGCCGCGCACCGCCCGCATCACCGCATTACGCCGCTCAGACGCGTTCGATCGCGATCGCGATGCCCTGACCGACGCCGATGCACATCGTGCACAGCGCGAAACGGCCGTTCGTGCGATGCAACTGGTACATCGCGGTCGTCACGAGGCGCGCGCCCGATGCGCCGAGCGGGTGGCCGAGCGCGATCGCGCCGCCGTTCGGATTCACGCGCGGATCGTCATCGGCGACGCCGAGCATGCGCAGCACCGCGAGACCTTGCGACGCGAACGCTTCGTTCAGCTCGATCACGTCGAACTGGTCGATCGTCATCCCGAGCCGCGCGAGCAGCTTCTGCGTAGCCGGCGCCGGACCGATGCCCATCACGCGCGGCGCGACGCCCGCCGTCGCGATCCCCAGCACGCGGGCGCGCGGCGTCAGGCCGAAGCGCTTCGCGGTTGCCTCGTTCGCCAGCAGCAGCGCGGCGGCGCCGTCATTGACGCCCGACGCGTTGCCGGCCGTCACCGAGCCGTCCGGGCGCACGACGCCCTTCAGCTTCGCGAGCGCTTCGAGCGACGTCTCGCGCGGATGCTCGTCGCGCGACACGATCACCGGATCGCCCTTCTTCTGAGCAATCGTGACCGACACGATTTCTTCGGCCAGCGTGCCGTCCTGCTGCGCCCGCGCGGCCTTCTGCTGGCTGCGCAGCGCGAACAGGTCCTGATCCGCGCGGCTGACGTTGTAGTCGACCGCGACGTTCTCGGCGGTTTCCGGCATCGAATCGACGCCGTGCAGCTGTTTCATCAACGGATTGACGAAGCGCCAGCCGATCGTCGTGTCGTAGATGTCGGCCTGGCGCGCGAACGCGCTCGCGGCCTTGCCCATCACGAACGGCGCGCGCGTCATGCTCTCGACGCCGCCCGCGACCATCAGCGCGGCTTCGCCCGACTTGATCGCGCGCGCGGCCACGCCGACCGCGTCCATCCCGGAACCGCACAGGCGGTTGATCGTCGAACCCGGCACGCCCTCCGGCAAGCCCGCCAGCAGCGCCGACATGCGTGCCACGTTACGGTTGTCCTCGCCGGCCTGGTTCGCGCAGCCGTAGATCACGTCGTCGATCGCCGTCCAGTCGACGTCGCGGTTGCGCTCGACGAGCGCCTTGAGCGGCACCGCGCCCAGATCGTCGGCGCGCACGCCGGACAGTGCACCACCGTAACGCCCGATCGGCGTACGGATCGCATCACACAGAAAAGCTTCGGTCATCAGTGTCTCCGGTCCCGTGAAAGGCGGGGAAATGAACAGGGCGCGCCCCTTGCATTGCCCGCCGGGATGCGCTTAAATGTTCTACATACGAACATAAGATCGTGTATCGAACGTTCAACGCATCATAGGGAGTGCGGGGACGACCTGTCAAGGGCACGGTCGGCCAGGCGGTTGGCGTGTCGGGCCCCATGCGCTATCTTCTCGGCTGCACGACATTCCAGGCGCTCATGACAACCGACGATATTCAGACGAAACCCGGCGACTCCTATGTACAGTCGTTCGCGCGCGGCCTCGCGGTGATCCGCGCGTTCGACGCGGCACGCCCGGAACAGACGCTCACCGAGGTCGCATCGGCCACCGGCCTCACGCGCGCGGGCGCGCGCCGGATCCTGCTCACGCTGCAGACGCTCGGCTACGTCGAGGCCGACGGCCGGCTGTTCCGGCTCACGCCGAAGATCCTCGAGCTCGGCTTCGCGTATCTCACGTCGATGCCGTTCTGGAATCTCGCCGATCCGGTGATGGAGCAACTGTCCGCGCAGATCCACGAAAGCTGCTCGGCCGCGGTGCTCGACCGCACCGAGATCGTCTACGTACTGCGCGTGCCGACCCGCAAGATCATGACGATCAACCTGTCGATCGGCAGCCGGCTGCCTGCATACTGCACGTCGATGGGCCGCGTGCTGCTGTCCGCGCTCGACGATGCGACGCTCGACGACACGCTCGCGCAGAGCGCCATCCGCGCGCACACGCCGCGCACGATCACCGACATGGGCGAACTGAAGGCGGCGATCGCGCAGGTGCGCCAGCAGGGCTGGGCCGTGGTCGACCAGGAACTCGAAGTGGGGCTGATGTCGCTGTCCGCGCCGATCCGCAACCGGCGCGGGCAGGTCATCGCCGCGATGAACATCAGCGGCAACGCGCAGCGGCATACCGCGAAGCAGATGGTGAAGGAGTTTCTCGGGCCGCTGCAGCAGGCCGCGCAGACGGTATCGGAGCTGGTGGCGCGACGTGGCTGAGCACCCTGCCCGATCGTCGTATCCGTGACACGACAAGTCACCGAACAAAAAAAGACGGGCGGCACAGGCCGCCCGCTCAAACTCTGATCTCTGCAACGTTCTTCTCACGGAACACGGAGCGCACTCCGCGTCGCACAATTTAGTAACGCGCTCGAACACGGTCAATCTGACGAGAACGAAATTGCATCGCGTCGGCAGGCCGCCGCCTCGATCACGCGCCCAGCAGCATCCCCTTTCGCACCGGCACCGTGCCCGTCACGCGGCCGAGCGGCGCGCCGGCCGTCACGAAGCGGATCGCGCGGCGCATGTAGAACACGCCATCGGTCGCGCTCGAGATCGTCGTGACCGCATCCGTCAGCGGATCGACGATGTCGAACAGCGGATCGCCCGCACGGATCGTCGCGCCGATCGCCGCGCGGTGCACGAGAATCCCGCTCACCGGCGCATAAAACTGCTCGCTGCCCGCGAGCGGCGTGGCCGGCGCGGCCAGCGGCGGCAGCGGCGCGCGTTCGCCGCGCACCGCGCCGCACCACACCAGATAGTCGACGAGCGCGTCGGCGTCGCGTTGCGCATATTCGTACGTCACGTCGCGCTGGCCCCGACACTCGACCGTCACGGCCACGGTGCCGGCCGCCATCGGCGTGCCGTCCGGCAAATACGCGCGCAACCGTGACCACAGCAGATGATGGGCATCGTCGAACGCATGGCCGCCCGAATCCTCGGCGAGCAGCGACACCTCGGCGCCGAGATAACGCGCGAGCGGCTCGACCTCCGGCCACGCGGTATCGCTCGTGTAGACGTGCATCACCGCTTCGAGCGAGCAATGCAGGTCGATCACGACGTCGGCGTCGTGCGACAGCTTCAGCAGCGCCAGTTGCAGCGCATCGAATTCGGTGCGCGGCGCGATTTCGTCGAGCGCCGCGCCGACGCATTCGCGCACGATCGCGCGATTGCGCGCGCCGTCGTCGCCCAGCCGGTCGCGCGCACGCGCGGCGATCTCCGCGAGCGGCAGGAAGCCGCGATTGAAGTTGCGGCCGCTCGCGAGATCGAACCGGCCGATGAACTGCCCGAGCAGATGATGATTGAGGCCGACCGGGTTCGACACCGGCACGAGCACGATTTCGGCCGCGAGCCGCCCTTCGGCGTCGAGCTGCGCGAGGCGCTGCTTGAGCACGACCGCCGCGAGCATCGCGGGTGTCTCGTCCGCGTGCAGCGCGGCCTGCAGGTAGATCTTGCGGCCGCTGTCGGCCGGCCCGAAATGAAAGCTCGTCAGCGTGCGTTGCGTGCCGATCGACGGCGACAGGAGCGGCGTGGTGCGAATCTGCATCGAGGGTCTCGAATGGATGAAAGCAGGGAATCGGGGCAACGGGCCGGCACGGCGCTCAGTCGCCGTACGGGTTGAAATCGAAATACTGCTTCGCGATCCGGTCGTACGTGCCGTCCTTCAGCATCGACGCGATCGCGCCGTCGATCGACGCCTTCAGCGCGGTATCCGACTGCCGCATGCCGATGCCGACGCCGCGATCGCCCATGTCGAGCGGCGCGCCGACGAATGCGAAACCCTTGCCGCGCGGCTGGCGCAGGAACCCGTAATCGGCTTCCACGGTGCCGAGCAGCGCCGCGTCGAGGCGGCCGTTGACGAGATCGGCGAACACGTCGTCCTGGCTCTTGTACGGCACCACGCCGACGCCGGCCGGCGCCCAGTGCGCGAGCGCCCACGATTCGAATTGCGTGCCCGACTGCACGCCGACGCGCTTGCCGGCCAGCGACGCCGCCGTGCCGTCGAGCCCGCTGCCGGGCCGCGCGACGAGCCGCGACTTGAAGCGGAACAGCTTCGACGAGAACAGGATCTGCTTCTCACGCTTCGCGGTGATCGCCATCGACGACAGGATCGCGTCGATCTTGCGCGCCTGCAGCGCGGGGATCATCCCGGAGAATTCGAGCTCGACCCACTGGCAGCGCAACTGCGCGCGGCGGCAGATTTCGTTGCCGAGATCGACGTCGAAGCCCTTCAGGCTGCCGTCGGGCGCCTTCGCGTCCATCGGCGGGTAGGTCGGGTCGATGCCGAGTCGCACCACGGGCGCATCGAGCGCGGACGCGGACGTGGCGGCCAGGCCAATGCACAGGGAAACGAGCGGGGCAAGGAAACGTTTCATGGTCGACGATAGGCAGGAAAAGGAACGAACGGCATGAGCCGGACTGCCTGCGATCGTAGAAGCCCGCGGCCAGCGCCGGAACCATCGGCTGACTTATCATGATCGGTATTTCCGATCACCGGCCTCGCTGCTTCCCATGGCGTTCACGCTGTCCCAGCTCCGCATCTTCCAGGCCGTCGTCGAGCACGGCAGCCTGCGCGCGGCCGCCCGCGCGCTCGATCTCGCGCAAAGCGGCGTCACGCAGCAACTGCAGGGCCTCGAGGCGACGCTCGGCGCGACGCTGTTCACGCGTACCAACCGCGGGATCGTGCCGACGGCCGTCGGCCAGCGGCTGCTCGCGCGGTCCGGTGCGATCCTCGGCGAATGCGAGCAGGTCGAGCGGGAAATCCGTCAGTTGAGCGGCGCCTACGAAGGCACGGTCACGCTCGGCCTCGTGACCGAGCCGCTGATCGACGCGTTCGCGCCGGTGCTGACCGCGTTCCGCGCGCGCTTCGACAAGGTGGACGTGCACCTGCGCACCGGCACGTCGCGGATGATGATCGGCTGGCTGCGCGAAAGCGCGGTCGATTTCGCGATCGCGCTAGTCGCGAAGCAGACCGACACGACCGATCTCGCGGTCACGCCGCTGCGCACGTCGGCGCCGGTGGTCGTGTGCCGCAACGGGCACCCGGCGATGCATGCGCAATCGCTCGCCGAGCTGGCCGCCTATGGATGGGTGTCCACGCGCTCGCCGAACCTGAGCGCCGACCCGGTCGTCAACCGGCTGCTTGCGTACTTCGACGCGCACGGCCAGCCGCCGCCGAAGATTCTCGCGACCGTCGAGGGGATGTTCGAGACGCTGCAGATTGTCACGCAGACCGATTCGCTCGCGCTCGAAACCGAAGCGATCACGCGGCACGGGCCGTTCGCCGGCGCGCTCGCGAAGATATCGGTGCGCGAACGGGCCGACGCGCAGGACGTGTGCCTGCTGCAGCGCGCGGCCGTGCCGCTGACGCCGGCCGCGCAGGAACTCGCGACGATGCTCGCGTCGTATCTGAGGGTCGTGCGCGGGCGGTAAGCGCATCGGGCCGCGTCGCGGCCCGCATCGCGCCTCGCACGTCAGTCCAGCGATTCCCGCGCCGTCTCGCGCAGCATCGCGACCGCGACCAGCGACAGCACCACGCACGCGGCCACGTAGCCGGCCGGCGCGAGCTTGCTGCCGGTCGTCTTCACGAGCCAGGTCGCGATCAGCTGCGCGGTGCCGCCGAAGATCGTCACCGCGAGCGCATACGCGATCGAGATCCCCGTCGCGCGCACGTGGCGCGGCAGCGACTCGCACATCAGCGCCATTTCCGATGCGGAGCCGAGCGAATAGAACAGCAGCATCAGCGCGGTCAGCGGCAGGATCACCGACAGCGTCGGATGATGGTTCATCAGCCAGAACGCCGGGAACAGCAGCGCGACCAGCACGCCGCGGCCGACGAAGATCGGCAGGCGGCGGCTGCCGAGCCGGTCCGACAGCCAACCGAACAGCGGGCACGTGACCAGCATCACGCAGCCCGACGCGACGCCGACGAACATCGACAGCTTCATCGGCAGGCCGAGCGTATGGATCGCGTAGGTCGGCATGTAGAAGGTCAGGATGTAGGTCGACACCGTGCCGCCCATCACCGTGAGCATCAGCAGCAACACCGTGCGCGTGTGCTTCGAGAACAGTTCGTGCAGCACGCCGCGCTCGATGCCGTGATGGCGGTCGCCGGGCGCATCGTCCGCGAGCCGGCGACGCAAAAACATCCCGACTGGCGCGATCAGCACGCCGACGAGAAACGGCAGCCGCCAGCCCCAACCTTCCAGCGCATCCTTCGTCATCGTGTTCGACAGCAGCGCTGCGAAGCCCGAGCCCATCAGCGCGGCGCCGCCCTGCGTCGCGAGCTGCCAGCTCGCGCGGAACGCGCGGCGCGACGTGCCGCCCTGTTCGAGCAGCGTCGACGTCGCCGCGCCGAATTCGCCGCCCTGTGAGAAACCCTGCAGCAAGCGCGCGAACACGACGAGCAGCGGCGCGGCGACGCCCACCTGCGCATAGGTCGGCGCGATCGCGATCAGGCCGGTGCCGAGCGCCATCAGCATGATCGTCAGGTTCAGCGCGGCCTTGCGCCCCTTGCGGTCCGCGTAGACGCCGAGCACGACGCTGCCGAGCGGCCGCGTGAAGAAGCCGGCGGCGAACGTCGCGACCGACAGCAGCAGCGACGTGGTCGGGTCGCTCGACGGGAAGAACAGCTTGCCGATCAGCACCGCGAAGAAGCCGTACACGGTGAAATCGAAGAATTCCAGCCAGTTGCCGATCACGGCCGCGGCGATCGCGCCGCGCCGCGTGACGGCAGGCGCGCCGGGCGCACCGGCTCCGGCAGCGCCCGTCGACGCGGGGTGCAGCGCGAGATGGTCCTTCTGCATCGCTATCCTCTCCTGTCAATGCGGCCGGAAGCGCCGGCCGCGCGCCGCCGCCGCGATCACTGTCCGAGGTAACGCTCGACGAGGCGCGTCCAGAACGCCGCGCCGATCGGCAGGTTGCGATCGTTGAAGTCGTATTTCGGGTTGTGCACCATGCAGCCGTCCTCGCCTTCGCCGTTGCCGAGCCGCACGAACGAGCCCGGTCGCTGCTGCAGCATGAACGCGAAATCCTCGCTGCCCATCAGCAGGTCGGCCTGCTCGACCACGTGTGCATCGCCGACGAGTTCGCGCGCGACCTGCGCGGCGAAATCCGTTTCGGCATCCGTATTGACGACGACCGGATAGCCTTCGATGTACTCGACGTTGGCAGTCGCGCCGTAGCTCGCGGCCTGCGTTTCGGCCAGCTCGGTGATGCGGCGCTTGAGCAGCGCGCGCACGTCGGGGCTGAACGAACGCACGCTGAGCTCGAGGCGCGCACCGTTCGGAATCACGTTGTTCGCGGTGCCCGCGTGCATCGAGCCGACCGTGACGACCGCCGGCTGCGACGGGTCGACGTTGCGCGCGACGATCGTCTGCAGCGCCATCACGATGCTCGCCGCGACGACGACCGGATCGACCGTGAGGTGCGGCCGCGCCGCGTGGCCGCCGACGCCTTCGATCGTGATGATCGCCTTGTCGCCCGCCGACATGAACGGGCCGCGCCGCGTGAGGAATACGCCGGGCGCCGCGCCCGGATGGTTGTGCATGCCGAACACCGCATCGCACGGGAAACGCTCGAACAGGCCGTCGTCGATCATCTTCTTCGCGCCGCTGTCGACGCCGTGCTCTTCCGCCGGCTGGAAATACAGGTGCACGGTGCCCGAGAAGTGGCGCGTCTTCGCGAGATGCTGCGCGGCGCCGAGCAGCATCGTCGTGTGGCCGTCGTGGCCGCATGCGTGCATCTTGCCGTGCGTGCCGCTCGCATACGGCAGGCCGGTCGCCTCGACGATCGGCAGCGCGTCCATGTCCGCGCGAATGCCGATGCTGCGTGCGCCGTCGCCCACCCGCAGCGTGCCGACCACGCCCGTCTTGCCAACCCCGCGCGTCACCTGCCAGCCCCACTGCTCGAGCTTGTCCGCGACGAGCGCGGCCGTGTCGTGCTCTTCGTACGCGAGTTCGGGGTGGTGATGGATGTGGTGACGGATCTCGCGCAGCCCGCCGGCGGCGGGCAGCAGATCCTCGACTTCGGTGAAGCGGGTATCGGTGGTCATCAAGAGGCTCCTGCCGTTTGTCTGCGCACGCCGCGGATGCGCGCGGGAAAGCGAGCCACTATAGCGAGCCGATATCGGTTCAATAAGATGCGGAATTTTTCACCGTGATAAGTGTTTTTAATCAGGGTTAATACGGGGCTTCGGTCCGGCTCGTGTCGCTTTCGATGAGATGCGAATACAGGCATCCGATGCAGCACCCGTCACGCCACGCCGAATCTCGCGTCGGCATTGCCGGCACTTCAAGCCTCGGATGCCGACGCGACCAACATGTCGATCAAGTTGCGGGACGCGGCCGACAGACGGCGATGCGGCGCATAGACGACCGAAAACGGCCGTGTGCGACCGCGCAGATGGGGCAGCACTTCGACGAGATGTCCGGCCCGGATCCGATCCTGAACGATGAAGTCGTAGGTCTGGCATATACCGGCGCCGCTCTGCGCCATCGACACGACACCGAGCACATCGTCGGACACCGCGACGTTCGAAGCCGGCAGCCAATCGATGTCCCGATCGCCGTCGCGGAATACCCAGGGCGCGATACGGCCGCTGCTGGGCAGCATGAACGGCAAACAAAGATGGTGCTCCAGGTCGGCCACATTTCCGGGCGTGCCGGCGTGCGCGACATACTCGGGCGACGCGACCAGGCACAGTGCCGCATCCTCGAGCTTGCGCGCGACCAGACCGCTGTCCGGCAATTCGCCCAGACGGATCGCCAGGTCGAAGCCCTCGGCCACGAGATCCACGTTCCGGTTCGCGATGTTCAACTCCACGCGAACGTGCGGGTGTTCCCGCGTGAACCGCCGAAGCAGCGGCGGCAGACGATAGTGCCCGTACGTCGTGGGTACGCTCAGCCGGACATGGCCGGTCAAGGTACCGCCGTGCCCCTGAATGGCCCGCTCGGCGTCATCGATCAGCAGGAACGCCGCGCGCGATTGCTCCAGATAGAGCCGGCCGTGCTCCGTCAGGCTCAACCGCCGCGTGGAGCGACGCAGCAACTGCGTGCCCAACCGGGCTTCCAGGCGTGTGATGGCCCGGCTCAACACGGAAGGCGTGCTGCCCAATGCCACCGCGCCGGCAGTCATCGAGCCTTTTTCGACCACCGTCACGAATGCTTCCACGTCACCGAGATGGTCGAATTTGCGCGCCATCTTGTCCTCCAAAGAACAAAAGCTTTACTTTTTCGCCAGTTTATCTCCGCGACCGAGCCAAATAAAGTGCGTGCGTCGTGACTGCATCGTCGAGTCACCCATTGAAATCCAGGAGCACAGCATGAATGGCGAACATCGCGACCGGCAGGATCTGTCGGTTCTATTCGTACTCACGAGCCACGCAAGGAAAGGCTCGACCGGGGAGCCGACCGGTTTCTATCTCGGCGAAGTGACGCATCCGCTGGCCGAACTCGACGCGGCCGGCATTCCCGTCGAATTCGCATCGATTCAGGGCGGCGAACCGCCCGTCGACGGGCTCGATCTCGACGACGAAATCAACGCCCGGTATTGGAGCGATGCCGCATTCCGCGACGCACTGCGCCACACGCAGCGGCTCGGCGACGTCGACGCGTCGAAATATGCGGCGGTCTTCTTTGCCGGCGGTCATGGCGCAATGTGGGATTTTCCCCGCAACGCCGACGTGGAGAAGGTGACGCGCACGATCTATGAAGCGGGTGGCGTGGTCGGTGCCGTATGTCACGGCCCGGCCGCACTGGTCGACGTGAAGCTCGGCGACGGTACCTATCTCGTCACCGGCAAGAATCTGAGCGCATTCACGGACGAAGAAGAACGGGCGGTCCAGCTCGATCGCGTGGTCCCCTTCCTGCTCGCGAGTACGTTGAAGCAGCGTGGCGCACTTCACGATCCCGCACCGAACTGGACCGCGAAGGTCGTCGTCGACGGACGGCTCGTGACCGGCCAGAACCCGCAGTCGGCTTCCGGCGTGGGCGCCGCGATGCGTCATCTGTTGCTCACCCGTTCACGACAAGCCTGAAACTTCCCGATGGAGAAAGCGATGTATTCGATGCGCAAGCTCGCCGTTGCGGCAATCCTCGGCATTGCCGCATACGGCGCCCACGCTGCCAACGTGCTTGTGGTGTTGTCGGATTCCGACCACCTCGACCTGAAGGACGGCAAGGTCTTCGCGACGGGCTTCTACCTGAACGAGCTGATGCAGCCCGTCAAGGCGCTGCTCGATGCCGGCCACCAGGTGACCTTCGCGACGCCGGAGGGCAAGGCGCCGACGCTGGACGTCACGTCGGCCGACAAGATGTACTTCAACGGCGACGAAAACGCGATGCGCGACTACCGCGCGTTGCTCGACCGGCTGCAAATCACGTCGCGCGCGCACTCCCCGGTGATCAGCCTGTCGCGGGTGGAGCAGATCGGTTACGCGCACTTCGATGCCGTCTATGTTCCCGGCGGCCATGCGCCGATGCAGGACCTGTTGACCAGTGCCGCCGTCGGCAGATTGCTGGCCGACTTTCACGCGCGCGGCAAGACCACTGCGCTCGTTTGCCACGGCCCGATTGCGCTGCTGTCGACCCTGCCCGATGCGCCGGGCTTCACGCGAAAGCTCGCGGCGGGAAACGCGGGCGACGGCGACATGAAATGGATCTACGCCGGTTACCGGATGACGGTGATCAGCAACGCGGAAGAAGAGCAAGCCAAAGGGCTGCTCGGCGGCGGCGCGATGAAGTTCTATCCGCAGACCGCATTGCAACGCGCGGGTGGCGTTTATAGCAGCAACGAGGTGCCGTTTACCGCGCACATGGTGACCGATCGCGAATTGATCACCGGACAGAATCCGGCGTCGGCGCTGGACGTCGCCGGCGAAATGCTGAAGCGGCTCAAGTAATGCCGTGCAACGGACCGGCCGTGCTGGTTCCTCGATGAGTAAAGTAAAGGAGAAGCAAACCGTGGATCTGCAACTTGAAGGAAAAACCGCGATCGTCACCGGCGCCACCGCCGGCATCGGGATGGCGATCGCGCGAACATTGGCATCGGAAGGCGTCGCGGTCACGATCACAGGGCGGCAACGAGACAAGCTCGACGCAGCCGTCGCCGAGCTCTCCGCTGCCGCGCCGCGCGGCAGCGTACGCGGAATCGTCGCCGACGTAAGCGGCGAGCGAGGCGTCGCGGCACTGATCGATGCCCAGCCGGACACGGATATTCTCGTGAACAATCTCGGCTACTACGAAGCGAAGCCGTTCGCGGAAATCACCGATGACGACTGGCTGCGAATGATCGACGTCAACGTGATGTCGGGTGTCAGGCTGTCACGGCATTACTTTCCTCGCATGCTTGCGAAGAACTGGGGGCGTGTAATCTTCATGTCCAGCGAAGTCGGTGCGTTCACGCCGCCGGACATGGTGCACTACGGTGTCAGCAAATCGGCCCAACTCGCGGTCTCGCGCGGCATGGCCGAACTGACGAAGGGAACCGGCGTGACCGTCAACAGCGTACTGCCGTCCGCCACGCGATCCGAAGGCATCGTCGCGTATCTTCGGCAAACCGCGCCTCGGCCCGATATGACCGATGCGGAAATCGAATCGCACTTCTTCGGCACGTATCGTCCAAGCTCGCTGATCGCCCGCATGATCGAGGCCGACGAGATTGCCGCGATGGTGGCGCTGCTTGCCAGTCCTTTGGGCGCGGCATCCAATGGCGCCGCGGTGCGCGTCGAGGGCGGCACCTACCGGTCGATTCTCTGAGCCGCAGGCCGCTTGTGGGCGCACATGCCTGCGGCGCCGTCGACGCGCGCGTCTGGCCGGATACCGCGCGACGCGGTCGGCGGTAGCCGCCGCCGAGCAGCCGCTGGCTCCATCCGCCTTCAAACATATCCCCCGATTGCGGACGACATCGTTTCGTCACCGGCTTCAAGCTTCCGACCTCCTCCCCGCGCTATGCAAATCCGTACAACTTCGCCGGGTTCGTGACGAATATCCGCTGCTGCCAGTCCGGCCGCCCGATCCAGCCGGCGATCACGTCCAGCAAGCTTGCGTCGTCCGGCTTGTCCGTCTTCTGCGTCGGGTGCGGCCAGTCGGTGCCCCACAGCATGCGTTCCGGCGCCATGTCGATCAGCGCCTTCGCGACCGGCGCGACGTCGTCGTAGGCGGGCGCGCCCGTCTTGCTGTCGACGTACGGCCCCGACAACGTGATCCACGTATGGCCCTTTTCCACGAGGCGTTGCGCGGTACGAAACGCGGCCGACGACAGTCCGCCGGGCTGCGGCACATGCGCGATATGGTCGATGACGAGCGGGCAAGGCAACGCCGCAAGATGCGGCTCCAGCTCAGGCAGCCGCGCACCCTGCACCACCAGCTCGATGTGCCATCCGAGGTTCGCGATGCGCGCGGCGAGCGGCGCCAGCATGTCGAGTGTCGTCGCACCCGGATAGCTGAGGTTGAAGCGGATCGCACGGATGCCGCCGCGATCGAGCATCCGAAGTTCGTCGTCGCTCACGGTGCCGTCGACCACCGCCACGCCACGCGCGTCGGCGCCGAACTGCGCGATCGCCGCCAGCGTGCAGCGATTGTCCGTCCCGTACGTCGACGGCGTCACGACCACGTTGCGCTTCACGCCGATACGCGCCTGCACGCTTCGGTATTGCGCGACGGTCGCATTCGGCGGGCGCAGCGTCGTGCCCGGCGCGACCGGAAACCGGTCGTCGTAGACGTGCATGTGACAGTCGATCGCCCCGTCGGGCAACCGGAACGCCGGCCGTCCGGTGCCGCTCGACCACGTTTCGTCGGCCGCGGCCAGCCTCGGCAATGCAGCCGAAGCCAGCGCGGCGCCGGCGATCCGGAGGAATTCACGTCTCGCGATGCGCGCCATGATCAGATGGTCCCCGTCTTGCCGACCAGCTTGCCGGCCGCATGATTGCGCGTGAGCAGCAGCAGCGTCGCGACGCTCACGAGCGTGAGGATCGCGAGCGGCATCAATGCGAGCGCGTAGCTGCCCGTCGCCGCCTTCACCCACCCGTATACGTTCACCATCAGCCCGCCGCCGAGCAGGTTCGCGATGGCATTGACCGTCGCGAGCCCGGCCGCCACGGTGCTGTTGGACAGCATGTCGGTCGCGAGCGCCCAGAACGGGCCCTTGAACGAATACGCGCCGACCAGCACCGCGCAGAGCATGCAGATCGTGGGCAGCAGCGATCCGCTCAGCGACGTCGCGAACAGGCCCACGCCGATCAGCAGCATCGGCACGACCGTGTGCCAGCGGCGTTCGCCGAGGCGGTCCGAGCGCCGGCCCCAGTAAACCATCAGGATCGAGGCCACCGCGTACGGCACCGAGTTCAGCAGGCCGGTTTCCATGACGGTCAAGCCGAACGACTTCAGCAACTGCGGCTGCCACACGGACAGCGTGCTGCCTGCCGCGGAAGCACACGTGTCGACGAGCGCGAGGCACAGCACATAGCGGTTGCGGAACAGTTGCGCAAGCGGCAACGACGGCACCTTCTTGCGCGTCTTGTGGCCGGCGGCCAGCGCGTTCGAGAGCCACGCGCGCTCGTCGTCGTCGAGCCACCTCGCGTTCTCCGGCTTGTTCGTCAGCATGAACAGGCACGCGATGCCGAGCAGCACCGTGGGAATGCCTTCGAGGATGAACAGCCAGTGCCAGCCGCGCAGGCCCCAGACGCCGTCCATCTGCAACAGCAGCGCGGAGATCGGCGAGCCGATGAAGCTCGCGGCCGGAATCGCGACCATGAACGTCGCGACGATCCGCGCGCGGTACTGCGCGGGAATCCAGTACGACAAATACAGCAGCACGCCCGGGAAGAAGCCGGCCTCGGCCGCGCCCAGCAGGAAACGCAGCACGTAGAACGTCGTCGCGTTGTGCACGAGCGCGGTCGCCGCCGACACGATGCCCCACGTGATCATGATCCGCGCGATCCAGATTCGCGCGCCGTATTTCTGCAGCGCGAGATTGCTCGGCACTTCGAAAAAGAAGTACGAAATGAAGAACAGGCTGCTGCCGAAACCGAAGACCTGCGCCGACATCCCGAGGTCATGGTTCATCTGCAGCGACGCCATCCCCACGTTGCCCCGGTCGATGAAGGCAAGCAGGTAGCAGATCATCAAGAAGGGAATGAGTCGCCAGACGACCTTTCGTATGGTCCGGCGCTCGATCGCGGACGCTTCCATGAAACCGGCTTGCATGTTGTCTCCGTTTATTGTGCGCCTGAGCGCGTTCCTGTGAACCGTTGCCACGCGATGACCGCCACCACGCCGCACGCCAGCACGGCGGCCATGGCGGCGAAGGTGTGTCGCACGCCGAGCGCCTCCGATGCGCTGCCGACGAGCAGGTAACCGAACGGCATCGTGCCGTTGTAGGCCATGCCGTACATCCCGACGAGCCCGCCGCGCACGTGTTCTGGGCACTGCCGCTGAATCGTCGCGTTCGTCGACGTGGCCGCGAACGTGAGGCTGAAGCCGAGCGCGTAGAACGCGGGAATCGATCCCGCCGCATCGGTCGTCGCGGCCAGTACGGCCAGCGCGCCGACTGCCGTCCACGGCGCATACGCGATGAACCGGTGCGACGTGCGCGGCCCGAACGCCGACGACAGCAGCACCGCCGCGCTCAACGAGCCGGCGCCGGCGCACGCGAAGAACACGCCGGTAAAGCGCGCCGCGTCGTGAAAGCCCTGGTCCGCGAGCAGCGGCACGAGCGTCTGGTAGCTGCCGGCGAACAGGCCGATGCACGCGAGAATCGGCAGATAGCGGGCCGAGAACGCATCGGACAGCACGTAGCCGACCGCGTCGCGCAGGCCGCTTTCCGCGCGCGACGGGCCGTCCACCGTCGCGGTCCGGATCGACCGCACGCACGCCGCCATGAAGCACAGCGCGAGCGCATAGATCGCGAACGACGTCCGCGGGCCGAGCGTCGGATAGACGAAGCCGGCGATGGTCGGGCCGACCATGCGCCCGACGTTGTAGACCATCGTGTTCATCGCGACCGCGTTGGACGTGTGCGTCGGATCCTGCAAGCTCGTCAGCAGCAGCACCTGCCGCGCCGGCGTTTCCACCGCGCTCGACACGCCGATCGCCAGCGCATGCGCGAGGATCAGCTTCACGCCGAGCAGGCCAAGCAGCGACAACGTGAAGAGGCTGCCCGTCAGCAGCAGCGACGTCGTCAGCACGCAGAGCGTCACGCGGCGCGCGTTGGCCGAGCCGATGCGGGAGCCCGCCACCGGTGCGACGATCAACTGCGGCCCGTACAGCAGGAAGTTGAGCAGCGCGAGGATCGCCGCCGAGCCGGACAAGTGATAGATCAGCAGATTCAGCGTGACGTTCTGCGTCCAACTGCCGAGCACCGACGCGACCTGCCCGCTCAGGTAGCGCCGCAGCGATGCCTCCGTCAGCGCGGGAAACAGCCTGTTCACCCATCCCGCTTGCGTCGCCACGTTCATGACAGCGCCTTTCCGCGCGTTTCGGGCGCGAACAGCACGACCGCGGCCGCGGCGACGAACGCGACGATCGTCGTCGCGAGTCCGAGCACGAAGCCGCCCGACGTCGACGCCAGCGCACCGATGATCAACGGCGCGATGAAGCCGCCGAGCCGGCCGCCGTTGTATGCGAGACCCATGAAGAAGCCGCGCGATGCCGTGTTGCCGATGATCTCCGCGAGGAACGGGCCGGCACCCGCGAAGATGCCGTTCACGCTGAAGCCGGTCAGAAAGATCGCGGTCATCAGCAGCAACGGATTCGCCGACACGATATACACGCCGACGGCCAGCGCGCCGATCAGCAGGTAGCCCAGGAACATCGGCCGCCGGCCGAGCCGGTCGACCCATGCCGAGAACAGCAGGAACCCGGTGATCGCGCCGAACTGCAACGCCAGCACGAACTTCAGGCTATGCACGAAGTCGAGGTGCTTCACCGTGATCAGGAACGTCGGCGTCCACGTGAATACGCCCCAGTAGAGGTACTGCAGGAAGAAGATGAAGCAGAAGGCAGTGAGCAGGCCGCGCACGTTCAGCTTCTCGTGACCGGCCGTGTCGGGCTTGCGAGCCTGCGACTTCGCGTGCCGGCGTTCGAGCCAGATCGGTGATTCCGGCGTCTTGCGCGCGACCCAGAACAGGATGAAGAACGGCGACGCACCGATCAGGAACAGCAGACGCCAGCCGTCGCCGCCCAATCCGCCATGCGTGGCGCCGACGATGCCCGAGATCGCGATCGCGAGAATCGCGCCGATCGGCAAGCCCATCTGCATCAGCGCACCGCCCTTGCCGCGCCGGCCCGGATGCCAGGTCTCCGCGATGAGCGCCGCGCCGGCGGTCCAGGTCCCGCCCATGCCGAGCGCGCCGAAAAAGCGCAACGTGGCGAACGCGTGCGCATCGGGCGCAAATGCGATCAGGCCGGAAAACAGCGAGTAGATGCCGACGCAGAGCAGCGCGGTGCGCACGCGCCCGATCCGGTCCGACACGAAGCCGAACAGAATGCCGCCGATGATCTGTCCGGCCGCCGTGACGCTCGTGAACATGCCGAGCTGCGCCTTGTTCAGCCCGAACTGCAGCGCGAGCGTCGGCAGCAGCAGCGACAGCAGGAATGAGTCGTAGCTCTCGAACGTCCAGCCGAGCCCCGCGAGCGACAGCGCACGCCACTCGATACCGGTCACGCGCGTGAGCCCTTTTTCCGCGGCGGCGGCATCGATGTCCTGCGTCGCCACGGTTGCAGTCGTCTTCATGGGTTGTCTCCGGGAATCGCGACGCGATACGTCGAGGCGGCCGTCCGGCTGAACAGCGCGGCCTTTTCGTCGGCCGACATCGCGGACGCGAGTCGTTTGAAGGCGTTCCACAGCACGCGATAGCCGAACATCCCCTTGTCGACGGGGAAGTTGCTTTCGAACATGCAGCGATCGACGCCGAAAAGCTCGACGCAGGTATCGAAATACGGCTGCCACGCGGCCGCCAGGTCCTGCGACGACGGCGGCAGCGCGCGCGCGGCGAAGTCGAAACCGAACACGGTCATGCCCGCGCCGCCGAGCTTCATGCGCGTGTTCGGCAACGCGGCGAGACGCGCGAGTTGCCGTTTCCACTGCGCATGCACTTCGGCACGCCGGCCGGCATGCGGCCCCACGCCGACGGGGCCGCCAAAATGGTCGATGACGACGATGACGTCCTCGGACGCGCGCGCGAGTTCGTACAGGTCGTCGAGCTGCGTGTGATAGACCCACGCGTCGAGCGACAGCCCGTAGCGGCCGAGCGTCGTCACGCCCTGCCTGAAAGCCTGCTCCGACATCCGGTCGCGCGGCGGCGTCACCGGGCTCGACCGCACGTCGGGGCTCGCATGCCACGCGAGCGGATTGCGGATGCCGCGCAATCGCCCGCCGGACACCTGCAGCATCGTGTCGAGCACCGCATCGAGTTCCGCGCCGAGCGACAGATCGGCACCGCCGACGATGGCCTCGCAACAGCGCGTGGGGCCGTATGCGCCGCTGTCGAACATCGCGGCGATGCCGCTCGCGAATGCCACTTCGCCCACCGGCTTGAACGCCTCCGGCCCGCTTGCACGCAACATCGAGCGGCACTGCACGTAGACCGTCGACACGATCCGATGCCCGCCGCGCACGTCCGCGCCGAACTCGTCCGCGAGATAGCGCCCGGTCTGGCGGTCCCACAGGTGATGGTGGGCATCGACGATGGCGAGTTCGGGTTCGAGCACCGGCTCGTCGCGCAATGCGAGCCACTCGGGCCTGACCGGCAAATGGAGCGCGTGAACGGTCTGCATCGCACTCGCCTCAGAACTTCTGGCGCATGCCGATCACCACGCCCGTCTGGTTGTGATCGGGCGCGACCGTGCCATAGCCGTTCACGCCGAGCGCGGAGCCGCCCTTGTTGCGCGCGAACCCCGCCGTCGCATAGATATCGGTGCGCTTCGACAGCAGATAATCCGCACACAGCACGGCGAGCCACGGGTCGGCACTCGTCGAATGCACGTCCTGGTAATAGGCCGTCGCCGTGACCACGAACGCCGGCGACACCGCGTATTGCGCGCCGGCCCAGTACAGGTTCGCCGCGCTGGCTTCGGCGCCGTTCGCGACACGGATCGGGTTCGCCGGCAGGAACGCATTCGACGCACGAAGGTAGCGATAACCGGCGAATCCCTTCACCGGCCCGATCGCATACGACGCGGCCGCCGTGGCGCGCCGCTCGGTGCCCGTGTTGGTCGCGACGGTGTTGCTGTTGCGCTGCTCGTACGACACGCTCGCGGCGAGCGGCCCTTGCGAGAAAGTCAGCGCCCCGCTGAAGAAGCGGCCGGTGAGTTGCGCGCCCGGCACCTCGGCGCCGTACCCGGTGTCGTAGCGGGTGCTATACATGGCCTGCGCCGTCAGCGGACCGAACACGCCGGTGTACTTCACCGAGTTGTCGATGCGCGCGGCCGCCGCGTAGTCGACCGACAGCACCGAGTATCGCGACGACGCGCCCATCGGGTCGAAGGCCACGGCCTGTTCGTAAAAGAGCGCGTTCTGGCGGCCGAACGTCAGTTGCTGGCCCCGGTACGCCAGCCCGACCCACGCCTGCCGGCCGAAAATCCGCGACGTCGTGGCGGCGTTCGAACCGAGGCCTTTCGTCGACTGCGCGGTCGTGCCGTCATTGATGTTGAAGCCGTTTTCCAGCTGGAAAATGGCCTTCATGCCGCCGCCGAGATCCTCGACGCCCTTCAGTCCCCAGCGCGAACCGGACAGATTGCCCGACGCTTCGCGCGTCTGCGCGCCGCCGGTATTCGTATTGTTGATGTGCTCGATACCGACGTCGGCAATGCCGTACAGCGTGACGCTGCTTTGCGCATGCGCGGCAGCGCACCACGAGGCCGCGCTCGCGACGGTGACGGCGCCGAGCACGAAGCAGGGTTTCGGGCGGGAATGCTGGCTGGCCTGATTCGACGACATGAAGTCTCCAAACTGTTTTTTGTGGGTGGGTGTTCTGGCGAAAGCAAATTCACGTCTCGCGGGCGGCAGGCGCTTCGCCGGCGCCCGAGCCCGGATCGCCGAGCCATGCGATGGTCAACGCGCCGAGCAGCAGCACACCCGACACGGCGATGAGCGGCGCGGTGAAGCCGCCGGAGAATTGCTTGAGCGCACCGATCATTGACGGCCCGACGAAGCCGCCGAGATTGCCGACCGACACGATCAACGCGAGTCCGCCCGCGGCGGCCCGACCGGTGAGGAATCCCGACGGGATGGCCCAGTAAGTCGCCTGGAACGCGAGGATTCCGCTCACCGTGACGCACAGTGCGATCAGCTTGAAAACCGGCGCATGAATGAAGGCGCTCGCGCACAGCGCCACGGCCGCGACGGCCAGCGCACCGGCGACATACGGAATCCGGTTGGCCGCGCGATTGGCGAGACGCGCCCACCAGAGCATCACGCCGGCGCCGATCGCATACGGAATGGCCGTCAGCCAGCCGACCACCGCGTGTTCGACGCCGAACTGCTTGATGATCTGCGGCATCCACAAGCCGACGCCGAGCGAGCCGACGATCCCGCAGAAGTTGACGAACGCGAGCACGAACACACGCCAGTTCGTCATCGCGTCGCGCAGTGTGCTGCCGTGCTTCGCGCCGATGTCGCGCTGCTCGAACGCGAGGCGCTTCGCGAGCGACGCCTTCTCTTCGTCATTGAGCCACGCGGCTTTCTCGGGACGGTCGGCCAGCACGAACAGGCACGCGATGCCGAGCATCACCGCAGGGACGCCTTCGATCAGCAGCAGCCACTGCCAGCTGCGCAGCCCATGCAGGCCGCCGAGTTCGAGTAGCGCGCCCGAAACCGGCGAGCCGATCATGTTCGCGACAGGAATGCCGACGAGGAAGGCGGCCGTCACCTTCGCACGCCACTTGCCGGGAAACCAGTGCGTGAAATACAGGTAGATGCCGGGCGTGAATCCCGCCTCGGCGAGCCCGAGCAGAAAACGCGCGGCCGCAAAGCTCTTCGGTCCGACGACGAACGCCGTCGCCATCGAGAACAGGCCCCACGTGATCATGATTCTCGCGATCCATACGCGCGCCCCGACCTTCTGCATGATCAGGTTGCTCGGAATCTCGAACAGGAAATAGCCAATGAAGAACAGGCCTGCACCGACACCGAACTGCTCGGCCGTCAGACCGAGATCCTTGTTCATCGTGAGCGCGGCAAAACCGACGTTGGTCCTGTCGAGATAGCTGATCACATAGCAGACGAAGATGAACGGCAGGATGCGCCGGAACGCCTTGGCGAGCGTGCGCTCGCTGGCCGCGTAATCGTCGCCGGCAAGCTGGGCCGAGGACGGTGCGTCGGCGCGCGGTGCGTCGTCGCCGGCACGCAGCGCGTGCGAAATGGTCATGCTTGTCTCCTTCGTCGCGCGGCTGGCGGCGCGATCTTTCGGCATGCGGGCGGGAAGCCGACGCGCGGCTTCCCGGCTCGTGGGTCTCAGTCCTGCTTCACTGCCCGTTTCGCGGCCTGTTTCGGCAGCGGGCCGGCAATGCGCATGTCCGCTTTCAGGACGGAACCGGACGTCGATTCGGTGATGAAGAGCGTCTTCATATCCGGGCCGCCGAAGCACACGCTCGTGAGCGACGCCCCTTTCGGTCCGGTCAGGATCTCGACGGGCTCCGCGCAATGGTTGAGCACCCACACGCGGCCAAGCCCCGGATTCGCGACGAACAGGCGGCCTTCGAGATCGACGGTGAGGCCGTCGGGACCGCTCGGTCCGTACGACGTGAAGAACTGGCTGACCTTGCTGACCGACCCGTCGGCCTGCAGCGGCATGCGCCACACGGCATTGCCGCGCGTCATCGCGACGAACAGCACCTTCTCGTCGCGCGACAGGACGAGCCCGTTCGGGCTCGGGCAGGTGCCGAGCAGCATGTCGAGCTTGCCGTCGGGCGAGAGCCGATACACGCGGCCCGTCGGATCGTGCAGCCCGGTCTGCCCCTGGTCGGTGAAATAGAGGTTGCCGGCCGAGTCGAACGTCAGGTCGTTCACGCCCTTGAAGCGTTCGGTGTTGCGGCGCTCGAGATACGGACGCACTTCACCGCGCTCGATATCGAGCAGCATCAGACCGTTCCGGTAGTCGGTGATGATCAGGTGCGATGCGTCGAAGCGCTTCATCCCGTTGGGCTCGCCGTCGTATTCGACGACGAGATCCCAGTCGCCCGACGGCGAAATGCGGAAAATGCGCCCGTGCGGAATGTCGGTGACGAACAGATAGCCGTCCGGGTCCCAGACCGGCCCTTCGAGAAAGGAGTCCGTGACCATGCCGCCGCGATTCGCGCGCGCCCATTCCGTGCGGACGTCCGGCTTGCGAAACTTCTCCGGCATGCGCGTGAACACGTCGGCTTCGCGCACGTCGGGACTCGTCAGATAAAACATGCGTACCTCGATGTCCAGGGTTCAAGCCGCGCTGTGCGCGCGTTCGTCGAGCACCGCGAGAACGTTGGCGGCCGCGCCCTTGCCCATGTTCACGTACGCGGCATCGCTCACGCCGCCGACATGCGGAGACAGAATCACGTTGGGGATCTGCTGGAACGGGTGCGGCACCGTCATCGGCTCGACATCGAAGCTGTCGAGGCCGGCCGCGCGCAATTGGCCGCTCGCCAGCGCGTCGGCAAGCGCGGCTTCGTCGATCAAGCCACCGCGTGCGGTATTGACGAGAATCGCGCCGCGCTTGAAACGCGCGAACGTGTCGCGGTTGAGCATCCGGCGGTTGTCGGCCGTCAACGGGCAATGCAGCGACACGACGTCCGACTCCGCGTACAGCGTGTCGAGCGCCACGCGCTTCACACCCGCGGGCGCTTCCTTCGCGAACGGATCGAACGCGAGTACCTTCATGCCGAACGCCGCACCGATCGCGGCCACGCGCCGGCCGATCGCGCCGAGTCCGACGAGGCCGAGCGTGCGCCCGTCGAGTTCGACGGACTTGTGCGTCGCCTTGTCCCAATGGCCCTCGCGCATGCGGATATCGAGCTGCGGAACCGACTTCGCA
Source organism: Burkholderia sp. EMB26 (assembly GCF_024730645.1). NCBI lineage: Bacteria > Pseudomonadati > Pseudomonadota > Betaproteobacteria > Burkholderiales > Burkholderiaceae > Burkholderia > Burkholderia sp. EMB26. The sequence goes on from NZ_CP078071.1 coordinate 1,780,153, forward strand.
CACGCGAGCAGCAACGCCCATGCGTGCTCGGCGACGGCGGCCGCATTCGCGCCGACCGCGGCGCGCACCGCGATACCGCGTGCGGCAGCCGCGTCCTGATCGATCACGTCGATGCCGCTGCCGTGCTTCGAAATCACCTGCAGGTGCTCGGCGGCGTCCATGATGCGGGCGTTGATCTTGCCGTACCGGACGATGATCGCGACCGGCTTGTGCTCGATGCAGAGCGCTACGATGTCGTCCTCGGTCGGCTGCTTGCCGGCGAACACGACGTCGAACTGCGCAAGCATCTCGAGCGCTTGCGGCGCCAGATCGGCGGCAGTCACGAGGACCACGGGCTGATGCGAAGCGGTCTGCATCACAGCGCCTCGCCTTCGGCCAGCATGCCGGCCGCGCGCAGTTCCTTCTCGATCCAGCCCGGACGAAGGTCGCCCTTGTGGATCGCTGCGATACGCGCAGTTTCCAAGTCGAGCTTTTTCTGCGCGAGATCGACGATGCGCGCGACGTCGGCGCGTGCAATGACGACGACGCCGTCGGCGTCGCCGACCACCAGGTCGCCCGGATTGACCGTCGCGCCGCCCAGCGAGATCGGCGCATTCACGCGCCCCGCGATGCTTTTGGTCGGGCCGCACGGATTGAGGCCGGCCGAGAAGATCGGGTAGTCGCCGTTGGCCAGTTCGTGCGCGTCGCGCACCGCGCCGTCGATGACGATGCCGGCGATGCCGCTCGCCTTCGCCTGCGCCGCCATGATTTCGCCAAGCAGCGCGCACGAGATGTCGCCCTTGCCGTCGACCACGACGACGTCGCCTGGCTTCGCGACGGCGAGCGCCGCATGGATCGCCAGGTTGTCGCCCGGACGGACTTCGACCGTGACTGCGGGGCCGGCGACCTTCATCTTCGGCGACAGCGGCCGCACGCGGCCATGCACCGTGCCGCGGCGGCCCGCGACGTCGGCGAGGATCGCGGCCTGGTAACGCGCGGCCGCCTGAACGAGTTCCGGCGAGATGCGTTCGATGTCGCGATTGATCGGAGAAGTACTGACGGATGGCTTGCTCATGACTCGACCTCGGGTTGTGCGTTGTACTGTGTACAACACTGGTGTACATAGTGAAATCACTATAACGAGACAACCCATACCAGGGCACTGGCGTTTACCCTTTTACGTGGTAAACCAGCGTTTTACTCTGTACAATCTCCGTTGTGTGTCGACGGGAGAGAAGGAATGGGAAATGACGGCGTGGTTGCCGTGGAAAAGGCGCTTTCGCTGCTGGACTGCTTCAAGCCAGGCGCCGAATCGCAGTCGCTCGCGACACTGTCGCAAGCCTCCGGCATGCACAAGACGACGGTCTATCGGCTGATGAACTCGCTGGAGCGAATGGGCTATGTCGTGCGCGCGCAGTCCGGCAACTATTCGCTTGGGCACCGCGTGCTGTACCTCGGCAAGCTGTACGAGCAGTCCTTCCATCTGTCCACGGTGGTCGAACCGGCGCTGCATGCGCTGGCCGCGCTGACGAAGGAAAGCGCATCGTACTACGTGCACGACAACGGGCAGCGGCTTTGCCTGTTTCGGGTCGAGCCGTCCGAAGGCCTGCGTGAAACGCGGCTCGCGGGCACGATGCTGCCGCTCGACGACACGGCCATCAGCCAGGTGATCCGTTTCTGGGGGCTCGGCGAACCGATCTATGACAAGCCGCCCGCACTGCCCCTCTTCACCGCGGGTGCACGCGATGTGCACACCGCAGCGTTCGCGGTGCCGGTCTTCGGCGCCGGCGACAAGTTCATGGCGGCGCTGACGCTGTCCGGTCCTGCGTCGCGCCTCAGCGTCGCGCACGAATCGGGTGAACTGGATCGACCGCAGCTGGATGCGGCCGCCGATCTATCGCGGAAGCTGGGCGCGAGTGTCGCGCTCTGCGAGAACGTCTACGGCATCTGATCGCCGCTTCCGCAACGGCCGAGCAGCAGGCGCAGCGGCACGTCGTCGCGGCGCGACGGGTCGACGATCAGCGCCGCGCGCCGCCTGCGCGACCCATTCGGTACGCATCCCGCCCGGCTCGAGCGTGCACACGCGCACGCCGAACGACGCGGCTTCCTACGCGGAATTTTTCACCGTGATAAGCGTTTTTAAACAGGGTTAGTACGAACGCCCGCATGACGCGGGCGGTGTTCCTTACGCATGCGTCGAGCGCGGCCGGTCGTTCGTCAGCACAACCGCATGGCCGGTGGACATCGAACGTGACTGGAAGTCCTCGCCGCGCGATTCGCGCGACGCGATCACCGCGACGAACGCCGGCAGCGCCATCAGGATCGCGTAGCCGGCAACGAAGATCGCCGAACCCGTATAGCTGACGAGCAGCGTGCCGACGATCGGCGCGATCGATCCGCCGAGCACCGATGCAAGCTGATAGCTGGTCGACAGCGCGGTGAAGCGCACGCGCGTCGGAAACAGTTCGGCCATGTACGCGGCCATCGGTCCGAGAATGATCCCGTGGCACGTCAGGCACGCGATCAACGCCAGTTGCAGATGAACGTAGTCGCTGCCTGGCGACAGCGTGAACAGCGAACAACCGGCGATCGCCGCGCCGAGCAGGCCGGCGATCAGCACCGGGCGCCGTCCGATCCGGTCCGACACGTGCGCGGCAATCAGGATGACGACGACCTCGATCGCCGACGCCCACATCAGCGCGGACAGTGCCTGCGGTCTGCTGAAGTGCAGATAGCCGGTCGCGAGTCCGAGCGCGAACGTCGAAAACAGATACAGGAACGTGTTTTCCGCGGCTTTCACGAAGAACGCACGCGCCATTTGCCGCCCGTTGCTCGCGCAGGTGTCGCGCAGCGACGCGCGCTCGACCGTCTGGTGCGCGGCCGACAGCTCGGCGAACGCCGCCGATTCCTCGACGCGCCGGCGCGTCCAGAAGCCGACGATCACGAGCAGTGCGGAGATGAAGAACGGAATCCGCCACGCCCAGTCGACGAATGCGGCATCGCCGTAGAATCGCTGCACCATCCCGATCACGAACGCGGTCAGCACGTTCGCGAGCGGCCCGGCGAACATCGTGAAGCTGGTCCAGAAGCCGCGCTGCGCGCCGGGCATCGACTCGGCGATCATCAGGATCGCGCCGGTCGCTTCGCCGCCAACCGCGATGCCTTGCACGATGCGCAGCAGCACGAGCAGCAGCGGCGCCGCGATGCCGATCGACGCATAGGTCGGCAGCAAGCCGACGCAGAACGTGCTGATGCCCATCATCAGCAGACTGACGACGAGCGTCTTGCGGCGGCCGATGCGGTCGCCGATCATCCCGAACACGATGCCGCCGAGCGGCCGCGCGACGAAGCCGACGGCGAACGTCGCGAGCGCGAGCAGCGTGGCGGCGAGCGGATTGCCGACGACGAAGAACTGCTTGTCGAACACGAGCACCGCACACGCGGCGAACGCGAAAAAGTCGTACCACTCCAGCGTGGTGCCGACGGTACAGGCGAACATCAGGTTGGCACGCTTCTTCATCGCGCATGTCTCCGGTTTTTTTGTGGTTTGCGTGGGGCGAGCGACGCCGCGGCGACGCCCGTGGATTCAGAGTTCGAGCACGAGCCGCTCGCCGCCGCACGCGCGCGAACAGCAGGTCATCATGCGATCGTGCGCGTCGCGTTCGGCGCGCGTCAGCACGCTGTCGCGATGATCGACGCGGCCGGCCAGCACCCGCACTTCGCAGGATCCGCACAGCCCTTCGCGGCAGTCGCTCTGCACGTCGATGTTCGCGTGCTGCAATGCGTCGAGCACCGTCTGGTTCGCCGCGACCGTCAGCGTGATGCCGGAATCCTTCAGTTCGACTTCGAACGGGCGCTCCTTCGATGGGTCGAGGGCCGCACGCGTCGACACGAAATGCTCGACACGCAGCGCATCGCGCGGCCAGTGCGCGCAACTCGCTTCGAGCGCATCGAGCATCCGCGCGGGGCCGCACGCGTAGATGCGCGTGTCGTCGGCCGGCTGGGCGAACAGCGCGCGGAAGTCGTTGCGCGAACCTTCGTCCGACACGTAGACGTGCAGACGCTCGCCGTGCAGCGCCGTGAGCGCGTCGAGCAGCGCCATCGACGCGCGTCGTGCGCCGCTATAGTGGATCTCGTAGTCGATGCCGCGCACCTTCGCTTCGCGCGCCATCGCGCTGATCGGCGTAATGCCGATGCCGCCCGCGACGAAGATCGCCTTGCCGGCGTCGGTCGCGAAACGGAAGTGATTGCGCGGCCCGCGGATCTTCAGCACGTCGCCGGCGCGCAGATTCGCATGCACCCATGCCGATCCGCCGCGGCCCTGCGCTTCGTGCAGCACCGCGATCTCGTACGCGTCGCGCTCGGCCGGGTCGCCGCACAGCGAATACTGGCGCGTGATGCCGGTATCGCCGCAGATCACGTCGATATGCGCGCCGGGCGTCCAGCGCGGCAGCATGCGGCCGTCGCCGGACACGAGGCGGACCTGCGCGACGCGATCCGCGCACCTCGACACGCGCTGTACCTTCACCACGCGACTCACCGCGTGCGACGACGGCTCGCCGATGCGCACCGCCGTGCGCGCGCGCAGCGCCGACGGGTCGCGGCGCTCGGGATTCGCCGCCGGATCCCATTCGACATACAGGTGCTCGGGGCCGCGGAACGACGTGTTCGGCACATACGTGAAGCGCTGTTCCGCCAGCTTCATATGCGGCAGACGGCGCGTGAATTCCTCGAGGAAGATCTGCATCTCCATGCGCGCGAGATTCTTGCCCATGCACTGATGCGACCCGTAGCCGAACGTGAGCTGATCGCTCGCATTCTCCCGGCGGATGTCGAACAGGTCCGCATCCGCGAAGCGCGCTTCGTCATGATTCGCGGACGACGTGACGATCAACAGCTTCGAGCCGGCGGGCACCGCGACGCCGCCGATCGTGACGTCCTTCGTCGCGAGCCGTCGCCACGCGGCGACCGAGCCGTTGTGGCGCAGGCACTCCTCGACCGCGTTCGGGATCAGCGACGGGTCGTCGCAGATGTCGCGCCACGCATCGGGATGCTGCAGCAGCAGCTTCATCGCATTGGCCGTCGCGTTCGCGGTCGTCTCGTGCGCGGCGACGATCCCCGCCATCATCATCGAGTGCAGATACGAATCGGTGATCACGTCGGGCAGCGTCTTCTGCTTGCGGATCCCGTACTGCATCCAGCCCGGCCCGGACGGATCCTCGCGCATCTTGTCGAGCACCTTGCCCGCGAACTGCCAGAACTTGCCGACCGCATGCGCGACCGCGACCTGCTCCTCCGGTTTCGGACGGCCCCACGTGTTGATCGTATGGGCGATCGAGTATTCGCGCAGCGTGTCCATGTCCTCTTCCGGCACGCCGAGAAAGTGCAGCGCGACGGTCAACGGCACCTCCCACAACATCTGGTCGACCAGATCCGCGCGGCCGTCGTCGATGAAGCGGTCCACGTATTCGCGCGCGAGCCGGCGCACCATCGGTTCGTGATGCTTCAGCGCTTCGGGCGTGAACGGGTCCAGCAGCGCACGGCGACGCGGCATGTGCGCGGGCTCGTCCTCGTTGACGAGCGTGCGGTTCAGCGCGAAGCCGTACGACGCGAGCACCGCGTTCGCCTCGGCGCCGGTCGGGGTGATCTTCTCCAGCGCGATCGACGGACTGAACGTGAGGTTGTCGCGAAAGATGGCCTTGATGTCGTCGTAGCGCGTGACGATCCAGTACCCGAGCTTCGGGCTGTAAAACACCGGCTCCCGCTCGCGCGCCCAACGGACGTATTCGGGCGGATCCTGCTGGTAGCCGTCGTCGAACGGATCGAACGCGGCCGCGGCCGCGCTGACCGGGCACCCGTTCGGCGCGGTCGCCGCTGCCGGCGCAGGATGAAACGGACATTTCGACGACGCGTGATGCTCGATGGCGGACATGATTGACTCCGGCGCGATGATTTAGCGTAAATCTAATACGCATTGCGTAATCGCAGGACTGGGGTAAACCTTGGCGGCCCGCCGTCGGCGGCCGTCGGGCTAGAATCCGCCGTATGAAAGAAATCACCGGAACGAAAAAGACCGCACCCGCCGAGCGGGACCGCAGGCAACGCGTTCAATCCGCGTCGACCGGCCTTCTCGTGCTGAAGGAACTGGCGGCATCGGGCGGCCGCGCGACGCTGACCGCGCTCGCGGCACGGCTCGACGAGAATCCCGCGAAAGTGCACAGATATCTGGCGAGCCTGATGGAAGCGTCGTTCGTCACGCAGGATCGCGGCACGCAGCAGTACGTGCTCGGACCGCAATGCATCTCGATCGGGCTCGCCGCGATGCGGATGGCCGACCCGATACGACTCGCCGAGCCGTCGCTGGTGCGCCTGCGCGAGCGCCTCGAAGTGACGTGCTTCGTCGCGATCATGGGCAACCGCGGGCCGACGATCATGCGGTTCGAGGAGCCCGGCCTGCCGGTGACGGTCAACGTGCGCGCGGGCTCCGTCATGTCGTTGCTGTGGTCGGCGACGGGCCGGCTGTTCCTCGCGCTGCTCGACGAACCTCGCGTGCGGAAACTCGCGGAAGAAGAGCTTGCATCGGCGCCGGCCGAATTGCGCGCCCAGCTCGACCGGCGCGATCCGGTCGGCAAATTGCAGCGCGAGATCCGCGCGGCCGGCCTCGCCAGCGTCCGCGACACGAACCTGAAGGGCATCAGCGCGGTGTCGGCAGCGCTATTCGACGCAAACGGGCATATGTGCGGCGCACTCACCGCGCTGGGCGCCACGGGCGGCTTCGACGCGTCGGTCGACGGGCCGGTCGCGACGGCGCTGCGCCACGAGGCCACGCTGATCAGCGCCGAACTCGGGTACACGGGCTGACCCCGTCGCCGCTACGGCGTCCGCGGATCCGCCCGGACGCCGGCTCGCCCTCCGCTTGATTTTTGAGACGAACGGTCTATTATTCGGCCATGGACACGCGCACCGATCCGCCGCGCCGCCGCGGCCGGCCACCCAAGCAGCACGACGACCTCGTCGCCACGCGCGACATGCTGCTGCGCACCGGGCTCGAGATCCTCACCGAAAAGGGCTTTTCGGCCACCGGGCTCGACGAGATCCTCGGGCGCGCCGGCGTGCCGAAAGGCTCGTTCTATCACTACTTCGACAGCAAGGAAGCGTTCGGCCTCGAACTGATCGACCGCTACGCCGAATTCTTCGCCCGCAAGCTCGACCGCCATTTCAGCCAGCTGGAACGCTCGCCGCTGGCGCGCGTGCGCGCGTTCGTCGACGACGCCCGCGACGGCATGGCCCGCCATGCGTACCACCGCGGTTGCCTGATCGGCAACCTCGGCCAGGAAATGGGCACGCTGCCCGAGAGCTTCCGCGCACGTCTGCGCGCGACGTTCGAAGACTGGCAGCGCCGCCTCGCCGAATGCCTGGCCGACGCGCAGCAGGCGGGCGAACTGGCGGATGCCGCCGACCCCGCCGAGCTGGCCGCATTCTTCTGGATCGGCTGGGAAGGCGCCGTGCTGCGCGCGAAGCTCGAACGCAGCGACCAGCCGCTCGCGCTGTTCGCGCAGTTTTTCTTCAATGGATTGCCTCGCCGCTGAATTTTTTTACCATTAACTAGACGATCGGTCTAGAAAGGAGGACGGATGTTCCAGGGCATCGTGATCGACAAGGACGAGACCGGCCAGCACGTGAGGCTGCACACGCTGGACGACGCGCAGTTGCCGGCCGGCAACGTGACGATCCGCGTGGGCCATTCGACGCTGAACTACAAGGACGGGCTGGCGATCACCGGCAAGAGCCCGGTCGTGCGCAAGTTCCCGATGGTGCCGGGCATCGACCTGGTCGGCGAAGTCGAAGCGAGCACGCACCCGGATCACCGTCCGGGCGACCGGGTCGTGCTCAACGGCTGGGGCGTCGGCGAAACGCACTGGGGCGGCCTCGCGCAGAAGGCGCGGGTCGACGGCGACTGGCTGGTGCCGTTGCCGTCCGCGTTTTCGCCGCAACAGGCGATGGCCATCGGCACGGCCGGCTACACCGCGATGCTGTGCGTGATGGCGCTGGAACGGCACGGCGTGCGGCCGGACGACGGCGAGATCGTCGTGACCGGCGCGGCCGGCGGCGTGGGCAGCGTCGCGACGGCCCTCCTCGCGCGACTCGGATACCGGGTCGTCGCCGTGACGGGCCGCCCGGCCGATGCCGGCTATCTGCGGCAACTCGGCGCGGCCGAGATCCTGGATCGCGCGTCATTCAGCGTACCCGGCAAGCCGCTCGGCAAGGAGCGCTGGGCCGGCGCCGTCGACGTGGCCGGCAGCCACGTCCTCGCCAACGTGTGCGCGACCACGCGCTACCGCGGCGTGGTGACGGCCTGCGGCCTCGCCGCCGGCATGGACTTCCCCGCGACCGTCGCGCCGTTCATCCTGCGCGGCGTCACGCTCGTCGGGATCGACAGCGTGATGTGTCCGCGCGCCGAGCGGCTGGAAGCCTGGCGCCGGCTCGCGTCCGATCTCGACGTCGAGAAGCTGGGCGCCATCGGCCATCAGGTCGGCCTGAGCGACGCCATTCCGCTGGCGGCGGAACTGATCGACGGCAAGGTGCGCGGCCGCATCGTCGTCGACGTCAATGCCTGATCGCCCTTCGTGCCACTTTATCCAGGAGACCTCATGACTGCTCCAGACAACGCCCCCGTCAGCCGCTTTCCCGTGCCGGCGCTCGAAGACCTGCCCGACGACATTCGCGCACGCATCGCGGCCGTCCAGGAAAAATCGGGCTTCGTCCCGAACGTGTTCCTCACCCTCGCGCACCGCCCGGACGAGTTTCGCGCGTTCATGGCGTACCACGACGCGCTGATGGACAAGCCGGGCAACCTCAGCAAGGCCGAACGCGAGATGATCGTCGTGGCCACCAGCGCCGCGAACCAGTGTCAGTACTGCGTGATCGCGCACGGCGCGATCCTGCGCATTCGCGCGAAGGACCCGCTGATCGCCGACCAGGTCGCCACCAACTACCGCAAGGCCGACCTCACCGCGCGCCAGAAGGCGATGCTGGACTTCGCGATGAAGGTGTCGCAGGCCGCGCATCAAGTGGGCGAACCGGACTTCGACGCGCTGAAGACGCACGGCTTCACCGAAGACGACATCTGGGACATCGCGGCGATCTCGGCCTTCTTCGGGATGTCCAACCGCCTCGCGAACGTGACGAACATGCGGCCCAACGCGGAGTTTTACGCGCTGGGCCGCTGACGGCCTCGAGCGCGGCGAGCGCCACCTCGTCGCTACGGAAAGCCGGCGTACACGCGTCCGGCCTTCCGTGCGTTGCGGCAGGAAATGCGCCGCGGCCGGATGGCCGCGGCACGCACGCTCAATCCCGCAGTTCCCGCGCGATCGCGCTGTAGAACACCGACGCTTCGAGCGGCAGCGTATCGAACGACGGCTCCGCCTTCGGCCACGTCGACCATTGCACGATCACGAGATGCTCGGCGCGATTGACCATGATGACCTGACCGAAGATGCCTAGCGCCCACAGCGAACCGCGCAACGACGCCGCGGGCGTCGGGTCCGTGCCCTTCGCATCGACCGGCACCGCGTTGTTCCACCACTGGTAGCCGTAGATGCCGTCGGGATGCCCGGCCGACACCGACTGCCGCGCCTGCGTCCAGTCCGACGCCTGGTCGAGCCAGCCGTCCGGCAAGATCCGCGTGCCGTCGGGCAGCTTGCCGCCACCCAGCACGAATTCGCCGAAGCGCCCCCAGTCTTCCAGCGTCGCATTGAAACCGTGCGCGCCGACGTCGTGCCGCCCTGCGCGATACGCGTGCCACACACCGTCGCTCGCCATCCCGTACGGCTTCCAGATCGTCTTTTCGAGATAAGCGGCGAGCGACATGCCGGTCGCGCGCTCGAGCACGTCGCCGAGCAGCCACGCACCGCCGGAACTGTACGACCAGGTCTGCCCGGGCGGATGCGCGCGACCGAGCCCCTTGACCAGCGTGCGCACGCACGCGTACGTGCCGGGCCGCGCCTCGCATTGCGTGAGTTTCGCGAAGTCGGAGTCCGGATTCGTGTAGCTCTCGTTCCACGCGACGCCGGACGTGTGCTGGATCAACTGCTTCAGCGTCACGCCGTCCCACGCGGTGCCCTTCAGGTCCGGCTCGTAATCGGTCACGCGATCGTCGAGCGACTTGATCTTCCCTTCCCGCAACGCGACACCGACGAGCGTCGACACGACCGACTTGCCGACCGAGCGCGACGTCCACAACGTCGTATCGGTGTTGCCGTCGCCCAGATACTTGTATGCGATCTTGCCGTCCTTCAGCACCAGCAGGCCGGCCACGTCCTGATGCTTCAGGTAGTCCTTCAGCGTGTAGCGCTTGCCGTGCACTTCGTACGACACGTCGGTCAGCATGCGGGCGGCATCGACCAACGGCGTGGCCGCGCGATGGTGGAACACGTCGCCCGGATAGTTGCGATAGTCGTTGCGAAAGCCGATCACGCGATCCGGCTGGCTCCACGTCAGCATCCGCTTCGGGTCGGGCAGCGTCGCGTCGAACGGCGCGGGGCACGTGGCGAGCGCGACGCCGCCGCACGTCGCGGCGGCCGGCGCCGCGGCAGACCACGCGACTTGCGCGAACGACGCCGTCGCCGCGCTGCCCGCGACGACCGCCGCCGCGAGCGCGATGCCGAATGAACGATCGAACCTCGGTTTCATGGGTGTCCTTGTCGACGATGTCCGGTCGCGCCTGCGCAAGAAAGTTTCCGCCGCACGGCCCGAACGTTTCAGAGGGCGGCGCCATCGTCACCGGCGTCCGACGCGCGGCATACGCGGGTCGATCGCGCCGGCGACGGCTCCCGCATCGCGCCCTCGAAACCAGTATCGAGTGCGCGCGTCGACGAGGCAAAACGGCACATGTGGGAAAATCCCCCGCATCCGCCGGAAGGGACATCATGGGCGCACTGACTTACTCGCTCGCGCAGATCGAGGCGTTCGCGTGCATTGCCGAACACGGCAGCATCACGAAGGCCGCCGCGCATCTCGGCAAGGACCGCTCGACCGTCAGCGAGTTGCTGGAATTCTTCGAAATCGAGTTGGGCTTTGCGCTGTTCGCGCGCAGCGGACGATCGCTGTCGCTGACGTCGGAGGGCGAGCGCCTGCAACGCCAGGCGCGCCTGCTGCTGCGGCAGGCGCAGGCGTTCGGCGCCGCGGCGAAAGGCGTGCCGTCCGGCATCGCCGACGCGATCCGCATCGCCTACGATCCGTTCGTGCCGCGCACGCTGCTGCATGCGCTGATCGATGATCTCGCCGCGTCGGGCATCGACGTCAGTACCTGGAGCGCGTCGCGCGACGAAGCCGAGGCGGCGCTCGTGTCCGGCGCCGCGCAGGTCGCGATCAGTCTCGCGCGCAACCGGTTCGTCGCGGCCGAGCTCGAATGGCGGGCGGTCGGCGCGATCGAGATCGGCTTTTACGCGTCGGCCGACCTGTTTCCGGCCACCGGGTCGCCGGTCACGGTCCCCGCGCTCGCCACGAAGCCGCAGGTCGTGATGCACCGCTCGCTGGGCACGCAGTTCGCGCAACTGCTGCAGGTCTCGGACCGGCTCGTGTACGCGAACGAACTCGAAACCGTGCGTCACCTGCTTCAGCACGGCCATGGCTGGGGCTTCCTGCCGACGCATTTCGACGCCGGGCGCTGGCCGTCCGTCACGCGCATCGACACGGAGGTCGGGCACGGCAGCCTCGTCCATTCGATCGTCGCGGTGTGGAAGCCCGGCACGTGGAACCCGTCGCCGATCCTCGAAGCGATCGACGCCGCCGGCGCGGCATGGGAGAAAGCCGCGCAGCGGCAGCACGGCGCGCGCTGAACGCCACGCGCCGTGCTGCCGATCGCCGTTAATCGATCGCCTTCAACGCATCGAGCCCGTCCGGCAGCTTCGCGTCCGGAAACTGCGTCGACAACGTGGCGTCCCGCCACCGCGCCGCCTCTTCCGCACGCTGCCGCTCCGCCTGCTCGCAGACGAACAGCGCATCGCCGCCGAGCAGCAGGCGCAGCGGCACGTCGTCGCGGCGCGACAGGTCGACGATCAGCGCCGCGATGCGTGCGGGGTCGCCGATTTCATGGCCGCCATACGCGCCGAGCAGGTCGAGAATCTTGCCGACCGACGGCTGATAGTCGGGCAGCAGATCGTCGAGGCCGCGCTTCGCCCGTGCGGCCCATTCGGTACGCATCCCGCCCGGTTCGAGCGTGCACACCCGCACGCCGAACGGCGCGACTTCCTTCGCGAGCACGTCGCTGAACCCGCCGACCGCCCACTTGGCGGCCTGATACGCGGACAATCCGGGCGTCGACGTGCGCCCGCCGACCGACGACACCTGGAAGATGTGCCCGGCGCGCTGCGCGCGCATCGTCGGCAGCACCGCGCGCGTCAGGTTGATCACGCCGAACAGGTTCGTTTCGATCTGGTCGCGGAAAGCGTTGGCGCTCATCTGCTCGAACGGCGCCGTGTGGCCGTAGCCCGCGTTGTTCACCAGCACGTCGATGCGGCCGAACGCCGCGCGTGCCGTCGCGACGGCCTGCGCGGCCGCCGCTTCGTCGGTGACGTCGAGTTCGACCGGCAGCAGCCGGTCGCCATGCCGTTCGGCCAGATCGGCCAGTCGCGCCGGATCGCGCGCGCCGGCCACCAGCCGGTCGCCCGCCGCCAGCACCGCTTCCGAGATCGCTCGCCCGAGGCCGCGTGCGGCCCCCGTTACCAACCAGACTTTCGACATTTTTCGCTCCTTGAGCATGATGAAACGATGAAAATGAATGATTACTCACTCATTAATGTGGGCGATGTGTCGATCATCCGCGACGTGCATCGCCCGGCTTGAAACGCGCTACCCGTCGTCGCACCATGCGCCGCCACGACGACGAACCTCGACTCACACCGCGTGCAACACGGCCCACAACGCGCGAAACCCGGCTTCCCGGTACGCATCGGCCCGCGCCGGATCGCGCGCGATCGACTCCATCGCGGTTTCCGCGATCGACGTAAACAACGCCGCGCAGAACGCATGCGCTTCGTCGCGGTGCAGCGCGCCCGACGCGGCGACCTGCTCGCGCAGCAGCGCACCGATCCCGCCAAAGCCTTCCGAGCCGGCCGCCCGATGCGCGTCGTCGATGCGGCCGCTCACGCCCAACTGCCGCAGCGCGCGCCGGCCGTCCGGATTCGCGACACCCCACGACACATAGCCGTTCCACGCATGCCGCACGGCCTGCTCGGCCGGCGCGTGTTCCGGAAACCCGGTCATCATCGCGTCGCGCAGGTCGGCCTTCAGGCTCAGGTACAGCGCGTTCAGCAACGCATCCTTGGTCTCGAAATAGGTGAACACCGTGCCTTCCGCGACGCCGGCGAGCTTCGCGATGCGCGCGGTCGTCGCGCTCGCGCCGTCCTCGGCGAGCGCGCGCGCGGCCGCGGCGAGGATGGCTTCGTGCTTGTCGGGACTACGCGGTCGGGCCACGTTCGATTCCTTTAATGAGTGAGCGCTCAATCATAATCAAGCGGCCGACAGGAATGCAAGCCTTGTTACATCTGGGGGGAACGCATACGCAATCCATCAAAACGGTGCACTATTAGCGTTTTGCCGTACCGGCGCCGGCCATCCGGCGCCCGATGCCCTCGACGTTCGTTTCACGTTCACCGTTTCAAACCGCGAACCTCCCATGACGAATCAGCCTTCCCAGACCGCGGCCGACCGGCCCGTCGACATGATCATCTTCGGCGGCGGCGGCGACCTGGCCGCCCGCAAGCTGTTGCCCGCGCTGTACATGGCGCACCTGCACTGCAATCTTCCGCCCGAGACGCGCATCATCGCCGTCGGCCGCCGCGACTGGGGCATCGACGGTTATCGCAAGTTCATGGACGAGCAGTCGCGCCCGTTCATCGACGAGAAGGCGTTCGACGCCGACGCGTGGAGCCGCTTCCTCGACCTGTTCAAGTACGTGCTGATCGACGTGAACGCGCCGGACGACTACCAGCGGCTCGCCGAAGCGGCGCGGAGCGAGGCGGTCCGCGTGTTCTACCTGTCGACGTCGCCGGAGCTGTTCACGACGATCTGCGACAACCTGTCGGCCGCGCACCTCGTCGACGCGCACTCGCGCGTCGTCCTCGAAAAGCCGCTGGGCCACGATCTCGCGTCCGCGAAGGCGATCAACGACGCGGTCGGCAAGCACTTCGAGGAATCGCAGATCTATCGGATCGACCACTATCTCGGCAAGGAAACCGTGCAGAACCTGATGGTGCTGCGCTTCGGCAACCCGATCTTCGGGCCGCTGTGGCAGGCGCCGAACATCCGCAGCGTGCAGATCACGGTGGCGGAGACGGTCGGCGTCGGCAGCCGCGCGGGCTTCTACGACCATACCGGCGCGCTGCGCGACATGGTGCAGAACCACCTGCTGCAACTGCTGTGCATCGTCGCGATGGAGCCGCCCGTGTCGCTCGACCCGGATGCGGTGCGCGACGAGAAGCTGAAGGTGCTGCGCTCGCTGCGGCCGATGTCGCTGTCGGACGTCGCGCGCGACACGGTGCGCGGCCAGTACACGGCCGGCGCGGTCGACGGCCAGCCGGTCAAGGGCTATCTCGAGGAGGACAACGTGCCGGCGGACAGCCGCGCGGAAACCTTCGTCGCGCTGCGCGCGCACATCAACAACTGGCGCTGGGCGAACGTGCCGTTCTTCCTGCGCACCGGCAAGCGGCTGCAGCGCCGCCAGTCGGAAATCGTGATCGAGTTCGCGGACATGCCGTTCTCGATCATCCCGACCGGTCCGCGCAATTACGGCAACCGCCTCGTGATCCGGCTCCAGCCGGAAGAGTCGATCCAGTTGCAGATGCTCGCGAAGGAGCCGGGCAGCGGGATGAACATGGTGCCGGTGAGCCTGAACCTCGACCTGCAGCAGGCGATTCCGGAACGGCGCGCGGAAGCGTACGAGCGGCTGCTGATCGACGTGATCCGCGGCCGCCTCACGCACTTCATGCGCCGCGACGAACTCGAAGCCGCGTGGTCGTGGGTCGAGCCGATCCTCGACGGCTGGAAGCAGCTCGGCGACCGGCCGCGCCTGTACACGGCCGGCACGTTCGGGCCCGCGGCTTCGTCGGCGCTGCTCGCGCGCGACGGGATGTCGTGGGCCGAAGAGGCGTAACCGCAACGCGACGGCGTGCCGCCGCGCGGCACGCCCGTCCCCGACGGGCAGCCCCACCTGCCCTGTATCGCTACTGCGGCACCATCCACGCGGCCTTGCGCCGCGCCGGCGCATCGCCGCCGCTGCCGCCGCCCAGCACCTCGATCAGGTAGTCGACGAACGACGCGATCCGCGACGAAATCGCGGTATTGCGGTAGTACACCGCGTGAATCGGCTGCTGGACGTCGAGCGTCTGGCGCGCGAGTACCTGCGCGAGCCGCCCCGCCTCGCGATCCCGCGCGGTCACGAAATCGGACAGGCAGACGACGCCCGTGCCCTCCAGCGCCAGCTGCCGCAGCGTTTCGCCGCTCGACGAATACACGTCCGGCTCGATGCGGCACGCTTCGCCGTCCGCGCCGAGGATCGGCCATACGTTCAACGATTCGGGCTGCGTGAAGCCGAGCAGCGTGTGCTTCGCGAGATCCTCGACCTTGCGCGGCTGGCCATGCGCTTCGAGGTACGCGGGGCTCGCGAGCATGCGTACCCGGCTGTTGCCGATCCGCCGGCTGTGCAGCGTCGAATCCTTCAACCGGCCGATCCGGATCGCGACGTCGGTGCGCCGCTCCAGCAGGTCGGTGATGCCCTCGTTGCTGTTCAGTTCCAGTTCGACCTTCGGGAAGCGTTCGCGGTAGCCGCGCACGAGCGGCACGATCACGTGCAGCATGAACGGCGTCGCGGCGTCGACGCGCAGGCGTCCGGACGGCATCTCGCGCCGCGCGAGCATCTGCTCTTCCGCACTCTCGACCGATTCGATGATCGCGCGCGCGTCCTGCAGGAATGCGCGCCCTTCCTCGGTCAGTTCGAGCCGGCGCGTGGTCCGGCGCAGCAGCGTGGTCTTCAGCTTTTCCTCGAGCCGCGCGAGCGTGCGGCTCGTCGCCGACACGGTGAGGTCGAGTTGCTGGGCGGCCGCCGTGATCGAACCGGTGTCGACCACGGCGGTAAAGGCCTGGAGTTCGTCGAGGGTGGTTTTCATTGTTGACTTTAAATCAAAACAATTTGGTTTATAGACCAGTTTTTCAGCAAAAGTAAAGCCGGCACACTGCGATCCATTCCTACTGAAACCCGGATCCCGTCATGCCACTCGCGTTGCTCGCGCTGACCATCAGCGCCTTTGCCATCGGCACCACCGAATTCGTGATCGTCGGGCTGATCCCGACGATCGGCGCCGATCTCGGCGTCAGCCTGCCGTCCGCCGGCCTGCTCGTCAGCCTGTATGCGCTGAGCGTCGCGATCGGCGCGCCGCTCCTCACCGCGCTCACCGGCCGCGTGCCGCGCAAGGCGCTGCTCGCCGGGCTGATGGCGCTCTTCACCGTCGGCAACCTCGTCGCGTGGCAGGCGCCCGGCTACGAATCGCTGATCGTCGCGCGCATCCTCACCGGCCTCGCGCACGGCGTGTTCTTCTCGGTCGGCTCGATCATCGCGACCACGCTCGTGCCGAAGGACAAGGCCGCCAGCGCGATCGCGACGATGTTCAGCGGGATGACCGTCGCGTTCGTCGCCGGCATTCCGCTCGGCACCTTCATCGGCCAGCACTTCGGCTGGCGCGCGACGTTCCTGATCGTCGCGCTGTTCGGGCTGGTCGCGTTCCTCGGTGCGGTCGCCTTCGTGCCGCGCGGGTTGCCGCAGACGCCGCCGGCGCCGCTCGCCCGTCAGCTGCGCGTGCTGGCCCAGCCGCGCCTGCTGCTCGTCTATGCGATGACGGCCGTCGGTTACGGCGGCTCGCTGATCGCGTTCACCTATATGGCGCCGCTGCTCGAACAAATCGCCGGCTTCACGCCGTCGCAGGTCAGCCTCGTGCTCGTCGGCTACGGCGTCTCGGTCGCGGTCGGCAACGTGTGGGGCGGCAAGCTCGCGGACGCCGTCGGCCCCGTGAAGGCGCTCAAGCGGATCTTCCTGCTGCTCGCGATCGTGCTGCTCGCGCTGACCTTCACGATCCACGTGAAATGGCTCGCGGTGCTGACGATGCTCGCGTGGGGCGCCGTCGCGTTCGGCAACGTGCCGGGGCTGCAGGTGTACGTCGTCAAGCAGGCGCGCCACTTCGCGCCGGACGCCACCGACGTCGCATCGGGCTTCAACATCGCCGCCTTCAACCTCGGCGTGGCCGGCGGCTCGTCGCTCGGCGGCCTGATCGTCGCGGACGTCGGCCTCGGCCACACGCCGTGGATCGCCGCCGTCGTCACGCTCGGCGCCTTTGCGCTCACCGCGCTGAGCGGCCGTCTCGACCGCCGCCACGGGCTGCCGGAACGCACGGCCGAACCGGTCGAACTCGCCCATTGAACGTCACTTTTTTGCAGGAGCTACCCAGCATGAACGCATCGACCCAACGTCCGCCGTTCGCCGGCAAGACCTTCGAAGTCCGTTACGACGGCCTCACCGCGCTCAACGCGTACGACGAGGACGGCCGCCACATGCGCTACGCGATCACCGAAGGCCCGTACGCGGGCGCGAAGGGCGAAGTCGAATACACGTGGCAGCGCATCGCCGGCGAGACCTACGCGATCTCGTGGCAGGAAGCCGATCGCGCGACCGTCGTGCATATCGACGACTTCGCCGCCGGCACGTCGCGCTCGTTCTTCACCGCGGCGTCGCTCGACTTCTACCGCCTCGACGGCAGCCTGCGCGCGGTCTGAACGGAGCAACCCGATCATGTCCACCTCCCTCGACAAGCTCGCCGCCGGCGGCTTCAGCATCGGCATCGAACTGCCGCTCGACAACGACTGGACCCCGTCCGGCAACGCCAAACGCCGGCATGACGGCCGCCACGCCGGCGTGCCCGACCTCGGCATCCACGCGGAGCTCGCGCAACTGGCCGACACGCTCGGCTTCCGCGCGCTCTGGGTGCGCGACGTGCCGGTGTACGACCCGTCGTTCGGCGACGCCGCACAGGTGTTCGAAACGTTCTCGTATCTCGGCTACCTCGCCGGCATCACGCACGACATCCTGCTCGGCACCGCGGCCGTCGTGCTGCCGCTGCGCGAACCGCTGCTGACGCTGAAATCGGCCGCGACGATCCAGGAGCTGAGCGGCGGGCGCCTGCTGCTCGGCGTCGCGAGCGGCGACCGGCCGGTCGAATATCCGCTGTTCGGCCGCGACTTCGCGTCGCGCGGCGCGAACTTCCGCGACCAGATCGCGCTGCTGCGCGACGGCGCGCGCGGGCATCTGCCGCCCGGCCTGGAAATGCTGCCCGCGGCCCGTTCGCCGGTGCCGCTGCTCGTCGCGGGCCTCGCCCAGCAGACGCCCGCGTGGATCGGCGAGCACATGGACGGCTGCCTCGCGTATCCGGGCACGCCGGCCGACCACCTGCAACGCGCCGCGAACTGGCGTGCGGTGGCGGGCGACAAGCCGTACGTGAGCTTCATCCATCTCGACCTCGCGGAAGATCCGCACGAACCGCTGCAGCGGCACCGCTTCGGCGCGCGCGCGGGGCGCATCGCGCTGACGGAGGAACTCGCGGCGATGCGCGATGCGGGCGTGCAGCACATCGGCCTGCATTTTCGCCGCAACCAGCGGCCGCTCGACGAGACGATGGCCGAGATCGCATCGGACGTGCTGCCTGCGTTCCATCCGAAAACGAATCCACGGACGCTCGCCGCATAAGACCGGCGAGCACCTTCAGATAGGCGAATGGCCGATCAATATTTGATTTCAAATCAAATATTTTTGACCTCTAAAGGCGTTTATTTCATCAGTCTCAAGCGCCAGAATGACTTCCATACCGCAATCGTTCCAACTCTTTCAGGAGCACATGATGAGCAAGATTCCCGCATTCGGCCTCGGTACCTTCCGCCTGCAAGGCCAGGTCGTCATCGACTCGGTCCGCAACGGCCTCGACGTCGGCTACCGCGCGATCGACACCGCGCAGATCTACGGCAACGAAGCCGAAGTCGGCGAAGCGATCGCCGCATCGGGCGTACGCCGCGAAGACCTGTTCCTCACGACGAAGATCTGGGTCGACAACTACGCGCCGGAGAAACTGGTGGCCAGCCTCGAGGACAGCCTGCGCAAGCTGCGCACCGACGTCATCGACCTGACGCTGATCCACTGGCCGGCCCCGGGCAACGGCGTGTCGATCGACGCGTTCATGACCGCGCTGGCGGACGCGAAGGCGAAGGGTCTCACGCGCCAGATCGGCATCTCGAACTTCAACATCGCACTGACGAAGGAAGCGATCGCGGCCGTCGGCAAGGATGCGATCGCGACGAACCAGATCGAGCTGAGCCCGTACCTGCAGAACCGCAAGCTGGTCGAGTTCCTGAACGCCGAAGGCATTCACGTGACGTCGTACATGACGCTCGCGTACGGCAAGGTGCTCGGCGACCCGGTGATCGGCGCGATCGCGCAGCGTCACGACGCAACGCCGGCGCAAGTCGCGCTCGCGTGGGCGCTGCAACTCGGCTACTCGGTGATTCCGTCGTCGACCAAGCGCGAGAACCTCGCCAGCAACCTGCTCGCGCAGACGCTGCGCCTGACCGACGAAGACATGGCGCAGATCGCCGCGCTCGAACGCAACGGCCGCGAAGTCGACCCGGCCGGCCTCGCGCCGAAGTGGGACTGAGCGCGCCGCGCCTTCATCCGATATGACCCGTCCGCGGCCCGCAGGCCGCGGCACCGACAGGACACCATCATGACCCAGGACCCGCTGTTCCAACCGCTGCAATTCGGCGCGCTGACGCTGCCGAACCGCATCGTGATGCCGCCGATGACGCGCTCGCGCGCCAGCCAGCCCGGCGACGAAGCCAACGAACTGATGGCCGCGTACTACGCGCAGCGCGCGAGTGCGGGCCTGATCGTCAGCGAAGGCACCTACATCGCGCCGCTCGGCAAGGGCTACGCGTGGACGCCCGGCATTCACACGCCGTCGCAGGTCGCCGGCTGGCGCAAGGTGACGGACGCCGTGCATGCCGCGCACGGCCGCATCTTCGCGCAGCTGTGGCACGTCGGCCGGCTCAGTCACACGAGCCTGCTCGGCGGCCAGCAACCGGTATCGTCGTCGCCGCTCCAGGCGAAGGGCGTGAACGTGTTCGTCGCCGGTGAAGACGGCAGCACGCCGGGCTTCGTGCAGGCGTCCGAGCCGCGCGCACTGTCGATCGACGAGATCCGCGAGATCGTCGGCCAGTACCGCGCCGCCGCCCGCCATGCGATCGAAGCGGGCTTCGACGGCGTCGAGCTGCACGGCGCGAACGGCTACCTCGTGAACCAGTTCATCGACTCGAACGCGAACACGCGTACCGATGCGTACGGCGGCTCGCTGGAAAACCGGCTGCGGTTCCTGCGCGAAGTCACGCAGGCGCTGATCGACGGCACCGGCGACGCGTCGCGCGTCGGCATCCGCCTCGCGCCGCTGACCACGCTGAACGGCTGCGTCGACGACGATCCGGAAACCACCTATCTCGCCGCCGCGAAGCTGCTCGGCGAACTCGGCGTCGGCTACCTGCACATCGCGGAAGCCGACTGGGACGACGCGCCGCTGATGCCGGTCGCGTTCAAGCAGCAACTGCGCGCCGCGTACCCGGGCGTGCTGATCTATGCCGGCGCATACACCGCCGAGCGCGCCCGCGAAGCGATCGCCGCCGGCTGGGCCGACCTCGTCGCCTTCGGCCGCCCGTTCGTCGCGAACCCCGACCTGCCCGAGCGGCTGCGCACCGGCGCCGCGCTCGCGCCGCACGATCGCAACACGCTGTTCGGCGGGGGCGCCCGAGGCCTGACCGACTATCCGACGCTCGCGCAAGCCGCGGCGTAACACGCTACAGGAATCTGAAATGAAAACAACGCTCGCCCGGCTCGCGCTCGCCGCGATCCTGCCGTTCGCGGCCGCGCAAGCGGCCCACGCCGCCCCGTCCGCTCCGGCGGCCGACTGGTATCCGTCCGTCTATGGCGCGAACGACGAAATCGGCGCGGCCAACCTGCTGACGCCCGACGTCGTCAAGCAGGCGGTCGGCCTCGTGAAGGTCGGCAAGGCCTATCCGTTGGCCGTGCCGGTGGACAAGAACCTGCCGGCGTTCCGTCACCGCAGCTTCCGGCTGTACAACGTGCAGGTCGGCCAGCAGGCCGGCAAGAGCCTCGGTCCGAACAAGTTCACGTTCAACGACGAACTCGTCAACGCATGGACCGGCGTCGGCACGCAGCTCAACGGCATCGGCCACATCGGCATCGACAACGTGTACTACAACGGCAACCGCGCGGCCGATTTCGTGACCGTCGACGGCGTGAAGAAGCTCGGCGTCGAGAAGGTGCCGCCGATCGTCACGCGCGGCGTCGTGCTCGACATGACTGCCTACTACGGCAAGCCGATCGTGCCGGGCGGCACCGAGTTCACGGTCGCCGACATCCAGGCCGTGCTGAAGAAGCAGGGGCTGACGCTGCGCAAGGGCGACGTCGTGCTGTTCAACACCGGCTGGCTGGAGCTTGTCGGCAAGGACGACAAGCAGTTCCTCGAGGTCGAGCCCGGCATCGGCATGGAAGCCGCGAAATGGCTGGCCGACCAGGGGATCGTCGCGTTCGGCGGCGACACGTGGGCGTCGGAGGTCTATCCGAATCCGCACACGCGGGACGAATTCCCGATCAACCAGTACATGCTCGCGAAGCGCGGCATCTACAACCTGGAACTGATCGACAGCCGCGCGCTGGTGCGCGACAAGGCGTGGGAATTCCTGTTCGTGCTCGGCCAGCCGCTGTACGTCGGCTCCACGCAGGTCAACATCAATCCGGTCGCGATCCGCTGATCGCGCGCGCCCTGCGGCAATCGCGGCGACTATCGCCGCGATTGTCATTTCCGTATTGCAGCCTGTGCGATGGGCGTCTAACGTTGACGGGATCGACGCCGTACGACCGTCACCCGACTTGAAAGGACGCCCCCTCATGCCAAGCCGCTCCCTGACACGCGACATGCTGCTGGCCCTTGTGGCCAGTCTTTCCCTGTCGGCTTTCACCGCGCCCGCACACGCCGACGAGGCCGCCGGCCTCGCGCCGCCAGCACCGGCCACGCCGGTGCTGACGACCACCGCGACCGGCGTGCAGATCTATGCGTGCGAATACGATGCCGACCACCGGCTCGCGTGGGCCTTCAAGCGCCCGGAGGCGATGCTGTTCGATGAAAGCGGCACGCTCGTCGTGCGGCACGGCGCGGGGCCGTCGTGGGAAGCGCTCGACGGCAGCCGCATTACCGGCAAGAAGCTCGCGGAAATGCCGAGCGCAAGCGCGGCCAGCGTTCCGCAGCTGCTGCTCGCGGCGGCGCCGGCCGCAACCGGCACGCTCGCCGGCGTGCGCTTCGTGCAGCGGCTCGACACGGCGGGCGGCACGCCGCCGGCCGCGACGTGCACGACCGAGCATGCGGTCGGCCGCTTCCCGTACTTCGCGCGCTACGTGTTCCTGAAGTGACACGCACGGCGTCGCAAGCGACGGGCATCATCCCGTCGCCTTTCGACGTGTCCCAATTCAATCAGCGATCCTATATTCGATGCGGGGAAGCGTGAAATCGCCGACACCCTCGTTCCGTCTGGTCAGCGTGTCCGCATCGACAATTCGACGTCGCCGCCGAACGGCACCGACAGATAGCCGTTTTCCGGTGCGCGCACGTAAGCAAGGTAGTCGGGGCTGTATTCCGCGTTGTCGGCCACGACGAACGCTCCCGCCCTGAGCCGCGGCTCGACCAGCGCGAGAATCTCCGGATACAGCGCCTTCGCTCCGTCGAGCAGCAGCAGATCGACCGCATCCGGCAGATCGTTAGCCAGCGTACGCAGCGCATCGCCTTCGCGAATCTCCACGAGATCAGCCAATCCTGCCGCCGTCAGGTTCGCCTGTGCGCGCACGACCTTCGACGGTTCAAACTCGCTCGTAATCAGCCGCCCGCCGCCGTTGTCGCGCAGCGCGGCCGCGAG
Source organism: Burkholderia sp. EMB26 (assembly GCF_024730645.1). Taxonomy (NCBI): domain Bacteria; kingdom Pseudomonadati; phylum Pseudomonadota; class Betaproteobacteria; order Burkholderiales; family Burkholderiaceae; genus Burkholderia; species Burkholderia sp. EMB26. Next base: position 1,803,202 of record NZ_CP078071.1, read on the forward strand.
ATGCAGCGTCGAAATGCCGAACGACGTACCGAATTCGACGATTGCCGTCGCGCCGCCGCTGCGCGCGAGCATGTACAGCAGCATGCCCGTCTCGCGCGACACGGGAAGCGGGTAGTCCTTCAGGCGCGCATACAGATCGGCGTAGTCCGTCTTGCTGCGCATCAGCCGCGCTTGCTCGTCGCGCGACACGTTGGCGAAGGCCGGGCTCGTCGCGGGCGACGACGCGTCGGCTTCGTCGAACAGGCGCGCCAGCAGCGAAGCCAGCGGGTCGAGCATCAGAGTGGTCATGCGATATCTCCGGTAGCGGTTGAGTGCGTCGTTGCACCCGACTAGAATATGACGAACTATTCAGGTTTTACTATTCGCATTGGCAAACCGCTCATGACCGCCCGCCGAAACGCCCCGATCGCCACGCGCAAGCAGCCTCGGCAGGCGCGCTCGACCCGTCTCGTCGAGGACGTCCTGCAGGCGGCTATTCAGGTTTTGGCGAGTGAAGGTGCGCAGCGCTTCACGATGGCGCGCGTGGCCGAGCGGGCCGGCGTGAGCGTCGGCTCGCTGTACCAGTACTTCCCGAACAAGGCGTCCGTGCTGTTCCGGCTCCAGCACGACGAGTGGCGGCAGACGTACGACATGCTGTGCGGGATACTGCAAGACACGCGAAAGACGCCCCCGGAGCGGTTGCGCACCGCCGTCCACGCGTTCATCCGTTCGGAATGCGACGAGGCGCCGATGCGCATCGCCCTCGACGATGCCGCCCCGCTCTATCGCGACGCTCCCGAGGCGCGGGAAGTGAAGGTCGAGGGCAACCGCGCATTCAGCGCGTTCATGCGCGAAGCGCTGCCCGACGTGCCTGACGCGACGCATGCGCTCGCGTGCGAGCTGATCCTGACGACGCTCACCACGGGCGGCAAGGCGTTCTCCGAAACGGCGCGCACGCCGGCGGAAATCGATGCCTATTCGGCCGCGATGGCCGACATGTTCTGTGCGTATCTCGCGCATCTCGCGCACGCTTGAGGCCCGTGCCGACACGGAAACCGCGCACGCGCGCCGGCTGCATCGTCCGGATGCAGGTTGCGCACGGCGATGAACCCCGTCACCCGCCCCGGTTCGCACCGGCTTCCCGGTTCATCCTGAAAGCAGTTCGTAAAATCCAATGCCTCGGCCGCTGGCGCCCCGCCCGTCGACCCTGCATTCAAATAGTCGCCTTAACGGATTCGAACTAGGCGTATACACGCGGGTCGACACGACGGAGCCCCGTTGCACGCCGATATAAGCGCTGCGACATGCGCTGCATGCTCTTCGCCCGATGGGACGTGATGGGCGGCTCGCCTAACCTTCGCTACGGCAAAGCACACGTGACGGGGTCGCCCACACCACGCGTCGTCCGACGCGACACCCTCGCGATCGTCTCGATTCGCACGTAACGACACGCATCACGCGTCATGCGTCCCCACGACGTTGCCGAACAATCCCAACTAGATACGAGACACCCTGACGACGGTTCGCTACGGGCCGTTTCAGCATGCTGATAAAGGAGCAAGCTCATGAGTGATACCCCGGTGCAGCCGACGGTCGGCGTCGGCGCGGAAGAAACTGACTTTGGCACCAAGGGAGTCATCGACCGCTACTTCGGCATTGCGTCGCGCGGCAGCACGCAGCGCCGCGAGATCATTGCCGGCGTGACCACCTTCCTCGCGATGGTCTATTCCGTGTTCGTCGTGCCCGGCATGTTCGGCAAGGCCGGCTTCGACACGAGCGCCGTGTTCGTCGCGGTGTGTCTCACCACCGCGTTCGGCTCGCTGCTGATGGGTCTGTGGGCGAAGCTGCCGATCGCGATCGGCTGCGCGATCTCGCTGACCGCGTTCACCGCGTTCGGCCTCGTGCTCGGCAAAGGGCTGCCTCCGACGGTCGCGCTCGGCGCCGTGTTCCTGATGGGCCTCGTGTTCACCGGCATCTCGATCACCGGCGTGCGTTCGTGGATCCTGCGCAACCTGCCCGCGGGCGTCGCGCACGGCACCGGGATCGGCATCGGCCTGTTCCTGCTGCTGATCGCGTCGAACGACGTCGGCCTCGTGATCAAGAACCCGGGCGCCGGCCTGCCGGTCTCGCTCGGCCAGATCACCGCGTTCCCGGTCATCATGTCGGTCATCGGCCTCGCCGCGATCTTCGGCCTCGAAAAACGTCGCGTGCCGGGCGGCATCCTGCTCGTCGTGATCGCGATCTCGGTGTTCGGCCTGATCTTCGATCCGGGCGTGAAATACCGCGGCATCTTCGCGCTGCCGTCGCTGAGCGCGCCGGGCCACGCATCGCTGATCGGCGCGATGGACATCAAGGGCGCGCTGTCGATGGCCGTGCTGCCGAGCGTGCTCGCGCTGGTGATGACCGCCGTGTTCGACGCGACCGGCACGATCCGCGCGGTCGCGGGCCAAGCCGGCCAGCTCGACGAGAACGGCCGCATCATCAACGGCGGCCGTGCGCTGACCGCCGATTCGATCAGCTCGATCTTCTCCGGTTTCCTCGGCGGCGCGCCGGCGGCGGCCTACATCGAGTCGAGCGTCGGCGTGGCCGCCGGCGCGAAGACGGGCCTCGCGGCGGCCGTGGTCGGCCTGCTGTTCCTCGTCGTGATGTTCTTCTCGCCGCTCGCGGGCCTCGTGCCGTCGTACGCCACCGCACCGGCGCTGATGTACGTCGGCCTGCTGATGCTCGGCAGCGTGAGCAAGCTGCACATGGACGACATGGTCGACGCGATGTCGGGCCTCGTGTGCGCGGTGTTCATCGTGCTGACCGCGAACATCGTGACGGGCATCATGCTCGGCTTCTCGACGCTCGTGATCGGCCGCCTCGCCAGCGGCGAATTCCGCAAGCTCAACGTCGGCACCGTGCTCATCGCGGCCGTGCTCGTCACGTTCTATCTCGGCGGCTGGGCCATCTGAGCCCGGGACATGCGCGACGTCGCCTGCAGAAGGGCGGCGCGCATCGGGACGACATCGTCTCCTCCACCATCGTCGTTGATGGTCTCCAGGCCTGGGAACGCGAGTTTCCAGGCTTTTTTTGTCCGTGCGGCGCAGCGTGACGCGCTTTGTGAAAACGGCGCGACGCCCGTTCGCGCCCGGTGCTACGATCGCGTTTTGCCTTCAGGAGTCGCGATGAACACCCTCGGCATCGTCTCCGAATCGAGCACCCGGGCCTCGGCGCGCAAGCCGCCGTTCATTCCGTCGTTCGGCTTCCACGAAGTGCACGAATCGCAGCCGATCGGCGCGCCGCCCGCGCGCATCATCGACGTCGTCGCGTCGCTCGACATGCGCGCCGATCCCGTCATCGACACGCTGCTGACGGTGCGCGAATTCCCGGCGGCCATCGCCGGCGCGCTGCGCAACGTACCGGCCGGCCCCGGCCGCGCGCGCTTCGGCTTCGACGCCTTCACGCCGCTTCATCGCGACGACACGTCGCTGTCGCTCGGCTTGATCGGGCGCTTCTGGCGCCCGGCGCCCGACGTGCGCACCATCGCCGATGCCGACGCCTTCATCCGGCACGACGACCCGCGCGACGCGAAGCTGGTACTCCGGTTCGAGGTGGTCGGGCTCGCCTCGGGCGCGCACATCCTGCGCACCGAAACCTTCGTCCATTGCCCGAGCGCACGCACGCGCTGCCTGTTCGCGCCGTACTGGCTCGCGATCCGGCTGGGAAGCGGCTGGATCCGGCGTCGTACGCTGGCGGCGGTCGAGCTCGCGCTGGCCTGATTCGCCGCGTCAGAACGGCTTGATCACGGCCAGCCCGACGACGAGCGCCATCGCGACGAGCACCGCGCCCGCCGTCTGCCCGAGCCACGGCGCCGGCACGACGACGAGATCGTCGCGCGCCATGCGCCGCAGCGTGCCGGCCAGGATTCCGTGCAGCACCGACAGCGCGACGACGATCGCGAGCTTCACCAACAGCCATGCGGTGCCGAACCAGTGACCGCTCAACGCGAGCGCGATGCCGGCGATCCACACGATCGCGAGCGCGAGCGCCGTCACCGTGCGATCCCAGCGCCGCACCGCGCGATGCACGGCGAGGTTCGCGATCCGGACCGCGACCGACGACAACAGCAGCCCGCCGACGAACGTGACGACGGCGGCCAGATGCACGGCCTTCAGCACCAGGTAGATCATCGCGCGTGCCGCCTGCGCGCGATCCAGCCGGCGCTCGCCAGCCCCGCAAACGGCACGACGGCCGACAGCACGAGCCGCGCGACCTCGCCCTTGCTCCACAGCCCGCTCGACGCGGTGCCGACCACCGCCCACACGTACATCGCGAACGCGATGCCGTGAATCGGGCCCATGATCGATACCGCGACCGGATAACCGGCCAGATGCTTGAGCGGCACGGCCACGCACACCAGCGCGACGAGGGTGGTCGCCTCCAGCAGCGACAGGTATTGCAGGTTCCGCAACGCGTTGCGATCGTCTTGTGTCATCGGCAGGGCTCCAGGTAGTCCGCGGCGATTGTCGCGTGTAGTGCGGGTTCGAGCCATTGGCTAGAATGACATCTTTCAACGGATTCTGGCCACGGCCACGAATGCCATGCACACGGTCGCCGTGCTTGCTTTGCCCGATGTCGTCCCGTTCGATCTGGGTGTCGCGTGCGACACGTTCGCGCGCGTGCGGGCGCCCAACGTCGCGCAGGCGTACCGTGTCCGCGTGTGCAGCGACCAGCCGCGCGTCGGCGGCGACCTGTTCGAGCTGCGCCCGCCGTTTCGCCTCGATGCGCTGGCCGACGCCGACACGATCATGGTTCCCGGCACCTCCGTGCCGCTCGCGCCGACGTCGCGCCGCGTGCTCGACGCGCTGCGCGCGGCGGCCGCGCGCGGCTGCCGGATCGCGTCGATCTGCAGCGGCGCGTTCGTGCTCGCGGAAGCCGGGCTGCTCGACGGCCTGCGCGCGACGACGCACTGGCTCGCGGCCGCCGAACTCGCGCGCCGCTACCCGAACGTCGACGTCGATCCGAACGTGCTGTTCGTCGACAACGGGCGGATCCTGACGTCGGCCGGCGCGGCGGCCGGCCTCGATCTGTGCCTGCACATGATCCAGGCCGACTATGGCGCGGCGGTCGCCGTCGATGCCGCCCGCAGCGCGGTGGCGCCGCGCGTGCGCGAAGGCGGGCAGGCGCAGTTCATCGCGCCCGAATGGCCGGCCGGCGGCGACGGGCTGCACGACCTGCTGGACTGGCTGCACGCGAACCTGCGCCAGCCGCTGACGCTCGACGCGATCGCGCGCAAGGCGTCGACGAGCGTGCGCACGCTGACGCGGCGCTTCCAGGAGCAGACCGGCACGTCGCCCGGCCAATGGCTGCAGACCGCGCGCGTGCGGCATGCGCAGCAGTTGCTGGAGGTGACCGAGCTGTCGATCGAACATGTGGCGACGGAAGCCGGGTTCGGTTCGGTCACCGCGTTTCGCGAGCGCTTCGCGCGCATCGTCGGCACGTCGCCACAGCGCTATCGGCAGGCGTTCCGCGCGCGCGCCGATGCGTGACGTCGTCCGGATCGCCGCCTGAAGCATGAACCCGCCGCCCCCTTTCGCGCCAACCGGACCCGACCGATGACCCGCATCCGCAATCCCCTGAACATCGCGCAGCTCCAGGCGTTCGTCTCCGCCGCGCACCTGAAGAGCCTGCGCGCCGCCGCGCGCGAACTCGGCGTCACGCAGCCGGCGATCACGCATACGATCCGCGAACTCGAAACGGCGCTCAACGCGGAGCTGCTCGCGCGCAGCGTGCGCGGCGTCGAGCTGACCGCCTGCGGCGAGGCGCTGCTGCCGCGCGCCGAGCAGTTGCTGGGCGACGTCCGCCGCACGGTCGAGGCCGTCGAGCAGGTGAAAGGCGAGATGTCGGGCCGCGTCGCGGTCGGCACGATGCCGTCGATCGCACTGACCGCGCTGCCGCACGCGGTGACGGCGTTCCGCCGGTCGATGCCGAACGTCAGCCTGCATCTGGAGGAAGTGACGGTGCCCGACGCGCTCGCGCAGTTGCGCAACGGCACGCTCGACATCGCTGCAATGCACCATGTGCCCGCGCTCGACCGCGATTTCACGCAATTGCCGCTGCTGTCGACCGAATTCACGATCGTGATGCGCGACGGCCACCCGCTCGCGCACGCGCGCCGGTTAGAGGAACTGCTCGACGCCGAATGGATCGTCACCGTCGGCGCCGAGCAGTTTCCGCACAGCGTGATGGTCGGGATGTTCGAGGCGCACGGGCTGCCGCTGCCGAAACGTCTGCTGCGCTCGCCGATGTCGTTCGCGGTGACGCTCGGGCTCGTCGCGCGCTCGGACGTGATCGGCTGCTTCACGCGCCCGCTCGCCGCGATGGTCGCGCCGCTCGGCATCCGCACGGCCGAACTGGACGAAAGCATGCCACGCTTCGACCTGTCGATCATCGCGCGGCGCGACCTGCTGCCCACGCCCGCCGTGTCGCACTTCGTCACCTGCCTGCAGCGCGCGGTCAACGAAACGCTCGGCTGAATCGTTCCTGTGGATGAAACGGCGGCGCACCCCGCGCGCCGCCGCCGGGCCCGGTATCGGGGCTTGTCCTAGGCGCCCCGCCGGTATTTTGTCTTGATAATCTTGCGCACGTCGCGCGCCCCCATCGGGCGGGCGAAACGGACTGTCCGACGCGAAGCCGCGGCGGGCCGAAGGCTTACGGCGCGGCACAACCGCGCACCCATCGAACAAAACGAGGAGTCACCGAGTGAAAAAGATTCTTGCGGCTGTGACCGTCGCCCTGCTCGCCGTATCGGCCGGCAGCGCGTACGCGAAGGACTGGTCGACCGTGCGGTTCGGCGTCGACGCAAGCTACCCGCCTTTCGAATCGAAAGGCGCCGACGGCAAGGTGGTCGGCTTCGACGTCGATCTCGGCAATGAAATCTGCCGCCGCATGAACGCGAAGTGCGTGTGGATCGAAAACGACTTCGACGGGATGATCCCGGCGCTGAAGGCCCGCAAGTTCGACGGCGTGCTGTCGTCGATGTCGATGACGCCGGCGCGTCAGGAACAGATCGCGTTCTCCGCGAAGCTGTTCAACACGCCGACGCGCCTCGTCACGAAGAAGGGCACGGGCCTGATGCCGACGGCCGAATCGCTGAAGGGCAAGTCGGTCGGCGTCGAGCAGGGCACGATCCAGGAAACCTACGCGAAGACGTACTGGGCCTCGAAGGGCGTGAACGTCGTGCCTTACCAGAACCAGGACCAGGTCTACGCCGACCTGATCTCCGGCCGTCTGGACGGCGCGCTGCAGGACGCGGTGCAAGCCGAGATCGGCTTCCTGAAGACCCCGCGCGGCGCGAACTTCGACTTCGCCGGCAAGGATCTCGACGATCCGAAGACGCTCGGCAACGGCGCCGGTATCGGCCTGCGCAAGGAAGACACCGACCTGAAGGCGAAGATCGACGGCGCGATCGCCGCGATGCGCAAGGATGGCACGTACGACAAGATCGCGAAGAAGTACTTCGATTTCGACGTCTACGGCAAGTAATACGGCCGACGAACGCGCGATTCGGCGCGACGGGAACGGGCTCCGCACGGAGCCCGTTTTTTTTTGCGCACGACGCGGGCGCCGTTATTTTTTCCGCGCCAAGCTGATGATTCTCAACGGAAAACCGCTTGTTCTGGCGCCGGTTTGATGGCGGCGAGGAAGGCAACGTACAATCGTTCTTCCACGCACACGGATCATTCGCGGCTGCGCCGCACTCCCCCCATCATGCAAACGCAGACCCATCCGCTGATTTCCCCCGCCGTCGGCACCGAACGCCAGATCACCAGCTTCCACTACGGCCCGCGCGGCGGCAAGAAGGTCTACATCCAGTCGTCGCTGCACGCGGACGAGTTGCCCGGCATGCTGGTCGCCACGCTGCTGCGCCGCAAGATCGCCGCGCTCGAGACGGCCGGCAAGCTGCGCGGCGAAGTCGTCATCGTGCCCGTGCCCAACCCGATCGGCCTGTCGCAACACGTGTTCGGCGATCATCTCGGCCGCTTCGAGCTCGGCTCGATGCAGAACTTCAACCGTAACTTCTACGATCTCGCGGCGCTCGTGCTGCCGCGCGTCGAAGACCGCCTCACGAACGACGCGCAGCGCAATCTCGCGGTCGTACGCACCGCGATGCGCGAAGCGCTCGACGAACAGAAACCGCGCACCGAACTCGACTCGCAGCGCCTCGCGCTGCAGAAGCTGTCGTTCGACGCCGACATCGTGCTCGACCTGCACTGCGACAGCGATGCGGTGATGCACCTCTACACGAACCCCGACCTCTGGGAAGACGTCGAACCGCTGGCGCGCTACCTCGATGCGCAGGCGTCGCTGCTCGCGCTGAATTCGGTCGGCAATCCATTCGACGAAATCCACAGCTTCTGCTGGTCGGATCTGCGCAGCCGCTTCGGCGACCGCTTCCCGATCCCGAACGGCGCGATTTCCGTCACGGTGGAACTGCGCAGCGAGCGCGACGTGTCGTACGAGTTCGCCGAAAAGGATGCCCAGGCGATCGTCGAATACCTGACCGAGCGCGGTGTCGTCGAAGGCACGCCGGCGCCGCTGCCGCCGCTCGCGCATCCGGCCACGCCGCTCGCGGGCACCGATCCGCTCGTCGCGCCCGTGTCGGGCGTGATCGTGTTCCGTACGCCGGTCGGCGTGATGATCGAGGCCGGCCAGGCCGTGGCCGACATCGTCGATCCGCTGACCGATCGCGTCGTCACGCTGAAGAGCAGCGTGTCGGGCGTGCTGTACGCGCGCCAGATCGTCCGTTTCGCGACGGCCGGCATGGAAGTCGCGCGCATCGCCGGCGCGACCGCGATCCGCACCGGTTCGCTGCTGTCGGCCTGAGCCTGGACGCCCGGCCCGCGCGCCGGGCCGCGGCGCGCGTCGCCGGCCCTCGCCTGCGTCAAACGAAATCGCCCGCTTGCGCGGGCGATTTGTTTTCCGAAGCGCGCGTCGCGCCGCCGATACCGTGTCGCCGGCCGCTACGCGCGAAGACCGCTCAGAACGCCGGCACGATCGCGCCGCCGAACTTCTGGTCGATGAACTTGCGCACGTCGTCCGATTCATAGGCCGCGACGAGCTTCTTCACCCACGGCTTGTCCTTGTCCTGCGCGCGCACCGCGATCAGGTTCGCGTACGGCCCGCGCAGATCCTCGATCGCGATCGCATCCTTCACCGGCGTGAGCCCGGCCTTGACCGCGTAGTCGGTGTTGATCGACGCGGCGTCGACGTCGGGCAATGCGCGCGGCAATTGCGCGGCGTCGAGTTCGACGATCTTGATCTTCTTCGGGTTCTCGGCGACGTCGAGCGGCGTCGCGTTCACGCCATTCGTGCCGACGCCCGGCTTCAGCTTGATCACCCCGTATTTCTGCAGCAGCAGCAGCGCGCGGTTGCCGTTCGACGGATCGTTCTGGATCCCGACCTTCGCGCCGACCGGCAAATCCTTCAGCGACTTGAGCTTCTTCGAATAGAAACCCATCGGCGCGGTATAGGTGAGCCCGACGTTGACGATCTTGTAGCCGCGCTGCTTGATCTGGCTGTCGAGGAACGGCTGGTGCTGGAAGCCGTTCGCATCGAGATCGCCGGAATCGAGCGCCGCGTTCGGCTGCACGTAGTCGTTGAATTCGATGACCTTGATCGCGAGGCCTTCGCGCGCGGCGACCTTCGTCACTTCGGTCCAGATCTGCGCGTCGGGGCCGCTCATCGTGCCGATCTTCAGCGTTTGCGGGTCGGCGTGCGCGGCGGGCGCGGCGAATGCCAGCGCGGCGGCGAGTACGCCGAGGCCGGTCAGGATCGAATGTCGCATGGGGTGTCCTCTTGTCCCGTGTCGTTTGTTGGAGCACGGATCGTGGCACGGGGCCCGAGCGCCACCAACCAAGCTTATTTCATGTGCATATTCCTGATCGAGGTCGAACGACAGACAAATTCGGTATAACCCCGGATGTACATCCCGGGCAGAATTTAGGGCCTGCTTGCATAGGGAACGTGCATGCGAATGCCTGAAATCGCTCGCAGGGCCAGGAGTGAGGAGCGCCGTTTGGCCGCGCCAAACAAGCGACGAACGACGCCGCCATGCGGGCGATTCCAGGCATTCCCGTGGATTGAATTTTTAGTTTGGGGTTGCCACGAGAACGGCCGCTCGCCGCGTTGCGCTCCTTGCGAATACGCGAGTATTCGCGGCGTCGCGCGCCTCGCGAGCGGCCGTTCTCGTGGCAACGCATGCACGTTCCCTATGCAAGCAGGCCCTAATGTCGCATCGGCACCACACATTCTTCATATGACAGTCGCTGTCATATTCATTACGTGGCCCGCCGATAAAGTTGCGCCGGTCCGTGAAAGCGCCCGCAGAGAGCGCCGGAACCGCAACTGGACACGCCATTTATTCGCTCGGAGAATCCTTTGAACAAGAAACTGTTGACCATCGCCGCCCTGGCAGCAACGGCCGGCACGGCACACGCACAAAGCAGCGTGACCCTGTACGGCGTCATCGATGCCGGTATCAGCTACGTGAACCACAGCAAGACCGCCAACGGCGGCACGGGCAAGCTGTTCAAGTACGACGACGGCGTGGCCCAGGGCAGCCGTTGGGGCCTGCGCGGCACCGAAGACCTCGGTGGCGGCCTGAAGGCGATCTTCGTGCTCGAAAACGGCTTCAACAGCGGCAACGGCTCGATCGGCCAGGGCGGCGCGATCTTCGGTCGCCAGGCTTACGTCGGCCTGAGCCAGTCGCAATACGGCACGGTCACGTTCGGTCGCCAATACTCGTTCTCGACCGACATCCTCGGTTCGAACTACTCGACGGGCGGCAACACCGTCGCGGGTAACTATGCGTACCACGTGAACGACATCGACCAGCTCACGTCGAGCCGCATCAACAACGCCGTGAAGTTCCAGAGCGCGAACTATTCGGGCTTCACGTTCGGCGCGTTGTACGGCTTCTCGAACTCGACCGACTTCGCAGGCGCACAGGGCACGGGCACCAACAACACCGGCGGTTCGTCGCGCGCATACAGCTTCGGCCTGAACTACGCGAACGGCCCGATCTCGGTCGGCGCGGCGTACACGGACATCCGTTTCCCGAGCCAGTCGACGCCGGCCTTCTCGACGTCGATCGCGAACCTGAGCACCGGCAACGTCCGCGACCTCCGCACGTACGGCGTGGGTGGCCGCTACGTCTGGGGCCCGGCAACGGCATGGCTGCTGTGGACGCGTACGCAGTTCTCGACGGTGTCGGGCTCGGGCGGCACGTTCTACAACGCATACGAAGCGGGCGCGAAGTACGCATTCACGCCGGCACTGTCGGGCGGCCTCGGCTACACGTACACGAACGCGACGCAAAACGGCAACTCGTGGCACTGGAACCAGGTCAACGGTATCGCCGACTACGCCCTCAGCAAGCGTACGGACGTGTACGGCCTGGTCGTGTACCAGCAGGCTTCGGGCCGCGGCGTGCAAGCGCAGATCGGTTCGAGCACGAGCTACTTCAACACGTCGGGCACGGGTTCGAAGAACCAGATCGCCGCACGTATCGGTATCCGTCACAAGTTCTAAAGCATCCGCTTAACTGTCCGCTCAACCTGCGGATCACGACGGCAAGAAGCGCCCCGCTCCACGCGGGGCGCTTTTTTATGGGCTTTTAAGTTTCGCTTAATTCTGGGCTGAGAGGATGCTCTCACCCCCCCTGTTGGCCGCCTGAGCATCGGCGGCTTTTTTTTTAAACGCCGACGGCGCCGCCATCGATTGCCCACAAGACAGGATCGGAGGCCATGATGATCGAAGATACCGTTTTCAGCCATCTGCACGCGATTCTGACGTGCCAACACTCGCTGCCGGTCCAGAGCTGCCGCGTCTCGGTCGAAATGCAGCGCCCCTGGGGCCGCCCGTATCGCCTCGTCGAATGGACGATGCATCTCGACGCCCCCGCGCGGCGCCAGATCGTGCCGGCCGAATCGACCGACGAAGAGATCGCCGAGGTCGTCGCGTCGCACGTGCCGGGCCGGCTTTACGGCGACGGCCGGCTGCAGTTCTGAACGCGTCTGCGCGCCACCCGCTTCCCGTCTTTCGGCCGCGCCGCACGCGTCGTGCGGCAGTCGGTCTCGTTTGACGCGGCAACGAAACCTGCTACGCTGCGCGTTTTCGTCCACGCAACACACGATGGAAAACGCATTCAACGAACGTGGCGTCATGGTCACGCGCAACGGCCTGTCGGCCGCCGGGCAGGTATTCGCACTGCGTGACATCCGCCACGTCGACGTCGTCAAGATTCCGAAGAACCGTCTCGTGCCGTCGCTGATCTCGCTGATCGGCGCGGCCATCGCCGTCGCAGGCGGCATCGCCGCATCGAGCGCCGCGCTCGTGGTCGGCGTGATGCTCGCCGTGGTCGGCTACCTCGCGTGGACCACGCAGGACATCACGTATCGGCTGATGGTCGAGATGCCCGACGGCAAGCGCGAAGCGCTGTCGAGCGTCGACGCCGAGTTCGTCGAACGCGTCGCGCAGGTCGTGCGCGACGCGCAGTCCGCCACCGCGGCCGGCTGATTCCGTTCGCCTTCGTGCCCGCGCCGGCTCGCGCGGGCAGGATGCACGCCGCGAATGTCGGTTCGCGCGGCGTTCGCGTTGAAGCGCGCGGCGCCCGCCGCGCGCCCCCCTCCCCGCCACTGCACGCGCCGACCGCCTAGTATGGAAAGAGCGGCTCGCCGCCGCATCGTCCGAGGAGGCCAGCATGAACGCTCAATCGCTGTCCGGCATGCTTCGCGCGCAGGAACTGCTGATCGTGTCGATGATCCGCGCGCTTCCCCCTGATGCACGCCGTGCGCTCGTCGAGCTCTACACCGACCAGATCGCGTTCGCCGAACAGGCCGGTATCGAAAGCCACGGCGATCGCGCCACGTATGACGCGTTCATCGCGCATGCGCGCAACCTGCTGATCCGCATCGAAGCGCTGGCCTGAGTTTCTCGAGACTTCCCCCGGCTCGCCCGAGCCGCGCAGGCGAGCGCTCACTCGCATGGGCCGTCTGGCGTCCTTGTATTGATAATAATTCTCATTTACACTGTTAAAGTTGTCAGTTGCCTTTCACATCGCCGTTTGCCGCCTGTCGCGCGCAAACGGGCCAGCCAGGTGAACGCGTCACCCAGCCAGCCTTCGGGCTTGTTATCGTCAATGGGAGACCACCTGTGCATTGCTATACGCTGGCGCGGCGGCCGATCTGTGCCGCGCTGTTCGGCGCGTTCGGCCTGTCCGCCGCCCCGGCTCACGCCGATTCGTCGCCGCAAGGCGCCACCCCGCCGTCCGCCGTCCTGACCACCGCGGCCGCATCCACGCGCGGCGACGCGGCGCTGCTCGATCCCGTCACCGTCACGGCCACCCGCACCGCCACCGCGGCGAGCCGCACGGCAGCGTCCGTGTCGGTGATCACCGACGAGGATCTCGAAGAGCAGCAGGCCACCAACATCAAGGACGCACTGCGCTACGAGCCGGGCATCACGGTGCGCCGCACCGCGTACCGTCCCGGCAGCGCCGCGCTCGGCGGCGGCCGCGACGGCGATTCGAGCATCAACATCCGCGGCCTCGAAGGCAATCGCGTGCTGCTGATGGAAGACGGCATCCGCCTGCCGAACGCGTTCTCGTTCGGGCCGCTCGAAGCGGGCCGCGGCGACTACGCGGATCTCGACACGCTCAAGCGCATCGAGATCCTGCGCGGGCCGGCGTCGGCGCTCTACGGCAGCGACGGCCTGACCGGCGCGGTGAACTTCATCACGAAGGACCCGCGCGACCTGCTGTCGGTCTACAACAAGCCTTACTACTTCTCGTTCCGGCCGAGCTACGACTCGACCGATCGCAGCATCGGCGCGACCGTGTCGGCCGCGGGCGGCAACGATCGCGTCCAGGGGATGATCATCGCCGACGGCCGGCGCGGCCACGAGGTCGACACGCGCGGCGGCAACAACACGGCAAGCACGCTGCGCACGACGTCGAACCCGCAGGACGTGTATTCGGAATCGCTGCTCGGCAAGCTCGTGCTGACGCCGACCACGCGCGACACGATCAAGTTCACCGCCGAAACGGTGCAGCGGCGCGTAAGCACCGACGTGCTGTCGGCGATCAATGCGCCGACCACGCTCGGCCTCACGACCCACGACCGGCTCGAACGCAACCGCTTCAGCGTCGACTACGATTTTCGCGACGACGCGCTCCGCTGGTTCCAGACCGCGCACGTGCAGTTCTACTACCAGGACGCGAAGCAGGATCAATACGCGTTCGAGACGCGCGGCAAGTTGCCCTCGCGTTCGCGCGACAACCAGTACAAGGAACGCACGTTCGGCGGCGCCGCGTTCGCCGAGAGCGGCTTCGCGACCGGCCCGCTCGCGCACAAGCTGCTGGTCGGCCTGGACGGCAGCCTGTCGCGCGTGACCAACCTGCGCGACGGCACGGTGCCAGGCGTCGGCGAAGCGTTCCCGAACAAGGCGTTCCCCGACACCGACTACACGTTGTTCGGCGCGTTCGTGCAGGACCAGATCGGCTACGGCCGCCTGCTCGTCACGCCGGGCCTGCGCTTCGACACGTACCGGCTGAGCCCGACCGAGAACGATCCGCTGTTCACCGGCAAGGCCGTGTCGACGAGCGCGAACGAACTGTCGCCGCGCGTTGCCGTGCTCTACGAGATCACGCCCGCGGTCATTCCGTACGTGCAGTACGCGCACGGCTTCCGCGCGCCGACGCCCGACCAGGTGAACAGCAGCTTCTCGAATCCGGTGTACGGCTACACGTCGATCGGCAATCCGAACCTGAAGCCCGAAACCAGCGACACGTTCGAAGCCGGCCTGCGCGGCAAGGCCGGCACCGGCTACGGCATCGTGCGCTACAGCGCGGCCGCGTTCACCGGCCGCTACCGCAACTTCATCTCGCGCACGACGATCGCCGGCAGCGGCCGGCCGGTCGACCCGTTCGTGTTCCAGTACGTGAACTTCGCCGACGCACGCATTCATGGCCTCGAAGGCCGCGCCGAATGGGTGATGCCGAACGGCATCACGCTGAAGACGGCGATGGCGTTCACGAAGGGCTCGACGCAGAACGACGGCGCGGCCAGCCAGCCGCTGAACACCGTGAACCCGTTCTCGGCCGTGTTCGGCGTGCGGTACGAGCCGACCGAACGCTGGTTCGTGCAGACCGACCTGCTGTTCCAGGCCGCCAAACGCGACAAGGACGTCGACAAGTCCGACTGTTCGAACAAGGCGTGCTTCACGCCGCCGTCGTCGTTCGTCGTCGACCTGCGCGGCGGCTACCGCTTCAACAAGCACGTGAGCGCGACGATCGGCATCCGCAACCTGTTCGACCGCAAGTACTGGAACTGGTCGGACGTGCGCGGCATCGCGGCCGATTCGCAGGTGCTCGACGCGTATTCGTCGCCCGGCCGCACGGTCGCCGTCAGTATGAAAGTGGATTTCTGATGCGCGTTGCCCGCGCGCCTACCCCAACCGTTACTCGAAGGAGTCCGACATGATGCAATCCGCCCTTCCCGGTCAATCGGCCACGCCGGCCCGCGCGGCCGCCGCGCTGCGCGACGCGTTCATCAAGCTCAAGACCGAGCGTCAGCTGCGCAACCGCGACGTCGCGCAGGCGCTCGGCGTCAGCGAAGGCGAGGCGCTCGCCGCGTTCGTCGGCGAGCACGTCGTGCGGCTCGACGCGCGCTTTCCGGCGATGTTCGAGGAAATGCCGCGCCTCGGCCGCGTGATGGCGCTGACGCGCAACGACACGGCCGTCCACGAAAAGGACGGCGAGTACGCGCAGATGAGCCACGACGGCCCGGTCGGCCTCGCGCTCGGCGACATCGACCTGCGCATCTTCTATCGTCACTGGGTGTCGGCGTTCGCGGTGCGCGACGAGACCGCGCACGGCCCGCTGAAGAGCCTGCAGTTCTTCGACGCGCAAGGTCATGCGATCCACAAGGTCTACCTGCGCGCGCACAGCGATCACGCCGCATACGACGCGTTCGTCGAACGCTGGCGCGCGCCGTCGCAGGAGCCGGGCCTCGAGGTCGCGCCCGCCGCAGCGAAAACGCCCGAGCGCGCCGACACCGAGATCGACGTCGCGGGTTTTCGCGCCGCGTGGGACGCGATGACCGACACGCACCAGTTCTTCGGCATCACGCAACGCTTCGGCGTGAGCCGCATGCAGGCGCTGCGCCTCGCCGATCCGCGCTACGCGTATCCGGTCGAAACCGCGCATGCGTTGCGCCACGTGCTCGAACAGGCCGCGAAAAGCGGCCAGCCGATCATGGTGTTCGTCGGCAACGCGGGGATGATCCAGATCCATACGGGCCCCGTCGCGAACGTGCGCGAGATCGGCGCGTGGATCAACGTGCTCGATCCGGGCTTCAACCTGCATGTGCGCGAAGACCTGATCGCCGCCGCGTGGGTCGTGAAGAAGCCGACGAGCGACGGCATCGTCACGTCGCTCGAACTGTTCGACCGGCAGGGCGACCACGTCGCGCTGCTGTTCGGCGAGCGCAAGCCCGGCAAGGTCGAGCGCGACGACTGGCGCGCGCTCGTCGCGACGCTGCCGGCGGCCGCATGCGGAGCCGCGCGGTGAGCGCGCGGCGGTTCGATCCGCGCCGCCGGTCGCTGCTGGCCGGCGCGGCGGCCGGCGCGCTCGCGGGCGCACTGCCCGGCGGCGTGCTCGCGCAGGGCGCGGCCGCCGCGCCGACACGCGTGATCGTGATCGGCGGCGCGCTCGCGGAAACCGCATTCGCGCTCGGCGGCGCCGAGACGCCGCGTTACCGGCTCGTCGGCGCCGACACGACGTGCACGTATCCCGACGCCGCGAAGCGCCTGCCGAAGGTCGGATACCAGCGCGCGCTGTCGGCCGAAGGGCTGCTGTCGCTGCGGCCCGATCTCGTGCTGGCCTCGGCCGAAGCCGGCCCGCCGACGGCGATCGCGCAGGTGAAAGGCGCCGGCGTCACGGTGACGACGTTCGACGAGCGCCACGACGTCGAATCGGTGCGCGCGAAGATCACCGGCGTCGCGCAGGCGCTCGACGTGCGCGACGCCGGCGCCGCGCTGCTGCAGCGTTTCGATCGCGACTGGCAGGCCGCGCGCGACGCGGTCGCCGCGCGCGTGCCCGGCGGCGCGCAGCCGCCGCGTGTGCTGTTCGTGCTGAACCATACCGGCACCCAGGCGCTCGTCGCCGGCCAGCGCACGGCCGCCGACGCGATGATCCGCTACGCGGGCGCGCGCAACGCGATGCAGGGCTTCGATCACTACAAGCCGCTGACGACCGAGGCGCTCGCGGCGGCCGCGCCCGACGTCGTGCTGATCTCCGACGAAGGGCTGGCGGCCGTCGGCGGCCACGCCGCGCTGCTCGCGACGCCGGGCTTCGGCGCGACGCCGGCCGGCCGCGCGCGGCGCGTCGTGTCGCTCGACGCGCTGTTCCTGCTCGGCTTCGGCCCGCGCCTACCGCTCGCCGTCACGACCCTGCACCGACGCCTGTCGGATGCGCTCGCCTGAATCCGGATCGACCCGATGCCCGCTCACGCCTCGCCCTTCAACGCGCCATCGTCCGCCTCGCGCGCCGGCGCCGCGCGCCTCGGCACGTCGCGCCGCTTCGCGCCGTTCGTCCTGGCCGCGCTCGCCATTCTCGTGGGCGCGATGTCCGTCGTCGCGCTGTGCGTCGGCGCGTACCGCATTCCGCTGGCGGAAGCCTGGGCCGCGCTGAGCGGCGACCCGGCCGCCCAGCAGGCGCGCGCGGTACTGCTCGACATCCGCGCGCCGCGCGTCGTGCTCGCGCTGCTGGTCGGCGGCGGCTTCGGTGCGACCGGCGCCGCGATGCAGGCGCTGTTCCGCAATCCGCTCGCCGATCCCGGGCTCGTCGGCGTATCGAGCGGCGCCGCGCTCGGCGCGACCACGCTGATCGTGCTCGGCCCCGCGCTCTTCGCCGCCCACGCGAGCGCGGCCGCGCTGCCCGTGGCCGCGTTCGCGGGCGGGCTCGCGGTCGCGGCGCTCGTCTACCGGCTGGCCGCGTCGCGCGGCCGGCTCGCGCTGCCGCTGCTGCTGCTCGCCGGCATCGCGATCAATGCGCTGGTCGGCGCGGCGATCGGGCTGCTCACGTTCGTCGCCGACGACGCGCAGCTGCGCTCGCTGACCTTCTGGAGCCTCGGCAGCCTCGGCGGCGCGCAATGGCCGACGCTGGCGGCCGTCGCGCCGTGCGTCGCGCTCGGCGGCGTGCTGCTCGTGCGCGAGCGCGACGCGCTGAACGCACTGCAGCTCGGCGAAACCGAAGCGCTGCATCTCGGCGTGCCCGTGCAGCGACTGAAGCGGCGCGTGCTCGTCGCGGTCGCGCTCGCGGTCGGCGCGCTCGTGTCGTGCGCGGGCATCATCGGTTTCATCGGGCTCGTCGCGCCGCATTGCGTGCGCCTCGCGTGCGGCCCCGACCAGCGCATCGTGCTGCCCGGCGCCGCATTGCTCGGCGCGTTGCTGACGCTCGCGGCCGATCTCGCCGCGCGCACGGTCGCCGCGCCCGCCGACATTCCGCTCGGCGTGCTGACCGCGCTGCTCGGCGCGCCGTTCTTCCTCGCGTTGCTGTGGAAGAACCGCGGCGCGCTCGGCGGGTAATTCCTTCTTCACGACGACCATGCTGACTGCCCACCACCTCGACGTCGCCCGCCGGCACGGCACGATCCTGCGCGACCTGTCGCTGTCGATCGAACCCGGCCGCGTGACCGCGCTGCTCGGCCGCAACGGCGCAGGCAAGAGCACGCTGCTGAAAACCTTCGCCGGCGAACTGACCGGCAGCGTCGCGCCGCACGGCGTGCGCGTGACGGGCGACGTCACGCTGAACGGCGAACCGCTCGCACGCATCGACGCGCCGCGGCTCGCGTGCCTGCGCGCGGTGCTGCCGCAGGCCGCGCAGCCGGCGTTCCCGTTCAGCGTCGACGAAATCGTGCTGCTCGGCCGCTATCCGCATGCGCGGCGCAGCGGTGCGACGTCGCACCGCGATCGCGACATCGCATGGCGCGCGCTCGAACGCGCGGGCGCCGACGCGCTCGTCGGCCGCGACGTCACGACGCTGTCGGGCGGCGAACTCGCACGCGTGCAGTTCGCCCGCGTCCTCGCGCAGCTGTGGCCCGATCACGACACGACGGAACCCGGCCCGCGTTACCTGCTGCTCGACGAGCCGACCGCCGCGCTCGATCTCGCGCACCAGCACCGCCTGCTCGATACCGTGCGCGCCGTCGCGCGCGAATGGCAGCTCGGCGTGCTCGCGATCGTCCACGATCCCAACCTCGCCGCGCGGCATGCGGATGCGATCGCGATGCTCGCCGACGGCACGATCGTCGCGCATGGCGCACCGCGCGACGTGATGACGCCTGCTCATATCGCGCAGTGCTACGGCTTCGCGGTGAAGATGGTGGAAACCGGCGACGGGACGCCGCCGGTGATGGTGCCCGCGTAGCGCGGGCGCGTCTTTCAGCTGATGCGGCCTGACTGAATGCCGGCGCGCGCGCTCAATGCTCGACATCCGCCGCGCCGAAGCTCCGCATCTTCCAGCGGAGCCGTACGGCGAGCATCCGTATCGAGAAGCCGGCCGCCAGCGCGACGAGCGTCGCGAACCCCGTGTCGATGCCGACATGCTGCATCCCGACATACAGCGAACCCGTGACGAACGCGACGCTCGCGTACAGCTCCTCGCGCAGGATCAGCGGCATCTCGTTGCAGAGTAAATCGCGCAGCATCCCGCCGCACACGCCCGTGATCGCGCCGGCCAGCACGACGATGATCGGCGCCGTGCCGGTCGACGCGCCGATGTCGCAGCCGATGATCGTGAACGCCGCGAGGCCGATCGCATCGACGGTGACGAACAACGTCTTCATCCGCGCGACGTGCCGTGCCGCCCACGACGCGACGGTCGCCGCGACGAGCGTGATCACCAGGTATTCGGGATGTGCGATCCAGCCGAGCGGATAGTGGCCGAGCAGCACGTCGCGCACGGTGCCGCCGCCGAGCGCCGTCACCGCGCCGACGAGCGCGAGGCCGAAGCGGTCCATCCCGCGGCGCATGCCCATCAGCGCCCCCGACATCGCTTCCGCGACGATCGCAATCAGATAGAGCGTATGCATGGCGCGCGTCAGTCGTCGGTCCGGAACAGGTCGAGCACGCGTTCGCGCTCGGCCGCATCGACGGCGGCAGGCATCGGCTCGTCGCGCTTGCCGTTGTCGGCCGGCGCGTCGGGCGCATCGATGGCCGCCGCGCCGCCGCACGCGAAGCGGCTGCGGATATACGCCGGCACGTCGGCCGTGCACGTGCCGCGCGTGTATTCCGCGTAGACGAAGTCGCCGTCGACGAGCGCGACGTCCTGGGGCGGCATCGCCGCGACCGGCGTGCGCCCGTCGACGGCCGTCTTCATGTAGTCGAGCCAGACCGGCAGCGCGAGCGTCGCGCCGGTCGCGCGCCCCATTGGGCGCGGCGTGTCGTAGCCGAGCCACGCGACCGCGACGATGCCCGACGAATAGCCGGCGAACCATACGTCCTTCGACCCGTTCGACGTGCCCGTCTTGCCGGCCGCGTCGTCACGCCGCAGCGCGAGCGCGCCGCGCGCGGTGCCGGCCCGCACGACGTCGCGCAACATGCTGTCCATCACGAACGCATTGCGCGCCGATACGACCCGCTCGCCCGCCGGCACGGTCGCCTCGTACATCGCGCCGCCGTGACGCTGCTTCACCGACAGGATCAGGCGCGGCTCCATCCGCGTCCCGCCATTCGCGAACACGCTGTAGGCGCTCGCGAGTTCGAGCGGCGTCACGGCGCCCGCGCCGAGCGCGAGCGGCAGCGACGCCGGATTGCGCTGCGCGTCGAAGCCGAAATGCACCGCGTGCTGCTGCACGTAGCGCGCGTCGGTGGCCTGCATCAGGCTGACCGCGACCAGGTTCTTCGAACGCACGAGCCCGCGCCGCACCGGGATGAAGCCTTCGTAGCGATTGCCGAAATTGCGCGGACGCCACGGCCGCGCGCCGGTTTCCGCGTGCGTGAGCGTGCGCTGCGTATCGTCGACGAGCACGCCGGGGAAGTAGCCCTTCTCCAGCGCCGCCGAATAGACGAACGGCTTGAAGCTCGACCCCGGCTGGCGATACGCCTGCAGCGCATGGTCGAACACGTTGCGATTGAAATCCGCGCCGCCGACCAGCGCGAGCATGTCGCCGGTGGCCGCATCGAGCGACACGAGCGCGCCTTCGAGCCCGTTGCGCGTCTCGCGCTTCGCGCGCGCCTGGCGGCTCAGCGTGCGCTCGAGCGCGGCTTCGGCCGCGCGCTGGTCGCGCATCGAGATCGTCGTCGTCACGTCGAGGCCGAGCGTGTACGCGTCGTCGTGAAACCGCTCGACCATCATCCGGCGCGCGCGCTCGGCGACGTACGGCGCCGCGACGATGCCGGGCGGCGGCGTGGTCGCCAGCGCGATCGGCGCGTCGACGGCCGCACGATACGTCGCATCGTCGAGTTGCCCGAGCGCGTGCATCCGGCCGAGCACGTAGTTGCGCCGCGCGGTCGCGCGCGCGGGATTGACGACCGGGTTGAACGCGGACGGCGCCTTCGGCAGCCCCGCGAGCACGGCCGCCTCGCCCGCGCTCAGCGCATCGAGCGGCTTGCCGAAGTACACGTGCGCGGCGGCCGCGAAGCCGTATGCGCGCTCGCCCAGATAGATCTCGTTCATGTACAGCTCGAGCAGCTTGTCCTTGCTGTATTCGCGTTCGAGCTTGGCCGCCATCAGGATCTCGGCGAGCTTGCGGCTCAGCACCTTGTCGCGCGTCAGGTAGAAGTTGCGCGCGACCTGCATCGTGATCGTGCTGCCGCCCTGCCCCGGCTGGCCCGTCACGACGTTCGCGAACGTCGCGCGCGCAAGACCGCCGACATCGACCGGGCCGTGCTCGTAGAACTTCGCGTCCTCCGCCGCGAGCAGCGCGTGCCGCATCAGCGGCGGAATGCGTTCGAGCGGCACGAACTCGCGCCGCTCGACGCCATATTCGGCCAGCAGGTCGCCGTCGCGCGAAAAGATCCGCAGCGGCAGCGCGGGACGATAGACGGCCAGGTGTTCGACGGACGGCAACTGCGTCCAGATGCGATCGATCGTCCATGCGCCGATGCCCGCGCATGCGAGCGTCAGGCCGAGCAGCGCGCCCGCGAGCGTGCGCCAGACGCGGCGGCGGCGCGGCGGTGCGGATGGCGGCGCGGGCGGCGGCGATGGGTTGGCGGTGGGGTCGGTCATGTCGGGGCTCCTTCTTCAGTGCCGCGACGGCCGGCGCGCGAGCGGCGCCGATCGGTCACGAAAGGCGCGCATTGTCGAAGGGATGGCGCGAAACCGGAACATTCTTTAGCCAAAGTTTGGCTGGCTAAATTTTATTTAGGAAAGCGCACCGGGGCCCGCTCGCGGCGCGTATGTGGGTCTGCGGCATGTCGTCGCGGCCGGGCAGGCGAGGCGCATGAGCCGGTTCGCCTGTACCATCGCGTGATGTTCGACCGATACCTCGACCTGTGGGGCCTCGTTCCCGACGGTGGCCCGATCCTGACCGCGAGCGGCGGCCTGTTGCCGGTCGTCTGGCACGCGCGGCCCGCGATGCTGAAAGTCGCAACGTGCGACGAGGAACGCCGCGGCAATGCGCTGATGGCCTGGTGGAACGGGCAAGGCGCCGCGCAGGTGTGGCGGCACGACGGCGACGCGATCCTGCTCGAACGCGCGCAGCCGGCGCCGTCGCTCGCCGCATTGTCGGCAGCCGGCCACGACGACGACACGATGCGCATCGCTTGCGACGTCGTCGCGCGGCTGCACGCGCACCGTGCGCCGCAGTGCCCTGCGGTCGTGCCGCTGCACGACTGGTTCTATGCGCTGCTATCGAGCGATGCCGACAACGACACGCTTCGCCGCGCGGCAACGATGGCTCGCCAATTGCTGGCCGAGCCGTTCGTCGACGAAGTCGTGTTGCACGGCGACATCCATCACGACAACATCCTGCATTTCGGCGATCGCGGCTGGCGCGCGATCGACCCGAAAGGGCTGCGCGGCGAGCGCACGTTCGACTACGCGAATCTGTTCTGCAATCCCGCACACGACATCGCGGTCGATCCCCTGCGTTTCGGGCGGCGCGTCGCGGTCGTGGCGGATGCCGCACAACTCGACCGGCGCCGGCTGCTGCAGTGGATTCTCGCGTGGTCGGGACTGTCGGCCGTGTGGTTGATGGAAGACGAGTTGTCGCCCGATACACGGCTGGAGGTTGCGATGCTTGCGGCGGGTGCGCTCGGGCTGTAGCGATACGCATCGCCGATGAAAACAGACTCGTTACGAGTTACGGGGGAATGCGGGGAGAATCGGCGCCTTTCGGCCATGAACGGACAATCGACTGCGCTGAGAATATCGCCGACAATTGTCAGCACGGATCGACTTAGAGTTGCCGGCGAGACATATGACACAGATCGCGATCGTATTGCACGGACCTACCAGCGCGGGAAAAAGCAGCTTGGCCAAGGCGCTTCAGAATAGCTCGGAAGCGCCGATGTTCCACATATCGCTCGATGCATTCGTCGAAATGTCGCGTAGGCGTGACATGAGATCGGATGAAGAGTTGAATCAGGCGCTCAGGATACATCACCTCAATCTGCAGTCCACCCTGAAGCGCGTAGCTGCAAGTCATTTCGGGATTGTTCTCGATCTTGTGCTGCGAGATACAACCGCCTTCGAAGAATGTATTTCTGCACTCGCGCCTCGCCGCACGTACGTGATAGGTGTTTGTTGCCCATTGGATGTTCTGGAAGAGCGTGA
This sequence comes from Burkholderia sp. EMB26, assembly GCF_024730645.1. Classification (NCBI taxonomy): domain Bacteria; kingdom Pseudomonadati; phylum Pseudomonadota; class Betaproteobacteria; order Burkholderiales; family Burkholderiaceae; genus Burkholderia; species Burkholderia sp. EMB26. Next base: position 1,827,002 of record NZ_CP078071.1, read on the forward strand.
ACGCAGCAGGCCGGACCGTGGAGAAGGAATGGCGCGATCCCAATTCGGGCATCCAGCTTACTCAAGGCCCTACTCGATGCGTCTGGATACGTCGACTTGCAGTCCCGAAGAAGGCGCTCAAAGAATCCGCTCATTCCTCAACGCGCAGGCGGAATGATCGCTTTTGCTATCAGCGAATGGCTCAAGGGGGGCGTTCGCGGACGATCCTCAAAAAGGTGAGCGTAGGTTTGCGCGCGAAGCCTTGTCAGATAAGGTGCAGGTACTGCTGCATCATTGGAGTGACGGGTGCAGGGGCTGCGGTGGGGTGCGTGCTCATGTGACCGGGAAAAGTTGCTTTGGCTGCCCGAGCTTATCAGCGGCCCGCACGGGACTGCTCGAAGTTCGCCGTTCGGCCAGTTGCTGGAGATCACGACCGGCGGCTGCCGGCTACGAACGGCCGTTCGACACAGCTTTTTAGATCGTCGACAATCGGTGCGGATAAGGGCGTAGCCTTTAGCGGTTACCGTCGATCAGATCGTTCAGCAGCGCATCGAACGCGGCCTGTGCGTCTTCAAGTTCCTGCAGGGCAGCATCAAAGGTTTGCAGCGCGAACGGCGAAGGCTCGCCGCTGCCTTGCGGCGGAAATTGCTTCTGCATCGAGGCGAACGTACTCTGCACGCGCAGCGTGGCGGCCACCATGCGCTCCATCGCCTCGGTTTCTTCGGCTCGGGCCTGTTCCGGATTCATTCCTCTCTCCTTGGATGGTTTTCTTGAAGACCAGATCGTACACGCTGTGTCCGTTCTTGCCGCCCTTGGCAGAACGACTCCGTTGAAGGTTCCAACGGCACCCTGCGGGAGAAGCGATTTAATCGGGAATGATTCCGCAGTCGCGCCGAGGCCAAGATACTCGTCGAGCGTGGCTATAAAATCCCGCCGCAGGTCGCAACGATTGGCCGCTTTGGATAAATCTGAAGGGCCGTTCCGGGTCGCCACCCGACATCCAAGGAAACCCGCGCGGAACCCGAAAAAAAACCCGCCGGCTCACACCAGCGGGTTTTCATATCCGACTTGCGCGACGCTTCAGCGCGCCGGGTTCAGCGTCAGGTTCATGTGACGGTTCACATCCTTGTACAGCAGATAACGGAACCGGCCAGGCCCACCCGAATAGCAAGCCTGCGGGCAGAACGCGCGCAGCCACATGAAGTCGCCGGCTTCCACCTCGACCCAGTCCTGGTTCAGGCGATAGACAGCCTTGCCTTCCAGCACGTACAGGCCATGCTCCATCACATGCGTTTCAGCGAACGGAATCACGCCGCCCGGCTCGAACGTCACGATGTTCACGTGCATGTCGTGACGCATGTCGCTCATGTCGACGAAGCGCGTCGTCACCCATGCGCCGTTGGTGCCCGGCATCGGGATCGGCTCGACGTCCTGCTCGTTGGTCACGAACGCTTCCGGCAACGGAATGCCGTCGACCGCCTGATAGTGCTTGCGCACCCAGTGGAAACGCACCGCGGCATCGCTGACGTTGTGCAGCGTCCAGTCCGCGCCCGGCGGGATGAACGCATAGCCGCCCGGCTTCAGCGTGTGCTTCTGGCCCTGCAGCGTCAGCTCGGCTTCGCCTTCGACGACGAACAGCACGGCTTCGGCGTTCTTGTCCTGCTCGGGCTTGTCGCTGCCGCCGCCCGGATTCACTTCGACGATGTACTGCGAGAAGGTTTCCGCGAAACCCGACAGCGGGCGCGCGATCACCCACAGGCGCGTGTGGGTCCAGAACGGCAGCCAGCTCGTGACGATGTCGCGCATCACCCCCTTCGGGATCACCGCGTACGCCTCGGTGAACATCGCGCGATCGGTCAGCAGATCCGTCTGCGGCGGGTGGCCGCCATGCGGCGCGTAATACGTTGTCTTAGACATATTGCATCCAGGCAATGGGTTGGTCCGGCCCCGGGCGCAAACGGCATCGGGCGGTCCGCATGCGCGTGGGGCACGCATGCGGGGCGGGACATCGTTGCCGGGGTGGCTTGAAGGCGCATGCGCCTTCGGTCGGTCGGCCAGGCTTCGCATCGGGTCCGTCCGGTTCATCGGACGCGGCGGGCCGGCGGCCGGGCCGCAGCGCTCGCGATCATGCGGCGAGGCGCGGACAGCGGCACGGTTCGACTCCGTACGCGAGCATCGCCGACGATAGCGAAGTCGATCTCGATCGACCAATTAAATGTTGCGATGACATCCATTCGATTTCCCACTACCCGCCGCCGCCCGCGACGCGCGGTCGGGAGGCGTTGCGGGGGCATGCCGACCATCAGGGAAATCCTGACGGTTGCGCGGTGCGCGCGATGCGTCCGTACCCGGCAATACGGCGTACCCATGCGCAATTCAACACGTCCCGTTAAGCGGATCGAGGGCGATCGACAAGCGCGCGACAGCGGATCGCTGCAGCAGGGTCGCGGGATACGCTCACGTCAGGCTGGAACGAGCCGACGCGGCGAACGGAAAGCAGAGGACATTCGGCCCATCCCGTCCGGGCACATTCATGCGCGGGACGCGATGTCGTCGACAAACGAAATGGGGGAAACGGCGGGAGGAGGATGGCCGGCCCGTCGATCGGGCCCATGGCAGTGGCTGATTGAAGCCGGAGGCGCATCGCCGGTCTGGCCGGCGAAGCGGCCCGGCAGGCTGCCGGGCTGAGGTTCGCGTCGAAGTCCCGACGCCGTCGGCGCGCCGGTGCGCGGATCGCGCACCGTGCCGCGCCAGCGGCGATCAGTCCCAGTCGCGGTGGTGACGGTGCTTGCGGTGACGGTAGCCGCGGTCGCCGTGATCGCGATCGTACGAGCTGCGCGACATGTTGCCGCCGAGCGCCGCGCCGGCGCCGCCGCCGACCGCCGCGCCCAGCAGGCCGCCCGTGCGGCCGCCCATCGCGTTGCCGGCCGCGGTACCCGCGCCGCCGCCGAGGGCGCCGCCGATGATCGCGCCGGTGCGCTCGCGACGGTTCGACGTCACCGCGCCGCCGGCGCCGCCGCCGATCGCGCCGCCGATGACGGAGCCCGTGCTGCCGCCGACCGCGCCGCCGACCGCTGCGCCGGCAACCCCGCCGAGCGCGCCGCCGAGCGCGTTGTTCAAGTCACCGGCCATTGCCGGCAGTGCAGTCGCGCCGGTCAACGCGGCGACGACGAGAGCGGGGGCGATTTTCTTCCACATTCCCGTATTCTTCCTTGTTCGCAATTCTGGTTATCGAGGTCCGCTCGGTACGACGATCTGAATCGATCGACGTCGGGCCAGGCATTGTGCCGAACCGCGGACCAATTCATTTCAATGAGCTTGCGGCGAAGAATAGCACCGGTCCCGCATCCTTGCCGTGGACATTGTGGTAACAAGTTGTTTACGAATCACAGACATTCAACGGGGCCGTCGAATCCGGCTGAAACCCTTGCCGGCATTGGCTCCCGCATCGGTCCGACCCCACGTTGCGGCACGCCGGTCATGCACGCGATCGCACGTTCGAGACACACGTGGCAACACATCTGCACACGCCGGTAACGGGCATCCGGACGACGGTCGGGGAAAAGATGACGGGGTCAGTACACGCCGGGCAGCAACCGCCACGTCCGCGCGCAATACGCGTCGTATTCGGCGCCGAATTGCGAACGCAGCAATGCCTCCTCCGAACGGATTCGCGCGACGAGCGGCACGAGCGTCAGCACGACCAGCAGCACGCCGACGCTCGAGCGGAACACCAGCGCCCAGCCGAGCGAATTGACGACCAGGCCGAGATAGCTCGGATTGCGGATGCGGCTGTAGATGCCGCCGGTCACGAGCGTATGGCCCGGCTGGATCGCGACGAGCCCACTGAAGCGCTTGCCGAGCACGAATACGGGCCATATGCGCAGCACGCCGCCCACGAGGTACAGCCCGACGCCGCTCCAGCGCACCGTGTCGCCACCGAAGGTCCAGATGTCGAGGCGGTCGGTCAGCGCCGGCAGGTATGCGAGCAGGAAGCCGCTCACCGCGAACGCCGCGAGCACCCAGCGGTTGTCGCGGTTCTCGCGTTCGCCGCTGCTCAGGTTGCCTTCGGTGAACAGGGCGGCGACGGCCATCGCGAGTGTCGCGATCGCCACGACGGTTGACTGAGGATGCGAGAAGAACGCAGCGAACCCGCCGCTGCCGAGCACGGCGAGCCCGAGATAGACGAGCGTGGCGACGCCCGACAGGACGACGACCTTGGGGGTAACTGTCATGACGGCCTCGCGAGGATGCGCTTTCCTGTGAAGTATAGGAACCGCGCACCCCGGGCGCCGTGCGCCGCCTTCATGCGGCGCGTGAATTCGCGCGCATCGTCCGGCTAACGGCGGCCGACCGGGCCGGTGCGGCCGGGCCCGGAGCCGAGGCCCGAAGCCGGATCAGCGGATGCGGAAGTTGCCGCCGATGCCGACGCTCACCGGCGGTGCGTAATACGCGGGCGCATAGCCGTAACCGTAGTAGGCCGGCGCGGGCGCGTAGCCGTACGGCGGCGCGACGTAGCAGCCGGACAGGCCGCCGATCAGGGCAAGCGTGATGAGAAGTCTGGACATGGCTCGATTCCCGGCGCGAAAGACGCATGGCACCTCGCGAAGGCCGCGCCGCCGCACCACGCGGCGGCCGGCACGAAGAGGCGATCCGCCCTTCCTGTCGCTCGATGAAACAATGCGCGGAGTCTAGCGCCGGGCCTGGCCGGCCGAGTTTCCCGGGCGGTTACACGTGTTACCTCGTGTGACCGCTGAAACAGGCCCGGTCGGCGCAGCGGCCCGCCAGTGGGCGGCCGCCGCGCCGAGGGCGATCACGCTGTTACACGAAGCGGGCCCGGATGCGCTGCGCGAGCGCTTCGAGCGTCGCCGCGTCGGCGACGTCGCGCGCATGCATCCGCAGCTCGGCGCCTTCCCAGCGCGGAATCACGTGGAAATGGACATGCGGGACCGTCTGCCCGGCTGCCGCGCCGTTGAACTGGCCGATGAACACGCCGTCCGGCTCGAGCGCCGCGCGCACCGCCGCCGCGACGCGTTGCGTCATGCGGATGCCGGCCGCGGCCGCGTCGCCGGACAGCTCGAAGATCTGCGCGGCCGGCTCCTTCGGGATCACGAGCACGTGGCCGTCGGCCTGCGGCATCAGGTCCATGATCGCGAGCGTCGCGTCGTCTTCGGCGACCTTCACGCACGGCAGTTCGCCGCGCAGGATTTTGGCGAACGGGTTGTTGTTGTCGTAGGACATGGCGTTTTCCGATCTCGGTTGGACAATGGGACTGGGAGAGCAATGCCGGACGATTATCGGCCGATGGCCGGCCCGATATCAACTCGCCTCGACGCGCGCCGCCGGCCGCCCCGTCGGCACGCGGCAGCGCGCACGCATGCGGCCGTCATCGCGCGTCACGCGGCGGCGATTGCAACGCGTCGCCCGAACCTGCGACACTGCCGGATCGTTGCCGGCCGGCACGCCACCGAGGACGCTCGCGCATGACGATCCCCCTCAAGAAACTGATGCTGCGCGGTGTCGCGCTCGCGCTCGTTGCCGCGATCGGCTACACGGCCTACATGCTGTACCGGCTCGCGCCGATCGCGACCGGCTATGCGGCGAAGGCGCTGTGTTCCGGCGTGTTCGTGTCGGGGCGCCCGGCCGCGTCCGTGATCGACGTCGACATCATGGCCGGCGTCCATCCGCTGCTGAAACTGGTGCGCCCGTCGCTCGATCCCGACCATCATCGCGCGGTGGCGACGTTCGCCGGCTTCGCCGAACGCGAAGCCGACTTCCGGCCCGGGCTCGGCTGCACGCTCGCGGTCGGGTCCCCGACCGGCTCGGCGGCGGCCACCTTGCCCGCCGGGTTGCCGCCCCTCCCCGATCCAGCGCCCGCGCAACCCGATCCGCCCGCACCGGCCACACCGCCCGCCGGCATCGACGCACACCTGTTGCAGACCGCCATCGACCGCGCGTTCGACGAACCCGATCCGGCGCGGCCGCGCCGCACGCGCGCGGTCGTCGTGATGTGGCGCGGCCAGGTGATCGCCGAACGCTATGCGCCCGGCTTCACGGCCGACACGCCGCTGCCCGGCTGGTCGATGACGAAGACCGTCACGGCCGCGCTGGTCGGCACGCTGGTCGCGCAGCACAAGCTGTCGCCGGACGCGTCGGCGCTGCTGCCCGAATGGCGCGGCAGCGGCGATCCGCGCGCGGCCATCACGCTCGACGAGCTGCTGCGGATGACGAGCGGCCTGCAATTCAACGAGGACTACGACGACCCGCTGTCCGACGTCGCGGTGATGCTGTTCACGCAGCCCGATACCGCGCGGTTCGCGTCGGCGAAGCCGCTGGTCGCGACGCCCGGCACGCAATGGTCGTACTCGAGCGGCACGAGCGCGATCGTCGCGCGCGTGATGCGCGAGGCGCTGGGCGGCAACGCCGGCGACTACCTCGCGTTGCCGCGCCGCGCGCTGTTCGCGCCGCTCGGGATGCGCAGCGCGGTGTTCGAGCCCGACGCGTCCGGCACGCTCGTCAGCGCGTCGTACATGTATGCGAGCGCACGCGACTGGGCGCGCTTCGGCCAGCTGCTGCTGCAGGACGGCGTGTGGAACGGGCAGCGGCTGCTGCCGGAAGGGTGGGTGCGCTACCTGACGCGCGCGACGCCGCAATCGTCGCGGCAGGAATTCGGCGCGCAGCTGTGGGTCAAGGTGCCGGAGCCGTTCAACGATCGCGATCCGCACGCACGCGCGATGCCGGCCGACGCGTTTCATGCGGTCGGCCACGAAGGCCAGTTCGTGAGCGTGGTGCCGAGCCGTCAGCTGGTGGTCGTGCGGCTCGGGCTGTCGCGGCCGGAAGCCGCGTGGAATCACGAGGCGTTTCTCGCGCGCGTGCTCGACGCGGTGCCGGCGCCCGGTGCGTGACGACGGGCCGGTGCCCGCCGGATGCGATGAAGCGCCGCCCGCGACGGCGCCGCCGCATCACGCGCGACGGGCGCAGCATTACGGATTCGCGCTGCCGCCGTATTGCTTGAAACCTTCGCGCGTCGCGAGACGTTCGATATAGCGCGACACCGCCGGCAATTCGGGATGCTCGAACGGCGTGCCGAACCAGCGGTTCACCGACAGGCCGATCGGGATATCCGCGAGCGTGAAGGTGTTGCCGGCCACGTACGCGCCGGTCTTGTCGAGTTGCGCATTCAGCACGTGCATGTGCTTCGTCCAGCCCGCGATCGACTGCGCGATGCCGTCCGGATCCTGGTGATCGGGCGATTTGCGCACGAGGCCGAGGAAAGCGCCGACCCACGAGCGGTTCAGATCCGCGCCCTGCCAGTCGATCCACTGGTCGACCCGCGCACGCGCCTGCGGCTCGGCCGGATACAGCGCATCGCCACCGTAGCGGTTCGCGAGGTAGCGGATGATCGTGTTCGATTCCCAGAGCACGAAGTCGTCATCCTTGATGACGGGCACGAGCGCGTTCGGATTCAGCGCGAGATAGGCCGGATCGTGGGTCGTGCGAAAGCCCGCGCCCCAGTCCTCCTGTTCGAACGGCAGGTTCAGTTCGGTGCACAGCCACAGCACCTTGCGGACGTTGATGGACGGAATCTTGCCGAGGATGCGCAGCATGCAGTCTCCTTGTGAGGTCGGGTGCGGAGCATTCGGGGCGCGCGACACGCGCCGAACGCATTCACGCCGAATTTATACACGACCTCGCGGAAAACGGCAGGCCGCGTGCGCGAAATCGGTGTGCGGCCGATTCGTCAGGTCGCGCAGCGCATGCTCGGCCGTCGGGAAGCGGAACATGAATCCGTCCTGATGCAGCCGTGCGGGCACTACGCGCTGCCCGTCCAGCAGCAGCTCGGCCATCTCGCCCATCGCGGCGCGCAGCGGCGCGGCCGGCACGTGCAGCCACGCGCGGCGGCGCAGCACCTTCGACACGATCTGCACGAACGCGCGCTGGGTCAGCGGCACCGGTGCGACCGCGTTGTAGACGCCGTGCATGCCCGCCTGCGACATCGCGCGCGCCACGATCCGCAGCACGTCGTCGCGGTGAATCCAGCTCAGCACTTGCGCGCCGTCGCCGAATCGGCCGCCCAGCCCGAAGTAATGCGGCAGCAGCATCGGGCGCAACGCGCCGCCCGGGCCGAACACGACGCCTAGTCGCAGCACCACCGCACGCACGCCGTGGCGTGCGAGCGGCGCGGCGGCCGCCTCCCACTGCCGGCACAGCGCCGACATGAAGCCGGTGCCGGCGCCGCTACGCTCGTCGAGCCGTTCGTCGCCCGGCCGCACGCCGTAGTAGCCGATCGCGGACGCCTGGATCCACGTGCGCGGCTTGGCCTCGGCGGTTTCGACCCAGCGCATCAGCGCCTGCGTGACGCCGACGCGGCTGGCGAGCAGCAGCGCCTGCCGGCGCTTGCTCCAGCGTGCACCCAGCACCGGCGCGCCGGCGAGATTGATCACCGTGTCGAAGCGCGCGTGCGGCTGCAACTGTTCGACGGACGTCACGCTGCGCACGCGCCCCTGAAACAGGTAGGCGGCGCGCAGCGGATCGCGCGCCAGCAACGTGACCGTATGTCCTGCGTCGAGCAACTGGTTCACCAGCGTTTCGCCGATGAAGCCGGTCCCGCCGGTGACCAGCACGTTGCCGGGCCGCTGCCCGGCGAACGGGTTGGCGGCCGGCGCGCGCGGCGCGACGCGGCACGCGGCGATCCCGTCGCGCACGCCCGACACCGTCACGCCGACGGCAAACAGGCTGAGCAGCCAGCCGCGCCAGCCGGGATCGATCGGCTGCAGCGCGGTCGGCTCGTGCGCCCACGCGGACAACTGCATCGCGACCATCCCGAACAACGCGCCGCCGTTGACGGCCAGCAGCGTGTGCAGCACGCGCTCGGTCGCCGGCAGCTTGCGGCTCCGGTCCTCGACGACGAAATCCCACAACGTCAGCCCCACTTCGACGAGCACGACCGCCGCGACGGCCGCGACCCACGCGCCGTGAAACGCGACGTTCGCGATCGAGGCGAACACGAGCCCGTACAGCACGGACCGCACCGCATGAATCGCCAGCTCGAGCCGCGCACGCGGGCGGTGCGGCAGGTCCTGCGTGAGTTCGTGGTGATAAAGCGTATCGAATGCGCCCATCGCGCCCTGCACGATCAGCAGGTTGAGCGCCCAGTCGAAAGCCGGCAACGTGTTCATGCGGTATCCCTCCTCCACAGCCAGGCCAGCGGCGGCACCATCGCGACGAGCGCGGCAACGTCGATCGCCACGTGACCCCACACCTGCGCCTGCCACGACAACAGCATGTCCTGCGGCGCCCAGATCAACAGGCCGGCCAGCAACCAGCCCCACGCTTCCCGCTTCCGCAAGCGGTTGCCGAGATGGACGAGCGCGAGCATCCAGACCGCCGCGCATTGCACCGTCGCGGCGATCAGCGACAACCACCACACCTGCTGGACACGCGCGGCCTCGGGTGCGGTTCCCGTCCAGAAATGCCGCTCGATCTCCCGGTGATACGCGTCGAGCCACGATGCGCCGGCAATCCACGGCATCACCACGCCGACGAGCAGGTGAACGAGCGCCGCTGCGTACATCCAGCTCACGACGATACGGCGCGGGGTATCGCGCGGCGGGCGATTCGCTGCTGCACTATCGGAATCCCGGCCGATGCTGCACGCACCGCCTTCGCTGCAGGCTTGCGAGCGATATCCGAGCCAGTGCGACACGGCATGCCGATTGCGCGCCAGGCGGCGATACAGCAACGCGAACCCGGCACGCATCGCCGGCATGCGAAGCAGCCAGACTCGCCCGCGGCGCCCGACCAGCGCATACGCCGCGACGATGCTGTCGATGCCGGTCAGCATGCGTCCGTCGGGCAGACGCGCATGCAGTTCGCGATTCAACGCGGGCAGATCGACGCCGAGCGGCGCCGGATCGAAACCCGGCCCGGCGATATCGACGAACGCCAGCCGGTGTCGCGTGTCGCGAGCGCCGAGACGCCGGATTTCAGCGACACATAGCGGACATCGTCCGTCGAAGTACAGAACCAATTCACTCGAACCCATGCTTTGCACTCCTTCTCGTTATCGCCAGCATCATGAATCGATCGATGGCCTGCTTTCCCGCATACGCCGCCACACCGCGCGACGGCCACGGACTTACATCGGCTTGACCACCATCAGGAAGTAGACGGTCAGCATCGCGAAAAAGGCCGGATAACCGAGCCGTTCCCAGCGCTTCGCATAGCGCCAGTAGCGCTCCGGCAACGCGGCGTCGCCGTTCGCGTGCGCGAGCTTCGCCATCGATGCGAGTTCGAGCTGCAGCCACACGACCGGCAGCCAGCACGCCCCGGCGACCGCGTACAGCACGATCGACGCGAGCAGCCACGGCGCATGCCACGGCCAGCCGGCCGTGTGCGCGAGCCACAGCCCGGACGCCGGCTGGAAGATCACGGCCGGCGTCGTGAACCACCAGTCCGCGCGCACCACGAGCCGCGACACGGCCGCGATCGCGGGCACCGATCGCGTGCGGTTCGCGAAGAACAGGTAGAACGCGGTGCCGAAGCCCGTACCGACCAGCAGCACCGACGACAGGATGTGAAGCGCCTTGACGACGAGATAGGTATTCATGCGTGTTCTTCTTCTGAAAACAGGATCAACAGGATCGCGAGAATCGGCACGTTCTTCAGCACGGGGCCGAACGGTTCGGCCAGCAGGCCGGGCATCGTGACCGCGATGACCGCCGAATACGCGACGATCAGCGCCGCTTGCGCGACCCACAGGCGCCGCGACGGCGCGACGACGGTCACGACGCCGAACGCGAAGTCCAGCGCGCTGGCCGCGTAGAGCGCGATCAGCGCGGGCAGCCCCGTGACGTGCGCGGGCGCCAGCAGCGCGAGGCTCGCGTGCAGTGGATGGATGAATGCGCTGGCGATCGCCGTCCAGATCCACACGATCGCGAGCGCGCCGAGCAGCAACGGGCGTCGCCACATCGCGAGCGCGTCGCGGCGCAGCGTGGCGGCATCCGCGCCGATGAAACTGCCGATGCCGCGCGGCGGCCGGCCCAGCACCGCCGCGGTGGCCGCCGGATCGCCGGTGTTGCCCGCGCGCAGCATCGTCCACGTGTCGCGCGTCAGCATCGCCCCCGGCCACGCGCCGAACAGTGCGGCCGCCGCGCCGACCAGCGCGCCGGGCAGCGTCACGCACGCCGCCGGCGGAAATCCGAGCGCGGCACGGTAGCCGGCCAGCATCTCGCGGTATTCGACTTCGTCGCCGCCGACCACGTCGATCACGCGGCTGCCCGTCGCCGGCGAATCGCCCGCCAGCGCGACGAGCCGCGCGACGACTTCGGCAAGATCGTCGACATGCACGGGGCGCAGCCGCTGATGGCCGCCCGCCGGCAACCCGTGCACGGGCAGGCTCGCGAGCATCCGGAAAAACCGAGCGGACGCACCGGCCGCCCCGTAGACGAGCGCGGGGCGCACGATGCGGAAGTCGATCGGCAGCGTCTGCAGGAAACGGTCGGCCGCGTGCTTGCTCGCGAAGTACCGCGTATCGCCGCGCTCAACGCCGAGCGCCGAAATCTGGATCACGCGCCGCACGCCCGCACGACAACACGCGGTAAAGAGCGCGCACGGCGCGGCGCGATGCACGGCGTCGAGCGTCGCGCCGCGTCGATCGGCCAGCATGCCGACCGCGTTGATCACCACGTCGACGCCGTTCAGCCGCGCGAGCCACGCTTGCGGATCGACGTCCCGCGCGAAGTCGATCGCGACGTCGTACGGGCCGGCGGCGTGACGCACGCCGCGCAGTACGCGATGCCCGCCGGCTTCGAGCTGCGCGCACAGAGCCCGACCGATGAAGCCGTTCGCGCCGCAGACAAGCACGGTCATGCCCGGTGCGCCGGTGCGCTCGGGCTGACAGGTCGACGGCAAGGCTGCGTTCATATCCATCCTTTATTTACAGTTATTTCTGTACAGACAGAAATAACAACCCCGAAAAAAGCGGGCTGCGTGCCCGCTCTCCCGTTACCGCTTACTTCGACGGCTTGCGCCTGACCGTCTGGCTGATCTTCGCGCCGATGCCCAGCGCCTTCATCAGCGTATCGGGCTTGAGCCGCAACATCTCGTCCGACCAGGTCGTGAGCGTCTCGACGAACTGCAGCGTGTCGCGAATGCGCTGTTCGGTCTCGCGGCTCTCGTTCGCGATCTCCGGATTCGTCAGGCAATCGCGCAGCACCGTGAGCGTCGGCTCGATCTCGCGCTGCCGCCGCCCTTCGACGATCAGCTTGAACAGTTCCCAGATGTCGGTCGACGTCTCGAAGTGGTCGCGGCGATCGCCCAGCACGTGCACGACCTTCGCGAGCCGCCACGCCTGCAGCTCCTTCAGGCTCGTGCTGACGTTGGAGCGCGCGACGTTGAGCGTCTCGGCGATCTCGTCGGCGGCCACCGGCCTTCCGGCCAGGTAGAGCAGCGCGTGAATCTGCGAGACGGTGCGGTTGACGCCCCACCGCGAGCCCATTTCGCCCCAGTGGAGAATGAATCGTTCGGCAATCGGTGTGAGTTCCATGGTGGGGAATTTAGTTTTTTCAGTTATTTCTGTCAAGAGAGAAATATCCAGGCGGTCCGGCACCTTCCGGCCGCGCCCGCCCGCGATCGGCCGCTTCCTTTACAATGCGCGGGATTTTTCCGATTTCAGGCCGTCCCCGCCTTTCCGATAGATAGACAGAGGTTTCCATGATCATCAAACCGCGCGTGCGTGGCTTCATCTGCGTGACGACTCATCCCGTCGGCTGCGAAGCCAACGTCAAGGAACAGATCGACTACGTGACTTCGCACGGCCCGATCGCCAATGGCCCGAAAAAGGTGCTCGTGATCGGCGCGTCGACCGGCTACGGCCTCGCCGCCCGGATCTCGGCCGCATTCGGCTCGGGCGCGGACACGCTCGGCGTGTTCTTCGAGCGTGCCGGCAGCGAGACGAAGCCGGGCACGGCCGGCTGGTACAACAGCGCCGCGTTCGAGAAATTCGCCACGGAAAAGGGGCTGTATGCGCGCAGCATCAACGGCGACGCGTTCTCCGACAAGGTCAAGCAGGTCACGATCGACACCATCAAGCAGGATCTCGGCAAGGTCGATCTGGTCGTCTACAGCCTCGCGGCGCCGCGCCGCACGCATCCGAAGACGGGCGAAACCATCAGCTCGACGCTCAAGCCGGTCGGCAAGGCCGTCACGTTCCGCGGCCTCGACACCGACAAGGAAGTGATCCGCGAAGTCTCGCTCGAACCGGCGACGCAGGAAGAGATCGACGGCACCGTCGCGGTGATGGGCGGCGAGGACTGGCAGATGTGGATCGACGCGCTGGCCGACGCCGGCGTGCTGGCCGACGGCGCGAAGACCACCGCGTTCACGTACCTCGGCGAGCAGATCACGCACGACATCTACTGGAACGGCTCGATCGGCGAAGCGAAGAAGGATCTCGACAAGAAGGTGCTGTCGATCCGCGACAAGCTGGCCGCGCACGGCGGCGATGCGCGCGTGTCGGTGCTGAAGGCCGTCGTCACGCAGGCCAGCTCGGCGATCCCGATGATGCCGCTGTACCTGTCGCTGCTGTTCAAGGTGATGAAGGAAAAGGGCACGCACGAAGGCTGCATCGAGCAGGTGTACGGGCTCCTGAAGGACAGCCTGTACGGCGCGACGCCGCACGTCGACGAAGAAGGCCGCCTGCGCGCGGACTACAAGGAACTCGATCCGCAAGTGCAGAACCAGGTCGTCGCGATGTGGGACAAGGTCACGAACGAGAACCTGTACGAGATGACGGACTTCGCGGGCTACAAGACCGAGTTCCTGCGCCTGTTCGGCTTCGAGATCGCCGGCGTCGACTATGACGCGGACGTGAACCCGGACGTGAAGATCCCGGGCATCATCGACACGACGGTCTGACGCGTCGATCGCCGCCGCCGCGCTCACCGCGCGGGCGGCGGATGCGCATGACCGGCGCCGTCAACGCGGCGCCGGCTCTTCCAGATAGACGCCCGACGACAACGCGGCCTTCACCTGCCGCGTGAACTCGTCGGTCGACACTTCCTCCGCCCCTGCTTCGATGGCGTCGTACGCCTGGCGCACGACGTCGGCCGGCGTGGCCTTCGGCACGTCGAGGCCGGCCGTCAGGTCGGTATCGATGAAACCGGCGTGCAGCCCGACGACCTGCGTGCGCTGCTCGCGCAGCGAGTGGCGCAGTCCGTTGGTCAACGCCCATGCGGCCGATTTCGATACGCCGTAGCCCGACAGGATCGGCCGGTTCACCCAGCTCGCGACCGACAGGATATTGAGGATCGCGCCGCCGCCGTGGGCCGCCAGGGTTCCCGCAAACGCCCGCGACATCGCGAGCATCCCGAACACGTTGGTTTCGAAGTGATCGCGCAGCGCGTCGGGCGCGCCGTCGTCCGTCAGGCTGCCGAGCCGCGCGATGCCGGCGTTGTTGATCAGCAGCGTGACGTCGCGCGCCGCATCGGCCGCCGCCGCGACCGCCGCCGGATCGGTCACGTCGAGCTTCACGGGCACGACGCCCGGCAGCGTCACGGTGGCCGGGTCGCGCGCCGCCGCATAGACCTTGCGCGCGCCCCTGGCGAGCGCCTGCTTCGCGAATTCGAGCCCCAGCCCGCGGTTCGCGCCCGTCACGAAAACGACTGCACCTTCGATCTTCATGATCGTTCCTTTCGCATGATGAATCGCCTGCACGCCGGCTCGCCGCGCGCATGAGATCCGGTGGAAAACGAGGTTGCCATCGCGTACCGAGCCGCTCGCTGCCGGTTGTGTGCCCGCGACGTTAAAGACGCCGACCGATTGCCATCCGCGCCCGGCTTGGCTTTGTGTTGCCCGCCAAGTCGGCTACACTCGATGTCAATGTCGATCACCATTGTCTTTGCGGTGCATTGTGTTCGCGCTACGCGGGCATGTCAATGGCGATCACCATCGTGTTTTTCAATCGACGCGATCGGCAACAATCAGGGAGAGATCGATGGGCGTATCCAGACAGCAGGCAGCCGAGAACCGAAGCGCGATCGTCGCGGCCGCCGAACGGTTGTTCCGCGTGCGCGGCGTCGACGCCGTGGGGCTGACGGAGCTGATGAAGGAAGCCGGCTTCACGCAGGGCGGCTTCTACAACCACTTCAAGTCGAAAGACGCGCTGGTCGCCGAAGTGATGGAAAAGGCGATGCACGACCGCGCGGATCCGCCGAATGCCGGCAGCCTCGACGCGCAGGTGGCCGCGTATCTGTCACCCGCGCATCGCGACAACCTCGAGGCCGGCTGCCCGCTGTCCGGCTTCGCGGGCGATGCGCCGCGGCTGACCGAGACGGCGCGCGCCTGCTACGCGCACGGGCTCGCCGCGTATCTCGATCGACTGGAACGGATGGTGGCGACCGACGGCGCCACGCCGGAGCACACGCGTCGCGACGCGCTGGCGGTCTTCAGCCAGATGGTCGGTGCGCTCGTGCTGTCCCGCGCGATCGCCGGCAGCGATCCCGCGCTGGCCGACGAGATCCTCGACGCGGGGCGGGACGCGCTGACCGGCCGACGCGGCAATCCGGTGACGTCGGCGTAACGGCGCACCCTTCGACGCAGCGCGCTCGCTGCTGCCGCGCTATTCGATCGCCCGCGCGGCATCCCACAGCGGCTGCGCACCGCGCGCCGCATTCCACGCTGCAAACTGCGTGCGCCAAGCCTCGAACGGTTGCGCGAGCGGATGGCGCGGATCGTCGCTGAGCGAATACGCCATCCCTTCGATCAGCCAGCGCGGCTTGGTCACGACGGCCAGGTTGCCGAGCACCTCGGCCTGACGGTGATGGATCAGCTCGTGCGCGAGAAAATAGGTCTGCCAGCCGCGCGGTGCGATCACGATGCCGAAATCGCCGAGCGTCAGCGCCGCGCGCGTGCCGAGGCCGAACGCATCGGCGCACGCGCGCGTCGCGCAGAACACGATGCGCGGTGCGGCGCGGAACCCGCCGACGGCCGCCGCCGCGCGGGCGGCGCCGTCGCGATAGAGCTGCTGCGCGGCGCCGAGCTTCGCGGCATCGTCCGTGCAGATGTCGGCGCGCGGGCACGACACGCCGGGAACCAGCGCGGGCGCGACGACGCGCAGCGGCTTGACGAGCGCATACGCGGCAATCGGCAGCGCGACGAGCAGGCCCGTGAGGGCGAAAGCGACATGGGAGCGTTTCATCGAGGCGGCGGTTGCGTGGCGTGTTGTCGGCGTCCTTTGCGAGAACGCGACTATATCGGACCGGGGCTGCCTCCGGTCCTGCTATTCCTGACGGTTGGCTGCCGGGCAAGAAGCGGCTCCCGACACGCCCGGAACGATGCCGCTCAACATGGCGATTGCCGTTACGCGAGCTGCTTGTGGAAAATCGTCGTCGCGCAGAGCGCGCCGTCGGGCATCAGCGCATAGTTCGGCACGACGCCGACACGCTGCCAGCCGGCCCGCTCGTACAGCCGCTCGGCGTCGCCGCCCGTCACCGTGTCGAGCACGAGCACGGTCTTGCCGGCGTCGCGCGCGGCCGCGTCGGCCGCCGCCATCAAGCGCGCGGCGATGCCCTGCCGGCGCGCGTGCCGCGACACGAGCATCTTCGAGATGTCCGCGCGATGCGGCTGGTTCTCGGGCTGCGCGGTCACGACCTGCACGGTGCCGACGATCCGGCCCGATGCATCCTCGGCGACGAGCAGGATGCGCTCGTCGTTCGCAACGCCGTCGGCCACGCGCGTCCAGAACGCGACCGCGGTCGACCGCGCGATCGGCAACATGAAGCTGACGGACGCGCCGCCTTCGACGCAATCGATCAGCACGTCGGCCAGCGCATCGACGCAGGCCATCGCTTCGCTTGCGCCGACGCGGCGGACGGTAACAGGTTCGGTCATGCCATCTCCGGTAATCAGGTGGGCCGCATGCGCGGGTTCGGCATGGGCCGGAATCGGAACGAACGCCGGCCGGGCGTCGAGGCTCGCGCGACGACGGCAGACGTCCGGCGACGCAGCGCCCGATCGGCGCGCGTTACCGCCCCATCATCGTACGTGACGAAAATTTTCGCTGCAGCGTTTCCCGCATCGCCTACACTTAGCCAAATGGATAACTTTCAACCCGGCATCAGCGACGTCTTTCATGCGCTCGCCGATCCGACGCGCTGCGCGATCGTCAGCGCGCTCGGCCAGGGCGAGCGCACGGTCTCCGCGCTGGCCGCGCCGTTCGACATGGCGCTGCCGTCGTTCATGAAGCACGTTGCCGTGCTCGAGCGCAGCGGCCTCGTGGAAACCCGCAAAACCGGCCGCTCGCGCACCTGCGCGCTGGTCGGCAGCCGGCTGACCGAGGCCGAGGCGTGGCTCGCCGCGCAACGCGCGCAGTGGGAAGCGCGATCCGATCGTCTCGTCGAATTCGTCGAACGCCGTCACCAGGAGGAGCAAGATGCCAGCCAGCCACGTCGAACCCGCTGAAGCCCACGACCTCGTCATCACGCGTACGTTGCGCGCGCCGCGCCAGGCGCTGTGGCGCGCATGGACCGACCCCGATCTGCTGAAGGAATGGTGGTGCCCGAAACCGTGGACCACCGAGGTGCGCGCGTTCGACCTGCGGCCGGGCGGCGCCTTCCATACGTTCATGCGCGGCCCCGACGGCGGCACGAGCGACAATCCCGGCTGCTTCCTCGAAATCGTGCCGGAATCGCGCATCGCGTTCACGTCGATGCTCACGGGCGGCTGGCGGCCGCAGGCGCCGTGGATGGGCTTCACGGCGATCATCACGATGGCCGACGACGACGCGGGCAGCCGCTACGAGGCGCGCGTGATGCATCCCGACGCGGCGACGCGCGAGCGCCACGAAGCACTCGGCTTTTTCGAGGGCTGGAACACCTGCATCACGCAGCTCGACGCCTTCGCCGCGACCCTGCGCTGAACGCCGTCTCGCGTGCGGTCATTGCATGCCGCCGCGCCCGCGCCTAGGATTCCTGAAGGAAGCATGACGACACGCCGGGCGCCGGCGTGCACCGTCGCGCGCGCTTCGCGGGAGGCCACATGTTGCACACGCACACGCATTCGACCCGGGTCAGCCGGCACCTGAACGCCCCGCGCGGGCGCGTCTACCGCGCGCTGCTCGACCCCCACGCGGTCGAACAGTGGAAAGTGCCCGACGGCATGACCTGCCGCGTGCATGCGTACGATGCGCGCGAAGGCGGCGCGCTGCGCGTGTCGCTGAGCTACGACGCGCCCGCGGCCGGCACCGGCAAGACCACCGCGCATACCGACACCTATCACGGCCGCTTCGTCACGCTCGTGCCGGACCAGCAGATCGTCGAGATCGACGTATTCGAAACCGACGACCCGATGCTGCGCGGCGCGATGACGATCACGATCACGCTGTCCGACGAAGCGGGCGGCACGCGCGTGGATGCCGTGCACGACGGCGTCCCGCCCGGTGTGCCGGCCGCCGACAACGAGACCGGCTGGCAGATGGCGCTGGCGCGGCTCGCGGCGCTGGTGGAAGCCGGGTGACGCGGCGTACGCGCGTCAGCCGAGCCGGTACGCGTGCGTGACCGTGCCGCGGAACAGCGCGTCGCGCTCGTCCGCGCCGGCCTGCGCGGTCAGACGCTTGAACGCGTTCCAGCCGTTCACGAACGAATACGACCCCTTGTCGACCGGGAAATTGCTCTCGAACATGCAGCGCCCGGGGCCGAACGCGTCGATGCAGGTCATCATCCACGGTTTCCACGCGTCGGCGAGCTGCGCCGAGGACGGCGGCTTCGCGCCTTTCTCGAAATCGAATCCGTTGATGCGCATCCCGAGGCCGCCGACCTTCACGTACACGTTCGGCAGTTGCGCGAGCGTGCGCATCGACGCCGACCAGCGCGCGAACACCTCCGGCCGCTTGTCCGCATAGCTGCCGATCCGCACGACGCCGCCGCAGTGATTGACGATGATCCGCGTGTCCGGGTTCGCCTTCGCGAGCTCGAACAATTCGGGCAACTGCGGGAAGAACAGCCACGCGTCGTACGACAGCCCGAGCGGCGCGAGCTGCGCGACGCCGGCCCGGTACGCGGGATCGAGCAGCAGCCCGCGCGGCACCGCCGACAGCGGATTGGCGAGCGTCGGATCGGCATCCCACGTGCTCAGGTGCCGCACGCCGCGAAACCGCCCGCGCCCCGCTTCGAGATGCGCTTCCAGCACGTCGCGCACGCGTTCGCCGAGCCGCAGGTCCGCATGGCCGACGATGCCTTTCGCGACCGCCACGGGGCCGTGCTGCAGCGGCTCGGTCACGCCGGCGACATAGGCCGTCTCGCCGACCGGCTTCAGCTCCGCGGGACCCGAATCGCGATAGCGCGTCTGCGCCTGCATGTAGACGGACGCCTGGATGTTGTGGCCCGAGCGCGCATCCTGCAGATAGTCGTCGAGGAGGTAGATCCAGCCCGGCCGTTCATAGAAGTGATGATGCGCGTCGACGATCGGCAGGTCGGGCTCGAGCGCGGGTTCGAGCGCCGACGCGAGCCAGTCGGGGCGGACCGCGAGGTAGTTGCTTTGCGTCATGCGGGAGGCTCCATCAGGGGCCGGCGTGTCGGCGAACGCGGGCAGCGCGAGCGAGGCGGCGGCCGCGCCGATCAACCGGCGCCGTTTGATCGAAAAGGTCATGTCATTCGCTCCGGTCGAACGCGTACAGCGACAGCGTGAGCAGTGTCGTGATCGCCAGCACGATCGCGAGGCCGAGCATCCCGGCGGTGAAGGTGCCGAAGCTGTCCTTCAGGTAACCGACGAGATAGGGGCCCGCGAAGCCGCCGAGCGCGCCGATCGAATTGATCAGCGCCAGCCCGCCGGCCGCGGCCTGGCCGGACAGGAAGCGCGACGGCAGCGTGTAGAAGATCGTGCGGCCGGCAATCGTGCCGATCAGCGCGAGCGTGATGCCGACGAGCGCGGGCCCGAGGGTCAGGAAATGGGTCGACACGCCGAGCGCCACCGCGCCGATGCACAATCCGATCGCCAGGTTCGCGACCGGGCCGCCGCGTCGGTCCACCCGCTTCGCCCACCACAGCAACGCGACCGTCGCGAAGAAGTACGGCACCGCGGACAGCCAGCCGGTCTGCATCGTCGACATCCCGTGCGCCTTCAGCATTTGCGGCAACCAGATGCCGATGCCGTACGAGCCCATCGTGAAGCCGAACGAGATCAGCGCGAGCACGTACACGCGTACGTCGCGCAGCGCGACGCCGAAGCGCTTCTTGCGGCCGGCGGCCGCGCCGTCACGCTCGAACGCACGCTGCAGCGCGGCCCGCTCGTCGTCCGACAGCCACGTCGCATGCTCCGGCGAGTCCGACAACAGTTTCAGTACGAGGAAACCGAGCGCGCACGCCGGCAGCCCTTCGACGATGAACATCCACTTCCAGCCGGCGAGCCCGAGCGCGCCGTCGAGCTGCAGCAGCCACGTCGACAGCGGGCCGCCGATCAGCGACGACAGCGGCGTCGACACGGTGAACCACGCCAGCACGCGCGTGCGATAGCTCGCGGGAAACCACACCGCAAGAAAGAAGATCACGCCGGGAAAGAATCCGGCTTCCCCGATGCCGAGCAGCAGCCGGATCGCATAGAAACTCGTCGGCCCGGTGGCGAGCGCGGTCGCGGCCGCCATCAGCCCCCACGTGATCATGATGCGGGCCAGCCAGCGGCGCGCACCGAAACGGTACAGCGCGAGATTGCTCGGCACTTCGAACACGCAATAGCCGGCGAACATGATCCCCGCGCCCCAGCCGAACTGCGTCGCGGTCAGCCCGAGATCGCGGTTCATCGTGAGCGCCGCGAATCCGACGCTCGTGCGATCCAGATAGTTGAAGAAATACGCGAGCGCGAGCAGCGGGATGAAGCGCCACGCGGCCTTGCGCACCGCACGTTGCTCGATCGACGCGTCGGTCTCGCGATCGGCGGCCAGCGCCGGGGAAGCGGATGTCATGGTTGTCTCCGTGAATGCGGCGAGCCTCCCCGCGCGGTGCGCGGCCGGGACGCCTTTGTTCGTTCGATGAATCGCGGCTGCGCTACGCGCTCGCCACTTCGTTCGCCGAAGGCGCGCCGCCCGGCGCGTCGCCGTGCGCGGCGGCTGCCGCGCCGTACTGCCCCGCCACGACGCCGGCATCGATCAGCGCACGCGCATCGTCCGGCGTGTAGCCGAGCTCGCCGAGCAGCGCGCACGTGTCCTGGCCGAGCGCGGGCGGCGCCGAGCGCAGCCGCAAGCGCTCGCCGGCGAGCGTCAGCGGCAGCAGCGCGGTGCGCGTGTCGACCGGCCGCCCGGCGCTGCTCGCGTCGGCCGGCAGCGTCACGGCTTCGAGGCCGCCCGTGGCCAGCAGATGGGGATCGTCGAACAGGTCCTGCGGCTTCGTGATCGGTGCGTAAGGCAGGCCGGTCGATTCGAAGATCGCGCCGATCTCCGCGGCCGAATACGGCGCCAGCCGCGAACGCAATTCCGGCAGCAGCCATTCGCGCGCCTGCACGCGCAGGTTGTTGGTCGCGAGGCGCGGATCGTCCTTCAGCGCGGTCAGGCCGAACGCGTCGCAGAACAGCGCCCACTGCGTGTCCGACACGACCGCGAGAAAAATCTGTTCGTCGTCCTTGACGGAGAACACGTCGTAGACGGCCCACGCGGAAATCCGGCTCGGCATCGGCGCCGCGGCCTGCCCCGTCACCGCGAACTGCATCATGTGCTGCGCGACGAGGAACACGTTGTTCTCGAACAGCGAACTCTGCACCTGCTGGCCGCGGCCCGTGCGCTCGCGCTGCGCGAGCGCGGCCATCGCGCCGATCGCGCCGAACATGCCGCCCATGATGTCGTTCACGCTCGCGCCCGCGCGCAGCGGCCGCCCTTCCGGGCCCGTCATGTAGGCCAGGCCGCCCATCATCTGCACGACCTCGTCGAGCGCGGTGCGATGCTCGTACGGCCCCGGCAGGAAACCCTTGTGCGATACGTACACGAGACGCGGATTCAGCGATTCCAGCGCCGGGTAGCCGAGGCCGAGCCGGTCCATCGTGCCGCTCTTGAAGTTCTCGCTGAAGACGTCCGCCGTCGCGACGAGCCGCCGCACGATCTCCAGCCCGCGCGGATCCTTCACGTCGACCGCGAGACTCTTCTTGTTGCGGTTGAACATCCCGAAGAAGCCCGCGCCGGAGCCGCGCAGCGCCCGCGTGCTGTCGCCCGCGATCGGCTCGATCTTGATCACTTCCGCGCCGAGATCCGCGAGCAGCATCCCGCACGTCGGGCCCATCACCATGTGCGTCATCTCGATCACGCGCACGCCCGCATACGGCAGCGCGGCAGCCTGTTGTCGATCGTTCATCGTGCGACTCCCGCTACGCATCCTTCCGGTTGTGGAGCCGCCGCAGCGCGACCATCCGCATAGCGGAAACCCTTCGGCAACCCTGCGTCGGGCACGTGGCCGTACAGCGCCTCGGACGGCAGCGCCGCATGCAGGATCGCGCGCGCGGCGAGCAACGCGTCGACGTCGACGCCCGTGTCGTAGCCCATCGCCTCGAGCAGGAACACGAGATCCTCGGTGACGATGTTGCCGGTCGCGCCCGGCGCATACGGACAGCCACCGAGGCCGCCCTGGCTCGCGTCGATCGTCGTCACGCCTGCATCGAGCGCCGCGACGACGTTCGCGAGCCCCTGCCCGCGCGTGTTGTGGAAATGCGCGCCGCCGGCCTTGTCGCCGACTTCGCATTGAAGCCGCGTGAACAGCCGGCGCACCTGCGCGGGATTCGCATAACCGCTGGTGTCGGACAGGCCGACTTCGTCGACCCCGCATTCGGCCATCGCCGCCGCCATCGCGATCGTCTCGTCGTCGGAGACCGTGCCCGCGATCGTGCAGCCGAACGCCACCGACACGCCCGCCTCGATCTGCACCGACGGAAACCGCGCGTCGCGCAACGCGACGATCGCGCGCACCTCGTCGATCATCTGCGCGGTCGTCTTGCGAATGTTCGCCAGCGAATGGGCTTCCGTCACCGAGACCGGCAGCGTCAGCTTGTGCACGCCCGCGTCGAACGCGTCCTCGGCGCCGCGCAGGTTCGGCGCGAGCGCGGCGACGTGCAGCCCCGGAATCGCGAGCGCGTGCGCCACGACTTCGCGGACGTCGGCCATCTGCGGAAGCAGCCTGGCCGGCACGAACGACCCGACCTCGATCTCGCGCAGGCCGGCCGCGGCCAGCGCGGTGATCCAGCGCAGCTTGGCGGCCGTCGGCATGACGGCCTCGATGCTCTGCAGCCCGTCGCGCGGCCCGACCTCGCTGACCAGCACCTTCGGATGTTCGGAAACCTTCATTCGACACCTCATCGTTCTATCTGAAAGAACATAGTTCTGTTTGACAGAACTTTAAGCGCACGTCGGACGGGCGATAAGCGGGGTATACCCGTGAAATCGCGTTTTTCTGGAACTTGTGTTCTGTCAGATAGAACGATATAGTCGACCGACCCATCATTCGAAGGAAGCAGCAGTGCCGAGGAATCCAGCAGTTCACGCCGGCGACGCATCCGATCCGGCGACCGAGGAAGCATCCAGCGGCGTCGCCGTGCTCGACCGTGCGTTCGCGATCCTCCGTGCGTTCGGCCAGACCGACGACCGGCTGTCGCTCGCCGAGTTGTCGCGCCGCACCGGGCTGTACAAGAGCACGATCCTGCGCCTGCTCGCCGCGCTCGAGCATGGCGGCTTCATGCGCAAACTCGACGACGGCCAGTACGCGATCGGGCACGAGCCGTTGCGGCTCGCCGCGCTGTACCAGCGTTCGTTCCGTGTCGGCCCGGTAGTCGAGCCGCTCCTCGAGACGCTGAGCCGCGAACTCGGGGAAACGGCATCGTTCTACGTGCGCCAGGGCGACGTGCGCTCCGTGCTCTATCGCGTCGAGCCCGCGCGGGCGGTACGTGTTTCGATCCGCGTCGGCGAGGAGTTTCCGGTCGGCCAGGGCGCCTCGGGGAAGGTGCTGCTGGCCTTCACCGACACGCAGGACGCCCGCTGGCACGACGTGCGCGAACAGCTGTGGGCCGCGTCGTACGGCGAGCGCGACCCGGAGACGGCATCGGCGTCCGTGCCCGTGTTCAACGCGGCCGGCGAATGCGTCGGTGCGTTGACGGTGTCGGGCCCGAAATCGCGGCTCGCCGCCGCGCCGGCGATGACGGCGGCGCTCGCGATGCTGCTGCCGCTCGCGCAGAAGGCGACCGTCGCGCTCGGCGGCGCGGGCGCGCGCTACGACGCACCCGCCGTGCGCGACAGTCTCGCGCGGCTCGCGTCGTCAGCGGACGACACGGTCCGCTCGTAGGGCGTCGTCCGCATCCCGGCAGGTGACGCGGCAGCATGAAAGGCAACCGCATGCGACACTGGCCGCCGATGCACGCAGCGCGTCGTTCACCGGCACCGCGCCGCGCGTGCAACCGTCAACCGGACCCGCACGAGGAGACACCCGCGATGAACGCCGCGCGCACCGCCACCTGGTATTTCGATTTCGTTTCGCCGTTTGCCTACCTGCAACAGGAACAGTTCGACCGGTTGCCGCTCGCCGCCGCGTTCGAGCCGCGGCCGATCGTGCTCGGCGCGCTGCTCGCGCACTGGGGCCAGAAAGCGCCGGCGGAGATCGCGGCCAAGCGCGTGTTCACCTATCGCCACGCGCAATACCGCGCGGACAAGCTCGGCATCGCCTTCCGGATGCCGCCCGCGCACCCGTTCAATCCGATCAAGCCGCTGCGCCTCGCGATCGCGATGGGCAGCTCGCCCGACGCGAACCGGCGGATCTTCCGGCATATCTGGCGCGACGGCCAGGACGTATCGACGCCGGAAGGCTTCGCCGCCCTGTGCGAAGCCGTCGGTTTTCCGGAAGGTGTGACGGCCGTCGACGCCCAGCCGGTCAAGGACGCGCTGCGTGCTAACACGGATCGCGCGATCGCCGACGGCGTGTTCGGCGTCCCGACCTTCGTACTCGACGGCGACCTGTTCTGGGGCGAGGACGCGACCGACATGTTCGTCGACTGCGCGACGTCGCGCGCGTGGCTCGACTCGCCCGAGGTACGCCGCATCAGCGCGCTGCCGGAAGGCATCCGGCGCGGCTGACCGCGAGTCGCCACCGGCGCGCCGCCCGCGTCAGCCGTCGCGCCCTTCGACGAGCGCCGGCACGGCTTCGCGCATCATCGCGACGAACCGCACGAGCCGCGACGGATAGAACTGCGCATGCGGATAGGTCAGGTAGACGGGCAGCGGCGCGGCCTGCCACTCGGACGCGAGGTGCACGAGATCGCCGCGCGCGAGATCGCCGGCCAGCAACCATGACGATCCGACGCACGCGCCGACGCCCAGCAGCGCCGCGCTGCGCAGTGCATACAGGTTCGCGGTCGTGATACGCGGGCGGATCGCGAGGCGCCGCGTGTCGCCGGTGGCCGCATGCGTCAGCAGGAGTTCGTTGCGGTAGTACGTGCGCAACGCGAGCCACGGCAGTGCGGCCAGCGCGTCCGGGTCGGCCGGCACGTCGGCGCCGTTCAGCACGGACGGCGCGGCGACCACGAAGCGCGGCACCTTGGTCAGCCGGATCGCGACCACGCCCGGATCGGTCGGCTCGCCGACCTGGATCGCGCAATCGATGCCGCTGCCGACGAAATCGCGCACCTCGTCCTGCAGCAGCCACTCGACCGACACGCGCGGATAGTCGCGCAGGAACTGCGCGAGCGGCACGACGAAACGCTCTTGCCCGAACGCGTGCGGCACCGCGACCCGCAGCAGCCCGTCCGGCTCCTCCTGCGCGCCGCGCAAATCGGCCTCGAACGCCGCCCAGCTCGCCAGCAGCTCCTTCGCCCGCTTGAAGCACCGCTCGCCGTCGACGGTCAGCCGCATCGCATGGGTCGTGCGTTGCAGCAGCCGCATGCCGAGCGAACTTTCCAGCGCCTGCAGCCGGCGGCTGATGGTCGGCTGCGTCGTATGCAGTTGCACGGCCGCCGCCGACAGGCTGCCGGCCTCGACTATGCGCACGAAGGTTTCCATCAGCTCGAAACGATAGCCGGCGCCGTCCACCGGCACCGTCTGAATGCGCGGAGACCCGCCAGCAGCGGGAGAGGAGGAGGATTTTTCGGTCATGCGTGCAGCGTATAACAAATCTGCGCAAGGCGGCACTACCGTCGCCGGCCGCGTGCCGCCACACTCGCGTCCATCCCATTCTTCAACCGAGGATGTACGCGATGTCCACCCCTGCCCGTCTCGATACCGCGCCCCGCGTGGCGCACGCTCCGGCCCATCCGGCCGCCCATTCGATGCCCGATCGCCGGCTCGTGCTGCTGCTCGCGGCCGCCGCCGGCCTCGGCGTCGCTCCGCTCTACTACGCGCAGCCGATGCTCGGCGCGCTCGCACCCGATCTCGGCGCGTCGGCGCGCGCGATCGGCTTCGTGCCGACGCTCACGCAGCTCGGCTATGCACTCGGCATCCTGCTGCTCGCGCCGCTCGGCGACCGCTTCGACCGACGCCGCGTGATCGTCACCAAGGCCGCCGCGCTGGTCGTCGCGCTGCTGCTGGCGGCCGTCGCGCCATCGCTTGGGCTGCTGCTCGCGGCGAGCTTCGCGATCGGCCTCGCCGCGACGATGGCGCAGGACGTCGTGCCGGCCGCCGCGACGCTCGCGCACGACGCGCATCGCGGCCGCATCGTCGGCACGGTGATGACCGGCTTGCTGCTCGGCATCCTGCTGTCGCGCGTCGTGGCCGGGTTCATCGCCGAGACGGCCGGCTGGCGCGCGATGTTCGCGCTCGCGGCGGTCAGCGTCGCCGCGATCGGCGCCGTGGCCGCACGCGGGTTGCCGCGTTTCGCGCCGACCACGCAGCTGCCGTATCGCGCGCTGATCGGCTCGCTCGGCGCGTTGTGGCGCGAGCATTCGGCACTGCGCCGCGCCGCCCTCGCGCAGGGGCTGCTGGCCGTCGGCTTCAGCGCGTTCTGGTCGACGCTCGCGGTGATGCTGCACGGTGCGCCGTTCCATCTCGGCAGCGCGGCCGCCGGTGCGTTCGGCCTTGCGGGCGCCGCCGGCGCGCTGGCCGCGCCGATTGCCGGACGGCTGGCCGACCATCACGGCCCCGAACGCGTCACGCGCATCGGGATCGGCATCGCGACGGCGTCGTTCGCGTCGATGGCCGCCGCGCCGCTGATGTCGCCGCATGCGCAGCTCGTCCTGCTCGCGGTCGCGACGATCGGCTTCGATCTCGGCGTGCAGGCGACGCTGATCGCGCACCAGTCGATCGTCTACCGGATCGATCCCGCGTCGCGCAGCCGCCTCAACGCGGTGCTGTTCGTCGGCATGTTCATCGGGATGGCGGCCGGCGCCGCGCTCGGCAGTTCGTTGCTCGCGCAACTGGGCTGGAATGCGGTGACCGCGCTGGCCGTCGCGACGTCGCTGGCCGCGCTCGTCGTGCGGATCTGGCGCAACTGAGATCGGGCGTCGCGTAGCACCGGCGGGCAAGCCCACGAGGCTTGCCCGCTTTTTTATATTTTTGATCGACGCGTGCATGACGCCGCGCCGCCCGGCAGCTTCATACCATTCCGGCACGGCAATCGTTCATCCGGCGCAAGGTCCGCACCGGCCGGGCGAATTGTCCAGTTCACCCAAATATTTTTCCGGCGTGCGTGCAGGTCCGCACGCAAACATCGGATGATTCGACCCTGCCGCACCGCACGGCGCGTTGCCATCCGGCCCCACCACCGAGCCCGGTGCGTCAGGGGATTCCCGGTATTTTTTCGCATTTTCTTCGAAATAACGGGTGACATACTTGCCCCCCGTTGCGCTCCGTGCGAGCGCGCTTTCCGATCCAGCCGGCCGCCCGTCATGCGCTGCGCGTCCGCCCGGGTCGCACAGGACATGAACGATTTCGACACCACGATCCAGATCTTCCTCACCCACGTGACGTTCGGCCCGTTGATGAATCACGCGATCCGCGTGATCGCGGGCCTCTACACGTTCAAGGGCTTCGTGCTCGTTCCCGTGCTGTGCTGGCTGTGGTTCCAGCCCGGCCCTAACCGCGAACGGCAACGCGAACGGGTCGTCGCCACCGTCGCGAGCGGGCTCGTCGCGCTCGCCGTCGGCCGCGTGCTCGCCCAGGTGCTGCCGTTCCGCGTACGGCCGATCTACAACCCCGACCTGCACCTGCACTTTCCGTCGGCCGGACTGCGCGCGGCGACGCTGCAGACATGGAGTTCGTTTCCGAGCGATCACGCGATGCTGTGGATGGCGATCGCGACCGGCATCTTCATCATCGCGCGCCGCGTCGGCATCGTCGCGCTGCTGTATTCGGTCGTGTTCATCTGCCTGCCGCGCGCGTATCTCGGCTTTCACTATCCGACCGACCTGATCGCGGGCGCGGCGATCGGCATCGCGATCGCGTGGCTGCTGACGCGCGACGCGATCCGGTCGCGCTTCGCGCCGCGGGTGCTGGAGATGATCCGGCGCTTCCCCGCGCCCGCCTATACGCTCGCGTTCCTGCTGTGCTTCGAGCTGATCACGCAGTTCGACGAACTGCTGACGCTCGCGCAGTCGGCCACGCGCACGATGTGACGGGCCGCCGCGCAATGGTGCTGCTGCTGTCGTTCCGTCGCCCCGGCGCGCGATGCCGGCCATGCGCCGCGGCCGCGCGCCGTGCGACGGCCGCACCCGTCAGTCGCGATCGGGTGCACCGAGCGGAAAGAACGAACGATACGGCCGCGCCTCGTCGACCGCCCGCGCAAACGACGGCCGCGCGAGCAGACGCTGGCGGTACGCGATCACGTTCGCGAACGCCGGATCGATCCGGTGCGTCCAGTCCGCGTAGAACAGGAACGGCGCCGCGCCGCAATCGGCGAGGCTGAAATGGTCGCCGGCCGCCCATTCGCGCTCGGCCATCGTCCTGTCGAGCCACGCATACGACGTGTCGAGCATCGCGCGCGCATCGGCCACCCCGCGCGCATCGCGCTCGGCTTCCGGCCGCAGCGCATCGAACACGACCTTCTGCTGCGGCGTCGCCACGTAGTTGTCGAAGAAGCGGTCCATCGTCCGCACCTCGAGCGCGGCGCGCGGATCGTCGGGCAGCAGGCGCACCGGGCCCGGATGGTTCAGGCCGAGATATTCGATGATGATCGTCGCCTCGATCACCGTGCGGCCCGCGTCGACGAGCACCGGGAAGCGCTTCAGCGGCCACAGCGCGGCCAGTTCCTGCATCGGCTTCGGGTCGTCGTGCGCGAGCACGCGATAGTCGAACGGCGTGCCGTTCTCGTATAGCGCGGTCAGCACCTTCTGGCAGTATGACGAAAAGGGATGGGCGTAAAGCGTCGGCATCATCGTGGGGTCTCTCTGGGTTTCGGCGCCGCGGCGTGCGGCGCCACGTGATCGGATACCTTGACGACGAACGGCGCCCGGCCGTTTCGACATCGGTCCGACATTTTTTCGAGGGACTGGCTGGGCCGCTACGATCGGCCGTCCATCACGACACGCCCTTCGGCGCGCCAGCGCAGCATCCCGCCGCCGAGATTCGCGACCGCGTCGAAGCCGGCCTTCCTGAGGATCACGGTCGCCTGCGCGGAGCGCCCGCCGGCCCGGCATACGGTCACGACCGGCCGGTCGCGCGCGATCTCGCCGGTGCGCGCGGCCAGTTCGCCGAGCGGGATCGGCGTCGCGCCCGGCAGATGGCCGAGCGGACCGGTGAATTCGTCCGGCTCGCGCACGTCGACGACCTGCACGGCCGGCAGATGATCCTCGAGCCATTGCGGATCGATTTCCCAGAAGCCGGCGAACGTATAGACGAGCGGCGCCCAGTCGGCTGCCGCCTGCGCATCGGGCGCGTTCGCGGCGACCCCGCACTGCAGGTTCGCCGGCACCGCGACGTCGATCTGACGCGGATGCGCGAGCCCGAGGTTGCGCATGTAGCCCGCGAAATCGTCCTCGCTGAGATCGCCGCCGAGGCGCGGGTTGAAGCGCCGCTCCTCGCCGACGCTCGTCACCGTGAGCCCGCGATAGTCGTGCGCCGGGTACAGCAGGCACGCGGCCGGCAGCGTGAACAGCCGGCCGTGCACCGCGCGATACAGCGCGCGCGGGTCGCCCTGCTGGAAGTCGGTGCGGCCGGTGCCGCGGATCAGCAGGCAATCGCCGGTGAACGCCATCGATTCGTCGTCGAGCACGAGGCTGATGCAGCCGCTCGTGTGGCCGGGCGTCGCGCGCACGGTCAGGTAGCGTGAACCGAACGCACAGCGGTCGCCGTCGTTCAGGTAGCGGTCGGCGCCTTGCGCGCCGCTCGCGGCCGAGATCGCGATCGCGCTGCCGGTGCGCTGCTTCAGCAGCCAGGCGCCCGTCACGTGATCGGCATGCACGTGCGTGTCGACGGTCGCGACGAGCCGCAGCCCGAGTTCGTCGAGCAGCGCCGCGTCGCGGCGTACCTGCTCGAACACCGGATCGATCAACAGCGCCTCGCGCGATGCGCTATCGGCGAGCAGATACGTGTACGTCGACGATTGCGGGTCGAAAAGTTGCCGGAAGATCATGGCTCGGTTGCTCCGTCGCGTGTTCTTCAGTGGAGTGTAGCCGGGCTCGTGTGCCGCCTGTCGTCGTCGGGCACCGGCATCGGCATGACGACATCGCCGCCGCGTTTCGCGCATGCATACAGCGTAGATCAAAATGCCCGCGCCGCCGCGCCCCCATTCGCGGCAACCGATTCCGACGACGAATCCCACGGCGGGACGATTCGCCGCGCCGGGACGGCGGCCCACGCTGCCTTACACTACGGCCTGTTCTCGTCTCCGCTCACAGGAATGCCCCCGACATGTCGATGACGATCGATCCGAAGCAGGCCGCCGCGCTGCTGGCCGTCGCCGACACCGGCAGCTTCGAGCAGGCGGCCGTGCGCCTGCACGTGACCGCGTCCGCCGTCACGCAACGGGTCCGCGCGCTGGAAGCGAGCCTCGGCACGCCGCTCGTGCTGCGCACGCGGCCGTGCCGCCCGACCGTGGCCGGACAGCGCGTGCTGCAGCACCTGCGCCGCGTCGCGCTGCTGCAGGCCGACCTGCAGAGCACGCTCGCGACCGAACGCGAATCGCCGATCTCCGTGACGATCGCGCTGAACGCCGACAGCCTCGGCACCTGGTTCCTGCCCGCGCTGACGTCCGTGCTCGCCGGCGAGCGGATCCTGTTCGAGCTGATCGTCGAGGATCAGGATCACACGTTCGCGCTGCTGGAAAGCGGAATGGCGGTCGGCTGCGTGACGACCGAGCCGAAGCCGATGCGCGGCTGCATCGCGACGCCGCTCGGCACGATGCGCTACCGGCTGCTCGCGGCCGCCGCGTTCGCGGTGCGCTGGTTTCCGCGCGGGCTGAACCGCACGAGCGCACGCAAGGCCCCCGTCGTCGCGTATTCGCGGCGCGACACGCTCCAATCGTCGTTTCTGAAGGAGAAGTTCGGGCTGCCGGACGGCGCCTACCCGTGCCATTACGTGCCGGGCACTCATGCGCACTTCGCGGCCGTGCGGCACGCGCTCGGCTACGCGATGGTGCCGGAGCCGCTGATCGGCACCGCGCCGCTCGATACGCAGGGGCTCGTCGATCTCGCGCCCGCGCATCCGACCGACGTCACGCTGTACTGGCACGCGTGGACCGTGCAGTCGCCGACGATGGCGTCGCTGTCGGAGCGGGTCGTCGAAGCGGCGCGCCGGTTGCTCGCGCCGCTGCCGTAACGCGCCGGCAGCCGCGCCGGCGATCGATACGGTCGGGCGGCGCGGTACGCACTCCGACGAGATAGTCGGCCGCGCCGCCTATACTTTTTCCATCGGCCTCGCGAACGCGCCGCGCGGCCGATCGTCCAGGTCCGGCCGTTCCCTTTCATGTGAGGAGAACATCATGTCCCGCCGCTATATCGATTGCCGCGAGTTTCCCAGCGCGATGCATTGCTCGGTCGCGATTTCCGCCGACTCCGACAACGAACTGCTGGAGGCCGCCGTGCAACACGCGGTCTCGGTCCACCAGCACACCGACAGCGCCGAACTGCGCACGCAGCTGAAATCGCTGTTCCACGACGGCACGCCGCCCGCCGACACGCCGCGGCAGGCGTAATCCGCCGGCACGGCAACGATCGACCGACGACGCGCCGCGTCAACCCTCCGCGTCCTGCGTCATGCCACGTCGCGCCGGCCCGTCGCCGGCCGACGCACTCCGCTTCACGCGCGCCGCTGCGAGAAGTACTCGCCGACCGCGCCGAGGAACGTGTCGATGTCCGCGCGCGACACGTCGCAGTGGGTGACGAAGCGCGACGCATACAGCATCTGCGTGAGAATCCCGCGTTCCTTGAGCCATGCCTCGAGCGGCGCGCAATCGGCTTCTGGGAATTGCGCGAACACCATGTTCGTCGCATGCGACAGCACCTTCACCGAGTCGATGCGCGCGAGCCCTTCGGCGAGATGCGCGGCATTCGCGTGATCGTCCTCGAGCCGCTCGACGTTGTGATCGAGCGCATACAGGCACGCCGCCGCGAGAATGCCCGACTGCCGCATCCCGCCGCCCAGCACCTTGCGCCAGCGCTGCGCGCGCTCGATCAGCGCACGGCTGCCGACCAGCACCGAGCCGACCGGTGCACCGAGCCCTTTCGAGAAGCAGATCGACACGGTGTCGAACGGCGCGCACAGCGCGGCGATCGGGCGACCCGATGCAACCGCCGCATTGCAGACGCGCGCGCCGTCGAGATGCGTGGACAACCCGCGGCTGCGCGCGAACGCGACGGCTTCCTGCACATAGCCTTCCGGCAAGACCTGGCCGCCGATCGTGTTTTCGAGCGCGAGCAGGCGCGTGCGGGCAAAGTGATTGTCGAGCGGCTTGATCGCCGCGGCGATCTTCGCAAGCGGCAGCGTGCCGTCCGGCGCGTTCTCGATCGGTTGCGGCTGGATGCTGCCGAGCACGGCCGCGCCGCCGCCTTCGTACTTGTAGGTGTGCGCGAGCTGGCCGACGATGTACTCGTCGCCGCGCTCGCAATGCGACATCAGCGCGGCCAGGTTGCTCTGCGTGCCGCTCGGGAAGAACAGGCCGGCTTCCTTGCCGGCCCGCTCGGCCGTCACCGCCTGCAGGCGCAGGACGGTCGGGTCGTCGCCCCAGACGTCGTCGCCGGTTTCGGCGGCGGTCATTGCAGCCAGCATCGCCTGGCTCGGACGTGTCACGGTATCGCTGCGTAAATCGATCATCGCTGTGCCCTGAGAAAACGCGAGCCGGCATCCCTGCGTCCGGCCCTGCCGAAAACGAGACTCAGAGTGTACGCAATTCACGCAGCGCGTGCCGATGGAGGCACGCGATCGCGCGGATCAGTATCGCGGCGGCGGCGGCTGGACGCCCGCCGGCGGCATCGGCGGCGCCGCGCGCGGCGCCGTGCCGTATCCGCTACCGCCATACCCGCCGCCGCTCCCCCCGCTCATGCCGCCCGGCACCGGCACACGGTTGCCGGTCGCATACATGCACTGCAGATACGCATAGTCGTAGCGGCGCTGGACGTCGTAGGCCGAACCCTGCGCGGCGCCCGCACCGACGACGCTGCCCGCGAGCAGCCCCGCGCCCGCGCCGACCGCCGCGCCGGTGCCGCCGTTGAACGCGGCGCCGGCCGCCGCGCCGAGCGCGGTGCCGACGGCCGCGCTGCCGACCGCGCTCGCGGTCGACGCCTGCCCGGCGCTCACGCCGCCCGATTGCTGGAACGCATACTGCCGGCAACTGCCGTCATCCGCGCGGAACTGGTCGAACGACTTGCCGGTGCCCGGCAGCGCCATCACGCTCGGCCCGCTCGGCAGGTAGGCGCACGCGCCGAGCAGCGCGGCCAGCGCCAGAACGGCCGGCACGCGCAGCGGTCGAAATACGGTGTTCATCGTCGCGCCTCCGTCATTGCGGCCGCGCCGGCACCGCGCGCCAGCCCGACTTGCAGGTCTTCACATGCGGGTAGTAATGCTTCGACGCGTCGCAGTAGTACCAGAGGTCCGCGTCGCCGCCGTCCTGCGGCTGCCCCTTCTCGACATACTCGGGCGGCGGCGGCGGAGCGACCGGCACCGCGACGACGGGCGGCGGGTAGTAGTACGGCGCAGGGACGACCGGGGCGTAATACGGGTAGCCGGGGCCGATATAGACCCCGACCCGGGCGGCATGCGCCACGCCGCCCGTCGCGACCGCGAGCGCGGCCGCCGCGCCCAGCGCGAGCTTCAATCCATTCACGTCACGTTCTCCGGCAGGCCGGTTCGGCGATCCGAACCGGGCATCCCGAACGCTACGCCGCACGCGCTCGGGGATCCATTACGGGCCGGCGCGCGAATGTTGCGCGACGTTACCCGTGTGACAGACGCCCCGCCTGTTCGAACGCTCGCGTTACGCGTTTAACGCATCGAAACCGATCGCCGTCCCGGCACACGGTTTTCGTCTGCTCAAAACCGTTCCGATGACGCGACGCGCCATATTGACGCACGTGCGTCAGACCGCCACGCCGCGACCGCGCGCGCCGCGAACGACGTTCTTGATACGAATCAACGATTTATCCCGAAATCGCGCGCGACGGACTGGACATCTGCGACGAGTTGGCGCATTTCGCGGCGCAACATCGCGGCACATACTCCAGCCAACCCCGACGCCTGTCCGCCGGGGTCCGCCGGCACCCGCCGGCGGGTATCGTCAGCCTCGGTCATCTGGTATGGACACCGCACTTTCGGCCCTCGATCTGGCCCGCCTGCAATTCGCGTTCACCGTCTCCTTTCACATCGTCTTTCCGGCGCTGAGCATCGGCCTCGCCAGCTTCATCGCCGTGCTCGAATATCGCTGGCTCAAGACCGGCAAGCAGTACTACAAAACGCTCTGCCTGTTCTGGTCGAAGATCTTCGCGGTCGCGTTCGGGATGGGCGTCGTGTCCGGCGTCGTGATGAGCTATCAGTTCGGCACCAACTGGTCGGGCTTCTCGAGCTTCGCCGGCGCCGTCACCGGCCCGCTGCTGATGTACGAGGTCATGACCGCGTTCTTCCTCGAAGCCGGCTTCCTCGGCATCATGCTGTTCGGCTGGAACCGCGTGAGCCCGCGCGCGCACTTCGGCGCGACGCTGATGGTCGCGATCGGCACGCTGATCTCGACGTTCTGGATCCTCGCGTCGAACAGCTGGATGCAGACGCCGCAAGGCTTCGAGATCGTCGACGGCCGCGTCGTGCCGACCGACTGGTTCGCGATCATCTTCAACCCGTCGTTCCCGTACCGCCTGTTCCACATGGCGATCGCCGCGTTCATCGTCGCCGCGCTGGTGGTGGCCGCGACGGGTGCGTGGCACCTGCTGAAGGGTCGCCGCGACAAGGGCGTGAAAAAGATGTTCTCGATGGCGCTGTGGCTGCTGCTGGTGCTCGCGCCGCTGCAGGCCGTGATCGGCGACCAGCACGGCATCAACACGCTGAAGCACCAGCCCGCGAAGATCGCCGCGATCGAAGGGCTGTGGGAAACCGAAAAGGGCGGTACCGCGCTGAACCTGTTCGGCATTCCGGACATGCAGGCGGAAACGACCCGCTACGCGGTGAAGGTGCCGCACCTCGGCAGCCTGATCCTCACGCACAGCTGGGACGGCGAGATCCGCGGTCTGAAGGACTTTCCGCCGGAAGACCGCCCGAATTCGACGGTCGTGTTCTGGAGCTTCCGGATCATGGTCGGCCTCGGCTTCGCGATGATCGGCCTCGCCGCGCTCGCCTGGCTGCTGCGCCGCCGCGGCCGCCTGTATGAATCGAAGGGGTTCCAGCGCTTCGCGCTCGCGATGGGCCCGACGGGTTTCGTGTCGCTGCTCGCGGGCTGGGTGACGACCGAAGCCGGCCGCCAGCCGTGGGTCGTGTATGGCGTGAAGCGCACTGCGGAAGCCGTGTCGCCGCTGTCGGTGCAGCAGGTCAGCCTGTCGATGATGACGTTCGTGATCGTGTACTTCCTCGTGTTCGGCACCGGCGTGTACTACATGCTGAAGCTGATGAAGGCCGGCCCCGCGCTGCCCGACGTCAAGCACGACGACGAACCCGATACGCGCCCCGATCACACCGCGCGCCGCCCGATGTCGGCCGTCGACGAGCTGATCGAGACCGTCTGAGCCCACTCCTTTCGCTTACGAGAAAACCTATGGACGTCACCGTAATCTGGGCCGCGATCATCGCATTGGGGCTTTTCATGTACGTCGTGCTCGACGGCTTCGACCTCGGCATCGGCATCGTCTTCCCGTTCTTCCCGGACGAGAAGGAACGCGACCTGATGATGAACACGGTCGCGCCCGTGTGGGACGGCAACGAAACGTGGCTCGTGCTCGGCGGCGCCGGGCTGTTCGCGGTGTTCCCGGTCGTCTATTCGACCGTGCTGTCGGCGCTGTACCTGCCGCTGATCTTCATGCTGGTGTGCCTGATCTTCCGCGGCGTGTCGTTCGAGATCCGTG
The DNA here is from genome assembly GCF_024730645.1 of Burkholderia sp. EMB26. Taxonomy (NCBI): domain Bacteria; kingdom Pseudomonadati; phylum Pseudomonadota; class Betaproteobacteria; order Burkholderiales; family Burkholderiaceae; genus Burkholderia; species Burkholderia sp. EMB26. The sequence continues at coordinate 1,863,395 of NZ_CP078071.1, forward strand.
CGAAGGCGCGCCGCACGAAACAGCTGTGGGATCTCGCGTTCATCGGCGGCTCGGCCGGCGCGACGCTGTTCCAGGGCATCGCGCTCGGCGCGTTCCTGCAGGGCATCGACGTGAAGGACGGCGTGTATGCCGGCGGCGCGTTCGACTGGCTCACGCCGTTCAGCCTGCTGACCGGCCTCGGCCTGATCGTGACCTATGCGCTGCTCGGCTGCTGCTGGCTCGTCGCGAAGACCGAAGGCGACCTGCAGCGCCGCCTGCATCGCGTCGTGTGGCCGCTGACCGTCGTGCTGCTCGGCTTCATCGCGATCGTCAGCCTGTGGACGCCGCTGCAGGACCCGGCCATCGCGCAGCGCTGGTTCGATTCGGGGTTGTTCTGGCGCCTGCTGCCGGTGCCGTTCCTGGTCGCCGCGTGCGCGGCGTGGATGCGTCGCGCGGTGCGCGACCGGCACGACATGACGCCGTTCGTGCTCGCGCTGGCGCTGGTGCTGCTCGGCTACGTCGGCCTGCTCGTCACGCTGTTCCCGTATGCGATTCCGCAGACGATGACGATCTGGGAAGCGGCGGCGCCGCGTTCGAGCCAGACCTTCACGCTGGTCGGCGCAGCGGTTATCCTCCCGATCATCATCGCCTACACGACGATGGGTTACTGGGTATTCCGAGGCAAGGTGCGCCATGAAGACCAGCATTACTACCACCACTGATTCCGCCGATCGCCCACCCGAGGCGCCGCGGCCGCGGATGCGCGGCTGGATGTGGTTCGTCGTCCTGTGGGCGGGCGGCGTGATCGGCGCGGTCACGCTCGGCTATGCGTTCAAGATCTTCATGAACCTGACGCTGTTTGCGGTGAAGTAGGTAAAGCGGCCGCCCGGTCGAACGATGGACCGGGCGGCCGTTTTGTCATTGGGCAGCGGTTTCGGCTGGATACATCAAGTCGAACAACGCACGAATCCGCCATTTAGGCAGAAATCCATGCAAATCACATCGCCGATGTGAATGAAATATATAGATTTCTACCGAAATACGAACCACGCGGCTGAATCACCCCACCGCGCATTGCGCGTCTACGGCCGCCCGCGCAGCGCCGCGTCGATCTTGCGATCGGTCTTGTACTGGCTCAGCGCATACACCGACCAGATCGCGGCCGGCAACCAGCCGATGATCGTGAGTTGCAGGAGCAGGCAGATAGTCCCGGCGATCGGGCGGCCGATCGTGAAGAACTGGAACCACGGAAGCAGCAGGGCAAGCAGCAGGCGCATGAGCGATCCTCTCGGTACGTCGTTGAACGGGTGATGCGCGACGAATATGCCGGTGCACGCGCCTGAATTCAAGCCATGCACCGGCATCGCGGCGCCGTGATCCGCCCGGCGCCGCGTTCACCCCACTCAACTTCCGAAACGCCCGCGTCATGCCGCGGACGCACCGCCCTTCCCCACGCTCAACGCCCGATACCGAGCCCCGGCAGCACGCGCGTGTTCTCGGCCACGACCGCCTGCAGCAGGCGCGGGTCGGCGCCGAGCAGCGCGAGGATCGTCGGCGCGACCTGCTTCGTGCCGACGAGGTCGTTCACCGTGCGCGCACGATGAATGCCCGGATACGACACGAGCAGGCCGAGGTGGCTGTCGTCCGGCGCGTTGCCGCCGTGCTCCTCGTCCTTCTTCGTGCTCGACGTGTAGATCACGCCCGGATTCGGCTGGACGACGATGTCCGGCGTGCGGCCGTTGGCCGGATCGCCGAAGCGCTCGGCGAGCGCCGCGCCGTACAGCACGTATGCCTGCGGGCCGTCCGCGCAGATCCCCGGCGCGTTGCAGCCGAGGTTCGCCTTCAGCGTCTGCACGACGGCCGTGCGCTGGCTGCGGTCGCGCAGCCAGATCAGCCCGACGTCGTCGGTCTGCACGAAGCCCGTGCCGACCAGGCCCGAACCGTCGTTCAGGTTGCCCGTCGTCGTGTTGTTCTGGCCGAAGTTGCCGTTCGGGTCGAGGTAGTTGTTCGCTTCGAGCAGCTTCGTCAGCGTGTCGCCGTTCTTCACGAGCTTCGTGTGATCGCTCGGCGACTGGCCGTGCTTCGACGTGACGATCACGGCCGTCGACGAATACAGGTTCGCCTGCTTCAGCGCCGCGACGATATGGCCGATCGCGTCGTCGACATACTTGATCGCGTTCGCGACCTGCCCGTTCGGCGTGAAATCGGCGTCGAGATAGCCGCCGCCCTTCGCGACCGGCGCCTTCTGCGCGACGCTCAGCGTCTGGAAGTTCGCGCCGAACAGCGTCGGCACCGGTGCGATCTTCGTGCCGGTCGAATCGCGGCCGCCGATCTGGTTGATCAGCGCCTGCACGTGCAGGTTGTCGAAGCGCGCGGTGTGCGAATAGACGTCGGTGTACGCGGTGTTGGTCGCCGGGTCGATCGAATTGATCTCGGTGCGCATCAGGTCGTCGACGCCGGTGCCCGACGGGCCGTTCAGCCAGTCGTAGCCCCACGCGTGCTTGTCGGCCCACGCGGTGCGCGCATTCGGCACGCCGGCCTTCACCGCCTCGAACACCGTGTTGGTCTTCACGTAGTTGTGCGGGTAGACCGGCACGCACTGACCGTTGACCTTCGCATGCGGGATCGCCTGCGGATTGAACGCGCCGCCGCCGTCGAGGTGCACGAGCGCGCCGCCGTTCTGCGCATCGATGCCGGTCGTCTCGTCGAACACGACGTTCCAGCCCTGCTTGCCCGAGCACGTGGTGTCGCTCGGCGCGTACAGGTTGCGGTCGTACGACACGTCGTAGAACAGGCCGGCCGTCTTCGGCGAGCCGCCCGTCACGAGCGCGGCGAGGCCCGGGAACGAATCCGACAGGCCCGGCGTATACGCATTCGCATACGTCACACCGCTCTTCGCGAGCACCGCGATGTTCGGACACGTATTCGCGCCGATGCAGCGCGCGAGATCCTGTTCGTGCAGGCCGTCGATGCTCAGCAGCAGCACGTGCTTCACGACGCGGCTCGCCCGGCCGTTGTCCCCGCCCTGTGCGTTGCCGTCCTGTTGCGCCGCATGCACGCCCGCGCTGGCGAGCGCCAGCGCGCCCGCCACCATCGCCGCCATTTTCCGTTGCTTGATGAACCTGGAAATCATCACCCCACCTCACCGATTGATGTTGAACCACGTGACCTGCCTTCAGGCGCGCAAAATATCGCCGGATCGTGCGGCGCTCGGATGAAGCGGGGCTTTCTGTTCTCTGTCAAACGTAACCAATCGCAAATGACATCACGCGGTCGCAATCCGCGGCCCTCGCGTGCGCCGGCCCGTGCGGCGGGATTTTTTTTCGGGTTGGCCCGCGACTATTGGCGTGTGATAAAGGGTTTCCCCTGACCCGGAGCACGAGTATGTCGACCCTGGAAGCTCTCCGGTTCGTGCTGGACGATGCACGTACCCCTGAAATCATCCGTCATCACGTCGTCGACGCGCTGCAGTACGCGTTGCGCAACTACGGACCGGTGTTCACCGCGAAGGAAGTCGAATGGCTGACGCAGTGGGACGACGCGCGTCTGCCGCTGGCCGCGAGGAAGGAACTGGACAAGCGCGAACCGGCGATCGCCGGCCGCTGAAAAAAAAGCCGCCGCGCCCGACGAGTGCGGGCGCGGCGGCGGATGCGGGATGACGGACGGCGGTAACGCTTACTGCAGCCCGAAGTCGACGCGGGTCGTCGCGCCCTTGTCCGAGATGCCCTTCGCATCGAGCTTCGGCGCGACGACGAACATGCGGCTCGAATCGATCTTGCCGTCGAGGTACTGGCGCACGGCCTGCGCGCGCTGCTGCGCGAGCGCACGCAGCGCGTTGTCGTCGGCCGGCGCATGATCGGCGAGCGCCTGCTTCATGTCCGCATCGGGCAGCGTCTTCTGCAGGCCCACCAGGTTGCGCGGCTTCTTGAAGTCGGCCGCCTTGTACGCGCGCGTCAGGTACTTCGAGTATTCGGCCTTGTCGACCTTCACCGACATCGGATCGACGCTCTCGCCCTGCCCGACCACGTCCTTCAGCTTCTGCTGGCGCACCAGCCGCTCGACGTACGCGTCACGCAGCCCCGGCGTGTCCTGCGCCGGATCGACGCGGCCGATCAGGTCGAGGCGGATCGACGGCTTCTCGGTCAGCATCTTCACGACCGTGTCGAGCTTCTTCTGCTGCGTGTCGGTCAGCGCATACGATCCCGGCGCGAACTCGACGTAGCCGAGATCCTCGCCGCCGCCGCCGAACGCATTCGCGAGCAGCGTGAACGGCGACGTGACGGCCTTCGCGATCAGGTTCAGCACCGCATGCCAGATCAGCCCGCCGACGCTGAACTCCGGATTCGACAGCGAGCCCGACACCGGCAGGTTCACGTCGATCTGGCCGCGCGTGTTTTTCAAGAGCGAGATCGCGAGCTTCACCGGCAGCTTCGTCGCCGTGTCGTTCTCGACCCGATCGCCGAACGTCAGCTGATCGATGAAGATGTGGTTGTTCGCCGACAGCTGGTCGTTCGCGAGCTGGTAGTGCAGGTCGACGTTGAGCTTGCCCTTCGTGATCGGATAGCCGGCGTACTTCGCCGAATACGGCGTGAGGTTGGTCAGCTCGATGTCGTGCGCGGTCGCCGTGAGGTCGAGCGCCGGCTTCTCGATCAGCGGGTTCACCGAGCCCTTGATCGAGATCGGCCCGTTGCCCGCGAGGTTCGCGGCGACGTCGACTGGCGCGGACGTCGTCGAATCCGTGCCGAACGCGCCGACCGTGCCCTTGATCGCGACGAGGTTCGCCGTGTAGTTCGGCTTGATGAAGTTGTCCGTGTACGTGACGCGGCCGTTCTGCAGCACCAGTTCGCCGAAGTGCATCCGCACCGGGTTCTGCGGCTGCGGCGCGGCCTTCACGACCACCGTCGCCGACGCGGCGGCCGGCACGGACGCCTGCTGCGCGGCCGCGGCCGATGCGGCCTGCGCGGCGGCCGGCGGCGTCACGCCCGGCGACAGCGGCACGGGCTCGCCCTTGCTCGCGTCGCGCGTGAGCGACTGCGCAGGGCCCGTCTCCTTCGCGACCACGTCCTTCAGGTTCAGCCGCCCCTGCGCATCGAGCAGCACGCGGCCGTAGAAGTTCGAGAACGTCACGCGCGCGGCGTCGACGTCGGTGCCCTTCTCGTCGTAGTTTGCCTTCAGGTTCGACAGCGCGAGCGAGCGCCAGCCGGCGAACGGGTCGGACGTCGCCTTGTCGAGCATCCGCACGTCGACCAGCGCGACGTCGCCGCGATAGGTCGCGCGCGGCGTGTCCTTCACCTGCGCGAACGTCAGGTTGCCCTGCGCGTTGAGCAGCGCGCTGGCGATCGTCGCGTTCAGCGCGCTGCCGAAGTACGGCTCGAACGCGGCCGCGTCGAGGCGGTTGCCGTTGATCTTCAGGCCGAGCTTCAGCGGCTGCGCGGTCACGTCACCCGTCACGTTCAGCGAGCCCTTGCGGTTCAGCGTCGCTTTCAGTTGCACGGGCAGCGGCTTCGTCAGGTCGTCGCTCACCTTCTGCACCGACAGCTCCAGCGGCTTGATCGCCAGCTTCACCGGACGCGGCGTCGACAGGTCGGTGAAGTTCGCGGACGCCTCCTTCACGTTCAGCGCGTCGATCCGGTAGTGCCACGACGGCGCGGCGGCCTGCGCCTTGCGCGCGACCGTGCGCTTCGGCACCGCCGCCTGCGCGGGTTCGGCGAGCGCCGCGAGGTCGATCTTGCCGTCCTTCAGGCGCTTCACGTCGAGCGCGAGCCCGCTTGCGTCGACGCTCGCGATCTCCGCGGTGCGCGCCGCGACGTCGACCTTCGCGATCTTCGCGCTCGCGTCGGGCAGCACGATCGCGGACGCCTTGTTGTCCGGCGCGGCGATCTTCAGCGACTTCAGGCTGACCGTGCTGTCGGCGACTTCCGCGGCGAGCGGCGTCTTGCCCCAGTCGGTCTTCGCGTTGACGGTCGCGCCGAGCGTGCCGTCGAGCACGCGTGCGCGCGTCGCCTCGCCGAGGTACGGCTGCAGCGCCGGCAGCGCGAGCGCGGCGACCGTCAGCTTCGTGTCGGCCTGCTTCGCGGCGAGATTGAACGCGCCTTCGGCCGTCACGTCGCCGCCGCGCGACAGCGACGTCGACAGCGTGTATTTCGCGGGCGTCTTGCCCTGCAGCGAGAAACCGTCGAGCGTCGCGGCGAGCTTCGTCAGCGACATCGCGGTCGGCGTCGCCGGCACACGGTCGTCGACGTTGATCGTGCCGCCGTCGATCGCGACATGACGGATCGTCAGGTCGAGCGGCGGCGCTTCCTTCGCGGCGGCGCTACGTTCGGCCTTCGCGCCGCTGGCGGCGGCGACGGCGCCGGACGCACCGGATGCGGCGGCGACGGCCGACGCGGCCGGCTTGCCAGCCCCGGCCTCGACCTTCGGCGCGGCGGCCGGTTGCGCGACGAGCTTCTCGACGTTCAGCACGCCCTGCTTGTCGCGCGACAGGTCGACCACCGGCCGGTCGATCCGGATCTCGTCGAAGTGCATCGCGTTGCGCAGCGGCTCGAGGCCGGCCGCCGCGACGTGCACGCCGCGCGCGGCGAACAGCGGCGCCGACGCGCGGTCGGTCACCTTCGCGTCGTTCAGGTCGACGGTGCCCGACACGCGCAGCGCCGGCGTCTCGCCGCTCATCACGAAATTGACCGTGAGGTTGCTGCTGAGCAGGCCGCTCGTCACGGCCACCGGCAGCTTCGCCGGCACGTACGAGATCAGCTTCGGCACGTCGAGGCGGTCGAACTTCAGCGCGATCTCCGATTCGCGCGACTGCGCGAACGGCTTGGTCTTGCCGTCGATCGAGATCGGGCTGCCGTCGAAGCGCGCGCGCAGCTTCGGCTCGACGAAGATGTCGGTCTTCGAGGCGAGCGTCGCGATGTACGGGATGCCGAGCGTCCAGTTGTCGACCACGTGCTTTTCGTTCAGCAGGCGATCGTCGAAATCGATCCGGCCGTCGTTGACCTGGATGTTCGACACCGAGAATTGCGTCGGCTTGCTGTCGGGCTTCGGCCTCGGCGACGAGAACTTCTCGATCAGGTCGGTGAAATTGAAGCGCTGCGCATCGTAGCGGACGATGTGAAAGCGCGGCGAGTCGAGTCGGACCTCGTTGACGATCGGCGCGCCGCGGAACAGCGACGACCACGACGGCCGCACGACCAGCTTGCCGATGTCGATGAAATCGCCCTGGCCGCCGCGCTCGCCGAGGTGGATGCCGTCGGCTTCGAGGTTCAGCGTGTACGGGTTCAGCGCGATGCGCTGGATCGTGGCCGGCCGGTCGAGCTGCTTGCTCAACTGCTGTTCGGCGACATGGCGGATCAGCGGCGGCGCCGCGAAGAAGCCGAGCAGTCCGAATAAAACGATGAAGATCAGCACCCCGATGCCGATACGCCGGGTGCGGCGCGAGCGTGCAACGCCGCCGAGGGCATGGAGGGTCGAGGGTACGGTTTCTTTGTCTGCGCTTGCCATGCTTGAATGCCTCGGGAATGGATGCCGGGCCGCACCGGATAACCGGGCGGCCGCGCACGCTATCCCGAAAGTATAGGCTCAGGAGGTGACGGTACGGAGGTCGGGCGCCGCCGCAGCGCCCGCCGGTCGGACAACGGCGACGGTCAACCGTTCATTTCCGGAGGATGACGGGCGGCATCCAGGACCCGTCGCTCGCCTGCGGCTTCGGCGCGTACAGGCGCAACGCGAGCGCGAAATCGGTACGCGGCGCCGGCAGCCAGTTGGCCGCATGCGTGCCGCCCGGCGACGCCGACACGACGATGTCGATCGAGCCGTCATGGTTGCGGCGCAGCCGGTCGCGATCGCCGAGCGAGCGGCGCGCCGACCCGACGTCGGGCAGCGCGCCGTTGGTCGTGTACGGCGTGAGCGTCCAGAATGCGCGCACCGGCGGCAGCGCGCCCGGCGCGAAATGCAATACGTAGCGGTTCGCGCCGTTCAGCGGATGGCCGTCGCTGTCGACGCGGGCGACCGCGAGCGTCTCGTCGTCGCGCGTCGCGGTGCCGAACTGCGTGTAGGCCGCGTACGCGCGCAGTGCGTAGTCCTGGCCGTACTTGCCGGCCGTATCGCCGATCCAGCTCCAGCCGTTCGCGTTCAGCAGGTTCGACGGCGCCGCCGCGAGCCGCGCGCGCGCCTCGGCGACGCCGGCCGTCGCGGCCGTCAGACGGTCGCCCGTCCACAGCACCGGGTAGCCGGCCGTCACGCCGATGTCGGCGAGCGATTCCTGCGCGTGCGCGTCGTCGGCCGGCGCCGGATTGTCCTGCAGCGCCCGCGCGAAGCGCGTGAAGAACGCCTTCGGGTCGAGCGCGGCGACCTGCTCGGCCGGCGTGCCGCCCCCCACCGCCTCGGACGGCGCGCTGCCCGCATGGACCGCGACCGACGCACCGCGCTCGGCGCCGGTGTACACCGACAGCGGCACCACGCGGATCGCGCGCTGCAGTTTCTTCACGTTCGTCAGGTCGCGCCCGCCGCTCGTCTGCAACCGCACTTCGAGCCACGCATTGGCGGACGGCACGTCGACACGCAGCACGCCCTTCGGCAACGTGCCTTGCCAGTCCTTCGCGGCGAAGGCAATCGTTTGCGATCGGCCGGCACCACGGGGGCCGCGTGCGGCGACGCTCGACGACGACCACAGCACGTTGGTCCACATGTCGAGCGCACGCGCGTCCCAGTAGCGGCCGCGCGTGTCGGGCAGCGTGACGATCACGGGTTCGGCGGCGACATCGAGCCAGCCGGTCGAGTCGAGCGTGTCGACGCCCGGCAGCGGCGGGTTGACCGCGCCGACGGGCGGCAGCGCCTGCGCGTGGCGCAGCGTGTTGAGCGGCGCCTGCCCCGGTTGCGCGCCGTCGCCGCCCGTCGCAGCTTCCTTCGCGACGTCCATCAGCACGAGCGGATACGCATAGATATAGGAGTCGGCAACTTCCGCCCGCATCCAGCCGGTTTTCCGCTGGATCGCGTCCGGTTGCGACGCGCATCCTGCAAGCAACGCCGCAATGGCCAGCGACGCGCACGCGCGTCGCAGAGAAACTGATTCTCGCTGGTTTTCAATCATCGATTACTGGCCGAATATCGTTCTTTTCAGTCAACGCCCTGTTCGTCTCGCGAACGGCTAAAACAGGGCACCCCAGCGTACCCGGATGACCGTTTCGCTACGTTTCGTAACGGTGGGCGCTGATGTCAGGCCGGTATCATAGCGCCTAAGGGCATCCCCCAATATGCCGAATAACGGGTAAAACGGTAGTCGAACTATCAACGAATCTGAAATATTGCACAGGATTCGACAAAAATCTGAAACGGCGCCATCGCGCCGGAATGATGGCCAGACGAAGACCGTCGGCGAGGATCGACGAATGGTGTCACTATTGGCACCACAGGCTACGCCAAGCGAATGGAAGATCCTCGACCAAATGACGCGCAAGCCCGCGAAGGTGCGCTTCATCGATCTGTTCGAGATCTCGCAGGTTCTCGACGCGATCGATCGACTGAAGGAACAGAAATCATGACCCAAGACCACTTTACGTACCGCGTAACGTGGTCCCCGGAGGACGGGGAGCACGTCGGCCTCTGCGCGGAATTCCCGTCTCTTGCGTGGCTCGACGCAACACCGGAAGGCGCGCTGGTCGGCATTCGCCGGCTCGTCGCCGACGTCGTGCGCGAGATGACGGCGAATGGCGAGACGGTGCCCGAACCGATCGCCGACCGAACCTACAGCGGCGAATTCAAGGTTCGCATCCCGCCGCAGGCGCACCGCGCGCTGGTCATCCAGGCCGCCGAGCAAGGCGTCAGCCTCAATCGCCTCGCAAGCGCCAAGCTCTGCGCCTGAGCGCACACCCCCCGGCACGCTCGGTCGCCCGGTCGTCCGTCCGGAAGCCGGGCGATCGCTTTTTCCGCGTTGTGACAACCTGTGTACATCGACCTGCGTCGCATCGTCGCCGGCGCTTGACCTTACCATCATGGGAATGTTGATACTGGAACCATTCGCGGCACGAACCGCGCTTTTGGGGAATCCGACATGACTGAACCACTTGCCTCCGCGGCACTGCAAACGATCGCGCTGAGCGTCGACGGCATGCATTGCGGCGGCTGCACGGGCCGCGTGCAGCGCGCGCTGGCCGCCGTGCCGGGCGTCGTCGATGCGGCGGTCGATCTCGATGCACAGGCGGCGACGGTCACCGCTCAGGACACGGTCGAGCCCGACCGGCTCGTCGACGCGATCCGTGAGGCCGGCTACCACGCAGCGGTGCGCGACGCGGCCGTCGAAGCCGGTGTGGCCACGCCGGCGGCGCGCGAAGCAACATCGTCCGCGCCGGCCGCCGCCGCGACGATCGAACTCGATATCGAAGGCATGACCTGCGCGTCATGTGTGTCGCGCGTCGAAAAGGCGCTCGCGAAGGTGCCGGGCGTCACGCGCGCCTCGGTCAACTTGGCGACCGAACGCGCGACGGTCGACGCGTCGGCCGGGGTTTCCGCCGCGCAATTGGCAGATGCCGTGAAACAGGCCGGCTATGGCGCGACGCCGACAGCGTCGGATACCAATGCCCCGGCCGCCGCCCCGACCCGCCCCGCTACGCCCGCGAGCATCGAACTCGACATCGACGGGATGACCTGCGCGTCGTGCGTGTCGCGTGTCGAGAAGGCGCTCGCGAAAGTGCCGGGCGTCACGCGCGCCTCGGTCAATCTGGCAACTGAACGCGCGACGGTCGACGCGTCGGCCGACGTATCCGCCGCCCAGCTTGCCGAAGCGGTGAAACAGGCCGGCTACGGCGCGACACCGGCGGCCGTCGCCACGCCTGCGGCCCCCGCCACTTCCGCGGCCGCCGACGTCGAACTCGACATCGGCGGCATGACCTGCGCGTCCTGCGCCGGCCGCGTCGAAGAAGCGCTGGCCGCCGTGCCGGGCGTCGCGCGCGCGACGGTCAATCTCGCGACCGAGCGCGCGTCGGTGCACGGCGCCGGCGCACTCGACGCCGCCGCGCTGATCGCCGCCGTCACCACGGCCGGCTACCATGCATCGCTTCCCGCCGCGTCACCCGCCGGCGCAACGGCCGGCGCCGACGCGCAACCGGCCGGCCCCGCGCCGGACGCCGACGCACGCAAGCGCCGCGAGGCCATCCGCGAACGCAACCTCGTGATCGGCGCCGCCGTGCTGAGCGCGCCGCTCGTCGCGCCGATGCTCGCCGCGCCGTTCGGCCTCGACCTGATGCTGCCCGGCTGGCTCCAGCTCGTGCTCGCGTCGATCGTGCAGTTCGGCTTCGGCGCACGCTTCTATCGCGCGGCCTGGCATGCGGTGAAGGCGCGCACCGGCAACATGGACCTGCTCGTCGCGCTCGGCACGTCGGCCGCGTACGGGCTGAGCCTGTGGATGCTGCTGCGCGATCCCGCGCATCCGGGCCATCTGTATTTCGAAGCGTCGGCCGTCATCGTCACGCTCGTGCGCTTCGGCAAGTGGCTCGAATCGCGCGCGAAGCGCCAGACCACCGAGGCAATCCGCGCGCTGAACGCGCTGCGCCCCGACCGCGCGCGGGTCGTCGAGCACGGCGTCGAACGCGACGTGCCGCTGTCGCAGGTGCGCGTCGGCACGCACGTCGGCATCCGGCCCGGCGAGCGCGTGCCGGTCGACGGGCGGATCGTGTCGGGCCGCTCGCACATCGACGAATCGCTGATCACCGGCGAAAGCCTGCCCGTGCCGAAGGACGACGGCGACGCCGTCACGGCCGGCTCGATCAACGGCGAAGGCGCGCTCGTCGTCGCAACCACCGCGATCGGCGCGGAGACGACGCTCGCGCGCATCATCCGCCTCGTCGAATCCGCGCAGGCCGAGAAGGCGCCGATCCAGCGGCTCGTCGATCGCGTCAGCGAGGTGTTCGTGCCGGCGATCCTCGGCATCGCCGTGCTGACGCTGGTCGGCTGGCTGATCGCCGGCGCCGGGATGGAAACCGCGATCCTCAACGCGGTCGCGGTGCTCGTGATCGCCTGCCCGTGCGCGCTCGGTCTCGCGACGCCGGCCGCGATCATGGCCGGCACCGGCGTCGCGGCCCGGCACGGCGTGCTGATCAAGGACGCGCAGGCGCTCGAACTCGCGCAGCGCACGACCGTGATCGCGTTCGACAAGACCGGTACGCTGACCGAAGGCAAACCGTCCGTGACGGCGTTCGACGCCGTCGGCGTGCCGCGCGACGAAGCGCTCGCGCTCGCGGCGGCCGTGCAGCGGCAGAGCGACCATCCGCTCGCGCGCGCGGTGGTCGCCGCGCATGACGCCGACGTGGCCGCACAGGGCGGCGCAGCCGCGCCGGTCGTCGCGACCGATGCGCGCGCGGTGGCCGGGCGCGGTGTGGAAGCGCACGTCGGCGGGCAACAACTTGCGCTCGGCAGTACGCGCTGGCGCGACGAACTCGGCATCGCGGTACCGCCGGCGCTCGACGCGCGCGCGGCGGAACTCGAACGCGCCGGCAACACGATCTCGTGGTTGATGCGCGTCGATGCGCCGCGCGCGGTGCTCGCGCTGATCGCATTCGGCGACACCGTGAAGCCGGGCGCCCGCGACGCGATCGCGGCGCTGTCGGCGCGCGGCGTCGCGAGCGCACTCGTGACGGGCGACAACCGTGGCAGCGCGGCGGCCGTCGCGGCGGCGCTCGGCATCGGCGAAGTGCACGCGCAGGTGCTGCCCGACGACAAGGCACGCGTCGTCGCCGAGCTGAAGCGCACGCACGGCGGCGTCGTCGCGATGGTCGGCGACGGGATCAACGATGCGCCCGCGCTCGCCGCGGCGGACGTCGGCATCGCGATGGCGACCGGCACCGACGTCGCGATGCACACGGCCGGCATCACGCTGATGCGCGGCGACCCGGCGCTCGTCGCCGACGCGATCGACATCTCGAAGCGCACGTACCGCAAGATCCAGCAGAACCTGTTCTGGGCGTTCGTGTACAACCTCGTCGGCGTGCCGCTCGCGGCGCTCGGCTTGTTGAACCCGGTGATCGCGGGCGCCGCGATGGCGTTTTCCAGCGTCAGCGTCGTAACCAACGCGCTGCTGCTGCGGAGATGGAAAGGCCGCGCGCGTTGAGGCGGCAAGCGGTGAATGGCGGACGGCCGAACGGGCCGTTCGGCGTTCGATCGACAGGAAGGATCGGGAAGACGGCCGGCTACGCAGTGCGCCGAACCGAAAGCACGTGACGATGCATCGCGATGCCGGCGGATTCAGTTCGACACGACCGGTTTGATCAACGTCGTGGTGATCGGCGCGAAGCCGCATGCTCGATATAGCGCACGCGCCGCCGCGTTGTGATTGAACACCGACAGCCCGATCTCGGTGACGCCGTACCGGCGCGCCTCGGCATCGAGCGCATCGAGCGCGCGCGTGGCCCAGCCCTGGCGGCGCCGGGACGGGACGATGTCGAGGTCGTAGATGAACAGCGTGCGGTTCGGCCCTTCGGGGACGATCGCGTACCAGAGGTCGCCCACCGTGTCGCCGCTGGCGCCATCGATGAGTGTGACGAGGGTCTGGCCGGCGGTCAGCAGGCCGTCCGGCAGCAGCGTGTCGAAACAGGCGCGCGCACGGTCGGGCGCGTCTTCGACAGCATTTTGTCCGGAGGAAACGAGGTCGCGCGCGTAGCCGTCGATGGCTCGCGTGCGGTACGCGTGGAATTCGCCGGCCGTCATCGGCCGCATCTGCAACATGGCCCGGTCGCCGTGAACGGAATCGGACTTCCAGTGTAGCGGGACACTCGCACCGGCGCGCGATGCGGCGGTGGACACGGGCAGGCAGGTACGGCGGACGCCGCGCCGAATCAGCGAATCAGCGAATCAGCGAATCAGCGAATCAGCGACGGTACAGGACGATCGGCACGAGGTGCGCACGACGCACGCGCTCGGCTTCGGCACGACGCGCGGCGTACGAGTATTCGGCGTCGAGCGGCAGGTGCGGGGACACGAACAGGTCGTCGATCTTTTGCAGCAGGGCGAGGATGAAGCTCATGTGAGACTCCTGACAGATGTGGCTAGGGTTTTCCCTTAGATGACCTCCATTCTAAGGGTTTTCCCTTAACTCTGCCAGTGCACTGCATCGGTTTGCCGCACGCACGCGACAGCCGCGCGTCGGTGCGAAACGGCAATCCTTGCTGCGCCGGGCTTCCTGGATAGGGTCGAAACGATCAACGCGTGCGGCGGACCCGCTTTGCGACGGCCGCCTCGCGGTTCGCGTTGCGTTGCAGCCGGTCGACTTGCGACAGCAGCGCTTCGTGGTGCTCCTCGAGCGTCATCAGCGTGGCCTGCTGCGTCGACAGGTCGGCCGCGAGACGATCGATCCGTTGCTGCTTGGTGGCGACGTCCTGCTTCAGATGCGCGATCTGCCGCGTTTGCAGCACCAGCGCGACGAGCCCCGCCAGCACGACGACGGCCAGCGCGAGCAGCAAGCGGTTGACGCGGCGCATCTCGCGATCGGCCGCGCGGGTCAGGCCGTCGACGTCGGCCTGCAGCGCGGCGAGCCGGTCGGTCAGCGGGCGCAGGTGGGTGTCCGGATCGAAGGCCGGCGCGGCCGGTTGCGTACGCTCGGACGATGGCCTGGTCACGAACGACGCGACGGATGCCACCGGCTGTGCAACCGGCGACGGCGAAGCGTCGGGCTGCGCCGCTGCGTCGCGAGGCTTCGCGAATGGCGTGGCGATGACCGGTTCGGGCGGCTGTGCGGACGGTGCCTGCGTCTGCGGCTCGGCCGGCGCAGCCGGGACCGACGGCGGGTTCGAATCGACCGCTTCCGGCTTCGAATCGACGCTCGGCGCAACCGGCACGGCCGGCGTCGCCGCCGCTTCGTTGGCACCGGCAGCCGCCCGGCGTTTGCCGCCCGACGACGCGCGGCGTTCCTTCGCGGCATCACCGGAAGATTTCCCTTCGCGGGATTTGACGACCGCCGCCTCGACTGCAGGCTGCGCGGCTTCGACGTCCGCTGCTTGCGATTCGACCGTCCGCGCCGCAACGCCATCGGCGGCTTGCAGCTTCGTCGCCGCCTTCGCGGCGCCGTCGATCACGGGACCATCGATCTTCGTGGCGGCGCCAGCGCCCGCGGGCAAATCGGCGGCCTGCGTTGCACGACGCTCTGCGGATGCGCTGTAGACGTTCGCGGCCGTCCCGCCTTCAGGCGTCGAAACGGCCTCGACCGCCGCAACCGTCGCCGCCGCACTCTCCGCTTCCGCACGCGTTGCCACGGCCGCATCCGCTGGCGGACTGAACCCGTCCAGCATGGCCTGTCGACCGTCGTCGACACCGGCTGCCGCATCGCCCTCCACGCTCGCTTCATCGTGCGCCGCCACCGGCATGCGCTCGCCCGGCTCGAGCACCGGATCGCCGAACAGGTCGAGCGTCCGTTCGTCGCGCGGCGCGTCGCCGGCCGGCGCGCTGCCGGATCGTGCCGTCGCCCGGGCGGACGTGCTGCCTGCGGCAGCGGCCGAGCGCTGGCGCGAACGGGCCGACGAACGGGTGGAACGGGAGCGGGAGCGAGGCGTGGAAACGGATTCGGTCATGGAAATCGGATGGCGGGGCCCGCAAGCGCGGACCCGGATGTCGAACGGAATCGGTGATCGGCCATTGTCGCACGCCCCGCAACCGATTCACGCTATTCGTCGCCCGACAGCCCGTTCCCGCCGTCGAAACGCGTGACGCCCGGCAGCGCGCGCAGCTTGTCGCAGATCGCCTTGTATTCGAGTTCCGACACGCGCGCCAGCGCGATGCGCACCTCGTCCTGCTCGCCCGTGTCGTCCGCGCGCTGCACGATGAACTGCTTCACGCGCGCACTGTCGGGGCCGAGCGCCGCATGCAGCGAATCGAACGTCAGCGTGCCGCCGGCCACCGTCAACGCGAGCTGGCGCCGCTGGCGCACCGTGAAATAGCGCCGCTCCAGCGGCTTGATGCCGGCCAGGATGATCAGGATGATGATGGTCGCCGAAATGGACGCGACATAGAGCCCGCCGCCCACCGCCAGGCCGATCGCGGCGACCGACCACAGGCTCGCGGCCGTCGTCAGCCCGCGCACGATCTCGCCGCGCAGCAGGATCGAGCCCGCGCCGAGGAAACCGATGCCCGACACGACCTGCGCGGCGATCCGCGACGGATCGAGCACGACGTGGTCGCTGGTGCCGAGCACGTCGGCGAAACCGAACGCCGACACGATCATGATCAGGGTCGAGCCGACGCACACCAGCATGTGCGTGCGCAGGCCGGCCGCCCACGACAGGCGCTCGCGCTCGAAGCCGATGACGCTGCCGAGCGCCGCCGCGAGAACGAGCCGCATCACGAGTTCCAGGTTGCTGAGCATCCTATTTCTCTCCTTTTTTTGGTGCCGGCCGCGCGGAATGTTTTATCCTTGGCCCCGGCCGCGCCGATTCTCCGGGCCGCGCCGACACGTTTCGATCCAAGCGCTCAACCCCGCCATGTCCGTTTCCGACTCCGCTTCCGCCCAGGCCGCCCAGCTGCGCCACCATTTCGCGCACGTCGTCTTGCCGATCTGGCGGGGTTCAGGGTTCGACCCAGCATTGCAACTGCCGTTCGAGGCCGTCGATCCGGCCACCCATGCGCCGCTGCCCGTGACCCGTTATCGCGCAATGGCGTGCGCAAGGCAACTGTTCGTGTTCGCGCAGGCCGGCGACACCGCGCACGCGGCCACGCTGTTCGACGCGCTGTGCCGGCACTTTCGCGACCCGCGCCACGGCGGCTGGATCTACAGCGTCGACGCGCAGGGCGCGCCGCTCGATACGACCAAGGATCTCTATACGCATGCGTTCATCGTGTTCGCATGCGCCGCGTGGCATGCGGCGTCGGGCGACGCCGCCGCGCGCACGGTGGCCGAAGCAACCGCCGCGCTGATCCAGGACCGCTTCGCGCCGCGCCCCGGCGACGCGCTGCTCGATGCCGCGCGCCACGCCGATTTCTCGTCGTCCGGCAGCGGCGCGCTGCAGAATCCGCTGATGCATCTGACCGAAGCGTGGCTCGCGGCCGCCGATGCGTTCGGCGATACCGCGTTCGACGATGCGCTCGCGCGCACCGCGCAGGCCGTCGAGCGCACGTTCGTCGATGCGGCGACCGGCTGCGTGGCCGAGCTGCCGCTCGGCGCGGCCGACAACCGTTTCGAGCCCGGCCATCAGTTCGAGTGGTTCTATCTGGTGGATGCGGCCGGTGCGCGGCTCGCGCGGACCGGGCTGCCCGCCGCGCTGTCGCGCGCGTTCGCGTTCGCCGAGCAGTACGGCGTCGATCCGCGGACGGGCGGCGTGTGCGCGGCGCTCGACGCGCACGGCGCATGCATCGACGGCACGCAGCGGATCTGGGCGCAGACCGAATACCTGCGCGCGCTGGCGACGCACGGCGGCACGCCGGCCTCCGCGCCGCTCGCGCGGCAGATCGAGCGGTTCGCCGCGCGCTTCCTGCATCCGCGCGGCTGGTTCGAGTGCAAGACGGCGGACGGGCAGGTGTCGCGCGCCGACATGCCGTCGACGACGCCCTACCACCTCGCGACCGCCTACGCGGCGCTGCCGACCGGCGCGTAACCCGCCGCGGCGAACGACGGCGCCGCGCGCTCGCCATGCGCGGCGCGCCCGTCGCCCAGTTCGAACACCGACACCGCCTGCATCAGGTGCGCGGTCTGGTCGTTCAGCGACGCGGCGGCCGCCGCGACTTCCTCGACCAGCGCCGCGTTCTGCTGCGTGAGCTGGTCCATCTGCGTGACGGCCTGGTTCACCTGCTCGATCCCGACGCTCTGCTCGACCGACGCCGCGGTGATTTCCGACATCGTCTGCACGACCCGCGTGATCGACGCCGACACCGTGCGCATCGCGTCGCCGGCGCGCTCGACGAGCGCCGCGCCGCCGTTGATCTGCGCGACCGAATCCTCGATCAACGCCTTGATCTCCTTCGCCGATTGCGCGCTGCGCTGCGCGAGCGAACGCACTTCGCCCGCGACCACCGCGAAGCCGCGCCCCTGTTCGCCGGCCCGCGCGGCCTCGACCGCCGCGTTCAGCGCGAGGATGTTGGTCTGGAACGCGATGCCGTCGATCACCGAGATGATCTCCGCGATCCGCCCCGAACTCTGCGCGATGCCGCGCATCCGGTCGATCACGCTGTCGACCACGCCGCCGCCGTGGCTCGTCGCTTCGAGCGCCGCGTCGGCCAGCGCGCTCGCCGCGCGGGCGCTGTCGGTGTTCTGCCGGACCGTCGCGGTCAGTTCCTCCATGCTCGCGGCGGTTTCCTCGAGCGACGCGGCCTGCGTGCCCGTGCGCGCCGACAGGTCGGCGTTGCCGCCCGCGATCTCGCCCGCGCCGAGGTGAATCGCGTCGGACGCCTGGCGCACCGTGCGCACGGTGCCCGCGATGCTCGTCTGCATCGCGGCGAGGCCGCGTAGCATCCGGTCGATCTCGAACACGCCGCCCGCCTGCACGGCTTCGTCGAGACGGCCTTGCGCGATCCGCTCGAAATGGCGGCCGGCCTGCTCCAGCGGCGCGACGACCGCGCGCCGCGCGGCCGCGTAGATCGCCGCGCTCGCCGCGAGCATCGCCACCAGCAGCACGATGCCGACCGACTTGAACCACAGCATGCCGCCGTCGATAGTGTCGAGCGCCGCGCGGCTCGACGTGCCGCCATAGTCGGTGAAGCGATGCAGCTCGGCGATGTACGCGTCCTGGAAGCCCTGGGTCGGCTGGTCGAGGAACGCCTGGATGTTGTCGGCGTCGAGGAACTGCACGAGTTCGCCCAGCGCGCCGCGCAGCGCGCGATAGCGCTCGGTGAGCGCCGCGACGCGCGCGCGGTTGGTGTCGTCGACCGCCTGCGCGGCCGTCAGTACGGCGAACGCCTTGTCCGCTTGCGCGAGCGACGTGCCCGCGTGGCGGATGATGTCTTCGGGCTTCGGCCCGCCGCGCACCATCCGCGTGCCGGCACGCGACAGGTTGATGCGCGCGTCGAGCAGTTGCTCGGTCGCCCGGCTGGCCGCGTCGACCTGCGCGATCGCGACATTCGACAGATCGTCGACGCCGCTGCGCGTCGACGTGAGCGCCCAGAAGCCGAGCGCTTCGATCGCGAACAGGAAGAGACAGAACACGGTCAACACGCCGAGCAGACCCGACGCGAGCTTGATTTTTCCGAACATGGGGGATTCCTGGAGAGCGGACGATGAGGCGATGCCCCGGCATTAGCGGCATTTCTTCGTCGGACTTTAGGCGGAATCAGCGGCAACGCAGGTCAAGTGCGCGCTTCGCTCGCGCATTCGCGTCGAATCGCGCGCAAACGCGGAGATCTTGTGTATTCGGCGCAATAATCGCGTTGCATCGCGCCAGGATTTGCACGAAACGCGGACGAATTTCCTTGCTTATCCGGAGCCCCCTTCCTAGAGTTCAGCGCAAGCGGGCACGCATTTCGAAGGAAAGTTCGATGACCGACATCACGGACCACGCGCGCGGCGCATTGCGCGCGCAGCCGTTCAGCATGCTGCTGGGCACGGAGCTGATGCACATCGGCGACAACGAAGTGTCGCTGTGCCTGCCCGTGCGCGAGGAATTGCGGCAGCAGCACGGTTTCGTGCACGGCGGCGTCATCAGCTATCTCGCGGACAACGCGCTGACGTTCGCCGGCGCGCTCGTGCTCGGCCCGCGCGTGATCACCGCCGAATACAAGATCAACTATCTGCGGCCGGCCGTGAACGGCACGCTCGTCGCCCGCGCGAAGCTCGTCTACGCGGGCCGGCACCAGGCGACCTGCCAGTGCCATGTGTTCGTCATCGACGGCGATCACGAGCGGCTCGTCGCGATCGCGCAAGGCACGATCAACCGCGTCGGCGACGGCAAGATGCCGGATGCGCCGGTGGAAACGGCGTGAGAACGGCCTGAACGGCCTGCGCCCAATATCGCGGCCGCCTGGCGCCCAAGTCGCGCCGCTAGGCCGCGTCGTCCCCCACCAGCGGCAAAAAACGCGGCGCCACCCGCGCTCGCACGTTCCCGTGCTCATCCGTCCGATAGATCCCGCGCGCCGCGTTGTGCGGGTGCACGGCCGCGTCGGCCACGCTCAGCACCGGCGCGAAGCACGCATCGGTGCCTTCGAGCAGCGCGCGCCAGTGCGCGGACGGCTGCCGCGCGAACACGTCCGCGAAACGCGCCTTCAGCGCGGGCCAGCGCGCCCGGTCGTACTGCGACGCGGGATCGACGTCGGTCAGCCCGAGCCGTTCGAGCAGCAGCGCATAGAACGGCGGTTCGAGCGCGCCGATCGTCACGCATTCGCCGTCCGCGCAGCGATACACGTCGTAGAACGGCGCGTCGTGGAACAGGCTCGGCTGCGCACCGTCGAGCTGGCCGTTCGCGCGCGCCCACAGCGCGAGCGAACCGAGCATCGACACGATGTCGACGATCGCGCCGTCGACCACCCGCCCCGGCCCGCCGCCGCGCACGTCGAGCAATGCGCAGACGATGCCGAACGCGAGCCCGAGCGCGCCGCCCGCATCGCCGACGACCGTCGGCGGCACGCCGGGCCGACCGTCGCGGGGCGCGGACAGCGACAGCAGCCCGGTCAGCGCGACGTAGTTCAGGTCGTGCCCGGCCGCGGCTGCCAGCGGTCCATCCTGGCCCCAGCCGGTCATGCGCCCGTAGACCAACTTGGGATTGCGGCGCGCGCAAACGTCGGGCCCGAGGCCGAGCCGCTCCATCACGCCGGGCCGCAAGCCCTCGATCAGCGCATCGGCTTGCGCGATCAGATCGAGCGCGGCGTCACGCCCGGCCGGCGCCTTCAGGTCGAGTTCGACGATCGTCTTGCCTTCGCGCAACAGATCGCCGTCGCGAGCCCGCAGCGCGTCCGGCGCGCTGGTTCGGCCGGACGGGCGCGCGATCAGCGTGATGCGCGCGCCCATGCCGGCGAGCATCCAGCCCGCGAGCGGGCCGGGGCCGAGCCCTTCGAATTCGACGATGTGGATGCCGGCAAGCGGCGCGTTCAATGACATGGTGACCTCGCTGAAATGCAGTCGGAACAGGGGCGGCGAAGCTTTCCGATTCTATGCGAATGCCTGCGCCCGCCAGCTTCGCGCGACCAGCGCCTGTTCACACCGATAACGGGCTTGCGCGGGCCCTACGCCCGCTCGGCCAGCGCCGCCTGCATCGCGCGCACGATCGCGTCCCGATGCGGGTCGATCCGCTCGACCGGCCCGGCCACGCCCATCGCCAGCGGCAGCCCGTTCCAGCCATCCGCGATCACCATCGAGATCATCGCGGCGCCCTGCGTCACGGTGTGCGCCGAATACGAATAGCCGAGCCGGCGGGTCTGTTCGACCTTGTCGAGCACGACGTCCTCGTCGATCGTCCTGCCCGACTTCCCGATCCGGCGGATGCTGCGTGACACGAGCCGGCGAATCGTGCTGTCGGGCTGGATGCTCAGCAGCGCCCAGCCAAGGCCCGACATGCAGATCTCGCGACGCGTGCCGATCGGCGCATAGAACTGCACCGGAATCGAATGCGAGCCCTCGACCGCGTCGATGTACTGCACGTACAGGTCGCTCTGCACCGCGATCACGACCGCCTCGTGCGTGCGCGCCGCCAGCCGCTTCGCGACCGCATGCCAGTGCCGCCGGCTGCCGGCCGCCGAATCGACCAGCGCTTCGCCGAGATTGACGAGCCGCGCGGTGGGCGCATACGCATGGGTTGCATCGTCGTAGGCGAGATAGCCGAGCGTCTTCATGCTGGTCAGCAGCGCCGCCGCGCTCGACCCCGGATACCCGCAGCGCGTCGCGATCTCGCGCACGCTCAGCGGCCGCTGCAAGGTGCTGAAGAGTTCCAGCACCTCGAACACGCGCGCCGCGCTCTTGACCACGTTTCCGCTCATCCCGCCCTCTCCGCAGCGACCGGCACGGGCCTTCCACGTATGTGGAACGGAATTTCCCGCCGCCAACCGTCGTGACGATACTAGGCTTCGGCCCGCGGCGTGAAGTCCCGCGGCACAGAACACACGGAGACAACATGGCAGCCTTTTTGATCCGTGAACGGCAGGGCGCGATCCTGACCGTCACGATGAACCGCCCGGACACCCGCAACGCAATTTCGGACACCGATGCGATCGACGCGCTGACCGAATGCTGCGACGAAGCAAACCGTGACGAAT
Source organism: Burkholderia sp. EMB26 (assembly GCF_024730645.1). Lineage (NCBI taxonomy): Bacteria > Pseudomonadati > Pseudomonadota > Betaproteobacteria > Burkholderiales > Burkholderiaceae > Burkholderia > Burkholderia sp. EMB26. Next base: position 1,885,517 of record NZ_CP078071.1, read on the forward strand.
CGATCCGCGTGCTGATCCTGACCGGCGCCGGCACGACGTTCTCGTCGGGCGGCAACGTAAAGGCGATGCGCGCGTTCGTGGAAGCGGGCCCGCACGACCCTGCTGCGATCCGCACCAGCTATCGCCGCGGCATCCAGCGGCTCGCGCATGCGTTCGAGCACCTCGAAGTGCCGGCCATCGCAGCGGTCAACGGTCCGGCCATCGGCGCCGGCACCGATCTCGCGTGCATGTGCGACATCCGCATCGCCGCCGAGCGTGCGCGCTTCGCGGAGAGCTTCATCGCGCTCGGTCTCGTGCCGGGCGACGGCGGTGCGTGGTTCCTGCCGCGGATCGTCGGCGCCGCGGTCGCCGCGGAAATGTCGTTCACCGGCGATGCGCTGGACGCGCAGGCCGCGCTGCGCTGCGGACTCGTGTCGCGCGTCGTGCCCGATGGCGACCTCCTCGCGCATGCGCACGAACTGGCCGGCCGCATCGCGCATCACTCGGGCACCGCACTACGCCTGACCAAGCGGCTGCTGCGCGAAGGCCGCCACGCAAGCCTCGACACGCTGCTCGACCTGTCGGCGTCGTACCAGGCGTTCGCGCACGCCAGTCCCGACCATCGCGCGGCCGTCACCGCGCTGTTCGCCGCGCGCGGCTGAACCCGCGACGCATCGCGGCCGTGCGGCCGGCACAGGCCGGCCTGCCGGCCCGTCGAACCCACATCGAAGGAGACATCGTCATGACCAGCAGCAACGAAGGCGCACTCGCAGGGGTGCGCGTGGTGGACCTGAGCCGCGTCTATGCGGGGCCGTTCTGCGCGCAGACGCTCGCGGACCACGGCGCCGACGTCATCAAGATCGAACCGCCGCAGGGCGACGAAACGCGCGACTGGGGCCCCGCGATGCCGAACGGCATCTCCAGCTACTACTGGGGGCTCAACCGCAACAAGCGCAATCTCGCGCTCGACCTGTCGCATCCCGACGGACGCGACGTGCTGTTCCGCGTGCTCGAAACGGCCGACGTGCTGATCGACAACTTCAAGCAGGGCACGCTCGAACGCTGGGGCATCGGCTACGAAGACTGCCTGCGCGCGCGCTTTCCGCGCCTCGTCCACTGCTCGATTTCCGGCTACGGCACCGACGGCCCGCTTGCGCGGTTTCCGGGCTACGACGCGGTCGCGCAGGGTCTCGCCGGCTTCATGTCGATCAACGGCGAACCGGGCGGCATGCCGCTCAAGGTGCCGTTTCCGGTCGTCGATTACGCGGCCGGCCTGAGCGCCGTCTCCACCATTCTGATCGCGCTCGTCGAGCGGACACGCTCCGGCCTCGGGCAGCACGTCGACATCGATTTGTTCAGCACCGCGCTGTCGATGCTGCATCCGGTCAGCACGAGCTGGATGGCAACCGGCGACGTGCCCGTCGCGACCGGCAACGTATACGGCGCGATTGCGCCGTACGGCGTCTATCCGTGCAAGGACAAGCCGGTCGCGACCGGCGCCGGCAACAACCGCACGTTCGCGCGGCTCGTCGACGCGCTGGGCGTGCCCGAGCTGGCGCGCGATCCGCGCTTCGCGACCAATGCACAGCGCGTCGCGCATCGCGATGCGCTCGACTCGCTGCTCGGCCAGCTGACCGCCGAACTGCAGGCGGACGACGTCGTCGAGCGGCTGATGCACGCCGGCGTCGCGACGGGGCCGGTGAACACCGTGGCCGATGCGTTCGGCCATCCGCAGGCGGCGCGCAACGCGATGTTCGTCGACACCGACACGTACATCGGCGCGGGCATCCCCGCCAAGCTGTCCCGCACGCCCGGCGCGATCCGCCGGCCGCCCCAGCCGTTCGCCGCCGACACAGACGCCGTGCTCGACGCATTCGGGATCGACGCGGCGCGCCGCGACGCGCTGCGGCAGGCGGGCGTGCTGCCCGACACGCGGGCAGACGTGGCCGGGAGCGCGTCATGACCGCCCCGCGCTTTTCTTCACCGACGGACGACGATGCGCCGTCGATCCTGCGCGACGACGCCGACGGCGTCGCGTGGCTGACGATGAATCGCCCGCACGTCGCCAATGCGCTGTCCGCCGACGCGATCCGGCGCCTGTGCAACGAACTCGTCACGCTCGACGACAACCCGTCGATTCGCGTCATCGTGATCCGCGGCGCGGGCGAACGCGCGTTCAGCGCGGGCGTCGATCTCGGCGACCCCGAGATCCGCGGGATGCAGCCGATGCGCGGACTCGCGCGCAACGTCCACGAGCTGATCCTGGAACTGCGCAAGCCGACCATCGCGGCCGTCAACGGCCATGCAATCGGCGGCGGCTGCGAAATCGCGCTCGCGTGCGACCTGCGGATCGCCGCCGATAACGCGACCTTCGCGTTGCCCGAAGCGCGGGTCGGCATGGGCGCGAACTTCGCTAGCGTGCTGCTGCCGCGCATGTTGCCGCACGCGATCGCGATGGAGCTGCTGTTCACGGGCCGCCGCTTCGACGCAGACGAAGCGCAACGCGTCGGCCTGCTGAACCGCGTCGTGCCGGGCGCCGCGCTCGACGACACCGTGCGCGAGCTGGCGCAGACGATCGCCGCGAACGCACCGCTCACGATCCGCCGCATCAAGGAAACCGCGACCCGCAGCCAGGGGCTGCCGGTGGCCGCCGCGCTGCGGCTGGACGTCGGCCCCGACGTCTACGCGAGCGAGGACCGGATCGAGGGCGCCCGCGCGTTTCTCGAGAAGCGCAAGCCGGTGTTCAAGGGGCGCTGAGCCCGGCACCGCACCGCGACACCCGCGCGCACCGCTCCCAGAACGCGGGCGCGCCAATAAAACATGGACGGAGACACCTTCATGCAACGAAAAGCATTCCTGGTCAGCGCGTGCGTGCTGTGCGCCACGCCGGCGCACGCGTCGTCGGTCACGCTGTACGGGATCGTCGACAGCTACGTCGAATTCGATCGCGTCGGCAGTTTGTCGAGCATGCGGCAAAGCGGCGGCGGCGCGTCGACGAGCCGCTTCGGCCTGACGGGCGTCGAGGATCTCGGCGGCGGCACGTCGACGAAATTCGTGCTGGAAAGCGGCTTCTCGCCGGCCGACGGATCGTTCCAGGGCGGCACGCTGTTCTACCGGCAGGCATACGTGTCGCTGCAGAACGCGCGCTACGGCGACCTGCGGCTCGGCCGGCAATACACGCCCGCGTTCTACGTCGTGTACGACGGCGATCCGTTCGGACTCAACGAGCGGCTGTCGCCGCTCGCGCTGCTCGCGACGTCGACGGACACGATCACGAGCAACACGACGCCACCGATTCCGCGCTTCAACCAGGCGGCGTCGTACCTGAGCCCCGACTGGAACGGCCTGCGCGTGATGGCCACGTACGGCTTTCCGACGCCGAACGCGCTGTCGACACAGGCTGGACGCAACTACGGCGCCGGGCTGCAGTACCGGATCGGCGGCCTCTATGTCGGCGCCGGCTTCCAGGGCGATACGTCGGCCGGCAACCTGGGACCCGTCGTCGCGCCGTCGACGACCCGCCACTACGTGTTCGCGACCAACTACGCATTCGCGCGGGTCAAGCTGTACGCCGCGTTCCTGTACGGCGTCGGCACGGCGGCGCGCCTGCCCGCGTTCTCGACCGCGAGCGTCGGTGCGTCGATCAACGTCGGCGCGCTCGATCGCGTGCTCGTGTCGGTGGTGCGCCGCGACGTGAAGGGTTCGGCAAACGACGCGACTGCGCTCGGCGTCGGCTACGACCATCCGCTGTCGAAGCGGACTTCGCTCTACGCCCGCTATCTCTACATGAAGAACGGCGGCGACGCCCGCAATACCGTCGTCGCCGGCCTGCAGCCGCAAGCAGGCGGCACCGAGCAAGTGTTCGCGCTCGGCATCGTTCACCGCTTCTGACGGAGTGCCCATGACCCCGACCCTTTCGACCCACCCGGCCGTCGACGACGACGGCGCGACGCAGGCGCTGTATCGCCGGATCTCGCGCCGGCTGCTGCCGTTCCTGATCCTCTGCTACACGCTGTCGTTCATCGACCGGATCAACATCGGCTTCGCACACGCGCAGATGGCCGCCGAGCTGCACTTCTCCGACGCCGTCTACGGGCTCGGTGCGGGCATCTTCTTCATCGGCTACATGGCGTTCGAGATTCCGAGCAACGCGTGGCTCGCGCGGATCGGCGCGCGGCGGACGATTGCCCGGATCATGGTGCTGTGGGGCCTCGGCTCGGCCGCGACGATGTTCGTCACGACGCCCGCGCAGTTCTACGCGTGCCGCTTCCTGCTGGGCGTGTTCGAGGCCGGCTTCTTCCCCGGCATCCTGTTCTATCTCGGCGCGTGGTATCCGCCACGGCAGCGCGCCAAGGCGTTCGCGCTGTTCATGACCGCGCTGTATCTCGCAGGGTTGATCGCCGGCCCCGTGTCGGGCGCGATCCTGTCGTACTTCGACCGCTTGGGCGGCCTGAGCGGCTGGCAATGGCTGTTCGTCGTCGAAGGGCTGCCGAGCAGCGCGCTCGGCCTCGTCGCGCTACGCTTTCTCGACGACCGGCCGGATGACGCACGCTGGCTGTCGGACGCAGACAAGGCCACGCTGCGCGCCGCGCATGCGCAGGCCGAAGCCGATACGCCGGCCGCGAACGCGGCGCGGTCGTTGCTCGCGCACCGCGATTTCTGGCTGCTGTGCGCGGCCAATTTCGCGATCGCGGCCGCCGGCTACGCGCTGGTGTTCTGGATGCCCGTGATCCTGCATCGCGGCGGCTTGCATGGCGCGATGCAGATCGGGCTGATATCCGCGCTGCCGTACCTGTGCGGCATCGTCGGCATGCTCGCGATGGGCTGGCGCACCGAGCGCCGGCGCGAATGGCGCAAGCACGGCGCCGTCGCGATGCTCGCGTGCGCGGCGGCGCTCGCTGGTCTCGCGAGCAGCGCCGGCACGTCGCATCTGATGATCGCGCTGTGCATCGCGGTCGCCACGCACGCCGCGGCGCTGCCCGCGTTCTGGGTGCTGCCGGGGCTCGCGCTGCCGAAGCGCTCGATGGCGGTCGCGATCGCGGCGATCACGATGACCGGCGCGATCGGCGGATTCGCGAGCCCGTTCCTGATGGGCGTGCTCAACACGGCCACCGGATCGATGCGCGGCGGCCTCTATTTCAATGCCGCGCTGCTGGCGGCCGGCGCGCTCGCGTTGCTCGGGACGCTGCGCGCCCGCGCGGCGGCGCGCGCGAACGCCGGCTGACGGCACGGCTTCTTCCTCTCCTGTACGCACCTACCCACATGAATTTCGAACTCGAACTCGAACACCGGATGATCCGGGATCTCGTCGCGCGTTTCGTGAAGGACGAACTGATTCCGCTCGAAGCGGCGGTGATGGCGCGCGAGGCCGACGGCCAGCGCTTCGGGCTGCTCGTCGACGAACGTGCGCACCTCGACGAGCGCTCCCGGCAACTCGGCCTGTGGGGACTCGACGCGCCGCTCGACGTGGGCGGCTCGGATCTGCCGGCCGTCGCGATGGTCGGCGTGAACGAGGCGATCGGCACGACCGTCACCCCGTACATCCTGCCGCCCGACTCGCCGAACCTGCGGATGCTGTGCGATGCGGCCGACGATGCGCAGCGCGCGCGCTATCTCGACCCGTACGCACGCGGCGCCACGCGTGCCGCGATGGCGATCTCCGAGCCGGGCGCCGGCTCCGACCCGGGCGCGCTGTCGACGACCGCCGTGCACGACGGCGACGGCTGGGTGCTGAACGGCCGGAAGATCTGGATCAGCCACGCGGCCGATGCCGACTGGACGATCGTGATGGCGCTGACCGATCGCAGCAAGGGCAAGCGCGGCGGCATGTCGGCGTTCATCGTCGATCGCGACACGCCGGGTTTCATCATCGAACGCCGGATTCCGATGATCGGCGGGCTGTCGACCTACGAAATCGTGCTGGAAGACTGCCGCATTCCCGCCGCGCAACTGCTTGGCCCGGAAGGCGCCGGCTTCACGCCGATGCAGGCCCGGCTCGCGAACCGGCGGCTGGAGATGGCCGCGTGGTGCATCGGCCGCGCCGAGCGCGCGGTCGCGCTGCTGTGCGACCATGCGAAACAGCGCACGACCTTCGGCGTGCCGCTCGCGGAGCGTCAGGCGGTCCAGTGGTGGGTCGCCGACGCGCTCACGCAGATCCACGCATGCCGCCTGATGACCTACGAAGCGGCCGCGCGCGTGGATGCCGGGCAGGATGCCCGCACGCAGATCTCGATGGTCAAGGTGTTCGCGACCGAAATGGCGTGGACCGTGATCGATCATGCGATGCAGACGCTCGGCGCGATGGGCATGACGAAGGAAATGCCGTTGCAGCAGATGGCCAGCGAAGCGCGGCTGATGCGCATCTTCGAAGGCCCGACCGAGGTGCACCGTTGGGTCGTCGCGCGCAGCGTGCTCTGACCGCGGCGCGCCGCCCACTTCCACGATGGAGCCCTGCGTTGAACACCCTGCATCTCGTCGATCCTGAAATCCGCCCGCTGCTCGAGACCTGGCCGACCGTCACGCTCGATGCCGACAACCTCGCGCAGTCGCGCCAGCGCGTGCTGCCGCTGCCGCCGCCCGACCCGACCGGCAGCACGCTCGAACGCCGCACGGTGCCCGGCCCGTCCGGCGCGCCGGACGTCCCGGTCCTCGTCTATCTGCCCGACGGCCACGCGCGCCCGCTACCAGCGATCGTCCACCTGCACGGCGGAGGCTTCGTGCGCGGCGCGGCGAAGGAGCTCGAAGCGGTGCACCGGTTGCTCGTCACACACCTCGGCTGCGCGCTGATCTCGATCGACTATCGCCTCGCGCCGGAAACGGTGTTTCCCGGTGCGATCGAAGACTGCTACGCGGCGCTCGCATGGGTGTTCCGTCACGCCGATACCCTCGGCATCGACGCCGCGCGGATCGGCGTGGCGGGCGAAAGCGCGGGCGGCGGGCTGGCCGCCGCGCTGGCGCTGCTGGCCCGCGACCGCGGCGAATTCCCGCTCGCGTTCCAGCACCTGATCTATCCGATGCTCGACGATCGCACCTGCACGCGCCCGCCGCATCCGCATGCCGGAGAATTCATCTGGCATGCGGCCAACAACCGGTTCGGCTGGACCGCGCTGCTCGGTCACGCCCCGGGCATCGACGGCGTGTCGCCGTACGCGGCGGCCGCGCGCGCCACGCGGCTCGACGGCCTGCCGCCCACGTTCCTGTCGGTCGGCTCGCTCGACCTGTTCCTCGACGAAAATCTCGACTACGCGCAGCGCCTGCTGCGCGCAGGCGTGCCGACCGAACTGCACGTGCTGCCCGGCGGCGTCCACGGATTCGACCTCGTGCCCGGCGCGCGAGTGTCGGAAACGGCGCGCCGCCTGAGCCACGACGCGCTGCGCCGGTTCCTGCACGGCTGACCAAAACAATGCGGGCGGCCGAAGCCGCCCGCATCCGCGCCGATCCCGACGACCACGCTCAGAACGCATCCCCCGGCACCCGCACCCAGCCTTCCATCAACACGCGCGCGCTGCGGCTCATGATCGCCTTCGTGACGGTCCACTCGCCGTTCTCGCGCCGCGCTTCCGCGCCGACGCGCAGCGTGCCCGACGGATGGCCGAAGCGCACCGCGTGGCGTTCGCCGCCGCCCGCCGCGAGATTGACGAGCGTGCCGGGGATCGCCGCGGCCGTGCCGATCGCGACCGCCGCCGTGCCCATCATCGCGTGGTGCAGCTTGCCCATCGACATCGCGCGCACCAGCAGGTCGACATCGCCCGCGTTCACGCGCTTGCCGCTCGACGCGACGTAGTCGGCCGGCTTCGCGACGAACGCGATCTTCGGCGTGTGCTGCCGCGTCGCGATTTCGTCGAGCGTGTCGATCAGGCCCATCCGCAATGCGCCGTGCGCACGGATCGTCTCGAATTTGTCGAGCGCCTTCGGGTCGCCGTTGATCGCGTCCTGCAGCTCCGTGCCCGTGTAGCCGATCGCTTCCGCGTCGACGAAGATCGTCGGGATGCCTGCGTTGATCATCGTCACCTTCAGCGTGCCGATGCCCGGCACCGCGAGATCGTCGACGAGGTTGCCGGTCGGGAACATCGAGCCGCCCGCGCCTTCTTCCTCCGCGGCCGGATCCATGAATTCGAGCTGCACCTCGGCGGCCGGGAACGTGACGCCGTCCAGCTCGAAGTCGCCCGTCTCCTGCACCGCGCCGTTCGTGATCGGCACATGGGCGATGATCGTCTTGCCGATGTTCGCCTGCCAGATCCGCACGGTCGCGACGCCATCGCGCGGCACGCGCGCCGGATCGACCAGCCCGCCGCTGATCGCGAACGGGCCGACCGCCGCCGACAGGTTGCCGCAGTTGCCGGTCCAGTCGACGAACGCCTTGTCTATCGCGACCTGCCCGAACAGGTAGTCGACGTCGTGCCCCGGCCGCGTGCTCTTCGACACGATCACCGTCTTGCTGGTGGACGACGTCGCGCCGCCCATCCCGTCGATCTGCTTGCCGTACGGATCGGGGCTGCCGATCACGCGCAGCAGCAGCGCGTCGCGCGCGGCACCCGGCGTCTGCGCGGCATCCGGCAGATCCTGCAGCCGGAAGAACACGCCCTTGCTGGTGCCGCCGCGCATGTAGGTCGCGGGAATCCTGATTTGAGGAATATGAGCCATGTCTGTGTTCTCAATGTGCGCCGGTCAGGCTGCCTGCGACGATTCGAGGAAGTCCTGCGCGAACCGCTGCAGCACGCCGCCCGCTTCGTAGATCGACACTTCCTCGGCCGTATCGAGCCGGCACGTCATCGGCACCTCGACGCGTTCGCCGTTCCTGCGATGAATCACGAGCGTGAGATCGGCGCGCGGCGTGCGCTCGCCGATCACGTCGAAGGTCTCGGTGCCGTCGATGCCGAGCGTCGTCCGGTTGGTGCCCGGCTTGAACTCGAGCGGCAGCACGCCCATCCCGATCAGGTTCGTGCGGTGGATGCGCTCGAAGCCTTCGGCGGCGATCGCCTCGACGCCCGCGAGCCGCACGCCCTTCGCGGCCCAGTCGCGCGACGAGCCCTGGCCGTAGTCGGCGCCGGCCACGACGATCAGCGGCTGCTTGCGATTCATGTACGTCTCGATCGCTTCCCACATCCGCATGACCTTGCCTTCCGGCTCGACGCGCGCGAGCGAGCCCTTCTTCACCGCGCCGTCGACGACCGCCATCTCGTTGACGAGCGTCGGGTTCGCGAAGGTCGCGCGCTGCGCGGTCAGGTGGTCTCCCCGGTGCGTTGCGTACGAGTTGAAGTCTTCTTCCGGCAGGCCCATCTTCGCGAGGTACTCGCCGGCCGCGCTGTTCGGCAGGATCGCGTTCGACGGCGACAGGTGGTCGGTCGTGATGTTGTCGCCGAGCACCGCGAGCGGGCGCATGCCCTTCAGCGTGCGCTCGCCGGCCAGCGCGCCTTCCCAGTACGGCGGACGGCGGATGTACGTGCTCTGCGCGCGCCAGTCGTACAGCGGCGCCGCGCGCTCGCCCGCATCGGCGCTGCGCGCGAACATCGGCTCGTAGACCTTGCGGAACTGTTCGGGCTTCACGCTCGACGCGACGATCGCGTCGATCTCCTCGTCGGTCGGCCAGATGTCCTTCAGCGTGACGGGCTGGCCGTCCGGATCGTGGCCGAGCACGTCACGCTCGATGTCGAAGCGGATCGTGCCGGCGATCGCATACGCGACCACGAGCGGCGGCGACGCGAGGAACGCCTGCTTCGCATACGGGTGAATGCGGCCGTCGAAGTTGCGGTTGCCGGACAGCACGGCCGTCGCGTACAGGTCGCGATCGACGATCTCCTGCTGGATCTTCGGATCGAGCGCGCCCGACATCCCGTTGCAGGTCGTGCACGCGAACGCGACGATGCCGAAGCCGAGCTTCTCGAGTTCGGGCAACAGGTTCGCTTCTTCCAGATACAGTTCGACCGCCTTCGAGCCGGGCGCGAGCGAGCTCTTCACCCACGGCTTGCGCGTGAGGCCCTTCGCGTTCGCGTTGCGTGCGAGCAAGGCGGCGGCGATCACGTTGCGCGGGTTGCTGGTGTTCGTGCAGCTCGTGATCGCGGCGATGATCACCGCGCCGTCGGGCATCTCGCCCGGCTTCTCTTCCCACTGGCCGGCGATGCCGCGCGCGGCGAGATCCGACGTCGGCAGCCGCTTGTGCGGGTTCGACGGGCCGGCCATGTTGCGCACGACGCTCGACAGGTCGAACGTCAGCGTGCGCTCGTACTGCGCGTTCGCGAGCGTATCGGCCCACAGGCCCGCTGCCTTCGCGTAGGTCTCGACCAGCTTCACCTGCTCGTCGCTGCGGCCGGTGAGGCGCAGGTAGTCGATCGTCTGGCCGTCGATGAAGAACATCGCGGCGGTCGCGCCGTATTCGGGCGCCATGTTCGAGATCGTCGCGCGATCGCCGAGCGTGAGGCTCGCCGCGCCTTCGCCGCGGAATTCCAGGTACGCGCCGACCACTTTTTCCTTGCGCAGGAACTCGGTCAGCGCGAGCACCACGTCGGTCGCGGTGATGCCGGGCTGGCGCTTGCCGGTCAGCTCGACGCCGACGATGTCGGGCAGGCGCATCCACGATGCGCGGCCGAGCATCACGTTCTCGGCTTCGAGCCCGCCGACGCCGATCGCGATCACGCCGAGCGCGTCGACGTGCGGCGTGTGGCTGTCGGTGCCGACGCAGGTGTCCGGGAACGCGACGCCATCCTGCGCCTGGATCACCGGCGACATCTTCTCGAGGTTGATCTGGTGCATGATGCCGTTGCCCGGCGGGATCACGTCGACGTTCTCGAACGCCTTCTTCGTCCACTCGATGAAGTGGAAGCGATCCTCGTTGCGGCGATCCTCGATCGCGCGGTTCTTCGCGAACGCGTCCGGATCGAAGCCGCCGCATTCGACGGCGAGCGAGTGGTCGACGATCAGCTGCACCGGCACGACCGGGTTCACCTTCGCCGGGTCGCCGCCGCCGTCCGCGATCGCGTCGCGCAGGCCGGCGAGATCGACGAGCGCCGTCTGCCCGAGGATGTCGTGGCACACCACGCGCGCCGGGAACCACGGGAAATCGCGTTCACGCTTGCGCTCGATGATCTGCTTCAGCGAATCGGCGAGGATCGCCGGATCGCAACGGCGCACGAGGTTTTCGGCGAGCACGCGCGACGTGTACGGCAGCGTGTCGTAGGCGCCGGGCGCGATCGCGTCGACCGCGGCACGCGCGTCGAAATAGTCCAGCGACGTGCCGGGCAGGGGTTTGCGGTTGGCGGTATTCATGATGTGGGGCGGAAATCTGGGTATGACGTTCCGCGCGCGCCGGCGGCCCGCATCCTCACGGGCGCCGGCACGCGCGGCGGGCGTTTCAGCGCTTCTCGATCGGCACGAACTGCAGGTCTTCCGGGCCCGTGTAGTTCGCGCTCGGGCGGATGATCTTGTTGTCGATGCGTTGCTCGATGATGTGCGCGCTCCAGCCGGACGTACGCGAGATCACGAACAGCGGCGTGAACATCGCGGTCGGCACGCCCATCATGTGATACGACACGGCGCTGAACCAGTCGAGGTTCGGGAACATCTTCTTCGCGTCCCACATCACCGATTCGAGGCGCTCGGCGATGTCGTACAGCTTCAGGTCGCCCGCTTCCTTCGACAGCTTGTGCGCGACGCCCTTGATCACCTTGTTGCGCGGATCGGAGATCGTATAGACCGGGTGACCGAAGCCGATCACCACTTCCTTGTTCTCGACGCGGCGGCGGATGTCGGCTTCGGCGTCGTCAGGCGAGCTGTAGCGGCTCTGGATTTCGTACGCGACTTCGTTCGCGCCGCCGTGCTTCGGCCCGCGCAGCGCGCCGATCGCGCCGGTGATCGCCGAGTAGATGTCCGAGCCCGTGCCCGCGATCACGCGCCCCGTGAACGTCGATGCGTTGAATTCGTGCTCCGCGTACAGGATCAGCGACGTGTGCATCGCCTCGACCCACGACTTCGACGGCGTCTTGCCGTGCAGCAGGTGCAGGAAGTGGCCGCCGATCGAATCGTCGTCGGTTTCCGTTTCGATGCGCTTGCCGTTGTGCGAGAAGTGATACCAGTACAGCAGCATCGAGCCGAGCGACGCCATCAGGCGGTCGGCGATGTCGCGCGCGCCCGGCAGGTTGTGGTCGTCCTTCTCCGGCAGCACGGTGCCGAGCACCGACACGCCCGTGCGCATCACGTCCATCGGATGCGCCGACGCCGGAATCTGCTCGAGCGCGGCCTTCAGCGCGCTCGGCAGGCCGCGCAGCGCGCGCAGCTTGGTCTTGTACGCAGCCAGTTCGGTCAGGTTCGGCAGCGTGCCGTGCACCAGCAGGTGCGCGATTTCCTCGAATTCGCACGATTCGGCGACGTCGAGAATGTCGTAGCCGCGATAGTGCAGGTCGTTGCCGGTCTTGCCGACCGTGCACAGCGCGGTGTTGCCGGCCGTCACGCCCGACAGCGCCACCGACTTCTTCGGCTTGAATGCGCCTGCGGCGGCCGGTGCTGCTGCGTCTTTCGTCTCGCTCATGTTTTGTTTCTCCAATGGGTATCGGGGGATGCGGGCCGCGTTACTTCTTGCCCTGCGCGAACAGTTCGTCGAGCTTGCGCTCGTATTCGTGATAGCCGAGGAAGTCGTACAGCTCGGCGCGCGTCTGCATCGTCGGCACGGCCGCCTTCTGCGTGCCGTCGCGGCGCAGCGTTTCGTAGAAGTTCAGCGCGGCCTTGTTCATCGCGCGATACGCGCCGCAGCAGTACAGCGCGATGTCGACGTTCGCCTCGCGCAGCTCGTCGACGGTGAACAGCGGCGTCGAGCCGAATTCGGTCAGGTTCGCGAGGATCGGCACCTTCACGGCAGCCTTGAAGCGGCGGTAGTCGTCGAGCGTCTTCATCGCTTCCGGGAAGATCATGTCCGCGCCGGCTTCGACGTACGCGACCGCGCGCTCGATCGCCGAGTCGATCCCTTCCGCGGCGGCCGCGTCGGTGCGCGCCATGATCACGAACTGGTCGTCGGTACGCGCATCGACCGCGGCCTTCACGCGATCGACCATTTCGTCGATCGGCACGACTTCCTTGCCAGGACGGTGGCCGCAACGCTTCTGGCCGACCTGGTCCTCGAGGTGCACGGCCGCGACGCCGGCGTTGATGAACGAGCGGACCGTGCGCGCAATGTTGAATGCACCGCCCCAGCCCGTGTCGATGTCGACCAGCAGCGGCAGGTCGGTCGCGTTGGTGATCCGGTTCGCGTCGATCAGCACGTCTTCCATCGTGCTGATGCCGAGGTCGGGGATGCCGAGCGAGTTCGCGGCGACGCCGCCGCCCGACAGGTACACGGCCTTGAAGCCGACGGCCTGCGCCATCTTGGCCGCGTACGCGGTGATCGCGCCGACCACCTGCAGCGGCTGCTCGGCCGCGACTGCCGCGCGGAACTTCGCGCCGGCGCTCTGAAGATGCGTATTGCTCATGAACGGCCTCCTGATGGAATGCCCGATAACAGCAAGGACCGGGCCAGCTTGCGAAACGTCGCTAACCCACTGATTCTTAAGCACCCGCCCCGGGCGAGGCGGCGCCGGAAGATTTCAATTCGGCAATTTCGTGTTTCAAAAATGAAATCGCGCGCGCATAATCGGCGGTCATGGACCTCTCTTCGACCAAGCCCGTCGGCCCGGCCGACCGCACGGTGCGTCCGCGCATCTGGGCAATGGGCATCAGCCGCCTGCGCGACCTGTTTCGCGAGATCGCCGGCGAGTTCGACGAACGCGCCGACGTGCGCATCGTGACGCGCGCCTATGAAGATGCGCTCGGCGCGATCGCCGAGGCGGGCACCGCGCGGCCCGACGTGATCGTCGCGGCCGGCTCGAACGGCGGCTTTCTGAAAACGCGTGCGCAGGTGCCGGTGGTGGTCGTGTCGCCGACCGGCTTCGACGTGATGCAGGCGCTCGCGCGCGCGCGACGCGACGCGACGCGGATCGCGCTCGTCAGCGCCGGCGAAACGCCGCCCGAAGTGCGTCGCTTCGTCGCCGCGTACGGCCTCGACGTGCAGTTTGCGTCATATCAGTCCGCGCAGGAAGCGGAAGCCTGCGTGCACGACCTGCGCGATCGCGGCATCGAGACGATCGTCGGCCCCGGCCTCGTCACCGATCTCGCGGCCAGCGCCGGCATGGGCGCGGTGTTCCTGTATTCGCACGCGTCGGTGCGCAAGGCCGTCGAGACGGCGCTCGAAGTCGCGTATGCGACGCACGCCGAGGCATTCCGCCGCCAGCGGCTCGACACGCTGCTGCAGCATCTGCGTGACGGTGTGGTCGCGCTGGACGCGCACGGCCGTGTCGAAGCGATCAACGAGCGGCTCGCGTCGGCGCTCGGGGTCGAACCCGCGGCGGCCGTCGGCCGCGCGCTCGTCGACCTGCGGCCCGAACTGCGCACGCTGCGCGGCGAGGACGGCGACGCGCTCGCGACCGTGCGCGGCGTGCGCTACGTCGTGCATCGCGGGCCGCTGGTCGATCGCGGCGTCACGTCGGGCAGCGTGCTGACGTTCCAGGAATCGCGCGCGGTCGAACGGCTCGATCGCGCGCTGCGTTCGCAACCGACCACGCAGCAGTTCGCGGCCCGCTATGCGCTCGACGACGTGGTCGGCGCCTCGGCGCCGATGACGCGCGTGCGCGAGCTCGTGCGCCGCTATGCGAAATCCGACGCGACCGTGCTCGTGCTCGGCGAAAGCGGCACCGGCAAGGAAATGATCGCGCAGAGCCTGCATGCGCTGTCCGCGCGGCGCAGCTATCCGTTCGTCGCGGTCAACTGCGGCGCGTTTCCGGAAGCGCTGCTCGAGAGCGAACTGTTCGGCTATGAGGAAGGCGCATTCACCGGCGCGCGGCGCGGCGGCAAGACCGGCCTGTTCGAGGCCGCGCATCGCGGCACGCTGTTTCTCGACGAAATCGGCGAGATGCCGCCGTCGCTGCAGAGCCGGCTGCTGCGCGTGCTGCAGGAACGCGAAGTGATCCGCCTCGGCTCGACCGAGCCGATCCGCATCGACGTGCGCGTGATCGCCGCGACGCACCGGCCGCTGCTCGCGGCCGTCGAGGCCGGCACGTTCCGCGCGGATCTCTATTACCGGCTCAACATCCTGAACGTCGGCCTGCCGCCGCTGCGCGAACGCGCGGCCGACATTCCCGCGCTCGCGGCGACGCTGCTCGTGCAGGCCGCGCGGCGCGAGCCGCGTCTCGCCGAACGCGTGCGCGACACCGACGACGCGCTGCGCGTGCTCGGCGCGACGCAAGCGACGCTCGCGCGCTACCGCTGGCCGGGCAACGTGCGCGAGTTGCAGAACGTGGTCGAGCGGATCGCGGTGGAGCTGGCCGAGGACGTCGACGAGAGCGATCCGGACGCCGCGTGTGCGGCGCTCGCCGCCGGCGCGCTGCAGGTGATCGCGCCCGAGCTGTTCGCCGCGCCGCCCGACGCCGGTGGGGGCGCCGACGACGATGGACAAACGCTCCACGCACGCCGCCGTCGCGCGGAAGCCGACGAGATCCGCGCGGTACTCGACGCGTGCGGCGGCGACCGCGATCGCGCCTGCGCGATGCTCGGCATCAGCAAGACGACGCTGTGGCGCAAGCTGTCGGCGAAATAGGTTCGGGCCGCCCCGTCATTCGGCCTTGTGATAGTGGCGATACGCCTTCGCGCGATTGCC
The DNA here is from genome assembly GCF_024730645.1 of Burkholderia sp. EMB26. Taxonomy (NCBI): domain Bacteria; kingdom Pseudomonadati; phylum Pseudomonadota; class Betaproteobacteria; order Burkholderiales; family Burkholderiaceae; genus Burkholderia; species Burkholderia sp. EMB26. The sequence goes on from NZ_CP078071.1 coordinate 1,901,169, forward strand.
GCACGACGACATCGAGCACCAGCGTCGGCTGCCGTTCTTGCTGTCGTCGATGAACAGCCACTGGCATGCATCGTTCGCGCAGCGCTTGACCTTCGCGAGCCGCGCGCCGCCGAGCAGGTCGATCGCCGACCACAGCACCGGACTCAGCAGCCCCGCGAGCGTCGCACCTGACGCATCGATCCGCCACGCGTAGCGGCCGTCGACGCGCGCCAGCGCAACGCGCGGCGACGCTTCCGCCAGAAAGCCGCCGAGCAGCGCGAGATCGTCGGGCTGTGGCTCGCGCTGCTCCGCTTGCGCGTGAAAGAGCCGGTAGAGCGCCTCGCGCAATGCGAGCGCCTGCGCGAGCATCGGAGGCTCGTCATTCTTCTTCGGGTTCGGATATTGCTCACGACACGCGTCGACCAGCCCGGCCGGTACGCCGGCCTGCTCGCGGCACCACGCGAGCAGGTCGTCCAGCGCGCCGAAGGTTTCCGTCGGCGGATCGCTGCCGCGCCAGTACAGCGTGTTCGCGAAATCGAGGCTCAACGTCTCGGGCGGCGCCGGGATCAGGCAGTCGATCGCGACGGAAGGTTGCGTTTTTCTCATGACGCGATCGTATCTAACCACCATGCCGGTTGACAAGCGCCGGAGCGATTTCTAACATAACCGGCATGGTGGTTAAAAACAGGTTGCTGCACCGACGCTCCCTTCAATCCAAGGAGACACAGATGATCGATCGCTTTTCGTTCAGCGTTATCCACACCGTCGCCGGCCGCACGTACGAGGCGAGTACGCTCGGCGCGCTTCGCTGCAAGCGGCTGGCATGGTGCCTCCAGGCAGGTTTGCCGTTCTGACGTCCCCCTCAGTTCAAGGAGAACCACAGATGATCGATCACCTTTCATTCGGCGTTGCACACGTTGGCCGCAGCCGCACCTTCTACGACAGCACGCTTGGCGCACTCGGCTACAAGCGTCTGTATAGCGACGACAACGCGATCGGGTACGGCACGACCGAGCCCGAGCTGTGGTTGCAGCACGCGGCTCGCCCGGTCGTCGCCGATCCCGATTCGGGGTTGCACCTGTCGTTCAAGGCCGCGTCGCCGGTCGAGGTCGATGCGTTCTACCGCGCCGCGCTCGAGCACGGCGGCAAGGACAACGGCGGCCCCGGCAAGCGCGAGCACTACGGCCCGGGCTACTACGCGGCGTTCGTCGTCGACCCCGACGGATATCGGCTCGAAGCGCATTGCGAGCTGGACAACGTGGTCTGATCCGCTTCGCACCGCCGCGGACATGCGACAAGGGCCCGATTCCGCATCGCGCGGAATCGGGCCCCTGGTTCGAGCTGCCTCGTCGTTCGGGCACGCCGCTCGCCGCCGGCATTCATGCCGACGTGGCGGGCAGCATGGCCAGCGCGGGGGGCTGCGTCCTCCAGCCGGCCCGCGTCGCTCACGCGCTCATTGCGCGTGGCGCGTGCTCTGCAACTGCTCGCCGAGCCCGTCGATCCCGAGGCGCACCATCTGGCCGGCCTTCAGGAATACCGGCGACGGCTTGATCCCCATGCCGACGCCCGGTGGCGTACCGGTCGTGATTACGTCGCCCGGCTGCAGCGTCATGCAGGTCGACAGATACGCGATCAGCTGCGCGACGGTGAACACCATCGTGCGCGTGTTGCCGTTCTGATAACGGTGGCCGTCGATTTCGAGCCACAGGTCGAGACGCTGCGGATCGGGCACCTCGTCGCGCGTGACGAGCCACGGGCCGATCGGGCCGAACGTGTCGAAACCCTTGCCCTTGTCCCATTGGCCGCCGCGCTCGATCTGCCATTCGCGCTCGGACACGTCGTTGACGACGCAGTAGCCCGCGACGTAATCGAGCGCGCGCGCTTCGTCGACGTCCTTGCACTTCGCGCCGATCACGACGCCCAGTTCGACTTCCCAGTCGGTCTTGACCGAACCCTTCGGGATGTCGATGCCGTCGTTCGGGCCGCAGATCGAGCTCGTCCACTTGCCGAATACGACCGGCTCCTTCGGCACCGGCATGCCGGCTTCGGCTGCATGATCGGCATAGTTCAGGCCGATGCCGATGAACTTGCCGACGTGACCGACGCACGCGCCGATGCGCGGCTCGCCCGACACGAGCGGCAGCGTGGCCGGATCGATCGCGCGCAGCCGCGCGAGACCCGCGTCGGACAGCACCTCGCCGGCAAGATCCGGCACATGCGCGGACAGGTCGCGAATCCGGCCGGCCGCGTCGAGGATGCCGGGCTTTTCCTGGCCGGGCGGGCCATAGCGAAGCAGTTTCATCGTGCTTAACCTCTGTTGTCGAATGGGACAGGATACCGGCCGACGCGGCCTTTCGCAGCCGCGCGCCGGACTGATTGTCGATCGTCGATTGCACGCGTCGGCGCCGCATGCGGGATGCCGTCGACGCGCGAGGGTCGCGCGGGCGCAGCGATCGCGGCGCCGTACGGAAGTACGGCGCGCATCGAACGGGCGGCCGCCGGTCTGCGCATCGGCGACGACGGCCCGGCATCCGCGACGCGTGCCGGTCCATGCCGGCCGGCTGCACGCGCGGCCGCGCCGTCGCTGGCCCGCAAGCCTTTGTACCATCGGCCGCGCGCCGTGAAATGACGCGCGACGGATACCGACTATTGGTGCGCCTGCCGACGCTGCGGCGCAGCACGCGCCGCACCGGCGTCGGTGGAACGACCATCGTTCGCAGTGGCGCCTGCCATCGGTGCATGAATACTGGCTATTCGGGGTGCCCCTGTCATCGGAAACGTTTGCCCATCCGTTCTTGTCCGGTAATGATCGGTAAAAAGACGCTGCATTGCACACTGTATGTTTATTGCTAAGCTCATACGGATGGCTTTCATTGCCATCCGCGGGCCCGCCCTATACGCGTGCAGAACCGGCCAGCGTGCGTCGCCAACCGATCGACGGTAATCCCCCAACCTCACACCGACAATGCAGACAACCAACGACCCGCTTCCCGGCAGCGACGCACGGGAATCGATGGCCGCTATCGACCGCTATCGCGCACCCGCGCTCGACAAGGGCCTCGATATTCTCGAACTCCTGTCCGAGCAGAAGGAAGGACTCACCCGCACCGAAATCACGAAGGAACTCGGCCGTAACGCGAGCGAGATCTACCGGATGCTCGAACGCCTCGTCGCACGCCGCTACGTGATGCGTTCGACCGGCGGCGACCGCTATACGCTCAGCCTCAAGTTGTTCGCGCTTGCGCACCGGCATCCACCGATGAACCGGCTGATCGCCGAAGCGCTGCCGCCGATGCAGCGCTTCGCCGATGCCGCCGAGCAATCGTGCCACCTGTCCGTCTACGATCGCGGCAACCTGCTCGTGATCGCGCAAGTGGACGGGCCTGGCCCGTGGGGCGTGTCGGTCCGGCTCGGCTCGCGCGTCGGGCTCGCCGATACCGCGTCGGGACGCACGCTGCTGGCGTTCCAGGGCCCCGAGCAACGCGCGCACATGCTGGCCGAGCACCGCAAGGTCAAGGGCGAAACGCCGCTGAACGAGCAGGAGCTCGCGAATGCATGCCAGTCGATCCGGCAGTCCGGCTACCTGCGCCAGGACAGCCGCCAGGCCTACGGCGTGACCGACCTGACCGTGCCGATCCTCGGGCCCGCCGGCCATGCGATGGCCGTGCTGACGTGTCCGTACATGCGACGGATCGATGCGCACATGGCGCCGACCGTCGACGTGGTCGTCGACGCACTGCGCGACACGGCCGCCCATCTGTCGATGTGCCGCACCGAGACCTGCTGACGCGCGGGTTCGCCGCCAACGCGCACCGGGCATCGCGCAGCGGCGCCGGGTGCGATTGCGCACGACGCCCGCGCGGTGCCCGATGCGCGATGTCGCATCGGGCAGCCGCGGCGCTACGCTAGAATAGCGGCCCTCTCAAAAACTACGGCGGCCGGTTGTCGCGGCCGTCGTGTCCGATGGATGTCATGGCCAAACTTCTGAACGATCAAGAATTCCAGCGTTTCTCCGAACTTCAGCAGAAGCAGGCAAGCTTCACGATCACGCCCGAGGAAGCGGACGAACTGCGCGATATCGTCGCGCGCGCGCAGAAGAAGCGCGACGATCGTGCCGCCGCAATGCAGGCGATCGAGAACTACATCGAGCAGTTCGACATCACGCCTGACGAACTCTTCTCGCCCGAGCAGATCGGCGACGCGGCGCGCACCTACGGGCTCATCACGGCGACCAAGAAGGAACGCACGCTGCCGCCGTCGATCACGTTCAACGGCAAGCCGTACCAGTGGACCAAGACGCTTCCGGACGACGTGCGCGGCGCACTGTTCGACGCGTTCACGTCCGGCGAGTCGGTCAAGCGCTTCATCGCGATGCCGAAAGACGCCGCGCGCTGTGCGCTGACGATCGCCCGCCTCGAGCGCGAAACCGGTGCCGTCTATGCCGATCCACACCTCGAGGAACTCGCGATTTCGCGTGATCAGGTGAACGACGCGGCGTCGAAACTCGCTGCGTGAATGTGATCGTGGGCACGCTTCCTGCGTGCCCACACCCGCGCGTCACGCCGGCATTGGCCGGCGCGGCGCCCGCGGCAGGCGTGCGTTCGCATGCTCCCGAAAAAGCTCACCTCGGCATCCCGCAAGCGCTCACCGCAGTCTCCCGTAAAGTCTCACCGAACGCTCCTGGAGACGCTTACTGACGCCTCCCGAACATCCTCACCGATCGCTCCCGCAAGTGCTCACCGAGGTGTCCCGGAAAGGCTCACCGGCCCTTCCCGCAGGCGCTCATCGGCCGTTCCCGGGAAAGCTCACCGAACGCTCCCGTATCGGCTCACCGCGCTGTCCCGGAAAAGCTCACTCGCCGCTCCCGAAAAGTCTCACCTTCGTGATGGCTTTGCATGTGCGAAGCCGGAATAGGGCCACGAATGCGTGCAAGCACATCGCTTGAAACGGTTGCGCAGGGCGAATATCGCAGCACGCTGGCGCGCCTCTGCCGACATGATGCGGGCTTCACGATATCGCCTCGACCGGCAGGTTCGCCACGTCAGCGAGCGCTTCATGCCGGATACTGGTTTCAACTCCTTTGCATTCCTGAGTGACCGTGCGGCATGGCGAGACATTGCAGCATCGACGCCATGCGTTACCTTCGCAACGTGGGACCACAGACTGACGCCTACGGCTGCAACTTCATCCTGAACCCGACGACGCCCGGCTCCTCCGTCGTCGATACCGCAAACCCGCACGATTTCGCGAGCGAAATCATCGCCGTATTCTCGCGCAACGCCTCGCCGACCATCCACGCGGTGCCGCGCGAGCGTGCGTAGTCGATGATGCGCATCATCATCAGCCGGCCGAGCCCCTTGCCCTTTTGGTCGGGCCGTACCGCGATCGCGAACTCCGCCGTCTCGTTGTCGGGATCGGCGACCGCGCGCGCCACCGCGAGCGTGTGGTCGCGCCCCGACACATCGGTGAACGACACGATGAACGCCATCTCGCGGTCGTAGTCGATCTGCGTCATGCGCGCCACCTGCGAATGATCGAAGCTGCGCACCGCGCCGAAGAAACGCATCCGCAGATCTTCCGGCGTCATCGCACCGAGCAGTTCGTTGTGTGCGGCCTCGTCCTCCGGACGGATCGGACGGATCGTCACCGTCTCGCCATGCCACTCGAGCGTCTGCTCGAGGTGCCGCGGATACGGCATGATCGCGAGCCGGCTGCGCCCTGCAGCCAACGTGATGCGCGGCGCGACGACCCATGCGCGGTCGGACAGCACGCGCAGCGTGACCGACATCGCAACGACTTCGCGCACGTCGCAAACGACCTGCGACAGCGCCGTCAGCGCGTCGAGCGTCGGCTCGACGGGCGTGCTGCGCGCATACGGCGAGCGCTCCATCACCGCGCGGGCGAGCACGGTGTTCAGCGGCGGCAGACCGTAGACGACGAACGGCGCCGATACGCCATCCGCCGGCGGCACGGCGTAGCGAAACACCGGACCGAAGTTCGAATCGTCATACATGTCGACCGTGATATCGACGACCTTCTTGCCGGCCGGCTCGCTGGATTGCTCGCCCTGCAGACCGAAATGGGACAGCCAGCGCAGCGCGGCTTCGCCGGCCAGTTCATGCTGCCCGGCTTCGACCATGCGGCGCGCGTCGGCCTGGGCGGACGCCACGCATTCGGCCGGCTGCGGCGGCGTGCCCTCCGGCGTCTGCATCAGCAGCTGGCGCCCGAGGTTGTAGTCGACGAGACGCGCATACGCACGTGCGAGCCGCTGCGGCGTCGTGTGCACCGGAATACCGTTCGCGTGCAGCGCATCGCGTGTCGCCGCATCGACCGCGCCGAAGAAACACGCGAGGATGCCGCGATGCGCGTACTGCCGCGAATCGATCAGCGTGCGCGCGACCAGGTCGGCCGGCGCACTGTGTGAAGTGGAATGAACGACGAACAGCGTGCCCGTCTGCGGAAACGGGGCGAGCGCCTTGATCGCCGCGGCAAAGTGTTCGGGGCGTGCATCGTCGCCCAGCGTGAGCGGATTGCCCGGCGCCGCGAGATGCGGCAGCGCGGCCGCGACGGCCGACGTGGCCGCGGGCGACCAGCCGGTCAGCACGTCGCGCACCTCGGCCACCGCATCGACCGCGAGTTTCGCCACGCCCGCATCGCTGGTCACGAGCGTCGCCGCCCCCCGTGCGGTGACGCGGCCCACGCCGAGCGTCTCGATTTCGTCGAGCAGGTCGTCGAGCGCATCGACGCGCACCATGCCCGCGCGCTGGAACGCCGCCGTGTAGAGCGCATCGCCGGGATCGGCACGGCCGGTACGTAACGCGAGCACCGGCTTGTTGCGTGCGGCCGCGCGCGCCGCCGACATGAACTTGCGCGCCGCGCGCACGGTATCGAGCTCGAGCAGGATCGCGCGCGTGCCGGGATCGCTCGCCAGATAGTCGAGGACGTCACCCGCATCGACGTCCGATTCGCCGCCGAGCGCGACGACATGCGAAAAGCCGAGGCCCCGCGCATGGGCCCAGCCGAGCACCGCGTTCGTCAGCGCATTCGATTGCGATACCCATGCAACGCCGCCCGATCGCGCCGTATACGCAGGCGCGCCGAAATGCGCATGCCGCGCCGGCGACAACACGCCGAGGCTGCCGGGCCCGACGATACGGAGCACGAACGGCTTCGCCGCCTTCAGCGTGCGATCGACCGCGGCGCGATCGGCATCGGTGCGCGCCTCGCCGACGATCACCGCGACCCGCGTGCCCAGCTCACCGAGCTTGCGCACGATGCCGGCCCAGGTCGCGGGCGGCGTGCAGATCACGGCAACCGACGGCGGCGCGGGCAACCGGTCGACATCCGAGACGACCGCATGCCCGTCCAGCTCGCGATATTTCGGATTGACCGGCCAGACAGGCCCCTGGAACGCGCCGTCGAGCACACGCGACCACACCATCGCGCCGATACTGCCCGCGCGCGACGACGCGCCAACGACCGCAACGGACTTGGGCTGGAACAACGCATCGAGATGGCGAACGGTCACATCGGCTCCCTGCGGTGACGAAAGACGACACGATCGGCATGCGGCCACGCGGGCCGTGCGCCGATCGACGCGAACCCCAAGCATAGGCGAAGCGCCTGCGACTGCCTATATGCCGAACGGCCGACTATTCGACGGACGTCAACGCTCGCATCATGGGTCTGCAACACACGCGGCACGGCATCGCAGTGCCGCTCGCACGATGCAGGCAACGCGGCACGATGCTGCAGTCGCGCGCTCAAAGGTGAGGTTTTACAGGAGCCATGGTGAGTATCTTCGGGAATCGCACGACATACCGCGCCAATACGCGAAAGGTGATGAAAGTCCGCGTCGCGCATGCACCGCGAAAATGGCGAATGCCAATGCGCGTGCATTGCGCCATTACGCGCCTGTTTACGGAAATTCCCCGCAATATGCAGTCGGATCGCGGCGAATTCGCAAAACGGGATCCGTTCATTGCGCGACATTGCACTTCAATTCGCGACGGAAAATCGCATGGCGACCGCCCAAAAACAAAACGGTGCGAAGGCCGCATGGCCGTTCGCACCGTCAGTCGATACGCGAAAGGTGAGGATTTTCGGGAGTCAGTCCTTGATCAGGAAACGTCCGCGATTCTTGCCGAGCCATGCCGGCGCCCGCCCGCGACCACTCCAGGTTTCGCCCGTCTTCGGGTTCAGGTACTTCGGCGGCAAGGTCCGCTTGGGCTTCGTGGCGGCAGCGGCTGCGCCCGATCCTGCCGGGCGAAAACCGAGTTCTTCCGGCGTAATGTCGTATTCGTCGATTTTCGCGCGGATTTCGGCAATCGCGTCGGCAATCGCCTTTTCACGTTCCTTGTCGATCTTTTGCTGAAGCCGTTCGAGCTGTGCGGACAGTTGCCTGTAGGTCGCCATATGGATGGGACTCCGTGAGTGTTATTCGTGAAAAATAGGTAACACCAAGCAAACAGAAAAGCGCTTCGCCCGATCGTGGTCTCCTCAGCCGGTCATTTCGGGATCAATAACCGCTCTTCTTCTTGCACGCGAAGAGAAGATTTCGCACGGCGTCATCCGTCGATTGCTGGATCACGTCGAAATCTCCGTTGCACATGGCCCGGGCATTGTCCGTGCAATTGCTCCAGTCGCTGCCGGTGCATTGCACCTGAGTGGTCGGGCGCCCGTCCGAAGTGAACAGCGGAGCACCGCCACCGCACCCGCCGAGCCCTGCAACCAGAGCCAACATCACGGCCGCCCGAGGCCACCGACAGACCGACGCAAGCATGTGTTTCATTATGGTTCCCGTCAACCTTTTTTTGAATGTCGCGAGTATGCCATGGGCGGCCCGTCGAGCGTCAGTCCGGCGCGCGGTCGGGTTGTCCGCGCGCCTTGTACGGCAAGCGCTTGCGCGGATCGTCGGTGATGCGAATGAACACCTGCTCGACGTCCGGAATTGCCTCGAATTCACGTTGCAACGCCTGGCGATCGACGCTCGTATCCGCACATCCTTCGACGTAGATGAAACGTCGCTGCACGGTAATCCACAGGCTCGTGCCGCGCAGACGATCGGAGCCCGCGAAGTGCGCCTTCGCCGCATCGGCGATCGACGCATCGTACATATACGAGTTCGGCTTCGTGCAGCGATGGGCGAGCCAGCAGGTCGTGCCGCGTTCGGCGCGGTAGTGCGCATCGTCCGTCATCTCCGCGCGCGTCATCCACGGGCCGAGCGGCAACGGGCATTCGGCGACGTCCTGCGACAGCGCGACGAACGGGTCGTTGTACCAGTTGCGCCGCGCGTCGGCCGTGTCGGCGTCGCCGGCCTGCGCGAATGCGGAGCTCGCCAGCAACATGGTCAGCCACCCTGCGATGCCGATCCGCTTCATCGTGATCTCCTGTTCGATGCGTTACATCGGGCCGCATCGGCATCGCCGATCGGCCTATCGGTCGATGCCGAGCGCCGCCAGTTTCTTGTACAGCGTCGCGCGACCGATGCCGATGCGCGCGGCCGCTTCGACGACCTTCCCGTCACAGGCCGCGAGTGCGTCGGTCAGGAACTGACGCTCCCACGCCGCCAGCGCATCGGCATACGAGGCGGCCGGCGCACCGGATGCCGTCGACGCATCGTCCGCACGCTGTTCGGCCGGCACCGCGCCACCCTGCTGCGCCGGCGCCGCGCCGTCCGGCGAGATCCGCACCGGCCCGAGAAACGGCGCGAGCGCGCGCGCATCGATCACCGAACGGTCCGACAGCATCAGCGCGCGTTCGAGCGTATTGCGCAACTCGCGCACGTTGCCGGGCCACGGATACGCGCACAGCATCCGCAGCGCATCGTCAGTCAGCTCGCAGTGCGCGGCGCGTCCGTGCTGGGCGGCCAGCTCCTCGAGCGTCGCATAAACCAGCGCCGCGATGTCGGATGCGCGTTCGCGCAGCGGCGGTGCATGGATCGTCAGCACGTTCAGCCGGTAATAGAGATCCGCGCGAAAACGCCCGGCCGTCACCAGCGCCGGCAGGTCGGCCGACGTGGCGGCGATGATGCGCACGTCCGCGCGCACGATCCGGTTCGAGCCGACCGGCTCGAACTCCTTGTCCTGCAGCACGCGCAGCAGCTTGCCCTGCAACGGCAGCGGCATGTCGCCGATCTCGTCGAGAAACAGCGTGCCGCGATCGGCCAGCTCGAACTTGCCGACGCGTCCCTTCCGATCGGCACCGGTGTACGCGCCCGGCGCCGCGCCGAAGAATTCGGTTTCGAGCAGCGTGTCGGGAATCGCGGCGACGTTGACGGTCACGAGCGGCTGGAGCGCACGCGCCGACGCCGCGTGAATCGCATGGGCGAGCAACTCCTTGCCGGTGCCCGTCTCGCCGAGCAGCAGCACCGGCGAATCGACTTGCGCCGCGCGGCGCGCCTGGCGCTTGGTCTCGAGGCTCGCGGCACTCGTGCCGACGAAGCTCGCGAACGTGTATTTCGCGCGGCGCGCCTGGGCGAGCGAGCGCTGCGTCGCGATCAGTTGCTGCTGAAGCTGCGCGTAGCGGGAAAAAATCGGCGTGAGCGTCTTCAACTGGTCGAACAGCGCGAAGCCGATCGCGCCGACCGTCTCGCCGGCTTCGTTCTTCAACGGCAGGCGCGTGACGACGAGCGGCTCGCGGCCCGTCTCCATGATGTCGAGCAGGATCGGCTGCCCGGTCGACACCACCTCCCGCATCAGGCTGTTCGGGATCACGGCCTCGCAGTCGAGGCCGACGGCCTGCTGCGGATCGGCGAAACCGAAGCGCGCCGCGTAACGCTCGTTCATCCACACGACGCGCGCGTCGCGATCGACGACCACCGTGCCCGCACTCGAATCCTCGAAAGTCCGGAACAGCGACTCGGCGGCGCGCCGCAGCACGTCGCCGTAGTTGACGGGCAGGCGCGCCCAGTCGTTCATCATCGTGTCTTCGTCTCCGTGTATCGTCGACCGGATGTCTCCGGAACGAGACGGATTATCTCACTATGGAGACACGTCGCAATGCGTTGTCCGGGAATGCCCTGCACGATTTCGAGGGGTGACCGGATGGCCGAAACGTCTCCGGATGGAGACGTTTTATGTAGAATCGTCAGACTTGCGCCGGCGCGGGCCCGCCGGCCGCCGGCGGGCCCATGTCCGGCGGCGCAATCCGGCCGATGGCACGAAACCTGCACGAACCTGAGCCGGTCCGCGGCGCGTCGCGCGATCGAACAACAACCAAAGCCATTAGGAGACTCCCTTGTCTTTCGTGATCGTCCTCGCCGCGCTGGCGTTCCTGATGTTCGCCGCGTATCGCGGCTACAGCGTGATCCTGTTCGCGCCGATCGCCGCGCTCGGCGCGGTGCTCCTGACCGAACCCGCCGCCGTCGCACCGGTCTTCTCCGGCATCTTCATGGAGAAGATGGTCGGCTTCGTCAAACTGTACTTCCCGGTCTTCATGCTCGGCGCCGTGTTCGGCAAGGTGATCGAACTGTCCGGGTTCTCCGAATCGATCGTCCATGCGGCGATCCGCTACATCGGCCGCTCGCGCGCGAATGCGGTGATCGTCGCGGTGTGCGCGCTGCTCACCTATGGCGGTGTCTCGCTGTTCGTCGTGGTGTTCGCGGTCTATCCGTTCGCGGCCGAACTCTATCGCCAGAGCAACATCCCGAAACGACTGATGCCCGGCGCGATCGCCCTCGGCGCGTTCTCGTTCACGATGGATTCGCTGCCCGGCACGCCGCAGATCCAGAACATCATCCCGACCACGTTCTTCAAGACGACCGCCTGGGCCGCGCCCGCGCTCGGTACGATCGGCTCGCTGTTCATCATCGTCGTCGGCCTCACGTATCTCGAATGGCGCCGCCGTTCGGCGATGGCGAAGGGCGAAGGCTACGGCACGTCGCTCGTCAACGAGCCGGAACGCGTCGAGGCGAAGGCGCTGCCCCATCCCGCGCTGGCGATCCTGCCGCTGATCCTCGTCGGCGTGTCGAACTTCGCGTTCACGAAGCTGATCCCGCAGTGGTACGGCGCCGCGTCGTACACGGTCGCGCCGGACGTGCTGCCCGGCGTGCATGCGCCGGTCACGACGTCGATCAAGACCGTCGTCGCGATCTGGTCGGTCGAGGCTGCGCTGCTGCTCGGTATCGTGCTGGTCGTGCTGACGGCATTCAAGCGTGTCAGCGACCGCTTCGCGGCCGGCTCCAAGGCCGCCGTCGCCGGCGCGCTGCTCGCCGCGATGAACACCGCGTCGGAATACGGCTTCGGCGGCGTGATCGCCGCGCTGCCGGGCTTCCTCGTCGTCAGCGATGCGTTGAAGAGCATCCCGAACCCGCTCGTCAACGCTGCCGTGTCGGTCAGCTCGCTCGCCGGCATCACGGGCTCGGCGTCCGGCGGCATGAGCATCGCGCTCGCCGCGATGTCGGACCTGTTCATCAAGGGCGCACAGGCGGCCAACATCCCGATGGACGTACTGCACCGGGTCGTCGCGATGGCGAGCGGCGGCATGGACACGCTCCCGCACAACGGCGCGGTCATCACGCTGCTCGCGGTCACGGGCCTCACGCACCGCGAGTCGTATCGCGACATCTTCGCTGTCACCGTCATCAAGACGCTCGCGGTGTTCTTCGTGATCGCCGTCTACTACGCCACGGGGCTCGTGTAAGCCCTGGCATCGAGGCGGCGTTCGTCCGTCGCCGTCCGCATCGCGTTTCAGGATCGGACCGCATGCGCACCGGAACGGATTCCGGAATGCGCATCCGGTCCGATTTCATTTCCCTGCCCGGCCAATCAGGTCCAATCCACGCCACCGTGCCCGCGCGCGCGTGGGGCCGCCCGGCCGCATTGCGCGGCCCCGCCGCCATCCGCCGATTGTTGCCGGGAGCAAAACACTGCGTTGGGCGCGATCGCATTTTTCACACCTCCGCCCGGGCCTACACTGGTTTCAATGTCGCCTGGCGCTTCGACAAACGAAGCGCTGCGATTCACCGGAATCGTGGAGGTCCCGATCATGAAGCGCCTGATCCCTGCCGTCGCCATCGCCCTGGCCGTCTCGGCCCCGTTTGCCGCGCAAGCCCAGTCGAACCAGCCGCTCACGCGCGCGCAGGTCCACGCCGAAGTCAAGGCGCTCAAGCAGGCCGGCTTCCAGTCGAGCGACTGGTTCTATCCGGCCAGCATCATGTCCGCCGAAGCGAAGATCGCCCGCCAGCACGACGCCGGATACGGCAGCGACCGCGGCGCGTCGTCGCAGTCGGGCCGGTAACGGAACGTCCGGCCCGCTCGACGATGCGCTCGCGCGTCGTTACGCCTTCACGGGCTGGATCAGCTTCGCGCACGCCGCCGCCTGCGGATCGCCGGCCGGCAGCTTCCCGCACACACCGTCGAACTGCTTGACGACCGACCTGACCGACGCGTCGTGCGCGCCGCTGCCGCGCCAGCGGTTCAACTGCGTGACGACCTTGGTCAGCGCGCGCAGGTTCGCGCCGTAGAACGCGTCGCGGGTCTTGTCGGCCTGCGCGAGCACACTGGCGGCAATTCCTTCGATGCGCGCCGCATCGTTCGGCGCCAGCTCCACCGCATTCGCGAAGTAAGTCGCGCCCCAGCGCAGCTTCGTCGCCGGCCCGTTCGCCGCGTCGTACGCCTTGCGATACCAGTCGAGCGCCGCCGCCTTGTCGCCGCGCGCCTTCGCGTTCGCGGCCAGCCCCGACATGAAATAGTACGGCGTGGACGAACGCGGCAGCTCGGCCTTCAGCAACGCATCCGATTCGTCGTACAGGCTGGCGTCGGTCAGCGTGTCCGCGCCTTCGCTGACGAGCGCCTGCCGCTCGTACGCGTTCGCCGCGCCCTGCACCGACGCGGCGATCTGGTTGCGCGCGGTGTCGGCCAGCGCCGGTGCCGCAGCCGGCGTGCCCTTGCGCGCATCGCCGCGCGCGAGCAACACGCGGCCGTGCAGCGCCATCAGCCGGTCGATCGACGACAGCGTGGTGTCGGTCGACAGGCGCGCCAGCGCCGTGTCGTACGCGCCGCGCAATTTCGTGCGCTGCGCGTCGTCGCCGCCGAGATACGCCACCACGCGCGCAGGGGCCGCGACCAGCACGTCCGAATCGGCCCGCGACAGCGCGGCATCGTGCAGCACCGTGCGCAGCGAATCGGCCAGCGCGGCCTTGTCGAGCGCACCGGCCTGCGTCGGGTCGTCCGACGCGGCGACCACCGCCGACTTCAGCGCGAAGCGCGCCGCTTCGGCTTTCGCCCCGGCCGCCCGCGCGCGTTGCGCGAGCGACTGCAGCGTCTGCGCGACGCGATCGGCCGGCACCGGCAGCGCACCGTCGGTATCCCATGAATAGTCGGCCAGCAGGCGCCATTCGTCCGGCGTCAGCGACGCGCCGTTCTTCAGCGCCGTCGCGAGCGTCTGCCGCACCGGGTGCGCGGCCGTCATCCCGAGCGACAGCGCCTGCATGTAGCGGTCGAGATCGGCTTCGCCCGGCAGCCGCGTCACTTCGGTGCCGTCGGGGCGGAACAGGATCATCGTCGGATAGCCGTGCACCTTGAAACGCTCGCCGAGCTTCTGCGCGCTCTCGGTATCGCCGTCGAGATACACGGGCACGAAGAACGACGAGCGCGTCTTGAAGGCCTGCTGACTGAAGATCGTCGACTTCACCTGGTTGCACGACGGACACCATACCGCGCCCCAGTACAGCAGCAGCGGCTTGCCCTCGCGCTTCGCGAGCGCGAATGCGGCGTCGACGTCGCCGTGTTGCCACGCGATGCCGGGCGGCAGATGCGCACCGTCGGGCGATGCGTTCGCCACCGGGGCGCCCGCGGGCGCGGCAGCGGCAAGCGCCGCACCGGCGGCGGCGAACAGGCAGGCGGCGGTGAGATTGCGAAGAACGGTTTTCATCGAAGCGGGTTCCGTTGAACAAGACGGTTTCAGGGAGATGCCGCGCACGCAACGAGGGCCGTGAAGCGATGACGACGAGGCCGGCCGACCTGCAGCGCCGCGCATGCATCGATACGGAAAAGCGAAGCCGGCCGCGGCGACCGGCAAATCGTTCGACGATACGACGGGTACAGCCGAAGGAAAACGAACGAATTCTCGATTGAATATGACGCGCGGCATCGCGGCCGCGTGTGCCGTCACGTCCGCAGCGGCCGGCCCTTCACGGCCGCGCCTTGAGCCGGGCCATGTGATACACGGACGCATGCACGCCGTCGCGCAACGCGTAATCCGGCGATTCGCCCTCGATGCGGAAACCGTGTTTCTCGTAGAGCGCGATCGCCGCGCGGTTGTCGGTAAACACCGTCAGCTCGAGACGCGTGATGTTCAGCCAGTTCTCCGCGAGATCGATCGCGGCCGCGAGCAACCGACCGCCGATGCCGCGCCCGTGACGCGCCGCGTCGACCATCATGCCGAGCGCCGCCGCGTGGCGCCGGCGCGGATTCGGCTCGGGATGCAGACCGAGATGGCCGACCACCGTGCCGTCGATTTCGGCGACGAGGCTCACGCCGTGCTCGCGCACGTTGTCGAGCCGCTTCCGCCATTTTTCGAGCGACGGAAACGGCTGCTGCAACGTATTCATGTACACCGCGGGATGCGCGGCGATCTGCCGGATCGCGTCGACGTCGTGCGTCTCGCTGTGCCGGATCGTGATATCGGTCATGGGTGGGCCGGTTCCGAAAAGTCGCGCCGAACGCGCGGACTGCGCAGGCACGCAGCAACGCATCGAGCTTAGCCGATTTCACGCATTTGAAACACGGGTGTCACGCCGTTGCACGTCAGGTTGCATCCGCAACCAAGGGCGCTCGCGCGATCCGCGCCCATCCGGAAAATTCTGACCGGTCACGCGTGCGGCGATCGGTAATTTCTTACCGTTTTCGACCTCGCATCGCGCTCGAACGAATCGTTGCGCACGCAACGTCACATGCGCGACATGCGATGTCATTTCTTCATCACGCCTGCGTCATGTCGCGTCCCTAGACTGGGCGCTGCCCCAGCCCGGCATGCGCCGGCCCGGTGTGTGCCGACTCCTGCTCCGCGCATCACGAGCGCACGGCGCGCAGGATCGCGACGGCGGCCGCGGCAGCCGCGCGACGTCGCGCATCGGGCGATGCGCGCACCGCCGCAACAGGCGTCCGATGCGCCCAACGCGCACGCATCGCCGGTCGTTCCGGCGCGAGACGACGCCCGGGCACCGCCAGACGAACGCACGAACGCTCCCACCCTCACAGGATCCGAACGCCATGACGTCACGCCGCAAATTCCTTCAGCAAACCGCCGGTTCCGGCCTCGCCGCCGCCGCGCTGTCCGCGTTTCCGCCAAGCATCCGCCGCGCGCTCGCGATTCCCGCCTTCCACGAAACGGGGACCATCCAGGACGTCAAGCACGTCGTGCTGCTGATGATGGAGAACCGTGCGTTCGACAGCTACTTCGGCACGTTCAAGGGCGTGCGCGGCTACGGCGACCGCTTCGCGGTGCCGTCGCCGAACGGCCGCGACGTGTTCTACCAGGCGTACACGAAGGCGACGCCCGCCGCGACCGTGACGCCGTATCACCTCGACGCGCGCCAGGGCAACGCGCAGCGCGCGGGCGGCACGCCGCACACGTGGGCCGATGCGCAGGCCGCGTGGGACCACGGCCGGATGAACCGCTGGCCCGACGCGAAGACGCCGCTGTCGATGGGCTACTACGACGCGGCCGAGGTGCCGTTCCAGCGCGCGCTCGCCGATGCGTTCACGCTGTGCGACCACTACCACTGCGGGATGCACACGGGCACGATCGCGAACCGCCTGTTCTACTGGAGCGGCACCAACGGCCCGAACGGCATCAGCCCGGCCGACGGCAACCGCGTGAAGATCGCCGCGCTGAACAACCAGTTCAACGGCGGCAACGACATCGGCCCGTCGAGCCAGGGCTGGACCTGGACGACCTATGCCGACCGGCTGCAACAGGCCGGCGTGAACTGGAAGGTCTACCAGAGCCTGATCGACAACTTCGGCTGCAACGAGATGATGAGCTTCCGCCACTGGCGCGCGGCGATCGAGCAGATGCCGGCCGCGCGCCGGCCCACGTACGTCGCGTCGACCGACATCACGCAGCCGGTGACGGCGGCCGGCGCGTTCTACGATCCGGCGATCGACGACCCGCTGAGCCCGCTCGCGAAGGGCTTCGGCAACACGATGCCGTACGGCTTTCTCGAGACGTTCCGCGACGACATCCGCAACGGCAAGCTGCCGGAAGTGTCGTGGATCATCCCGCCGTCCGCGTACAGCGAACACCCGGGGCCGTCGAGCCCCGCGCAGGGCGGCTGGTACGTGCAGGCCGTGCTCGACGCGCTGACGGCGAACCCGGAGGTCTGGAGCAAGACCGTGCTGCTGGTCAACTACGACGAGAACGACGGTTTCTTCGACCACATGCCGTCGCCGGCCGTGCCGTCGCGCAACCCCGACGGCACGCTCGCGGGCGGCCATACGCTGTCGGCCGCCGACGTCGCGGTCGAATACCACGACTTCACGCCGGCCACGTCGAGCCAGCCGGCCGTCGACGGCCGTCCGTACGGCCCGGGCCCGCGCGTGCCGATGTGGATCGTGTCGCCGTGGAGCCGCGGCGGCTGGGTCAACTCGCAGGTGTTCGACCACACGTCGACGCTGCGCTTCCTCGAGAAGCGCTTCGGCGTCGCGGAGCCGCAGATCAGCGCGTACCGCCGCGCGGTGTGCGGCGACCTGACGAGCGCGTTCAACTTCCGCACGCCGAACAACGAGCCGCTGCCGACGCTCGCGGGCCGTACGACGAAAAGCCAGGTCGACGCGCTGAGCGCCGCGCAGCAAACCGCGCCGAAGATCGTGCCGCCCGCCACGCCCGCGCTGCCGACGCAGGCGACCGGCGTGCGCCCGTCGCGCGCGTTGCCGTACGAACTGCACGCGAGCGCGCGCACCGATGCCGGCGCCGGCACGGTCACGCTGAAGTTCGCGAACACCGGCCATGCCGCCGCCGTGTTTCACGTCTACGACAAGCTGCACCTCGACCGGCTGCCGCAGCGCTACGTCGTCGAGCCGGGCAAGACGCTGCACGGCGACTGGGCCGCGCGCGCCGACAATGGCGGCAAATATGACCTGTGGGTGCTCGGCCCGAACGGCTATCACCGCCGCTTCACCGGCGACCTGAGCCGTCTGGCCGGCGCGCGTGCGCCGCACCCCGAAGTGCGCGTCGGCTATGCGGGCGCGAGCGGCAACCTCCATCTGCGGCTGCGCAACGACGGCGGCGGCACGGTGCGCTTCACGGTGAAATCGAACCAGGTCTACGGGCCGCTGTCCGGGCGCGGCGGAAACGACGACCGCGGCAACGGTCATGGCCACGGCACCGACAACGCCACCGGCCACGGCACCGGCACCACCTGGACCGTCACGGTGCGCGCCGGCGACCAGTCCGAGCTGCACTGGAAGCTCGACTCGACCGGCCACTGGTACGACTTCATCGTCACCGCCGACAGCGACG
Source organism: Burkholderia sp. EMB26 (assembly GCF_024730645.1). Classification (NCBI taxonomy): domain Bacteria; kingdom Pseudomonadati; phylum Pseudomonadota; class Betaproteobacteria; order Burkholderiales; family Burkholderiaceae; genus Burkholderia; species Burkholderia sp. EMB26. The sequence goes on from NZ_CP078071.1 coordinate 1,919,613, forward strand.
CGAGCTTCTCGCGCCGCGTGGCCGGCCGCGTGGAAACCGGCTGCCACTCGGTGAGCGACCCGGCAATGGGGCTCGCCGACCGCTTCTGACGCCGCCGCGGCGACGCGCGGCGCAGCGCGTGTCGCCACCCGCGCCGGCGTAGCCGCGAACGCCGCTCGGGCACCGGTTTCACCCGGTGCCCGATCCGGCTGAGACGCCCGCCCGGCGCGGCTCAAACATCAGAGGGATCGGTGGTGCAGCCCTCATTTCACCCCCACGAAAATGCTCCGTGTCGCGGCCCGTTCGCGTTAAACTGCGTCAAGCCGTATTCAACAAAGACATCTTTGCCGCTCCGGCATCCACGACACGATACGAGGATAGGTTCGATGCGCACTACCGGCTCATCCGGGGCAATGACCCTGCTCACCGAACACGACCCGGCCGACGGCCGCGAACTGCGCTCGCTCCGGCTCGAAGCGACCGGCGACGGCAAGAGCGTGCTGCTGATCGAGATCGACGAACGCAAGCCCGGCATCCATCGCGAGGTCCGCTACGAGATCACGCCGGCCGAACTGATCGCGGCGATCCGCTCGCACGGCGCCGAGTTGCCCGGCGAAAACCATGGCGCCGCCTCGCTCGCCCGCACGCCTTCCTGATTCCGGACGGTGAGCCGCGTGCCACGCGCCGGCTCACCGACATCCCCCTGCCGCCGTCAGGCGCTTTCCGTCATTCCCGCCGCTGCCTTGAAAAAGGCCGATAATCGGCCCATCTGCATTTCCTGCCCACGCGTTTCCTTTTCGGCCAGCCGTCATGCTCCGTGACCTCGTCGCCCAGTACGGGCCGCTTCTCGTGTTCGCCAACGTGCTCGCGGCGGCCATCGGCCTGCCGGTGCCCGCGATGCCGACGCTCGTGCTGTTCGGCGCGATGTCCGCGATGCATCCGGCGATGATCGGCTCGCAACTCGTGACGGTCGTGGCGCTGTCCGTGCTCGGCGCGCTGATCGGCGACACGGTCTGGTACGTCGCCGGGCGGCGTTACGGCGGCACGACGCTGAAGACGATCTGCCGGCTGTCGCTGTCGCGCGATACCTGCGTGAAAAAGACCGAGCGCTTCTTCGGCCGCTACGGCGTGCGCGTGCTCGCGGTCGCGCGCTTCATTCCGGGGTTGTCGCTGGTGTCGGTGCCGATGGCCGGTGCGCTCGGCACGCGCTACCGCACGTTCGCCGGCTACGACGCGCTCGGCGCCGCGCTGTGGACGATCGTCGGGCTGATGGCCGGCCTCGTGTTCTACCGGCAGATCGACTGGCTGTTCGCCGGCGCGAGCCGCCTCGGCCGTGCGGTGCTGCTGGTGATCGTCGCGCTGCTCGCCGTCTATGCGGCCGTGCGGTGGATGCGCCGCCGCGCGCTGATCCGCCAACTCGCGAACGCGCGGATCGGCGTCGACGAGCTCGACGTGCTGCTGCGCGACACTGCCGCCCCGGTGGTGCTCGACGTCCGCTCGCCCGAGCACCGCAAGCTCGACCCGTTCACGATTCCCGGTGCGCAGTTCGCCGACGAGCGCCAGATCGGCGACATCGTCGCGCGCTATCCGCTCACGCAGAAGTTCGTCGTCTATTGCTCGTGCCCGAACGAAGTGACGGCCGCGCTGATGGCGAAGCGCCTGCTCGATGCAGGCTTCACCGATGCGCTCGCGCTGCGCGGCGGCCTCGACGCATGGCGCGACACGGGCCGCCAGCTCACGTCGCTCGTGGAAGAAACACCCGCCGCGAACGATGCCGTAGCGGGATGGCACAAGCCGGCCTGATCGCACCGATCGCGGGCCGGCCGCACCGGGTCCGGACAGGGGGCGTTGCGCCCCCTTCGCATCAGAACGCGTGCAGCGGCAGGTTCACGACCAGACGGTATTCCTTGTTGGTCGCGTCCGAGTAGTGGGACGAGCCGTTGTGCCACATCGCGATGAACGTGACCTTCGTGTCCTTCAGCTTGCCGCTCTGGAACGTGTACGACGGGATGAAGCCGAACTCGTGGTGACGGCCCTGCACCGGCGCGCCGTTGCTCCAGTAGATGCTCGACTTGCTCGGGTCGTTCGCCGCACCCGCGCTGCCGTCCGCGCCCCAGCCCGTCACGCCCCACACCATCGCCTTGAAGCCCGGCAGGCCCGCTTCCTTGCCGTAGAACGTGTAACGCAGCTGCAGCGACTTTTCGTGCGGCGCGTTGTAGTCGACGTCCATCGAGTTGGTCAGGAAGATGCCGTTCGTTTCGTTCAGGTAGTCGAAGAACTGGTCGCCGAGCACCTGCTGGAAGCCGAGCAGCAGCTCGTGCGGGCCGTGCTGCGCGGCCACCGACAGGCTGTACGCGTTGTTGTTGATCTTGCCCTGCAGCGCATCGCCCGTGTCGTGCGTCGAGTAGACGTTGCCGAAGCCGGTCCACTTGATCGTCTGCGGGCTGCCGATGCTGTGCTTCACCGACGCGTAGTACTGGTGCCACACGTCGTCGGCCTGGTTCGCGTACAGCGCGACTTCGCCGTTCGGCGAGTAGTCCCACGTGCCGCCGACGTAGGTCAGGCGATTGACGCGCGTGCCGCCGTATTGCGTCGTCAGGTTGGTGAGCGTCGTATGACCGCGCGCGTCGGTCTTCGTGAAGCTGCCGGCCTCGAGCATCACGTTCTTGAATTCATTGCTGACGATCGTCGCGCCGAGGAACGTCGGCGGCAGCGCACGGTTGTCGTGCTGCTCCATGAACGGGTTGTCGACGGCCTGCAGACCGTACTTGACCACCGTGTTCGAGATGCGCGCCTTCACGTCGTAGATGCCCGGGTACGCCCATGCAAGCTGGTTCGACCCGCCGCCGCCCTTCGCCACGTGCACCATGTTGCCGGCGCCCGCGCCGCCGTCGAGTTTCAGGCCCGCGTACAGCGACGCGTCCACGCCGAAGCCGATCAGGCCCGCCGTATAGCCGGACTCGAAGTTCGCCATCACGCCCTGGACCCACGCATGGCGGTGCGGCCCGCCCTTGTTGTCGAGGATGTCCGAATAGTTGCGGAACAGGAAGTCGAGATGGCTGTCGGCGATGAAGCCCTTCGATTTCGACTGCGCCGACGGCTCGTCGGGCGGCGTGACGGCCTGGGTCGCCTCGGCGTTGACAATGGCGTTCTGGGTCGGCGCCTGCGCAACGGCCGTGCCCGTACCGGCGGCCGGTGCGGCCTGCGCGACCGTCAGCGGCACCGCGTCGTCCGCGTGCGCGACACCCGTCAGCGAGACGCCGGCGAGCGCCGGCAGTCCCCATGCAAGCAGCATCTTCGATGCCGTCCCGATCGTCTTCTGCTTTTTCATCATCATTCTCGTCTTGTGTTGATATCGTCCACGCCGGTTGCGATCCGCTTCCAGCCCCCCGGCGAGCCCGGCTAAGGACGCGCCTGTACCCGCGGCGCGAAGATCGTTCGCGCCGCACCTACCCCTGTTGACCTGCCTTGGTTATGTTTGCTGCGTCACTTCACATCACGCCGCGCCCGCGCGGATGCACGCGACGCGCGCCGCCGAGCCGTGCCGTACTTCCGGCAGCGGCACGTCCTGCGCGCACGCGTCGATCGCGACCGGGCAGCGCGTGCGGAACGCGCAGCCGGACGGCGGGTTGAGCGGCGAGGGCATCTCGCCCGCCAGCAGCATCGGACGGCGAGCACGCTCGCGCGCCGGCTCCGGCGTCGGCGCCGCATCGAGCAGCGCCTTCGTGTACGGGTGTTGCGGCACGCCGTACACGTCCTGCCGCGTGCCGAACTCCATCACGCGGCCGAGATACATCACGAGCACGCGCTGGCTGATGGCCTTCACCACCGCCAGGTCGTGCGCGACGAACAGATAGGACAACGACAGTTCACGCTGAAGATCGCGCAGCAGGTTCACGATCTGCGCCTGGATCGACACGTCGAGCGCCGATACGGGTTCGTCGCAGATCACGAGCTTCGGCTCGCCGATCAGCGCACGCGCGATGCCGACGCGCTGGCACTGCCCGCCGGAAAATTCATGCGGATAACGCAGCAGGTGATGCGCGTTCAGGCCGACGCGTTCGAGCATCGTGATCACGCGGCGGCGCACTTCGGTGCGGCCGAGGCCGGCGTGATGCGTGACGAGCGGCTCCGCGACGACCTGCTCGATCGTCATGCGCGGGTCGAGCGACGCGAGCGGATCCTGGAAGATCATCTGCACTTCGCGCCGCATCGCGGTGCCGCGCAGGTGATCGGGCGCGACGGCCTGGCCGCGCCATTTCACGGTGCCGGCCGTCATCGGCACGAGGCCGATCAGCGCGCGTGCGAGCGTCGACTTCCCGCAGCCCGATTCGCCGACGAGCCCGACCGTCTCGCCGCGCTTCACGTCGAACGACACACCGTCGACTGCGCGCAGCGTGCCCTTCGGCGACCACGGATAGCCGCCGAGCGGCACGCGGAAATGCACCTTCAAGTTCTCGACGGACAGCAGCGTGTCGTCCGTCGCGCCGGCTGGGCGGCGTTCATCGACGCTCATCGCAGACCTCCCGTCAGATCGGCCACCGGGCGGTGGCACGCGCGCACCGCGCCCGCGGCGCCATAGGTTTCGAGCGCCGGGCGCGCGGCGCCGCAGCGTTCTTCCGCATACGTGCAACGCTTCGCGAACGCGCAGCCGGCCGGCGCGGTGCCGGGCATCGGCGGGTTGCCGGGAATCGCGACGAGCGGCGCATCGTCCGCATCGGTCAGCCGCGGCAGCGCGTTGAGCAGGCCGATCGTGTACGGATGCGACGGCGCCGCGAAAATCGAGTCGGCCGGCGCGTATTCGACGGTGCGGCCCGCGTACATGACCATCACGTCGTCCGCGAGGCCGGCGACCACGCCCATGTCGTGCGTGATCAGCACGATCGCGGTGCCGCGCTCGCGGTTCAGCTCGCGCAGCAGGTCGATGATCTGCGCCTGCACGGTCACGTCGAGCGCGGTGGTCGGCTCGTCGGCGATCAGGATTTCCGGCTCGGACAGCAGCGCCATCGCGATCATCACGCGCTGCCGCATGCCGCCCGAGAACTCGTGCGGATACATGCGGATGCGGCGCGCCGCGTCGGGAATGCGCACCGATTCGAGTGCGTCGATCGCGCGCTTCGTGGCTTCCTTGCGCGACAGCCTGCGATGCAGCTGCAGCGTCTCGGTCATCTGCCGCTCGATCGTCAGGAACGGATTGAGCGACGTCATCGGATCCTGGAAGATCATCGCGATGCGGTCGCCGCGCACCGCGTTCAATGCGCGCGTATCCATGTCGAGCAGGTTGTCGCCGCGGTAGCGCGCGGTGCCGGTCGTCGTGCCGTTGCCGGCCAGCAGGCCGAGCAGCGCCATCACGGTCTGGCTCTTGCCCGAGCCCGATTCGCCGACGATGCCCAGTGTCTTGCCGGCTTCGAGCGAGAACGACACGCCGTTGACGGCGTCGATCGGCGGCGCATCCTTGCGCGTGAAGCGCACGCCGAGATTTTCCACTTCCAATAGAGCTGCCATCTTCAGCGATCCTTCGGGTCGAGCGCGTCACGCAGGCCGTCGCCGACGAAGTTCACGCAGTAGAGCGTCACGCACAGCATGACGGCCGGGGCCAGCAGCAGCCACGGCATCGATTCCAGTTTCTGCGCGCCGTCCTGGATCAGCACGCCCCAGCTCGTCATCGGTTCCTGCACGCCGAGGCCGAGGAACGACAGCACCGATTCGGTCAGCACGATGTTCGGCACCGAGACGGTCGCGTACACGACGACCACGCCGAGCAGGTTCGGCACGACGTGGCGCAGCACGATCGACCCCGGCGACACGCCGATCGCGCGCGCCGCGTCGACGAACTCGCGATTGCGCAGCGACAGCGTCTGGCCGCGCACGACGCGCGCCATGTCGATCCACGAGAACGCGCTGATGGTCAGCACGACCAGCATGAACGAGCGGCCGAACAGGGTCATCATCAGGATCGCGATCAGCAGGTACGGGATCGCGTACATCATGTCGACGACGCGCATCATCACGGAGTCGACGCGGCCGCCCGCGAAGCCCGCGGTCGCGCCCCACGCGACGCCGAACAGGCCCGACACGAGCGTGCCGAGCAGGCCGACCTCGATCGAGACGCGGCCGCCGATCAGCGTGCGCACGAGCAGGTCGCGGCCGAGCTCGTCGGTGCCGAACCAGTGCTGGTTCGCCCAGGTCGGCGGCAGGCTGATCGCGCCCCAGTCGCTCGCGGCGGGATCGGCCGCGAGCAGCCACGGGCCGACGAAGCACGCGAGCGTGATCAGCGCGAGCAGCACGAGGCTGAACACGGCCGCGCGGTTGTGAAGGAAGCGCGCGAACGCCAGCTCGAGCGGCGAGCGCGAACGCGGCGGCGAATCGGTCTGCACGGGCAGGCCGACGACGGGAGTGGTCGGAGTCATCGCTGTGCCTCGCTCAATAACGGATGCGCGGATCGAGCCACGCGTACGCGAGGTCGACCAGCAGGTTGAACAGCACCGCGCAGACGGTCGTCAGCACGACGAGGCCGAGCACCAGCGTGTAGTCGCGGTTGATCGCGCCGTTCACGACGAGCTGCCCGAGGCCCGGCAGCGCGAACACCGATTCGGTGACGACGGCCGCCGTGATCGACGTGATGCAGACCGTGCCGAACAGCGACACGACCGGCATCAGCGCGGGCTTCAGCGCATGACGCAGCACGATCGTCGAGCCCGGCAGGCCCTTCGCCCGCGCGGTGCGGATGTAGTTGCTCGACAGCGTCTCGATCATCGAGCCGCGCATCACGCGCGCGAGCAGCGACACGTTGATGAAGGTCAGCAGCACGATCGGCAGCAGCCGGTATTGCCAGCCGCCGTCGCCCCAGCCACCGGCCGGCAGCCAGCCGTTGCCGGCCGACGTCTTCAGCAGGATCGCGAAGATCCACACGAGCACCGGCCCGAGCACGAACGGCGGCACGACGTTGCCGAAGTTGCCGATCAGCATCACGAAGCGGTCGATCACGCTGTCGCGGCGCACGGCCGCGACGGTGCCGAGCAGCACGCCGAGCACGATCGAGACCGGGATCGATACGCCGCCCACGCCGAGGCTCACCGGCAGCGCCTTCTTCACGAGATCGTTCACCGACCAGTCGACGTAACGGAACGACGGGCCGAGATCGCCGTGCAGCAGCGAGCCGAGATACAGCAGGTACTGCTTCCACAGCGGCTCGTCGAGGTGGTATTTCGCGTTCAGGTTCGCGAGCGTCGCGGCGGACAGCTGCTTCTCCGTATCGAACGGGCCGCCGGGCGTGAAATGCAGCAGCAGGTAGCAGACGGTGATGACCGCGAGGATCGTCGGCACCGCCCACAACGTGCGCCTCAATGCATAGGCCAGCATGATCGCTCCGCTCAGTGCTTGATCAGGTACAGGTCCTGCGAAGCACGCATGTCGATCACGTTCTTCAGCGAATAGCCGCCCACGTAGGGCTTCACGAGACGATCGGCCGAATACTGGAACAGCGGCACCATCGGCGTGTCCTTCATCGCCATGTCGTGCGCCTGCGTGAGCAGCGCGGTGCGCGCCTGGTCGTCGAGCTTCTGGTTGCCTTCGTCGACGAGCGCGTCCATCTGCTTGTTGCAGTAGCCGACGGTGTTCTGCGAGCTGCCGCAGCGGATCAGGTCGAAGAAGGTCATCGCGTCGTTGTAGTCGGCGAACCAGCCGTCGCGCGCGATCTGCACCTTGCCGTCATGCCGCTGCTTCATCAGCACCTTGAACTCGACGTTCTCGAGCTTCGTGGTGATGCCGAGCTTGGTGCGCCATTCCGATGCGGTGAACAGCGCGACCTTCTTGTGCAGGTCGTTGGTGTTGTACGTGAGCGTGAACGACAGCGGCTTCGCGTCCGAGTAGCCAGCCTGCTTCAGCAGGTCCTTCGCGGTCGCGATGCGCTTGGCCATCGGCCACGACGCCCATTCCGGCGTGAACGGCTGCACGCCCTTCGTGCCGTTCGGCATCAACCCGTACATCGGCTTCTCGCCGGCCTGCGTGAGCTTCGACGTCAGCACGTCGCGATCGATCACCATCGACAGCGCCTGGCGCACGCGCTTGTCCTTCAGCGCCGCGTCGCTGTTGTTCAGGTAGTAGTAGTAGGTCGCGAGCTGCAGGCCCGGGCGCAGTTCGGCGCCGAACTGCTTGCTGACCTGCTGGAAGATGCCCGACGGGATCGAGTAGCTGTAGTCGATCTGGCCGGCCTGGTACATGCGCATCGCGGTTTCGTCGCTTTCGATCGGCAGGTACGTGACCTTGTTGATCACGACCTTCGACGCGTTCCAGTACTTCGCGTCCTTCGTCGCCACGATGCGGTTGTTCGGCTGCCAGTCGACGAGCTGGTACGCGCCGTTGCTGACGATGTTGCCCGGGCGCGTCCATGCGTCGCCGAACTTCGCGACCACGTCCTTGTTCACCGGCGCGAGCGGCGCCATCGCGGTCAGTTCGGGGAAGAACGCGACGGGCACGTCGGTCGTCACCTCGAGCGTGTACGGATCGACGGCGCGCACGCCGAGCGTCGACGGCGCGGCCTTGCCCGCGATGATGTCCTTCGAGTTCTTGATGAACTCGACGAGGATCGTGTATTTCGAGCCCGTCTTCGGATCGACGAGGCGCTGCCACGAATAGACGAAATCGGCGGCCGTCACCGGCTGGCCGTTGCTCCACTTCGCGTCGTGGCGAAGCTTGAAGATCCACGTCTGCGGCGTCTTGCGTTCCCACGACAGCGCGACGCCCGGCACGACCTGGCCGGCCGCATCGATGCGCGCGAGCCCTTCGAACAGGTCGAGGCCGATCGTGTTGCCGGTCCACGATTCGATGTGCGCGGGGTCGAGCGACTCGACTTCGGCGGGCACCTGTCGCGTCAGGTCCTGTTGCGGAGCGAGCGTGACGTTGGACGGAACGGTCACGGCGTGGGCGACGGGCGTCGTCAGGGCGAGCGCGGCCAGCACGGCCGACATGGCATGCAAGGATTTCATCGTGGCAGTCTTGAGAAGGTGTGTTCGGTGAGCGTCGCGCGGCGGATGCCGCGGCTTACGCGTGAGACGCTGACGGGTGCAGCGATTGAGGAGGCCCGTGGTTCTCGTATTGCATGTTAGTATTCCTTACATTTCTTTCGACAGGCATCCCGTCGAAGAAACGAAGGAATACCTGTGCGTTAGAACAGCCTCGGTGTCCCGACCCAGACCACCACCGACTCGATCTTCGCGGTGTTGACCCAGCTGTGCGGGACCGTCGACTGATAGTGCGAACTGTCACCGGCCTGCAGGACGAACGTCTTGCCTTCCAGCGTCAGCGACACTTCCCCTTCAATCACGTACAGGAACTCCTCTCCTGCATGTGTCGTCACCTCGGACCGTTTCTGCCCCGGCGGCATCCTCACGAGGATCGCCTCCAGCTGGCGCCCTTCGGACACGTTCGTCAGCCTCGCGAACAGGTTCGTCGAATCGGCGAACCCGAAGAAGCGCAACTGATCGCCTCGGCAGACCGAGCGTTCTTCACTCGGCGTATCCACGAAGTACTGCACCGTCACACCGAGCGCGTGGGCGATACCGGCCAGCGACGTCAGTGACGGCGACGCGAGCCCGCGCTCGACTTGAGACAGAAACGGCTTCGAAATCCCCGCGGCGGTAGCGGTGTCGTCGAGCGTGCGCTTCAGACGTTGGCGCAACGCGCGAATCTTGCTGCCGAGTGCGACAGCGTCTGCCGATCGCGAGTTTTCAGTGGGGGGAACCATAGCAGGCCGAAAAGTGATCGTCAAAAAATGTTTGATGGAAAGTAACTAAGTTAATTAGAGATAGCTTAATCTTCGGGTTCGTACACGTCTTCGGTGTTGAGCCTGGTGCACTAAACAGGGCACGAAGCGAACGAAACGACGCGCTATCTTGCCAGACTCGCCGGCTTCACAGGCAAGCTGCAAGCGGCTCTCCGGGAATCTTCGGAGGACCTGCGCCAATGCTTACAACTAGATGATGAGACGAATGTTGCTGAAAGCTGCTGCCACATCGGGAGTTTCCCTAGGTAGCGCCCACCTGTCGCACCGGACCGGCACCCGCTACCATGCGCGCGCCGGTCGGGGACCTTCCCCGCCCCATCAGGCGGTGTCCGACCCCGGCCCGGGCTAACCGCCCGACTGTTCCATCGCCTGCACAAGCCTATCCGGCCGATTGTGCACCGGCGCCAGTTCGACCCAAGACGACGCGTGATCCGTGCCGTCCGTTTCAACGAGATTGATGATGCATTCACCTGTTTCCCAAACCCGATCGTTTACGACGGTCTTCCTCATCGAAATGTGGGAGCGCTTCGGCTACTACGGCATGGCCGCGCTCCTGGTCCTCTTCATGGTCGACCGGCTCGGCTTCACCGACAGCCACGCGAACCTGACCTGGGGTGCGTTCACCGCACTCGTCTACGCCGCGCCGTCGATCGGCGGCTGGATCGGCGACAAGGTGCTCGGCGCCCGCCGCACGATGATCATCGGCGCGTCGGTGCTGTGCGCCGGCTACCTGATGCTCGCGGTGCCGAACGATCACCTGACGTACATGTATGCGTCGCTCGGCGTGATCGTCGTCGGCAACGGCCTGTTCAAGGCCAACGCGGCGAACCTCGTGCGCCGCATCTACGAAGGCGACGACGCGCGCATCGACAGCGCGTTCACGATCTACTACATGGCGGTCAACATCGGCTCGACGGTGTCGATGCTCGCGACGCCGTGGATCAAGGATCACTGGGGCTGGCACACCGCGTTCGCGGTCTGCTGCGGCGGCATGCTGCTCGCGATCCTCAACTTCATGCTGATGCACCGCACGCTCGCGCACGTCGGCTCGCAGCCGGACGACGAGCCGATCCGCTGGAAGCGCCTCGGCGCGGTCGCGGCCGGCGGCGTCGGGCTCGCGCTGATCACGCTGTACGTGCTGCAGCACAAGCAGCTCGCGGTCGCGAGCGTGTGGACGGCGGCATTCGCGATCCTCGCGATCTTCGCGTACATGATCGCGAAGTCGGAGCGCTCGGAGCGCGCGGGCCTGATCGCGGCGCTCGTGCTGATCGGCCAGGTGATCCTGTTCTTCATCTTCTACGTGCAGATGTCGACGTCGCTGACGCTGTTCGCGCTGCGCAACGTCGATCCGCGCTTCATGCTGTTCGGCACGACGCTGTTCACGTGGAGCGCCGCGCAGTTCCAGGCGCTGAACCCGATCTGGATCATGCTGCTGAGCCCGGTGCTCGTGTGGGTCTACAACGCCGTCGCGAAGGGCGGCCGCGACCTGCCGGTCGCGGCGAAGTACGCGCTCGGTTTCGGCGCGGTCGCCGCCGGCTACCTGGTGTTCACGATCAGCGGCCGCTACGCGGTCGACGGCCGCGTGTCGTCGTGGTTCATGGTGTGGGGCTACGGCCTGTACTCGCTCGGCGAGCTGCTGGTGAGCGGCCTCGGCCTCGCGATGATCGCCCGCTACGTGCCGGCGCGCATGAGCGGCTTCATGATGGGCGCGTATTTCGTCGCGACGGGCGTGTCGCAGTATCTGGGCAGCGTCGTCGCGAACTTCGCGCAGATGCCGTCGCACGAACTGCCGGCCACCGAATCGCTGCCGCTCTACCTGTCGCTGTTCGAGAAGCTCGGCTGGCTCGCCGCGATCGGCATGCTGCTCGCGCTGCTGCTGCTGCCGCTGATGAACCGCCTGTCGCGCCAGCATCAGCGCTGCACCGACGAGCGCCGCGAAGAAGCGCTGCAGGCGCAGGCCGCCACCGCCGCGCAGTAAGGACTATCCCTCGGCGTGCGGCTCGCACGCCACATTCTCCCGCCAGACACGCGAACGCGTCCTACACTGGTTGCAGGCAACGCATCCGCTTCGCGCGATGCGCACTGGCGGGAGAACACGATGAAAAGCAAGACGACGCGGCTTTTGAGGATTCTGTCGGACATCCGGCACGCGCAGCGCTGCACCGCGATGCGCGCCGCCCGGGCCGCGGCCGAAGCCGATGCGGTCCTCGCGGAGCGCGACGACCCGGCGCAGGACGAACGCGAAGACGCCGAATCCGACGACGCATCCGCCACGCCCCGCTCCCGTATCGGGTCACCTCACTGACGCCGCGCGGCGCCTGCCGCGCCGCCCGCATCCGTCGCGCGCCTACGCCGCCGCGCCGCGCCATCGCGCGATCCACGTTCCCGAACCGGCTACCGCCATCATCAGCCCGACCGCGCATGCGTCGGCCACGAGGCCCACGCCGACATGCCGCAGATCGGCGCTGCGCACGGCCGGATGCAGCAGCGAATCGATCACGAGCGAGATCGCCGCGCCCGCGACGAAGCAGATCAGCCCGCGCTGGCCGACCGCCACGACGGGCCGCACGCCCTGTGCGATCCGCGCGATCCAGCCGAAGCGCACGCAATCGGCCATCAGCCACGCGACGGCCGCGAAGCTCACGACGCGCGGCAGCGCGAGATCGCGCTTGAGCACGCCTTCCGGCACCGGCAGCCCCGAGAACAGCTTGTAGCTCGCGCAGCCGAGCACGATCGCGCATGCGAGCCCGGTCGCCGCGGCGCCCCAGCGGCCGAGCGCGATGCGGCGGTAGAACGGCTGGCAGCGCGCGAGCACGCCGGCGACGAACATCAGTTGCCACGCGAACGGGTTGAAGCTCCAGCGGAAACCGTCGGTGTCCAGCAGTTCCGGGCCGAGCCAGCCCGCCGCGAGCCACGACGCGACGCTGAGCGCGACGAGCAGCCACGGATGGCGCCGCGCGAACGGCACCAGCACCGGCGACGCGAGCGCGAACAGCACGTACATCGGCAGCACCGACGCCAGATACGGCTGGCGCTGGAACGTCAGCAGCTCGGCGGCGCCCGTGAGCGGCGACGCGAGCATCACGCTGACGTCGTCGAGCGCGAGGTTCGGCGCATCGATCCCGTAGTGATCGAGCACCACCGACACGACGAGCATCAGCGTCGACGTCGCGAGAAACGCGCGGTAGATCTGCATCGCGCGCCGCACGAAACGCCGCTGCGCGGCGCGCGCGCCGTGCCGCTCGGCGATCGCGCCGTATGCGCTCGCGGTCGCGAAGCCGCCGAGGAACACGAACACCTCGGCCGCGTCGCACAGCGCGAACGCGTGCAGCGTCACGCGCGACAGCACGCTCGCGCCGATGTGATCGACGACGATCATCAACAGCACGAGCCCGCGGAAGAAGTCGATTTCGATCAGGCGGCCGCCGCGCGACGGCTGGACCGTGACGGAAGGCGGCGGGCTCAACGACATGAGCCCACCTGTGCGGCGGCGGTGCGACGCGCACCGTGGAAAGGATCGGGAAAAGGCAGGCGAGCGCGATCGGCGGCGATACGCGTATGCTCGCATCGCGCCAACCCGGCCGGCTTGGCGCGGAGGTGACCGTTCATGGAAAAGCTGCATACGAAGGGAAGTCGGTCAGGCCAGTCTAGTAGCCGATCAGGGGAGACCCTAAGTAACAAAGTGCAACCGAATCTTCTGTTCGATTACAAGCGCGAGCGTTGCGCGGCGAAGCAGGCAGCGTCGCCAGATTCGCGTCAGCGCGTCGCCAGTTGGCGGTCAGGATCGAGGGATTCGGCGGGAGTCGGCGACACAACGCGCGGTGTTCGACGCTCGGATGAAGCGCGCTGCGCGGCGCGTTCCGCGCGGCCGGCGCATCGCGACGATGCGGTTAGCCGCGCGCGGGCAGCCGCCGCATCAGCATCGCGCTGTGCCACGCGGTGAGCGCGACGGCGATCCAGATCGGCCCGTACGTCGCGAGCTGTGCGACGCTCAGCGTTTCACCGAGCAGCAGCAGCGACACCACGACGAGCAGCACGGGCTCGACGTAGCCGAGAATCCCGAACAGCGCCATGGGCAGCATCCGGCTCGCCTTCAGGTAGCTCGCCAGCGCGAGCGTGCTGAGGATGCCGAGCCCCGGCAGCAGTACGGCCCACAGCAGCGGATGGCCGGCGACGCGCGTGGTGCTCGTCGCGACCATCGCGAGCGCGATCGGGCACAGCAGCGCGATCTCGATCGCGAACGCGGCCAGCGAATCGGCGTTGATGCGCCGGCGCAGCACGAAATACGGCGGATAGCCGAGCGCGACGACCAGCGTCGGCCATGCGAACGCGCGCGTCGCCCACACCTCGTGCGCGACGCCGAGCGCCGCACAGGCGACCGCCGCCCATTGCAGCGGGTCGAGCCGCTCGTGATAGTAGAAGCGGCCGACGAGCACCATCGTCAGCGGCAGCAGGAAATAGCCGAGCGACACTTCGAGCATGCGGCCGTGCAGCGGCGCCCACAGGAACAGCCACAGCTGCACGCCGAGCAGCGCCGCGCTCACCGGCAGCGCGATCAGCAGGCGCCAGTCGCGCGCGCTGCGCCGCGCCAGCCCGACGAGCGCCGGCCAGCGGCCGCGCAGCGCGATCAGCGCGAGCGCGCCCGGCGCGGTCCACACGACGCGCCACGCGAAGATGTCGAGGCCCGTGAGCGGCGCGAGCAGTTTCGCGTAAGCCGACATCAGCGCGAACAGCGTCGACGCCATCACCGACAGCATGAGGCCGCGCCCCGCCTCCGGATACCCCGTCATGATCGTTGTGCGCCTCTTACTGCTGCTGGAAGCGTTCGAAGCGCTTCTCGGTCCGGCGTTCCTCGAACGTCACCTCGGTCACGCGCGCGGCGGGCGGCCCGTGGCGAAGCCACGCGAGCATCCGGTCGATCTGCGCGCCGGGGCCCTGGATCATCGCCTCGACGGTGCCGTCCTCGAGATTCGCGACCCAGCCGCGCAGCTTCAGCGCATGCGCCTCGCGCACCGTCGCATGACGAAAGCCGACGCCCTGCACGACGCCGCGCACCCGCACGTAGTAGGTCTCGATCCGTTCGTCCAGCTCATTGCGGCTCATTGCGTCGCCCTCCCGTTGCATTCAAGCCCGGCATTGTAGTCGCGTCGGCCGCTTCGCACACGCGCCGGCGGGGCGTCGCCGCGCACGCCGACCACGTACAATCTCGCCGATGCCCAACCGCCGCGCCGCCCGCGCGGCCCTGAAGGAAACGCATGACTGATACCTCCCGCGATCTCGTTCTCGTCACCGGCGCGTCCGGTTTCGTCGGCTCGGCCGTCGCGCGCATCGCGCAGCAGAAAGGCTATGCGGTGCGCGTGCTGGTGCGCCCGACCAGCCCGCGCACGAACGTCGCGGATCTCGACGCCGAGATCGTCACCGGCGACATGCGCGACGAGGCGTCGATGCGCGCCGCGCTGCGCGGCGTGCGCTACCTGCTGCACGTGGCGGCCGACTACCGGCTGTGGGCGCCCGACCCCGACGAGATCGAGCGCGCGAACCTCGAAGGCGCGGTCGCGACGATGCGCGCGGCCCGCGCGGCAGGCGTCGAGCGGATCGTCTACACCAGCAGCGTCGCGACGCTGAAGGTGACGAGCGCCGGCGATCCGTCCGACGAGAACCGGCCGCTCACGGCCGAGCAGGCGATCGGCGTCTACAAGCGCAGCAAGGTGCTCGCGGAGCGCGCGGTCGAACGGATGATCGCCGACGAAGGGCTGCCGGCCGTGATCGTCAATCCGTCGACGCCGATCGGCCCGCGCGACGTGAAGCCGACGCCGACCGGCCGCATCATCGTCGAGGCCGCGCTCGGCAAGATTCCCGCGTTCGTCGATACGGGGCTGAACCTCGTGCACGTCGACGACGTCGCGCACGGCCACTTCCTCGCCCTCGAGCGCGGCCGGATCGGCGAGCGCTACATCCTCGGCGGCGAGAACCTGCCGCTGCAGCAGATGCTCGCGGACATCGCGCAGATGACGGGCCGCAAGGCGCCGACGATCGCGCTGCCGCGCTGGCCGCTGTACCCGCTCGCGGTCGGTGCCGAAGCGGTCGCGAAGTTCACGAAGAAGGAGCCGTTCGTCACCGTCGACGGGCTGCGGATGTCGAAGAACAAGATGTATTTCACGTCGGCGAAGGCCGAGCGCGAGCTCGGCTACCGTGCGCGTCCGTATCGCGAAGGGCTGCGCGATGCGCTGGACTGGTTCGGCTCGGCGGGCTACCTCAAGTAACACAAAGCGGCGCACCTCGCGCCGCTTTGCGCACTTTGTTACACGTCGCGCGCGGACCGGCATCGGCGCAGCGGTTAAAATCGCGGGTCTTACGCAGAGAAGACACGCATGAACCTGAACGATCAGATCGCTTCGCTCGCCACGGGCGTCGATCAGCTCCTCCACGATCACCACGCCGCGCAGCAGGCGGCACGCAGCGCGGAAGCCTTCGCGCGCGCCGCGGCAGCGGAAGCCCGGGCCGCGGCCGAGCGCCACGCCGCGGCGGAAGCCGACGCGCAGGCCGCCGCGCAGCGCCACACGGCCGCTGCCGCCGATGCCGAAGCCGCGCAGCGGCGCCACGCCGATGCCACCGCCGCCGCCGAAGCGGCCGCCCAACGTCATACGGATGCCGCCGCGCAAGCCGAAGCCGCTTCGCAGCGCCATGCGGAAGCCACCGCGCTGACCGAAGCGCTCGCGCAACGTCACGCGGATGCCGAAGCCGCGTCGCAGCGTCACGCGGCGGCGATCGCCGAAGCCGAGGCCGCCGCGCAGCGTCATCACGCCGCCGCGACCGAAGCCGAAGCGGCCGCGCAACGTCATGCCGCGGCGACCGCCGAAGCGGAAGCCGCCGCGAAGCGCCATGCGGAAGCGACCGCCGAAGCCGAAGCAGCCGCGCAGCGCCACATGGCCGCGATTGCCGAGGCCGAGGCGCTCGCCCAGCGTCACACGCAGGCGCTCGCCGACACGCAGGCCGCCGCCCGGCGTCACGACGAAGCCACCGCGGAGGCGGAAGCCATCACGCAGCGTCACGCCGAAGCGATCGCCCAGGCCGAAGCCGCCGCGCAACGCCACGCCGAAGCGACCGCCGAAGCCGAAGCCCTCACGCAGCGCCACACCGAAGCGATCGCCCAGGCCGAAGCCGCCGCGCAGCACCACGCGAAGGCCATCGCCGACGCCGAGGCGCTGGTCGAGGCCGTCGTCAAGGAAGCCGCGACGAACGCGGTGGCCGCCACGGCGGTGACGGCCGAAGCCGTCGAGCCGGCAGCGGAGCCGGCCGTGCACGCAGTCGCGCCGGTTGCGGCCGAAGCAGCCGAAGTGCCGACTTCAGGCGCCGACGCCGAAACCGCGATCGTCCCGGCGGCGCAAGCCGGCGCCGCGGGTGAAACCGAAACCGACAGCGACACCGTTGCCGCGCCGGCCGACAAGGCGACGCTGCACGTCGCGCGCCCGTCCCAGAACGAACTCACGCTGACCATCAACGGCGAATCGATCACGCTGCATCCGGAGCAACTGGGCCAGTTGATCGAGGAACTCGCGCACGCACGCGCGTCGATGCAGCCGGAGCCGCCGCCCGGCATTCCGGCCGGCTGGCGTTTCGTGACGACGAAGAACCCGATGATGGCCGTGCAGAAGCAGTCGAACGGCGACCGTCTGCTGGTCGCCCGCCACACGGGCTACGGCTGGGTGCCGTTCACGTTCTCGCCGGATGTCGTGGTCCAGATGTACATGATGCTGACCCAGCGGTAAGCGCCGGCATCGGTATACGACACGGCAGAAAATAAAACAGCCCGACCGGTTCGCACCGATCGGGCTGTTTGCTGTCCGGCTGCCGGGAGGCATGCCTCCCGGCCCCGTTCAGCGATCCACCGGCGCCTGCACGCGCGCCTTCCACTGGCCGCCCTTGCCGCGCCAGTAACGCCACGCGGACGCGAACGTCGCACCCACATAGAACAGCGCGACGAGCGGCAGCGCGGGCGCCCACAGCGGCGAGCGCCGGTAGTAGCGCAGCATCGGCGCATACGCGGCGCACATCGACGCCCACGCGAGCCAGGCCGGCCATGCACGCGCGCCGTAGGCGAGCGCGACGACGGGCGGCACCAGATAGATGATCGTCATCCCGAGCAGCGTGCCGGCCAGCAGCAGCGGCGAATAGTGCAGCTGCGTGAACGCGGTGCGCGCGATCATGTTCCAGATGTCGCGCCAGCTGTCGTACGGGCGCAGCGACACGCTGCGATCGGCGAGATCGAGCCGGATCGGATGGCGGCCGCTGCCGCGGTGCTTGATCTGCGCGGCGAGGCTGCAGTCGTCGATCAGCGCGCCGCGAATCGATTCGATGCCGCCCGCTTCTTCCAGCGCCGTGCGCTTCACGAGCATGCAGCCGCCGGCCGCACCGGCCGTCCGGTTGCGCGGGTTGTTGATCCACGAGAACGGGTACAGCTTCGCGAAGAAGAACACGAACGCCGGAATCAACGCCTTTTCCCAGAACGAGTCGCAGCGCAGCCGCACCATCAGCGACACGAGATCGCGACGCTCGGCCTGCGCGCGCGTGACGAGTTGCGCGACGGCGTCGGGCGGATGGCCGATGTCGGCATCCGTCAGCAGCAGGTAGTCGGCCGGCAGGCCGAGCGTCTGCACGGCCGCGATCCCCTGCGACTGCGCCCACACCTTGCCCGACCAACCGGCCGGCAGCGGCTTCGCGGTCAGCACCGTCAGCCGGTCGGCGCGGTTGATCGCGAGCGCGGCCGCGCGGGCCGCGTCGGCGGTGCCGTCGTCGCTGTGGTCGTCGACGATGATCAGATGGAATTCGCCCGGATAGTCCTGCTCGAGCAGCGAAGTCGCCGCGCGAGCGATCACGTCGGCTTCGTTGCGCGCCGGCACCACGGCCACGACGGCCGGCCAGCCCGCCTCGGCCGCCTCGCCGCGAGCCTCGGGCGGCAGCGGCCGCGCGGGCTGCGCGCGCCAGAAGCCGCCGCGCGCGACGAGCAGCACGATCCAGATCACCAGCGACAGGCCGGACACCAGGAAAGCAAGCGCCAGCATCATCGGCCTGCCTCCTGCCGCCCGCCGGCCGGGTAGGAATTAATAGGGGTCGGGAACAAAACGCCCGAAACCGCACGGGCGGAAGGGCAATACGCGTAAGAATCGACGGTCATCGAATGGCCTTGAAATGAGCGCGACGCCGGGCAGCCGGAGCGGCCGCCCGCGAAACCGCGTAGTTTACTGGGTTCCGCGCCCGCCAGCGCCGACGCGGCTCTCCCGCAATTGCAACGGTGCCGACACAGCACCAAAGCACGGACGGCCCGATAGGGTTAAAATGCGCGATTAATTCGGGGTTCCGGGGCCTGGCCGGCCGGTTCGTTCCTGCCTTCATAACATCAAGCCGGGGCGAGCGAGCGAGTGCCAGCTCCTCGAACCCCGGCGTCTGTCGTCGGAGTTCGCTCACCTATGCGAGTCATCCTTGCCCAGCCCCGCGGCTTTTGTGCGGGGGTTGTCCGTGCGATCGAGATCGTCGATCGCGCGCTGCAACAGCACGGTGCGCCGGTCTATGTGCGTCACGAGATCGTGCATAACCGGCATGTCGTCGAAAATCTGCGTAATAAAGGGGCACGATTCGTTGAGGAGCTCGACGAGGTGCCGCACGGCGCTGTCGCGATCTTCAGCGCGCACGGTGTCGCCCAGACGGTCGAGCGCGACGCGCAGACGCGCGGGCTCGACGTGCTCGACGCAACCTGCCCGCTCGTCACGAAAGTGCACGTGCAGGGGCGCCAGTACGTCGCGGCGGGCCGCCGGCTGATCCTGATCGGCCATGCGGGCCACCCGGAAGTCGAGGGCACGATCGGCCAGATTCCGGCCGAGGTGATCCTCGTGCAGAGCGAAGCCGAAGTCGATACGCTGACGCTGCCCGTCGATACGCCGGTCGCGTACATCACGCAGACCACGCTGTCGGTCGACGACACGCGCGGCATCATCGAAGCGCTGCAGCGCCGGTTCACCGACCTCGTCGGCCCGGACACGCGCGACATCTGCTATGCCACGCAGAATCGCCAAGCCGCCGTGCGCGAGCTGAGCGAACAGGTTGACGTGCTGCTCGTCGTCGGTGCGACGAACAGCTCGAACTCGAACCGCCTGCGCGAGATCGGCACCGAAAGCGGTGTGCCGAGCTATCTCGTCGCCGACGGCTCGGAAGTGAAGGCCGAATGGTTCGCGGGCGTGCAGACGGTCGGCCTGACCGCCGGCGCGTCGGCGCCCGAAGAAATGGTCGAGGATGTAATCAGCGCGCTGCGCGCGCTGGGGCCCGTCGATGTCGCGACGATGGCGGGCCGTGAAGAAAAAGTCGAATTCAAGTTGCCGGCGAAGCTCACGCAAGCTGTCGCCCGCGAAGTTTAAGGAGGACATCCCTTGTCTATTCCGCTGCTCCAGCAAGTCCGTGTCGGCGCCTACATCGTGCGCCAGCACCTGTCCGGCAACAAACGCTATCCGCTCGCGCTGATGCTCGAGCCGCTGTTCCGCTGCAACCTCGCGTGCAACGGCTGCGGCAAGATCGATTATCCGGATCCGATCCTGAACCAGCGCCTGTCCGTCGAGGAATGCCTGCAGGCCGTCGACGAGTGCGGCGCGCCCGTCGTGTCGATCGCCGGCGGCGAGCCGCTGCTCCACAAGGAAATGCCGGAAATCGTCAAGGGCATCATGAAGCGCAAGAAGTTCGTGTACCTGTGCACGAACGCGCTCTTGATGGAAAAGAAGATGGACGACTACCAGCCGAGCCCGTATTTCGTCTGGTCGGTCCACCTCGACGGCGACAAGGACATGCACGACCATTCCGTGTCGCAGGAAGGCGTGTACGACAAGGCGGTCGCGGCGATCAAGGAAGCGAAGCGCCGCGGCTTCCGCGTGAACATCAACTGCACGCTGTTCAACGATGCGATCCCCGAGCGCGTCGCGAAGTTCTTCGACACGCTGGGCCCGATCGGCGTCGACGGCATCACCGTGTCGCCGGGCTACGCGTACGAGCGCGCGCCGGATCAGCAGCACTTCCTGAACCGCGACAAGACGAAGAACCTGTTCCGCGAAATCCTGAAGCGCGGCGAAGGCGGCAAGCGCTGGTCGTTCAGCCAGTCGTCGCTGTTCCTCGACTTCCTGGCCGGCAACCAGACGTACAAGTGCACGCCGTGGGGCAACCCGGCGCGTACGGTGTTCGGCTGGCAGAAGCCGTGCTACCTGGTCGGCGAAGGTTACGTGAAGACCTTCAAGGAACTGATGGAAACGACGGAGTGGGACAACTACGGCGTCGGCAACTACGAGAAGTGCGCGGACTGCATGGTCCACTGCGGCTTCGAGGCGACGGCCGTGATGGACACGATCTCGAACCCGCTGAAGGCGCTGCGTGTGAGCCGCAAGGGCATCAAGACCGACGGCCCGTTCGCACCGGACATCTCGATCGCGAAGCAGCGTCCGGCCGAGTACGTGTTCTCGCGCCACGTCGAGATCAAGCTCGAGGAAATCCAGCGCGCCGGCAAGGGCAAGCTGCAGAAGCCGGCGAAGTCGGCAACGGCCGCTTAAGTCGCGCGTTGCGCCGCGAGAAGGTTCGCGCCTTCGCAGCGGCTGGAATCGAAAAAGCGCCACGGAGTTCATTCGCTCCGTGGCGCTTTTTGTTTTGACGGACGCCGTGTGACGCGCAGCGCTTGCGCCCTGCGTGCGAGGCCCAGCGTCGGTTGCCTAGCTGCGCGACTCCGCCGCGGCGATCAGCTGCCAGGCGGTCGGGCCCGGATCGAGCAGCGGGTCGGACGGCGGATCGAGATCGTGCGGATGCGCTTCCTCAGACGGCAACGTCTGCGCTTTCGCAATGCCGATTTCGTCGCCGCATACGGTGCATCGATAGATGCCCGCCACCGTCACCTTGCTGCCCGGCGGCAGATTCTCGCTGAATGCGCGGCCACTTCCGCACGTGAAGTAGCCGCCGCTCCTGTATAGCGCCATCGCTCCTCCTGACCGAAACGAATGCGTTCGCGCCGACACGCATGCTCGTCGCAAACGCGAGGATGGATCGTCGTCCGGACACGCCGGGTTCCAGTCATGGCATTAGACGGCGCGCGGCCGCGCGATGGAATCGGACGCGTATGAAACACGGCCCGTGGGCAGCCACTCAATGCAGAACGGCCGGCTCCCGCATCTTCGCCGCGGCCTGCGCGACGAGCCCCGGCTGTTCGGCAGAGGCGAACGTGCAGACATGACGCCACAGCTCAGCCAGCCGATGCCGCGTGAGCGTCGCGACGCACGCGTCGTTCGCGGCGAGCACGCGTTCGAGTACCGCGCATTCGTCGTCGTGCAGCGTCCATGCCCCGCTTTGCGCGGCGCGCGCCACGCTCGCGTCCAGCACGCGCTCCGCGTCGACGCACAGGTCGATGGTCGCATCGGGAGAGACCGCATCGTCGAGCGCGAGGAACACCAGATACACGCTCGTGCGCAGCCGCATCAGCAGCGTTTCGCTCCCGTGCTCGCCGCGCAGCGCGACCAGCGCCATATGGCATTTCAGCGAGATGTCGCGGGCATGCGCGGGCGGCAGCGGCAGCAGCCATTCGCGCGTCAATGGCGGATGGCGACGACCTTTTCGGGCAGCCTTCATGATTCGCCCCCGCTCGCGGACACGTCGCCCTTCGCCGATCCCGGCCACGCGCCACGGCACACGACGGCGCCGCGGCCCGCGTCGCGCAGGGCGTTCGCCCGGCGTCGCATGCCGTGCACATCGGCGCGCCGTCGCATCGAGCCCACTTCCGGCAGCCTGCGTATCGCCGACGCACGCCACACGCCGGACAATCGGTTGGGGCATGCCATGATCGTCTCCTGCATCAAAACGTGTTCTCGCCCTTCAGGTAGTACGCGGTTTTCACGAAGAACGCCTTCACCGGATGGCCGGTCTGCGCGTCGCGGGCCGCCCGCGCTTCCATCGCGGCCTTCTCGTCGCGCCACCGGTCGGGCATCGGGTTGTTCACGCGCGCAAGGGCGCGCTGCATCGCGAGCGGATAGTTCTGGTTGCCGGCCGTCGTCGCGCGATAGCCCGCGCGCGTCATCTGCATCAACTGCACATCGGTCTCGGCACGCGCCGCCGACCAGGTCAACGGCGCGGCATGCGGGGTATCGCCAGCGCCGATCGACTGCGCAAAACCGACGGCAGGCAGCGCAACCAGTGCGCAGGAAAGAACAGCAACGGGAACGAGGGATCGCATAGTGGCCTCCAGATGGTTGTCTCCGCATCGATCCATCATCGATGCGTTGAAATCATCGTATGTCGGCCCGCATCCCGCTTGAATAGCCGAATCCGCAATTGTTATTTTCAGGTGCGGCATTCGGCGTGCGCACCGCGTCATTCGCGAATCCCGCCGGCATGGAATTTCTTTATTTCATTCAATGACCTGATCGGATTTTTAGCGACGATCCGGTGGGGCGCTCACGCCGCTCTTTCAATTTTCGAAATGACGTGTTGCCGGTGCGATGCCGGCCAGCGCGCCTGCCCGCAAGGCTCCGGCGTGATATCGCGCACGCGGATCGCGCCGAAACGATTTCAGCGGATCGGCCGATTCTCCTGATGCAGGACAAATCATCCGCATCGACTTGCCGGATCGAGACACGACGCAAGCGGCGAGGACGCGCGATAATCACGCATCGGTCGTTTCGCACGGCATCTCACGCATTTCCCTTTTTAATCGAGTCCCTCCATGGCTGCCCTCGACATTACCGCCATCGACAGCTGGCACGCGCACGTCTATTTCGATGCGGCGAGCCGCGACGCGGCCTGGGCGTTTCGCCAGGTCGTCGACGCGCGGTTCGGCGCGGTCATCGAACTCGGCCGCTTTCACGAACGCCTCGTCGGCCCGCATCCGGCCTGGTCGTACCAGATCGCGTTCGACGCCGCCCGATTCGACGACATCGTGCCGTGGCTCGTGCTGAACCACGGCGCGCTCGACATCTTCCTGCATCCGAATACGCACGACGAACTGCGCGACCATCGCGATTGCGCGGTGTGGATCGGCAAGTCGTATGCGCTCAATCTCGACGCGCTGGCCGGCTGAGGGCCGACGTCCGACCGCGTTCGCCGCGGCGGGGCATCCACGTTTCGGGGCGACGTGAAACGTCTCGCGACGGTACGCCCGTACAGTGGTTTCCGTGATCGACTTCCGGAAATCCGCCATGACACCCGCAGACACCGATGCCGACGCCCGGCGCATCCATGAAGACTGGCACGCCGCCGTCGTCGCCCGCGACCTCGACGCGCTGATGTCGCTGTATGCCGACGACGCGGTGCTCGAAACCCCGCTCGTCGTCGCCACGCTGCCCGCGCACGGCTCCGGCGTGCTGCACGGCAAGGCCGCGATCGGCGCATTCTTCGCGGCCGGCCTGCGCAATCCGGACAACCCGCTCGGGCGCTGGTACCGAAGCGGGCTGTTCTTCTCGAACGGTCGCCAGCTCGTCTGGGAATACCCGCGCGCAACGCCGGACGGCGATCAGGTGGATCTCGTCGAAGTGATGGATCTGCGCGACGGGGTGATCGCGCATCATCGCGTGTACTGGGGATGGGTCGGGTTCAGCGCGCTGCGCGGCGCCGCGCGTCGGTAGCGCCTACTCTGGCCGACGCGCCACGCACGCGGCGTCACCCGCTCGACGCCCCGCGCCGCTCACGCGACATACATCGCGACACTGACGAACTGGCACAGGCTGCCGGCCAGCACGAAAAGGTGCCAGATGCCGTGGCCGTGGCGAATGCGTTCGTCGTTGATGAAGAAGTAGATCCCCGCGCTGTAGATCACGCCGCCGGCCACGAGCCATGCGGTGCCGATCGGCGGCAGCGCATGGATCAGCGGACGCACGGCGACGAGCGCGAGCCAGCCCATCAGCACGTACAGGATCATCGACAGCAGGCGCGTGCGGCGCCCGAGCGTCAGCTCCTGCACGATGCCGAACACGGCGAGCCCCCAGCTCACGCCGAACAGCGACCAGCCCCACGGGCCGCGCAGCGTGACCAGCGTGAACGGCGTGTAGCTGCCGGCGATCAGCAGGTAGATCGCCGAATGGTCGCATTTCTGCAGGATCGCCTTCAGGCGCGGGTTGCGCACGCTGTGATACGCGGTCGAGATCGCGTAGAGCAGGATCAGCATCGCGCCGTACACGCTGAAGCTCACCACCTTGTACGGGTCGCCTTCGAGCGCGCCCATCGTCACGAGCGCGACGAGGCCGGCCACCGACAGCACCGCGCCGACGAGATGGGAAATGCTGTTGAAACGCTCACCGGCATGCACGACGTGTTCTCCTGCGGGGCCATCGGGAAAAGAGGGAGCCCTATGATACCGGCGGCCGGATATCGCCGTGCTGCGCCCGGGCAAACGGCTGGCGCGCGCCGTGCGAGGCGCGCCGCCGGCCCGCCAAAGAAAAAGCGCCGCGACATTCGTCGCGGCGCTTCCCTTTCGATCACCGGACCGATTCGTCAGGTGATTGCAACGGCCCGGTTCAGCAACACTTCCCGGCACCCGACCCGTAGCGCGCATTCTGACGCTCGCGGAAGAATTCCTCATACGTCATCGGCTCGCGGTCCGGATGGGTTTCGCGCATGTGCGCGACGTAGGTATCGTAGTCGGGCAGGCCGACCATCAGCCGCAACGCCTGCCCGAGGTAACGCCCCGCGCTGCGCAGGTCGCTGCCAAGATCGCTGAACATCGCGGCCTCCCCTTAACGTCCGCTGCCGAGCGCCTGCGCGGCCGGCATCGCTTCGTACGGCGTCTCGCGCACGGTCGGCTTCGACTCGCGGCGCGCACGCAGCACGGCGATCACGCCGTACACCGCGATCGCCACGACGACGAAGATGAACAACCCGGCCAGCGCCGCATCGATGTAGTCGTTGAAGATGATCCGCTTCATCTGCGCGATCGACTTCGCCGGCGCGAGCACCTTGCCTTCGTCCACCGCGGCCTGCAGCTTCGCGGCGTGCGCGAGGAAGCTGACCTTCGGGTTCGCGTCGAAAATCTTCTGCCAGCCGGCCGTCAGCGTGCAGATCAGCAGCCAGACGGTCGGCACGATCGTCACCCACGCATAGCGCTCGCGCTTCATCTTGAACAGCACGACGGTGCCGAGCACCAGCGCGATCGCGGCGAGCATCTGGTTCGAGATGCCGAACAGCGGCCACAGCGTGTTGATGCCGCCGAGCGGATCGACCACGCCCTGGTACAGGAAGTAACCCCACGCAGCCACGCACAGCGCGGTGGCGACGAGGTTCGCCGGCAGCGATTCGGTGCGCTTGAGCGCCGGGTGGAACGTGCCGAGCAGATCCTGCAGCATGAAGCGGCCCGCGCGCGTGCCGGCATCGACGGCCGTCAGGATGAACAGCGCCTCGAACAGGATCGCGAAGTGATACCAGAACGCCATCATCGCTTCGCCGCCGATCACCTGGTGCAGGATGTGCGCCATGCCGACGGCCAGCGTCGGTGCGCCGCCCGCCCGCGCGATGATCGTCGTTTCGCCGACGGCCTTGGCCGTCTGCGTCAGCATGTCGGGCGTCAGCACGAAGCCCCATTGCGTGACGGTGTTGGCGACCGCTTCCGGCGTCGAGCCGAGCACGGCGGCCGGCGCGTTCATCGCGAAGTAGATGCCCGGCTCGATCACGCACGCGGCGACCAGCGCCATGATCGCGACGAACGATTCCATCAGCATCGCGCCGTAACCGATGAAGCGCGCGTTGGTTTCGTTGTCGATCAGCTTCGGCGTCGTACCCGACGAGATCAGCGCGTGGAAGCCCGACACCGCGCCGCACGCGATCGTGATGAACAGGAACGGGAACAGGTTGCCCGACCACACCGGGCCCGTGCCGTCGACGAACTTCGTCAGCGCGGGCATCTTCAGTTCCGGTGCGACGACCAGGATGCCGATCGCGAGGCCGAGGATCGTGCCGATCTTCAGGAACGTCGACAGGTAGTCGCGCGGCGCCAGCAGCAGCCACACCGGCAGCACCGACGCGACGAAGCCGTAGCCGATCAGGATCCACGTGAGCTGCGTGCCGCTGAACGTGAACCACGCGGCGAGCGTCGGCGAATCGTGCACCTGCTGGCCGAACGCGATCGACGCCATCAGCAGCACGAAGCCGATGATCGACACTTCGCCGATGCGGCCCGGACGGATGTAGCGCGTGTAGACGCCCATGAACAGCGCGATCGGAATCGTCGCGGCGACGGTGAACGTGCCCCACGGCGAATTGGTCAGCGCCTTCACGACGATCAGCGCGAGCACCGCGAGGATGATCACCATGATCAGGAACGCGCCGAACAGCGCGATCACGCCGGGCACCGTGCCGAGCTCCATCTTGACGAGATCGCCGAGCGAACGGCCGTCGCGGCGCGTCGAGATGAACAGCACGATGAAGTCCTGCACCGCGCCGGCGAACACGACGCCGGCCAGGATCCACAGCATTCCGGGCGTGTAGCCCATCTGCGCGGCGAGCACGGGGCCGACCAGCGGCCCGGCGCCGGCGATCGCGGCGAAGTGATGGCCGAACAGCACGTACTTGTTGGTCGGCACGTAGTCGAGGCCGTCGTTGTACTTGACCGCCGGCGTCATCCGCAGCCCGTCGAGCTGCATGACCTTGCTGGCGATGAAACGGCTGTAGAAGCGATACGCGATCAGATACACGCAGACTGCGGCGATCACGATCCAGAGGGCACTGACGCGCTCGCCGTGCGCGAGTGCGATCGTGCCGAATGCGAACGCGCCGAGTAGCGCGACCGCGATCCAGAGCAGGGTACTGGAAGCCCGATTCATGGCGTCTCCTGGTCTCCAATGTGTTTTTGAGTGGATGCGGCGAGGGCCGAACCCGCGTGACGTCGATGCGTCGTGCCGCAGCCTCGCGGAGACTGCGGCGATGGGCCGTAGTATTCCGCGCGACGGGGGCCGCTTACAAGCGGACAACTACGTATGACGATCTACGTAGAATTACGTAGATCGTTGGCGCGTGCGCGCCATCGGGCGACGATTGCCCGCGACCGGCGAGCCACGTACAGTATTTGCCTGCCTCCATTCCGGAATCCCCATGCCGATCGCATTTCAGAAGATGAACGCGAATGGCGATGACTTCGTCATCGTCGACCTGCGCGGTCGGAAACACGATCGCGCGCATCCCGTCGACGGCGACCTCGCGCGGCGCATGGGCGATCGGCATCGCGGCATCGGCTTCAACCAGCTCGCGGTGATCTCGGACGGCGACGACGCGGCCGCGCGCGTCGCGTTCTGGAACCCCGACGGCTCGGCGCTCGATACCTGCGGCAGCGCGACGCGCGGCGTCGCATGGAAGCTGATGCGGGAAACCGGCGCGGCGTCGATCGTGCTGCGCACGAATCGCGGCCGCCTGCATTGTTCGCAGGATGCGGACGGGCTGATCAAGGTCGAGATGGGCGCGCCGCGGCTCGGCTGGCAGGACATACCCTTCGCCGAAGCCGCCGACACGCTCGCGCTGCCGCTGCCGGGCACGCCGGCCGCCTGCAGCATGGGCAATCCGCACTGCACGTTCTTCGTCGACGATCCCGACACGCTCGACGTCGCCGCACTCGGCCCGGCGATCGAAGCACATCCGCTGTTTCCGCAGAAAACCAACGTCCATTTCGTGCGGGTCATCGATCGCACGCACATTCGCCTGCGCATCTGGGAACGCGGCGGCGGCGTGCCGCTCGGTTCCGGTTCGTGCTCGTGCGGCGCGGTGGTCAACGGCATCCGGCGCGGGCTGCTCGACGATACCGTGCGGGTGACCTGCGACGGCGGCGACGTCGCCGTTCACTGGGACGGCGCCGGCAGCGTATTCCTGAGCGGGCCCGTGACGGTCGGCTTCAGCGGAGTGTGGCCGTCATGACCGACGACGCACAAACCTTCCACGCGCTGCGCCCGCGCCTGCAGAAGATCGCGTACCGGATGCTCGGCTCCGTCGCGGATGCCGAGGACATCGTGCAGGACGTGTGGCTACGCTGGCACGACGCGGCGCGCGACAGCATCGAGAACGCCGAGGCGTGGCTCGTCGCGGTCACGACGCGCACGTCGATCGATCGCCTGCGCGCGGCGAAGATCCGGCGCGAGCACTACACGGGTATCTGGCTGCCCGAGCCGGAGCTCGGCGAATCGCCCGCGACGCCCGAGGAAATGACGGAGCGCGCGAGCGACGTATCGGTCGCGTACCTGCTGTTGCTCGAACGGTTGACGCCGGAAGCGCGCGCGGCGTTCCTGCTGCACGAAGTCTTCGAATTCGACTACGACCGGATCGCCGACGCGATCGGCAAGACCGAAGCCGCGTGCCGGCAGCTCGTCAGCCGGGCCCGCGCGCGGCTGCGCGACGACACCCCGCCGCGGCACGCGGTGCCGCATGAAACGCATCGCCGGCTGCTGCAGACGTTCACGCATGCGCTCGCGCAAGGCGACTTCCCGTCGATCCAGGCGTTGCTCGCCGAAGACGCGATGCTGATCGGCGACGGCGGCGGCCACGTCCAGAGCTTCCCGAAACCGATGGTCGGCGGCCGGCGCATCGCTCAACTGTTCTATGCGACGTGGTTGCGCTGCGGCAGCGGCGTCGAGATGCGGCCGGTCGTGCTGAACGGCGAGTGGGCGATGCTGCGCTTCATCGACGGACAACTCGAATCGGCGATGTCGTTCGACACCGACGGCACGCGCATCGGCCGGATTCTCGTGCAGCGCAACCCGGAGAAGCTCGCCCGGATCGCGAGCGCCTGCGCCGCCGGCTGACGCGCGCATCGCCGCGCGCCGGCGCCGGCCGCGCTCGCCGTCGAGCCCGGATTGGTGCAGCGCGCGCAACACGATGCGTCCCTGTACGTGGCTACCGCGCCCCGGTGCACACTCCTAAGATGATTTCGCGCGGCGCCCTGCCGCCCACGACGCCCGCGCAACGCGGGCCAGCCTCTTCGTCGCCAGGAGAAATCATGACGCAGCGTCTCAACTACATTCAACAGTCGCCCGAGCTGTTCCGGAAATTCCTCGAACTCAGCAACCTGCTGCGCAACAGCGCGATCGAGGAATCGATCCGCGATCTCGTGTCCGTCCGGGCGTCGCAGATCAACGGCTGCGCGTTCTGCCTCGACATGCACGTGAAGGAGGCGCGCATCCACGGCGAGCGCGAGCTGCGCCTGCATCATCTTGCGACGTGGCGCGAATCGACGCTCTTCTCGCCGCGCGAGCGGGCCGCGCTCGCGTGGACCGAAGCGCTGACGACACTGCCCGCGCACGGCGTGCCGGACGACCTCTACGACCGTGTGCGCGGCCAGCTCTCGGAAAAGGAATTGTCGGACCTGACGTTCGAAGTGATGGCGATCAACGGCTGGAACCGCGCGAATGTCGCGTTCCGGACCGTGCCGGGCTCGTCCGACAAGGCCTTCGGTCTCGACAAGGCCAATCTCGCCTGACGGCCGCGCCCGACGGCAGGCCACGCCCCTCCCTCGCTGCCGGCCGCCGGCCGGCGGCCCACCGGAAGCCACCACCATGATTCGCATGAAACACGTGCTCGCGGCCGCACTCGTCGTCGCGGGCGCCGCGACCGGCGTCGCCCGAGCGGCGCCCTCGGCCATCGTCACGCCGCTGATGACGAAGCCGCTCGACGCGTACCCGGGCAAGGAAGCCCTGATGATCTCGGTCGAGTATCCGCCCGGCGCGGTCGACCCGGTCCATCGCCACCACGCCGACGCGTTCGTCTATGTCGTCGAGGGTTCGATCGTGATGCAGGTGAAGGGCGGCGAGCCCGTCACGCTGAAACCGGGCCAGACCTTCTACGAGGGCCCGAACGATCTGCACACGGTCGGACGCAACGCGAGCCGGACGCGGCCCGCGAAGTTCATCGTGCTGCTGTTGAAGGACAAGGGCGCGCCCGTGCTCGTGCCGGAAAAATAACCGGCTCGCACGCCGCCGCGCCCTTTTTTTGAAAAAATGCGGCGGGCGGTGTCACAGGCGGCAGCGCTGAACCGTCTAGTCGCATACGGACACCACGATTCCAGCGCCCCCATGCCCGACACCTCCATTCGCCGCCCCGATGCCGACGATCCGTTCGCGCGCAGCTTCTCGACCTGCTATGCCGGCGTGGTCACGTTCCTCGCCGTCGTCACCGAGGGCAGCTTCGCACGCGCGGCCGATCGCCTCGGCGTCGGCCGCTCGTCGGTCAGCCGCCACGTGCAACGGCTCGAGGACCGGCTCGACGCCCGCCTGTTCCAGCGCACGACCCGCAGCATGTCGCTGACGCGCGAAGGCGAGCTCTTCTACGAAAACTGCCGGCCCGGCATCGAGCACCTGGCGCAGGCGCTCGAGGACATGCGCGAGCTGCGCAGCGGGCCGCCGAGCGGGCACCTGCGCATCGGCTCGACGCCCGGCTTCGGCCGCAAGGTCGTCGCGCCGCTGCTGCGCGATTTCCATGCGCGCTATCCGGACATCACGCTCGACCTGCTGTTGAACGACCGGCCGGCCGATTTCTCCGCCGACCGCATCGACGTCGCGTTTCGCGACGGCCGCATGGAGGACAGCGCGATCGTCGCGCGCCGGCTGATTCCGATGCAGATGATCGTCTGCGCGTCGCCGTCGTACGCGCACCGGCACGGCCTGCCGCGCCACGTCGACGACCTCGCGCGACATCGCTGCATCAACCTGTGCACCGCATCGGGCCGCGTGACGGAATGGGAATTCAGGATCGACGGGCTGACGCAGCAGCGCCAGCTCGCCGCGCATCACACGTTCAACGACATCGATCTCGTCGTGCGCGCGGCGCTCGACGGCCTCGGCATCGCGCAACTGCCCGCGTACCAGGTGTGCGACCTGCTCGCCGACGGCCGGCTGGTGAGCTGTCTCGGCCAGCACGCGCCGGACGACGGCGGCCACTATCTCTGTTACCTGAGCCGCAAGCACCTGCCCACGCGCATCCGCGTGTTCATTGACTACATGATCGAACAGACGCGTGCGCGCGACCTGCAGTGCCTGACGACGATGACGACGATGGCGCCGCTGGAGGCCGTCGATTGATGCATGCACGACAACACGGTGAGGGCCTGCCGGACCCTACCGGATCGGGCGGCGCATGCCTACGATGCAGGCTGTTCGACACGCATCCGGATCCGGCAAGGCGCCGTTCGGCAAGGTCCGGGCCCGATCGCGCGAACGCGATGAGCGCCGGTTTCGGCAGATTCAAGCGGCGCGCATGTCGCGCGCCCGTTCAAGGAGAGCAATCGTGAAAATCGTCGTGATTGGTGGTACCGGCCTCATCGGCAGCAAGGTCGTCAGGAACCTGATCGCACGCGGCCACGACGCGGTGGCGGCGGCGCCGTCGACCGGCGTCGATACGATCACCGGGGCGGGACTGGACGACGCGCTCGCCGGCGCGGAGGTCGTGGTCGATCTCGCGAATTCGCCGTCGTTCGAGGAAGCGGCCGTGAAGGCGTTCTTCGAGGCGTCGGGGCGCAACCTGTTCGCCGCGGAGCGCGCGGCCGGCGTGCGCCATCACGTCGCGCTGTCGGTGGTCGGCACGGACCGGCTGCAGCAGAGCGCATATTTCCGCGGCAAGATCATCCAGGAAAACCTGATCCGCGAAGCAGGCGTGCCGTACACGATCGTGCGCTCGACGCAGTTCTTCGAATTCGTCGGCGCGATCGCGCAGGCCGGCGCGCAGGGCGATACGGTCCGGTTGACCACCGCGCACTTCCAGCCGATCGCATCGGACGACGTCGCGGCCGCCGTGACCGACTTCGCGCTCGACGCGCCGCGCAACGGCATCGCCGAAATCGGCGGCCCCGAGCGCGTGCGGATCGCCGATCTGGTCGAGCGTTTCCTGTCGGCGACGCACGACGCGCGCACGGTGACGCGCGACGCCAGCGCCGACTACTTCGGCGCGGTGCTGCAGGACGACACGCTCGTGCCGGCAGCCGGTGCGCGCCTCGGCGCGACGACCTTCGACGCGTGGTTCCGGCAGAACGCGCTCGCGCGCTGAACGCCACCGCCGGATCACGCACGCCATGACGCCGCTGCGCCCGCCGCCGCTCTCGCTGCTCGACCGGTATCGCGGACGAGAACCGCAGACGCTGTACTCGACGACGGTGACCGTCACGGGCGGCGCGGCGGAGCATGGCCGCGCATCGGGCGTCGCGCGTTCCGACGACGGGCGGCTCGATGTCGAGCTGCGCCTGCCGTCCGCGCTCGGCGGGCCCGGCGACGGCCCCAATCCGGAGCAGTTGTTCGCCGCCAGCTATGCGGCGTGCTTTCATGGCGCGCTGAGCCTGCTGGCCGCACGGGCGGGGGTGTCGATCGCCGGTGCCTCGGTGTCCGCATCGATCGACTTCTGCCGCGATCCGATGGACGGACTGTTCATGCTGAACGCGAACATTCGCGTGCGGCTGCCGGGCGTCGAACGCGCGGTGGCGGAAGAACTCGTCCGCAACACCGAGCGTTTCAGTCCGTATACGAAGATGGCGCACGAAGGGATCAGCCACGTGGTGGCGCTGGCGCCGACGGACGATGCGCACGAACGCTAAACGGCACGCACGTTCAACCCATCATCTTCACGAGAAAGTCATGCAGTCATTCGACAACAAGGTGGTCCTCATTACCGGCGGCGGCGCCGGCATCGGGCTGGCAGCGGCCGTCGCGTTCGCACGCGAAGGTGCGCGCGTCGTCATCACGGGCCGCCGCGAAGATGCGCTGTCCGCCGCCGCGCGCAGCGCGCCCGGTATCGACTACGTGGTCGCGGACGCCGGCGATCCGGCCGATGCCGCGCGCACGATCGACGAAGCGGTCGCACTCGCGGGGCGGCTCGATGTGCTGGTCAACAATGCGGGCGCAGGTGCAATCCTGCCGCTCGGGTCGGCTACCTTCGAAGCGATCAGCGCGATCTTTTCAGTCAATACGCTCGGACCGTCGATGCTCGCGACCGCCGCATTGCCGCATCTGAAAGCAGCCCGCGGCAGCATCGTCAACGTGTCGAGCACGTTCGGACACAAGGCCGCTGCGCTGCTGTCGCACTATGCAGCGAGCAAGGCCGCGCTCGAGCATCTGACGCGCTGCTGGGCGCTCGAGCTCGCATCGGCGGGCGTACGCGTGAACGCCGTCGCGGCGGGCCCGACGGAAACGGACTTCCTGTCGGAACGGATGAAGCTGTCGGCGCCCGACATCGAAGCAATCAAGGCGCAGGAGCGCACGCGCATTCCGCTTGGCCGGCGCGGCGAGCCCGCGGACGTCGCGAACTGGATCGTGTCGCTCGCGTCGCCGCTGGCGGCATGGATGACGGGGCAGGTGATCACGGTCGACGGCGGACTCGACGCAACCTGACCGTCGCGAGAACGCGCGGCACGCGACGTACGACGCGTGCCGCGCGAAGGGGCAAATCAGTGCTTTTCGTCGAGCTTCTTCGGCTTCGGCGGCGACGGCACCTTCGCGTACTGGAACGCCGGCGTGGCCTTCAGCGCCTCCTTCGTCGCGCCCGGCAGGTAGATGTTGCCGTTGCGCACGTCGAGCGACGCGATCGGCACCGCGACGTCGTGCGCGGCCACGCCGAGGAAGCCGCCGGCCGACACGATCGCGGCCGACACCGAGCCGTCCGGCGCGACGATCAGGTCGCGCACCTTGCCGACTTTCTGGTTCTCGTCGTTGTAGACGGTCTTGCCGAGCACGCTCTTCTTCACGCTCCAGCCTTCGAGCAGCGCCTGCGATTGCTCGACGGTCACGCTGATGGGCTGCGCGCCCGCGATCTGCGCATGCGCGCTGACGCTCGACGCGAGGACGGTTGCTGCGATGAGGGTCTTGTAGAACTTCATATGCGTTGCACTCCGGTTCGGTTGTTGTGGATTCCGGGAACGAAGCGGCGCGGGCGCAACGGCTGATCGGTACACACCCAGCGAATGGACACCCCACAGATGGCCGCCCCGCGGATGGCCGCCCCGCGCTTCGTCGGTCGCATGGCGGCCGGCCGCGCCGCCATTGCGTGTGTGCGTGGCGGACCGGCATGGCCGGGCCGCAGCGTGCAACACGGAGTTCATGGTAGCGGCAATTGGCGGATCGTGCGTTCGGCGTGCGACGTGGCCGGTGGGGCAAACCGGATCAGGATCAAGGACCACGCAGAACAGCGGGGCGCGCGGCGCGAAAATAAAGGCGCCGCGGCCTGTCGATCAGGACGCCGTCGCTGACGCGCCGCCGATCGTCGCAGCGCCGCGAATGACGCGGCGGGCGCCGGGACGCGACGCGGTATCACGCATTCCGCGAATACACCCTGCGATGCCGCACCGCCTCCGCCAGCACGTCGAGCACCGGCTCCGTCTGCGTCCAGCTCAGGCACGCATCGGTAATCGACACGCCGTACTTCAGCGGCACGCCCGGCTTCAGGTCCTGCCGCCCGGCTTCGAGATGGCTTTCCACCATCACGCCGACGATCCGGTGCTCGCCCTGCCCCAATTGCCGCGCGAGATCCTGCGCGACCTCGATCTGCCGCTCGTGCGACTTGTTCGAGTTCGCATGCGAGCAGTCGACCATCACCTGCTCGCGCAAGCCGGCCTTGCGCAGCACCGCGCAACTCGCTTCGACGTGCTCCGCATCGTAGTTCGGGCCGTTCTTGCCGCCGCGCAGGATCACGTGCGCATCGTCGTTGCCGCGCGTCTCGAAGATCGCGGCCATCCCCATCTTCGTCATCCCCATGAACGCATGGCTCGCGGCCGCGGCGACGATCGCGTCCGACGCGACCTGCACGCCGCCGTCCGTGCCGTTCTTGAAGCCGATCGGGCAGCTCAGCCCCGACGCGAGCTGGCGATGGCTCTGGCTCTCGGTGGTGCGCGCGCCGATCGCGCCCCACGCGATCAGGTCGGCGATGTACTGCGGGCTCAGCAGGTCGAGGAATTCGGTCGATGCGGGCAGGCCGAGCGCGTTGATGTCGAGCAGCAGTTGCCGCGCGGCGCGCAGCCCTTCGTTGATGCGGAAGCTGCCATCCAGGCGCGGATCGTTGATGTACCCCTTCCAGCCGACCGTCGTACGCGGCTTCTCGAAGTACACGCGCATCGTGATCAGCAGGTCGTCCTTCAGCGCGTCGGCGGCGACCTTCAGCCGGCGCGCGTAATCGAGCGCCTGGTCGTGATCGTGGATCGAGCACGGGCCGACGACGAGCAGCAGCCGGTCGTCGCGGCCGTGCAGGATGTCGCCGATCGCGCGGCGCGTATCCTCGACGAGCGTCTGCGTGGCGGCCGGCACCGGCAGCTCGTCGAGCAGCAGCGCGGGCGAAATCAGCGGACGCACGGCGCCGATGCGGACGTCGTCGATGCGGGTGGTGTCCTGCGTCGCGTCGGCGCTGCCTACCTCGCGATCGTGGGAAGGATTGTCGAGGTTCTGCATGGTGATTCTCCGGGGGACGTCTGTCTGGAATGATGGGCAGGCTCGATTATGGCACCCGGACGAGGTGGCAGCGGGGTACGGCGACGCAGTGCGGGCGGCGGCCGCGGCAGTCACGCGACCGACGTCAAACGAGACAAAAAAGGCGACCCGTAAAAGGGTCGCCCGCCGTTCGCCGCGTTGCGCGGCAGCGGCTAGTGCAGCGTCTCGGGCGCGAGCGAATTGCTCGGCAGCAGCGACGTCAGCCAGCAATTGTTCGGCGCGGCTTTGCCGTTGAAGCGGTCGTAGAGCCACGGCAGCATGCCGGCCACCCACGGCACGATCGCGCCCGCGTGTTCGAGCGGATACTCGGTGTACGTGACCGCCGTGCCGCTCGCGCAGAATTTCTGCGCCAGCGCGCGCACGTCGTACGCGAGCATCACGCCGTCGCCTACCTGGCTGCCGAACGTGCCGTCCAGCGCGCCCGCGGTGCCCTGGCCGATGAACATCGGGATCGTCGGCGACGCAGCCAGCCCCGCATTCACCTTGTTCGCATAGGTGACGTACACCGGAATGCTGTTGATGTCGTTCGCGTATTGCGGCTTGAACAGCGTGCCCCAGCGCAGGCCCGTGTACTTCGGCAGGATGTACGCGAGCGACTGGCTCTGGATGTCCTTGAACACGGCGACGCCCGTCTCGCTGAGGTACGGCGTCAGGTCGAAACCGTAGCCACGCGACAGCCCGGCCAGTGCGGCCGCGGCGACGCCGCCCCACACGATGCTGCCGTCGACGTAACGCAGGTTGTGCGCCGGATCGACCAGCACGCCGCCTTCCGCCGCACCGACGAGCTGCCGGTTGACGTCGGGCGCATAGCTCGGCGCGAGTTGCGCGGCCCAGTTGGTCGCGATCGCGCCGCCGGAATAGCCGATCATCGCGACCTTGCTCGACGGACTCAGCCCGGTCGACGGCGTATTGAGCGCGGCGCGGATCGAATCGAGCGTCGTCATCCCGTATTCGGGGCCGGCCGCGAAATCGGCCGTCTGGCCCTCGGTATCGGGCACGATGACGTTGTAGCCGAGCAGCAGCAGCGTCGCCAGCGGAATCGATTCCGCGCTGTACAGCAACGTGCCGACGTTGATCACCTTGGTCACGTCGCGGTCGCCGGCGATCACCTGCGACGGTTCGTCGTACGGGTTCAGCGAATCGTAGGCCGACTGGTACGAGATCGCCCGGCCGTTGCTGACCGGGCTGCGGATCACCGACGTCACGTTGACGACCGGCTGGTTCAGCGCGTTGTGGGTGCGATACAGCAGCTGCTGCGCGGTCACCGCGGTCGGCATGCCGGCCACGTGATAGGTGACGTTGCGCGTCTTGACCACGGTGCCCGGTGGAACCGATGCCAGCGGCGTGGTGCCGGTGTATGTGTAGAACGGATCGGAAACGGCCGGTGCGGCGGCGCCGGCCGGCGGTGCGGCGACGGCCAGTGCGGCCGACACCGCGGCCGCGGCCATCATGAAACGTCTGGAGGACATGGGTGGAGGCCCCTGGGATAACCTGCTTGCATCGAAGGAAATTCGGCGGTGTTGCAGACCATCTCGATTGCCGCTTCAACGGCGTTTCCGTGCCATCGACTGTCTCCTGTAAGTGAATGATCCGGTTTGTTCCGATTCTGTAATTTGGTAGGACTGCAAAGCTGATTCATTGAAGCACAACGCGAATGCGTTCGAGATGCGTTTTCGACTGTTTGAAGGTAAACGTCTAAACCGGCTTGCCACGCGAGGCGAGCGCCCCGGCCGTTCGGCCGAATGTTCGCGTTCGAGCGAAGTACCGTACGATCATGGCTGTCCGATAGCGAGGCGGCCCGTCGTGCCACGTCGGCCGCGCCGTGCACCGCCTGCCCGTGACCGATCGCTTCCTGCTCAACCGACACGCCACGATGACCGTCTCCGAACTGCTCCGCGCCATCCGCCAACCCTATGCCGACCTGCTCGCGAAAGCGGCCACGCAACCGGCGATCGTCGTCGAACCCGCCTACCGGCGCGCCGACGGCACGCTGGCCACCGAAGGCCCGCTCGCGCTGCCGTGCCGCGCCGACACCATCGCGACCGAGGGCGAGGCGGCCGGCCAGCCCGCGATGGTCGATTCGGCCACGCAGCTGGATTTCGAGCCGTTCGCCTTCGAACTGGAAACGGCGGCCGTGTCGATCCAGCCGTTCGTGTGGGACTGGGCCGCGGTCGAAGCCGACGGTCTCGACGAAAGTACCGCGAACGATGCGTTCAAGACGTGGTTCCTCGCGTGGTTCGACGCGGACGACGAGAACACGCCGGCCGAGGACGGGCTGCACGGCATCGTTCACTACCTGTCGGAACCGGTTCGCACGGAACAGGGCTGGCGCATCCACGCGGATCTCGGTTCCGCGCCGGAGACGGCCGTCGAGGATCTGCTGTTCCGGCTCGTCGACGCGGGCGCGACGCGGATCCGTGTTGGTTGATATGCACCTTCATCGTTCCCCCATCCTCATGAAAACCACCCGGTTATCGCCGTTGATGCGCCCGTTCTTCCGAAGCGCGTGCGTCCTGATCGCACTGCACGCGGGCTTTGCGAATGCCGCGCCGCGCACCGTCTATGAAGGGACGCTGCAAGGCGCCGGCACCGTCGTGATGGAACTCGACGATCGCCCGGCCGCGGACGGCACGATCTCGGGTCGCTATTTCTACGCGCAGTTCGGCGTCGATATTCCGCTGCGCGGCAAGCCCGCGCGACTCGTCGAGCCGCTCGTGCGCACGCAATTGCCGGACGATGCGCGCTCCGCGCCGGAATACAGCGACAAGCCCGATTTCGATCATGGGGCGGCCACCTGGCAGGGCACGCGGGACAAGGACGGCTATCGCGGCCGATGGACCGATGCGCGTTCAGGCAAGACACGTACCTTCGCGTTGCGCCGCGTGGCGGCATACGATCCCGAC
This sequence comes from Burkholderia sp. EMB26, assembly GCF_024730645.1. Lineage (NCBI taxonomy): Bacteria > Pseudomonadati > Pseudomonadota > Betaproteobacteria > Burkholderiales > Burkholderiaceae > Burkholderia > Burkholderia sp. EMB26. The sequence goes on from NZ_CP078071.1 coordinate 1,958,711, forward strand.
TCGGTTGCGCCCGGCTCGGTCGAAGCCGTCACCGCGCTCGTGGCGGGCGGTGTCGGCAGCGGCATCGCCCGCGGCGCGGACATCGACATGCAGCACGCGCCTTACGCCGCGTTGAAGCTCGCCGGGCATGCGCAGCCGGTCGGCCCCGAGGTTGGCGACGGCACGGTGGCGTACCGGATGTGGCGTGACCCGCGCACGGTGCTCGCGTATCCGCGACTGAGCCGTCATCCCGATCCAACCGTGATGGCGCGCGTCAACCATCTGCTCGAACAGCGGCACTGGCAAATGAGTCTCGCGGCGCTCGAATGCGCGTCGACCCGCTATACCGACGACGGCCCGGCCGCCGGCACGCTCGGCAGCTACGACGACGAGCGCGTGACGGTCACGTGGCTGTCGCGTGCGGCACTGGGCATCGTGGAAGCCGGCAGCACGTACTGCGGCGGCGCGCACCCGGCCAATCACTACGATCCGGTCACGTTCGACCTGCTGCGCGGTGCGTATCTCGACTGGAATCGCGTAATCGATGCGGCCGCGCCGGCCGACGACCGTGAATCGGCAACGAGCGCCGCGATGGTGAAGTTCATTGCGCGGCTGCGCGACGAAGCCGCACCGGGCAACCAGCCGACGGACGGCGACGGCGATTCGCTGTCGTGCGCCGACGTGTTCCCGCAGTATCTGGCGTTCGAACTCGATGCACCGGGCAAGCTGTCGTTCGTCGTATCCGGCATCGGTCACGCAATGGGTGCCTGTCTCGGCCCGCAGCTCGACGCGCCGTTTGCCGCGCTCAAGCCGGTCCTGAGACCGGGCGGCGCGCGCTACCTCGTCCCGGGCGTCAAGCTGAAGTGACGCGGCGGTGCGCGCGCACCGCCGGCACTGCATCAGGAAGCGATCAGGACGCGTCGCCCGGCGTGTCGACGTCGATGCCGAGTTCGCTCGCCATCCGTTGAACCAGCGCATTCAGGCGCGTCACTTCGTCCGCAAGGCGCTTCTGTTCGGCCTTCAGCGCCTCGAATTCGGAAGGCGGCACCGAATCCGCGCCGCCGCCCGCATCCGCGCTCGCGAAGTCGGCCATGTTCACCTCGCCGCACATCAGGTGCATCCAGCGGTTCTCGCGCGCGCCCGGTGCACGCGGCAGCCGGACGACGAGCGGCTGCGCACGCGCCGCGAGTTCGTCGAGGAACGCCTCGACCGACGAGATATCCGCGAAGCCGTGCAGGCGCGCGCTGTTCAGGCGCAGCTCGGCGGCCGTCTGCGGGCCGCGCAGCAGCAGGATCGTCAGCAGCGCGATCGCCTGGCTCGGGATGCCGAGCACGCGGTTCATGTTGTGTTCGAAACGCGGCACGCGGCTGCTGCTGCCCTCCATCACGAGGCTCAGGTGCTTCAGGCCGTCGAGCGCGGTCGTCACTTCGTCCTCGCTCACGTTCATCACCGGCGCGCGCGCGGTTTTCTGGTTGCAGCCCGCGGTCAGCGCGTTCAGCGACAGCGGGTAGGTATCCGGCACCGTGTGCTGTTTCTCGACGAGCACGCCGAGAATGCGGGCCTCGAGGGGCGTGAGTTCGCGAAGGGCGCGGGGCGTGGGCGTATCCGGCGTGGTGTTCATGAGTGACATCGCAGCGTGCAGCAGGTGAAGGGAAACGGTCGCGGCCCGTCCGGCATCGCGCACGGGCGAGCCATATGATAGCTCGCGACGCTCGGCCCGGCGCCCTTGGCGCAGCAGCGTGCGGACTTGCCGCAGCGGGCTTTCGTCGGACGTAGCGGCGCGCGCGATAGCGTGCGGCGCAGCGCGGCGATGCGCGTGCGCGGCACCGCAGCTTCATCCTTCGCGCGCGCCGGGCGTTTGCGCGATGCGCATGCCGGCGCTACGATAGACGTTCATCCCGATATCAGCGGCGCCGCACACGACCGCCTTCACACGTCGACACCACGCAGCACCCGCGTTGAATGCGCTGCCGCCGTGCCTGCGCGCCGCTCGTCAAACCCGTTCACCCCCTCACCGGTTCACCACCATGACTGCATCTTCTTCCGCACCCGTGCGCGCCATCGTCACCGGACACACCCGCGGCGTCGGCGCGGCGCTCGCCGAACAACTGCTGCAGGAAGGCATCGCCGTGCTCGGCGTGTCGCGTAGCCGTCATCCGTCGCTCGCGTCACGGGCCGGCGAGCGCTTGACCGAGGTCGAACTCGATCTGTCCGACTCGAAGACGATCGCGAGCTGGCTGGCCGGCGACACGCTGCGCCGCTTCGTCGACGGCGCGTCGCTCGTGCTGCTGTTCAACAACGCGGGCATCGTCGATCCGATCGGCCCGCTCGCCACGCAGGACCCGGCGATCGTCGCCCGCGCGGTCGGCCTGAACGTCGCCGCGCCGCTGATGCTGTCGGCGGCGCTCGCGCAGGCCGTATCGGCCGCGACCGAATGCCGGATCGTGCACCTGTCGAGCGGCGCGGCCCGCAACGCATATGCGGGCTGGAGCATCTACTGCGCGACCAAGGCCGCGCTCGATCACCATGCGCGCGCGGTCGCGCTCGACGCGAACGGCGGGCTGCGCATCTGCAGCGTGGCGCCGGGCGTCGTCGATACGGGCATGCAGGCCACGATCCGCGCGACCGACGAAGATAATTTCCCGATGCGCGAGAAATTCGACCAGTTGAAATCGAGCGGCGCGCTCGCGACGCCCGAGGCGACCGCCCGGCAACTGATCGGCTATGCGCTGAGCGACGCATTCGGTACCGAGCCGACGGCCGACGTGCGCAACCTGCCGACGCAGTAAGCGTCGGACGCGGCCCGTCATCCTTCGAGCCGCTTCGTCCAGTCCTCGACCTGCCGCGCCGTCCGGCGTTTTTCCAGCATCGCGCGCCAGCCGGGCGGCAGCAGCGGCACGTCGCACAGCGCATCGAGCGCGGCCATGTCGAGCGTGCGGCGATACAGCACGTCGAGCACCGTCGACAGCGGCCACTGCGGGTAGCGGCGCTCGTGCAGCGCCAGCACATCGCCCGCCGCCACCCAGCCTTCCTGCAGCACGCGGTAGTACCAGCCGGTCCGGCCGCTGTGCTGCACGAGCGCCGCCATCCGCGGATGGTCGAAGCGTGCGTTGAGCTTCCAGCATGGCTGCCGCGACTGCGAGACCTGGAGCACCGCGCCGCCCAGCGTGAACACGTCGCCGAGACACACGTCGTGCTCGGTGATGCCGCGCGTCGACAGGTTCTCGCCGAACGCGCCGGGCCGGGCGAGCACGTCGCGTGCGCCGATCTGCCCGGCCCACCACGCATAGTGATCGTGCGCGTAGTGGTGAACGGCCTTGTCGGGGCCGCCGTGATGCCGCGCATCGGCCTGCTCGTCGCCGGCAAACCCGAGTGCGCCCAGCCACAGGCGCGCATCCACCGGCTGCTTGTCGATCGCGCTCGCGTGCGGCGTACCGGCGAGCGGCCGGCTCGCGCCGATCCGCACCGCGCCGATGGCCGCCGCGATCGCCGGCCGCGCGTCGCCGCTCATGCCGCCACACCGTCCGGCAGCGCCGCGAGCAGGCGCTCGAGTTCGCGCGTGCGTGCCTCGCCGAGCGGCAGCAGCGGCCGCCTCGGTTCACCGGCGTCGAAGCCGCGCAGCCTCAGCCCGGCTTTCACGGTCACCGGCAACCCGCCGTTGACGATGAACTGCAGCAACGGCAACTGCGCGTGAAAAACCGATCGGGCGCGCACGAGGTCGCCCGTGCGCATCGCGTCGAACAACGCGAGCGGCAACGCGGCGTTGAGATTCGGCGCGGCCGTGCACCATCCTGCCGCGCCCGCGGCCAGCGCGGCGAGCGCCATCGGATTGCTGCCGTTGTAGAACGGGATCGTCCCGTCGCTCAATTGCGCGAGCCGGTGCATCCGGCCGATGTCGCCGGTGCTCTCCTTGACCATCGTCACGTTGTCGACGGTCCGGCAGATCGTCGCGATCAGCTCGGGCGACATGTCGACGCCGCTCGTCGCCGGGTTGTTGTACAGCATGATCGGGATGCCGATCGCGTCGCCGATCGCACGATAGTGCGCGACGATCTCGTCGTTGCCGAGCTTCCAGTACGACACCGGCAGCACCATCACCGCATCGGCGCCGGCCTGCTCGGCGAAGCGGGCGCGGCGCACCGCGCCCGCCGTGGTGAGATCCGAGATTCCGACGACGGTCGGCACGCGCCGGCGCACCGCGCGAATCGACGCGATGGCGACGGCCTCCCATTCGGCATCGGACAGGTAGGCGCTTTCGCCGGTGCTGCCCAACGGCGCGATCGCATGAACGCCGTCGGCGACCAGGCGTTCGATCAACGCATCGAGCGCGGTCAGGTCGACGCCGCCGTCGGCGGAGAATGGCGTGACCGGGTAGGCAATGATGCCTTTCAGCAGGATGGACACGATATGCATTCCTCAATGATTGTCTGGCGAAGTGGTAACGATGCGCCGATTCACGCGACGCAATCCTGATGCGTACGCAATGCGCGGCGCGCGTAGTAGTCGAACGTCACCGCATCGCGCTTCGGCTTCGAGATCCAGTCGTGCGCTTCACGCGCCAGGGCCGGCGGCACCGGCTTGATCTCGCCGGCCGACATCGCGAGCAGTTGCAGTTTTGCCGCGCGTTCGATCAGCAGCGCGAGGATGCATGCCTCCTCGATCGTCTTGCCGACCACGAGCTGCCCGTGATGCGACAGCAGGATCGCGCGCTTGTCGCCGAGCGCCTTCGAGATGATCTCGCCCTCCTCGTTGCCGACCGGCACGCCCGGCCAGTCCTTCAGGAACGCGCAGTCGTCGTACAGCGGGCAGGTGTCCATGTGCGACACGACGAGCGGCTGCTCGAGCATCGACAGCGCCGCGACATGCGCCGGGTGCGTATGGATGATGCAGTTCACGTCCGGGCGCTCGCGATAGATCCACGTATGGAACCGGTTGGCCGGGTTCGGAATGCCTTCGCCATCGACGACGTCGAGATCCTCGTTGACGCGCAGCAGGTTCGCGGCCGAGATCTCGTCGAAGCCGAGCCCGAGCCGCTGCGTGTAGTACGTGCCGGCCGCATCCGCGCGGCAGGTGATCTGCCCGGCCAGGCCCGAGTCGTGGCCGGCGTCGAACAAGATCCGGCACGTCAGCGCGAGCTTTTGCCGCGCGGACCAGCCGCTGTCGCCCACCGCGTTGTCCAGACGCCGCTCCGCCAGCGCGACCAGCGCTTCCTTCGTCAAATTCAGCGTTTCCGCCATGTTCGCCTCCTGAATGGACCGGGCCTGCCACGCCGTCCGCGGCCGTTTCCCCGGTCACACGCGACACACGATACACCGAATGACACTTTGTGTCATGCGTTACAATCGGTTTTTCGAAGGACACCTGGCGCCCCATGACGATTCGCCTGAAGCTGCTCAGAAAACAGAAGGGCTGGACGCTCGACGTGCTGGCCGACGAGACGGGCCTCACCAAGAGCTACCTGTCGAAGGTCGAGCGCGGCCTGAGCGTGCCGTCGATCGCGGTCGCGCTGAAACTGTCGAAGGCGCTGAACGTCGACGTCGAGCAACTGTTCTCGGAAAGCCGCAACCGCGAGCTGATCACGGTCACGCGCGCCGGCGAGCGCACCGCGATGGGCGCGGCGGCCGACCGCCACGCGCACCGCTTCGAGAGCATCGCGGCCGGCGTCGCGCCGAAGAAGATGCTGCCGTTCGTCGTGCATCCGCCGCACGAATTCGTCGCGTCGACGTTCCGCGAGCACGAAGGCGAGGAATTCCTGTTCGTGCACAAGGGGCGCGTCGAAATCGAATTTCCGAACGAGACGGTGCAACTCAGGGCTGGCGATTCAGTCTATTTCAACGCACTCATCCCGCACCGCACGCGCAGCCTCGGCACCGCGCAGGCGGAGATCCTGGTCATCGTCAGCCACGACGACTAGCCTCGTCACTTCTTCGCGCAAGGATCTTCCGATGGTCACCAAGGCCACCGCACCGTTCCAGCAGATCAAGACGCTCGTTCGCCAGAACGTCGAGTCGGGCGACTGGCGCCCCGGCGACCGCATCCCGTCCGAGCTCGACCTCGCCGCGCAGTTCGGCGTCGCGCGCATGACGGTCAACCGCGCGCTGCGCGAGCTGACCGAGGAAGGCGTGCTGAAGCGCATCGCGGGCGTCGGCACCTTCGTCGCCGAGGTGAAGCCGCAGTCGAACCTGCTGATGATCGCGCACATCCGCGACGAAATCCGCGCACGCGGGCACGAATATCGCTGCCGCGTGCTGAGCCGGTCGAGCGAACCCGCGTCGTTCGACGTCGCCGCCGCGTTCGGCCTGCCGGTCAACACGCCGGTCTTTCACGTGGTGTGCGTGCACGAGGAAAACGGCCGCCCGATCCAGCTCGAGGACCGCTACGTGAACCCGGCCGCCGCGCCCGGCTTCATCGACCAGGATTTCGAGGCCGAGCCGCCGTCCGAGTACCTGTACAACAACGTGTCGCACTACGAACTGGAAATCGAGCACGTCGTCGACGCGTCGCTGCCCACCGGCGAGCAGGCGCGGCTGCTCGACATGCGCGCCGACGAGCCGTGCCTCACGCTCACGCGGCGCACGTGGACGGACGGGCTGCCCGTCACGTTCGTGCACTTCCTGCATCCGGGCAACCGCTACCGGCTCGGCTCGCGCTTCAAGCCGGGCGCGGGGCGCCACCCGACCTGATCCTTCGGCGCACGCACGCCCCCGAACGCACGGCGGCCGTTTCGTCATGAAACGGCCGCCGTGTGGGTGACAGCAGGTCAGATCGCGCCGACCTGCCCTGCATCGCGCGACCACACGACCGGGAACAGCGGGTGGTCGAGCGGCGCGCCGTCGGCCAGTTGCGCCGCGAGCACGGGGAAATCGGGCGAGGTTTTCCAGCGGCGCGGCGCGTGGCGGACATCGTCGCCGACGAAGCGGATCGAGAACGCGCGCCGGCGGTTCTGCGTGCCGCCCGACGCATGCAGCGTCAGCATCCGGAAGCACACCATGTCGCCAGGTTCGAGCGCCCAGTGGCGAATCGGGAACGCCGCGCGGTCGGCTTCGATGTCGGGCAGGTCGGCGAGGCTGCCTTCCGGAAACCACTTCGCCTCCTTGTCCATGAACGTGCGCGGCATCAGCCATGGCCCGCGATGCGAGCCCGCGACGAATTCCAGCGTCGATTCGAGCGGCACCGGATCGACCGGAATCCACATGCTGACGTTGTCGTCGCCTTCGATGTTGTAGTACGGCTGGTCCTGATGCCACGGCGTGCGCTGCCGCGTGCCGGGCTCCTTCACGAGCAGGTGGTCGTGATGCAGCCGCACGTGGTCGGTGCCCATCAGCGCGGCGGCGACCGACGGCGCCGGCGAGCGCACGATGAAATCACGATACGCGTCGTTGTGCTGCCAGTTGCAGAAATCCTCGAAGAACCAGCCGGGATCGTCGGGCCGGCTCGCGACTTTCGCGCGTTCGCTCGGCTGCGCGAGGTTCGCGTCGATGCCGGCCCGCAGCGCGGCCACTTCGTCAGGCGAAAAAATGCCCTTGATGCAGACCGCGCCTTCCTCTCGGAACGCGGCGATCAGTTCGGGCGTCACGGCTTGCGCGACGCGCTCCTGGATACTCGTCATGGTGTGCCTGTCGATCGAATGAGTCACGGGGTCACGGTGCCGAAGTCAGTTGCTGCTTCGCGCCGTAGATGTCGAAGTCGAAGTATTTCGCGGCGATCTTCTGATAGGTGCCGTTCGCGCGAATCGCGACGATCGCGTCGTTCAGCCGCTTCTTCATGTCGGCGTCGCCCTTGCGGATGCCCATCGCGACGCCGTAGCCGGTGATCCGCGCGTCGGTCACGTCCGGCCCCGCGAACGCGTAGCCCTTGCCGCGCGGCGTCTTCAGGAACGAGTAGCCGGCCTGCGTCTTGTCCTGGAAGGTCGCGTCGAGGCGGCCGTTGACGAGATCCTGATACACCTGGTCCTGGTTCTGGTACGAGACGATCGTCACGCCTCTGGTCGCCCATTCGGCCTTCGCGTACGCCTCCTGCGTCGTGCCCTGGTCGATCCCGATGCGCTTGCCGGCGAGCGACGCGGCGGTCGGCAGCAGCTTCGAGCCGACCGGCGCGACGAGCGCGCCCGGCGACGCATACAGCTTGTTCGAGAAGTCGATCTGCTTGAGCCGCTCGTCGGTGGCCGTCATCGCGGACATGATGACGTCGAACTTGCGTGCGCGCAGCGCCGGGATCATCCCGTCGAAGCCCTGCTCGACCCACACGCACTTCGCATGCAGTTGCTCGCAGATCGCATTGCGCAGGTCGATGTCGAAGCCGGCGAGCGAGCCGTCGGGCTGCTTCGCCTCGAACGGCGGATACGTGGGGTCGATACCCCAGCGGATCGTCGACGTGTCCTGCGCGAACGACGCGAGCGGCGCGAACGCCAGCGCGGTGACGAGGAGCTTTGCGGTGCGGTTCATGGCGGGTCCTTGTGAGTCTCGACGCGGCGGGGGATGCCGGCGTACGGTGGAAGCGTCGCGACGGGAGGCCGGCGCGGGGTGCGAAAGACGAGGGACTTCGGTGAAATTGCGATGCAGTCTAGACTGCTTGATTTTTGAGCGCAAGCGGGGGAATCAAGAATAGAAAGGGGCAGAGGCGGCCGCGAACCCGAAGGCCGGCACAGCGCTTGATTTACCGCCATCCAGCCGGGAATTTCGAGCGTTTACCCTACGTGACGCGCATTCGCCACGGAGCGTATTTCCTCGGATATTTGCCGAACGGCGATGTCTATGCAGGCAATCAGCGTAGCGCTTTCCGAATGCGGTTCCCGCCGTTCCCGCAACGCACCCTATACCGCTCGTTGAATATGCGCCAGGCGCCTTCAAACCCCGCAAAACACCGCCCCCAAGTCCGGCGAAACCGCGATTGCCCACGGCGCCCGGCCATGTTAAAAGTCGCCGCACGCATTTGAAAATGAAATGCGCGATTCCACAGAAGTGCAGAAATGAATAGACCCCTGTTCGACATCGACCTGTTGCGCGCGCTCGTGATGGTCGCCGACTGCGGCAGCTTCACGACGGCATCCGCGCGCCTGCATTCGACGCAGTCGACGGTCAGCCAGAAGGTGCGCCGGCTCGAGGAAATCGCCGGTCACCGGCTGCTCGACCGCGGCACGCGCGACGTGCGGCCAACCGACGCGGGCGTGACGGTGCTCAGCTATGCGCGGCGCATGCTCGCGCTGAACGACGAGATGCTGGAGGCGCTGTCGGGCGCGACGGTCGCGCTGACGATCCGGCTCGGCGTGCCCGACGATTTCGCAGCGGGCCGCACGACGCACGCGCTCGCGGCATTCAAGCGCGAGCACCCGCAGGTCAAGCTCGAAGTGACGTGCGGGTTGAGCCGCGACATCAGCGCCGCGTACGATCGCGGCGAACTCGACCTCGTGCTGATCAAGCAGCGGCGCGACAGTCGCGAGGCCGTCGTGCGCTGGCCGGAGAAGCTGCGCTGGATCGACAGCGCGAAGCATCCGTCGATCGATCTCGATCCGGTGCCGATCGTCGTGTTCCCGCCGCGCGGGCTCTATCGCGACGACATGATCAAGGCGATCGAGGAACGCGGCCGCCGCTGGCGGATCAGCTTCACGACGTCGAGCCTGAGCGGCATCCAGGCGGCCGTCGCGGACGGGCTCGGCATCAGCGTGCTGCCCGCGCGCGTGGTGACGGACGAGCATGTGGTGCTGACCGCGAAGCAGGGCTTCGCACCGATCGAGCACATGGACATCGCGATCCTGCACCGGCCGACGGCCGACCCAATGGTCAGCGAGCTGACGAAAGCGCTCGCGGCGATGCTGGAACTCGAAGGGCGGTAAGCGCAGCGGAATGCCAACGGCAGCGGCGCACAAGGGCGCCGCGCACCACACGCGTCAGAACAATCAGAACATCGTGTTGCCGTTCGCGGCCTGCTCGGGCACCGGCTGGTTGACGTCCCAGTGCTCGACGATCTTGCCGTGTTCGAGCCGGAAGACGTCCATGATCGCGCTGCCGCGCGTGCCCGGTTCGCGCACCGCGTGCACGTGCAGGATCACGTAGTCGCCGTCGACGAACGAGCGCTTGATCTCGCTGTGCGACTGCGGATATTTGTCGCGCAGGAACGCGACGAACTTGCGGAAGCCGTCGCGTCCGTCGGCCGCGTTCGGGTTGTGCTGCACGTAGCGATCGCCGACATATGCGAGCGCGGCGTCCGCATCCTTCTCGTTCAGCCCTTTCTCGTAGAACGCCAGCACCGTGCGCCGGTTGGCTTCCTGCTGCGCGTCGGCCGGGCCGGCCGCCACCGCCTGCGCGGCCGCCACGGCGAACAGGGCTGCCGCCATCCCTCGTGCGGCCCGTGCCGCGGTCGTGCGTCGCATCGTCGTCTCCCCGGAAATCCGGCTGAAAACCGGATCATACCGGGGCGACGCGGCGCTCAGACCAGCGCGCCGTCGCGCGCGACGATCTTCCCGGACGATACGACGAGGCGCCGCACCGGCCGCGCGACGACGGCCTCGGCGAACGTCAGCGCATCGACGAGCACGACGTCCGCGCGGCCACCCGGCTGCAACCCGTAATCCGCGAAACCGCAGCCGCGCGCCGCGCCGTGCGTCACGCAGTCGAGCGCGACTTCGAGCGCATCGTCGCGGCGGAAATCGTTGCGCATGCCGATCAGCATCGCGCGTTCGAGCATGTCGGGCGAACCGTACGGCGTCCACGTGTCGCGCACGCCGTCGTTGCCGCCGATCACGATCACGCCCGCCGCGCGGCACGCGGCCACCGGCGGCACCGGCACCGCCGCCGGCGCGGTCGTGACGATCGCGACGCCGAGCCCGGCCATCCGCGCGAGCAGCGCATCGCGCTCGCGTTCGGCGATGTCGCCGAGACAGAAACCATGGCTGATCGTGACCTTCCCCTGCATGCCGTGCGCGGCCGTGCGCTGCAGGATCAGGTCGAGCGAATACGCGCCCATCGACCCGCGCTCGTGCAGATGGATATCGAGCCCGCACCCGTGGCGATCGGCGATCGCGAACAGCACGTCCACCGCCTCGACCGGATCGCCTTCGATCGCACACGGGTCGAGCCCGCCGAGCAGGTCGGCGCCGGCGCCGAGCGCGTCGGACAGCAGCGCATCGGTGCCCGGCCGCTTGAGCACGCCCGATTGCGGAAACGCAACGATCTGGATCTCGACCTGCCCGCGCAGCGTCTCGCGCGTCGCGAGCACGCCGTGCAGATGACGCAGCCCGGCTTCGGTATCGACGTCGACGTGCGTGCGGATGCGCGTCGTGCCGGCCGCGAGGAACGCACGCGCCAGCGCGAGCGACGCGGTGCCCGCGTCATGGCCGCTCGTCGCGCGATAGTGGCGTTCGTTCTCGATGCGATCGACGAGGCGCGGCCCGACCTGGTTGCGATACCATGGCATCCCCCAGTGAGTCTTGTCGAGGTGCGTGTGGCCTTCGACGAGGCCAGGCAGCGCCAACGCGAGCCCGCCATCCTCGATCGCGCAGCCGGCCGGCGCATCGAGCGACGGGCCGACGCGCGCGATGCGATCGTCTTCGATCAGGATATCGAGCGCGGCGTCGGCGCTCGTGCGGACATTGCGAATCAGCAGGGTCGTCATGTCGGTTCCGGTGCGGTCGGTCAGTGCAAGGCGCGCGCGGCGCGCGCCGTGCCGTCGGTCGGGTGGATCAGCGCGTGAAGCGCAGCGACGGGGCGAACGGCGCGCCCGTATCGCTTTCGCCGCGGCGGAATACCCAGCGTTCGGCCGGCACGCCCGCGACGGCCGCCGCCGCATTCGGCGCACGCACCGCGACGAAGCTCGCGTCGCAGCCGACCGCGATTCCATAGTTTTCCTTACCGATCGCGCGCGCGCCGGCGTGCGTCGCCATGTCGAGTGCAATGCCGAGCGCTTCGTCGGTGTAGAAGCCCGACCGGTAGCCGACCATCATCGCGCGCTGCAGCATGTCGCCGTTGCCGTACGGCCACCATGCGTCGCGAATGTTGTCGTTGCCCGCGAACACGTGCACGCCCGCGTCGCGCAGCCGTTGCACCGGCGGAAACGCGCAGTCGCCCGGCGCATTCGTCAGGATCGATACCCCGGCGTCGGCCAAGGCCGCCGCGGTGCGCTGCACGTCGTCGTCGCTCACCTGGCCCAGCGCGTACGCGTGGCTCACGTTCACGCGCCCGCCGAGCCCGGCCGCGCGCGTGCGCGCCGCGATCCGCAGCAGTTGCGCGATGCCTGCCTCGCCCGGCTCGTGCAGGTGGATGTCGATTTTCGCGCCGCGCTTCTCGGCGATGCCGAACACGATGTCGAGCTGGCCGTCCGCGTCGCCGTCGAGCGTCGTCGGGTCGATCCCGCCGACCACGTCCGCGCCTTCGCGCACGGCTGCATCGAGGATCTCGGCCGTGCCCGGGCACGTGATCACGCCGGCCTGCGGAAACGCGACCAGTTCGATGTCGACGATGCCGCGCCATTGTTCGCGCGCGGCCATCACGGCCTGCAGGTTCGACAGGCCCGTCGTCGCATCGACGTCGACGTGGCTGCGCATCGCGATCGTGCCGAACGCGGCGGCCTGCGCGATCAGCGCGTTCGCACGCTCGACGATCGGCGGCGCGGCCGCGAGCTGGCGCTTCTCGACCGCGAGCCGCTCGCGCAGCGAGCCGGCCGATTCATGCGGCACCCAGCGATCGCCGACGAAGCTCTTGTCGAGATGGATGTGGCCGTCGACGAAACCGGGCAGCACGACGCGACCGTCGAGGTCGATCGTCTGCGCGCCCGGCGCGGCCGCGCAATCGGCGCCGATCGCGGCGAAGCGGCCGTCACGGACGACGAGATTGACGGGCTGGCCGCCGGCGTCGACGGCGTTGATGAAGAATCGTTCGGTCATGGCCTGGAATGTGGGGCGGTCGCGACGCGGCCCGGCGCGGACAGGGGAGGGAACCGCGACCGGCGCGGCGCGACCGTTGGCAGGGAATCCGGCCACGATATCGGACGACGCTGCGCGAGGCCAATTAAATGTCGCGATGCCGCGCATTCGATTTCGCGATGTGCGGCGCGGAGGTCCGCCGGGCCGGCCGCGACGGCAGGTGCGATCACCGTGGAAACAACAGCCTGTCGGCGATCGCGCATCGTCGGCACACGGCGCCCGGAAACCGCGTCGCGCCATCGCCCACCAGCGGGCTTCGACGCCCGCCCCAGCGGCGATTTACGCGGCAACAGACTTTACACGTTGTTACCCGGCCGCACCGGACGCGCATCCGGCCATTCCTTATACTCACGCCGAGTTCGCCACCCGTGACGGGAATCCATCGGCGGACACGTTGCCGATGCAGGAAACATCATGATGCGCATGCCTTCCACGAAGACCGTTCTGTTCGCCTCGCTCGTCGCCGTGGCGGCGCTTCCGCTCACCGCCTGCGTCGCGCCGGGCTACTACGGCGCGCAGCCGGGCTATCCGCAGCAGCAGCAATACGCGACGCCCGGCTATGCGCAGCCCGCGTATTCGCAACCGGGCTACGTGCAGCAGCAACCGGCGTATCCGAACCAGGCGCCGCAACCGTACGACCAATACGGCAACCCGTCGCAATACGGCTCGCAGCCGTATGACCAGTACGGCAATCAGCAACAGCAATACGCGAACCCGTACGGCACGCAGTACGGCACCGTGTCGAACATCCAGCCGGTCAACGGCTCGGTCGGCCCGTCGGGCGTGGCCGGCACCGTTGTCGGGGCGCTGGTCGGCGGCCTCGTGGGCAACCAGTTCGGCCGCGGCCACGGCCGCGATGCGGCGACCGTGATCGGCGCGCTCGGCGGTGCGGTGGCGGGCAACCAGATCGGCCAGCAGATGGGCGCCGCGCAGGGCCCGAGCAGCTACCGGATCGACGTGCAGGTCAGCGACGGCTCGATGCGCTCGTTCGACGTGCAGTCGCCGGGCAACCTGCGTCCGGGCGACCGCGTGCAGATCAACGGCAATCAGCTGTCGCGCTACTGATGCCGCCGGCGTGCGCGTGAGCGGATCGCGCGCGCCCGTCGAACCCGCGACGTCGGCCCCGCACGCGGCGCGGCGTCGAAGTCACACGCGCTCGGCCCCGAGCGCGACGCGCGTCGATCGCGCGGCAGCCGGATTCCTATTAGGATAGACGCGATGCATCCGGCGGCCGCAGCGGCGCGCCGGCCTGCACGCCCCTCAACCGGAACGCTGCCGATGACGATCACGATCCGCCTGCTCGACGCGGCCGATACCGCCTGTTTCCGCGCCGTCCGCCTGCGTGCGGTCGATACCGCGCCCACGTCCTTCCTGCCGACGCTCGACGAAGAATCGCAGGTGCCGGTCGACGAATTCGCGAAGCGCCTCACGCCGACGCAGGTCCAGGCCGTATTCGGCGCGTTCGACGGCGACACGCTCGTCGGCATCACCGGCGTACGCCGCGATGCGCGCACGAAGATCGCGCACAAGGCGACGATCTGGGGCGTGTACGTCGACGCCGCCTATCGCGGGCAACGCATCGCGCAGGCGCTGCTCGACAGCGCGACCGCGCATGCGGCGAACGCGTGGGGATGCAGCCAGCTGATGCTGTGCGTGAACGAGGTCAACCACGCCGCGGAGCGGTTGTATGCGTCGCAGGGGTTCGTGCGGTTCGGCACGGAGCCGCGCTCGATGTTCGTCGATGGCCGCTTCTACGACGAGCACTACATGATCAAGACGCTGGCGTAACGCATTCGCGTTCGCGCGCGGGCACCGGCCGGGCCGCATGCGAACGTCGTCGCGTGTTTTATCTCCTCTATCTCATCGCTTGTCGGTGATCGTCGTGTTGACGATCTGTCCGGCGATCGTCACGTTCGCCAACGTCATTGCGCTTACGTTGAACGCATAGACCGGCCCTGGCGACGTGACCGTCGGCGTGCCTGACGCCACCGGCGTGCCGAAATCGCAGTTGCTGATCGTCACGCCGGAGATCGGCTGCACGGCCGGCGTCGGCGGCGTGCCGTTGTAGTCGAACGCGACCGGCCCCTGCGCGACGATCGCCTGGAAACACGACGCGGTCACGCCATTCAGTGTCACGTTGCTCGCCTTCACGTCGGAGATCGTCACGTTCTGCACGACCGGCGCCCGCGTGCGCACCGCATCGTTCGCCGGCTGGTAGTCGCAGTCGAACGTGACGATGCCGCCCTGCGCGGCCGACGGATTGCCGGCCGACGGCGTGACGACGCCGAGCGGCACGCTCGCGTTGATCGGGCTGCCGGCGAGCAGCGCACTGCCGTAGCCGCCGCCCTTCAGCGTCAAGCCGTTCGGCAGCGTGACGCCCTTCACGTGGAAATCCTTCACGTAGCCGCCGCGGTTCATGTTGGTCTTCACGCGGATCGCGATGTTCAGCGGGTTGGTCTGCCAGTTCGCGTTCAGCATCGACAGGTTGGACGCATAGATCTGCTCGACGCCGCCGCCCATCTCGCTGCCGAGCGTAATCCCGCCGTGCCCGCTGTTCATCGTGCAGTTGCGGATCAGGTGCCGCTTCGCGGGCCCGTATTCGGTGTCGCGGTCCTTGCCCGACTTGATCGCGATGCAGTCGTCGCCGGTGTTGAACGTGCAGTCCTCGCACAGCACGTCGGTGCATGCGTCCGGATCGAAGCCGTCGTTGTTCGGGCCGATGCTGTTGGTCGTCACGCCGCGGATCACGACGTTGCGGCTCGCGGTCGGATGGTGCTGCCAGAACGGCGTGTTCTGCGTCTGGTAGTTCGCCATCAGCACGTTGGTGCAGCCGATGAATTCGACCATGCACGGCCGCAGGTAGTGACCGAGGCCGAAGATGCGCTTCTCGACCGGCACGCCGGCCTCGGACAGCGCGGGCAGGTAGTTCTGGTCCTGCTGCCACGGCGTGACGGGCGATGTGAGCAGCGCATAGAGCGTGTCGGGGATCGCGGGCGCGACGATCCGCAGGTCGACGTTGTTCGGATTCGCGGTGTTCTGCGCCGGCACCGTCGCGCTCGCGCCGTACGCGCCCGACGAGCCCTTGTAGGTCCACCAGCAGACGCTGTTCGCGCCGCTGCCGGAGAACGGCGTCATCGCCTGTCCGTTGAGCACCGACGTCGGGCCCTCGCCGGTCAACGCGATGTTCGTCGCGTTGCGGGCGTAGACGGGTGCGCCGTAGTTCAGGCAATCGTTCGCCTGCCAGCGGCTGTAGTACAGCCGGCCGTTCGCGCCGCAATCGACCGGGCCGTCCTTCGCATAGTCGGCCGGGTTCGGGCTGAAGTAGATCGTGCAGTTCGCGCTCAGGTGGAACGTGACGTTGCTCTGCAGCACGATCGGCCCCGCGCAGTACCAGTTGCCGGACGGCACGACGACCCGGCCGCCGCCTTCGCGCCGGCACGCGTCGATCGCCGCGAGAAACGCCGGGCGCGAATCGAAGGCGCCGGGCGCGGTCGTCAGGTCGGAACCGGGGCTGACCGGCGATTTCGCCGCCGGGTACGGCGACGTCTGCGCGACCGTCGCGCACGGGCGCGCGCCGTAGTGCGTCACGTCGAAGTCGCGGCCGTGCCGCGCGAGCCGCGATACGTGCGCGAGCGACGCGGCGATGCGCGCCGCCGCGCCGTGCTCGCCCCACACGAGATCGACCGCCGACGCACCGCGCGTCGTGCCTGCCGCCAGCGCCCGGGTGGCCGCCAACGGTCCGCCGAGCATCGCAGCGCCGGCGAGTGCACCGGTCCAGCTGATGAAGGCGCGGCGCGATACCCGTTTCGACGCGGACGATCGGACGGATGAAGACGGACGGCGGCGATGAGCGGCCATGGGCACTCCTTCAGGGTAATGGGTATCGATGCGCCGGGTAGGCGGATCGCAATTTATACGTCGTCGTACTACATTGCGCAGTCTAGACGCGATTAGCGTAAGGGACGTATTTGTCGTTTACCCTGTTTTTATCGAATATATGCGGCATATGTGTGCGCACACTCACATTGTCGAGCGCGTCTTTAGAGATATGTTGTCGTATGTTTATGCGCAAAAACCACAAATCAATCTTCCGCCGCTAACGCTCTCCATCGGTACTCGCCACCCCTCCCGCCCACTGCCAACCGCCTCGGTAATTCCGCCTCTGGTCAGCCCCGCGCCACCCGCGCTATCGTTTCCCCCATCCCCACAGCCCAGGAGCTGCCTTTGCCTACCCGCCACGGAGTCGACCTCATCCGCGCCCGCGCGCTGTTCGATCGCGAACGCCAGACGTTCACCGAAGCCATGCCGGTTTCCCGCGCGCTGTCCGCGGAAGCGTCCGAGCACTTGCTGTTCGGCGTGCCGTTGCACTGGATGCAGGACTGGTCGACCCCGTTCTCGCTCTACGTGAAGGAAGCCCGCGGCGCGACGTTTACCGACGTCGACGGTCATCGCTACGTCGATTTCTGCCTCGGCGACACCGGCGCGATGTTCGGCCATGCGCCCGAACCCGTCGCCCGCGCGCTCGTCGAACAGGCCACGCGCGGCTACACGACGATGCTGCCGAGCGAGGACGCCGCGTGGGTGTCGCGCGAACTCGCGCGGCGCTTCAAGTTGCCGGTCTGGCAATTCGCGTTGAGCGCGAGCGACGCGAACCGCTTCGTGCTGCGCTGGGCGCGCGCGGCCACCGGCCGCAACACGATCGTCGTGTTCAACGGCTGTTATCACGGCACGGTCGACGACGTGTTCGTCGATCTCGTCGACGGCCGCCCGGTACAGCGCGACAGCCTGCTCGGGCAGTCGTACGACCTGCTCGCGAACACGCGCGTCGTCGAGTTCAACGATCTGGCCGCGCTCGAAGCGGCGCTGCAGGACGGCGATGTCGCGTGCGTGCTCGCGGAGCCCGCGATGACGAACATCGGCATGGTGCTGCCCGACCCGGGTTTCTGGGAAGCCGCGCGCGAACTGACGCGCCGCACCGGCACGCTGCTGGTGATCGACGAGACGCACACGATCAGCAGCGGCCCCGGCGGTTACGCGGTCGCGCACGGTCTCGAACCGGACATGCTGGTGGTCGGCAAGCCGATCGCGGGCGGCGTGCCGTGCGCGGTGTACGGGTTCAGCGCCGAATTCGCGGCGCGCGCCAAGCAGGCGAAGCTGAACGCGCCGCCCGGCCACTCGGGCATCGGCACGACGCTCACCGCGAACATGCTCGCGATGCATGCGATGCGCGCGACGCTCGCCGAAGTCGCGACCGACGCCGCGTATGCGCACATGTTCGCACTCGCCGCGCGGCTCGCGACGGGCCTCGAACACGCGATCGCGACACACCGGCTGCCGTGGTGCGTGACGCGCATCGGCGCGCGCACCGAGTTTCAGTTCGCGCCGGTGCCGCCGCGCAACGGCACGCTGGCCGGCGCGCAGCTCGACAGCGAACTCGAGCACATCGTGCACCTGTACCTGTTGAATCGCGGCGTGCTGATCACGCCCTTCCACAACATGATGCTCGTGTGCCCGCAAACGACCGACGACGATGTCGACCGGCTCGTCGCGCAGTTCGATGCGTGTCTGGGTGAGCTGGTGTGATGCGCTGACGCAGGGCCGGTACGCGCGCGAGCGCGTACCGGGCCGCCGCTTTCGCTACACCGCCTTCAACGCCCGCCGCGCCACTTCCGCGAAATACCGCGCGCCCACCGGCAGGATCGCGTCGTTGAAATCGTAGGTCGCGTTGTGCAGCGGCACGCCGCCCTGCCCGGCCGCCTCGCCGTTGCCGATGAACACGAAGTTGCCCGGCACTGCCTGCAGGAACGCGCCGAAATCCTCCGAGATCATCATCGGCTGCACGTCGGCGTGCACCGCGTCGGCGCCCGCGACGTGCGCGGCGGCCTGCACGGCCGTGTCGACCCATTCCGGCGAATTCACCGTCGGCGCGAACTCGTGCGTGTATTCGAACGTGCAGGTCGCGCCGTGCGTGCGGCAGATCCCTTCGCTGATCTCGCGCATCCGCGTTTCCAGCAGCGCCTGCACGTCGCGCGAATAGCTGCGCGTGTCGCCCTTGATCGTCACGGTCGACGGCAGCACGTTGCGCAGCCCGTCGGTGATGAATTCCGTGCACGAGATCACCGCCTGCTGGCCCGGGTCGAGATTGCGCGACACGATCGTCTGCAGCGCGAGCACGATCTGCGAGCCGATCACGATCGGGTCGATGCCCATGTGCGGACGCGCCGCATGCGTGCCGCGCCCGTCGATCCGGATCACGAAGTTGTCCTCGCTCGCCATGATGCCGCCCGCCCGCGTCGAGAACGTGCCCGCGCGCATGCCCGGCATGTTGTGCGCGCCGAAGATCGCATCGACCGGAAAGCGCTCGAACAGCCCGTCCGCCATCATCGCCTTCGCGCCGCGGCCGTGCTCTTCCGCCGGCTGGAAGATGAAGCGCACCGTGCCGTCGAAATCCTTGCGCTCGGCCAGCAGTTGTGCAGCGCCGAGCACCATCGACATGTGGCCGTCGTGTCCGCACGCATGCATCTTGCCCGGTGTGCGCGATACGTGTTCGCGGCCCGGCGCGTGCTCGGCGATGTTCAGCGCGTCCATGTCCGCGCGAATGCCGATCGCGCGCCGGCCCGTGCCGGCCGTCAGGTTCGCGACGAGCCCGGTGCCGCCGATGCCGCGATGTACGTCGAGCCCGAGCGTCGTGAGAATCCGCGCGACGTAGTCCGACGTGTTCACCTCTTCGAAACCCGTCTCCGGATACTGGTGCAGATGGCGGCGCCAGGTCTTCAGCTGCCCCTGCAGCGTGCTTTCTGCCGTTGCGTCGATTGTGTCCATTGCGTTGGCCTCGTCGATAGTCACGTCGGTCGTCATGTCGTTCAGGCCGCCACCGCCACGCGGCTCAGCCAGTCGCGCTGCCGCGCGAGCACCGCGTCGGCCGTCTCGCCGACGCAATGCCGGTACACGGACGGCGCGGTCGCCCCTTCCGTGTTGATCGCCAGCACGCGCGCATTCGCATCGAGCCCGACCTGCCGAGCGAGCGCCGGGTCGCGCATCAGCACGTCGAGCCCGGCCACGCCGGCCGCGCCCGATTCGCCGGCGACGACCGGCACGTCGCGTGCGCTGCCGGCCGCGAGGCCGCGCATCGCCTGCACCGCGTCCTCGTCGTCGATCAGCATGAAGTAGTCGATGCACATCTCGAGGAAATCCCACGCGAGCGGCGACGCCTCGCCGCATGCGAGCCCGGCCATCACCGAATCGACGCTGCCGGTCGCCTTCGTCGCACGGCCGGCCAACGCGCTCTGGTACAGGCAATCGGCCTGGCGCGGCTCGACGACGACGAAGCGCGGCCGCTGCACGCCGTCGCGCTCCCACAGGTAACTCGCGACGCCCGCGGCGAGGCCGCCCACGCCGCCTTGCAGGAACACGTGCGTGAACGGCCGTCCGTCGTCCTCCGCGGCCTGTGCGGCCGCTTCGGCGGCGATCACGCCGTAGCCCTGCATCACGTCGCGCGGAATCGCTTCGTAGCCGTCGTACGACGTATCCGACACGACGTACCAGCCGTTCGCCTGCGCGAGCTGCGCCGCGCAGACGACCGATTCGTCGTAGTTCCCCGCGATGCGCACGATCCGCGCGCCGTAGGCCGAGATCGCGCGTTCGCGCTCGGCGTCGACGTTCGCATGCAGCACGATCACGCAGCCGCAGCCGATCGCGCGCGCGGCGGCGGCCAGCGCGCGGCCGTGATTGCCGTCGGTCGCGCTGATCACCGTCAGGTCGGCCAGCTCGGACGCGTAGCAGCCGGTGACGAGCCCCTGCGGATCGAGTTCTTGCGTGCGGCGCAACCGCTTCACGAGCCGCACCAGCGCGATCGGCGCGCCGAGCGCCTTGAAGCTGCCGAGCGGCGAGCGGCACGACTCGTCCTTCACGCTGACGCTCGCGACGCCGAGCCGCGCGGCCAGATCGGGCAGCGCGCGCAGCGGCGTGCGCGCGTGGCCGACGAGCGGCCAGTGCGCGAGCCACGCGCCGCTTTCGTCGGCCGACGCGATGTTCATCACGCGGCGCAGCGCGTTCGGGTAAGCGGTGCGCGACGCGCGCGGGTTGGCGATCAGCATGACGAAAGGCTCCGGATCGGGACCGCGCGGGCGGTCCGTCGGGTGGGTCGGGTCGGGTCGGGCAGGCGCGGGTTGCGCTTGCCGTCGGTTGGAAAAATAATATTGCGCATGCCGGTCAACAAAATCGCCAAATCGATGGCCCAGACGCAAAAATTTCTCATTCTTCCGAGGTTCGACACACCGTCATGACGACCCCTCTCGATGCGTTCGATCGCAAGTTGCTGATGGAAGTCCAGCGCGACGCGCAGACGCCGCAAGCCGAGCTCGGCGCGCGCGTCAACCTGTCGACGGCCGCGGTGAACCGGCGGCTGCGGCGCCTCGCGGAAGATGGCGTGATCGAGCGCTACACGGCCGTCGTCGCGCCGGACAAGGTCGATCATCCGCTGACGATCGTCGTGAACGTCGAGGTCGAGAGCGAGCAGATCGACCAGCTCGACGCGATGAAGCGCGCATTCGAGCGCTGCCCGCAGATCCAGCAGTGCTACTACGTGACGGGGGAATGGGATTTCGTGCTGATCCTCGCGGTGCGCAACATGGATCAGTACAACGCGCTCACGCGCGAGCTGTTCTTCGCGAACAACAACGTGAAGCGGTTCAAGACGCTGGTGAGCATGAGCCGCGTGAAGGTCGGGCTCGACGTGCCGGTCGATGCCGGCGAGTAAATGAATGAGGCCATGAAGCGGCCGGCACATCGTTGCATGCGCCGGCCGCCTCCCATCGACGGCTACGTCAGCGACAACTGAAGCTCGCCGCCGAATTCACGTCGCCCGAGCCGTTGTAGCGCGCGACCTGCGGATACGGGCACAACGGCCGCGTGCGTCCCGCGCCCCACGACGCGGGCACGTCCGCGTTCGGCACCGCGTTCGTCGTGTCGCGCGCGGCGGCCACGATCGCGGCCGGCGCCTGCCCCTGCTCGACCCACGCGACGAGCGGCGTCAGCATGTCGAACTGGTCGGCCGCCGGCCCGCCCGAACAGTGATTCATCCCCGGCACCGGATAGAAGCGCGCGAAGTCCGACGCGTCGCCGCCGTTCGCCTGCGTGACGTTCGCATACCAGTCGCGCGTGTCGTTGAACGAGAACACCGGATCACCCGTGCCGTGATAGACGAGCAGCTTCGCGCCGCGCGCCTTCAGCGCGGCGAGGTTCGTCTCGTCGGGCGGCGTCATGAACGACCATGACGATTGGGTATAAACCCCGTTCGTCGCGAAGATCGCCGGCGCATCGTTGTCCATGTCGAAGCCGAGCGCGAAGCCGGGCAGGTTCGCGAGCGCCGCGGCGGTTTTCGGCGGCGTCATGAACGTGAACGCCATCGCGGCCGGATCGAGCGTGACGGAATTCGACTGCTTCCACCCGGCCCAACCAGGGCCCGAGATGCCCGGATCGTACGGGAAGCTCGCGTAGAGCGCCGTGCCCGCGCTGTTGCGCGCACCGGCGAACACGTTCTCCAGCGCGGTTTTCTGCGCAGGCGTCAGGCACGACCCGGTGCGCGTGCCGTTCGCGCAGGTCGGGATGTCCGTGTCGACGCTGAAATGCGTCTGGCACGCGGCGACGTCCTGCACCATCCCGTCGGCCGCGCCATCGAGCGCATCGCATTTCTCGAGAATCTTCGCGCCGACGAACTGGCGCTCCGCATCGTTGAAACCGCTGCGGATATCCGGCAGCCCGTTCGTTCCGGTGGCCGACGCGATCTTCGCGAACTGCTGCGCGCCATACATCTCGCCGATCGCCGCCTTCGGCAGATGGAAGCCCGGATCGCCCGCGATGATGCCGTCGTAGTCGGCCGGGTTGCGCACCGCCGTGACCATCGCGTGACGGCCGCCGTTCGAGCAACCGCCGAAATAGCTGCGATCGGGCGCCTTGCCGTACGCGAGCCGGATCACCTGCTTGGCCATCGGCGTCAGCGCGTCGACCGCGCCGTAGCCGTAATCGATCCGCGCCTGCGGATCGAGACCGAACAGCGGATTCTGCGCAGCGCTGTGCCCCGAATCCGAGCTGATCACCGCGAAACCCTGGTTCAACGCGTTGGTCAGCGGGCCGCCGCCGCCGATCTCGCCGGTCGCGGTCACGACGTTGCCGTCGAGCCCGCCGTTGGCCTGGTAGAAGAAGCGGCCGTTCCATGCTTTCGGCAAACGCATCTCGAAGCCGATCGCATAGGTCTTGCCGTCCACCGCGCTCACGCGCTCGTTCATCTTGCCGGCGATCACGCAGTGCTCGGCGACCGGCTTGCCGGCCACCGTCAGCGTGCCGGCCGCGGCGGTCGTCACCGACGTGAACGACGTGTTCGCATACGCGAGCTTCGCGGCGAGCGCGTCGCAGGTCTGCGCCATCGCGGCCGGCGTCGCGGCGCTCAGGTGCGTGGGCGCGGCGCTGACCGAATCGTCGCCGCCGCACCCGGCGAGCATCGCGGCGGCAGACAACGGCGCAATGCAAAGGAATGCAGATTTTCTGTTCAAGATAGCTCCCGTTCGGTTCGTCACGCCAGTGAATCAGAACATGTGCCGCATGCCGACCATCGCGCCGAGCTGCCCCATCCCCGCGCCGGGCGTGGTGCCGGGCCCGCCGCCGCTGACCGAGTAGCGTGCATGCGCGCTGTTCCACAGATACGACGATTGCGCATAGACGGCCGTGCGCTTGGTCAGCAGATAGGTCGCGCGCAGCGTGGCCATCGTCGCGCGCGTGTCGTGCGCGGAATTGACGATCCGGTAGCCTTCGCCGTCGACGATGAAATCGGGCTTCACCGCATACGACGCGCCGACGAAGAACAGGTCCGAATGCGCGCCCGCCGCCGCCGGCGAACCGGTCGACACGCGCCGCCCGATCCAGCCCGCGCCGATCTTCGCGCCGGCCGCTTGCGCATACGCGCTCACGTGGGTGCGCGCATCCTTGCCGCCGCTGCTGGTGAAGGGAACGGGCGCCACGCCGTCGAAGAAGTTCGCGGCCGCGCCGGTACCGCCGCGCTGTTCCTCGTACGACGCCGCCGCACCGAAGTACGCGCTGTCGTACTTGAGCATCACCGACCAGTTGCGGCATTGCACCGCGTCGCCCGGCACCTGCCCCGCGCACGTGCCCTGCCCCGGCGAGTTGCCGGTGCCCGCGCCGTCGCGGCCGAACGAATACGCGGCGCCGAGCGTCACGCCGCGATACGTGCCGAGGTAGGTCACCGCATTGTCGGCGCGGCCGTTCGGCACGTACGCGTCGAACGAGCCGAGCCCGTAGATGTCGGGGCCGATGATGTCCGCGCCCTGCAGCGCGAGATAGGTCATCGTGTACTGGCGGCCGAACGCGAGCGTGCCGAAGCCGCTCTTCAGCCCGACGAACGCCTGCCGCCCGAACAGCCGGCCGCCCTGGCCGAGATCGCCGCCGCGCACGTTGAAGCCGCTTTCGAGCGTGAACACCGCCTGATAGCCGCCGCCGAGATCCTCGCTGCCGCGCAGCCCCCAGCGCGACGGCAGTTCGCCCGTCACGCCCGGCATCCGCACCACGTGATCGCCGGCCGCGTTCGCGTGCGACACGAATTCGACGCCCGTGTCGATGATCCCGTACAGCGTCACGCTCGACTGCGCGTGCGCGCCCGGCGCGGCGAGCGCGCAGCACGCGCCGGCGGCCAGCAGGCCATTCCTTGTCTTCGTCTTCATTTCGTTGCGTCTCCAGACCATGTTGAATCGCGCGCTCTGACGGCGCGCATCGAAAAAACCGGGCAATGTCAGTCGCCGGCCCGCGGGCGGCGGATCAACAGCAGCGCGGCCACGGCCGCGACCAGCGTGACGGGGATGCTCGCGCCGATCACGACCGGCGCGCTGCGGCCGGCGGCCAGCAACGTCGCGGCCGCGAGCGGGCCGACGACGGAGCCGAGCCGGCCGACGGCGACCGCTGAGCCGACGCCGGTCCCGCGCATCGCGGTGGGGTAGTACATCGCGGCCAGCGCATACAGCACCGACTGGCCGCCGACGACGAACATCCCGGCCGCGAACGCAGCCGCCGCGAGCGACGCGAAGCCGGGTGCGGCCGCCAGCGCGGCGAGCGACAGCACGATGCCGACGTACATGCCGCCGACCACGCGCGACGCGCGCATCCGGTCGAGCGCCGCGCCGATGCCGAGCGCGCCGAGCCCCGCGCCGACGTTGAACGCGATCTGCACGAGGCCGACGTGCGCGCGATCGAGCCCGCGCGCGGCCATCAGCGACGGCAGCCAGTTCAGCAGGAAGTAGAGGACGATCAGCGTGCAGAAGTAGCTGACCCACAGCGCGAGCGTCGACGTCGTACGGCCATCGCCGAACAGCGTCCGGGCGACGCTGGCGCGCGCGGCCTGCGTGCCCGCGACGTCGAGATACGCGCGCGATTCCGGCAGGCACCACACGAGCAGCGGCACGAGCAGCAGCGGCCCCAGGCCGCCGACGTAGAAGATGTGGCGCCATTCGGTATCGCCCGCGAGCAGCACGCCGATCAGCGACGCGATCACGCCGCCGAACGGGATCCCGCAGTACATCGTCGCGACCGCGCTGCTGCGCGAGCGCGGCTCGACCGCTTCGGACGACAGCGCGATCAGGTTGGGCATCGCGCCGCCGAGGCCGATACCGGTCAGCACGCGCACGACGACGAGCATCGCGAAGCGCGAGACCTGCGCGGTCGCGATCGACAGCAGCCCGAACAGCACGGTCGACGCGATCAGCACGCGCTTGCGGCCGATCCGGTCGGCGAGCCGCCCGCCGAGCATCGCACCCGGCAGCAGCCCGAAGGTGCCCGCGCTGAATGCGATGCCCATCTGCGATACGGACAGCCCGAATTCGCGCGCCATCCGCGGCGCGGCGACGCCGACCGACTGCAGGTCGAGCCCTTCGAGGAGGGCGATCGCGAAACACAACGCCAGCGTGGTCGCGACCGTGGATTTTTCGGCAACGTAAGTGTTCATGTCTCCAGTCCCATGTCTTTGTAGTCGGTCGGCCGTGCAACGACCGTCGCGCGCCGCCGCCGGCCAGTGGCGGTTCGGCGCGCGAGGTGTCGAATGAAAGGTCGCCTTTATCAGGCAACCTGATTCACTGGCCGCAAGAATGCCCGCCGGTGTCGTGGCCGGCCGGTCGTTGTGCCTGCTTGTTGTTGCTGACTGCTTGCTGCTCGTTGCTGCCCGTGCGTGCGCTTACGCGTAAATCACGTCGGGATCGCGCCGCGCCGGGTCGTACAGTGCTTCGATCGCCGCCGCGCGATGCTTCTGCACGGCCGCCTGGTTCAGCGAACCCTTGTCGGTCACCTCGCCGAGATCGAGCGACGGCGGCGTGTCGATCAGCCGGATTCGCGCGACGAACGTCGACCCGCCGCTCGCGTTCCGGTTCAGCGCGGCAAGCCACGCCGCGAACGCCGCGCGCACGGCCGGCGCGCGCAGCACGTCGGTCACCGATGCATCCGCGGCGAGCCCTGCCAGCGCACGGCACGCGTCGACACGCGGAAACACCAGCAAGCCGATGTCGTCGCGATTGATCCCGGTGACGACCACGTCCTGCACGTACGGCGCGCCCGTCGACACCGCATTCGCGCGCAATGGCCCGACGCTGACGAACGTGCCGCTGCTCAGCTTGAAATCCTCGGTCAGCCGCCCGTCGAACAGCAGCCCGAGTTCCGGCCGCGCCGGATCGGCGAAGACGCCTGCGTCGCCGCTGCGGTAGTAGCCTTCGTCGTCGAACACGTCGCGCGGATCGACGTCCGCGTGCCAGTAGCCGCGCATCACGTTCGGCCCCTTGAAGCGCAGTTCGTGCTTGCCGCCGCACGGCACCAGCTTCGCGTCGCAGCCGGGCGCGGGCAGCCCGATATACCCGGCGCGCATCAGCGGCCCCGTCGTGAACAGGCACGACGGCGACGCCTCCGTCATCCCGAGGCCGGCCATGATCCGGATGCGCTCGCCGCAATGCGCTTCGGTCACGCGATCGAGCCGGTCCCACGCGGCCTGCGACAGCCCCGCGCCGCCGAAGAAATACAGCTTCACGCGCGAGAAGAACGTGTCGCGCAATTCGGCATCGCGTTCGAGCGCGGCGGTCAGTTCCTCCCAGCCCTTCGGCACGTTGAAGTAGATCGTCGGCGCGATCTCGCGCAGGTTGCGCACGGTTTCGTCGAAGCGGCCGGGCACCGGGCGACCGTCGTCGATATACAGCGTGCCGCCGTTGTACAGCGCGATGCCCAGGTTGTGGCTGCCGCCGAACGTGTGATTCCACGGCAGCCAGTCGACCAGCACCGGCGGCTCGCGCGTCAGTTCCGGCATCGTCTGGCGCAACATCTGCTGGTTGCTGCACAGCATCCGGTGCGTGGTCGGCACGGCCTTCGGCTGCTTCGTCGAGCCGGACGTGAACAGGATCTTCGCGAGATGGTCGGGGCCGACCGCCTCGTGAATCGCGTCGATCGTGCGCGGGGCGGTAGCGAGCAGGCGCGACAGCGGCACCGCGCGGCCCTCGGCATCGACATCGGCATCGTGCGCGACGATCAGCGCCGCATCGGCCGGCAACGTCGCATCGAGCGCCCGCGCGAACGGCGCGCGTTCGGCGACGAACACCGCGCCCGGCCGCAGCACGCCGAGCGTGTGACGCAGCTTGCCGTAGTCGGTCGACACCAGCGAATACGCGGGCGAGATCGGCGAGTACGGCACGCCGGCCAGCATCGCCGCGAACATCAGCTGCAGATGCTCGAGGTCGTTGCCGGACAGCACCGCGAGCGGGCGCTCGGCCGACAGCCCGAGATCGACGAGGCCCTGGCCGAGCGCGCGGGCGCGTTCGAGCATCCGCGCGTACGTGATCTCGATCCAGCGGCCGTCGGCACCGCGCCGCGCGGCCAGCACGCGGTCCGGATGCGCTTGCGCGCCGCGCACGAGGCAGTCGGTGACGCGAGTCGGATAATCGCCGAGCGGTTCGCGCGAGCGCAGGTACCAGGTACCGTCGTCGGCGCGGCGAATCTCGGCCGAGCCGACCGCGACGGCGGCCGCGCGATAGCGCACGGCGCCCGTGTCGTTCATCGGGCCGCTGGCGGGCGTCTCAACATTCATCGTCGGCTCGCTCATACCGGGTAATGCCGTGGCGCGGTCTGCACGGTGATCCAGCGCAGCTCGGTGAATTCGGCGATCGACGCGCGGCTGCCGAAGCGTCCGTAGCCGCTCGCCTTCGTGCCGCCGAACGGCATCTGCGCTTCGTCGTGCACGGTCGGCCCGTTGATGTGGCAGATCCCCGATTCGATTCGGCGCGCGACCGCCATCGCGC
Organism: Burkholderia sp. EMB26; assembly: GCF_024730645.1. Classification (NCBI taxonomy): domain Bacteria; kingdom Pseudomonadati; phylum Pseudomonadota; class Betaproteobacteria; order Burkholderiales; family Burkholderiaceae; genus Burkholderia; species Burkholderia sp. EMB26. The sequence continues at coordinate 1,986,935 of NZ_CP078071.1, forward strand.
GCGCGACGTCGAGACTGAACACGCTCGCCGACAGCCCGAACTCGCTGTCGTTCGCGAGCGCGACCGCTTCGTCGTCGTTGTCCGCACGCAGGATCGCGACGACCGGCGCGAACGATTCCTCGCGATACAGGCGCATCTCGGGCGTCACGCCGTCGACGATCGCCGGCTGCATCGTCGCGCCTTCGACGCGGCAGCCGAGCGGCAGATGCGCACCGTGCGCACGCGCATCCTCGACCAGCGACGCCGCGCGCGTGGCGGCCGACGCATCGACCATCGTGCCGAGCGGATGGCCGGCCAGCGGATCGCCGGCAACCAGCGTGCGCGCCTTTGCGGCGAGCCGCTCGACGAGCGCATCGGCGACCGGCCGCGCGGCGATCACGCGCTCGGTCGACATGCAGATCTGCCCCTGGTTGAAGAACGCGCCGAACGCGATCGCGTCGACGGCTGCATCGAGATCCGCATCGTCGAGCACCAGCACCGGCGCCTTGCCGCCGAGTTCGAGCAGCACGGGTTTCAGGTGCGCGGCCGCGTGGCGCGCGATGATGCGGCCGACGTGCGTCGACCCGGTGAAGTTGATCCGCTTCACATGCGGATGCGCGATCATCCGTTCGACAAGCGCCGGTGCATCGGCCGCCGCGTGCGTGATCACGTTGACCACGCCGGCGCCGAGCCCGGCGTCGTCCAGCACCGCGCCGATCAGCGCGTGCACGCCCGGGCACGCCTCGGACGCCTTCAGCACGACCGTGTTGCCGCACGCAAGCGGCATCGCCAGCGCCCGCGTGCCGAGGATCACCGGCGCGTTCCACGGCGCGATGCCGAGCACCACGCCGCACGGCACCCGCATCGCGAGCGCGAGATTGCCCGGTACGTCGGACGGAATCACGTCGCCGGCGATCTGCGTCGTCATCGACGCGGCCTCGCGCAGCATGTTCGCCGCGAGCGTCACGTTGAAGCCGATCCAGCCGGGCGTCGCGCCCGTTTCGGCGACGCCGGTCGCGATGATCTCGTCGATGCGCGCGTCCATCAGGTCGGCCGCCTTCAGCAGCAGCCGGCGGCGCTCGGTCGGCGCGAGCGCCGCCCATGCGGGGAACGCGCGGTGCGCGGCGTCGATCGCCGCGTCGGCGTCGGCGCTGCCGGCCGCCGGCGCGCGCGACGCAAGCGCGCCCGTCGCGGGGTTGAAGCGGTCGAAGGTGCGGCCGTCGCGGGCGGTGCACCACTCGCCGCCGATCAGCATCCGTCTGTCGGTCATGTCGTCTCCTGCCTTGCCTGTCTCTTGCGATTACGCCGGCGGGGAAGCCGGCGGCTGCGTCCGCGCTTGTATCAGCGCTTGTAGGCTTGCAGACCCGGCTTGATCGCCTTGTCGTCGAGGAACTGCTTCAGCCCCTGTTCGCGGCCGCGCTCCGGGTCGCGCAGTTGCGCCTGGTCGAGCTTCGCATACAGGTAATCCTCGCACTGCTCCCACGTGAGTTCGCGCGAGCGCTTGAAGCCGTGCTTCGCCGCGCGCAGCACGACCGGGTTCTTGTCCATCAGCCGTGCCGCGAGCGCGATCGTCGCGTCGCGCAGCCCGGCGAGCGGCACGCTGCTGTTCACGAGGCCCATCTCCGCTGCTTCGACGCCGGTGAACGTGTCGCCGGTCATGATGTAGTGCAGCGCGCGGCGGTGTCCGACCGTGTCGGCCATCGCCTTGCTGACGAGGTTGCCGGGCGGGATGCCCCAGTTGATCTCCGACAGCCCGAACACCGCTTCGTCGGCCGCGATCGCGAGGTCACACGCGACGAGCGGCGAGAACCCGCCGCCGAAGCACCAGCCGTTCACCATCGCGATGGTCGGCTTGCCGTACATCCGCAGGCGGCGCCACTGCCATTCCGATGCGTCGCGGCGCACCTTTTCCTGCAACGCGTCCGGGCCGCCGTCGATCTCGCGGAAATACTCCTTCAGATCCATGCCGGCCGTCCATGCGGCCCCCGCGCCGGTCAGCACGAGCACCTTCGCCTCGTCGTCGAACTCGACCGCGTCGAGCACCTGAAGCATCTCCTGGTTCAGCGTGGGGCTCATTGCGTTGCGCTTCTCGGGGCGATTCAACGTCACCCACGCGATGCCGGCCTCCACTTTCACTTCAACGGTCTGCCAGCGGTTGTCGTACTTGCTCATGTCTGTTCCTGTCGTTCGTTTCCAGTGCGATTCGGTGCGCAGCCTGCGTGCTGCGGACGACTTCATTTAATATCAGGCTACCTGATATTGCAAGCGGCACGAGCGCCGGTGTAAACCCGGAGCGGAAACCGGAGAATGCGGCGGGGAAATCAGGGAGCGGTCGAGCGATCGCCGATGGCGCGGACGAAGCGCGCACGGGCCGAACGGGCCCGCGTCGTGAAAATCGGGGAGGCGCTCAGCCGCGCAGGTTGCGCGAGAACAGTTCGAGCGCGCGCTGCACGTGCGCGGCGTCGTCGGCCGGGATGTCGCCCAGCATGCGGGCCTCGAGCGGGCGCAGCACGGCTTCGCATTCGCGCAGCATCGCCGCGCCTGCGTCGGTCAGCTTCAGCAGGATGATGCGGCCGTGCGACGGGTCGGCTTCGCGCGTGACGAAACCGCGGGCGGCCATCACGCTCATCACCTCGTTCGCCGATTGCGGCGTGATCCACGAGCGCTCGGCCAGTTGCGCGTTCGACGATGCGCCGCGCGCCTCGAGCACCGACAGCGCCGTGTATTGCGCGAGCGTGATGCCGAGCGGCGCGAGCGCGTCGGTCATGTGACGGCGCAGCAGCCTGTCGAGGCCGCCGATCACGTAGGTCAGACGTTGTTGCACGCGCGCTTTCGGCTTGTCGCCCGTGGCGCGGGCGGCGTCCTTCGCGGCGGGTTTCGAACGGGCGGGCTTGGTCGGGGTGGAACTCATGGCGCGTGCTGGATGGAATTGCGAGCCATCTTACCAGCACGCGAAACGTCGTTCTGTCCGGTTGTACGCGACACGCGCGGTACGCGCGGTCGGCTGCGGCGGTCAGCCGTGCGACGCGCGCCGGCCCGCGAACCGCGCGGTCGGCAGCCCCGCGTAGCGCGTCTGCGCGACGAACACGCCGCCCGCGTGCACATCGCCGGCCAGCGCGTCATCGCTCAGGTCAACACGCGCACTCGTCACATACAGCCGGCCTTCACCGTCGATCGCAACGCAGCTCGGCTGCGCGGTCGGCACTTCAACGCGATCCGTCTCGACCCCGTCCGGCCCATAACGCACCACGCGCCTGCCGCCCCACTGCGCATTCCACAGCCCACCGTCGCGATCGACGATCGACCCGTCCGGATCGCCATTGGCATCGATCAGCCGCGCGAACGGCCGCACGTTCGCGACGTCGCCACCCGCACGGTAATCGCACACGAAAATCTCGCGCACCAGCGAATCGCAGAAATACATTTTCGAACCGTCCGGCGAGAACCCGATGCTGTTCGCGATCGCGGCCGGCGGCAACGCGAGCCGTTCGAGCGTGAGGTCGGGATTGAGGCGATAGAACCCGCCGACCGCGCGCGGCGGTTCGGCGCCTTCGTCCTTCATCCCGAACACGAATGCGCCGGCCCCGTCGCAGCGCCCGTCGTTGAGCCGCGTCGGCAAGTCGGGCTCGACGTCGACGATCCGCGTGAACGCGCCGCTGCGCAGGTCGAAGAACGCGAGATGGGTCGCGAGCCCGACGAGCAGCACGTCCGGCTCGTCGGTCAGCGCGAAGCACGCGAGCCGTTCGGGCATCGCCCACTGCGCGAGGTCCGAGCCGTCCGCGCGGCAGCGCCACAGCCGCGCGCCTTCGATGTCCACCCAATACAGCGCGTGCGTCCTGTCGCACCACGTCGCGCCTTCGCCGAGCGTGTTGCGGCTGTCGGCCAGCAGCGTCGCCGACGCGGCCGGATGAGTCTGTTGCATGCCGTCTCCCGATGTCTGATCTGTCGCGTTCGCGGGCGGCCGCGCCATCACCGAAATCAGATCTTCATCGCGCGCCGCTGGTTGCGACGATACTGGTCGAACAGCACCGCGAGCAACAGAATTCCGCCGCGTATCAGATATTGGTAAAACGTCGGCACGTTCAGCAGGCTCATCGCGTCCTGCACGGAGCCCATGATCAGCACGCCGACCAGCACGCCGGAGATCGTCGCGACGCCGCCCGTCAGCGACACGCCGCCGAGCACGCACGCGGAGATCACGCCGAGTTCGAGGCCGACCGACGTCTTCGGGTCGCCGAGGCTCATCCGCGATGCGAGCATTACACCGGCGAAGCCCGTCACGAGCCCTTGCAGCACGAACACGGCGATCTTGATGCGCATCACCGGCAGCCCCGCGAGCAGCGCCGCCTCGCCGTTGCCGCCGACGGCCAGCACGTTCTTGCCGAACACCGTCTTGCGCAGCAGGAAACCGAACACGACGAAGCCGACGATGTTGCTCCAGATCGGATACGAAATACCGAGGAACGACCCGCCGCCGAGATCGAAGAAGCGCTCTTCCGAGATCATCACCGCGTCGCCGTTCGACGTGATGAACGCGAGCCCGCGCACGACTTCCATCATCGCGAGCGTGACGATCAGCGAGTTGATCCGGTAGCGTGCGATCAGCACGCCGTTCACGAGCCCGACCGCCCCACCGGCGAGCACGCCGGCCGCGATACCCAGCACGACGCTGTGCGTCGCGGTGATCAGCGTCGACGCGACGACGCCCGAGAACGCGACGATCGACGCGACCGACAGGTCGACCTCGCCGAGCGCGAGCACGAACATCATCGTCACCGCGATCGAGCCGATCAGCGTGACCGACAGCAACAGGCCCTGGATGTTGCGCGGCGTGAGGAAGTCCGGCACGGTCATCGACAGCACCGCGAACAGCACGAGAAACACCATCACGATGCCGGAGCGGTTGATCAGCTGCCACACGCCGCCGCGTGGCCGCGCGGGCGTGGCCGCGGCCGCGGCATCCGGGGACGGGGAAGTACGTTGGGGTTGCATTGCCTGGCTCATATCAGTTCACTTGCTTTCCGGTTGAACAGCACGCCGCTAGCGCGGCAGCGCGAGCTTGATCAGCGCATCGGGCGTCGCGTGCGCCTTCGCGACCTCGCCCGCGACCCGTCCTTCCTTCATCACGACGATGCGGTCCGACACGCCGATCACCTCGGCCAGATCGCTCGACACGAGGATCACGGTGCGGCCCGCTTCCGCGAGTTCGTAGAACAGGTTGTAGATTTCCGCGCGCGCGCCGACGTCGATACCGCGCGTCGGCTCGTCCATCAGGAACACGTCGATGCGCTCGGCCAGCCAGCGCGCGAGCACGACCTTCTGCTGGTTGCCGCCCGACAGCGCGCCGATCGGCGTGTCGCCGTCGCGGGTCTTGATCGCGAGGCGCTCGATGTATTGCTGCGCGAGCTCGCGTTCGCGCCGCCCGTCGAGCAGCACGCGCGCCGGGCTGAAATGACGGCGCGCACTGATGTTCAGGTTGTCGGCCACCGACGCGATCGCGACGATGCCTTCCTGCTTGCGGTCTTCCGGGCACAGCGCGATGCCGGCGCGCACCGCGTCGCGCGGGCTGCCGAACGCCACCCGCTTGCCGTTCAGCTCGACGTGCCCGGCGCTCGGTCGCACCGCGCCGTACAGCAGCTTCATCAGCTCGGAGCGGCCCGCGCCGACGAGCCCGAAGAAGCCGACGATCTCGCCGCGCCGCGCGGTGAACGACACGGGCTCGGCCAGCCCCGGCCCCGCCAGCCCCTTCGCTTCGATCAGCACGTCGCCGGCCGCACGCGGCCGGTAGCCGTACACGTCCTCGATCGAACGGCCGACCATGCAGCCGATCAGCCGGTCGCGGTCGAGATCGGCGACGGAATCGAACGTGTCGATGCGGCGACCGTCGCGAAACACCGTCACGCGGTCGCACAGTTCATAGACCTCCTCCATCCGGTGCGTGACGTAGATGATCGCGCGGCCTTCCGCGCGCAGCGCGCGGATGATCCGGAACAGCTGCGTGGTTTCGCGCGCGGACAGCGAACTCGTCGGTTCGTCGAACGCGATCACGCGCGCGTCGCGCATCAGCGCCTTGCCGATCTCGATCATCTGGCGCTGGCCGATCGACAGATACTTCACCGGGATGCCCGGATCGATGTGCTCGCCGAGCCGCTCCAGCGCATCGAGCGCGCGCGCGGCGAGCGTGCGCTCGTCGACCACGCCGAGCCGGCTCGGCAATTGCCCGAGCATCAGGTTTTCCGCGACCGTCAGCTCGGGCACCAGATGCAGTTCCTGGTAGATGATCGCGATGCCGGCCTCGAGCGCCGCGCGCGTCGACGCGAAGCGCTGCGCCGTGCCGTTCAGCGTCAGCGTGCCGGCCTGCGGCTGGTTCACGCCGGACAGCACCTTCAGCAGCGTCGATTTCCCCGCGCCGTTCTCGCCCATCAGCCCGTGCACCTCGCCCGCGCGCACCGACAGCGACACCGCGTCGAGCGCCCGCACGCCCGGAAACGTCACCGTGATGCCGTCGAGCGCGAGCAGCGGGCCGTCCGGCCGCATGCCCGCTTCGGCGTCGTGGCCGGACGCGGCCGTGATCGTCTGCATCGTCATCGCGTTCTCGCCTCGCCCCGCTCAGATACCGAGTTCGGCGCGCACGGCCTGCCAGTTCGCGCGCGTCATCAGCTTGCCGCTCGTCTGCGTGTCGGCCGGCGGCGTCTTGCCGTTGCGGATCCAGTCGACGAGGTTCTGCGTGCTGTCCTTGCCGTGGTTCGTCGAGCTGACCGCGATCGTCCCGTAGAAGCCGGTCGGCTCCTTCTTCTGGAACTCGGCGAACGCCTCGCCCGCGCCGTTGATGCCGACGCCGATCACGTCGGCCGCCGGGATGTGCAGCTGTTCGGTCGCGCGCACCGCGCCGAGCACGGTTTCCTCGTTCAGCGCGTAGATCACCCATTTCTTCACGTTCGGATGGCGCGCGAGCACCGGCGCCGCCGCACTGAAGCCGCCTTCGTCGTCGGTGGTCTTCTGCGGCGCGTCGAAGATGTTTTCCTTGCGGAAGCCGTTCGCGAGCAGCGCCTGCGTCGCGCCGTCGGTGCGCAGCTTCGCGGTCGGCAGCTCGTAGTTGGTCACGCGCAGCGCGCCGACTTCTTCCGGCTTCCAGCCGCGCCGCTTCATCTCGTCGGCGATCGCCTGGCCGACCTGGTTGCCGATCTTGGTCGCCGACATCCCGAGGTGCGGCACGTTCGGCAGCGGCTTGCCGCTCGAATCGACGAGCTGGTCGTCGACCGTCACGAACTTCATGTTGTAGCGCTTCGCGCGCGACGCGATCGCCGGCCCGAGGCGCACGTCCGGCGCGCAGATCACGAAGCCCTGCGCGCCCTGCGAACCGAGGTTGTCGATCGCGGCCAGTACCTTCTCGCCGTCCGGCGTGCCGATCTTCACGACCGAGAAATTCTCCTTCTGGCCGAGCGCGGACGCCGCGTTCTGCTCGTTGATGAACCACGCCTGCTCCGGCATCTTCACGAGGAAGCCGATCTTCAGCGGCGCGTCGGCGTGCGCGGCGCCCTGCATGCCGAGCGGCGCGATGCAGAGCGCGACCAGCAGCGCGCGCAGGGTATGGCGGCGAATCGTGTGAGTCGTGCGGTTCATGGGTGTCTCCTTTGTATCGGCTGATGCCGTGATGTGTGCCGTAATCAATCATTCGTCGCGCGCGCTTCGTCGTACCGAAGCGCGCGCGCAGGTTCAGCGGCCGAACGCGTCGGTCTGCACGCGCCGGCCGAACAGGAAGGCATCGGCGACGAGCCGAAGCGGCCGCACGTCGACGTCGCTTTCGCCACGCGCGATCAGCGCATGGAAGTGCGCATACAGTGCCGGGTATTCGCGTTCGGGTCCGATCTCGACCGGCTCGCCGGCGATCGACAATTGCGCGCCGCCGCGGCTGATCGCGAGCACGCCGTCGGCCGTGTCGACCGCGATCTCCCATTGCTCGACGGGGCCGTGGCGCCAGTCGAATTCCGCGCGCACCGGCACGCCGTCGGTATCCGCGCAATCGAGTTCGGCCGCGATCGGCGTCTGCACGTCGCTCGGCACGATGAGCGTCGCCTCGCGCAGCACGAGTTCGCGCGGCAGGATGCGCGTGACGATCGACAGCGCATTGATGCCCGGATCGAACACGCCGAGGCCGCCCGGCTCCCAGATCCACTGCTGCCCCGGATGCCAGCGCCGCACGTCTTCCTTCCAGCGCACCTGCACCGCGCGGATCGTGCGGTGCGCGAGCCATGCGCGCGCGGGCTCGACCGCGCTCGCGCAACGCGAATGCCAGGTCGCGAACAGCGTGAGGCCGCGCTCGCGGGCCAGCGCGTCCAGCGCGGCCACTTCGCCGAGCGTCGCGCCCGGCGGCTTCTCGAGCATCACGTGCTTGCCGGCTTCGAGCGCGGCGCGCGCCTGCGCGTAGCGCACCTGCGGCGGCGCGCACAGCGACACCGCGTCGAGTTCGGGTTCGGCGGCGAGCAGCGCGCGCAGGTCGGAGTAGTTGCGTACGCCCGTGACTTCCGCGTGACGGCTCGCGCATGCGGTCAGCGCGAAGCCCGGTTCGGCGGCGATCGCCGGCAGATGCTGGTCGCGTGCGATCTTGCCGATCCCGACGACGCCCAGCGAAATCGGTTCACTCATCGTGCCTTTCTCCTTCGCGAATCGCTCAGCGCGCCCAGCGCAGCACGAGCGGATCGAGCCGGCGCGCGATCGCGAGCAATTCCGCGCGCGTGTCCGGGTGCAGTTCCGGCATCGGATGCCGCGGCCGCTCGCACGCGATCACGCCGCCTTCGCGCATCAGCGCCTTCGCGGTGAGGATCCCGGACTGGCGGTTCTCGTGATTGATCAGCGGCAGCCACGCCTGGTAATGCGCGAACGCATCGTCGTGCCGCCCTTCGCGGAACGCTTCGAGGATCGGCCGGATGCCGTCCGGGAAGCCGCCGCCCGTCATCGCGCCGGTCGCGCCCGCATGGAGGTCGGCGAGCAGCGTGATCGCTTCCTCGCCATCCCACGGCCCCTCGATCGCGTCACCGCCGAGCCGGATCAGCTCGCGCAGCTTGTTCGCCGCGCCCGGCGTCTCGATCTTGAAGTACGCGACCTGCTCGATCTCGCGCGCCATCCGGGCGAGGAACGGCGCGGACAGCGCGGTGCCGCTCGCGGGCGCATCCTGGATCATGATCGGAATGTCGATGGCATCCGACACGCGCGCATAGAAGTCGAAGATCTGCGCTTCCGGCACGCGGAACGTCGCGCCGTGATACGGCGGCATCATCATCACCATCGCGGCGCCGAGCTGCTGCGCGCGCAGGCTGCGCGCCGCGCACACCTGCGTGCTGTAGTGCGACGTCGTGACGATCACCGGCACGCGGCCGGCCACGTGCTCGAGGATCATGCGCGTGAGCACGTCGCGTTCGTCGTCGGTGATCGCGAACTGCTCGGAGAAGTTCGCGAGGATACACAGCCCGTCCGAGCCGGCGTCGATCATGAAATCGACCGCGCGCTTCTGGCTCGCGAGGTCGAGCTCGCCGGTATCGGCAAACGTCGTCGGAACGACGGGAAAGATGCCGCGATAGCGCGGCGTGCTGCTCGATGTCATGGTTCGCGTCCTGCTTCGGCCCGGTTGTCGCCGGCCGTCATGCGTTCACGGTTTCATGAAGCGCGGGCCGGGAAGGCCCGCAACCGGCGGCGACGCAGGTCGCGCCGCCCGCCTGCTCAATGCGAATGGCTCGGCACGTCCGCGCCGCGCGTGCCGACCAGGAAGTCGAGGTCGCACCCCTCGTCCGCCTGCAGCACGTGATCGATATACAGCCGCGCGTAGCCGCCCTTGCCGAGCTGGCCGGCCACGCCCGGCGCCGCGGTCGGATCGACGTCGGACAGGCGGCGCTGCAACTCTTCATCCGGAATGTCGAGATGCAGCGTGCCGGCCTCGCAGTCCAGTTCGATCCAGTCGCCGTTGCGCACCGCGGCGAGCGGCCCGCCAGCGGCCGCTTCCGGCGCGACGTGCAGCACGACCGTGCCGTACGCGGTGCCGCTCATCCGTGCGTCGGAAATCCGCACCATGTCCTTCACGCCCTGGCGCAGCAGCTTCGGCGGCAGCCCCATGTTGCCGACCTCGGCCATGCCCGGATAGCCGCGCGGCCCGCAGTTCTTCAGCACCATCACCGAGCTCGCGTCGACGTCGAGCGCTTCGTCGTTGATCGTCGCCTTGTAGTGGTCGAGGTTCTCGAACACCACCGCGCGGCCGCGATGCTTGAGCAGTTCGGGGCTCGCCGCCGACGGTTTCAGCACCGCGCCGCGCGGCGCGAGATTGCCGCGCAGGATGCAAATCCCGCCGTCCGCGATCAGCGGCCGGTCGAGCGGACGAATCACCTCGTCGTCGTAGTTCGGCGCTTCGCGCACGTTGTCCCACAGCGATTTGCCGTTGACCGTCAGCGCGTCCGGGTGCGGCAGCAGCCCGCCTTCGCCGAGCCGGCGCAGCACGGCCGGCAGCCCGCCCGCGTAATAGAACTCCTCCATCAGGAAGCGCCCCGACGGCATCAGGTCGACGATCGTCGGCGTGTCGCGGCCGATACGCATCCAGTCTTCCAGTTCGAGCGGCACGCCGATGCGGCCGGCGATCGCCTTCAGGTGGATCACCGCGTTGGTCGAGCCGCCGATCGCCGCATTCGCGCGGATCGCGTTCTCGAACGCCGCACGCGTCAGGACCTTCGACAGCACGAGCCCTTCGAGCGCCATCTCGACGATGCGGATGCCCGACATGTGTGCGAGCACGTAGCGGCGCGAATCGACGGCCGGAATCGCCGCGTTGTGCGGCAGCGCGACGCCGAGCGCCTCGGCCATGCACGCCATCGTCGACGCGGTGCCCATCGTGTTGCAGGTGCCGGCCGAGCGCGACATCCCGGCTTCGGCCGACAGGAAGTGATGCAGGTCGATCTCGCCGGCCTTCAGCGCTTCGTGCAGTTGCCACACGGCCGTGCCCGAACCGATGTTCTTGCCTTCGAGCTTGCCGTTGAGCATCGGGCCGCCCGACACGACGATCGCCGGCACGTCGCAGCTTGCCGCGCCCATCAGCAGCGCGGGCGTCGTCTTGTCGCAGCCGGCGAGCAGCACGACCGCGTCGATCGGGTTGCCGCGGATCGCTTCCTCGACGTCCATCGACGCGAGGTTGCGCGTGAGCATCGCCGACGGCCGCAGGTTCGATTCGCCGTTCGAGAACACCGGGAACTCGACCGGGAAGCCGCCCGCTTCCGAAATCCCGCGCTTCACGTGCTCGGCGAGCTTGCGGAAGTGCGCGTTGCACGGCGTCAGTTCGGACCACGTATTGCAGATGCCGATGATCGGCCGGCCGTCGAATTCGTGATCGGGAATGCCCTGGTTCTTCATCCAGCTCCGGTACATGAAGCCGTTCTTGTCGTTCGTGCCGAACCATTGGGCGGAGCGCAGCCTGGGTTTTGTTGCCGACATCGTCAGTCCTGTGGTGACGGGATACCGGCGCAGTCTAGGCAGAATTTTGATAACTGGCTAATGACGTTTTTGGCGATTACGATATCGATTCCGATATCGATATAAACCCGTACGATGACCGAAGCCAGTCCGTGGGGAAACCGCGCCCGCCTGAAGACGCGCCAGTTGCTGCTGGTCGTCGCGCTCGCCGACGAAGGCAGCATCCACCGCGCGGCGGCCGCGCTGAACATGACGCAGCCGGCCGCGTCGAAGCTGCTGCGCGAACTCGAGGAATCGATCGGCGCGGTGCTGTTCGAGCGTCTGCCGCGCGGGATGCGGCCGACGCTGTACGGCGACGCGCTGATCCGCCACGCGCGCGCGGCGCTCGGCAGCCTCGACCAGGCACGCGAGGAGCTGGCCGCGCTGAAGGCCGGCCATCTCGGCCACGTGGCGGTGGGGGCGATCACGTCGCCGGCCCTGCGGCTCGTGCCGCCGGCCGTCGCCGCGGTGAAGGGCACGCATGCGGGCCTGCACGTGTCGGTCGAGATCGACACCAGCAACGTGCTGCTCGAACATCTCGCGCAGGAAAAGATCGACATCGTGCTCGGCCGGCTGTCCGCCGAACACGACAAGCTGCGCCTGCGCTACGAGCCGCTGACCGGCGAATCGGTGGCCGCGGTCGTGCGGCCCGGCCATCCGCTGCTCGCGCAAGCGCCGCTGGCGCTCGCGGACGTCCAGCGCGCCGCGTGGGTCGTGCCGCCGGCCGGCAGCGTGCTGCGGCACCGCTTCGAACTCGTGTTCCAGCGCGCGAGCCTCGCGCCGCCGGCGAACCTCGTCGAAACGTCGGCGCTGCTGTTCATCACGCAACTGCTCGAACAGAGCGACATGATCGCGGTGCTCGCCGAGGACGTCGCGCGCTACTACGCGCGGCACGGGATCGTCACGATGCTGCCGCTGGAGATGGATTGCCGGATGGACGATTTCGGGATCATCACGCGCACCGACCGGCTGCATTCGCCGGCGGTGACGGTGATGGTCGAGGCGATTCGGGCCGCGGCGCGGGAGGTTTATGGGGTCGCGCTGTGACGACGCAGCCGCGGTTTTCTACGCCGCGGCAACCTCGATCACCGGCTCGCACCGAATCGGAAAATTGACCGAATTCGCGATATAACACTTCGCATGCGCATCGTGATGCAGCTGCGCCGCGCGTTCACGATCGTCGCCGGCCCGGATCGTCACCTGCGGGCGCAGCACGATTTCGGTGAAGCGACCCGCTTCGGCGCCGTCGAGCATCGTGCCTTCCGCGTGGTCGACATAGGCCAGCACGCGGATGCCGGCTTCCGAACACAGGTGCAGATACCACAGCTTGTGGCACGCCGATGCCGACGCGAGCAGCAGGTCTTCAGGGTTCCAGCGCGCCGCGTCGCCGCGAAACGCCGGGTCCGACGAGCCGGGAATATCCGGCTTGGAGCCTGCGCGGATCACATGATCGCGCCCGTACTCGCGATACCCCGACGTGCCGGTGCCACGATTGCCCGTCCACTCCACTGCGACGCGATACTGGTGTTCGCCCGATGCCATCTCGCTCTCCATTGATGTCGGTTGCCTCGACCGGGCCGGACGCCGTTGCGTGACGCCCGCCGATGATCGCCATTGTGGCACTGGATGGCCGTTTGGTATACCATTATTCCAAAATGACGAAACAGGCAGGCATGGAAGCCAAACTCGACTCCACGGCGGACGCGATCGCCGCGTCGCTGCGCGACATGATCATCAACGGCGAACTGGCGGCCGGCGAGCGGCTCGTCGAGCGCGATCTGGCCGAGCGCTTCGGCATCAGCCGGATTCCGATGCGCGAGGCGATCCAGCGGCTGGAACGCGAGGGCTTGCTCGACATCTTCCGGAATCGCGGCGCCGTCGTGCGCATGCTGAGCGCGTCGGACGTGCAGGAAATCTACGATCTGCGCGTGCTGCTCGAAGGCGATGCGATCTACCGCAGCGTGAAGCGGCTCGACGACGAAACGCTCGCCCGCGCCGAACTCGTGCATCGGCTGCTCGGCGATGCAACCGTGCCACGCCGGCAAGGCGAACTGAACCGCGAATTCCACGCGTTGCTGTATTCGCGCTGCGGCAACGCGCGGCAGTTGAAGTCGATCGCCGAACTGCGCGGCCAGGTCGAACGTTACGAGCGCCTGCAGGCCACGCTGCTCGCGGATACCCCGTCGTTCCAGGTCGAACACGACGATATCCTGCAGGCGTGCCTCGAACGCGATGCCCGCGGCGCCCGCGCGATGACCGTCGCGCATCTCGATTCGGCCCGGCGCATCGTGCTGCGGCTCGTCGAAGGCGGCTGAAGCCGGCGGGCTACCGCTCGCGTTTCGTCATGCCGCGCGCGGCACCGGCCCGGTCGTGCCGCGCACCGTCAGCGTCGGCAGCGACGCGACCCGCACGCGCGACGCGTCGTCGCCCTGCCCGCCCGCCTCGCGCAGCGTATTGAGCAGCTCGACTGCGAGGCCGGCCGCTTCGGCGGTGGGGATCGCGACGGTCGTCAGCGTGGGCCGCGTGTCGCGCGCGAGATGAATGTCGGTGATGCCGACGATCGACAGATCGTCGGGCACGCGCCGGCCACGATCGGCCGCCGCATGCATCGCGCCGATCGCCGGCAGGTCGTTGGTCGCGACCAGCGCGGTCAAGCGCGGGTGCGCATCGAGCAGCCGGCCCGCCGCACGCAGCCCGCCTTCGATCGAATCACGCTCGGCCGCGACGATCGACGCGTCGAGCCCCGCATCGCGCATCACGTCGACGAAGCCGTCGTAGCGCGCCGCCTGCACGCCGCTCGCCGCGCCGCCGACGATCACGCCGATTGTCTCGTGACCGAGTTCGAGCAGATGCCGCGTCGCGATCCGTCCCGCCTCGCGGAAATCGATCGCGACGCACGGCAACCCATCGGGCGGCGCGTCGGGCCGCTCCCACAGGCACAGCACGACCGGCACGCCACGCCGCGCGACGTCGAGCAGGTCCGGCAGGTGCAGGTTCGCATTGGTCACGAGAATCCCTTCGGAGATCGTGCCGGCGATCTGGTCGAGATACGCGCGCCCCTGCAACGGATCTTCGTTCGTATTGCAGACGATCAGGAACTGCCCGTTGCGGCGCACCGCGCGCTCGACCGCCAGCGCGAACTCCGGATAGAACGGGTTCGCGATGCTCGATACCATCAGCGCGACCGTCGGCGCGCGCCCTTCCGCCAGCGCCCGCGCGGCGAGGTGCGGCCGATACCCGAGCGCGTCGACCGCTTCGAGCACCCGCGCCCGCGTCGCGTCGCCGACCCGGCCGCGATCGCGCAGCACGTTCGACACCGTCGCGGCCGTCACGCCGGCGCGGCGCGCCACTTCATCCAGAGTTGCCATCGTTTGCTCACTATATGAGACGTCGATCCAATATTTGCTTCGCTCACCGAAGCGGCGCACTATCGCCGCACACCCTGCCGCCCGACCGACGGGCGCGACTCGGCCGCGATCGCATCGCCCCTTTTTTTGATCGCGATGATTAAGCGCTTAATCAAGCAGTGTGGCGCATTAAAACATGGAGCGGAGACAATGGCGAGCATCTCGATGCGACGCGTGCAGAAAGCCTATGGCGAGCACGCGCCGGTCATTCGCGACGTCGATCTGGAGATCGGCGCGCACGAGTTCTGCGTGTTTCTCGGGCCGTCCGGATGCGGGAAGTCGACCCTGTTGCGCATGATCGCCGGGCTCGAGGATCTGAGCGCGGGCGAGTTGTCGATCGACGGCCGCCGCGTCGACGACGTGCCGGCCGCCGAGCGCGGCGTCGCGATGGTGTTCCAGAGCTACGCGCTGTTTCCGCACATGACGGTGTACGAGAACATGGCGTTCGGGCTGAAGCTCGCGCGCGTGCCGAAAGCCGAGATCGACCGGAAGGTGCGCGACGCCGCGCGCATCCTGCAGCTCGACACGCTGCTCGAACGCAAGCCGAAGGCGCTGTCGGGCGGCCAGCGGCAGCGCGTCGCGATCGGCCGCGCGATCGTGCGCGAGCCCGGCGTGTTCCTGTTCGACGAACCGCTGTCCAATCTCGACGCGGCGCTGCGCGGCCAGACCCGCATCGAGATCGCGCGGCTGCACCGGCAGTTCGAACGCGCGAGCGTCGTCTACGTGACGCACGACCAGACCGAGGCGATGACGCTCGCCGACAAGATCGTGCTGCTGCACGCCGGCGCGGATACCGCGCAGCACGGCAGCATCGCGCAGGTCGGCGCGCCGCTCGACCTTTACCACCACCCGGCCAGCCGCTTCGTCGCGGGCTTCATCGGCTCGCCGCGGATGAACTTCCTGCCGGCCGTCGTGACTGCGTGCGACGCGCAGCGCACGACCGTCAAGCTGGTGCCGTCCGGCGAAACCTTCGCGCTGCCGCGTGACGGCTCGGCGCTGAGCGCCGGCGCCGCCGTGACGCTCGGCGTCCGTCCCGAACACCTGACGCTCGGCGCCGCGGCCGACGCAACGACGCTCGCGCGCGACGTCGCGCTCGTCGAACGCCTGGGCGAACAGACCTACGTGCACCTCGATTCGCCCGGCCTGCCCGACGCGACGCCGCTGATCGCGAAGGTGCCCGGCGACGCGCAGGTGCGCACCGGCGAACGCGTGCACGTGCACGCGCCGGCCGCGGCCTGCCATCTGTTTACCGAAGACGGCCGCGCGGTGCCCGCGTGCGCCGACGTCCACGTTCACCACTACGCATAAGGATCGGCATGCGCCTCGGAGTCTGCTACTACCCGGAACACTGGCCGGAATCGATGTGGGCCGACGACGCCCGCCGGATGAAAACGCTCGGCATCGAGCAGGTGCGGATCGCCGAATTCGCATGGAGCCGCATCGAGCCGTCGCCGGGCGAATACGACTGGGGCTGGCTCGACCGTGCGGTCGACGTGCTCGGCGCGGCCGGCCTCGAGATCGTGATGTGCACGCCGACCGCGACGCCGCCGAAATGGCTGGTCGACCGTCATCCCGACATCCTCGCGATCGGCGCGGACGGCCGGCCGCGCGCGTTCGGCTCGCGCCGCCACTACGATTTCTCGTCGCCGACCTATCTCGAAGCGTCGCGCCAGATCTGCACGGCGGTCGCCGAGCGCTACGGCCGCCATCCGGCCGTGCGCTACTGGCAGACCGACAACGAGCTCGGCTGCCACCAGACCGTCGTCAGCTACTCGCCGGCCGCGCTCGTGCGCTTCCGCGAATGGCTGAAGGCGCGCTACGGCACGATCGACGCGCTGAACCGTGCATGGGGCACCGTGTTCTGGAGCATGGAGTATCGCCATTTCGACGAAGTCGACGCGCCGGTGGGCACCGTGACCGAAGCCCATCCGTCGCATCGCCTCGACTACCGACGCTTTGCGTCCGACGAGCTCGCGCGCTATCACCGGATGCAGGTCGACGTGATCCGCGCACACTCGCCGGGCCGGCCGGTCGCGCACAACTTCATGCAGCTGTTCACCGAGTTCGATCACTACGAGGTCGCCCGCGACCTCGACATCGCGACGTGGGACAGCTACCCGCTCGGCGCGCTGGAGGAGCAATGGTTCGCGCCCGACGTGAAGGCGCGCTGGCTGCGCACCGGCCATCCGGATTTCGCGTCGTTCAATCACGACCTGTATCGCGGCATGTCGCAGCTGCCGTTCTGGGTGATGGAACAGCAGCCGGGGCCCGTGAACTGGGCGCAGTGGAACCCCGCGCCGCTGCCGGGCATGGTGCGGCTGTGGAGCTGGGAGGCGTTCGCGCACGGCGCCGGCTGCGTGTCCTACTTCCGCTGGCGGCAGGCGCCGTTCGCGCAGGAACAGATGCACGCGGGGCTGCACACGCCCGACGACAAGCTCGACGAAGGCGGCCGCGAAGCGCAGCGCGTCGCGCGCGAGATCGCGACCGTGCACGACGCCGGCGCGGATGCGGACGGCGCGGTGCGCGCGCCCGTTGCGCTGGTGTTCGACTACGAGGCGAAGTGGCTGTTCGAAGTGCAGCCGCAGGGTGCCGATTTCCACTACCCGCGTTTCGCGTTCGAGTACTACTCGGCGCTGCGCGCGCTCGGCCTCGACGTCGACATCGTGTCCGCGCACGCGCCGCTCGACGGCTACCGCGTCGTCGTGGTGCCGCCGCTGCCGATCGTGCCGGATGATTTCGCGTCACGGCTCGCCGCATCGAGCGCCCATGTGGTGTTCGGGCCGCGCACCGGCTCGAAAACCGTCGACCTGCAGATTCCGCCGGCGCTGCCGCCCGGCCCGCTCGCGTCGATCCTGCCGGTACGCGTGTGGCGCGTCGAATCGCTGCGGCCGAACCTGACCGAACGGATCGACGGCGCGCTGCGCGACGGCTCGCCGCTCGCGGGCGCGGCGCGCCACTGGCGCGACTTCGTCGAACTGCACGACGACACGCGCAGCGTCGTGCATGCGCGCTTCGCCGACGGTCATCCCGCCTGCGTGTCGCATGGCGCGCTGCATTACTGGGCCGCGCTGTTCGACGACGCGACCACCATGCGCCTGTTCGCCGATGTCGCGGCCGAAGCGGGCCTCGCGCCGACACCGCTGCCCGACGGCGTACGCGTGAGCCGCCGCGGCGGCCTGACCTACGTGTTCAACTACGGCAGCACGCCGCACACGATCGACGCGATACCGCCGTCGGCGTTCGTGTTCGGCGCCGCGCAGGTCGGACCGCAGGACGTAGCCGTGTATCGAAGCCGTTCGTAACCCCTCACCGGCGCCGCGACGCGCCGGGCACGCACAACGACACACAGGACTGGAGACACCATGACACATCGCCCCCTTCGCGCCGCCGCCCGGCTCGCCACGGCCGCCGCGGTCGCCTTCGCGTCGCTCGGCACGACGGCGCCCGCCGATGCCGGCACGCTGACCATCAACATCGCGTTCAAGGGCGCGAGCCAGCGCGCGGTCTGGCAGTCGACGATCGAAGCGTTCCACAAGGCGCATCCCGACATCGACGTGAAGCCGACCTTCGTCGACGAGGAAGCGTACAAGGTGCAGCTCCCGGCGTGGCTCACCACCGTCGCGCCGGACGTCGTGAACTGGCATGCGGGCGAACGGATGGCGTACTACGCGAAGCGCGGGCTGTTCGAGGACCTGAGCGGCGACTGGACGAAGAACGGCTGGGATGCGATGTATGCGTCGACGCGCGGCGCGTCGTCCTATAACGGCAAGCAGTACGCGGCGCCGACCGTCTACTACTCGTGGGGGCTGTTCTACCGCAAGGACCTGTTCCGCAAGGTCGGCATCGCCGACGAGCCGAAGACGTGGGACCAGTTTCTCGATGCGTGCAAGAAACTGAAGGCGGCCGGCATCACGCCGATCGCGATCGGCGGCCGCGACGCGTGGACGCTCGCCGGCTGGTTCGACTATCTCGACCTGCGCCTGAACGGCAACGCGTTCCATCAGCAACTGATGGCCGGCGACGTGCCGTACACCGACCCGCGCGTGAAGAAGGTCTACACGACGTGGAAATCGCTGATCGACTCGGGCTACTTCATCGACAACGCGCTGTCCTACGATCTCGACGGCGCGCAGCCGTTCCTGTTCCAGGGCAAGGCCGCGATGATGCTGATGGGCACCTTCATCGCGGCCGGTTTCCCGCCGAACGTGAAGCCGGAAATGGGTTACTACCGCTTTCCGATCATCGACCCGAAGGTGCCGACCGCCGAGGACGGCCCGGTCGAATCGCTGCACATCCCGACCAAGGCGAAGAACAAGGCCGATGCGCACACGTTCCTCGCGTTCGTCGAAACGCCCGAGATGGGCGCGAAGCTCGCCGAAGGGCTCGGCTCGCTGTCGGCCAACAGCAAGTCGCCCGAGCCGGCCGATCCGATCTCGCGCATCGGCTTCCGGATCCTCGCCGACACGAAGGGCGGCGTCGCGCAGTTCTACGACCGCGACATGACCAAGGAAATGGCCGACGAAGGGATGAAGGGCATGCAGCAGTTCCTCGCGAATCCCGCGCAGCTCGATACGGTGCTCGCGCAACTCGAACAGACCCGCAAGCGGATCTACAAGAAGTGACCGCGTGACCCAACCGGCGGCCGCGCGCCGCCGTGTCCGTTCAGGAGGCTTGCCGTGTCCAGTCCGATCACGTCCACCCCGCCCGCCGGCACCGCACCGCCGCCGCGCGGCCCGTCCACCACCGCGTTGCCCGCGCGCCGGCCGTCGCCCGCCGTGCGGCGGCAACGGCGCGCCGCGTGGCTGTTTCTCGCGCCGGCCTGCGCAATGGTTGCCATTTATGTGATCTGGCCGATCCTGTCGACGTTGTGGCTGAGCCTGTACAACTGGGACGGGATGACCGAGCGCACCTTCGTCGGGCTCGCGAACTATGCTGAGCTGCTGCAGGCGCCGACGTTCTACACCGCGCTGCGCAACAACGTGATCTGGCTCGTGCTGTTCATGCTCGCACCGCCGCTCGGCCTCGCGCTCGCGCTGTACCTGAACCAGGCGGTCGGCGGCATCCGGCTCGTGAAGTCGCTGTTCTTCGCGCCGTTCGTGCTGTCGGGCGTGGTCGTCGGGCTGATCTTCTCGTGGTTCTACGATCCGACTTTCGGGCTGCTCGCGCTCATCGCCGGGCACGGCATCCCGGTGCTCGGCGACGCACGCTATGCGACGCTCGGCGTGGTGTTCGCGGCGCTGTGGCCGCAGACGGCGTACTGCATGATCCTGTACCTGACCGGCCTCACGTCGATCAACCCGGAACAGATCGAAGCCGCGCGGATGGAAGGCGCGCGCGGCTTCGCGCTGCTGTGGCACGTCGTGCTGCCGCAACTGCGGCCGACCACCTTCATGGCAATCGTCGTCACCGTGATCGGCGCGCTGCGCAGCTTCGACCTGATCTCGGTGATGACGGGCGGCGGCCCGTTCGAAAGCTCGACCGTGCTTGCGTATTACATGTACGACCAGGCGATCAAGTACTACCGGCTCGGCTATTCCGCGTCGATCGCGGTCGTGCTGTTCGCGATCATGCTCGTCTACATCGTGTTCCAGTTGCGCCGCATGCTGCGCAACGAGCAGTGACCTTTCGGGAGCCCACTCATCATGTTTCCGACACCCGTTGCCCACTGGAAGCCGGTATCGCGCCGGCTGTACAAGCTGTCGCTGCCCGTCGCGCTCGCGATCTGGCTGCTGCCGATGATCGCGGTGTTCGTCACGTCGGTGCGCTCGACGGAGGAACTCGTCGAAGGCCACTACTGGGGCTGGCCGCGCCGCTTCGCGATGATCGAGAACTATCGCGATGCGCTGACCACGTCGCCGATGCTGCATTACTTCTGGAACAGCGTGCAGATCACCGTGCCGTCGGTCATCGGCTCGATCGCGCTCGCGGCGATGGCCGGCTTCGCGCTCGCGACCTACCGGTTTCGCGGCAATACCGCGCTGTTCGGCACGTTCGTCGCCGGCAACTTCGTGCCGGTGCAGGTGCTGATGATTCCGGTGCGCGACCTGTCGCTGCGGCTCGGCGTGTTCAATACCGTCGAAGCGCTGATCCTGTTCCACGTCGCATTTCAGACGGGGTTCTGCACGCTGTTCCTGCGCAACTTCATCAAGCAGCTGCCGTTCGAGCTGATCGAGGCGGCGCGCATCGAAGGCGCGGGCGAATGGACGGTGTTCTGGCGGATCGTGCTGCCGCTGATCCGGCCGGCGCTGGCCGCGCTCGCGATTCTCGTGTTCACGTTCGTGTGGAACGATTACTTCTGGGCGCTGTGCCTTACGCAAGGCGACGAGGCGGCGCCGATCACGGCGGGCGTCGCCGCGCTGAAAGGGCAATGGACGACTTCCTGGAACCTCGTCTCGGCCGGGTCGATTCTCGCCGCGCTGCCGTCGGTCGCGATGTTCTTCGCAATGCAGAAGCATTTCGTCGCGGGGCTCACGTTCGGCGCGACGAAAGGCTGAACGCGCGCCGCTCGCGTTTCGAATCTCCCCCTCCGCATCGTGAGGTTGCCCGCTTCGGCGGGCTTTTTTCATGCTTTGCAGATTGGGGCGATGTCGGTTGGCGACCTTGGCCCGCCATCCAGGCTCCAATGCCGCCAACCGATTAAACGCGCAGCTGACTGCCGGTTTCGACGCGCCTGGACGTCTGGGCGCGACTTTGCTCGACATCGATTCGGCTACGCGTACTTGTCGCCGACCGTACTGCGAATCGGATGGGTGTCGTAGACGATGATCATTCGTTCGATGAGCCCCGCGACGTCGAACTCGAATACGTCGACGCACTCGAAGCGCGCCGCCGAGCCGTCTTTCAGGCCCCAGTCGTAGATGAAGTAACCGGTCGCACGGCGAGCGCCACTCGTGCTGACGCAGATATCGATCGGCGTAATCCTGCTTTCTCCCGACGCGGCAGCGACCTTCGAAAAGAAGGGCTCAGGCTGCATCCAGCCGAGAAATGGCGAGAAAATCCGCGCGTCCGGCGTAAATAGCGCGCAGATGGCGCCGACATCGCCTCGCTCCAGTTCCCGAAGGTAGGCGCGAACCTGTTGCGTATATAGTGATCCCGACGTTGAGCCCAAGACTATCCTCCGATCATTCGTTGACGACCCCGTTCACTCGCAAGAACAGGGCATCCGGTAGACGCACGATAGCGACGCCCCGATGACCGAACAATCGAAAAATTTGCAATCCGGGTATGCGGCGCATGCATATCCGCTGGCCGACCTGACGCGGCCGCTCCCGCCGTTGGCGGCGATTCAGTCGTTCGTCGCCGCGGCGCAGCTGGGCAGCATCAGCAAGGCGGCGGACCACCTATGCCGGACGCAAGGTGCGGTCAGCCGCCAGATACAGCAGCTGGAAACGCATTACCGATGCGCACTCTTCGTGCGCCACGTATCGGGGCTGACGTTGACGGCGGAAGGGAATGCACTGCTGACGGTCGCGGTCAACGTGCTCACGCAATTGGTTCGGCACGCGGACGTCCATGCACGGGCGACCTCGGTGCTCACGTTGAAGCTGCCTTCCACGTTCGCCGTTCGCTGGCTGCTCCCGCGGCTGCCGGACATCCAGCGCGCGATGAGCGGAACGGAGCTTCGTATCTCGACATCCGCGGACGACACGCCGGATTTCACGACGTCCGACGTCGATGCCGTCGTCGTGCGCGGCACGGGGCAATGGACCGGTATGGAGGCGATCCCGCTGTTTGCCGAGATGCTCACGCCGATGTGCGCGCCCGCCTTGGCAACCTCACTGCGATCCGTTGCCGACCTTGCGCAGGTCGAATTGCTCCATCCCGGGCCCAGCCACGCGGAATGGAAGTGCTGGCTCGATCATGTCGGGGCACGCCAGGTCGATGCGGGACGCGGACTCGTATTCGATACCCTCGAATTGACGCTCGCGGCATCGATGGAAGGACACGGCGTTGCAATCGGCGACCCGCGAATGGCAAGAGACCGGCTCCGCGCCGGATCGCTGGTGACGCCGTTCGAGGACGTGGCTCGAGACGGCCTTTCGTACTTCCTCGTCTATCCGCCCCAACGTGCGGCACAACCGAAAATTCGGGCCCTCGCCGACGTCTTGCTGCGACTTGCGCGAGAAGACCGATAGGCGAGCATCCGATACCCGGGTGGAATCGACATGCTCGAATGACCCACCCACAGTACCGGCGAATGACGGGCCTGTCAGAGATCGCCGCGCACTTCACCGGTTCCCAGCGCGCTCCGCTGGCGGTTGACCTCCGCCCACAGCGCATCGCTGTCGTCCTCGCGCAGCACGATCATGCAGTCCAGTTGATCGTCGGTCACGCCGAAGTATTCGAGGATTTCTTGGCGAACCCCATCGATGAAGTGCGCGTATTCCGGCGTTGCCTGCGCCTGAGCATGCAAGGCGTCGTACTCGGCATCGTCCACGCCGCCGCCGTGCTCGTCGATATAGCGCGTGATCCACTGGTCCCGCTCGTGGTCATAATCGGCCTCGGCGCGCATTGCTTGCACGGCCGTGTACAAATCCAGTTGGGCAAACGCGGCGATCGCCGCCGTTGTCGCCTCGTCGAATGTCGTCGTCATTCCCTCTCTCACTTCAGTCATCGCACATCGTCGGTCACGCCGGGAAGGCCGGGTCGCGGCCGGTTTCAGGCCGGCAACGAGAAAACCGGCCGCGCTGCTTCCAACCATCCGCATTCGTCCACTGCATCGGACGATTCAATCGTCTCGGCACCCCGGACAGGAAGATTCGGCCTACCTGGACGGTTTGCCCGGTTTGCCGCGCCCACCGGCGGATTTCCCGGCGGGCTTCGCCGCCCCCGCCTTCCCGGCTGGCTTGCTGCGCGGCTTCTGCACGCTGAACGGGCTGCCGATGGTGTAGTCCGGACCTTTACCGGCACCAGCGGCCGTCGCATGCTGCGCCCCCGGCTTGCGCCTGCCGTCGTTGCTCGGCGTATGCGGCTTCTTGCCCGGCGTTTGCCTCGCGACCGGCGCGGCTTGCGGCACCTTGGGCTTCTTCGGCTTTTTCGGTTTCTTGATGATCTGGCCCGTCGCGCTGGTTTCCGGCACGCGATGCTCGGCTTCGAAACCCGGCTCTTCTTCGCGCCGCAGCGTCTGCCGGATCAGCGCTTCGATCGCGGCCAGTTGCGGCGCTTCATCGGCGCATACGAGGGATACCGCCACGCCGCTGGCGCCCGCGCGGCCGGTGCGGCCGATACGGTGCACATAGTCTTGCGCGACGATCGGCAGATCGACGTTGATCACGAGCGGCAGATCGTCGATATCCAGTCCGCGCGCCGCCACATCGGTGGCGACCAGCATCTGCACTTCGCCCGCCTTGAAACGCTCCAGCGCCCGCAAACGCGCGGGTTGCGGCTTGTCGCCGTGGATCGTGTCGACCGCATAGCCGGCTTTCTCCAGCATCACCGCCAGATAATCGACGCCATTGCGGGTCTTGACGAACACCAGCGCGTGCTCCCACTTGTTTTGCGCCACCAGATGCATGAACAGGTCCGGCTTGTTCCGCTTGTCGACCGTCACCACCCATTGCTTGATCTTGCTGGCCGTGGCGTTGGGCGCGCTGACGCTGATATCGACCGGGCTGCGCAGAATGCCCGCCGCCATCGTGCGGATCTCGTCGGAGAACGTGGCGGAGAACAGCAATGTCTGGCGCTTGGCGGGCAACGCGGCAAAGACCGCGTCGAGTTCGCGCGCGAAGCCGAGATCGAGCATGCGGTCGGCTTCGTCGAGCACCAGCGTCTGCACCTGATCGAACTGCACCGCGTTCTGGCGATTGAGGTCGAGCAAGCGGCCCGGCGTCGCCACGAGCACGTCGACGCCCTTGCGCAGCTTCATCATCTGAGGATTGATGCTCACCCCGCCGTAGGCGGCCAGAAACCGCAGATCGAGGCCCTTGCCGTATTCGACGAAGCTTTGCAGCACCTGTTCGGCCAGTTCGCGCGTGGGCACCAGCACCAGCACGCGCGCGCGGTTGCTGGATACC
Source organism: Burkholderia sp. EMB26 (assembly GCF_024730645.1). NCBI lineage: Bacteria > Pseudomonadati > Pseudomonadota > Betaproteobacteria > Burkholderiales > Burkholderiaceae > Burkholderia > Burkholderia sp. EMB26. Next base: position 2,011,821 of record NZ_CP078071.1, read on the forward strand.
GCCGGGCCGTGTTGCACCAGCCGTTGCAACAGCGGCAGCGCAAAACCGGCCGTCTTGCCGGTGCCGGTCTGGGCCGCGGCCATCACGTCCTTGCCGCCGAGCACGGCGGGAATCGCCTTGGCCTGCACCGGCGTGGGTGTCTGGTAATTGAGGCCCTGCAGGTTACGCAGCAACGGCTCGATCAGGCCAAGCGAGGCAAAAGACATGGACGTATTCCGGGCGAAAACCGCAATTCTAGCGGTTACCGCGCCGGTTGCGCCCCGCCCGCGCCGCCGCGCAGCCGCACGTCCACCGCCCCGATATTCTTCTCGTGCGCGACCAGCATCAACGACAGCGCATGGTGAATGTCCGGATCGGCGAGCGTCGGCAGCAAGGTCTGCAGCTTGCGCACGACCCAGCGTTGGCCGCGATTCAGGAACGCCATCCGCTCCGCCAGATCGTCGATCGCCATCGCCTTCTCATAGAACGCGCCGGTCGCGCGCGTCGGCACCGCGTCGAGCGACCGGATCGCGTCGACGAGCACGCTGCACCAGTGCGCCTCGTCCTGGCGGATACGGGCGATCAGCCGATGCAGCTCGGTATCGTCGGTCACCTCGGTCGCCGTCTCGGACGCGACGCGCGCACCCGCGCGCTCGGCTGCCAGCAATTCGTCGAGCGTAGCCAGCAACGCGGCGCGGCGCTCGTGTTCGCGCTCGTCGACGGCGACAGCCGGCGTCCCCGCGCCGCCTTTGTCGAGTATCGCGGCCGCGCCGGCGACGATCCGCTGCAACACGTCGCCGGCCATCTCGACCGCCTCGATCCGCCCCGCGCCCGTGCCCGCATACAGCGCCATCGCCTCGACATCGCCGGTCATCGTGCGCAGCGGCGAATCGGTGCTGAACAGATAGATCGGCCGCCCTTCCTCGTCGCCGATCACGGTCCGCGCGTCGCCGAACGGATCGCCGCGTTCGCCGCGCGTCACGCTCGACGGCAGCACGCGCACCCTCGCGCCGCGCGGCCAGTTGATGTGGAAGATGTCGGTCAGCAGCGTGTCGCCTTCGTGCGCCTCGACGATGCGCTGCTTGTGATACGCATGCGCGAACGATTCGTGGGTCGCGATGAAGGCCGTGCCCATCACCGCGCCCTGCACGCCGAGCGCCATCGCGGCCGCCACGCCCGCACCGTCGACGATCCCGCCCGCCGCGAGTACCGGCACGTTCGCGGCACCGATCACGTCGGGCAGCAACGCGGCAAGCGGCCGGTCGCCGCGGACATGGCCGCCCGCCTCGCGCCCCTGCACGATCAATGCCTGCGCCCCGGCCGCTTCGGCCGCGCGCGCATCGTCGAGCGAGCCGACCTGATGCACCACGCACACGCCCGCGTCGCGCAGGCGCCGCACGACGGCCGGCATCACGTCCCAGAACAGCGCGACGACGGGCACGCGCAGCTCGACGCATGCGTCGAGCTGGGCATCGAGCAGATCGGGCGGCGTCGACGCGGGAATCAGATTGATGCCGAACGGGCGATCGGTCGCCGCGCGTACTCGCTGCACTTCGCTGCGGATCAGCGCAACCGGCTCGCGCACCATGCCGAGAAAGCCGAACCCGCCGGCCGCGCTCACGGCGCTCGCGAGCTCCGCGCGCGCGACACCGCCCATGCCCGCGAGCACGATCGGCCAGGTGCAGCCGAGCAGGTCGCAGACGGGGCGATGCAGGATCTGGATGGCGCGGGCGTCGTGCCCGTCGCCACGCGTCGGAATCGACATGCAGCATCCTCCTGTCAGAAGCGGGATCGGTGGCGTATCACGCTCGACGGTACGCCGTACGTGTTGCATCCACGTGCACGAGCGATGCCAAGCCGCGCACCGAATAGATCACATTGTGACATATTCGATCGTGAGGCCGCAGCGTCAGCGCACCAGGCGTGATTTACATCAACGTGCAGGCGAGCCACCGCCCGTTCACGTCCACCCTTCGAGCCGCAACGTCGAACGCACGAGCCGCTGCTCCTCCTGCTCGATCTCGCGCAGATAGTCTACGCACTGACGGATATGTTCGCTCGCGGCCTTGCGCGCCTGGTCGGGCAGCCGCCCCGTGACCGCGTTGTAGAGCCGCGCGTGCTGACGGTCGATCTGCTTTTTCAGCGGTTCGCGGTGATAGAGGTTGTTCACCGACGCGAACACCGAGCTGAGCAGCAGGTCGGTCAGCGACTGCAGCGTATTGACGAGCACGGGGTTGTGCGACGCCTCGCAGATCGCAAGATGAAACGCGTGGTCGAGTTTCGCGCGCGCGGCGGGATCGAGATCCTGCGCGTCGGCCGCCGTCATTTCCTCGTAGCGGCGCCGGATCAGGATGAAATCGGCCGGCGTGCCGCGCAGCGCCGCGAGCCGCGCGGCCTCGGCCTCGAGCATTCCGCGCACCTCGAACAGGTCGTACAGCGTACGCGGCTGCGAGCCGAGCAGATGCATCATCGGCGTGATCGCACGCTGCGGGGTCAGGCTCGCGACGAACGAACCCTTGCCGTGCGTCGTATCGATGATCCCGCGCGCGTGCAGCAGCTTCATGCCTTCGCGCACGGCCGTGCGCGACACGCCGAGCTTCTCGGTCAGCCGCCGCTCCGACGGCAGCGCCTGCCCGGCCTTCAGCACGCCGTCGACGATCAACTGCTCGATCCGCTCGGCGACGACGTCGGCCACGCGTCGCGCCGGCCCTTCCCGCTCCTGCATTTCCATACTGGTATGACCACTTTGGACAGATGACGCCGATTTTCGCACAAAGCCTTGTTGTCGTTGGGTTTTACCGATCATTCAAGAACGCAGGATCGATCGCTTATCAAAAACTGGTATGACCACCTTAGCGACGTCTGGACATGCCCGCGCGGGCCGCCAAGAATCCTGTCCTTCCGGCGTGTCGCGCCTCGCGCGGCCGCCCGCATGGTGGAGACGAACCAATGAGTTTCATCTACGACGAACGGATCGACGGGCCGCTGGCGACCGTCGACCGCGCCACCCTCGTCGCCGCGCTGCACGCGGCGGCGCCCGGCCTCGACGTGCTGCACGAACGCGAGGCGCTCAAGCCGTTCGAATGCGACGGGCTGGCCGCGTACCGCACGGTGCCGCTCGCGGTCGTGCTACCCGACACGGTCGACCAGGTGCGCGCGGTGTTGCGCGTCGCAGCCGCGCACGGCGTGCCGGTCGTCGCGCGCGGCGCGGGCACCGGATTGTCGGGCGGCGCGATGCCGCTCGAAAAAGGCATCCTGCTGGTGATGGCGAAGTTCAACCGGATCCTCGACATCGACCCCGATGCCGGCATCGCGCGCGTGCAGCCCGGCGTGCGCAATCTCGCGATCTCGCAAGCCGCCGCGCCGCACGGCCTCTACTATGCGCCCGACCCGTCGTCGCAGATCGCGTGCTCGATCGGCGGCAACGTCGCCGAGAACGCGGGCGGCGTCCACTGCCTGAAATACGGGCTCACGGTGCACAACATCCTGAAGGTCGAGATCCTGACGATCGACGGCGACACGCTCACGCTCGGCGCCGACGCGCTCGATGCACCGGGCTTCGACCTGCTCGCGCTGTTCACCGGCTCCGAAGGAATGCTCGGCATCGTCACCGAGGTGACGGTGAAGCTGTTGCCGAAGCCGCCGAGCGTGAAGGTGCTGATGGCGAGCTTCGACGACGTCGCCGAGGCGGGCGCCGCGGTCGCGCGGATCATCGGCGCGGGCGTGATCCCCGGCGGCCTCGAGATGATGGACAACCTCGCGATCCGCGCGGCCGAGGACTTCATCCACGCGGGCTATCCGGTCGACGCGCAGGCGATCCTGCTGTGCGAGCTCGACGGCGCGGCCAGCGACGTCGACGAGGATGCCGAACGCGTCGCCGCGCTGCTGCGCGACGCGGGCGCAAGCGAGATTCGCGTCGCGCGCGACGAAGCCGAGCGCCAGCGCTTCTGGGCCGGCCGCAAGAACGCGTTCCCGGCGGTCGGCCGGATGTCGCCCGACTACTACTGCATGGACGGCACGATCCCGCGCCGCGAGCTGCCGCGCGTGCTCGAAGGGATCGCCGCGCTGTCCGCCGAATACCGGCTGCCGGTCGCGAACGTGTTCCACGCGGGCGACGGCAACATGCACCCGCTGATCCTGTTCGATGCGAACCGGCCCGGCGAGCTCGACCGCGCGGAAGCGCTCGGCGGCAAGATCCTCGAGCTGTGCGTCGCGGCGGGCGGCAGCATCACCGGCGAACACGGTGTCGGGCGCGAGAAGATCAACCAGATGTGCGTGCAGTTCAACGCCGACGAAATCACGTTCTTCCACGCGGTGAAGGCCGCATTCGATCCGCAGGGGCTGCTCAATCCCGGCAAGAACATCCCGACGCTGCACCGCTGCGCCGAATTCGGCGCAATGCACGTCCATCACGGCAAGCTGCCGTTTCCCGAACTGGAGCGCTTCTGATGCGACGCGACATCGAATCCATCGACGACAGCGCGGCGCTCGTCGCGCAGGTCGACGCGGCGATCCGCGATCGCCAGCCGCTGCGCATCCGCGGCGCCGGCACGAAGGCGTTCGCCGGCCGCCCGGTCGAAGGCCGCACGCTCGACGTGCGCACGCATCGCGGCATCGTGTCGTACGACCCGACCGAACTCGTGATCACCGCGCGCGCGGGCACGCCGCTCGCCGATCTGGACGCGATGCTCGACGCGGCCGGCCAGATGCTGCCGTGCGAGCCGCCGTCGTTCGGCGGCGCGGCCACCGTCGGCGGCATGTTCGCGGCGGCGCTGTCGGGCCCGCGTCGTCCGTGGGCCGGCGCGGTGCGCGACTTCGTGCTCGGCTGCCGCGTGATCACCGGCCACGCGAAGCATCTGCGCTTCGGCGGCGAAGTGATGAAGAACGTCGCGGGCTACGACGTGTCGCGCCTGCTGGCCGGCAGTTTCGGTTGCCTCGGCGTCGTGACCGAAGTGTCGCTGAAGGTGCTGCCGAAGCCGCGCGCGACGTGCGATCTCGCGTTGACGCTTGCGGCAAGCGAAGCCGTGCAGCGCGTCGCCGCGTGGCGTCGCGCGGGGCTGCCGCTCGCGGGTGCGTGCCACGCGAACGGCGTACTGCGCGTGCGGATCGAAGGCGGCGACGGCTCGGTGAAGGCCGCGCGCGACACGATCGGCGGCGACCGGATGGACGACCGCGGCGACGCATTCTGGGCGCGGCTGCGCGATCTCGCGCTGCCGTTCTTCGACGACCCGCGCCCGCTGTGGCGCGTGTCGGTGCCGGCTGCCGCGCCGCTCGACGCGTGGCCGGGCGCGCAGCTCGTCGACTGGGGCGGCGCGCAGCGCTGGCTGAAAAGCGACGCGGCGCCGGCCGACGTGCAGCGCCTGGCCGCGCAATGGGGCGGCCACGCGACCTGCTTCACGCCGGGCACGACACCTGAGCCGTTCCAGCCGCTGCCGCCCGCGCTGCTGCGCGTACACCGGCAGCTCAAGGCGCAGCTCGACCCGCACGCGATCTTCAATCCCGGCCGGCTCTACGCCGACTTCTGACGCGAACCCGATCCCGACCCGCCGATGCAAACCAATCTCAGCGAAGCAAGCAAGGCCCTCGCCCGGGCCGACGAAGCGGAAGCGATCCTGCGCGCGTGCGTGCACTGCGGCTTCTGCAATGCGACCTGCCCAACCTATCAGGTGCTCGGCAACGAGCTCGACGGGCCGCGCGGCCGCATCTACCTGATCAAGCAGTTGCTCGAAGGCGAGCCGTGCGGCGAACGCACGCAACGGCATCTCGACCGCTGCCTGACGTGCCGCAACTGCGAGACGACCTGCCCGTCCGGCGTGCGCTATCACACGCTGCTCGACATCGGCCGCGCGGAAGCCGAAAAGCGCGTGCAACGGCCGGCGCGCGAACGCCTGCTGCGCGCCGGGTTGCGTCACGTGGTGCCGCGCCCGGCGACGTTCGCCGCGCTGCTGAAGGCCGGCCGCGCGCTGCGCCCGCTGCTGCCCGGCACGCTGCGGGACAAGATCCCGGCCGCCGTGCCCGCCGCCGCGCCGCGCCCGGCCGTGCGTCATGCACGGCGCGTGCTGATGCTCGAGGGCTGCGTGCAGCCGTCGCTGTCGCCGAACACCAATGCGGCCGCCGCGCGCGTGCTCGACCGGCTCGGCATCAGCGTGAGCCCCGCGCGCGAAGCCGGCTGCTGCGGCGCGACCGAATATCACCTGAACGCGCAGGATGCGGGCCTTCAGCGCGCGCGCCGCAACATCGACGCATGGTGGCCCGCGATCGAGGCCGGTGCGGAGGCGATCGTGCTGACCGCGAGCGGCTGCGGCGCGTTCGTGAAGGAATACGGCGACCTGCTGCGCTCCGACCCCGTCTATGCGGAGAAGGCGCGGCGCGTCAGCGCGCTCGCGCGCGATCTGGCCGAAGTGATCGCGGCCGAGCCGCTCGAGGCACTCGCCGATGCGACGCCACGGCGCGTCGCGGTCCATTGCCCGTGCACGCTGCAGCACGCGCAGCGCCTCGGCGGTGCGGTCGAGCGCATCCTGACGCGGCTGGGCTTCGATCTGACGAATGTCGCCGACGGCCATCTGTGCTGCGGCTCGGCCGGCACGTATGCGCTGACGCAACCCGACCTCGCGACGACACTACGCGACAACAAGCTCGATGCGCTCGAAGCGGCGCAGCCGGACCTGATTGTCACCGCCAACGTCGGCTGCCAGACTCATCTGAACGGCGCGGGCCGCACGCCCGTGCGCCACTGGATCGAGCTCGTCGACAACCGGCTGGTCACCTGACCACCGCTTCCGGAGGAAACCCATGCAAATGAAACCCGAACTCGAACTGGCCGATGCCGAGCGCATGCTCGCCGCGGCGCGCGCGGAAGCGGAACGCCACGGCTGGGCCGTGTCGATCGCCGTCGTCGACGACGGCGGCCACCTGCTCGCGTTCGCTCGGCTGAACGGCGCATCGCCGGCCAGCAGCACCCTCGCGCAGGACAAGGCCCGCGCGGCGGCGCTCGGCCGTCGCGAGACGAAGGCGTATGAGGATATGATCAACGGTGGCCGCACCGCGTTTCTGAGCGCGCCGCTGACGGGCTTGCTCGAAGGCGGCGTGCCGGTCACGGTCGGCGGCCGGATTGCAGGCGCGATCGGTGTGTCTGGCGTAAAGTCCGAACAGGACGCGCAGATCGCCCGCGCCGGTACACAGAGCGTCGCGGAATAACCAGCCAAACCGCGCGCATTTTCCCCGGGAGGATTCACGATGATCGACCAAGCAGGACTGCAAGTCGCGCCAGCGCTGAGCCAGTTCATTGAAAACGAAGCGCTGCCGGGCACCGGCATCGACAAGGCCGCGTTCTGGAGCGATTTCTCGGCCCTAGTGCACGACCTCGCGCCGCGCAACCGCGAGCTGCTCGCCGAACGCGACCGCCTGCAGCAGGAACTCGACGCGTGGCATCGCGCGCACCCCGGCCCGGTTCGCGACCATGCCGCGTATCGCGCATTCCTCGAACGAATCGGCTACCTCGTGCCGGTCCCGTCGAACGTCGCGGCAGCCACCGCGAACGTCGACAGCGAGATCGCCACGCAGGCCGGCCCGCAGCTCGTCGTGCCGCTGTCGAACGCACGCTATGCGCTGAACGCCGCGAACGCGCGCTGGGGCAGCCTGTACGACGCGCTGTACGGCACCGACGCACTGCCCGAAGACGGCGGCGCCGAACGCACGTCGGCCTACAACCCGACGCGCGGCCAGCGCGTGATCGACTACGCGCGCAACGTGCTCGACACCGCGGCGCCGCTCGCGAGCGGCTCGCACCGCGACGCGCTGCGCTACCGCGTGCAGGACGGCCAGCTCGCGGTCGAAACCGCGAAGGGCAACGTCGCGCTCGCGCAGCCCGCGCAGTTCGTCGGCTACCAGGGCACGGCCGATGCGCCGTCCGCGATCCTGCTGAAGCACAACGGCCTGCACCTCGAGATCCAGATCGACGCGTCGACGCCGATCGGCCGCGCCGATCTCGCGAACGTGAAGGACGTCGTGCTCGAAGCCGCGGTCAGCACGATCATCGACTGCGAGGATTCGGTCGCGGCGGTCGACGCCGACGACAAGGTCCAGCTCTACCGCAACTGGCTCGGCCTGATGCAGGGCACGCTGGTCGAGGAAGTCGCGAAGGGCGGCAAGACCTTCACGCGCCGCCTGAACGCCGATCGCGAGTACACGACGCCCGCCGGCGGCACGCTGTCGCTGCATGGCCGCTCGCTGCTGTTCGTGCGCAACGTCGGCCACCTGATGACCAACGGCGCGGTGCTCGACCGCGACGGCAACGAGATTCCGGAAGGGATTCTCGACGGCGTCGTCACGGTGCTGTGCGCGCTGCACGACCTGAAGGCGAAGCGCAATTCGCGCACGGGCTCGATCTACATCGTGAAGCCGAAGATGCACGGCCCGGTGGAAGTCGCGTTCGCCGACACGCTGTTCGCGCGCATCGAGGATCTGTACGGCCTGCCGCGCAACACGCTGAAGATGGGCATCATGGACGAGGAGCGCCGCACCAGCGTGAACCTCGCCGCATGTATCGCCGCCGCCGCCGCGCGCGTGGCGTTCATCAACACCGGCTTCCTCGACCGCACCGGCGACGAGATGCACACCGCGATGGAAGCGGGCCCGATGATCCGCAAGGGCGACATGAAGTCGTCGGCGTGGATCCAGTCGTACGAGCGCAACAACGTGCTCGCGGGCCTGTCGGCCGGCCTGCGCGGCCGCGCGCAGATCGGCAAGGGCATGTGGGCGATGCCGGACCTGATGCATGCGATGCTCGAGCAGAAGATCGCGCATCCGCGCGCCGGCGCGAACACCGCATGGGTGCCGTCGCCGACCGCCGCGACGCTGCACGCGCTGCACTACCACCTCGTCGACGTGCAGGCCGTCCAGCAGGAACTCGAGAAGACGCCGTACGCGAGCGAGCGCGACGCACTGCTCGAGGGGCTGTTGACCGTGCCGGTCGTCGAGCGTGCCGCGTGGAGCGAGGCGGAAATCCTGAGCGAGGTCGAGAACAACGCGCAGGGCATCCTCGGCTACGTCGTGCGCTGGGTCGAACAGGGCGTCGGCTGCTCGAAGGTGCCGGACATCCACGACGTCGGCCTGATGGAAGATCGCGCGACGCTGCGCATTTCGAGCCAGCACATCGCGAACTGGCTGCGCCACGGCGTGATCACCGAGGCATTCGTGCTCGACGTGTTCAAGCGGATGGCGCGCGTCGTCGACCAGCAGAACGCCGGCGATCCGAACTATCGCCCGATGGCGCCCGGCTACGACCAGTCGACCGCGTTCCAGGCCGCGTGCGCGCTCGCGCTGCAAGGTACGTCGCAGCCGAGCGGTTATACCGAGCCGCTGCTGCATCAGTTCCGGCTCGCGTTCAAGGCGCAACAGCGCGGCGCATGAACCTGCGCATGCGGGTTCGTCCCGCATGCCGTACGCCGGCCTCGCGAAACGGGCAGCCTCGCGGCTGCCCGTTTTCATATTCGCGTTCAGCCGAGCGTTGAAACCGATAATCGGCGCCTGTCGCCGGCCCACCATTAATCCGCCGGTATCCGCAACCGTCGGCGCGACCTCCCCGCTCCCCCGCAGAGCCTTGCGCCGCAACGCTGCGCCCGATATTGGCAAGCCCGGGACTACACCGTAATTTGACCCCGATCAACAGGATGCAACATTTTCCGCGCACGCAAACACGCGCGTTATACTCCGTGGAATTCGCATCACGCAATTCGTCAGATCGTCGAATTGCAGTCAATGTTTACCTGTGAATATAGGGTTTATCCGGTCGCGATTGTCGATAATCGGCGGCCGTTTTTTCCGCTGAACGAAAGGCTGGCACGGGCAGAGGGCTGCGCACCGGATCGCCACCGGTAGTCATACGAACAATCGCATCGATCCGCCGCCCGGCGACGATGCCCCCGATCCACGGACCATGGCCGAAACCGACTACGCAATGCCCAGCGAATCCGGCCTGACGAGCCGTGTCGCCGCTCATCTGCGCCGGTTCCTGCTGCCGCACCTGATCTTCTATACGGGGCTGCTGATCGCGCTGATCCTGCTGCTACTGTGCGGAATCGTGCTGTACGAAGGCCGCATCGACGCGCGCGACCGTTCGCGCAGCATGCAGCAGAATCTCGCGCTGATGGCGTCGTGGGACATCGAACGCAACATCGAGATCTATTCGCTGTCGCTGCAGGCGGTCGTCGAAGGCGCGAACGACCCCGACGTCACCAAGCTGCCGATGCCGCTGCGCCGCCAGGTGCTGTTCGACCGCGCGACGACGGCCAAGTACCTCGGCGGCATCTACGTGCTCGACGCAAAGGGCGACATCGCGGTCGACGGCAAGAGCGACGTGCCGCGCAAGGCCAACTTCGCGAACGAACCGTACTTCACCGTGCCCCGCGACCACCCCGAGATCGGCCTGTACGTGAGCCCCCCGTATCATTCGCGGCTGCGCGGCGGCTCGCCGAGCATCGCGCTCAGCCGGCGAATCACGCGGCCCGACGGGTCGTTCGGCGGCGTCGCGGTGATGTCGATCCGGCTCGAATATTTCCAGAATCTGTTCTCGCGCCTGTCGCTCGGCGATCGCGGCTCGGTTGCCCTGATCAACACGGACGGCAAGATGGTCGCGCGCGAGCCCTACGACCCCAGGATTGTCGGCCGCGACATCAGTCGCGCGAGCACGTTCCGGCATTTCATGACCGCCAGCGAAGGCAGCTTCGCCGATACCGCGTCGATCGACGGCGTGCGACGCCTGTACGTGTTCCGGCACCTCGACGGCCTGCCGCTGATCGTCATGGTCGCGCGCTCGGAAGCGGACACCTACGCCGCGTGGTACGACCGTGCGATCCCGATCGGCTCCGCGATGGTCGTGCTCGCGATCGGCTTCGTCGGCCTGTCGCTGCTGCTCGACGTGCAATTGCGCAAGCGTCATCGCGCGGAAACCGAGCTGCAGGCGCTCGCGCGCACCGACGGCCTGACGGGCCTCGACAACCGCCGGATGCTCGACGTCACGCTCGCGCGCGAATGGCGGCGTGCCGCGCGCTCGCAACATGCGCTGTCGCTGCTGTTCATCGACGTCGATTACTTCAAGCGCTACAACGACACGCAGGGCCACCAGGCCGGCGACGACGCCCTCGCCGCGGTCGGCCACTGCATCGCCGGCTGCCTGCGCCGCCCGGCCGACTATGCGGCGCGCTATGGCGGCGAGGAATTCGTCGTGGTGCTGCCGGACATCGACTCGGACGGCGCGGTGACGATCGCCGAAACGATCCGCACGGGCGTCCTCGATCTCGGCATCCGCCACGACGCCGGCACGGTCGGCCGGCTGACGGTGAGCATCGGCGTGACGACCAGCTATCCCGAACGCGACGACAACATCCAGGCCGCGCTGAAGCTGGCCGACGATGCGCTGTACCGGGCGAAGGAAGGCGGGCGCAACCGCATCGTCGTGCAGGCGGCCACGCCGCCCGACGATCGCCAGTCGCGGCGGGCCTGAGCGTACGGGCAGCGGCGGGGCCGCCGCCGTCCGCAGACAAAATCACCGACAATATCGGCTCGATACGCCACCGCGCCACCGCGCGGCCGACGTCCCCGGCCGGGCCGCGCCTGGCTGGCCGCGCCTGGCCAGCCGCACCACGGCCGCGCCGGTTCGCGGCCGCTTCGCACCACCATGAGACTCAAGGCAAAGATCTTCCTTCTGGCCATCGTGCCGTTCCTGCTCGCGATCGCCGGCATCGGCTTCGGCGTGCGCCAGCAGGCGACGTCGCTCGCGCGCACGCAGCACGCGACGATCCAGGCCGCGTACCTGTCGAGCAAGGAAGTCGAGCTGAAACACTACGTCGAGCTCGCGACGAGCGCGATCATGCCGCTCTACGACGCGAGCGGCCGCAATGCGCGCGACGACGCGCTGCTGCGCACGCAGGCGCTCGCGATGCTGCAAAAGATGGATTTCGGCCCGGACGGCTATTTCTTCGTGTACGACCTGCACGGCAATTCGCTGATGCATCCGCGCGAGCCCGAGCGCGTCGGCCACAACTTCTGGTCGATGCGCGACCCGCAGGGCGCGCTGACCATCCAGAAGCTGATCGGCGCGGCGTCGCAGGGCGGCGGCTACGTGCGCTATGCATGGCAGCGGCCGTCGACGGGCCGCGTCGCGCCGAAGCTCGGCTACGTCGTCGCGCTCGAGCGCTGGGGCTGGATGGTCGGCACCGGCATCTATCTCGACGACGTCGACACCGCGCTGCAGCGCATCGACGCGCGCGCGTCCGCGAACATCGAGCGCACGATGAGCTGGCTCACCGCGATCGCGCTCACCGGCGCGGCGGCGATCGCCGTGTGCGCGCTGGTGCTGAACGTCAGCGAGTCGCGCAGCGCCGACGCGAAACTCAAGCAGCTCGCGCAGCGCGTCGTCGAATCGCAGGAGCAGGAGCGCGCGCGGCTGTCACGCGAACTGCACGACGGGATCAGCCAGATGATGGTGTCCGCGAAGCTGATGCTCGAATCCGCGCTCGCGCGCTTCGAGCGCGGCACGTCGCGCGTGCCCGAAGCCGAGCAGGCGCTCGCGTCGGGTGTCGGGCGGCTCGGCGATACGCTGCGCGAAGTCCGGCGCATCTCGCATGCGCTGCGGCCGTCGATGCTCGACGATCTCGGCCTCGCGGCCGCGCTCGAGCAACTCGTGCGCGAGCTCGGCGCCGAGAGCGGCATCGACATCGGCTATACGCAGGTCGCGCACAGCGGCACGCAGCCCTTGCCCGAAGCCGTCAACACCGCGCTGTTCCGGATCGCGCAGGAAGCGCTGAGCAATATCGTGCATCATGCGCGGGCGTCGCGCGCGGCCGTCACGCTCGACGTCGGCGCGCAAACCGTCACGCTGACGATTGCCGACAACGGCTGCGGCTTCGACGCCGAACGCTCGCAGGCCGACGCGCGCCGCGGCATCGGCCTGCGCAACATGCGCGAGCGCCTCGACGCGCTCGGCGGCACGCTGACGATCACGTCGCAAGTGGGCCACACGATCGTCGCCGCACGCGTGCCGCTGCGCAGCGCGGCGTGACGACGCGCCCCATTACAGGAGACCTTTCACGCATGAGCGCCCCCGATACCGCCCGGCCCGCCGCCCGACTGCTGCTCGTCGACGACCACCCGCTCGTACGCGACGGCTTGCGGATGCGGCTCGAAGCGGCCGATCTGTCGGTGGTCGGCGAGGCCGGCAACGCGGACGAGGCGCTCGCGCTCGCCGCGTCGCTCGAACCCGATCTCGCGCTGATGGACGTCGGCATGAACGGCATGAACGGCATCACGCTCGCCGGCGTATTCCACGAGCGCTTTCCGGGCATTCGCGTGCTGATGCTGTCGATGCACGACAACATCGAGTACGTGACGCAGGCGGTGCGTGCCGGCGCGAGCGGCTATCTGCTGAAGGATTCGCCCGCGAGCGAGATCGTCCGCGCGATCGGCGCCGTGCTGGCCGGGCAGACGTTCTTCAGCGAAGGGCTGGCCGCGCGCATGATCCAGGCGAGCGCGACCGCGTCGCCGCTGGACCGGTTGACGCCGCGCGAGCGCGACATCCTCGACGCGCTGGCCGAGGGGCTGTCGAGCAAGCAGATCGCGCAACAGACGGGGCTGTCGGTGCGCACGGTCGAGACGCACCGGCTCAACCTGAAGCGCAAGCTGGAGATCGAAGGGCAGGCCGAGCTGATCAAGTTCGCGGTCGAGCATCGGCGGCGGTAGGCCCGCCTGTCGAACCGATCCGCCGCGACCCGCCCGCGCGCCTTCTCATTCCGGCTCCGGCCGTGAAGACGTCACGCACGACACGGCCGCTTGCTGCGCCTTTTCACGTCGCATCGTCAACATCAGCGCGATCACCATACTGAGGATTCCGGAACACAGGATCGCGAGCGAAAACCCGTGCGCCATCGCATCCCGATACGCACCGAGCATGTCGGGCCGTCCGGCCGCGAGCACGTGCTCCATCACGGCCTGCCGCGCAAGCGTATCCGCGTGCGCGCCGCCCGCCGCGTGCATCGCGGCCGTCATCCGGTGCAACGCGCCGACGCTCATCATGCTGCCGAGCACCGCGATGCCCAGGCTCATCCCGGTCTGGCGCAATGCGTTCATCGTCGCCGACGCCATGCCCGCGCGCTCGGCCGGCGCCAGTTCCATCACGGTCATGCCGGTCGCCGGCACCGCGAGCCCCATGCCGACGCCGAGCAGCGCCAGCACCACGCCGACCGCCGCGTAGGGGGTTGTCGCACCGAAGCCGGCCATGACCGCGAGCATCGTGCCGATCAGCCCGTATCCGGCCACCATCAGCGTATGCAGCGGCATGCGTGCCGCGATGCGCCCGAACAGCATCGACGTGATCGCCGTCATCACGAACTGCGGCATCAGTTGCCAGCCGGCCGCGGCGGGCGCACGACCCTGCGCCTGCTGCAGGAACAGCGACAGGAAGAACAGACTGCTGTACCCGGAGAACCCGAGCACGAACGACGCGAGATTCGCGCGCACCAGCCGCCGGTCGCGAAACAGCCACACCGGCAGCAGCGGCCGCTCGACCCGCGTTTCGACCCGCACGAAGACGACGAACGCCACCGCGGCGCCCGCCAGCGGCGCCAGCACCTTCACCTGCGACACACCGGCTTGGCCGATCCCGATCAGCCCGTAGGTCAGCAACCCGAACCACACCACGCTCAGCGCCTGCCCGAACGGATCGAACGCCGCATGCGCCGGATGCCGGCGCTCCGGAATGCCCCAGGCGCCGAGCAGCACGGCCACGATGCCGATCGGCACGTTGACGAGGAAGATGTCCTGCCATCCGCCATGCTCGACGAGCAGGCCGCCCAGCAGCGGCCCGAGGATCAGCGCGAGCGCACTGAACGCCGACCAGCCACCGATCACGCGGGCGCGTTCGCGCGCATCGGGAAACGCATGCGTGAGGATCGGCATCGCGCCGGGAATCAGCAACGCGCCGGCGAGCCCCTGGATCGCGCGGCCGGCCAGCAGCGGCCCGATCCGGCCCGCGCACGCACAGACGATCGAACCGGCCGTGAACAGGATCACGCTCGCGAGCCACACGCGCTTGTGACCGTAGCGGTCGCCGAGCGGGCCGGCCGACAGCATGAACGCGGACAGCGCGAGCGCGTACGCATTGACGACCCACTGCAGGCCGCCGATATCGGTATCGAGCGCCGTCTGCAGCGTCGGCAACGCGACGTTGACGATGCTGATGTCGAGCGTGGCGAGAAAGGTGCCGAGACAGACGGCCAGGACGAGTGCGGCGCGACGGTAGCGAGACATGGCGGTCGACCCGCGACGGGTCCATTGATGAGAATGATTCTCATCTTACATATCGACTGACCGTCGGTCAATGGATCATGTTGGCCGTAAACGGGGGCGCTGGCCTAAACTGCGGGCTTTGCATGAACGGGCGTCGAGCCGCGCGATGACGGACAGGACCAAGGCAGGGATCAGGACAGTGAAAGACGACGCGCCGGCGGGCAAGCCGCGCACGAAGCCGGCGGAAGTCCGCCTCGAGGAGCTGATGGCCGCGGCCGAGACGCTGTTCCTCGCGCAGGGCGTCGAAGCGACCACCATCAGCGAGATCGTCGAGCACGCGCAGGTCGCGAAGGGCACGTTCTATCACTACTTCGAATCGAAGACCGACATGCTCGCGGCGCTCGCGCAGCGCTACACCGCATCGTTCCTCGATCAGTTGCAGCAGGCGGTGGACGCGTGCGACGCCGACGACTGGCTCGCGCGCCTGCGCGCATGGATCCGCGCCAGCATCGACATCTACGCCGCAACCTATCGCACGCACGACATCGTCTACACGAACCATCACCACCACGATCGCGAGAATGCCGACAAGAACGCGATCCTCGAGCAGCTCGGCGCGATTCTCGACGGCGGCGCCCGGGCCGGCACGTGGCGGCTCGCGCACCCGCAGGTCACCGCGCTGCTGATCTATGCCGGCGTGCACGGCGCGACCGATCACATCATCGCGGCGCCGCAAACGGATCGCGCCGCGTTCGTCGATGCGGTGGTCGACGATTGCCTGCGGATGCTCGGCGTCGGCGCATGACGCGCGGCCGACGCGCCGCGATGAAAAAAGGGCGCCCGGGGGCGCCCTTCGTCCATCCAGACCGCAGCCTTGCAGCGGTCGTCAGTTGGTCCGCGAATTGTGCTTCTGCAGATACGCGATCAGGCCGTCGATCCCGCCCGTCGCGAGCTGGCTCTTGAACTGGCCCTGGTAGACCTGGATCAGCCACGCACCCGACATGTCGATGTCGTAGATCTTCCAGTCGTTGCCGACCTTGCCGAGACGATAGCCGACCGACTGGCTGTCGCCCGGCGTCGTCACCGTCGACTGCACCAGCGCATCGGCGCCCGACGCGCCGCCGGCCTTGAACGAGAACTTCGCGTCCTGGCCGCCGAGCTGCGCGAGCGACGCGGCGTAGGTGCGCGTCATCAGCAACCGGAACTGCTTGTACAGCTCCTGCTGCTGTTGCGGCGTGGCCTGCTTCCACGCGTCGCCGACCGCGATGCGGGTCGTGCGCTCGAAGTTGGTCGCGGGCAGGAAGCGCTGCTCGACGACCTGCGTGACCTTCGCCATGTCACCGCCGCGCGCGGCCGGATCGGCCTTCATCGCGTTGACGGTGCCCTCGACCGCCGTGCGGACGACATCGACCGGCGCGCTCTGCGCGAAAGCGGAAACCGACACGGCGGCCGCCGCGACGAAAGCAAACAGATGACGTTTCATACGAATTTCGCACTCGATGGAAAAAAACGGCCGGCTCTTTGCATCGGCCGGTGGAGCAAAGTATACCGGGCCTGACGCCCCGTTGCCGCCCGGTGACCGACTGTTACCTTTCGGCGCCGTTTGTCACAGGCGCGTGGCGGCGTGGCGGCGCAGCGCCGCGCCGATTATGTAAATATCCCCATACAAATGGACCGGCCGCGCGATCCGATTCCAACGTCGCGAGCAAATATCCTTCCCGCCCCGAATCTCCCCAACGTCACGACCGTCGCCGCCCCGCGCCGGTATACTTGGCTACTTTGCCCTTGCCAGCCGCTCCCCACCGCCACATGGTGACATCTCTCATCGTCCGACTCGTTGCGTGGTCGGTGCGCCGCCCCGTCTGGGTCGTCGTCCTGTCGCTCGTCATCGCCGCCTTCAGCGGCGTCTACGTCGCGCAGCATTTCAAGATCAACACCGACATCAGCAAGCTCGTCGATGCGGAGCCGCAATGGGCCGCGCTCGGGCAAGCCGTCGACAAGGCGTTCCCGCAACGCAACGGCACGATCCTCGCGGTCGTCGAGGCGCCCGCGCCCGAATTCGCGACGGCCGCCGCGCACGCGCTGACCGAAGCGCTGCAGAAGGACGCCGCCGCCGGCCGCATCGGCCCCGTCGCCGAGCCGGGCGGCGGGCCGTTCTTCGAGCACAACGGGCTGCTGTTCCTGTCGCCGCAGGACGTCACCGATACGACCGCGCAGCTCGCGAGCGCGCGCCCGCTCGTCAACGAACTCGCGAAGAACCCGAGCCTCACCGGGCTCGCCACCACACTGTCCACCACGCTCGGCCAGCCGCTCCTGACCGGCCAGGTGAAGCTGCCCGCGATGGCGAAGCTGCTCGCGCGCAGCGCCGCGACGGTCGACGATGTGCTGGCCGGCAAGCCGGCCGCGTTCTCGTGGCGCGCGCTGGTCGACAACGATGCCGCGCGGCAGCCCGCGCGCGCGTTCGTCACCGTGCAGCCGGTGGTCAACTACGGCGCGCTGAAGGCCGGCGCGGCGACGAGCCAGGTGATCCGCGACGCGGCCCGGTCGCTCGACCTCGAAAAGCGCTACGGCGCGGCCGTGCGCCTGACCGGCGAACAGCCGCTCGCCGACGACGAATTCGCGTCGGTCGAAGACGGCGCCGCGCTCAACGGCGTGCTCACGCTGCTCGCCGTGCTCGTGATCCTGTGGCTCGCGCTGCGCTCGAAGCGGATGATCGGCTCGGTGCTCGTCACGCTGTTCGTCGGCCTCGTCGTGACGGCCGCGCTCGGCCTCGCGATGGTCGGCTCGCTGAACATGATCTCGGTCGCGTTCATGGTGCTGTTCGTCGGCCTCGGCGTCGATTTCTCGATCCAGTACGGCGTGAAGTACCGCGAGGAACGCTTCCGCGATTCGCGCATCGATCACGCGCTGATCGGCGCCGCGCACTCGATGGGCATGCCGCTCGCGCTGGCCACCGCGGCCGTCGCGGCGAGCTTCTTCTCGTTCATCCCCACCGCGTATCGCGGCGTGTCCGAGCTCGGGCTGATCGCGGGCGTCGGGATGTTCGTCGCGCTGCTGACCACGCTCACGCTGCTGCCCGCGCTGCTGCGCCTGTTCGCGCCGCCGGGCGAATCGAAGACGCCGGGCTTTCCGTGGCTCGCGCCGGTCGACGATTATCTCGATCGCCACCGCAAGCCGATCCTGATCGGCACGCTCGCGGTCGTGATCGGCGCGCTGCCACTGCTCGCGTTCCTGCATTTCGACTTCAACCCGCTGCACCTGAAAGATCCGAACAGCGAATCGATGGCGACGCTGCTCGCGCTGAAGGATTCGCCGGAAGCCGCCGTCAACGACGTCACGCTGCTCGCGCCGTCGCTCGCGCAAGCCGATGCGGCCGCGAAGCGCCTCGACGCGCTGCCCGAAGTCGGCCGCACGACCACGCTGTCGACCTTCATCCCCGCCGACCAGCCGGCCAAGCGCGCGGCGATCGCCGCGGCCGCGAGCGAGCTGCTGCCCGCGCTGACGCAGCCGGCCGCGCCGCCCGCGACCGACGCGCAACGCGTGGCCGCGCTCAAGCGCGTGTCGGATCTGCTGAGCTATGCAGCCGAAGATCACCCCGGCCCGGGCGCCGCCGCCGCGCAGCACCTGTCCGCGTCGCTCGCGAAGCTCGCCGCCGCCGACAGCGCGACGCGCGACCGTGCCGAACGCGCGTTCTCCGATACGCTGCGCATCGCGCTCGACCAGCTCGCTTCGCTGCTGCAGCCGCAGGACATCACGCGCGAATCGCTGCCGCCGCAAGTCGTGCGCGACTGGGTCGCGCCGGACGGCCACGCGCTCGTGCAGATCTCGCCGAAGGTGCCGAAGGGCGTCGACCCGAACGACGACACGATGCTGCGCCGTTTCGCCAAGGCCGTGAAGGCCGCGGAACCGGGCGCGACCGGCGGGCCGATCTCGATCCTGCATTCGGCCGACACGATCATCAACGCGTTCCTGCATGCGGCGCTGTGGTCGATCATCTCGATCACGATCCTGCTGTGGGTCACGTTGCGCCGCTTCGGCGACGTGCTGCGCACGCTGGTGCCGCTGCTCGTGTCGGGCATCGTGACGCTCGAGATGTGCGTCGTGCTCGGCATGTCGCTGAACTTCGCGAACATCATCGCGCTGCCGCTGATGCTCGGCGTCGGCGTCGCGTTCAAGGTGTATTTCGTGATGGCGTGGCGCGCGGGACAGACGGGGCTGCTGCATTCGAGCCTCACGCATGCCGTGCTGTTCAGCGCCGCGACGACGGCGACCGCCTTCGGCAGCCTGTGGCTGTCGCATCATCCGGGCACGTCGAGCATGGGCAAGCTGCTCGCGCTGGCCCTGACCTGTACGCTGATCGGCGCCGTGGTGTTCCAGCCCGTCCTGATGGGCAAACCGCGCGTCAAACGCGCCAAGAACCAATCGCAAGGAATCAATGAATAAGGTGCGAATCATTGCGGCGACCGTCGCCGCCAGCGCGATGCTGACCGGCTGCGCGACGGGACCGAACCGCAATCCCAACGACCCGCTCGAGCCGATGAACCGGGCGATGTACAAGTTCAACGACACGGTCGACACGAACATCGCCCAGCCGATCGCGAAGGGCTACCAGAAAGTCACGCCGACGCCGGTACGCACCGCGATCAGCAACTTCTTCTCGAACCTCGGCGATCTCGGCAACATGGCGAACAACCTGCTGCAGTTGCGCATCACCGATGCGACGCAGGATCTGATGCGCGTGGCGATGAACTCGGTGTTCGGCGTCGCCGGCCTGATCGACATCGCGACGCCGGCCGGGCTGCCGAAGCATCACCAGGATTTCGGGCTGACGATGGCGCGCTGGGGCATGCCGTCCGGCCCGTATCTCGTGCTGCCCGTGTTCGGGCCGAGCACGATCCGCGACGGCGTCGGCCGCGCGGTGGACGTGCGCTTCAACCTGCTGAACTACATCGAGCCGGCCGCGCGCAATCCGATGTACATCGCGCAGTTCATCAGCGCGCGTTCGGACCTGCTCGGCGCGACCGACCTGCTGAAGCAGGCCGCGCTCGATCCGTATTCGTTCGTGCGCGACGCGTACCTGCAGCAGCGCAAGTCGCTCACGTACCACGGCCAGTCGGCATCGGCCGCGGCGCCGAACTATGCGGAGCCGGGTGAAGCAGGCGCGGTGCCGGCGGCTACGCCGACCATGCCGGGCGGCTTGCCGAACTACGAGGATCCGGGCGAGTCGGGCGGCGCATCGGGCGCCACGCCGAGCAACGCGCCGGCCGCGCCGGGATTGCCGCAGTACGACGATCCGGGTGCGGATAGTGCGATGCCCGCGAGCGCGCCGGCGGCTGCATCGGCCCCGGCATCGTCGGGCGCCACGACGGCGCCGGCCGCCAACGGCGCGCCGATCGCGCCGGCGATGCCGACGCTGCCCGCGAGCAATCCGGCCGCGCAGTAACGCCACCACGGCGACCGCGCAAGAACAAAGCGCGCTGCATCATGCAGCGCTCTTTTTTTGTCCGCGCAAAACGCGAAGAGGGGAGAAAAATCGGCGCGCGCCGCTCAAACGATCCGCATCGCGCCCGCCCGCTCGAACGCGTGGCGCGCCTGGATCAGCGTCGTGCGCGCCGCGCGCGCGTCGCTCGCGACCTGCAGCAGCGGGCCGAGCTGCGACGGCTGCTTCAGCAGTTCGCGCAGGATCGGCAGGATCGCCGTGCTGCCGTCGTCGCGCAGGCCGGCCGTCGCCGCACGCGGCAGCGTGCGCCACGCCGGATCGACGATCGCGCGGCACACCGCGAACGGCACGCCGCGCGCGGCCGCGAAGGCCGCCGCGATGTGCGACTCCATGTCGACGGCCAGCGCGCCCTTCGCGTGATGCAGCGACGCCTTGTCCTGTTCGCTGACGACCGGCGCGCCGACGGCCGCCATCGTGCCGCGCGTGACGCGCGCCCACACCGGCGTGTCTTGCAGCGCGGCGACGAGCCGCGCGCTCCAGCCCGCATCGGTCTCCACGCGGCCGAACGGCCCGTCGATCGCGTTCGCGATCACGAGCGCACCGGGCGCGAGATCGGGCGCGAGGCCGCCCGCCGTGCCGAAGCTCACGATACCCGCGCAACCGTGCGCGGTCGCATCGGCGAGCGCGCGCTCGAGCCGGTCGGCCCGCGCGGCGAACACCGCCTCGACGCCGTCACCGCGTGCGATGCGCGCCTCGAACGCCATCCCCGTCACCGCGATGACGGGCAATGCGCCGTTGTGCTGCGTCGTCGCCACGCGTTACATCCCGACCGTCACGCGCGTCGCGTTCGCGCGCTTCAGGTTGCGGTAGCGCGCGAGCGCCCACAGCGGGAAGAACTTGCGATAGCCGTGGTAGCGCAGGTAGAACACGCGCGGGAAGCCCGTCGCGGTGAAGCGCGTCTCGTCCCACAGACCTTCTTCGTTCTGCTGGGCAACCAGGTAGTCGACGCCGCGCGCCACGGCCGGGTTGTTCACTTCGCCGGCCGCCATCAGGCCGAGCAACGCCCAGGCCGTCTGCGACGCCGTGCTCGGCGCCTGCTCGTAACCGCGGTAGTTCAGCTTGTAGCTGTCGCCGTCCTCGCCCCAGCCGCCGTCCTTGTTCTGGATCGACAGCAGCCACTGCGCGGCGCGCTTCATGCGCGGGTCGTCCGGCGTCAGGCCGGCCGCATTCAGCGAGCACAGCGCCGTCCACGTGCCGTACACGTAGTTCATCCCCCAGCGGCCGTACCAGCTGCCGTCCGGCTCCTGCTCCTTCAGCATGTAGTCCAGCGCGCGGCGGGCCGGCTCGCTGTTCAGCGGCGTCTCGCCGAGCTGCGACAGCATCGACAGGCAGCGCCCCGACACGTCGGCCGTCGGCGGATCGAGCAGCGCGCCGTGATCGGAGAACGGAATGTTGTTCAGGTAGTACTGCGTGTTTTCCGGTTCGAACGCGCCCCAGCCGCCGTCGCTGCTCTGCATGCCGACGACCCATTCGCGCGCCCGCGCCATCGATTCGCGATACGTGTCCGATTGCGTGAGCTTTTGCGCGCGATCCATCGCCATCACGACCACGGCCGTATCGTCGACGTCCGGGTAGTGCGCGTTCGCGTACTGGAACGCCCAGCCGCCGGGCCGCACGTTCGGGCGGCGCGAGATCCAGTCGCCGCGCACGTCGAGAATCTGCAGCGGGCGCAGCCATTCGAGGCCGCGCAGCACGGCTTCCTGCGCACGCGCATCGCCGGTTTCGAGCAGCGCATGCGCGGCGAGCGACGTGTCCCACACCGGCGACAGGCACGGCTGGCAATACGCTTCATCGTCGTGCACGACGAGCAGCTTCTCGACCGACTTGCGCGCGATCGCGCGGTTCGGATGATCTTCCGCATAGCCGAGCGCGGCGTACATCATCACCGAGTTGGCCATCGCCGGATAGATCGCACCGAGGCCGTCCTCGCCGTTCAGGCGCTCGTCGACGAACGACACGGCCTGGCGGATCGCGCGTTCGCGCGTGTAGCTCGGGAACAGCCCGTCGACCGCGCGCAGCGCATGGTCGACCACGCGGAAGAACGCGAACCAGCCCGGGCTCTGATGCCCCTGGCGCGGCAGCAGCCCGGCGTTGACCGGCGGGTCGATGAACAGCTCGTCGATGCGCACGCCGCGCGGGTTCTTCGCAAGCGGTCGCTTCGCGTTCAGCACGAGCAGCGGCACGATCACGGTGCGCGCCCAGTACGACACCTTCGACAGGTGGAACGGGAACCACTGCGGCAGCAGCATGATCTCGACCGGCATCATCGGCACCGCGCGCCACGGAATCGCACCGTACAGCGCGAGCTGGATGCGCGTGAACACGTTCGACATCTCGGCGCCGCCCATCGCGTGGATCGCGCGGCGCGCGCGCTGCATGTGCTCGGCATTCTCGTCGTCGCCGATCACCTTCAGCGCGAAGTAGGCCTTCACGCTCGCGCTGATGTTCGGCGCACCGTCGGTGAACAGCGGCCAGCCGCCGTCGGCCTGCTGGATGCGGCGCAGATACTTGCCGATCTTCTGTTCGAGCTCGAGGTTCGGCGTCTCGCCAAGATAGTGGACGAGCAGCACGTATTCGGCGGGAATCGTCGAATCCGCCTCGAGTTCGTAGACCCAGTGGCCGTCCGCTTGCTGCGCGGCCAGCAGCGCGTCGGTCGCCCGCGCGACGGCCGCGTCGACGCCGGCCGGCACGGCGCCGGCGGACAAGGTAGCCATTTCGGTGAGATCGTTCATCGGTCCCTCTCTTTATTGCGTCTGGAGCACGTCCGCGGCCAGCTGGCCGGAACGGATCGCGCCCTCGATCGTGGCGGGCAAGCCGGTGGCAATCCAGTCGCCCGCCAGTACAAGATTGGTCCAGCGCGTACGCACGGCCGGACGTTTCATTTCCTGCGACGGCACCGCCGCAAAGCCCGCGCGCGGCTCGACGACGAGCTGCCACGCGGGGATGGTTTCCGGGTTCGCGCCGGTCACGCGCGCGACGTCTTCCCAGATGCGCCGCGCGAGCGTGTCGCGCGGCATGTCGAGCCAGCGGCCCGCATCGCGGATCGTCGCCGCGAGCTGGCCGTCGCCGCTCCGCACCGCATCGACGACGCCGTTGACGACGGTCGTCTGCAGCGGATGGCCGGCCGACGCTTCGACCGCGAAATACGCGGTCACGACCGCGCTGAACGTGTCGGGCGCGGCGAGTTCCGGCACGAGCGGCTGCGCGACCTCGGGCGGCACGGCCAGCACGACCGCGTCGCCCGGCGCGAGATCGATGCGCTCGCCGCCGATCGACACCGCATCGACCGCATTGCCGTGCGCGCCGAACTCGAACGCGTCGAGCCGCGAATTCAGGCGAATCTGCGCGCCGCCGTACTGCAGCATCCGCAGCGCCGGTTCGACGAACGCGCTGCCGAGCCCGCGGCGCGCGACGCGCGGACGGCAACCGGGGCCGCCCGCGGCGAACGTGCCGCACAGCGCGGCGCGCGCGAGCTCGGCGCTCGCGTGGCGCGGCTCGATATTCAGTACCCCGAGGAAGTACGGCCGCAGCCAGCGATCCCACAGCACGCCGTCGCATCGCATCGTCTGCGCGAGCGAGCGGCCCGTGCGGGCGAGCGCGAGCGGCGCAAGCGCGAGGTAGTCGAGCGGCGTCGTGCCCGGCGCGCGCGACGCGGCATCGAACAGCCACGACGGCCAGCGGCCGTTGCCGAAGCGCAGCGTCCAGCGCTGTTGCGACGCGATGTCCATCACCGGGAATTCAGCCAGCGCGGGCCCGGCGAGCTGATCGGCCGCGCCGATCGCGCGCAGGTAGCGCTGCGTCGCCGGCTGTCCCGCGAAAACCGTGTGCAGCCCGCTGTCGAGCGTCGTGTTCAGCGTCCCGTCGAACCACGACCGGCAGCGGCCGCCGGCGTGCGCATGCGCATCGTGCAGCACGATGCGCCGCCCGCGCCGTTGCAGCTCGACCGCGGCCGACAAGCCCGCGAGTCCTGCGCCGATCACATGGACGGTCCTGGGCATCGCGTCGGTCGACTCAGAACAGCGCGTAGCGCGCGGCGATCATCAGCATGCGCGCCTTCGGCTTGCGCAGCGGGGCGCGCGGCGCGGCAAAGCCGCGTGCGATCGCGGCCTCGAGAATGCAGCGATACGCGCCCGACATGATGCGCGGCGCCTTCACCTGCGCACGCGGGCAGGTATCCATCACCGCGTCGGCCTGGCGGAAATGCTCGAGCGCGCGCTCGACGAGCGTCGCGCACACGCGCGGCAGCGCCGGATCGCGCACGATCGTCGCCGGATCGGTGATCGCGATGCCTTCGCGCGCGAGCAGTTCGCGCGGCAGGTAGCAGCGGTTGATCGCCGCGTCGTCGTCGATGTCGCGCAGGATGTTCGTCAGTTGCAGCGCGCGGCCGAGGTGGTGCGACAGCGTGATCCCTTCGGCTTCCGGCATCCCGAAAATCCTCACCGACAGCCGGCCGGCCGCGCTCGCGACGCGGTCGCAGAAGAGGTCGAGCGTCGGCTCGTCGGGCGCGCAGATGTCTTCCGCCGCGTCCATCGCCATCCCGTCGATCATCGCGTGGAAATCGTCGCGCTGCAGGTTGAACGCGCGGATCTCGCGATCGAGCGCGGCCAGGTGGCGCGGCGGGCGGCCGGCGAAGCATGCGTCGATGTCCGCGCGCCAGCGATCGAGGCCCGCGTTGCGCTCGGCGCGCGGCAGGTCGCTGTCGGCGATGTCGTCGACCGCGCGGCAAAACGCGTAGACCTGGAACATCGCATCGCGCTGCACGGCCGGCAGGATGCGCATCGCCAGATAGAAAGAACTGCCCGATGTGACGGCAGCGGCGTCGGTTTCTTGTTCGTCCACGACGGAATGGGAAACGGCCAAGACGAGCTCCACGGAGACACCCACGCGGGGCGATTGAAGAAGCCATGCCCGGCTGGGATGGTCAGGGCGTCGAATGCGTGCGAGATATGCGAACGATCGACGCAGACAGGCACAAATTACCGGCCGGAAGCCGGAATTGGCCGAAAGTATAGCAATCTTTGAAGTTCGATGGCGGACACGCGCCCTGTCTGGCGGGGCGTTCAGCGCTGTCGGGAGGCCCGCACAGCCGGCCTTGGCAAACCGGCGCCGCGCGGTGCGTCAGCCGTAGACGATGTCGCGCTGCAGATCGAGCGCGATGAGTCCCATTTCGCGCGTGAGCTGCAGCATCGAGCGGCGCTCGAGGCGCGAGCCCATGAAGCTCGTCACGCGGCCGTCGGGCTCGGCGGTGAACTGGAAAACCGCGCCGCCGGTGCCGAACCACGCGCCCGGCACGTCGGGCGATTCCTGCCAGTCGATCTGCTCGAACACGCGCGCGATGCCCGCCCGCACCACGTCGCCCGGGCCGATCGGCGGCGCGATGTCGCCCAGGTCGTCGAGCGAATAGGGGCCGGGTTTGTTCGGCTTCCGATAGAAGAGATAGTCGACGTTCATGGGGCGCAATCGCAGGTAAAGCAACAAATTAGCGCGCTTCGGCACAAATTCAAATCGGATCCCGACGAAATGTGGCCTGCGCGACACAAAGGGACGGATCGTTGCCGGCATCGAAACGCGCCGCGCGATCGCGTCTCGATGCCGGCCGGTTCGTCTAAGATGACACCTTTCCCGCAAAAAATACGGACACCATGGAGACGCACGACACCGCCACCCCGCAGGCCGATCATCCCGTTTTCGTGCTCGTGCACGGCGCGTGGCATGGCGCGTGGTGCTACGCCCACGTCGCGGCGGCGCTGGCCGCGCGCGGTTACCTGTCGATCGCGCGCGACCTGCCCGCGCACGGCATCCATGCCCGCTTTCCCGCGTCGTATCTCGCCCGGCCGCTCGATCAGGACGCGTTCGGCGCCGAGCCGTCGCCGGTCGCGAACACCACGCTCGACGAATACGCGACGCAGGTGATGCAGGCCGTCGACGACGCGTACGCGCTCGGCCGCGGCAAGGTCGTGCTGGTCGGGCACAGCATGGGCGGCCTCGCGATCACGGCGGCCGCCGAACGCGCGCCGGAGAAGATCGCGAAGATCGTCTATCTCGCGGCGTTCATGCCCGCGTCGGGCGTGCCGGGCCTCGACTACGTGCGCGCGCCGGAAAACCAGGGCGAGCTGCTCGGCCCGCTGATGCTCGCGAGCCCGCGTGTGGCCGGTGCGCTGCGCGTCGATCCGCACAGCGGCGACGCCGCATATCGCGAACTGATGAAGCGCGCGCTGTACGAAGACGTGCCGCAGGCCGATTTCGATGCGGTCGCGAACCTGATGAGCTGCGACGTGCCGGCCGCGCCGTTCGCGACCGCGATCCCGACGACCGCCGCCCGTTGGGGCGCGCTCGACCGTCACTACATCAAGTGCCTGCAGGATCGCGTGATCCTGCCCGCGCTGCAGCAGCGCTTCATCGACGAAGCCGACGCGTTCGCACCCGGCAACCCGACCCACGTGCACCAGCTCGACAGCAGCCACTCGCCGTTCGTGTCGCAGCCGGCCGTGCTGGCCGGCGTGCTCGCCGACATCGCGAAGGGTTGAGCAGGGCGGGCGCGGCCGGTCACGCGTACGCGACCGACCGATCGCGCCCGAGCCGCTTCGCGCGATAGAGCGCGGCGTCGGCCTCGTTGACGAGCACGTCGCAGGTCAGCGCGCCGGCTTTCGCGCACGCGCCGCCGACGCTCGCCGTGACCGGCACGCTGACGCCCTCGGCGTCGACCGGCAGGCTGCCGATCGCGTCGCGCACCTTGTCGGCCACCCGCATCGCCTCGTCGAGATTCGTGCACGGCAGCAGCAGCGCGAATTCCTCGCCGCCGAACCGGCCGAACGTATCCTGTCCGCGCACGATCGACGCGACGCGGCGCGCGGTTTCGCGCAGCACGGCGTCGCCCGCCGCATGCCCGAAGCGGTCGTTGATCGTCTTGAAGTGGTCGAGATCGAACAGCAGCACCGACAGGTCGCCGCCGTAGCGCTGCCAGCGCGCGAATTCGTCGCCGAGCCGCGCCTCGAAGAAGCGCCGGTTCGCGATGCCGGTCAGCCCGTCGCGATTCGCGTGTTCGCGCAGCTTCGCGACCGCTTCCTCGCGCTCCCGTTGCATCACGCTCACATGCGTGACGTCCGAGATCGTCACGCACACGGCCTCGACGTCGCGGCCGCGCGTGAGCGGCATGAACGTGCAGTCCTGCTGCATGTAGTCGACGCCGCCCGTGATCGGCCGGTCGTGCTCGAAGCGAAACAGGTAGGGCCGCTGCTCCCACGAGCTGAACGCGAAGCTGCCGAGCTGGAACACGCTCTCGAGCTTGCGCGACAGCCACGCGTGCGGCAGGTCCGGAAAGCAGTCGAACAGGTTGCGGCCGATCACGTCGGCGGCCGGGATGCCGCTGTGGTCCTGCATGAAGCGATTCCACATCAGGACGGTCATCGAACGGTCGAGCACGAACAGGCCGAAGCCGACCCGCTCGATCACGAGGTCGCTCAGCGACGGGGCGGCGGCCGTCATAGCGCGGACAGCAACGCGTCGAGCGCGTCGCCCATCAGCCGGATCGAATCCTCGGCCATCAGCATCACGAAATGCGCGCGGAACGTGTGGTCCTCGAGCCCGAAGTTCACCTCCAGCAGCAGCGCGACGCTCCACCCGAGTTCGTTCGGCTGGAACACGTCGTCGAACGACACGTTCGCGCCGAGCAGCCCCGGCGGAAAGAACACGGGCTTGCGGCCGAGTTCGTCGAGGATCGACGCGACGCACGCGCCCATCAGCACGTTGGCGACGTCGAACACGAGCTCGTCCGGCGTCGCCATCCCGCCGTACACGCCGTCGCCGAACGTGCGGTCGACGACCGACATGAGCCGCGCGACGCCCGCCGTGCGGCACAGCACGATCGCCTCGCCCTTGATGTCGGAACGGAAGCCCTGGCGCACGGCGGTCACGTTGTCGTGGATGCCCGTCATCTCGCGCAGCGCGTCGCCCGCGTCGGCCGCTTTCACGACGCGCACGCGCGGCACCGACAGCTCGATGAAATGCCCGAGCAGCAACGCCAGCCGCGCGGCGGCGCGGCCCATTGCAAGGTTGGCGATCTCCTGCAACGCGTCGCGTTGCTCCGCCGTGAACACCGATTCAGGCATACAACCCATACTCCTTGAGAATGGGCAGCAATGCCTCCGACGTCACGGGCTTGGCAACGAATGCGATCGCGCCCAATTCACGCACGCGTGCTTGCGCCTGCGGCTGGATATCGGCGGATACCACGATCACGAACGTGTTCAGATCTTCGTGGCGCAGTGTTTCCAGGACCTGATATCCGCTCATGTCGGGCATCGTCAGGTCCAGAAACATCACGGAAGCTTTGCCGTCACGATAGAGCGCCAAGGCCTCGCGACCATTCGCTGCATACGCGACGTCAACGTCCCAGTCTCCCGGCAGCGCCTTTGTCAGAAGTTTGCGAGCGAGCAGCGAATCGTCGGCAATTACAATCGGCAAAGGCATGGGGCGATGCGGTATACGGAATGGTCTCTCTCGCGTTAACGACCGCGCGGCGCACTTCTTTAGTGCCATGCGTTTCGGGCGCGGGCAACCGCCTTGCGGCCGCGCACGGGCGCCGCGACGCAGATGCGCGCGACGCACCGCGCGGCATCGCCGGCGGGCGCATATATCTGTCATAGGGAAAGCAAGGCGCGATTCTCGGAGTAAACCGGAGGCGATGCAACTCGCCATTTTCACCATTTCGAACAGAATCGATCCGATCGCGGGCCATTCCGAAAACAGCCGCGACCATTTTCGAGATAAGCACGCAAAATTTTTCCTTGTGTACGTTTGCGCTGCCGGATTCGTCGCGTTTTCAATCTGACGGTTTACCGCTGTCACATGCGACGGGATGACGCCCGTACGGCGCCGCGCGGCGGGCCGTCGCAACTCGTTTATGATGGCAGACACCTCTGCCTCACCTGCTTTCCTCGATGACGTCCGAACGGCCTGCCGACTCCCGCGCCCCCGCCCCCCCTCCCGCCGACGACTGGCAGGACGACGGCAGCTACGCGTCCGGCGCACCGGAGCACGATTTCGCGGTGCGCCGCGTCACGCTGATCGTGCTGCTCGTCGCGGCGATCGTGCTGCCGTGCATCTACGTGGTGGTGATGGCGTACAACGACCTGAAGGCGCGCGAGGCCGCCGCGAGCGACGTGACGATGCGCACGGTGCGCGTCGCCGAGGAGCATGCGCTCAAGGTGTTCGACCTGAGCGAAACGCTCGATGCGCGCATCGTCGACCTCGTGCAGGACATGGACGACGCGACCGTGCGCAGCAGGGAATCCGACATCCACGAAGCGCTGAACACGATCGGCGGCGGTTATCCGCAGGTGGCGGCCGTGTCGATCTTCGGCGCGAGCGGGATGCTGCTCGCCAACAGCCTCTACTATCCGGCGCCGTACGCGTCGATCGCGAACCGCGACGACTTCGCCGGCATTCGCGACGGCAAGGTCATCGAACACATCTCGCGGCTGATGATGGGGCCGCTCAAGCTCGAGAACATCCCCGTGTTCAACACGGGCGTCGCGCGGCGCCATAGCGACGGTTCGTTCGCCGGCATGGTGTCGATCGCGCTGAAGTCGTCGTATTTCAACGCGTTCTACCGCGACCTGCTCGGCGGCGCGAGCACGCCGATGACGATGGCGCTCGCGCGCTCGGACGGCGCGGTGATCGCGTCGTATCCGCCGCCGCCGTCGCTCGCGCACACCGATCGCTCGATCACGTTCGGCAATGCGCGCAACGATCCGCGCGCCGGCGTCGTGCGCGTGCGCCACGACGGCGCGAGCAGCGAGATCGTCGCGTATCGCCAGGTCGGCAGCTATCCCGTCTACGTGAGCTGCGCGTACCGCACGTCGGCGATCTGGCATGAATGGTACGAACACCTGAGCGTGCTGTTCCTCTCGATGTTCGCGCCGTCGGTCGCGCTGTGGTCCGTGATCTGGCTGTCGCTCAAGCGGCTGAAGGCGGAAGAAGAGGCGTGGGACCGCTGGCAGGCCGAAGCGTCGATGCGGCGCTCGATCGAATCGGCGTACCGGCAGTCGCGCAAGATGCAGGCGCTCGGCAATCTCGTCGGCAGTGTCGCGCACGACTTCAACAACCTGCTGATGATCATCTCGAGCAACGTGCAGATCGCGCGGCGGCGCGGCGTCCAGCATCTCGACAAGGAGCTCGGCGCGATCGAACGCGCGCTGAAGAACGGGCAGTCGCTCACGCGCCAGCTGCTCGGCGTCGCGCGCAAGCAGCCGCTGCACAACGAGACGATCGACGTCGGGCAATGGGTCGGCACGTGCCGCGAACTGCTGAAGACGTCGCTCGGGTCGAAGTCGTCGCTGGTCGTCGCGATCGAGCCGGGCGTCTGGCCGATCCGCGTGGACGTCGCGGAGCTCGAGCTCGCGGTGATCAACCTCGCGGTCAACGCACGCGATGCGATGGCGACCGGCGGACGCTTCACGGTCGGTGCGCGCAACGTCACGCTGCGCCGCGAGGACGGCTTCCCGCTGACCGGCGACTTCGTGCAGATCTCGCTCGACGACACGGGTTCGGGCATGGCGCCCGACGTGCTCGCCCGCGCGTTCGAGCCGCTGTTCACGACGAAGGCGCAGGGGATGGGGACGGGGCTCGGCCTGCCCCAGGTATTCGCGTTCTGCGAACGCTCGGGCGGCCTCGCGACGATCGACAGCGCGGTCGGCGCGGGTACCTCGGTGCGTCTGTATCTGCCGCGCGCGCGCGCCGAGGATGTCGTCGCGCGGCCGGCGGCCGTCGCGCACGATGCGGGGAGCGGCGCGCTCGCCGGCCTGCACGTGCTGCTCGTCGAGGACAACGGCGAAGTCGCGGCCGGCACGGAGGCGCTGCTGTCGCTGCTCGGTCATCGCGTGACCTATGCGCCGACTGCCGACGACGCGTTGCGCCTGATCGAAGGCGCCGCCGCGAACGATGCGTTCGATCTCGTGATTTCGGACATCCACATGCCGGGCCGCCTGAACGGCATCGATCTCGCCGAAGCGATCGAGAAGCGGCCGGGGAAACTGCCCGTGATTCTCGTCACGGGTTATGCGGAGGAACTCGACCGCACGCGCACCGTCAACGTCCGCGTGCTGTCGAAGCCGTTCGACATCGCGCTGCTCGACGAGATCCTGCTCGGCATCCGCGAAGCGCGCGACGCACGCCACGCCGGCGCGTGACCCGCTGCGGGCGGGCCGGCGCCGGCGGCGTGAACGGGGGTGGCGATCAGGCCGGCGACATCACGCCGACTTCAGCAGGCGCACCCAGCTCGCGTAGCGATCGACGAAGCCTTGCAGGAACTTGCGCGTGTCCTCGCTGACGATCTGCCCCTGGTCGTCGATGCGCGCCGGATCGTGCTTGATGAACATCTCCGGCTGACCGAGCGTCTTCACGTCGAGGTACGCGAGCACGTTGCGCAGGTGCTGCTGCGCGAGCGCGGTTCCCACCGCGCCCGGCGACGTGCCGAGCACCGCGCCCGGCTTGCCCGACCAGGAGTTGGAACCCCACGGGCGCGAACCCCAGTCGAGCGCATTCTTCAACACGCCCGGAATCGACCGGTTGTACTCGGGCGTGACGAACAGCAGCGCGTCGGCGGCTTCGATCGACTGCTTGAAGCGTTTCGCGACGTCCGGGAAATCCGCGTCGTAGTCCTGGCTGTACAACGGCAGCTCGCCGATCTCGACGAACTCGAACGAGAAATCGGCGGGGGCGAGCGAGATCACGGCGTGCGCGAGCGCACGGTTCGTCGACGCGCGACGCAGGCTGCCGACGACGACCGCAATACGATAGGACATGGCATTCTCCTTCCGGTGAGTGAGGAATCGGATCGATTGCTTCCGAATGAGCGACAAAGGTCTGTTTATAGGCAAGCCAGCCCGCGAGCCGTCCCACGGGGCCGTCCGGCCGACTTTCCACAAGGTTTTCCACAGAAATTGTGGATAACTCGACCGTTATGTTCCGACGTTACAGATTGCCCGCCGCGTGTCGGCGTCGACGCGCGCGACGGGGTTCGGCAAGCATAGCGCAGCGCGGCGACCGGCTTCGTGAAATCGTGACGGAACATTGCGTTGCAGGCCGGCACCGCGCCCAGTAAGCTGCTCGCACCGCGACGCGCCCGCTCGGTGACGCACGCGCGGTCGCCTCGAGACACTGCCACCCAGACATGCCGTCCGCATACGACGATCCCACCTATCTCGCGCAACTGCGGCGCGACCTGCTGCGCTTCGCGCGACTCCAGCTCCGCGACGCCGACGCGGCCGAAGACGCCGTGCAGGAAGCGCTGGCCGCCGCGTGGTCGCATGCCGGCGATTTCGCCGGACAGTCGGCCCACAAGACCTGGGTGTTCGGCATCCTGCGCAACAAGTTGATCGACGTGCTGCGCGCACGGCAGCGGATGGTGAGCCTGACCGCGCTCGATGCGGAGCTCGACGGCGAATCCGTGCTCGATCGCGAACTGTTCAAGGACAACGGTCACTGGGCCGCGCATGCGAAACCGCGTCCGTGGCCGAAGCCCGAAACGCTGTTGCAGCGGCAGCAATTCTGGACGCTGTTCCAGGCGTGCCTCGACCATCTGCCGGAGCAGATCGGACGCGTGTTCATGATGCGCGAATTCCTCGATGTCGAGATCGTGGACATCTGCAGTGAATTGACGCTGACGACGAATCATTGCAGCGTGCTGCTGTATCGGGCGCGCACGCGCCTGCGAACCTGCCTGAGCGAAAAAGGACTGACGACCGAAGATGCTGCCGGGGAAATGTACTGACGTGACGCGACTGCTGTCGGATGCGCTCGATCGGCGTCTGACGCTGCACGAGCGCCTGCAGGTGCGCGTGCATCTGCCGACCTGCAGCGGATGCCGCGCCTATCGCGGACAGATCGCGCTGTTGCGGACGGCGGCGAAAGCGGCGGCCGGGGGGGAGCCGGACGGTGACGATGGATCGTCCGGTGGGGGCTAGGCGTCGCGGTGCCTGCCGACGCATCGTTCCGGTGGTGGCTGGCGGGTGCGGCCCGGCGAGCGCGTCGGCGTGGATTGCCGTTGCGCTCGCCGGGCTGGAGCGCGTTGATGCAATAAGAAAAATACGCGCGGCAAGAATTATTCGAACAGCGCCTTCACCGACTCGGGCGGGCGACCGATAGCCGCCTTGCCGCGATACACGACGATGGGGCGTTGCAGCAGAACCGGATGAGCGACGATCGCTCCGTAGGCTTCGGCGTCGGTCAGATCCGCGCGGGCCAGATTCAACGCCTTGTACGGCTCCTCACCGTCGCGCAGCATGTCGCGGACCGGGCGGCCGAGCTGCTTGTGCAGCGTGTCCAGCTCCTCGACAGTCGGCGGCGTCTTCAGGTACTCGACGACATTCAGCGGCGCGCCGGCGGTATTCAGCGACTCGACCAACGCAAGCGTCTCGCGGGACTTCGAGCATCGGGGGTTGTGGTAGATCGTGATCATCGTTCAAGGCAGGATGGGGGAGGCCTGTATTGTAGCGAGTCTGCATCGAGGGGCCTGATGGGGGGGCAATCGAGATCGGTGTGGGGTTCCTCTTGATAGGTCGCTGAGGCGGTTTCGGTTTGGCGATGCGCTGTGATCGCGAGAGGGGAGTGTCCTGTGTTCGGCGGGAGACGCGTCGAAGAGTGGTTGTTTATGCGCATAAAGTCGGGCGGGTGGCTTCGCGGGGCCGACGACCGGCGCAGCCGATGTCTCGTGAGGGCTGTCTCGTGAGGGCTGTCTCGTGAGGGCTGTCTCGTGAGGGCTGTCTCGTGAGGGCTGTCTCGTGAGGGCTGTCTCGGGTGGCGAAAGGGGTATGCGATTGCGGAACACGCCGGGAAGGTTTATGCGCATAAAGCGCGCGATTGCCGGGCGAAGTACAGCGTGGCTCGTGGCATGGACGTATGTCGACACGCAACGGCACTGCGCGATGGCTATATCGATAGACCGTCGTCCCCGACATGACGTCGTTGCCGCCTGACTCAGGTGTAGTCTCTGTCAACGGCGCTTCGTCGCGGCCTATCGTTGCCTCTGGTTTATGCGCATAAACACTACGGCCCGGCAGGACATTGCCTCCATGCACGTCCATTCAACGACGCACCTCGTGATCTACGCACCTGACTACGACACGCAGCTCACGCCGGACGCTCGCGAGTGAATACCATGCGCTCTAGCGACGAAGCCCATCGATCGGCCTCCGCAGTCTTTATGCGCACAAACTCGCGGCTCGCAGGCAACGCGGCTCGTCCCGCGAAAGGAGAGAGCGTCGAGATATCTCTGCCACGAACGGCCCCGACGATACGCCCATGAAGACGTAATCCTGAGCAGGGCATCGATCACTCGGCATCAGCCGCTTCCTCTTCACCACACCGTCCAAACGAGCCATCGAACATCCACCGCTCGTTTATGCGCATAAACCGATCGTCCGAATGGCCAACGCGTAGTTGTCGAACGACAATTTCATTGAAATTCAAATATCGTCCTGTAGAATTCCAACGACCAAAACAGGAGTGAAAATTGGCCGCGGAAATCATTGCAGTCACTCAACAAAAAGGTGGCGTCGGCAAAAGCACGATTGCCATGCATCTCGGCGCCGCGTTCCATGAAAAAGGGAAGCGCGTCCTCGTCATCGACGCAGACCGTCAAAACACGCTCGTTCACTGGTCGAGCGCATCCGGCGACAGCGACAACGGCATCCCGTTTCCGGTCGTCAACCTTGCCGAGGCCGACGGCCAGATCCATCGCGAGATCAAGAAGTTCATCAACGACTACGACATCATCGTCGTGGACTGCCCGCCGTCGATCACCGAGAAAGTCTCCGGTGTCGTCCTGCTGGCCGCGTCGATTGCCGTGATTCCGACGTCGTCGTCGCCGGCCGACTACTGGTCGAGCGTCGGGCTGGTCAAACTGATTCAGCAGGCGCAGGTGATGAACGAAGACCTCCGCGCGGTCTTCCTGCTGAACAAGACCGAAGAGAAGCGCATGCTGACCCGTGAGCTCAAGCGTGCGCTTGAGGAACTCGGCTTCCCGCTGCTGAAGACGCAGATTCCGACTCGGGAAGCGTACAAGCAGGCGATGGCGCTCGGTCAGACCGTGCTGCAGATGAACGATCGTGGCGGCAAGCTGGCCGCCGCCGAAATTCGCGCATGCGCCGACGAAATCGTCGCCATGCTGCCCTGACTTTATGCGCACAAAGGAGTCACATGAAACCCTCCCAATTTGCCAAAGGATTCCAAGCGCGCCCGGATATCACGACGAGCGAGAAGCGCACGGCGCTTGATCGGCTCAATGCGATCGACGGCATCGTCAAGTCCGAGACGCCGCCCCCGGCGCCGACCAAATCCGCGAAGAAGGACATCGCACCGCCGCCTGCTCCGGAATTCACGATCGATCCGTCGATCGACGAATCGCAGCAATATCGCGCGTGGCGTCTCGAGAATCGCTATGCACCCGGGCAGGTGATCGAGCTGCCGCTGAAGGCGATCAAGCACAGCCCGTTCAACCCGCGGCACTTCTATCTGAAATCGTCGATTGCCGAACTCGCGGTCAACCTCGCGAAGCAGGGACAGCAGCAGGCGATCCACGTGATTCCGGATTACGACAACCCGGGCACATATTTCGTCAGCGATGGCGGGCGTCGCGTGCGGGCGCTGAAGGAAGCGAACAAGGAATCGGTCAAAGCGATCGTGATCGATGTGCCGATCGGCATCCAGAGCTACAAGCTCGGCTACGACCTGAACGTTCAGCGCGATTCGCAGACGGTGTTCGACAACGCCGTCGTGTGGCGCCGCTTCCTCGACGACAAGCATTTCCAGAGCCAGAAAGAACTCTCCGAGCATCTCGGCCTCGACGAGTCGACGGTGGCCGTCGCGCTGTCGATCGGCAAGTTGCCGGAAGCGATCATGCAGGAAATGGTCGCACGCCCCGATCGCTTCGGATCGAACATGGCGTATCAGGTCGGCCGCTATCACAATGCGCGCGGCACCGAGGCCACGCTGCGGCTGATCAACAAGATCGTGTCGGACGATCTCAGCACGCGCCAGGTGTCGGACATCGTCAAGGGTCGCGTCGCGGCACAGGAGACGCCGAAGCCTGCAGGCCGTCAGCGCTATGCGCAGCGTCTCGAGATCAAGCTCGGCGGCAAGTCGGTCGGCGACCTGAAGTCGTATGGCGAAGACCGCATCGAATTGCGCCTGCGCGGCCTCCCGAAGGACAAGCGCGACGCGATTCTCGAGCAGCTCGAGCGGATGCTGTTGTCGGAGTGAGGGAAACGGCCCGCAGGGCCTATTGAGGGCGCCGGTCCCGCCCGATCAGGGGGCGGAGCCGGCGGCGGCCCGTCAACGGGCCTGAGCGGGCCTCAAGCGGCCCGCGACTGGTTCAGCGTGAACGACAGCAGGTCGCCGTCCGTCGGTTCGCCCCAGGTCTTCTGGGCCAGCCAGTCGAAAAAAGCCGTCTCGGCCAGCTTGGAATCGAGGCCGCGCTTGCGCCAGTCGTCGCGCAGATGCGAGCCCATCGTCGGCAATGCCTCGGATTCGAACGACTCGCGCGCCACTTCGCGCTCCGCGTCGCCCTGCTCTTCGTACAGCACCTTCGCTTCCTTGCGGCGGAACGCCGCGAACTCGCTCAGCAGGCGGGCCTTCAGATCGTCCGGCTGGGCAGCCGCGACCTTCGCGGACGGCGTGCCGGCAGGCAGCGCGTCGACCGATTCGACCGGCGGCGCATACCCCTTCTTCAGCGCATCCTTGAACAGCGCCGGCGCGCTGCGCACCGGCGGGAGAGTCGTGCTGCGCATCCGCTGCTCGGTCATCTGCAGTGCGGCGCGAATCCGGTTTTCCTCGCTGTCCGCGTAGAGCGTCTGCGCTTCCTTCAGCGGGATCCCGAGCTTCACCATCCGGTCGACCAGCGTGCTGTCGAACACGTTCGGGTGTTCGTCGAGCGCGAGCATCGGCTGCTTGCGCTCGGTCACGCGGAACTGGATCTCGGCAACCCGGCGCCCTTCGCGGTGCTCGATCAGCTCGACGAAGATGTTCGTGACCGCGTTGACTTCCGCGATCGCCGGGCGCAGGTAGTCGCGCTTGAAGTACTTGTACTCGCGCTTCGCTTCGTCGCCGGCTTCCGTGTCGGGTGTGCCCGACAGGATCGGCCGCCACCATTCCCACGGCTCGCGCATCGTCAGGTGGCTCGGGTTCGTCAGGTAGCGCACGCAGATCTCGTACAGCGCGAGACCCGCGCTGCTGCGCAGCTGGCTCTGGAACTGCAGGCTCAGACGCGCGTACTGGACCGGGTCGAGCAGCTTCTTCTTGATCTTCGGCGCGAACGAGAATTCGACCCACACGCGGCGGGTGGTCGGATCCTCGAGAATTTCCGCATCCGCGATCAGCGTGGAGATCCCCCACTTGCGGCCCGGCTTCTGGCTCGACGTCCCCGTGCTCCATTCGACCTGCACCGACACCATGCGGCGCAGGTGTTCCTTCACCAAGGCGGTGTCGTTCGAATCGAAAGCGGAGTTGGCGACGATGTCCGACAGCAGTGCGCGATACGTATCGCCCGAGTCGTCGGCCTGCTGCGCGACGGCCAGCAGGACATTGAACAGCTTGCGAGTGAGGAGCGTGATCTTGCCGCTCTTCGGCTGAATGGCGATCGCCTCGACGGCCTTTCGCAATTCGGCTGAACTGGCACTCACCACATCCACATCGGTTTTCTTGGCGCGCTTCGTCGTGGCCATACGTCGGGTCGGAGGAGAAGTTTCCCGGAAGGATAGCGCCTGCGGTGATGTGCGTCCAGAACGACATGCTCACCATAGCCGGTGAAGCTCGCCGGCAAAACGGCACTCACCCGAACGGCTCCCGAAAACGCTCACCGGTCCGCCGTTGCGGCGTTCCGGACTCTTCCAGACGTGCCGCGGCATGCGCCGATTCACAGAATTTCACCTGTGCTCGACACGTGCGGAATTGGCTCCCGTATCGGCTCACCTTTCGATTTGTCGTAATTTTGCGACTGCGCAGCCGTGAGTTCGACACCGGCTCGCGATTGCACCTCACCGGATCTCGTCGACCGCCGCCCAGCGGGCCTGTATGCATGTACAGGCGTGGCGCGCCGGGAGATCGATTCGGCTTCGACACATGCAAAAGCGCCGTCGAAACCGGCACGCGCAGCCTGATCAGCGCGTGTTTGGCCAGCCCGGGCGCGCATTGTACAGCGCGCAAATCGTATCCGGTCCCGAAAATACTCACCTCAAGCACAGCCTGCTGATTCATCCGGCTACCGACGAACGCCCGACCCGCGCGGGATCGGCTGCCAACGACTCCTGAAAACGCTCACCTTACCGACGAAATGCGGCACAGCAGCGGGCACGGAAAACGCTCCCGAAAAACCTCACCGTAACCGGCGCGGTATCAAAAACTCCAATCTCTTCCGATACTTATGCACAGCAGGCATTTGGCTGTGCCGCGCCAGGATCCCCCGAAAAACCTCACCTTTGGACCGGAATCCTTCATACGACAACCGTATGTCAGCCCCCGAAAAATCTCACCTGTGCCAAAAAGTGGCACAGCAAAAACGAGATTTCTTCCAGTCCTGGCGGGCTTTTCAGCGAATTTGGCCGGCAACAGGTCCCGAAAAGCCTCACCTTTGCCCATTTTTTCAGCACCTGCGGCTCCCGGAAAATCTCACCTGCAAGCCGGATCACGGTCTGTGATCCATGCCCCGAAAAAGCTCACCTTAACGGGATCGGGGCAGGAAAACCCGGATTTCCCTCCCGAAAAACCTCACCTTTGGGGCATCACAGGCCCCCGAGAGCACTTTTGCTGTGCAAAATGGCGTTCGCTTCCCGGAAATCCTCACAGCAAATTCCCGTGGAGTCCCGTGAAACCTCACCTTTCGCCAAATCTGCCCAAAAGATGGGCAGAATCGGGGCGCGAAGCGGGTCCTGCAAATTCTCACCTATGTCTGCACAGGCAGAAAACTGTGCAGTCAGGCACAGCGCGGGTTCCATGGCTGTGAGGCCCCGAAAACCCTCACCTTTGGGAAAACGCGTGTTTTACTGTGATCCCGAATCCGCTCACGACCCTTCCTGCAACGGCTCACGCAGCTCCCCGAACCCCATCACGTCAGCTCCCGCAGAAGGTCACCTTGGCTCCCGTAAAACTTCACCTTGTCGGCCGGAAAGCCTTGCTCCATAAGGCTGTGCCGTGGCGTTAACGTTTTTAACTAAGGGTTCAAGGGTGTTTACTTCTAATACTCTCAAGACATCGGCTGACGAGTTTTCCACAGACACCTCAACCCCTGAACACCGAACGGCAACCGGATCCGGTGTCATGTGAAACAAAGGCCGAAATTCGCGGTTCACTGGAAAATGCTTGCAGGACAAGGACTTGGCTGACTTTCTTCGCTTTGTTTCACGGAATTCCGGGCCTCCTTCGACCAGATGGGCGCGCGGATCCGATTTCTGTGCAAAACGACGTAAATTCACAACGGACCCCCGAAACAAGTATCAAGAAATACGTATTTCGTTATGATTGCAACATTTCATAGTCTGCGAGTGTGGTCATGACCCTGGACGAAATGCGTCAAGTCATTCGGGAAGAACTGGAATCGCTGCGCGCAAGCGGTGCACGGCGCCAGGAACTGTCACTGCATGCGTGCAAACGCTTGTTCTTCGATCTCGGCATCCGGCCCTCGGCCGCCAACGTCCGCGATCTCACCCAGACCGGCAGCGCCAGCGACATCCCGAAAGACATCGACCATTTCTGGGAGCGCATTCGTTCCGCGTCCAAGATCAGGCTGGACGGCGCGGCGATCCCGAAAGCCGTCGAGGAAAAAGCCGGCGCGTTGCTGGGCGCACTCTATGAAGAAGCATTGAAAGCGGCGCGCGACAGCCTCGATGGCGACCGCGAGCAGGTTCGCGCCGACATGGCCGAAGCCGAACAGCGGTTGCGTGACGCAACCGTCCGCCAGGAAACGCTCGAAGGGGCGCTCGCGCGCGGGGAAGCGAGAAACGAACAATTGCAGGCGCGGGTAACCGAACTTGAGGTTCAGCTCGCGTCGCAAACGACTCACGGTTCGGCAAGCGAAGCAACGTTGCTCACCACAGTCGCACGACTGGAAAAGGAACTGGCCGCGGCTGCCGGCCGGATCGAAGCCGAACAGGCACAGAACGCCGCCCTGCGCGACCGCATCGATGCGCTGCAAGCCGAATTACAGCAGCGTACCGAGCACTATGCGCAGCAAATCAAGGATGCGGTGGCCGAAGCCGAGCGTCGCGTCAAACCGATGCTGGTCGAACTGGACTCGTTGCGCAGCATGGCGTCGACCTACCAGAGCGGGTTGCGCGACGTCCAGCGCAAGGAGTTCGATTTCCTGCAGCAATTGAGTTCGGCCAAGGCGCGCGCCGACCGGCTCGAAGAACAGCTGCGTACGCAGAGCGACGAACTGGAGCGCGCAACGCGTGACGTGAGTTCGTTGCGCGCGAACCGCGGAATGAATCCGGAAATCGCCGCGCTGATCCGGCGCCTGGCCGAGGCGGGACAACTCGACGCGGATGCGTATGCCGCGATCGGCACCGCGCTGGATCACGAGATTCCGGCGCCGACCCAGTGCCCGCATTGCGATGGCGAACCGGAACTGTCGCACGGCGACGAAGGTTTTGAAGTCGCGTGCCCCGAGTGCGAGCACGCTTCCGGCACCTGGCCGTCCCGCTTCGAAGCCGTCGCGCGTTTTGCGCACACCTGACCGGGAGGCCAGCGGCGCCGCACAGGTGAGATGATCCGGGAAGCTTGAGGTGAGATTTTTCGGGAGCTGTGAAACGGTGAGGCTGCGCCACACAAGGCTGCTCACGGATCGGTTCGCGTGAGCAGCCGGTTCCCGATCAGTGAGTTTCGTCGCGGTCGGACGCGTCACCGTTGTGGTCGGCCAGCCCGTCGCGCCAGTTTTTCCACGCGCGATGCAGGCGATTCGACGAGATCGGCCGCATGAAGCCCAGCCATTTGCCGACCCGCTCGGGCGGCACGTCGTGCTCGAACAATTCCGCCGCATAGGTGTTGCGCAATGTTTGCGGGCTGGCGCGCGCGGTGCGTGACGACGTGAGCCCGGCCGATTCGACGATCGCATCGATCGCGCGCAGCATCGTCGCCTTGTGCATCGGTCGCCCGGCATGCGATGCGGGGAAGACGAGTTCTCCCGGAATCTCCTGGCGCTTGCGCTCGGTGAGCCAGGCTTCGAGCAAAGCGATCGCAAACGAGGCCAGATGGGTCTCCCGCGAATAATCCGGATGCGTCGACTCGATCCGCAGCGACGTGCCACTCGTATTGATGCAACTAATCGTAAGTGAGCGCGCTTCGCCGGTTTTGATGCCGGCGCCGAGAAATGCAGCGACGAGCGCGCGGTCGCGACGCTCCTTCCAGTATGCGGAACCCGATACGCCGATCGGCGAAAACAGATAGGCGAGCAACGTCGCGCGCTCTGCCGGCGTGAGGAAACCGGTCGGCTCGTTGTCGCGCGCCTTGCGCCAGTTCGCTTCGCCATCCTGAGCAATGAAGCGGGCCGGATTGGTCGACGCGTACTCGGTGCGGCGGATATGGTCGAGCACGCGCTCGATCAGCCGGAGATAGCGCATCCGCTGCGTTTTCTTGATCGGCAACTCGCCGACGAAGTTCGCGATGGTCGGTGTATCGACCGTCGCCAGGTTCTTTTGATGCGCGCGCATCCACGCGAGAAACGCGCCCCACTGTGCGCGATAGACATCGGCTGACGAGCGGCGATAGTCCTGCATGGCCAGCCATGCGTCGAACGCAGCTTCGGGCGACGCGACCCAGTCGGACGCATCGCGATCGAACAGATCCTTTTCTTCCGGGTGTGCGGCAGTGTCGGGAGCGGCGGGAAGGGACATGGTATTAATTCCGTTAGTTGCGTATATGGTAGCCCTTTCCGCAACGTCTCGGGCAGCGAACGGGTGAATCGGCCGCCGTGCGGCTCGGCCGGGGCTGGGCCATCAGTCTCCCCACGCCTTGGACGGGCGCAGCGCGCGCGCGGGACGCGCGGTGTCGTGCGCCGTTGCCGCGGCTTCATAGGCGAGAACGGCGAACGAAAAGACCGCGGGCAGCGCATTCGAGCGCCCGAAGTCGATCGGATCGTCGGTTTCGGGAAACGTCATGTCCGACGGCCGTTCGAACAACTGGCGCATGCCCGCGTCGTGCCGGCTCGCAAAGCCGAGATCGGCGAGCGCTTCGGCTTCGATCGCGTGCAGCAGGCGCCACGTCAGCGGCACGCGCTGACGGATGTAGCGCCCGGCGATATGGCGGACGATCAATTCGAGGTCGTGCGCGGCAGCCTTGAAGCTGAGCGCGGCCAAATCTTGTTCTTCTGTCATTGCAGGCTCCTGTCGACCAGGGCGGGCGCCTCGGTGCGCCGGCTCCGGCCCGTGCATGGCGGAATGTCCGTATACTGTACAAACATACAGTGTTTTCCGCAACAGGCCTGCGATTGGCCTTTTGGCCGACTATCCGCGCCGTCAGCGATGGATCACGATCAGCAGTGCCCGCGCTTCGGCCTTGCCGGGATTGCGGATCGCATGCGGCTCGTCGGCCGGGTAGCGTGCGGTGTCGCCCGTCTTCAGGCGTCGGCTGGCGGCGGCGGCCTCGATTTCCATCGCGCCCTGCAGCACGGTGAGATGTTCGCGCGTGCCCGGTTCGTGCGCGTTCGATACCAGTGCGCCGCCGCCGGGCAGCGTCAGCTCGTACCACTCGAACTTGCCGGCGAGGTCGATCGGGCCCCATACGCGCAGCTGGTACCGGCCGTCGTGGCCGGCGAGCGTCGGAATGTCATGCGGGCCGTCCACGCGAATCGTCTCGGGCGCCTTCGGCTGCGAGAA
This sequence comes from Burkholderia sp. EMB26, assembly GCF_024730645.1. NCBI lineage: Bacteria > Pseudomonadati > Pseudomonadota > Betaproteobacteria > Burkholderiales > Burkholderiaceae > Burkholderia > Burkholderia sp. EMB26. The sequence goes on from NZ_CP078071.1 coordinate 2,055,444, forward strand.
CAGTTCGTCGAGCGTGATGCCGAGCGCGTTCGTCAGCCGCCACGCGACGGCGATCGTCGGGTTGGCCTTGTCGCGTTCGATCTCGGAGAGCATCGATTTCGATACGCCGGCCGCGCGCGACAGGTCGTCGAGCGTCAGCTTGCGCTCGTTGCGCAGTCGCTGGATCTGCTCGCCCACGCGCGGCGGGGTCGCGGCCGGCGGTTGCGGGGCGGCTGCGGCGGGCGGGCGCCGCGAGCCGGAGGAACTTGCCATTTGGATTCCGTTCGCTTAGAGTTGTTCGATATTTCGAATTCAAGTTCGGAATATCGGATAAATGCGGTCAACCGAACGACCGACTATAACAGTAGCAGGCCGTTGCGCCGCCACGAGCAGTGCGCTGCGGAATGCGAAACCCTGTCAGGAGCTTTGCGATGCGTGATGCCTTTCTCGCCCAGGTGCGCGGGACGCTCGACCAGATCCGCGCGGACGGTTTTTACAAGACCGAGCGCGAGATCGCGAGTCCCCAGGCGGCAGCCGTGCGGCTCGCCGGCGGTGCCGGCGTGCTCAATTTCTGCGCGAACAACTATCTGGGTCTGGCGAACGATCCGCGCCTGCTCGATGCGGCGAAGGCCGGCCTCGACCAGGACGGCTTCGGCATGGCATCGGTGCGCTTCATCTGCGGCACGCAAACCGTCCACAAGCAACTGGAAAGCGCGCTGGCCGCGTTTCTCGGCACCGAGGACAGCATCCTCTATTCGAGCTGCTTCGATGCGAACGGCGGCCTGTTCGAAACATTGCTCGACGAGAACGACGCAGTGATCAGCGACGAGCTGAACCACGCGAGCATCATCGACGGCATTCGCCTGTGCAAGGCGAAGCGTTTCCGCTACAAGAACAACGATCTCGCCGACCTCGAGGCGAAGCTCAAGGAAGCCGATGCCGCGGGCGCGCGGCACAAGCTGATCGCCACCGACGGCGTGTTCTCGATGGACGGCATCATCGCCGATCTCAAAGGCATCTGCGATCTCGCCGATCGCTACGGCGCACTGGTGATGGTCGACGATTCGCATGCGGTCGGCTTCATCGGCACGCACGGCCGCGGCACGCCCGAACACTGCGGCGTCGAAGGCCGCGTCGACATCATCACGGGCACGCTCGGCAAGGCGCTCGGCGGCGCCTCGGGCGGTTATGTCGCCGCGCGTCGCGAGGTGATCGAGCTGCTGCGCCAGCGCTCGCGTCCATATCTGTTCTCGAACACGCTCACGCCGAGCATCGCCGCGGCGTCGCTGAAGGTGCTGGAACTGCTCGGCAGCGACGAAGGCGCGAAGCTGCGCGAGCGCGTGCGCGAGAACGGCGCGCGGTTCCGCAAGCAGATGACCGAAGCCGGCTTCACGCTCGTGCCCGGCGCGCATCCGATCATCCCGGTGATGCTCGGCGACGCGCAGCTCGCGACGAACATGGCCGACAGGCTGCTCGGCGAAGGCGTCTACGTGATCGGCTTCTCGTTCCCCGTCGTGCCGCGCGGCCGTGCGCGCATCCGTACGCAGATGAGCGCCGCGCATACGCCCGAGCAGATCGACCAGACGGTCGCCGCGTTCGTGCGCGTCGGCAAGTCGCTCGGCATCATCTGACGGAGGCGCGACCATGAAAGCACTGGCAAAGCTCGAACGCGGCCCCGGCCTCACGCTCACGCGGGTGAAGCGCCCCGAAGTCGGCCACAACGACGTGCTGATCAAGATCCGCCGCACGGCGATCTGCGGCACCGACATCCATATCTGGAAGTGGGACGACTGGGCGCAGAAGACGATTCCGGTGCCGATGCACGTCGGCCACGAATACGTCGGCGAGATCGTCGAGATGGGGCAGGAAGTGCGCGGCTTCGCGATCGGCGATCGCGTGTCCGGCGAAGGTCACATCACGTGCGGTTTCTGCCGCAACTGTCGCGCCGGGCGCCGGCATCTGTGCCGCAACACGGTGGGCGTCGGCGTGAATCGCGAAGGCGCGTTCGCCGAATACCTGGCGATTCCGGCATTCAACGCGTTCAAGATTCCGCCGGAGATTTCCGACGATCTCGCGTCGATCTTCGATCCGTTCGGCAACGCGACGCACACGGCGTTGTCGTTCAACCTCGTCGGCGAGGACGTGTTGATCACCGGCGCGGGCCCGATCGGCATCATGGCCGTCGCGATCGCGAAGCACGTCGGCGCGCGCAACGTCGTCATCACCGATATCAACGACTATCGGCTCGAGCTCGCGCGCAAGATGGGCGCGACGCGGGCGGTCAACGTCGCGCGCGAGTCGCTGCGCGACGTGATGGCCGACCTGCACATGACCGAAGGCTTCGACGTCGGTCTCGAGATGTCGGGCGTGCCGAGCGCGTTCACGAGCCTGCTCGAGGCGATGAACCACGGCGGCAAGGTTGCGCTGCTCGGCATCCCGCCCGCGCAGACGGCGATCGACTGGAACCAGGTGATCTTCAAGGGGCTCGAGATCAAGGGCATCTACGGCCGCGAGATGTTCGAGACCTGGTACAAGATGGTCGCGATGCTGCAGAGCGGCCTCGACCTGTCGCCGATCATCACGCACCGCTTCGCGGCCGACGATTACGAGCAAGGCTTCGCCGCGATGCTGTCCGGCGAAAGCGGCAAGGTGATTCTCGACTGGACCGTCTGAGTCGACTGAGTGTCGAGACGGGGCAGCGCGGCGCGATCGCCGCCTGCCCCGTTTTCGTTTGCACGCGCACCGTCACACGTCGAAACGCGTGACGCAGCGCTTGAGGTGAGATTATTCGGGAGCTGTGTTTGCGTGCCGAATCGCCGCACGATCCCGCATCGGTGACCGGCAATTGCACGTTCGCTTCACCGGTCGGCAGCTGCTTCGCTTCTCTCCCGTCACGCCATACGGCGCCTGTTTCTCCACTTCCCCGCAGTTCCCCGCTTCGCTTGGCGTGCACGCGTTCGCCCGCCACCCTATGCGACATCATGCCGAACCGAAACCTCAACCGTGAGCCGCACCCCGCGTTGCGACTCACTGATGCGCGGGCGATCGGCTTCGATCGGTGCGCCGACCGCTACTTGATCCGTTCACCATTCGATCCGCGCGGGTCGAGCTGAAGGCTCAACACGACGAGCCAGCGCTTCGGACACTGCGGCGCAACGTCGAGCGGATCGCCATGCGCGCCGGGAGCCGTGACGAACCCGTGTTGCGCCGCGTACCGGTACGCGCGCAACGCATCCGCCTGCAGCCAGAAGCTCACGAGCGCGCACGTCGCGAAGCGGAACAGCAGCACGGCCGCCGCGTCCGGTGCGAAACCGGCTGCGGCCAGCACGCCTTCGAACGCGAACGTCAACACGTGCGCCACCGCGATCGTGACGATCGTCAGCTTCATCACGCCACGCAGCCTTAGCGCCGCCCGCACGCGTGCCTGCCGGATGGCGAGCCGTGCGCGATCGTCGTCGTCATCGCGCTTGCGCACATCGGGTTTCACGATGCCGCACCGGCTTGCCGCGCGACGTCGATCTGTATCGTGCCGTGCGCGCGCGTGCTGCCGTCGGCGCCGCCGACGGCCTTGCACAGGATCGTGCTGTCGTAGTTGTGCCCCGGAAAGCGCACCACGTCGACCGGCTGAAATCCGTCGCGACGATAGAACGCGATGAGCCGAGCCGCCGCGTACGGCGCGTCGAGCGCGAGATGCGTCGCGCCGCGCGCGGCGGCACGACGTTGCGCGAATGCGAGCAGCGCGCGGCCGATGCCGCGATCCTGCCAGACCGGATCGACGGCCAGCTGCTCGAGCGTCGCGACGCGCCGGCTGCGATACGGATCGCAGCGCGAATCGGGATCGTGCGAGCGCATCGTCATCGTCGCGACCAGATGCGCGTTGCCGAGTGCGACGAAGCACTCGCCGGTCAGCACGCGTTCGCGCGTCGCCGCGGCCGGCTGATCGACGCACGGGCAATTGAAGCCCAAGGCGCCGAGCGGCGCGAACGCGCGATGCAGCAGCGCGGTCAGCGTGTCGTACGAATCGCTGCGCGGGTCGAAGCGCCGCACGATGACGCGGCGGTCGAGCCGCTTCGCATAAGCCGCATAGGCGCGCGCGGGGCGCGCGGATTCCGGTCGCTGCATGATGTCCTTTCGCCCAGACAGGGTGACCGAAGTGTAGTGAGCGTCGCGTCGCCGCTTCAAGAAAAAATGTCGTAAACGCGGCCGGCCTCGACGTCTCCGCCAGGACCCGACGAGGCCCTCTCGCCGGCAGGGCTTTTCGCATGAAGGTTGACGGCGGAGAACGATCGTTCTACCGTAAACCCATGAACACACTTCTCGACTCCTCCGGCGAACCGGGCGTGCGCGACCGGCTGCTCGACGCGGCCGAAGCGCTGATCTATTCGGGCGGCATCCATGCGACCGGCGTCGATGCGATCGTCAAGCGATCCGGCGCGGCACGAAAGAGCTTTTATTCGCATTTCGAATCGAAAGAGGCGCTGGTGGTCGCCGCGCTCGAACGTCGCGACGAGCGCTGGATGCGCTGGTTCGTCGACGCCACGCTGGCGCGCGGCAAGACGCCGCGCGCGCAACTGCTCGGCATGTTCGACGTGCTGCGCGACTGGTTCGGGCAGCCGGACTTTCATGGCTGCGCGTTCCTGAATACGGCGGGAGAGATACCCCACGCCGACGATCCCGTGCGCGTCGTTGCCCGCATGCACAAGGCGCGTCTGCTGGCGTTCGTGCGCGAGCGCTTCGACGCCTGTGCCGACGAAACCGGCATCGAGCGCCGCGGGCTCGCGCGCATCGCGCGTCAGTGGCTCGTGTTGATCGACGGCGCGATCGGCGTGGCGCTCGTCAGTGGCGATGCAAACGCCGCGCGCGATGCGCGCGCGACGGCCGAACTGCTGCTCGATGCCGTGTCGCGGTAGCCGACGCAGCGAACCCGAACCGGCTGCGTGCGTTCGCGGCCACAACCCTGAACAGGAGCAACCCATGTCCGCTTCCCCCGAAGTTCGTCCGCCCGTTCCGCCCTTCACGCTCGACACGGCGCGCCAGAAAGTGCGCGCCGCCGAGGACGCGTGGAACACGCGCGACCCGCAACGCGTCTCGCTCGCCTATACGCCGCAAAGCCGCTGGCGCAATCGCGCGGAATTCGTGACGGGCCGCGACGAGATCGTCGGGCTGCTGCAGCGGAAGTGGGCGCGCGAACTCGACTACCGGCTGATCAAGGAGCTGTGGGCGTTCGACGGCAATCGCATCGCGGTGCGTTTTGCGTACGAGTGGCATGACGATGCGGGCAACTGGTTCCGTTCGTACGGCAACGAGAACTGGGCGTTCGACGAGAACGGCCTGATGGCGCATCGCCACGCGAGCATCAATGATCTGCCGATTCGCGAGGCGGACCGCCTTTATCACTGGCCGCTTGGCCGTCGTCCGGACGATCATCCGGGGCTGTCCGACCTCGGGCTGTGATGCCGCGCACGCGCTCAACGGAGCGGCGAACGCGTCCCCGCGGTTCAATGGTGAGGAAATTCGGGAGCCGTCCGCTGAAGGTGAGATTTTTCGGGACGAGGTGAAATGCTGCGTCGGACTGTGTGCTTCGACTCGACGCGGCCTTGCGCCCGATGAAGCGGCGGATGTCTCGACGTGCTGCGGTGTGCGTCGTCGCGTGATGCATCTCACCGATCGCGTCGAAGCGAACGTGTGTTGACGATCGGTGGGTGCGAGCGCGACGTGCAACTCACCGATCGAATTGATTTCGACGTCAACGAAGATCCGCGCAAACAGTGCGCGTTGCGATGTGCCGTCGCTCACCGCTCGACTCCACCGCGACGTATCGGCGGAGTCTGCACAAGTGCGCAACCGCATCGCGCGCCGCTCACCGCAGACTATTCACGCAGTGCCGCCCGGCGCGAACGCCGGACGCGCCCCTCAACCGGCGACCCGCGCGGCGATCGCCTCGCCCACTTCCTGCGTGCCTGCATGGCCGCCGAGATCGCGGGTACGCGGCCCCGTGCGCAGCACGTCCTCGATGGCGGCGACGATCGCATCGTGCGCGTCGCGTTCGCGGCCCGTGCCGTTGCCGAGGAAGTCGAGCATCATCGCCGCCGACCAGATCATCGCGACCGGATTCGCGATGTATTGCCCCGCGATGTCGGGTGCGGAACCGTGCACGGGTTCGAACAGCGACGGGAACGTGCGGTCGGGGTTCAGGTTCGCCGACGGCGCGATGCCGATCGTGCCCGTACACGCCGGCCCGAGATCCGACAGGATGTCGCCGAACAGGTTCGACGCGACGACGACGTCGAAGCGGTCCGGTTGCAGCACGAAGCGCGCGCACAGTATGTCGATGTGCTGCTTGTCGACCGCGATTTCCGGATAGCGTTCGGCCATCTCGGCCGCGCGCGCGTCCCACCACGGCATGCTGATCGCGATGCCGTTGCTTTTCGTCGCGACGGTCACGCGCTTCGCGCGCCGCTGCGCGAGCTCGAACGCGAATTTCAGCACGCGCTCGGTGCCGTGCCGCGTGAAGACCGACTGCTGCATCACGACTTCGCGTTCGGTGCCTTCGAACATCGTGCCGCCCACCGACGAATATTCGCCCTCGGTGTTCTCGCGCACGATCATGAAGTCGATGTCGCCGGCGCGGCGGCCGGCGAGCGGCGACGGCACGCCGTCGAACAGGCGCGCGGGCCGCAGGTTGATGTACTGGTCGAATTCGCGGCGGAATTTCAGCAGCGAGCCCCACAGCGAAATGTGATCGGGCACGGTCGCCGGCCAGCCGACCGCGCCGAACAGGATCGCATCCATGTCCGACAGCTGCGCTTTCCAGTCGTCCGGCATCATCTTGCCGTGCCGCGCGTAGTAGTCGCAGCTCGCCCAGTCGATCTCGACGAAGTCGAAGCGCACGCCGAAGCGCGCGGTCACGGCGGCGAGCACGCGCAGCCCCTCGGGCATCACTTCGCGGCCGATGCCGTCGCCGGGGATCACGGCAATCCTGTAAGTCCTGTCGGTCATGCAAATCTCCTTGGCTGGTCGGCCAGCTGCCGGGAAGGCAACGGCCCGTCACGTCATTCTATTTATTTCCATCCGGATTAAAATCACGCAAAAGTTAATCGACTTTCCACGAATCGTGAATAAATCGCCGAACCTCGACGACCTGCGCGTGTTCAGCCTGGTTGTCCGCCTCGCGAGCTTCAGCGCGGCCGCCGAGCAGCTCGCGGTATCGCCCGCGTACGTCAGCAAGCGCATCGCGATGCTCGAGGCGCAGCTCGGCACGCGCCTGCTGCATCGCTCGACACGCCGCATGACGGTCACCGAAGCCGGCGAACGCGTGTTCGCGCGCGCGGAGAAGATTCTCGACGACGTCGATCATCTCGTCGAGGACGTGTCGACCACGCGCACGGTGCCGCGCGGCACGCTGCGCCTGTCGAGCAGCTTCGGCTTCGGCCGGCACGTCGTCGCGCCGGCGCTGCTCGACTTCAGCGCGCGCTATCCGCAGTTGAACGTGCGGCTCGATCTGTTCGACCGGCTCGTCGACGTGGCCGGCGAAGGCTACGACCTCGACGTGCGCATCGGCGACGAGATCGCCGATCACCTGATCGCGCGCCGCCTCGCCACGAACCATCGCGTGCTGTGCGCGTCGCCCGACTATCTGGCCCGCCGCGGAACGCCGCGCTCGCTGGCCGATCTGGCCTCGCACGACTGTCTCGCGATCAAGGAGCGCGATCATCCGTTCGGCGTATGGCGGCTGACCGTGCGCGGCGAAACGGCCACGGTGAAGGTCGGCGGCGCGCTGTCGACAAACCATGGCGAGGTGGCCGTGCAATGGGCGCTGGCCGGGCGCGGCATCGTGCTGCGCTCGATCTGGGAGGCCGGGCCGCTGATCGAACGTGGCGCGTTGTGCCGCGTGCTGCCGGACGCGCTTCAGCCCGCGAACATCTGGGCCGTGTATCCGGAACGCGTCGCGGCGTCGGCGAAGGTGCGCGTGTGCGTGGATTTTCTGGTGGAGACGCTGGCCGGCCTGAACGCCGTCGCGAGCGACGACACGGCCTGAAACCGGCTAAAGGTGAGCTTTTACGGGGGCGTGCGCAGGCGCCGTCGACGGCGCCTGCGGGCGCGTTACACGGCGCTCGACGCACCGAGCATCAAGTCGAGATTCTGCACGGCCGCGCCGGATGCGCCTTTGCCGAGATTGTCGAACACCGCGGACAGCAGCACCTGGCCGCGCGCTTCGTTGACGAACACGCCGAGCCGCAGATCATTGGTGCCGTTCAGCGCTTGCGGATCGAGATGCGTTGCCGCGGCGGCGTCCGCGAGCGGTGTCACGTCGACGTGGCGCGCGTCCGCGTAGTGGTGCGCGAGACACGCGTGCAGCCGCTCACAGGTCGCGCCGGCCGGAAGCAGCCGCAGCTCGATCGGAATGGTGAGCACGATGCCTTGCCGATAGGCACCGTAGGCCGGCACGAAGAACGGGCGGTGCGCGAGCCCCGCATGCTGCCGGATCTCGGGCACGTGCTTGTGTTCGAGCGCGAGGCCGTACACCTGCAGCGGCAACGCGCGCGTGGCGGCGTCGGCCGATTCGAATGCGTCGACGGCCGCCCGGCCGCCGCCCGAGTAACCGGACACCGCGTGGATGCTCACCGGGTAGTCGCGCGGCAGCAGCCCGGCCTGCAGCAGCGGGCGAAGCAGGCCGATCGCGCCGGTCGGGTAGCAGCCGGGATTGGTCACGCGCTTCGCATGTGCGATGTCCTGCGCGTGTCCGTCGGCCATCTCGGGAAAGCCGTAGACCCAGTCGGGCTGCGTGCGATGGGCCGAACTCGCGTCGATCACGCGTACCGCCGGGTTCCGGATGAAGCCGACCGCTTCGCGCGCGGCCGCGTCGGGCAGGCACAGGATGGCGATATCGCACGCGTTGAGTGCATCGGCGCGGCGCGCGGGGTCCTTGCGTTCGGCGGCGGGAAGCGTGAGCAGCCGTACGTCGGTGCGGTCGCGCAGACGCGCGTGAATCTGCAACCCGGTCGTGCCCTGGTCGCCGTCGATGAAGACAGTGGGGAAGCTCATGATGGTCGTGTGCGTCGCGTTCGGTCGTCGGGGGAAACCGTATCGTCCACCGAACGCCTAGAATAGGAAAAGTTGAATTTGCTGATCGTATGATTCAGCTTTCCTGAACGAGAGGGATGCGATGCGCGAGATCAGTCTGGACCGCCTGCGTACGCTGGTCGCGATCGCGGACCAGGGTTCCTTCGTGGCGGCGGCGCAATGGCTTCACCTCGCCCCGCCGACCGTCAGTCTGCATGTCGCCGAGCTGGAAAGCCGCGTCGGCGCGCCGCTGCTGTCGCGCACACGCGGCAACGTGCGCCCGTCGGTGATCGGCGAAGTGCTGGTGGAGCGGGCGCGGCGCCTGCTGGCCGAGGTCGAAGCCACGCTGGACGACGTGCAGCGACAGGTGCAGGGGTTGAGCGGGCGCGTCCGGCTCGGCGCATCGACCGGCGCGATCGCGCATCTGTTGCCGCAGGCGGTGGCCGGATTGCGCGCGCAGCATCCGGATATCGACGTGCAGATCGCGGTGCTCACGTCGCAGGACACGCTGGCGCGCATTGCACAAGGCACGCTCGATGTCGGGCTGGTTGCGCTGCCGCAGGCGCCGGTCGCGGGGCTGTCGATCCGGCCGTGGCGCCGCGATCCGGTGATGGCTTTCCTGCCTGCGGACTGGCCGCTTCCGGCCCGTGTGACGCCGGCGTATCTGGCCGCGCGGCCGCTGATCCTCAACGATGCGACGACGCGCCTGTCGCGGCTCACGACCGAATGGTTCGCGCTCGGCGGTCATCGGCCCGAGCCGCGGATCGAACTGAACTACAACGATGCGATCAAGAGCTTGGTCGCCGCGGGGTACGGCGCGACGCTGCTGCCGCACGAGGCGGGTGCCCCGCTGCCGGATGCGCGCATCGTCATGCGGCCGCTACGGCCGGCGTTGTGGCGCGAGCTGGGGATTGCCCATCGTGCCGGCCCGGTCGAACGGGCGACGCAGCACGTGCTCGACGCGCTGTGGGCGCTCGGTGCGCGATAGCCGATCATTGTGCGATCGGCCCGTGCGAGCCATGCGGCCCGCACGCGCGTTCAGATTCAGAGCCGGTTGTCCTTCGCCAGCGTGAGCACGCGCGCCCAGCGCTGCGCATCGCGCTTGTCCATCATCGGCAGCTTCCATTCGCCGCGCACGGCGTCGCGCACGCGCACGACGAGATGCCAGCGGCCGTCGATCGGCGCGGCCTCGCAGCCGTCGAGCTGCGACAGCGTATAGCGGCCGTCCGCGCCGTCATGCGACAGCCACAGCAGCCCTTGCGTCGCGGACACGCGCAACTCGCCCCATGCGCGATGCACGACGTGCGTCCAGCCTTCTTCCTTCGTGTTCGGTGCGATGTCGCGGCGACGCTTGAGCCACCACGCGATCAGCGCGACCAGGAGCGCGGCGGCCAGCACGGCGGCCGCGATCGCGACCGGCTGGCCGAACTGCGCGGCGATGACGTGAAACAGGTGAACGGCGCCCCATCCGAGGGCGATGAGCGCGAATAGCGCAATGAAAATCGGCATGTCGAATCGGAAAGGAGGACGGGCCGGCGCATGCAGCATGCCGGCCCGTTGCACACGGCATTACCGGCGGCGGTGAATGTCGTGCGTGACGAAGCCCGCGTCGTTGACGGGCAGCGCGAGGCCGTCCTTCACCGCGAGCGTCTTGCGGATGTCGTCGAGACCCGCGGACCAGTGGTCGCGCATCGTCGACAGACCGAACTGATAGTCCTTGTAGTGATGCTCGTACGCCTTCTGCTGATAGATCAGATGCTGGATGTTGTACTTCTTCCCGCTCGACATCGCTTCGGCCTCGACGCACCACGGGTCGTTCTTGCGCTGCTCTTCCGGCACCTGTTCGAGCACGTGGCGCAGCACGTTGCGGTAGCGCTGTTCGCGCTGCAGCGTGTCGGTGACGAAACGCGTGCGGCTCGAGTACTGCACGTCCTTCGTGCGCTCGGCGACGTCGGCCATCGTGCGCGGCAGCGGCCCGCGCGCGCTCCACAGATCGACCTGGAACGCGAGCGTGTCGCGGCGCGGCCGGGCGCGGAGCACTTCCATCAGCGGCGTGTTCGACACGACACCGCCGTCCCAGTAATACTCGCCGTCGATCTCGACGGGCGGGAACGCGGGCGGCAGCGCACCGGACGCCATGAAATGCTCGGGCGCGAGACGGATGCGCGAGTTGTCGAAGTACACGAAGTTGCCGGTGCCGACGTTGACCGCGCCGACCGACACGCGCGTCTCGCCCGAATTGATCCGGTCGAAATCGCACAGTTTCAGCAGCGTCGCGCGCAGCGCCGACGTGTCGTACCAGCTGATTTTTTCAGGATGGTCGGACACGCCCGGCAGCGGCGGCGGAAAGCGCGGCACGAAGAAGCCCTGCTGGCCCTGCATCATCGCGCTGGCGGCCTGCGACGCGGTGAAGAACGTGCGGACCTGGTCGATGCTGTTGAACAGCGCGAATTCGAACGCGGCCGGAATCGTCGGAAAGAACGCCGGCTGGCAGATCGTTTCCCAGAATTCGCGCAAGCGCTCGACGCGATGCTCGGGCGCATTGCCGGCGATCAGCGCGGTGTTGAGCGCGCCGATCGAGATGCCCGCGATCCAGTCGAGCGGAATGCCCGCCTCGTGCAGCCCTTCGAACACGCCGGCCTGGTACGCGCCGAGCGCGCCGCCGCCCTGCAGGACGAGCGCGATCGTTTCGTACGGCAGCGACCGTGCGGCCGCCGGCGCGCCGGCTTCGTGGTGCAGGTCCGCCGCATCCACGGCCTGCTTTTCGGTGCGGGCGTGCGGCTTCATTGCATGAACCAGCCGTGGCTGACGATGAACGACTGGCCCGTGAGCGCGGCGCTCGGGAACGCCGACAGGAACAGCACCGTCTGCGCGACGTCCTGCACCGTCGTGAACACGCCGTCGACCGTGTTGCCGAGCATCACCTTCTTGATCACTTCCTCTTCGCTGATGCCGAGCTCCTTCGCCTGCTCCGGAATCTGCTTGTCGACCAGCGGCGTGCGCACGAAGCCCGGACACACGACGTGCGAGCGCACGTTGTGCTTCGCGCCTTCCTTCGCCAGCACGCGCGCCAGGCCGAGCAGACCGTGCTTGGCCGTCACGTACGCCGACTTCAGCGGCGACGCTTCGTGCGAGTGCACCGAACCCATGTAGATCACGACGCCGCCGCGATCGTCCTTGTACATGTGCTTGAGCGCGGCCTTCGTCGTCAGGAACGCGCCGTCCACGTGGATCGCCTGCATCTTCTTCCAGTCGGCGAACGAGTAGTTCTCGATCGGATTGACGATCTGGATGCCCGCATTCGACACGAGGATGTCGACCGAGCCGAACGCTTCGGCCACCTTGTCGATGCCGGTGTTCACGGCTTCCTCGTTGGTCACGTCCATCGCGACGCCGATCGCCTTGCCGCCTGCCTTGTTGATCTCGTCGGCGACCGCGTTCGCGCCGTCCTGGTTCAGGTCGGCGATCGCGACGGCCGCGCCTGCCTTGGCGAGCTCCAGTGCGATTTCCTTGCCGATGCCGCTCGCGGCGCCCGTGACGACTGCGGTCTTGCCATTCAGGTTGCTCATGTTCGAATTCCCGTGGTGAAAGGATTGACAGGGAGAAAGGACTGCGGACGTGTTACTGAGCCAGGTAATCGTAGACGACTTCGCCGAGGCCCAGCGTCAAATCCGCGACGAGGTGGCGCGCCTCGACGATCTCGAGCACCGGCAGATCGGCCACCGGCGCGAGCGCGTGCGGCGCCAGCTCCAGCGATGCGGGGCCCGTCCATGCGCCCTTCATCTTGATGTCCTGCATGTAATAGCGCACCAGTTCGCAGACGCGCGCGGTGCCGTCGACGTGCGGGATGATCTTCAGCAGGAAATTGGGGCCGGCGAGCCGCTTCGTCTGCTCGTCGATGTCGAGTTCCTTGTGCTTGTAGCCCATCGTGCCGGTCGCGACGCGCACCTTGCCGTAGTCGAGCGTGCCCAGGATGTGATCGGTGTTCACGTGCAGCGTGGGCGACGCGAGCTTCTTCGGGAAGCCCCATAGCTCGCGGCCGCCGGCGATCGGCGGATGATCGTCGAGATACATCGCGAGCGTATAGCCGCCCGCCTGACCGTTGTATTCGACCGGGATCACCTGGCCGCTTTCGGTGTAATCGCCGAAGCCGGTCGAATCGGCCATGCGAATGAATTCGTAGTGGACGAGCGGCTCGGTGACCTGCAGCGGCTCGGGGACGATTTCACGGAGGCGGTCCGGATCGGTGCGGTACGTGATGATCAGAAACTCACGATCGACGAAACGGTACGGGCCCATCGGGAACGCAGGGCTGGTCAACGGCATCGCAAACGCTTTCGATCGGACATCGCTGGGTTTCATGCGGACTCCTTGTTGTTGATCGCTTCGTGGATGAGTGGACGTAATCGTATGCCTGTGCGTTGCCGTTGTGCGATGCCGCATCTGGAATTAATTGTTGCCGATTTCGAATAATTTGCGGCGTAAATATTGAGATGAATGAGACAAACGGCCTGGACGGCGTGCCGGCCGGGCCATGGTCGCACGCATCGATGACGCCATCGTGTGAAAAGGGTGAGTCTTTACGGGAGCGAGGGTGAGCCTTTACGGGAAACGGTCGCGCGGGAATATGACAATTGTGTGAACTTGTGTTGCAGTGCAGGCTCTAAGTGCGTTCGCCGCGCGGGCCTTGTCCGGGCGGCTGCCGCATTAAGCACCGCTTAAGCGGCGACGCTCTAGCATCGTTCGACTCCGGCCGGGCAACCGGCCGATCCTTGACGCCCCACGCAACCGGATTCATGCAGAACCTCAATCTCGCCCTCTTTTCCGCCATCAACGCCGGCGGTGCACCGCACCCGGGCGTTGCCCGCCTCGCGATCTTCGCCGCCGACTGGCTCGTCTATGCGCTGCCCGCGATGCTGCTGCTGACCTGGATCTTCGGCGCACGCCCCGCGCGGCGCCAGGCGATCGAAGCCGGCGTCGGCGTCTGCGTGGCGCTCGTGCTCGCGCAGATGCTCGGGCATGTCTGGTTCTCGCCGCGCCCGTTCATGGCCGGCGTCGGCACGCAGCTGATTCCGCACGCGCCGGACAGTTCGTTTCCGAGCGATCACATGACGTTCGCGTGGAGCATGGCGGTCGGCCTGCTGCTCGGCGGCACGACGCGGGTCACCGGTTTCGTGATGGCCGCGATGGCCGTGGCGATCGCATGGGGGCGCGTCTATGCGGGCGTGCACTGGCCGTTCGACATGGCGGGCGGGGTGCTGGTCGGCACGGTGGGCGCGCTGGCCGCGCACCTGTACGGGCAACGCGTGACCGCGCTGCTCGAACGGCTCGGCGATTCGGTGCATGCGGTCGTGATGGGGCGCCGGCAGGCGCCGTAAGCAGAAGGAAGCGGCGGAACGCCGTCAGCCGGACGAGCCGGATGTGCGGGCCGATTCGGCCGAGGCGGACGGGCTGCCGCCCGCATCGTGCAGTTCGGACGTATCGGCCGGATGCCGCGCGGCATCGCGGTCGAGGGCGCTTTCCTTCAGGATCGCGCACATCGCGACGAACAGCGCGAGGACGACCGCGGCGAGGCCGCAATAACCGGCGATCTTCAGGTGGCGAAGGAAAGGCGAAGCGTGGCTTTCTTTTGTCATGACCGGGCGCTCCTGGGCGGGCTGCGGCGGCTGTCGCCCGACAGCGGCGTCGCAGACATACATATATACCCGCCGCGATGCCGGTGCCAAGCCCGTTGCTGCGCCGGCGCCACGATTGTTTCAGCCGCCGGTCGAGCGGTATCCGCCCCGCTCAGTCTTCCAGCGTTTCGTGCACGGCCGCTGCGCCGCGCTTCCAGTAGGCCGCCGCGCGGATGCGCGACTTGTCGACGCCGCGCTCGCCGGTCAGGTGCTGGCGCACCGCGCGCATCGACAGCGCTTCGCCGGCCGCCCACACGTAGCCGTCGCCGGACGACGGCAGCGGCAGGTCGCGCACGGCATTCAGCAGCGCGTCGCCGTCCGCCGCGTCGGCTTCGGCGCGAAAGCGCCAGATTTCATGCACGTCGGCGCGCGTATCGAACGAGATCTGCGCGGTGCGATCCGCGACTTCCAGCACGACCGCCGCGCGCGCGCCGGCCGGCAATTCCGAGAGACGCCGCGCGACGGCCGGCAGCGCCGTATCGTCGCCGATCAGCAGATGCCAGTCGAAACCGGTCGGGACGACGAACGAACCGCGCGGGCCGCCGATGCCGAGCCATTGGCCGACGCGTGCCTGCGCGGCCCACTGCGATGCCGGGCCCGGATGGTTCAGCACGAATTCCAGATCGAGTTCGCGGGCGGCGCGGTCGAAGCGGCGCGGCGTGAAGTCGCGCGCGACCGGCTTCGGTTCGCCGGCCGGAAACTCGGGGCCGTTCGCGCCGAGCGTCGGCAGCGCGGGGCGTTCCGCGCCCGGCGGCGGGAAAAATATCTTCACGTGATCGTCGAACGACGCGGATTCGAAATCCGCGAGATCGGGGCCGCCGAGCGTGACGCGCAGCAGATGCGGCGTCACGGGATGCACGCGCAGCACTTGCAGCAGGCGGAACTTGAGGGGGTGGCGCACGCGGGTGACGGTGCGCTCGGATGTGTTCTGCATCGATCCGTTCTCCTTGGGTGGTGACGGGACGGCGCGGATCACGCGCCGGCGCCGCCTTCGATTTCGGCCGTCGCGCGGCGCATGATGGCCGCGATGCGGCGTTGTTCGTCGGCGTCGGCGGCGCTCTTGTGCAGCAGCGCGCGCTTGAGCGCGAGACGCGCCTCGACGAATTCCGGCAGCCAGCCGGCTTGCGATTCGTCCTGCGCTTCGTTGCCCGCCGATTCCCCGGCGAACGCGCGCCGCATGAACTCCATCTTGCGGGCGAGGTGCGTGAGGCGCGCGAACAGCGTGTCGACGCGTTCGCGCTGGGCGTCGAGATGCGCGCGGCCTGCGTCGGTCAGCGCATAGCGCTTGCGGTTGCCTTCCGCTTGCGACGCGACGAAGCCGACTTCCTCGAGATAGGTGAGCGCCGGATACACCATGCCGGGGCTCGGGCTGTAGAAGCCGTTCGAGCGTGTGTCGAGCGCCTTGATCAGTTCGTAGCCGTGGCTGGGCTGTTCGGCCACCAGCGCGAGCAGCAGCAGCTGGAGATCGTCGGAGCTGAACTGGCGGCCGCGCGGCATGCCGTCGTCGCCGAAATCGCCGAAGCCGCGCCCGCCACGGCCGCCGAACGGGCCGCCGCCGAATGCATCGTGGCCGCGACGGTGGCGACCGATCGCGTACCAGAGACCGGCGAATCCCTCGGGGTGGTCATGCGCACCATGACCGTCGCATCGGGCATGGCCGCGGAAGTGGTTGTGTCGCATGATCGTGTCTTGTATATCGTAAAACATATCTAAAGATATATATCGAAAGATACAGCGTCAAGGGGATTATTGAGGGCGGGATGGTGGGGCGGGGCGTGCGACGAGGCGGCCGTTGGGGGCGTTCCTGCGATGTCGTGGGTGAATCGATCCCGGCGACTGGGCGGGCGCGATGCCGCATCCGGTGTCGCGGCCGTTCGATCGACGCCTCCCGATGCATGGTCGTGCGGATACACCTGCGTTCGCCGACTACCCCGCGAGACATCCGCCGCGATGCCGCGGGATTCATGAATAAGTTAAACAGGAGAGATTATAAAAACGCCGAAGAAAACTATTTTAAAAATCGAAACGGTTTTATTTTATTTCCACCGTGCAAACAAGAATTCCGCGTTGGCAAAGGTCATTAATCCGACTCCGTCATTCAATGTCACCGTGTCGGCCATGGCGCATGGATCACGGCAGAGCGAGCCGCGATGAAGAATTTCGACCCTTTATCCGTCACCCGAAAATTCATCGAAAAGGTAAGGCATTGCAATATAAAATCGTTATCCAGGTATGCCGGTTGCGGAGCACGATTTTATTTGGCAGGATTTTCATCGGGATGCCAGACTTTAAAAAAACAAAGCGATCGACCATTCAATTTGCCGAAATAACGCGCGACGCTTGGGCGACCCTTGCAGGAAGCTGACCAGAAAAACAGGTAACGAGGCGGCGAACGGGCGGCACTGTTCGCGATCATTGAAGCAATCGCTTGCCCGGCGGCATCGATGCGTCACTCGAACGATCCGGGCGAATCCGACACGGGGCGGCCATGGCGATACTCAAGAACGACGCTTCCGGAGACGCATGCCTGCTCCGCGCGTATCACGTGTTCGGCCGCGACGACGCGCGCTGCGACACGGTCATCCGGGACGGCTCGGTGTCCCGCGTCCACGCCCATATCCGCTGGGTCGGCGGGCTCTGGGAGCTCCACGATCACAGCAGCAACGGCACGTCGGTATCGGGCGTCTCGCTGCGCGACGGCGAGCATGCGGTGCTGCAGCAAGGCGACGTGATCCGCTTCGGCAGGGCCGGCATCGCGCCGTGGCGCGTCGAGTCGCTCGACGATCCGGCCGATACGCTGTGGCCGATCCGCGGCGCCGCCGCGCCGATCGTGCTCGCGCCATGCCAGATCCTGCCGGCGCCTGCCGCGCAGCCGGTCACGATCGTTCGTTCGCCGGCCGGCGAATGGCTGTGCGACGACACGTTGCCGCCGCGCGCGCTGCATGACGGCGACGAAGTGTCGACCGGCGACTTCGCGTGGCGCCTCGCGCTCGCGCGCCACGGCTCGACGGTGATGCTCGCCGCCCCCGCCGATCCGGCCGCGCCGGCGCAATTGCTCGAGTTCTTCGTCAGCCGAGACGAGGAGCACGTGCGCATGCTGCTGCATGTCCGTGGCGGCGTGGTCGACCTCGGCGAACGCGCCCATCACTACAGCCTCGTCACGCTTGCCCGCGCGCGCTCGGCCGACATGCAGGCCGGCTACGACGCCGCCACGCAAGGGTGGATCGAACTCGACCGGCTCGCGCGCATGCTCGGCATCGACGCGTCCCATGTCAACGTGCAGATTCATCGCGCCCGGAGCCAGTTCGCAGCGCTGCCGGGGTTGGGCGCGAGCCAGCTCGTCGAGCGTCGGCGCGGCAGCGTCCGCTTCGGCGATGTGCCGTTCCGGATCATGCGCGGCGAGCATCTCGAATGCGAGTCGGTGCCGGCCGTCGGGCCGCGTCTCGGCGTGCCGCGCGCGGTGCCGGGCCCGGTCGTCCATTGCCCGTGAACGCGGGAGAACCGGCCGTGCTACCGACCGCGTCTCACCCCGCCGTCCGCCCGGACGCACCAGAACCGTCGAAGCGCGCGGCGCCTTTCGCGACGCTCGCCGGCAAATGGCATTACCGGCTCGGCGCGCTGCTCGGCGAAGGCGGCAACGGCGTGGTGTTTCGGGCGACCTGCGACGAGACGGGGCACGCCGTCGCGCTCAAGCTGATGCGCGACGACGCCGCGCTGGTTGCGCCGGAGCGGATGCGACGGCGGGCACGCTTCCGGCGCGAGACGAGCCTGTGCGAGGCGCTGCGGCATCCGAACATCGTGGCGCTGCTGGACCAGGGCGAGGCGCCCGACGGGCGGCTGTTCGCCGTATTCGAACTGGTCGAGGGCCGGACGGTGCGCGACCGGCTCGCGGCGGACGGGCCGCTGTCGGCCATCGACACCGGGCGGCTGATGACGGAGGTGCTCGACGCCCTCGCGGCCGCCCATCGGCGCGGCATCGTGCATCGCGATCTGAAGCCGCAGAACATCGTGATCGCGATGGCCGACGACGGGCCGCACGCGAAGCTGCTCGATTTCGGCATCGGCGCGTTGCTGCCCGGCACCGAAGACATCGCGCGCCAGACCGCGACGCTCGCGACCGAGGTGCTCGGTTCGCCGCCCTACTGCGCGCCCGAGCAGTTGCGCAACGAGCCGCCGACGCCCGCCAGCGACCTGTATGCGTGGGGCCTGATCGTGATCGAATGCCTGACGGGCGAGGTCGTCATGCAAGGCGCAAGCGTGGCCGAGATCCTCTATCAGCAACTGAGCCCGGTGGATGTGGCGCTCCCGCCGTCGATCGCGGCGCTGCCGCTCGGCGCGGTGCTGCGGCATGCGCTGAACAAGAATCCGCGGCAGCGCGCCGCGTCGGCCGAGGCGCTCGCGGCGCAGTTTCGTGCGCTCAACTTCGCCGCGCTCGTCGGCCAGTTCGACGCCGGTCGCGCCGGCCGGCACGCGCGTTCGCGACCGCTTGCGCCGCGCGGCGAGACGATCGCGGAGGTGGGCGAGTACCGGCAGATCACTACCCTGTGCTGCTGCGTGACGATCGCCGGAGAGGGCCGCCAGCGCCATGCCGGAACCGAGCACGGGATGGTGCTCGACGGCTACGAGGAACAGTGGCTGACGAAGTGCGCCGATATCGCCGTCGGTTACGGCGCGCATGCGGGCGGACGGCTCGGCGACACGCTGCTGTTCCATTTCGGCCTGCAAGGCGACATCGACCGGCCCGCCCGCCGGGCAGTGCGGGCGGCGCTCGACATGGTGCGCGTCGCCGAGCGCGCGCGGCTGCCGGTGCCGCCGGCCGCCGGCGGCCGTGCTGCTGCCGGCGCGGAAGAAGGCTGGCGGGTCGAAGTGGCCGCCGCGATTCACGTCGGGCAGGTGCTCGCGCAGGCGTCGCACATGTCGGGCGTGTCGACGCCCGCCGCGGCATCGCGGCTGTTGCGGCTGGCCGGCCCGGGACAGATTCTGATCAGCGACGATGCGCGGCTCGTGCTCGAACGGCATGCCGATTCGCGGCCGACCGCGTTGCGGCTCGCGCGCGCGGGTGTCGTGTCGCAGCCGGTTCATGAACTGCTCGGCGAGCGGCACGCCGATACGCCGTTCGATTCGCTCGATGCCGGCAGGCGCACGCCCATGGTCGGCCGCGCGCGCGAACTCGACGCGTTGCTGCGCGCGTGGCAGGACACGCACGGACGGCATCGTCGCGCGAGGCGCGGCGAGCCGGCGCCGCCCGGCGTGCCGCGGCTGGTGATCGGCGATGCGGGCTTCGGCAAGTCGCGGCTCGTGCACGAGCTGTGCGAGGCCGTGCGGACCCGCGGCCATGCCTTCGCGCAGTGCGGCTGCCTGCCCGAACGCGAGAACCACGCGTTGTTTCCGATCCTGCGGTTCATCGCCGCGCACTGGCAGGTCGACGCCGATCGTGCGCCCGGCGCGGCGCTCGCGGCGATCGACGCGATGATCGCGCCGCTCGATTGCGACCATGCGGCGGCGCGTGTCGCGCTCGCGACCTGGCTCGGGCTGCCCTGCGATCCGAACGGGCTGCTGTGGTCGAGCGCGCGCGAGCAGCACGCGCTGTTCGACGTCCTGGAGCAACTGATCGTGTCGCTCGGCAACGGCGCGCCGGTGTTGCTCGTGATCGAGGACGTTCAGTGGCTCGATCGCTCGACCGAGGAGTTTCTCGCGTATCTGCAGCACTCGCCGCGCGCAGCGGCACTGTGCATCGTGCTCACGTCGCGCCCCGACAAGCTCGCGCGCTGGCGCGGCGCGACCGATCGCGTGGTGCTGCGCCGCCTGCCGCGCGACGACGCACAACGTCTGATGTCGGCGCATCTGGGCCCGGGCGCGTTCGATCCGGTGTGGCTCGACCGGCTCGCCGATCGCACCGCCGGCATTCCGCTGTTCATCGAGGCCGTCGCGCGCGAGCTGACGGTGAGCGGCGCGGACGGTCCGCTCGCGGGGCCTGCGGCAACGGACCCGTATCCGCTGCCGCTCAGCCTCGGTGGCATGCTCGGCCTGGCCTTCGACCGGATCGACGACGCGCGCGACACCGCGCAGCTCGCCGCGACCATCGGGCTCGAAGTGGATGCGCAATTGCTCGCCGACGCGTCGCCGCACGATCGGGTCACGCTCGACGCGCATCTGCGGCTGCTGCTCGAGGAGCGGATCGTGTATGCGCAACATCGGCGCGACCGCGTGTTCTATGCGTTCCGCCATGCGCTGATTCGCGACGCCGCATACGAATCGATGCCGCCCGCGGTGCGGCGCGGCAACCACGCGCGCGTCGGCCGTGCGCTGCTCGCGCAGGCCGATCGCGGCGCCGGGGCGCATGCGTTCGGCGTCGCCGGACACTTCGCGCGCGCCGGCGCGTGCGCGGACGCGATCGCGCACGGCATCGACGCGGCGCGCCGCGCGCTCGAACGTTCGCGATACGACGATGCGATCCGTTATGGGCAGGCCGTGCTCGATTGGCTCGCCACCGCCGATCACGCGCAGCGCGAGCACGACCGCGCACGCATCCGCGCCACGTTGACGCACGCGACGATGGCGCGCTTCGGCTGGGCCGATGCGCAGGTACGCGAGCATGCGGAACAGTTGCTGCGGCAGACGCAGACGCTCGACGACCCGGAGCTCGAGATCAGCGCGTTGTGGACGCTGTCGACCTACTACCACGTCGCCGGCGACCGCGCGACCGTGCGCCGGATCGGCAAGCGGCTCGACACGCTCGCGACCGAGCGCGGCGAGGCGGGCGTGCAGGTCGCGGCGGACGCGATGCGCGGCATGAGCCTGTGGGTCGACGGCGACTATGCGCGCGCGCGTGCCGCGTTCGACGCGGTGCTGGCCGGTTACGACGTGCGACGCGACGCGGGGCACCGGCGCATCCTGGGGCTCGATACGCGCGCATGGACGATGGCGTCGCTCGCCAGCGTGCGCTGGTGCATGGACGACGATCCTCAGCCGGCGCTCGCGATGGCGCACGAAGCCGTGTATCGCGCGACCTGCCTCGATCATCTGCCGACGCTCGGCGTCACGATGATGTACCTCGCGCGCACGCATCAGCTCGCGGGCGATCGCGACGCGGCGCGAGCGGTGTCCGAGGCGATTCTCCGCCTCGCGGACGCGCACCGGCTGCGCGCGGTCGGGCACTACGCCGCGATCATTCACGCGTGGACGCAACGCGATCGCGCGGGCGTCGTCGCGCATCTCGACGCGCAGCGGCAATCGGGCGGCCTGCTCGGGCTGACCTACTACGCGTCGCTGCTGGCCGAACTGGATGCCGAACGCGGCGACCATGACGCGGCGCTCGCGCAGATCGGGCAGTGCCTCGCCTGGTGCGAATCGAGCGGCGAACGGTATTACGAAGCACAACTATTGCTGAAGCAGGGCGAGTACTTGCGCCGGGCCGATCCGCGTTGCGGCGGCGTGGCCGCGCTGGACGCATGCCGGCGCGCAGTCGAAATTGCAACGACGGCGGGCATGGGCCGCATCGCCAGGCTCGCCGAAGCGACGTTGCAGTCGTTGCCGTAAGCAGTTCAAACCGTCATTCAGGAGAGCAGACCGATGAGCAAGGATCTTCGATTACCGACGTACGAACAGTTTCTCGAATACCGCGCGACCGTCATCCGGGCGATCGCCCTCGCGTGGCATTCGTCGGCGTTTCTCGACAAGCTCGAGGCCGATCCGGTCCATGCATTGCGCGAGCAGTTCGACTATCACTTCCCGTTCAAGCTTGACCTGAAGGTGCAGCTCAAATCGTCGGAATGGACGCCGACCGTCAACGGCGACTGGACGGCCGGCCAGAAAAACAGGCTCACGCTGTACCTGCCGCCCGCGCCCGCCGACGAGACGCAGTTCGCGCAGGCGCTGGCCGCGTACAACGCGGACCACATCACCATCATGGAATGACTCCGGGGAAACCGACATGGCAAAGGACAACGCGAATCCGACGCTCGAATCGATGCTGGAGTTTCAGAAGGTCTATCTGCGTGCGATCGCGCTTTCGTGGCGCGACCCGGCGTTCAAGACCGAATTGCTGGACCGGCCGCTGGATACGCTCGCGAAATACTTCGGCTATCAGTGCCCGTGGATCATCGACATCGATATCGAGAAGACGGGCGGCGATCATGGCTGGACGAGCGACGGGAAAGGCGGCGGGAGCTGGAACCTGCCGCGCAACGTGATGACGGTCGGCATACCGGAGCAGCCGGCGCACCTGGACGAGGAGGCCGTGGCGCTCGCGGCCTACTGCGACGCGGGGCCGTGTTACCTGTTCACCTGCTGTTGACCGGGCGCGGCCGACCCGCGCACCGTCGCGCGGCCCAGGGCGGTTGCCCGGGCCGCGCGACGTTTGTCCGACCCGTCGCACGGAGCCCGACGCATGCTCGATGACCTTTCGCGCGTATTGCGCTTCAAGCCGCACTTGCTCGTGCTCGATGCCGGGCCCGATACGCTGTTCGTCGTCGACGAATTCAAGCGCGCGATGCTGTCCGGCGCGATCTTCGTGCGGATCGCCGCGTGCCTGCGGGCCCGCATGACGATTGCCGAGATCGTGACGTCGCTGGCCGGCACGTTCGGCGAATGGGACGTGCTCGCGCGGCTCGACCATCTGGTGCGGCGCGGCTACGTGCGCGCCGATCCGCCGCACGGCGACGATGCGGCGCGCGGCTATTTCGAGCGCGCCGGGCTCGACGGCGACGCGGCGTGCGCGCGCGTCGCGCAACTGCGGGTCGCGGTGGAGACGTTCGGTGCGGACGGCGCGCCGCTTCGGCGCGCGCTCGACATGGCCGGTATCGGCATCGCCAAGGAAGCCGAACTGACCGTCGCGATCGTCGATACGCACGACCGCGACGATCTCGCCGCATGCGCCGCCCGCGTGGCGGCGCGCGGCGGTGCGCTGCTCGTCGTCGCGGCCGGCGGTGTGCAGACGCTGATCGGGCCGTTGCTGGCCGGCGGCGTCGACGCGCTTGCCGATGCGCCGTGCGTCGAATGCGTGCGCTACTGGATTCGCGTCAACCGGCCGGTCGAGGCGCTGCTGGCGCGCCATCATGGCCGCGACGCGACGCATGTGCCGCCGGCCGCCTCGCGAGCCGGGGCCGCGGCGGCGGCCGCGCTCGTGGCCGCGACGGTCGAGCAGATCGCGGTCAACCGCGCGGTCGCGGAGCGTTTGCAAACGCATATCGTCGCGCAGCGCCTTGACACGCTGACCCTCGAACGGCACCGCGTGGTCAGGCGGCCGCAATGCCCGTGCTGCGGCCATCCATTGTGGATGCGCGAGCAGGCGGCGCGTGCGCCGCGGCTCGCCGGGCCTGCGCCGCTGGCGCGCGCGGACGGCGGCTACCGGACCGCCGATCCGCAGCAGGTGTTCGCGCGCCACGCGCACCTGATCTCGCCGGTCAGCGGCGCGATCGCGTATCTGCATCCGATGCCGAAGCGGCACGCGGGCCTGCGCAAGGTCTATGCGTCGGGCTTTCTCGTGTGCCCGGCCGCCGTACCGGACAGCAACCGGTTCGACAGGCTCTGCTCCGGCAAGGGTCGCACCGACGAGCAGGCCCGCACCAGCGCGCTGTGCGAGGCGCTCGAACGCTTCAGCAGCGTGTATCAAGGCGACGAGGCAACGGTGACCGGCAGCATCGACGGCCTGCGCGCCGATCCGGCTTGCGACGCCGAGCCGATCCACGTGAACGCGCTTCAGCAGTTCAGCGAACGGCAATTCGACGCGCGCGACGCGATCAACGCATTGACGCGCGATGTCCGCAAGCAGGTGCCGCCGCGCTTCACGTCGCGCGACGTGATCGACTGGACGCCTGCGTGGTCGCTCGTCGACGGTCGGCGCCGTCTCGTGCCGCTGAGCTATTGCTACGCGGAAACGCCCGACAGTGCGCGGGCGCCGGCCGCCTGCGTGCACAATCCGAACGGCTGCGCGGCGGGATCGAGCCTCGACGAGGCGATGCTGCAAGGCATGCTCGAGCTGATCGAGCGCGATGCGGTCGCGATCTGGTGGTACAACCGGGTCGAACGCCCCGGCATCGATCTCGCGAGCTTCGCCGATCCGTACTTCGACGCGCTCGTGCACGAATACGCGACGTTCAGATGGCGTGTGTGGGCGCTCGACATCACCACCGATCTCACGGTGCCGACCGTGGCCGCGCTCGCGGAAAATCTGCAGGACGGACGTTTCTCGATCGGTTTCGGCTGTCATCCTGATGGCAGGATCGCGGTGCAGCGGGCACTGACCGAGGTCAACCAGTTGCTCGATATCGCGGCGGATGCGCCCGATCCGTGGGATCGCGACATGCTTTCGTCGACGGGATTTCTGTATCCGGCGCCAGGCACGCCCGCCACGACGCATTCGACGTGGCAGCCGCTCGATATCGCGTCGTTGCCGGCGGCGATCGCGCATTGTGTCGGGCGGATCGCGGCGGCCGGGATGGACGTGCTCGTCGTCGACAAGACGCGGCCCGACATCGGGTTGTCCGTGGTGCAGGTGATCGCGCCCGGGCTGTGCCATTTCTGGCCGCGTTTCGGCGCGCGGCGGCTTTATTCGGTTCCGGTGGCACTGGGTTGGCGTGCGCGGCCGTGCGACGAAACGGCGCTGAATCCGGCGCTGCTGTTTCTGTGACCTGCGCGCGCAATCGTGTTGTCGGCGAACCGCGCGGGCTGCCGGAGCGTCGACAGCCCGCGCCGGATCAGAACCGCGTACTGAACCCCACCCGCGCGATCGACTGCACCGCGCCGCTCGATGCGCCGTTCGCATCCATCACGCCGTTGATCTGCGCATTGCTGCCGTGGCTCGCGCGTTGATGCACGCCGGCCACGTACACCATCGTGCGCTTCGACAGCCAGTACTGGACGGCGGCGAGCAACTGGTGCGCGTGCGCGTTGTCGAGCGTGTCGTTGCCTTTCATGTACGTGTAGCTCGCGCCGATCACCCATACCGGCGACGGCCGCCACGCGGCGCCGGCTTCCGCCGACCACGCCCCCGCGCCGTTCCGCGCGTTGTGCACGGTCGTGACGAGCGCCTTGCCCGTGACCGAGCCGACCGTGTAGTGCACGCCCGCGCCCCAGTTGCGCACGCTGGTGGGCGGCAGCCCGCCGGCCGCGCCGTATTTCTGGTTCGTATAGGCGGCGCCCGCGCCGAACGGGCCGCGATCGTAGCTTGCGCCGATGCTGACCGTGTTGTTCGCACCGATCGAGCCCGCGACGTTGCCGAAGCCGTACAGCGCGCCGACAGTCAGGCCCGACAGCGACGGGCTCGTGTACTTGACCGAATTCGCGACGCGATTGCTGCCCGCGACGCGGTCCCAGTCGAATGCGCCGGTCGGGTTGTTCGGCAGCGCGAGCCGGTCGAACGGCCCGTTGCGAAAGCCGTACAGGCCGACGAGATCCTGCGCGATCTCGTTGCCGCTGGCGGCCAGCGCATCGACCATGAATTCGTACTGGTTGCCGAGCGTCAGCGTGCCGTACCGGTCGTTCTGCAACCCGACATAGGCCGTGCGCGCGAACAGCCCGCCGCCGATGATCGAGCCGTTGCCGAGCGAATACTGGTTGACGAGCCGGAAGATCGCGCGCGTGCCCGCGCCGAGATCCTCCTTGCCTTCGAAGCCGAGCAGGTTCGGAAAGAAGATGTTGTCGTCGAATTTCGCGGCGCCGTGGCCGCCCTGGTTGCTGACGTAGCTGATGCCGGCATCCATCAGCCCGAACATCGTCACGCTGCTCTGGGCGAATGCCGCAGCCGGAAGCGTGCAGGCCGCGAGGGCCAGAAAGGTCTTTTTCGTCATCTCCAAAGTGCTCCTCACATGATCCGGTCGAGCCGGATATTTTTTAATGGGACTACTGATTGATATGAAGAAACGGGAACCGGGCGAACCCGGTTCGGCGACGGTCACGGGAAGCCGTGACGTGCAACGCGCCTCGGCAGGTCCGCGTCGATCCGTCGATGCGCGACGTGTCGAGCGCTAGACCGTCGAATACCCGCCGTCCACCGGCACGACCGCGCCGGTGACGAACGACGCGCCGGGCGAGCACAGGAACAGGATCACTTCCGCGACTTCGTCGGTCGTGCCCCAGCGCCCGAGCGGCGTGCGCTCGACGATGCGGCGCGACGCCTGCGTGTCGGCCATCAGCGCGCTGCTGAGCGGCGTGTCGATCCAGCCCGGCGCGACCGCGTTCACACGGATGCCGTGATCGGCCCACGCCTGCGCGAGCGAACGCGTGAGCTGCGCGATGCCGCCCTTGCTCGCGCTGTACGCGGGCCGGTCCTTGCTGCCGAAGTACGTGTACATCGACGCGATATTGACGATGCTGCCGCCGGTGGCCGCCAGCGCGGGCAGCGCGGCGTCGGAGGCCCGCATCACCGACGTCAGGTTCACGTTCAGCACGTGCTCGAACTGGTCCATCCGGTATTCGTCCGCGTGGCGGCTGATGCCGACGCCGTTGACGAGCGCGCCGAGCCGCGGCAGCCCGGCGATCGTGCGCGTCAGTGCCGCGCCGTCGGCCACGTCGAGTTCCACGCACCGGATGCGGTCATGCACCGGCGCGTGCGGACCGGCGGCGTCGAGCCCGAGCGCGACGACCGACGCGCCGGCCTGCGCGAACCGCAGCGCGGTGCGCGCGCCGATGCCCGACGTGCCGCCCGTCACCACGACGGTCTGCCCGTCAAACGCCCACTGACGATTCATGTTCGGCACTCCCGATGGTGGTGGCGCGACGGGCTGGCCGCTGCGCGGGTGAAACGAGGATCTTGATCTGCGTGCGATCGGCGAGCAGCGCGTCGAAGCCGTCAGCGACGGCGTCTTCGAGCGACACGGTGCGCGTGACGATCGACGTGAGGTCGAGCGCGCCCGACGCGACGATGCGCAGCAGGTCTTCGTACGCATGCCGATAGCCGACGCTCGCGGTGAAGGTCAGTTCGTCGTTGACCGCGCGGAACGCGTCGAAACCCGCGTGCGGCATCAGGCCCACCATCACGACGCGGCCGCCCTTGCGCAGTGCCCGCATCGCTGATTCGAACGTGGCCTGCAATCCGGCCGCCTCGAAGCTCGCATCGACGCCGAGCCCGCCCGTGGCCGCGCGAATCGCGTCCTGCAGCGCGGACGCATCGAGCCCGCGCGCATCGAACGCATGCGTCGCGCCGAAGCGCGTGGCGGCCGCGAGCCGTTCGGGCGACACGTCGACGGCGACGATCGTCGTCGCGCCCTGCCGCTTCGCGAGCATGATCAGCAGCAGGCCGATCGGGCCGAGCCCGAACACCGCGCAGGTCTCGCCGAGCCGCAGCTCGCTGCGTCGCAGCGCGTGCAGCGCAACGGCGGCCGGCTCCATCACCGCGGCCTGTTCGAGGCTCACGCCGTCGGGCAGGCGATGCAGCATGTAGGCGGGCACGACCGCGAAGTCGGCCATCCCGCCGTCGCCCATCAGCCCGGCGAAGCCCATCGACACGCACAGGTTGTACGACCCCGCGCGGCAGTACGCGCACTGGCTGCAGCGATACTCGGGCTCGACCGCGACGCGGTCGCCCGCGCGCAGCGTCGTCACGCCTGCGCCGACTTCGACGACGGTGCCGCAGAACTCGTGGCCGAGCGTCAGCGGCGCGGTGCGGCGCGACAGCGGATGCGGCGCGTCGACCGGAATCGCGTGCGGGCCGTCCGCATATTCGTGCAGGTCGCTGCCGCAGATGCCGCAATACGCGACCGCGATGCGCACGTCGCCGGGGCCGACGTGCGGCGTGTCGATTTCCACGAGACGGACGTCGCGCGGGCCATGCCATTGAAGTGCGCGCATGTCAGCGTCCTCCGAGGTTTTGCGTATCGAGGCGGCCGGCCGCGGCGCCGGCGAGCGCGCGCTTGCGCAGCACGGCCGGCGCGGTTTCGACGAGGCCGAACGACAGCACGCACGCGAGGATCGCGCCGGTGGTCGACGTCCACATCGCGAACTGCAGGCCGTACTTGTCCGCGGCGAAGCCGGCGACGGTCGGTGCGACGAAGCCGCCGATCAGCTCGCCGGCGCCCATGATCAGCCCGAGCGCGCTCGCGATCGCGCGCGGCGGCACCGTCTCGGCCGGGATCGTCGCCATGAACAGCGTGAAGCAGCCGAGGCCCGTGTACGTGACGAACACCAGCGCGCCGAGCGCCCAGACGGAACCGACGTGGATCAGCACGACCGGGCACACGGCCGCGATCAGCGCGAACGCGATCATCGTCGGCTTGCGGCCGATCCGGTCGGAGATCGCCGGCACCGCGAAGCCCCAGAACACCCACGCGGCGCCGAGGCAGGTCATCACGACGCCCATGTCGGCCGGCGACAGGTGGCGGCTTTCCACGAGGAATACCGGCGCGAACGAGATGATCACGACGAACCACGTGAGGAAGCAGCAGCTGATCAGCACGCAGAGCAGGATGTTGCGCTCCTTCAGCAGCGCCCAGCGGCTGACCGTCGCACCGCCGCCGGCCGGTGCCGCGGTGGTGTCGGCCTGCGCGTGGCGCACGCCGCCGGGCGGCGCTTCGCGCACCCAGCGCCAGATGCAGAACGCGATCAGGAAGCCCGGAATGCACGACACGTAGAACGCCTCGCGCCAGCCGTACGCGGTGGCGATGCCGATCACGACCGGCGGGCCGATCATCGCGCCGAGCAGGCCGGCGGCCGAGCCCTGCAGCAGGCCCATGTTCAGCCCGCGGCGGCTCGGCGTCGAACTTTCGACCATCAGCGATTGCGACAGCGGCAGCACCGGCCCTTCGGCGATGCCCATCAGCGCGCGAAACGCGATCAGGCTCGCGAAGCCGCCGACGAGGCCCGACAGCGCCGAGCACACGGAAAAGCCGAGCACGGCCGCGATCAGCAGCGGCTTGCGGGTGCCGCGCGCGTCGGACCATGCACCCGTGGCGGCGCCCGACAGCGCCCACGTGAGTGCGAGCGCGGACGACACCATGCCGAGCTGCGTGTTCGTCAGGTGCAGCTCGGCCGACATGAACGGAAACAGGAACGACAGCGCGAGGCGGTCGAAGAACACGAAGCCGAACGTCATGAACAGGATCAGCAGCAGCCTGTTCTCGTACGTCCAGGCGGGCCGGGAGGAGGACGGGGAAGTCATCGTGAGCCTCGCCGCGCGTCAGCGGAACAGCTTCTCGATCGCTTGCGCGCCGAGGCCGACCTTCTCGTAATGCGCCTTGCACATCGCGATGTACGAGTGCACGTCGAAGTAGCCGTCGGGATTGCCTTCGTCGTCGAGCCAGATCAGCGGGCCCTTGACGATGAAGAACGCGCGCATCGGCTCGGGGTGATCGAACGCGACGAGCGTGTGGCCTTCGCCCGGCGTCTCGTACACGAAATCGCCGCGCGTCGCGGTCCATTCGTGTTCCAGGTAGCCCCATTTCCCGGACAGCGTGTACGCGAACACCTCGTGCGGGTGATAGTGCCGGTTCACGAGCCCGGCTTCCTTCGCCATCAGGATGTCGCACCATTTGTTCTGCGACGGCGAGATCCACAGCGGCCGCGATGAAACCGTTTCGGTGAACGGAACGTAATAGCGCTCGTCGTCGGTGGCCGCGTTCGGGATGTAGGCTTCGGGCAGCGCATCGGGCTTGAACGGATTGGCAATCGCCGGGATGTTTTGCCAGAATTCGGATACGGCTTTGTCGACCACGGTGTGTCTCCTTGTATGTAGGGGTGTCGTGGGCTCGACTTTAGCCAGCCGGTGCGCGCCGCTCTTGACTGGGCTGGACGAATTGCTTGACCGCGCCGGACATTGCATCGCACCAGGATCCAGACGAACCATCCCCCAATCCGTGCCGCTCCGCACGACAGGCGCCAGCAGGAGGCGACGTGACGAATTCGACCGTTTTTTCACGCACGCGAGGTTCGACGGCCGACGTGCCGGCGCGCGACAGGATGGCGTACTGGGATGCGTTCAACGCGGCGACGCTGGTCGGCCTGCGCTGCTCGTCGCTGTCGCCGGCCGGGCTCGAAGTGGAGAAGACCGACATCGCGCTGCCGGGCCTCGGCATCGCCGACATCAGCGGGCAGGATCACGTGATCGAGCGCAGCCCAGCGCTGGTGCGCCAGTTGCCGAAGGAATCGCTGTTCGCGTGCCAGATCCTGAGCGGGCGCGCGTATTTCATCCAGCGCGACCGGTGCCTGCTCGCGGAAGCCGGCGATGTCGTCGTCTACGACACGCGCGTGCCGTATCTGTTCGGATTCCTGACGCCGATGCGGCAGTTGCTGATCGATATCCCGATCACGACGCTCGACGACCGCCTCGATGCGGAGCTGGCCGCGCTGCCGCTGCGGATCGCGCCGAAGCCGGGTGCGGGCGCGATGCTCGGCGCGACCTTGCGCGCGAGCGTCGAGCGGTTCATGAAGGCGCCGGTCGAGCGCGACGCCGCGCGGTTCGCCGAGCACACGCGCACGCTGATCGCGGCGCTCGTCGATGCGGAGGTGAACGGCGCGGGCGCATCGCGCGCGTCGCTGTCGTACCTGCTGACCGCGAAGCAATACATCGCGACGCATCTCGGCGAACCGGAACTCGGGCCGCAGGCCGTCGCCGATGCGGTCGGGCTGTCGCTGCGGCATCTGGGGCGCCTCTTCGCGGCCGAAGGCGAGTCGATCACGCAGCACATCTGGTCGGAGCGGTTGTCGCACGCGCATCGCGAACTGACCGACGCGCGGCTGCGCAAGACGAGCATCGGCGAGATCGCGTTTCGCTGGGGGTTTTCGAGCCAGGCGCACTTCAGCCGCGCGATCCGCGAGCGCTACGGCGCGTCGCCGATGGCGCTGCGCGACGCGGCGCGTGACGCCGCGGGCTGACGCCGGTTTTCCGACAGGTCGACGGCGGCGCGTGCATCACGCGCCGTCTGCGTTTTCGGCGCGGCGTGCTGCAGCGCACACGCACGTGCATTGCGTCACGCCGTCAACATGAACGCCGCGCAGCGCTCCGCGATCATGATCGTCGGCGCGTTCGTGTTGCCGGACACGATGCGCGGCATCACCGATGCATCGCAGATCCGCAACCCGTCGACGCCTTGCACGGCGAGACGCGGCGTGACGACCGCGTGCGCGTCGCTGCCCATGCGGCACGTACCGGCCGGGTGATAGACGGTTTTCGCGCGACGCCGCACGTAGTCGGCGAGCGCGGCGTCGGTCAGCGTCTCGGCTTCGCGCACGAGGCGGGCGAGCGACGGCGCGCGGAGAATCTGCCGCGCGAGCCTGACGCCGCGCACGAGGCCCTCGACGTCGGCCGGGTCCGACAGCGCGCCGCTGTCGAACAGGATCGGCGCGGCCGGATCGTTGCCGCGCAGTTGCACGGTGCCGCGCGAGCGCGGCCGGAGCAGGCACGGGTTGATCGACAGGCCGTGGCCGGGCAGCGGGGCGCGGTCGACGTCGCCGACGAGCGTCGGCAGCACGTGGAACTGGATGTCCGGGCGGCCGCCGCCGGTCGTATCGACGAACGCGCCCGATTCGACGACGTTCGACGTCAGCAGGCCGGAGCGGCACAGCATCCATTGCAGCCCGTGCCGCAACGCCCGCCACCCGCGATCCTCGCCGAGCAGGCTGACCGGTGCCTGGGTGCGGCCGTAGATCGATACCTCGAGGTGATCCTGGTAGTGCGCGCCGACGTCGCGGCTGTCGTGCAGCACGTCGATGCCGTGCGCGTGCAGGTGCGCGCCGGGGCCGATGCCCGACAGCATCAGCAGCTTCGGCGTGCTCAGCGCGCCGGCCGCGAGCACGACGTCGGCGCGCGCGACGGCCGCTCCCGTCGCGCCGCTCGCGGTGCGCCATTCGACGCCGCTCGCGCGGCGCCCGTCGAACCGGATGCGCGTCACGCGGCAGCCGGTCAGCACGCGCAGGTTCGGATCGGCGATCGCGTCGGCCAGATAGGTGGCCGCGGTGCTGCCGCGCTGGCCGTCGAAGATCGTCGTGTGATAGAAGCCGACGCCATGCTGCGCGGCGCCGTTGAAGTCGTCGTTGTACGCGATGCCGGCTTCCTGCGCGGCCTTCACGAACGCGAGGCTCAGCGGATGCCGGAAGCGCGTGTCGCCGACCTTCAACGGCCCGTCGGTGCCGTGGAACGGCTCGGACAGCCGCAGATGCGATTCGGCGCGCTTGAACACCGGCAGCACGTCGTCCCAGCCCCAGCCGGTGCAGCCGAGCGCGGCCCAGTCGTCGTAGTCGTCGCGCGTGCCGCGCACGTACAGCATCGCGTTGACCGAGCTGCCGCCGCCGAGCGTGCGGCCCTGCGGCACGTAGGTCTTGCGTCCCGCGGCGCCCGGCTGCGGCTCGCTCTCGAACGTCACCGTCCGTTGCGTGCCGAGCACGCGGATGAACGTCGCCGGAATCCGGATGAACAGGCTGTCGTCCTTCGGGCCGTCCTCGAGCAGCAACACGCGCCGGCCGGCCTTCACCAGCCGGTGCGCAACCGTGCAGCCGGCCGAACCGCCGCCGACGACGATGTGGTCGTACGTCTCCATCCCGCTTCTTCTCCTTGCTGTCGGGCGGCGGAACGAATGCCGCCGCGCAGGAAGCCAGCTTAGCGAGCGGGTTGCGGCCCGATTTGACCGACGCGGACGCCGTGCTTGCCTCGGCGGGACATGCGGCGAGCGGCGGTGCGAGGAGCGGGTGGCAGCGGTTAGCGCGTGTCGGCCGGCGCGCGCGTGTCGCTCGGCGTTTCGCCGAACCGCGCGCGATAGCTGCGGCTGAAGTGCGCGCTGTTGTTGAAGCCCCAGCGGAACGCAATTTCGCTGACCGTCAGGTGCTTCAGCGACCGGTCGCGCAGGTCGGCGCGGCAGCGTTCGAGCCGCCGCGCGAGGATGTAGCGCGTGAGCGGCGTGCCTTCGATCTCGAACACGCGGGCGAGCTGGCGCGGCGACAGGTTGATCGCGCGGCTGACCGACCGGCTGTCGAGATCGTCGTCGGCGAGATGGCTGTCGATGAACGCCTTCGCGCGCGACAGCGTGTGGACCGTCGACTTCGTCGGCGACGCGTCGCCGTCGCGCAGCCGCAGCATCGACTGCACGAGCTCGAGGATCGCGGCGGCGCGCCGTTCGCGCGCGTCGGGCGTCGGCTCCTGCGGCGCGGCGAGCAGCGCAACCACCTGCCGCACGGCCCACGACGCGACCCCGTCGTCGCGATCGATCTTGACGAGGCTGCGGTAGCGCCACGGGGCGACGCGGGCTTCGAACACGTCGCGCGGCACGTCGAGCACGGTCATCGCCATGTCGGCGGGAAAGCCGTGACCGTACGGCATCGACGTGTCGTACAGCACGAGGTCGCCGGGCCCGTGCTGCATGCAGTCGACGTCCTGGAACGTATAGCCGTGCCCTTCGTGCATCAGGCAGATGAACACGGCGTCGCGCTGGTCGGCGTGGATGTTGTGCGACGTGCGCACGACCGCGTGCCGGTTCGCGACGATGTCGCACGCGCGGAACAGCCCGAGATCGCGTTTGCGCAGCGACGCATCGATCCCTTCGGACGACTTTCCGCTGCATTCGATCCGCACGAGCGTGCGTGCGACGTGGTCGACCCAGAAGTCGACGCGCTCGGCGCCGCGTACGGCGCGCGTCGAGATCGTGGCGATCTCCGTGCTGGTGTCCGGCATGACGTTCTCCCGATGACGGCCCGAGCGGCGCAGTCTCGGGCACGCCGAACGTCGCGGTCAATCCGTGAAAGACCCGGGACATGCGCGTGACGCGCTTGCAGCGGGGCGCGGCGCGCGATTGCGCGATCGATGGCCGTCCGGGTCAACGAAAGCGGCCGTGCGAGTCAAGACACGTATGCGGCTTTGGGGTAGGCGTGGCCGGCTTACTTCGGCTTCGACGAGGACGATGGCAGCCCGAGCGACACGTCCTCCGCGTAGCCCATCTTGCCGTCGCGGAATTCGACGCTCACGTGGTCCGCCCGGTGCGCGCCGGTGACGTTCGCGTAGATCGACGTCATCACCATCCCCGCGTCGCAGTCGAGCGCGATGGTGCGATCGACGCGCCCCGTCGCGATGTTCACGGCCCGTAGCGACTGCATCGCCACGCCGCACTTGTCGGACCGCGCGTAGACGCCGACCAGCATGTGCGTCTTGGTGCGATACCACATCGGGATATCGACGCTGCCGTCGAGTTGCAGGTGCGGGTCGTCGGTGTCGTTCAGCCGCCCGACTTCGTTCAGCGTGATCGGCAGCGTCTTGCGGCCGTCGTCCCACGTGCCGGTCGCCGCTTTGCCGCTGACGGTCAGCGCGATCGGGCAAGGCTTCGGTCGTGACGGCGAGGCGGCCGGCACGACCGGCGCGTCGGCGTTCGATGCGGGCGACGACGCTTCGCACAGCGTCAGGCGGCCGTCGGGCTCGCGCTGGCCGCGCAACGGGATCGGCTTGCGATGCGCGTCGTAATAGTAGCTGCCGTCGACGCGCCAGCGGCCCGCGTCGTTGTGGTTGATCGCGTCGTAGGTCTGCAGCGACACGTGCACCGGCGCGTTGCCGATCGTGCCGGTGTAGTTCGCGATTTCGTACCAGCCCGCGAACGATACGGCCGGTGCGCAGGCGAGCAGCGCGGCGATCGTCGTGGCGAGCGGACGGACATGACGGGCAGCACGGGAGCGGCGGGCAAGGTGGATCATCGGCGGTTTCTTATGCGTGGTTTTGATTCGGCGCGAAGAAGCCCGGTCGAGCCCCGCGGCCATCGGATGCTCGCCATTGTATCCATCCGCCCTGCGTGAATCGCGGGCAAGCCGTGGAGCCGCCTGCCCGTGCGATTCCATCGGCCTGCCGCCGCCGCGGACTTCAGGGGGCGCTGGCTTCGTCGATCCGGCGGATGTCGTCCTGATCGAGCGTGACGCGGATCGCCTCGCCGAGCAGCGCGAGCTGCGCGAGCGACGTCGCGCTCGCGATCGGCGCGGTGATCGTCGGCCGCGCGATCTGCCACGCGAGCGCGATCGCGGCCGGCTGCGTATTGTGCTTCGCCGACACCGCGTCGAGCGCGGCGAGGATGCGCAGGCCGCGCGCGTTCAGATAGCCGGCGACGCGATCGCCGCGCACGCTCTTCTTCAGGTCGGCTTCGCTGCGGTACTTGCCCGACAGGAACCCGCTCGCGAGCGCGTAGTAGTTGACGACGCCGAGCTTCAGGTCACGCACGACCGGCTCGAGATCGCGTTCGTAGTCGGCGCGGTCGAGCAGGTTGTATTCGGGCTGGATGACCTGGTAGGCGGGCAGCCCGTCGCGCGCGCTGATCGCGGCGGCCTCGCGCAGGCGTGCGCCGCTGTAGTTCGACGCGCCGATGATGCGCACCTTGCCCGCGTCGATCAGCGTCTGATACGCGCCGAGCGTTTCTTCGAGCGGGGCCGTGTCGGCGAGATCGCGGTGGGAGAAATACAGGTCGATGTAGTCGGTCTGCAGGCGGCGCAGCGAATCGTCGACGGCCTTCAGGATGTTGTCTTTCGACAGCCCCGCGCGCGCGTCGAGCAGGCCGACCTTGGTCGCGATCACGACCTGCTCGCGCTTGCCGGAGCGCTTCAGCCACTTGCCGATGATCGTTTCCGATTCGCCGCCGTG
Source organism: Burkholderia sp. EMB26 (assembly GCF_024730645.1). Taxonomy (NCBI): domain Bacteria; kingdom Pseudomonadati; phylum Pseudomonadota; class Betaproteobacteria; order Burkholderiales; family Burkholderiaceae; genus Burkholderia; species Burkholderia sp. EMB26. The sequence goes on from NZ_CP078071.1 coordinate 2,091,693, forward strand.
ATTGCCGGGAACCCAGGCCGAATAGACGTCGGCCGTGTCGATGAAGTTGATGCCGGTGTCGGCGAGCGCGTCGAGCAACGCGAACGATGCGTTTTCGTCGACGGTCCAGCCGAAGACGTTGCCGCCGAACGCGAGCGGCGAAACCTGGATGCCGGATGTACCGAGGGTGCGATGTGCCATGTTCTGCTCCGTAAGCTGCGGGTGACGGGAGGGACTGCGGGACGTGAAGCCGGTCGCGTTGAGACGGCGAAGCGCGTGGCGAGGTTCCGCCGCCGGCGCTGCAACCGGCGGGTTTCGCGCGCGTGCGTCGGGATGCCGGACGAGGCGACGTCATCATGGCGGCGACGTCCGTTCGAGCACCGGCTCCCACGCGCGCAACGTGCTGTATTTATTACCGATTTTCCGTGCCGGGACAGGGAAATGACGTAGGGCGTCAACGTTGTCGCGCTGCGTTGTCTACGATATCCTTTCATCCCAAAATTAGGGATGGCAGCGGGCCGTTTCCATACGAACGAAAAATCATTCTGAGGCGGTCATGGCTGACCTGGCGGCATTCATTCGAACCCCGTTTTTCCTGCAAGACAAACGCCTGCTCGCGCTGTCTTTTCCGCACGACGACGCACCGTCGGTGACCGACGCGTACGGGCGGCAACGTCCGGCGCGGCTGGTTGCCGAGCGTCTCGTCGCGCACGAAGGGCTGGGGATCGATTTCACGTTCGACGTGACGCTGCTGTCCAGCGAGGCGGGCATCACGCTGGCCGACATGCTGGGCAAGCTGCTCGCGGTGTCGATGGTGCGCCCCGACGGCGGCCTGCGTTATTTCACCGGCTATTGCACCGCGTTTTCGCTGGTCCGCAACGACGATTCGATTGCGGAATACCGCGCGGTGCTGCGCCCGTGGAGCCATTTCCTGCGGACTCGCGTGAACAACCGCCTGTTCCTCGGCCAATCGCTTCAGCAGCAGATCGGCACGCTGCTCGCCGATTACCAGGGGCTCGCGCCGTCGTGGGAGTGGCGCGTGCGCGGCGACGATCCGGCGCGCACGATGAACGTCCAGGGCGGCGGGCTCGGCGAAAGCGACTGGAACTACATCGTCCGCCATCTGGAAGCCGTCGGGTTCCTGTACTGGTGGGAGCACGACGAGAAAGGCCTGAAGCTGATCGTCGGCGACGACAGCACGGTGCAGTGCCCGGCCGTCGACGGCCGCTCGCCGGTGATCCGTTTCCAGACCCACGACGGCCCGATGGCCGCCGACGCCATTTCCCAATGGTCCGCGGTGCGGTCGTTGTCCGCCGGCAGCTACAGCGCGACCGCGTTCGATTTCAAGGCGCCGCATGCGGCCCATGCGCAGATTCCGACGCTGCATCCGCCGGGCGTCGCGCCGCAGGTCGAGCATCACGAGTACGTGGGGCACTACGGGTTCGCGAAGCAGACGCGCGCCGGCGATGCGCTCGCGCGCGTGCGGATGGAAGAGATCGAGGCGGCCGCGACGCGTTTCGACGCGGCCGGCAACCATCACGGCATCCTGCCCGGCCGCTGGTTCCAGCTGTCCGATCACTTCAGCGCGGCGTCGGGTAGCCCGCAGGATCAGGAGTACCTGATTCTCGAAGCCCGTCACGAAGCGGCGAACAATTACCTGCAGGCCGACGGGAAACCCGAGTATCGCAACCGCTTCGTCGCGGGCCATCGACGTACGCCGTGGCGCCCGGGCCGCGGGTTCAACAGCGAACCGGTGCGCGTGCTGGCGCCGCAAACCGCGACCGTCGCCGGCGCGAAAGGGGCCGGCAGCGTCGACGTCGACGAATATGGCCGCGTCTGCATCGTCTATCACTGGGATCGTGCGGCGCAGATCAGCGCGCGGATCCGCGTGGCCGCCGGCTGGGCGGGCGGCGAGAAGGGCATGATCGCGCATCCGCGCGTGGGCAGCGAGGTGCTCGTGATGTGCCTCGACGGCAATCCCGATCGCCCCGTCGTGTCGGGCACCACGTACAACGCGGAACGGATGCCGCCGTGGGCGCTGCCCGACCAGCACGTGCTGACGGGCCTGCGCAGCCGCGAGCTGTCGGGCGACAGCGGCAACGCGGCGGGCGGGCGTTCGAACCACGTGCTGCTCGACGATACGCCGCAGCAGCTCCAGCTGAAGCTGCGCAGCGATACCGACGCGAGCGAGCTGACGCTCGGGCACAACGTCCGCATCGATGCAACCCAGGGGCGCACCGATCAGCGCGCCCGCGGCTTCGAGTTGCGGACCGACGCGCATGGCGCGGTGCGGGCGGCCAAGGGCCTGCTCGTCACCAGCGAGGCGCGCTACGACGCGCGTGCCCACGCGACCGACATCGGCGAGACCGTCGCGCGTCTCGACAAGGCGCACGACCTGCACGAGTCGCTGTCGGGTTCCGCGCACGACGTGAAGGCGCAGGAGTCCGGCGACCAGGATGCCGTCCATCAGGCGCTTCGCACGCAGAACGACGGCCTGAGAGGCAGCGGCGGCAATCCGCAGCAAGGCGAGTTTCCGGAGTTCGCGCAGCCGTTTCTCGCGCTCGCCAGCCCGGCCGGGATCCTGGCCACGACGACGGGGTCGACCCATGTCGCGAGCGATCAGCACGTCGCGTTGACGAGCGGCGCCCATACGAGCATCGGTGCGGGCAAGAGCATGCTGGTCAGCGCGCAGCAGGCGGTGCGCGTCGCCGCGTTCGAGAAGGGCATCCGGCTCGTGGCCGCCGCCGCCGACATCGACATCCAGGCGCTGAAGGACAGCATCAACGTGCTGGCCAAGCTGGACGTGAAGGTCGATGCGAACCGCATCACCATCACCGCGAAGGAAGAAGTCCTGATCAACGGCGGCACCAGCTATACGCGCTGGAACGGCAGCGGCATCGTGCACGGGACCAAGGGCGAATTCACCGCGCATGCCGCGTCGCATACGTTCATCGGGCCGGACAGCCTGCCGGTGCCCGCGCGCGCGTTCCCGGGCACGGCGTGCGCGCCGTGCATGGTCAACGCGGCGTCGATGGCGTCACCGTTCGCGGCCAAGGCGTGAGGCAGGGCAGCGCATGACGAATGACCCGATCGCCGCGCAGGCGGCCGACGCGCTGCAGGCGGCGCTGTCGTCGCAGGACGGGCTGCGCGCTTACGTCCTGATCGACGGTGCCTTGCTCGATACCTTGCCGGACGATGAGAAGGCGTCGTGGCCCGCGTTCGTCGCGGCTTCGCTGCTCGACGACGCCGACGACGAGGCGAGAATCGTCGGGCCGCTGCTGTTCGAATGGCAGCCGGGCGCCGACGGCGCCGATGCCGCGGACGCGATCGAGGCGCGCAGCATTCCATGGCCGGCGGCGAGCGTGCTCGTGTCGCCGCTGTCGCTCGCGCGACTGGCCGCGCATCTGGCGCCGATGGTGGACGTCCAGCTCGAGCAGATGGAGAGCGTGATGCTGATGCGCTTCTTCGATCCGCGCGTGCTGCCGTTCTGGCTCGACATGCTGCCCGCCGCGCATCGCGCGTATCTGGCGCAGGGTGTGCGGCACTGGATTCACCGCGATACCGCGCTGCAGCTTCGCACGGCGGACATCGCCGCGCCCGCCGACGTCAGGCAGGCCGCCGAATTTCCGCTGCAGTTGACCCAGGCGCAGGAGGACGAACTGCTCGCCGCGTGCTATCCGTACACGATGCTCGAGCGGCTGCGCGTCGAAAAGCCCGCGCTGCTGGCGTCGTTGCCGGCCGCGCGGCACTACGACTTCGTGCGCGACCAACTGGCGCGCTGCCGTGCGCACGGCGCCGACAGCGCGGCGTCGCTGCTGATCTATTGCGAACTGGCGCTGCGGTACGGCGCGCGCTTCGACGAGGATCCGGCGATGGCCGCCGTGTTCGACGCGGTGGCGCAGGGGCAGGCGTTTCCGGAGGCGCTGGCGCGGGTGCCGGCGGAAGACTGGCGGCGGATGCAGGAAGCGGCCGCGTGATGGCGCGTGCGCGACGCGACGCGAATGAAATCGACTGAAAGAGAAGGAAGTTCAATATGAACCGCTGCTGGATCACCTTGCTGTCCGTGATGGTTTTCTCCACGGCTGCCTGCAGCAAGAGCGTGAACGATGCCGAAAAGGACAGCTTGGCGCCGGGCGAAGTGAATAAATGGAACGACCCGAACTACGACATCATTACCGCCGGGTCCTTCAACTATACGGATTACGACATCTACGGCGTCTATCTGCTGCCGCCCGACAAGAACAGCCTCGACGACGCGGCGAGCGCCGACGGCGCGCACGCCACGCCCCGGAATGCGAAGTACTGGTCCGGCGGGGGCGGCTCGCGCCCGAGTCTCGCGTGGGATTTCCGCTGGAAGACCCCGAAGACGTTCAAGGTGTGGTGGGAGCGCGTGGTCGACAAGCGCGCGATGGAAGCGTCGTCCGCGAACTACGACCCGTACACGCACCGGGAAACCCAGCCGGGGATGGCGTGGTGCGAAGGCGAGATCACGGTCACGCGGCCGCCCGTCAAGGACAAGAGCGGCGGCATCGTGCTGCACTTCTTCCCCGATGGCCGGGTGGAAGGCGACATGGATTTCGAAGTCGACGGCCCGGACCCGAAGGTGGCCCTGTCCAAGCGTGACGCGCAGCGCAAGCTGGCCGACCGCGCGTGCCTGAAGGAAATTCCCAATCCGTTCTATGGGCGCAAGAAGCCGGCCCAGTGGAATTGACGCCGGACACCTGATCGGAACAGGAGCGTAACCGCCATGAGCAATCCTCCCCTCATTCGACGCATCACCGATATCACGCCGGTCGAGGATTCGATCCGCCACGCGCACCGCGAGGCGCTCGATCCGCTGCGGGTCGAGCAATGCAAGGAGTGTCCGAAGCCCGTGTGGTTCACGGCCTTCTTCGATGGCACGGGCAACAACTACGGCGAGGACGGCAACGGCTCGACGGACGTCGCGAGAACCAAGTACAGCAACATCGCCAAGCTCGCGATGTTCGCCCATGTCCCGTTCAACAAGGCCAATCCGCGCACGATGGGCCGGTACGTCGAGGGCGTCGGCACCCCCTGCAGCAAGGTCGGCGATTCGGGCAAGGGTCTCGACGGCGTGTTGGGCATGGCGGCCGCGAGCAAGGGCGAGGCGCGCATCCGCTGGATGCTCCGCGAGCTCGAAAAACACGTGACGAACCACATGCCGGCCGTGAGCCAGATCAACGTGGCCGCGTTCGGTTTCTCGCGCGGCGCCACCGAGGCGCGCGCGTTCGTCCGCATGCTGACCGAGCAGCTGGCCGAGAACATCGGCGGCCGGCTCTGGTGGAACAAGAAGAACATGAAGGGGATGCGTCCCGAAGTGGTCGTCTACTTCATGGGCATCCTCGATACGGTGGCGTCGACGGGCTTCGGCGGCAGCCGCCTGGAGAAGGCGGCGCCCTACATCGTGGGCGCGATCCTCGGGCCGGTCTATGGCGGCGTGCTGCACGGCATCGACAAGGGCGGCCATGCGGAATGGGCGAACGACATCCGCATTCCGGACTACGTCCGGCAATGCGTGCACTATGTCGCGTCGCATGAGGTCCGGGAGAAATTCCCCGGCGACTCGGTGCGCGAGGATCAGAAGCTTCCCGCGAACTGCCGCGAGGTGTATTACCCCGGCATGCACTCGGACGTGGGCGGCGGCTACGAGCGCAATTACCAGGAAGGGCGAACCAACGAACTGGCCAACGTCGCGCTGAACAATCTCTTCATCGAGGCCTGGAAGGCCGGCGTGCCGTTCCGCGAGCCGAAGGATGTCATGGAAACGGCCGGCGGGCTGTTCGCGATTTCCCGCGAGCTGGAGGCGGCCTGGAACGTGTACATGGGGCAGGGCAACGAGCGTCGCGCGGGCGTGGCGTCGAACAGCGACCGGCTCGAGTCGCAGATCATCTGGCACATGAACCGCTACTACCAGTGGCGCGCCAGCCGCAGCCGGCGCCTGCACGACGGCCGGCTGAAGCCGCCGGGCGGCGTGGACCCCCACATGGCCATCACCGACGGCGAATGGAACGAAGATGCGGATGCCGTGCGTCGGGCCAACGGGGGCATCCTGACGCGGACCATCTCGGAGCAGTACAAGGCGATCGACGCGGCGACGCGGGTCACCGGCAACTGGCTGGGCGGCATCGATCCGGCGGCGCGCGCGACGTTCGACCGGTTCTTCGATCACTACGTGCACGACTCGATTGCGGGCTTCAAGAAGCAGATGGAAGACGGTTACGCCGGCTTCGCCGAAGCGAGCCGCTGGTCGGTCAACCGCCAGTACTTCATGGGCAAGCGCGGCAAGAAGTTCCTGTACTGGCGTTACGAGGGCGACAAGGCCGAGCAGGCCGCCACGCAACTCGCCAAGGCCGATCCGGCGAAGCAGCAGGACCCGATGGCAGCCAACGAGCCGCAGCTCGCCAGCAACCAGCCCGCGGCGGTTGGCGGCACGCTGCCCGACGCGACTTCGACGGCCTGACGCCGAACGCGATACCGGTCGCGACCGCGACCGGCTGACCTCACGTCGCGGCAGACCGCGTCTGCCGCGACGCTCCCTCCCTACCGCAACTGCACGGCCGCGAGAAACAGCACCATGCTGCCGATCGCGCCATCCAGCACGCGCCACGCGACCGCCTTGCGGAACCACGGCGCCAGCAAGCGCGCGCCATAGCCGAGCCCGAGGAACCACACGACGCTGGCCGTCATCGCGCCGATCGCGAACGCGAGCCGCCCGCCTTCCGGCTCGCGCGCGCCGGCCGTGCCGATCAGCAGGAACGTATCGAGATACACGTGCGGGTTGAGCCACGTGAACGCGAGCGTCATCAGCACGATCGCGAGCGCGCTCTGCGGCGGCGGCGCGACCGCGTCGCCGCGCACGTCGAGCGTGTCGTGGCCGGGCTTGAACGCACGGCGCAGCGCATTGATGCCGAACCACGCGAGATATGCGAGGCCGACGTACAGCACCGCGTGGACGAAGGTCGGATAGCGCTCGACGAGCACCGACGCGCCGCCGACGCCCGCGCCGATCAGGATCATGTCGGACACCGCGCACAGCAGCACGATCTTGCCGACATGCGAGCGCATGATGCCCTGGCGCAGGACGAATGCGTTCTGCGCGCCGATGGTGACGATGAGCGACGCGCACAGGGCGGCGCCGTGAGAAAAAGCGAGCCAGTTCATGATGGGGGACAGCCGTGGAAGCAGTAGACGAACGAATCGGGTAGCGCTAGTCTGCGAGCAGCGCGGGAATAAGAGAAGCTAAATCACCTAATGCAGATTAAGGAAATCTAATGCTCGACTACGCGTTGCTCGATGCCCTCGCCGCCGTGATCCGGCACGGTTCGTTCGAGCGGGCGGCCAAGGAGCTGAATGTCACGCCGTCGGCGGTGTCGCAGCGCGTGAAGCTGCTGGAGGAGCGGGTCGGCAGCGTGCTCGTCAAGCGCGGGCAGCCGTGCGTCGCGACCACGTCGGGCGCGCTGCTGTGCCGGCATACCGAACGCGTGCAGTTGCTGGAAGCCGAACTGGGCGGCCGGATGCCCGCGTTGCCGGGCCAGATCGCGAGCGCGTGGCCGACGCTGCGCGTGGCCGTCAACGACGACAGCGTCGCGACGTGGTTCATCGACGCGGTCGGGCCGTTCTGCACCGAGCGCGAGACGCTGCTCGACCTCGTGATCGACGATCAGGATTACACGGCCTCGCGCATCCGCGACGGCAGCGTGCAGGGCGCCGTGACCGCGCAGGCCGAGCCCATCCAGGGCTGCCGGTCGGAGCGGCTCGGGCGGATCCGCTATCGCGCGGTGTGTTCGCCGGCGTTTTACGCACGTTATTTCGACGCGGGGATCACGCGCGATGCGCTGCGCCGCGCGCCGTGCGTGATGTTCAATCCGAAGGACGGGTTGCAGGCGCGTTTCATCCGGCGCGTGACGCGCGCGGATCTCGATCCGCCGCAGCACTGGATACCGCACGTCGCCGGCTACCTGCGCGCGTGCGAAACGGGATTGGGATGGGGGATGTGCCCGGACCGGATGGTCGACCGCCAGCTGGCGGCGGGCGAGTTGATCGACATGTCGCGCGGGCGAACCATCGACATCGATCTGTACTGGCAGAGCTGGCGTCTGTCGATCGGCTGGCTCGACGATTTCAGCGCGGCGCTGAAAGCGCGTGCCGCGCTGTTTCTCGACTGACCGGCGACGTTGGGCAGGCGGCGCGCGACGGGCGCGCGCCGTGCGGTATCAGAGGTGTTGCAGGCCGTCGAAGTCGATGATCTGCACGTGGCGGCCCTGCATTTCGATCAGGCCGCGCTTCTGGAATTTCGACAGCGTGCGGCTGACCGTTTCGAGCGTCATGCCGAGATAGCTGCCGATGTCCTCGCGCGTCATCCGCAGGTTGAATTCCGACGGCGAGTAGCCGCGCTTCAGGTAGCGCGACGACACGTCGAGCAGGAACGCGGCGACGCGCTCTTCGGCATTCAGCGAACCGAGCAGCATCGTTTGCGACGTTTCGCGCACGATCTGTTCGCTCATCAGCTTGTGCATGCGCAACTGCATCGAGCCGGCTTCCGAGCACAGCGTCTTGAGCGCGCTGTACGGAATCACGCAGACCGAGCTGTCTTCCAGCGCGACCGCGGTGCGCGGGTGCGTATCGTCGCAGATGCCGTCGAGGCCGAGCGCTTCGCCGGCAAGGTGCAGGCCCGTGACCTGTTCGCGGCCGTCGTGACGCGTCGCGACGGTTTTCAGCGAACCCGAGCGCACAGCGTACAGGTTGTCGAATGCGTCGCCTTCGCGGAACAGCGCTTCGCCGCGCTTGACCGGGCGTGCCGCGCAGATGACCGACTCGAGGCGACTGAGCGCTTCGGGCGCCAGGCCCTGCGGCATGCACAGGTGCCGCATCGCGCACGACGAGCAGTGCGCGGCCTGGCGAGGGGCCCAGCTACCGGCATGGGGCGTGGCGGCGGGGCGGGTGGCGACGGGCGTCAGCATGATCGTATACTCCGGCGTTGAATCGACGAAATCATTGTCCCACCGCAAGTTGCCGCTGTCGGGTGACAAAACGTCGCGACCGGCCGCGCCTGCCGAGCGCCGCTCAGGCGGCCGGCTCGTCCGCGTTGGCGGCCGCCGGGATCAGCAGCACGGGCAGCGTCGCGTGGCGCACGCACTGTTCGGCGATGCTGCCGAGCACGAGGCGGCGGAAGCCGCGACGGCCGTGCGTGCCGAGCACGAGCAGATCGGCGCCGAACGCTTTCGCGCCGTCGAGGATCAGCGACGATACGTCGTTGAGCGACGTCGCTTCGTTCAGCCGCGTTTCGCCTTTCACGCCGGCGGCCTGCATCCGCTTCGCGAAATCCTGCGCGAGCGTGTTGCCCTGCGCGACGAGCTGATCGCGCAGCACGGACGGATCGTAGCCGGGCACGTTGTAGTAGATCGCGGCGTTTTCGACGACGTAGAACGGCTGCAGCTCGGCGCCGTGCGCTTTCGCGAGCGCCAGCGCGGCGTCGAACGCATGGCGGGACGTGTCGCTGCCGTCGACGGCAACCAGAATACGCTTGTACATAGTGTCTCCGAGTGGCGGGTTGAAACGAAGTCGGCCGGATGGCCGAGCGGGCTGGGCGATGCGCGATGCTGCGAGGCAGAGTAAACCAACGGGCAGGATCGTGCAGCGAGATGCCCGCGCTGCCGCACGGTCGCGCGGTTCCGGTCGCGGCCGGGCAGGGCCATGCATGCGACGCATGCTGCACCGCGCGATGCGTGTCGCGTGGTGTGGCCGCATCGTCGGCGAAACCGCATGCGCGCGCATCGACCCGACACGGCAGTCACGCCGATGCGCGGCACGCATCGCCATTCAATCGCAATCGCGCCGCGCCGCCATGACTTCGGTCAATGCATGTGCGTCGATGCGATGCGCGGCAGGCATGACCGTGAACGCCGAGGCCCGTGCGCGGAACCGTTCGCTTCGGCATCGCGCGAACGAGTATCGGCGCGTAGCGCGAATCGTACGCGCCGATCCACCGCCATCGTTCGACGGCGATTCCGAATCGAACGATCGATTCAAACGCCGCGCGGGCTATCCCGGCACGGCGGTCAACTCGATGACGCGCTCGGGGCGGCGGCCGTGGCCGGGCCAGTACGCGCTGCCGTACATCCGGTGAACGGGACCGAACGGCGCGTCGCCCGCGGGCGGCGTGTCGAAGCCTTTCTCGATCACCTTGTAGCCGGCGCGCAGCGCGAACGCCGGATGATTGCCGTCGGGGCGGCTGTCGAAACCGGCGAAGCCGTCGCCGGCTTCCGGCATCGCATTGACGAGCGACGCGTTGCTGCGCGTGATCTGGTCGGGCGAGATCGGCCCGGCGCCGGCGAGGCGCGACGCTTCGCGGTGCTTGCCGTCGGTATCGACCGTGCTGTCGTGCGTGTCGTCGTTGTCGAGTTCGACGCTGCGCGGATGCGCACGACCTGTTTGAGCGGATGATTCCATCACGGCTCTCCTGGCGGCGACACGCTCCGGATCGAAGCAAATCCCGTTCCGGGCACGACGGGAAAAGGCGCGCGGGCGATCGCCGCGGTCGCGCGACGCGCACTGATTTGTCATGATTTATTTCAGCTAGAAGACGCGTTTTCTACAGAGTATGATTCTTTTCCTGCGAAGCGGCGACAGGGGATGAAGTCTCGCCGCCTCTGCCCGCGCCGGGGCGCCGCAGCACCCTTAAAGACGGGTAGCGAACAACAAAGCAAGGGACTAGAGGTGGCGGATTCATGCAAGCGACTACTGCCTTCACGCACCGCGGTTATCTGTTGAATTGCGCGCCCGCACGCGCCAGTGACGGTTCATTCAAGCCCTACGTCGTGATCTCCCGATCGAGCGACGGGGAGCTGGTTGCGAACCGTTTTTTTCCGATCGAGCTCCAGTTCAACGACGAAGGCGACGCGATCGCGCACGCGCGCGACTGGGCCGTGCGCTGGATCGACGCGAGCAGCATCTCGATGTGACGCCGTCGCACGCGTGCGGCGCTGGCCGTCCGGCCGATCCCCGGGGTGCCGCTCCCGGACAAAAAACGCGGTAATCTTGCGGAACCCGTCACTTTATTAGCGGCCGCGCATCCGCGCGCGGCTGCCCGCATTGGCTTATGTCGACATCACCCGCCCGTCAGTGGGGCCTCGAAGAAATCGTCGCCGGCTTGCGCGAGTCGCGCGAGGAACTCCATCGCACGCGCCATCCGCGCGGCATCCGCGAACTGCCGTCGCGCGATGCAATCTGCAAGATTGTGACCGGCCTGCGCGCGTCGATGTTTCCGACGCACTACGGCGCGCCCGACCTGACCGACGAAAGCGTCGACTACTACGTCGGCCACACGCTCGAAAGCACGCTGCGCATCCTGTCCGAGCAGATCCGCCGCGCGTTGCCGTTCCTGCCCGAGCACGTCGATACGCCGTTCGCCGAGCTCGACGAACGCGCGTTCGAGATCGCGCGCGAGTTCGGCCGGCAGTTGCCGGCGATCCGCGCGCTGCTCGTCAGCGACATCCAGGCCGCGTACGCGGGCGACCCGGCCGCGCAGCACATCACCGAGATCCTGCTGTGCTATCCCGGCGTGCTGGCGATGATGCACCATCGGCTCGCGCATGCGCTGCACCAGCTCGGCGTGCCGCTGCTCGCGCGGTTCATCAATGAAATCGCCCACTCGGCGACCGGCATCGACATCCACCCCGGCGCGCAGATCGGCCCGAGCTTCTTCATCGACCACGGCACTGGTGTCGTGATCGGCGAGACCGCGATCATCGGCGAGCGCGTGCGCGTGTACCAGGCCGTCACGCTCGGCGCGAAGAGTTTCCCGGCCGATGGCGACGGCGCGCTGGTGAAGGGCAATGCACGGCACCCGATCGTTGAGGACGACGTGGTGATCTACGCGGGCGCGACGATTCTCGGCCGCGTGACGATCGGGCGCGGCTCGGTGATCGGCGGCAACGTGTGGCTCACGCACAGCGTGCCGCCCGGCACGAGCGTCGCGCAGGGTAAGGTCCGCGAAGGCGGGAGCGCCGAGAAGCCGTAACGCGGCAGCGAATGCGCGGGCGCCGTTCCGCGCAACGCGGCGGATGACGCGGAATGGATCGGCGGCCGGACCGCCGTCCGGCGTTCGCGGGCGTGAGCGGTGCGAAGCCCGCTCGGCCCGGCGCACGAGGGCGGCGTGCAGCCGCCTTCGTTCATCGAAGCGTCAGTGCTTGCCGTCCGGCGAGCGGTGCTTGTACAGCACGTCCTGGTCCACGCGGATCAGGTTCTGGCCCGCATCGACGACGAAATCCACGCCGTTGTACGCATTGCCCGTCAGCAGCAGGATCGCGCTGGCGACGTCGTCGGGGCCGGCGATGCGCGCGAGCGGCGTCGAGGCGCGGCTCGCGTGTTCGAAGTCGGCCTGCGTCTGGTCGTCGCTCGGCAGCATCAGCCCCGGGAACACCGCATTCACGCGCAGCACCGGCGCGGATGACAGCGCGAGCATCTGCGTCAGGTTGCCGAGCGCGGCCTTCGCGACCGTGTAGCTGAAATGGTCGCGGTGGAAGTTTTCCTTGATCTTCTGGTCGACCACGTTCACGACGACGCCCTGCGTGCCGGCCGCCCGGGCCCGCTCGTAGAACGCGCGCGTGAGCAGGATCGGCGCGCGGCAGTTGACGGCCCACGCCTGATCGAACGCCGCGAGGTCGAAGCTCGGGAAATGGTCCTGCCAGAACACCGACGCGTTGTTGACCAGCACGTCGAGGCGCCCGAAGCGCGCGTACACCTGGTCGATCAGCGTGGTGATCTGCGCGGCATCGGACAGGTCGGCCTGCAGCGCCACCGAATCGTGCCCGCGTTCGGCGATCGCGCGGGCGGCGGCCTGCGCGGCATCGGCCGAACGGTCGTAGTGCACCGCGGTGCGATAGCCGTGCGCGGCGAAATACTCGGCGAACGCGCGCCCGGCCCGGCGCGCGGCGCCGGTCACGAGCACGACGGGCGCGTGCGCCGTTTGCTTCGTCTGCTCCATCAGGTATTCGTCAGGTTGACCGAGGAAGGATTCGCGACGATCGACAGGAATTCGCGACGCGTCGACGGATCGGTGCGGAACGTGCCGAGCATGCGCGACGTGACCATCTCGACGCCCGGCTTGTGCACGCCGCGCGTGGAGATGCACTGGTGCGCGGCTTCGAGGATCACGCCGACGCCCTTCGGCTGCAGCACGTCGAACAGCGTGTCGGCGATCTGCACGGTCATCTTTTCCTGGATCTGCAGGCGCTTCGCGAACGCATCGACGAGGCGCGCGAGCTTCGAGATGCCGACGACGCGATGGTTCGGCAGATACGCGACGTGCGCGCGGCCGATGATCGGCACCATGTGGTGCTCGCAGTAGCTCTCGAAGCGGATGTCCTTCAGCACGATCATCTCGTCGTAGCCGTCGACTTCGCTGAACGTGCGCGCGAGGATGTCGCGCGGGTCGAGCGCATAGCCGGCGAAGAACTGCTCGTACGCGCGCACGACGCGTGCGGGTGTGTCCAGCAGGCCTTCGCGCGCGGGATCGTCGCCGGCCCAGCGCAACAGCACGCGGACGGCGTCTTCGGCTTCTTCACGGCTCGGCCGGGAGGCGACCGCCTCGGGCCGCGCGGATTTCTTTCCCTTACCCATGTAGTGGCTCCATCGAAGGCCGCCTGCGGCGGCCGATATCCGGCCATTGTTTCATGCTTTCGCCGGTCGTGCGTGCGGGCCGCCGCGCCCCTTCGTCACTTCGGCCATTCGTCCTGCTCGTCGTTGAACAGCGACGCGACGACGCCGCGCAGCCACGCGGTGCGCGGGTCGTTGTGGTACTTGCGATGCCAGTGCTGCTTCAGGTCGAAGCGCGGCAACGCGAGCGGCGGCTCGACGGGCACGATGAACGCGTGCTCGGCCGCATAGGCGTAGCCGATCGCGTGCGGCACCGTCGCGATCAGGTCGGTGCGGCTCAGGATGAACGGGAGGCTCATGAAGTGCGGCGTTTCGAGCACCGCGCGGCGCTGCATGCGCTGCTTCGCCAGATATTTCTCGAGCACCTCCTGGCTGCGGCCTTCGGCGCGCACCACCGCGTGCCCGCACGCGAGGAACTGCTCGACCGTGAACGGCGGCGTCTGCTCGAACGGATGACCGCGCCGCATCAGGCAGACGAACCGGTGCGTGAACAGCCGTTGCTGGAAGAAGTTGTTGCCGTCGAGGTCGGGGAAGTAGCCGACCGCGAGATCGATCGACCCGGCTTCGAGGCCGCGTCCGACTTCGTCGTGCGCGAGCGAGACCGAACGCAGGTTCGCGTGCGGCGCATGTGTCGCGAACGCCTGCAGCAGCTTCGGCAGGAACACGATCTCGCCGACGTCCGACAGCGCGATCGAGAACGTATGCGTGCTCGCGGCCGGATCGAAGTCGTGCGGCGCGACGAGGCCGCGCTCGATCTGCGCGAGCGCGTCGCGGGCGGCCGGCAGCAGCGCGAGCGCGCGCGGCGTCGGCTCCATCCCGCGCGACGTGCGCACGAACAGCGGATCGCCGAAATACTCGCGCAGCCGGCCGAGGGCGGTGCTCACGCGCGGCTGACTCACGCCGAGCAGGTCGCCCGCGCGGCTCACGTTGCGCGCGTCGTCGAGCGCGACGAGGTAGGGAATCAGGTTCAGATCGAGCGCATCCATGGCCGGGCCGGTATCTTCGAAACGTATACAACATATCTCCTGAATCGCGTTGCCGCATAGTCGGGAAAGCGCTCAAATGTGTTCCACGATTCGAATTAATGTTCTGGAGACGAACAATGCGCACCCAAGTCGCGATCATCGGCGCCGGTCCGTCCGGCCTTCTGCTTTCCCACCTGCTGCGCCTGCAAGGCGTCGATTCCATCCTCGTCGAAGCGCGTTCGCGCGAATACTGCGAGAACCGCATCCGCGCCGGCGTGCTCGAGCAGGGCACGGTCGACACGCTGAACGAAGCCGGCCTCGGCGACCGGATGCGTCGCGAAGGGCTCGAACATCACGGCATCGAGCTGCTGTTCGACGGCCAGCGTCACCGCATCGACCTGTCCGAGCTGACCGGCGGGCGCGCGATCACCGTCTACAGCCAGCACGAAGTCGTACGCGACCTGATCGCGGCCGGCGTCGAGCACGGTCATCAGATGCACTTCGAAGTCAGCGACGTCGCGCTGCACGACGTCGAAAGCGAGCGGCCGTTCGTCACGTTCAAGCATGCGGACGGCCGCGCCGACCGCATCGACTGCGACTACATCGCCGGCTGCGACGGCTTCCACGGCATCGCGCGGCAGACGATTCCGGCCGACCGGCTGAACACGTTCGAGCGCGTCTACCCGTTCGCGTGGCTCGGCATCCTCGCCGACGCGGCGCCGTCGCTCGACGAGCTCGTGTACGCACACCACGACAACGGCTTCGCGCTGTTCTCGATGCGCTCGCCGACGGTCACGCGGCTGTACCTGCAATGCAAGCCGGATGAAGACCTCGCCGCATGGTCCGACGCGCGGATCTGGGACGAACTGCACACGCGCTTCTCGAACGACACCGGCTGGACGCCGACCGAGGGCCGGATCACGCAGAAGAGCGTGACGCCGATGCGCAGCTTCGTGTCGGAGACGATGCAGCACGGCCGCCTGTTCCTCGCCGGCGACGCCGCGCACATCGTGCCGCCGACCGGCGCGAAGGGCATGAACCTCGCGGTGGCCGACGTCCGCGCGCTGTCCCGCGCGCTCGGCGCACGCTACCGGACGGGCGACGCGACGCCGCTCGAGCGCTATTCGGCGACTTGCCTCGAACGCGTGTGGCGCGCCGAGCACTTCTCGTACTTCATGACGAACATGCTGCATGCGTCGCCGGACGATTCGCCGTTCGTCAATCGCCTGAAGTTTGCCGAGTTGAAGTACGTGACGCGCTCGCGGGCCGCCGCGCAGTCGCTCGCTGAAAACTACGTCGGCTTGCCGTTCGACGATGCGACGGCCTCCGAGGCAACCCGCCTTGACAACGCGCTGTGCGCGACTCTATGATCGGCCCATCGTTCGCTAATCGAATCTGAGTTCGAATAGCGAACAAAAGCCGAGGGTCGACGAAGGCCTCCGGCGCGGCACGCGGCACGCGCGTGTCCCCTCGACAGGCCGCGCACGAGCCGCGGGTTCGCATCAGGAAGAGACATGGTCAACAAGATTTTCGAATCGCTTCAGTCGGCGGTTGCCGACGTCCACGATGGCGCGACAATCATGATCGGCGGCTTCGGCACGGCCGGCATGCCGTCCGAGCTGATCGACGCGCTGATCGAACAGGGCGCGCGCGACCTGACGATCGTCAACAACAACGCGGGCAACGGCGAGACGGGCCTCGCGGCGCTGCTGAAGGCGAAGAAGGTGCGCAAGATCATCTGTTCGTTCCCGCGCCAGAGCGACTCGCAGGTGTTCGACGCGCTGTACCGCGCGGGCGAGATCGAACTGGAGCTCGTGCCGCAGGGCAACCTCGCGGAGCGCATCCGCGCGGCGGGCGCCGGCATCGGCGGGTTCTTCACGCCGACGGGCTACGGCACCAAGCTCGCGGAAGGCAAGGAAACGCGCGTGATCGACGGCAAGCCGTACGTGTTCGAGACGCCGATCCACGCCGATTTCGCGCTGGTGAAGGCATACAAGGGCGACCGCTGGGGCAACCTCGTGTACCGCAAGACCGCGCGCAATTTCGGGCCGATCATGGCCAGCGCCGCGAAGGTCGCGATCGTCCAGGTGTCGGAAGTCGTGCCGCTCGGCGCGCTGAACCCGGAACACATCGTGACGCCGGGCATTTTCGTCCAGCGGATCGTCGAGGTGCCGCAGGCCGCGCACGCGGCCGAGCTGGCCGCCGAACACGCTGCGTCGCAAGCCGCCTGACCCGCCTGGAGAAACCGACATGAAACGACTGACCCGCGATGAAATGGCCAAGCGCGTCGCCCAGGACATCCCCGAAGGCGCGTACGTGAACCTCGGCATCGGCGTGCCGACGCTGGTGGCGAACCACCTCGACCCGAGCAAGGAGATCTTCCTGCACAGCGAGAACGGCCTGCTCGGCATGGGCCCGGCGCCCGCGCCCGGCGAGGAGGACGACGAGCTGATCAACGCCGGCAAGCAGCACGTGACGCTGCTCACCGGCGGCGCGTATTTCCACCACTCGGATTCGTTCGCGATGATGCGCGGCGGCCACCTCGACTACTGTGTGCTGGGCGCGTTCCAGGTGTCGGCGAACGGCGATCTCGCGAACTGGCATACGGGCGCGCCCGATGCGATTCCGGCCGTCGGCGGCGCGATGGACCTCGCGATCGGCGCGAAGCAGGTGTTCGTGATGATGGAGCACCTGACGAAGCAGGGCGAGAGCAAGATCGTCGCGCAGTGCTCGTATCCGGTCACCGGCGTGCAATGCGTGAGCCGCATCTATACGGATCTCGCCGTGCTCGACGTGACGGCCGACGGCCTCGCGGTGAGCGAGATCTTCACCGACCTGTCGTTCGACGAGCTGCAGAAGCTGACCGGCGTGCCGCTGATCGACGCGACGCAAAAGGCCGCCGCCTGAACGGCAAGCGTGCCGGGGCGCGCATTCGAGCGCACGCCGGCACGCTTGGGTAGACAATAGGCGCACGCCGTTTCCCCATTCTGATGCCATGCTCGAAGACAGCGCCCGCCTGACCTCCCTGATCTGCGGCACCGAGCCGCTCAACCGGATCTGGTCGCCCCGCGCGACGATCCAGCGCATGCTCGACGTCGAGGCCGCGCTTGCGCGCGCGCTGGCCGCGCAGCAGGTGATTCCCGCCGCCGCGGTCGCGCCGATCGAACGTGCGTGCGACGCCGGCCGGCTCGATGCCGACGCGCTCGCGCACGGTGCGGCGCTCGGCGGCAATCTTGCGATTCCGCTCGTCAAGCAGCTCACCGCGCAAGTGAAGGCCGACGACCCCGAGGCCGCGAAGTTCGTGCACTGGGGCGCGACGAGCCAGGACATCATCGATACCGCGACCGTGCTGCAGTTGCGCGACACGCTCGACGTGCTCGATCCGCTGCTCGACGAAGCCTGCGCGTCGCTCGCGGCGCTCGCGCGCACCCATCGCGCGACGCCGATGATCGGCCGTACGTGGCTGCAGCAGGCGCTGCCGATCACGCTCGGCCTCAAATTCGCCCAATGGCTCGATGCGCTGCTGCGCCATCGCGCGCGTTTCGCCGAGTTGCGCGAACGCGCGCTCGTGCTGCAGTTCGGCGGCGCGGCCGGCACACTCGCGAGCCTGCGCGAACACGCAGCCGGCGTGAGCGCCGCGCTCGCGGCCGATCTCAAGCTCGCGGTGCCCGCCGTGCCGTGGCATACGCAGCGCGATCGCATCGCGGAAGCGGCGGCGTGCTTCGGGATGCTGATCGGCACGCTCGGCAAGATCGCGCGCGACGTGTCGCTGCAGATGCAGACCGAAGTCGGCGAGCTCGGCGAACCGGCCGCCGCCGGCAAGGGCGGCTCGTCGACGATGCCGCACAAACGCAACCCGGTCGGCTGCGCAGCCGTGCTGACGGCTGCCGTGCGCGCGCCGAACCTCGTCGCGACCGTGTTCGCGGGGATGGTGCAGGAGCACGAGCGCGCCCTCGGCGGCTGGCAGGCCGAATGGGATGCGCTGCCCGACCTCGCCCGCCTGACGGGCGGCGCGCTCGCACAGATCGCGCAGATCGTCGCGGGCCTCGACGTCAACACCGAGCGCCTCGCCGCGAACCTCGACCTCACGCACGGGCTGATCCTCGGCGAAGCCGTGATGCTCGCGCTCGGCGACCGCATCGGCCGGCTCGATGCGCATCACATCGTCGAGCACGCGTCGAAGGAAGCCGTGCGCACGGGCGCGACGCTGTTCGACGTGCTCGCCGCCGATGCGACCGTGTCGGCCCACCTGTCGCGCGACGCGCTCGCGCGGCTGCTCGATCCCGCACATTACGTCGGCGAGGCGCATGCCTATGTCGACGCCGTGCTCGCGCTGCATGCGGGCGCGCACTAACCAGGAGAACCTTGAGATGCCTTTCGCCACTGTCAACGGCGTGAAACTGCATTACCGGATCGACCGTGCCGCGCGCGACGACGCGCCGTGGCTCGTCTTCTCGAATTCGCTCGGCGCCGACCTGCAGATGTGGGCCCCGCAGATCCGCCCGCTCACGCAGCACTTCAACATCCTGCGCTACGACACGCGCGGCCACGGCCATTCCGACGCGCCGTCCGGTTCGTACACGATCGAGCAACTGGCGGGCGACGTGATCGGCCTGCTCGACCACGTCGGCATCGACTGCGCGCATTTCTGCGGCATCTCGATGGGCGGGCTGACGGGCGCCGCGCTCGCCGCGCGCTACCCGTCGCGCATCGTGCGCGCGGTGCTGTCGAATACCGCCGCGAAGATCGGCTCGCCGGAAGTGTGGGGGCCGCGTGCGCAGAAGGCGCGCGCCGAAGGCATGGCCGCGCTCGCCGACGCCGTGCTGCCGCGCTGGTTCACCGACGCATTCGTCGAACGCGAGCCGCGTCTGTTCGATGCGATCCGCGACACCTTCGTGCATACCGACAAGGACGGCTATGCGGCGAACTGCGACGCGCTGAACGCGGCCGACCTGCGCGAGGAAGTGAAGGGCATCGCGTTGCCGGTGCTCGTCGTGACCGGCGCGAAGGACATGTCGACGCCGCCCGACCAGGGCCGCGCGCTGGCCGCCGCGATTCCCGGTGCGCTGCACGTCGAATTCGACGCCGCGCACATTTCGAACATCGAGTGCACCGGCGGGTTTAACCGCGCGCTGCTCGATTTCCTGACTGCGTGAGGCACCGGCGATGGATGACCAGGAACGTTATGAAGCAGGGATGAAGGTGCGTCGCGCGGTGCTCGGCGACGCGCACGTCGACCGTTCGATCGAGAACCGCACCGAGGTGACCGACGAATTCCAGAACCTGATCACGCGCTATGCATGGGGCGAGATCTGGACCCGCGACGGGCTGCCGCGCCATACGCGCAGCCTGCTGACCATCGCGATGATGGTCGCGCTGAATCGCGGCGAGGAACTGGCGCTGCACCTGCGCGCCGCGCGCAACAACGGCGTGACGCGCGACGAGATCAAGGAAGTGCTGCT
This sequence comes from Burkholderia sp. EMB26, assembly GCF_024730645.1. Classification (NCBI taxonomy): domain Bacteria; kingdom Pseudomonadati; phylum Pseudomonadota; class Betaproteobacteria; order Burkholderiales; family Burkholderiaceae; genus Burkholderia; species Burkholderia sp. EMB26. The sequence goes on from NZ_CP078071.1 coordinate 2,111,776, forward strand.
GCAGACCGCGATCTATTGCGGCGTGCCGGCCGCGAATTCCGCGTTCCATCTCGCGGACAAGATCTTCAAGGAACAGGATGCGGCCGGTTAAGCGCCGGCGATGATCCGATCGGGCGGCCCGCCGAGGCTGGCGGGCAGTCGTCGATGAAGAGCGCACCGGCAGCGAATCGGTGCGTGAACGAAGGAACGGCGCGGCCACGAGGCCGCGCTTCTTGCATATATCAATGTTGCATGGGACCGGCGCAAGCGCAGACGCGCCCACGCCGGCCGACAAGGAGACTAGCGATGAATCGCGCACCCGTGGTCGATGTCCAGACCTTCATCAACGAGCAGCCGTTCGGCGGCTTTCAATGGCTCGTGTTCCTCATGTGTTTCGTGATCGTGCTGCTCGACGGCTTCGATACGGCCGCGATCGGCTTCATCGCGCCGTCGCTGCTCGGCGAATGGAACCTCACCAAGCCCGATCTCGCGCCCGTGTTGAGCGCCGCGCTGTTCGGCCTCGCGTGCGGCGCGCTCGTGTCGGGCCCGCTGTCCGACCGGCTCGGCCGCCGCTCGCTGCTGCTCGGCTCGGTGTTCCTGTTCGGCGTCGCGTGCCTGATGTCCGCGTTCTCGAACACGATCGGACACCTGACCATCCTGCGCTTCATCACCGGCGTCGGGCTCGGCGCCGCGATGCCGAACGCGGTCACGATGATGGGCGAATTCTGCCCGGACAAGCGCCGCGCGACCGTGATCAACCTGATGTTCTGCGGCTTTCCGCTCGGCGCCGCGTTCGGCGGCTTCCTGGCCGCGTGGATGATTCCGCATTTCGGCTGGCGCAGCGTGCTGGTGCTCGGCGGCGTGACGCCGCTGCTGCTCGGCGTGCTGTTGCTGCTGAAGATGCCGGAATCGGTGCGTTTCATGGTCGCGACCGGTCAGTCCGTCGACAAGATCCGCGCCACGCTCGCACGCATCTCGCGCGACGCGTTGAACGCCGGCTCGTTCGCATTGACCGAAGCCGCACCGCAGACGGGCGGCAAGGGCCTCGGCGTCGTGCTGTCGCGCTCGTACATCGTCGGCTCGGTGATGCTGTGGCTCGCGTACTTCATGGGCCTCGTGATCTTCTACGCGTCGATCAACTGGATGCCGATCCTGCTGAAGGATGCGGGCCTGACGCCGAAGAGCGCGACGCTGATCTCGGCGCTGTTCCCGCTCGGCGGCGTGGGCGCCGTGCTGTGCGGCGTGCTGATGGACCGCTTCAACGCGAACCGCGTGATCGCCGTGTGCTACGCGCTGACGGCGGTGAGCGTGTATGCGATCGGGCAGGCGGCCGGCAACGTCGGGCTGCTGGTGCTGGTCGTGTTCGTGGCCGGCGTGCTGATGAACACCGCGCAGTCGTCGATGCCGGCGCTGGCCGCCGCGTTCTATCCGACCGAAGGGCGCGGCACGGGTGTCGCGTGGATGCTCGGCGTCGGCCGTTTCGGCGGGATCGCGGGGTCGTTCCTCGTCGCCGAGCTGACGCGCCGGCACTTCTCGTTCGCGGGGGTGTTCGCGACGATCGCCGTCGCGGGCGTGCTCGCGTGTGTCGCGCTGCTGATCAAGCAGATGGCGCGCCCGCATGGCGTGGCGCAGCCGGCGGGCAAGATCGAGTCGCTCGGGCATTGAGCGGCGTGCGGGCCGGTGCGTTGCATCGGCCCGGCGCGTGATGGATTCAGGCCGGGCGAGAGCAGATCGACCGGCGCACGACGACAGACCGGGCCGCCTTCGCGGCCCGTCGACATTGCGGCCGTCGCACCGTTACTCCTCCGCGTCGTGCTCCTTGACGAAGTTGCGCAGATACGCGCGCAGCGCGGCTTCCCGGCCGCGATGATCGTCATGGTTCGCGGCGCCCATTCCCGCCTCGTCGCCGAACAGCGTCGGCGGCGCGCAGTAAGTGCCGACTTCGATGTTCTCGCGCAGCACGCGGATATCGTGCGTGAGCGGGTGATACTCGGCGATCCAGTGCATACCCTCGATGTGCTCGCCCGCTCTGAGCATTGGCTTCATCGGCAATCTCCATGCAGAGCAGCGGTGCAACCGCCGAAGCGGTTGCACGCGCCCGTACCGAAAGGGTACGCCTGCATCACCTGAAGCTCAACGGGCGCTCGTGAGCGCTTACTGCGGCAGCAGATGGGCGACGAGCGGGTACAGCGACAGGATCAGCAGCACGGCCATCGTCACGTTGAAGATGCGCAGCGCGCGGGGATTCGACAGGAAGCGGCGCAGGCCGAGGCCGAACGCGGCCCACAGGCTGATGCACGGGAAGCCGATCAGGATGAACAGGATGGCCATCCATGCGGCATTCATTCCATAGTCGGCGGACAGGCGGATCGTCGTCGCGGCGGTCAGCACCATCATCCACGCCTTCGGGTTGACCCACTGGAACGCGGCGGCTTCGATGAACGTCATCGGCCGCGATTTGGCGCCGTGCGCCTTCACTTCGCCCGACGTGCCGATGCGCCACGCGAGGTACAGCAGATAGGCGACGCTCGCCACTTCGAGGAGCGTGTACAGCAGCGGCAGGCGCTTGAACGCTTCGCCGAGGCCGAAGCCGACGCAGAGCATCAGGATCGCGACGCCGATGCTGATGCCGAACAGGTGCGGCATCGTGCGGCGAAAACCGAAGTTGACGCCGGACGCGAGCAGCATCGTGTTGTTCGGGCCGGGCGTGATCGTCGTGACGAGCGCGAACAGCATGCCGGCGGGCAGCGCGCTGAGGGTGAGGAATTCCATCGCGGATTCTCCATTCGGTTCGAGGCTGGGATGGAGTCAGTGTAGCGACGGTTTTCTGTACAGTACCGGTACAGTTAAATTGACGATTGCCGGTACGGGGCGTGGGAGTGCGTGACGGCGGTCGTCAGCACGACGCGAGCACCCGCCAAGGTTCTGCCCATCACAGCCGAACGATGGACCGCTAACGTTCTTGCGATTCGTTGGGCGCAGGCGTCACGGCGGGCGGCAACGGGCGATTCGCGATCTCTATCGCTTCAGTTCGCGGCACACCCAAGGTCTGCAACAGGGATGAAGCTGCCCGTTCGGCAAAGCCGTTCTGACTGTACCCGATCATGTTCAACATGTCGGTAACCGGCTTCTCGTCCGCATCGAATCGGAGCTCGATCGCAATGGCGGTCAGTACCGCGCCCCCGACCGTGATCACGCTCATCAGCGGGTCGCTTGCCGAGAACCTCCCCGCGAGGATGCCTTTCTGAATATCCCTCAACAACCGCGGTCCGAGGCCGCGGCTGAGCGCTCGCATGGACAACCCCTCGCGCAGGAGAAATTGTCCCCAGACCGGCTCGCTTCTGGCTCGCAGCAATGTATGGCGCAGCGACACGGAAATGATCTCGGCCGGGTCGGTGAGGCCGCCTGCGATGCGGTCCAGGGTATCCGCGAACTCCTCGAACACGATTTCCAACACCGCGGCATGAATCGCCTCTTTCGATTCGAAGTGGTTGTAGAACGACCCGAAACCCACGTCCGCGGCTTCCGTAATTTCATTGATCGCGACGCCTTCCATCCCCTTTTGCGCCATGAGTACAAAGGCGGCATCCAGCAGGCGCGCGCGCGTCTCGCGCTTGCGGCGCGCGCCCCGCGGCTCGCGAACCTCGGGGCTCGACGGCGCTTGCCCGTTCGAGACGGCCGGCGACGGTGTTCTGGTGCGACGGGAAGAAGTGTTGGGCATCGGCGTGCGCATGGTTTCGGTGTTCGAGTATACGTTCGAACGTCAAAATTGACAAAGTTATCAGTTATGACTTTAATGTCATCAAGGCGACCGGCAGTGGCCAGTCCCGAGAATGGGAGACGGAACGGTGGTGGAGACAAAACTGACGTGCGAGCCGGGCGTCCATGAAGGCAACGACAACGCGAACTGTGCCGGCGGCCGCGACTTGCCGTCGGAGGTAGACGTGCTCGTGGTGGGCTGCGGTCCCGTTGGCGCGGCGATCGGTGCGCTTCTCGGCCGGGACGGCGTGCGCGTGCTCGTCGTCGACAGGGCGGCGGAGATCTTCATGGCGCCGCGTGCGATCGCGCTCGACAACGACGCGCTTCGCATCCTGCAGTACGTCGGGGTGAACGAAGCCGACCTCGATACGGTGGCGATTCCGTACGTCCGGATGCGCTCGCCCTGGTTCGGCGAGTTCGGGCGCATCAATACGCTGGGGAGCATCGATGGCCATCCGAAGCTCGTGACGTTCTATCAACCGGACCTGGAGCGATGCTTGCGTGCCCGACTGGCCGCGCACCGCACGGCCCGAATGGCGCTCGGTGTGACGCTCGTCTCGCTCGACGAGCACGCCGACCACGTCGCCGCCACGCTCGACAGCGGGCCGGGCGCACGGCACGTCGTGCGCGCCCGCTACGTCGTCGGTGCCGACGGCGCCAGCTCGATCGTGCGCCAGCTGATCGGACAGGATTTCAAAGGCAAGACGTTCGCGGAGGACTGGTTGATCGTCGATGCGCGAAACGTGCGCCGACCCATCGACCATGTCGAGTTCATCTGTGACCACCGGCGACCGACGCCTCATATGACCGCACCCGGGGGGCGCGAGCGTTGGGAGTTCATGCTCCATCCTGACGAGACGCGCGAAGAGATGGAATCCGACGAACGCATCCGCGAACTGCTCGCGCCGTGGGGTGGCATCGAGGACATGGTGATCGAACGCAAGGCCGTGTACCGTTTTCATGCCCGAACCGTCACGACGTTCAGCAAAGGGCGCGTTTTTCTCGCGGGCGACGCCGCCCATATCACGCCGCCGTTCGTTGGCCAGGGGCTCGTCGCCGGCCTGCGCGATGCCGCGAATCTCGGCTGGAAACTGGCGTGGGTCGTCAAAGGCCACGCAACCCCGCAAATTCTGGATTCCTACGATCGGGAACGCCGACCGCACGCCAAGGCGATGATCGGCGTCGCGAAATTCATGGGCAAGCTCGTGATGCCGCGAAACGCCGGGATCGCGTTGTTCACGCATGGTCTGATGCGATTGACGCGGCTCGTTCCGCCGCTACGGAATCATTTCGACGAACTCGGGATCAAGCCGAAGAATGCGTTCCGGAGCGGTCTGTTCGTCCCCGGCCATTCGTCCACGCGGCTCGTGCGCGGTGCAGCCCTGCCGCAGGGATGGCTGCGCAGGCACGATGGGACGATCCGCCTGAGCGACGACGTGTTCGGTACTGGTCTCGCGCTGATCGGATTCGGACGGGATCCGGGCGTCGAGCTCGACGCCGGCGCGCGAGCCGCGCTGATCGCGGCGGGCGGCGTCGTGGTGCAGGTGATGCACCGCGGGCAGCGCCTTCATCGCATCGAGGACGACGGATGGGAGGACCTGGACGGTACGTTCATGCCGGGTGTCGTGCGGTTTGGCTGGGCGGCCGTGATTCGGCCGGACAAAACGGTCCTGCACGAAGGCCCGGTGGCCGACTCGACCCGTCTGGTTCTCGAATCCCTGCGATTGCTTGGTGCGCGCACCGCGTTGTCGTCGCTGTCCGATCACATTGCCCAGCCGATTTCCTGAGGCCCCCATGAAGCTTACGACTGCACAACCCGCACGGAGTCCCCAGCCGACGACGAAGGCTCGGGCGCTTTCCTACCTGATGTTCGAGCGTCCCGATCTCGAACGGGCCGAACGATTTCTCAACGACTTCGGCCTGCGGACGGTATCCCGTGACGGCGAACATTTGTTCCTTCGAGGCACGGCCGCCACACCGTTCTGCTACGTCGTCCGGCGGGCTGAAAAAAACCGGTTCGTCGGCTTCGGGCTTGAAGTGGACGGCATCGACGCGCTGCGAAAGCTTGCCGGCGTGCCGGGCGCGTCGGACGTGGCGCCGTCGCCGTGGCCCGGTGGCGGCCATCGCGTCACGCTCGTCGATCCGTCGGGTTTTCGTGTCGACGCGGTCGCGGGACAAGCGCGGGCCGGCGCCCTGCCGCACCGGTCGGCGTTACCGTTCAACTCCCCCGATTCCGTCGTTCGCGTGAACGATACCCAGCGTGCGCCGCTGGCGGCGCCGGAAGTGATTCGCCTCGGTCATGTCGTGCTCGAACTCGCCGATTTCCAGGCGACTTGTGCGTGGTACACGTCTCACTTCGGTTTCATCCCGAGCGACGTTCAGGTGTTGCCGGATGGATCGCCCGCCGTCGCGTTCTTGCGGCTCGATCGCGGGGCGACCCCCACGGATCACCATACGCTGGCATTGGCACAGGGGTTCGCAGCGCTTTACAGCCACTCGGCATTCGAGCTGGTGGACGCGGACGCCGTGGGGATCGGGCAGCGTGTGCTGAGCGAAAAAGGATGGACGCACGCATGGGGAATGGGTCGCCACATTCTCGGCAGCCAGGTCTTCGATTATTGGCAGGACCCCTGGGGCGACAAGCACGAACACTATTGCGATGGGGACATGTTCACGGCGGACGTGGCGACGGGCATCCATGAAGTCAGCCGTGAAGCGATGTCGCAGTGGGGCCCGCGGATGCCGCGCAGCTTCACCAAACCGAAGATCACCGCCGCCAGCATCGCATCGCTCATCCGAAACCTCCGGGCCAGTCCGGACGTCACGTTCGCGAAGCTGCGCACGCTCGCGAAGCTGTTTGCGTGACCTTCATCTTCACTCAGACCTGTTCGAGGCATCTTCATGGCATTGCACGTCTTGCACTACCGGCATCAGGGGCGCGCCCAATGGGGCGTGGTGAGGCATCACCGGATCACGCCGATACCGGGCGACTACCCGACGACCGGCGAATTCGTGCGCGCACATCGGATCGATGACCTCGCCGCGCTCGACGGAGAAACGATTCCCGAATCGGACGTCGAGTGGCTGTCGCCGGTCACGCGCAATCAACGGTTCGTTTGCCAGGGCGCCAACTATCGCCAGCACATGATCGAGTCCGGCATGAATCCGGATGCGAAGTCATTCAACATGATCTTCACGAAGGCGACGAGCTGCATCGTCGCCGCCGATTCCGACGTCATCCGGCCGCAACATGTGCGGTTTCTGGACTACGAGATCGAACTGGGGCTCGTGCTTCGCCGCGATATCACGTCCCGGCAAGCCATCACGGACAAGAACCTGCACGAGTACGTCGCGGGCCTCGTGATCGTCAACGACTATTCCGCACGCGATATCCAGATTCCCCAAATGCAGTTTTACAAGGGAAAAAGCTATCGGACGTTCGGGCCGGTCGGGCCGTATCTGTGCCTGCTGGAGGCCAGCGATATCGCACGGCTGCACGCGCTGACGCTGACACTGACCGTGAACGGGGACGTGCGGCAGAGCGATTCGACGGGGAACCTCGTGTACGGTCCGGCCGAAACGCTCACGGAACTTTCGGGTGTTCAGGATCTGAACGCCGGTGACTTGCTTGCAACCGGCACGCCTTCCGGGTGCGCGCTCAGCATTCCGTCGCCGGCGAAGCAACGAATTGCCGCGTTGCTGCCGGAGCACATGAAGTGGCGGATTTTCACGAAGGTTCAGGCCGCGCGCCCGCAGTACCTGAAGGCCGGGGATCTGGTCGAGTCGCGGATCCGGAGCAGGGACGGGGCGATCGACCTCGGTGTGCAACGCAACCGAATCGTGGACGAGCTCGCATGAACGCCATCGCAACCGAAGCGGACGTGCTTCGGATCGAAAACCAGGGGCCGCCCGCCGACCTCCCGGCCAGCACTTACGAGATGATCGGCCGTGGTGCGGCAATCGACCCGAGCGCGCCGGCCTTGTCGTTTTTCCTGCGCGCCGACGATCATCGCAAGCCATTGCGCTGGACCTATGCGGCGCTTCTGCGGGATATCACCCGCGCCGCGAACATGTTTTCGCGCCTCGGTATCGATCGCCACGCGGTGGTCGCCTACGTGCTGCCGAATTTGCCGGAAACGCATTTCGTCATCTGGGGAGGCGAAGCGGCCGGGATCGTGTGCGCGATCAATCCGTTGCTGGAGGGGCCGGCGATCGCATCGCTGCTCAAGGCCGCAAACGCAAAGGTGCTGGTGACGCTGGCGCCTTTTCCGGGAACGGATATCTGGTCGAAGATCCAGCCCGTCCTGAGCGAGGTGCCGTCGCTGCAAAGCCTCGTCCTGATCGATCTGGCCGAGCGCGTGCAGGGGTGGCGCCGCATTGCCGCACGCGCGATGCAGCGTCGCGAATGCAAACGGTTGCACGGGCGCGCGGGCGTGCGCGGCGCCGTTCCGCGCCACGTCGCGATCCACGATTTCGACAGTGCGATGTCGCGTGAATCCGGCGATTCGCTGCTGATCCCACGGCGTTTCGAAGCCGACGACATATCGTCCTACTTCTGTACGGGCGGCACCACGGGATTGCCGAAAATCGCGATTCGCCGGCACGGCAACGAGGTGGCCAATGCCTGGAGCGTCGGGCAGGTCGTCGGCGCCGGGATGGGCCCGGGGAAGACCGTGTTCTGCGGACTGCCGCTGTTCCATGTCAATGCCGTGCTGGCAACCGGCCTGGTGCCGTTCTCGCGCGGCGCACATGTGGTGCTGGGTACGCCACAGGGCTATCGCGGCGACGGCGTCGTCAAACGATTCTGGGAAATCGTCGAGCACCACCGGATCAATTTCTTCAGCGCGGTGCCGACCTTGTATTCGGCGTTGCTCGACGTGCCCGTCGACGGCCGGAACATCGACTCGCTGGAATATGGACTGTGCGGTGCCGCGCCGATGCCCGTGGAAGTATTCCGCACGTTCCAGGATCGCACCGGGGTCCGGATCCTCGAAGGCTACGGGCTCACCGAGGGCGCCTGCGTCAGCAGCGTCAATCCGCCAGGCGGCGAACGGCGTCTCGGTTCGATCGGCTTGCGCATCCCCGGCCAGATGATGAAGGCGGTGATACTCGACGACGCAGGCCGCTACGTGCGCGATTGCGTCGAGAACGAAGTCGGTGTGCTGACGATTTCCGGGCCGAACGTGTTCGCGGGCTATCTTCAGGAAGATCAGAACAAGAGCCTGTGGCTCGATCTCGGCGACGGCCGGCAGTGGCTCAACACCGGGGACCTCGCGCGGCGCGATGCCCAGGGCTACTTCTGGCTCACGGGCCGCCGCAAGGAGCTCATCATCCGGGGCGGGCACAACATCGATCCGGCGACGATCGAAGAACCGCTGCACCGCCACCCGGCCGTGCAGATCGCTGCGGCAATCGGACGTCCCGACGTGCATGCTGGCGAGCTGCCGGTCGCGTACGTGCAGTTGAAAGCCGGCGCAACGGCAACCGAGACGGAGCTCGACACGTTCATACGCGGCATGATCGGCGAGCGCGCCGCGATACCGAAGCGGATTCATATCGTCGATGCGATGCCGCTTACGGCGGTCGGCAAGATCTTCAAGCCCGAGCTCAAACGATGGGAGACGTTCGACGCGCTGGTCTCCGCGCTGAAGGATGCCGGCGTCGAGGGTGCGCGGGTGAGCATGGTGGACGACCCGTCGCGCGGGCTCACCCTGCATGTGGCGCTGAGCGATCACGCGCAGACAGCGAAGGCCAATACGGTGATGGGCCGCTTCCCGTTCGCCTTTTCGACTTCCGTGGAACCCGAACATCACTGATTGTCGATTCCCGGAACGTTCGGCATTGAATTGAGCAAATAGATTCGGAATCCGAATTTATGGAGCGGGAATTTCGCTTGACGAAGCAGCACCCGACGTTTTTGGCGTTGCGCGTCACACGCGCGGGAACAGCCCGCAAGTCATGCGTGGCGCACGGCGATGAAGGCAGGTTTCACGATTCTTGAACACCAACACCAAAATCTGGAGACAATCATGAAACGAATCAGTGCAGGAGCCGTCGTATTGGTCGCGGCCATCTCTGGCGCGCATGCGCAATCAGCCGGTCAGTGGGTGGTCAGTGCCGGTTGGTCCCACTTTGCCCCGCAGGGATCGGCGGATCCGCTGACCCTCAATGCACTCGGCCAGTCGCAAGTGATGACCGGCAGCGGCGGGGACATCGCAAGCGGCGATACGTTCGGACTGACCGCAACGTACTTCCTGACCGACCATATCGCGGCGACGACGGTCATGGGCTTTCCGCCGAGCTGGCACTTGAACGGCGCAGGTACGCTCAGCGGTTTCGGCGAGCTGGGGACCGCGCGGGCCTGGAGTCCGGCGATCATCTTCAACTACTACTTCGGCCAGCCGAATGCACGGTTCAGGCCGTATCTGGGCGCCGGCGTCACCTACACGTGGTTCAGCAACATCAAGCTCAGCAATCCCGTTTCCACCGGCCAGATCTATTTCTCGCCGACCGTCGGGACCGCGCTCGAGGGACCGACATCCGTGTCGCTCAGTCATTCCTTCGCGCCCGTCGTCAACGGCGGCCTGACGTACAACATCGATTCGCACTGGTCGATCAACGCGTCGGTCGCGTATTCGTGGGTATCGACACGCGCCACGCTCACCACCCGGTCCTCCGTCGGCACGGTCACGAGCACCAGCAAATTCCGGGTCAATCCGATCGTGACGTTCCTGTCGGTCGGATACCGCTTCTGAATCGCATTGCCCGGGACACGGCGCACGCATGTTGCAGTCGCCGCGTTGCGTGCGACGTGATGATTGCCGCCGAGATTCGGCGGCGCATGGGCCGGCCGCGGACGCTTCCTGGTCCGTTGCTCGCGACATGCTTCGAGTGCGGTCGGAGCATGAAGGATTGCTGACCAGAACGATGAATATGGCCCACACAAGATGCGGATGATGACAGTGACATCGAAGGAGACGGGTATTGGCTCGGCGTGGTACCGGTTCATCCGGACGAACTGCCTGGATACTTATCGGCGCCCCGCTATCCGCCCCTTCCAGCACTTGAACCACAGCCTCGCAGCCCCGACTCCGCCCGCGACCGGAATCCGCGGCAACAGAAACGGATCGTCGGCCGCGCCGGCGCATCCGCGTCGAGTCGTCGTCGCGTTGCCGTAACCGGCCGCGATGACCTGGTCGCGCACGCGCGCGTCGAGATCGCCGTACGGATAGCAGAACGATTCGACACATTGCCCGCTCAGCATTTCGAGTTGCCGCTTCGATTCGGTAAGCTGAAAGTCCGAAACAGGCGCCGGCACATACGACAGCGCGACGTGATCGAGCGTGTGCGAGCCGATTTCATGGCCGTGATCGCGCCACGCGAGCATGTCCTCGCAGGTCATCAACGGTGAGCGCTTGGTCGGCGCACCAGCATCCCAGTCGTTCGCGCCGCCGAACCGGCCGGCGACGAAGTAGCAGGTCGCGGTGAACCCGAGCGCGTCCAGCACGGGCATCGCATGCGTCAGCACGTTGAGAAAGCCGTCGTCGAACGAAATGCCGAAGACCTTGCCCTGCCGCTCCCCGCGCAGGTACGGCTGCAGTTCGCGCACGCTCAGGCCGCGGTAGCCGAGCCGCCGGAACAGCGTCATCTGGCGGCGGAACGCGTCGGGCGCGACGCTCAGGCTGCGCAGCCGGTCGGTCGGCGGCGGCAGCGGGCGGATCTGGTGATACATCAGGATCGGATAGCGTGGGGTGCGCGCAAGCATCGGCGGGTCGCAGGAAAGCGGGATTACGCGGCCTTGCGGAAAATCCGCAGGGTCTTGAAGTCGCCGACCTCGACGAAATCGGCATTGGCGGCCCACCGCGCGATGATCGGTTCAGCCTTTCGATACGCCGACGATCCCGTGTAGAACAACAGATGGCCGTTGGGCGCGGTATGGCGCGCGAACAGGTCGAGCACCGCTTCGTCGGTCTTCGCGCCGTAGCGGCTGTTCGCTTCGTCGCGGAATTCGCACAGATGGAACAGCGTGACGACGTCGAACGTCGGCAGCAGGCGCGAATGGCTCGTATAGATGTCGCCGAAATACGCGAGGTAGGTCTTGCTCACCTCCGGTTGCCGCGTGACGAGATCGACATACGACTTGTATTCCTTCGGCGATGCCGTCACGCCGAAGACAGTGTTGTTCAGGTGCGGCCGCGCGCATTCGATGCCGACATGGTGATGCCCGCCGGTGCCGAAGTGATAGATGCGGATGCCCTTGAGGTGCACGGATTCCAGCCATTCGACGAAGTGCACGTCGCACGGACATTCCTGCGTGCGCAGGTCCCAGTACTTCTTCCAGATATTCAATGCCATTTCGTGGATCTCAAGGAAGTCACCCAGCGGTACGGGTTGTGTCGAATCGACTTCTGATAGACGGACAAGGTCGCGTCGACGAACGCGTCGAACGAAAATTCGCGCTTGCCTTTCAGCCGCGCGCTGCGCCCCATCGCGCGGACGCAGCCGGGTTCCTGCACGATCGCACGCAGGATCGCTTCGATCGCCGCGGGCTCGCGCGGCGGGACGACCCAGCCGTCCACGCCCGGCTCGACGTTCTCGGGCAGCCCGCCCACGCGCGTCACGATCGCCGGGCAGCCGAGCGACATCGCTTCGCGGCACGCATACGACAGGCTCTCGTGGTACGACAGCACGAACGACACGTCGATGATCGAGAACGGCGCCCACACGTCGTCGAGCCGTCCGGTGAACGCGGTGCGCGACGCCATGCCGTGCCGCGCGAGCTGTTCGCGCTGCTCGCCGGACGGCTCCGCGCCGATCAGCAGCACGCGGAACCGCTCGCGCTCGGCTTCCGGCAGGCGGCCCAGCGCCGCGATCAGGTCCATCCAGCCTTTTTCGGGCGTGGTGCCGGCGCTGCTGCCGAGCACGATCGCCTCCGCGCCGGACGCGCCGAACAGCGCGATCTTGCGGCGGCGGATCTCGTCGCCGGCCAGTCGTTCGGCGGCCGGCCGGCGCACGCCGTGCTTGACCACCGTGACGTTGCCGTACGGCGAGCGCAGCGCGAGCATGCTGGCGACGTAGTCGCTGACCGCGATCGTATGGTCGGTGGCCAGCCGCGCACGCAGCACGTTGCCGAGGCTGTCGGCGCGATAGGTGTTGTGCTTGGTCAGCACGATCGCGGGCCGATACCGGCAGCCGAGCAGTGCCAGCATCACCTGCCTGTGATCGGCGGCCCCGTTCACATGGATCACGTCGAAGCGCTCGGCGGCGATCCGCCGGCGCAGCCGGAGAATCTCCCGGCACAGCCGGTTCCAGCGCGGCTTGAATTCCATGTCGAAGATCGCCACGTCGGGACTGTCCTTCAACAGTCGCGACAGGCGGCTGCCTTCCGGCGACGCGACGGTCACGCGGTGATGGCGGCTCATCGCGACGGCGAGATCGCGGACGTAGGTGTCCTGGCCGCCGCCGTAATCGCCGTGGAAGTTGGTGTACAGAATGTTCATCACGATGCCGCTTTTTTATCGATCCGTCATTTCAGAGGAATACTGATGAAATGCCGGACTCGATCTGATGGAAGCCATGGCGCGAACGCGGTGCCGCGTTTCCGGCCCGGGATTGCGCATCGACGTCGGCGTACGGCGTCAATGCGAATCATTTCCAAATATTACAGATCGTTTACGTGCCGTAGTGTCGAGGTCTGCGCATCTTTGTGAGAATCTGTCGTGATCGCTGGATCGTGTCGCCCGGTGCGTGACGATCTCCCGCGATCGCGATTTCGATTGCAACGATGGCGCCGGATTTGATTCGGGTCGATGTCTTCCCTATAATGCGACGATTTAGTCCGGTTATTTCGGGAAGCATGGCGCGTACACGGAACGAAAACCTTCATCAGCAGCGCCGCGAGCAGATCCTGACCGCGGCCGCCCGGGTCTTCAAGGCCAAGGGGTTCCACGGCGCGCGCACGGAAGATATCTGTGCGGCGGCCGACATGAGCGCGGGCGCGGTGTTCCGGTATTTCGCCGACAAGCGCGAGATGATCGACGCGATCATCGCGGTCGAGGTCGAGCGTTATACGCAGGACTTCAACCGCATCCTCAGCAGGGACGGCCTGCTTGGGCTGGCCGGCATCACGGCCGACGAGCTGGCCGGGATGATGGCGCAAGGCGATGACGGCCTCGGTGTCGACAGCTGGCTCGAACTGGCGCGCGATGCCGAACGCCGCCCCGATATCGTCGGGCTCGACCGGAAGATGCGCGCGGATCTTGCGGCGCTGCTGGCGCGCGGCCAGGCCGAAGGCTGGGTCCGGCCATCGCTGGATCCTGCCGGTGCGACGAACATCGTCTTCGCGCTGTTCAACGGCCTGTGGCTCGACCGCAGCCTCGGCACGTCCGTCGACATGAAACAGACGGCCGCCGCGCTCGGCGATTTCTTCCGCACCTACGTGCTGGTTGCCTGACGCCCGACGCCACCGGCGCGCATCACGTCGACACGTTCGCCGCGGCCTTCCGGCAAGCCGCGCGCTATCCGATCCGCTGAAATTCCCCGGCATCCGGCCGCGCCGGAAGCGAGCCGGACCGCGACACCTGCCCTTTCCCGACGACATCAGGACGCAAATCAACCCGCGGCGCTTTCAGATTTGAAAGCCGGCCCGCCGTTTGCGTTAGAATGCCCCCCCTTGTCCGCCCGAGTGACCGCCCGAGGCGGACAGGTCGCCCGCTTGGAGACACAGGTTTCGATTCGCAGCCGGACGCGAATGATGGGCCAGCCGTTAGCAACATACGCTTTGTAATTTGGATCACTAATGAAAAAGAAGCACAACATTACCAGGTACATCGTTGTCGCGATGATTCTTGGCATCGCCGTGGGTTACGCCTGCCATAGCGCGTTTCCCGACCCGAAGATGGCGAAGGAGGTCGCCGGGTACGTGTCGTTGCTGTCCGATGTGTTCCTGCGCCTGATCAAGATGATCATCGCGCCGCTGGTGTTCGCGACGCTGACCGTCGGCATCGCGCAGATGGGCGACGGCAGCGCGGTGGGCCGCGTGGGCGTCAAGGCGTTCGGCTGGTTCTTCATCGCGTCGTTCACGTCGCTGCTGCTCGGCCTGCTGACCGCGACGCTCCTGCAGCCGGGCAGCCACCTGAGCCTGCCGCTGCCGCCGTCCGATGCGGCGCTCAACCTGAAGACGGGCGCGTTCACGCTGAAGGATTTCGTGGTGCACCTGGTGCCGAAGTCGATCGCCGAGGCGATGGCGAACAACGAAATCCTGCAGATCGTCGTGTTCTCGATCTTCTTCGGCACCGCGCTGTCCGCGCTCGGCGACGCAGGCAAGCGCCTGACCGGGGTGATCGAGGATCTCGCGCAGGTGATGCTGAAGGTCACGGGGGCGGTGATGGGGTTCGCGCCGGTCGCGGTGTTCGCGGCGCTCGCGTCGACGATCACGACCGAAGGGCTCGGCATCCTGCTCACGTTCGCGAAGTTCATGGCCAGCTTCTACCTGGCGCTCGCGCTGCTCTGGGCCGTGCTCACGCTGGCCGGCGTGACGTTCCTCGGCAAGCGCGCGTTCACGCTGATCCGGCTGATTCGCGAGCCGTTCCTGCTGTCGTTCGCGACGGCCAGCTCCGAGGCCGCGTATCCGAAGCTGCTGGACGCGCTCGACCGCTTCGGCGTGAACCGCAAGATCTCGAGCTTCGTGCTGCCGATCGGCTATTCGTTCAACCTCGACGGCTCGATGATGTACTGCACGTTCGCGGTGCTGTTCATCGCGCAGGTGTACGGCATCCATCTGCCGCTCGGCACGCAGATCACGATGTTGCTGATGCTGATGGTGACGTCGAAGGGGATGGCGGGCGTGCCGCGCGCGTCGCTGGTCGTGATCGCGGCGACGCTCAACCAGTTCAACATGCCCGAAGCCGGGTTGCTGCTGATCATGGGCGTCGACATGTTCCTCGACATGGGGCGTTCGGCCACCAACGCCGTCGGCAACTCGATCGCGGCGGCCGTGGTCGCGAAGTGGGAAGGGCAGCTCGACGCGCCGCGCGACGATGACGATTCGGACGGTGCGCGCGTAGCGGTGAAGGTGCGCGAAACGTCGGCATGACGCGTGGCAACGCGGCGGCGCAACGCCGCGTTGCCCAACCCGCGGCAAATGACATTCGCCGGCCCGGATTCGATACGGATTCGGGCCGGCGATGTGTTTTGGGGCGGCGGCTTTTCCCGATGTTGCCGAAATGGCATTCGCCGTTTCAATCGATCGACGTCGAATCGGCGGCGATATTCCGACAGGCGCTCGCCTGATTTTCCCCATTCCCGATCCGGCGCGTAAGTGACCATTCACTGACGGGCGGCGGCGCTCGCCGCAAGCAAGGGGAGATTCGCAATTTTTTTCGATTTATATGACGTTATTCTCGCGCTGCGCATGATCGAATGCATGCCGTATGACATACCGACTGCGCCGGATGATTCGGGGAAGAATTTACATCTCGCGGGCTTCAAGCCATCTGGCCGGCCGATCCCTCATGTGAATGACTACCCTGTTCAGGAGAGCATCCGTCATGGTCGCCAGAAAACGCATCCAGGCCGCGCTCGTTGCCGCGGCAATCGCCGCATGTGCACCCGCTGGTCATGCAGCCAACACCACCGATTGGCTCGCGAATACGTACGGCACGCTCGCCGCGCACGTCGGCAACGTCGCGCGCGCGATGTGGGTCGCCCCCGAAGGCGTGATCTACACGGCGTCGATGTGGGACGAGGATGAGGGCGGCGTCGCGATCTACCAGAACGGCAAGAGCATCGGCTCGATCGGCGCGCATTCGGAATTCCAGGGCAGCGCGATCACCGGCAATGCAACGTCGCTGTTCGTCGCGCTGCAGCCCGGCAAGACGTACGGCAGCGGCGCGGTGGGGCGCTACAGCCGCGCGACGAAGGTTCGCGATCGTGTCATCCAGATCAGCGCGGCGACCAACCAGCCGCGCATCGATGTCGTCACCGGGCTCGCGACGGCCGGCTCGCTGCTCTATGCGAGCGACTTCTACGGCAATCGCGTGCGCGTATTCACGACCGACGGCGTGTGGCAGCGGGACATCGGCGTGTCGGCGCCGGGCGCGCTCGCGGTGGACGGCGCGGGCAACGTGTGGGTCGCGCAGAAAAGCGCCGGCTCGATCGTCGGCTTCAGGCCGACCGGCGCGCTGCTGAATACGATCCGGATGCCGGCCGGCTCGCATCCGTCGGCGCTGCATGTCGATGCGGCGGCCGGGCAACTGCTGGTGGGCGACGAAGGCCCCGACCAGAACATCAAGCGTTATTCGATATCGGGCCAGCCTGCGCTGGCCGGCACGTTCGGCGTGCGCGGCGGCTATCTCGACACGACGACGGGCATCAAGGGGCAGGTCGGCCCGCAACGCTTCACGCGCATCGTCGGGATCGGCAAGGACACCGGCGGCAACCTCTATGTGCTCAACAATCCGTGGGGCGGCAGCTGGGATCTCGGGCGCAACGGCGCGACCGACATTCATGCGTACGGCAGCAACGGCAACCTGCGCTGGACGCTGCAGTCGCTGAACTTCGAAGGCATCGCCGCGCCGGACCCGGTCACGGACGGTGCGCTGTTCTACGGCGGTACGCACATCTACAGCGGCAGCGCGGGCGGCAAGTTCGTCGCGAATACCGTCGATCCGTTCACGTACCCGTCGGATCCGCGCATCAACATGAGCGACACGCAGCGCGACGAACACTTCGGGCTGCTCACGTCGGTCGGCGCGAACCGGATTCTCGTCGCGGCCGGCCAGAACCCGCCGGTCTTCTACTTCTATCACTTCAACGCGGCGAACGGTTACGTCGCGATTCCGGACGGCTCGATTCCCGGCCCCGCGTTCAATACCACGCAGCGCGTGACGGGCGGCTTCAGCCTCGACAGCCAGGGCGGCGTATGGGCCGGGCTCGACAAGACGGGGGCGATCACGCATTACCCGCTGACCGGCTTCGACGCGAACGGCAAGCCGTCGTGGGGGCCGGGTGTCGCGACCCGCATTCCGGCCAGCATCGTGCCGCTGACGCGCATCGTCTATCTCGCGGACAGCGACACGATGGTGCTCGCGCAGGGCGCGATCGGCAGCAACGACTGGACGTCGATCGGCACGCGCATCGAGGTGTATCACGGCTGGCGCGCGGGCAATACGACGAAGCCGGACCCGGTGATCACGCTGCCGCACAGCGGCGCGAAATCGATCGACGCGGCGGGTAACCATCTGTTCGTCGGCTACTGGTTCAGCAGCAGCGGGCCGCTGTGGCCGAACGTCGACGCGTTCAACCTCACCACCGGCAATCTCGACACGACGCTGGTCAATGCGAGCCCCGCGACGGTCGACACCAGCAGCGCGATCGACGCGATGTACAGCATCCGCGCGTACCGCCGGTCGAACGGCGAGTACGTGGTGATGAAGAACAACGTGAAGGGGAACAGCATCACCGTGTACCGGTGGACGCCCTGACGTGCTGAAAGTGTTGAACGTGCGGCCGCTTCGGGCAGCGGCCGTACTCGCGAAGTCGTGAAGCAATGGTGAGCATTTTCGCGGGATTGTTGCGCAATGCGCATGCAATGCACCGCGGGCACCCTGCGCGCCGCGCCGTGCCGGACCTGCTTCCCGAACCTCCCGACGTGGAAATGCGGTTCCGTGCACAATGGCGGCGGCTCCCGCGGACGTTGTGCGGGCGTGCACGATGAACGAGCGCGGCTGCCCTGCCGCGTTTCTTATGCTTGAAGCGACCCAACGATGAAGACGAAAACGATCCCGAATCGCCTGTTGACGATCGTCGTGCTGGCCGGCGCACTGAGCGGCCCGGTCCATGCGCAGACGCCGGAGACGGTCGCGACTGTCAACGGCACGCCGATCACGCAGGCCGACGTCGATACGCTGCTGCGCGCGTCCGGGCAGCCCGATTCGCCGCAGATCCGCCAGGCGATCAAGAACCAGCTGATCACGCGCGTGCTGGTTCAGCAGGCAGCCGAGAAGGCGAACTACGCGGACAAGCCCGAGGTCAAGGCGGCGATGCAGCAGGCGAAGGTGACGGCCGAGGTGCAACTGTACCTGCGCGACCACGTGAAGCCGGAGCCGGTGACCGACGAGCAGGTCAAGGCGCGCTACGACGAACTGGTCGCCGCGCTCGGCAAGAACGAATACAAGCCGCGCGTGATCGTCGTCAAGGACCCGGTCGCGGCGGCGACCGTGCTGAGCGAGCTGAAGGCGGGCAAGTCGTTCGACGGGCTGGCACGCCAGTACAGCCTGGCGCCGAGCCGCGATACCGGCGGCGAGCTGCCGTGGGTGAGCTTCAACACGCCGGCGGCGGAAGGCAAGACGGCCGGGTTGCCGCTGCCGGTTGCGCAGGCGCTCGAGAAGCTGACGGTCGGCGCGACGACGAAGGATTCGATTCCGGTCGATGGCGTGCGGGCGATCGTGAAGCTGGATGCGAAGCGGCCGACGCAGGTGCCGGGTTTCGAAACCGCGAAGCCGACGCTTCAGCAGCAACTGCAGGCGATCGCGGCCGAGAAGGCGAGCGCGCAGATGATCGGCAATCTGCTGAAGGACGCGAAGATCACGCAGTAAGGGCCATGCGATGGCGTCGACATGACGCGCGTCACGCGTGCCAGACCATGCTCGCGCTCGTGTCGGTTTCCGACGCGACGCGAAAGCCGAGCCGTTCGTAGAGCCGCCGCGCCGGGTTGCCGTGCAGCACGCTGAGCGATACCGGCACGCGCGCGTGCGCCGCATCGGTCAGCAATGCGTGCAGCACGGCTTCGCCGATTCCCTGGCCCTGGCGCGCGGGGAGAATCTGGACCTGATGGACGTGCCATTCGCTGGCGGCGCGTGTCACCTTCAGCAGGCCAATGGCATCGGCGCCTTCACAGACGATCATCGCGTCGTCGAAGTTCGCGCGGATGCGGCGGTCGTGCGCTTCATCGTCGGTCGGCGCGCCGACGCGCTGCAGATGCTCGGTCATCGTGAGTCGACGGAGCGTCAGCAGGAACGGGAGATCTTCCTGGGAGGCAGCACGCAGATGGATCGCGGGTTTCATGAATGGTGAGACGTTGCGTCGGGCGCGAGGCCGCTACGTGGATCACAGGCCCGACAACGGAATCTGCAGGCCGGCCGGGCGATGTTCGAGGACATCCGTGACCTCGTATTCGGTTTTTGCCCCGTCCGAAGTTTGCCACTGCTGCATACGGACATTGCACAAGAGCACGTCTCCCTTGCTGAAACTGATCTGGCTGTTGTTCACGCGCGACAGGAAGCCGGCATCGGTGATCGTCGCGTGAATCGTCGCCGTGCCGTCGTGCAGCCGCCACTTGTTGTCGTCCTTGAACACGAGCGACACGATCGAGAATGCCATCTTGCGATGCTCGTCGAGCAGGAGCGAATCGGTTGGCTCCGGCGCGTGAAACCATGCGATCTCGTTGTGGGCGACCGTCTCGTATACCTCGGTATCGGTGCCGGCAGCGAAAATCTCGATGCCTTCGCGAGCGAGCGGCGCAAGCACTTGCGCGATGGCTTGGCGAACGCGGACGTCACTCAGCAGCGTGAGGACGGGTAGGTCGATTTCCAGTTCG
Organism: Burkholderia sp. EMB26; assembly: GCF_024730645.1. Lineage (NCBI taxonomy): Bacteria > Pseudomonadati > Pseudomonadota > Betaproteobacteria > Burkholderiales > Burkholderiaceae > Burkholderia > Burkholderia sp. EMB26. The sequence goes on from NZ_CP078071.1 coordinate 2,132,111, forward strand.
TCGCCGTCGACGTCCAGCACCGCGGTGTTGTTCTGCATCCGCACGTGCGTGATCTCGCGCCCACGCAGCCATTTGAGGACGGCGAAAAGCCCCTTCCTCGCCCTGGGCGCGGCGATGCCGAGCGCGGTCAGGATCGTCACCGCATTGGCGAGCGCCGTGCCTTCGCTGCCGCTCAGCATGTCGCGCATGCGGCCGAGCAGCGAGGTCGCGAGCGTGAAATCGATGCCGAAGCTGCCGGTCTTGAAGCTGCCGCGCACGTTGACCTGCGGCCGGACCTGATCGCCGCACAGTGCGCGCGTCGACGCGTCGAGCAAATCGCCGAAGGCGAGCAGCGCGGGCGCGAGTTCGCGCACGTCCATCTCGGGCGATTCGAGCGCGGGCCCGTCGTACGTGACGCGAAATCGGCTCATCGCGTCGAAGAGGCCGATATCGGCCGGGTCGGGACTGTTTTCATTTGCGGTCGTATGGAATGCAGATGGGAGAGCTGGACGATACCCGAAACGAATGCTTTCGACTGCCTTTCATCGTAGGGCCGAATGACCGGCCGCGTGCGATTTTGGCCATCCGGACAAGACGGCTTGCAGACGTGTCCCGATAGCGCCCGGCAAGCGGCGAACTTTTCCGATACCTTGCCGGTCACACTCGCCAGCTTGCGGGCGCGCGCCGGTGCCCCGAACGTGCTGCCGCCGTCCGGTATTCCGCCGTTCAACCCGCCCGCCTATCATTCGCACATCGCTCGCACGCACGGCGCAATACACAGGGATTCTCGATGGACACCAAACGATCGCGGCCGGGGCTCGTCGCCGCGCTGCTCTGGGCGGCGCTGTATCTCGCGACCGGCTACATCTCGCACGAATTCAACGGCCCCGTCCGGCTGACGGGCTACATCTGGCTGCCGGCCGGCGTGACGGTCGGCGCATTCATGCTGCGGCCGATGCGCGACTGGCTGACGCTGGCCGGCGCGTTCCTGGTTGGGCAGCTCGCGCTGACCGCCATCGAGCACGGCAGCCTCGTCAACGCGGTGCTGTTCACGGTCGACGAGGTCGGCGCGGCCGCGCTCGCGGTCTGGCTCGTGCAGCGCGTGCGCTTTTCGCTCGAAGGGCTGTATTTCCTGCGCTCGGTGATCCTCGCCGGGATGATCGCGGGCGTCGTCGGCGCGATCGGCGGCGCGGCGTGGTACACGACGCTCAAGGGCGCGCCGTTCTTCGACGTGTGGTCGGTGTGGGCCGCATCCGATTTCGTCGGCGTGCTGCTGGTCACGCCGGTGCTCGCGTCGTGGTCGCGCTTTCGCGCGCACCGTTCGGGCGACCACGAGCGCTTCGACCTGGTGCTCGGCATCGTCGCGTTCGTGCTGCTCGCGGCCGTCGCGCTCGTGATCTTCGACGGCGATACGTCGCGGAAATTCGGCACGGGCGCCGGCTTCGCGCTCACGTATGTCCCGTTGTTCCTGACGGTCGCGGTGACGCTGCTGCTCGGCGGCCGGGCGGGTTCGTCGTCGGTGCTGGTGCTCGCGCTGATCGTGATCGAGCAGACCGCGCAAGGGGACGGCCCGTTCGCGTCGCTTCACGCGCATTACGGCAGCGCGCTGCTCGAAGCGCAGCTCTATCTGGCGGTCGCGTCGCTGCTGGTGCTGACGGTCAGCACGCTGAAGACGACGCGCGAGCGCGTGCACGAGCATGCGGCCGTCCTGCAGAACAACATGGAGCTCGCGCTCGCGAGCGCCGGCCAGATCGCGTACGTGCTCGATCCCGAGTCGGGCCGCATCGAGTGGAGCGGCGACGTCGAGCGCGTGTTCGGCGTCGGCGTCGACGCCGCGCAGATCGCGACCGTGCCGCTCGTGCTCGAACGCGTGCAGCCGGGCGATCGCGACGCGCTGCGCGACTACTGGAATGCGGAGATCGCGGGCGAGGACCGCGCGTCGCTGTCGCTGCGCATCGTGCTGCGCGACGGCGGCACGCGGACGATCACCGACCACGGCGCGCCGCTGCTGGATTCGAACGTCGACGTGACGGTGGTGGCGGGCGTGTGGCAGCTCGAGCGCGTGTGGCCGGCGGACGAATGAGCGGGTACGCGTCATGACGGGCCGCACGGGCGTGCTGCTGATCCACGGGCTCGGCGGCACGCAATACGATCTCGGTTCGCTGCACAAGGCGATGCGGCGCGCGGGCGGCGACACGCACATGATCACGCTGCCGGGGCACGGCACGCGCCCGGAGGATCTGGTCGGCGTGCGCGCGGAGGCGTGGCTCGATGCGGTGACCGAACAATACCGCGCGCTGGCGCGCGAGTACGACACGCTGCACGTCGCGGGGATGTGCATGGGCGCGCTCGTCGCGCTGCTGCTGTGTCATCGCGTGCAGCATGCGCGCGGCCGGCTCGCGCTGCTGGCGACGCCGATGTTCATCGACGGCTGGTCGACGCCGTGGTACCGGTCGCTGCGGCACGTGCTGTACCGCGTGCCGGGTGTCGCCGAGCGAATGCGCGTGGAGGAAGGCGATCCGTTCGGCATCAAGAACGCGACGATCCGCGCGATCGTGAAGAAGAAGTTCGAGCGGCAGGACAGTTTCCACTATGCGTGGGTGCCGCTCGCGTGCGTGCGGCAGGTGGACCGGATGCGCGACTGGGCGCTCGACGCCGCGGCCGGCACGCGGTGCCCGACGCTCGTGCTGCATGCACGCGAGGACGAGCTGACGAGCCTGCGCTCGGCCGATTTCCTGCTGGAGAACATGCCCGATGCGCGCGGGATCGTGCTGGAGAACAGCTATCACATGATCTGCGCGGACAACGATCGCGACGACGTCGCGCGGCACGTGCTCGAATTCTTCGGCTTCGATCCCGTGCATGCGGTAAGCCCGGCGATGGCGCGGAGGATGGGGCGGCTGGGATCGTGACGGTGGCGCAACTGTCACAATGGCGTCAATCCGGGGGCAAATCCATTTGAGGTTGTCGCGATCTAGTCTGGAAGGAACGGACGCACGATCTTGCGGCTCGCGGCGAGTTCGATCAATCGTATTCGACACGGGGTGCGAAGGCCGGATATTGCCGGGCCATGTCCTGCAGGCAGTCGCGCATCAGCTTCGCGTCGCGGGGAAAGCGGCGTTCGAATTCCGACCAGCCTTTCAGCCGGAGAATGAGCGGCATATCGACCAGCGCGGTAATGGCGTCCCAGAACGCATCCCAGTTTCTTCCATACCAATCCGGGAAACTCAACTTCTTCATCAGTCGTACGTGCAACTGTTCGGTCGATTCGATATCGTCGAGTTCGATTTCTACCCGCGTGTCGCGTGCCATCATGTTCTCCGACGGACAGGTCGCGAAACATTCAATTCATTTCGCGTTCCGTACCGAGCATCATAGCGCGCGCTTCCGGCCGCCGCGCGATCCGCTCGCGGACTTCCGGCGCCGCCAGGCACGTGGCCACGGCTTCATACCCGGGTGCGCCCGGGTAAGGCGCGACGCGTGCGGGCGGGCTGTGATTGGCCGGGCACAACAGGATGGTTTCGTCGGGACCGACCGCCGCGAGATCGAGGATCGCCGTCGAGCGCGTCAGCAGGAACAGCGGCCGCATGCCGGCGGCCGCGCTGTCGCGCAGATGCGCGATCAGCGCCAGTTGCGTGGCCCGATCGAGGCCCTGCTCGATCAGGTCGACGATCCGCACGCGCGGACTTTCCGCTTCGAGGCTGACGAGCAGCGCGGTCAGCGCCGCCGAAGGCGTCGCGCCCGTGCCGACCAGCAACGCCGACGTGCGGTCCACACGTGACTTCAGTTGCGGATCGGCGCGCAATGCGTCGGATGCCGCCGCACAATCGTCGTCCAGCCGATCGAGGCCGACGAACACGGCGCCAGGCAGCGCCTCCGCCAGCCGAAGCGCGAGCCGCGTCTTGCCGCTCCCCGGCGAACCGATGATGTAGTTCAGCGGCCGGATATCGCGACACTCGAACCACTCGCCGCCCCACGGCCACGGCAGGCTGAACGCGACGCCGGCGCTGCCGGGGTCGAGCAGCCGCGTGAGTTCGCCGTCCGCCGGCATCCGCCCGCGTGCCAGGCCGGCGCGCATCGCGCGCACGCGGTCGAGCTTGCTGACGAAATCGTGAATCCCGTGATCGAGCGCCGCTTCGTGGGCGGCCAGCGCTGCGTCGAGACCGCGCGCGTCGCCGTCGAGCACGCTCGCGACCTGCGCGAGCGTGAGGCCGAGCTTGCGCAGTGCCGCGATGTCGGCGGCGCGGGCGAGGTCGTCCGGGCCGTACGTGCGGTATCCGGCCGGCGTGCGCGCCGGCGTGACGAGGCCGTGCCGCTCGTACAGCCGCAGCGCCTTGATCGAGACGCCGAGCCGCGCGGCGGCGGCCGATGCGTTCAAACGGGGTGTGGCGGTACCCATCCGTCACCTCTTTGCTGTCGATTCGTTGCGCCCAGCATAAAGGCGATCCCAAGGGCCGGGTCAAGCGCGATCGCGCGGGCGTTCAGTCGGCCGCCGCGAACTCGTCCCGCAGCGCGCGATACAACCGCCGGTAGCGCGCGAGCCGCCCCGCCAGCAGATCGACCGACGCGGCATCGGGCGCGACCGTCTCCGTGACGGGCGGCGCGACGCAGACCTCCTCCAGCGTGTCGTTCGTCGCCGCCAGCCGCGCGAGCCGCGCGGCGCCGAGTGCCGCGCCGACCGCGCCGTCCGCATGGCGCTGCATCGCGAGCCCGGTCGCATTCGCGCACAGCCGCGCCCAGAACGCGCTCTTCGAGCCGCCGCCGATGAAGGACACCGCGTCGAGCGTCGTGCCGGCCGCGCGCAGCGCGTCGTAGCCGTCGGCCATCGCGAACGCGACGCCTTCCATCACCGCATACGCGAGATCGTCCGCATCGTGTTCGTTCGACAGCCCGAAGAACACGCCGCGCGCATGCGCGTCGTTGTGCGGCGTGCGCTCGCCGCCGAGATACGGCAGGAACAGCGGCGCGCGGGCCGGATCGGCGCGTTCGGCGCGCGCAGCGAGCGCGCCGGCGGTCGTGCCGTGCGCACGCGCGAGCCAGTCGAGGCTCGCGGCCGCCGACAGGATCACGCTCATCTGGTGCCAGCGTCCTTCGACGCAGTGGCAGAACGCGTGCACGGCGGCGTCCGGGTTCGGCGCGAAGCGGTCGTTGCCGGCGAACAGCACGCCCGACGTGCCGAGCGACAGGAAGCCGCTGCCGGCGCCCGTGACCCCCATGCCGATCGCGGACGCCGCGTTGTCGCCGGCGCCGCCGGCGATCGTCACGGGCCCGTCGATGCCCCATTCGCGCCGCAACGCATCGCGCAACTGCGCGGCGGGCGCGTTGCCTTCGACGAGGCGCGGCATCTGCGCGCGCGACAGCTCGGTCGCGGCGAGCATCCGGTCCGACCAGTCGCGGCGCGCGCAGTCGAGCCACAGCGTGCCCGCCGCGTCGGACATGTCGGACACGAATTCGCCGGACAGGCGCCAGATCAGGTAGTCCTTCGGCAGCAGCACCTTGTGCACCGCGCGAAACACGGCGGGCTCGTATTTCGCGAGCCACAGCAGCTTCGGCGCGGTGAAGCCGGGCATCGCCATGTTGCCGGTGATCGCGCGCGATTCCGGCACCAGCGCTTCCAGCTCGACGCATTCGGTGCCGGCGCGCGTGTCGTTCCACAGGATCGCGGGGCGCAGCACCTGGTCCGCGCGGTCGATCAGCGTCGCGCCGTGCATCTGGCCGGACAGCGCGATGCCGCGCAGCGCGGCGAAGCCGGCCGGATGCGCGGCGCGCACCGACGCGATCGCGTCGAGCATCGCGTGCCACCACGCCTGCGGGCTTTGTTCGGACCAGTGCGGATGCGGCCGGCTGATCGACAGCGCGGCCGAGCCGGTCGCGAGGGGCACCGATCGGGAATCGGTGAGCAGAACCTTGACCTCGGACGTGCCGAGGTCGATGCCGAGATATGTCACGTATGAAGCGTCCTGTCTGGGGCGCGGGGCGGCGCGCGTCGCGGGGGCGGCGCGTCGTCGCGACCGTGCGGTTCGTTGAGCCGGTGCAGCGCGCGGAACTTCGACGGCGGCACCTGCTTCATCGCGAGAAACTGACGGTTGAAGTTCGACAGGTTGTTGAAGCCAACCCGGTAGCAGATGTCGGTCACCGTCAGGTCGGAAAACATCAGCAGCTCGCACGCTTCGTTGATGCGCAGCCGGTTCAGGTAGCGCACGAACGACGAGCCGGTATGACGCCGGAAAAACCGCGTGAAGGTGCTGACGCTCATGCCGGCGAACGCGGCGACGTCGGCTTCGCGCAGCATGCCGGGCAGGTTCTGCTGCAGGTACGACAGCACCTGGTTGATGGTCGACGACATGTAGTGCTGCGCGTCGCTGCGGTAGCCGGGACCGGCGAGCACGCGCCGCTCGCGGCACGACGACAGCCGGTCGAACAGCGACATCAGGATCTCGACGCGGCGGCAGCCGTGCGCATTCGCGAGTTCGAGCATCAGCGGCGCTACCTCGATGCCCACGCGGTCGGGAAACTGCACGCCGCGCGCCGCATCGTCGATCAGGTCGATCACCGGCTGCAGCTCGCTGAACGCGCCGACCATCTTCTCGATCGCATCGCGCGAGAACTGCAGCACGACGTCGCGCGACGGCACGCGTTCGCCGTCGGCCAGCTCGCTGACCCAGTTGTGCGGCAGGTTCGGCCCGGTGACGATCAGGTTGCCGGGGCCGAAATCGCCGATGTGGTCGCCGACGAACACCTTGCCGTGCGACGCCTGGATCAGATGAATCTCGTACTCGGGATGGAAGTGCCACTTCGCGACCGAATGCGGATAGTCGTGGACCCACGCGCGAAACGATTCGTCGCGGTGGGTGGGAACGATCTCGAGATCCGGGTTCATCGTGTACTCCGTCGGGGCGTGCCGGCGTGCTACGAACGGGACATCGACCAGCCCGTCGCGGCAGGCGGCGTGGTGCGCGTCGCGGCCGCCGGCGGCGCCGCGTGCGCGATCGGGTTCGCGTCCGGCAACGTGACGTTGCGCTCGGTGCCGGCGTCGAACAGATGCAGGGCTTCTTCGTCGAAGCGGAACGCTACCACGGCGCCCGGCGCCGGGGCCATCGGTGCCGGCACGAGGGCCGCGCACGGCTGGCCGCGCCAGTCCAGCGTGACGAGCGCCTCGGCGCCGAGCAGCTCGACGAGTTCGACCGTGCCGGTCAGCGTGAGCGTGCCCGGGGTCGGATCGCCTTCGGCGACGAGTTGCAGGTGGTTCGGGCGGATCGCGGCCTTCACCTGCTGGCCGTCCTGCAGCCGTGCGAAGCGCGAGGACGCGAGCGGCCAGCGCGCGCCGTTGCAGTCGAGCAGCACGTTCGTGCCGACGCGCGCGATCGTGCCGTCCGCGAAGTTCATTGCCGGCGTGCCGACGAACCCGGCCGCGAATACCGTGTGCGGCTGGCCGTACAGCTCGGCCGGCGTGCCGATCTGCTCGATGTGGCCGCCGCGCATCAGCACGACGCGGTCGGCGAGCGTCATCGCCTCGAGCTGATCGTGCGTGACGTACAGCGTGGTTGTCTTCAGTTGCCGGTGCAGCCGCTTGATGTCGCCGCGCAACTGCGTGCGCAGCTTCGCGTCGAGGTTCGACAGCGGCTCGTCGAACAGGAACACGGCGGGCGTCTTGATCATCGCGCGCGCGATCGCCGCGCGCTGCTGCTGGCCGCCCGACATCGCGCGCGGACGGCGGTCGAGCAGCGCGTCGAGGCTCAGGATGCGCGCGACGTCGCGCACGCGGCGGTCGATCTCGTCGGCGGGCACCTTCAGCCGCCGCAGGCCGAACGCGATGTTGTCGTACACCGTCATGTGCGGATACAGCGCATAGTTCTGGAACACCATCGCGACATTGCGCTCGCGCGACGGCAGGTCGTTGACGACCGCATCGCCGATCACGAGCTCGCCGCCGGTGATCGCCTCGAGGCCCGCGATCATCCGCAGCATCGTCGACTTGCCGCAGCCGGACGGGCCGAGCAGCACGATGAATTCGCCGTCGGCGATCTCGAGGTCGAGCGGATGCAGCACGGCGGGGCCGCCGTCGTAGTGCTTCGACAAAGCCTTGCAGGTGATCTGGGCCATGGCTCAATCCATTTCGATCTGAATCTTGACGTCGCGCGGGTGCCCGTTCGCCGCTTCCTCGAACGCGCGCACGCCTTCGGAAAACGGGAACGTGCGCGAGATGAACGGCTTCACGTCGATCGCGCCGGACGCGATCAGCGCGAGCGCGCGCGGGAAGATGTTCGCGTAGCGGAACACCGATTCGATGCGGCCCTCCTTCGCCTGTAGCGCGACCACGTCGAGCGGCACCGGCGCGACCGGCATCCCGATCAGCACCGCGCAGCCGCCCGGGCACATCAGGTCGACGAGGCCCGCATACGCGTTCGCGCTGCCGCTCGCCTCGAACACGACGTCCGCGCCCCAGCCGCCGGACGCTTCGGCCACCGCGTCGGCCAGCGGCCGCGTACGCACGTCGACGGTCGTGACGGCCGGGTTGCCGGCGAACAGCGCGAGCTTGTCCGGCACGACGTCGGCGAGGATCACGCGCGCGGCGCCGCCGGCGAGCGCGGCGAGCGCCGTCATCGCGCCGATCGTGCCGGCGCCGATCACGACCGCGAGGTCGCCGGGCTTCATCGCCGCCTTCTTCGCGGCCTGCAGGCCGATCGACAGCGGCTCGACGATCGCGCCTTCGGCGAACGACACGTTGTCGGGCAGCCGGTACGTGAACGCGGCCGGATGCACGACGAACGGCGTCAGGCAGCCGTGGATCGGCGGCGTCGCCCAGAAGCGCACGTCGGGATCGAGGTTGTAGAGCCCGCGCAGCGTCGCGGGCGAATCGAGGCGCGGCACGCCGGGCTCCATGCACACGCGGTCGCCGACGCGCAGGTGCGTGACGTCGGCGCCGGTCTCGACGATCGTGCCGGACGCTTCATGGCCGAGCACCATCGGCGCATCGACGCGGAACGGGCCGATCCCGCCGTGAACGTAGTAATGCACGTCGCTGCCGCAGACGCCGACCGTATGGACCTTGATCCGGACGTCGCCGGGGCCGACCGCTTGCGGCAGGTCGATGTCGCGCAGCGCGAGCTCGCGCGTGCGTTCGAGTACGAGCGCTTTCAACGTGTTCTCCTTATTTTCCCTTGACCATCGAATTGAGCAGGCGGCTCAGCATGCCGACGAAGACGAGCGGCGGCAGCGCGAGCAGCACCGTCGACGCGTTGATCACGCCCCACGGCACTTCCTGGCCGAGCGACGTGAACGCGGACGCGACCACCGGCAGCGTCGCGCTGCGCGACGACGTGAGGGCGAGCGCGATCATCAGTTCGTTCCACACCAGCACGAAGCTGAACACGATGCCGCCGAGCAGCGTGCTCGCGCACACCGGCAGCGCGATGTGCCAGAACACCGCGTACGGGCCGTAGCCGTCGAGCGCGGCGGCTTCCTCGATCTCGCGCGGCAGCCGGCGAAACACGGGGATCGACAGCCACGTGATGGTCGACAGCGTGACGAGCAGGTACGTGACGATCATCGACAGCTTGGTGTCGTACAGCCCGAGATCGACCCAGATCGCGATCAGCGGCAATGCGACCGCGACGGGCGGCAGGAACCGCAGCGACAGCAGGAAGAACTGGATGTCGCGCTTGCCGCGCACCGGGTAGCGCGCAATCGCATACGCGGCCGGCACGCCGAGCACGGCACCGATCAGCACCGCCGCGCCGACGATCGCGATGCTGTTGCCGAGCCCGATCAGCACCTCGGGGCTCGACAGCACCTGTTCGTAGTTCGCGAGCGTCGGCGTGAAGAAGAAGCGCGGCGTCGGCGTGACGATGTCGAGCAGGTGCTTGAGCGAATTGAGCACGGCCCAGAACAGCGGGAACGCGGCGACGAGCACGATCGCGCCGGCGATCGCGACGGTGGAAACGGCGGCGGGGCCGCGGCGGGCCATCAGTCGTCCCATTTGTTGACCCTCTTCCAGATGAGCGTGAAGACCAGCGTGGTCGCGACCATCATCAGCACGGCCATGCCCGACGCATACGACACCTTGCCGGCGAGGCCGATGCCCTGCTGGTACGCGTAGAGATCGAGCGTTTCGGTCGCGATGCCGGGGCCGCCCTTGGTCATCACGTAGATCAGGTCGAACGAGCGCAGCGATTCGACCATCTTGATGAACACGAGACTGACGAGCGGCGCCTTCAGCATCGGCAGCGCGATGTACGCATGCACCTGCCAGGTCGTCGCGTAGTCGAGCCGCGCGGCCTCGAGCGGCTCCGGCGGCAGCGTTTCCAGCAGCTTCAGGATCACGACCGCGAAGAACAGCCCCCACTGCCACACGTCGACCAGCGCGACCGCGTACAGCGCGAGATGCGGATCGGCGAGAAACGCGGTGTGCTCGACGCCGAGCGTGCCGAGCAGCCAGCTCAGGATGCCGGTGAGCGGCGCGTACATGAACTTCCAGATGAACGCGGCCGACACGCGCGGCAGCAGCACCGGCATGATCAGCACCAGCGACGCGAAGCGGCGCCAGCGGCCGTGCACGCGCTCGAACAGGAACACCGCGAGCGCGATCCCGACCAGCACCGCGCCGGCGACCGTGACGACTTCCCACAGCACCGACACCTCGATCGCGTTCAGGAAGCGCCGGTCCGACGCGAGCCGGACGAAGTTGCGCAGGCCGACGTATTCGCTGTCCGGGTAGCGCAGCACGCGGTTGCGCAGCGCGAGATTGATCGCGGCGATCGTCGGGACGAGGCTCAGGACCGCGAGCAGCGCGAGCGTCGGCGCGAGGAACACCCACGGCAGGCTCGTGCGGTCGCGGCGCGCGCGGCCGCGCCGGACCGACGTGGCGGAAGGGGCCGGGCGGACGCCGAGCGTGCGTCCGCCCGTGCCGTCATTTGCGAGCGCCATGTTCGAGCGCGTCCTTCGCATACTGGTCCGCGTCGTCGAGCGTGCCGCGGATGTCCGTCTGCGTGCCGGTGAACACCTGTTCGAGCGCGATGCCGAGGTTGTCGCCGATATCCGGCCACTGCGGCGTCCGCCAGATCGTCACCTGCGTGACGGGGTTGGTGTCGTTCAGCCCGGCCTGGATCTGCGGCGCGACGTGCTGCTTGAAGTACGGGCTGGCGATCGTGCTGGAGCGGTTGTAGTCGCTGAACACGCCGTTGCGCAGCCGCGCCTGCTCCTGGTCCTTGCTGGTCGCCCACGCGATGAAGCGGCCGGCGGCCATCCGCGTGCAGTCGTCCTTTGCGCCGACCGCCGAGATCGCGAAGCCGTGCCCGTACGCGGCCGACGGCAGCGGCGCGGGCGGCCGCGTATAGCCGACCTTGCCGGCCACGCTCGACTTGCTCGCATCTTCCATCCAGTCCGCGAACGGCGTCGATTCGATCATGAACGCGACCTTGCCCGAGCGGAACGCTTCGAGCGCGTTGCTCCAGTCGTAGGTCGCCGAGCCGGGGGGCGCGTACTTGAACAGGTCGCTGTAGAGCTGCGTGGCCTTCACCGCGGCCGGCGAATTGAACGCGGGCTGGCCGCCCTTGTCGGTCCACGCGCCGCCCATCCCGAGCATGAACGGCGACCAGCGCCACACGTTCATTCCCGAGCCGCGCTGGCCGCGCGCGACCCAGCCGTACAGCTTCGGCGGCGCGTTGAGCTTCCTGATCGCGGCGACGAGCTGGTCGAGGGTCTTCGGCACCGGGATGTGCGCGGCGTCGAGCAGGTCGCGGCGGTAGAACAGGAAGTCGCCGCCGCCGATCAGCGGCGCGAAGTACGCGACGCCGTTGTAGCTCGCGACCGCGCGGCGGCCGGGCAGGAAGTCGTCGTAGTCGTAGTCCTTCGGGTAGTACTTCAGGAGCGGCACGATCCAGTTGGCCGACGCGAATTCGGCGACGTTCGCCTCGTCGACGTAGTAGATCTGGTACGAACCCGCGCCGGTCGACGCGTCGAGCCGCGATTTCGCGCGGCGGTCGTTTTCGCCGAAATAGCTGATCTCGACCTTGGTGCCGTTCTTCTTCTCGTAGTCGGCCAGCGATTTCTCCATCACCGACAGGCCGAGGCTCTTCTGCGCGAGCACCCGAAGGGTCGGCACCTTGCAGGTTTGCGCGGCCGCGACGCCCGGCAGACAGGCGCCGAGCAGCAGGCCGGCTGCGACGATTCGCATCTTGTTCACCCGTGTCTCCTTGATTCTGCTTGTTCGAATGCCGCCGATGACGGCAGGGACAATGGTGTGACGGGGGCGATGCGATCACCACATCAAAAGAATTCGCGAACCGATACTTTTTGCTCAGGTTCGGTCGTGCGATGCACAAAATGTGGTGGTGGGGCGGCGATGGGACCTTTATCGCCGCGGGGCACCTGGTTCAGCCCGCCGCTCGACCAGGTCGGGCGCGAACCGCGCGCGTGAGGGTGTCGCGACGTAACGGCGCCAGGTTACGCCGCGAACCGCTCGCTTTCGGGCGCCGGCACGAGATCGTCCGGCCACTGCACCTCGAACCGCGTGCCGCCCGCGCCGGTCGGCACGCACAGCGCTTCGCCGCGATGGGCATGCGCGATCGCCGCGACGACGGCGAGCCCGAGGCCCGTGCCGCCGGGTTGCGACTCGTCGACGCGCCGGAAAGCCTGGAACACGTGCGGCGCGAACTCGGCCGGGATACCGGGGCCGTCGTCCTCGACGCGCAGCCGGCACATGCCGTCTTCGATGCGGGTCTGGATCCGGATCGCGCCCGGCACTGCGTGGCGGCGTGCGTTTTCCAGCAACGCGAGCAACGCCTGGCGGATGCGCACCGGGTCGCAGCGCATGCGCCGCGGGTCGAGATCGAGCACCGGTTGCTGGCCGGCGGCCTGCAGCGCGTGCGCGAACGCGTCGACTACGGCGCGCACTTCGGCGGCAAGGTCGGTGTCGCGGATCTCGATGCTCAGATGGCCGCTGTCGGCGAGGCTGACCACGCGCAGATCCTCGATCAGCCGCGTCAGCCCTTCGACCTGCACGAGCAGGCTGCGGTACAGCGCATCGCTCGGCGTGAACACACCTTCGGCGAGCCCCTGCAAGCGCCCGCGCAGCACGGTCACGGGCGTGCGCAGCTCGTGCGCGATCGCCGCGTTCCAGAAGGTTTGCTCGTCGGTCACGCGCTGCAGTTCGCTCGCGAGCGCGTTGAAGTTGTCGGCGAGCAGCGCCGCTTCCTTCAACGAACGATCGCCGGCGACCGCGCGTGCGCCGAGATCGCCGCGGGCAACGCGGCGGATGCTGTCCGTCACCGAATTCAGCGGCACGAGGATGCGGCGCGACAGGTTGATTGCAACGATGACCGCGATCAACAGGCCGACCAGTGTGGTCGAGGTGATCCACACCCACTCCGGTCCGCTCGGGAGCCAGCTTTCCGGCTTGAACGACTCCGGCGAGTACTGGTACAGCAGGTAGTAGAACGCATAGGCCGTCACGACGATCAGCACCGTGATGCCGAAGGCGATCGCGCCCATCGTCAGCGCGATCTGGCGACTCAGGCCATCGAGTCTCACTCGCCGCTCCACAGTTTGTAGCCGACGCCGCGCACACTGGCCGGTACGCCCGCGACGCCGAGATCGTCGAGTTTCTTGCGCAGCTTGCTGACGTGGCTGTCGACCGTGCGTTCCAGCGCGTCGCCTTCTGGCAGGCAGGTCGCCATCAGCTCGGCGCGGCTGAACACGCGGCGCGGCGCGCGCGCGAGCTGCGCGAGCAGCTTGAATTCGGTGAGCGTCAGCACGAGCGTGTGGCGCACGCCGTCGACTTCGACCGTCGCTTCGTGGTGCTCGAGATCGATCTCGAACGGCGCGGCGCGCAGCACGCGCTGCTCTTCCTGGCGCGCGCCGGCCATCGAACGGCGCAGCACGGCCTGGGCGCGCGCGACGACTTCGGCCGGGTTGAACGGCTTGACCACGTAGTCGTCGGCGCCGATGCGCAGCCCGGTCAGCTTGTCGATGTCCTGGTCTAGTGCGGTCAGCATGATGACCGGCGTGTCGCCGCGATGGCGGATCTCGGCAAGCACCTTCCAGCCGTCGACGTGCGGCATCTGCACGTCGAGCAGCACGAGGTCGGGCTTCAGCGACAGGTGGAGTTCGAGCGCGCGGCGGCCGTCGGCGGCGTGCACGGTGCGCAGGCCGTTGCGCGCGAAATACGCGATCAGGATCTCGGCGATCTCGGGTTCGTCCTCGGCGATGAGGACGAGCGCCTGCGCGCCTTGGCCGGCGCCGGGAGATGAAGGAAATTCGGGCATGGCCACTCGTTCGGATTCAGCGGGGTTCCATCGAATCGCCATACTACCGTACGGCTCTGGCGGTCGAATGGAGACGGGCGGCCATGCCCCGGCGAGACGCCGCGCCAGGGCGGCGCGTACCGTCAGTGCCCGACCGCCTTCAGCAGCGCGGCGGCCGCGAGCTTGCCGACGCCGTTCGACGCGAGCGGGCTGTCGCCCGTGATCAGTTTGCGGTCCTGATGGCAGCGGCCGGTCATGTCCTTGTTCAGCACGCGCGCGCCGAGCTTTTCGAGGCTTTGCGCAACGAGCCACGGCAGCGGGCCCGGCATGTAGCCGATGTCGAGATTCGGCCCCGTGTCGAGCGCATCCGGAAACACGCAGAGCTCGTAGTCCTTGAACGGGTAGTCCTGAGGATCTTCGTCGACGGCGGCCGACAGCAGGCATGCGGGCCCGTGACACAGCGTGATGATGTGCCGGTCCTGGTCGAGCGCCCAGCGCAGCGTGCGCTTGACGTCCCTGCTGTGCGGAATGCCGGCAAGCACGCCGTGGCCGCCGGGAATGAACACCGCGATATACGGCGAATCGGCGCCGGGATGCTGGTCGAGCACGTCGGACAGCTTGAGCGGCGTCTTCAGCTTCGGCAGGTACTTGCGGTAGGTGCTCTGCACGGCCTCGTCATCGCTCGGCATCGCCCAGAGTTCGAGCTTGGCCGGATTGCCCGACAGCGTCGCGATGTCGATCTCGAAGCCGGCCTTGTCCATGTGGTGCATCGGCAGCAGCATCTCGACCGGATGGTTGCCGGTCGAGAACATCTTGCCGTTCGTCATCAGGATGTAGCGCTCGTCGGTCGCGATCATCAGGACCTTCCACTTGCCGCCGGTGTACGGATTCGGGTAATCGGCGCCGTCGAAGTCGGTCTTCGACGACGTGTACTGCGACAGCGAATACGGCGACGGGAAATACGCGTTGTTCTCCGCCGGGTCGGCGGCGGGCGTGCGGTCCGTCTGCGTCGTGTCGGAAGTCATGGCTGCTCCTTGCTCGGGGGATGGGTTCGGATGGGGCGGGCGTGGCCGGTGGGCGCCTGCGTGAGTCGTCGCGGCGATTCCGCGGCGGCGACCTGGCGTTCCGGTCATGTCCCGGTCGTGCGGACGGGTATCTCGCAGGGACGATACGTGCTGCGATGAATCCTACAACGCCGTTCCGCGGCGAACGCCTCCCCGAACGGGTGGGTATCCCGTATCCATCGCCGTGATACGCGTCCGGACGGCTCGTCGCCGGTTTCGACGGGGGCTCGCTCCCCCCGGACAGGGGGGGCGCGAAAGCCGGCCGGTCCGGTATCGTGGCCGCACGCCCGACGACCCGACCGGTCGCCCATGGAGACATTCATGAATTCGTCATACCCGTATCCGCAAGACGAGCCGGCACCGTCCGCCCATGCGTATCCGCTGCTGATCAAGCAGTTGCTTCATGCGCCGCTGGCGACGCGGCCCGAGCAGGAGATCGTGTACGGCGACCGGGTCCGGCACGATTACTGGACGTTCCGGCATCGCATCGGGCAACTCGCGAGCGGATTGGCGTCGATCGGCGTCGGCGCGGGCGACGTCGTCGCCGTGCTGGACTGGGACAGCCATCGCTATCTGGAGTGCTACCACGCGATTCCGATGATGGGCGCGGTGCTGATGACGGCCAATGTCCGGCTGTCGCCCGATCAGTTGCTGTATACGCTCAACCATTCGGGCGCGCGCATCGTGCTGGTTCACCGCGACTTCCTGCCGCTGCTGGCGGGGATGCGCGACCGGCTCGATACGGTGCGGCACGTCGTGCTGATCGCCGACGGCGATGAAGCCGGTTTGCCGGATGGTTTCACCGACGAATACGAGGCGCTCGTCGCGGCCGGTTCGCCCGATTTCGCGTTCCCCGATTTCGACGAGCAAACCCGCGCGACGACGTTCTACACGACCGGCACCACCGGCCTGCCGAAGGCCGTTGCATTCACCCATCGGCAGCTCGTGCTGCATACGCTCGCGGGCATGGCGGCGTTGTCGAGCGCGCGCGATCGCGGCCGCGTGCATCGCGACGACGTCTACATGCCGATCACGCCGATGTTTCATGTGCACGCTTGGGGGATGCCGTATATCGCGACCGCGCTCGGGCTCAAGCAGGTCTATCCGGGCCGCTATTCGCCGGACGGATTGGTGGCGCTGATCGCGCGCGAAGCGGTGACGTTCTCGCATTGCGTGCCGACGCTGCTCGCGATGATTCTCGACAGCCCGGCGTCCGCGGCGGTCGACCTGTCGGCGTGGAAGGTGATCGTCGGCGGCTCGCCGTTGTCCGACGGGCTCGCGCGGGCGGCGCTCGCGCGCGGCATCGAGGTCTACACGGGGTACGGGATGTCGGAAACCTGCCCGCTGATGACGATCGCGCAGATCGACCCGCCGCGCGCGGCCGGCGGTGCGTCGGCCGACGACGACATCGCGCGCCGGACCAAGGCGGGGCTGCCGTTGCCGCTCGTCGACCTGCGCATCGTCGATGCGCAGTTTCGCGACGTGCCGCACGACGGCCGGTCGGCGGGCGAGGTCGTCGTGCGGATGCCGTGGGCGACGCAAGGCTATCTCGGCGATGCGCCGGCGTCGGCGGCGCTGTGGGCCGGCGGCTATCTGCATACGAACGACATCGGCGTGATCGATCCCGACGGCCGGCTGCAGATCACCGACCGCATCAAGGACGTGATCAAGACGGGCGGCGAATGGGTCTCGTCGCTCGAACTCGAGAGCATCCTGTCGCGTCATCCGGCCGTGCGCGAATCGGCGGTGATCGGCGTGAAGGATGCGCGCTGGGGCGAGCGTCCGCTCGCGCTGGTCGTGCTGACCGACGAGCAGGCTGGCCGCGTCGAGCCGGAGGAATTGAAAGCGCATCTGAAGCAGGTGGCCGATCGCGGGCTGATCTCGCGCTATGCGGTGCCGGAACGGCTGCTGATCGTCGACGCGATCGAGAAGACGAGCGTCGGGAAGATCAACAAGCGCGCGTTGCGCGAGCGCTACCAGCCCGACTGACGGGTGCCCGGCCGCCCAGACGCCGGTGGCCAGGGCCCCGCGGCTCCCCGCCCGGGGTAACCCCCCGAATGGGGGGCTGAACATCGCGCGCCGGTTCGAGAACAATGCGGGTCCCGTGTCGCGGACCGATACGCGCTGCGCGCGCCCACGCCGGTACGGACATCACCTACTTTTGACGGCCGGCGTCGAATCGTTATGCTGTTTTCGGCGCACGGCGAGACCGGGCCCGGCCGGCGGCTTCGCCGGCGGGCCGGCGGACACGCGATCAGCGCGAGGAGAACACGAACAGCATGGCGCCGATGGACAGCAGACAACCGGCCCGCCCGCCGGACCCCGATGCGATCGAAGTGCTGGTGCGCACCAAGCTGGCGCCGGCGTCGGCCCGCGGCATCGTGGCGCGCATCGCGCGGCTCGGCCGGCTCAGGCGCGGCCTCGACCGCCGGCTGACGCTCGTGTGCGCGCCGGCCGGATATGGCAAGACCACGCTGCTGGCGGAATGGCGCCACGCGCTGGTGGCGTCGGACGTCAAAGTCGCGTGGGTGAGTCTCGACCAGGACGACGACAACGCGTCGATCTTCGCGTCCTACGTGGTCGCCGCGATCGTCGACGCAACCGGCGGTGTCGGCGCCCGCGCGCAGCAGTTGTTGCGCGATCGCGCGCTGATTCCGCTGAAGACCGTCTTCGACGAACTGCTCAACGAACTGGACAGCGCGGGCGTCGACCTGTTCCTGATGCTCGACGACTTCGATCGCCTCGCGTCGCCGGTCATTCACGACGCGATGTTCGACCTGCTGCGCTACGCGCCGTCGAACCTGCACGTCCTGCTGGCGTGCCGCTCGGTACCCGCGCTGCCGCTCAGCTATTTCGAATCGCGCGACGAACTCGTGCGGGTGGACGAGCACGACCTGCGTTTCGACGACACGGAGACGCGTGCGTTCTTCGAGCGGGTGGCCGGCAAGCCGCTCAATGCGGACAACGTCGCGCGTCTGCGCGCGGCGACCGAAGGCTGGGTGTCGGGCCTGCAACTGGCGGCCCTGGCGCTGCACGACGACAGCGACGCGGCGCGCGTGGCCGAGCAGGTCAGCCACGCGCGTGCCGGCATTGCCGCGTACCTGAACGACAACGTGATGACGCAGGTACCGGACGCGATCCGCCACTTCCTGCTGCATACGGCGGTGCTCGACCGGATGACGCCGGCGCTGTGCGATGCGCTGACCGGCCGCGACGATGCGCTCGATTGCCTCGAATGGCTGAATGCGCACAACCTGTTCATCCGGTCGATCGACGGTGACCGGCGGCGCTACCGCTATCACGCGCTGTTCCTGCAATACCTGCGGGAGGAACTGGCGCTGCGCGAGCCCGGCGCGGTAGCCACGCTGCATCGTCGCGCGAGCGCCTGGTACGCGGACGAGCGGCAATGGCCGGACGCCGTCAGGCACGCGCTCGCGGCGGGCGACTTCGATGCGGCCGCCGGCTGGGTCGAGGCGTGCGCGATGAAGCTCATCGCGTCGAGCGACGTGCGTACCGTGCTCGACTGGGTGTCGCGCCTGCCCGCGCAGGCGCTGGCGGGCCGCCTGCGGTTGCGGATCGCGCATACGTGGGCGCTCGCGCTGTCGATGCAGATCGTCGAGGCGCGCCGTGCGCTGGAAGCGCTGGAAGCCGACATCGCGGCCGGGCGACTCGATACCGATGCCGTCACGGCGACCGAACTGTTGGCCGTGCGCTCGCTGATCGCCGGGCTGTCGGATCACAGCATCGAATCGCTGCAGCTCGGCGAGCGCGTGCTCGCGGCCGCGCCGCCGGCCGGTTCGTGGGTCGAGCAGATCGGGCAGACGACGCTGATCTTCGGGCTCGGCTACGCGGGCCGCCTCGGCGACGTGCGGGATCTCGGCGCGCGCGCGGAACACGCGGCGTCCGGACACGAGCCGCTTTACGCGAACGTGTACCGCCAGAACATGTCGGGCCTGGCCGAGTTCGTCGCGGGCCGGCTGCACGACGCGTCGAAGACGTTCGAGGCGGCGCTGCGGGCCGCCGAACGATCGGCGGGACGCCTGTCGGCGGCGACGGCGCTGTCGGCCGGCTATCTGTCGGCGATCTATTACGAATGGAACGACTGGGCGAAGGTGCGCGACGCGCAGGCCGATCGCTTCGACATCGCGATGCAGGCGTGCTCGCTCGGGCCGTTGCTGAGGTTCATGCAGACGGCCGCGCTGCTGCAATTCCAGTCGGGAAACGATGCGCGCGCGCACGACATGCTCGACGAAGCCGATCGCGTCGCGTGCAGCCGGCAATGGCTGCGGCTGCGCGTCGCGTGCATGGCGACCGGTATCCGGCTGCATCTGGCCGCCGGCAAGCCGACGCAAGCCCATCGCGTGGGGCGGGCGCTGGCGTCGCTGGTGTCGCCCGTGCCGCCGGACGAAGCGTCGAGCCACGTCGAGACGTGGCAGATGGCGCAATCCGCGCAGGCCAGGCTGCTGCTCGCCGATGCGCGCGCGAGCGAGGCGGCCCAACGCATGGCGACCGTGCACGCGGTGCTGGCCGCACGCGGGTTCGACTGGTTCGCGGCGCAGGCGGCCGTGCTGCTTGCGATCGCGCTCGACCAGGCGGGCGACGAAAGCGCGGCGCTCGCGGCGTTGGCGCGCGCGCTCGAATACGGCCAGGGCAACGGACTCGTCCGAACCTTCGTCGACGAAGGGGCCGCGGCCGAGCGCCTGCTGGCGCGCTTACACAAGCGTGCCGACCGCTTTCCGGCGGTCGGCGCATGGTATCTGCGCGATCTGGCCCGTGCGTTCGACGGGCAGCGGCAATCGAACGCCACGCCCGCCACACGGCAGGGTGGGGCCGGCAACCTCAGCGCACGGGAAGTCGAGATCCTCGACTACGTCGCGCGCGGCCTGTCGAACAAGGAAATTGCCCGTGCGCTGCGGGTCGCGCCGGAGACGATCAAGTGGCACCTGAAGAACGTCTTCGAGAAGCTCAACGTGACGTCGCGCATCCAGGCGGTGCGCAGCGGGCTGGCGCTCGATCCGTCGCGGGTGCGGCGCGACGACGAATGACCGGCCGATACGGTGCCGGCGCGCGTCAGCGGTGCGCGGCGAACGCGGCCACGATCTCGTCGATCGCCGCGCGAATGCGCGCGGTGTGGCGCAGGTCGCGGTGCGTGACGAGCCAGACCTCGTACGGCGACTGCCGCATGCGGTCCGGCCAGATGCGCGTGAGCCCGTCGCGCTCGCCCATGTGGACGGGAATCTCGCCGACGCCGAGGCCCGCGCGCAGCGCCGCGCGCATCATCAGGTTCGAGTTCGTGCGCGTGACGATGCGCCCGCCGTCGATCGGTTCGCCGGCGAGGGTCGGCTTGCGGCTGGCGTCGATGTACGGCTGGTAGACGACGAGGTCGTGGCCCGCGAACGCGCGGCCGCGCTCGGGCTCGCCGTGCCGGCGCAGATAGTCGGGCGACGCGAACAGGCCCATGTCCCAGCACGCCAGCCGGCGTGCGACCAGATCGGGGTTCTCGGGCCGCACGGTGCGGATGGCGATATCGGCTTCGCGCTTCGCGAGATTCAGGATGTGGGTCGACGTGTTCAGCGCGACGGAGACGTCGGGATGTTTCGCGTGCAGCCGCGCGATCGACGGCATCACGAACTCGATCGCGAGCGCGTCGGTCGTCGTGATCTTCACCTCGCCGGCAAGCCGCCGGTCGACCCCGTGCGTCAGCCGCACCAGTTCGTGCGCGTGCTGCTCCATCGCCTCGGCGGCGCGCAGCGCCAGTTCGCCGACCGGCGTGGGCAGATAGCCTTTCGACGAGCGCAGGAACAGCGTCGCGCCGAGCATGTGCTCGAGCGTCGCGAGCCGCCGCCCGACCGTCGCCTGATCGACGCCGAGCGTCTGCGCCGCGCGGCGCAGCGTGCGTTCGCGATGGATCGCGAGAAAGACGCGCGCGTCGTCCCAGTTCATCGTGTGTCCCGACTGATGCATTTTTGCATTCCCCGACCGGTAAATCGCTGCGTGCCCGCCAGCGGCATCGCCCATAGACTGGCTTCACACACATGGCGATGCCGCGATTCGAGGATGGCCCGCGAATCGGCCGCGCATCGACGAACGTTGAGGATCATATCGTGATTGATGACGCGAACCCCCTTCCCACCCATATGACCGCGATCGAAATCGTGCGTCCCGGCGGCCCCGACGTGCTCGTGCCGGCGACCCGCGCCGTACCGGTGCCAGGCCCCGACGACGTGCTGATCCGGATTCATGCGGCCGGCGTCAACGGCCCGGACGTGTTCCAGCGCAAGGGGCTGTACGATCCGCCGCCCGGCGCGTCCGACATTCCCGGCCTCGAGATCGCCGGCGAAATCGTCGCGGTCGGCCGCGACGTCACGCGGTTCGCCGTCGGCGATCGCGTCTGCGCGCTGATTCCCGGTGGCGGCTACGCGGAATACGCGGTGGCGAACGAGAGCAACACGCTCGCGATTCCCGACGGCCTCGGGATGGCCGAGGCGGCGGCGCTGCCGGAGACCTTCATGACGGTCTGGCTGAACCTGTTCCAGCGCGGCCGGTTGTCGCCCGGCGAAAGCGTGCTGATCCACGGCGGCGCGTCGGGCATCGGCACGACGGCGACGATGCTGGCGAAGGCGTTCGGCGCGTCGACGATCATCACGACCGTCGGGTCGGACGCGCAACGCGACGCGAGCATGCGGCTCGGCGCGGATCTCGCGATCGACTATCGCAGCGAGGATTTCGTCGAGGCGGTCGCGCGCTTCACGGGCGGCAAGGGCGTCGACGTGATCGTCGACATCATCGCGGGCGACTACGTCGCGCGCAATTTCGCGGCCGCCGCGATGAACGGGCGCATCGTGCAGATCGGCGTGATCAATGGCCCCGCGAAGGCGCTCGACCTGTTTCCGATGCTGACGAAGCGGCTCACGCACATCGGCTCGACGCTGCGCTCGCGCACTTACGCGGAGAAGGCGCAGATCATTCGCGAGCTCGAGGAGGCCGTGTGGCCGCTGATCCGGCAAGGCACGGTCAGGCCGCAGGTCTATCGGCTGTTCGATCTGCGCGACGCCCGTGCGGCGCACGAGCTGATGGATTCGGGGCGACATATCGGCAAGATCGTGCTGGCGACGCGGGCCGCGGAGGGATCGCTGCGGGCCGCCGTCGACGCAAACGCCAAGCATTCCACATGATCGGCCTACCCTTCAGCCCCCCGGTCGGGGGGCTGAAGCCGCGGTGGGGATGGTCCGACAATCGGGGCACCGAATGCGTCGCCGCGCCCCGCCGGCGCGTCGCGTGGATGCAGCACCGCACTGGACGATGAGTCGAAATGGACATGCTCGAGAACATGCGGACGTTCGTTCGCGTCGTGCAGGCCGGCAGCTTCTCCGCCGTGGCGAAGCAGACCGATGTCGCGACCGCCCAGGTGTCGAGGGCCGTCGCGAGCCTGGAAGCGTATGCGCAGATTCGTCTGTTGAACCGGACCACCCGGAAAATCGCGCTGACCGACAGCGGACGCCGCTATTTCGAGCGCCTGCAATCGATCCTCGGCGATGTCGACCAGGCGAACGCCGAGGCGAGGAACGCGCTGGTCCGCCCGTACGGACGCTTGCGCGTGCATACGATGCCCGGCCTCGGGCAGAGCCATGTCACCGCGTCGGCCGTCGCCTATCGGGCGCGCTTTCCCGACGTCGCCATCGAGATGACCTATTCGCAGCGGATGCCCAATCTCGTCGAGGAGGGCTACGACGTGTCGGTCGTCACGGCCGCGAGCCTGCCGGACTCCGCGTGCATCGCGCATTCGTGCGGCACGTCCTTCAGCGTGCTGGTCGCGTCGCCGGCCTACCTCGCCCGCCACGGCGCGCCGGCCGTGCCCGCCGACCTGGCGCGCCATACCTGCCTGCGCCTCGATACGCCGGCGGAAGCGAACGGCGAATGGCTGCTGCACGGCGCGGGCGGCCAGGCGGTGTCGCATGCGGTCGCGGCCGCGCCGTTCCACGCGAATGCGCCGGAGGCGATGTCGATCGCGCTGCGCGCGGGGCTGGGCATCGGTTCGCTCGCGATCTATTCGGCGATCGACGACCTGCGCACCGGGCGGCTCGTGCGCGTGCTGCCGGACTACCGGTTGACGATGCTCGACGTGTACGCGATGTATGCGTCGCGCCGCTTCCTGGACGCGAAGGTCCGCACCTTCGTCGATCATCTGCGCGCGACGCTGTCGCCCGCGCTGAAAGCCGACGCGCGCGCGCTGGACGCGCTCGCGGCGC
Source organism: Burkholderia sp. EMB26 (assembly GCF_024730645.1). Lineage (NCBI taxonomy): Bacteria > Pseudomonadati > Pseudomonadota > Betaproteobacteria > Burkholderiales > Burkholderiaceae > Burkholderia > Burkholderia sp. EMB26. Next base: position 2,155,646 of record NZ_CP078071.1, read on the forward strand.
CGCACGGCCGCGAGCATGCCCGTGCGTTGTCGGGCGTCACGGCCTGACGGCCGGCCCATCCGTCGTACCCGTTGGTTCCTGTCGAGGAGAATCCGATGAAGTCTCGTTTTGCAATCGTCGTTGCAGGTTTCGTTGCGCTGTCGCCGCTGGCCGCTCACGCGCAGTCCGCCCCGTCCGCTGCGCCCGCCGAGCAGGCGGCGTCGGCAACCGCGTCGCCGCGTGCGGCGAAGAAAGCCGAGCGCGCGGCCGACCGCGCGTTCGCGAAGAAGGTCCGTCAGGCCATCGTGAGGGCGCCCGGCGTCGGCAATGCGCAGGTCACCGTGTTCGCGAAGGCGAAGACGGGCGACGTGACGCTGGCCGGGCAGATCGCCGACGAGTCCCAGGACCGGGCCGCGGTGGACGCGGCCCGTCAGGTGCCGGGCGTGACGTCGGTGAAGAGCAAGCTCCAGTTGCGCCTGGAGGGTGGGCAGTAACGGAAAGGGTTGACGGCATCGGGTGCATGTCTTTGCGGGTTTCGTCGTGTAAAGAATCCACGGCGAAGGCTCGGGAAGGCACGCACCCGTGCCGGCTGCGACGCGTCCCGCCGCCGGTGGCGGGGGCGTCAGATGCGACCGAGCAGCACCAGTATCACGACAATGACGACGATCAGCCCGACGGTACCCGATGGCCAGTAGCCCCAGCTTCGGCTATGCGGCCATGCAGGAAATGCTCCGATGAGCAGCAGAATCAGAACGATGATGAGGATCGTACCGAGCATCGCATCCCTCCTGGATTGATTCGACACGGTGTCGGCTGTCGCAATTCGCGTGCCGCGATGCGGCGCTGTTGAAAGCCGGCGCAAGCGCGTTGTCTGAATCGCCTGAATTCATGCGATGAATACCGACTGATTCAGAAAATAAATTTCAAAAATGCGGGCCCGGTCGCTATGCTGGGCCTTCGGTTTTCCCTCAGGCGAGCGCAATGGCTGAACTCTTTCTGGTACGGCACGGGCAGGCGTCGTTCGGCACCGACGACTACGACCGGCTTTCCGCGGCGGGCGACCAGCAGGGCGTCTGGCTCGGCGAATACTTCGCGCGGCAGGGGCTGACGTTCGACCGCGTGATCTGCGGCACGATGAACCGCCATGCGCAGACGGTCGCCGCGATCCTGCGCGGAATGGACCGCGAAGGCGTCGCGGTCGACCGCCATCCGGGCCTGAACGAATACGATTTCCACGGGCTGTTCGCGGCCGCCGCCAGCGACTACCCGGAAATCGCGCGGCTCGCGGCCGGCTCGATGAAGGAACATTTCCGCGCGCTCCGGCAGGTGCTGCAGCTGTGGACCGAGGACAAGCTCGGCGATGCGGCTCCCGAAACCTGGGCCCATTTCCAGCAGCGCGTGGCCGACGCGCGCGCCGCGATCCGCCACGGCGGCGGCCAGCGCGTGCTGGCGGTGAGCTCCGGCGGCCCGATCGCGGTCACCGTGCAGCAGGTGCTCGCGGCGCCGCCGTCGAGCGCGATCGCGCTGAACCTGCAGATCCGCAACAGCAGTCTTTCGCAGTTTTTCTTCAACGCCGAGGCGTTCCACCTCGCGTCGTTCAACGGCATCCCGCATCTGGAGGATCCCGAACGACACGCGCTGCGCACCTACGGCTGACCCACGAACGATCGCGACGATGACGAACCCTTCCCAGCAACTCGACGTAGCCCGCCTCACGCGCTATCTGGAAACGCACGTGCCGGGCTTCGAAGGCCCGGTCGACACGGAGAAGTTTGCCGGCGGCCAGTCGAATCCGACTTTCCTGCTGAATGCGAAGAGCGGCCGCTACGTGCTGCGCCGCCAGCCGCCGGGCGAACTGCTGAAATCCGCGCACGCGGTCGACCGCGAATTCCGCGTGCTCACCGCGCTGTCGGGCACCGCGGTGCCGGTCGCGCACCCGTATCACCTGTGCGAAGACCGCGACGTCATCGGCAGCCTGTTCTACGTGATGAGTTTCGAGGATGGCCGGATCTTCTGGGATCCCGCGCTGCCCGAACTGCCGAAGGCCGAGCGCGCGACCTGCTACGACGCGCTGCTGCAGACGATGGCCGCGCTGCACGACGTCGATGTCGATGCGGTGGGCCTCGCCGACTACGGCCGCCCGGGCAACTACTTCGAACGCCAGATCGGCGTGTGGACGAAGCAGTATCGCGCGGCCGAAACCGGCCGCCTCGACGCGATGGAGACGCTGATCGACTGGCTGCCGAAAGCATGCCCCGAGGACACGGGCCGGCCGGCGCTGGTGCACGGCGATTTCCGGATCGACAACCTGATGTTCGCGCGCGACGGCTATCGCGTGCAGGCCGTGCTCGACTGGGAGCTGTCGACGCTCGGCAACCCGCTCGCCGATCTCGCGTATTTCTGCATGTGCCTGCGGCTGCCGTCGGGCGGCCAGGTGCGCGGGCTCGCGGGCCAGGATCGCGCGGCGCTCGGGATTCCGGACGAAGCGGCGATCGTCGCGCGCTACTGCGAGCTGCGCGGCATCGCGCCGATCCGCGACTGGCATTTCTACCTCGCCTTCAGTTTCTTCCGGCTCGCGGCGATCGCGCAGGGCGTGAAGGCGCGCGCGCTGCAGGGCAACGCATCGAGCGAGCAGGCGCTGCGCGTCGGCGAAATGGCCGGCCGGCTGGCCGAACTGGCCGTCGGCGTGATCGACGCGCATCGCTGATATCGCCGCGAAGCGTCACGCTCGCCGCGCGGCGACACGACAACCCAATCAATGGAGGAGCACAGCAACATGGCAACGAACCTGTTCGACCTGACGGGCAAGATCGCACTGGTGACGGGCGCGAGCCGCGGCATCGGCGAAGAAATCGCGAAGCTGCTCGCCGAACAAGGCGCGCACGTGATCGTGTCGAGCCGCAAGATCGACGACTGCCAGGCGGTTGCGGACGCAATCGTCGCGGCGGGCGGCCGCGCCGAGGCGCTCGCGTGCCACGTCGGGCGTCTGGAGGACATCGCCGCGACGTTCGAACACATCCGCGGCAAGCACGGCCGTCTCGACATCCTCGTGAACAACGCGGCCGCGAACCCGTATTTCGGGCACATCCTCGATACCGATCTCGCCGCGTACGAGAAGACCGTCGACGTGAACATCCGCGGCTACTTCTTCATGTCGGTCGAGGCCGGCAAGCTGATGAAGACGCACGGCGGCGGCGCGATCGTCAACACGGCGTCGGTGAACGCGCTGCAGCCGGGCGACCGGCAAGGCATCTACTCGATCACGAAGGCGGCCGTCGTCAACATGACGAAGGCATTCGCGAAGGAATGCGGGCCGCTCGGCATCCGCGTGAACGCGCTGCTGCCGGGCCTCACGAAGACGAAGTTCGCGGGCGCGCTGTTCGCCGACAAGGACATCTACGAAACCTGGATGACGAAGATCCCGCTGCGCCGCCACGCGGAGCCGCGCGAAATGGCCGGCACCGTGCTGTATCTCGTGTCGGACGCGGCGAGCTACACGAACGGCGAATGCATCGTCGTCGACGGCGGCCTGACGATCTGAGCGCGCGATGAAACTCGACAGCTACGCCGGCCAGGCCGTGATGATCACCGGCGCCGCGAGCGGCTTCGGCGCGCTGCTCGCGCGCGAGCTCGCCGCGATGGGCGCGCGGCTCGCGCTCGGCGACCTGAACGGCGATGCGCTCGAACGCGTGGCCGCGCCGTTGCGCGCGGGCGGCGCCGACGTGCTCGCGCAGCGCTGCGACGTGCGCATCGAAACGGATGTCGCGTCGCTGGTGCAGGAAGCCGTCGCGCGCTTCGGGCGGCTCGACGTCGGCATCAACAACGCGGGCATCGCCCCGCCGATGAAGGCGCTGATCGACACCGACGAAGCCGATCTCGACCTGAGCTTCGCGGTGAATGCGAAAGGCGTGTTCTTCGGGATGAAGCACCAGATCCGCCAGATGCTCGCGCAGCGCGGAGGCGTGATCCTGAACGTCGCGTCGATGGCCGGGCTCGGCGGCGCGCCGAAGCTGGCCGCGTATGCGGCGTCGAAACATGCGGTGGTCGGGCTTACGAAGACGGCCGCGCTCGAATATGCGCGCCACGGCATCCGCGTGAATGCGGTATGCCCGTTCTACAGCGCGACGCCGATGGTCACCGACAGCGAGATCGGCGAGCGCCAGGAGTTTCTGGCGCAGGGCTCGCCGATGAAGCGGCTCGGCCGGCCCGACGAAATCGTCGCGACGATGCTCACGCTGTGCGCGAAGGAAAACACGTATCTGACCGGGCAGGCCGTCGCCGTCGACGGCGGCGTCTCGGCCTTCTGAACCGAACGAACGGAAACACGGAATCTCGAGGAGTCGATCATGGACTTTGGCTACACCCCGAAAGTGGAAGCACTGCGCGAACGCGTGAGCGCATTCATGGATGCGCACATCGTGCCGCGCATTCGCCAGTGGAACGACGAAGTGCACGCGGGCCAGTATCCGGTGTCGTTCATGGAGGAACTGAAGGAACGCGCGAAGGCGGAAGGGCTGTGGAACCTGTTCCTGCCGCACCTGAAGGACGACGAGCCGGGGATGGGCCTGACGAACCTCGAATACGCGCCGCTCGCCGAGATCATGGGCCGCGTGAGCTGGGCGTCGGAAGTGTTCAACTGCAACGCGCCGGACACCGGCAACATGGAGCTGCTGCACATGTTCGCGACGCCCGAGCAGCGCGAACAGTGGCTGCTGCCGCTCTTGCGCGGCGAGATCCGCTCGGCGTTCGCGATGACGGAGCCCGACGTCGCGTCGTCGGATGCGACCAACATCACGACGCGCATCGAGCGTATCGGCGACGAGTACGTGATCAATGGCCGCAAGTGGTTCATCACCAACGCCGCGCATCCGAACTGCAAGATCTTCATCGTGATGGGCAAGACCGATCCCGACGCCGAGTCGCACCAGCAGCAGAGCATGATCCTCGTGCCGCGCGACACGCCGGGCGTGACGGTCGTGCGCAACATCACGGTGGTCAATCACCACGCGCCGGAAGGGCACTGCGAGATCACGTTCGACAACGTGCGGGTGCCGGCGCGCAACCTGCTCGGCGAGGAAGGCAGCGGCTTCGCGCTCGCGCAGGCGCGCCTCGGGCCGGGCCGCATCCACCACTGCATGCGCTCGATCGGCGCGGCCGAGCTGGCGCTGGAGCTGATGGTCGACCGCGCGCAGTCGCGCGTCGCGTTCGGCAAGCCGCTGAACCGGCACGGCACGGTCGGCGAATGGATCGCGCGCTCGCGCATCGAGATCGACCAGGCGCGCCTGCTGGTGCTGAAGGCCGCGTGGATGATCGACAAGGTCGGCGCGAAGGCCGCGCGCAAGGAAATCTCGATGATCAAGGCGCTCGTGCCGACCGTCTACACGGACGTGTGCGACCGCGCGATGCAGGTATTCGGCGCGGCGGGCCTGAGCCCCGATACGCCGCTGGCCGACCTGTGGACCTGGGGCCGCGCGCTGCGCTTCGCCGACGGCCCGGACGAGGTGCACCTGCAGGCGATCGCGCGGATGGAGATCAAGGACGGCGAACCCGGCGCGACCGCGCCGTACCTGACGCCGCCGCCGCGCGGCTGAGCGGCGCGCCGCGCGGGAGAGCGACGTGGGCGAACGGGAGGCGCATGCCGTATTAAGATGCCGGCAAGGAGATCCGGCGATGCGCCTTTCGAAGATTGATCTGAACCTGTTCGTCGTATTCGAGGCGATCTACAACAAGCGCAACCTGACGCGCGCGGCCGAGGTGCTGAACCTCACGCAGCCGGCCGTCAGCAACGCGCTGGCGCGGCTGCGCAAGACGCTGAACGATCCGCTGTTCGTCAGCACGCCGGCCGGGATGATGCCGACGCCGATGGCCGAGAACATCGTCGGCCGCGTGCGCGAGGCGCTGCAACTGCTCGATTCGAGCGCGCATGAAGGCGACGTGTTCGACCCGGCTTCGTCCGAGCGCGTGTTCCGGCTCAGCATGAGCGACCTGACCGAGGCGCTGCTGCTGCCCGCGCTCGGTGAACTGCTGCAGACGCATGCGCCCGGCATGCACGTGCGCAGCTATACGATGGACCGCCGCGAAGTCGCGACCGCGCTCGCGAACGGCTCGGTCGACATCGCGATCGACGCGCCGCTGATCGGCGATCCGCATCTGCACCAGGCGCTGCTGGTGCAGGACCGCTACGCGTGCATGATCCGCGACGATCACCCGTTCAACGGCGACACGCTGACCATGGACGACTACCTGTCGATGGGCCACATCCACGTATCGAGCCGCCGCAAGGGCAGCGGGCACGTCGACGCGGAACTGACGCGGCTCGGGCTGCGCCGCAATATCCAGATGCGCGTGCAGCACTACATGGTCGCACCGCTGATCGCGATGCGAAGCGATCTCGCGCTGACGGCGCCGCTGCGGCTGCTGCAGCGCTATCCGGCGCGCATTCTGGAACTGCCGTTCGAGATGCCGGGGCTCGACTACTTCTGCTACTGGCATCGCAGCGCCGATCAGGATCAGGGCAGCCAGTGGCTGCGCGAGCAATTGATGACGCTGATGGGCGGGATCGGCGAAGTGCGGTGACGCGCGCGCAGGCGGCTCAATACGATTCGTCGTCGAAGCGTGACGATGCGGGCCGGCGTTTCATGTCCTTCAACCAGTTCCTGACCTGATCCGGATCCTCGAACTCGCGCAGCGTGACGGTCAAATCCTGGTTGCTCCGCTGCATGCCGGCGATGTCGCGCGCAAGCATGCGCAGCACGGTATCGGGTGCGACCTTGGTGGACGGCGCGATCCCGTACGTGCGCCGGAAGTCGTGCTCGACGTGCACGATCTCCTGATCGAGTTCGCGCAGCTGTTCCTCCAGGATGCCGTTGTAGCGCGTGAGCCGCGCTTCGCCGAGACCGTCGATCGCACGCCGGTCGATCTGTTCGATTTCCAGCTGCAGTTCGAGCAGCTGGAGCAGGTTGCCTTTCTCGTAGGCACGGTTGACCCGCTGCATCAGCACGGTCTTGCGTTGCTGCTCCTGCGGATCGGGTTCGCGATCGGGGTGCAGCGCGCTGGCCAGCTTGCGATAGATCTCGCGGATCGATTTGCTCGATTCGGCCTGCTCGGCTTCGATCCGGGCCTGCGCGGCCGATTGCTTCGGTGCCTTCTTGCGCTTGGCGCGCTGCGCCTCGCGGGCCGCATGGGCGGCCATGTCGCGCTCGAACTGGGCGTCGAGTTCAGCCTGCATGCGTGCCGCGAGTTCGTCGGGCGACAGCGTGTCGAGATCTTCTGGCGGTTGCGGCTCGGGTTCCTGTTCCCGTCCCGGTTTGGCGGGCTCGGGAGCGCCTGCCGCGTGGCCGGTGTGCGCGGGTCCGGCATGCCGATCGTAGATGATTTTCAACGTCGCGTCGTCGCTGACGTCGAGCAAGTCGCGCGCCATGTCGACGATCAGGTCCGACAGCGTGCGCTGCTCGGCCTTGCTCAGACCCTTCTGCAGAAACGCATCGTCGAGCAGATGGATCAGCCGGATGCGCAGCGCCGTCGCTTCCTGTTCGAGTGGCAACAGAGCGTCGACGAACTTCTTCTGGAACGCCGGCATCACGGCTTCCCACGCGCCGAGCCGCTCGCGCCGCGTCTCGATCTGCTTGACGAGCGTATTGAACGTTTGCTGGGCTTTCGACAGGCTGGCTGTCTCGTGGCCGGGTGCGATGGCGACCGCGGCACCGCGACGTGCGGTCATGATGAGTGTCCTCCGGCCGCGGCGGGACGCGCGGCAGGCCGGTATTTTAGCCGCATGCCCGCGGGGCGGCGCGGAGTTGGGGGCTTCCTCTCGGCGACCGGCGGCGCGTCAGTGCGCCACGGCCGCCGCTGCCGGCGCGCCGGATTCCGAACCCGGTGCGCCGTTCGGGCCGTAGCCCGCTTCGGCATTCTTGTGTTCGGCGAGGCGCTTCGCGGCCAGGCGTTCCTGCGCGGCGACGATGTCGTCCGGATAGCTGTCGCCGTCGCCGATCGACGGGTTGTAGCCGACCGATTCGAGGTCCAGCAACTCCTGGCGCACTTGCGCGCGGGTGAGCGTCGAGTAGGACGACGACTGCGCGTACGACAGGGTCGGTGCGGCAAGCAGCGCGGTGGCGGTAGCGATGACGGCGGCGATGGTAACGATGAGCGATTTCACGATTTCCTCAGACGGTTTCGTTGCGATTCGACGTACCTGCGGCAGGCCGCCAGATCGATGGAGCAAGTTTAGGAACCCGGAACGGCCGGATAAACGGCGATTCCTGGCGAGCTGTGTTTCAGAATGCGTGAGAGTGCGCAATGCGCATGCCGGGGCGATCACGCATCGGCGATGGCTGCAACGGTGCTTGCCGCATGGGCCGTTCCTGACGCGTGTGGTGAGGCGACCCTGATTGCATCAATCGTGTCGCTCGGGACGGCCCGGCTCAGCGGCAGGTGCGTGCATCGGTCGCGAGGCCAATGATCCGGCATGCGGCCGGAGCGACCGGTCGGCGCGGCGTCAAAGCCGGACGCCTGATCGAGGCAATCGGTTTTACTTGTCGTGCGGCAGGTGGGGACGTGCGAATGCCGACCGATGCGGCTTCGGATCGATCCGCAGACTCATGGTCGACGCGCGATGAATGGCCTGCAAGGCTCGGTTGCGTGCGCAACCGGGACGGGCTGGCGTGTGATCCGTCAATCGCCGAACAACTGCCCCTGCCCGGAGATCACGCGTTCGAAATCGTCGCGCAGGAACGGCAGGATCGCATCGGCGACGGGCTGAAGCTGGCGGCTCAGGTAGAACGCATAGTCGATCGGCGAGCGCATCGTTTCGAGCGGCTCGGGGCCGGCCGTCGTCATCACGTAGCTGATCCAGCCGCCGCGCTGATACTGCAGAGGCCGGCCCTGCGCATGATTGAACTCGTCGGCGATGCGCGCCGCGCGCACGTGCGGCGGCACGTTGCGCTCGTATTCGCGAAGCGGCCGGCGCACGCGCTTGCGGTAGACGAGCTGATCGTCGAATTCGCCGGCCAGCGTGCGCCGCACGTAGTCGCGAATGAAATCCTGATACGGTTCGCGCCTGAACACGCGCCGGTACAACTCGCGCTGAAACTGCTGCGCGAGCGGCGTCCAGTCGGTGCGCACCGTTTCGAGCCCCTTGAACACGAGATCCTCGCCGCCGTCGGCCGTCGCCGCGAGGCCCGCGTAGCGCTTCTTGCTGCCTTCTTCCGCGCCGCGCACGGTTGGCATCAGGAAGCGGCGGTAATGCCGCTCGTATTGCAGCTCCAGCGCGCTGTCGAGCCCGAACTGCTCGCGCAGGTGCGCTTGCCACCAGCGATTCACGTGCTCGACCAGTGCCCGACCCTTCGCGCCGGCTTCGTCGTCGTCATGCGCGCGGCCGAGCCATACGAACGTCGAATCGGTATCGCCGTAAATCACTTCGTAACCCTGAGCTTCGATCAGCTTGCGCGTGCGGTGCATGATCTCGTGGCCGCGCATCGTGATCGACGATGCGAGGCGCGGATCGAAGAAGCGGCAGCCGGTCGAGCCGAGCACGCCGTAAAACGAATTCATGATGATCTTCAGCGCCTGCGACAGCGGTGCGTTGCGCTGCCGCTTCGCGTCGTCTCGGCCTTCCCACACGCGCCGCACGATGTCGGGCAGGCAGTGCGCGGTGCGCGAGAAACGCGCGCCGAGAAAACCGGGCACCGATGTTTCGTCGGCGGGGTGCGCGAGCCCCTCGATCAGCCCGACCGGATCGATCAGGAACGTGCGGATGATCGACGGATAGAGGCTCTTGTAGTCGAACACGAGCACCGAGTCGTACAGCCCGGGGCGCGAATCCATCACGAAGCCGCCGGGGCTGTTCTGCCCCGTCACGTCGCCGAGGTTCGGCGCGACATAGCCGAGCCGATGCATGCGCGGCAGGTACAGGTGCGTGAACGCCGCGACCGACCCGCCGGTGCGATCGGCCGCGAGGCCCGTGACGCTCGCGCGTTCGAGCGCGAAGGACAGCAGGTCGGCCTTGTCGAAGATGTGCGTGACGAGCTCGCAATCCTTCAGGTTGTAGCGCGCGAGCGCGGGCTTGTCGTGATCGAAGCGGCGCTGGATCTCGTCCATCCGCTGATACGGATTGTCGATCGACTTGCCTTCGCCGAGCAGCGACTGCGACACGTATTCGAGGCTGAACGACGGGAAGGTCCACGTCGCGGATTTCAGCATGTCGATGCCGTCGAGGATCAGCCGGCCGGCCGCGCCCGCGAAGAAGTGGTCGGGCTGCTGGCCGTGCGCGCGCCAGTCGAGCACGCTGCCGCCGCGCCCGAGTTTCAGCGGCACGCCGTATTGCTCCGCGTGCGCGTGCAGGATGCGCAGGTCGAACTGCACGAGATTCCAGCCGATCACCGCATCGGGATCGTGCTCGTCGAACCAGTCGTTCAGCCGCGCGAGCATCGCGGGCCGGCTGTCGCAGTAGTCGAGATTGAAATCGAGCGTGCCGGTGCCATCGCGTTCGTCGCCGTTCGGCGGGCCGAGCATGTAGACCTGGCGCTGCCCGCAACCTTCGAGCGCGATCGAGTACAGCTCGCCGTGGACGCTGGTTTCGATGTCGAGCGACACGCAGCGCAGCGCGGGGCGGTAACCGGTCGCCGGCTTCAGCTCGCCGCCGGTCAGCGTGCCGTCGCGGCCGGGCTGGCCGCGAAACTCGACGCAGGCGGTGATGAAGCGCTCCATCGCGTAGCGGTCGGGCGGCTGCACGTCGGCTTCGTAGACGTCGACGCCGGCGGCGGCCAGGCGTTTCTGGAGCCCGGACAGATGGCGGTAGCGCTTGCAATAGAGGCCGACGACCGGGCGCTGCCGGAAGTCGCGCAGCGCGAGCGGCCGCAACTCGGCGTCGCGCTCGCCGGCCAGCGTGCGCTCGGCGAGCGCCTGCTGCTCGGCGGGGATGAACGCGACGGCTTCCTGCGGGCGCAACCGCACGCGGCGCGGGCCGTGTCCGGTTGCCAACCAGAACTCGATCTCGATGCCGGATGCGGTGTCCCGCCAGTGGCGGGTAAGGATGAAACCCTGCTCGAACGCCGTCAAAACGCTTGCTCGTCGTGGATGCTCAGGCGGCGGATTTTAGCGCCTGGAAGCGCTTCGCGCCGGCGGTGGTCGATGGCATCAGGTGGCAGGAAGCCGGAGCGTCACGACGGCCGCATCAGCACGCGCATGCCCGGCGCGATCTTCTGCGTGACTTCGCCGAACGCGGTGGTGTCGACGCGCGCGGACGCCTGCCGGTCGGCCGGCGACAACCGGTCGCGCGGCTGGACGACGATCTCGCGCATCTTGTCGGGGATGCCGTCGAATACGTCCCGGGTCGTTTTTTCCCAGTTCTTCGCCATCTTCAACCACGACTGCAGATACCGGATCGGCGTGGCGCCCTTCAGGAAGCTGGTGATTTCCGGATGATTCGGATCGTAAGACGACCGGAAGTACTGCCCGAGTTCGGTCGCGATCTTGTCGAATCGCAGCGACTCGGCCACGCAGAACACGACGAGCGATTGCGCGAGGAAGCGATCATCGGGCGTGAGCATGCGCTTGTCGCCGCCGGGTGTGCGCAGCAGGCCGCGAATCGCGCTATCGAGCGAGAAGCCGCGCACCGCGTCGCTGCCACTGGTGGCGATCGCATCGAACGGCATCCGGTCGAGATTGTGCGAGTAGTTTTCGAACGGATGACCGCCGATCAACTCGACGTACAGGTCGCGCGTACGCATGTTGAGCACGAGCGGTGTGCCGCCGGTGCTGGGAAGCAGGCTGATCGTAAACGAAGGCGGCGCCGCATTCGAACAGATCCGGTAGTACGTGTTGTCGTAGCGGATCAGGTTCGTGTGTTCGGTAACGGCGTCGCGAATGGCATCGATCTGGGTGTCCCAGGTGCGCCCGACGCGCAAGATGAAATTCATGGAGATGTCTCCTGATGGCGGACCGAAGCCCGCACGGCCGGATCGGAAATCCGCGACGGGTATGCCAGGGGCGCCCCGTCGCCTCTCTATTGCTCTTTTTAGGCTTTTGCAGCGGCTCGCGTCGGCGTAGCGTTTGTTCCGGCACCTTTTGTGAAAAGGCGGGCAACGGGCGCGAGGCAAACGATCATAGCAGGGCCGCGGGGTGGGTCGGCTCGGGCATCGCGCGGTGGGATCGGTGACGGTGGAACCGTGTCGTCGTGCAAGCCACGGGTTTTCGCTGGCCACCGCTGGTCGACCACATTAAGGCCGCTATCAACAAGCAGACCAGCGGTGGCAGAGATGTGGGCAAGCACGGACCGCTTTATCTGTTCGTGGTGACCAATTCTAGCGATGACGCGTTGGACCACGGACAGGTATCGACGTATCGCATGATGGAGTCGCTGGGCCATGCGGATACGATGCCGAACGTCACCAGATTGGAGCGCAATGACGCAATGCAGCAGCAACGCTGGAATCTGATGACTCAGATCGACGGCGTGGACAGTGCCGTGCAGGGGGCGAATGTGTACGGTACAGGGACACCGGAGCAAATGGCGGCGTATTACGCGAAACTGGCTGCACAAAAAAAGAAATTACAACAACAATTGAAGGAACTGGATTCTAAGATTGACAATAATAATCATGGAAAAATTGTTCCTGGGGAAATTCCCGGGCTTAAGGCGTTAATATGTACGTTGGTTGCGCCAGACTCCCCGGCCGGGAATTGGATGAATACATATGTACATAGCAAAATCATGCTGATAGATGATGTGTTTACAACTCATGGATCAGCAAACGTCAACACGCGCAGTATGGAAGTGGATAGTGAGCTGAATATAGCTCACGAAAATGGCGATATAACGAAGTCGCTTCGGAAGCGGCTGTGGACTATTCATACGAAGCCGAGTCCGGGACAGGGGGTAAAGGATGCTGGTGATGTTTTGAGTGATTCAGTTGGCGATGATTTTGGGCGAGTTTATGATACTTGGAAGATGATTCTTTCTAAAAATCAAACTTTCCTGAATTCAAAGAAGCAACCGCCATTTGCTTCAATTGTCAATTTTCAGACTGCGACGACCACGCGAAGCGCGCTCGACTAAGTATGCGAAGAATTTCTATCATCCTACTGATCTCATGCCTACTGGCGGCTTGCTCGAAGAATGAGAGTGCCATGAACTCGTTACCTGATGTAAATGCTGTGCGTCTGAATCTGGCTTTCACTTGTGCGCATGAGGTCGATCATTTGCCGCCTCTCGATCCGGAGGCAGATAAGCTGTTTGAGTATGGTCGATACCTTCAGAAAAAGGAGGGTGAAAAGGATTTTGGTGATGTTGCGCGCTACTATCGGATCGCTGCCGCGCATGGGCACTACAAGGCTAATCACAATTTGCAAATTCTGATTTCATCCGGAGCGGCATCATCGCCTGATCCCGAAAAGGAAAGCGTTGATCTTGCGGAGCAACTTATCAAGGCTGGAGTGCCGAGCGGATACTACGACATTGGTCACTATTTGTTGAGTGGCTACGGTCTCCAGCATGATGAAGACGCAGCGCGACGGTATATCCGAAAAGCTGCTGACCTTGGGAATGCCGACGCGCAGTATTACGTGGCAAACTTGCTTGATCCTGCTGATGCAGCGCCTGATATTGCTCGTCAAATGTTTCAATGTGCTGCGGATCAAGGTCACGCGGATGCCGCGAACTATCTTGGGGTGACTTTTCAGAATGACAAAGATTTTATGAAAGCTTCTCAGGCATTTCAGAAAAGTGTCGAGGCAGGAAGCAGCCAGTCTGCACTACTCCTTGAAGAGTCGTTCGACGCGAAGGCCGGGAGGAATCCGTTGTATGCACTAGGCGCGCAGCCGGATGCGGAACGAAGCCGACGTTATAACCTTATCGGAGTGTTTCTGAGAGACAACGACGGCCGCAATCCCAAGGTCCCGGATATCGACAAGATTGTTCCGCTGCCGCCGGCAAAACTGCCGCCGTGGGACGGCACGTTCCAATGGCAAAAGGAACAAGACGCAGCGACGCCACCGCAGAAGCCTTCAGACGAGTTCATCAACGAGATGGCGAAAGCCAAACATCTCGATCCCGCGACAGGATTACCGCTCCCAGGATCCGCGGACAAGACTTCGCAGGCCGAGCAACCGGAAAACGTCGCATCCCGCCTGCCGTTGGGTACGGTTGCTCACACGGGCCAGACCTGCCCGGAAGACGGCGTATGGTGCGCGAAACTCGGTGCGGGTCAGTTTGGCGATACGCAGCGCCGATTCCTCAAGGGCGACGCGCTGCCGTCTGTCGTCGTGCATGAACCGAGAAAGCTGGCGGTGCTCGACAGCATGATGGGGACGCGCCGGCACGTTGAACAAGTTGCGTGGGAACTCGTTGCGTACCTTGAGCAGGCTTGACCGGTTCATGCGTCAAGGCTGCGTGGCCAACCCGCTCGTTCAATTGCGGCCACGCGCAGCAGGCTCGATTGATCATGTGTAGAACGTCTATCGCCTTGCTTGTTTCGTGCCTGCTGGCCGCGTGCTCGAAGAGCGAGAATGCTACGCGCGCGCGGACTGCCAACCCTGCCCGCAAGACGGCGCAGGTTGCACGACACCCGAACCGACCAGATTGACGATACGCAGCACCTTTTCACCAGAACGTCGCATCGCCGTCCGTCGACCACCCGCCCGGCTAACCGGCATCGCGCACCTGACGACTGATTGATCCCGGAGTCCACATCGGCATGCGCGTGTTGCCGATCACGATGGCGATCTTGACCCTCGGCGGCGCCTGTGTGGTTTACCGGGTGTGGTGCCGCGTGTTCTACGCTCCCGTGAGCCGCGACACGGCGGAAACGTCCCACGGAATGCCGTCGTCGTAGAAGCCGAAGGCGGCGAATCACCGGGCGATCGCTGTTCCTCCTCAGACATGCCCCTCATGCTCGATCGCCCCGCCATTCCCGACCCGCGCGGCGACCCTCACCGGCACCCCTGACACCCTCGCCGCCCGCTTCGCCCACATCGCCGTCAGAATCGGCACGAGGATCGCCGTCACGAGGCACGCGGTCGCGACGATCGCCGTCGCCGCCGGCACCATCGGTTTGAACTTCGGAATCATCTCGCCGATGATCGCCGGGTTCGCGACCGCGGCGCCGGCCGTCGACGACGCGGCAAGTCCGGCCGTCCCGTTGCCGCCGCCCACGAACTTGTCCGCCAGAATCAACGGCACGCCCGTCACGACGATCACCGCGAGCCCGAGTGCGATACCCGGCAGCCCGCTCTTCGCGATCACGTTCAGATCGATGCCGTTGCCGAGCGCGAAGCCGAAGAACGGAATCAGCGGATGCACGCAGCGCCCGAACAACTCGCGCAGGTCTTCATCGAGGTTGCCGAGCGTGAAGCCGATCAGGAACGGCAGCACCGCGCCGACGAAGAGCCGCGTCTCGAACACCGCGACGCCCGCCGCGCCGAGAATCAGCATGCTGACGAGCGGCCCCGATTCGATCGACATCAGCACGAACGCGCCGGCTTCTTCCTTGCTGCCGTACTGCTGCATCACGGCCGCATAGAGGCCGCCGTTGGTCATGTCCATCGACGTCGTGATCGCGAGCAGCGACAGGCCCGCGAACAGGCCCGTGCGGATGCCGTCGTCGGGGATGAACTGCGCGGCGATCAGCGTCGCGAGCCACGCGACCACGATCTTGGTCGCGAGCAGCGTGCCCGATTTGCGCAACACGACGCCCGTCGCGCGCAGGTTGATCGTCGCGCCCATGCAGAAGAACCAGACGGCGAGGATCGGCACCGTGCCGGCGATCAGGCCGTTGGTGAACGAACCGAAGTACTTTCCGGCGTTCGGGGCGAACGTATGCACGCACGCACCCAGCAGCATCGGGACCAGCATGAGCCCGCCCGGAATGCGGTCGATGGCCTGTTTCAGCTTCACGTCTCCTCCGTGGACGTCGATGCGTCCCGTTGTCGAATGATGTCTGCTGACTGACTATAGGACAGAGTTCGGAACGATGGTCCGTTTTTGTGAATTTCATCGGTAGTCGTATACCCGTAAGACGCGATGGCTATGGCAGCAAAGGAATTGATCGACCGACGAAGCTGGATCGAAAATCCGGATCGACGTTCCGAATTTGATAAATGTGTGCTTCAATCTTCATCAGGGCGAGCGGCGGCGACGGTGCCGGCGGCCTGCCCATTCCCCAACGGAGAACCGGCATGGACGTGCGACAGGGCATACACAGCGAACACGCGAAGGCGCTCGACACGGCCGGCCTGCGCCGGCATTTCCTGGTGGAGAACGTGTTCGCGCCGGACGCGCTGTCGCTCACCTACAGCCATATCGACCGCATCATCGTCGGCGGCGCGTGGCCGGCCACGCGGCCGGTCGAGGTGCCGGCGTCGCTCGGCGCCGCGATGGGCGTGAGCCATCTGCTGGCGCGGCGCGAACTCGGGGCGATCAACATCGGCGGGCCGGGCTGGGTCGAGGTCGACGGGCAGCGTCATGCGGTGGGCACCGAAGAGGCGATCTATATCGGGCAAGGCGGGCAGGGTGTCGTGTTCGGCAGCGACGATCACGCGCGGCCGGCGAAGTTCTACCTGAACTGCGCGCCCGCGCACACGGCCTATCCGACCCGCACGATCACGCTCGCGCAGGCATCGCCCGAAACGCTCGGCGACGCGGCCACGAGCAACCGTCGCACGATCTACAAGTTCATCGTGCCCGACGTATTGCCGACCTGCCAGTTGTCGATGGGGATGACGAAACTCGAGCCCGGCAGCCTGTGGAACACGATGCCGTGTCACACGCACGAGCGGCGGATGGAGGTGTATTTCTACTTCAATCTCGCCGCCGACGCGGCCGTGTTCCATCTGCTCGGCGAACCGCGGGAGACGCGTCACGTGGTGGTGCACAACGAGCAGGCCGTGATTTCGCCGAGCTGGTCGATTCATTCCGGCGTCGGCACGCAGGCATACACGTTCATCTGGGGGATGGCCGGCGAGAACCAGGTGTTCAAGGACATGGATCACATCGCCGTCGCCGACCTGCGCTGACATCATGAAACGCGAAACGCCCGAACTTCCCGCCGCCGGCGCGCATGCCGCGCTCGCCCGCCTGTTCGACCTCACCGGCAAGGTCGCGATCGTCACCGGCTGCAACACGGGGCTCGGCGCGGCGATGGCCGTCGCGCTCGCGTCGGCCGGGTGCGACATCGTCGGTGCGAATCGTTCGTCATCCGATGCAACGTCGGCGCGCGTCGCGGCCGCCGGGCGGCGCTTCGTCGACGTGCGCGCGGATCTGTCGACGCTCGAGCCGGTCGAGCGGATCGTCGAGGGTGCGGTCGATGCGTTCGGCCACGTCGACATCCTCGTCAACAACGCGGGCATGATCCGCCGCTGCGATGCGCTCGCGTTCACCGAAGCCGACTGGGACGCCGTGATCGACGTGAACCTGAAGAGCGTGTTCTTCCTGTCGCAGGCCGTCGCGCGGCAGATGGTGCGGCAGGGGCGCGGCGGCAAGATCGTGAACGTCGCGTCGATGCTGTCGTTCCAGGGCGGCATTCGCGTGCCGTCGTACACGGCGTCGAAGAGCGGCGTGCTCGGCCTCACGCGGCTGCTCGCGAACGAATGGGCCGTGCGCGGCATCAACGTGAACGCGATCGCGCCCGGCTACATGGAGACCGACAACACCGCGCAGTTGCGCGAGGACAGCCGGCGCAGCGACGAAATCCTCGGCCGCATCCCGGCCGGCCGCTGGGGCGTGCCGGACGATCTCGCGGGCGCGGCGGTGTTCCTCGCGTCGCGCGCGTCGGACTACGTGCACGGCCATACGCTGGCCGTCGACGGCGGTTGGCTCGCGCGCTGACCGGCTCGCGCGATGAACGCGTTATGCTCTCCCGATTCGCATCTCACGGATTCACGGACATGACAGCAACGCCCAGGCAGCGCAAGCGCGATCAGGCGAACCAGGAAACCGGTGGCGGCCAACCGGGGGCCGACCTGTCGGCGGCAGGCAGCGTCGAGAAGCCCGATTCGGTCGCCGCGGTCGGCAAGGTCTTCACGATCCTCGCCGCGCTCGGCGAGCGCCGCGAGATCGGCATCAGCGAACTGTCGCACCAGCTCGGCATGTCGAAGACGACGGTGCATCGCTTCCTGCAGACGCTCAAGACGCTCGGCTACGTCGCGCAGGAAGGCGAGACCGACCGCTACCGGCTGACGATCCGGCTGTTCGAGCTCGGCAGCAAGGCGCTGGAAAGCGTGGACCTCGTGCGCGAGGCCGATCTCGAGATGCGCCGCATCGGGCAACTGACGCGCGAAGCCGTGCATCTCGGCGCGTTCGACGAGGACGCGATCATCTACATCCACAAGATCGACGCCGATTACGGGCTGCGCATGCAGTCGCGGATCGGCCGGCGCAATCCGCTGTACAGCACCGCGATCGGCAAGGTGCTGCTCGCATGGATGACGCCCGGCGACGCGCGTGCGGTGCTGGCCGGCATCGAGTTCAGGAAGTCGACCGCGAAGACGCTGGCGTCGGCGGACGCGGTGATGAGCATCCTGCCGCACGTGCGGCAGCAGGGCTACGGCGAGGACAACGAGGAGCAGGAAGACGGCCTGCTGTGTCTCGCGGTGCCGGTGTTCGACCGTTTCGGTCGCGTGATCGCGGGGTTGTCGCTGTCGTTCCCGACGATGCGGTGCGGCGCGGACACGAAGGCGCATTACGTCGCGTTGCTGAAGGAGGCCGGGCAGGCGATTTCCGCCCGGCTCGGGCATCATCCGGAAGCGGTAGGCGTCGAAGCGACGACCATCGCGCAGGATTGAGCGTGTGCCGGGCGCGAACCGGCACGCCGAAACAACCATACGGCATACAGAACGGATCACGCAGATGAAAATGACGATGCGCATGGGCATCGCGATGCTGGTGCTCGGCGCGAGCCTGGCTGCGAGCGGCGCGCATGCGAGGCGCGCGGTCGATTGCGGGCAGCTCGATGCGGCCACGAGCGGCCCGGACGACAACTTCCGGCCGCCGGCGTCGGGTACGGTGATCGGCACGGGGCGCGCGTATTTCTACTCGGCGCCCGACGCGCAATGCATGACGAAGCAGACCTTCATCGTTCCCGGCGATTCGGTGACCGTCTACAAGTCGCACGGGCGCTGGTACAACATCATGTACGTGAACGGCAAGACCGGCGACGACTTCGAAGGATGGGTCGAGCAGGGCCGCGTGCGCCTCGACGGTCGATACGGCGCGCAGTAGTCGCCGTCGGCGGCGCC
Source organism: Burkholderia sp. EMB26 (assembly GCF_024730645.1). Classification (NCBI taxonomy): domain Bacteria; kingdom Pseudomonadati; phylum Pseudomonadota; class Betaproteobacteria; order Burkholderiales; family Burkholderiaceae; genus Burkholderia; species Burkholderia sp. EMB26. The sequence goes on from NZ_CP078071.1 coordinate 2,174,852, forward strand.
GCTACACCGGCGCCCATGCGAAATCGCGCTTCAGGTTCTCCGCGCGCAGCGGCCGCTGGTAGAGATATCCCTGCGCATACTGGATCCCGACCGCATGCAGCGCGCGATGCTGCGCTTCCGTCTCCACGCCTTCCGCGATGATCTTCAGGCCGTAGTGATGCGCGACGGCCGCGATCCCCTCGATCAGCCTCGCGCTGCCGCCGTCCAGTTGCGAGATGAACTGCCGATCGATCTTCACGTAGTCGAACGGAAAGCGCGACAGCATGTCGAGATTGCTGTGATGCGTGCCGAAATCGTCGATCGCGAACTTCGCGCCTTTCGAGCGCAGCGTCTGGAAAATCTCGGTGGTTCGCGCGTTCTTCTCCAGCAGGATGCGCTCGGTGACTTCGAGCACCAGTGTGAAGCCGGGCGGCAGCGCGCGGATCGCCTCCTCAACGACGGCCACGAACCGCCCGCGCTCGAGATCCTGCGGCGCAACGTTCACGGCGATGCGCAGCGGCGCGGACGGTGTCAGCGCGGTCAGTTCGGACACGGCCGTGCGCAGCACGAATTCGGTGACCTTCGGCAGCACGGTGCTGGATTCCACCTGCGGGATGAATGCGGCCGGGCTGATGGCCCCCCACTTCGGATGGTGCCAGCGCAGCAACGCTTCGACGCCGACCGTCCTGCGCGTCTGCACGTCGACGATCGGCTGGTACACGACATGGAATTCGTTGCGCCTGAGCGCGTGGCGCACCGCTTTCAGCAACAGCCGCCGCGGGGCCATCGCGAGCAGGTAAGCGGCCATCACGAGGCTGTCGGCCAGCAGCACGATCGTCGCGCAGATCAGCCGGTAGTGGCGCTGCACCTGTGCCGCGTAGCGCGCCGAGGCGATGACCGACACCGTGAACGGCCAGCGCTGCGACGCCATCGTGCTGCCGCCGGCGGGGCCGGCCGCCGTTTCCGGCGCGAACTTGCCGTGCTGATCGAGACGGCCCGAACTCGCGATCGACAGCGTGGCCGTTTCCGCGCCATCGCCGGTGCCGTGGTTCAGCGCGTCGGCGACGTAGTCGCCTTCGATCAGGTACAGGACGCCCGCGCCGCGCGCGGTCGCGCGGAACGCGGACAGTACCGGAATGCCATGCTGGAACGGCGTCTGGCGCAGCAGCGTGACGATCATCGATCCCGGTTCGGGTTCGCGCGCATATGCGGCGAGCGGCAGGTCGATCGAGCCGAGCGCCGACGAACACATCACGCGCCCGTCATTTACCAGCGCGACCGCTCGCAGATAGCGCAGGCGAGTGCCCACTTCGGCGAGTGTCCGGAACACCGTCGCGCACGGCCGCCCGACCAGTGCGGTCAGCTCGTCCGCGTGTCGAAGGCGCACGCCGTCCAGAATGCGGTCCACGGAAGCCACGATGTCGTTTGCCACGACGCGTTCATGCGCGGTGACGGCATCGCGCGCGTAGCGGTCGGCCAGCACGATCGCGAACGCGGGCACGAGCACGCAAATGATCACGGCGGCGAAAAACACGACGCGCGGCCACGCGCCGCGGCGATGAAAAAGGGGCTTCGAGCCGGGCGTGAGCGCCCACAGTCCCGCGGTTGCCTTTGGTGTTGTACGCATGACGTGGCAAGTCGAACCGGTCGATGCGCCAACGGCGCGCATCCCGCATGCCCGATTCGGGCCATGCGGCTCGCGCGCCGGTTTCGGGACGCCGGTCGATTCGGCCGGCGCGACGGCATCGGCTCGGCCTGTCGCGATCGATCCTTCATCTGGCAGCATTCCTCAATAACATGCGTGCATTGAGCATGTATATCGACGCAGCGTACCGAAAAAAGCCCCGGCCGCACAGTGTGTGCAGCCGGGACAAAAAACACCGTCTCTTGGCACGAGGATGGTGCGCGGCAAGTATAAGACGCGGCGCGATATTACGAAATATTGTTGTTTAAATATTGATGTGGTTTTGTGATTGTGTCTCAAAAAGAAACATTTCCATGTGGCGCGGCCGGCGGCAGACTTCTGCCAGGGCCTCAAACCGGAGCGTGACGATGGAAGAAAATGCCGGACCCACGGTCATCGTGACCGATGGCGCCGCCGTGGCGGACGGCGGTTCGCTGTGGATCAGGATTGCAGTGGATGGACAGGCGCGCGACTACTCGCTCGATCGCGCACTCGCGTCGCGCGGCACGCCGCGCTACGACAGCATCCGCGGCACGCACGGCGTGCTGTCGAACGAAGAACGACGGGCATTGCGGGTGCTGCTGGAGCGTATTGCCGATCCTGCCATGTGGGCCGGCATCGTCGGCACGTTCATCGAGGTGCTGAAGCGCGCCGACGGGCCATGAACGATGGGGTGCGGCTGCGCTTCAGAAATCGTTGCGCATCTTGTGGAGCAGGCCGCTTGGCGACTGATGCGTGTCCACCGCGGTGAGCACGTCGGTCAGGAACCACGGCAGGTTCAGTTGCGTGTCGGCGTCGCCGACGCATACGCGGATCGGCGGTGCGCCGGACGGCGAACGGGCGCCTGGCGCGGCATCCCGCGACGGCACGCAATTTTTCGCATGGGCCTGAGCCGGAACCGGCGCGACAGCGCCGGAGGGCGCACCGGCGATGGCCGGTGCGTTGAAGGCGGCAAACAGGGTCAGGGCGGCGGCAAGGGCGACGCGTTTCATGAGGGTTCTCCGGCGATGCGGGTTCGACCACGCGAGCCGATGCGAGTTCGTCCGCGCGCGATGCGTGCACCCGCCCCAACAGCCGCTCAGCCGCGCGCGACGCTGGCTGCCCGCGCCGGCTGACGGCTGCGCCACTGCTGCGGCGATTCCCCGGTCCAGCGCCGAAAGGCGCGCGTAAACGCGCTGTGTTCGGAATAGCCGAGCAACCAGGCCACTTCGGCGAGCGTGAGCCGCGGATCGTTCAGATGATCGATCGCGAGCCGCCGCCGCGTATCCTCGCGCAGGCGCCGGAAGTTCAGCCCGAGCCCGGCCAGCCGGCGATGCAGCGTGCGGGACGACACATGCAGATCCGACGCGATCTGCTCGATGCTCACTTCACCCTGCGTCAGCAGACGCGCGACGGCCTCGCGCACCGACTGTTCGAGATCGTCCGTCTGCCGCAGTTCCGCGAGCAGCGCGCTCGCCTGGCGCTCCATCATCTGCCGCAGCGCGTCGTCGGGCCGCTGCAGCGGCTGCGTGAGCAAGCGCAACGGGAACGCGAGCCGGTTCACCGGCTGGCCGAACCGGACCGGGCAGCCGAAGTAGTCGCGGTACGGCTGTTCGTCGCCGGGCGACGGATGCACGAAGCAGACTTCGTCGGGCCCGGTGCGCGTGCCGGTGATATTGCGCGCGAATTGCACGATGGCGGTCAGCGCGACTTCGTCGACGAGCGGGCCGAGCGGTTCCGGTGCATCGTGCCATTCGATCGCCACTGACGTTGCCTCGACGCGCACTTCCATGCGCGCGACGTTCGCGATCAGGTGTTCGTATTGCTGCCAGCGCGCGAGCGCTGCGCCGGCGTCGCGGCACGCATGCAGCGCATAGCCGAGCGCGCCGAGATGCGCGGGCGTGATCCGCTGGCCGACGTGCAGGCCGAGCAGCGGATCGTCGAGCGCATCGGCCGCGCGTTCGAGCAGACGCCGCCAATGCGCGCTCGCGTACAGCGTCAGCCCGCGGTCGTCCTCGGGTGGCCGTGCCTCGCCGAGCACGCGCGCCGCATCCTTGCCCTGCCCGGACAGATAGTCGAACAGCAGCCGCACGTACGTGCTCGAGTAGTAGATGCGCTGGGTCGCGAGCGGGGAGGCGGCGGGCATGGCGGAAAGTGTCAAGTAATCGTCGGCAAGTGTCAACGCGGGCCGACCCGTGCGCGACCATACTGCGCGGCAGTTCCCGATCGAGGCTGCCGACATGCCGACCGAGTTGATGACGTGCCTCCATGCGTTCCTGGGTAACGACGTGGACTGGAAGCAGGTGCTGCTGATCGGCATGACGCCGGTGTTCCTGATCGCCTTCGCGGTCGAGTACGCGGTAATGACCCGGCGCGGCCGCCGCGAGCCGTTTCGCTGGAAGGAGATCGTCGCGAACCTGTCGCTCGGCGCCGGTTATCAGGTGGCCGAGACCGTGACGGGATTGCTGTTGACCGGTGCGATCTTCGCGTGGGTCTATCGACACCGGCTGTTCGACGTGCCGGTGAACGGTTTCACGATCGTGCCGATCTTCGTCGTCGTCGAGTTCTGCTACTACTGGTTTCATCGCACGTCGCACCGCGTGCGCTGGTTCTGGGCCGCACACGTGCCGCATCACAGCGGCGAGGTGATGAACTTCACGACGGCGATGCGCCAGTCGCTGCTGAACGCGTTCGTCGGCGTGTTCCTGTTCTATCTGCCGCCGGTGTGGCTCGGCATTCCGCCCGCCGTCGTGCTGTTCCTGCTTGCCGTCGATCTCGCGTACCAGTACTTCGTGCATACCGAAGCGATCGGCCGGCTGCCGCGCTGGTTCGAGTACGTGTTCGACACGCCGTCGAACCATCGCGCGCATCATGGCCGCAATCCGCGGTACATCGACCGAAACTACGGCGGCGTGCTGATCATCTTCGACCGGATGTTCGGCACCTATGTCGAGGAAACGGAGCCGGTCGACTACGGCATCACGCAGCAGATTCGTTCGTACAACTTTCTTGTTCTGAACGTGCACGAATTCGTCGACATGTGGCGCGATGTGCTCGCACCCGGGCCGGTTCTGCAGCGCTTGAGGCATCTGTGGATGCCGCCCGAGTGGGAGCGGCCCGGGCATCGGCCGATCCATACGTGGAGCGTCGAGCGGAAAGGGGAGGAAGGGGCGAGTCGGGCGGACATGACCGAGCGCGGTACTTGACCGCGCGGGGCCGGTTTTTCAGTTGGCGCCTGTCGGGCGATGACGGAAGAAAAGGTATGCCAGGCCGAGCGGTGCGATGAAAATGGCTAGATACCAACACAGGAACATGGTCATGAACTTGACAACCAGCATCAATGCTGCATTGACAAAGAACATATTGCGTCCAACGATGTAGTTCACGACGCTTTCGTAGACAAATCGGGAATAAGGGTAGAGGAGGCAACTCACCGCCATGAAAATCAATACAAGCGCGAGCAACCCTCCGGGAAGGCCTTCTTTCCCGAAGCTGGAAATGAAGATGAAAACCGTGGGGAAGATCAAGCTGAAAAGAAAGTTACGAATATAGTAGGGGCGAGTGAGTCCGCCAAACGAGCGCGTAATGATTGAATTCATGCCATCCCTGGTCGAAATTCATAGTAACGACCAGAGATGATAAAACTTGATAGGTCGCAATCAGATATTTTAATTGGCCGCGATATTCGAGATTGTCGACGGTGATTGCGGGCATGAAGGACAAGGGCGGACGTCGTCGACGTGATGCATCGCGCATCCGGCATACGTTGTCGTCACCATGCGTCACTGATACCCGTAACACTGCTTCAGCCCCGCGTAGTCGTAGAAGTGGCTGGTCGGCGCGATCTTCGCGCCGTCGCACGCGGCCTGGAAATCCGTCTCGCGCTCGTTGTACAGCATCTTCACGATGAGCCGCGTCCCGTTGCGATAAACATCCCATTGCATGTTTGCGGCCATCGGCGACACCTGGTCGCCGCGCCACGGGTTGTTCGCATATGTGTACGTCTGCGCTTGCGGCGTCGGCACGAACACGTTCTTCAGGTTCATGATCGACGCGAACGGAATCACGATCTCCGCGTGCGTGAAGCGCAGCTTCGCGGCATGCGTCAGGTCGCCGCGCGCGATCGCATCGACTTCACCGAAGAAATCGTCCTGCAGCACCTTCGCCATCCGGTACGTCACCGGGTTCGCTTCCTGGATGCCGGGCCCTTTCTGGTAGTAGTCCTCGGCGTCCTGCAGGTACGCGAGATACTGCGCCTGCTCGGCACCGATGTATTTCTCCATCGTGACGCCGCCGGTTTCCGCGGTCATGGCCGGCGCAACCTGCAGCAGGTTGTACAGCACGTTCACCGCATCGACGGCCGTCGCGATCTTCGTCTTGCCGTCGCCCTTCAGCGTGTTGGTGAACTTGCCGTCCGTCGATGTAAACGCATAGGTGCCGGTGTTCGCGAACGTGTAGCCGTCGGTGCCGAGCTTCGCGATGAAGGCCGGCGACACGAGCGCAGACAGCACCGTTTGCGCGACGTCGGCCGCTTGGGGCGCGGCCTTGATCGCCTTCAGCTTCGCGGCCACCGTCGCGTCGTTTGCATAGGCCTGGTATGCCTGGCTCGCCTGATAGGTCGCGTAGTACGGATCGCTCGTGTCGGTCACGAGATCGGTGGCCGGCTTCAGCGAGTGGAAATACAGCAGGAAGCGATTGGTGCCGGCCGGCTGCGCGACCGGTGCGTTCGCCGGATAGCCGGCCGGTGCGGCCGGCAGCGTGATGGCCGGCGCCAGTGCCGGCTGCGCGGCAACGAGCGCCGCCGAGAAATATGTCGAACTGTCGACCGCGCGATCCTGGCCCGAGTTGACGACGACCACCTGCCGGTTGCCCGCGGCGAACAGCGCAGGCAGCCGCTGCGCGAGACGCGCGGCGAGTTGCTGATGTTCGCGGATGCCGGTTTGCGTGAGGTTGCCGTACCCGGGTGTCGAGATGCCCTGCACGCCGTAGCCGAGCAGCGCATTGGCCTTCATCATCGCGTACGTGTCGGCCTTGAGTTGCGCGCCCAGCGCGGTCAGCGCGCCGTCAGCCTCGGCCTTGACCAGCATCGCGTAGATCGCGCCGTCGTACTTGAAGCCCGACAGCCCGCGCGAGCCGTGCCGTGCGACGAGTTCGGTGTAGACCGGCGCGTAGTCGGCCGGCGGCGCTTCGTAGGTCGCGGCGTCCTGCTGCGGGCGGTACGGCGTCTTCGTCTGGTAGTAGGTCGCGGGCGCCGGGTCAGGCGTGGGCTGAGGTTGCGGTTGCGGTTGCGGTGCGGGCGCCGTGCCGTTGTTGTCGACCGACGTGGCGGGCGGCGTCGGGTCATCATCCCCGCCGCAGGCGGCGAGCAACAGACAGGCGATCGTGAGGGCGGCGGCGGTGCGGGTCGGGCGTGTCATCGTGGCGGGCAACGGACGGCACGATGCGCATGCGCGTCGTACCGTCTCCGGGGCAATGTGGTCGAGCCCCGGAGTGTTGCAAGCGACTTTGACAGCAGAATGTCAGGATGCGGTCGGACAATCGTCGGATTGCCGCCGGATCGACGATGATGGCCGGCTGCGGCCGGCCCGGGGGCGGGCGTTCAGTGCAGCCCGGCCGATGCGATCGAGCGCACCGTATCGGTGATGTTCACGCAGCGCGACAGGCCGAAATGTTCGACTTCGCGGCGTTCCGGTTCGCTGCTCGCGATCCCGACCGCGCGCTCCGGCGGCACGCCGAGCGCTTGCAACGCGACATCGAACGGATGTTGATTTGATCCGGAGTCCTGTTGATCAGAATCCGTGACGACGACCGAGAAGCGGTCGAGGTTCGCGCGGCCGAACTGGCCTTCGAACATGTCGCTGAGCCGTGCGGCCGGCAGCGTCGTGACGAGACCGAGTCGATATCCTTCTTCCGATGCCCGGTCGAGCCACTGGATGATCGCGTCGCGCTGATGGCGCGATTCGCGCGAATCCGGTGTTGCTTCGATCTGGGCGAATGCTGCGTCGAGACGGGTGACGATGGCTTCGATGACCACGGTGATTCCTTTTCAGAAACGTGATGATCCGTTCGCCGACGGGAATGCCACACACCTTAGCGTCGATCCGGAAAATGCGACCAATTAATATTTTTAGCCGACTCATACGATTTGACTAATGAATGGGGTGGCAAGCCAGAGCGGGCGCGGGACACGTGTCGCACGGCATTTTCCGCGCGAATGGCAGCGCATCGACGGCCTTCAATGTGATGCACCAGCATGGCGCACATTCTGGATGCATCGCGCATATGCATATAAGGAAACGGCATATCGAGCGATGCCCGCCCGATATGCCGCGTTGCGAGGGTGCGCGCGAACAGGCGCGATCAGTGCAGCTTGATCGACGGCTGGTTACGGCTTTGCAGCCAGTGGCTCAGCGACTGGAACAGCGCGCGCTTCACGCCGACCACGCTGAACAGGTGCTTGCGATACAGGAACTTGTACAGCCCGATCGCCGCCAGCCCGTCGACGATCAGCGAGCGCGAGCGCACGCCGATGTCCGCCTGGTACACCGCACCCGCATGCCCGAGCGACACGACCGTGCCCGCATCGCGGAACGTGAAGCCGGCCACCGGCTTGCCGGCGACGCGGCGCGCGAACGCGTTGACCAGATACACGGCCTGCTGGTGCGCGACCTGCGCGCGTGGCGGCAGGAATCCGCCGGCACCAGTCGACGGGCACGCGGCGCAATCGCCGAACGCATACACGTGCGGATCGTCGGGCGTCTGCAGCGTGTCGGTCACGATCACCTGGTTCGAGCGGTTCAGCGCGATGTCGCCGATGTCCCGCAGCATCGCGGGGCCGGCGACGCCGGCCGCCCAGATCGTGATGTCGCTCGCGAGCCGTTCGCCCGCCGCGGTCGTCACGGCATCCGCGCCGACTTCCGCCACGCGCGTATCGGTCAGCACGTCGACGTTCAGCGCGCGAAGCTGCGCGTGCATCTTGCCGGACAGCCGTTCGTCGAGCGCCGGCAGGATGCGCGGGCCGCCTTCGATCAGCCGGATGTGCACGTCGCGTGCGGACACCAGCGCCTTGAAGCGGTACGTGGTCAGTTGCTGGATCGCGTGCCGCAGCGCGGCGGCCAGCTCGACGCCCGTCGCGCCCGCACCGATCACGTTGATGCAGATCGGCGCGCCCCGCCGCGCGGGCTGCTGCTCGGCCAGGTGATTCGCCTTCGTGCACGCAGCGAGGAACTTGCGGCGGAAATCCTCGGCCTGGTCGAGGTTTTCGAGCGGCAGCGCATGACGCTCGGCGCCCGGCACATTGAAGAAATTCGTCACGCTGCCGACCGCCAGCACGAGATCGTCATAGTCGAGTTCCCGCTGCGGCAGGATTTCCGTGCCGTCCGCATCCCGCACGGCCGCGATCGTCGCCGTGCGGGCCGCGCGGTCGACCCGCCGCAGCGCGCCCTGCACGAAACGGAAGCCGTGACGCTTCGCCTGCGCCGCGTATTCGATCGTGTGGGAGGCCGGATCGCGATGGCCCGATGCGGCTTCGTGCAGCAGCGGCTTCCAGAAGTGCGTCGGATAACGGTCGACGAGCACGACGTCGGCCTGCCCGCGGCGTCCGACCGTATCGCCGAGACGCGTCGCGAGCTGCAGGCCGCCGGCGCCGCCGCCGATGATCACGATGCGCGGCACGCGCGGTGCGCGGTCCGTTGCAAGGGTGGGCGTGGTGTTGTCCATGTTGGGCTCCCGCTGAATGACGATTCGGATGACATTGCTCAAGAACCGACGATATAGTTTCGAACCCACTCGAACAATTTAATGTTTATAAGCGACTCATATGTATTCACTTATAGGAAAGACCGCGACGTTCCGGCAGCTGAAGGCGCTGGACATGATCGCGCGGCTCGGCAGCGTGTCGCGCGCGGCCGAGGAGCTGAACCTGACGCAGCCGGCCGTGTCGCTGCAGGTTCGCCTGCTCGAGGAGGCCGTGGGCGCCGCGTTGCTGCAGCGGGTGGGGCGTGGCGTGCAGCTGACGGCGGCCGGCGAGATCGTGGCGCGCTACGCGCGCGAGATCCTGCATCTGTGGAGCGAGGCCGGCGACGAAGTGGCCGCGCTGACGGGCGATCTCGGCGGCACGCTGCGGATCGGCGCGATCACGACGGCCGAATACCTGATCCCGCCGCTGCTCGTCAAATTCACCGCGACGCGTCCGCACGTGAAGACGTATTTCAAGGTCGGCAACCGCGACGACATCATCCGCATGCTCGCGACGCATGAAATCGATCTCGCGGTGATGGGCAGCGCGCCGAAGGAACTGCGCACGCACGCGGTCGAGTTCGCGAAGCATCCGATGGTGTTCGTCGCGGCGCCCGGCCATCCGCTGATGCAGCGCAAGCGCGTCACGCTGAAGGATCTCGAATCCGCACACCTGCTCGTGCGTGAGCGTGGCGCGGGCACGCGCTCGACCGTCGAGAGCCTGTTCAAGAACGCGGGCCATCGCTTTCATGTGGGTTCCGAACTGTCGAGCAACGAGGCGATCAAGCAGATGGCCGAAGCGGGCCTCGGCGTCGCGTTCCTGTCGTTGCACGCGTGTGCACTTGAATTGCGAACGGGGCTGCTCGGCCAACTGCCGTTCCCCGGCAACCCGATCGAACGCGAATGGTATGTGGTGACGCTCGCCGACCGGCGGATCTCGCAAGTGACGGGGCTGTTCCGCGACTTCCTGATCAAGCAGGGTGCGCCGGTGATCGACGGCGCGACGGTGGCGTCGCACGAGCGGCGACGCAAGTAGGCGCGACCGGCGGTCAGGCGAGCCCGAAATCGTCGTTGCTGTCGGGAATCGATGCGAGCAGCCGTTCGAGCCGGTACCAGCCGACCACGCGCAGGCACCACGCGGCGATGGCGGTGCGTGTATTGCGGACGTCGGGGCCGGATGAAGGGCGAACGGTGGACGGCGAACGCGCGATGAACGCCGCGCGTTGCGGGCAGGAATGGGGCATGACGGGCTCCGTAGGTGTCGGATGAACGGATCGTAAGCGGCGTGGCGCCCGCCGGCGCGCACGCAAGGATCGTCCCGAGCAGAAACGGATGATCTTTTTCTGCGTGATCCGGCGGCGCTCGCGCACGGCCGGCACGCCGGCCCGAAACGCGTCACAATGCGCGTTCGGCACCTGATCTGGTGGAGACCATCAATGAGCGATCCGATTCTTGCCGCGCCGACGGACAACGGCGTCCCGGTCAGTCTGCGCTCCAGCCGCGGGCTGGGTTGGCGTGGCTTCGGCGCGTCGCTGCTGGAGATTCGCGCGGGTACGTACCGGATTCCGGCGGCCGAGCATCACCGGATCGGCGTGCATATCGGCGCGCCGGTGCGCGCGGATTGCGTGTGCGACGGCGAGCGCGTGTCGCGTATCCAGGCGCACGGCGACGTCGACGTGATTCCGGCCGGCCTGCCCGGCCAATGGACCGACAGCGCCGACTGCCGGATTCTGCACATCGCACTCAGCGACACCTTCGTGCGGCGCACCGTCGAACAGCTCGAACTGAAGCCGTCGCACGCGCGGATCCGCCGGCGGCTGCAGGTGCGCGACCCGCGGCTGCAGCACATCGCGTGGGCGATGGCCGCCGAACTCGAAGCGGAAGACGCATCGGACCCGCTCTACGCGGAGAGCCTGTGCACGGCGCTCGTCGCGCGGCTGGTCGACGGCCAGCCCGTGTTTCGCGAACGCCGGCGCACGCTGGCGCCGAAGGCGGCGGCGCGCGTGATCGACTATGTCGAGGCGAATCTCGACCGGCGCATGACGCTGGCCGAGCTCGCGGCGCTCGTGTCGATCAGCGTGCCGCATTTCAAGGTGCTGTTCCGCGAAACGCTCGGGATGCCCGTGCACCAGTACGTCGTGCGGCGCCGGGTGGAGCGCGCGAAGACGCTGCTGCTCGAAGGCCGGCTCAGCATCAGCCAGATCGCGCTGGAGGCCGGGTTTGCGCATCAGAGCCACATGGCGAACTGGATGAATCGCATGCTCGGGGCGACGCCGACGGAGATAGCGCGGTCAGGCGTGCGGGGTGGGTTGCGGCTGGCGTATGACGGTGAGGATGGCGGGAAAGACGCATAACGCAACAGCGGTACATGGGCGTTGCGTTTGATCCAAGGGCAATTGTCCAACAGGTGGTTGGACGATTGTCGCGTTCGCCTTCTCCGGTTTTGACGCGCTTGTATCGGGGAGCACGCATGGTTGGCGTACTCAGCACGTCATCTTTTCCTGCTCGATTCATCCCTCCGTGCGCGCCTTCTCGGCCGCGCAACCCGACAATCACAGCACCTTCATCCCTCAGGAGCGAACCGTGTTCGTGATCTTCGGAGTATCCGGCAACGTCGGCTTGTCGACCGTGACGACCTTGCGCTACGCAGGCCATTCCGTGCGCGCGGTGCTGCGCGACGCGCGCCATCGTGAACGTTTCATGCAGCTCGGCTGCGATGTTGCGATCGCGGACCTGACGGATGCGAACGCGATCGCCGCGGCGATCGACGGCGCGCAGGCGGTGCAGATACTGTGCCCGGTGCCGGCTGCCGACCCCGATCCGGCCGCGACGATGACGCGGACGATCGATGCAGCGACCGCCGCGCTTGCCGCGAATCCGCCGCCGGCGCTGCTCGCGTTGTCGGATTACGGCGCGGAGCTTGAAGGCAATACGGGTATCACGCGCCTGTTCCATGAATTCGAGGAACGGCTGAAGACGATCCCGACGCGATTGACGCTGCTGCGCTCGGCCGAGCATCTGCAGAACTGGGCGCGCGTGCTGCCGGTCGCGCTCGGTACCGGCGTGCTGCCGAGCTTCCATCATCCGGTCGGCAAGGCGTTTCCGACGGTCTGGGCGCCCGATGTGGGCATCGTCGCGGCGCGGCTGATGCTCGATGCGCCGGAAGGCGGCAGCGGGCCGCGCATCGTCAGTGTCGAAGGGCCGCGGCGGGTGAGCGTGACGGCGATTGCGGAAACGTTGGGCGCGGCGGCAGGTCGCTCGATCGTCGCGCACGAGTTGCCGCGCGATACGTGGAGCGCGACGCTACTGCGCGCTGGGCTCAGCGAGCGTCATGCGCAGCTGATCGTCGACCTGTATGACGTGCACAACGCGGGGCGGATCGATGTGGAAGCCGACGCGTCGGAGCGGGTGTACGGGACGACGACGCTGGAGGAAGCGCTTGCTGCGCTAGTGCGCGCGCATGCGACGCGGGCGTGAGGCGGGACCACCGGCGGTCAGTCGCATACGAGGTTCGCCGGCGAGATGCTGCCTGGTCGCCGTGCGCGTCGATTTCCGAATCTATTCCAGGCCATTCGCCTGATCCCATTGCGCAAGAAGCTCGGCCGGAATCGCGTTGACAACCTCGACATAGCGTTTGCCAACGTACTGTTCAGCCCGCTTCAGCAATACCGGGATAGGGCTGCTTGGTTCGTTCGCTTCGAACCACTGACGCGCCGTACGGATCAGCGTCAGCGCCGCCCGGCGGTCCATCGGCATATGTTCGATACACGTGACGGCAGCCGGCGCGTGTGCGTCGGCGATGAACTTTTCATGTGCAAGCACTGACGGAATTGCTTCACCGTGTCGCCCACTGCCTGTATCCACGCTTTCAATGTCCTCCACGAAAGCGTGTGTGACGTTGGAAGCCGCTTCGGTGCCGCCATCCTCGACATTTGACAGCTGCAGCAATCGAATCAATGGCGAAAGATCGAGAAGATACGCCTCGAGATGCGTAGCAGCCCACATATCGATCGCGGCAAGATTTGAGATCGTCTGGGCGAACGCGCTCATCATTTCCGGCTGTCGGATCCGGAGGTCCTGCAACTGTTGGATGACCGAATCGGGCGCGAGCGCATCCGCTGAGCGCGGGTGGGCAAAAGCGCGTTCGACGTCGCGCATCTGTAGACGCGCGACGGTCGACTTCATCAGCGCGATCTCCCGGACATCGGCCAGCAACCCGTCGGGATCTGTCAGCGCCTGTAGCGCATTCGTCCGCATTTCCAGTGCCGCGCCGCGATCGTCATCCGTGCTTGCCTGAGGGTGAATGCTGTCGGGAAATGCCTGCAGCAACGCCGCGAGCAGCCCTGTTCCTTCCGCCAACCCCGACGGACCGCCGAGGCGCGTGCGACAGCGGGCGTAGAGCACCGCGACACGCATATCCTTCGTGCGCAGCATCAATCTGCGACAGTTGCGTTCCAGCTCACTCCAGTTGAGTGGATCAGGTGATCCGATGAACGCGCCATACTGTACGTCCGGTCTTGACGCGGCTTCAGCGAAAAGCACCACGAAGTCGTGGTCATACTCGAGATCCGAGCCGCACGGCGCGTCCTCGCTTACTGGCGTCAGCCAGTCGACGTGCGTGGTATCCATCGCGGTGGGTCGGTTCGGCTTCGCGGAAGCGGCCGGTGGTTTCTTGCTCATGGTCGGTCAGTTCAGGGGGCGGGTCGGACGGCGGTTGAAACGGCGCGCGTAACGTTCTGGTTCGAACCGCATGCCCGTAACGGGTTTGCGCTGGTCCGGGCGCCCGAGCCATCCGGACCAGCCCATGCGTTGTTGACCACCCATCACCGCCGGCGGCGCACTCTCGGGCTTGATACGCAACTCGAGTTCCCATTCCAGTTCGTAACCGACGAACGTCCGCACCCATTCGACAAGCTGCGGCAGATCCTCGCCCTGAGGCGTGAAGCGCAGGTAAGCGTCGAGATCGAGCGGGCCGAGGACAATTCGAAAGCGGTGCTGACGATCCGGCGCGACGCGTCCCAGTATCGCGCCTTGTCCCATCGTCGCGGCGGCGCCCGGGCAGCCCATGCGGCCGCAATCGTCCGGATCGATTGCGATCCAGTGGAACACGTTCTCGTCAATCGCAACCGGTACGCCAAAGTAGCGTTCAAGCGTCGCGCGCAATCCGTCAGGATTGCGCGATTCGCGGATGAGATGCGCCGAAGCGGCGAGGCACGCGTGCGAGGGGAGCGCGCGCTGGGTGATTTCTCCGACGTCCAGTCCCGCGAGGCTCGCGATGTAGAACGAAAATCGCTCCTCGTGCTTTCGATCGAGTCCCGCGGTCGATTGAGCCGAAGCCCACGCCCGATAGAACAGCGTGAAGTAGCGGTGATGAAAGATGTTGAAAAAATCGATGGTCGTCGTGTCCCGCCGGCTGTCCTCACGATCCTTCGCGATCTCGGTGAAGTGGATCGGTAGCGGACCATTGGGACCGAGCATCCCGAGACTGAAAAGCCGCAGCTTCAATCGTCCGTCCGTTTGTTCCGCGCTGGCGACTTCTCGCGGGGCAAAGGCGAGGCTCGGCTGCTGGCCAAGCCGGAAAGGCTCCGCACCAGGCCGGCGCGCCATGCCGATCGAATCGATCTCGGGGTTCGCGCCGATGCGTCGCAATAGCGACAAAAACCCGAACCGCCATGGCTCGGCTTGCAAGGATTCGAGTTGTTCGCGCGACAGCATGCTGTCGCGCAGCAGTGCGGGCGGGGTGGCGCGTTTCATCACAGGACTCCGCGCGTACCCGTGCGTACGGGCCAGCGTGCGATGCGGCCCCGCTGCATCGAGTGCAGTTCGGTCTGCGTAAAGCTGTTGATCGACACGTGCCGCGCAAGCCAATGCTCGAGGATCACGCCGAACAGATAGGGGCTTATCCCCGAGAAGTTGGTCTCGTCGACAGTCAGTGTGCATTCGATGCCGCGCCCGAATGTCATCGGGCCGCTTTGCAGCAGCTTGCGCGTCACCGGATGCGTCTTCACGCCGACGAGGCCTTCGACTTGTCGGGCTTGTCCTGAGTTGCCCTCCACGACGTACAGGCGCAGCAGATCGCGCAGCCCTTGACTCCCTTCACGATGGTCGAAATCGTCGAGCGGCAGATAATTGAAGTTGAGCTGGCGGATCAGACGCCATGCCATTTCCCGTTCGGCATAGGGCGGCAGCGGCGGGCTCGGCGGGCGGATGAGGCCGATGCTCTCGACCGGTGCGGATTCGGCCGTGTCCAGGTCGTCGATACCATTGCGCGGCACGAGCGTCGCGAGATCGCGGTTTGTCAGCAGCGCATCGACCGACAGGTAGCGGATGTTTTCGTGATACGGCGCTTCGTTCTGGTCGACGAGAGAGAGAAACACTTCCGTGCCGATGTAGGGCGTGCGTGTACCGTAACGGCGGGCGGAATCGGACACGAGACGCCGCTCGCGTCTCGCCGAAAAGTAGCGGCCATGGTTGCCTTCGTCATTGTTCAGCGTTTGGTAGAGCGGGCGGAACGTCAGTTCGTCGGATGTCGCGGCCACGCGGCCGTACACGGTCTCGACTGAAAACACCTCGTAGTCGAGCGGTGCAAGCCGTGTCGGTACAAGATGAAACTCGGTTTCCCGCGGCGTGATCTCGATCCGGTCGGTATGTTTGCTGAAGAGGTTGACGACGGGCGTGCAGAACAGCGCGAAGCGCGAGGCGTCGACGAGGTTTGCCAGTTGAGCCGGCGAGCGGTCGAGCAGCACGACGATCTCGACTTCCCGGCCGTGTACCGTCGAAAACCCTTCCGCCAGCCCATTCAGCGCGAAGAACCAGAATCGGGCCGGGCATGCGAAATACTCGTGCAGCAGGTTATGCCCGTGGAACTTGGTCCATGTGAGCGGCAGCAGATTCTGGTCGGTGCGCAGCCCTTCGTATTCCACTGCGTCACGCGTAACGGCTGCGAGCGGGCGCCCCGGCGTGCCGAACTCGCCAGGCGTGCCGATCACGGACGCGATGGCGCCCGCATGCAGCAGTTCGAACAGGTGCGATGCAACCTGCTCGTCACCGGCAAGGTAGACCGGAAGTCGATCAAGCCCCTTCAGGTCGGAGATTCGGACGTCGCCGGTGGTCGCCAGGCGTAGCCGCAGTGCGCCCCGCACCTGCGTATCGGGCGGCGCGTAGCGCTCGAGGCCGGCGATGTCCGGAGGAACGCCCGTCAGGCGGGCCTCGGCGATCGTCAGCGGCCACAGCACCACGTCCTGACCGCTCGTGAATTGGCACGCCGTTCTTTCGCCATCGGGAACGCGGGCGGTAAACCCAGTGCCGCGCGCAATTCGATATCCGTTCGCGAGGCTGCCCTCCGTCCCCCCGGGATGCAGGCGGGCGACCGCAATCGACGGCGTGGGTGCGACGTAGTTCGGATAAACGACTTCGAGCAACCGTTCGGTAAAGCGCGGGAATTCCGCATCGAGCTTGAGCTGCATGCGAGCTGCCATGAAGCTGAACGACTCGATCAGGCGCTCGACGTAGGGATCCGCCACTTCGCCCGCCTGCATGCCGAGCCGGCGGGCGATCTTCGGGTGTGCATGCGCGAATTCAGCCGCGAGTTCGCGCATGTAGATGAGTTCCTGGTTGTAGTAGTCGAGCAGTCGCGGGTCCATCGGGATGGTCTCGTTATCGTTGTGGCATGCCATGCCTAACTCGTGCGCATGCCGGTGATGCGAATCTCGCTGGTTTCGAGATCCAGCGAGCTCTGCACCATGAACTCGAGCGGATACGGATCCATGTGAATCAGGCCGCGAACTTCGAATGCGAGGACGTTGTGATGCTCGCCGGCGCCGCCGCTGCCGGGACGTGGGGACACCACCAGAGAGGCCGGAATCAGCCGCGGTTCGAAATCGGCAATGGCCCGCCGGATTGTCTGTTCGACGTCGTTCCAGTGACGTGATGCGATAAAGGCGCCCGCAAGGGGCGGCACGCCGAAGTTCACGGTCGACGCAGCGACTTGCGGGTGGCGGCCCCGATCGATCTGGTCCTCGATGCTGGTTGTGTTGAGCAGGTAGGCGAGATCGCGCTGCACGATGTCGCGCATCTGTTTACGGGTGACCGTGTATTCTTCCGGCGCCTCCGTGCTTCGGTGCGGTGCATCGTCACGGAGCCGGTCAAGCAAGGTCGGCATCAAGTGCGTATTGGCGCGCCGCGGCGCGCGGACGGCGAGCGAGTCCGCGGCCTGTGGCACTTTCCTGCGCTCACTCATCGGTCGGCTCTCCGGTCGTGGCGCTGTTCCCGATACCCGCGCCGAACTCCGCGGTTGCCAGTTCGAACAGCCCGAAGTCGCCCCGATCCGTTGACCAGGTCTTTTGTCCAAGCGCCATGACGCCGGTTCGGCCGTGCTCTTGCCAGGACGTTTCGCGGCCGACACGAACGGCATCGGTGCCGGCCTCCGAACCCGGATATCGCGCCGGCATGAAACCGTGAATGATGGCGCCGTCGCCAAGCATGAACGTGCAGGGCGCCCAAACCAGATCGATGACCCTCGTCGGAGGCGGCACGCGCCATGACGCCAGATCGGCGAACGGAATCCAGCGATAGTGCCCGGCCGCGATGATTTCGCAGACGGGGCCGAAACGGGAGTCGCTATCGACGATCCAGGCTACCGCACCCTGCGGGATGCGCGCCGCGACGGTCGGAGCGGCATCGAAGGCCGCTTCGCGCGCGTCGTCGGCCGCGTCGATCCGTCCCGCCGCGGCAAGCTGCAGTGCATTCAGCAATCCGTCGATCCGCGCCGGCTGCTCGAATACGAACCCTGGGCGCTCGTGCCCGTCAACCACCTGCTTGCGCCGGCATTCGGCGCGGATCAGGTCGCGGTAGACCTGCGCGGTTGCCGTTTGCACGGGATCCAGCGTGGCCCATGTCTGTAGTTGCCGGATTGCACGCGCCCATTCACTCATGACGCACAACAGCTGGAACAGCGCCCATCGATGGGACGCGATGGCAGGTTGTGCGCGCACGCTTGCGGAGATTCGTTCGATCTGTTCGCTGAGGGAGGCATCATCCAGACGAACGAGAGCGGGCGGATGGGAAGCGGTAAGCCGGGTCAATCTTCATCCTTGCACAAGGGCGCGGACAGCGGGCTGTCGATAGTCAACGCGTGGTGTTCGCGCCGTGTTAGTGCGGGGGGATGTTGCGCGGCCGTCGCTCGAAAATCGGGAGGGGCAAACAGAAGCAGGATCTCGGGCGCGGGTTCGGTGTCCGGCAGCGGGCCAGTGCGCTCGTCAAGTCGCTCGAATACGTCCTCGAGCGTGCGGTCCCCAAACAGTAGCGTTTCGATTGAATCGTGATCGCGACTGGCATCCGGACACGCCGCCGAATCGAGTGCGGTTGTGCGCGTTGCCGGCTCTGCAGCCGCTGCGACTGATCCCCATTCAGCGGTAGCGGCTGTGTGGGGATCGGCCAGCGCCCGCCAATACTGGGCGTGCAATGTATTGATCAGCACGTCGGTGGTGTCGGACGTGTCAATGGAAGCGTGGGACGAAGGAGCCGACTGTCGCGCGACGCGTTCCATGCCGCCGATGCCGAGTTGACCGAGCAGGTCGCCGGCACAGGGCCACGCGGATGATTCGCCTGCCGGAACCGCCGGTTGGGCAGCAGCAGTGTGGCTGGGCCGCGCATGATCGTTACCACGCGCGAGCCTCGTGTGCGGCACGTCCGATTGACGACACCATGGCAGGCGAGGGGAACGCATCTGGCTGTCCAATGATGAGAATCCCGCATTTTAACCATGAGTTTCGGTCGATTTTTTATTGAGATGAAAATAATCTATTGGATGAGATCGAATGGAGTATTTTGGGGATGAGGTGCGAAATGTGAAATAAAGTCAAAATATGGATAAGATTATTTTGAGATAAAAATTTATCGATGCGGTGAGGGCATGGGATCTTTGTTGGAATGGAATTTATCTCAAAATAACAATGACTTGCGTTCGTTGGTCGTGAGTGATCTGTTTGATTGTTCAACCGAAGGCTGATCAGGCTTTGCATAGAGCGAGGTAGTGATGTGTCGAAGTGAGATGAGGGAATTTCAGAGAAAAATTTCCGATCGAATGCATTGACGGAAGTTGTAACTCGTGCCGATAATGCGGATTCGATTTGAATGGCCGATCAAGTCGAGTTGAAAAGAGGATGATGTACGGGTACTTCCGGGGGCCTCTGGAAGATGATCTGTATAGCAGTCCTGATAGATCATGCATGGCGCGGAGCGTCATCGCGTCCGACAACAAAGATCAACATGACCATTTCTCGCCAAGCGCTATTCGGTAAGCTCGGGGTCCAGCTTTACCGGGGTATCGAGTCGGCGACGAGTTTCTGCAAGCTGCGCGGGAATCCGTTCGTCGAACTCGTCCACTGGCTGCACCAGTTGCTGCAGCAGCCGGACGGCGATCTTCAGCGGATCGTGCGTCACGCCGCGATCGATCGCGATGGGCTGGAACGCGATTTCGCGCGGGCTCTGGCCGCCTTGCCGGCCGGCGCAAGCTCGATCAACGACTTTTCGTGGCATATCGAATCGGCGATCGAGCGGGCCTGGGTGCTCGCAACGCTCGAATATGGCGACCGTCGTGTGCGCGGCGCGTGGCTGATCGCGGCACTCGTGTCCCTCCCCGAGTTGCGGCGCGTCATGCTCGCGATTTCTCCGACGTTCGGAAAAATCCCGGTCGATGATTTCGACGACGTGCTGCCAGCCTGGATAGCCGGCTCGCCGGAGGCGGACGACGCCCCGTATGACCATAGCGAATATCTGCCTGCCACGCCGGGTGACGCATCCGGTGCGACGCCGGGCGCGCCGAAGGGTGGGACACTCGATCAGTATTGCGCGGATCTGACGGCACGTGCTCGTGCCGGCGAGATCGACCCGGTCATCGGTCGCGAACACGCGATTCGCACGATGATCGACGTGCTGCTGCGCCGCAGGCAAAACAATCCGCTGGTGACCGGTGAAGCCGGGGTCGGCAAGACGGCCGTGGTCGAGGGGCTCGCTCGCGCGATCGCATCGGGCAACGTGCCGCCGAAGCTTGCAGATGTGCGTCTGCTGAGCCTCGATGTCGGGGCGTTGCTGGCGGGCGCCAGCATGAAGGGGGAATTCGAGGCGCGCCTGAAGGCGTTACTCGAAGCAGCCGCGAAATCGCCAGTGCCGGTCATCCTGTTCATCGACGAAATCCATACGCTGATCGGCGCGGGTGGCCAGGCCGGCACGGGTGACGCCGCCAACCTCCTGAAGCCGGCGCTCGCGCGCGGCACGCTCCGCACGATTGGTGCGACGACCTGGGCCGAGTACAAACGGCATATCGAGAAAGACCCTGCATTGACGCGGCGCTTTCAGGTGCTCCAAGTCGCCGAGCCGTCCGAGGCTGCTGCCGTCGATATGGTGCGGGGGCTCGTGCAAACGTTTTCCGCGCATCACGGTGTAGTGGTGCGCGACGAGGCGATTCGCAGTGCAGTGACGTTGTCTCACCGGTACATCCCGTCGCGCCAGTTGCCGGACAAGGCGATCAGCTTGCTCGACACTGCCTGTGCACGCGTGGCGCTGTCTCAGCATGCCACGCCGCGAGAACTCGACGACGTGCGTCAACGGCTGGCGGCCGCCCGCGCCGAAGCGGCGCTACTCGCGCAGGAGGCCCGTATCGGACTGGGCGTGGGCAAGGCACTGGACAGTGCACACGAACGCATTGCCGCGCTTGCAGCGGGCGAAGCAGCCGTCGAAGTGCGCTGGCGCGAACAGGTGGCGGCTGCGCAGGCATTGCTGGACGCCCGCGAAACGATGAGAGGTGACGTTGCGCATGCGCCGGTGTCGATCGATCGGCTTCGCGAGCTCGAGCAAGCGTTGCTGGCGCTGCAGGGCGACGCGCCGCTTGTGTTTCCGGAGGTCGATGCGGCGATCGTCGCGGAAATCGTCTCCGACTGGACGGGTATCCCTGCCGGTCGCATGGTCACGGACGAGGTCGCAGCGGTGCGTCGATTGCCTGAAACGCTGGAGGCACGCGTGGTCGGCCAGACGGACGCGCTGCGCTTGATCGGCGAACGCGTGCAGACCGCACGGGCCGGCCTGACCGATCCGAAGAAGCCGCTTGGCGTGTTCCTGCTCGCGGGCCCGTCGGGCGTCGGCAAGACCGAAACCGCGTTGGCGCTAGCCGAGGCGCTGTACGGTGGCGAACAAAACCTGGTCACGATCAACATGAGCGAATATCAGGAAGCGCACACCGTCTCGGGACTGAAAGGGGCGCCGCCCGGCTACGTCGGATATGGCGAAGGCGGCGTGTTGACCGAAGCGGTGCGCCGCCGCCCGTATTCGGTCGTCCTGCTCGACGAGGTTGAAAAGGCCCATGGCGACGTGCATGAAATGTTCTTCCAGGTGTTCGACAAGGGCTACATGGAAGACGGCGACGGCCGCCATATCGATTTCCGCAACACGACGATCCTGCTGACGAGCAATGTCGGCGCGGACCTGAGCGCAAGCCTGTGTGCCGATCCCGCGCTCGCACCGGACCTCGACGGCTTGCGCGAGGCGCTCGCTCCCGAGCTGCTGAAAACTTTCCCGGCGGCTTTCGTCGGCCGCGTGACGGTGGTGCCGTACCGGCCGCTGGCGGACAACGCGCTCGCGCGCATCGTTCGCTTGCACCTTGCGCGTGTCGTGAAACGCATGGCTGATACGCACGATATCGCGCTCACGTTCGACGATGCAGTGGTCGGCTACATCGTCGGTCGCTGTCTCGTACAGGAAACCGGTGCGCGAGCCCTGATCGGTTTCATCGAACAACACATCCTGCCGCGCCTCTCGGCGCTCTGGCTCGATGCCTTCGCGTCGAAAGGCGCGCTCGCGCGCATCGCGATCGGTGTCGCCGACTCGGCCGCCGAGCCTGCGCGGGCGCTGACCTTCGATGCAATGCCTTCTCGCCTGGACGAATCGCTTGGCTAAGCGCCGTCCACTTCCCACTGTTCAGGAGAACCTGTCCATGTCCGCTTCCAGCAGTTCGCAGAAATTCATTGCGCGCAATCGTGCGCCGCGCGTGCAGATCGAGTACGACGTCGAGGTTTACGGCTCGGAGAAGAAAGTCGAGCTGCCTTTCGTCATGGGCGTGCTGGCCGACTTGTCGGGCAAGCATCCGGTCGAGCCGCTTCCGGCGGTATCCGATCGGCGCTTCCTCGAAATCGATATCGATAATTTCGACGAGCGGATGAAGGCCATTCGACCGCGCGTCGCGTTTGCCGTGCCGAATACGCTGACGGGCGACGGCCAGATGATGGTCGACATGACCTTCGAGAGCATGGAGGACTTTTCCCCGGCTGCGATCGCACGCAAGGTCGAGCCGCTCCGCCAGTTGCTGGAGGCCCGTACACAGCTGGCGAACCTGCAAACCTACATGGACGGCAAGTCGGGCGCCGAAGCGCTCGTGACGCAGTTGCTGCAGGATCCGGCGCTCCTGAAATCGCTGGCCGCTGCGCCGAAGCCCGAGCATCATGAAGCCGGCGCCCTCGACCAGAACGAAGCCAACTGACCGACGAACCGAGCGAGGATGACCACCATGGCGAAGCAACACGTACAGGCCGCGCAAGTACAGACGGCCGCTCAATCCGACTTCACGCAACTGCTGGAAAAGGAATTCCGTCCGAAGACCGACCAGGCTCGCGAGGCCGTCGAATCCGCAGTCCAGACGCTCGCCGAGCAGGCGCTTGCACAGACTGCGACCATCAGCGACGACGCGTACAAGAGCATCGCGGCGATCATTGCGCAGATCGACCACAAGCTTTCCGAGCAGATCAACCTGATCCTGCACCACGACGACTATCAGGCGCTGGAATCGGCATGGCGTGGCTTGAACCATCTCGTGTCGAATACGGAAACCGACGAGCATCTCAAGATCCGTGTCCTGGACGTGTCGAAGACCGAGCTGCACCGCACGATGCGTCGCTACAAGGGGCTGGCATGGGATCAAAGCCCGCTCTTCAAGCAGATCTATGAGCAGGAGTACGGCCAGCTCGGCGGCGAGCCGTACGGCTGCATGGTGGCCGACTACTATTTCGACCACACGCCGCCTGACGTCGATCTGCTGGGTTCGATTGCGAAGGTCGCCGCGGCATCTCACACGCCGTTCATCACGGGGGCGGGCCCGTCGGTGCTCCAGATGGAGTCGTGGCAGGAGCTGGCGAACCCGCGCGACCTGACGAAGATTTTCACGCAGAACCTCGAGTACGCGGCGTGGAATTCGCTGCGCAATACCGAAGATGCCCGCTATGTCGGCCTGACGATGCCGCGCTTCCTCGCACGGCTGCCGTATGGTGCGAAGACCAATCCGGTGGACGAGTTCGATTTCGAAGAGGACACCAATGGCTCGGATCACAGCCGCTACGGCTGGGCGAACGCGGCGTACGCGATGGGTGTCAACATCAACCGCTCGTTCAAGCAGTATGGCTGGTGCTCGCTGATCCGCGGCGTCGAGTCGGGCGGTACGGTCGAAAGCCTGCCATGCCATACGTTCCCGACCGACGATGGCGGCATCGACATGAAATGCCCGACCGAGATCGCGATCTCGGATCGCCGCGAGGCCGAACTGTCGAAGAACGGCTTCATTCCACTCGTGCATCGCAAGAACACCGATCACGCAACCTTCATCGGCGCGCAATCGTTGCAGAAGCCAGCCGAGTACCACGATCCGGACGCGACCGCCAACGCGAACCTGTCTGCACGCCTGCCGTATCTGTTTGCCTGCTCGCGCTTCGCGCACTACCTGAAGTGCATCGTGCGCGACAAGATCGGTGCGTTCAAGGAGCGCGAGGACATGCAGCGCTGGCTGAACGAATGGGTCATGCACTACGTCGATGCGGATCCCGCCAACTCGTCGCAGGACACCAAGGCGCGCCGGCCGCTTGCCGCCGCCGAAGTGCTCGTCGAGGACGTCGAGGGCAACCCCGGCTATTACCAGGCGAAATTCTTCCTGCGACCGCACTTTCAGCTCGAAGGGCTGACAGTCTCGCTGCGGCTCGTGACGAAGCTTCCGTCGATCAAGGAAGCGGCGTAACCGGAAGGTAATCGACCCCGTCAGGCCGGGCATTCAATCGCTTCATCTTGTGGTGAACGGCCTGTTTCTACTCACGTAAGTCAAGGAGTACTACGCATGGTACAGGACATTTTTCTGAAGATCGACGGTATCAACGGCGAATCGCTCGACGACAAGCACAAGGACGAGATCGAAGTCCTGAACTGGGATTGGGAAATCACCCAGGAATCGTCGATGCATGCCGGCAGCGGTGGCGGCGCGGGCAAGGCGACGGTCAAGGATCTGACGTTCGAACACAACATCGATCGCGCGAGCCCGAACCTGATGAAGTACGCGCTGACCGGCAAGCACATCGACCAGGCGACGCTCGTGATGCGCAAGGCCGGCGGTAATCCGCTCGAATACCTGAAGGTCACGATGAGCGACGTGATCGTCACGCGCGTGAAGCCGTCCGGCAGCAAGAGCGACGCCGAGAAAAGCCGCGAGACGGTAGCGTTGTCGTTCGCGAAGGTGAAGCAGGAGTATGTCGTGCAGAACGCGCAAGGCGGCAGCGGCGGCGCGGTGACGGCCAGCTTCGACATCAAGGGCAACAAGGAAGCATAAGCCGGCAAGGCGTTGCGCGTGCGCCGGGTGTCTCGACGTACGCGCAATGTCCTTTTTGCCGGATTCCAAGATGAGATCCGCATGCGTTCGATCCTGATTGCCACCGTGCTTGCCAATGTCGTGATTCTTGCGGCCTGTGCGAGCGGTGAACCGAAGCCCAAGGAGCCCATTCGGCTTGACCTGACGGTCACCGCGCGACCGGACGTCAACCCGGACGATCGCGGCCGGGCCGCGCCGATCGTCGTTCGCATCTATGAGCTGAAGAACGACAACGCCTTCAGCACGGCGGACTTTTTTACGCTGCAGACCCAGGAAAAGACGGTATTGGGCGATGACGTCGTGAAGCGTGACGAACTGCAGCTGCGTCCCGGTGATCGCAAGACCCTCGTTCGGCGGCCGGACCCAGCGACGACCGCCATCGGCGTGATTGCGGCGTATCGCGATTTGCCGAATGCGGTATGGCGCACGGTTTATACGATGCCGACCGCACCCGACAAGGCGTGGTACCGCTTGTTCACGCCGAAGCTGAAATTGACTATCGATCTCGAGGCGAAGGCCGTCAAGGTCGAGGAAGTGAAGAAATGAAACACGTCGCGCAACAAACCGGACGGTATGTATGAGCTGGTATGCAAAGGTCGCCTGGCAGGAAGGGCTGTTTTTCCGTCCTCAACTGTTCCAGCAGCAGGATCGCTACTTCGAGAAGTACGCGCATATGCGTGCGGCTCCGCTGTCGCCGTTCTTCTTCGGCTTCGCGAGCTACGCGCTCGACCTGGAGTCGCTGGCGCTCGGGAAGGTGATCGTCAAATCGGCCGCCGGCGTGTTCGCCGACGGCACGCCGTTCGATGCGCCGGGCAATACACCTCTGCCGCCGCCGCTGACGATCCGGCCCGAGCACCTCGATCAGGTGATCTATCTCGCGGTGCCGGTCCGGTTGCCGAACTGTGAAGAAACGACGTTCCAGAATAGCGCGGATTCGCTGGCGCGCTACCTGGTATTCGATACGGAATTGCGCGATACGAATTCGATTGGCCTTGCCCCGGAGTCCGTGCAGCTGTCGAATCTGCGCTTGCGCCTGATGCCGGAAAAGGAGTTGGGCGATGCGTGGATCGGTCTCGCACTCACGCGTGTCAAGACGATCCGGGCGGACGGAAGCATCGAACTCGACGATACGCTGGTGCCGCCTGTGTCGGGTTACGGCGCGAGCGACCTGCTCGCGAGCTGGGTGACGAAAATCCATGATCTCGTGCACCTGCGAGCAAATGCGCTCGCGGCACGGCTCGCTGGCACCGACGAGACGACAGCGAGCGCGGCGACGGTTACGGACTATCTGCTGCTGCAGATTTTGAACCGCTACGAACCGTTGCTGCAGCACGTGCTGCGGGTACCGGCGGTGTCGCCGGCCGACGTCTATGCGTTGCTGATCAGCATGGCTGGCGAACTGTCGACGCATCTGCGCACGGATACGCGTCGGCCGCTCGACACGCATCCGCCGTATCAGCATACGACGCCGCATCTGTGTCTGAAACCGGTTGTCGATGATACGCATCGGTTGTTGAACGCCGTGCTGGTGCGCAGTGCGCAGAGCATCTCATTCGAAGACCGTGGGCACGGGATGCGCAACGCGGTGGTCGATCCGGTCGATATGCAGGGCTTTACCGCGCTGGTGCTGGCCGTTCATGCGGCGATGCCGCCGGACGTACTGAAGCAGCAGTTTCTGGCGCAGGCGAAGGCGGGGCCGTCCGAGAAGCTGCCGAGCCTGGTGCGCAGCCACCTGCCGGGCATCGGCTTGCAGGCGCTGCCGGTGCCGCCACGGCAGATTCCGTTCAATGCGGGATACATCTATTACGAGTTGACGCAAGGTGGGCCGCTTTGGGAGGAAGTTGTGCGGCATGGTGGTATCGCGTTGCACGTGGCGGGTGAGTTCCCGTCGTTGAAGCTTGAGTTGTGGGGCGTGCGTTGAGCAATGTGGATGTTACGAACGCGCTAGAGAGCGAAGTGATTCAAATCCAGGTTCTGATTGATTCGAATTTGAAAAATGGAAAAGCTAGCTAAACAATTGCCCGAACTGCCTCGCAAAAATCCCACGCGACGCGGTATTGGCCTCGCTTGGATGATTATAGTTGCGGGATATTTGATTGTCTCATTTTTAGATATGGGTCTGGGCTCGCCTTGGAGCGCATATGGCCTTTCGGCCCCACCAGTGGTTGCTATCGGCAGTGCGATTATTTTTCTTGCATCCGGAGAGCCGGATGTCGCCGGTGGAATATTTCTCGGTCTTGTCTCAATTCTAGGTACAGTGATTGCGGTGGCAGCTATTGTGCTTATCTACTTTTTTAGTAATCCACCTTCACTCGTTAACGGGTGGAAATAAGACGAGATAGACCTAAAAGATCGAATGCATGGCAGTTTTGGCCAGGGACTCGATCGAGTCAACGGAGATGTCGGAATGGCTTTGTTTGACGCACCACGGACGCTGTCGATTTCCGGCGCGGCCTTGCCGATGTACGGTGATCGTCCGATCCTCACACCGGCGAAGCTTACAGGCGGCGAAACACTCGGCGAGCTGTTCGAGTACACGCTCGAGCTGAAAACCCCGGACGAACTCGGGTTCTCGCAGAGCATCGCCGCGAATATCGATCTCGACAAGCTGATCGGCACCGAACTGACCGTTTCGATTCAGCTCGAAGGTGTTGGGCATTTCATTCGAGGCCTTGCCGGCAACGCCGGAATAGCGAATATCGGCGCAGGCACGCGCGAGATCACCGGCATCGTCGCCAACGCATCCATCTTGCGGGAAGACGGGCGCTCGATCGTATATGCGGTCACGCTTCGGCCGTGGCTTTGGCTGGCGACGAAGAACTGCGATTGCCGCATCTTCCAGGATATGTCCGTGATCGAGATCACCGACGCGGTGCTCTCGGCATACCTGTTCCCCGTCGAAAAACGACTGACGCCGCCGCGTCCGAGCAAGACCTGGCCCAAGCGGGACATTCAGCGCCAGCACCACGAAAGCGACTGGACGTTTCTGCAGCGCCTGTGGGAAGAGTGGGGCATCTTCTACTTCTTCGAGCACGACGACGGGAAGCACCGTCTCGTGCTGTGCGATGCGATAGCGGCGCTCAAGCCGCATGGCGATGCCTATTCGACGATCCGCTACGCGGCTCCCGACAGCCGTCGTATCGACGAGGAGCATATTCATGCATTGTCGGTCTCGAATGCGTTGACGACCGGTGCGGTGACCAGTGTCGACTACGACTACACCCGGCCGCGCGCAGACCTGATGGTTGCGCGAGAAGACCCGCGCAATACGGGGCTCGCTAATCAGGAGCATTACACGTGGGGCGATTACGCACAGCCGCAGGCCGGTACGGGCGGCTTGTCAGGCGCGCCAAACGAACCGCGGACCGAAGCGGAATACCTGACGCTCGTGCAGATGGAGGCGTGGCGTTGTCAGGGGCTCAGGGCTTCCGGACGGGGCAACCTGCGCGGGCTGATCACTGGCCAGACCTTCATGCTTTCGCACTATCCGCAGAGCGCCGCCAACTGCGAGTACGCGGTTATCACCGCGAGGCTGACGATCGAAGAGGTTGGCGAAGCATCGGGTTCCGGTCAGCGATACCACTGCGAAGCGGACTTTGAGTTGCAGCCGACCCGTGAGCCGTTCCGGTTGCTGCGCACGATCGAGAAACCGCGTATTACCGGTGTCGAATATGCGGTTGTGACGTGTCCGGAGAATCAGGAAATCTGGACGGACGCGTACGGTCGGGTGAAGTTGCAGTTTCTGTGGGATCGGCTCGGCAACAACGACGAACGTTCGAGTTGCTGGGTGCGCGTGGCCGGGGCATGGCATGGCGATCAGTTCGGCGGGATCTTCCTGCCGCGCCGGGGCCATGAGGTTGAAGTTGCGTTCGCGAATGGCGATCCGGACTTGCCGATCATCGTCGGCAGCGCGGCCAATGCGTTCAATATGCCGCCGTTCGGCTTACCGGCGAACCAGACACTCGCCGGTTATCGCAGCAAGGAGGTTGGCGCTCGGCGTGCGAACACGCTGGCATTCGACGATACGCACGGAAAGATTCAGGCTCATCTGTCGAGTGACGAAAGCTGTTCGCAGTTGAACCTGGGTTACATCACACGTATCGCGGGTAACGCTGGTCGGCAGGATGAGCGTGGCCGCGGAGCCGAGTTACGGACGGATGGCCATGGCGTATTCCGTGCGGCTCAGGGCATGCTGCTGACAACGGAGGCTCGGCAAAATGCGCAGGCCCATTTGACCGACATGGGCGAGACGACCGCTCGACTCGAGGAAGCCGAGCGTTGGCAGTCGACGATCGCTCAACTTGCCCAACAGGCAACCGCCCAGGACGCGAACACCCATCAGGAAGAAGTCGCCGCCACGCTTGCCAAGCAGAACGCCGCCATACGGGGCCCGCAAGACCTCTCCGACGATGGCTTTCCTGAATTCGGCGCCCCGCACGTCGTCGTGGCCGGCGCTGCCGGCATCCAGACCACGACCCCCGCAACAACGCATATCGCAAGCGGTCAGCACGTCGCGCTGACGAGCGGAGAGCACATCGCGGCGTCGGCGAACGGGAGTGTTCTCGTCAGCGCTCAGGATACGGTGCGTCAGTTCGCAGCGCGCGGCGGTATGAAATCCGTCGCGGCAGATGGTGACATCGATATTCAGGCACTGCAGAAGGCGATCAATCTGCTGGCCCTCCTTGAGGTCAACGTTACTAGCGACGCGATCCATATCAAAGCGAAAAAGAAGCTGGTTCTGAACGGCGGTGGCAGCTATATCGAGCTTGAGCAGGGCAGCATAAAAAGCGGAACGAGCGGTGTTTGGCTGGCGCATGCCGCTACCCATTACTTTCCGCAACCTGACGAAGTGCCCGTCGAGCTTCACGTTCCCAAGGTGTGTATCGAGTGTCTGTTGAAAGCCGCGAAGAGCGGTGCATCCGTGATTCCGCGGCTCTAAGGTTTGCTTCATGAAAACGGTAGACGACAACGGAAAACTCTACGGTCTGGTCGATGGCGCGCAGTACCCGGACGCTCTTGCTGTATGGGTGCTCGAATTTTCGCCGGAGGTGAGATCGATATTCGAAGGGTTGCCAGAGGAGGAGGCGGGCAACGCCGCTCCGGTTCTCTTTCAGATCGACGATGTGAATAGCGACTGGGTTCGGCAGATCGATCAGATGGACCGGTATCGGCCTTGTTTCTCGGTTCTGCGCAGTGTCTTGAATATCGATGAACTCAAGCTGCATCTGCAGCAGTTTCTCTTTGCCGACATCGGAGACGGCATCCAGGTTCTGCTCCGTTGGTTCGATCCACGTGCGCTTCCGTCGATTCTCGAAGTCTCGGGCGAAGCGGCGAGAGTTGAGCTCATGCGGCCGATGACGACATGGATGTACCGCGGAGGAAACTCGGAGTGGCAGTACGTCGCGATTGACGAGCGTTCGCACGCCGAGGATGCGGAGGAATTTTCTCTATCACTCAGCCAGCCGCAGCTCGATAGGTTGGAAAGGCATGACGAGCCGCACGCGGTCATGAGCGAGTTGAGCGACTTGGGTCTGATCGACGCGAATCAGCCATATGCAATTCGGTATCGGGATTTCCGTCGTCGATATGATCGCGCGAATCAATGGGGGCTGGATCTCCGCGCAGATATCCACGCATTCTGTGTGGCCTCGTATCAGTATGGCGAAAAATTCGATCGACAGGATGAAGTTCGATCGGCCATTCGGTCGACTGTCGCCAGCAAGACACCATTGATACAAGAGTTCGAGTTGGTCCCAGCGTATGTCTGGCGAGATTTGATGCGTGCTTTCGAGAAGCATGCTGGGTTGATAGGCGAATAGGATTTTGAATAATGGCCATCTTTGTCTTTAAGCGATTTTACGCTCTTTTTTTTGTTGGCTCCCTGCTGATAACGATAGCGGGTTGCTCGGATGAAAACGAGAGTAATCCATCAGACGTGAGTGGCTATAACTATACCGATTACTACATTGCGGGATTTCGTGTTGGAAATGAAGGCCAGGAGCCCTCGGCGGGCGGGCCGAATATTTTTCCGAAAAAGCCGGGTGCTGAACGTGCAGGCGGGGGCGGATTCGTATGTTGTATCAGTATTCCTTCCAAATGGCGGCCCGGCATGAAGCTCGTGGTCAAGTGGAAGGTCGACAAGATTCAAGACGGAAAGACACCTGGTAAATGGTACACGGCGACAACAGATGTGCCGCCATATGGACCACGTACCGCAGGGTTTGTGGTGCATTTCCTGCCTGGTGATCGAATTCGCATCCAGATCAGGGACGAGAAAGGAGTGCTGCCAAAAATCGACGACCGCGACCCGTACATCGTTCAGGGTATGTTTATGAGGGATGTGGATGCATCCGATTAGAAGGTATTTTGTATATGAATTTCTTGGATTTGCTTGAGTGAGAAATTTACTAAGAGGTTTGGGCTCGTTCGGGTGTGCGGAAATGGGAGGGGGGAAATTATTTTTATCTTTAATTGTCGCAATCGCTGTTTTTGTGCTGATGGCTTGCTCTAAATCGACTGACTTGTGCGTAGCCGATCTTGTGGCTATCAATCACACTGATCGCGTGGTGATGGCTTATAGGGTGCTTGCTGAGAATGAGGATTATAGGGATTGGATATATGTTGATCAATATATCATGCCTAGTCGCGCTGATGATAACGGTGGGCGTAAAAAATCATGTTTATATCGTCCAAAATTAAATGGATCTGATGCGTTGTATTTAAGAGAGAGTATTGTTGTTCAATGGCAAATCGAAAACCCTGCGGGTTTTGATAAAGCGGGTGACGATGATTGGTACAAGGCAACAGTTCGGATCCCAAGCGACCTGCCGAAAGGAAATTTGACTCTGAGGCTGAATTTCCTTCCTGGAAATAGTGTTCGAGTGCAGATTCGCGCTAATTCCAGGAAAAATGGTCAGATGCTCGGTGAATACGATGCAGCGGTGGTGCAGGGGGAGCGGGACATCGGGCATACGGAGCCAAATTTCGGGAGGCATGCATATTTATTGGTTTTTGGTAGTTGGTTTTCTTGTTAGGAATGGCGGAAATTGATATTTGTGTATTCAATGGAATTGAGATTTATTGTGAAGTAGTTAATTTAAAAATTACGGGTGAAATGCGATGGGAATAATCTGTTAGCCCAAGGTATTCGATGGATGCTGTTGTTCCGAAGGGGCGAAGGTACTCCAATAACGGGAGATCGGGAAATGGTCGTGTTTGTCTGGAAGCATTTCGCTACGTTATTCGCCGTTGGACTGCTGTTGACACTGGCGGGTTGCTCGGATGCGAATGAGAGTAACCCATCAGACGTGAGTGGTTACAACTATACCGACTACTACATCGCAGGATTTCGTGTCGGAAATGAAGGTCATGAGCTTTCAGCGAGCGGTCCAAATATATTTCCGAAAAAGCCAGGTGCGGAACGGTCTGGCGGGGGCGGATTCGTATGTTGCATTGGTATTCCTTCCAAATGGCGTCCGGACATGAAGCTCGTTGTTACGTGGCGGCGGGACACCCACCCTTACGACGACGATCGTAGCGGTGATCAGTGGCTTACTGCGACAACGGGGGTTCCACCATATGGGCCACGTACTGCGGGCTTCGTGGTGCATTTCCTGCCTGGTGACCGGATTCGCATCCAAATCAGGGACGAGAAAGGCGTTCTCCCCAAAATAGATGATCAGGATTCCTACATCGTACAGGGTGTGCTGGACCCAGAATTGAACAAGAAGTGAGGAGAATATGCGATGAGCGTAATCCGCTGGCCCGAACCATCCAACGAGCAAGGGCGTCTGGCCGAAGGGGAGGCTGCCCGATTGATGGGAAAAAGTGCTCTGGCAGGGGAGCCACAGGGCTGCCCGCAGGTGCTACACGTCAATCTGTTCTTCGACGGCACGAACAACAACAAGGAGTGGGATGTTAAAGACGAGAAAAGACCCACACATAGCAACGTCGCACGGTTGTTCAACGCCTGCAGTGACGATCGCGCGGCCGGGGAGTACCGATTCTATTTGGCCGGCGTTGGTACTCCGTTTCGTGAAATTGGTGAAACGGCCTTCTCGTCGGAAGGTAAGGCGTTCGCCCTTGGTTTCGGCATGCGCGTTGCTTGGGGGTACACCCGTTTGCTGAACGCACTGCACGAGGCGATGGCGGGAGACATCCTGTTGTATGACCCGGAAGCTCGCGCTCTGTGTGCATCGATCGACGCTGACGTTATCGCCTCCAATGGCACGATGAATCGGATCGTTGGGGGAATTTCTCAAGTTAGTCGAACGGCACGGTTTCTCGAAACCGGGTCAAGGATGTACTACGGATACAAATCTCGGACGAAGCTGGAGCGTCTGAACGGGGAGCTGTCCGCGCTTCAGAAGAAGCATAGCGGACCTGGAGGTCAACTCAATCGTTCGATCAAGAAAGTCTGGGTGAACGTTTTCGGATTCTCGCGTGGTGCTGCTGGCGCGCGCGTATTTGTCAATCGCCTCATCAACACCTGGGCACCGGCTGGAATGATTGCTGGTTCGATTCCATATGAGGTCAATTTTCTGGGAATTTTCGACACGGTGGCATCAGTCGGCCTGCCGGATACCGCCACCGCAGCGGTCAATTTGCTGGACCTTGACGGGCACTGGGCATGGACGGCGGAGGGTGCCCTCAACATCCCCGCGTCGGTCAAGAAGTGTGTGCATTTCTTCTCGATCCACGAGCAGCGGATGAGCTTTCCGCTCGATTCCATTCGAGAAAAGCAAGCCTATCCAGTCGGCGCGCCACGCAGGATTGAGGTCGCCTACCCCGGAGTGCATTCTGACGTCGGGGGTGGTTATGCGCTCAACGAAGAAGGAAAATCTCGAGACGGCGATGGCAGCAAGCTCAGTCAGATCGCCTTGCACAATATGTATATCGAGGCACTAAAGGCCGGGGTGCCGTTGATGCTTTATTCCGATATTCGAAAGCGAGACGACTTGATGAGAGATTTCTCGTTGACGTCATCTGTTGCCCGCGCTTTCAACGACTGGCTCTCGACCGTCAATCAAAAACCCCTCGACAGCGTCGAATCCGCACTTCGCATAGGCATGGGGCAGTCGCTCGCGTGGCGTACCTTGCGCGCCGATTACGGAAATCCGCAGGCCTACATCACGTCGCAGGAATTCTTCCGTCGTGCGCCAGAAAACGATGTCACGCCGTACGGGCTGGAAACGCGAATCGGGAGCAAGGCCACATCTGCTTCTCGGCTTGACGACTTGAAGCGCGAGAAGCAGCAGCTCGAGAAGCAGAAGGCTGGCTTTGACGTGGCAGCGCTCAGCATGCCTGCGATTCCGGCGCTTGCGAATCCGTTCAAGAAGAAGGCGGCCGAACTTGCCGAGCAAATCAAGAAAAAAGACGCCGACATCCTGGCGGCCGCGGCGGGGAAACCTCCGCGCCCTGGCGAGGGTACAACGGACGTGATGACCAACGACAAGACCGACCTTCTGGAAGCGGCAGAGGAGTTCCGGCTCTTGCTTGCGTACCTGTATCCCGATCAGCGATGGCGCTGGCAAGTGTACTGGGCGCTCCCGCCGGCAGATGCGGTGAAGCTGAAGATGGGACCGATAGGGAAGGCGATTCCCTTGGAGCAGAACGTCAATGCCTATTACCTCACGGTCGACCGGAAGGACGTCGTTTCGCACCGTAGGCAAGGCTCGACGGCCGCCTGGATGGGGGAACGTGACCGGGTAATGATGCTATTAGGGGGCGTCGCTGGGTATCAGCCGATACTGGATTTTGTTCTCACGCCGAGGCAGGAGATGCTGCCGTTCCTGCTCGAGCACACCTCTGACGAGGCAGTGCGAAAGCTGCCTCAAGCCGCGATCCGCTTGCTGGACGACTACGTTCACGATAGTCGTGCATGGTTCCGCGTGCCTTATTTCCATGAATACGCGCCCGGCGGTTACGGGTGGGCACGGACGTTCTTCGTCGGTGACGACAGGCGCGTTCGATCGCTCGGTCTGAAAGACGACGCCTCACAAATTGCCATCACGCGTGCAAGGGTCGCTGCGGCGGATCGCGGTAACTACCTCGCTGAGCAGTCCAGAAAATTGCCGCCTCCGGTGAAAGTCGATTTCAGTACATTTCCGCGCTATTGAGCGCGCCAGCCTACGAATAGCACCATGTCAATCAGCATCGCAGTTGTCGGAGACGCAACCGACCATGGCGGCCGGATCATTACCGGCTCGGATACACACAAGATCGGCGGCAAGAAAGTCGCTCGTCTGCATGATCTGGTCGATTGCCCGGAAATCTATCCGGACGGTCGTCTGCACGGCGTCAACAGGATCATCGAATCGCATCCGACGCTCAGCGTTGGCGGCCGCCACGTGGCGCTGCACGGCCACCGTACGGAGTGCGGTTGCCGGCTGATCGCGACGTCGACGGCCAAGGTGGGGCGCTAACCATGTCGACGCCAAGAAAATCCAGCACACCGATCGGTGCCGTGCGCACGTCCGCGGAAGATCAGGAGGAGTTGGCGGATGCGCTGAACCGCGAGGACGATTCGTCCGCCAGCCAGGATTTTGCGCCTCCGGAGGTTTTCGAGCAGCGGTTGGCCAAGGTCAAGGCGGCGCGCAACCCGTTGCTCGAGGCATCCCGAGTGCTACTCCGTGCGCAGGCCGATATGCCGGACAAGTTTGCGTCGAAGAATGCAATCGATTCGTTGCGCACGCTTCTCGTTCGGGAGGTGAGGGTATTCGAGAAGCTTTGCGATCAAACCAGCATTCGGCGCGATCACATGATCGGCGCCCGATATTGCCTGTGCACCGCGTTAGACGAAGCGGTAACGCAGACGGAATGGGGCAAGAAAGACTTGTCGGGGATCAAGTGGATCAAAGACGGTCTTGCAATCACCTTCCATGGAGACCGCGACGGCGGCGACAAGGTATATCTCCTGATCGCCCGTCTGCTCGAGGATCCCCATGAGCATCGCGATCTGCTCCAGGTGATCTACCGCATTCTCAGTCTTGGCTTCGAGGGCCGCTACCGGGAAGGCGCTGATAGCAAGCGCAAGCACGACGCGATCCGCCAGCGTCTTTACAACGTCATCACATCGCAACGCGAACTCGTGCCGATGGCCTTGTCACCGAACTGGCAATCGACCGCAAAAGGCAAGCGCCTGTCGTTCTACGATTTCCCGGTGTGGATCACCGTTGTCGTTCTGTCGGTAATCCTTCTCGGCCTGTTCGGCTGGTTCAAATATGAACTGATGACCCGTGCCGCCGAAGTCCAGAAGCAGATTGCCACGATCGGCGCGATGACACCGCCCCCAGCACCCCCACAACTGCACCTCAAGCAGTTGCTCAAGGACGAAATCGCGGCCGGCACTGTCAGCGTCGACGAAGACGCCCATCGCAGCGCCGTGACGTTCCGCGGTGATGCGATGTTCAAGCCCGGCGGCGCGTCGGTCCAACCGTCGATGAACCCGTTGATTTCAAAGATTGCCGCCGAGATTTCCAAGGTGCCTGGCAAAGTAGCCGTTCTTGGTTACACGGACAGCGTGCCGATTCGCAGCCGTCATTTCGCGTCGAATCAGATGCTGTCGGAAGAGCGGGCCATTCAGGTCATGCAGATGCTGCAAGCCGCGGGCGTGCCGGCCAATCGTCTCGAAGCCGCCGGCAAGGGCGATGCCGATCCTGTCGGCGACAACCGCACCGTGCAGGGGCGCGCGCAGAACCGGCGTGTCGAGATCGTCGTCGCGCGATAAGCCAGATCCGTTTCCGGAATAACACATGAAGAAGTTCCAGTTCCTGTCGTTTCTGGCCTCGCGCCAGTTCCTCGCGTTCCTCGCACTGATTGTCGTCGCACTGGTGATCTGGTTCGTGGGGCCGTTTTTCGCGTTCGGCGGACTGAAGCCGCTCGCTGGGGCCGGCATGCGCGTGTTGTTGATCGCATTGCTGCTCGTGGGGGTGCTGCTCTGGCTCATGGGCCAGCCGACGATCATCGTATTCGTCGCTCTGCTTTGCTTGTTGATCTGGTACGCGGGCCCGTTGCTTTCGTTTGGTCATATGGCTCCGTTCGAGCCAGCGTCGACCCGACTCACGGCAATCGCGGTGATTGTGGCCGTGCTCGTCATCTTCGGGATGTACCGCGTCTGGCAGAAGATGCGCGCGGACGATGCGTTCATGAAGAAAATGCTGCGCATGGGCGACAAGAAGGACGAGTCGCCTGCCGCATCGCGTCTTCGGAAAATCGAACCGATCGTGACCAGCGCGCTCGCCCGCCTCAAATCGATGCGCACGGGTGCGCGCGGTCTCGGTCGGCTGTTCCAGGGCAAGCGCTATCTGTACGAGTTGCCCTGGTACATCACGCTCGGCTCGCGCGGGTCGGGCAAGACGAGC
This sequence comes from Burkholderia sp. EMB26, assembly GCF_024730645.1. Classification (NCBI taxonomy): domain Bacteria; kingdom Pseudomonadati; phylum Pseudomonadota; class Betaproteobacteria; order Burkholderiales; family Burkholderiaceae; genus Burkholderia; species Burkholderia sp. EMB26. Next base: position 2,212,266 of record NZ_CP078071.1, read on the forward strand.
ATGCTGTTGAACGGCGGACTGGCGTTTCCGGTCGCCGAGCAGATGCAGCGTGCGGCAGGGAAGCCTGTCGCCGATGCCGCCTCGGTAGACTGGTGGTTGACCAATGATGCGGTGCTCATCGATACGACGGGCCACTACACGCGTCATGGCACCTCGCCTGCTGCGGACATCGATGAACCGAAACCGGCAACCCCGATCACCGGCGCGGATGTGAGCGACTCAAAACGGGACGAGAAACGCGCAGACGATGATGCGAAACAAGATGCATCGACGTTATCGAAGGCGGCCGCCGTATCGAAATCGAGTGCCGATTCCGCTCCGAGCCGTTCGGCCCAGCGCTATAGCCATCAGGAGATCGACCGCGCGGAATGGCTCGGGTTTCTCGGCATGCTGCGCCGGAACCGGCCGCGTGCACCGATCAATGGCGCGTTGCTGACGATCGATCTTGCGACATTGGCCAGCGCCGATGAGCAAGCACGCGTCGCCGAGGCGGCTGCATTGCGCGGGCGGCTGGCCGAGCTGAGGCAGGAACTCGGCATCCGTTTCCCCGTCTACGTGATCGTCACGAAGATGGACGGCCTGACGGGCTTCCCGGAGTATTTCGGCTCCCTCACATCGGAAGGACGGGCACAGGCATGGGGCTTCACGCTTCCGTACGGCAAGGAAACGGTTGCGAAGGAGGGGTTGCGTGCGCGTTGCCTCCACGAGCTCAGGCAACTCTCCGACCGTTTGAGCGACCCGATCGACACACATCTGCAGGATGAATACGATGTGCCGAAGCGGCGAAAACTTGCCGTGCTTTCGGAAGAGTTTTCTGCACTGCTCGGTCCGCTGACGGACCTGATCGACATGATCTTTCTCGATTCGCGCTACGACGACACGCAACTCCATGCAACGTTGCGCGGTGTGTATTTCACAAGCGCGCGGCAATCGGGTGGCGAGATCGTTGCGGAGCACCATACGCTCGTTCAACGCCTGCTGTCCGTTCAGGACCACGCTGCCGTTTCACCGCAGCGCGTCGAAGGCAATCAGAGCTTCTTTCTGCATGATTTCCTGACGCGTGTCGTGTTCCCGGAGGCGCATCTCGTCAGCCCCAATCTGCGCTGGGAATTCCGCTACCGGCTGTTGCGCCTGATCGGCCATACCCTGACCCTGCTGTTGTTCGTATGGCTGGCGATCGGTTTGCGCGTGAGCTTCGGCCACAACAGCGACTATCTCGACGCGATGGGGCGCAAGGTGCAGGCGTTGACAGCGCGCGTGACGCAACTCTACAAGACGCCGAAACCGCAGGCCGTGCCGGACACGCTGACCGAAGCGCGCAATCTGCCGACCTTTCCGAATCTGGATGTGTCCGATCCCGGCAGCGAGTGGCGCTACGGGCTGTATGTGCCGCCGAATATCGCGACGGAGAGCGGTCGCGCGTACGATGCGCTCGAGGACAACCTGTTGTTGCCGCAAATCGTGCGCCGGATGGAGGACGTGATGTCCGGCGCGATTGCCGGTAACGACTCGAAGGCCGCTTACGATGCGCTGCGCGTCTATCTGATGCTCTACGACGCCGCGAAGTTCAATGCAGGCGACATCAAGACGTGGGTGCTCGACGACTGGGCGAAAAATGACAGTGCAGCGATCTTCGGTGGTCGCGCATCGATGGTTGACCATGTCGAGCAGCTCTTTTCGGGCGATCGCGTGGTGAAGTCTCCGCTCATTCGCAATGACGCGCTGATCCAGCGGGCCCGGGCGTTTCTCGATGGCAGCAACGCGACCGGACGCTTGTACGAGCGCGCAAAGGCAGCGATGCAGAAGGAGGCGCCGGACGAGTTCACGCTGTTGCGCGCGGTGGGGCCGCAGGCCGGCACGGTCTTCACGCGGGCGAGCGACGCGCCGTTGTCGCGCGGTGTGTCGGGACTTTTCACGTTTGACGGCTACCGGAATCTGTTCGACAAGCGGCTGCCTGAATTCGTGCAGATTGCGCGCGATGACGACGCATGGGTGATGGGGCGCTCGTATCTGACGGGGGCATCGGACTCGGCTCAAAAAAAAACGGCTGAAATCGTGAGCAATGCGACGGGGATGGACGATGCGCTGACGGATGCCGTCCGTCGCGAATATCTGACGGAGTACGCGCAGCAATGGGACGCGTTTCTCGGCGACATCCGGACAGTGAGCGGCACGAGTCTCGCGTTCAATCTTCAGGTGCTGCGCCGCTTCGCGGCTCCGGACTCGCCACTCGTGCGGCTGGCCCGTGCGGCGGTGCATGAAACGACGCTCACGGCGCCGATGAGCGGATCGGGCGGCACGTTTCTCCAGAAAGCTGCCGACCAGATCAACCAGAAGGCCGACAAGGCGCTCGGCATCCGCGCGTCGGAGCGGGTCGAACGCGACCTCGTCGACACCCGTTTCGCCGCGCTGCGCGAGGTCGTGACCGGCAACGCCGATTCGCCGGGCGCTACCGAGACGGTCGCCCAGGCCAGCGCGACCGGCCTCGATGGTGTGACCAACCTGTTGAACGACTACTACACGGCGCTCACGGTCTCCGATAACGCGTTGTCGAACAACAGCATGCCGCCGGCCAGCGACGCGGCGGCGAAACTGAAGATGGCGGCCAACACGATGCCCGCGCCTTTCCGTGCCGTGCTGCTGCAGCTTGCCGCGGACGGCTCGCGCGAAGTCAACCAGGGTATCGGGCAATTGTTGTCCCGCCAGATGCAGGCGACCGTCGGTGACACGTGCCGGCTGACCATCGAGGGCAACTATCCGTTCTCGCCAGACAGCAGGCGCGATGTCGGCATCGACGATTTCACCCGTGTGTTCGCGCAAGGCGGCGTGATCGACGATTTCTTCACGAAGGCGCTGGCGCCCTTCGTCGACACGTCCGCGAAGCCATGGCGGTACCGCACGCTGCCTGGCGCGACGGAACCCGTGCATGGGCCGGATCTCGAACCTTTCGAGCACGCGAAGGCAATTCGGGACGTCTTCTTCAATGATTCCGGTCACAAACAGCTCGCATGGAAGATCGAGATCCGCGTTCCCGAACTGGATCCGTCGATCATGGGCCTGGCGCTCGACGTCGATGGCCAGACTTTGCTCTATCAGCATGGGCCCGTCGCGCCGTTTCCGGTGTCGTGGCCGGGGCCGCGCGGCGGCGTCCATGCGGAGATCACCGCGAACCCGCGCATTCGCCCTGAGACGTCGACGATCGCTGCCGACGGCCCGTGGGCGCTGATGCGGTTGCTCCAGCGGGGACGGGTCGTCGAAACAGCGACGCCCGGCCGTACCCGTGTCGCGTTCGACTTCGACGGTCGCAAAGCGGCGCTCGATATTGCGGGTACCGGAAGCGTGGCGAATCCGCTGACGAGCGACGTGCTGAAAACGTTCCGCTGCCCGAGCGCGATGCCGCTGTTCAATCTGTCGGATAGCGGCCCTCCGCCTGGATTGCCGCGCGGCGCGATGCCGGCTGGGCCGGTCGATGCCGTCCGGTGAATCGCAGGGAGCGTGCACGGTGACGAATCTCATGACCGATCCGAGGATCTCTGCCGGGCTGCCGGCATCCCCGTCGCTTGCTGTACGTCTCAGGAGCGCGGAGCAAGCGATCAATCCGCTGTTTGAGTCCGCGCGCACCTTGCTGCGAGCGCTGGCGGATACGCCCGCTGTGCTGGAACCTGACGCCGTCACGCATCGACGCTTGGGGCTGGAGCAGGAGCTCAGGTTGTTCGCGCGGGTTTGCAGCGAGTTGAAGTTGCAGTCCGACCACGTCGTTCGCGCGAGCTATTCCCTGTGCACGGCGCTCGACGAAGCGGCCATGCAGACGCGTTGGGGCAGCGGCGGGGCGACGGGAGTCGACTGGCAGTCGAATAGCCTGGCAGTAGCGTTGGGCCACGATCGGCAGGGAAGTGATCGCGTGTTTCGACTGATCGATGAAGCGCTGGCTCGTCCTCGAGAACATCTCGATCTGCTCGAGCTGTATCAGAACATCCTCGATCTGGGTTTCAAGGGGCGATATCGCTTTGCGAGCGATGGGGCGGCCCGTCTTCAGAGTATTCGTGAAGCCGTGCACCAGGTTGTCGCGAACGGCGGATTCAGCAACATACCGGACAATGAGCCGATCGGGCCGTCGCGGCATTCGATTGTCGATCCGTGGGTGCGTCCCGTACCGGTGCGTCGAACCCGGTGGTGGATTGGTGTGGGCCTTGCCGTTGCATTGTTGCTGGGCGTGGCGGGTTATGCGGCGGTGGATCTTTGGATGCATGGCAGGCCGGCTACGATGACGTCCCCTCTTGACGCTTTGTCGGAACGGCTCGGATCGAGCCTGCGTGACGAGGTGGCCGCCGGTAACGTCGAATTGCATCAGGATGTGGCGACGAAGGTACTGACACTCCGGTTCAACGGCATGTACGCATCGGGTGACGTGACGGTCGCGCCGTGGTGGGCTTCCATGATCGCGGCAATCGGACGGACCATTGTTGCGTCGGTATCCGCCGCGCAGGTACAGGTCGTTGGTTACACCGATAACGTACCGGCTGGAGTCACATCCCGGGACAACAATCAGGCACTTTCCGAAGCCCGCGCCCGACAGGTGGCACGGATTCTCGTGGCAGCGGGGGTGCCGATGCAAAACATCTCCGCAACCGGACAGAGCGACGCCGACCCGCTCGCCGACAACGCCACGGCACGCGGCAGGTCAAGGAATCGCCGCGTCGAAGTGACCGTATCGAACTGAACGGAGGATCGGGACGCCTTGCGATTCGCGGATACAACGGGCCTGTCTGTTGCAGTAGGCATTATCGGCCCGCTCACACGCCCTGACTCCCCCGCACCCTGTTCAACACCCCATACGCCACCGACCCGATCACGATCCCCCAGAACGCCGACCCGAGCCCGAGCCAGGTCATCCCCGACGCGGTCGCGAGAAACGTGATCACCGACGCTTCGCGGTGGTTCTCGTCCTCGAAGATCCCGTGCACGTTCGCGCTGATCGCGCCGATCAGCGCGAGTCCCGCCAGAATCGCGACGAACGCTTTCGGCAGCGCGAAGAACAGCGTGACGATCGTGCCCGCGAAGAGCCCGCCGATCAGGTAGATCACGCCGTTCGCGAGCCCGGCGACGTAGCGCCGGCCCGGATCCTCGTGCGCATCCTTGCCGGTGCACAGCGCCGCGGTGATCGCGGCAACGACGATCGTGATCCCGCCGAAGCACGCGACGACCAGCGACATCACGCTGGTCGTCGTGATGATCGGGCGCGCCGGCGTGTGATAGCCGGATACACGCAGGATCGCCATCCCCGGCAGGAACTGGCCAGTGAGGCTGACGACGACGAGCGGCAGCGCGAGGCTGAGCGTCGTGCCCAGCGTCCATTCGGGCGCGATGAAGATCGGACGCGCGAGGCTCGGCGACACGTTGCCGAGATGCGTCATCCCGAGCAGCGTCGCGAGCGCGGCGCCCGTCAGCAGCACGAGCACGATGCTGTAGCGCGGCAGCAGGCGCCGGAAGATCACGTAGGCCGCGATCATCCCGAACGCGAGCGCGGGCTGCGCCGACGCGGCGGAGAACGCATGCATGCCGAACGGCAGCAGGATGCCGGCCATCATGCCGCACGCGATGCCGCGCGGGATGTGGCGCACCAGCCGGTCGAAATACCCGGACACGCCGATCGCCAGGATGATCAGCGCGGCCGTGATGTACGCGCCGACGGCCTGGTTGAGCGTCAGTTGCGGAAACAGGCCGACGAGCAGCGCGGTGCCGGGCGCCGACCACGCGGTGACGACGGGCACCTTGAGCTTCCAGCTGGCGAACAGGCCCGACACGCCCGCGCCGATCGAGATCGCCCAGACCCACGACGTCACCATCTCGTTGGACGCATGCGCGGCCTGCGACGCCTGGAAGAAGATCGCGAGCGGGCCCGCGTAGGAAATCAGGACCGCGAGAAAGCCCGCGGTGATCGCGGAAACGGACCAGTCGTTACCGAGCGTGCGGATCGCGCCGGGTGGGGTGTTGGGTTGCATCGTCGTCGGGGAGGGCGGCGCGCGGCCGTGCGGCGGAGCCGGGGCGAATGATTGTTGGAAGCCCCGGATGAGCCGCCATTCTGCGCATTGCCGACGCAATTGGCAATTCGCGGGCGGCGATCGACGTTGTCGGCTTTTCGTAAGGATGGCGCCGAAACGCGGAAACGTCTGACGTCAGGTACTGATCTGCAACACCCTGTCGACCACCGCCACCTTGATCCCGCTGCCCGTCGACAGCGATGCCGTGCCTGCGTCGAACGGATGCACGGGCGGATCGGTCGGCGTCCACGCATGGCGCGCGAGCAACGCGCGATACCCGCCGCGGATCACGAAGCCGCCGCATTTCTCCGCATACGCAGCGCGCCGCATCCGGTACGCGCGCGGCAGGTCGTACCACGGCAGCTTCGGCAGGTCGTGGTGGACGAGGTGATAGTTGTTGTTCAGGTACAGCAGCCGCATCGCGAAGCCGGCTTCGTTGATCGTGATGCGCGCTTTCGGATGCGGCGCGGCGCGATGCTCGTACAGCGAGCGGATCATCGCGAGCGACAGCGCGGGCCACGTGACGGCCAGCAGGTAGTACCACCACGGCACGCCGATCGCCCATTGCAGCCAGGCGAGCAGCGCGACCACGCACGCGGCATGCGTCGCCCACATCGGCAGATAGCGGAAGTCGCCGCGCCGGAACGCGGCGAACGCATCGCGGAACGTCGCGGCGATGGCGAGCGGCGGCCCGACGGCGATGCGTCCGAGGAAAGTCTTGCGCGCGACCGTCAGCGCCCGGCGCCAGCGCGGCAGCCGCGCCCAGCGTTCGCGTGTGACGTAGTTCGTTTCGGGATCGACGCCCGGCACGGTCAGGTCCTCGTCGCGATGATGCTCGAGATGCGTGTCGCGATACAGCGTGTACGGATACCAGATCGTCAGCGGCGGATAGCCGAGCAGCTTGTTCACGAAGGCGGAACGCGTCGGATGGCCGTGCAGCAGCTCGTGCTGCAGCGACAGGTGCCACGCGCCGAGCAGGATCAGCGGCGGCGTCGCGGCGCCGAGCGACAGGTGCCCGTCGCGCACGAGCAGCAGCACGGCGAGCCAGCCGCCGTAGATGACGACGACCAGCAGCCAGGTCGGCCACTCGGTCCGGGCGGTGAAGCGGGCGTCGAGCGCGGCGATCGCGCGCGCGTGGTCGACGTCGAAGTATTCGGCCATGGCGTTGAGGCAGATGGATCGGGCAGTGCGGGGAACGAGCGATGGAACCGGGGCGCTCGGCCCGGGTGCGCTGGTGTCTCGCGGATCACGGTCGGCCTGTCCGGCATCGCGCACGGTGGCGCGCCGGCAGGCATTCGAACGGTACCGGGGCGGGGCGACTACGCCAACCAATCGATTCGCATTTGCTTATCGTCTGGCGGCCGATAAGCATCCGGGCCGCCGCCGATGCGTAGAATGCCGGCATGAACCCCTGGATCGCAGTCCTGCCGATGTACAACGTGACGCCGCGCCATGCCGTGCTGTGGCGCGCACTGCTGCGCGACGCGCTCGATGCGTTCGCGAACGCGGGCGGGCCCGCCGACGTCGCGCTGCCCGACGCGCCGTTCGACGACCTGCAGGCGCTGTGGCGGCGCGATGACCTGCTGCTGTCGCAGACCTGCGGCTACCCGTACCGGATGCTCGGCTTGCGCGACGTCGTGCGATTGATTGCGACCCCGATTTTCGACGCGGACGGTTGCGACGGGGCATGCTACAGCAGCGTACTGGTCGTATCGGCGCGCGTGCATGCGGGCGGCGCGACGACGCTCGCCGCCTGCCGCGGGTTGCGGGCCGCCTTCAACGGCGCGGATTCACACAGCGGGATGAATGCATTCCGGCACGCGGTTGCGCCGCACGCGCACGACGGCCGGTTCTTCGGTTCGGTCACGCCGTTCGGTTCGCACCTGAACGTGCTGCGTGCGCTGGCGTCGGGAGAAGCCGATTGCGCGGCGATCGACTGCGTGACGTTCGCGTATGTGCGCGACGCGCTGCCCGATCTGCTGAAGGACATCCGGATCATCGGCACGACGGCGTCCGCGCCGGGCTTGCCGTTCGTCGCATCGCGGGCGGCGCTGGCGGATACGCAGGTGGGCGCGTTGCAGGAGGCGCTCGAGCGCGCGGCTGCCGCCGATGCGGAACGGGCGCGCGTGCTGAGGCTGAAGGGATTCGACCGGCTGTCGCCGGCCGACTACGACACGATTGCGCGGTTCGAGCAGGCCGCCGCGACGCACGGCTATCCCGAACTCGGGTGACGCACGGGGCGGCGCCCGGCGGTGCTGCGACCGCCCGCGCCGCGGCCCGCTTACTCCTCGTCCATCAACCGGACCTTGACCCGCTTGCCCTTGATCTTCCCCGCATTGAGCTTGCGCAGCGCGTCGCGCGCGACGCCGCGCTCGATCGCGACATAGGTCGAGAACTCGGTCACGTTGATCTTGCCGATCTGCTTGCCGTCGAATCCGGCGTCGCCGGTCAGCGCGCCGAGCACGTCGCCCGGGCGGATCTTGTCCTTGCGTCCGCCGAGGATCTGCAGCGTTTCCATCGGCGGCAGCAGCACGCTGTCGTCCGCCGGCTTCAGTTCAGCGAGCGGATGCCATTCGACCTCGCGCTTCTGCGCCTGTTCGATCGCGCCGACGCGGCCCATCTCGTCCATGCTCGCGAGGCTCAGCGCCCAGCCGTCCTGATCCGCGCGGCCGGTGCGGCCGATGCGGTGTACGTGCACTTCGGGGTCGGGCGTCACGTCGACGTTGATCACCGCTTCGAGCTGCGCGATGTCGAGCCCGCGCGCGGCGACGTCGGTCGCCACCAGCACCGAGCAGCTGCGGTTCGCGAACTGGATCAGCACCTGGTCGCGCTCGCGCTGGTCGAGTTCGCCGTGCAGCGCGAGCGCGTGGAAGCCTTGCGCGTGCAGCACGTCGAGCAGGTCGCGGCACTGCTGCTTGGTGTTGCAGAACGCGATCGTGCTCACCGGCCGATAGTGGTTCAGCAACTGGCCGACCGCATGCAGCCGCTCGTCCTCGGTCACTTCATAGAAGCGCTGGCGGATCTTGCTGTCGTCGTGGCGTTCCGCGAGCTTGATTTCCTTCGGATTACGCAGGAACTGCTGGCTCAGCTTTGCGATGCCGTCCGGATAGGTCGCGGAGAACAGCAGCGTCTGGCGCGTCGTCGGACACATCCGCGCGACCTTCGCGATGTCGTCGAAGAAGCCCATGTCGAGCATCCGGTCGGCTTCGTCGAGCACCAGCGTATTCAGCGCGTCGAGCTTCAGGTTGCCGCGATCGAGGTGATCCATGATGCGGCCCGGCGTGCCGACGACGATATGCGCGCCGTGCTCGAGACTTTGCGCCTGCGGGCGCATCGGCGTGCCGCCGCACAGCGTCAGCACCTTCACGTTCTCCTCGGCGCGCGCGAGGCGGCGCACTTCCTGCGCGACCTGGTCGGCCAGCTCGCGCGTCGGGCACAGGATCATCGCCTGCACGTCGAAACGGCGCGCATCGAGGCGCGCGAGCAGCGCGAGCGAGAACGCGGCGGTCTTGCCGCTGCCCGTCTTCGCCTGCGCGATCAGGTCCTGGCCGGCCAGCGCGATCGGCAGGCTCGCGGCCTGGATCGGCGTCATGTCGACATAGCCGAGCTGCGCGAGGTTCGCGAGCGTGGCGGGCGTCAGCGGCAGCGCGCTGAACGGCGTGGCGGTCGGTTGGGTCAAGACAGGTCTCCGAGGTAGGGGCGGCCTTCCATCTGCTCGTAGACGACGTTGCCTTCGTCGTCCTCGAAGCGTTCGAGATAGTTGCGGGCGCCGCACAGCGGGCAGCGGAACAGCAGCCCCTGGCCTTCGTCCTTGATGACGACGTCGGACTGCTCCCACTGCGTGCCGCAGCTCTGGTTTCGGCAGGTAAACACGGTCTTTCTCCAGCTGAATTCGGTTGATGGCGCGCCCGGGCGGGCGCGGCCACGGCGGGCGGCGCTCGCGCGGCTCGGGCGCGGGCCGCACCGGCGGTGGCTCGGGTTGGGTCGATGCGGATGATGGATCGGGCGGCGACGGCGTCGCGCGTGCCGCAATTCTAGCGGAAGCCGGTGCTTTCGCCCGGCGCGCACCAGGAAAAACGGCCGCCCCGGAGTGAACTGCACCCCAAAAGTTGGACTAGATCCAACCTTTGGGGTGTTTTTCATGACGAAGTACGACGAACGTTTTCGGCGTCGAGTGGTTCAGGCGTACCTGGCTGGAGAGGCCGGCACCAAGACACTTGCTCACCGTTACGGAGTGGGCAGGACGATGGTGCGACGTTGGGTGGCGAGCTATCGCGAGCATGGTGAACAGGGGCTGCGCAAGAAGCACAGCCACTACGACGCGCGATTCAAGTTGTCAGTCCTTCAGCGGATGCGGCGCGATGAGCTGTCGTATGCGCAGGTGGCAGCGCTATTCGGCATCCGCAATGAACGAAGCATCCCGATCTGGGAGCGTCTGTATCATGAGGGCGGTATAGATGCGTTGGCGCCTCGTCGCCGAGGGCGCCCCCCGAAAATGACCACCTCACCACCACCGAAATCCCTCGACGATACCGTGCAGAAAGAGCCGAGCCGCGAGGAACTGCTCAAGGAAATCGTGTATTTGCGCGCGGAGGTGGCATACCTAAAAAAGCTCGATGCGCTGCTGCAATCCAAGAAGCAGGCAGCGCCCAGGAAAAAGCGCAAATAGTGCGTGAGCTCAGGCAGTGTCATCCGGTAGCTGCGCTCCTGAAGGCGGCAGGCCTGGCGCGCAGCACGTTCTATTACCAGCTCAAGGCATTGGCTGCCGGCGATCGGTATGCGAATCTCAAAGCGAAGATCCAGACCGTATACGACCACCACAAGGGCCGTTACGGCTATCGGCGAATCACGGCGGCGATCCGGCAGACCGGAGATGCGATCAACCACAAGACCGTGCAACGGTTGATGGGACAGCTGCAATTGAAATCTCTGGTGCGCCCAAAGAGATATCGTTCCTGGCGAGGCGAAGTCGGCCGCGTTGCCCCGAATCTACTGCGGCGTCAGTTTGATGCTGAACGCCCGAATCAGAAGTGGGTGACCGACGTGACCGAATTCAATGTAGAGGGCCAAAAGCTCTATCTATCGCCGGTGATGGACTTGTACAACGGGGAGATCGTCGCTTACCAAATGGATGAGCGCCCGAGCTTCGAGTTGGTCAGCTGCATGTTGAAGAAGGCGTTGGCCAAGCTCGATGATGAAGGACGGCCGTTACTGCATTCGGATCAAGGCTGGCAGTATCAGATGCCCGCCTACCGTCGGCTGTTGAAGCAGCATGCGCTCACCCAGAGCATGTCGCGCAGAGGCAACTGCCTTGATAACGCAGCCATGGAGAGCTTCTTCGGCACGCTGAAATCCGAGTGCTATCGGCTGACGCGCTTTGCGAGCGTGGAGCAGTTGCGAGATGCGTTGAGCCGTTACATCCACTACTACAACCACGAACGCATCAAGCTGAAATTAAATGGGCTGAGTCCCGTGCAATACAGGACTCAGCCCTTGGCCGCTTAGATTTTAACCGTCCAACTTCGTGGGGTCAGTTCAGGAGGGCGGCCGTGTCGGGCGGCATCACGGTGCCGCATGGGTGCCGCGCGGCATCGGGCGCGTTACAGCGCCATGTCGGCCGATGCCTTCGCCGGGCGGGCCGGCGCGTTGCCGGTGGCCTGCGACGGCGCGCCGAGGTCGATCTTCGGCGGCGGCGACAGTTGCAGCACGTCGCTCGTGTACGTCCATTCCTCGACGACCTTCGCCGGGCTGTCGTTCAGCTTGGTGCCGTAGCTCGGCACGATCTGGTGGATCTTCTGCTGCCACTCGGGCGTCGCGACCTTGTCCTTGAACACCTTCTTCATCAGGTTCAGCATGATCGGCGCGGCGGTCGATGCGCCCGGCGACGCGCCGAGCAGGCCCGCGATGCTGCCGTCCTGCGACGCGACGATCTCGGTGCCGAGCTTCAGCACGCCGCCCTTGACCGGGTCGCGCTTGATGATCTGCACGCGCTGGCCGGCCTGCCACAGGCGCCAGTCTTCCTTCTTCGCGTTCGGGAAGTATTCCTTCAGCGCGTTGAAGCGGTCGTCGTCGGTCAGCATCAGCTGGCCGGCGAGGTACTGCACCAGCGGGAATTCGTCGACGCCCACGCGCATCATCGGCGCGACGTTGTGCAGGTTGGTGCTCTTCGCGAGGTCGAAGTACGAGCCGTTCTTCAGGAACTTGGTCGAGAACGTCGCGAACGGCCCGAACAGGATGATCTTCTTGCCGTCGATGATCCGCGTGTCGAGGTGCGGCACCGACATCGGCGGCGAGCCGACCGACGCCTTGCCGTACGCTTTCGCGAGGTGCTGCTTCACGACCTCGGGGTTGTCGGTCACGAGGAACGAGCCGCCGACCGGGAATGCGCCGTAGTCCTTCGCTTCGGGGATGCCCGAAGCCTGCAGCAGGTGCAGCGCACCGCCGCCCGCGCCGATGAACACGAATTTCGCGTCGACGGCTTGCGGCGGTTCATCCGAGTGCAGCTTGACCCACGACACGTGCCACGTGCCGTCGGCGTTGCGCGTGATCTCGCGCACTTCGCTCGACAGCGACAGCGTGAAGTTCGGCTGCGTCTTCAGGTAGCCGACGAACTGGCGCGTGATCTCGCCGAAGTTCACGTCGGTGCCGATCGGCGTCCACGTCGCGGCCACCTTCTGGTTGCGGTCGCGACCTTCCATCATCAGCGGCACCCACTGCTTGATCTGGTCGTAGTCTTCCGAATACTGCATCCCGCGGAACAGCGGGCTCGCCTGCAGCGCTTCGTAGCGCTTCTTCAGGAAGCGGACGTTGTCGTCGCCCCAGACGAAGCTCATGTGCGGCGTCGAGTTGATGAACGAGTGCGGGTTCTTCAGCACGCCCTGCTTCACCTGCCACGCCCAGAACTGGCGCGAGATCTGGAACGACTCGTTGATCTCGATCGCCTTCGAGATGTCGATCTTGCCGTCCGCCTTCTCCGGCGTGTAGTTCAGCTCGGCGAGCGCCGAGTGGCCGGTGCCGGCGTTGTTCCAGCCGTTCGAGCTTTCCAGCGCGACGCCGTCGAGACGCTCGACCATCGTCATCGACCAGTCGGGCTGGAGCTCGTGCAGCCAGACGCCGAGCGTCGCGCTCATGATGCCGCCGCCCACCAGCAGGACGTCGACTTTCTTCGTGTCGGCGGCGTGCGCGGACGATGTCGCGACGCACAGCGCGAGCGCCGACAGTATTACCCGTAACGTTTTGATCACAGCAGATCCCTTTTTCAACTTGGATGCATCGGTTTGCCATGCCGCCCGGCGCGCGGTTCCGTCGTGTCGAAACACGGGTCCGGAGATCCGGACCACGAGTCCGGAATTCCGGATCGACGCTGCACGCCGTTGCATTGGCGCACACGAAGCGATTCGGAAGGACACCTTCGGATCGGCTTCCCGCGAACAGGCAATGGCCTGCGTCGCGACGGTGCGCCACGCGCCCGGCCCGGGTGGCGGGCCTGAGCGGACGGCGCTTCAGGCTGCGTCGAAAGCGGCCGCGCGCGACACGTTTTGCGGGGGCGGGATGGCAAGGGGCGCGTAATATAACCGAACTCGGACAACGTGTCGCAGGCGACGAATATCCCTGTTTTCGTGGGGTTTTTTGCGCGTCCGGGTTTCCGGAATGACGGTGTGCGACGCGGGAAAATCGAGGGGGATCAACGGGGCGGAATGGACGGTCACGCAGGCCATGCAACAGACCGGAACGTCACCGGGTCGCGGCGTTGCACCGCGACCCGTTCACGGCTACATCAGTTCACTTCACTTCGCTCCGCCGCTCCGGCAGAACTGCTCATACGCCTGCGCCGAATTCGCGAACCCCTGCGCCTTCGCGAGTTCCCACGGACGCTCGCACTGCCGGGTTCGTTCGCACCATGCGTAGCCGGCCGAGCCGATGCAGCCGTGCGCGTCGCGATCGCCGCCGACCCGCGGCGGGGCCGCTTGCGCGGCAGTGTCGGCCGGCGCGGACGCATTGGCCGGCGTGGACGATGGCGCCGCACAGGCGCTCAATGCGAATGCGCAGGCGATCGCGGCGGCAAACGACGCGGCGGGTGAGTAACGTTTCATCGGGTAGCGCTCCATGGGATGACGATCGACAGCGGATGCCCGTGTGCGGGCGCCTGCAAAGCATGAACGGTCACGCGTCCGGCACCGGCACGCGCGACGAGAACTTCACCTCGCGCAACGCGAGGCTCGACTGGATCGACGACACGCCGGCCTGTTTCCGCAGCACGCGCTCGACGAATTCCGCATACGCGTCGAGATCGGCCGCGACGACCTGCAGGATGTAGTCGGCCGCGCCGGTGATCTTGTGGCACGACGTCACTTCGTCGTGACGCCGCATCACGTCCTCGAAGTGATCCGAATCCTGGCCCGAATGCATGTTGAACGTCACCTGCACGAACGCGAACACGTTCATGCCGAGCGCGCGCCGGTCGAGGTTCGCCTGATAGCCGGTGATCACGTGCTCGTCCTCGAGCCGCTTGCGGCGGCGCCAGCACGGCGTGACGCTGAGCGACAGCTTCTCGCCGAGCGTGGCGTTCGACAGCGCGCCGTCTTCCTGCAACAGGCGGAGCATCGCGCGGTCGACGCCGTCCAGTTCAACTGAAGCGCGATTTTTGCTCATATCCGGCATTCCGTAGACAGTTTTCTCAAAATTGTACGAAACGAAGCGCTGAAAAGCAAAGCTATTGCCGGGCGGCCTCAATAGACTGTTGCCAACCCCTTTCCCCGTCATCCCTGCAACGGTCAACCATGCTCACGGTCTACAGCAGCGATCACCACCTGCATCGCGGCGTCGAACTGAAGGACGGCGCGATCACCGAGTCGTTCGAACACCCCCTTCGCGCCGAAACGGTGCTCGCGCAGGTCCGCGCGGCCGGCCTCGGCGACGTGATCGCGCCGCGTGCGTTCGACCGGGCGAGCTATGCCGGCGCGCACAGCGCGCGCTACGTCGACTTCCTCGCCGGCGCATGGGACGAATGGACCGCGACCGGCCGCACCTGCCAGGCGCTGCCGCTCGTGTGGCCGGTGCGCGCGATGCCGGCGGCCGCGACGCCGCCCGGCTTCATCGACGGCAAGCTCGGCTTCTTCGCGATGGACGCCGGCGCGCCGATCAACGCCGGCACGTGGGACGCGGTGAGCGCGAGCGCGAACTCGGCGCTGACCGGCGCCGACCTGCTGTCGGGCGGCGGCGCGCGCGCCGCGTTCGCGCTGTGCCGCCCGCCCGGCCACCATGCGGGGCGCGAGTACATGGGCGGCTACTGCTACCTGAACAACGCGGCGATCGCCGCGCAGCACGGCATCGCGCGCGGCGCGGCGCGCGTCGCGGTGCTCGACGTCGATTTCCACCACGGCAACGGCACGCAGGACATCTTCTACGAGCGGTCGGACGTGCTGTTCGCGTCGCTGCATGGCGAACCGTCGGTGTCGTATCCGTACTTCTCCGGCTACGCGGACGAGCGCGGCGCGGGCGTCGGCGCGGGCTTCAACCTGAACCTGCCGCTGCCGAAGGGCACGCGGTGGGACACCTACTCGGCAGCGCTCGACCACGCCGCGGCGGCGATCGCGAAGCATGCGCCCGACCTGCTCGTCGTGTCGCTCGGCGTCGACACGTTCGAGCACGACCCGATCAGCCATTTCAAGCTGCGCTCGCCCGACTACCTGCGGATCGGCGAGACGCTCGCGCGCCTGAACCTGCCGACGCTGTTCGTGATGGAAGGCGGCTACATGGTCGACGAGATCGGCATCAACGCGGTGAACGTATTGCTGGGATTCGAAGGGCGTGCGTAAGCGCGGCACGACCTTCGGCGAATGACGGATCCGAACACGAACGAAGCGCGACAAGGAAGGAGACGAGCATGAATCGGCATCACAAGACGGTATTCGCCATCGCGGTTGCGCTGACGTGCGCGCTGCCTGCGGGGGCCGCGCAGGCGGACGACGTCGTGCGCATCGGGCACGTCGCGCCGCTGACCGGCGCGATCGCGCACCTCGGCAAGGACAGCGAGAACGGCGCACGGCTCGCGGTCGAGGAAATCAACGCGAAGGGGCTCGTGATCGGCGGCAGGAAGGTCACGCTGCAGCTCGACGCGCAGGATGACGCGGGCGATCCGCGCACCGCGACACAGGTTGCGCAGCGGCTCGTCGACGACAAGGTCGTCGGCGTCGTCGGCCATCACAACTCGGGCACGTCGATCCCGGCGTCGCGCGTGTATCGCGACGGCGGTGTCGTGCAGATCTCGCAGGCCGCGACCAACCCGACGTATACGCAGCAGGGCTTCAAGACGACCTATCGCGTCGTCGCGACCGACGCGCAGCAGGGGCCGGCGCTGGCGATGTATGCGGCGAAGAACATGGGGATCAGGACGGTCGCCGTGGTCGACGATTCGACCGCGTACGGGCAGGGCCTCGCGACCGAATTCGAGAAGGCCGCGAAGGCGGCCGGGATGAAGGTCGTGTCGCGCGACGCGACGAACGACAAGGCGATCGACTTCCGCGCGATCCTCACGAAGATCAAGGGCGCGAACCCCGACGCGATCATGTATGGCGGGATGGACGCGACGGGCGGGCCGCTCGCGAAGCAGGCGCGCCAGCTCGGCATGCGCGCGCAGATCCTGGCCGGCGACGGCGTGTGCTCGACCGATCTGCCGAAGCTCGCCGGGCCGGCGTCGGACAACGTCGTGTGTTCCGAGGCCGGCATCGCGCTCGAGAAGATGCCGGGCGGCGCGGCGTTCGCGAAACGCTACGAAGCGCGTTATCACCAGCCGATGCAGGTGTATGCGCCGTTCTCGTACGACGCGGTCTACATCATCGTCGACGCGATGAAGCGCGCGAATTCGACGGACCCGGCGAAGGTGCTGGCCGCGATGCCGGCCACCGACTATCGCGGCGTGATCGGTGAAACGAGCTTCACGCCGCAGGGCGACCTGAAGCACGGCGCGATCTCGGTGTTTACGTACAAGAGCGGCAGGAAGGCGCTGCTCGACATCGTCCGGATGTAACGCCGCGGCCGGGGCGCGCCGCGCCCCGTTGCGTCACGAGACCCGCACGCGCGCCTCGTCCGCGCGGCGCGCCGCATCGTGCACGATGTGCAGCTCCCGCGTGCGGATCGGCAGCGCGCAATCCGCGTCGGCGAGCGTCTTGCGCACCTGGCGCGCGAGACGCCAGCGCATCGCCCAGAACTGGTCGGTATGCGTCCACACGCGCATGTTCGCGACGGCCGTGCTGTCGTCGAAGCGCATCACCATCACGTCCGGCGCGGGATCCTGCAGCACGTCGGGATCGGCCACGGCCAGCGCACGCAGCGCAGCGAGCGCGCGATCGATATCGTCATGCACGGACACTTCCACTTCGAGATCGAGGCGGCGCGTCGGGTTGCGCGTGTAGTTGCGGATCGAGCTGCCCCACAGCGCGCTGTTCGGCACGTACTCGCAGATGCCGTCCGGCTTCGTCAGGCGCGTCATGAAGAGCCCGACCTCTTCGACGGTGCCCGCGACGCCCGTGCCGCCGTCGATATAGTCGCCGACCTTGAACGGCCGCAGCAGCAGAAGCATGATGCCGGCCGCGATGTTCTGCATCGTGCCCTGCAGCGCGAGCCCGATGGCCAGGCCGGCCGCGCCGAGCACCGCGACGATGCTCGCGGTTTCGATGCCGAGCTGCGACAGCGCGCCGACGATCGCGACGATGCGGATGCCCCACACCGCGACGTCGCAGAGGATCGGCCGCAGCGTGTCGTCGACGCGCTCCTTGTTCGAGAGCAGGCGGTTCAGCCAGTTGCCGATGCGTTTCGACAGCCACCAGCCGGCGACGAGCAGCGCCAGGCCGGCGGACAGCTTGAGGGAGAAGGTGGACAACGCGTTCCACAGGAACGTCCAGCGTTCCGGATGAAGTTGATCGAGAAACATGACGGGATTCCGGTGTTGAAGACACAGTGAGCGGCGCGTGTCGCGCGCCGGCAGCCCTCGACTGTACACGGCGCCGCCGGTTTCGCGCGAATGCGCGGCGTGCCGGCTGCGCTGATTTAGTACGAGTATTAAGCGGCTTTTTGAACAAATAAGACAAGTCCTATTCAGCCGTTTCGACCACGCCGATACACTCGCTGTCGAGTAGCCGGATCGCGACGATCGTTCCTCCGCGATGTCCGGTTTTTTTCCCGATTTTCATTGAATAGCGAGTGACGACGTCATGCGGTCAGACCTGCGTTTCCGTGTCGCACGCGAGCAAGGTCGACCCGCGTCACACGGCGTTCACCGTTTTCCGATCGGTCGCGCGTTCCTGCGCGGCATCGTCGCGGCGGCCTGCGTGGCCGGCGCACAGGGCGCGGCAGCGCAGGCGTTTCGCGACGCCGCGCCGGCCGCGCCCGCGACGGCGGAAACCATCGATCTTGGCGACGTGCCTTTCTTCAATTCCGCGCGCACGACGTGGGGCGGCCTGCGTGCATCGTCCGCCGCGCCGCTCGACGTCGCCTATGCGTCGCATGCGTGGAACGTGTCGGCGGGCACCGGGCGCGACGATCCGGTGGCGCGCTTCGGCGCCTGTGTCGCGTATCGCGTGCTGTGCGATACCGCGCGCGGTGCGGTCGAACGCGGCTATGCGGCGCGGTTCGATTACGGGCTGGCATCGGCGTTGCCAGCGACGGGTGCGCAGCCGGCGTTCGCGCACGGTCCGGTCGATCTGGCCTCCGCCGAGCCGTTCACGCTCGCGCAGCCGGATCGCGGCACGCGCGCCGGTGCGATCGTCGGCAGCCTGCACGCGTCGCTGGCGCGCGCCGATCTGCCGGCCGGCGTCGCCGCGCAGATCGTCCGCATGCTGGCCGGGCGCGTCGATCCGAAGCAGCGCGGCGCGCAGGGCGACACTTTCCGCGTGGCATTCGAGCCTGACCACGACGCCACGCGGCCGGGCCGCGTACGCGTGACGGCGCTCGACGTCCGCTTTCGCGGGCAGCAGGTCGCGGCCGTGTGGTTCGCCGCGCAGGCCGGCTCGCCGGGCGCCTATTACGACCTCGACGGCTTGCCGCTCGGCGGCGCACGCTTCGCGATGCCGGTCGCCGCGACGCGCATCAGCTCGCCGTTCGGCGCGCGTGTGCATCCGGTGAGCGGCGCGCGTCACGTGCATTCGGGCGTCGATCTCGCGGCGCCGGCGGGCCGCGCGGTGCATGCGTCGGAGCGCGGCGTCGTGACGTTCATCGGCACCGAGCCGCGCGGCTATGGCAAGTACGTGGTGATTCGCCATGACGGCGGTTACGCGTCGTACTACGCGCACCTGTCGGCGTTCGAGCCGACGTTGCGAACCGGCGCGCGCGTCATGCGCGGTCAACGCGTCGGCGCGGTCGGCAGCACGGGAACGGCGACCGGCCCCCATCTGCACTTCGAGGTGCGCCGGCATGCGCGTCTCGTCGATCCGATCGAACTCGTGCACGCAGCCCGAGCAGCGAAACTGAAGGGCGCGCAGCGCGTGGCGTTCAACCGCGTGGCGCGTGATGCGCGCGTGCAGCTCGCGGCGGCTACGTGGGCGCAACCCGTGGCGATGTCCGCGCCTTCGGCGCCGCATGCCGGCTGATTGCCGGCCATCTCGATGACGCCGGGCCGGTATCGCTGGATGGGGCGATACCGGCATGCACGGTTCCATCGTTGTCGCATTCGAGCGCGTGTGACGGCACCGTCCCGCCGGACTGGTCCTACATGCGGCCTGCGATTTCAGCCTGGTCTGATGGCTCCGCTGTTACCCCGTCGCTAAGATTTTCGTATGCAATGCGCGTAGCGACTGCCGCAGTCGCCGTCGCTGCCCGCGTTCGTACCTCAATCGATTCGATCGTGGGCACCCGATGGCGCCCGTGAGCGCGGTCACGCGTCTCATGCATCGACGGCCGCGTTACGCGAAACACGGCGCGGCACGCACGACGACACAACGGGATGAAAAACCATCTATGTCAAAACTGGATTTCACGTCGAAACGCACGTGGGGGGCG
This sequence comes from Burkholderia sp. EMB26, assembly GCF_024730645.1. Classification (NCBI taxonomy): domain Bacteria; kingdom Pseudomonadati; phylum Pseudomonadota; class Betaproteobacteria; order Burkholderiales; family Burkholderiaceae; genus Burkholderia; species Burkholderia sp. EMB26. The sequence continues at coordinate 2,232,302 of NZ_CP078071.1, forward strand.
CTGGCGGCGATTGCCGCCGTGGCCGGCGCACTGACGTCGACCCTTGCGTGGACGGCCGGCTGGATCGGCTCGCGCACCACCAGCGTATCGCTGGTGTCGGAAACCCCGCAGCCGTTTCCGCCAGGCTTTCGCCGCGCGCACGGCAAGGGCGTCTGCTTCGCCGGCACCTTCCGTCCCGACCGCGCGGCGGTGCCGTTGTCGACCGCGCGGGTGTTCACGCAGGCGGATATCCCGGTCGTCGGTCGGCTCTCGATCGGCACCGGCAGCCCGTACGCGGCGGACAGCTCCACGACGACGCTGAGCATGGCTCTGCTGCTGACGACCGATGACAAGCAGCAATGGCGCATGGCGATGAACAACCAGCCGTACTTCGCGACACACGAACCGGAGGGCTTTCTGGCCATGCAGCAGGCGACCGCGCCCGATCCGGCCACCGGCCAACCCGACCCGGCGCGGCTCTCCGCGTTTCTGAAAGCGTACCCGGAGGCGGAGAAGTTCATGAAATGGGCGGCGCAGGAACCGGCTCCGGGCAGTTTCGCGGGCGCGACGTTCTACAGCGTCAATGCGTTCTATCTCGTGGGCGCCGACGGGCACCGGCAGCCGGTGCGCTGGATGATGCGCCCGCATGATCCGTTCATGCCGATGAGCGACGCACAGCGGCAGAAGGCCGACCACGACTTCCTGTTCGAAGGCGTGCGCGAGCGGCTCGCGCGAAAGCCGCTCTATTGGGATTACGTGCTGCAACTGGCGCAGCCGGGCGATCCGGTCGACGATGCGTCGCAGCCGTGGCCGGCCGATCGCAAGCAGCTCGTCGCCGGCACGCTGGAAATGACGCGCGTCGTCGAACAGGCCGAGGGCGCGTGCCGCGACATCAACTTCGATCCGTCGATCGTGCCCGCGGGCGTCGAGGTGTCGAACGATCCGATCCTGAACGCGCGTTCGGGCGCGTACGCGCATTCGTTCAATCGCCGCGAACGCGAAATCGGCTACGGCAAGGCGACCGAGGCGGTCGGCAAGCAGGAGGTCAAATGAATACGCGGAAGATCACGAGCGGCGATGCACCCCGCCATTTCAACGCGCTGGCGCGCGGTCTGCACTGGCTGATGGCCGCAATGATCCTGGCCATGCTGTTCATCGGCGCCGGCATGATGACGTCGTTGCATCACCGGATCTGGCTGATCGACCTGCATCGGCCGCTGGGTATCGCGATCCTCGTGCTGGCGCTGCTGCGCGTCGCGAACCGGTTGCGCAGCCGGCCGCCGGCGTTGCCGCGAAGCTTGCCGCATTGGCAGGTGCTCGCAGCGAAAGCGTCGCACTGGGCACTGTATGCGTTGATGCTGGCATTGCCGCTGATCGGCTGGGCCTTGTTGTCGGCGGGCGGGTTCCCGATCGTGCTGTTCAAGGGCGTCAACCTGCCTGCGATCGTACCGGCCAGTCCGACGCTCTTTGCGTGGTTGCGCGATGCGCATGGTCTATTGGCGCGACTGCTGTTCGTCGTCGTGCTGGCCCATCTGTCGGCCGCTCTGGTTCATGCGTGGATTTACCGGGACGGCGTTTTCTCCAGCATGGCGCGAGGTGGACGGCCGCGCGGCTAGGCCGCCGCGTCGTTCGATCATCGTCTGGGCCCAGCGTCGGTTCTGGCGGCCATCGTCAAGCGGTCCGAAATATGGGCTGCCCCGGATCGTCGATCGCATAGACCAGAACCGCTGGCCGCGCAGTCGTCCGAAAGCGGGCGTCATTGCATCGTGCAAAGCAACATGGCCGAATCGTCCATGCTGCTTTGCACGGTCATTCGATGGCGGTATTGCGTCATCTTTTCCGATTCGCCCGAATCTCGTCGTCCCGGCTTTCAGGGGTGACGCGACAACCGGAAAATTAAACCGGCTTCGCTTGGGTGATGGCCGTCGCGCAACGTTTTCTGCGGCGCAGCAACACAGCCGTTTTCTTTATTTCCCGCTCCAAAACAAATCGCCGCGTGATTACCGATATCACCCCATCGCATCTTGCGATTATTTCAAGACAGGTGATATAACCCGTTTCACGCACCGATTTGCAGCAATAACGTCACCAATAAATGCGAGCGGAAAAATGAAAAGAAAGGCGCGGAACCTGGGTTTGGGTGGAATGGCGATCCTGACCGGCGCGGTGCCGGTCAGTGCGTATGCGGCGTGCTCGGCCACCGCGCCGGGCAGCGGCACGACGGTGACGTGTACCGGCGCGAATGCGCCGTCGGTCGTGGCCGCGGCCGGCAGCACCGGCGTGACGATCAACCTCGATTCGACCGTGACGGGCAGCTACGTGCTGACGTCCACGCCGACGCCGTTCTCGGTCGATACGTCGAGCACGATCACCAACAACGGCAGCCTGTCGATGTCCGGCAACGGCACGGGCGTCGCGAACCGCGGCGCGGTGCTGCTCGGCGCGAACAACGGCAACACGCTCACCAATGCGGCGACCGGCGTGATCGCGACGTCGGGCACCTACAACGACGGGATGGCCGCGAACGGCAACAACAACACGCTCGTCAACAACGGCACGATCACGACCAGCGGCAACAATTCGTACGGGATGACGGCCGCGTGGGGGCAGAGCAATCCCGGCGCGTCGGGCAACCAGATCGTCAACACGGGCACCGTGACGACATCCGGCAACAACGCGCGCGCGGCGTCGCTGCTCGGCGGCAACGGGACGATCACCAACGGCGGCACGCTGACGTCGAACGGCCGCGATGCGCCGGCCGTTTACATGCAGGGCAACAACGACACGCTGGTCAACAGCGGCACGATTCAGACCACCGGCACCGCGACGAGCGGCGGCAGCGTCGACGCGGTCGTATCGAACACGCTCGGCAGCTCGTTCACCGCGACCATCACGAATCAGGCCGGCGGCAGGATCATCAGCAACAACGGGATCGGCGTACGCTCGACCAACGGCGCGACGACGATCACCAACGCGGGGCTGATCCAGGGTGGCGGCGGCACCGCGATCCAGGGCGGCAACGGCAACGTGACGCTGATCCTGCAGACCGGCTCGCAGATTGTCGGCACGGCCAACGGCGGCGCGGGCACCAACACCGTGACGTTGCAGGGCACCGGCACCGCGTCGAATGCGTTCACGAATTTCCAGAGCCTGACGATGGCCGGCACCGACTGGACGTGGGCCGGCACCGGCACGTTCTCGACCGCGCTGGTGCAGAGCGGCACGCTGAACCTCACCGGCACGCTCGGCACGACGACGGCATCGGTCGTCGCGACCGTCAACGCGGGCGCGACGCTGCAGGCGAATGCGTCGAACCTGCCGCTGTCCGTCACCGACAACGGGCTCGTGCGCTTCCAGCAGGACAGTGCCGGCACGTACACGGGTACGATCGGCGGGTCGGGCGCGGTGGAGAAAACCGGCGCGGGCACGTTGACCGTCGCGCCTTCCTCCGCAGGCGGCAACCCGTATTCGGGTGGCACGACGATCACGCAGGGCACGCTGTCGGTCGCGGCCGACAACGCGCTCGGCGCTTCGTCGGGATCGCTGACTTTCAACGGTGGCACGCTACAACTCGGCAGCGCGTTCGATCTCGCGTCGAGCCGCGCGGTGTCGATCACGTCGAACAACGGCACGATCGATACGCAGGGCTTCGATTCCGCGATCGCGCAGAACGTCACCGGCGCGGGCGGGCTCACCAAACTCGGGGCCGGCACGCTGACCATGAACGGCGCGAACACCTATGCCGGCGGCACGGCGCTGAATGCCGGCACGCTCGTCGTCGGTGACGCCGCGCATGCGTCCGCCGCGCTGGGCGGCGGCGGGCCGGTGGCGGTGGCAGCAGGCGCCACACTCGGCGGCTATGGCAGCGTGACGGGCAACGTGACGAACAACGGCACGATTTCGGTCGCGAATGCACTCGCCAGCCTCGCCAGCGGCGCGACCGGCGATTTCCGGATCAACGGCAACCTGACCAACGCGGGGCGCGTGCAGCTCGGTGGTAGCGGCGTGGGCAACACGCTGACGGTCGCGGGCAACTACGTCGGCCAGAATGCGACGCTCGCGCTGAACACGACGCTTGCCGGCGATGGCGCGCCGTCGGACAAGCTGGTCGTCAGCGGCGGCACGGCGAGCGGCTCGAGCACGCTGAAGGTGACGAACGTCGGCGGCGCAGGTGCGCAGACGACGGGCGACGGCATCCAGGTCGTGCAGGCGGCGAATGGCGCGACGACGAGTGCGGGTGCGTTCGCGCTGTCCGGCGGGACGGTCAGCGCGGGCGCATACACGTACTTCCTCGCGAAGGGCGGCGAGTCGACTGGCACTGGCGACAACTGGTATCTGCGCAACACGGTGCCGCCGAAACCGCAGCCGCCCGTCGTCGAGCCCGGCCAGCCGACGCCGCCGGCCGAGCCGCCGGTGATCGCCGCCGAAGGCACGCCCGAATCGATCGTCGGAGCGGTCGATCATGCGGGCATCGGCGGCAATCCGGAGCCGATCTATCGTCCCGAAGTGCCGCTATACGCGGAAGCGCCGGCCGTCGCGCGTCAACTGGGCCTGCTGCAGATCGACACGTTCCACGATCGTCAGGGCGAACAAGGGCTGCTCGCCGAAAACGGGTCGGTGCCCGCGTCGTGGGCCCGCGTGTGGGGCGGCAACAGCAACATCAGACAGAAAGGCGACGCGACACCGTCGTTCGACGGCACGGTGTGGGGGATGCAGGTCGGGCAGGATCTCTACGCCGATACGACCGCCAGTGGCCATCGCAATCACTACGGTTTCTTCCTCGGCTTCTCGCGCGCGGTCGGCGATGTGAACGGCTTCGCGCTCGCGCAGCCGGACCTGGGCGTCGGCTCGCTGCAGGTCAATGCATACGACCTCGGCGGCTACTGGACGCATATCGGCCCGGGCGGCTGGTACACGGACGCGGTGCTGATGGCCAGCGCGCTGACGGTGCGCACGCATTCGAACGACAACGTGAACGGCTCGACGAACGGCAACGCATTGACGGGCTCCGTCGAAGCCGGATTGCCGATCGCGCTCGGCAACGGGCTGACGCTCGAGCCGCAGGCGCAACTCGTGTGGCAATGGCTGTCGCTCGATCGCTTCAACGACGGGGTGTCGAGCATCGGATGGAACAACGGCAATACGTTCGTCGGCCGGATCGGCGCGCGGCTGCAATACGCGTTCGATGCGAACGGCGTGAGCTGGAAGCCGTATCTGCGTGCGAACGTGCTGCGCTCGTTCGGCGCGGACGACAAGACGACGTTCGGCGGTTCGACGACCATCGGCACGCAGGTCGGGCAGACGGCCGGCCAGATCGGCGCGGGGCTCGTCGCGCAACTGACGAAGCGCGGCAGCGTATATGCGACGGTCAGCTACCTGACCAACTTCGGCGGCGAGCACCAGCGCACGATCACCGGGAATGCGGGCGTGCGGTGGGCGTGGTGATGTGACGGCGAAGACCCCGGGGGCGATCGGCCGTGGCGCGCATCGTCACGGCCGGTCGTGTTCTTGTGACCCGGGCGGGTTCGCGACCGGCCGACGCACACCGGCCAGTCGCCACGCCGGGCGGCGTGGCGACGCTCGTCGGGCTAGCGTGCGTCAACCCAGCGGCCAGTTCAGGATCGCGATGCCGTCGTTGTAGTCGCCATCGCCGCCATCTTCCGATCCGACCAGCCCGAAGTAGGTCTTCTTGAAGATGTCGACCTGACGCGAGCCGATCTTCGACGGCTTGCCGTTCGCCGTCACGACCACGCGCACCTTCCCCTTGCCCGAGTTCACGATCTGCGTGTTCAGGTTCGCGTCCTGCGTGCCGGCGCCCTGGAACGTCGCGGCCGGTTTCGGGTTGTCGTCGACGAACACCTCGATCGTCTGCGGTGCGGACGAATTGACCAGTGCGGTCACGCCGAATGCGATGTTCGGCGGCAGATTGAAGATGCCGTCGCGTTCGCCGCCGCCGGTCGGCACGGGCGCGGGCTGCACGGGTTGCGGTGTCGCTTTCGAGAAGTAATTGACCACCGCGCCGACGCCGAACTTCGCCGCGGCACCGGGCAACACGCCCGGCGCGCCGGCCCACGTCACCGTGCAGGCAACGACCTCGCCTGCCGCATCGGTTTTCACCTTGTTCTGCCAGCTGCCGACGTCGAAGCTGTACGGGATCGTCGCGATATCGACGAACACGTCGTATTGCGGCAGTTTCTCGACGAGCTGCGCGGTCATGAACTGGCGCATCCGGTCGAGCACGGCCTGATCGCCGTTGGCCTGCACGGCAGTGGCGTCGTTGCCCGCGAGTTGCAGCAGCGCGTAAAGGTCGTCGTGGGTAAAGGGTTGTGACATGTCGTCCTCGTCTGAATGGAAGGTTCCGCATCGCATGACCGGCGAACGGATTTCACCGGACCGCGCGCGGTGTACAGCAGTGGGACTGCAAATGACTGCTCGAACGATGCGCAACGCATGGTGGGCCCCGTCGCCATTGCGATGGTTAGTGATGGCCGTCGATCAACCCAGCGGCCAGTTCAGGAACACGATGCCGTCGTTGTAATCGTCGTCGGCGCCGTCTTCCGAGCCGACGATCCCGAAGTACGACTTCTTGAAAATGTCGACCTGCCGCGAGCCGAGCCGCGACGGCCTGCCGTTCGCCATCACGATCACGCGCACGCGTCCGTTGCCGGAATCGAGCACTTTCGTGCCGAGGTTCTGGTCCTGGGCGCCGGCGCCCTTGAACGTCGCGGCCGGCTTCGGGTCGTCGCCGATGTAGATGTCGATCGTCTGGTCGTTCGCCGCGTGGGTGAGCGCGGTCACGCCGAACTTGATGTGCGGCGGGAGATTGAACGTACCGTCGCGTTCGCCGCCGCCGCCGATGTTGCCGGCCCCGGTGCCGCCGGTTTCGGCACCCTGATTGCCGTCGCCTTGCGACGACGACAGCGCGGCCGTGCCCCCGATCGCGGACAGGCTCGCGTACGAATCGATGTGCATCGCGCTGCCGCGCACGCTTTTCCACTGGCCCTTCACGAACGTGACGCCGCTGCCGACGTCGATCGTCGCGACGAGCGTGAACGGCATGCGGCCGGTGCTTTCGGGCACTTTCGACGAATACGTGAAACAGCCGTCCGCGATGACGCCCTGGTTCGTCGCGATCGCGAAATAGATGCCGGGGAAGTTGTTGCCGGTCGCATAAGGCGTCGGCACGTTGAGGATGACTTGCAGTTTGCCGTCGCGAATCCCGGCCTTCGCGACGTCGAGGTAGAGGCCGGGGATGTCGACGTAAGTCTCCGACGTCACGGCGGGGGCGCTGACGATCGAAGCCGAAAGGAGGGGCATGGGAGTCTCCGGAGGGAGGGCGGGGCCGGTCGGGGGCGAGGCGCCGCCGTACCGGGCGCAAACCGCCGGCAGGCGCGGACGCGGCGCGGCCGGCGGCGGTCGGTCGTCGAACGTGCGTCAGGTCAGCCGATCGGCCACTGGAGCACGACGATGCCGTCGTTGTAGTCGCTGTCGTGACCGTCTTCCGACACGACGATCCCGAAATTGACCGTGAACGGCGAGCCGTCCGACTTCTTGCCGTTGATCGGCGCGAGGCGCGCGTCGGTCGGCGACGGCTTGCCGTTCACCGACACTTCGAAACGGATCTTGCCGTTGCCGGAATTCAGCTTGGCTTCGCGCGGGCCGTCGCGCGTCGTCAGCTTGTGATATGCGGCGGGTTCCTGGCTGTCGCCGATAAACAATTTGATGTGCTGTTGCTCGGCGGCATTCGCGAAGAAAATCGCGCGGAAATCGGTATTCGGCGGAATCGAAAACTCGCCGGCGCGGTTGGATGACGTTTGAGAGTCGGCCATGCTGTTCTCCTGTGACTTGTTGGATAAGGCCAGGGGCCTCGTCGCGCAAACGTTTGCCGTTTGAAACGCGACATGCCGAGCATGACGAAAAATAAATAAAAAAATATTCGGATGAGAATGGTTATTGTTCAGTAATTCGAAAAACAGCGCTAATCGATTTAATGAAATGTGCTTAATGGGGCGGGTTTCGATATATTTGAGAAATTATATCGATGCGTGTATCGCTTTCCTGAATGATGCGAGGGCGCGCAACGCGAGGGGGGACGGGAGAGGCGGGGAGCAATCGGACTTCGGAGCAGACGCTCGGCGTTCGCATATGGCAGCGTTTCGTTTCAACATCGGCATCTCTGTCGTGGCCGCGCCCACCGGCCACCGTCGAACGCCCACACCGAAGCCCGATTGCAAGGAGGGGTGCGCGGCGCCGGCGAAGAGGATGGACCGACTCACTCCGAACATGAATAGGACCTCACCGGCACCGCACCCGTGAAGCATATCGACCGGGCAAGCCGCCGCCTATCGGACGGGACTGATTTTGCGCAAACGCGCGCATCGAGGGACGGAGCGGGATGGATGCGTACCGGGTTGACAGCCGTGGCCACCCTGTGATTTGATGCCGGTCATGCACGCCGCCCAGTTCCTCTTCTCGCTACGACTACTAGCCCGCTTCTCCGGGCTGGGTCTGCGGCTGCGCGCTTTCCATCTGCTTCTTTCCTGAAGCGCCAGATTTTCCCCGCATCACCGACCTGGCCCCGGTTGTCGACCGGCGCCTGAGTTCGTCTTTCTTCCGTCACCGCTCCGCTCCGTCCCGGTCGCCCAACCGCCAAGGCCGTCGTTTGCCGTACCGCTTTGCCGTTGTGCCGCTTTTTTGCCGTTTTCACCGCTGCGCACGTAGCCGGCTCCCGATGCCGATGGCTGCCGCGCCGCGCTTCACCGACAAACAGACCGAGGACCGACATCATGATGCTGAAGAACCCCGCGACGAAATACCGACCGTTCACGCCCGTCAACCTGCCCGACCGCACGTGGCCGTCGCGCACGATCACGCAGGCGCCGATCTGGATGAGCACCGACCTGCGCGACGGCAACCAGGCGCTGTTCGAGCCGATGGACGCCACGCGCAAGATGCGGATGTTCAAGACGCTGGTGGCGATCGGCTTCAAGGAGATCGAGGTCGCGTTCCCGTCCGCGTCCGAAACCGACTTCAACTTCGTCCGCGAACTGATCGAGGGCGGCCACATTCCCGACGACGTGACGATCGAAGTGCTGACGCAGGCGCGCGACGACCTGATCGAGCGCACCTTCGCGTCGCTGCGCGGCGCGAAGCGCGCGATCGTGCACCTGTACAACGCGACCGCGCCGGAATTCCGCAAGATCGTGTTCAACCTCGATCGCGACGGCGTGAAGCAACTGGCGGTGAACGCGGCGCGCACGATCAAGCGATGTGCCGATGCGGCGACCGACACGCAATTCACGCTGCAATACAGCCCGGAAACGTTTACGGCGACCGAACTCGATTTCGCGAAGGAAGTCTGCGACGCGGTGTTCGACGTGTGGCAGCCGACGCCCGAGCGCAAGTCGATCGTGAACCTGCCGGCCACGGTGGAAATCGGCACGCCGAATTACTACGCGGACCAGATCGAGTGGATGCACCGCAACCTCGCGCGTCGCGATTCGCTGATCCTGTCGGTGCACCCGCACAACGACCGCGGCACCGCGGTCGCGGCGGCCGAGCTCGCGGTGATGGCCGGCGCAGACCGGATCGAGGGCTGCCTGTTCGGCAACGGCGAACGCACGGGTAACGTCGATCTCGTGACGCTCGCGCTGAACCTGTACACGCAGGGCGTCGATCCGGGCCTCGATTTCTCGCAGATCAACGAAGTGGCGCGCACGTCGGAGGAATGCACGCAGTTGCCGGTCCACCCGCGTCATCCGTATGTCGGCGACCTCGTGTTCACCGCGTTCTCCGGCTCGCACCAGGACGCGATCAAGAAGGGCTTCGCGGTACAGCGCGCCGACACCGTATGGGAAGTACCGTACCTGCCGATCGATCCGAACGATCTCGGCCGCACGTACGATTCGATCATTCGCGTGAACAGCCAGTCGGGCAAGGGCGGCATCGCGTACCTGCTCGAACAGGGCTACGGCGTCGCGTTGCCGCGCCGCATGCAGGTCGATTTCAGCGCGGCCGTGCAGCGCCTGACCGACGAGAGCGGGCACGAGGTGACGAGTGCGCAGATCTGGGCGCTGTTCCAGCAGGAATACGTCGAAAGCGACACGCCGCTGCGTTATGTCGGCCATGAGCTGACCGAGCGCGACGGCCGCGAGACGATCGTGCTGACCGCCGACGTGCACGGCGAGCGCCGCGTGCTGCGTGGCGAAGGCAACGGCCCGCTCGACGCGCTGATGCATGCATTGCACACGCCGCTGCGGATCCAGCATTACGAGGAACGCGCGCTGTCGCAGGGCGCCGATGCGAAGGCGATCGCGATCGCCGAACTGGCCGGCGCGGGCGTGCGCGGCAGCGCGTTCGGTGTGGGGGTCGATGCGAACCTGACGACCGCGTCGATTCGTGCGGTGATCAGCGGCGTGAACCGTGCGTATGCGCGCGCGGATGAGGTTGTGCAGGCAACCTTCTTTGCCGGACAGCCGGCGGTGCAGGCCGTCGCATAAGCGGGTCGAAACCCGGGCGGCAGGGCCGGCCCGGGGTGCTTTTTCACGTCACGGCGCGCGCGTGCGCGCCGTCAGGGCAGCAGCCCGAGCATCGCGGCCTTGGTGGCCGCATGCGTCTTGTTCATCGCGTCGAGCTTCACGACGGCGTTCTGCAAGTGGAACTTCACCGTTCGCTCCGCGATCCCGAAGATCATCCCGATCTCGTAGGCCGTCTTGCCGTCGGCCGTCCACGCCAGCACCTCGCGCTCGCGCAGCGTCAGCCCGGTGCCGACCGGCGCGATCGGATCGGCGAGGCGCGGCATCAGGTACGCATGAGCCGCATGCGCGAGGCTCGCGCACGGTGCGCGCAATCGCGAGATTTCATCCGCGTCGAGCGGCGTCGTGTCGCGCACGAGCGTCAGCACGCCGAGATTGCCGGCTCGGTCGTAGCCGCCGTGCGACCAGCCGTAACGCATCCCGAAGCACGCCGCGTCGTGCCAGAACGCGGTGTCGCCCGGTTCGTCGAACGCATTCCATACGACCGGCCGCGGCTGGCTCGCGACCCGCTTGATGATCGGATCGATGGTGACGTAGCCGAATTTCACATAACGGTGTTCCCATTCGCGTGGATGATTGCCGACGATCTGCATGTCGGGCCGGGCGAGCGGCAGCGTGCGGCGCAAGCCGTACACGCAATACCGGAATCCGAGCGCGGCCGCGGCGGCGGCAATCGGCGGGAACGCGGCTTCCGCGGTGGGTGCGCGCTGTAGTGCGTCGAAACAGTCGTGCAGTATTGTCAGGTCCATCGGTGATCCTCGTCGGTGTGGGCGGGCCGTGCATTGCGGCCCGCGCGTATCCTGTTCAAAAGGACAGTTTTGAGGCGAAGCCGACGCCGGTTTAATGGCGGCTGTTCGCACGACGGGCCCGCTTGTGCGGGCACTGTCCCCCCGTCGTTTCACGTGTTGCGGTACCCCTCCGGTTTCGTATCAGGACTGATCGACCATGACCAGCGTTCAAGACGTGCCTCTCCTCGCGCGCGCCGGTGCGCGCGCGTTCGCCTTCGGCGGGATCCGCGCGATCGAACCGCCCTGCGCGTCGGCCCCCGCCCGCGCGCTTGCTCACGAGTATGCCCCGCACGCGCATCAGGCCGGGCAACTATTGTTTACGACGCGCGGCGTATTAGTACTCGACGTCGAAGGCCAGCGCTGGATCACCCCGCCGCTGCGCGCGATCTGGATTCCGGCGCGCACCGTTCATGCGATGCGCGTGGCCGACGACGTCCAGCTCTGCTCGCTCTATCTCGGCGACGCGCTCGGCGCGCGGCTGCCGGCCACGCTGTGCGCGATGACCGTCTCGCCGCTGCTGCGCGAGCTCGCCACGCGCGTGTCGCATCCGTTCGATTGCAGCGTCGACCACGATCCGCTCGCGCGCCTGTTCGCCGACGAACTGAGCGAACTCGCGCAGACGCCGCTCACGTTGCCGCTGCCGCGCGACCGGCGCCTGCTGAAGCTGTGCGAGCGACTGCAGCGCGAGCCGCACTGCGAACTGCCGCTCGACACGCTCGCACGCGACGCCGCGCTGAGCGCGCGCCATCTGGCGCGCCTGTTTCGCAGCGAGACCGGCATGAGCGTGGCCGCGTGGCGCCAGCAACTGCGGCTGTCGATGTCACTCGCGCTGCTCGCGAGCGGCATGCCCGTCACGCAGGCCGCGCACCAGGTCGGCTATCGCAGCCCGACCACCTATGCGGCCACCTTCAAGCGCGCGTTCGGCGTCACGCCGAGCCAGTACCTCGCGGCGGCGGAAGCGGCGGCGCGCTGACCGCCGCCACTGCCGCCCCCGCTGCCGCGTTCAGCGGGCGGTCCAGCGCGGCACCGCTTCGAACGCATGCTCGATCGCATGCACGATCCGGTCGACGTCCTCGCGACCGATCACGAGCGGCGGCGCGATCGCGAGCCGGTTGCCGAGCGAGCGGATCAGCACGCCGGCATCGCGCGCCGCGTCGGCCAGTGCGGCCGCATAGCCGTCCGACGGATCGATCGATTCGCGCGTGACCTTGTCCTTCACGAGGTCGATGCCGACCAGCAGGCCCTTGCCGCGCACGTCGCCGACCACCGGATAGCGGTCGACCAGCGGCTGCAGCCGTTCCAGCAGGTACGCGCCTTCGCGCGCCGCGTTGCCGGCGAGATCCTCGTCGACGATGATCTGCAGGTTCGCGAGCGCGGCCGCGCAGACGATCGGGTGGCCCGAGTAGGTGTAGCCGTGCATCAGCGTGCCGATGCCGCCCGGGTTGGACGCGAACGCGTTCTCGATGCGACGGTTGACGACGGTCGCGCCGAGCGGCAGATACCCTGACGACACGCCCTTCGCCAGGCACATGATGTCGGGCGCGACGCCCCAGCCGCGGCTGCCGAACGCCGCGCCGGTCCGGCCGAAGCCGGTCACCACCTCGTCGGCGATCAGCAGCACGCCGTGGCGGTCGCACACTTCGCGCACCAGCGGCCAGTAGTTCGCGGGCGGCACGATGATGCCGCCCGTCGCCTGCACCGGTTCGGCGATGAAGGCGGCCACGGTATCGGGGCCCTGGAACAGGATCTCGCGCTCGACGAGCGACGCGCACAGGCGGCCGAGCTCTTCCGGGTCGTGCGTGAACGGGTTGCGATAGATCCACGGCGTCTCGACGTGGAAGCAGCCGGCGAGCGTCGGCTCGTAGTTGCGCCGGTAGACGGTGTTGCCGGTGACGGAGCTGCCGCCGAAGTGCGAGCCGTGATAGGCCTGGCGCAGCGCGATGAACTTGGTGCGCTCGGGCTGCCCGGACACCTTCCAGTACTGCCGCGCGATCATCAGCGCGGCCTCGACCGCGTCCGAGCCGCCGGAGCCGAAGATCACGCGGCTCATGTCTTCCGGCTGGAGCATGTCGATCAGCCGCGCCGACAGTTCTTCCGCGCGCGGATGGCTGAACCCGGCGAACACCGGGTGATATTCGAGCTCGTCGAGCTGCCGGACGATCGCTTCCTTGATTTCCCGCCGGCCGTGGCCGACGTACACGTTGAACAGCGACGCGACTGCGTCGAGATACGGCCGGCCGGTGTCGTCGTACAGATAGCAGCCTTCGCCGCGCGTGATGCGGACCGGCGGGCGCGACGCGGCGAGCGGATGTTGCCGGGGATGCCAGAAGCGCGATTCCGAATAGGACATGACAGGACTCCGTAGTGATTCGGTTTGACGGGGCAACACGGTGACGCAGGTGGCGCTCAGCCGGCGAGCGCCGCCGGTTGAAAGTCGAGCCGGCTCTCGAGCGCGCCGAGCGTCGCGAACGGTTCGTCGAGCGCGACACGCATGAAAGTCAGGAACTGGCCGACGTGGGCGTTCAGCGCATCACGGCTGTAGTACTGCGGACTCGCGTCGAAGTCGAAGCGCAGCGGCTCGCCGTTGCGGCGGTCGGTCAGGTTCACCATCAGGTCGTCGGTGGTGCCGACGGACAGGTTGTGCGACGTCGTCACGCAGTCGCCGAACCGCAGGTCGTAGTCGAACGCCATGATGTTGATCTCGGGTCCGAACACGCCCTGGCCGTTGTCGAGCGACGTCAGCTCGCGGTGCAGGTCGCCCATCCGGTAGCGCTGGTGCTGGCGCAGCGCGGTCATCTCGCGGTTCGCCTGGCGGCACAGATCGTCGAGCGTGTGGCCCGGCTCGACGTGCAGGCGCAGCGGCAGCATGTTCGCGCACTGCGCCGGCGTGCGGCGCTCGCGCGCCGACGTGCGCGCCATCGCGGCGACCGACAGCACGATGTCGTGCGCGCCGGTGTTCAGGTACAGGTACGCGGCGGTCAGCGCGGTGACGAGCCGCGGCACCGTCGACGTGAAGAGATCCCTGGCGACCGCCTCGAGGCGTGCGCTTTCGGTTGCGGTGGCGAGGCGCGTCTCGCGCAGGTCGGGCCCGTCGTCGCGCTCGGGAAAGCGTGCGGGGCCGGCGAGCGTGACCGTGCGCGGCTGGTCCGCGAAGCGCTCGAGCCAGTAGCGGCGATCGTGCGCGAACTGTTCGGACGCGCGGTACGCGTCTTCGTCCAGTTGTAGCTCCGCGAGCGACGCGAAGCGCGCAGGCGGCGCCTTGGCGCCCGAGGCGAATGCGTTGTACAGCTCGGCGGCGCGCGTGGCGATCAGGCTGCCCGAATAGCCGTCGACCAGGATGTGCGCGTAGCCGTGATACCAGTAGTAGTGATCCGGCGCGATGCGGTACAGCGTATGGCGGAAGAACGGCCCGCGCGCCAGCTCGATCGCGCCCGTGCAGTGTGCGCGCATGCCGGCGAGCGCGATGGCGTGCGCGTCTTTCGTGCCGGCGAGGTCGACGTGTTCGAGCGTCCAGTCGTCGGCGAGCGCGGCATCGAGCACGCGCACGGGCGTGTCGCCATCCAGCACGATCCGCGTCGTGTGCAGCGTCTGCGCCTCGCGGATCACCTGCCGCAGTGCGCGTTCGAATGCGCCGGTGTCGAGCGCGCCGCGAATGTCGAAATACTCGGCCGCGTAGATATGCGTCGACGGGACGGGATACGCGAGCGCGGCCTCCCAGAAATCCCGCTGCGGCGCGGACAGCGGCAATTGAAGCGTCGAATCGGTCACGTCGTTTCTCCTGTAAAGCTTATTCCGGTGGATGAATTAAATACGCGTATTTGTTTAATAAAAAATACATATTCGCATCGTGCATTTCATTTTTGATGAATCGCAATTCTTATCCTAGACAGCCCGATTTGCGGCTGTCAATTCCATGCGGTTTTGTTGGTAATGCGTCAAAGCCTTACCGGTAAAGGCTCTGATGGATGGGTGAGTAGTCTGGTCCGGAAAGAATATGAGAATGTCCGTTTTGAATAGGCGGCAAATTGACGGCTTATTTAGCATCGACGCCTGAAATTGCTGCGCAAGCCGAAAACGGCATGTAGGCAATTCGCCGGAAACGGTTTCCGGCGCCGGAAGCCGGCGCAGTGGGCTGGCGCGAGCGGACATTACTAGGAGAGTCCCGTGAATCAACTGGAAGGGCTGGAGCGAAAAATCGGCGAGCAGCACGAGCGGCTCGCGCATCATCCGGTGTTCGGATCGATCCGTACCATCGACGAGCTGCGCGTGTTCATGGAATGGCACGTATTCGCCGTGTGGGATTTCATGTCGCTCGTGAAGCGGCTGCAGCAGGACCTGACGACCGTCGCGGTGCCGTGGGTCGCGCCGCGCAACGCGAACGCGTCGCGCCTGATCAACGAGATCGTGCTCGGCGAGGAATCGGACGAAACGCCGAACGGCCACATGAGCCACTACGACCTGTACCTGCACGCGATGCGCGATGTCGGCGCGTCAACCTCGCGCATCGAGGAAATGGTGTCGCTGGTGCGCTCGGGCTTCTCGGTGTCGGCCGCGCTGAAGGCCGTCGATGCGCCGGAGCCGGTGATCCGCTTCGTCGAGGCGACGATGGCCGCGTGCACGTCGGGCGCGACGCACCAGGTGCTCGGCAACTTCTTCTACGGCCGCGAGAACGTGATTCCCGACATGTTCCGCACGCTGCTCGACGAATGGAAGATCGAGCGCTCGTCGATCCCGCTGCTCGTGTATTACCTCGACCGCCACATCGAAGTGGATTCGGGCGAGCACGGGCCGGCGGCGCGCGCGATGATCCGCGAGGCGGCCGACGGCGACGCGGCGAAGCTCGAGGAAGCGCTGCAGGCCGGGCTCGATGCGATCGACGAGCGCATGCGTCTGTGGGACGGGCTGCTCGCGCATCTCGGCCAGACCCGCAACGTGGTGCCGGCATGAACGCGCGCGGGCTGTCGGAGCGCATCGTCGATTTCGCGGCGCTCGAGTGGGAGCACCCGGCGGCGTTCGACGACGGCATCGACCAGGTCGTGCTCGTCGATACGCTGGACGAGCACGCGAAGCGCGGCATCCGGACCCGGATCGTGCGGTTCGATCCCGGCGCGGGCACGCGCGTGCCGTTCCTGCACGACTACCACGAGGAAGTGCACCTGATCGACGGCGACCAGAGTCTGGTCGACGTCGCGACGCGCGAGTATCGCGCGACGTATCGGGAAGGCAGCTACTTCGTGCGTCCGGCCGGCACGCCGCATGGCCCGTTCCGCAGCGACGCGGGCTGCCTGCTGCTCGAAATCCATTACTACGGTTCCCCGGAGGACACGCGATGACGACCGCCGTCACCTACGTGAGCCACGTCGATCGCTGGGAGGCGCGCGCGACCGTGCGATCGCGCCCGCGGCGGATCGTCGAGGACGACGAACTGCGCTACTACCCGCTCGAACGCCAGCCGCTGTGCGCGCACCCGGCGATCGTCGACGCGGGCGATGCGGTGCGCGATTTCGTCCTGCTGCAGAGCTTCTACAAGTACATCCAGGACGTGATCATCTTCGAGACGGAGATCGTCAACGCCACCGCGTTGCGGATCGCGCGCGGCCGCTTCGCGCACCCGTTTCCGTTCGCGTGCCGGCAGGATGCGATGACGGTGGTGATCGACGAGGACTACCACGCGTACGTCGCGATGGACTACCTGCGGCAGGTCGAGGAGGCCACCGGCATCGCGCCGCTGCCGCCGAACAGCGAGATCGAGCTGTCGCGGGCGATTCCGCGCGCGGTCGAGCGGGTCGGCGCGCAGTACCGCGACGGCATGGAGCTGCTGTGCGTCGCGATCTCGGAGAACACGGTCACGGCGGAAGTCGCGGCGTTCTCGCGCGACGCGACGCTCAAGCGCTCGGTGAAGGGCGTGATGGCCGATCACCTCGCGGACGAAGGCCGTCACTCGGCGTTCTGGATCAATCTCGTGAAGCTGTACTGGTCGGAGATCGACGAACCCGCGCGGCTCGCGCTCGGCGAAGGGCTGCCCTGCTTCCTGCGCGAATACCTGAGCGCCGACCTGCAACTGCAGTTCGATCGCCGCCTGATCGATGCGCTCGATCTGCCGGCCGCCGAGCGCGCACGGATCGCGGACGACATGGTCGGCGCGTATCCGATCACGAGCCAGCATCCGATGATCGTCAACATCCGGCAGTTCTTCCGGATGAGCGGCCTGCTCGATCACGCGCCGACCCGCGCGGCCTTGTCCGACTACCTGTGAGTCACGTCGATGAAAGCGATCATCATTGCGATCGGCGGGCAGACCCGTCTCGCCGCGCGGCTGGCGTCTGAACTCGAGGCGACCGGTCATACCGTCTGTATCGCCGACGGACGCGACGGCCCGCTGCGCGACGCGGCCGATGCGCTGCTGTTGCCGGCGCCGGCGCCCGAACCGTTGCGCAACGCGGCCGAGTGGTCGATCGTCTGCGGCGCGCCGGACCCCGCGGTGCATTGCGCGCACGCACGGCCGCTGCATTGCGAGATCGTCGCCGATGCGTTTCCGCCGCGCGAGGTACGCGTCGCGTGGCTGACCGACGCGGCGCCGGGCGACACGCGCGTGCTGGCCGACGCGACGCTCGCGTTCGGCGCGGCGCTCAACGGCGCCGACCTCGCGGACGAGATCGCCGCATGCGCGGTCGATCTGATGCACGAAGTCGCGAGCGGGATCGCGCGCGAGCTGAGCGATCCGAACGACGCGCCGCGCGCGACGCCGCCCGGACCGGCCGACATCGCGCTGGACCTCGAACGGCTGGCCGGCTGGCATGCGTCGAACGACACGGCGGCCGAATGGCCGTGCGAGCCGTCGCTGCCGGAGCTCGTGTCGCGTGCGGCGGCCGCTGCGCCGGACGCTTGCGCGCTCGTCGCGGCCGATGGCCAGCTGACCTATCGCGAGCTGGTCGCGCGTGCCCGCCAGGTTGCCGCGCGCATCGCCGCGCGGCCCGCCGCGCCGCGCGTGGTCGCGGTGCGGCTCGACAAGGGCGTCGCGCTGTACCCGGCGATCGTCGGCGTGCTGGGCGCCGGCGCGACCTGCGTGCCGCTCGATCCCGCGTTTCCGCCCGAGCGGGCCCGCACGATCCTGCGTGAATCGGGGGCGCAGGCGCTCGTCGTCGGCGGGGCGGTCGAGCCGGCGCTGCTCGACGGATTCGACCTCGACGTGATCGACTGCGGCGCGCACGCGGAAGCGGACGCGGACGCCGTGCCCGATGCGCTGGCCGGCCAGTGGCCGCTCGAACGGGATGCGGACCGCGATGCGCGCTGCGCGGTCGCGATCTACACGTCGGGGTCGACCGGCGTGCCGAAGGGCGTGATGCTGTCGCACCGGAACATCGTGCAGTTCTGCCACTGGTATCGCGCGCACGTGTCGCTCGATGCGTCGTCGCGCGTGCTGCAGTTCTCGACGGTGGCGTTCGATGCGTCGCTGCTCGACATGTTCCCGACCTGGCTCGCCGGCGCGACGCTGGTCGCGCCGAGCGAAGCGCAGCGCCGCGAACTCGACGCGCTCGCGACGCTCGTCGCCGACGCGCGCATCACGCACGCGTTCCTGCCGCCCGCGCTGCTCGCGGCGCTGCCGGATTGCGACTGGCCCGCGCTCGCGCATCTCGTCACCGGAGGCGACGTGTGCGACCCCGACACGATCGCGCGCTGGAGCGCGAACCGGCGGCTGCACAACATCTACGGGCCGACCGAATGCACGGTGCTCGCGACGACGGGCGAACTGCGCGCCGGCGACAGCAACCGGCGCATCGGCCGGCCGATCGCGAACGCGCGCTGCCATGTGCTCGCGGCCGATGGCCGTCCGACGCTCACCGGCGAGGAGGGCGAGCTGTGCATCGCCGGCGCGGGCGTCGGGCTCGGCTATCTCGGCCGGCCCGACCTGAGCGCCGAGCGTTTCGTCGCCGATCCGTACGGCGCGCCGGGCGCGACGATGTACCGGACCGGCGACATCGCGAGCTGGGAGCCGGACGGCACGCTGCGTTACGTGGGCCGCCGCGACGCGCAACTGAAGATTCGCGGTTTTCGCGTCGAGCCGGGCGAGATCGAGACGGCCGCGCTGGCGGCGGGGCTGTACCGCCAGTGCGCGGTGGTGCCCGACGAGCGCAAGCGCATCCGCCTGTTCGCCGCGAAGCCGGTCGACGCGGCGGCGACGCCCGACGCGCTGCGCGCCGTGCTGGCCGCCACGCTGCCCGACTACATGGTGCCGTACGACATCACGACGCTCGACGTGCTGCCCGCGACGCCGAACGGCAAGATCGACCGCGCCGCGCTCGCGCGCATGCCGGTGTCGCGTGCGGGGAGCGACACGCGCGACGCACCGCGCGGCGCGCTGGAGATGCGTCTCGCCGCGATGTGGGCCACGCTGCTCGAACTCGCGCCGGACGAGATCGGCCGCGATGCGTCGTTCTTCGAACTGGGCGGCCATTCGTTGCTGGTGTCGCGGCTGATGCTGGCGGTGAAGCGCGAGCTGGGCGGCAACGCGGCGCTCGCGCGTTTCATGGAGCGGCCGACCATCGCCGCGCTCGCGGCGCTGCTGACCGACGAGTCGGGCGAGCGCGGCGCGAACGTGCCGGCGCGCGTGCACGACGATCGCCGCCTGCCCGACGACGTGCGACTGCCGGCCGGCCAGCCGGCGGGCGACGGCCCCGGCGCGGTGCTGCTGACCGGTGCGAACGGCTTCCTGGGCAGTTTCATCCTCAGCGAGCTGATCAGCCGCACGAACCAGATCGTCTACTGCGTCGTGCGCGGCGACGACGATGCGAGCGCGCGCCGGCGGCTCGACGAAGCGGCGTTCGTCAACGGGCTCGGCCATCTGTGCGGGCATCCGCGCGTGCGGGTGCTGCGCGGCGATCTCGGCGCGCCGCGCCTCGGGCTGTCGGATGCGGTGTGGCAGACGCTCGCGGCCGAGGTCGGCGCGATTCATCACAACGGCGCACACGTGAACCACGTGTACGACTACCCGTACCTGCACGCGGAGAACGTCGGCTCGACGCTCGAACTGCTCCGCCTGTGCTGCAGCGGCCGCCGCAAGGCGCTGCATTTCGTATCGACGCTATCCGCGGCGAGCGCGACGGGCCCGACGGGCCGCCTGATCGAGGCGGCCCCGTCGGAGGCCGGTCCTGCCTTCGTCAACAACGGCTACAACCTGACGAAGTGGGTGTCCGAGCATCTCGTTGCCGAAGCGGCTGCGCGCGGGATCGACACGACGATCCTGCGGCCCGGCAACATCACGGGCCATTCGCGCACGGGGCTGTGCCAGCCGGGACGCAACCGCATCCTGCTGCTGCTCAAGGGCGCGGTGCAGTTGGGCTGCGCCCCGCTCGCGAGCGAGGGCGGACTGTTCGACCTGAGCCCGGTCGACTACCTGGCGCGGGCGATCGTCGCGTGCACGCTCGACGGCGCGCGCACCGAGCGCGTGTTCCATCTGCACAACCCGCGCCCGCTCGACTGGGCCGGCTACCTGCGCGCACTCGCGCGGCGCGGCTATCCGCTGCGATTCGAGGCGCCCGAGGTCTGGCGCGAGCGGCTGTTGTCGATCGACGAATCGAATGCGCTGTTCGACGTCGTCGCGTTCTATCTCGACGACCGGCAGGACGATATCGGCGACATGGCCGTGATCGATCACGCGCGCACCGAGGCGACGCTGCGCCGGCTCGGCGTCACGTATCCGGACAAGGACGACGCGCTGCTCGATGCGCATTTCGGCTATCTCGCCGAATGCGGCTTCATGCCGCCGCCGCCCGAGCCGGCGCCGCGCGCGAACGACGCCCGCCGCGACGCCGAGCCCGAACCCGCGTGGTGAAGACGTACCCCGTTCGATCAATCGCTGTCATCGCATCATTCATCAAGGAGGCATCATGCTGCAACGTACTGCAACGCAACCCCGTCCGTCCACGCTCGTCTATGCGCCGCAAACGCCGATCCTGTCCGGCTCGGCCGATCTCGACGTGCCAGCGCGCGACGCGTGGCGCGTGGTCGGCGATTTCGCCGGCTTCTCGCGCTTCATCACGGGGCTCGACCATACCGACATGATCGGCGAAGGCGTGCGCTCGCTGCGCATCAAGCATTTCGCGGACGGCAACGTCGTCGTCGAACAGCTCAACAGCCACGACGACGAAGCGATGGTGATGACGTGGAGCCTGATCCATACGTCGTTCGACATCGGCAATCTGTGGGCGCTGATGCGCGTCGAGCCGCGCGGCGACCACGCCTGCACGGTGACGTGGGATATCGCCGGCGAACCGTCGCACGGCGGCGCCGCACGCCAGCCGGAATTCGACGCGTTCGTCACCGGCTTCCTCGACATGGCGATGACGAACCTGCGCGCGCTGTTCAAGCCGCAGTAACCGTGTATCGGCCACCGGCGCCGTGCCGCTATGCGGCGGCGCCGGCCCACGCGCCGGCCTTGCCCGGCGCGTGGTTTTTCTTCCCGGCCGGTGGTGCGCACGCGTCGTCGTGCACCTGCGCGAACGCGTCGCGCAGCGCGGCCTTCATGAAGTCGACCCATGCACGCGTCTTCGCATCGAGATGCTGGCGCGACGCGTACACCAGGAACACGCCGATTTCTTCCGCCTGGTAGTCGGGCAGCACGCGCACGAGTGCGCCCGAGCGCAGGTCGGCCGCGGCGACGAAGTCCGGCAGCAGCCCGATCCCCGCGCCTTCGCGCACCGCGATCGCGAGCGACGCGGCGACGTCGGCCGTCATCGACGGATCGACGTCCACCGTTTGCGCTTCCGTACCGTTCCACAGCGTCCAGATGCGCTCGTGATAGGCGGGCGCGACCAGTTGCACGCAGCGATGGTGAACCAGCGCGCCCGGCGAATCGGGCATGCCGTGCGCATCGAGATACGCGGGCGACGCGCACAGCACGCTGCGGATCCGGCCGACGTCGATCGCGACCTGCTCGGAACTCGGCAGGCTCGGCATCGCGATCACCGCGACGTCGTAGCTGTCGCGCACCAGTTTCGGCAGGTGCGGCGCGAGCGTCAGGTCGACGCTGACGTCCGGGTAGCGCGCCTGGAATTGCCCGATCAGCGGAATCACGAAATGGTTCGCGATGCTGGCGCTGCAATGCGCGCGCAGCCGGCCGTGCGGGTGCACGCGCGCGTCGCGCGCCTCGCGCTCGCTCGCATCGACGGCCAGCGTGATGTCGCGGGCGCGCGCCAGATAGCGTTCGCCCGCTTCGGTCAGGCACATCGAACGCGTCGTGCGGTTCAGCAACCGGATGCCGAGACGATGCTCGAGCGACGCGACGAGCCGGCTGACGTGCGCGGTCGTGATGCCGAGCCGTTTGCCGGTCTCGGTGAAGGTGCCCGCGTCCGCGAGCGTGACGAACGCCTGCATGCTTTGAATCAGATCCATCGGGATAACGAAACCTCCGGCTGGCCGTATGGCAATGCCGCTACTGTAGCGACGGCCACGGCACGCCGCGCGCGCGCATCAGCGATCGATCGTCGCAAAACGGACAATCGACGCCCGGGTCAGCGCCGCCGGAAGTATTCGCTCGGCGCGACGCCGAGCGCCTTGCGGAACATCGCAGCGAATGCGCTGGGGCTGTCGTAGCCGTGTTCGAGCGCGAGTTCGAGGATCGGCGTGCCGGCGGCGAGGCGCGGCAGGCTCAGCAGCAGCCGCGCGTGGCGGCACCATGCGCCGTGCGTCATGCCCGTCTCGCGCTTGAACGCGCGGGCGAGCGTGCGCTCGTTCATGTGCGCGTCGCGCGCCCACGCCTGCAGCGTGACGGCCGACGACGGGTCGTTGATGAGCCGCGTGCACAGCGCGACGAGCGCGGGATGGCGCGGCATCGGCACGTGCAGCGACAGCGACGGCGCGATCTCGATCTCGTCGAGGATCAGTGCGAGCACGCGGCCCGCGCGGTGCGACAGGTCGTAGTCGGCGGGCAGGTCGCAGGCCGTCACGATCAGTTCGCGCAGCAGCGTGCCGACCTCGATCACGCGGCATTCGGTCGGCAGGCTCGGCCGCACTTCCGGGCCGACGAACACGGTGCGCATCTGCACGTCGCCGGCCGAGCGGATCTCGTGCTGCGTGCCGCCCGGCACCCACACCGCGCGGCCCGTCGGCACGACCCAGCTGCCCGCGTCCGCGTGCACGATCATCACGCCGGAAATCGCGTGGATCAGCTGGCCCTGGCGGTGCGAATGCGGCGGGTACGCCATGCCCGCCGGCGAGTCGGAGGCGACGACGGCGATCTGCTTGTCGCGCGCCTGACGCTCGAGTGCGATGAAGAAATTTTCCAATTGATCGGGATTGTCCTTTTCTCGACGACGAATGCGCTTTACGCGCGAGATCGACCGCATAGGTCGAAATTACCATAAGCCCATCGTTTGTTCGACCTCCTTGCCACTGCCACCCGATGCGCGTTCCGTCCATTCCGTCCGCTTCGCTCGTTTCTCCCGCCGTCGAGACACGCTTGCCGCGCGTGCGGCGCGCCACCTGTGCGGCCGTGCTGCTGGCGTCGGCCGCGCTGGCCGCGTGTTCGGTCGGCGAGCCGTATCGGCCGCCGGTGTCCGACGCAACGCGCACCGGGCCGTTCGACGCGGTGGCCGACGTGCCGGCCGTGGCCGCCGGCGAACCGCCGCAACGCTGGTGGCGCCTCTACGACGATCCGGTGCTCGACGGCCTCGTGCGCGATGCGCTCGCGCAGAACCGCGATCTTGCGGCGGCCGTGGCGCGGGTCGAGCGCGCGCGCGCCGTGTTCGACGAGGCCGGCGCCGCGCGGCTGCCCGACACGACGGCCGGCTTCGGCGTCGACTACGGCAAGCACGCGCCCGACCAGATCGTCGCGGCGGCCAAGGGCACCGAAGCCCGTACGCGCTGGGGTTTCGCGCCGTCGTTCTCGCTGTCGTGGGAAGTCGATCTGTGGGGCCGCGTGCGCCATCTGGTCGACGCCGCGCGGGCGGACGCGGATGCGGTGCAGGCCGCATCCGATGCGATGCGCGTCGTGGTGGCCGCCGAGACGACGGCCGCGTATGCGCAGGTGTGCGCATACGGCGAGCGGATCGACGTGGCCGAGCAGTCGGTCGGTATCGCGGACCGGCTGGCCGCGCTGACGGCGAAGCAGCGCGCGCACGGGCTCGTGTCCGACCTCGAAGTGGCGCGTTCGCGCGCGTTCGCCGACGACACGCGCGCCGACCTGCCGGCGCTCGTCGGCTCGCGGCGCGCGGCGCTGTACGAACTCGCGGTGCTGACCGGGCGCGCGCCCGGCGCGCTGCCCGACGCCGCCGCGCATTGCCGTACCGCGCCCGTGCTGGCACGGCCGTTCCCGGTCGGCGACGGCGCGTCGCTGCTGCGCCGCCGCCCCGACCTGCGCGAGAGCGAGCGCCAGCTGGCCGCCGCGAATGCGCGGATCGGCGTGGCGACGGCGGAACTGTATCCGTCGATTTCGCTCGGCGGCTCGGTGAACTGGCTGTCGACCGGCGGCGATCCGTCGACGCTCGGCGACAAGTACGCGATCGCGTGGGGCGTTGGCCCGCTGATCACGTGGCGCTTTCCGAACATGGCAGCGAGCCGCGCGCGGCTCGCGCAGGCCCGCGCCGACGACACGCTCGCCCGTGCGCAATTCGATGCGCAGGTGCTGCGCGCGCTGAAGGAAACCGAACAGGCGCTGGCTCGCTACGGCGCCGCGTGGCGCCGCCGCGCCGCGCTCGAAACCGCCCGCGCCGAGCATGCGCGCGCCTATCGTCTCGCCGAGCTGAACTACGAAGCCGGCGCACTCGATTTCCTCGGCGTGCTCGACGCGCAGCGCAGCCTCGTCGCGGTCGATTCGGCGCTGGCCGAGTCGACGCAGCAGGTCTCGCTCGACCAGGTCGCCGTGTTCAAGGCGCTCGGAGGCGGCTGGCAACCGTAGCCGGCCGCGTTCGCCGCGTCCCTGTCCGTTCTCTTGCACGCCAACTCATCATTCCGATCATGAGCACGACTGCCGTACCCGAAAAAGCCAAAACCGCCCGGTTCTCCCGGCGCCAACTGATCGCCGCGGGCGTCGTGCTCGCCGTCATCGCGCTCGCCGTGTTCGGCTGGCACTGGTGGACCGTCGGCCGTTTCATCGAAAGCACCGACGACGCGTATGTCCGCGCCGACGTCGTGACCGTCAGCTCCCGCGTGTCGGGTTACGTCACGCAGGTCGCCGTCGACGACAACCAGCCGGTGAAGCGCGGCGACGTGCTCGTGCGGCTCGACGACCGCGACTATCGCGCGAAGGTCGACGATGCGCAGGCCGCCGTCGCGGCGGCCGACGCGACGCTGCAGGCCGAGCAGGCGGCGGCCGCGACGCTTGACGCGCAGATCGGCCAGCAGCGCAGCCAGATCGCGCAGGCCGACGCCGATGCGGCCGCCGCGCGCGCCGAAGCCGCGCGGCGCGACGCCGATGCGACGCGCTACAAGCAACTGCTGGCCGAATCCGCCGCGAGCGGACAGCGCTGGGAGCAGGCCCACGCGGACGCATTGAAGGCGCGCGCCGAACTGACCCGCGCCGGCGCGGCCGTGCGGGTGCAGACCGACCAGCAGACCGTGCTGCAGCGCCGGCGTGAACAGAGCACGGCCGCGACCGCGCAGGCGCGCGCCCGGCTTGCAGCCGCCCAGGCGAAGCTGGCGCTCGCGCAGCTCGATCTCGACCACACGGTGATCCGGGCGACGCGCGACGGCAGCGTCGGCCAGCGCGCGGTGCGGGCCGGCCAGTACGTCGAAGTCGGGATGCCGCTGCTCGCGGTGGTGCCGCTGAGCGACGTGTACGTGGTGGCGAACTTCAAGGAAACGCAGTTGGGCGCGATGCACGACGGCCAGCCCGTCCAGATCGACGTCGACACCTATTCGGGCCATACGCTGCACGGCCGCGTGATCGGCCTCGCGCCGGGCTCGGGCGCACAGTTCGCGCTGCTGCCGCCCGACAACGCGACCGGCAACTTCACGAAGATCGTGCAGCGCATCCCGGTGAAGATCCGCGTCGATGCGCCGCCGGCCGGCGTCGTGCTGCGGCCCGGGATGTCGGTGATCGCGCGCGTCGACACGCGCGGCACGCAGGGGGCCGGCACGTGAGCACGACGACCGCGCAGGCCGCGCACGAAGACACCGTTTCGCTGCGCGCGTGGGTCGCCGTGCTCGGCGGCGTGTTCGGCTGCTTCATGGCCGGCATGAACGTGCACGTGACCAATGCGTCGCTGCCCGACATCCGCGGCTCGCTCGGCGCGAGCTTCGAGGAAGGCTCGTGGATCACCACCGCGTACCTGGTCGCCGAGATCGTCGTGATTCCGCTCACCGGCTGGCTCGTGCAGGTGTTTTCCGCGCGACGCGTGCTGCTGGTCGGCGCGAGCGGTTTTCTCGCGTTCTCGCTCGCGTGCTCGGTCGCGCCGAGCATCTCGACGATGATCATCGCGCGGGCGCTGCAGGGCGCGTTCGGCGGCGTGCTGATCCCGCTGTCGTTCCAGCTGATCGTCACCGAATTGCCGCCGTCGAAACATCCGCTCGGGATGGCGCTGTTCGCGATCGCGAACAACGTCGCGCAGGCGGCGGGGCCGTCGGTCGGCGGGTGGCTGACGGACATGTATTCGTGGCGCTGGATCTTCTATCTGCAGATTCCACCGGCGATCGCGCTGGTCGCGGCGATCGGCTGGGCGATCAAGCCCGTGCCGGTGCAGCTCGGGATGCTCAGGCGGGCCGACTGGTTCGGCATCGCGACGATGGCGGTCGGCCTGAGCGCGCTGCAGATCGTGCTGGAGGAAGGCGGGCGCAAGGACTGGTTCGCGTCGGACCTGATCGTCGAGCTGTCGATCGTCGCGGCGCTCGGGCTGGCCGCGTTCGTCGCGATCGAGCTGCGGCGCAAGGAGCCGTTCATCAATCTGCGGCTGCTCGGCCAGTACAACTTCGGGATCGCGAGCCTGATGCAGTTCCTATTCGGCGCGGTGGTGTTCGGCGTGGTGTTCCTCGTGCCGAACTACTTTGCCGAGCTGCACGGCTACAGCGCGCGCGACATCGGCCTCGCGATGATTCCGTACGGGCTCGTGCAGTTCGCGATGTCGTTCCTGACGCCGCCGCTGATGCGCCGCACCAGCCCGCGTACGACGATCGTGCTCGGCTTCGTGCTGGTCGCGGCCGGCTGCCTGATGAACATCCACCTCGACGCCGATGCGGCATCGAACGTGATCGTACCGTCGCTGATCGTGCGCGGGATCGGGCAGTCGTTCGTCGTGATCGCGCTGGCCGTGATGGCCGTCGACGGGATCGAGAAGGCGCAGCTCGGCTCCGCGTCAGGCGTGTTCAACATGGTCCGCAACGTCGGCGGCGCGATCGGCATCGCGGTGATGAGCCAGATCGTCGTCGAGCGGCAGAAGCTGCATGCGATGCGTATCGGCGAGACGGTCACGCCGTTCTCCGAAGCGTTCCAGGAACGGATGGCGATGCTTGCGCGGCTGCTTTCCCGCGTGCATGCGCCGCGCGCGGACGTGCTGCCCGGCGGATCGATCTCCGGCGTGCAGGAGATGGCGCTCGGGCTCGTGAACCAGCGGGTGATGCGCGAGGCGCTGCTGATGGCGTACAGCGATACGTTCCTGATCGCGGGAATCGCGATGATCGGGTGTACGGCGGCGGCGTTCGTGTTGAGGGGGAAGAAGAAGGCGTAACGGCGGCGTGGTCGCCTCGCCGCCGCACCGTCATGCCGCCACCGGCTCCCACGACAGCAGCGGCGCGAGCGACTTCGCCTGCGGTATCCGTCCGATCGTATCCAGCGCGGCCGCTTCGAGCCGGCGGCGCTGCGCGGTATCGTGCACCAGCTGGACGCAGGCATCCACCAGTCCGTCATACGGCGCCGCGCGGAAACCGGTGGCGTAATCGGGATCGACCGACGTCGTCGGCGACACCTCGCCGACGATCGCCTTGCCGTTCGTCATCAGATAGAACGCGCGCACGACTTCAAAAATATGCGACGCGTAGTGATGCAGGTTCAGCACGACCTTCGCCCGCGCGATGAAGGCGTCGCGTTCGGCGCCGTAGATGCCGCCGCTGACGATTCCGACGTTCAGCCCGCGCGCCTGCAACGCATCGAGGATCGCCGCGCGGCGCGGGCCGATCGTACCGTAGAACAGCACGTCGATATCCTGCTCGACGTCATCCGGAATGCGCCGCAGCTTCGGATGGAAGCCAAGCTTCAGATAGCGCGCATGCCCGATGCCGAGGCCGCGCAGTTTCGCGAGGTTGCGTGCGCTGTAATCCCAGGTTTCGTATCGCGACGCCCAGCGATAGATGTTCTGGTTCCACGCTTGCTCGTCGACATGCAGCTGCTCGGTGTTGACGACGATCGTGTCGTCCGGCACGTGCTCGGTCACGCGCGGATCGGCGAGATGGCAGCCGATCAGGATGTTCCGTGCGTCGGACATCATGCTGTTCTCGTTGAAGTGAACCGCGTGGCCGAGATCCTCGAGCCCGTACGCGATCACTTCGGCGAGTTCGGTGAAGGCGCCGGCGTGCACGTAGCCGCGCGGGCGGACGATGCAGAGGTTGTAGTCCATCACGAATCTCCTGTCGGGGGCGACCGTCAGCCGGCCAGGTGGCGAAGATCGGCGGCGACGGCGTCCATGACCGGCTGCCAGTCCGCGAACGTCTTCTGCCGATACAACGACGCACTCGGGTAGAACGGGCTGTCGCGGCGATCGTGCTGCCAGACCCAGTGCGGGTTCGCGTCGAGCAGTACCCACGTGTGCTGGCCGAGCGCGCCGCTCAGGTGCGCGGCCGACGTGCAGACGGTGATCACGAGATCGAGCGCGCCGACGAAGGCGGCGGTGTCGTCGATCGTTCGCCAGTCGCGTGTGCAGTCGCTCACGACGAAGCCTGCCGAGCGGGCGGCTTCGATGTCGTGCTGCGCGCCCGGTTGCAGCGAGTAGAACGCGACGTTCTGCTGCAGGTGGCCGAATGCTTCGGCATAACGCTCAAGGCCCACGCGGCGAAAGCGGTTGCGCTGGTGCGAGAGACTGCCTGTCCACGCGAGACCGACCTTCAGCCGCCGTTCGCCCGCGAGCGCCGTGCGCCACGCGTCGGTGGCGGCCGCATCGGCGTGGAGGTATGGCGCCGTCGCGGCGAGCGCGTCGCCGTCGAGGCCGAGCATGCCCGGAATGCTCATCAGCGGCAGCTCGACGTCGAACGCGGGCAGGTCCTCGATGCGCGTGCTGGTGTCGAACACGTCGACGTGCCGCGCCAGGCTGCGCCCGAACAGGTCGCCCATCACCGGAAACGCATTCCATACGATTCGGCCGCCTTCGCGATGCACGCGTTCCGCGAGCAGCGGCACGTAGCGGCAGAACTGCAGCGCGTCGCCGAGGCCCTGTTCGCCCCACAGGAGCAGCGTCTTGCCTTTCAGCGACTCGCCGCGCCAGCGCGGGCCGGCAAACGCCGGCCGGTTGCCGCGCAGCTCGGCCGAGCCCTCCCAGCGCGCTTCGTAGTTGGCCCAGCCCGCCGCGAAATCGCCGCGCGCAAGCTGGAGCAGCGACAGGTTGTGGCGATAGGTGGGGTCGTGCGGCGCGAGTTCGACGGCGCGTTGCGCGTGCCGTTCGGCCTGGCCCCACCATTGCGCTTCCTTCATGGCCGTCGCCGCGTTGTTGACGGCCAGCGCGCTGTCGGGCGCCAGCGTGACCGCGCGGGTGGCCGCGCGCAGTGCGCCGTCGAGATCGAAACGGTCGATGCGCGTGATGACCGCATTGGTCCACGCGCGTGCGTCGCCCGGGTTGTCGTCGAGCGCGCCTTCGATCAGCGCGAATTCCACCTCGGGATCGCCGCCCGTGAGGCGGATCGCGAGCGCGAGATTGTTCTTCAGCGACGGCCACGCGGGCGCGAGTTCGAGCGTGCGGCGATAGGGCGCGATCGCATCCGCGTGACGTCCCGCCATCTGCATCGCGTAGCCGCAGTTGAACGCCGCTGCCGGCGAATCCGGGCGCAGGTCCCAATGCGCGGCGGCCAGTCGGGCGGCGCGTTCGGCTTCACCGCGATCGATCAGCGTTTGCGTGGCGGTGGCCACGGCGTCGTCGTCGATATCGGGCGAGGCGGCTTCGGCCAGCGTGGCGAGCATCGTGTCGTCGGTGTGGTCGAGCGTGGGCGTGTCGTGGGGCGTGATCTGCATGTCGGGGCTCCGGAGGGCCGGCCGCCTGTCGAGGCAGCGGCCGGTGGCGGGTTTGTCGTGGGGCGCCGGCGGCTTGTGTGTGGGGTACAAGCAGCGTGGCGCCGGCTTGACATCCACTGTATGGATCCGCATCCGGCAACTGAATAAGACCAGTCCGAATCGATCGCACTGTGCGATACGACGGGAGCCGAACGCGTGCTTCGTCACGTTTGTAGTCCCAGTCCTATTTTGGAGTTCGGCGTTCGCCAATAAGACCCGTCTGATAGAGATCGCGCCCGGCGATCTTTGTAATACGCAGTATTCCGGCCGACGTCGTTCGGCAACTATCAGACAGGGAGTACTGACGATGAGCGCAGCGGATTTTCTGGTGAAAGGCACGGTGATCGGAATGGTCGCGAGCGCGGCCACGGTCGGGATGGTCCATGTGGCGGTCGAGTTCGGCACGCGCTGGTCGTCGAGCGGCATGGTCGTGACGATGGCGACCGCATTGCTGATGGCGATGCTGCTGCTCGTGCCGCCGCTCGTTACCGCATGGCGCAACCGCAAGGATGTGGTCGATCCGTTCTACGAGCCGGCGGCATTGAAGCCGATGCTGCAGGGGCGGACGATCGGTATCGTCGTCGGCATCGTGTTCGGCATTTCGATCGTGACGGGGTGGTGACGATGTCGATGCCCGTTACCGACCGAACCGACGCGGCCATGGCTTCCGCAAGTGTTCCTGCGATCGATGCGCCGACCGTCTGCAAGACGCTTCGCGTGATTTCGCTGCGCGGCGAGCGTGGCCGCCGCGAGACGTTTCGTGCGAACCATCCGGCGCTCGCATTCGAATTCGTCGACGCAGTCGACGGCCGGGCGCTGTCGGACGACGATATCGCACGAAGCGGCCTGTTCGCGCCAGCGCTGCCGTACACGCGCGGCGCGATCGGCATCGCGATGACCACGCATCGCCTGTGGACCGACATCGCCGCGGGCAACGAACTGGTCACGATCGTCGAGGACGACGCGATCTTCCGCCCGGACTTCGACGAGACGGCGATGCAGTTTCTTGCCGCGCATGCCGGCCGTTACGACTTCGTCGCGTGGGGCTACAACTTCGATTCGATCCTGCGCGGTGCGATCTTCAACAGCCGCACGCCGGTGACGATGCGTTTCGACGAAGCGGCGCTCGCGCAGGCCGTCGACGATTTTCGTACCGACCGCGGCCCGGTGCTCGTGATGGACCTGCTCGAGTTCTACGGGATCTGCGCGTACACGATCTCGCCGGCCGGTGCGCGCTTCCTGCTCGACCAGTGCTTTCCGCTGCAACCGGAGACGCTGTTCTCGCACGGGCTCGGCCGCACGCTGCCGAACTACGGGATCGACGTCGCGATGAACAAGTGCTATGGCGCGATGCGCAGCGTCGCCGCATTTCCGCCGCTCGCCGTGACGATGAACGCGTGCGAGACGTCGACGATTCAACGATGACGTCGTGCGGAATAGGACCAGACCGATTGTGCGGACGCGGTATGCGCTTCGACAATGCGAAGGTCGGGCGGCTGCATGGTACGCGCCAGATACCTCGTATCCGAAGCCACGCTTCGTTGGACGCGCTGCCCGTTCGTCGGGCGGCGTATTTTTCTCCGCGCGTGACCGAAGCGAACGATGTCCTCGGCATCGGCCAAACCGGACGGACACACATGAATGCCTTGCGGCGACCGGTGGGCTCGGTCGCGTCTGCACCATTCGGGTCGCAGGTTGGGAGAACGCTGCCTCATGCGAGCGCAGGGCATTCATCTCTGTCTTTCCCTCCGTCGGTCACCCGTGTCTCGCCGACGGCGGTGACCCTGCACGGCAACGCGCGGCCGGCTCGACCGGTTCGCGCTTCAGGTCCGGCCGCGACGCGATTGCGCGCGCGGCCTGTCTGGCACCGACCCGGTCGGCTGCCCGCGGTGAAGCTGCCGCATCTCCTCACGGCCGCCCTCGCGTGCGGCACCTCCCTCCATCGATGAAGGAATCGTCATGAAGAAGCATCACATTTCCATTGTTTCCACCCTGATCGCACTCGCGTGCGCCTGCGGCGCCCCCGTCGCGCGCGCCGCAGGCACGAAAACCGAAACGCCGCTGCCGTCGGGCGTCGAAGCGGTCGTCAACGACACCCCCATCGCGCGCAGCGACGTGGACGTCCTGATCCATCAATGGGGTCAGGCCGATACGCCGGCACTGCGCGAGCAGGCCAGGCGCGAGCTGATCGCCCGGCAACTGGTCGAGCAGGCGGCGGAAACGGCCAACTACGGCAGCCGCCCCGAAGTGAACCGCGTCGTGATGCGTGCGCGCACGGTCGCGGCGACGGATCTCTATCTGCGTGACAACCTGCACCCGCAAGCGGTGACCGATGCGCAGGTGAAGGCGCGTTACGACGACGTCGTCGCGAACGCCGCGCAGTTCGAATATCGCGCGGACGTGATCGCCGTGGCCGATCCGGCCGAAGTGAACGCGCTGGTCGCGGAGCTGAAGCAGGGCGCGGCGTTCGACGCGGTGGCGAAGAAGTACAACACGACGCCGAACGGCGGTGTCGCGCAGTGGGTCGAGTTGCGTACGCCGGTGGCGGAAGGGAAGACGGGTGGTTTGCCGTTGCCGCTCGCGCAGGCGATTACGTCGCTGCAGCCGGGTGCCGTCGCGGGCCCGATTCGGGTGGGCAATGCGTTCGCGATCGTGAAACTCGACGAGAAGCGCGCGACGGTCGTGCCGACCTTCGAGGCGGCGAAGAACGTGCTGCGTCAGCAACTCGAAGCGCAAGCGCAGCAGCGTGCGATGACGGCGCTGGTGGACAAGCTGGCCGGGCAGGCGACGATTCAGCAGTAAGTGGCTTTCGTTTCAGGCTCGCATGATGAAATCGACCCGTCGCTCGGAGCGAGCGCGGGCCGATTCATTTCGGTGCATGGCCGAATAGTCATCGACTGTTACCCGACGACCGTGATACCCGCCAAACGCGTGCGCCGTGCAGGTTGAACGACGATTTCCACATGTTGGTCCAGTGACACCAGCGCCTCCATCAACCGCACGAGCGAAATGTTCTGCAGCTTGTAACGGCGGATCTGTGACACCTTCGGCTGCGTCATACCCGTGATTGCTGCTGTTTCGATTTGACTCAGGCCTCGCTTGTCGATCAGATCGTTGAGTTTGAGCGCGAGTGCGGCTTTGGCGGTCAGTTCCGGAGCATCGTCGAAACCGAGGTCGACAAGCACGTTGTCTGTGCCGCGAGGGTGTGGTTTGCGATTCATCATTGATCTCCTGATCGCCCATGACGGGCGAGCACAGTTTTTAACCGCTTCCTGATCAGTTCCACATCGGGCTGCGGCGTGGCAATGCCGGTACGGGACTTCTTCTGAAATGCATGGAGCACATGCACGGCGTCGCCCACTTGTACGACATAAACCACTCGGAAGGTATCGCCGCGGTGGTCGTCAACCAGTTCGTACACACCGGACACCAACCCTTTCCAAGGTTTGGCCGAGTCTGGTGTGCAGCCGGACTGGACGATAAAAAGCGCCACGCCCATATCCTTCTGAACGCCAATGGGGAAGGTCTTGAAGTCCTTCTTCGAAGTGCCTTCCCAGTACAGCGGCTTTCGTTTCTGCTCCATTGATTATATCCGTTCAGGTATATTCTGCAAGAACTGAATCTAACGCGGCAGCATGGCTTTCAGCGCGACGGTTCAAAACAAGGTGAAAGCGGAGGTCAGTGCGATCGGCGCGATGCCCCGGGGCACGTGAAGTGACGGGTTCGGCTGCGCTCCTATGAACATCAAGCCAGTTGCGTTCGGTTGGTCAGGCGACGCTTCGACGGGGATGACAGAATCAGCCTGGTCCGATTGGTTGTAACGATTGTTCACGTTAAATTGATCGAGTGTGGCGCCGGAGCCGCTTCGGCGGCGGCCGTTGGGCCCGGCCGTCGTCATGCTATGTGTTTGATAGCACCTACTCCTAACGCTGCCTCATGCGAGCGCCGAGGCGCTTCCGGCCGCCACACACTTCTTTAAGCCTGCGTCGCAGGCCGTCAGACCGAAACCGTAATTCCCGCCGGCCCGAATTCCCCCGCCGGCTTCACCACGATCTCCACATGCTGGCCGAACGACGCCAGCGTCAGCATCAGTTGATCCAGCGTCACGTTCCGGAGCCGCTCGCGCTGCTCGGGGGTGACGACCGGCCGCGCCATTTCGGTGAGCGCCGCAGCCTCTTCTTCGGTCAGGCCGCGCGACGCCATCAATGCGTTGAGTTTCAGTACGAGTACGGACTTGGCCGCCAGTTCACCGACGTCGTAGTAGTCGAAATCGTCCGGCACGTCGTCGGTGTAGGGGGTCGAGGCATCGTGGTTCATTACGCTTCCTCCGTCGTTACCGAAAGTCGCAGCTGCTGTCGCATCGCCGCCGGATCGATATCGGGGAATCCTGCTTTCCCGCCAGGATCGCAATCCGCATCGTCGATCGGCGTGATCACCAGCCGCCGGTGGGACACCTCGATTCGCAGGCGCTGCTCGGGATCGAAGCCTGCTGCTTCGATCCAGCGGCCGGACAATTTCATCCACAGATGCATAACAGGCGCCGCCATGTCGGCGAGCCGGATGTGCGGAACGATACGGCGGGATTGAAGAGACGAACGAGGGGAGACAAAACGATCGCGGAAATACGTCGGTGCGTTATGATTCGCGCCAGCCATGATTAACTCTCCGGTGTGGAGTTGGTTGTGGTCAGCGGCCCGCAGGTGCTGTTTCACCTGCGGGCCGCGCTCGTTTACGCAACGGATTTCGAGTACCGCTTCCTCACATGCATCGCATGTCGAAGCGGCCTGAGAACCCTGGCGAAAACGTGCAACCACTGTAGCCGAGAACATCCGGCGTCATGGATCGGTCACGTACGAATTTATCGATGTTGGCCATCCGGCCTATGCATCGACGCTTGCTGCATAAAGAATCCGGCGCGATCGCGTCGGCTGACTGCGTCGTCGATTCATTCCCGATGTGTCAGAAATCGTTTCAGTCGACGATTCGATCAGCCTGCCGCACGCCGCATCAGGATCTCGTTCGCGCTCTGTCGATAGCGCTCGAACTCCCGCGCGAACGCCGCCGCATCCCCGGCCAGCGCCAGCGCTTCCATCGACGCGCAGAGCCCTGAAATCTCCCGCTCGCCGATCATCGCGAACGCACCGCGCATGCTGTGAATCTCCGAACGCGCAACCTTCAGATCGCCGTCCTGCAACGCCCGCGCAATGGTCGTGCTCGAGCGTCGCGTCGCATCGACGAGCACCGTGTGCAGGTCTTTCGGCAACGGGCCGGGGGCGCGCGCGGGTACGGGCGGATACGTCGGCCGCCGCCACGTCCCCGCGTACTTCGCGATCGCCTGCTCGAGCGATTTCAGCGACGTCGGCTTCGTGACGATCTCGTCGATACCCGCTTCCCACGCCAGCCGCAACTCGTCCGGTTCGGCATGCGCGGTGACCGCCAGGATCGGCTGCACGCGGCCGCGCTCGCGCAGCACGCGGGCGAACGCGTAGCCGTCGAGGCCCGGCATGTTGAGGTCGGTGAGCACGACCGCGTAGTCGTGGCGGTCCACGAGGTCGAGCGCGTCGGCGACGTTCGACGCGATATCGGCCTGATAGCCGAGTACGTCCAGCTGATCGTGGACGAGCGAACGGTTGACCGGATTGTCGTCGACGAACAGCACGCGCACGTCCGGCGCGTCGTCGCTTGAAAGCGCCTGGGCGGCGCCCGGCTGGCGGTCGAGCGGCAGCGGCAACGTGACGACGAACGTCGAACCCACGCCCGGCACGCTGTTCGCGTCGATACGCCCGCCCATCGATTCCGCGAGCTTGTAGCTGAGCGCGAGGCCGATGCCGGTGCCGCCGAAGCGGCGCGCGATCGATTCGTCGGCCTGCGCGAACGGCTCGAACACGTGCGCCAGCTGATCGGCCGTCATGCCGATGCCCGAATCGCTGACGCGGATCGTCACGGGCGTCGCGTCGCCCGACGGCGCCGACACCGACAACGCGACCGCGCCGCGGTCGGTGAACTTGATCGCGTTGCTGACCAGGTTCACGACGATCTGCCGCACGCGCATCGGGTCGCCGAGGTACGTGTGCGCGACCGCAGGATCGACGTCGATGCGCAATGCGATGCCCTTCGCGCCGGCCACCGGCTCGAACAGGTCCGCGACGTCGCGCATCAGCTCGTCGATCCGGAAGCCGGTCGCTTCGAGCGTCATCCGGTCGGCTTCGATCTTCGTCATGTCGAGCACGTTGTTCAGCATGTCGAGCAGCATCCGCGCGGCCGACGTGACCGCATGCAGGCGTGGTTTCTGCCGGCTCGGGTCGGGCGCCTTGTCGAGCAGTTCGAGATTGCCGAGCATCGCGTTCAGCGGCGTGCGGATCTCGTGGCTGATCGTCGCGAGGAACGTCGACTTCGCGCGGTTCGCGCTGTCGAGCGCGCGTTCGGCGTCGGCGCGCGTCGTGATGTCGGAGAAGCTGCACAGCAGCGCGTCCTTGCCCTTGTAGCGTACGCGTACGAAATTGACGAGCAGGTCGCGCGCGCGGCCGTCGCCGAGCATCACCGGCAGTTCGACGTCGAGCTGGACGGGCGACGCGTCCGCGTGTTCGCGGTAGCGCGCCAGCAGCCGCTCGTGCAGCGGCGGATCGCCGGCCTCGCGTTCGTACAGTTCGAGCATCCGGTTGCGCAGCAGCACCTGTCGCGTGTCGGGCGATACGAGGCCGATGCCGAACGGCGCGGTCGCGACGATCGTGCGGCTCATCCGCTCGCTTTCGAACACGCGGCGCGAGCGGCGGAACAGCGGCGCGAACACCTGCAGGTCGAACGCGATCACGAGCGTCCACAGCACGATGAGGATCGTCGCGGTCGTACCGAACTCGCGCAGCATCGTCGACCAGATCGCAAAGGCGATCGTGCGCCACGAGTACGCATAGACGATCGCGTAGCCGGTGTCGGAAATCCGGTCGCTGATCGTGAACACACCGTGACGGTAGCTTTCGTCGAAATGCGCGAGACCGCGCCGCCACGTGCCTTCGGCCAGCGCGTGCTTCATCAGCGCGGCGCCGTCCTCCGCGTCGCCGGTGCGGTCGACATCGAGCAGCACGCGGCCGTTTTCGTCGATCAGCATCGCGACCGCATCGGCCGGCGCGTGCTTCATGCGATCGGCGATCACGTCGACGTCGAAGTCGCTCACGAAGGTCATGAAATGCTGCTGACCGTCGAAGGCGGGCTCGACGAGACGGAAGACCGTCTTGCCGGTCAGCGGATCGATCGACGGCGCCTGCCACGCGATCCGGCGCGACAGGCGCCAGTAGCGCGCGACGGCCGGATCGGACCAGTCGGCCACGTCGAATGCGAGGTGCTGGATCAACGCATGCGTGTCGCGCACGCCGATGCGCGCGAGCAGGTCGGGATACGGCATCGACGGCGGCGGGGTGATCGCGATCACGTTGCGGTCGGGGCTGTACGCATAGCCGCGCACTGCGCGGCCGGTCTGCCGCTCGGCAGCCGCGACGGAAATCGTCTGGCGCTCCATCAACTGCACGTATCGATCGGTTTCGTGGTCGGCGAGCGCCTTCGGCGATGCGGCCACGAAGATCTCGCTCACGCCGGGCATCGGGGCGAGCAGCACGTGCCCGTCTTTTCTCAGTGCATCGGAGGCTTCGCGCGCATGCGGCGGATGGCCGTTCCACAACAGCTCGGCGTTGATCACCGCGCGGCGCATCGACGCCTGTTTCGCGTCCATTTCCAGTTGCACGAGCGCCTTGTGTGTCGCGAACAGGTCGCGGCGCTCGGCGATGTAGTCGCGCACCGACCCGACCAGCAGGATGCCGGCCGCGATCAGGATCACGAGCGACAGCACGACCGCGCCGCCGTACAGCGTGAAGCGCTGATACCGGTTCAGCAGGCTCAGGTCGTGCGCATCGTCGTCGATCGACGCGAACGGCGCGCTGGCGTCCGTATGGGACGCGAAGAGATGGCGGATGGGCATGAGACGAAGACCGGTGAATCAATGCGCAAATCGGGAGACGCGCTACGGCGATGCCGGAACGCGGACGATATCCGCGAGCCGCACGACGGCGGCGCGATGCGCGGCCGGCTCGGGGAACGGGAAAATTATCGGGATAGCGGGCGGGTCTGTATGTAGGGCAGTCCGAAACACTCGCGCGCGATGGATAGGACCAGTCCTATTCAAGCAATCGGCGGCGCGGTGCGTATATAAGGCTTGCCGCGCGCTCGTGTCAAACGGAATCGTTCAAGCGAACGGCGTGTCGTGCCGTGTCTGGCACGGCCGATTGTCAAGCAACGTCATGTTAGGACTGGGCCTACGAAATAAGTCGTCGCACGTCCAGCCGTCTGATTATCGAAATGACAGGCGATCAATACATTGGCATCTGTGGACGAGGAGCGTCCTTCTCCCTTTTTCTCTACAGAGGCAATCAACATGAACAAGAGTTATCGCACCGTCTGGAACGCGACGACGGGTACATGGACGGCGGCGGCCGAAACCGCGCGGATGCGTACGAAATCGAAGTCGAATACGACGATGAAGTCGTCGGTGACGGCCGCAGTCGCGGTCATGACCGGCGTGGGTGGCGGTGCGATGTCGCTCGACGCGAATGCGCAGGCGGCGAACGGTAACGGTTCGCTGGTGCTTTGCGGACCGACGAGCGGTCCGGTGTACGGCCAGAGCTTCGGCTCGGGAGGCGCGACGGGAACGCGGCTGACCGGCGGGTGTGTAGCGAATCCGAGCCGTATCAGCCAGAACCGTGATATCGCGTTCCAGCTGTACAACCACAGCAATGGAGCGGGTGGCGGCGTGGGGCAGCCGAGTGCTGCGACGGAAGCGGGCATCAGCGGGAGCAAGAACGGTCACCTTGTGCTGCTTGGCGGGTCGGGCGTCCACATCGTCGGACCGGCTGACTTCGACAACAACGTCAACATGACGAATCACCGCATCAACAACCTGGCCGCCGGTACGGCCGGGACGGATGCCGTTAACGTCAATCAGCTGAACGCGGCGATCGCGGCCGCCGGGACGGCGAACCCGTACGTGGTGACCAATACGGGCACGTATGCCGCTGCGACGGCGGCGCGCGGCGGGAACGGTGCGACCGCGATCGGCGCGAACGCGAATGCCGGCGGCTTTTCGGCCGTGGCGCTCGGCGGGAATACCGTTGCGACCGGACAGAATGCGGTAGCGCTCGGTACGCTCGCGAACGCGACGGGCGCCGAGACCGTCGCGGTTGGCGTAGGCGCGCGGGCAACCGGTAATAACTCGACGGCCATGGGTCGAGCCGCGGCGGCCGCGTCGACCAATGCGACTTCCGTCGGCTATAGCGCCTATGCGGGCGCCGACGGCGCCACGGCGCTCGGCACGACGGCGAGCGCGGTGGGTGCGAATGCCATCGCGGTCGGTCGCGGCGCGAGCACCAGCGGAACCTACGGCTCCGCAATCGGCTATTCCGCCAATGCAACCACGAACGCCGTTGCGATCGGCGTGCTCGCGAATGCGACGTCGGCATCGAGCGTTGCGTTGGGCGAGCGCGCGAGTGCGACGGGCGCGACCGCGACCGCACTCGGTCGCGGGGCGCTGGCCAGTGGGACGAATTCGGTTGCGCTCGGCGCGAACTCGGTTGGCGATCGCAACAATGCGGTGTCGGTCGGGTCGACGTCGTTGCAACGACAGATCGTCAACGTGGCTGCCGGTACGCAGAATACGGATGCGGTGAACCTCGGCCAGATGAATACCGCGTTGTCGACGAAGGTCGACAACACGTACATCAAGATCGATACGCGCAACGGCACGGCCGCCGCGCAAGCAGGATCGGGCTCCGTTGCCATCGGCACGAATACGAGCGCGTCCGGATCGTACGCGACGGCGTTCGGCAATAGTGCACGGGCCAACGGGGACAACAGCACGGCGCTCGGCTTCCAGGCAAGCAGTGCGGGCGGCGCCGCCGTCGCGGTCGGCAATGGTGCGAACGCAAGCGGCTCGCATGGCGTTGCACTGGGTGTCAACGCTGTGGCATCCCATACCGATTCGGTGGCGCTTGGTGCCATGTCGGCGACGGACCGCAACAACAGCGTATCGGTCGGCTCGTCGACGCTGCGTCGGCAAATCACCAACGTGGCCGCCGGCACGCAGAATACGGACGCCGTGAACCTCGGCCAGATGAACACGGCGCTGTCGACGAAGGTCGACGACACCTACTTCAAGGTCAATAGCACGGGCCCGGCGGCGCTGGCCGGCAATTCCGGTGCGATCGCCATCGGCGCCAATGCTCGTGCAACCAATGGTGGCGTCGGTGGCGCCACGAATACGATCGCTATCGGTGATAGCGCCGCGATTGGTGGTGGTGGTTCGGTCGGGATCGGTGCCAACGCGAGCAACGCCGGGTCCAATTCGACTGTGATCGGCAATACCGCATATTCAGTGCGTGGCGTGGCAGTGGGTGCGCTGGCTCGCGGAACTGCGGACGGCGCAACTGCTCTGGGTGTTCAGGCGTTGGCCACCGGCGGGAATAGCGTCGCGTTGGGCGCAAACAGCGTGGCGAATCGCGGCAATGCCGTGTCGGTGGGCAGCGATGCCACCGACGGAACCGGCTTTACGCGTCAGATCACGAATGTGTCTGCCGGCACGCAAGCCACGGACGCAGTCAACGTCGGCCAATTGTCCGGCGTGACCAAGGCACTTGGCGGCGGGGCAGCGGTCGACGGGAGTGGCAACGTCACGCAGCCGACCTACAAGGTGGCCGGAACCGACTACCACAACGTCGGCGACGCGCTCGATGCGCTGGCCGCGAACGGCGGCAGC
The DNA here is from genome assembly GCF_024730645.1 of Burkholderia sp. EMB26. Lineage (NCBI taxonomy): Bacteria > Pseudomonadati > Pseudomonadota > Betaproteobacteria > Burkholderiales > Burkholderiaceae > Burkholderia > Burkholderia sp. EMB26. The sequence continues at coordinate 2,273,582 of NZ_CP078071.1, forward strand.
GATCCGAACGCTGTTACCTATGACAGTGCGACGCAGGACAAGGTCACGCTGAAGGGCGCGGGCGGCACGACGCTGTCGAACGTGAAGGCCGGTGTGGCGGACATGGATGCGGTGAACGTTTCGCAACTGAAGGGTTCGGGCCTGATCGGCGACGACGGCAAGTCGATCGCCGCGGTGACGTACGACCGTAACGCGGACGGCACGCCGAACTACGGCACGGTGACGCTGGGTAACGGCGCAGGTCCGACGCAGATCAAGAACGTCGCGGACGCAACGGACGATCACGACGCACTGAACCTCGGCCAGCTGAAGGATGCGGGCTTGGTGGGCGACGATGGCTCGGGCAACCTGACGTCGCTGGCGGTCACGTACGACGGCACGGCACGCGACAAGGTGACGCTGGCCGGTGCGGACGGCACGACGCTGTCGAACGTGAAGGCCGGTGTGGCGGACATGGATGCGGTGAACGTTTCGCAACTGAAGGGTTCGGGCCTGATCGGCGACGACGGCAAGTCGATCGCCGCGGTGACGTACGACCGTAACGCGGACGGCACGCCGAACTACGGCACGGTGACGCTGGGTAACGGCGCAGGTCCGACGCAGATCAAGAACGTCGCGGACGCAACGGACGATCACGACGCACTGAACCTCGGCCAGCTGAAGGATGCGGGCTTGGTGGGCGACGATGGCTCGGGCAACCTGACGTCGCTGGCGGTCACGTACGACGGCACGGCACGCGACAAGGTGACGCTGGCCGGTGCGGACGGCACGACGCTGTCGAACGTGAAGGCCGGTGTGGCGGACATGGATGCGGTGAACGTTTCGCAACTGAAGGGTTCGGGCCTGATCGGCGACGACGGCAAGTCGATCGCCGCGGTGACGTACGACCGTAACGCGGACGGCACGCCGAACTACGGCACGGTGACGCTGGGTAACGGCGCAGGTCCGACGCAGATCAAGAACGTCGCGGACGCAACGGACGATCACGACGCACTGAACCTCGGCCAGCTGAAGGACGCGGGCCTGGTGGGCGACGACGGCAAGGGCAACCTGACGTCGATGGCGGTGACGTACGACGGCGCGGCACGCGACAAGGTGACGCTGGCCGGCGCGGACGGCACGACGCTGTCGAACGTAAAGGCGGGCGTCGCGAACATGGATGCGGTGAACGTAGGCCAGTTGAAGGATTCGGGCCTGATCGGAGACGACGGCAAGTCGATCGCCGCGGTCACGTACGACCGTAACGCGGACGGCACGCCGAACATGGGTTCGGTGACGCTGGGCGGCGCGGGTGCAACGACGCCGGTCGCGCTGAAGAACGTCGCGGATGCGACGGACGATCACGACGCACTGAATCTCGGCCAGCTGAAAGACGCGGGCCTGGTGGGCGACGACGGCGCGGGCAACCTGACGTCGATGGCGGTCACGTACGACGGCGCGGCGAAGGACAGCGTGACGCTGGGCGGCGTTGGCGCGACCACGCCGGTGGCGATCCACAACGTCAAGGATGGCGAACTGTCGGCGACGAGCAAGGACGCCGTGAACGGTTCGCAGCTGTTCGCGACGAACCAGAACCTGAGCGACCTGAAGGACTCGCTGAAGGATGGCGGCGTGATCGACCCGGTCACGGGCGAATCGCTGGCCGTGGTGTACGACGGCAACGCCAAGGACACCGTGACGCTGAAGGGCGCGGACGGCACGACGCTGTCGAACGTGAAGGCCGGCGTGGCGGACATGGACGCGGTGAACGTGAGCCAGCTGAAGGATTCCGGCCTGATCGGCGACGACGGCAAGTCGATCGCCGCGGTCACGTACGACCGTAACGCGGACGGCACGCCGAACTACGGCACGGTGACGCTCGGCAACGGTGCAGGCCCGACGCAGATCAAGAACGTCGCGACGGGCGTCGACGACCTCGACGCAGTCAACGTCAAGCAACTGAACACGGGCCTGTCGGATCTCCGCGACGAGATGTCCGGCGGCAACCTGCGCTTCGTCAAGGTCAATGCCGACCCGGTCACGGGCACGCCGGCTGTCGCCAGCGGCGCGCTCGCGGTCGCCATCGGTTCCGACGCACGGGCGACCAGCGCGAACTCGCTGGCGCTCGGCAGCGGTGCGCGCGTGACCGGCAACGGTTCGGTCGCGATCGGCTACAACTCGGTCGCGAACCAGAACAACGTCGTGTCGGTCGGCGACGTGGGCCGCGAACGCAAGATCGTCAACGTGGCGGACGGCGACGTCGCATTCCAGAGCACGGACGCGGTCAACGGCGGCCAGCTGTATGCGGCGCTGAACGACCTGTCGACGTCGGTGAGCTCGAAGACGCAACAGGCGATCGACAGCTTCTCGTCGGAGATCGACAAGAAGACGAAGGCTGCCATCGACGAGGTGAGCTCGCGCTCGATGCAGACGATGGACGTCAGCGACCCGCTCGTCGCGATCGAAGGCCTGCAGGGCAACAACGTCGCTTCGCTGAACGGCGCGGATCCGGCTACGGCAACGGCGGCCGCGATCGGCTCGTCGACGGCGGCAAGCGGCGCCAATGCGGTGGCCGTCGGCCTGCAAAGCGGCGCGGGTTCGAACAACTCGGTCGCGATCGGTAGCTTCGCGCAGACCGGCGCCGGCCAGGACTACTCGGTCGCCATGGGTTCGAACGTCCAGACGAACGGCACGCAGGCCGTCGCGCTGGGTGCGAACGCACAGGCGAACGGCGAATACGCGCTGGCAGTCGGCAACAACGGCGCGCAGGCGATCGGCGACGGCTCGATCGCGGTCGGTAACGCCGCGAACGTGCGGGCCGGCTCGACCAACGCGATCGCGATGGGTACCGGTGCGAACGTCGCACGCGGCGTCGAAGGCGCGATGGCGCTCGGCGCGAACACGACCGCGGGCGCGGCCAACAGCGTCGCGCTCGGCGCGAACGCGTTCTCGAATCGTGCGAACTCGGTGTCCGTCGGTCGTGCGGGTGCCGAACGCCAGGTCGTCAACGTCGCGGCAGGCACGCAGGCGACCGATGCGGTCAACGTCAGCCAGTTGAAGGGCGTGACCGACGCGCTCGGCGGCGGTGCGGCAGTGGGCGCGGACGGCACGGTGACGAGCCCGACGTACTCGCTGGCCGATCCGGCGGATGCATCGCAGTCGAAGTCGTACAACAACGTGGGCGACGCGCTGTCGAACCTCGATGGCCGTACGACGACGAACACGCAAAACATCACCGTGATCAACAAGCAGCTGGCCGATTCGGGTCTGGTCGATCCGGTGACCGGCCAGTCGATCACCGCGGTGACGTACGACCGCAACGCGGACGGCACGCCGAACCTCGGTTCGGTGACGCTGGGCGGCGCGGGCGCGACGACTCCGGTGGCGTTGAAGAACGTCGCGGACGCGAAGGACGACCACGATGCGCTGAACCTCGGCCAGCTGAAGGACGCGGGCCTGGTGGGCGACGACGGCGCGGGCAACCTGACGTCGATGGCGGTGACGTACGACGGCGCGGCGAAGGACAAGGTGACGCTGGCCGGCGCGGACGGCACGACGCTTGCGAACGTGAAGGCCGGCGTGGCCGACATGGACGCGGTGAACGTTTCGCAGCTGAAGGGCTCGGGCCTGATCGGCGACGACGGCAAGGCGATTGCCGCGGTCACGTACGACCGTAACGCGGACGGCACGCCGAACTACGGTTCGGTGACGCTGGGTAACGGCGCAGGCCCGACGCAGCTGAAGAACGTCGCGGACGCGACGGACGACGGCGATGCGCTGAACCTCGGCCAGCTGAAGGACGCGGGCCTGGTGGGCGACGACGGCACGGGCAACCTCACGTCGCTGGCGGTCACGTACGACGGCGCGGCGAAGGACAGCATCACGCTGGGCGGCACGGGCGCGACCACGCCGGTGGCGATCCACAACGTCAAGGATGGCGAACTGTCGGCGACGAGCAAGGACGCCGTGAACGGTTCGCAGCTGTTCGCGACGAACACGCGTGTCGGCGATCTGGAAGACTCGCTGAAGGATGGCGGCGTGATCGACCCGGTCACGGGCGAATCGCTGGCCGTGGTGTACGACGGCAATGCGAAGGACAGCGTGACGCTGAAGGGCACGAACGGCACGACGCTTGCGAACGTGAAGGCCGGCGTGGCTGACATGGACGCGGTGAACGTGAGCCAGCTGAAGGGCTCGGGCCTGATCGGCGACGACGGCAAGGCGATCGCCGCGGTCACGTACGACCGTCTCGCGGACGGCACGCCGAACTACGGCTCGGTGACGCTGGGCAATGGCGCGGGTCCGACGCAGATCAAGAACGTCGCGGATGCGACGGACGACCATGACGCGATCAACTACAACCAGTTGAAGCAGTACGTCGCGGACAACTCGGGCGGTCCGGGCAACCCGCTGGCCGTCGGCTATGACGACGACACCAAGGCTCGTGTCACGCTGCAAGGCGGCGCGGACGGCACGACGATCACGAACGTGAAGGCGGGCGCGGTCACGGCCACGAGCACGGACGCGATCAACGGTGCGCAGCTGCACGGCACGGCGCAAAGCGTGGCCGATTCGCTGGGCGGCGGCGCGACGGTGGGCGCGGACGGCAAGGTGACGAACCCGACGTACTCGCTGGCCGATCCGGCGGATGCGTCGCAGTCGAAGTCGTACAACAACGTGGGCGACGCACTGTCGAACCTCGACGGCCGTACGACGACGAACACGCAGAACATCACCGTGATCAACAAGCAGCTGGCCGATTCGGGTCTGGTCGACCCGGTGACGGGCCAGTCGATCGCGGCGGTGACGTACGACCGCAATGCGGACGGCACGCCGAACCTCGGTTCGGTGACGCTGGGCGGTGCGGGCGCGACGGCTCCGGTGGCGTTGAAGAACGTCGCGGACGGCGTGGAGCGTCACGACGCGATCAACGTGGGCCAGTTGCAGGACGCGGGCCTGGTCGCGCCGGTCGATCCGGCGAACCCGGGTGCGGGCCTGACGTCGCTCGCCGTCGCGTACGACGGTGTCGCGAAGGACACGGTCACGCTGAAGGGCGTGGACGGTACGACGCTGTCGAACGTGAAGGCCGGCGTGGCCGACATGGACGCGGTGAACGTGAGCCAGCTGAAGGGTTCTGGCCTGATCGGCGACGACGGCAAGGCGATCGCGGCGGTCACGTACGACCGCAACGCGGACGGCACGCCGAACTACGGTTCGGTGACGCTGGGTAACGGCGCCGGCCCGACGCAACTGAAGAACGTGGCCGACGCGACGGACGACGACGATGCGCTGAACCTCGGCCAGCTGAAGGGCGCGGGCCTGGTGGGCGACGACGGCAAGGGCAACCTGACGTCGATGGCGGTGACGTACGACGGCGCGGCCAAGGACACCGTGACGCTGGGCGGCGCGGGCGCGACGACGCCGGTCGCACTGAAGAACGTTGCGGACGGCACGGAGCGTCACGACGCGATCAACCTGGGCCAGCTGCAGGACGCAGGCCTGGTTGCGCCGGTCGACCCGACGAACCCGGGTGCGGGCCTGACGTCGCTCGCCGTCGCCTACGACGGCGCCGCGAAGGACACGGTCACGCTGAAGGGCGCGGACGGCACGACGATCACGAACGTGAAGGCGGGCGCGGTCACGGCCACGAGCACGGACGCGATCAACGGTGCACAGCTGCACGGCACCGCGCAGAGCGTGGCCGATTCGCTGGGCGGCGGCGCGACCGTGGGCGCGGACGGCAAGGTGACGAACCCGACGTACTCGCTGGCGGACCCGGCGGATGCATCGCAGTCGAAGTCGTACAACAACGTGGGCGACGCACTGTCGAACCTCGACGGCCGTACGACGACGAACACGCAGAACATCACCGTGATCAACAAGCAGCTGGCCGATTCGGGTCTGGTCGACCCGGTGACGGGCCAGTCGATCGCGGCGGTGACGTACGACCGTAATGCGGACGGCACGCCGAACCTCGGTTCGGTGACGCTGGGCGGTGCGGGCGCGACGACTCCGGTGGCGCTGAAGAACGTCGCGGACGGCGTGGATCGTCACGACGCGATCAACGTGGGCCAGTTGCAGGACGCGGGCCTGGTTGCGCCGATCGATTCGTCTAACCCGGGTACGGGCCTGACGTCGCTCGCCGTGACGTACGACAAGCATGCGGACGGTTCGGCGAACTTCGACCAGATCACGCTGAAGGGCGCGAACGGCACGACGCTGTCGAACGTCAAGGCCGGCGCGGTGAACGCGACCAGCATGGACGCGGTGAACGGCTCGCAGCTGTACGGCGCGTCGAAGAGCGTGGCCGACGCCCTGGGCGGCGGCGCGACGGTCGACGCGAACGGCAACGTGACGAACCCGACGTACACCGTCAACGACAAGACGTACAACAACGTCGGCGACGCGATCGAGAACATCTCGAGCAGCCTCGTCCACGGCTCGATCGGCCTCGTCCAGCAGGACGCGGACACGCGCGAGATCACGGTCGCGAAGGACACGGACGGCACGTCCGTGAACTTCACGGGCACGGCGGGCGACCGCGTGCTGACCGGCGTGGGTGCGGGTGCTGTGAGCGCGACGAGCCGCGATGCGATCAACGGTGCGCAACTGCACGGCACCGCGCAGAGCGTGGCGGACGTGATCGGCGGCGGGACGACGGTCGATGCGGACGGCAAGCTCGCGGATACGTCGATCGAAGTGAACGGCAGCAAGTACAAGACCGTGGCCGAAGCAGTCCAGGCCGCGGCCAAGTACGGCGCGACCGATTCGCTCGCGGTGCGTTACGACCTGAACAAGGACGGCACGCCGAACTACGGCTCGGTGACCCTCGGCGGGTCGGGCGCGGCACCGGTGCGCCTGACCAACGTCGCGGACGGTTCGAGCCGGTATGACGCGGTGAACTTCGGGCAGTTGAGCGAACTGAACGACAAGATCGGCGGCCTCGATGACCGGGTCGGCGAACTGGAGCGGAACCCGGGCACGGGCAATCCTCCGGGCGACGGCGGCGCCGGCAACGACTACTTCGCCGGTACCGACGTGGGCACGGACGGCACGACGAAGGCGAACGCGGGCAACGGCACGGGCAACACGGCCGCGGGTTCGGGCGCGACGATCGGCACGGGCGCAAGCAACGGCACGGTGATCGGGTCGAACGCGGGCGTGTCGCACAACAACGGCGTGGCCGTCGGCTCCGGGTCGAAGAGTTCGGCCGAAGGCGCAACGGCGATCGGCTCCGGGTCGAATGCGTCGGGCAACCAGTCGGTCGCGATCGGTCAGGGCGCGAATGCGTCGGGTTCGAACTCGGTCGCGCTGGGCGCCGGCTCGACCGCGTACAGCGACGACACCGTGTCGGTCGGCTCCATCGACCGGACGCGCACGATCTCGAACGTGTCGGACGGTGTGAACGCAACCGACGTCGCGACGAAGGGTCAGCTCGATCGCGCGCTGGGCGGGGTCCAGGGCCAGATGAACGAGCTGTCGCGCAACGCGTACTCCGGTATCGCCGCGGCCACCGCGCTGACGATGATCCCGGGCGTCGATCCGGGCAAGACGGTGTCGTTCGGTATCGGCGGCGCGACCTACAAGGGCTATCAGGCGGTGGCGTTCGGCGGCGAGGCCCGCATCACGCAGAACCTGAAGATGAAGGCCGGCGTGGGCATGTCGAGCGGCGGCAACACCGTCGGCGTGGGCGCTTCGTATCAGTGGTAAGCCGACGGGCGGGGCTTCGCGCCCCGCCCGAGCGGGCGATCCGACTGACTCCATTCAACTTTTTCAGGCGTCCGCCTTCACGGCGGACGTTTCACCATGACCATGAAAACCTTGTTGTTGCGCGCCGCATCGATCGGCGCGATCGCGATGGCGCTCGGTGCGTGTACGACGCAATCGGGCGTCACCTACGACATCCGTGCGGTGTCGATTCCCGGCAAGCCGGACACCGTATTCCGCGTGAGCTGCGACGGGCTGCTCGGCAGCGCGAACGCCTGCGCCCGCGCGGCGGAGGAATTCTGCCAGGGCAAGGGCTTCACGCCGCTCGAGATGATCGACCGCGTGTACAGCCGCGCGCCGAAGAAGGACCCGCGCGAGATCACGTTCATGTGCGGCAAGCCGCAGCCGGTCGTGCAGGCCGCGCCGGCGGCGCCGCAGCCGCAGCCGGCGCCGCAGCCGGTCCAGCAGCGCCAGGTGCTGCTGCAGGGCGACGCGAACTTCGCGTTCGACAGCGCGGCGTTGACGCCGGACGCGCGCAGCCAGCTCGACCGCTTCGTGCAGATCAACAGCGGCGTCGAATTCCGCCGCGTGGCGATCACCGGCTTCACCGATTCGACGGGCAGCGACACGCACAATCTCGCGCTGTCGGCTTCGCGGGCCCGCAACGTGATGAACTACCTGCGCGGCAACGGCCTGAAGGCGCAGTCGTTCGTCTCCGAAGGCCTCGGCGCCGCCGATCCGGTCGCGTCCAACGCGACCGCGGAAGGCCGCGCGCAGAACCGTCGCGTCGAGATCCGGATCGATGCGAAGTAACGCGCAACGGATGACGCGCCACCGGTACGCGCGGGGACCCGGTCGGCGCTGAGCCGACGGAAGGACGCTCCCACCCGCCCGCCCTGTACCTGGAACCGCCCGCTCGTCACGAGCCGGCGGTTTTTTTCATGGCGGTGCGCGGCGCGCCCGCCGCCGCCGGCCGGGCGATGGCTGATGCGCCCGTTTTCGTGCGAAGATAGCGCCCAATTACGATCCACGACGCCGCGATGCGCGCCGTCGCCGCCCGCCGGGCGGCGAACCGGCCGCGACGATTGCCGCGCAAATCTGGACGACTATGGGAAGCTATCTGATACGCGTGGTACTGGCCGACGACCACCCGGCGATGCTGGTCGGCGTCGAGCACGGCCTGTCGTCGGTGCCGACGATCCAGTTGACCGGCAAGGCCGTCAATTCGACCGAGTTGATCCGGCTCGTCGAGGCCGGCGTGTGCGACGTCGTGGTGTCCGACTATGCGATGCCGGGCAGCGCGCACGGCGACGGCATCACGCTGTTCTCCTATCTCCAGCGTAATCACCCGGCCGTCAAGCTGGTCGTGCTGACCATGCTCGACAACCCGGCCGTGATTGGCGCGCTGACCCGGCTCGGCATCGAGTGCATCGTCAGCAAGTCCGACACGATCGATCACCTGATTCCCGCGATTCATGCGGCCGCGACGGGCGGCACCTATTACTCGCCGTCGGTCGAGAAGGTCGTGCGCACGCTCACGTCGCATTCGAGCGCCCGTGCGGCCGACCAGAAGCGCGACCTCAGCGACCGCGAACTCGAAGTCGTGCGGCTCTATGCGTCGGGCCTCACGGTCAACGAGATCGCCGACAAACTCAGCCGCAGCAAGAAGACGATCAGCACGCAGAAGGCGCGCGCGATGGAAAAGCTCGGGATCGACAAGGACATCGACCTGCTGCGCTACGCGATCGAGCACGGGATCGTCGCCGCATCGGCCAGCGAAGGGCGGGGCGGCGACGCGAAAGAGGAAGGCGGCGTCGATCCGGCCTGACGGCGCGCGACGAGGCCGGCCGCGCGGGATGGCGGCCATGACGGAAGGTGAGCACGCCTGTTCGCACCGACGCACCAACGCACCGATGCCCCGGCACCGTCAGGTTGCCGGGGCTTTCCGTTTCAGGTCGCGGCAGCGGCGTTACGCGCTGGCTTCGTCGCCGCGCACCGGCGGCGCATAGCCGTAGTCGGTCACGAGCCCGCATGCGATCGCATAGCGCACCAGGTCGACGTCGCGCTCGATGCCGAGCTTCTGCATCGCCGAGCTTTTCTGCGTGCTGATCGTCTTCTTGCTGCGATTGAGCTTCTCCGCGATCTCGTTGACCGACAGCCCCGATGCGAACAGGCGAATCACCTCCACCTCGCGCACCGACAGCGCGGGCGCCTTGCCGCCGACGCTGCCGGTGTTGCGCAGGATCCGGTCCATCGACGGCGACAGGTAGCGTCCGTTCGTATAGGCCGCGTGGATCGCCATCGTCAGGTGATTGGGCATGTCCGACTTGCTGACGATGCACGCGATGCCGATGTCGATCAGCGCGCGCAGCGCCACCGCGTTCTCCATCATCGTCATCACGACGATCTTCAGCCCCGGAAAGCGCTTGAGCAGGGTCGTGAACATCGCGAGGCCGTCGCCGTATTCGGTGCCGGGCATTGCGTAGTCGGACACCAGCACGTCGCACGGATGGTTCGACAGCGCGTCCATCAGCTCCGTCGAGTTGTGCGCGGTCGCGACCACCGCGACGGTGTTCGTGGCCGACAGTTCGTAGCGGGCGCCGATGACGACGGCCGGATGGTCGTCGGCGATCACGATGCGAATGGGGAAGGTTCTGTTCATGTTGGTCTCACGTGTCGCGCCGCAGCCGGCGGCGCGCGTGTCTCGCTCGGTTGAAAGAAGGAAATCGGCGCATGCGGGCCGCCGCGGGGCGCGCGATGAAAAGCCGCGCGTGAGGCGGACGCGCCGACGGCCGGTGGCGACTCCAGACGGAATCGGCACCGGCCGTCGGCCGAACGGCGGGGGAGGACTCCCCCGCGTCGGGTCGATGCTCCGCGCGAGGCGGAGCGATCGGGTCAGAACTCATAGCCGACCTGGGCACGCACGCCCACGTCGCCGACCGACGTGATCGACGTCGCGCCGTTCACGAGCCAGTTGCCGCTGCGCGACCGGTAGGTGGCGCCGGCGGCGATCGCCGAGCCGCTCTTGAAGTTCGCGGCGCCGACCGCGACGACGGTCTTGCCCGGCTGCGACGGCGTCATGTTCGGCATCGCCATCGCGGCCGCGATACCGGCGTACGCGTTCTTCGCGACGTCGTTGATCGCGCGGTTCGTGTCGTTGAAACGTGCGTCGACCGATTCCATCGCGCGGTCGAGCTGGCCCTTCGTCGCCGCGTCGGACGCGTTGATGCCGTCCGCGATGTTGACGAGCCGGCGGTTGCCTTCCTCCGTGCCGTTGCCGAACGAAACGGTGTTGGCTTCCGACGCCACCGAGCCCTGGCCGATCGCGACCGAGCCGCTGCCGGTGGCCGATGCGCCCTGGCCCAGCGCCGTGCTGTCCTTGCCCGATGCAACCGCGCCCTGGCCGAGCGCCGTGCCGTTTTCGCCCGACGCGACCGCGCCCTGGCCGACGGCCGAACCGTTGTTGCCCGACGCGACCGCACCCTGGCCGACGGCCGAGCTGTTGCTGCCCGATGCCGTCGAGCCCTGGCCGATGGCCGACCCGTTGCTGCCCGATGCGACCGCACCCTGGCCCACGGCGGAACTGTTCTCGCCCGACGCGAGCGCCTTCTCGCCGAGCGCCGAGCTGTTCTCGCCCGAAGCCACCGCGCCCTCGCCGACGACGGTTGAGCCGTCGCCCGTGCCCGGGCCGCCCGTGCCGGGGTTCGTTTCGAGTTCGCCGAGACGGTCGGACAGATCGTCGAAGCGGTTCGACAGGTCGCCGAACTGGCCGCTCAGCTCGCCGTACTGCTTCGCGAACTGCTCCTGCAGGTCGAACAGCTGGCTGCCGTTGATCGCGTCCATGCTCGTCGCGCTGATTTCGCCCGCGGCGACGCGCTGCAGCTTCGTGCCGAACGTGCCGGCGAACGTCACCGTGTCGAAGTTCAGGCCCGAGTCGTACGTGACCGCACCGACTTCCTTGCCCGTGTAGTCGATCAGGCCGGTAGCGCGGAGCTGCGACACCGTCACGACGTCGTCGTCGTCCACGCCGTTCGCGACGCCGGACAGCACGCGCGCGCCGCCGGTGCCCGCGAAGTTCACCACCGAGCCGCCGGTGTTCGCGCCGACCGTGATGCCGCCCGTCGTCGCGTCCTGCTGGACGAGGCCGAGCGTGCCGCTTTCAAGCTGCTCGGAGAGCTTCTTGAGGCCGCCCTCGTTGGTCGTGACACGGCCGTCGAGGTTGGTGACGACGTCGCCGACCGAGTTGACGATCTTCGTGCCGCCGCTGCCGTCGCCGACGGTGAAGGACGGTGCGGAGATCGAGCCGTCCGGGTTCACCGCCGCGCCGCCGCCGATCGCCGAAGCGACGCTTTCCGATACGCCATGCAGCTGCGAACCGTTGACGGCTTCGGTGCTCGTCGCCGACACATCGCCCGCCGCGACACCCTTGAGCGTGCGTGCGCCGGTCTTGCTGCTGAAGTCCACGGCGTTGCCGTCGGTGTTCGCGCCGACGGTGATGTCGTCGCCGGGCTTCGCCTGCTGGACGAGACCGAGCGTGCCGCTGCCGATGTCGTTCGCCAGCTTCTTGATGTCGCCCTCGTTGGTCGTGACACGGCCGTCGAGGTTGGTGACGACGTCGCCGACCGAGTTGACGATCTTCGTGCCGCCGCTGCCGTCACCGACGGTGAAGGACGGGGCGGAGATCGAGCCGTCCGGGTTTACCGTCGCGCCGCCGCCGATCGCCGAAGCGACGCTGTCGGACACGCCATGCAGTTGCGAGCCGTTGACGGCTTCGGTGCTCGTCGCCGACACGTCGCCTGCCGCGACGCCCTTGAGCGTGCGCGCACCGGTCTTGCTGCTGAAGTCCACGGCGTTGCCGTCGGTGTTCGCGCCGACCGTGATGTCGTCGCCGGGCTTCGCCTGCTGGACGAGACCGAGCGTGCCGCTGCCGATGTCGTCGGCCAGCTTCTTGATGTCGCCTTCGTTGGTCGTGACACGGCCGTCGAGGTTGGTGACGACGTCGCCGACCGAGTTGACGACCTTCGTGCCGCCGCTGCCGTCGCCGACGGTGAAGACAGGCGCGGAGATCGAACCGTCCGGGTTCACCGTCGCGCCGCCGCCGATCGCCGCGGCGACGCTGTCGGACACGCCATGCAGTTGCGAACCGTTGACGGCTTCGGTGCTGGTGGCCGACACGTCGCCAGCCGCGACGCCCTTGAGCGTGCGTGCGGTGCCGCCGGTCGCGCTGAAGTCCACGGCGTTGCCGTCGGTATTCGCGCCGACGGTGATGTCATCGCCCGGATTGGCCTGCTGCACGAGGCCGGTGGTCCCGCTTTCGAGCTTGCTCAGCTTGTCGTCGATGTCCCCGATCTGCTTGGTATGGCCGGCGACGGTGCTGATCGTCGACGACAGGCCGGTACTCAGGCCCGAGACGATGCTGTTGGTCGACGACAAGCCGGTGCTCAGGCTCGAGACCGTGACGTTGGTCGCGGCGATCGCGCTGTTCGTCTTCGTGAACTCGGCATTCATCTGGCCGAGGTTCACGGCGTCCGTGGGCTGCGTACCGTCAGCCACGTTGGTGATCTGCCGACGCAGCGCCGACGAGCCGACCGATACGCTGTTGTCGCGATCCGTGGTCGCACCGGCGCCGAGCGCCACCGAATCGGTATGGGACGCCTTTGCGTTGACACCCAGTGCAACGCCATGCGAGCCGCTAGCGTTCGCACCATTGCCGACCGCGACGGCGGCGCCGCCTGCGCTGCTGGCCTGGAAGCCGAGGGCCGTGCTGTTGTTGCCGCTGGCGAGTGCGCTGTTGCCGACGGCCGTTGCGTAAGATCCCGAGGCGCTGGTGTTCGTGCCGATCGCAAGCGCGGCCGTGCCGGCTTGCGCGGCGACCGTGCTGTTGCTCGTGTCGATCTTGACGTACGTATCGTCGACCTTCGTCGACAATTCCTTCTTCATCTGGCCGACGTTCACGGCATCGTTGTCTTCCGTGCCCGCGGCGACGTTGACGATCTGGCGCGTGAATTTGTTGCCGTCGATATTGGGAACACCGGCACCTACGGATACGGTGTTGTCTCGGTCCGCAACCGTGCCGAAGCCCAATGCCACCGCGTTGTTGGCGCCTGCGCTGGCCGTGGTGCCGATCGCGACCGAGCCTGTCCCCGTCGCCACCGCAGCCCGACCGGCGCCGGTGGCGCTGCCGAGTGCAACGCTGTAGTTTCCGGTTGCCGTCGAATTGCCGCCGAGCGCCATGCTGGCAGTGCCGGTCGAGGTGGCCGAGGTGCCCAGCGCACTCGAATAATTGCCCGCTGCGGACGCGTTGGACCCGATGGCGGCCGAGTTCGAATTCGCCACACGCGCATTCATCCCGAGCGCGACGGCATTTGTCGCCCCGGTGACGATCGATGCCGCCTGGCCGATCGCCGTCGAGCCAGTGCCGCCGGCAGACGTGCCGTAGCCGAGGGCCGTTGCACTATCGGCGGTCGCTTGTGCGCTCGTGCCGAGGGCGATTGAATTGGCCCCCAGTGCATTGGCGAGCGAACCGACGGCAATTGCGCTGTCGCCAGATGCCGTCGTGATGTAGCCGATTGCCGTGGCTCGATTGGCATTTGCGTTTGCCGCACCACCGACTGCCACGCCGCGACTGACTGCATGCGAAGTCGCCCCGACGGCAAGCGCATTGCCGGCGGCGCTTGCGTTGGCGCCGATTGCCACTGCTTGATATGCTGCGCCGGTTGCGTCTGCCGAGGCGTTGTGGCCGATTGCAATTGCGCCGGCGGCGGTCGCGGTTGAGGCGACGGTGCCATTCACTTTGATATATGCATCGTCAAGCGTCGCCATCGTCCCGACCGCACTCATCGTCCCGATCGGGACCGAACCGGCCGCCTTGCACACCCCCGCCGCATCGACCGTTCCGCTCGACCCGTCTTCCGTCGTGCACGTTTCCGCCGCAGCCGCGCCACCGATCGCCGCACCGCCCAGCGCGATCGCGATCACCGCTTGCCGCGCCGCGCGCGCCGAGCCCTTCGAATGCGACTTCGCCGTTTCGGCCGCGGCCGTCCACGTGTTGGTCACGGCGTTCCAGACGCTGCGATAGGTCTTGTTCATGTCCCTACTCCTTTCAGTTTGTCAGTTCACAAACCGATGGTAGGGATCGGCCTCGTCCTAATCAGTCGTCCCTGGCTGATTCGAGATAGCGACCGTGTAGGCCCAGTCCTACGCGCGCGCCGACGCGCCGCGGGCCTGCGCCGCGGAACGAAAGGCGATGGAGGGAGGAGGCCGGCGCGCGAGGGCCGGCCGTGCGGGATTCAGGCAGCCGGCGCCTGCGTCGCGCGCCGTTGCAGCGCTTCGCGCGCGAGCGCGTCCGCTTCGGCGAGCCGCGCATCGAACGACGTCAGGTCGCCGCCGTGCACGATGGCTTGCAGTTCGCCGATCGCGTCGGCCACCGCATGTTCGTGAATCGTCGCGAACGCGCCGCGCAGCGAATGCAGTTCGTGACGCAGCGCGGCGATATCGTTGCGCGCTACCGCGTCGTGCATCGCCGCGACCGATTGCGCGCGACTCGCTTCGAGCAGCGCATGCACGTCCGGCGGCAGCGGACCTTGCGCGAGATCGACCAGCGTGCGCGCGGCCGGCGCCTGCGCGGCGGCCGTCTGCGCGTAACGCCGCACGGTGCGGTCGATCGTATCGAGCAGCACCGGTTTGACCAGCACCGCGACGATCCCCGCTTCCGCACAGCGCGCATGCTCGGCCGCGCTCGCATGCGCGGTGACGGCGACGATCGGCAGCCCCGGATATTGCGCACGCAGCACGTGCGCGAGCGTATAGCCGTCCATTCCCGGCATGTTCAGATCCGTCATCACGAGGTCGTAGCGCGTATCCGCGCAGCGCCGCAGCGCCGCCGCGCCTTCGTCGGCGGCATCGGCCGCGTAGCCGAGCGTGACGAGTTGCCCTTGCAGCAGCGTGCGGTTCACGGGGTGATCGTCGACCACCAGCACGCGCGCGGCGACGCTCGGCAGCGCCGCATCGCCGGCCTGCGCGGCATCGTGCTCGGCGATCTGCGCATCGGTGGCCGCGCGCAGCGGCAGCGTGACGACGAACGTGCTGCCCTTGCCGGGTTCGCTCTTCACGTCGACCGTGCCGTGCATCATCTGCGTGAGCTGCTTCGTCAGCGCGAGCCCGAGGCCCGTGCCGCCGTAGCGGCGCGTGATCGACGTGTCGGCCTGCGTGAACGGGCGGAACAGCGCCGCGCGCTGCGCGTCGGTCATGCCGATGCCCGTGTCGCTGACGCCGATCGCGACCGGCGATTCGGGATCCGTATCGTCGCGCAGGTAGACCTCGAGCGTGATTTCCCCGTGGTTCGTGAACTTGATCGCGTTGCCGACGAGGTTCGCGGCGATCTGCCGGATGCGCGTCGAATCGCCGACGTAGCGCGACGCGAGCGCGTCGTCGACGAACACGTCGAACTGCAGCCCTTTTGCGGCCGCGAGCGGCTCGAACATCGCGCCGGTTTGCCGGATCGTCTCCGCGAGATCGAACGGGATCGCCTCGATCGTCATCTGGCCGGCCTCGATCTTCGACAGGTCGAGAATGTCGTTGATCAGGTCGAGCAGCACCGACGACGCGCCCTCGACCGTATGCAGCCGCTCGCGCTGCGACTCGGCGAGCGGTTCGCGGCCGATCAGTTCGAGGTTGCCGAGGATCGCATTGAGCGGCGTGCGGATCTCGTGGCTCATCGTCGCGAGGAACGCGGACTTCGCGTCGTTCGCGGCGTCGGCGGCGCGCGCCGCTTCGTCGAGCCGGCGCTCGATGTTCTTCTGCGACGTGATGTCGGAGAAGTTGCACAGCACGACGTCCCTGTCGCGAAAGCGCGTGCGCACGAGGTTGACGAGCAGGTCGACCGCCTCGCCGGCAGCGGTGGGCAGCGTCACGTGCAGATCGGGTTGCCACGCGGCGGCGGTGGGCGAGCGGTCGAAGCGTTCGAGCAGCCGCGCCGGCAACGACGGTTCGCCCGCGCGGCGCGCATCGTAGTCGCGCATCGTGTCGTTCTGCAGCAGCACCGTGCCGTCGGCCAGCGACAGCAGCGCGATGCCGGACGGCGCGGCTTCGACGATCGTCCGGTTCAGGTTCTCGCTGTCGATCACGCGCCGCGTGCGCGCGTCGTCGGGTTTCAGCACGCGGCGATCGAAGCGCACGAGCAGCCACCAGACGAGCGCGATCACGGCCAGCATGACCGCGACGTACCAGCCGGCGCGCAGGCCGATCGTCGCGAGCAGCGAGCGCAGCGTGAACGCTTGCACGAGCGTCCAGTCGGTTTCGGCGATCGGCTGGCTCAGCGAGAACAGCCCGTCGCCGAACGCGGTGCGCGGCCCGCCGCGCCGGACGGCTTCGCGCGTATGCGCGCCGAGCCGCTCGACGGCCGCGCGCGTGGCATCGTCGTCGGCCGCGGTGCCGGCGCGCAGCAGCGTGCGGCCGTGCGCGTCGACGACGATCGCGGCGTCGGTCGTGTCGCCCGTCGACAGCCGCGTGCGCAGCACGTCGACCGGCAGCGTCGACAGGAACACGGCGCGCGGCGCTTGCGCGTCGTAGACGGCGCCGGCGATCCGGAACACGTCGCGCCGCTGCACGGGGTCGTAGACGGGCGGATGCCATTCGTATTGCCCGGGCGGCGGCGTGCCGACGCCAGCGGCGACCTTGGCGACGAGCGTGGCCGCATCGGTGGCGGGCGACGCGGTGAGCGGATCGGGCGGCACCGGTTCGGGAATCACCACCGCGAAGCTGCGGTCGGGGCGATACGCGTAGCCGGCGATCGCGCGATCGGCGTCGTGCTTCGCGACGTACGCGCCGACGCGATAGCTCATGTCGCTCGCCATCGCCAGATCGTGCGCGTAGCTGTCGGCCGGGTGCGCGGGCGACAGGTCGGCCAGCACGAGCGTCGGCGGGAAGGCCGGGCTGCCCTGGATGATCAGCCGGCCGCGGCCGGCCGCGAGCGCGGCGACGCGCGCCGGATCGGTCGCGCGCGAATTCCACACGGCCTCGTCGTGCGTGACGAGCGTGTCCATGCCCGTCGTGCGCATCTTGAATTCGATCTGGACCAGGAACTGGCGTACCGCGAAGGTCGTATAGCGCGCCTGGATCGCCTCGCGCGCCATCGTATACAGCATCAGGCCGCTCGCGAGCAGGATCGCGACCGTCACGGCCGCGCCGCCGGCATACAGCAGCGCGCGCTGGCGGCGGCCGACGCGGGTCGGCGCGGCGGACGCGGGCGCGGCGGCGGAGCGGGCGGGATCGGGTGCGGCGCGGTGGTCCATCGGGAGCGGGGCGGTCGGCCAGGGTGCCCCCATGATAATGGAGTCCGATCAGCGCGCAATGGGGGCTGTCAGGATTGCGGGGTGCCGGCGAACCGGTCGGCGCCGCGGCGTGCCGCCGGGCCAGGCCGGCTATCGTCGCGGCGCCGCTTCGTCGTCGTCGGGCTCCGCGCCCGGCTCGCACGTGACGAGCCGATAGCCGAAGCCGTACATCGTCATCATCTTCACGCCGTGCCGCCCGTCGAGTTCGAGCCGATCGCGCAGATACGCGACGTGCGTGTCGAGCCGCCGGCTGGACGCCGCGACGAGCGAGCCCCACACCAGCTGGCTCACATGCGCACGGTCGAGCGCGCGGCCCATGTTCAGGAAGAACGCGGTCGCGATCTGGAAATGCTTCTCGGTCAGCACGTGCTCGCGGCCGGCCACGGTTACGCTGCGCGTGGCCGTATCGAATTCGAACGCGCCGATCCGCCAGTGGCGATGATGGGTCGCACGGTGATGCGACCAGCGCAGCCATGTCGCGATGCTCGCGATCAGCGTGTCCGGCGGCACGGCGTACGGGTGATGCTCGTTCGCCCCGGCGATGAAACACGCGGAGCGTGCGAGTTCCGCGTCGCGCTGGCTGATCGACACGATCGCGACGGTGCCGGCGAACCGCGCGCGCAGCGCCTGGATCGCGTCCGTCGTGCGCCGGCAGGCCGTTTCGCATTGCACGACGAACAGATCGAACGCGCGCGTGTCGCAGGCTGCGAGCAGGTCGGGCAGATACTCGAAGCGCGACGGCCGGTAGCCGGCGCGGCGCAGGATGTCGTCGATGCGCAGGCGGTCGTAGCCGTATCCGGCGCGACGCAGCCGGTCGTCGAACGTGCCGCGGCTCGGATGGTCGATCGTCAGGATCGCGATGGCGGTGGATGGGGCGTCGGTCACGATGCGGGCGGGCGAAGCCGGTGCGGCGCGAGTGCGGCGTGCGTACGCGGTCGGACGAAAAGAGGCGGGATCATGGCCGGACAGGTTCCGGGCAGCTAGCGGCGTGACGCCGTCCAAAAAAAGTCCCGCCGGGAGGGCGGGAAAAGTATCGACTATGGAGCCTGTACTCCAGGAGGCAACGGAGAACAAGCAAGCCGATTCTGGTCGGTTCGGACTCTGAAGAAAATCAGCCCAGTCTGAAACTGCAGGCGGTGCAATCGATGTCGCCGCGGTTTGGGACTGGGCTGACATCCGGCATAACCGGATTCGGACCACGGGCCGTGTCGATTTGTCGACAATGACGGTCCCCGGGGCCGGGTGCGGCAATCGTTTCGTGCCGTGCGCCGGCCCGCTTTCCCGCTTGCCATCGAACATGAAACCGTCTTTCCGAATCGCCGCGCTGGCCGCGTGGCTCGCGCTGAGCCTTGCCGGCACCGCGTTCGTCGTCTCGCGCGCCGTGTCCGACGCGTACGGCCGCTTCTTCCAGGACTCGAGCATCACGATCCGCCTGCTTGCGCAGAAGGCCGCGCAGCACGAGGCGATCCTCGCGACGCTCGGCGCGTCGTCGCTCGCGGCGCCGCCCGCGCACATGCTCGACAACCTGCGCGAACGGATGCCGCAGCTCGACGGGCTCGCATACTGGCGACCCGGTAGCGGCTGGCAGACCGATGGCGGGCCGGCCCCCGACACGCTGCCGCGGCAACGGCCCGGCAAGCCGTTCACGCTCGCGTTCGACGGTCCGGCCGCGTACTGGCTCGTCGCCGGAACCGGCTGGGCCGTGCGCGTCGATCCTCGGCAGATGCTGCAGCCAGGCGATTGGTCGACGGCGATTTCGTCGGCGGCGCTCGAATTGCGCGACCGGCGCGTCGAGCTGCTGCGGGGCGTGAATGGTGGCGCGACGCCGTTATGGACGGTGCATCTCGAGAAACACCTGCCCGCGCAGCCGCAGGCGTTCGTGCTGCGCACCACGCGCACGCTGACGGCCGCCGACCTGCCGTGGCTGCCGATCGCGCTGTGGAACGCGGTGGCGGCGCTGCTCGCGGCAGGCGCGCTCGGCGCGTGGCGGCTGCGCGAGGCGCGTCGGCGCGAGGATGCGCGGGCGCGCCTCGATCGCTTCGGCCGGCTCGACACCTTCGGCGAAATGGCGGCCGGCCTCGCGCACGAGCTGAACCAGCCGCTGACCGCGATCGTCAGCCACACGCGGGCGGCCGAACGCCTGCTCGACCAACCGGCCGAGCGCGACAGCGTGCGCCGCGCGCTGCAGACGAGCGTCGCGCAGGCGAAGCGCGCGGCGGCGATCCTGGAACGCATGCGCGACGCGGTGACCACCGCGCATGGCGGCGAGCGTCGCGCGCTCGATCCCGACGCGATCATGAATACGCTGCTGTTCCTGTACCGCGACGAGTGCGCGCGCGAGCACATCGCGCTCGGCTGGCACAACGCGGCGGCGCGCGAGCGGCCGTTCGCGGAGCCGATCGCGGTCGAGCAGATCCTGCACAACCTGATCCAGAACGCGCGCGACGCGCTGGCCGGCGCGGGAGTCGGCACGGTCGCATCGCGCGGCGAGATCCGCATCAGCGGCGCGCGCGTCGGCCGGCATTACCGTTTCAGCGTGACCGACAACGGCCCCGGCGTGCCGGAAGACGCGCTGCCGCGCCTGTTCGAACCGTTTTTCACGACGCGGGCGCGCGGCCTCGGCCTCGGGCTGCCGCTGTGCGACACGCTCGCGCAGCGCCAGGACGGCACGCTGACGGTGCGCAATCTGCCGTCGGGCGGCGTCGAAGCCGCGTTGCTGCTGCCGTTGGCCGGGGAGGTCGCATGAACGATTCGCTTCGACACGCCGCCACGCGTGACGCGCCCGTCGTCGCGATCGTCGACGACGACGAAGCCGTACGTGACGGTCTCGCGTTGCTGCTGCGCACGGTCGGCGTGAGGACTCGCTGTTATCCGGACGCATCGGCCTTCCTCGCCGACGCCGACGACGCGGCGCTCGGCTGCGTGCTGCTCGACATCCGGATGCCGGGCATGAGCGGCCTCGATGCACTCGACGAACTGCGCGCGCGGCGCGACCTGCCGGTGATCGTGCTGACGGGCCACGGCAACGTCGACGCGTGCCGGCGCGCATTCAAGCGCGGCGCGCTCGATTTCCTGCGCAAGCCGGTCGACGACGACGAGCTGATCGACACGGTGCAGCAGGCGCTGCGCCGGCAGGCCGCGCAGCGCGGCCAGGACGACGTCGACCAGACTCGCGCGGCCCGCCTCGCGACGCTGAGCGCGCGAGAACGCGAGGTGCTGGAAGGGATCGTGCGCGGCGGCAGCAACAAGGAGATCGCCCGCGAACTCGGGCTGTCGCCGCGCACCGTCGAGACCTATCGCGCAAACGTGTTCGACAAGCTGCGGGCCGCGTCGCTGGTCGAGCTCGTGCGCGATTACGCGGTGCTCGCGGGCGGCTCGCCTCCGTAGCGCTACGGAGGCGCAACCCGTAGCCGAACGGGTTCAACGATCGCGGCGCGATTCCTACGATGACGGCTTCTCCGACAAGTCATTCATCGTCAAGGATTCGATTCATCATGATCAAGCGCTTTGCCCTGCCGTCCACGCTCGCCCTGCTGTTCTCGGGCGCGGCTTTCGCCGAACCCGTCGCCGCACCGGAGACGAAGAGGACCGCCGACGCGGGCGACGCCGGCTACTACGCGACGGGCCGCGTCATCGGCGCGTTCGACAACGCGGTGAACATGGAGCTGACGAGCCCGCGCGTCGCGAGCCGCGTCGGCGGCCCGGAGACGGGCTCGAACGTCACCGGCTCGCTCGGCCTCGGCTACCAGTTCGGCAACGGCTGGCGCGCGGAAGGCGAATACGTGTTCAAGCGCACCAACAACTTCACCAGCTACTGGGCGCCGTTCGACGCGAACGCGAACGAATTCCACGTGTCGGCGCAACGCCTGATGCTGAACGGCTACAAGGACTTCGATCTCGGCCGCGGCTTCTCCGTGTACGGCACGCTGGGCATCGGCGTCGCGATCGTGTCGGCCGACGGCTGGCAGACCAACGACACGCGCCGCTTCGCGTCGAAGACGCAGACGAACCTCGCGTACTCGGCCGGTGCGGGCGTCAGCTACGCGATCAACAAGCGCTTCTCGATCGATCTCGGGTATCGCTATGTCGACATGGGCAACATCGAGACCGGCTTCAACACGTTCGCGAACCGCATCAACGCGCGCGACGAACAGTTGAAGTCGAAGCTGTCGTCGAACGAAGTGTTCATCGGTCTGCGTGGCCGGTTCTGATGGAAGACGCGGCCGCGGAGACGCATCGCATGACGAACGTGATCGATACGGGGCGACGCAGGCTCGTGCTGGCGACGACCGCGCTGGCCGCCGTGCCCGCATGGGCTGACGGCGCGCGTGCGCCGCGCGTCGCGCCCGGTGTGCGGCGCGGCGCATCGCCCGACCTGACGGTGCGCATCGTCGACCTGCTGCACGGCGTCGCGGCCGAAGGGATGCGCGTCGAGCTGTCGCGTGTCGACGGCGCGCAGGACGTGCCGCTGGTCGATGCCACCGTCGATGCGCGCGGCGGCACCGGCACGCCGTTGCTGGCCGGCGACGCGTATCGCGCGGACACGTACACGCTGATGCTGCATGTCGGCGAGTACTTCCGTGCGCGTGGCGTGCAGTCGCCGTTCCTGACGGTCGTGCCGGTCCGCTTCCGGATCGCGCGCGACGACGAGCGGCTGCATGTCGCGGTGCAATTCGGCCGCTGGAACTACACGTATTACCGCGGCACGTGATGCGGCCGCACCTGCGCAAAGGGAGGACGACATGACGGGCATCAGCACGCATTTGCTGGACGTCGCCACCGGCCGGCCGATCACCGGCGTGCGGATCGAGCTATTCGACCTGGGCGAGCAGCCGCCGGCGCTCGTCGCGCGTGCGGTCAGCAACGCGGAAGGGCGCAACGACGCGCCGATGCTGGACGGCGAGCTCGCGCGCCGCGGCGAGTTCGAACTGCGGCTGCATCTCGGCGCGTATTTCAAGGTGGCGGATGCGCTGACCGACATCGTGCCCGTGCGTTTCACCGTGACCGATCCGGCGCGACACCATCACGTGCCGGTGGCGTGTTCGCCGTGGTACGTGTCGGTGTATCGGGGCAGTTGAGCGTTCGACGGACGGTGCGAGGCGGCGATGCGCGGTACGCGCGGGGCGTGCGCCGTCCGTTCGGGCGCCCGGGTGCGACGGTAGGACCAGGCTGACCGCCGTATCGGACCGAAGGTGACGCAGTCCGATTTACCGGACCCGGGCCGACGGCGATACTCGGAGCCATTCGTTCAACTACGGGAGCACGGATTGCCGCGGCGGATGTCGCGCAATGCGTCGTCGACATCATGAGCATGCAGGACATCACCGGGCATTACGCGATTCCGCTCGCGCATCCGTTCTCGGATGTGCCGCCGCCGTACGGCCGGCGACGCCGGCCGTTCGTGGCGAGCCGACGCGCGCGGCAACACGTGTTCGATATCTACGGCCCGCCCCGCGTGCCGGCCCCCGCGACGGACGGCGGCACCGTCGCCAAGGCCGCGCGGCCCGCCAAGGCCGTTCGCGCAGCCGACTTCGGTTCCGACAACCGCGCGTGGGTGCGCCCGCATCCGCTGCGCCGCCGCTGGCGGTTGACGCTGATGGCGTGCGCGTTGTTCGGCGCGACGTGCATCCTCGCGACGCATCTGGTCGACGAGCGCCAGCACGCGGCCGAGCACGACGCGGCTTACTCGGCGGCGATCGCGGCCGCGCCGACCGCGGCCGTCGCGGCGACGGAAGTCGCGCGGGCGACCGGCCGGCCGGCGGAAGTCGCGATCGTGCGGGCGGATCGCGCGGCGCCGACGGATGCGCAGATGAAGGCTGCCGCGACGGTGGTAGCGGAAACCGCGTCCGCGGAAGCGCGTGCGTTGCACGTCGCAGGGAGCGGGTCGAAGCGTGAGCCGGTGGCGGTGGCGATGGCTGTCGCGTCGAACGCCGTCGTCGCGGAAGCCGCGCCGGCGCGTGCCGATCGTGCATCGTCGGCGCGCAAGCCGGTTGCGGCGCCAGCGGCGCGGCCGGCGGCGAAGTCTATTGCGGCGTCGCGCGGCAAGGCGGCGCGTCAGGTGGGCGCGAACGCGCCTGCCGCGCAACACGCGGCGACCGTGGCACGCGGTGCGACGCCGCATTCGCAGCAGGCGGCCCGCGCGGCCGATACGCCGCCGGCCACGCCGGTATCGAGTTCGGCCCAGGCCGTCGGCATGACGGCCACCGAGTTCACGCAATGGCTTGCCGCGACGCGCGATACGTCGCGGTCCGCCGCGGGCGGCACCGATCTGTCGGTCGAACTGCCGAGCCACACGCGGTTGATCGGGCACTGACCGGCGAGCGTCGCGCGGCGTATATCGACGGACAGACCGTCCCGGCGACGCCCTGTATCGGCGTCGCTTTTCCGATTTCCATATTTCGACTATTATCGAAATATGGAAACGAATGAAACCATTGCCGCCCTCGCGGCGCTCGCGCATGAATCCCGGCTCGCGGTCTTTCGCGCGCTCGTGCAGGCCGGGCCACAAGGCATGCCGGCCGGCCAGATCGCCACGCTGCTCGACGTGCCGCCGTCGTCGCTGTCCTTTCATCTGAAAGAACTCGCGCACGCGCAGCTCGTGACGAGCCGCCAGGACGGCCGCTTCGTGTTCTATTGCGCGAACTTCGACACGATGAACGGGCTGCTCGGCTATCTCACGGAGAATTGTTGCGGCGGCAATCCATGCTCGCCGGTGTCCGGCTGCTCGCCTTCCGGGAAGATCGATCGTCCCCGTCAATCCTGACGCGCGTTCGCGCGCCTTCGCTCATGACCACGAACGTCCTGATCCTCTGTACCCACAACTCGGCGCGCAGCGTGCTGGCCGAGGGCATGCTCAATCACTGGGCCGCGAAGCTCGGCAAGGATGTGCGGGCCTATAGCGCCGGCAGCGCGCCGAGCGGCCGGCTGAATCCGTTCGCGCTGGAAGCGCTGACGCATGCCGGCGTCGACGTCGGCGGCTATCGCAGCAAAAGCCGGGACGAATTCGTCGGCGACGGTGCGCCGGAAATGCGCGTCGTCATCACGGTGTGCGACAGCGCGGCGTCGGAGACGTGCCCGTACTGGCCCGGCAGCCCGGTCAACGTGCATTGGGGCTACGCCGATCCGTCGAACGCGACGGGCGGCGACGAAGGCAAGCGTCTCGCCTTCGAACTGACACGGCAAGCGATCGGTTACCGGATGCTGCAGTTGCTGGCGCTGCCGCTCGACCGCATGAGCGACGATGCACTCCGGGCCGCGCTGATCGAGATTGCGCAACACTGATCGCACGCTGCGATGCGCCGAGACGCGCAGCCGCCCACGACTACAAGACCGACGCTCGTCCGATGAATACGTCCAACATCACGCCGCCCGGTACGGCGGTCGCGAAACCCGCCATCAACTTCTTCGAACGCTATCTGTCCGTCTGGGTCGCGTTATGCATCGTCGCGGGCATTGCCCTCGGCCAGGCGCTGCCCGGCCTGTTTCAGGCGATCGGCCGGATGGCGTATGCGCAGGTCAATCTGCCGGTCGGGCTGCTGATCTGGGTGATGATCATCCCGATGCTGGTCAAGGTGGACTTCGGCGCGCTGCACGAGGTGCGCCGGCATGTGAAAGGCATCGGCGTCACGCTCGTCGTGAACTGGCTCGTCAAGCCGTTCTCGATGGCGTTTCTCGGCTGGCTCTTCATCCGCCACCTGTTTGCACCGCTGCTGCCGGCGGAGCAGCTCGACAGTTATGTCGCCGGGCTGATCCTGCTGGCGGCCGCGCCGTGCACGGCGATGGTATTCGTGTGGAGCCGGCTCACGGGCGGCGATCCGCTGTTCACGCTGTCGCAGGTCGCGCTGAACGACAGCATCATGGTGATCGCGTTCGCACCGCTGGTCGGCCTGCTGCTGGGGATGTCGGCCATCACGGTGCCGTGGGCGACGCTGGTCACGTCGGTGGTGCTCTACATCGTCATTCCGGTGATCCTCGCGCAGATTCTGCGCAAGCGGCTGCTCGCGAACGGCCAGGCCGCGTTCGATGCCGCGATGACCAGGATCGGCCCGTGGTCGATCGCCGCGCTGCTGGCCACGCTCGTGCTGCTGTTCGCGTTCCAGGGCGAAGCGATCCTGAGGCAGCCGCTGGTGATCGCGCTGCTCGCGGTGCCGATCCTGATCCAGGTGTTCTTCAATTCGGCGCTTGCGTACTGGTTCAATCGCGCGGTCGGCGAAAGGCACGACATCGCGTGTCCGTCGGCGCTGATCGGCGCATCCAATTTTTTCGAACTGGCGGTCGCGGCCGCGATCAGCCTGTTCGGCTTTCATTCCGGCGCAGCACTGGCCACCGTCGTCGGCGTGCTGATCGAGGTGCCGGTGATGTTGCTGGTCGTGCGCATCGTCAACCGGTCGAAGGGCTGGTACGAGTGCCGCGCCTGAAATCACGAGAGTATTTATCCATGGCTGACTACCTGAACGACCTGCCGCAACTCGATGCCGAACTGTTCCGTGTGCCGGACGCCGGGCAATTGCGACCTGCGGCGCCATCGACGCATCCGCCGCGGCTCTTGCTGCTGTACGGCTCGCTGCGCGAGCGTTCGTTCAGCCGTCTGCTGATCGAGGAAGCCGCGCGATTGCTCGCGGCGATGGACGCCGAAGTGCGCGTGTTCAATCCGAGCGGCCTGCCGCTGCCCGACGACGCGCCCGACAGTCATCCGAAAGTGGTCGAGCTGCGCGAGCTCGTGATGTGGTCGGAAGGGATGGTGTGGTGTTCGCCGGAACGGCACGGCGCGATGACCGGAATCATGAAAGCGCAGATCGACTGGATTCCGCTGTCGGTCGGTGCCGTCCGGCCGACGCAAGGCAAGACGCTCGCGGTGATGCAGGTGAGCGGCGGCTCGCAGTCGTTCAACGCGGTGAACCAGATGCGCGTGCTCGGGCGCTGGATGCGCATGCTGACGATCCCGAACCAGTCGTCGGTGGCCAAGGCGTTCATGGAATTCGACGAGGCGGGGCGGATGAAGCCGTCCGCGTATTTCGATCGCGTCGTGGACGTGATGGAAGAACTCGTGAAGTTCACGCTGCTCACGCGCGATGTCGGTCCCTATCTGGTCGACCGGTATAGCGAGCGCAAGGAAAGCGCGGAAGAACTGTCGAAACGCGTCAATCAAGCGCGTATCTAGCATCGCCATCGAATGAACGCGGGGGCGATCGGGCACGTTCCGGTGCGGCGCATCGGGCTTGTGCGAGCGTGTTGGGCGCAGGGATTGATGTCACCGCAAACCGGGGTGGAACCATGGCACTTCTTCGTCAAGCGACCGAATCCGATCTGACCTCGATCGAGGCGCTGCTTCGTGCCAGCGGTTTGCCGACCGCCGGCGTTGCCGTGCACCTGCCGCATTTTGTCGTTGCCGGTGGGGTATCCGGCATCGTGGGGTGTGGCGGCATCGAATTCCACGGACGCCATGCGCTCATTCGCTCGATCGCTGTCGTCGAACACGCGCGTCGCGCCGGGGTAGGGCGGCTGCTGATAACGCGCTTGCTCGCGCAATGCCGCGCGCATGCCGTCCAGTCGGTCGGACTGTTGACCACGACGGCGGAAGACTACTTCGTCAGGCAGGGTTTCGTCCGTATCGCCCGCGAAGCGGTGCCGGAGCCGTTGCTGGCGTCCAGCCAGTTTCAGGGTGTCTGTCCGGGATCGGCCGTCGCGATGCTGATGGTCTGCGACGACAAAATCAGACTCGACTGATTCCCTTCCCGGTTCACATTCCCGACAATCAAGTTTCTGCGGCCCGGCATACCCCCGTGTGCCGGATCATGGAGATATCTCCTCTTTGCGGCCGGTCTTCTCGACTGGCCGCTTTTTTATTCCCGTTCGTTACCGGAGAGCACGATCGCGATGCAGCTCGACCGCCTGATCCCTGAAATCCTGTTCGGCTTCACGGGCCTGATCGGCATCATCAACCCGTTCGGCATGGCGTTCGTGTTTCTCGAACGCACGCAATCGCTGACCGAAGCCGAGCGCGCGATCCTGTCGAAGCAGCTCGCGACGAACGTGTTCTTCACGCTGCTCGTGATCTTCTTCGTCGGCGCGCCGGTGCTGAACTTCTTCGGGATCTCGATGGAGGCGTTGCGGATCGGCGGCGGCTTCGCGGTGGCGGTGGCCGGCTGGTCGATGCTGAACGCGCCGGACGTCCCGGCCGGCGGTGACGTCGCCATGCGCGGCGACGATCTGCAGAAGCTGATGTCGCGCGCGTTCTTTCCGCTGACGGTGCCGCTGACGATCGGCCCCGGCTCGATCGCGGCCGGCATCGCGCTGCATGCCAATCGTGCGCATACGGCGAGCGATTACCTGGTGTCGGGTGTCGTGTCGGTGGCGGTCGCGGCGCTCGTTGCGTTCGCGATCTGGCAGATCTACAGCCGCGCGACGACGCTCGCGCGCTATCTCGGCAGCGAAGGGACGAAGGTCGCGATGCGCGTGTCCGCGTTCCTGCTGCTGTGCGTGGGCGTGCAGATCATGCTGACGGGCTTGGCCGCGTTCGTGCAGATGCTGGGCGGGCAGGCGGGGTGAGAAGCGGGCGCTTTCACGGTTTGTGTCGGCGCCCGATAAAAAAGCCGCTCCGTCAGGGAGCGGCCGGTTCGTTACATCAGCTTCGCTTGTACCCGCGCAATCCCCTGCAGCGCACACGCTTCGTCGAGATGCCCGCCCGGCGCACCGCCGACACCCACGGCGCCGATCACTTCGTCGCCGGCCTTGATCGGCACGCCGCCGCCGAGCACCAGGAAGCCGTCGATGGCCGTCATCTGCGCGGCGGCCGGGTTCTTCTGCAGGTTCGTGGCCAGCGTGGCGGTCGGCGTTTTCGTCGACAGCGCGGTATAGGCCTTGCGCTTCGACGCATCCACGGTATGCAGCCCCGCGTTGTCGCCGCGCAGCACCGCGCGTTCGATACCGCTGCGGTCGACCACCGTGACCGTCACGTCGTAGCCGCTGGCCGAGCATGCCTGGATCGTTTGCTGCGCGATGTCGGCGGCGAGATTCAATGGCAGGTTTTTCTCGTGAAGCACCTGGGCGGAAGCGGCGGTCGTCAGCGTGGCGGCGACGAGCGTCGCGAGGGTAGCGCGAATGATCATGTGAACTCCTCGATGAAATGACGGATGCGAGCGGGGCATTGGGCGGGCGGCTTCATGCGAACTTTCTTGAAAACCGACGGCGCTTGCGACCGATGCGCAGGCCGTTACGGCCCGGAGCGATCGGTCGCGGTCGTCCGCTCGATGAGTTCAGTGTCGGCCAGCGGGAAGGGAAGCTGAATAGGACAGGGCTTATTCTTGCCGCGGCTATCGAGCGTCGCGGCCTTTGGCGGACACGCGGCCGTGCGCATGGGTATCCGCCGCACCTTGCACGGGGAGCGCACCGCCGCAATGCGGGCAGCACGGCCCGTCGCCGTCGGCCGGCCGCGCGTTCGCCCTGTTGCGCTCCATCGCCGATGCAACGAGTTCCGCGCCCATGATCCCGGTCGGAAACGCGATGATCCCGTAGCCGAGCAGGATCGCGCACGACGTGATCAGCCGGCCGAGCGGCGTGACGGGCGTCAGGTCGCCGTAGCCGGTCGTGCTCATCGTCACCGCCGCCCAGTAGACGCCTACCGGAATGCTCGTGATCCCGTGCTCGGGCCCTTCGACCAGAAAGATCACGGTGCCGAGAATCACGACGAGCACGAACATCCCGCCGATGAACACGAAGATCTTGCGCCGCGCGCGCGTGAGCGCCCGGATCAGCATCTGCCCTTCCTCGAGATAGATCGACAGTCCGAGGATGCGGAACACGCGTAGCAGACGCAGCAGCCGCACGTCGATCAGCGCATGCAGGCCGGGGAAGAAGAACGCGAGATAGGTCGGCAGCACCGACACGAGATCGACGATGCCGAAGAAGCTGCGCGCATACGCGACCGGCTTCTTCGCGGTGCAGAGGCGCAGCAGGTACTCGGCGGAAAACAGCAGCGTGAACGCCCATTCGGCCGCGTAGAGCGCGTGGCCGTATTGCTGGTGCAGCGCCTGCACGCTGTCGGCCATCACGACGAGCACGCTCGCGACGATGAGCGCGAGCACCGCGATGTCGAGCTTGCGCAGGAACGAAGGGCGGCGCGCGACATGCGTGACGGCATCGCGCGCCGTGGCGAGGGAGGACTGGATCGGCGAAATCATGCGTCCGAGTGTACGAGCCGCGTATCGCCGGGCCTATCGGACGAGTCTGATTCGAGCCCGACGCGCCATCACGTGCCGGGCTCGCGGTCAGATCAGCAGCGTGAGCGTGCGGAACAGCGCGAGATCCTCCTTGCGCGCCGAGCGCGCATGCTGGCGGATCACGTGCAGCAGGCAGTCGATGAAGCACCGCGCCGCATCGCCGAGCGTGCTGCTGCGGCGCGTGACGATGCCGAGCTCGCTCGGCTCGAAGGTCTCCTTCAGCGGCAGCACGCGCATCCGCTCGCCGAACGGCGGTACCGCGGCGAGGATCGTCGGGCACCACGTGCACATGCCGGCCTGCTCGAGCATCGTCTGCAACATCGCGACCGATTGCGCGCGCACGATGCGCCGTTCGTCGATCCGCGCACCGTGCCGCGTGAACAGGTAGTCGATGAGCGCGGCCTGGCCGTCGGCCGACGAATTCAGCACCCAGTCGCAATCGAGCAGGTCGTGCACCGACGTCGCGCGTTCGCGCGGATGCCCGGCGCGCACCATCACCGACGTGTCGTAGCGCAGCAGCGGCTCGAACGCGAACTCCTGCGCGCCGCTGCCGGGCTGCACGTGGCCGAGCGCGAAATCCATGCTGCCGTCGCGCAGCAGCGGTTGCGCGACGGCCATCAGCGCTTCGTAGAGTTCGAGGCGCACGTCCGGCATCCGCTCGCGAAACTGCAGCACGGTTTCCGCGAGGAACGTCATCGTCAGCCACGGCGTGACGCCGACGCTCAGCCGCCCCTCGACGCGGCCGCGCATCCGTTCGAGATCGCTCCGCGCATGTTCGAGCTGCTTCAGGACGAGCTTCGCGTGCGTGAGCAAGGTCTTCCCGTAGTCGGTGAAGCCGATGCCTTCCGGGGCGCGCACCAGCAACGGCAGGCGTTCGCTGGCTTCCAGCTCGCGCAGCGCGCGCGTGACGGCCGCCTGCGACAGCCCGAGCGTGCGCGCCGCGCCGCGGATGCTCCCGGCTTCGGCGCTCGCGACGAGCGCCTGCAACTGATGCAACTTGATCGTGCTCATGGGGCGGGACCGTGTGATGGGATGAATGCCGACAACGAAAGGTTGTCATCATAACGAAACTGCGACTGTTCGCCGGCTTTTTCGCTGCCTACGATTTCGCCCACGATCTGCCATTCCGGCAGTCGCCACGCGGTATCTATCGAGGAGTAACAGGGTTGGATCGAGCACGCATAGCGCCCGAAATGGCGACCATCGAGGCGGAAATGATCGCGCTGCGCCGCCGGCTGCACGCGCATCCGGAGCTGGGTTTCGAGGAACACGCGACGAGCGCGCTCGTCGCCGACTGCCTGACAACATGGGGTTATCAGGTGACGCGCGGTCTCGGCGGCACCGGCGTGGTCGGCACGCTCGTGCGCGGCGCCGGGAAGCGGCTCGGGCTGCGCGCCGACATGGACGCGCTGCCGATCCGCGAGACGACCGGGCTGCCGCATGCGAGCCGGCGCGACGGCGTGATGCACGCGTGCGGCCACGACGGCCATACGGCGATGCTGCTCGCGGCGGCCCGCTGCCTGGCCGAGCGCGGGCGCTTCACCGGCACGCTGAACCTGATTTTCCAGCCGGCCGAGGAAGGGCTCGGCGGCGCCAAGCGGATGCTCGACGACGGGCTGTTCACGCGGTTCCCGTGCGACGCCGTATTCGCGATGCACAACGTGCCGGGCCTGCCGGCCGGCGTGCTCGGCTTCTGCGACGGGCCCGCGATGGCGTCGGCCGACGAGGTGCGCGTGCGCGTGACCGGGCGTGGCGGCCACGGCGCGGCGCCGCACACGACGATCGATCCGGTGGTCGTCTGCGCGTCGATCGTGATGGCGCTGCAGACGGTCGTGTCGCGCAACGTGAATCCGCAGGAACTGGCGATCGTGTCGATCGGCTCGATCCATGCGGGCACTGCATCGAACGTGATTCCGCCTCATGCGGATCTCGCACTCAGCGTGCGCGCGCTGTCGCCGGACGTGCGCGCGCTGCTCGAGCGGCGCATCCGCGCGATCGTGCACGGCCAGGCCGACAGCTATGGCGCGACGGCCGAGATCGACTATCGCCATGGCTATCCGGTGCTGGTCAATCACGCGGCGGAGACGGCGTTCGCCCGCGACGTCGCGCGCGAATGGGGCGGCGACGACGCGCTGATTCCGCATGTGCGGCCGATCGCGGCGAGCGAGGATTTCGCATTCATGCTCGACGCGTGCCCGGGCAGCTATCTGTCGATCGGCAACGGAGACGGCGGCGGCGCGGCCGGCTGCGGACTGCATCACCCCGGCTACGACTTCAACGACGCGTGCCTCGCGACGGGCGCGAGTTACTGGATCGCGCTCGCGGAGCGCTACCTCGCGTGAGCCGGACACGCGGATTCGATTCACCTTCAACGACGACAAAAGGAGACGGGCAATGAAACAGTGGATGGCGGCGCTCGCGGTGGCGCTGACGGCAACGACGCTCGCGGCGAGCGCGCAGGCGGGAGACTGGACGGGCAAGGAGATCCGCCTCGCGGTCGATCCCACCTATCCGCCGCTCGAATACAAGCAGCCCGACGGCACGCTGAGCGGCTTCGGGATCGACATCACGAATGCGTTGTGCGCGGAGCTGCATGCGCGCTGCGTGTGGGTCGAGTCGAGTTTCGACGGGATGATTCCAGGGCTGCTCGCGCGCAAGTTCGACGTCATCGCATCGTCGATGACGATCACGCCGAAGCGGATGCAGCAGATCGCGTTCACGAACCGGATCTCGAATGCACCGGCGCGGCTGATCGCGCGCAAGGGTTCGCCGCTGCTGCCGACGGCCGCGTCGCTGAAGGGCAAGCGCGTCGGCGTCGAGCAAGGTTCCGCCCAGGCCGACTACGCGATCGCGAACTGGCAGCCGGCCGGCGTGCAGATCGAGTCGTATCAGAACCAGGACCAGGTGTACGCCGACCTCGTGACGGGGCGGCTCGACGCGGCGTTCCAGGCATCGATCGCGGCCAGCGACGGCTTCCTGAAGAAACCGCAGGGCAAGGACTTCATGTTCGCCGGCGCGCCGATCGACGACGCGAAGTACTTCGGGCAGGGCGACGGCCTCGGTCTGCGCAAGCAGGATACCGGCCTGCGCGATGCGTTCAACCGCGCACTGGCGACGATTCTCGAGAACGGCACGTATCGGCGGATCAACCGCAAGTACTTCGACTTCGACATCTACGGCGCGAAGTAACGCGCGCTGCGCCGTGTGGTACGGCACAACGATCGACATATAAATAAGGAAAACGAATGAACTGGAGATGGTTTTTCGTCGCGATGCCGGCACTTTGCGTCGCGCCGGCCTTTGCGCAAAGCAGCGTCACGCTGTATGGGCTGGTCGACGCGGGCATCGACTATACAAACGACGTCGGCGGCCACGGCGCGTGGCAGATGGCGAGCGGCTTCGCGCAGGGCAGCCGCTGGGGGCTGAAGGGCACCGAGGATCTCGGCGGCGGCTACCGCGCGCTGTTCCAGATCGAGAACGGCTTCAACGTGAACAGCGGCACGCTCGCGCAGGGTGGCCGCCTGTTCGGGCGGCAGGCATACGTCGGCGTGGGCAGCACGCGCTTCGGCACGCTCACGCTCGGCCGGCAATACGATTCGGTCGTCGATTACCTTGCGCCGACGACCGCGAACGGTAGCTGGG
Organism: Burkholderia sp. EMB26; assembly: GCF_024730645.1. NCBI lineage: Bacteria > Pseudomonadati > Pseudomonadota > Betaproteobacteria > Burkholderiales > Burkholderiaceae > Burkholderia > Burkholderia sp. EMB26. The sequence goes on from NZ_CP078071.1 coordinate 2,307,459, forward strand.
GCGTCTACCCGTTCTCGCACCCGCTCGACAACGACAATACCGGCAACACGTTCCGCGTGAACAACACGGTCAAGTACGCGAGCCCGGATTTCGCCGGCTTCTCGTTCGGCGGCACGTACAGCTTCAGCAACGACACCGGGTTCGCGAACAACCGTCAGTGGAGCGTCGGCGCGCAGTACGAGCACGGCGGCCTGCTGGTCGGCGCTGCATTCCTGAACGCGGACAACCCGGGCGCGACGGCCGGCGGTGCGATCGCGGGTGCGGGGACGGTCGGCGCGGACGCGAACTTCGCGTCGGCGCGATTGCGGATTTTCGGCGCGGGCATCAACTACACCGCCGGGCCCGCGACGGTCGGGTTCGCGTATACGAACAGCAACGTCACGCGGCCGACCGCGAACGTCGGCTACCTGTTCGGCGACGAGACGATCGAGCCGGTGACGGGGCCGCTTGCCGGCGGCACGGTCGCGGCGATCAAGTACCAGAACTTCGAAGTGAACGGCAAGTATCAGTTCACGCCGGCGTGCTTCGTCGGTGCGCAGTACGTGTATACGACCGTGCGTTACGACACGACCGCGGGCAGCGCGAAGCCGAAGATCCATTCGATCGGGCTGATGGCCGACTACGCGCTGTCCAGGCGCACCGACGTCTATCTGATGGGCGCGTACCAGCGGATTGCCGGCGATGCGACCGGCTCGTCACTCGATTACGCGTACGTCCCGGGGGCGGCCGATCTGTCGTCGACGTCGAAGCAACTGATGGTGCATGCGGGGATTCGGCACAAGTTCTGATCGCGTGAAGCACGGAGACCGGCGGCCGGCATCGCGCAGCGCGCGCACGGTCGCCGGCTGGTTGTTTGACTGGCGCAGGCGTCCGGCCGGCAGGCTCACGCAGCCCGCCAGCCGGCCCGCTCCGGTCATGCGAGCAGCGCGTCCATCTGCTGGCGCGCGTTTTCCAGTCCCGCGTTGAAACCGTGCGGCTTCATGTCCAACCCTTCGGCATAGACGAATTCCACATCGGCGATACCCATCAGGCCGAGCACGGCGCGCAGGTACGGCGTGACCGCATCCGTTGCCTGCCCGACGTGGACGCCGCCGCGCGTGCTGAACACGATCGCGCGGACGCCTTCGACGAGCCCCATCGGATAGGTGTCCGTGTAGCGGAACGTCACGCGGGCCCGCGCGACGAGGTCGAACCAGTTCTTCAACTGGGTCGGCACGTTGTGGTTGTACATCGGCGCACCGATCAGCAGCAGGTCGCTGCCCTTGAGTTCGGCGATCAACGCGTCGGACAACGCGATCGCCTGCCGCGCGCGTTCGCTCGGGTGTTCCGCGCCGCGCAGCGCATGGAACAGCTCGCTGTCGAGCACCGGCAGCGCGTCGGCGACGAGATCGCGCACGATCACGTCGTCGGCATGGCCGTTGGCGTTGCGCTGCGCGAGGAACGTATCGATCAGCGTGCCGGTATGCGACTGGCTGCCGTTGATGCTGGATTTGAGGACGAGAATCCGGGCCATGGTGCGTACTCCGTTTGCGAATGTCGAGGACTGGAATCGATCCTATCATTCACTTTTTATCGCCAAAAGCGATAAGATCGACGCATTGTGTAGTGTATTTGTCCCCAATCGGATGCGAAACAACCTGAAAGGCATCGACGTGTTCGTCGCCGCGGTGGACGCGAGCAGCTTCGCGCAGGCCGCCGAGAAGCTGCACATCACGCGCTCGGCCGTCGGCAAAAGCATCGCGCGCCTCGAGGAACGGCTCGGCGTCGTGCTGTTTCACCGCACGACGCGCAGCCAGAGCCTGACCGACGAGGGTTCGCTGTTCTACGAGCATTGCCTGCGTGCGATGGACGAGATCCAGGCCGGCGAGGCGCTGCTCGAAACCGGCAAGTGGCAGATGAAAGGGCGGCTGCGCGTGTCGATGCCGACGCTGTTCGGCCATCTGTGCGTCGCGCCGATCCTGATCGACGTCGCGAAGGCGCACCCGGACCTCGATCTGGAGTTGTCCTTCAGCGACCGGTCCGTCGATCTGGTCGAGGAGCGCTTCGATCTCGCGGTGCGCATCGGCACGTTGCCGAACAGCAGCGGACTGGTCGCGCGAGCGCTCGGCGAGCACCGGATGGCGTTCTGCGCGTCGCCGGCTTACCTGAGCCGATACGGCGAACCGCAAACCTGGCGGGAACTGGAGCAGCACAAGGCACTGGCTTATACGCGCTTTGGCCAGGTGCATCGCTGGCCCGTTCTCGTCGACGGCGAGCGCGTGGAATTGCAGCCCGCCGTCCGGCTGCTGTCCGACGACCTGCGCGCGTTGATGGATGCCGCCCTTGCCGATCTCGGCGTCGCGTGGCTGCCGTACTGGCTGGTGCGCGACGCATTGCGCGGCGGCGCGTTGCGGGAGCTGCTGCCGGAGCAGCCGGGCGTCGTCTACCCGATCCACGCGGTGTGGCCGGCGACGCCGCACCTGCCGCTGAAAGTGCGGGCCGCCGTCGATGCGCTGCGGGAACACTTGCCCGCCCGGCTGGCCGCGGTCGAAGCGCGGATGTGACGAAGCGGCGCGGCACCGCTGCCGGTCCGTCGCCGGGCGTTACTGCCCGAAGCGCTGCGTGACGGTGTCCTTCAGCCGCGCGGCGGTCAGCTCGCCCATGTGTGATTCGACGAGTTCGCCTTTCGCGTTGAAGAACAACGTGGTCGGCAGCCCGCGCGAGCCATACGCGTGCATCGCGTGCAGCGAAGGATCGAGCAGCACGTGATCGAAGCGCAGGCTCTGCTGTTCGAGGAACGCGCGCACGGCTTGCGCGTTTTCCCCCTGGTTGAGCATCAGCACCGTGATGCCCGGATGGTCGCGCTGCGCCTGTTCGAGGATCGGCATCTCGCGGCGGCACGGCGCGCACCACGTCGCCCACAGGTTCACGACCACCGGCTTGCCGACGAAGCCCGCCGGCAACACGGGCGTTGAATCGAGTGCCTGGAGCGGCATCGCGGCAAGCGGCGGCGCGCCGCGCTGCAGCGTCGCCAGCGTGCCTTGCGCGATACCCCACGCACCGAGGCCGGCGACGATGCCGGCCAGCACCGGCCGACGCAGCGCCGGCAGGCGACGCAAGCGCCAGCCGGCGAACACCAGCGCGGCCGCGATACCGATGCGCGCGTCGAAGCCGCCATCGCTGAGCGCGACGATCGCGCGCGGCGACGCCGCATAGTCCGGCCACCATTGCGCGACATAACCGACGCGCGCGGCGATCAACCCGAGCAGCAGCACGTCGAGGATCAGGCTCGACGCGGTCTTGTGATGCCCGTCGGGCGGACGGCGCTGGATGACGCGCGCGACGAGCCACGCCAGCAGCGCGGCGGCGGCGACCGCGACGACGCGGATCGAGAAGGGACCGATGCTCAGCATGAAATAGGAAGAATGGACGTGATCGAGCGGGGCAGGTGAGCGGATGGTCCGCCGCGGCATTCAGGCCGTCGACGGTCGTGCGGCGTTTCGACCGGTTGCCGCGTATGGGGGTTCCCGCCGAGAACGTAACGGCGTGTTGCGGATCGTGACAGGTCCGCGCGTAGCTCAGGACTGCGTGATGTTCACGCCGATATGCAGCGAATCGGACCGGTCTGATGGTCAGCGGCATGTCGTTCATCAACAATACGCAGGCCGGTCTGGTGTGGTGTCCGCCGGTATCCCGCATAGGGATCTCTCCTTGACGGCCGCTCCGCTCGCGAGCGGCCGCTTTTTCAGCGTCATGCATGCGCGCGTGAATGCCTTGTGGCGGTCGGTGGGCGCGGCCGCACGCCGGTGCATATCGGCTGATTCAACGGAACAGGAACGTTGCCGGATGCGAGCACCGGGCATTCACTCACGCGTGACATGAACGAGGACGCAGATGGCCGCCGTCGCGCCGTGCGTTCCCCGTTCGTTCGCCGTTCGTTTCGTTCGCACACGCGAGGCCCTGCGTTACGGGGCTTTGCCTGAACCGGCGCCGCCAAGCCGATACGCGGTAAAGAACTCGTACCACGGCGACCCTTGCGCGACCGGTACGCCAAGTGCCGCCGTCCGCTGTTTCAGCGCACCGAATACATCGTCGATGAGCGCATTCAGCGTCCTGTCGCGAAATGGAACCGGTTGCGTCCGCCCCGCCGCGAACGCGCCATACGCGATCGCCAGCAGGCGGGCGCGGTCGTCGGTGCCCGCGATCGTCGCGTTGATCGTTTCGACGAAGCGCGGCCGGTCTTCGTCGCGCGCTGCGGACAGGCACAGGAACACGATCGCCGACAGCTCATGCCGGTCTTTCACCCGCAGCAGCGCGGGCAGCCGTGCAACGATCCGTTCCACCGGTTCGTCGCGCAGCGCATCGCCGAAGTCGAGCACGGCGGTCATCGGGTTCGTGTCGGCTTTCAGGCGGTCGAGCGCCGATTGCGGGGCCGACGACGCGCGGTCCTGCACCGCGGCGGGTGCGGACCGCAACGCATCGGCCACCTGCTGCGTCCACGCCGGAAAGATCATCCGCACGTTGCCGAACTGCTCGCCGCCTTCCGCGGACGGATTCCACCGATAGACGATCGTGCCGCCGCGAATGAACGGCGAATACAGATGCTCGGGCGTTTGCGGCAGCGGCCGCCGGTTGATCGGCAGCCACGCGAGCGTGAGCCAGTCGTAGCGGCCCGTCGCGGGCACTGCCGGGCTCGAACTCGCGACGACCTGCCACGTGCCGCGATTCGCATAGCGGCGGCGCGCGTCGGGTACCGGGACGGTCTGGCCTTTCGCGGTGTCGAAATACGTATCGCCCGTGACGCGTGCGCCGCTGTCCGCGGCCGGCGTGATGGTCGAGATGACCCACGACGCGCCGTCCGCCGAGCGGTAGTCGGACGGCTTCAGCGTCGCCACGTCGTGCACCATGCGCGTTTCCGCCGCGACGGGGCTGGGCGGGGCGTCGGCGGGCGCGGCGAAGATACTCGGCATCGGCTTTCCTCGGAATCGGTGCGCATCGTCGAGCGGGGCGACGCGGCGGCATGGCTGGTTTTCTCGTAACTGTAGAACGTCGTGACCGGAAACGGAAACTGGCCAAACGGCTAATCGGTGCACACGGGTCGCGCTTCGGCTTACCATGCGCATCCTGAGCCAACGACGCATACCGGGCGGGAGTACGCATGATCGACACGAAAGCCATTACCGCACACTGGACGCGGGTCGCCGATCAATGGATCGACTGGGCCGGCAAGCCGGGCCACGATGCGTTCTGGAAATATCGCGCGGGGCTCGCGGCCTACATCGGGCGCGGCACTGGCGTCGCGCTGGAGATCGGCTGCGGCGAAGGCCGCGTGAGCCGCGAACTGAAGGCGCTCGGCTACGACGTGACCGCGAGCGACGCGGTGCCCGCGATGCTCGACGCCGCGCGCCGCGCGGATTCCGCGCATCGCTATCGACTGGCGGACGCGGCGGCGCTGCCGTTCGACGCGGCCAGCTTCGATCTCGTGATGGCGTACAACGTGCTGATGGACCTCGACGACATGCAGGGCGCCTTACGCGAGGCGCGCCGCGTGCTGAAGCCGGACGGCACGCTGTTCATCTCGCTCGTGCATCCGTTCCGCGATCGCGGCGGCTTTGCCGGGCCGCAGCCCGATGCGCCGTTCGTGCTGACGGGCAGCTATTTCGGGCGCGAGCATTTCGACGGCGTGGAAACGCGCGACGGGCTGTCGATGCACTTCGCGGGCTGGTCGCTGCCGCTGCAGGCGTACATGGAGGCGCTGGAGGCGGCCGGGTTCGCGATCGTGTCGCTGCGCGAGCCGCCGCCCGATCATGCCGACACGGATCTGCTGAAGCAGTGGGCGCGCGTGCCGCTGTTTCTGTGGATCAAGGCGCGGCCGCTGGGGTGAGCGCGGCCGGGGCGCGAGCCGGTGGACTGAATCGGCGGACGTCGGTTTTCTTCGCCGTGAGTTGCGGCTTGGCGCCGTAGCCCTTGCGCAGCGCCCCGGCACGAACTGTGTCCGTCAGGCTATAAAAGACGATTGAAGGGAGCGTGGAGTGTCCTCGGGGCGGCCGGTTGGCGGCCATCGCTGCCGTCACGCGCCCCGGACGCCTCAACGCGCAGCCTTTCACTCTGCTAGACTTTTCGGCCGTCAGTCGCCGTCCGGGCCGCACCCCGCTTCTCGCGCCATGAACAAACACCACGCGCCGAATCCGATCACCGAGGTGCTGCGCGCCTACTGGAAAGCCGATCGCCGGATGCTGCTGACGGTCGCGGCTGTCGTCGTTCTATCGAGCGTCACCGCCGTCGCCGCGCCCTATCTGTTCTCGCGCCTGATCGACGCGCTGTCGCATCGCGGCGCGCCGCACGCGCTCATGGCGGGCTTCGTGGTCTACGCGGTGCTGCTGGGCCTGTCCAGCGCGCTGCAACGCGTCGTGCAGTACCTTGCCTTCATGAGTGCCGGGAATCTCGGATTCATCACCAGCACGCGCTTTTTCGAACGCATCCTGAAGAAGACCACGGCGTTCTTCGTCGAGCACAACCCGGCGGAAATCCAGAGCGCGAACACGCGCGGGAGCCGGGCGCTGTCGGTGCTGGTGCAGTTGGCGCTGATGGACTTGATCCCCGGCACGCTGCAGATCGTCTTCACGCTCGTCACGCTGGGCGCGCTGATCAACCTCGAAGTGGCGGCCATCACCGCTACGTATGGCGCGATCGCGGTGACGATCGCGATCGTGTCCGCGCGGCGCTCGCGCGTGTACCTCGATCGCGCGATCGAGGCCGGGCAGGAGAATGCGCGGTTCGTCGGCGGCGCGATCAACGCGATGGAAACGCTCCGGCATTTCGGCAGCCATCGCTGGATGAGCGAGCGTTTCGCGGAGAAGGCGCGCGCCGAACGCGACAACTGGCGCGCGTACGTGATGCAGCATGTCGGCTTTCTCGCGCTGCTGGGGCTCGGCCTCGCGATCCAGTTCTCCGTCACGTTCTGGCTGCTGCTGCCGCGTCATGCGGCCGGCGCGCTGTCGATCGGCGACATCGTGCTGTTCAATACGCTGCTGCTGCAACTGAACCTGCCGTTCGACATGCTCGCGCGCTCGATCGACGAGAGTGCGCGTTCCCGCGCGGCGCTCGTGCCGTTCGCGGCGCTGTGGACGGCGCCCGAGGAGCGGCAGGTGTCGCACGCGTCGGCGTTCGCGCCGCGCGACGGGCGCATCGTGTTCGAACGCGTCGGCTATGCGTACGGCAACGGACGCGGCGTGCGCGACGTCGATTTCGTGGCCGAGCGCGGCGGCATCACGTTCGTCGTCGGCGAAACCGGCGCGGGGAAGTCGACCGTCTTCAAGCTGGCGCTGAAATCGATCGAGCCGACCGACGGCCGCATTCTGGTCGACGGCGTCGATCTCGCGACGATCGATCGCGCCGACTGGTACGGCGCGGTGGCGGTCGTGCCGCAGGACGTCGTGCTGCTGAACGACAGCCTGGAGGACAACATCCTGCTCGGCCGCCCGTGCGATGCGCAGCGCCTGCGCGACGCGGCCGCGAAGGCCGCGATCCTGCCGTTCATCGACGGCTTGCCGGACGGGTTCCGCACGACGGTCGGCGAGCGCGGACTGAAACTGTCCGGCGGCGAGCGCCAGCGCATCGCGATCGCCCGCGCGCTGTACGGCAATCCGACCGTGCTGTTTCTCGACGAGGCGAGTTCCGCGCTCGACGAAGCCACCGAGCGCGACATCATGGCGCACGTGCGGCTGCTGGCCCGCGACGTCACGGTGATCGCGATCACGCACCGGCGCTCGGTCATCGGGCCGACCGACAAGGTCGTGCGGCTCGGCGCGGCACGCGTGCCGGCCTGATGCCCGGGTCTCGACGGCTTACCCGCGCATCGGCGGATTGAGCCGCGCGAACGCCGCCTGCCGGCGATACGGGAAGTACGGATACGGCGCTTCGACCGCGCTCGCCGCGTCCAGCTTCGCGACCTGCGCATCGGTCAGCGTCCAGCCGACCGCGCCGAGGTTCTGCCGCAACTGTTCCTCGTTGCGCGCGCCGACGATCACCGACGACACGGTCGGCCGCTGCAGCAGCCAGTTCAATGCGATCTGCGGCACCGTCTTGCCGGTTTCCTCCGCGATCGCATCGAGCGCATCGACCACGTCGTACAGGCGCGCGTCGTCGACCGGCGGCCCGTAGCTGGCCGTTTCATGCAGCCGGCTGCCTTCGGGCAGCGGCGCATTGCGCCGGATCTTGCCGGTGAGCCGGCCCCAGCCGAGCGGGCTCCACACCAGCGCGCCGAGGCCCTGGTCCGCGCCGAGCGGCATCAGGTCCCATTCGTAGTCGCGGCCGACGAGCGAGTAGTACACCTGGTTCGCCACGTAGCGCGACCAGCCATGCCGGTCGGCCGCCGCGAGCGACTTCATGATCTGCCAGCCGGCGAAGTTCGACACGCCGATGTAGCGCAGCTTGCCCGCGCGCACGAGATCGTCGAGCGTCGACATCACTTCCTCGACCGGCGTGCCGGCGTCGAACGCATGGAGTTGCAGCAGGTCGATGTAGTCGGTGTCGAGCCGGCGCAGCGCGTCGTCGACGGCGCGCACCAGCCGTGCGCGCGACGTGCCGGCGTCGTTCGGGCCGTCGCCGGTCGGCAGGCCCGTCTTGGTCGAGATCAGCACCTGGTCGCGGCGCCCCTTGAGCGCGGCGCCGAGCACCCGCTCGGACGCGCCGTCGGAATACACGTCGGCCGTGTCGAACAGGTTGACGCCGGCGTCGAGGCAGATGTCGATCAGGCGGCGCGCTTCGTCGACACCGGTATTGCCCCATGCACTGAACAGCGGGCCGGTGCCGCCGAAGGTGCCGGCGCCGAAGCTCAGCACGGGGACCTGGAGGCCGGAGCGGCCGAGCGTGCGGTATTCCATCTGCGTTTCCTTTCGTCGTATGGGCGCGGCGCGGCCGCGGATCGATCGTCAGGCGATCAATGTACCGTTTGCGCCATTCCCGGATAATCCAGAAGATGGCGAAAATATCCTTCGGAAGGGGCGAACAATGCTGCTCGACAACCTCGCGCTGTTCCTGCGCATCGTGGAGAAGGGCGGGCTGGCCGCCGCGGGTCGCGAGGTCGGTCTGTCGCCGGCCACGGTGTCCGAGCGGCTGACGGCGCTCGAGCGTCACTACGGCGCGGCGCTGCTCACGCGCACGACGCGCGCGATCAGCCTGACCGACGAGGGCCGCACGCTGGTGGACGGCGCGCGACGCCTGCTGGCCGAGGCCGACGAACTCGAGAGCCGCGTGCGGCTGGGCGTGCAGACGCTGTCGGGGCCGGTGCGGCTCAGTGCGCCGGCCGATCTCGGGCGCGAGCGCGTCGTGCCCGTCGTCGACGCATTCCTGGCCGACCATCCGGGCGTGACGGTCGACCTGCATCTCGGCGACGGGTATGTCGACCTCGTCGGGCAGGGGCTCGATTTCGCGATCCGCCGCGGCACGCTGGCCGACAGTTCGTTGCGCAGCCGTTCGCTCGGCCGTGCGCGGCGCGTGGTGTGCGCGTCGCCCGCGTATCTCGCCGCACATGGCACGCCAATGCACCCGGACGAACTCGCCGCGCACGACTGCATCGTGATGCGCTTCGGCCAGGAGCTGTATGCCGAATGGCCGTTCGGCATCGACGGCGTATTGAAGCGCGTGGTGGTGCGCGGCCGGCGCGTCGCCAACGACGGGGCGCTCGTGCGCGCGTGGTGCATCGCGGGGCACGGCATCGCGCTGAAGTCGCTGGTCGACGTCGAGCGCGATCTGGCGTCGGGCGCGCTCGTCGAGATCCTTCGAGACTTCTCGCCGGGCGAAGTCGATCTGCAGATCGTCTATCCGGGGCGTGCGGCGCAGCCGCGGCGTGTGCGGGCGTTGATCGACAGGCTGGCACAGGCGCTGGCCTGAAGCACGTTGCCTGACGCGCTTCGAGCGGTTGAAGCGGCGATCTCGCTGCGATCACATCGAATGTGCGCCGGTGCATGCCGGCGAACGTCGTCATGCGTCGAAATCCCCCTTCGACTGCATTGCCCACATTTCGTCATTTAGCTAATATTCAAAACGTTAAACGAATCCGCACCCCCATGGACGACGTCACCCGCCTCAGCGCGCTCGCCAACGAAAGCCGTCTGGCCGTGATGCGCTGGCTCAGGCAACCGCGCAAGCATTTCCCGCCGCAGCCGCATGGCGACGTCGACGCGCTCGGCGTGTGCTGCACGTACATCACCGAGAAGCTCGGCATCGCGCCGGCCACGACCACGCGCCACATGCGCATCCTCGCGGATGCCGGGCTCGTGCAGGCGACCCGCGTCGGCAAGTTCACGTACTACAAGCGGATCGACGGCGCGCTGCAGCGGCTCGGCCGCGATCTCTCGCAACTCTGACCCTGACCGAGGCAACCGACATGGACGAACTTTCCCTGCTGGCCGACGCCGACCGGCGCGCGCACGCGTATCTGGCTGCAACGAACGAGCGGCGCGCGTTTCCCGACGCGGCCGCACTCGCCGGCCTCGCCGCGTTCGACGAGCCGCTGCCCGATGCAGGCCGCCCGGCCGACGACGTGCTGCGCCTGCTCGACGAGCACGGCACGCCCGCGACGGTCGCATCGAACGGCCCGAACTACTTCGGCTTCGTGATCGGCGCGACGCTGCCGGCCGCGGCGGCGGCCGAGCGGCTGATGCTCGCGTGGGACCAGTGCGCGTCGTCGTATGCGAATTCGCCGGTGGCCGCGACGCTCGAGCGCCAGGCCGCGCGCTGGGTCGTCGATGCGCTCGGGTTGCCCGAAGGCAGCGCGGTCGGCTTCGGCACGAGCGCGACGGCCTGCACGCTCGTCGCGCTGGTGGCCGCGCGGCGCGCGCTGCTGGCGCGCAAGGGCTGGGATATCGACGAGGACGGGCTGATCGGCGCGCCGGAAGTGAAAGTCGTGATCTCCGCGCTCGCGCACATCACGGTGAAGAAGGCGCTGCGCGTGCTCGGCTTCGGGATGAAGCGCATCGTCGTCGCGCCGGTCGATACGCACGGCCGGATCGACCCGGCGCAGTTGCCGCCGCTCGACGACATGACCATTTTCTGCGTGCAGGCGGGCGAAGTGAACACCGGCGAATTCGATCCGTTCGCGGCGTTGATTCCGCCCGCGAAGGCGGCCGGCGCGTGGGTGCACGTCGACGGCGCGTTCGGCCTGTGGGCGCGCGCGTCGTCGAAGCGCGCGCTGACGGACGGCATCGACGGCGCGGACAGCTGGACGACCGACGGTCACAAATGGCTCAACACGCCGTACGACGGCGCGATGGTGATCTGTCGCGACGCGGCCGCGCTCGCCACCGCGATGAACAGCGACGCCGTCTACCTGAGCGGCGCGCACGATGCGCAGAAGAACCTGAACCTCGAATTCTCGCGACGCGCGCGCGGCATTCCCGTGTGGGCCGCGCTGCGTTCGCTCGGCCGCGCCGGCGTCGCGACGATGGTCGAGCGGCATTGCGCGCAGGCGGCGCGGGTCGCGGACGGCCTGCGTGCGGCCGGCTACGACGTGCTGAACCGCGTCGTGCTGAACCAGGTGCTCGTGCGCGCCGGCACCGACGAGGAAACGGCGGCGATCCTCGAAGCCGCGCAGGCGTCGGGCGACGTGTGGTTCGGCGCGACCGTGTGGCAGGGGCGGCCGGCGTTCCGGATCAGCGTGTCGTCGTGGCGCACCGAGGACGCGCACATCGATCGCCTCGTCGCGTTGCTGACGAAGCTGCGCGGCGTGCACGTGGGGTGAGCGTCACGCGTCGTCCGCGGCCGACACGGTTGCGGACGCACCCTTCAGGCACTCGATGAAGTGCAGCGCGGCCGGCGTCAGCAACGCATGCCGCCGCATCACGATCGCGACCGTCAGCGCCGGCATCGGCTCGGCGAGATTCAATGCGACGATCCCGCGTGACTGGCGTTCGACGTCGGCGAGCGGTCGCGCGAACACGCCGAGCGCCTCCGTCTGCGACACGAGCCCGAGCGTCGCGGCAAACGACGGGCAGTGCACCACGCGTTTCGGCACGTCGAGGCCGAACGGCATGAAGATCGAGCGGATCAGGTCGTCGCCGCCTTCGCCGTAGCGCGGCACGCACCAGTGCGCATCGACGAGCTCGCGCAACGAGCGGGCCCGCGCGAGCCGATGCCGGCTTCGCGCGACGACCGCGAACGCCGTGCGGAACAACGGAATGCTCGCGAATTCGTCCGGGTCCGGCAGCGCGTTCGACAGTTGGTGCGTGACGATGAAGTCGAGCGAGCCGTCGCGCAGCCGCGCGAGGTCCGTCGCGGTCAGTGCATCGTCGACGTTCAGCGTCGCGCCGGGCAGGTCGCGCGTGAAGGCCGCGAACGCGCGCGGCAGGATCGTCAACGCGACGGTCGGGCTGACCGCGATCGATACCGAGCCGGTCGTGCCCAGCCGCAACTGCTCGATCTCGTCGCGCGTGCGCTGGATCTCCTCGACGATCAGCCGCGCGCGAATCGCGAATGCGCTGCCGTAATCGGTCAGCGCGATCCCCTTGACGCTGCGCACGACGAGCGGCACGCCCAGCTCGTGTTCGAGCTCGCGCACGATGCCGCTGACGGCCGGCTGCGTGACGCCGAGCGCACGCGCCGCACCGCGAATGGTGCGATGCTCGGCGACCGCGAGAAACGCATCGAGTTGCTTGAGCTTCATGGGCGATCGATCCAGTGAGAAAGAAAGCACGGGAGTCCGGGTGGAACGCCGGGTGACAAGTAAAAATTATCGTCCACAACGAAATCTTGGATTTTTCTTATTGGATCGAGTGTATATGCTCGGTGCTTTTCAGGAGCGGCGACGATGATGCGCGTGAACCAGCAGAGACTGTGGGATTCGCTGATGGAGATGGCGACGATCGGCGCGACCGCGCACGGCGGCAGTTGCCGGCTCGCGCTGAGTGACGACGATGCGCAAGGCCGGCGCCGCTTCATCGCATGGTGCGAGGCCGCGGGCTGCGAGATCCGCATCGATCCGATCGGCAACGTGTTCGCGCGCCGGCCCGGCACGCAGCCCGGCTTGCCGGCCGTGATGTGCGGCAGCCATCTCGACACCCAGCCGCTCGGCGGCCGCTTCGACGGCGTCTATGGCGTGCTCGCGGGCCTCGAGGCGATCCGCACGCTGAACGAGCACGGCATCGCGACGCGGCACCCGATCGACGTCGTCGCGTGGACCAACGAGGAGGGCTCGCGCTTCACGCCGGGCATGATGGGCTCGGCCGTCTATGCAGGCGCGCTCGATCTCGACTACGCACTGGCGCGCCCGTGCATGCAGACGGGCGTGCTGCTGCGCGACGAACTCGAGCGCACCGGTTTCGCCGGCCCCGCGCGCGAGCGACAGATGCCGAAAGCGTATTTCGAAGCGCATATCGAGCAGGGGCCGGTGCTGGAGCAGGCCGGCTTGCCGATCGGCGTCGTGACGGGGGTGCAGGGCATCTACGAGCTCGACGTCACGGTGACCGGCTTCGAGTCGCATGCGGGCACGACGCCGATGAGCGTGCGCCGCGACGCGATGGGCGTGGCGGCCGCGATGATCGCCGCGATCGTCGCGCACGGCCATGCGTTCGATGCCGACGCGCGCGTGACCGTCGGCCATGTCGCGTGCCAGCCGAATTCACCGAGCACGATACCGGGCAAGGTGCGCTTCAGCGTCGACGTGCGCCACCCGTCGCGGCCGGCGTTGCAGCAACTCGTCGCCGATATCGAGGCGATCTGCATGGAGCGCACCGCGCTGCGTGGCACGCGCGTGCAGGTCCAGACGATCGCCGAATACGCGCCGGTGGTGTTCGATGCGGACTGCGTCGCGCGCGTGCGGCAGGCGACGGCCGCCGCCGGCTATCCATACCTGGAGATGTGCAGCGGCGCGGGGCACGACGCGGTGAACCTGTCATACGTCGCGCCGTCCGCGATGGTGTTCGTGCCGTGCAAGGCCGGGCTCAGCCACAACGAAGCGGAAGATGCCGATCCGGTACACCTCGCGCAAGGCGCGTCGGTGCTGGCGAACCTGCTGGCCGATTGCGCGCGTTGACTGCGTCGCCGGGTGCGGTTCGGCGCGCCCTTGCCAGCGTGAAAATGTCGGACAATGGCCGCTGCGCGCGCCGCGCCGGCGCCGTGCGTTCAACCGAAGCATTCACGCTTGCGAGATCCCCATGTCGACTCCCTTTCCCCGGGAACTGCTGAAGGCCGCCGATATCGCGAAGATGGAACCGACGCGCGCGGTGCATTCGCTCAATCCCAATGCCGTTCGTCTCAAGCGCCCGCTCAGCGACCTGACCGGGCTGACCCAATTCGGCGTTCACCTGCTCACGCTGATGCCCGGTCACGAATCGGCCGAATATCACCGCCACCTGTACGAAGAGGAATTCGTGTACGTGCTGTCCGGCACCGGCGCGGTGACGATCGGCGAGCACGCCAGCGAAATCGGGCCCGGCGATTTCATCGGCTTTCCGCGCGGCGGTGACGCGCATACGGTGCAGAACACCGGCGATGCGCCGCTGGAGCTGCTCGTCGGCGGTCAGCGGCTCGAGCACGACGTGTGCGAATACCCGCGAATCGGCAAGCGGCTTTATATCGCGGGCGAGCTCGAGGAGTATGTCGAGCTGCCGAAACAGCCGTAATGGCGAATTGCATTCGCCGTGACGGATTCCGTATAAAAATCGAATCAATCGCCTTTTGTTTAGATAAACAAAATAAAAATTCGTAAAAACACGGGGTAGAGAAAACGCGTTTATTTGGGCACGCTGGTGCCCATTGTCCGTTTCTGGGCGCCGGTATTTCGATAGGTCGGCGCATCTTTTTTCGGATACCAGAATGCGGAAATAAATACGCGCCCGGCATTTTCGACCGATTGCGCGGGGGCGCGACAAGTCACGAAAAGATTCCTGATCGAAAGCTCAGTAGTTCGAACCAACGGCTTGATTCAAGAACGAAACGGAGACAGGCGATGTCGAGGAACTGGGGGTTGGGAACGGCGCTGCTGGCGCTGTGCGTGGCCGTGGCTTCTTGCGGCGGCGATGGCGATTCGCCGTCGGCCGTGGCGGCGAACATGTCGACGTCCGCGCAGTCGCAGGGCAATGAGAGCGGCAACGGCGGCAACGACAACGGCAACGGCAACGGCAACGGCAACGAAAGCGGCAACGGCAACGAAGCGGCAAGGAAAAACGCCGACATCCGCGTCGTCCAGTACGTCAACCCGCTGATCGGCACCGACTACGCGACCGACCAGCCGGCCGACCCGGTCGGCTCGGGTCTCGGCGGCGGCACGTTCCCCGGGCCGACGGTGCCGTTCGGGATGATGCAGTGGAGCCCGATGACGCCCACTGCGCAATACGACGGGCGCAAGGGCGACGGCTCCGGTTTCTCCGGCGGCTACTGGTACGGCGACACGTCGATCAACGCATTCAGCATCCTGCATCTGAGCGGCACCGGCTGCTGGGCGAACGGCGGCTACCTGAACGTGATGCCGCAGCTCGCGCCCGGCGACGCCGGCACGCCGGCCACGTTCGATCACGCGAACGAAACCGCGCAGGCCGGCTATTACGGCGTCACGCTCGGCAACGGCATCAAGGCCGAGCTGACGACGACGTTGCGCACCGGCTTCGCGCGCTTCACGTACCCGGCGCTCGCGCAGGGCCAGCAGGCGACGATCGCGATCGATCCGACCGTGCTGAACAACCGCGCGCAAGGCACGACGAGCGACACGGTCAGCCAGATCGGCGACCGCGCGCTGTCGGGCACGATCGCGGGCGGCGGATTCTGCTGGGCCGGACATGCGGTGCCCGTCTACTACTACGCGGAATTCAGCCAGCCGTTCGCGGCGAAGCCGGCGCTGTCGAACAACCGCCCCGTCACGCTGACCTTCAACGTCGACAGCAAGCATCCGGACGTGATGATGAAGCTCGGCATCTCGTTCGTCAGCGAAGCGAACGCGAAGGCGAACCTGCGTGCGGAGAATCCGGCAACGGATGGGCGAGGCGAACGGAACTGGCGTTTCGACAAGGTGCGCCGCGCGGCGAGCGCCGCATGGAACGCGCGCCTGAACGCGATCCAGGTCGCGGGCGGCAGCGATGCCGACAAGACCAAGTTCTATACCGCGCTGTATCACGCGTCGCTGCATCCGAACGTGTTCAACGACGTGAACGGCCAGTATCCGGATTTCTACGCGTCGAACGGCGCATCGACCGCGCCGACGCGTCAGGTCGAAAACGGCCGCACGATGTACGCGAATTTCTCCGGCTGGGACATCGACCGTTCGTTCATCCAGTTGCAGGCGCTGCTCGATCCGGTGCGCACCAGCGACATCGTGCAGTCGCTCGTGCTCGATGCGAAGGCCTGCGGCGCGTTCCCGCGCTGGGCGTACTTCAATACGGAGACGGCCGTGATGCCCGGCGATGCGGGCTCGATCATCACGGCGAACGCGTATGCGTTCGGCGCGACGCACTTCGATACGCAGGCCGCGCTGGCGATCATGAAGGCCAGTACCGCGCCGGGCGCCGCGTGCGCGGGCACGCCGGTGATGGGCAGCCGCGCGGACTACGACCGGCTCGGCTACGTGCCCGCATCGGGCAGCGGCGACAACCAGACCGCGTCGAACACGCTCGAATACGCGCTGCGAGATTTCGCGGTGTCGCGCTTCGCGACGGCGCTTGGCGACACGGCGACGGCCGGCGCGCTGCTGAAGTCGAGCGGCAACTGGCAACACCTGTTCGATCGCGGCGCGATCCGGCCGAAGACGTCGGCCGGCGCGTGGGTCACCGACGGGTCGGGCTTCATGGAAGGCAATGCCGAGCAATACACGTGGTACGTGCCGCACGATCTCGCCGGCGTGATCGCGCAGGCGGGCGGCGCCGCGCCGGTCGTCAAGCGGCTCGACACGTTCTTCACGCACCTGAACATCGGCACCGAGCAGCCGTATTTCTACGTCGGCAACGAAGTGACGATGGCCGTGCCGTGGGTCTACGCGTGGGCCGGCGCGCCGTCGCATACGCAGCGCGTGCTGCACGCGTCGCTCGCCAACGCGTTTGGCCCCGGCGCGGCGGGGCTGCCCGGCAACGACGATCTCGGCGCACTGTCCGGCTGGTACGTGTGGGCCGCGCTCGGTCTCTACCCGGTCGTGCCGGGCGTGAGCGGCGTCGCGCTGTCGAGCCCGCAGTTCGAGGCGATCACGGTGCGCGTCGGGCAGCAGGACGGCAGCTACCGCCTGCTGCACATCGCCGCGCCGGGCGCGGGTTCGGGCGACAGCGCGTCGTTCTACGTGAAGTCGCTGAAGCTGAACGGCACGTCGTGGCCCGCCGCGTGGCTGCCGCTCGAGCACATCGCGAAGGGCGGGAAGCTGACGTATGCGATGACGGCGGATGCGAGCGCCGCGACGTGGGGCGTCGATGCATCCGCGATGCCGTCGTTCCCGCGGGCGGCGGGCGCGCAATAGGGCGGGAGGATCGAAGAGCGGGTCTTGCCGACAGGATCGACGCAGAGAGAGGGAGGGACGAACGGATGAAGCTACGTCACGTGGTGGGTATCGGATGCCTTGCCGTGTTGTCGGGGTGCGGGGGCGATCAGGGGGCGACGGATGCAAGCGTGCTCGCGCAGATGTCGAACGCACCGGGCAACCAGAACGATCAAGGCAACCAGAACGACCAGGGCGATCAGAACGATCAGGGGGAAAACGGCGCGCACAAGCGATCGGTGCTGCGCAGCGTCGATCCGATGATCGGCACGGCCAACCTCGACATCAACGCGGACTGGAGCAGCGGCGTGCGCGGCCACGGCCACGTGTATCCGGGCGCGACCGTGCCGTTCGGCATGGTGCAGCTCGGGCCGGACACGACCGGCGGCGCGCATACGCTGCCGTGGAACTGGGATCGCACGTCCGGCTACCAGTACGACGATCCGTTCATTACCGGCTTCACGCATACGCACCTGTCGGGGACCGGCATCGGCTCGGGCGGCGAAGTGCGGTTCCTGCCGACGCTCGCGCCGGTCGATACCGCGACGCTGGCCAAGGTCGCCGCCGATGCATCGATCACCTACGACGCGTCGTTCAGCCACGACGACGAAACCGCGAGCCCCGGCTACTACCGCGTGAAGCTGGCGCCGGTCGGCAGCGGCAACACGCCGTGGAACGTGCAGGGCGCGAAGATTCTCGCAGAGATGACGGCAACCACGCACGCGGGCGTGCATCGCTACACGTATTTCCCGAGCGCGGCGACGCAGAAGCGCAGCATGATCGTCAGCATCGACAACCCGATCGGCGGCTCGACCGCGAGCGGCAAGATCCAGGTCGTCGACGCGCAGACGATCGCCGGCTGGCAGTTTACGAACAACTGGGCGAACGACAAGCCGACGTATTTCGTCGCGCGGTTCTCGAAGCCGTTCGATACGCAGCACGTCGCGTTCAGCGCGGACGGCTTCAAGGCGTACCTGACGTTCGCCGACGGCGGCAATGGCGGCGCGGTCACGGTGAAGGTCGGCATCTCGCCGTCGAGCATCGCGGATGCGCAAGCCAATCTGGCGGCGGAAGTGGGCACGAAGTCGTTCGACCAGGTGCGCGGCGCGGCGGAGCGCGTGTGGAGCGCCGCGCTCGACCGGGTCCGGATCAAGGGCGGCACTGCCGACCAGCGGACGATGTTCTACACGTCGCTGTACCGCACGATGCTCGCGCCGACGGTCTACAACAACGCGGACGGCAGCTACGTCGGCATGGATTCGTCGAACGACGGCACGACGTCGCCGCCGACCACGAGCAAGCATGCGAATCCGGGTTTCGACTATTCGTCGACGTTCTCGCTGTGGGACACGTTCCGCGCCGAGGCGCCGCTGATGACGCTGGTTCAGCCCGAACGCGTCGACGGCTGGGTCAAGTCGCTGCTCACGCAGTTCAGGCAGAACGGCAAGGGCGAACTGCCGGTGTGGCCGCTCGCGCAAACGGAAACCTTCACGATGGCCGGCCACCCGTCGATTCCGATGATCGCGGATGCGTACCTGAAGCACCTGACGAGCGCGGGCATCGACGACATCTGGACCGCGTTGACGACCACGCAAAGCGCGAGCGCGCACGGCTTCGACCAGTATCGTCAGCGCGGCTACGTCCATGCGGGGGACAACGCGTCCGTGTCGACCACGCAGGACTATTCATTCGACGACTGGGCGACGGCCGCGGTCGGCAAGGCGGCCGGCAAGGGCACGGCCGACTACCAGCCTTATCTGACGCGCAGCCAGAACTACCGGAACGTGTTCAACCCGGTGCCGAACAACGGCTGGAAGTTCTCGCAGCCGAAGGACGCGCAGGGCAACTGGGTCGCGGGCTTCGATCCGACGGCCGCCGAGAAAACCGACTTCTCCGAGTCGAATTCGTGGGTCGACACGTGGAACATCTTCCACGACTTCCCGGGCCTCGTCGCGCTGCTCGGCGGCAAGAGCCAGTTCGTCGCGCAGCTCGACCGCACGTTCGATCCGGCCAACCCGCTGACCTTCCAGTACAACCAGGGCTTCCCGGACCTGACCGGCCGCAGCGGCCAGTTCTTCGCGGGCAACGAACCGGCGAACCACCTGCCGTACCTGTACGACGTCGCCGGCATGCCGTCGAAGACGCAGGACCGCGTGCGCACGGTGATGGACGACATGTACTCGCTGACGCTCACAGCCGGCGATCGTGCATTGCTGAGCAGCGACAGCCTGAAGGCCGCGCTGAACGATCCACGGCGCGTGCGCGATGCGGCGATCCCCGGCAACGACGACTGCGGCCAGTTGTCCGCGTGGTACGTGCTGTCCACGCTCGGCATCTATTCGCTGAATCCGGTGGGCGGCGTGTTCTATTTCGGTACGCCGCTGTTCGAGGAGGCGTCGATCGATATCCCGGTGGCGTCGGGCAGCGGCGCCGGCGGCGCGTTGAAGTTCGGCGGTGCGCGACGCTTCACGATCACCGCGCATACGGCGTCCGGCGCCGCGCCGTCGTCGGTCAATCGCTACGTGCAGTCGGTCAGCCTGAACGGCACGCCGCTGCATCGGCCCTACATCACCTATGACGAGATGAAGGCCGGCGGCAGGCTCGATTTCGTGATGGGCTCGACGCCGAACGATGCGTGGGTCAGTCAGTGGAACGGTCAGGACCCGAACAGCGCGCTGGCGCCGTCGTTGTTGGCGGCCGGCGGCACGACCCGCGCACAGTAGCAGCACGTGCGCCGTCATGGCGCGCCGCCGGCAGCGCAGCCCGATTCATCGGGTAGCGCCGCCGGCAGGCACGAAGGGGCCGGATCGATTGCGCTTCGATGCTGTGCCCCGTCGCGCTTATGATGCGGGAACGCCACTGACAGGGTTCCACGCCATGGACGCGCCGCTTCCGCCGATGTCTGCCCCGATTGCCGAAACGGCACCTGAAACCGAAACCGCCGGCGAGCCGCGCGCGGCGCGCGTGCATCGGCCGGTCGCGCTCGTCACCGGCTCGACGTCGGGGATCGGCGCGGCCGTCGCACGGCGTCTCGCGGCCGACGGCTACGCAGTCATCCTGCATTCGCGCAGCTCGGCCGACACCGGGCGGGCGATGGCACGCGAACTCGGCGGCGCATATGTGCAGGCCGATCTCGCCGACGATGCCGAGCGCGTGCGGCTGATCCGCGATGCGCTCGCCGTGCACGGGCGGCTCGACGTGCTCGTCAACAACGCGGGCGCCAGCCGCGTGATTGCGCATGACGACCTCGCGGCCGCCACGCCCGACGTGTGGCGCGAGATGCACGAAATCAACGTGATCGCACCGTTCCGGCTGGTGGCCGAAGCGGAGGCCGCGCTGCGCGAGTCGGCGTCGCGCGGCCGGGCCGGGTGTGTCGTGAACGTCAGCTCGCATGCGGGCGTGCGGCCGAAGGGCGCGTCGATTCCGTATGCGGCCGCGAAGGCCGCGCTCAATCACACGACGCGGCTGCTCGCCCGCACGCTCGCACCGGCGATTCGCGTCAACGCGGTCGCGCCGGGGCTCGTCGACACGCCGCTGACCGCCGACTGGACGGACGCGCAGCAGCTCTGGCGCGAGCGCGCGCCGATGCGTCGCGCGGCGACGCCGGACGATATCGCGCAGACGGTCGCGATGCTCGTCGCGTCCGATTACGTGACGGGCGAGATCGTGATGCTCGACGGCGGGTTGAGTCTGACCTGAGGCGGCTGATGCGGTGATGCGGCGGCGCGCAGGCATCGCGTGTTGCGCAACCGCCGAGGTCGTTCGTACGCGCGATCGATCAGCCGAGGTTCGACCGCAGCCGTGCGAGCGCCTGATCGTGCGTGCGCTCGAACTTCAGCGGCGTGACCGAGATATACCCTTCGCCGAGTGCGACCGTTTCCGAATCCGCATCGTCGTCGCGCGGTGCACGCGCAAGCTTCAGCCAGTGATAGTCGATCTCGCGCGGATCGCGTCCCGACACGATCTCGACGCCCTGCAGCATGCCGGCGCCCTGGTTCGTCACCTTCAGGCCGCGCACGTCGTCGGCCGGCCGCGGCGGGAAATTCACGTTGAGGCACGCGTCGCTGTCCCAGCCGGCCGCGACGAGCCGGCGGATGACGTCCGGCGCATGCGCGAGCGCGGTGCCCCACGGCACCGCATTGCGATCGGTGAAGGCCTGGCTCAGCGCGATGGCCGGCACGCCGACCAGCATGCTCGTCATCGCCGCGCCGACCGTGCCGGAAAACACCGTTTCGGTGCCGAGGTTCGCGCCGCGATTCACGCCGGACAGCACGACGTCGGGCCGCGCGCCCTTCATCAGGTGGCTGACCGCGATCGCGACGCAGTCGCCGGGCGTGCCGCGCACCGCGAAGCGGTGCTCGCCCTTGCGATGCACGCGCAGCGGTTCGTGCAGGCTCAGCGAATGCGACGTGCCGCTCTGGTCTTCGGCTGGAGCGACGATCCACACTTCGCGGGCGAGTTGCGTGGCGACCTGTTCGAGTATGTCGAGGCCGGGAGCGTCGAATCCGTCGTCGTTGGTGAGCAGGACACGGTCGAACAGCGGGCGGGTTGCTTGCATCGGGGCGATCCTCGCGAAGGGCAATGAGACGGGAAGGGGAAGGGCGGCGTGGCGCAAGCCACAAGGCTAGCACTCCCGCGCGAGGATCGTCGTGTCGCGCGCATGACGCCGGCCGGCGTGGACGTGAAAACGGGCGCATCGCGCGCCCGTTCGTCGTGTCGTGGAATGCGGTGCCGGGGTGGCCGGCGGCACCGCTCAGCCGAGCAGGTAGCGCAGCACGCCGGCCGACACGACGCCAACGATGACGGTCGGCAGGATCGACAGGCGCGTCGCCGCAAGCAGCGTGACCGCGAGCGCGAGCAAGTCGGCCGGGCGCGTCGACACGAAGGCCGGCGCGATCACCGAGATCAGCACGCAGCCCGGCACGTTCTCCATCACCGACGCCATGCGCGGGCTCAGTGTGCGGTTGCGCAGCAGCACGTAGCCGAGAATGCGCGACAAGTAGGTGGTCGACGCCATCAGCACGATCGTCGCGACCGTGCCGAAATCCGGAAGCTCAGGCATCGCGCGGCTCCCACAGCAGCGCGGCGATCAGCCCCGCGCAGGCGCCGGCCGCGACGTACCACGCACCGGGCAGCGCGAGATGGGTAGCCGCCGCGACGACGAGGCTCACGAACCACGGACGGCTCGCGCGCACCCCTTTCCACATCCCGCGCAGCAGCACCAGAAACACGGCCGTGAACGCCATGTCGAAGCCGTACTGTTCGACGTTGCCGATCGTCGGGCCGACCGCCGCGCCGAGCGTCGTCATCGAGATCCACGTCAGGTAGAGCCCCATGCAGATGCCCGCGTAATAGGGCACGCTGATGTGCGTGGCCGAGCGCTCGCGCGCGTCGGCGAGCGACATCGCCCAGCTCTCGTCGCACATGAAGAACAGCGCGACGAACGCGCGGCGGCGCGGCAGGCGCCGGATATACGGCTCGAACGCGGCGCCCATCAGGATGTGGCGCGAATTCACGAGAAACGACATCGCGACGATCAGCGCGATGTGCGGCGGCGACGTCCACAGATGGATCGCCGCGAATTCGGAGCCGCCGCCGAAGTTCAGGCCCGTCATCATCGGCACCTCGAACAGGCTCAGTCCTTTCTGCGCGGCCTGTGCGCCCAGCACCAGCGCGAACGGCACGAAACCCAGCATGACGGGCAGCGCCGCGCGCAAACCGCGACCCATCTCGGCGACATAGGCGGGCTTGTCGCGAAGCCCGGACGACGTTGAAACGCTACTGCTCATCACTCCTCCTTCGGGGGAGGAATTGTCTGCTTTTTTGACTCGAATCGGGTTGCGTTGTCGCCAGATTTTTCTCAGAATTTGGCATTGAACGCGTGATACACGAATTTTTTGGAATCGGATGCCAAATGAAACTTGACGCTATCGACCGCCGGATCCTGAGCGCGCTGCAGCGCGACGGCCGCATGCAGAACGTGGAGCTCGCGCACGAGGTCGGGCTGTCGCCGTCGCCGTGCCTGCGGCGCGTGCGGCTCCTCGAGGAAGCCGGCGTGATCGAGAAGTACGTGGCCGTGCTGAACCCGGCGAAGGTCGGCAAGGGGCTGACGATTTTCACGCGCGTGTGGCTGAAGGGGCAGGACGCGGAATCGGTGAACCGTTTCGCCGAGGCCGTCCAGCAGATGCCGGAAGTCGTCGAATGCCATCTGATGGCCGGCGACTGCGATTTCCTGCTGCGCGTCGTCGCGGCCGACATCGACGATTACCGGCGCTTCCAGATGGAATACCTGACGCGCATCCCCGGCGTGCTCAGCGTGAAGACCGACATTCCGATGCAGAAGGTCAAGCTCACGTCGGCGCTACCCACCTGAAGCGGGGCGACGCGCGGGGCGCGTGACGATGCGTCGACGATGAGCGGCATTGCACGGTGACAATCGCCCGATACACTGACGGAGTGAGTCGCATCGCCTGCATTGCCGGCACGGTCATGCGGTGTTCGATGTGCAAGCAACTAACGGTCAATGCCGACGCGCTCGGCCGAGCGGCGCTGCGTAGCGCGCCGGGTTACGCGTCGACGCGAATGCGTTTTTTCCTGTCAAGCCCTACATGCAGCCATTCAATACGCCGTGGAATTCGCTGGAAATCGTCAAGCTCGTGCTCGGCGTGCTGACGCCGTTGTCGGTCGCGTGTCTCGGCTGGCTCGTCGCGCGCCGGCTGCAGCGGCTCGAGCTCGTGCAGTGGACCAACCAGCGGCTGATCGAGAAGCGGCTCGCGCTGTACGACGCGGTCGCGCCGCAGCTCAATGCGCTGCTGTGCTTCTACACGTGGATCGGCTACTGGAAGGACATCTCGCCGGACGACGTGATCCGCGCGAAGCGCGACCTCGACCGCACGTTCCACATCTACCGCTACCTGTTCGACGACGACGTGTACGACGCGTATCACACGTTCATCCACGCGCTGTTCGAGATGCATACGGGGCCGGGCCGCGACGCGCGGATCCGCTCGCTGATCCAGGCGCCCGACGGCGACCGCAGCGTGCACGGTTCGTATGAATGGAAGCCGGTGTGGTCCGAGCGTTTCTCGACCGCGAATGTCGTGTCGAAGGACGACGTGCTGCGGCATTACACGCGGTTGATGGAGCGGCTGCGCGTGGCGCTGGGTGCGACGCGCTGAAGGGTGCTGGGTTCGGGCGCTTCGCGTGTCACGCCAGTATCGAAATCCGCCACCCGGCGGCGCGGATTCCAGCCCTTGCAGATGAAGCGGATGCGGCGTGCGGCTGCGCCTGCCATGCTCGCGTCATGTCCACTCGCGCGAGGTTCGTATGGTCGTCGACCCGGGCCGCCAGCCGCTTCTGATCCGTTCGCCCGGCGCGCGCCGGCGGCGGCTCCTTTCCGCCGGCGCTCCCGACTCGCTTGCCGAGCCGTTGCCGGCCGAACCGGAAATCGGCGACATCGTCTTCATCCGCGTCACCGTGCGGCCGTTTCTCGAAGTGGCGAGCGCGACGCGTTCATGGACGAATCACGTCGGCATCGTCGTCGGCGAGCGCGGCGGCGAGACGCTGATCGCCGAAAGCACGTTTCCGCTGTCGCGCGTCACGACGATGTCGCGGGTTCTCGCGCGCTCCGATCGCGGCGCATGCGTGATCGCGCGGCTCAGGCAGCCGCTCGACGCCGCGCAGCGTCGTGAACTCGTCGCCGCGGCGATGCGCCGGATCGGTGTGGTCTACGACACGGGTTTCAATCTCGCGTCGCGCCGGCAGTTCTGCTCACGTTTCGTGCGCGAGGTCGTGTGCGAGGCGACGCGGATCGTGCTCGGCGACGTCGAGACCTTCGACACGCTGCTGCACCGGAATCCCGATCATCCGCTCGGCTTCTGGAGGATCTGGTATTTCGGCCGGATTCCGTGGCACCGCCGCACGGTGACGCCGGCAAGCATCCTCGATAGCGGTTCGTTGCGCGTGGTGATGGACACGCGTGATTCGGGCACCGGTCGCGACGGCTGACGGCCTCGTGTGTCGTCGGGGCTCGCACGGTTCCGTTCGCGCTGCTGGCTGCCCTCAGTGCCGTCCCGCCATCGCGAGCCGCGCCGCCAGCCCCACGAACACCGACCCCAGCAGATACTGCGGCACCTTCGACGGCCGGCGGCGCGCGCCGATCCGCTGGCTCAGCCGGCTCGCGGACAGAATCACCGCGCCGTTTACGACGAGCCCGATCAGGTTGAGCACCGTCGCCAGCACGAGAATCTGCACGGCGATCGAACCCTGCTCGGGCCGCACGAACTGCGGGAACAGCGCGAGCACGAACAGCGCCATCTTCGGGTTCAGCAGGTTGGTCGTCAGCCCCTGGCGGAAGATCGTCGCGGTCGAGCGGCGACGTTGCGACGCGACGGGCGACAGCGCGGTCGCGTCCGAACGGAACGTTTTCCAGGCGAGATACAGCAGATACGCGGCGCCGGCGAAGCGCACGACGTCATACGCGAGCGGCACCGCGACGAAGAGCTGCGACAGACCGAACGCGGCCGCCAGCGCGTGGCAGTAGGTGCCGGCCTGAATGCCCGCGAGCGTCGCGAAGCCGGCGCGCCGGCCCTGGCTCACGCTGCGGGACGCGATCAGCAACATGTCGGGGCCGGGCGTGATGGTCAGCGCGAGACACGCGCCGGAGAACAGCGCGAGCGTGGAGAGGTCGATCATGGCAGTCCCTTTTGCTGGTGCGGCGTAAAAGGGAACTCAGTGTAGGAGGGCGCGCGAGGCCGGTCAATCGAGCGAACGGACGATGGCCTGGCGGCACGGATCGCATGACGCATGCATTGCGCATGCGCCGCCTGCACGCCGTTCACTGCTTGCGACAGGCAACCTGATAGTCGATCACGGTGTTCTCGGAAGGCCGGTCCGGCTCGCCGCCCACCGTCGTCACGCCGAGCACGCCGGCCGCATTCCGGTAGCGCAGCGCGCAATACCCGACGCCGGTGCCCGAGCACGCTTCGGCTTCGATAATGCCGTGCTTCGCGAGCGTTGCAGCCCCGTCCATCGCGTCCGGCTTCTCGCGCGGCCGCAGCGGTTGCCAGCCATGCGCGATCAGTATCTTGCGGGCCGCGTCGAGCGGCTTGCCGTATACGTTCGGCACGACCGCGCGGCCGCTGCAGTGCGTGCTTTCGGCGGCGACGCGGGTCAGCCGCAGGCCGCCGTTTTCCTCGTGCAGCTCGCCGACGGGCGCTCCGGGGCCGTCGCCGCCCCAGACGAGCAGTGCACCGTTTTCCAGACGATCGACCGAGCCGAGCTGCCAGCCCGCCTTGCGCGCCGTGTAGCCGAGCGCGACGAGCGTCGCGCCGTCGAATACGCCGAGGTTGCCGTTGCGCGCGAAACAGATCGCGCTCGTGCCGGCGTTGAATCCGCTCGCGAAGCTCACGACCGTGTAGCGCCCGAGCGGTGCCTCGGATGTCACGATCCAGTCGCGCTTCGCGACTTCGCGGCCGGCCGCCGTGGTCGCCTTCGCGCGATATTGCGTGCAGAACGGATCGAGCGAACCGCTTTCAGGCGAGTGCGGCAGCGTGCCGAGCGGCACGAGCGACGCTCCGGCGATATCGGAGGCCGTGCGCAGCGGCTCGGCCGATGCCGTGCCGCCGAACGTGGCGCCGGCAAGTACCGCGATCGAAACGATCGACGCCAGATGCCGCGTGAGCGGCGAGGCAACGGAAGGAAGCACGCTGGTTGTCTCCGGGGAAAGTGGGACGGGCGCGGCAAGCGCTTTTTCGCCCGTCCGTCACGGTCGCGCGCGCCGCCCGGCGGTACGCGTGCGTGTCGCCGCCGACTCAGTCCTTCGCGACGACGTCGATGCGCAGTGCGTCGCCGCCGGCCACGATCGCCAGCAGACGGTCGACGTTCGGGTGCGCGCCCGGACGATTGCGTGCGTCGGCCGTATGCTCGGCGAACACCGCGAGGCCGTGCTCGGCCGCTTTCGCGTCGAGCGTGCCGAACGCCTGCTTCAGATAGTGGTACACCGCGAGCGAGCCCTGCTTGCCCGGCTGGTTCTCGATGGTCGCGACCACGTCGCCGTTCGCGCCGACGAGATCGATGCGCGCGATGCCGTCGATGGCCGGCAGTTGCGCGAGGTTGTCCTTGAATACTGGGGTCGGTTGAATCACTGAAAACACTCCGTCGGTTCGGTCATGGGCCAAGGTGCGTGGCCGGCCGTATCTTATCCGATCGGCCTCGGTGCACCGGCCCGCGTGCCGGTGCCGGCCGTGCGCCACGCGAGCGCCGCGCCCCCGAGCTGCAGCGCGCTGCCCGTCAGCATCGCGACCCGCAGCCCCGACGCGCCGCCGCCGCACGCGTCGTACAGCGCGCCCAGCAGCGCGACGCCGAAGACCGCGCCGATCATCCGCGTCACGTTCATCAGCGATGCCGCGGTGCCGGCGCGCGCGGCGTCGACCGCGCCGACGGCCGTCGCGGCCAGCGAGCCGACCGCGAGGCCGAGGCCCGTGCCGGTCAGCGCGAGCCCCGCCTCGGCCCACGCGAGCATCGGCGCGTGCGGATTCGTCGACCCGGCCGCGCCGATGCCGATCGCGGCGAGCCCGAGTCCCATCAGCGCGACGCCGCCCGCGCCGGCCGTGCGTGCGCCGACGCGGGCCGCAACGGCACCGGAGCCGAACGACACGAGCGCGAACGGCACCGACATCGGCAGCAGCGCGAGGCCGGCACCGGTGGCGTCGAGCACGTGGCGGCTTTGCCATGCGAGCGGCAGCACGAACAGCATCCCGTAGCCGCCGAACGTCATCGCGCCGTTGCCGACCAGCATCCCGCGGAACGTGCGATTCGCGAACAGGTCGAGCGGCACGAGCGCGGCCGTGCCGAGCCGCCGTTCGATCCGCACGAACAGCGCGATCGCGGCCGCGCCGGTCCCGATCAGCAGCGCCGCGCGCAGCGGGTCGTGGCGCGCGTCGATCGTCGCGAATACGACGCAGCCGATCGCGATCGCACCGAGCACCTGCGCGGCCGGGTCGAAGCGCCGGCCCCGCGGATCGGCCGATTCCGGCACGACGGCGCTGGCGAGTGCGATCGCGGCGATGCCGAACGGAATCACGACGCCGAAGATGCTGCGCCAGCCGAACGCGTGGATCAGCACGCCGCCGAGCGTCGGGCCGACGATCATCGCGATGCCGCCGCACGCGGCCCAGATGCCGAGCGCGCGTGCGCGTTCGGCCGGATCGCGCCAGAGCACGCGGACGATCGCGAGCGACGCGGGGATCAGCAGCGCGGCGCCCGCGCCGGCGAGCGTGCGGCCCGCGATCAGCACGCCAGCGTCGGCGCGAGCGCGCACACGACCGACGCGCCGCTCAACACCGTCGCGCCGAGCACGAATGCACGCCGCCGGCCGTACAGGTCGTCGATCAGGCCGCCCGTGAGCAGCAGCAGCACCGCATACGCGAGGTTGTACGCGTCGATCACCCACTGCAGCGCGGCGACGCGGGCGCCGAACGCGGCGCCGATCGGTTCGGTCGCGAGATTGACGATCGCCGTGTCGATCTGCGCGATCAGCACGGCGATGCACAGCGCCGGCAGCACGAGGCGGTGCCGGGCCGGCGCGGCGACATCGGCCGCACGGGTGGCAGCAGGGCGGCGTATCGAATTCAC
Organism: Burkholderia sp. EMB26; assembly: GCF_024730645.1. Classification (NCBI taxonomy): domain Bacteria; kingdom Pseudomonadati; phylum Pseudomonadota; class Betaproteobacteria; order Burkholderiales; family Burkholderiaceae; genus Burkholderia; species Burkholderia sp. EMB26. The sequence goes on from NZ_CP078071.1 coordinate 2,336,521, forward strand.
AGGCGTTCTCCCGCGCGCTTCATTACCGTGCGCTACCGGCCAGCGTGCCCGCGTCGCGCGAACGCTCGATGTCGGGGCTGCGATACGCGCGTTCGGGAATTTCGGCGAGCCGCGACGGATGCACCTGCCGCGGCGCCAGCCCGTAGAACTTCTGGAAGCTCATGATCAGCGGCGACCACTTGTCCGGATCGATGCGGTCCGGATGACCGTCCATCAGCAGGTCGGGATGCACGTGCACGCGCTGGATGCGCAGCTCGAACACGCGGATGCGGCCGCGCAGGTCGGGCGTGTCGTCGCCGATTCCGTAGGTGGCCGCGACGACCGCCTCCATGTGCACCGGGCATTCGAGCGCGCGCGGCGGCGTGACGGTTTGCGATGCCGCTTCGGTCAGCCCGGCCGTGCCGAACTTGTCCGGTTCGAATACGTAGCCTTTCGCGCGCTTGCCGTCGGGTACCGGGTACGTGCCCGTCGTGCGCGCGATCCGGTCGACCGCGTCCGCCTGCGCCGACGACGGCAGGTTCAGCACGCATTCGCCGGTGCGCAGCAGGTTGCGGGTGGTTTGCGAACTGGCGGCGATGCCGATCACGCCGCGCCAGCCGAGCCAGAACGCGGACGAGATCGGCGCGAGATTGGCCGTGCCGTTTTCGTTCAGCGTGCTGACCAGCACGACGGGCGTGCCGAAGTAGAGGATGTTCGGTTCGGTGACGCAATGCGGCGCATTCATGGTCGAAGCCTCGTTGACGGGATCGGTTCCCATGCTGATCCCGTCGCGGCGATGCGGCGCTCCGATTCTTGTCGTGTCATTCCGGACGATGCGCGCGGACCGCGCCGGCAGCGCGCGGGCTTTTCCGCTACAGTAAGAAATCGAAGGCCGCACGCGCCCGCATCGCGCCGGCGCGTGCAGTCACGTTCCGCCAACGCACACGAGGGCCTGATGGACACCGAGCAACGCTATACCGCCAACGCGCCGACCCGCGCGGAAGTCGACGCACTGGGCGGCGCAACCGTCATCGAATTCGGCGCGAACTGGTGCGGGATCTGCGCAGGCGCGCAGCCTGCGATCACGGCGTCGTTCTCCGCGCATCCTGCCGTGCGGCACCTGAAGATCGAGGACGGCCCCGGCCGTCCGCTCGGCCGCTCGTTCGGCGTGAAGCTGTGGCCGACGCTGGTCTTCCTGCGCGATGGGGTCGAAGTCGCGCGCGTCGTGCGCCCCGCCGACGCGAAACAGATCGAAGCCGACGGCTTCGCCGCGCTGGCCTGAGGTCATGGCGATGCAACAGGCCATCACGCACGTCGGCGTCGATACGCGCGGCAGCGGCCTCGTCGAAGTCACGCCGCAGGTGCGCGCGTTCGTCGACCAGCAGGCGATCCGCACCGGCCTGCTCACCGTGTTCTGCCGCCATACGTCGGCGTCGCTGCTGATCCAGGAGAATGCGGACCCGTCGGTGCAGCGCGATATCGAACGCTATTTCGCGACACTCGCGCCCGAGGACGACACGCGCTACGAGCACGACACCGAAGGCGCCGACGACATGCCCGCGCATCTGCGCACGGCGCTCACGCAGGTGCAACTGTCGATCCCGGTCGAGCACGGGCGCATGGTGCTCGGCACGTGGCAGGGGATTTATGTGTTCGAGCATCGCCGCGCGGCGCACCGGCGTGACATCGTGCTGCATCTGATCGGCGAATAAGCGAGCAGACGAGCGGACGAAAACGCGTGACGCCGCGCCGGCGCGCGGCTCAGGCGAGCAGCTTCTCGACGAGCGTGCCGAGCTCGCGCAGGTGGACCGGCTTCGGCAGGAACGCGTCGAACACCCGCTGGTTCTCGCGCAGCGCCGCCGATTCATACGCGCTGACGCCGAGGATCGCCGGATGCCGGCCGTCGTCGTCGGGTTGCGCCATCGCGCGAATGCGCCGCGCCACGTCGAATCCGCTCAGGTCCGGCAGTTCGAGGTCGAGCACGACGAGATCGTAGCGGCCCGTGCCGAAGCGCGCGGCGCCTTCCTGTCCGGTGCCGCACAGATCCGCCTCGAGGCCGAGCGCCGACAACATCGCGCCGAGCGTTTCGCGCGCGTTGTCGTTGTCGTCGACTACCAGCGCGCGCCGGCCGCGGTGCGCCGGTACGGCCGGCAGCGCGGGCACGTCGCCAGCCGCGGTGCCGGCCGTATCGGCGCCCGGCACTTCGACCGGCAGCGTCACGACGAACTCGCTGCCTTCGCCGACCACGCTGCGCACGTCCACATGCCCGCGCAGCGTCGTCACGATTTCGCGCACGACCGCGAGCCCCATGCCGATCCCGTCTACGTGCAGCCCGACTGCGTCGTTCGCGCGATAGAACGGCTCGAAGATCTTCGACAGATGCTGCTTCGCGATGCCCGCGCCGGTGTCGCGCACGGCGATCTTCAGCTGCTGGCCGGCCGGCGCGTCGGCGAGCGTGATCGCCACCGTGATCGAGCCGCCGGTCGTGTACTTGACCGAGTTCTCGATCAGGTTCGACAGTACCTGTCGCAGCAGCTTGCGATCCGAGCAGATCGCGAGGCCGGCCGGCTCGACGTGCTGCGTGACCGTGATCCGTTTCGTCGCGATCCTCTCGCGCAGCGGTTCGAGCACTTCGGCAAGCAGCGGCGCGATGCCGACGGTATCGAGTTCGGCGACGCGCTTCGTCGAGCGCAGCTTGATGTAGTCGGTGAGGTCCTTGACGAGCGCCTCCAGTGACAGCGCGGAATTCTGCAGCCGCCGGATCGTCTTCAGGTTCGCGTCGGACTGCGGGCGCGCGAGCAGGATCTCGATCGATCCGCAGATCGCCTGCAGCGGCGTACGCAGTTCGTGGCTGACCATCCCGAGGAACGCGTTCTTCGCCTCGATCATCTCGAACGCGCGGTCGGACGCCTTGCGCTCCGCATCGAGCGCCGCGTTTTGCCGCTCCAGCAGGTCGTCGCGCGTGCGCATCGTATAGAACAGCAGCAGGAACAACGCGCACAGGATCACGCCGAGCACGATGCCGAGGATCAGGATCGCGCGCTGCTTGTCCTTCAGTTGATGGAACGTGAAATCGCGCTGCGCCATTTCGATCGCGCGGAAGTAGTTCGCGAGGCCGTTGACCTTCGGCCAGTACGCGTTGACTTCGTCGATCACCTGACGCGCCTGCTTCGGCGAGTCGCGCAGCAGCGGCACTTCGCGCTTCAGGCGCGTCATGAATTCGCCAAGCGCGTCGATCTCGTTGCGCGCGCGCGGGATGCGCAGCCAGTATTGGGACACTTCCGACGGCCGCTGCAGGAACCCGAACGACACCGACAGGCTGTCGAGCTGCATCTGCAGGTGATCGAAGTCATCGTCCTCGCGCGTCGCGTAGAGAATCAGCTGGCGATCGAAGCGGGTATACACGTTGCGGTATTGCGCGGCGGTCCAGAACACGCCTTCGCGCGGCCCCTCGAGCACGCCCTCGTTGACCGAGGTGGCGAGGAGATCCCACAGCAGGAACGCCCACGCGGCGAACCCCATGATCCACAGCGAGCCGAGGACCAGGATGATCTTTCTATTTTTCCATCGCCGCCGCGTCATGTCACTTCACGGTCAGACCGATGATCTGCCACGCGAACTTCGCTTCGCCGAGCGGCGTCTTCAGCTCGTCGGGATACTGGTCGCGCGGATACATGATCCACAACGGGCCGTAGTTGTCGTTGCCGAGCACCTTGCCGTTCATCGTCCGCGCGAGGATCACGCCGTATTTGTCGGCGTCCGACACGGGAATCGTGAACGTGTATTCGTCGATGCAGCGGAATTCGATCTGCGTGCCGTGCGCGCCGACCGTCTTCAGCACGTCGGACAGGCGCGGCCCGGTGAAGGTCGCCTTCGGCGTCCAGCTCGTCGACGTGACGATCGTATGCTGCGGCAGCGCCATCAGCGCCTGCTCGGAAAAGACGTAGGTCATCTTCCCCTGCTGATTGCTCTTGCTGATCTTGCCGTCGACGGTAAACGTGAACGACGACGCGGCCCATGCCGCGACGGTCATCCCGAGCAGGCAGGCCGTCAGCAGGCTTTTGATCCAGATGGTTGAAACGCGCATGTCTTTCCCTCGGTCTGGTGGTGCGGGTAGCGGGTTGTCGTTCCGGCGGCGGTTTCCGGTTCTCAGTTCGCGGCCGACGCCGCCGGCAGCGTGAGTTTCAGTTCGCGGGCGACTTCCGCGAACAGGATCGGCAGGCGCACCGGCTTTTCTTCGCAGCGCGCGTTGTAGTGCGACACGATGTGCGCGATTTCGTCCTCGCTCGCTTCGCCGGTCGAGATCTTGCCGGTCAGCAGGAAGATCGGCGCGCCGCTGTTCTCGCTCGAGCGGATGCCGCGCACGAGTTCGGCGGCCGTCTGGTCGCCGAGCATCCAGTCGAGGATGTAGCCGTCGAAATCCTCGACTTCCAGCGCCTTGCGGAAGCTCGCGCCGTCGAAGTACGGAATCGCGTTCACGCCTTTCTCGATGAAATATTCACAGACCGTTTCGGCGACGTCGTGCGAATCGTCGACCACGGCGATCCGCGCCGCATACACGTTCGGCTGCGCCGAGCGCAGCTCGATCAGGTCGACCGGATACGTGCGGCCCTCGCGTGCGTGCTCGCGCTCGGTGACGATCCATTCGCCCTGCCACTGCAGCGCGACGAAATCCGTTTCGATCTGGCTGGTGGCTTTCGTCGAGATCGCGGCGCGGCAGCGAAAGCGCTTCGACTCGATCACGAACGTCGCGTCGATCATCTCGGCCGCGGCCGGCTGCGTGCCCTTGTCGTCGAGCAGGATCGCGGGCGGCACGCCGAAGTGCGTCGCGATGTCCTGCAGCTGCGACAGGTTCCACGGAATCAGGCCTTTCATCTTGCGCGTGACGACCGAGAAGCTCAGGCCGAGCACGTTCGCGATCGTCGTGTTGTGACTGCGCGGCGGAATGCCGTTCCGGTTCAGGAGATCGCGCACCTTGTTGGCGGTGATGAGATCGACGTTGGCCTGCTCGGTGGTGGACATCTCGATGGGGTCTCCAGGGGTTTTGGCGAGGGAGAGCATATCAAAGCTGACGCGTCACGCAAACTTTAAAGACGCGAAGGACCTTGACATGCCATTTTTCTCCATTATTATTGCTCACCACGTCACTATTGTTTGTCGCGTCATGTTTGGAGATCGATCCCGGCATAGTCGGGTCAGCGAAAAGCGGCAGCAATGAAATAGTGACGGAACGATTCGAAGAGAGAACCTGAGAGAGCCTAGGACTGCGTGTCGGCGTAGGCGGATGGAATTGTATCCGCTGCGCCGCGCGCAACCAGGTACGAGCTCACGGGGTGGGATAGCTCGAAGAATTGCGGCGCCAATAAAACTTGAGGAAAGTACCAAATGTATCGCCGTTTACTCGCACCGGGGCTGCTGTTGCTGTTGGCCGCGTGCGCGCAGGATCCGTCGGTCACCGCCAGCACGGTACGGATCTGCGACGACACCGGTTGTTCCGATCGCCCTAAAGATCAGGTCTCCTATCAAAAAAGGGACGATGCGGAAGACCGGGACGATCCGCGCATCGCCGCGCTCAAGCAAACCGCGAAGACCCAGCCGAAGGCCGCCTACGACCTCGGCCTCCGCTATTTCCGCGGCGACGGCGTGCGCCAGGACAGCTACCAGGCGCTCAAGTGGATGCGCGAGGCGGCCGAACGCGGCGACCTGAACGCGCAGAAGGCGCTCGGCAGTTTCTACCTGTTCGGCCTCGAGGAAATGGGCTCGGATGCGCGCGAAGCGGAGAAGTGGCTGTCGATCGCGGCCGCTCGCGGCGACAGGGAATCGAAAAAGCTGCTCGATCTCGCGCGCAAGGCGAAGAAAGAGGACGAAGAAGACTGGAAATGGCGCACGCAATGGCGTGACACCTATTACGGCTACTGGTACTCGGGCTATCCGTACTACGGCGTCTGGCAGCAGACGTACTGGTACTACTGACCGGGCATCGGGCAACGGGGGCAGCCGCGGGGAGACCACCATCGCGCGCCGCGCCGGGGGGCTTATCGAAGTTCGCACGGACACATAAGCCGAACAACGACTCTAATCGATCGACAACGACAATGAAGACCAACCTTCTCCAACGTCTCACTCAAGGTGCGCTGGTGGCAGCGCTTGGCGCGTCCGTCGCGGGTTGCGGCGGCGTGGTGACGCCCGGCGGGCAGAACGCCGGCGTGACGGGCGCCGCGGCTGGCGGCGCGAGCGCCGGCGCCGATTCGCAACTGCAGCGCTGCACGTCGCCGCTCGGCACGATCGCGGTCGACGACGGCCGCAATGCCGACTGGTGGGGCCCGTTCGGCAGCGCGACCAAGATGACGACGATCGACCCGCTGCTGCGCCTGGCGGTGCAGCAGTCGAACTGCTTCGTGATCACGTCGATCGGCAACCAGAAGAGCGACGCACGCCTGTCGCGCATCACGCAGCTGCAGCGCAACTCGGGCGAATACCGCGCGGGCTCGAAGCAGCAGAAGGGCCAGCGTGTCGCGGCCGACTACTACATGGAGCCGCAGATCGTGATCAACGATTCGCCGATCGGCGGGATCGGCAGCATGATCGGCGGGCTGATCGGCAACAGCGCGGTGGCGGCGGTGGCGGGCCATCTGCAGACGAAGGCGTCGGTGGTGACGCTGACGCTGTTCGACGTGCGCTCGGCGGTGCAGATCGCGGCGTCGGAAGGCAGTTCGACGGCGACGAACTACGGCGCGGCGCTGGGCGGCTTCGGCGGCGGCGTGGGCGGCGCGCTGGCGGGCTTCTCGTCGACGCCGGAAGGCAAGGCGACGGTCGTCGCGTTCATCGATGCGTACAACAAGATGGTCGTCGCGCTGCGCAGCTACAAGGCGCAGGACGTGAAGGGCGGGCTGGGCCGCGGTGGCCAGCTGCAGGTGAACTGACGTTGCCGGGCCGGCGGGATGCCGCCGGCCGATTCCTGATCTCTGACTCGTGATTCGTGAAGGTCGGTGCGCTCGGCACGATGCGCGCGCACTGGCTGCGTTCGTCCTGTTCGTTCGGAAGGTGATCCCGATGAAAGCCGTTGCACTGATTGCATTGACCTGCCTGGCGCTGACCGCTTGCGGCGGCGACGACAATTCCTCGCCCGCCGCGTCCGGCGGATCGGGCACGACCAACAACGGCGGCAGTGGCGGGACCGGCGGGACCGGCGGCACGGGTTCCGGCGGCAACGGCGGTTCGGGTGGCTCGGGCGGCAGCACGCTGACGTGGCGCTACGAGGCGCAGCCTGTCGCGGCCGACAAGGCGAGCTTCCTGACGCTGATCAACAACGAAGGCGCGAAGGGCTATCGCTATCTGGGCGACTACTTCTACACGGCGGGCAACGGCGGAACGCAGTCGATCTTCGTGAACGACGGTACCGCGCAGACCTACACGTACCAGTTGCAGGCGGCGCCGGCCGACATGACGTCCTTCGTCAACGCGGCCAACGCGCAAGGGGCGAGCGGCTACCGCTACGAAGGGCCGCTCACGTACGGCGATCTCTATCGCAAGGATGGCGGTTCGTCCGCCACCTACACGTACACGACGACCGGCCTGCCGGCCGATGCCAACGCGTTCCTCACGCAGGCGAACGGCCAGGGCCAGTCGGGCTACTGGTTGCTCGGCCCGCTGATGGTGGGCGCCGTGCAGGCGAACGTGTACATGAAGAACAACGCGTCGAACGCGACCTATACGTACGACGCGCTGGCGCCGACGTCGACCGTCAGCGACTTCATCGCACAGGCCAACAGCGAAGGGGCGAAGGGTTATCGCGCGAAGGGCGGCATGGCATTCGGCACCGCGATCTCGTGGATCTACGTGAAGGATCAGACGCAGTCGCCGACCTTCTCGTACGACTCGGCCGCGATCCAGTCGACCGGCGCGAGCTTCGTGCAGCAGGCGAACACGTTCGGCGCGCAAGGCGCCGCCTATCTGAGCGATATCGCGCTCGGCTCCCCCGCGCCGGTGACGGCGTCGTTCTATTTCACGCCGAAGAACTGCACGGGCTTCCTGTGCACGACGCTGAATCCGCTCACGCAGAACTGAGCGCACGCGCAACGAAGGCGGCCCGGCCGGCCGTCGCCGTTGCGCATCACGGCGCGCCGCCCGGCGCGCGCGGTGGCGGCCCGCACATCGCCGGCCGCCGGCTTTTCCCCGGTTCGGGCGGCTGCTGCGTGGCGGTCGTGCGACCGGATTTTCGGTCGAGTTCCAAATATCTACTCAATTCAGTTTGACTTGTACTAAAAGAGTCGAGCTCGACTGATTTTCGATGCACCGTTTGGCATGATCGGTGCACGTTCATTTCCAAAGCTCCAGCACGATGCAGGCGCTCGCCTGCCGGAAGGTGCATTTCCCCCTCCGCCCGCGAAGCCGCTCCGTGCAGTGTCATGCCAAACAGCACGCTCCAGTCCATTCGTCGCTACCAGAGCATTTCGATGTTCGGCGGCGGCATCGTCGTGACGATCCTGATCCTGATCGCCTGCGGGCTCGGGATGGCGTCGATCGTCTACGGCTACCTGAATGGCGAGCGGCGCAATTTCGCGAACGGGATGGAAGAGACGTTCGACGAGATACAGGTGAGCGAGACGTCGTTCCGCAACGGCGTCGCGAATACGCAACTGATCTGGCGCGAACTGGGCCCGGCGCCCCGCCGGATCGTGAACGATTTCTTCGACAACAACCAGCAACTCGCGATCACGCCGTATCCGTCGCTCGTGGTGGGCGTGCCCGGACAGACGGACGCGCGCGCGGAGGTCGCGCGCTATCTCTCGTTGTCGTTCATCCTGTCGCGCATCTGCGCGGCCAGCTCGCTCAATCGTGGGCGTGTGCTGGAGGGCTATCACTACAGCACGCGCACGGGCCTGTTCGGACTCGTGCCGCATCTGTCGCGCGAGAATCCCGCGCTCGCGACGCCGGCCGCGCGTGCGGGCGTGCTGGAAGCGCTGCGGGTCGACCTCGCCGAACCCCGGTCGGCGTCTTCGCCGGCCCAGCCGCGCGTGCACTGGCTGCCGCCGTACGTCAATCCGGTCACCGGGCGCACGCGTATCCGGATCGCCGCCGAGGCCGTCGCGGAAGGCGAGCCGTTCGCGGTGCTCGTGACCGAATATGCGCCCGACTACCTGCTGTCGTGGCTCGCCGAGCGCACGTCGGAAGGCACGTTCTTCATCACGACCGCCGACAACCGGCTCGTCGCGATGGATCCGGCAGCCGCGGCGGTTCCCGGGCTGGCCGGGCGCCTGCTCGGGCTCGACGTCGCGCATGCGGGCACGGCTGCCGGCGCGCCGCTCGTGCGCGACGGTTTCGTCGTGTTCCGGGGCGCGCTCGGCAAGACCGGCTGGACGATCGCGTATGCGCTGTCGTGGTCCGATATCGCGTCCGGCATCGGTGTGCAGGCGGGTGCGCTGGCCGCTTCGACGCTGGTCGCGATCGCCGTGATGTGGTGGCTGCTGATCCGCTTTTTCCGGCGCGTGTTGATTCCCGTCTATGCACGTTCGCAGCGCGTGTTCGACAGCGAGGATCTGTGTCGTCACGTGGTCGAGATGGCGCCGGTCGGTATCGGGCTCGTGTCGCTGGCCGACCGGCGCATCATGCTCGCCAGTACCGCGCTGACCGAGATCGCCGCTCGGTTCGGCGGCGATCGGGCGGCGTTGTCGGAGCAGATCGTCGACCGTTACGAGGCTTTCCTGTCGAGCGGCGGCGCAGACGGGGCGATGCGCGTCAACCTGCTGATGGACGTCCCCGGCGCGGGCATGGATGCGGAGCCGATGCATCTCGAAGTGATCGCACGCGGTGCGCGCTACCAGGGCGACGTGGTGCTGATCGCGGCCGTCGTCGACGCGACCGCGAAGCAGCAGTTCGTGCGGAAGCTGGAGGAGGCCGTCCGTGCGGCGGATTCGTCGAACGCCGCGAAGTCGTCGTTCCTCGCGGCGATGAGTCACGAGATCCGGACCCCGCTCAACGTGATTCTCGGCAATCTCGAGCTGCTTTCCCGCTCGGCGCTGGACGCATCGCAGCAAAGCCGCGTCCAGACATTGCGCACGTCGGCCGAGGGCCTGCTCGCGATCGTCAGCGACGTCCTGGATTTCTCGAAGATCGAGGCGGGCGCGATGTCGGTGGAGTCGATCGAGTTCGACGTAATGGCGGTGGTCGAGCGCGAGCTTGCCGCGTTCGCACCCGTCGCGAAGGCGAAAGGACTGCAACTGCTCGCGGAAATCGACGCGTGCGGCGCGCAGCGCATGCGCGGCGACCCGACGCGGCTCGGCCAGGTGTTCGCCAACCTGCTGAGCAACGCGATCAAGTTCACGAGCGAAGGGCGGGTAACCGCACGGCTGTCGGTGCGCCGCGACGCGCACGGCGTGTCCGGGCTCGCGCTGGAAGTCGAGGATACCGGCATCGGCATTCCCGACGAGCAGCGACAGAAGCTGTTCAAGGCGTTCTCGCAGGTCGACGCGTCGATCACCCGGCGCTACGGGGGCTCGGGTCTCGGGCTCGCGCTGTGCGACCGGCTCGTCACGGCGATGGGCGGTGCGATCTCGGTCGTCAGTGCGCCCGGGATCGGAAGTCGTTTCACCGTGCGCCTGCCGCTGGGCACGGAGATCGACGCCGATCCCGCGAGCGGCGCCTTCGCCGGCCGTACGCTGATCCTCGTCGCGGCCGAGAACGCGTGGCGCACGTTTGCACGGCCGCATCTCGAACGCTGGGGGTTCGAGGTCGTCGTCCATCGCAGCCCGACGCAGATCGCTGCCGCGAGCCGCGCGCGCGCGCACGCGATCGTGCTGTTCGGCGACTCCGATACCTGGCGCCGGGCGGAACTCGACAGCCTGCACGCGGGGGCGGCGCCAATCGTGTTCGCGACGCCGGACGGGCCGCTTCAGCCGTACGTCGCCGGCACGACGATTCGCGTATCGGGTTATTCGCTGACCGGGTTGCTGGCCGCGATGACGCTTGCGGCGGCCACGCCCGGCGAACGATGGGCCGTGCCGGAGGACGGTTCCGCCCGCCGGAAGGACGCGCGCGGCGAGCGTCCGTTGCGCGTGCTGCTGGCCGGCGATCCGGCGTCCGGCAGTTCGATGCTCCGGGAGCAGCTCGATGCACTGGGGTGCACGGTCGCCGAGACGGGGCGCGGCGACGCGGTGCTCGACCGGTTGGCGTCGTCGTCATGGGACATGCTGCTGCTGGGGGGCGATTTGCCCGACATGCGCGCGTCCGCGCTCGCGCAAGCCGTTCGCGAGCGCGGGCTGTCATGTGTGGTGGTGGCCGTCGTGTCGTACCTGATGCCGGACGATGCCGATCGCTATGCGGCGGCGGAGGTCGCGCAGATCATGACGATGCCGGTCACGCTGGCGCAGCTGAAAGCCGTGCTGACCCGGGTGGCGCGACGGCAAGGGGCGCATGCCGGGTCGCATGCGTCGCGGGACGAGAGGGTGTCGTGAAACGCGGGCGCGCGGGCGGTGTTCGATCCGCAACGGTAGCGAACGACAAGAAGAAACTCGCGTGTCAGAAATGGAAGGCAGACGTGTCGCGCTGGCGCACCGGCGTGCACGATATTGAATCGACTGAAGGGGAAGGCCGTGCGCTATATGAATAGGGTGTTCAGGCTGCTGCTCGGATTTGCGATATTACCGGAGAGATCGAAGAAGGACTTTCTGACGAAGATGAACGAATTCCTGATCATGTCGCCGTCGCAAAAACGGCGTGCGATCAACGAATGGCAGCAAGCAATGGACGACTCGGATGAGCAGACGATGAACCATTAGCGCGCGAGGTAGCCGTGCGCACCGCGTAACGACATGGGTTTGCGCGGGCCGATGCCCTGACCGCACGCGGGCCATTCACGCCCGGCGTGCTTGTCTGACCCGTTCGCCAAGGGGCGCCCGGACAGTGTGCGCATCCCGTCTGATCGAGGGCATGCGCGACTTCGGGCGAAGCGTGTGTGCCGAAAATGATGCCCGCGCGACGTTGCCTCGTCCATTTATCTTAAAATTAGGCGACGCTTTGTCCGGCCGGCGTACGTAGTGGTTCGCCCGAACAGCGCATCGAGGTGGTTTCCGGCTGGGCGGAACATCAATTGCGGGCCGGACGTATCGGGAGAACACAAACCATGGATGAATTCTTTGTGCGAGTGATGGTGGCGGACGATCATCCATCGTCCGCGCTCGGGATGTCGCAAGCGCTTGCGGAAAGCAGCACGATCCGGCTGATCGGCACGGTCTCGAATTCGACGGATCTGGTCGCCGCGCTCGACGAGCATCCGAGCGACGTCCTCGTCGTCGACTACGTGATGCCGGGCGGCAAGTATGGCGACGGGCTGTCGTTGCTGTCGTTCCTGCAACGGCGGTTTCCCGCGCTACATCTCGTGACGATCACGATGATCGACAATCCGAGCGTGCTGCGCGCGATCCAGAAGCAGGGCGTCGGTTGCATCCTGAGCAAGTCGGACGCCACGTCGCATCTGGTCGGCGCCGTGCACGCAGCCTATGTCGGCGCCAACTATCTTTCGCCGTTCATCAAGCAGCTGCTGGAAAGCACGGACGTGTTGTCGTCCGCGCGACCGCTGACCACGCGCGAGATCGAGGTGGTGCGGCTCTATTGCTCCGGCTATACGGTCGGCGAAATCGCCGTGCAGCTTCATCGCAGCAAGCAGACGATCAGTTCGCAGAAAACCAGCGCGATGAAGAAGCTCGGCATCGTCCGCGACGCCGACCTGATCCGTTATGCGGACGAAGGCAAGCTGCCGGAAGCGTCGGAGGACGCATAGCGCGGCGGAGGGCGTGGTGCAGGGCCATCGTCGCGCATTGTGCCTGCCGACCCGGATATGTGTCGACGCGGTGCGCGGTGCGGCACATGTCCGTACGGCACGCATTGCGGCGTTGGCCGCCCGATCGCGCAAGTGATCGCGCGGCCAACGTCGATACGTCCCGGAACGGGACCGACGAAATCGAAACGACATGCCCGCAAAACTGAAAAGATTCATCGCACACGCGACGGCAGTGGGCCGCAAGCCGTTCGACCCGGACCGGATCAGGCGTCAGCAGCAAATCCTGCTGTATGGCGGCGGCGCGGCGGTCACGATATTCATGCTCGTGTGCGCGGCGCTCGTCGTACGGCTCGACGTGCAGGACTGCCTTGCGCAGGCGCGTTCGACGTTTCTTCAGCGCGAAGCGCGGTTCAATGCCAACCTCCAGGCCGCCGACCGGTTGCTGATGATCTTCGGCGGCCGGACGGAGCAGTTCTGGAACGAAGAGGCACGACCGCCTCCGGAGGCGCTCCAGGCTTTTTCGGCGGGGCATGGCAGGTTGAGCGCGAGCACCGTGGCCGGCGTCGAGCCCTTCCTCGCCCTGGCCGAGATCACGGCGGATCGGCCCGCCGAGTCCTATGCGCGGTATCTGGGCGCCGTGCTCGGACAGATCGACACGAGCGCTCCGCATCCGCCGCACACCGTCGATGCCGAGCCGGTGGGCGGTTACCTGATCGGGCTCGATGGCCCGTTCCTCGGTGCGATCGGCGCGCGGTACGTCGAGCGCGCGCGCTTGCTTCCGCCCGATACCGACCTGAACGCATTGATTGCCGCGTTGATGCCAACCGGCGCGTCGAAGCAGAAGCCGGACATGCGCAATCGCACGTTCATGCTCGACCGCCGATTCGACCCGATAGCCGGGCGGCCCGTCGTGCGGTTCGCGCGACGGCTGGACGACGCGGCCGGCCGGCCGTTCGGATGGCTCGTCTTCAACGGCCTGTTTCGTCTCGACGACATCATGTCGCCCCGGTCGGACGACGAGGACGTCGCGGTCGTGGACGCACGCAGGAACGTGGTGTTCGGGCGACAACGCGATCCGGCGATGATCGAGCGCGCGCTGGACGACGCGCGCGAGCCGTTCGGCGAACATGTGGTCGTGCGCCGCATCGGCACGCGCTTCATCATCAGCGACCGCCTGCCCGATTCCAGCCTGGTGCTGATGACGGCCTTCTCGTGGCGCAGCGTGGCGAGCGCGACAGCCGTCGGCGTGGGCGCCACGGCGGGCATTGCGCTGTTCGGCATCGCGCTGCTCTGGTTCACGATCGTCATGTTCGACCGGCGTGCGCTGCGTCCCGCGCATCGGCGCGCGATCCGCCTGATCGAAAGCGAGGCCTTCAACCGGACGCTGATCCGCAACGCGCCTGCCGGGCTGCTGCTGCTGTCGGTGGCCGATGGCGACACGATGGTGCGCAACGACGCGGCGCTCGCGTACGAGCGTGGCGCGTTGGGGCTTCCGCTCGGCACGCGCATCTGGCAGGCGTACCGCGAGCGCATGCTCGCCGGCGACCGGCGCCGCGTGATGCAGCGGGAACTGGCCGTCGAACGTGCGGATCACGATACGACCTACCTTGCCGCGCATATCGTCCGGACCAGATTTCGCGGCGTCGACGTGCTGCTCTGCACGCTTACCGACATCACGGCCCGCAAGCTCACCGAAGACAAACTGACCGAAGCCCGCGCGGCGGCGGAAGACGCGAACAAGGCGAAATCGACCTTTCTCGCGACGATGAGCCACGAGATCCGCACGCCGCTCAACGCGATCGTCGGCAACCTGGAACTGATGGCGCGCGCGCCGCTGCCGTCGCGGGAGCAGCGGCGCCTGAAGACGATCGCATCGTCGTCGGATGCGCTGCTGCGCGTGATCAACGACGTGCTGGACTTGTCGAAGGCCGAATCGAACCAGATGGTGCTCGAGCGGATACCGTTCGACCTGCGCGCGCTGCTGCACGACGTCGCGGCGATTTTCCGGCCGGTCGCGGACGCAAAAGGGCTGCTGCTCGAATGCCGGATCGCGTCCGATCTCGCGGACGGATACGTCGGCGATCCCACGCGGCTGCGCCAGCTCGTGTCGAATCTGGTCAGCAACGCGATCAAGTTCACGAAGCAAGGCGCTGTCACGATCGATGCGCGGATCGCGGCCGGGCATGCGGGCGCGCATCGCGTCGAGATCGCGGTGCGCGACACGGGTGTCGGCATTCCCGCGGATGTGTTGCCGACGCTGTTCGACGTCTACATGCAGGCCGATCCGTCCGTGTATCGCCGCTTCGGCGGCACCGGGCTCGGGCTGCCGCTGTGCCGCCGCATCGCGGGGCTGATGCACGGCGAATTGACGGTCGACAGCCGGCCCGGCGAGGGCGCGACCTTCACGGCCGCGCTGCCGCTGCCCGATGCGCCGTCCGGTTGGCGCAATGCGTATCCGGAAGCGGACGCCGCGTCCGATCCGGACCCGGAGCACGGGCCGGATCGGGATGACGATGTCGTGCCGCTTCGCGTGCTGGTGGCCGAGGATCATCCGGCGAGCCGCGCGCTATTGCGGGATCAACTCGATGCGCTGGGCTACGGCGCGACGATCGTTTCGAACGGAAAGGAAGCGATGCGCGCGTTCTTCGAGCATCCGTTCGACGTCGTGCTGACCGATCTGGGCATGCCGGAACTCGATGGCTTCGCGTTGACGCGATTCCTGCGCGAGCAGGGCGCGAAGGTGCCGGTGATCGCGATGACCGCGCATGCGACCGATGAGGATTACCGGCGTTGCGAGCGGGCGGGGGCGGCGGAGGTCGTGCTCAAGCCGCTGTCGATTGCCGCGCTCGATGCGGTGCTGCGGCGGCAGACGGCGCGGGGCCGCGCGGTCGTACTGAACGATGCGCGCGCGAATGGTGGCGAGGCCGACAACCGGCCGGTCATATCGGACGAAATTCGCGAGACGCTGCGTGCGGCGACGGTTCGTTCGCTGGCGGTGATCGGCGATGCGTTGTCGGCCGGTGCAATCGATCCGGTCAAGATCGAACTGCATTCGATGCGCGGGGGATTTGCGCTGGCGGGGGACATCGAGGCGCGCGACGCGAGCGCCGACATGGAGCGTGCCGCGCGCGAAGACGGCGTCGAGGCCTTGAAGCGACGCTGGCCCGCGTTCCAGAAGACGATCGAAGCTGCGCTTGACCGCCTGCTCGAAGCGAATTCGCGTCGGTTCGACGGCGAGACTTAAGAAGATGTGACGGGACCCATGCACGAATATCGGCCGATATCGGTCAGCGTGACATGTCGAAAGCAGCACGGCTGATTGCACCTGCGGATTCGATGCCCGACGCCACGGGCTTGCTACTGATAACTCAGCGTAAATGTCGCACGGGCATTCGCGCTGCCCGGCGTGACTGTCTCCCCGGTTTGCACGTAGCGGGCACTGAGCGGAATTTTCAGGTTCGCTTGCCCCTGCGCAATCGTGCCCGCATACCATTGGTTGGTGTTGCCGACGGCCGCGGAGTCGGGCCCGAAGCCCAACGGCGTGCCGTTCTTCAGAATCTGGATGCCGACGCCGGATGCCATCGAATCCTTGGTCAAGGACAGCGTCGTCGACGTGTTGCCTGGCGTCGTTGTATCGGTGAGCGTCACGTAAGCGTTGGTCGATGTTCCCGCGACACCGCCCGAGCAGGCCAGCCCGATCTCGAACGCGTTCGCGGTGGTCGTCGTGCCGACGCCTTTGAACAGCGCCATATGTACCGAGGTCATCGGCACGGCCACGGCTGGTGTCGAAACCTTGCAGGTCGGTACCTTGGGTTGGACAACGACAGGCGACGCGAATCGGTGCTCGACGAGAAGCTGCCCGTTGGCGCCGTTCGCGCGGTATTGCGCGAATGCACCACTCAGTACCCCGCCAGCCGTGATGTCTCCGGTCTTGATCAGTTCAATTCTGATCTGGTATTGAGTGGCAAGCCACGTATTCGATACCCAGTAGGAACTTTCCAAAAACGGGAACTTCACCGAAGAATAGTTCTCGACAATTCTGATTCCAATATTGGGAATCGAAGTCGGGTAAATATTGTTGCTCTGCATTCCGATCCCCGTGGCGTAAGTGCGCGTATTGGAATCGCAGGAAACCAAGCTGGGGTACGGGGAAGAGCTGCTCTTGTTGACGACGGTCGGATACGCGCTGTAGGAGTAGATGACACTTCCGATCGCAAACGCACCAGGGTCGAATGCAGGCGGATTGAATCCAGAAATATTCGTCAGGTAGTAGCTTGATCCGTCGTTGGTGTATGTCTTGCAACTGGCCATTGCCGAGCCGGGGTGGAATGACAAGGCGCAGGCGACGACGAATGTAAATGTGAGTAGATGATTTCGCATGTTCTCGATTCCGGTTCGATGGCTGGCTGAACGCGAGAGTGATTCAGACCAGGTGTAGACGAGGTAGCGAGCCGCGACCTATATCGCGCTTGCGTTGCACACGCCGCCGACCTGCTGGAATCCGTTCGATCGACGTGTGCTCGAGTTGACCGGCAGGTCGTAAGTGATGTGGCAGATCGAGCGCGCATCGTCGCCCCACTTCACGGTGAGTTCGCCCTGGTCCTTCAGCCCGCGCACGAAAATCTTGCTCGCCTGGCCGACGACGCCGAGGCTCTTGCCGGTTTCGTCGGTGACTGCCGCGCCGAACGGCAGCGGCGTGCCGTCTGACTTGCGTGCCTGGATCAAGGCGGCGCGCCCGGTATCCGTGTCGAACTTGAGCAGCGGCACGGCGCCGGCGCGCGGCGCGACCTGCTGGCTCGTTTCCTTCAGTTCGACGTCCATCGAGATGCCCTTCGGGTCCAGTTCGACCATGTTCATGTTGTACGGCGTGAGATACGGCACGATCGCATAGCCACGGCTGTCGACCCGCACGCCCGATGCATTCGTGACGCGCGCGCCTTCCGCGCCCTTCGCCTCGACGATGCCGAAAGTCTCCGACAGCGGTTGCGACAGCGTGATGCCGCCCTGGTGCGCGACCGCCGCGCCGCGAATGCCGATCGAACCCTGCTGGTAGGTCGAACTGCCGCCGGCGCTCAGGTTGAGCTCGGCGAAGCGTGCGCGGTACGTGAGGCTGCCGCTGCCGTCGGTGCTCGCGTTGCCCTGACCGTTCGTATGGTTCGCGGCAATGCTGTACGACAGGTCGTTGTCGACGCCGAGCGAGCCCGCCAGCATCGACTGCAGTTGCGTGCGGCCTTGCGTATCGCGCGACACGTTGCCCGTCAGCGTCACCGGGCTGGACTTGCCGAGCGGGATCGTCACGCTGGCGTAGTACAGCGTGCTCATGCTGCCGCCGAAGTCGCGCTGGCGCGTCGCCGACAGGCTGTACGAGATGTTGCGGAACGAGTTGTTGTAGCCGACCGAGTAGTTGACGTCCGAGCCGGGGCGGTTCCAGTAATTCGCGGCCGACGCGGTCAGGCTCAACTGCCCGCCTTTCTCGCCGAGACGCTGGCTGACCATCAGCGACGCGCGATTGCGCTGCCGCCACACGGTATCCACCGAATAGCCGGTGCGAACCGCATCGCGCGCGCTCATCGCGTCGTTGAGATTGAAATAGCCGTTTGTCGAGTAGCGATACGCGGCGATCGACACATCCGTGCCGGTCGGCGCGACGGACTTCGAGTAGCTGATCCGCAAACTCGAGCCGCTGAAGCGCTTCACGCCGGGGATCGACGTGGTGGCTTGCGTGAAATCGACGCCGAGTGCGCCGAGTTGCGTGTTGAACGCGCCGCCCAGCATCGCGGATGCATAGCCGGCCGCGACGGTGACGCCGCCATAGCCGGTAATGAGGTTCGTCAGGCCGCGCTGGTAGGTCGCCTGTGCAAACAGCGGATTGCTGGTGTTTTGCTGGCTGCGCAGCGCGCCCGCGACGAAACTGTAGCGCTGGATGCCCGGCCGCAGCGACAGCGGCACGGCCGCGTACGGCACCGAGAACGTGTGTGCCGAGCCGTCCGCTTCCGTGACGGACACCTGCAGGTCGCCGCCATAGCCGGTCGGATACAGGTCATTGATCTCGAACGGGCCCGGCGAGACGGTCGTCTCGTACAGCGTCACGCCGTTCTGACGGATCGTCACCTTCGCGTTGCTGTTCGCCACGCCGCGTACGACCGGCGCATAGCCGCGCAGCGAGTCGGGCAGCATCCGGTCGTCGGTCGACAGACGCACGCCGCGAAACTGGGTCGAGTCGAACAACTCGCCGGACGTGAACGTTTCGCCGAGCACGAGTTGCGACGACAGCGCCGGCAGATCCCGCTGCATGTAGGTCGAAACGTTCTGATAGCGGCTGCCGCCGCGCTCGGACCACGAGTACGACCCGTTGTGGCGGAAATGCCAGTTGCCGATGTTGACGCCGCCGTTCAGCCCGAGATAACCCTGCGTATCCGCGCTGCTGCCCTTGGCCTTCGAGCTGTAGACGTTCAGGTTGTAGTCGAGCATGCCGACGGGCACGCCGGCATCCCACTGATCCGGGCTGACGTACCCGCGCGCGCGGCGCACGAGCGAGGCCTGCGGAATGCTGAGCGTCAGGCGCTGTTCGCTGAAGTCGAACGACGCGCTCGCCTCGGGAACGAGCTGGCCGATACGCCGGCATTCTCCGTCGGTCGTGATTGCGTCGACGGTTTCCGCGGGAAGTTTCGTGAAATCGACGCCGATACGCTGCAGCGTCTTCCCGTCGAAGCAGGGCTGTGCATCGGACGTGCCGGGTGCGGCCTTGAATGCGATGTCGAATCGTCCAACCCATTCTTCACCGACGACGAGATCGACACCGTACGTGCCCGGCGTCGTGAGGTTGCCGCGCTCGAAACGCTTGAGGTCGACCGTCTGGCCGTTGCCGTTGTTCAGGAAGCCCGGATCGAACTCGGCCTGCGCGAATGGCGTCCGCGCGAGCTCGACCTGCGCGATCTGCATCGTCTCGGGACCGCCGGGCACCGGATTGCCGGTGTCCGCGCGGCCGGCGATTGGCCACGCGGCGAGGCTCGACAGCACCAGCGCATATATCGGCTTGAGCCGTGGCGTGTCGGTCGCATCCGGGCGATCATGTCGGATCGACGAATTCATTCCACAGGACTCCTATTGATATCGGGTTGGGATCGAATGCAATGCACCAGTCGGACTACCCGGCAGGCGCGGTTGGTGATTCGGGTGTCGAAACCTGGCGGCGGGGGCGGTATGCAGGTGCGATTCGCGCGAGCCGTGCCGCGGTGTTCGGTTACTGGCCGGGAGGGCGTACCGGCGCCGCTCTGCGCGACGTTACTGCGTCGAGACAGGCACTTCGTTATTGGTCGATGCGCCCCAGTCGTTGATGCTGCCGAACCGTACCTTTGCGTCCGCCGCGGGCGGAGCCTTGAGATCCGCGACCGGGAATTCCCGTGTGGTGCCCGGCAGCACGAAGCCCGCACCGGCGTCGTATTGGTGGCCGCCCGAATGAAGCTGGGCGCTGCCGATGTTGACGACGTAGGGCGTAGGGTTGGTCGCCGTGAGTACGTAACGGCCTTCCGTGCCGCGTGCGACCTGCCAGCGGACCTGCATCGGCGCGTCCTGGGCGCTGCCTTGCAGATCCTTCGGCCGGAACATGATCTTGATGCGCGTCCGGAACGCGACCTGAAGCCGGTTGCTATCGCTACCTTCCGAAGCCTTCGGCGGGATTTCCAGTACGTTGAGCCAGAACAGCGATTCCTTGTCGGCGGGAAGCGGCTCGTTCGTGTACACCATCCGCAAGGTTTGCCCCTTATGCGGTTCCATTCGGAACATCGCAGGCGTCAGCGTGAATGGCACGTCGATGTTGTCGGGAGATGCGTTCGCATCGCCCTTGTCGATCCAGGTCTGGACCAGCGCCGGCGTCGGGCCGTCGTTCGTGAGCTTGACGGTGACTTCGCGGTCGTTGCCCGGAAAGATGATTCGGGTTCCCGAGATCACGACGCTCGCGCACGCGTGCGAAGCGATCAGGACGGAGGTCAGTACGATGGCTTGGAGCGATTGGGTGATGACGTTCATGACGACTCGGATGGGTTTCTGATCGTTGTTGTCGGGGGGTAATCGGGCGACGTGCGCTGCACGGCGCCCGGGCCCCTCGTACAAGCGGGCCGGGCGTGAGCGCGAGGCTTACTGGTAGACGAGCGAGTACTGGACCTTCGAGTTCGCGGAACCGCCGGTTGCCGCGCCCGTCGCCAGGTATTCGGCGAAGAAGTCCAGGTTCGCCGTGCCGTCCACGCCGATCGACACGACCTGCGAGTTCTGGTCGCTTGCGTTTGCGCCGACCTTGATCGGGCTCTGCTTGTCGTTGAGGATCTGGAGAACGACATTCTTTGCTTCGGGCGCTTCGGTCGTGCCCTTGTCGAGCGACAGCTTGCCGTCGGCCGTCACGTTCGTCGCGTTTTCGAACGAGACCTGGATCTTGGTCGGGTTACCCTTCGATTCGGCGGTATCCACCGCGCAGCCCGTCAGCTTGAAGCCGAATGCGGTGCGGCCGGCGACCGAGCCTGCCGCGTTCAGCGAGCCCGAGCTGACCGTCGGCATGGCGACCGACTTGTTCGACGTCGCACCGGCTGCGGTGCCGTCGATCTTGCAGGTCGACGCGGTGACGTTGCCGGTGAACGTGATCGTGCCGTCCGCCGCGTGGGCGGCGGATGCCAGCCCCAGGCCTGCTACTGCCAGAAGCGTCGAGATGAGTTTGGTGCTGGTTGCGAGTTTCATTGTCATGTTCTCAATCGATGGTTGACGTTGCGAAGCGCGCATGCATCATTCGTGAAGTCTGTTTAAATGATGAAGCGCGATTCGGTATCTATTATTGAAATTCCATCGATTGCTGGAAATGGGACGTGTCTTAATCCATTTGTTTTCCTATTGGGACAAGTACTAAATTGAGTCTCCGTTCATAGAGGGAGAGGGGCTGCCGTCTGAATTATCACGGCGCTTGTCACATGGCGCGACGACTGCCTTGACCTGTCGCGGCGTGGTCGTCGATTGAAGTTCAGTGGGGCCCGAGCGACGCGATCACTTTGTCGTGCGGCGCAGCACGCATGTTTAATCATTTTGCCGATCAAAGTTGACCTCCCGTCGGCGCGCCTCGAAGTATTTGATCGTCGTCTGGCATGAATTCGGGCGCCGTTCGGTCGCCATTCCATGCCATCCCGGCGCTCGGCACGCGTACGGGCGATTGCATGCCGCTTTCCGATATTCGTGTTGCAATTGGCAGGGACGTGATCGGAATCCCGCAAACCTGAAGTCGCGCAAGACGGTCAGTCGGGGCTCCGGCGCCCCGTGCGGTCGGACGGTCGTGGAATTTGTGAAATCGATCTAACAATCAACGATTCAAATACACATAAAGCAAAAAATCATACTTGTACTAGGTTCATGGATCTGGTTTGTGAAACTCGTCCTATTTCGTGTCATGCGCGACTCATCGAAAATAACGTCAGTGGAATTGATCTTCCACGCGGCGAATGTCATTTAAATAAGGCATTCATTATCGCAACGTTGTTTTTTAAATAGAGATCATTCGATGAAACTCAGCAAACTCGTTCTGGCCATGAGCATCACCGGCGCACTGTTCGGCATCGCACACACGGCGCAGGCCGACACGACGTCGAAGAAAATCACGCTGACGGCACAGATCAACGACGGCATCTTCGTGTCGAAGCCGGACGGTTCGACCTGGTACGGCACGGAAGAACTCAACGCAAACGACTACACGCAGACGAAGTTCTCGAAGACGCTGCCGGTTCGCGTGTGGTCGAAGAACCCGGATTTCAACATCTCGCTGGCGCAGCCGCTGAAGATGTCGAACGGCAAGTATGAAATGAAGAATGCGAAGGTCATGCTGGGCAGCACCGCAGGCGACTTCGAAGTCAAGTTCGGCGCGGTCCAGAAGATCACGCAGACGACCGCTGGCAACGGCGGCTACGACGAGATCCACGACATGAAGATCAGCGTCGACGCCCCGACGCAAGTCGGCACCCTGAGCACGAACGGCAGCTACAGCGGTGACCTCGTGGCGGTGTTCGAACCCCTGGCTGCCGCAGAGCAGTCGAAGTAAGCGCTGACGGGAAGCCCTCGTTTGCAGGGCTTCCTTTTTTGCGCCGCGCCGACAAATTTCTCCATGTCCGCCCCTCCTCTCCCTCCATAGAGCAGATAAAGCGTGTTCGCCGATCAAATTCCTTTTCGCTTCAACAAGCTGTGGCTGGGTGCGTTCCTCTTCATGTCGTCGAACGCATTTGCGGAGTTGAAGATATCGTACGAAGTCCCCGAAGGATTCAGTGCGGCCGAAATGGATGACACGGCCAATTACGTTGCGACGTTCAACGGGCGGACATTGCCAGGCTTCATCGGCTTTTCGCAAGCGGACGGCGTGCTGACGTTCGACGCTCGAAAATTCGAAGAGAACGGCATTTCAGCGGAGGACGTCGCGACACTCAAGCGCGTCGTTTCGCAGCTGGATTACAAGCGTTGCAGCAAAGGCTGCGACCTGGAGATCGATGGTTATCACGTGACCGTCGACAAGTTGAAGCGGTCGATCGCGATCCGAGATGCGCGAGAAGACTACATCGCGCCGCAGACGAATCTGGGTATCGTCAATAATCAGTCGATCGACTTGCGCGCAGCGTCGCACGGCTATCGGGCGGCGAACATCAACGCCAATACCTGGGTCGGGCTTCCGTCGCAGAGTTTCGGCTATGTGAGCTGGTACGCGAACGAGTCGACAGCGCGCGGCTTCAGCGGCGGCGACCGTGGCGTGTCGTCGTATTACCTGCAGAAGAACTTTGCCAGCACCTATGTGCGGGCCGGCAAGCAGAACAGTATCGATTACTCGTCGGGCTCGGTCAGCACGCTGCTGTCGCCGAGCTTCGACCAGTTCGTGACGGTTGGCAGCCAGGCGCACCTGAAGGTGAATACCAACGCCGGTTCGCTGATCCTTTATGCGACCGCCGAAGGCAATTACGAGTTTTACCGCAACGATCGCCTGATCCTGAAGCGGCCGGCGTCGATCGGTCGCAACGAAATCAGTTTTGCCGACCTGCCGGGCGGTTACTACTCGGTCGAGATCAGGCTTGTCGATCGCAACGGCAACGTGGTCAGCCGCGATCGTCGTGAAGTCAACAACCTGAATTTCGGCGCCTCCGGGAGCAACGCGTGGCACTTCACGGCAGGCAAGGAGATGGGCACCGGCGGGTATTTGCTCGAAGCCGCGGTGAGCCGCAATCTGAAGCAGTTCTACATGAACGCGTCGATGCTGGCCGGCCACGGCGGCAAATGGGCGGCGGAAATCAACATCACGCGCCCGACGCAGGTTGCCGGAATCGATATTGCGCCGACGCTCGGCGTGCTCGGCGGCGAGCGTGGCGCGGGCGGCTACCTGAACATCTCGATGGCCAGCGAAGCGCTGGGCAGCTTGACGGTGAGCCGCTACCAGAGCACGAACGTGTCGCGCTTTTACAGCGGGCAGCCGAGCACGAGCTTGTCCTACAGCCGCAATATCCGCAAGGCGATCGTCGGCTACAACTATCAGAAGTCGGGGCTCGGCAGTGCTTCGCACCAGGCGGAGGTCCGCTGGAACTACCGGCCGAACGGCTTGTGGGCGACCTTTGCGCTCGGCGTGCAGAAGGGCGGCTTCCAGAATGGCAACGGCGGCTATGGCGTGTATTTCAACACGACGATGACGCTGGACAAGGTTCAGGGAAGCTTCAACGCCGCACATGCGGGTGGACAGACGCAGTTGAGCGGCGACATCCGGAAGGATTTCACGGACGCCTTCGGCACGTCGACCGTCGGCGTCACAGGCAACCGGGTTGGCAACAACTACGGCGTCAACCTGTACGGCTCGCGTTCAGGCACGCGCGGCGATGCATCGCTGAACCTCGGCACCAGCAACGGCGGCAGCAACGTCGACTTCAACTACCGCGGGATGGTGGCGGCAAGCAAGGATGGCGTGGCTTTCGGCCGCTACAGTCCCGGCGGCAGCGCCTTGTTGTTGAGGACACCGAATCTGGATGGAATGAAATACGGCTTCAATGTCGAGGGCAACCCGGTAGCGGGCGGCGGAACCTACGCGGTGCCGCTCAACGCATACAGCGACGTACCGTTCGCGCGCGTGTTCGGCAGCAACGAGAATCTGGACATGAACATCGAAGTGCCTGCAAATATCGTGCGTGCCCATCCGGGACAGGTGTATTCGGCCAAGGCGCGCGTCGACATCAGCATGATCTACAGCGGCTTCCTGACCGATGAGGATGGCAAGCCCGTCAGCGGGAAGATCGTCGAGACGGGCGACACGGCGCACCGGAACGGGCTGTTCTCGATCGTCAGCAAGAAGATGCTGAAGACGGTCACGGTCGAGCATGACGGCCGGCGTCTCGAATGCGATCTGAGGGATGCAAAGGATAACTATTTCCGTTGCAAGTGACGACCCGTCAAAAATCAGAGAGGAAATGCAATGAAATTTCATACCCCGCTTTCACTGTTGTTCGGGTTACTGATGGTAGTCACCCAATCCGCTCATGCGGAAGGCGAGTTGATGGTGATGCCGGCTTCGACGAAGGTTTTCAACGCACATGAACAGATAGTGACCGTAAGGAACATGGGCGATGCACCGTTGTATCTGAACATCAACGTGCAGAAGGTGACGAATCCCGGCGTGACGCCGGAAAAAAAGGTGGATCTGGGTGAAGTCGGCCGCCCGGGCATGCTGGCCAGCCCCGACAAGCTGACGCTGGGCCCGAACCAGACACGCTCGATTGTCCTGAAATCGCTGACCGAGCCGGAGCAGGAAGAGCTTTATCGGCTGTACATCCTGCCGGTCAGGTCGCTGAAGGTCGATAACGTGCCGGACGACAAAATTACCGCGCCGATGTCGGTGGCAATTGGCTACGGCGTGCTCGTGCGGCACATGCCGGCACCTGCCAAACAGAAATCCGCGTGGACGCATCGGTGCGAAGGCGGCGGGATGACGCTGGAAAACACCGGCAATGTGCGTCAGGTGTTCAAGAGCGTCATGTATGACAAGGTGAAGGTGCCGCAGACGATAGCCGTATTTCCGGGCACGCCGCAGCATTTCGCAACGGCGCGTATGTCGATGGATGTCGACGACAAACCGGTCGTGCTGACATGTCCGTGATGAAGGCCGGGCGGCGTACGGCGTTCGCGATGCTGGCTGCGCTGATGTGCTCGTCCAGCATGGCCGCGGGTGTCCTGAAGCTGTCGCGCGTCGAACTGACGATGGAACCCGGCAAACCGGCCGGCGAATTGTACGCCGAGAACGTCGGTGATACGCCGCTCTACCTGAATATCGAACAGCATTTGGTGACGAATCCGGGTGAGTCCCCGGAACATCTCGTGCCGATCACCGAAGTCGAACGGCCCGGATTGCTGGTTCAGCCGAGCCGGCTCGTGCTGGCACCGGGGCAGAAATACCGAATAAACCTGAAGGAGTTCGGCACGCAGCAGCGCACACAGGTGTGGCGCGTCACGTTCAGGCCCATGGAGCGTATCGTCGTCGCCGGTGACATGCAGGGCAGCCTGGCGGCACCGTTGTCGATCAGCGTCGGCTATGGCGTCGTGATTTATCAACGTAGCGGCCCCGCCCGATAGCGGAGCAGATCGCGCTCATTCGAGTGAAGTCCGTTACCTCGCGTCGAACGACTCTCTCGTGGCGCATATTTTTTCGGGAAACCATGATGCGACAGAAGTTGAGTAAAAAGACATCGAAATTTTCTTTCGGAGCGTTGATTTTTTCCCTCTTTTTGTTGGCGTCGGGAAATGCATCTGCTCTTGTAACGGCGGACGTCGTTTCGAGCTATGGGACATGTTTCTGGTCAGACAATGGGGATGGGACGAGTACCGCCACTGTTTCGATGCACTTTAACACTGCCAAAGGGAATTCGGGCCGGTTTACCTTCATATCGCGTGGTTTGCTGATTTACACATATGATGCAAATGGTAATCTTCAGCCGAATGCGGCGGCGACGATGTCCGTCAAGTTGAACGGTGTGGACCCTGGCAGAGGGATTTGGGTAGGGCGCGACTATGTCATGCATTACAGTACTTTGTCGCCATGGACAAATCCTGATCCATTGGACGCCAATTTCGAGCTTAGAATAAATAACGCGGTTATTGCGAATTGGCAGGGCGTAGCGGTCCGCGCCGGCAACTATACTTCCGGCTCCGACGTCGGCGAAGTGCTTGGTGCGGTATACCTGACCCGTCACAGCAATGGTCGCTGTCATATCCTGGACCCGATAGTGCCGCCTCCGAAGCCGTTGCCTAAAATTTCCGTCAATATGGCTGTGCCGGATTGGAGTCTCGGGGAGTTGCCGCGGGGCGAAAGTGAAAAGACGCTTTCCGGTGCGGCGCAGCAACTGTGCTTGACTTATTCCAGTGATGGTAATGACACCGCTCAGCGGTTTGTCATTGACGCGACCAGCCAGAATGGCACTTCGGGGGGGAAGTTCTTGTTGAAGAAGGTCGATAATTCGAATCAGAGTGTGCCGTACAGTGTCAAGCTGGATAGTGGTATCGAGACATTTGACATACCGAACAAAGTCAGTGGATCGATTAATTTGAATAAAGGAAATCGGACCTGTTTCGTTCCGACGTTCAAGACGTCAGTGGGCGCGAGTATCGACACCGGTAATTACAGCGATGTCCTGTCGTTCACGATCGTGACGAAGTCCTAGAGGGCGAAATGAGAAAGCAGATCTACAAGTTGATGCTGTTCGGGCTGGCCATGCTGCCGGCGTACGCTTCCGCACAGTTCACTGTGACGGGTAAAACGACGAGCAAGGTGACCGCAAGCGTGACGCGCGCGAACAACCTGATCGTCACCGACGACAAGGGCGGGTGGTTCGGAAACGGCCTGGTTATGCAGCAGCTCGGCGGGTGGGAATCGACGTACGACGTGCAGGCGCGGTTGCGCATCGTGTCGACCACCGGGAAATTTCGTGTCCGGATGGATCAGCCGTTGCAGATCGTGCATGGCACGAAGCCGACGCTCGCATTCAGGTCGCCGACCGTCAGCATGGGTCCTGAGGGCGCGGCGCCTTCGAAGTTGAGCGTGGATAGGGGCGTGGAATTCCAGAATCCGGCCCCGCCGTCACCGAATGTCGATTCAGTGGGGTACTACAATCTTGCCGTCTCGGCCTATCCGCCGGCGGGGGATTTCAGGAGTACCGCCGGTACCTACACCGGCACGTTGTCCCTGACCTTCGAGCCGATCATCACCAAGTAGTGACGCTGTCTTTTCCGGTTGGAGCAGGGAGCCGATTGGCTTGTTGCCTGCGGTGACGCGCATACGGCTCGTGCGAATTGCCGTTTGCCGGTCGGGTCTGCCGTATCGTGGCGGGCCGAACGCATGACAACGCAGTCTTGATGATTTCCTTCAACGTCAAATGGATCGATATTCAGACATGAGTTCTTGTGCTGCCACCCTTCGAGCGATGACGTTGATCGTGAGCGGGCTCCTCTCATGCTCGAGCTTCGCGGCAATCGACGTGATGCCGAAAGAGATCACCGTAGACGAGAAGGGGACGACCGTCGAGGTCGTCAATAACGGTTCGCGTCCCGAGTATGTGAGTATTTCCCTGTCCCGTTTGCTGAATCCCGGCGTCCCGCTGAACGATGAAAAGGTCGAGTCGGTTGGCGACGAGAGCCAGCCGTTTCTGTATGCCTATCCGTTCAAGTTGACCCTCGCGCCCAGGCAGATCAAGAACATCGTACTCAAGCCGCTGCGGCCGGTAGAAACCGAGACGGTATATCGGCTTCTCGTCAAGCCCGTGATCAAGGCGTCGAGCGAAGGCGGGCAGAAGGCAACGGGCAATATCATCGTCAACCTTGGATTCAGTGCGCTTGTCCGTCAGTTGCCGGCAAGCCCACGGGAAAAGCTGTCCGTGACGTGCAATGCGTCAGGCGCGCAACTCGCCGCGACGGGAAATGTTCGCTATCGGGTGAGCGACGCGAAAGCGGATGGCCATCGTCTCGATGGTTTCAACGTCTATCCGGGCGTGCCGATTCCCGTTCTCGGTCAGGTCGTTGAAATTCCCGGATATCAAACGTGTCGTGCACGCCAGGAAGGTTCTCCGCTGTAATCGCCGCTGGCTGTGCCGTTGAGCGTCGATTCCGACGCTTGCCGATGCCGGCACCCATCCCGCGACCTGAACTGCCTGGTCGCAACTCACGCAACCGTTTCTCTACGCCTTTCCGCTCCGCATGAGCTGCGCCCGGTCAAACGAAGACCGGACGATCAAGCCATTGCGCCAGACATCGCGCCGATACAGGGTTCCGTCTCGATCGGGGCGTGTCAGTAGCGATTGCCAACCATGCGTTTCTAACGAGGCGACCCGTCATTCGGCCACTGCGCAAAGCCCCGCCAATTGCTGCGTGCGCGAACGCGTGACCTTGCCCCCCCACCTTGCCGCGTCGAGCGATACGCCGGACGCTTTGGATACCTGTCCGGCCCGATCGCGCGGCATCGTTGTTGCGATGTCACGAAGACCCGACGCGCGGCCGTGACTGACCGTCCGTCGGGCATGGGTTCAAAAAAGCATTCATCGACACACCACGAAAACCGGCGGCGCCATCAACACGCACCGCCGGTTCCCGCGCACTTCGTCGCTTAATCCTTCAGCCTGCCGAAGTTCATCCCGACGAGCCGGACGCTGGTTGCCGCGCCGGTTGCGGTGTTGCCGTTCAACGAACCGAAGTTGAGGCCGGCAAGGGCCCCGCGGAAATTGCCGGAGCCATCGGTGAACGCGACGCGGCTGCTGGTCGTCGACTGGTTCACCCAGCCGTAGTTGCTGCCGATCAGTCCGCCGAGCCTCGTGGCGCCGCTGCCGGACACATTGCCGCTCGACGAAGACGCGTTGACGGTGCCGCTGTTGTTGCCGACAAGCCCGCCCACGTTGCTCGTGCCGGCGCCCTTGACCGACCCGGTGGCCCGGGACGATTCGATCAGGCCCGAAGCATGGCGACCGACGAGCCCGCCGATATCGCTGAGCATGTCGCCGTCGACGTCGCCCGTCGCAACCGAGTGCAGGATGCTGCCGCGCTCGTTCAAGCCGACGAGCCCGCCGAGCTGGCTGCCGATGCCTGCCGAAACCGCGCCGCTTGCCTTCGACTGCGCGATGATGCCCGTGTTGACGCCGACAAGCCCGCCGGCCATGCTCGCGAGCCCGGCGGCAACCTTGCCGGCGGCTTCGGACGCGTTGATGTAGCCCGCGTTGACGCCTGCCAGCCCGCCTGCCTTGCTCGAATTGCCTGCCCGCACGTTGCCGGACGCGCGCGATGCGTCGATGCTGCCGTGGTTGACGCCGACCAGCCCGCCGGCCGTGCTGTCGTCGCTGGCAGTCACCGTGCCATGCGCCTCGGACGTCTCGACGAGGCCTTCGTTCAGCCCGACGAGCCCGCCGAGCGTGCCGATGCCGGCCACCGTCACGTTGCCGTGCGCAGCCGATCCACGAATATCCGCCCGCGCGCCGTTGACGCCGACGAGGCCGCCCGCGCGGCTCGATGCGGCCGCCATCACGGCGCCGTTCGCTCGCGAATCCTGAATCTGGCCGTCGTTCGCGCCGACGAGGCCGCCGACGTTGCTGGATGCGCCGGCCTTGACGTCGCCGTCGGCCGTGGAGGCAAGGATGTCGCCGTTGTTCTTCCCGACGAGGCCGCCCGCGATGCCGGCGTCGCCGACCGTCACCGCGCCGGTCGCACGCGACGCGTCGATCATGCCGTCATTCGCGCCGACGAGGCCGCCGGCCACGGCATTGGCGCCCGCCGTCACGGTCGCCGACGACGACGAACGCTCGATGGTCGCGCCGCGTTCGTTGACGCCGACGAGGCCGCCGATCATTGCCGTGTTGCCCGTCGCGACGACGCTGCCGGCGCTCGACGAATCCGCGATGGCGCCGGCGTTGTAGCCGACGAGGCCGCCGGCGGCGGCGTCGCGTGCCGCCGTCACGCGGACGTTCGCATGGCTGTTGCTGATCCGGGCGGCAGCGCCGCCATGAAGCGAAACGTTTTCGCCGACCAGACCGCCGAGATAGGCGGTCTCGTCATCGCCTTCGACGCGCCCGGACACGCTCGCGCCGTCGATCGTGCCGCCCAGGTTCGAGCCGACGAGGCCGCCGCCGGACGCGCCGTACCCCTTGGCCGTGACGACGACGTCGCTCGCCTTCACGTTGGAAATGGTGCCGAAGTTATAGCCGGCCAGTGCGCCGACGGAGACCGGCGAGCCATATTGCGTCGAGCCGGTCGCCGTGATGCTCTGCAGCGCGAGGTTCGCGATGCGGCCCGCGTTGACGCCGAACAGACCGACGACCGCCTTGCCGGGGTTGGTCACCTTCAATCGGCTCACGGTGTTGCCGAGGCCGTCGAATACGCCAGTAAACGAATGATCGCCACCAATGCTGCGGAAGTTCGCGCCGTTGCCGTCGAGCGCATTGCCGAGCACGTAGCGGCCGTTCAGGTTCGCGTCGACGTTGCGCAGGTCTTCGACCGTGTGCAGCACCTTGTAGTCCTCGCCGTTCGAGCGGTACGAAGCATGCTTGCCCGACAGCGTGACGACCGCCTTGTCGTTCGCGAGCGTGTGGCCATGCGTCGAATTCAGTTCGAGGTGTGCATTGTCGCCGGTGAGCTTGATGGCGTCGTTCACGCGGATCTTGTCGGCCGCGTTGACCACGAGGCTCGCGCTCGCGCCGGTGGCCTGCAGCGCTTTCTGCAGATCGACGGTGCCCTTGCGCGACGTCAGCGTCAGCGCGTTGTCGCTGGTCCACGACACGGGGCCGCCGACCGTCAGGTCGCCTTGCGTATTCGCGAGTTCGACGTTCGTCGTGCCGAGGTTGCGCGACAGGGTCTCGGCGTCGATCGAGCGGCCGGCGGCATCCGTGCCGTTCACCCCCGCGTTCGCTGCTTCGATCGTCCATTTGCCGGCCGCGTTGCCGGCGCGCGTGTCGACCTGCGCGTCGTGCGCGACGTCGACGCGTTCGCCGCGCGTGACGATCGCGCCGGCCGGTGCGCCGGCTTCGGCCGCGCTCGCGTCGAGCTTGCCGGCAACCTTGACGGTGCCGCCGTCGAGCGTGATCCTGCCGCCGCGGCTTGCCAGCCCCTTCGCCTCGATCGTGCCGGTGTTGTTGACGACCGCGCCGAGCAGGTTGCCGGCCGCGCGCGCGGTCATCAGCACCTCGCCGCCGTCGGCTTTCAGCAGGCCGCCGTTGTGCGCCTGCGCGTCGACGGCGCCGGCCTCGACCTGCAGGTTCAGCAGCCCGTTGCCGTCGAAGTTGACGTTGAACGTGTTGCCCGCGCCGAGCGCGACGCGGCCGAGCTTCGCCTGGATCGTGCCGTTGTTCGACACGCGCGCGCCGAGCAGCGCGACGCTGCCGCCGTCCGCGGCGGTGATCGTGCCGTCGTTGACGATCGATGCGGCCGACGTGCCCGAGAAGCGATAGCGGCCGGCGAGGAAGTCGGCGTCGGAGAGGTTCTGGGTCGACGCGACGAGGCCGCCGACGTTGATCTGCGCGCCGGCGCCGAACATCACGCCGTTCGGGTTCACGAGGAACACCTTGCCGTTCGCTTCGATCTGGCCGTCGATCCGGCTGCCGTTGTTGCCGATCACGCGGTTCAGCGCGATCGACTGGCTGCCGGGCTGGCGGAACGACACGCGCTCGCCGCCGCCAACGCTGAAGTCCTGCCAGTTGGTGACGAGCTTGTCGGTGTGCTGGTTGATGTTCATCGTGCGGCCGTCGTCGGTGCGGACGATGTCGGCCTTGCCGGCAGTGATGGCTTCGCCGGTGGGCAGCGCGAAGGCGGGGAGCGCGGCGAGGCCGAGCAGCGAGACGGCGGCGGCGACGCGCTTGCCGCCGCTCGCCTTGCCGCGGCGGCGCGCGGTTTCCCCGACCGCGTTCCAGCAGTGCTGGGTCTGGTTCCAGACCAGTGCGTAGGTCTTGTTCATGGTTGTTGTTTCCCCTCGTAACGAGAACGGATGGTTGAAATCTTTTTGCTACGTGCAGCTAACAAATCGACTTGAAGAGGAGCGGGGCTGGTGCCCGCTCCCTGGCAGCGGAGATGGCGGGCGCCATCCAGGCGACTTCCGGCCCGATCCGCGCTGTCGGTTCGGGCCGATCCTGCCGGCCGCCCGGAAGTGCCGGGCGGCCTTTAACGAGAAGCCAGGCGAGCAATCAGGCGCCGATCACGAAAGCGATCGGGCTGACGGCCGGTACGCGCTTTCGCGAGCGTCAGAACCTGGTCTTCGGGCCGGCTTGCGCGTTGCCCGTGCCGGTCACGGCCACCAATTGGCCGACGTTCAACCCGACGGTGGTGTTGGCCAGGCTGTCGTTGCCGGCTCGAACGCTGCCGGTCGCGGACGCGTTCGCGAGCTTGCCCCAGTTGAATCCGACAAGACCGCCGGCGAAGCTCCAGTTGCCGGCCTGAACATTGCCCGTCGCGGTTGCGCGATCGATCGCGCCCACGTTGAACCCGACCAGGCCGCCCGCATGACTGTCGTTGCCGGCCGTCACGTTGCCGCTTGCCCGCGAGGCCCGGATTTCACCTGTGTTGTACGCGACGAGCCCGCCGACCGTGCTGTCGTTGCCGGCCACGACGTCGCCGCTCGCCGACGATTCGTCGATCTTGCCGGCGTTGACGCCGACAAGGCCGCCCGCGTTGCCGGTATCGCCGAGCGTCACGTCGCCGCTGGCCCGCGATGCGGTGACGGTGCCGGCGTTGAGGCCGACGAGCCCGCCGGCCACCGCATTCCGGCCTGCCGTCACGGTGGCGGACGACGAGGACGAAGACGATTTGACGACGCCGCTGCCCAGGTTGAGACCGGCCAGCCCGCCGACCATCGCCGCATCGCCCGTCGCGGTGACGCGGCCCGCGCTCGACGATGCGTCGACGAGGCCGCCGTTGACGCCGACCAGCCCGCCCGCCGCGCCTTGCCCGGCGGTGGCGACGCGCACGTCCGCGTGGCTGTCGCGGATCGTCGCGCGGGTGCGGGACTTGCCGTCCGGCGCGACGTTTTCGCCGGCGAGGCCGCCGATCGCGGTCGTATCACGATCGCCTTCGACTTGCCCGCGGACGGTGGCGCGATCGATCGTGCCGCCGAGGTTGGAGCCGACCAGGCCGCCCACGGTCACGCTGCCGCGTCCCTTGACGTCGACGTCCTTTGCGACGACGTTCTCGATCGTGCCGGTGTTGTAGCCCGCCAGCGCACCGACCGCGCCGTTGCGAGAACCCGACGACGTCGCCGTGATGCCCTGCAGGACGAGGTTC
The DNA here is from genome assembly GCF_024730645.1 of Burkholderia sp. EMB26. Taxonomy (NCBI): domain Bacteria; kingdom Pseudomonadati; phylum Pseudomonadota; class Betaproteobacteria; order Burkholderiales; family Burkholderiaceae; genus Burkholderia; species Burkholderia sp. EMB26. Next base: position 2,370,560 of record NZ_CP078071.1, read on the forward strand.
GCGATGCGGCCGCCGTTCGACGCGAACAGGCCGACGCCCCGCTCCGTATTCGAAACCGACAGCTTGGCGATCGTGTTGCCGAGGCCGTCGAACTTGCCGGTGAACGCTTCCTTGCCGCCGATGCTGCGGAAGTTCGCGCCGTTGCCGTCGAGCGCGTTGCCGAGCACGTAGCGGCCGTTCAGGTTCGCGTCGACGTTGCGCAGGTCTTCGACCGTGTGCAGTACCGTGTAGTCCTCGCCGTTCGAACGATACGATGCGTTTTTGCCGGACAGCGTCACGATGGCCTTGCCGTTCGCCAGCACATGGCCGTTCGCCGAATTGAGTTCGAGGTGAGCGTTGCCGCCGGTCAGCTTTACCGCATCGTTCACGCGGATCCTGTCGGCCGCGTTGATCACGAGGCCGGCTTTCTCGCCGGTCGCCGACAATGCTTGCCGCAGATCGACGTTCGCCTTTTTCGACGTCAGCGTCAGCGTGTTGTCGCTCGTCCACGATACGGGGCTGCCGACGGTCAGGTCGCCCTGCGTGTTCGCGAGTTCGACGCTCGTCGTGCCGAGGTTGCGCGCCAGCGTATCGGCGTCGATCGAGCGGCCGGTGACGTCGCCACCGTTCACGCCCGCGTTCGCCGCCTCGATCGTCCATTTGCCGGCCGCATTGCCGGCGCGCGTGTCGACCTGCACGTCACGTGCGACCTGCACGCGCCCGCCTCGGGTCGTGACGGAGCCGGCCGGCGCGCCGGCTTGCGCCGCGCTCGCGTCGAGCTTGCCGGCGACCTGAACCGTGCCGCCGTCGAGCGTGATCTTGCCGGCGCGATTCGCAAGCCCCTTGGCTTCGATGGTGCCGGTGTTGTTGACGACCGCGCCGAGGAGGTTGCCGGCCGCGCGCGCGGTCATCAACACTTCGCCGCCGTCGGCCTTCAGCAGGCCGTGGTTATAGACCTGCGCGTTGACGGCGCCTTCGTCGACCTGCAGGCTGAGCAGGCCGTTGCCGTCGAAGTTGACGCTGAATGTGTTGCCCGCACCGAGCGCGACGCGGCCGAGCTTCGCCTGGACCACACCGGTATTGATGACGATCGCGCCGAGCAATGCGATACCGCCGCCGTCCGCGGCGGTGAGGTTGCCCTGGTTGATGATCGCTGCCGCGGACGTGCCCGCGAAGCGATAGTTGCCGGCGAGGAAGTCGGCATCGGAAATGTTGCGCGTGGATGCGATGAGGCTGCCGACGTTGATTTGCGCGCCGGCGCCGAACATCACGCCGTTCGGGTTGACGATGAACACCTTGCCGTTGGCATCGATCGGACCGTCGATGTTGCTGACGTTGTTGCTGATCACGCGGTTCAGCGCGACCGAGTTGCTGTTCGGCTGAAGAAACGCCACGCGCTCGCCGCGGTCGACGCTGAAATCTTGCCAGTTGGTGATGAGCTTGTCGGTCTTCTGGTTGATGACCATCGTGTGGTCGTTGCCGGAGCGGACGATGTCGGCCTTGCCGGCCGTGATCTTCTCGCCGCTGGGCAGTGCGAAGGCGGGCAGCGCGGCCAGGCCGAGCAGCGAGACGACTACCGTGGCGACGCGCTTGCCGCCGCTCGACTTGCCGCGGCGGCGCGCGGTTTCCCCGACCGCATTCCAGCAGTGCTGGGCGTGGTTCCAGACCAGTGCGTAGGTCTTGTTCATGGATTGTGCGTTCCTCGTATCGAGTACGGGTGGTTGAAGACGGCCGCTCCGTATGCGTGACGAAGCGACCAAAAGGGAAGCGGTATGCCTGTCCGCTTCCAGTGCTGCGGATGACACCGGCCGTCCCGGCCGCCTGCCATTCAGAAATACTGGGATGCCTGTAGCCACACGCTCGGCCCGCGTGTGACCGTGATGACCTTTTCCGCGTTGCCCAGCGGCAACGCAGCCGTCACGCTGAGCTGGCGGCCGGTGCCGAACCAGGTCGTGCCGAGGCCGATCGACGACAGTTGCACGCCGTTGCGTTCGCGTGTCCATGGCTGCTTGTTGAGCTGCACGTGCCCGGTATCGACGAACGTGCTGATCTGCCAGCCGGGCGTGGCGAGATAGCGCAGTTCGGCGCTTGCCTGCCAGCCGTTGTCGCCGCTGCCCGCGCCGAGCGCGTAGCCGCGCACGCCGTACGGGCCGCCCAGGCTGAACTTCTCCGAGGTGTCGAGATTGCGCGACGAGCGCTGCGCGCTGAATTGCGTAAAGAGCTGCATCCGGGCGCCGAGCGTCTGCAGTCGTAACGCGCTGACGTTGAGCGTCGTGAAGCGGCCGTGCGTTTTCGCGAGCCGGTTCATCTCCAGCGGATCGTTGCCGCTCATGCGGCCGTAGCCGATGCTCACCGAGAAGCCGTTGCGCCCGCCGCCGAGGAGGCTGTCCTGGCTGTTGCCGCTGATGCCGATCGACCAGAGGTCGACGCGCTTGTCGCCGACGATGTCGAAGGCGCCGTAATCATCGCGCAGATGCTTGTTGTCGTAGGTCACGCGGACGTCGATGCTCGCGCGGCGGTTGCGCACGAGCGGCTGCATGACGAACACGCTTCGCACGTTTGCGCCGCCGCGAAAGCCCAGTTCCCTGAATTCGCCGCCGAGCCGGTAATTCATGTCCGAATACGCGACGCCGATGTGCGTTGCCGCCGGGCCGACGGGGACTTGATAGGCGACGCGGTAGTAGCGCTGGTGCTTGTTGCTGGTGAGCCCGCGCAGCGAGAACCGGTCGCCGAGCCGCAACGGCGTGTTGACGTCGACGCTGCCCGTGGCGCGATAGCGGCCGGTGAGCGGATCGCCGAAGTTGTCCAGGTCGATCGAGCCGGTGGCGAACGGCCCGCGCTCGGCGTCGATCACGAGATCGGTGGTGCCGGGTTCCGTGCCGGCGCGCAACGTGCCTTTTGCGTTGACGCCGGGTATCTCGTCGAGCAGCATCAGGCTGCGCTCGAGGGGCACGCCGCGCACCGCATCGCCGGGCTCGAGTGCCGCGAGCGGCTGCCGCAGCGCACGGTCGAGCACGCGCGTGCGGTTGTGCAGTTCGACTTTCCCGTAGCGGCCTTCGGCGACGGCGATGCGAACGACGCCGCTGTCGATGTCCTGTTGCGGGAGATAGGCGCGCGCGAGCACGTAGCCGCGCTCGCGGTAATAGGCGGTGATTCGGCCGGCGGCTTGCTGGAGCTCGCCGAAGCTCAGGTCGCGCCCGACGAGATCGGCCAGGGTCGGCTTCAGTTGGGCGGCGGTGAAGGCGGTGTTGCCTTCGAGGTCGAACGCGTGGACGGTGACGCGGGGGCCGGTGTCACGATCGGTTTCCTGCGGAGTCTCCGTGCGCGGAAGGTCGATGTCGGGCCGTGTCGCGGCCGGCAGCGACGGGCGGACGGTCTCGACGTCGCGCAACGATTGGCCCGCGCTGGGCACGTGCGTTTGCGCATGGACGAGCGCCGGAAGCAGGAGCAGGGCGGCGATGCCGAGCGTGTATCGCGCGTTCGGATCGGTGCCGTATGCATTTCGGATTCCCTTGTATTCGAAGAGGGTATCCACGCTCGGGTAGCACCCGACGCCGCGTGACGGGCGCGAACGACAGCGCTGTTTGATACGGCAAATGAAGCGAATATTCACGCGGTCTTTCCTTGTTCCTTGAGCAGCTACCCGCTTTATCGGATCGATATATCGAGAGCCGTCGGATGTTAGGGGCGATCTCGGGCGATTGATATTGAACAAGTACGAGTGACCTATCGCGTTCTATTTGTCTTGTCGGATTTTTCGACGGAGTCGATGTTTCTCGCGATTTCCCGGCGTAGCGTCGCCCGATGGACGGCTGGCCCCGCGAGCGCCGGGCGGAGTGAGGGCTTGCCTTTTCTCCGCTGCGCGATCGACAACGCGCGTTCAAACCGGTTTTTGGTCGGGTATGCAAGACGGGCGCTTGACAGGGTTGAACGCTTCAGGCTGGAGACGTGTTGGGAAATGCGTGCGTCAATATGGGACAAGTACTAGAAGGGTGAATAGAGTTTTAGAAGTCGTCCGATTTGATCCGCATGATCGCGATGGCACCATTCAAACCATCACGAATTCTCCCGGGACGCTTGAGTGAAAGGCGTCGCAATGGATGGTCTTGCAAGCGTCTTGATGTACGTCTCTGAGGCGATCGATTTGACACATGATGACATTCGTGTCGATTGAATGCGTCAGTAACTTCGTCATCCTGAAAAGTCGCTTTGACAGGTCCGAATGAGATTCGAGATGGTGCGATCGCGTCCGATGAAACGGTACGCGTCTGTCCCCGCATCGTCCGGGTCGGTAGAAAATCAATGAGGTGTTATGCGTTTGCTCGACTCCGCGCGGCACGATCCGATCTTCAGGAAGACGATTTTCCGCAGGACGCTGCCGGATGTTTGCCTGCTTGTCGTCGCCGCCGCAGTGGCCAGGTCGTCGATCGGCGAATGGCCGCCCGCGATACTGGATTACCTGATGGTCGCGATCTCGGCCCCGCTCGCATGGATCGTGTTCTCCGTGGCCGGCCTGGGCGGCACACGCCGGCGTGCCGCCGGTCTGGCGCTGGCCGGCCCGGCGATTGTCATCGGAGCGGGGTTCGTCGTCGTATTCGCGTTCGACGGCCGGTACTGGCCCGTTCCGGACTGGGTCGTCGCCTGGTTCGCGCTGTCGGCCGCAGGGCTCGCCGTGCTGCAGGCCCTGAGAGCCTTGTGGGCGCGGTGGCGCGGCCAGGCGACGAAACAGCGCCCGACGCGCGGGGCCGTCGGCCTCGTCGGGCACGGCGCGCTTTACGACGTGCTGGCGAAGCGCGGCCTGGATGCGTCACGTCGTGTCCACGCGGTCTTCGACACGTCCGGAACGCCCGTGAAGGACGCGGAAGGAGCGCCTTCGCATCGCCGCGGTGCGCTCGCGCGCTTCGTCGAAGGCGTGCGGCGCGAGGGTGTCGACGAAATCTGGATCGTGCTGCCGCTCGCCGACGCGGGCCGCATCGGCGAGTTGGTGCGCGTGTTCCGCAACGAACTCGTGAACATCCGGTTCGTGCCGGAACTGACCGGCATGGCGCCGTTCGAGACGCAGCCGGGCAGTATCGCGGACATGCCGGTGCTCGATCTCGTGGCGTCGCCGCTGTCGATGCGGGCACGTCTCGGCAAGGCGCTGTTCGACCGCGTCTTCGCGTGCATCGCGCTGATCGCGATCGCGCCGGCGCTGGCGGCGATCGCCGTCGCCGTCAAGCTGTCGTCGCCCGGGCCGGTGCTGTTCCGGCAGCGGCGGATGGGCGCCTATGGCCGGATCTTTTCGATCTACAAGTTCCGGACGATGCACGTGCATCACGCGGCCACGCCCGGCGAGGTTCGTCAGGCGACACGCGGCGATCCGCGCATCACGCGCATCGGCGCGCTGCTGCGGCGCACGAGCCTCGACGAACTGCCGCAGTTCTTCAACGTGCTGAAGGGCGAGATGTCGGTGGTCGGCCCACGCCCGCATGCGGTCGAGCACGACAACGCCTACCGCGATCTCGTGGACGGCTACATCCACCGGTATCGCGTGAAGCCCGGCATCACCGGATGGGCGCAGGTCAACGGTCTGCGCGGCGAAACGGATCGCGTGGAGAAGATGCGCAAGCGCGTCGAGCACGATCTCTATTACCTGAACAACTGGTCGTTTTCGATGGACTTGCGGATCGTGGCGGCAACGATCCGGTATGGATTCACGCATCGCAACGCCTATTGAGCGACGCATCGACGCGCGCAGACTGGATACGGATATGGAAACTGGAAATGGGGCGCGCCCATGGGCGCAACGCTTGCGACCGGCGCTGACGGTCTTGCCCGCGATATTGCTGCTGGCCGCTTGCGCGGTCGAGCCGGGCATGCACATGGATCTCGCGAACGATGCGTCGCGGGACGGCGGCATCGCGACACGGATTCACGAAAGCGGCCTGACGGTGTCGACGCATCGCATCGACGCGGCCTCCGTCGGTCGGCCGCAAGGCGGTTCCGCTTCGGGTGACGCGGCGTCGATACCGATCGGACCGATCGACGGCGACCTGATCGCGGCCCAGCGGCGCGAGGCGCGCGCGCAGGACGAACGCTCACGTGCAGCGCTTCTTGCCGAGCCGGCGCCTTACGCGATCGGCGTGGGCGATGTGCTGCAGATCACCGTTTGGGATCGTCCGGAGCTGGCGGCGGCGCAGGGCAGCCCCGGCGCGCAGCAGGCGCGCCCGGCCGATCCGCCGGCCGGCTTCGTCGTCGACCAAGCCGGCAACCTGGCGTTTCCGTATGCAGGCGAACTGCATGTCGCGGGCATGAGCACCCGCGAGATTCAGGCCGCGCTGCGCGCGCGGCTCTCGAAGTGGTTCGTCGCGCCGCAGTTGACGGTGCGCGTCGCGTCGTATCGCGCCAATCGCGTCTATATCGACGGCGAGGTCCATGCCCCGGGTGCGCAACCGCTCAACGACACGCCGATGACGCTGCTCGAAGCCGTCACGCGCGCGGGCGGCTTCACGGCCGATGCCGATCAGAGCCGCATGACGCTCGTGCGCGCCGGTGTCGCCTATCCGGTCGATCTGCCGGGCTTGATCCGCGAGCGTCTCGATCCGTCGCGCATCGTGTTGCGCAATGGCGATCTTCTGCAGGTCGGCGCACGCGACCAGTTCGGCGTGTACGTGATGGGCGAGGTCAACAAGCCGACGACGGCGCTGCCGCTGCGCAACGGCCGGCTCACGCTGGCCGACGCGTTGTCACAGGCCGGCAGCGTCAATCAGGGGACTTCCGATCCGAAGCAGACCTATGTGATTCGCGCCGGCGAGGCACGGCAAGCGCAGGTGTTTCATCTGGACGGACGATCGCCGGTGTCGATGGTGCTGGCCAACGAATTCGAGCTGCAGCCGCGCGACGTCGTGTACGTCGACAGCACGAAGCTCGCGCGCTTCGGCCGCGTGCTCGCGCAACTGCTGCCGGCCATCAACGCGGGCCTGACCGCCGCGATCGTCACGAAATGATGAACCGGATCCTCGTGGTGTGCACCGGCAACGTCTGCCGCAGCCCGGCCGCGCGGGCGCTGCTGTCGCGCGCCGTGCCCGGCCGCACGATCGAGTCGGCCGGCATCGCGGCGATCGGCGGAACGCCGATCGATCCGGTGATGAACGAATTGCTGGTCGCGCGCGGTTTCGGGCGCGCTCCGCACCGGGCCCGACGCGTCGACGACAGCGTTTGCCGGTGGGCCGACCTGATTCTCGTGATGGAGACCGCGCAGCGTCATCTGATCGAGCGGGCCTACCCGATGACGCGCGGCCGCGTATATCGCCTCGCCGAGCGTTATCAAACCGACGTTCCCGATCCGTACCGCCGAAGCCGTCACGTGTACGACTACGCGATGAAGCTGATCGAGCACGGCGTCGCCGACTGGGCCGTGCGGATCGCCCGTCTCGAATCGAACCCGTCGCGACGTCCGGATGCCGGCGTGGTTGCGCCGGAACACATGAAGTGAGTCTCAGATGAACACAACCAACCCAGGTCGATCCCTTGCGCGCGATGCCGACGAGCTCGACGTGCGTGGCATCCTCGACGTGCTGATCGCGCACGCCGGCCGCATTTTCGCGGTCACGGCGGCGTGCACCGCACTCGGCGCCGCCTATGCGCTCGTCGCGAAGCCGGTCTACAAGGCCGACATCGCCGTGCAGGTCGAAAGCGGCGGCTCCGACCTGCGCAGCATGGCGGAAGGCGGACTCGTCGGCGGCCTCGGCGCGCTGTTCGACGTGAAGTCGACCGACGACGGCGAAATGGAAATCCTGCGCTCGCGCCTCGTGACGGAGCCGGTCGTCGACGTCCAGCGCCTGTATATCGAAGCGCTGCCGCGCCGCGTGCCGCTGATCGGGGCCGCGATCGCGCGCTTCAATCACGGGTTGTCGACACCCGGCCTGTTCGGGGTCGGCGGCTTCGTGTGGGGCAACGAGCACATCGACGTGACCGCATTCGACGTGCCGTCCGGCTTCCGCGAACACCCGTTCATCGTCACGTTGCTGGGCGGCGGGCGCTATCGGGTGTCCGGCAACGATCTCGACCGCGATGTGGAAGGCGAGATCGGCGCGCCGCTGCGCGTGAAGACGGCCGCCGGCGACGTGATGCTGCAGGTCGCCGGCATCGAAGCCGCGGCCGGTGCACAGTTCGTCGTGAAGGCCGGGTCGAAGCAGGTCGTGCTCGCCGAATTGCGGAAGAAGCTGGCCATCGCGAACCGCGGCAAGGATCAGTCCGGGGTGATCGGCGTGTCGTACGAAAGCCACGATCCGGTGCGCGCGGCGGCGGTGCTGAACGCGATTGCCGACAACTACGTGCGGCAGAACGCGAACCGGAAGGCGGCGACCGCCGAGAAGTCGCTCGCGTTCCTCAGCGATCAGGTGCCGACGGTGGAGCGCCGGTTGCGTACGGCCGAGGACCGTCTCAACGCGTACCAGGCTCGCCATGAAATCGTCGATCTGACCGAACAGGCGAAGGCGATGCTGACGCAATCGACGGCCGTGCAGACGTCGCTGTTCGAACTTGAACAGAAGCGGCTTGCGCTGGCGTCGACGTTAACGCCTGCGCACCCGGAACTCACCGCGGTCGACCGGCAGATCGCCGCGGCCCGCGCCCAGATCGGGACGGTCAACGACGCGATCCGGCGCTTGCCCGACGCGCAGCGCAACATCGTGCGGCTGCGTCGCGACGTGACCGCGCAAACCGAAATCTACGTCGGCCTGCTGAACAGCATCCAGCAGCTTCGCGTCGCGACCGCGAGCAAGATCGGCAACGTGCGCGTGATCGATCGCGCGATCGTGCCGGACGAACCCGTACGGCCGAAGCCGGTACTGGTCACGGCGATTGCGGCGCTGGTGGGCCTCGTGCTCGGCACGTGCGGCGTCATCGGCCGTGCGGTGCTGTTCGGCGGCATCACCGATCCGGCCGAGATCGAGCTCGACACGGGCCTGAACGTGATGGCGACGATTCCGCACAGTGCCGCCCAGCGCCGGCTCGCGCAGCGCGCCGCCGCGGCGCAGGGCCATGCGCCGATCCTGTCGCTGGCACGGCCGAACGAACCCGCGGTCGAGGCGCTGCACAGCCTGTGCACGGCGCTGCGGCTGCAGCTGCTGGACTGGCCCGAAGGCAACCGCGTGTTGATCACCGGGCCTTCCGCGGGCGTCGGGAAATCCTTCTTGTCGGCCAACGTCGCCGCGTTGCTCGGACAGTCGGGCCAACGCGTGTTGCTGATCGACGGCGACTTGAGACGCGGGGAGCTGGCGAAGCGCTTCGGTGTGCGGCCGGATGTCGGCCTGTCGACCGTCCTGCGTGGCGGCGCGACCGTCGACGACGCCATCGTGCGCGATGTCGCACCGAACGTCGATCTGCTGCCGGCCGGCCCGCGTACCGACCGGCCGGTCGAGCTGTTGTCGTCGGATCGCCTGGCGGCATTGCTGACGCAGGTCGGCCGCGATTACAGCCTCGTGCTGCTCGACGCGCCCCCGCTGCTGCCGGTGACGGACGCCACCGTGCTGGCCGCCCATGCGGACACGATCTTGCTCGCCGCGCGCTCCGGCGTGACGACCACGGGCGAACTCCTTGAATCGGCGAAACGCATCGAGCGCGTCGGCGCGCGCACGACGGCCGTCGTGTTCAACGACTTCCGGCCGGGACTGCGCTCCGCGCAGTACGGCAACTACGGCGCCTACGCATATGGCGGCGCCGATTCGCATACCGCCGCGGATCGTGCGTGATCCGCCGACGGAGAATCCGATGACCCATCACTACGAAAACATTCTCGTCACTTTCGGCACCCGCCCGGAAGCCATCAAGATGGCGCCGCTCGTCCATGCGCTGCGGGACCGCGAAGGCGTGCGCTGCGGCGTCTGCGTGACGGCCCAGCATCGCCAGATGCTGGACCAGGTGCTCGACCTGTTCGGCATCGTGCCGGATTTCGATCTCGACCTGATGCGCGCGGGGCAGACGCTCGGCGGCCTGACCGGGCACATCCTCAATGCGCTCGACCCGGTGCTGGATACGTTCCGGCCCGATCTCGTGCTCGTGCACGGCGATACCACCACGACCCTCGGCGCGACGCTCGCGGCTTACTACCGGCGCATTCCGGTCGGGCACGTGGAAGCCGGTCTGCGTACCGGCAACCTGTATTCGCCATGGCCGGAGGAGGCGAACCGCCGGGTGACGGGCGCGCTCGCGCTGCATCACTTCGCGCCGACCGAAACGTCGCGCGCGAACCTGCTGGCCGAGGGCGTCGAGGCCGGCCGGGTTCACGTGACCGGCAACACGGTGATCGACGCGCTGCTGACGATCACCCAACGCCTGACGCGCGACCGGGCGCTGGTGCAGCAGATGCGCGAGCGGTTCCCGTTCGTCGACGACGCACGACGCATGATCCTCGTCACCGGCCACCGCCGCGAGAACTTCGGCCGCGGCTTCGAACAGATCTGCGAGGCGATCGCGAAGATCGCGAAGCGCTATCCGGAGTGCCGGATCGTCTATCCGATGCATCTGAATCCGAACGTGCGGGAGCCGGTCACGCGGCTGCTCGGCGACATCGACAACGTCGTGCTGATCGAGCCGCAGGAGTATGTGCCGTTCGTCTATCTGATGAGCCGCGCGTGGTTGATCCTGACCGATTCCGGCGGGATCCAGGAAGAAGCGCCGTCGCTCGGCAAGCCGGTGCTCGTGATGCGCGACACCACCGAGCGACCGGAAGCCGTCGCGGCCGGCACGGTTCGCTTGGTCGGCACGGAGGTCGAGCGGCTGGTCGGCGCGGTGGTCGAGCTGTGGGAGGACGGCCACGCCTATCGCGCGATGAGCCGCGCGCACAACCCGTACGGCGACGGCCGCGCGAGCGGGCGGATCGCCGATCTGCTCGTGTCGCCGCCGACGTTGACGCAGGGGCCGGCGTATCTGGCCGGCTCGCTCTGCTGAATTCCCTGACGTCTGGAGAACCTCATTCATGTCATTCGAAACCGTTTCCGTCATCGGGCTGGGCTATATCGGCCTGCCTACCGCCGCAGCCTTTGCCGCACGCCGCAAAAGCGTGATCGGCGTCGACGTGTCGCAGCATGCGGTCGACACGATCAATCGCGGCGAGATCCACATCGTCGAACCCGAACTCGACATGCTCGTGCATGCGGCCGTGACGCAGGGCCACCTGCGTGCGACGACGACGCCCGAGCCGGCCGATGCGTTCCTGATCGCGGTGCCGACGCCGTTTACCGACGGCAACAAGCCCGACCTCAGCTACATCGAGGCCGCGTGCCGGTCGATCGCGCCGGTGCTGAAGAAGGGCGACCTCGTCGTGCTCGAGTCGACGTCGCCGGTCGGCGCGACCGAACGGATGGCGGCGTGGCTCGCCGCGCAGCGACCGGACCTGACGTTTCCGCAGCAGGCCGGCGAGCGCTCGGACGTCCGGATCGCGCATTGTCCGGAGCGCGTGCTGCCGGGCCACGTGGTGCGCGAGCTCGTGGAGAACGATCGCGTGATCGGCGGGATGACGCGCAAGTGCGGCACGCGCGCGCAGGAGCTGTACGCGGTGTTCGTGCGCGGCGAGTGCATCCTGACCGATGCGCGGACGGCCGAGATGTGCAAGCTCACCGAGAACGCGTTCCGCGACGTGAACATCGCGTTCGCGAACGAGTTGTCGGTGATCTGCGACCAGCTCGACATCAACGTGTGGGAGCTGATCCGGCTGGCGAACCGTCATCCGCGCGTCAGCGTGCTCCAGCCGGGGCCGGGAGTCGGCGGACACTGCATCGCGGTCGATCCGTGGTTCATCGTCGATTCGGCGCCGGAGCATGCGCGGCTGATCCGCACGGCGCGTCACGTGAATGACGACAAGCCGCATTTCGTGGTCGAGCGGGTGCGGCACGCGGCGAGCCGGTTCCGCGAGCCGGTGATCGCGTGTCTCGGCCTCGCGTTCAAGGCCGATATCGACGATCTGCGCGAGAGCCCGGCGATGAAGATCGTCGATGCGCTGGCCGGGCATGTCGACGCGACGCTGCTGGTCGTCGAGCCGAACGTCGATGCGTTGCCGGCGTCGCTCGACGCGAAGGCGCGGCTGTGCGATCTGCATACCGCGCTCGCGGAAGCCGACGTGATCGTCGTCCTCGTCGATCACGCGCCGTTCCGCCGGATGGACCCGGTGCGGTTGCAGACCAAGGTCGTGATCGACACGCGCGGCGTGCTCGCGCGCGCGTAACGGGCGGGATGCGCGAAGTCATGATGCGGAACGCCGATGCCGGAAAGCTGCTGGGCCGTCTCGAGGCGCTCGTCTGTACGGGCGCTCCTGGCCTGTATCGCGTGCTGACGTTCTGGGTCATCCAGCGGATCCATTCGCTGGACGAACTCGGACACGTAGCATCCAACCTGTCGATCGCGCAGATGATCGGCTTCTTCACGGCCATCGGCTGGGCGACGCTGATCCTGGTGCGCGTGCCGGCCAGCGACGGGCGGCAGGCGGCGCGCGACGCGTTCTACTCGTTGGTGTCGATGGCGGGATGGACGGCATTGGCCGCCACGCTCGCGTGCGTGCTGGTGTCCGCGACCGGGATTGCCGCGTTCGATCTCGGCGGCGTGGTCGCGTTGATGTGGGGCTGGACCGTGTATCAGCTCGCGCGACATTTCTTCGTGTCGACCCGCCGCTACCGGATCACGATTGCGTTCGACTGCCTGCTGATCGCGGGCTCGTGCGCGATGCTTCAGGTCGGCACGCGTCACGGCTATTCCGCGTCGCTGTGCCTGGCGCTGTCGCTGATTGGCGTGGCCGTCGCGATGTTTGTCACGATCGGGGCGCCGGGGCGTGGCGTGTTCGCGATGCGTCTCGACATGAAGGGGCTGCAGTTCGGGCTGACCAATTTCCTGTCCGGCGGTATCGCGCTGGTGACGGTGCCGGCGGCCAAGGCGATGTGCGGCGCGTCGTTCGCGGGGATGCTGTCGCTGTTCGCATCGGTGACCGCGGTCGGCAACCTGCTGCCGCGCGCCATCTCGATCGCGCAGTTGCCCGATCTCGTGAAGCGGAAGAAGGACAAGGCGCCGCTCGATACGACGCTGGGCGCGATGCGGCGCAACATCGATCTGTCGAACCTGGTCGTGCTCGTGATGAATCTGGCGATGGTGGCGGGGCTGACTTATCGGGCGGGGTTGGAGGGGGATGACCGGTACATGGCGCTCGCGGGCGGCGTGTCGCTGGCGATTCAGTGCGCGGCCGGGGTGCTTGGTGTCGTCGGCAGCAACGTGATGATGGCGTTCGAGAAGAGTGCCGTCACCGCGCGAATCAACATCGGTACGTCGACGCTGTTCGTCGCGTTGCTCGGTGGTAGCGTCGCGATCGGCGGCGAAGCCGGGTTCTTCTGCATGCTCGCGTCGGCGGTGGTTGTGACGCTGATCCGCAACGGGATCGTGGTCTTGCATGCGCGACGGGTATGTTCGTCGTATTCGGCGTCGATCGGCGCAGAGGACATTCCGGTCCCGTCGGGAGCGCGCCCATGAGCGTCGCGATTCGAGCGCCGGCGATGGCGGGGCGTCGATCGCGGGTCGCCGATCTTGGCGCCGGCCTGCTTGCGCTGGCGTATTGGGTCTTCTGCGTCAGCGATACGCTGCTCACGCTCGACGACGATCGTTCGCAGATCGTCAAGATGGGCGCGTTCGCGCTGGTGTTCATGGCGATCCTGCTGCGTCCGCGCTTTCACCGGCTGGCCGTCGTTGCGCTTCCGGTCGCGGTGTCGCTGTGCATCGGGATGCTGCTGTCGTTCAACCCGGCTGCAGGGATCGAGGAACTCGTCCGCTTCCTCTTTCCGGTCGCGATCACGGTGGCGATCTTCCCGTACCGCGACCGGCTCGACGTGCTGGTCAAGACGTTCATCGGCGTGGTCGTCAGCAACGATCTGTTTCAGTTGTACTTCTACGTTTCGTACGCGATCGGGCTGCCGCTGTTCATGCCGGTCCGCATCGACTCCGGGCTGTTCCTGCGCGCACAGGGATGGATGGGATTCTTCTCGGAATTCAGCTTCATCAATCTCTGCGCATTCCTGCTGTGCCGCTGGTACTGGTCCGGCCGCCGCGCGGCGATGGCATCGTGGGGCTTCCTGCTGTTCGGGTTGCTCGGTTTCTCGTTCAAGCTGTTCGCGGCGCTGGCGTTCTACCCGTTCGTGCGGAACGTGAGGGACGTGCGCGCGTGGCTGGCCGCGGCCGGCATGGCGGGCGCGATGCTCGTGCTGATGGCGATGGGCATGCTCGATTCGCTGTTGAAGGTCGGCATGGCAAAGATCTTGTTCTATGTCGTTGCGGGCAATTCGGCGCGCGCCGAATCCTATCGCGTGATGTTCGAATCGATCCGCAACGGCAATTTGCTGGGCGAGGGGCTGGGCAGCTTCGGCGGTCCGGCATCGGTGAAATTCTCGTCGCCGCTCTACCAGCTTTATCACTTCGACTGGTATGGGCTCGGCGGGCTGTTGAAGACCACCGATACGTTCTATCCGCATCTGTTCGTCGAGATGGGCGTGTTCGGCGCGATCGCGTGGCTCGTGTTCGTGCTGGCTTACGGACAGGCGCGACGCAAGCCGGCCGTCTGGTTCTACATCGTCGGCGCGTTCTGCTTCGACAACATCTTCTCGATGGCGTTTGTGTCGCCGTCTTACGTATTTTCCGCACTGCTGGCCATGTACGCGTTCTCGTGGGGACGGCCAGGCGCCGGCCACGCGTCTCGCCATGGTGCGGTGGAGGTCCGCTCATGAAAATTCTCGTCGTCACGAACATGTATCTCGGCAGCAACCGTACGAGCCCGTGGCAAGGCGTGTTCGTGACCGAGCAGGTCGAGGCGCTCCGGCGCTCGGGCGCCTGTACGGTCGACGTGCTCGTCATCGAAGGGTATCGCGACAAGGGCGAATACCTGCGATCGATCGGGCAAGTCTGGAAGGCGGCGCGCGCGGGACGATACGACATCGTGCATTATCACTTCGGCCTGAGCGCGTGCTCCGCGCCGCTGGTTCGCCTGCTTACCCGGGCGCGAGTCGTCATCACATTTCACGGCACCGACATCCTCGGCCCGCTATGGATGCGGCTGGTATCGAAAACGATGGCCTGCTTCGCGCACGCTTGCATTGGCGTCAGCGCGGAAATTTCATCGCGTTTGATCCGGCTGCGCCGGCGCTGCGAGACGATCCCGTGCGCGGTCGACGAGACGGTCTTCGTCGAGCACCGCGACGATGCGCGTGCTGAATCCGCGTTGCCGATCGTCGTGTTTCCGTCTTCCGCGCAACGCCCGGAAAAGAACTATCCGTTGTTTGCGCAGGTGCTTCGGCAACTGTCGGCGCAACATGGCATCCGGGTGCAGGAGCGGCATATCGACGGTCTGGAGCGCAGCGAGGTGCGTGACCTGTTGGCGCGTGCCGCGTGCCTGCTGATGACGTCGACCCGCGAAGGATCGCCGCAATCGGTGAAGGAAGCGATGGCGGTCAATCTGCCGGTGGTATCGGTCGATGTCGGCAACGTGCGGCAACTGCTCGACGGCGTGTCGCCCGGCATGGTCGTGTTCGACCACGACGCGGGCCGACTCACGAACGAGCTTGCGGATGTGTTGAAGGCCGGCACGCGATCCAACGGGCGGGAGCGGCTTGCGGCGCTCGGTTACTTCTCCGCCGATGTGTCCACGAAGTTGAAGGCGCTGTATGCGTCGCTTTGCCAGCCGCCGCGATTCGCGCACGCGGTGCCCGATACCGAAAAACGCGATAACGAGGCCATGCGATGAACCGCGCCGAATTTTTCTCATGCCCGATCCATCTGATGTCGATGAACGAGACGGTCGACTGGATCGGCGCGAGAGTCGAGAAGCGGGAATTCACGCAGCACGTGGTCGTCAACGTCGCGAAGGTCGTTCACCTGCAGCGCGATGCGGAGCTTGCCGCGTCGGTCCGCGCATGCGACATCGTCAACGTCGACGGCATGGGTGTGGTGTGGGGCGCGCGGCTGCTCGGTATCCCGGTGCCGGAGCGCGTCGCGGGCGTGGATCTGTTCGATCGGCTGCTGGCGCTGGCCGACGCGAAAGGGCTGCCGGTCTATCTGCTCGGCGCGACGCAGGAAGTCGTCGAACAGGTTGTCGCGGTGGCGGCGGCGCGTTATCCGGGGCTGCCGATCGCGGGATATCACCACGGTTATTTCTGGGACGACGAACAGGCGGTCGTCGACGATATCCGCCGCTCGGGCGCCCGAATGCTGTTCGTCGCGATCACGTCGCCGCGCAAGGAGAATTTCATCAATCGCTGGAAAGCGCAGCTGGGCGTCGATTTCGTGATGGGCGTGGGCGGGACGTTTGACGTCGTGGCGGGGAAGGTGAAGCGGGCGCCGCTGTGGATGCAGCGCAGCGGCCTCGAATGGGCGTTCCGTGTGATCCAGGAGCCGGGGCGGATGTGGAAGCGCTATCTGTCGACCAACAGTCGGTTCCTGGGGATGCTCGCATGCGCGTATCTTGCCCGGTTGTTTCGGCGCAAAGGAGCGGCCGATGCGCAGTAGATGGGTTATCGCCGCATGCATGTTCGTCGTATCGGCTTGCCACGCGGGACCGCCGGGTGGCGCGCATGAGGAAACGCGTTTCTATCGGTCGGACTGGACGCGCGGTATCGATTCGCGGCTTCGTCTGCAGGAACCGGCACTACAGAACATCACGACGGGCGAATTGTTCGGCATTCGCGACACGCTGCTGAAGGTATCGATGAACCGTTCGCAGGACTTCAGCGAGGTGGCGAGCGGGACGCCCCGTTCGGAAGTCAGTTTTTCCCCTGTGTTTCGCTTCGTGAACGGCCGCGATTACGAGGTGCGCTGGTCGACGGTGATTCCCGCCGATTATCGGTTCGATTCCAGACAGCCGGAACTCATTGCCCAGTTGCATCAGGGCGGTAACGATGGATCGCCGCCGTTCGCGTTGCTGCTGAACAACGGGAAATACGAAGTCGATGTACGCGGTGCGCCGGGCACGCCGAGCCGGTCGTTCGCGTTTGGCGACCCGATCGCGGATCGTGGGGAACCGGTCCGGTGGATGCTCCGGTATCGGCCCGACGATCGCGGCGTCGATGCGTTGGCCGACGTCTTCCGGAACGGGGACCGCGTCGTGCATGTGACGGGTGTACCGAACGCGTTCCCGAACGACCATCAGGCCTACTTCAAGCTCGGCCTCTACAAATGGTGGTGGAAGACCCGGCCGTCCGATGTGACCGAGCGGACCCTGTATTACGGCGACATCGAAATGAAGGTATTGCGCCAGTCGGCCGACTGAGCCGAGCGGCACCGGGCGCATGTCGCGCATGCGCCCGCACCCTCTCAACCCTCCCGAAAAATCCCGTTATACGCACTCAACGCCGGTGCCCCGCCGAGATGCGCATACAGCACTTTCGACCCCGGCTCGAATTCCCCGAGCCGCACCTTGTCGATCATCCCGTGCATCGATTTCCCTTCGTAAACGGGATCGGTCAGCATGCCTTCCAGTCGTGCGCACAGCCGAATCGCTTCCAGCGTGCCGTCGCTCGGCAGCCCATATTCGGGCCCGCCGTAACGCGTGTCGAGCACGACGTCCTGTTCGACGATATCGCGGCCCAGCCCCACCAGCTCGGCCGTATGCCGCGCGATGCGCGTGATCTGTTCGCGTGTCTGTTCCGGCTTCGCCGATGCGTCGATGCCGATCACGCGGTCCGCGCGTCCGTCGGCCGCGAAGCCGACGACCATCCCGGCCTGCGTGCTGCCCGTCACCGAGCAGACGACGACGTAGTCGAACTTGAAGCCGAGCTGCGCTTCCTGCGCCCGCACTTCTTCCGCGAAGCCGACGAATCCGAGCCCGCCGAGCGGATGCTCGGAGCAGCCGGCCGGAATCGGATACGGCTTGCCGCCCGCCTGTCGCACGCTCTCCATCGCTTCTTCCCAACTGCGGCGAATGCCGATGTCGAAACCGTCGGATACGAGCCGCACGTCGGCGCCCATCATCCGCGACAACTGGATGTTGCCGACCCGGTCGTACACCGGATCTTCGTAGTTGACCCAGTGCTCCTGCACGAGCACGCATTTCATCCCGAGATGCGCGGCGACGGCCGCGACCTGACGCGTCTGGTTCGACTGCACGCCGCCGATCGACACGAGCGTGTCGGCGCCCTGCGCGAGCGCGTCGGGAACGAGATATTCGAGCTTGCGCGTCTTGTTGCCGCCGAATGCGAGGCCGCTGTTGCAGTCCTCGCGCTTCGCATACAGGTCGACCTTGCCGCCGAGATGCGCGCTCAGGCGCTTGAGCGGCTGGATGGGCGTCGGGCCGAACGTCAGCGGATAACGGGGGAAGCGTTGCAGATTCATCGGCGGGGCTCCGGAAGGGGAACAAGGCGGGAAATCGGATCGTTCGGGCGCGGCCGGCAGGCCGTGCGCCGATGACGAAAATGATAGGCAGAAGCGCGGGAAATGAGCTTGCGAAATGAATTGCGTCGACCTATTTTGTCGACGTTGATAATTAAAAATAAACAATTCTGATTCGTCAAACAGGAGATTGGCGCAATGAAATTAGATCGCGGCAGCGCATCACCCGCTGACGCCGCACCGGCGCTCGACCGCATCGACCGCGCGATCCTGCGGCAACTGCAGCAGGACGCGTCGATCTCGAACGTGAGCCTCGCGGCGAAAGTGAAACTGAGCGCGCCTGCGTGCCTGCGGCGCGTCGAGCGGCTGAAGGAAATGGGGCTGATTCGCGGCATCGTCGCGCTGCTCGACCCGAAGCCGCTCGGTGCCGGGATGCTGGTCGTGATCGGCTTCGTGCTCGATCGCTCGACGCCGGAAACGTTCGCCGCGTTCGAGAAGGCCGCGCAGAAAGTGTCAGGGTGTGTCGAATGCCATGTCGTGACCGGCGAATTCGACTATTTCATGCTCGTGCGGACGCGCGACAACGACAGCTTCAATCGGCTGCATGCCGAACAGCTGTTGTACCTGCCGGGAGTACGGCAGGTGCGCTCGTTCATGGTACTCAAGGAGATCCTGTCGACGCATGCGCTGCCGGTATAGCGGATGACGCCCGCGCGTGGCCGGGCGGACGCTTCCGGACGAAGCGGCGTCCGGCCGAGTCCGCATCGGCCCGCGTGCACGGATTGCCCAGGCGGCAGCGACGCTCTTCCGATCGCGCGGAAAGAGCGGGCTGGCCGCGCGAACGGGCCCGGCCGCGCTGTCGCGCATGCCATGCCGCTTGCACCGTCACGACGCCGCCCGGCGCGATCGCGTATGCTCGTCCCGTCATCTCGGCGAAGGCCGCAGGCGCCGCCGCCGGATCAATCGACGACCGATCAACGAGCGAGGGCATCATGGCAAGACAGACGATGGCGGAATACCTGGCGAAGACGCTGGCGGCAGCGGGCGTCGAGCGCATCTGGGGCGTGACGGGCGACAGCCTGAACGGCCTGTCGTTCAGCCTGAGCCAGATCGGCTCGATCCGCTGGATGCACACGCGGCACGAGGAAAGCGCGGCGTTCGCGGCCGGCGCCGATGCCGCGTCGACCGGGCGGCTCGCGGTGTGCGCGGGCAGTTGCGGGCCCGGCAACCTGCACCTGATCAACGGGCTGTACGACTGCCACCGCAATCACCAGCCGGTGCTCGCGATCGCCGCGCACATTCCGTCGACCGAGATCGGTCTCGGCTATTTCCAGGAAACCCATCCGCAGGAGCTGTTCCGCGAATGCAGTCACTTCGCCGAGCTCGTGACGAACGCGTCGCAGTTTCCGCGCGTGCTGGCGCGGGCGATGCGCACCGCGATCGAGGAGCGCGGCGTGGCGGTGATCGTGCTGCCGGGCGACATCGCGCTCGGCGACGGCCCGGACGAGGCGCCGGCGTGGAGCGAATCGGCGCCGCCGTCGATCCTGCCGGCCGATGCCGATCTCGACCGGCTCGCAGCGCTGCTCAACGGGTCCGACGCGGTCACGCTGCTGTGCGGCAGCGGCACGCAGGGGGCGCACGACGAAGTGGTCGCGCTGGCCGACACGCTCGGCGCGCCGGTCGTGCATGCGCTGCGCGGCAAGCAGTTCGTCGAATGGGACAACCCGTTCGACGTCGGGATGACGGGGCTGATCGGTTTCAGTTCCGGCTATCACGCGATGGAGTCGTGCGACACGCTGCTGATGCTCGGTACGGATTTCCCGTACCGGCCGTTCTATCCGACCAACGCGAAGATCGCGCAGATCGACTGGAAGGGCTCGCAGCTCGGCCATCGCGCGCCGCTCGCGCTCGGGCTCGTCGGCACGGTGAAGGAAACGATCGCGGCGCTGCTGCCGCGGTTGACGCGCAAGACGCAGCGGCGCTTCCTCGAGAATGCGCTGAAGCACTACGCGGCCGCGCGCAAGGGGCTCGACGATCTCGCGGTGGCCGAGCCGCCGGGCCGCGCGATCCATCCGCAGTACCTGACGAAGATCATCGACGAAGTCGCGGCCGACGATGCGATCTTCACGGCCGACGTCGGCACGCCGACGCTTTGGGCGGCACGCTACCTGACGATGAACGGCAAGCGGCAACTGCACGGCTCGTTCAACCATGGGTCGATGGCGAATGCGATGCCGCAGGCGCTCGGCGCGCAAGGTGCGCATCCGGGGCGGCAGGTCGTGTCGCTGTCGGGCGACGGCGGGCTGTCGATGCTGCTCGGCGATCTGCTGAGCGCGCGCCAGCTCAAGCTGCCGATCAAGATCGTCGTGTACAACAACAGCCTGCTCGGCTTCGTGTCGATGGAGCTGAAGGCGGCCGGCTATCTCGACACGAACGTCGACCTGAGCCCGACCGACTTCGCGGCGATCGCGAAGGGCGCCGGCATCTTCAGCGTGCGCGTCGAGCATTCGGAGAACGTCGAACACGCATTGCGCACCGCGTTCGAGCATGACGGGCCGGCGGTGGTCGACGTCGTCACGTCGAAGTACGAGCTCGCGATGCCGCCGAAGATCGAGCTCGCGCATGCGAAGGGCTTCAGCCTGTTCATGCTGCGCGCGATTCTCAGCGGGCGCGGCGACGAGATCGTCGAACTGGCGAGAACCAACTTGCGGTGACGGTGTATCGCGCGTCGTGCGGCGAGCGTGACGCGCGGTTCGCAGGCGGGGCTGTACCGCCCACTTGCGCACGGTTTCGATGAACGGCGGGAACAACGATATGGCGGCCGAAGTGCTGACCCCATTTCGGCCGCCGTACCCATGAGGACCGCACTCGCGCCGCGATCGACACGGCGCTGCGGCAGGCCCGGTTGGTCGACGCGCGTTATCCCGCGCACTCGCGGCCGCGCATCGATGATGGCTCGGCAATCGACGGCCGATCCGGCACGAATTGGTCAGGAGAATCAGGGTCAATCTTCACGTCGTCTTAAGTTTGCGTTTCCTAGAATCGATTGATCGTCGCGTGTCCCGCGGCGGACCGATTCGCCCAGGAGGATGCGCATGAACCTTGCCCGTGTCGCCGTAGCCCTGTCCCGCGCAGTCGTCGGCCTGTCGCCGCCGACCGCGCACGCGCCGGAGGCCCGCCTATGACGTGGCCGAACGCGTGGCGTGTCTCGGCACTGTTCGTGCGCGAGTGGGTCGGCCGGCCGGCCGCGGTCGGCGCGTTGTGCCCGAGTTCGCGGCATCTGGCGCGCGAGATGGCCGACGCGGTGCCGGATGGCGACGGGCTGGTCGTCGAACTCGGCGGCGGCACCGGCGCGATCACCGCGGCGCTGCTGGAACGCGGCGTCGCGCCCCGGCGCCTCGTCGTCGTCGAACGCTCGCCGGCGTTCGTGCAGCATCTGCGACGGCGCTTTCCCGGTATCTCGATCGTGTCGGGCGACGCACGGCAGCTCGAGCGGTTGCTGCCGCCGGGCGCGACGGTCGACGCGATCGTGTCGTGCCTGCCGCTGCGCACGCTGCCCCGTGAAGCCGTGGCGGCGATCGTCGGTCAATGCCATCGCGTGCTGTCGGCCGACGGCGTGATGATTCAATTCACCTACGACCTGCGCCCGCCAGGCCGTCATCCGCTCGGCGACTCGGCATTCGTTGCCAGCGGCAGCCGGATCGTCTGGGCCAATCTTCCACCTGCACGAATCGTCACCGTGCGCTGCGCCGCCGCATACGCCGGCTGAGCCCGGTCGCGCGGGGCGCCCGGACGCGGTGCCTCGTTCCATCCTTTCATCAGCCATACCGATCCTTCCAGTTTCCATTCATCTTGCCGTCACATCGGCTTCCTACCATCGCCTTTCATTTCGAAAGCATCAACGGCGGGGGAGATCGGCAACATGAATCGAATCAAAATGGCGGCGCTGCTGTGTGCCAGCGCCCTTGCGCTGGCCGGATGCGGCAGCGACGACGGCCCGACCAGCTCGACGCCCGCCCCGGTGAAGACGGCGGCGCGCAACGTGATCTTTTTCCTCGGCGACGGGATGGGGATGACGACGCTGACGGCGGCACGCATCTACGGCGTCGGTGAAGACGGCGCGCTGACGATCGATACGTTGCCGGAATCCGCGTTCGTGAAGACCTATTCGAACGATGCGCAGGTGACGGACAGCGCGCCGTCGATGTCGGCGTACATGACCGGCGTCAAGACCAACAACGAAGTGATCTCGATGTCGCCCGACACGAAGGCGATCGAGCCGAGCGCGGGCCTCACCGGCAACTGCGGCGCGAACAACGGCAAGTCGGTGTCGACGCTGCTCGAAATCGCGAAGGCGAACGGGATGGCGACCGGCGTCGTGACGACCACGCGCGTCACGCACGCGACGCCCGCCGCGACGTATGCGCACGTGTGCCACCGCGATGCCGAGAACGACATCGCCGCGCAGCTCGTGCCGGGCGGCGCGGGCTACAACGGCGCGCTGGGCGACGGCGTCGACGTCGTGCTCGGCGGCGGCGCGCAATTCTTCGTGCCGAAGGACGGCGGCGGCAAGCGCACCGATGGCCGCAACCTGGTCAACGAGCTGAAGGCGAAAGGCTACGCGTTCGCGCAGAACCGCGACGACCTGCTGGCCGCCGATGCGACGAAGCGCGGCAAGCTGGTCGGCCTGTTCGCGTCGAGCCACATGAGCTACGACCTCGATCGCGGCGCGACCAGGGAGCCGAGCCTCGCCGACATGGCCACGCGCGCGCTCGACGTGCTGCAGGCCAACCCGAACGGCTATTTCCTGATGGTCGAGGGCGGCCGGATCGATCACGCGCTGCACGACACCAATGCGAAGCGCGCGCTGCAGGACACGATCGCGTTCGATAACGCGATCAAGGCGACGCTCGACAAGGTCCGCAAGACCGATCCCGACCTGACGAACACGCTGATCGTCGTCACGGCCGATCACGATCACACGCTGGTGCTGAACGGCTATGCGGCGCGCACCGGCAAGACGGAAGCGGGCAAGCCCGGCGTGCTGGGCGTGCTGCGCAGCTACCAGACGGGCGCGATCGCGAAGGACGCGGACGGCGCGCCGTACACGATCATCGGCTTCGGCAACGGCGAGAACCGCGTGCAGGGCAGCCGCGCGGGCACCGCGCTGACCGATGCGGTGACGGGCGCCGACGACTATCGCCAGGAGGCGGTCGTGCGAATGGACAAGGGCAGCGAGACGCACGGCGGCACCGATGTGTTCC
This sequence comes from Burkholderia sp. EMB26, assembly GCF_024730645.1. Classification (NCBI taxonomy): domain Bacteria; kingdom Pseudomonadati; phylum Pseudomonadota; class Betaproteobacteria; order Burkholderiales; family Burkholderiaceae; genus Burkholderia; species Burkholderia sp. EMB26. The sequence goes on from NZ_CP078071.1 coordinate 2,394,133, forward strand.
TCGGTGCGATCGGTCGCGGCGCGGATGCGTTCCACGGCGTGATCGAGAACAACAGGGTCTTCGAGCTGGTGCGCAACGCGGTGCAGCTTTGAGCGCCGACAACACGGGTACAGGGGAATACAGGATGTCGACCATCAAGTGCATCGCGGCGGCGCTGGCCGTCGCGGGTTTCGCGTGCGGCGCGGCGCAGGCCGCCGGCCAGGCGAAGAACGTGATCTTCTTTCTCGGCGACGGCATGGGGCCGACGACCGTGACCGCGAGCCGGATCTACAAGGTCGGCGAGTCGGGGCAACTGACGATGGAGAAGCTGGCCCGCACCGCCCGCGTCAAGACTTTCTCGAACGACGCGCAGACGACCGACAGCGCGCCGTCGATGGCCGCGTACATGACCGGCGTGAAGATGAACAACGAAGTGCTGTCGATGTCGTCCGACACGCGCGCGGTCGCGCCGGGCAGCGACGTCAACGGCAACAAGACCGTCAACCATTGCGCACCGGGCAACGGCCAGCCGGTCGCGACGCTGCTGGAACTGGCGAAGGCGCGCGGCAAGGCGGTCGGCGCGATCACGACCACCGAGCTCACACATGCGACGCCGGCCGCGACCTATTCACACATCTGCCATCGCGATGCGCAGTACGACATCGCCGCGCAGGCCGTGCCCGGCGGCGCGGGCTACAACGCGGCGCTCGGCGACGGCGTCGACGTGCTGATGGGCGGCGGCCGCAACCACTGGACGCCGTTCGATCCGGTGTCGAACAAGCGCGGCCGTGCCGACGGGCGCAACCTGCTCGACGAGATGAAGGCGAAGGGCTACACGGTCGTCGCGACCCGGGATCAGCTCGCGCAGGTCGGCAACGGCAAGCTGGTCGGTCTCTTCAGCTCGACCAGTCATCTCGAGTACGAACTCGATCGCGTCGCGGGCAAGGGCGAAGGGCCGACGCAGCCGAGCCTGGCCGACATGACGTCGAAGGCGATCGACGTGCTGTCGAAGAATTCGAACGGCTATTTCCTGATGGTCGAAGGCGGCCGGATCGATCACGCGCTGCACGGCACCAACGCGAAGCGCGCGCTCGAAGACACGGCGGCGTTCGACGAAGCGATCCGCGTCGCGCTGTCGAAGGTCGACCTGACGAATACGCTGATCGTCGTGACGGCCGACCACGACCACACGATGACGATCAACGGCTATTCGAAGCGCGGCAACCCGATTCTCGACATCAGCCGCAACTATCGCGACGGTCAGCCGAGCAAGGATGCCGACGGCAATACCTACACGACGCTGGTGTTCGGCAACGGCGCCAACCGGCCGAACGTGCGCGCGTCGGTCGATTCGGCCACCGCGATGAACGAAGCGTACCTGCAGGAAGTCGGCGTGCGGATGGGCAGCGCGGGATCGGAGACGCACGGCGGCGGCGACGTGATGCTGTTCGCCGACGGCGCGGACGCGAAGGCGTTCAAGGGCACGATCGACAACACGAAGGTGTTCGGTCTCGTGCGCTCGGCGTTCGGCTTCTGAGCCGGGTGACGTCACGATGAAACGTCAGCTTCTCTGCGTGCTCGCTTGCGGGTGGGTGTCACTGCCCGCGGTGGCCGCCGCCGATCTCGACGCCGTGCTGCAGCACGAAAGCCGCACGGTCACGGCCGACGGCGTGACGCGCACGACGCTGTATCGTGAACGGATGGTGCGGCGCGACGGCCACGTGTGGGTCGAGCGCGTGCTGCCCGCGGCGGCGGCCGGTGGCGAGCATGGCGACGATCACGGTCATGACCACGATCACGATGCGGGCCGCCGCGCCGGGGTAAAACCGGCCGCGGCCCACGCCGGCCACAAGCATTTCAACTTCCAGGCCGCCGCGCGGCACGTCACGTACGACGGCAAGTCGGCTCGCATCGAGTACGTGAACGTGGCGAACCGGACGGTCGTCAGCGTGCCGCCGGCCGAGTACGAAACCACGGGCTTCGACGGCTCGTGGGACAACGCGTACTACGTGACGCCGCCGTCGCAGTTGAAGCGGCTCGCGGTCGCCAAGCGCGGCGACGCGCCCGGCACCGTCTGGTACGAGCAGGCCGTGGACACGCCCGGCGCGCGCGGCGCGAACCGGATTCTGTGGAGCGAGCGGTTGCAGGCGCCGCTGTCGGTCGAATACCGCAGCGCGGACGGCCGCGTGACGCGCAAGCTGACGTTGACGCCGGCGCCGGCCGCGCGGCGGGACCCGTTGCCGTGGCAGACGCTCGCCGGCTATTCGCGCAAGGAATACGCGGACTATCTCGATTGAGCGACGCGGCGCAAGCGGCGCTTGCGGTCGGGCCGGCCGGTATCGTGCAGGCGATACCGCGTGGCCCTGGCCGCTTCCGCCTTGTTCGCCGCGACGTGCGGGAAGCTACACGCGCGCGCTGTCCGTCACTGGCGCCGCGGGCCGCGACGCCGCACGCTTGATGAAGCGGTCGAGCGGCGTCGCATAGCCGCGCGCGATGACCGCACTCACGCCGGCCGACAGCGCCAGATATGCGACGAGCAGCACCAGCTTGCCGTCGCCATGCGTGGCAGACGGCGGCCAGAACGTGCGCAGCGTGCCGAGCACGATCAGGTGGAACAGATACAGCTCGTAGCTGAGCCGGCCGCTCCAGCGCAGCGGCGCGAGCAGGCGACCGCGAGCGGAGGCGCGTTCCGCATGGGCGCCGATCAGCAGCACGGCCGTGCCGAGCGCCATCGCGGACACGCCGAGCACATGGCTTTCGGCGATCGGCCACGCGAGATAGAGCGCGGTCATCAGTGTCGCGACAAGCCACTGCACGGGCGTGGCTGCAAGCTTGCGCCATTGCGCGCGTTCGGCGAGCAGCGCGGTGCAGCAGCCGATCGCGATGCCGTCGAAGCACGCGAAGTACGCATAGAGGAACCCGCCTTCGTCACCCGGATGCGTGTAGCGGTACACGGGACCGATCGCGGCGATCAGCAGCCAGAACGCGAGCAACCGCGTGTCGCGATGCAGTGCGATGCACAGCAGCGGAAACGACAGGTAGAACACCTCTTCGACCGACAGCGACCACAGCACGCCGAGCGCGTAGTTGACCCATCCGTACGCGCCGATCAGCACGTTCATCCAGAACGTGAGCGACGCCAGATTCACGAGCCAGTACGACACGGCGATGCCCTGCGGCGCGTGGTTCGCGAAGATCGGCACGCCGGCCGCCGCGAGGCCGTTGACGAGCGCGAGCAGCAGAAGCAGGCACGGGACGATCCGCGCGATGCGCGACACGTAGAACGCGCGCACGTCGAGCGCGCCGAGGCTGCCCCAGCGGCGGCGCGCGTTCGACGTGATCAGGTAGCCCGAGATCGCGAAGAACATCGTCACGCCGTAGTTGCCGTTGCGCACGATCGCATGGATCGTGTCCCAGCCGGGCACGCGCGCGAGCGCGGTGTCGCGCAGCGAATACGCGATGTTGAAGTGATGCAGCAGCACGAGCAGGATCGAGATGCCGCGCAGCAGGTCGATGCGGGCGTTGCGGGGCGCGGCGCTCATTGCGGCCGGGCCGGTTCGGCGAGCGTCGGCAGCGCCGCGAGGAACGTGTCGCGCGCGCGCAGGCCGGCATTCGGCGTCTGCCGCGCGTCGTCCTGGATCAGGTTCGCGAACACCAGCGTGCGCGCACCCTGCGTCGCCCAGCCAACGAACCAGCCGTATGCGTGTGCGGCGTCGTACTGGATACCGGGCGAGCCGGTGCCGGTCTTGCCGTGCACCGTCCAGCCGCCCGGTTGCGCGTCGATCAGCGTGATGCGCGCGATCATGTCGTACGCGTGCGCGCTGACGGGCAGCGTCCGTTGCGCGATCCTGCGCATGAACGCGACCTGTTCGAGCGGCGAGATGCGTAGCGACGCATTGACCCACGCGCCCATCACGCCGGGCCGTTCGCCCTCGTTGCTGGTGACGTCGGCGTTGCCGTAGCCGAACGCGCGCGTGTACTGCTGGAAGCGCGCCTGCCCGAGCGCCTGCGTGACCTGCTGCGAATACCAGAAGATCGACAGCTTCATCCAGCGTGCCGGGTCGGTCGGCTCGCGCCACGGCGCCCCGCCCCAGTCGGGGTAGCCGGCATGGAAATCGAGCGTGGGCGTGTGCGCGTCCTTCAGCACGCCGGCGTCGAAGCCCATCAGGCCGATGGCGACCTTGAACGTCGATGCCGGCGTCACGCGGGTCGTGCAATCGCCCTGCTGCACGAGCACCTTGCCGGTGGCGGCGTCGGCGACGACCGTGCAGACGGGATGGGCGCCGGAAGACGCGGCGGCCAGGAGGCCGGCGAAGGCGAACAGCGCATGGCGCCAGGGCTTCAAGTGCAACTCCTTGGAAAGGTGCGGAAGGTGCGCGGGGCGGGCGGGAAGCGGCAGGCCGTGCGCGATCGAAGCCGGCCGCCGGCATCGGTGACATCGATCGAGGCCGTCGGGACGGCTCACAGTGTATCGGCGGATCGCCGGCTGTCGAGCTGTCATGGTTGACGGGGCACGCGCGACGGCCGAGCGGCCGTATCACGTCGTCAAGACGGGCCAGCGCCCGGCCGGCATGCCGTTTTTTGCACGGGCACACCGTTTTTTTGCACGGCGTTTATATGGTCCCTTCTAAGCTGGGGACGTGTCGAACAGCCGGGACGGCTTCCGTCCGCGCCATGACCTTCATTCATCCCTTTCCCGCGTTCGATGTCGCCGGCCGCCGGTTGCGCGCCGGCCCATCCGGCGACGTCGTACCGTTCCCACCGCCGCGCCCGCGCCTGCAACTGCCGGTCACGCTGACGGCCGGCTCCGCCGCGGCCGCGCACGCCCGGCTTGCCGCATTGCTGCATTCCCCGCTCGGCGTGTACGTCGTCAGCGCCCGCGCGGTGCGCAACGTGATCCACGTGCATTTCGACATCGCCGCGGAAGATCTGGATTTCACGCTGCACACGCTGATCGCGCAGCAAGTCGATGCGGTAATCGGGCCGATCGCGCGCCGGTTGCGGCTCCCGGCCGACGCCCGCTGAGCCGGGAACGGCGATTGCTTGGCTAATCCGCCGCCGATTCGCCGGCCGCGGCGCTGTTCGCCGGCTGGCGACGGTGGACGTTTGTGCGCTGCGTCGAACGCGGCGCGACCCCTGAACAGGGAGGGCCCATGTACCTTACGGAAGAAGTGCGTGTTGCGCGCCCGGCTGCCCGTCGCGCGCATACCGCGGCGTTGCCGTCGGGCAGGCAGCTTGCCCGGCAGTTGACGGTGACGGTTCGCGCGGCGGACGTGCTGCTGCGCCAGGCGATTCGCGTGCCCGATCGCCATCAGTGGTCGGTCGATGCCGAACGCGTCGACGCGGCCGGCGGGCCGCTCGCCGCGTGGGATTCCCACGTGACGTTCCGCATCGTCAAGGCATTCGCACCGGCGTTCGATGCGGACGCGTGTGCGGCCGACCCCGATCAAGCGGCGGTCGAGATCCGATTGTTTCTTCCCGAACAGGCTTACGTCGCCGAACGGCGTATCGGCATCTTCGGCCGCCGGCACGGCCAGCGGTTCAGCGCGACGCTGTCGGTCACGGCCGGCTCGCAGTGGGGCGGCCGGCGCAGCGAGCACGTTCCGCCTGCCGGGCGGCACGTGCACGGCGACACGCTCGAAGCGCTCGTCGATACGGTGGCCGGCATCGTCAACGCGGCGTTGCGCGCGGCCGGGCATGGCGCGACCGGCCATCGCTGACCTTGCTGCGAGCCGGCGCCGGCGTGCTCACGCGTCGCCGGTCTGCCCGGTCTGCCGCTGCAGGTCTTCCATCAATTGTTCCGCGAGGAAGTCGCACGGCGGCCGTTTCGACTTGGTGCTGCGCGCGAGGATCAGCTCGAGCGGCGGCAGGTCGGGCAGCCCGTGCGAGCGGCCGAGCATCGACAGTTGCGCGGGAATCGCGCAGCGCGCGAGCGGCGCGACCGCGAGGCCGGCCTCGACCATGCTGAGCAGCCCGAGCAGGCTCGGGCTTTCATACGACGTGCGATAGGGGACTTTCGCGCGTTCGAGGCTGCGGATCGCGTTCTCGCGCGCGACGCTGCCCGGCATGAACACCGCGATCGGCAGCGGCCGTTCCTCCCAGACGCGCGGCCCGTTCGTCATCGCGGCCCACGCCATCGGCTCGTGGCGGATGAAATCGCCCGACAGCCCCTTGATGCGCGTGCCGCACACGAGATCGACGGTGCCCTCCTTGATCAGCGGCGCGAGCGCGCTGCTCGGCAGCCCCATCACCTGGATCTCGACCTTCGGGTAGGTCGCGGAGAATTTCTTCAGCACCGACGGCAGCAGCGACGACGCATAGTCGTCCGGCACGCCGATCACGACCTTGCCGGTCACTTCCGGCCGCACCACGGCCGCCCATGCCTCGTCGCGCAACGCCAGCATTCGTCTGGCGAATCCCAGCAGCACCTCGCCCTCGCGCGTCAGCACGATGCTGCGCGGCTTGCGCACGAACAGCGGCCGGCCGATCGCGTCCTCCAGGCTCTTGATCTGCATGCTCACGGCCGACTGCGAGCGGTTCACGGCCTCGGCCGCGCGGGTCATGTTGCCGGTTTCCGCGACGGCGACGACGGTGGCCAGCACGTCGTGATCGAGCATCTTCATGGGTATCAGGAAAACTGAACGTAACGATCAGCATTATGCGTTTTTATTGTTGCTGTGTGTCTGCCATAGTGCGATCACGCTGGTGTTTCGCCCCAGGGCGGCGCGGCGTTCAGGCCGGTTGATCCGGCGTGCAGCACCGAACAAGGAAGCGTGGTGTATCGATGATCGACCATCCGTTGCGCGCCGCACTGGCCGCGGAATTGCATGCCCGGCCGTTCCTGCGGCTCGCCGAAGCCGTGTCGCTCACGCATTACGCGATCTATGCGGACGGCCAGCCCGACATCCACGAAACGCTGCTGCACGCGCTGTGCCGCGACACGGGGATCGACGCGCCGCACGAAGGCGCGACGCACCATGCGGTGCAGTCGCCGTGCGGCTGGTACCTGAAGTGGGAACGCCACACCGAATTCTCGACCTTCACGTTCGTCGCGCCGCGTCGCGACACCGGTTATTTCGACGATCGCGCGATCGCCGGCATTCCGGCCGCGTGGTTCGCGCGGCTGGCCGGCATCCGCTTCGTCGCGGTACGGATGGAACTGCTGTCGGGCGACGCCGCGCGGCGCGTGTGCGGCGACCTGCGGCGCTGGATCGACGGGCCCGCGCTCGTCGGCAGCCACGTGCTCGGCGGCGGCAAGGTGTTCTGCGACTGGCACGTGCGCGACGACGGCTTCATGCGCTTTCTCGTCGTCGACGAGGATTTCCGCGAGGAGCAGGGCGGCCGGCTGTTGCAGCGTCTGTACGAAATCGAGACGTACCGGATGATGGCGCTGCTTGCGCTGCCCGTCGCGCGCCGGATGAGCCGCGAGCTCGACGAGATCCATGCGGCGCTGCATGCGCTGATGCAGCGGATGGACGCGAGCGGCGCCGACGGCGACGACGCGGCGTTGCTCGTCAAGCTCACGCATCTCGCGGTGCGGGTCGAATCGTTGTCGGGATCGGGGGCGCGCTTCAGCGCGTCGCGCGCGTACGAAAAGCTCGTGCTCGCGCGTATTCAGGAGTTGCGCGAGGAGCGTATCGAAGGCATGCCGACGCTCGCCGAATTCATGGAGCGGCGCTTCGCGCCGGCGATGGAAACCTGCCGCAGCGTGTGGGCGCGCCACGAACAGATCGCCGCGCGGATCGCGCGGGCGGTCGACCTGCTGCGCACCCGCGTGAATCTCGCGCAGGAAAAGGACGTCACGCGGCTCCTGGCCGGCATGGAGCGCACCGCGCGCAACCAGCTTCATTTGCAGCACGCGGTCGAAGGGCTGTCGGTGGCCGCCATTTCGTACTACGTGCTGTCGCTCGCGACCGCGGCGTTCAAGGCGCTGCACGTGATGAACCTGCCGGTCGATCCCGAACTGGCGGAAGGGCTGTTGATCGCGCCGGTCGTATTCGCGGTGATCCACATCACGCGGCGCACGCGCGCCCAGCTGGCGCGGTCCGAGGCGGCGCACGACGGCGCGCCTGTGCAGGCGGTCGCGTTGAAGCAGGCCAGCTAGACCATCAACGACATATCAAAGCAAAGCAAAGGAATGGAGATGACTTTCATGCAAACGCAATCCGACTGCCTCAGCGGCATCGATGCCTTCGATCAACCGGTTCGGGACGAAGCCGGCGCGCCGGAAGCGGGGCGCGTCACTTCGTATCAGGCCGTGCTGCAGGAGCCGACGACGTCGCTCGTCGGCGGCGCGATCGACCGGCCGGAGGTCGCGGCGGTGGCGATCCTCGGGTACAACTGACGCGCGTTCCCTGCGCGTCGGATCAACGTCACGCGGGCGTTTCGGTCGAGTGAAACGCCGGACGTCCGCGCGGGACGGCGTTGCTTGCCGTCGCGCATGACGGCATTCAGCCGGACGCCTTGTTGCGCGTCGCACGCGCGCTGCCTTCCCGCCTCGATCTTTCCGCCCCGTGCGCGAGCGCCAGCTCGACGAACGCACGCGCGGCCGCACTCCGATACGCGCCCCGGCGCTGCAACAGCACGGCCGTGCGCCGCAGCACCGCCGGATCGAGCGCGACGGCAACGAGATCGTCGTGCTCGACGGCGATCGTCGCCGGCAACAGCGTCGCAAGCGTCGTGCGGCGCACGATCTCGATCACCGCACCGAGCGAATTCGCTTCCATCAGCACGCGCGGCTGCACGTCGTGCGCGCGGAAATAACGGTCGATTTGCGTGCGCGTCGCGAATTCCGCGGTGAGCAGCACGAGCGGTGCGTCGTGCAGCGCGCGCAACCCGGCCTTGCGTTTGCCGCCGAGCGCGTGCCCGCGGTTCACGACGAGTGCGAGCGTTTCGACCAGCAGCGTTTGCGCGTCGATATCCGCCGTCTGCACGTCCTCGAATGCGATGCCGACATCGAGCTCGTCGTCGACGAGCAGCGCCTCGATCCGCTCCTGCGACATCTCGCGCACCGACAGCGAGACGTCCGGATAGCGGCCGTGAAACGCCTCGACGAGCGGCCCGACGAGATAGCTCGTGAAGGTCGGCGTGACCGCGAGGCGCAGCGAGCCGCGGCTCAGATCCTGTACGTCGTGGATCGCACGCCGGCCTTCCGCGAGATCGTGCAGCGCCTGCCGCGCATAGCGGAAATACACGTCGCCGGCATCGGTCAGCCGCGTGACGCGTCCGGTGCGGTCGAACAGTTGCGCGCCGAGCGTGTCCTCGAGCTGGCGGATCTGCTGCGACAGCGCGGGCTGCGACACGTGCAGCGCGGCGGCCGCGCGCGTGAAGCTGCGATGTTCGGCGACGGCCAGGAAGTAGTGGATGTGACGCAGCAGCATGGCGGTTCCCATAAGTCGTGCTTATCCGGTGGATCATAAATCAGTCTTTTACGTTATCGGAAGTCGGGCGTAACCTGCCCTTCATCGATTCCACCCGCACCGGAGAACACGCGATGAAGGACATCATCGAAGGCTTCCTGAAGTTCCAGCGCGACGCCTACCCGGCGCGCGCCGCGCTGTTTCGCGATCTCGCGCGCAGCCAGAACCCGCGGGCGCTGTTCATCTCGTGCTCGGACAGCCGGCTCGTGCCCGAACTCGTCACGCAGCGCGAGCCGGGCGACCTGTTCGTGATCCGCAACGCGGGCAACATCGTGCCGTCGTACGGCCCGGAGCCGGGCGGCGTGTCGGCGTCGGTCGAATATGCGGTCGCCGCGCTGCGCGTGACCGACGTCGTGATCTGCGGGCATTCCGATTGCGGCGCGATGACCGCGATCGCGACCTGCCAGTGCATGGATCACATGCCGGCCGTCGGCCACTGGCTGCGCTATGCCGATTCGGCGCGGGTCGTGAACGAGGCGCGCACGCACCGCAGCGAGCGCGAGCGGATCGACTCGATGGTGCGCGAGAACGTCGTCGCGCAACTGGCCAACCTGAAGACGCACCCCGCCGTGCGGCTCGCGCTCGAAGAAGGGCGTCTCGCGCTGCACGGCTGGGTCTACGACATCGAATCGGGCTGCATCGACGCCTACGACGGCGCGACCGGCCGGTTCGTGTCCCTCGCGGACCATCCCGGCGTCCGCGCCACCCCCGCGACGCTACCCGTCGCGGCCTGAATCGCTCCCACTCCACTACGAGGCATTACCATGATCCAGTCCCAGCACAGTCAGACGGCGCGCCACGCGCTGGCGGAAACCGTCGTCCTCGCGAAAGCGCGCAAGAACCTGTCGTTCGCGCAGCTCACCGAGGGCACGGGCCTGAGCGAAGCGTTCGTCACGGCCGCGCTGCTCGGCCAGCATGCGTTGCCGGCCGACGCGGCGCGCATCGTCGCCGACAAGCTCGGCCTCGACGACGACGCGGTGCTGCTACTGCAGACGATCCCGCTGCGCGGCAGCATCGACGATCGCGTGCCGACCGACCCGACCATCTACCGTTTCTACGAAATGTTGCAGGTGTACGGCACGACGCTGAAGGCGCTCGTTCACGAGAAGTTCGGCGACGGCATCATCAGCGCGATCAATTTCCGGCTCGACGTGAAGAAGGTCGACGATCCCGAAGGCGGCTCGCGTGCGGTGATCACGCTCGACGGCAAGTACCTGCCGACCAAGCCGTTCTGACGCCGGTGCGGCGCCGCCACGCGGTGCCGCGCGGTGCCGCCCGACGTGCGCCGGCCGGCGCACGTTCCCGCCATGCCGTTTCAACGAGGACGCAACCATGGATTTTGTGAAACGCACGATCGATCTCGCGATGAAGAACGTGGAAGAGGGCGGCCGCCCGTTCGCGACGGTGATCGTCCGCGACGGCGAGATCGTCGCGGAGAGCCCGAACCTCGTCGCGCAAACCAGCGACCCGACCGCGCACGCGGAGATCCTCGCGGTGCGCGACGCGTGCCGCACGCTCGGCACCGAGCACCTGACCGACTGCGAAATCTACATCCTCGCGAGCCCGTGTCCGATGTGCCTCGGCTCGCTGTACTACTGCAGCCCGAAACGCGTGATCTACATCACGACGCGCGAGGATTACGCGCCGTTCTATCGGGATGACCGCAAGTATTTCGAGCTCGATACGTTCTATGCCGAATATGCGAAACCGATCGAGGAACGCCGGCTGCCGATGGTGCAGCGAAAGCATGACGGCGCGATCGACGTGTACCGGCGCTGGAAGGAGCTGAACGCGAAGTGACGTGCTTCATCGCGGACGCGATACCGGCGTGGCGGGCGCGATCGTCGCGGCCCGACGGCGGCGTGCGCGATGGCGTGAACGCGTGACCACGCGCTATAGTCGTGCGACGTCCGCCGCGGCTGCCGCACACCCGGCGCTCCATTCACGCACGTGTTCGCCTCCGATGACACCGCATCCCGACGTTATCCTTCAACTGACCGACACAGGGCAACCGGCTGCCCGAGACTTCATCAGCCGCAAGCTCGGCGAATTCAACCATGCGATGACGGGGCGCGCCGATGCAGCCGCGCTCGACGTCTACGTGACCGATCCCGCGACCGGCGAGGTATTGGGCGGTCTCACCGGCCGGACGTCGCTCGGCCTGTTCTTCATCGACCTGTTCTATCTGCCCGAATCGCTGCGCGGCGGCGGCTTCGGCAGCCGGCTGCTGCGCGAGGCCGAAGCGGAGGCGAAGCGGCGCGGTTGCGCGCGTGCGGTGCTGTACACGATCTCGTTCCAGGCGCCCGACTTCTACCGGAAGCACGGTTACGAGACGTTCGGCGAAGTGCCGTGCGAGCCGGCAGGCGCGGCGCGCGTGTTTATGGTCAAGGTGCTTTGAGCGGCAACCGGTCGTTGCCTGGCATCCCGTGACACGCGGGTCGTACCGCACCGCTCGCGGATCACCGCCCGGGCGCTGCCCGCTCGACGATCATGTCGTACAGCGCCCGCGCAGCGGGCGACAGTTGCGCGCTCCGGCGGGTGACGAGCACGAGCGTGCGCGACACCGACGGTTCGACGAGCTCGATCGTACGGATCATCGGATACGCGTTCTTCTGGATCGCGAGCTTCGGCACGACGGCCGCGCCGAGCCCTTCCGCCACGAGCCCGAGCGCCGTCGAGCTGCGCTGCACCTCGTAGAACGAATGCAGCGACACGCCGCTCGTCTTCAGTGCGCCTTCGAGCAGCCCGCGATTGCCGCTCACTTCGCCGGCGAAGATCAGTGGATGCGGCTGCAGCGCCGCCCAGCGGATGCGCCGCCGCTTCGCGAGCGGGTGATCGTCGCGGCACACGAGCACATAAGGATCATGTGTGAGCGGCACGCTGACGAGTTCCGGGTGCTGGTCGCCGGCGATGCTGATGCCGAATTCCGCTTCGCGCCGCAGCACGGCCTGCAGCACCGACGCCGACGCATGATCGAGAATCTTCACGCGATCGTGCGGCCGATGCCCGGAGAACGCGCGCAGGATGCGCGGCAGGTACTGCACGCCGACCGTCGGCACGCACGCGATCGTGACGTCGCCGCGCTGGCTCAGGCCGGTCTCGCGGATTTCGGTCAGCGCGTCGGACAGCTCGTTCAGCAGCCGGCGGGCCTGCGGCAGGAAACGCCGGCCGATCTCGGTCAGCGTGGTGCGGCGCGTCGTGCGCTCGACGAGCGCGACGCCGAGATACGATTCGAGCTTGCGCAGCCGCTGCGTGATCGCCGTTTGCGTGACGTGCAGCGTATCGGCTGCCTGCCTGAAGCTGCCGCCGTCGGCGATCGCGACGAAAGCCTGGACACCGAGCGTATCGATCTTCATCAGAATCTTGAATCAATCACGATATTAAATTCATTTTACTGAAGGTCGGCGGCAGTCGCAGAATGCGCTGAATCGATGGCCCGTTGCATCGCCGTGCGCGATGCAACGCAGCCGCTCATGCCGACCAGGAGATCCATCGTGACGACCCCGCTCGATCAATACGCGACCCAGTACGTGCAGTTCGAGGACGAACGGACGCGGCCGGTGCGCGACCTGCTGGCCGCCGTGCCGAAGACGCCGATCCATACCGCGATCGATATCGGCTGCGGGCCGGGCAATTCGACGGAAGCGCTGATCGCGCGCGCACCGGACGCGACGATCCACGGGATCGACGCGTCGGCGGACATGATCGCGGCTGCGCGCAAGCGCCTGCCGGCACTGCGTTTCGACCTTGCCGATGTCGCCGCCTGGGACGATCCGGGCGGCTATGACCTGATCCTGTCGAATGCGGTGCTGCAATGGGTGCCGGCGCACGACACGCTGTTCCCGATGCTCGTCGGCCGCCTCGCGCCGGGCGGCCATCTCGCGGTCCAGATGCCCGACAACCTGGATGAACCGGCGCACCGGCTGATGCGCGAAGTCGCCGCGGACGGGCCGTGGGCCGACAAGCTGAAAGGGGCGGCGCGCACCGAGCGGTTCGACGCACGCTACTATCATGCGCTGCTCGCGCCGCTGTGTTCGCGCGTGGACGTATGGCGCACGACCTATTACCACCCGCTGCGCGGCGGCGCGGATGCGGTCGTCGAATGGTTCAAGGGCAGCGCGCTGCGGCCGTTCCTCGCGGCGCTCGACGCGCCCGAACAGCGCGCGTTCGTCGCACGCTATCGCGACGCGCTGGCCGGGCCGGACGGCTATCCGGCGCAGGACGACGGCACGGTGCTGTTGCCGTTTCCGCGCCTGTTCATCGTGGCGACGCGGAAGTAGCGCGGTATCGACGCGACGGCCGGCCGTGCCTCAGCGCACCGCCGGCACCGATGCCGGGTCGACCGTGCGGCTTCGCGCGGTCTGCCCGTCGCGCAGGTCCTTGTACCAGAACAACGCGACTTCCCCGGCGTTCTCGCCATCGGCGTACAGGAAGCGGTCGTGGCCGCCGAGCGCGAAGCCCGCGCGTGCATAGGTCGAGCAGGCCGCGACGTTGTTCGCCTGCGTTTCGAGCCGCATGAAGCCGAACCCGTGGCTGCGCGCCCACGCTTCGGCGGCTGCCAGCAGGAACTGCCCGATCCCCTGGCGCCGGCACTGGCGGTCGACGGCCAGCTCCGCGATCTCGGCCATGCCGTTCCAGCTTTCCTCGATCGCGACGAAGCCGGCGAGCCGTTCGCCGGCCGTCGCGCGAAACAGCGCCGTGCGGCCCGACGCGCCGCTCGCCCAGCCGGCCGGATCGAAGCCGTAGTCCTTGCGTCGCACCGGCAGCGCGCGAAGATCGAGCAAGTCCTGATACGGCGCGTTCAATTCCCACGCGATGTCGAACGAGAAATCGCATCCGTCCAGTTCGTCGGCGGCAAGCGCGAGCGCCGGTTCGATGCTGATGTGTTCGGCTCGGTCCATATGTCGGTGTCCTGTCTTCGCGGGATGGCGTGGTGTAGTCCGTGATGCGATCGTCGTCACCATGACGGGCGGCGAATCGCATTCTCGTCGTTGCGTGGTTTTTTGCACCTGCACAATTCGTCGCGCGTGGAGCCGGCACAGACCGGCTGCGTGCGCGACGGTCGAATGCATGCGGCCGACGGATCGGGCGACACCGCATACGTTTGCGGCATTCGCGCGCGGGCCGCGGCGCTCGTTCGACCGCCTGATTATGCGGGAATTCGGCGCCGGCCAGATGCGTCGCGATGCGATGACGCCTGACGTGCATCGCGGCTTCGCGCCGGGCTCGTCGCCGCTTGCCTGTGGATGAATGACGACAGGAACCCGAATAATTGTTTACCGTTCGGTGACAACTCGTTATATTCCGAAAAATATATCGAAGGTCGTGATGCCGTCCGGCGTCACGCCGTCCATCTGCTCCACGACAGCCGGAAGCGCGTCTGACCTGCATCGCCGGAGCAATGCGCCGGCACGCATGCGCCACCGATGCGCACGCGTGCCGACGCCGCAACACGAGCGGCCGCCCTGCGGCATGCCGCTTCCGCAAGCCCACACCGGCATCGAAACGGAACATCGTGCACGCGCATGAGGCACGCGCGCGTCTGCCGGTGCGGGCTTGCGTTCGTCCGTCGTACGGTTTCTCGTCAACACGCCGCGCGTCCTGCCGCGACGCAGGCGCGCGCGTCCACAACAAAAAGGAAGCAACATGAAGAAGACCATCGTGGCCGCGGCCACACTCGGGATGTTCGGCACGGCCGCGCACGCGCAAAGCAGCGTCACGCTCTACGGGTTGATCGATGCGGGCATCACGTATTCGAACAAGGTCGCGACGACGGGCGGGCACGGCAAGCTCGTCAAGTACGGCGACGGCGTCGCGTCGGGCAGCCGCTGGGGCATCCGCGGGACCGAGGATCTCGGCGGCGGGCTGAAGGCGCTGTTCGTGCTGGAAAACGGCTTCAGCAGCGGCGACGGCTCGATCGGCCAGGGCGGGGCGCTGTTCGGCCGGCAGGCGTTCGTCGGGCTGTCGAAGAACGGCATCGGTTCGCTGACGTTCGGCCGTCAATACTCGTTCTCGACCGACTACATCGGCGCGAACTACACGATGGGCAGCCAGACGCCGGCCGGCAACTACGCGTATCACATCAACGATCTCGACCAGCTGACGTCGAGCCGCATCAACAACGCGGTGAAGTTCCAGAGCGCGAACTTCGCGGGCCTCACGTTCGGCGCGATGTACGGGTTCTCGAACTCGACGCAGTTCGCGGGCACGCCCACCACGACCGGCACGAACGGCGCGCAGGGTGCGTCGAGCGCGTACAGCTTCGGTGCGAACTACGCGCAAGGGCCGTTCGGCATCGGCGCCGCGTACACGAACATCCGCTTCCCGAACGGCGCGACGCCGGCGTTCGGCGTGAGCATCGCGAACATCAACACGTTCGGGTTGCGCGACCTCGAGACGGTCGGCGTCGGCGCGCGTTATGCGATCGCGGCGGGCCTCGTGTGGGCGAACTGGACGCATACGAAGTTCACGCCGCTGTCGGGCGAATCGTCGAAGCTGAACAACTACGAAATCGGCGGCCGCTATGCGTTCTCGCCGGCGTTGAGCGGCGGTCTCGGCTATACGTTCTCGAAGCTCGACGGCCGCTACGACGGCAAGTGGCACCAGGTCAACGCCGCGGTCGACTACGCGCTGTCGAAGCGTACCGACGTGTACGTGAGCGCGGCGTACCAGAAGGCGTCGGGCAGCAACACGATCAACGGCCGGGTCGTGCCGGTACAGGCTGAAATCGGCTCGTCGCCGTCGTTCGTCGGCAGCGCGGGCGCGAACACGCAGTTCGTCACGCGGATCGGCCTGCGTCACAAGTTCTGATCGACGCGTAGCCCGGGCGATCCGCCCGGCGGCGCGCATCGTGTTTGCGCGCCGCCGGGACGGGCGACGTCAGATAGTGATCGCGACGGGGCCGGCGAGCGGCGTGTAGCCGTCGTCGAACAGGAACCACGCATCGTATTGGCCCGATGCGAGCGCGTTGTTCGCAGTCGACGAGAACAGCAGCGAGCCGGTGCTCTTGGGCAGGTACGCCCACGACTTGTAGCCGCCCTTGGTCGGCTGCGCGCCGCGCGGATAGATGCCGACCCAGTTCTTCGGGCTGTGGCGCCACGGCGGCACGACGTAGTCGAATCGCAGCGTGCCGTACGACGCGCCCTGCGACGACAGTGCCGCGACGAACTTGCCGTTCGTATTGCCGATCGCCGAATCCGTCAGCAACGTGCCCGATTGCGCCTGGACGCAGCCGGCGATGCGGCGCAGGAAGCCAGGGTCGTTCGCATCGCGGATGCTCGCGTCGTACCAGCCGGCGTCGCCGTACCACGTGACGGTCCGCGTCGCGCCGGCCGGCACGCTGACCGACTGCGCGCTGTTCATTCCGTACGCGTTGTCGACGAGCTGGAACGTCGTCGCGCTGGCGCCGGCGGCATTGTCCAGCGTGATCAGCACGTTGCCGTTCTGCACGTCGTAGCAGAGGCTGACTTCGGCCGTCGAACCCGCGCTCCCCGCTGCGCCGATGTTGCCGCGCAACATCTGCAGGAAGCCGTTCGGGCCGTAGATCGAGTAGTCGTAGCCGCCGCCCGAATTCAGCGCGAGCGCATCCGTGACGCACGTGCCCGTGCCGGCGCCGATCGTGTAGTGCCGCGGTATCGTGCTCGTGCCGTCGACCCACGCCTGCAGATGCACGGCGGCCGCGCCGGTATTCGTCATCGTCAACCCGAGCGTCTTGCCCGAGCGGTTCACCTTGCCCTGGACGAAGAACTCGTACGGCAGCCGGCACGCGGGAGTGCGGCCGGCCGTTTGTGCCGGCACCGCGGTGGTGGTGGCAGGGGGAATCAGGACCGTCGAGCCGTTCGGGTCCATGTTGCTGGTCGCGGCCGGGATCGCGGGAATCGTCTGGTCCGGATTCGCGAAATCGAATGCCGAAGTGAGATCGCCGCACACGGCACGCCGCCACGGTGTGATGTTGGTTTCCTGCAGCCCGAAGCGCGCTTCGAGGAAGCGGATCACCGACGTATGGTCGAACACCTGAGAGTTGACCTTGCCGCCTTTCGACCACGGCGAGATCACGAACATCGGCACGCGCGGGCCGAGCCCGATCGGCGTGTCGCCGCTCGCCGAGCCGTCCGATGCGGCGCCGCCGCTCGCGACGAATTCAGCGGCGGTCGAGACCGTCGAGCGGCCGGTGCCGGCGGCGGCGCTCGCCGGAACGGCCGGCGGCACGTGATCGAACAGGCCGTCGTTCTCGTCGTACATCACGAGCAGCACGGTGCTGGCCCACACGGCCGGATTCGACGTCAGCGCATCGAGCACGTTGCTCACGTACCATTCGCCGCCGCTCGCGGCCCACGACGGATGCTCGCAATAGGCGTAAGGCGCGGCGATCCACGACACCTGCGGCAGCGTGCCGTTCGCGACGTCGGCCCGCAGCTGGCTGAAGAGATTCGTGTCGTATTCCTTGCCGCCGCCGGTCGGATCGATCTGCGTGCCGTTGAGCGCCGGCGCGAGCGGATCGTTGGCGCCGAGGTTCTGGTACTGCCGGAAGTTCAGGATGACGTTGTCGCCGTAGTTGCCGTTCCACCAGAGATCGCGCTTCGAGCCGTTGTATTCGCCGTAGCCGTGACCGGCATCGAGCCCGTTGCCCTTGTCCTGGTAGAACTTCCACGTGACGCCGGCCGTGTTCAGGCGTTCCGGCATCGTGGTCCAGCCGGTGCCGGTCATCGTGTTGTTCGTGTAGGGCGAATAGCCGGCGACGTTGCCGCAGCAGCCGGTCCACAGATACAGGCGGTTCGGGTCCGTCGGGCCGAGCATCGAGCAGTGGTACGCGTCGCACACGGTGAAGGCGCTCGCCAGCGCGTGATAGAACGGGATGTCGTTCTGCGTGAAGTAGTACATCGTGCCGCTGGTTTTGGCGCCGACCCAGTTGTCGTAGCGGCCGTTGTTCCATGCGCTGTGCGTGCCATTCCAGCTGTGATCGAGATCGCCATAGTACGTGTCGCCGTTCGCGACGCCGGAAACGGGCGGCGACGGGTTGAACGGAAACACGTAGGACAACGGCGCCGGCTGGCGCCACACCGGGTAGCCGCTGGAAATCACGACCGGCCGCGGATCGCCGAAGCCGCGTGCGCCGCGCAGCGTGCCGAGATAGTGGTCGAACGACCGGTTTTCCTGCATCAGGATGACGACGTGCTTGACGTCCTGCAGGGTGCCGGTGACGCTCGCCGCCGGAATCGATTGCGCGCGCAGGATGCTTTCGGGCAGCATGCCGGTCACCGCGGTGGCGCCGGCGAATTTCAGCGCGTCGGCAAGGAACCGACGTCGTGTCGTGGGTGTGTTTTGCATGATCGCTCTCTGTCGTGGGTGACGGATGGGGCGTGCGTCGGTCAGTGGCACGCGGTCGCGCAATGCACGACCGGCGCGGACGCCGATGCCGGCGCCGATGCCCGCGCGGCGGCGATGTTGCCGGCCGGGCTCGAGTCGCCGTCGCCGCAACCGGCCAGCGTGCACAGGAGCGCGATCATGAAAACGCCGCGCCAGTGCGGAATACGGCTTGCCGCAGGGCGACGCGGGACGGTTCGTGGATGACCCTGATCGAGTCGGATTCCTGAATGATTGGAATGAATGCTGCGTATTCCGTATTTCATTTCCCCTCCAGACATGAAAATGGACAGCAGAGCATATCGCCCGAATCAGAACAACTTCATGACAGGCCAGCCGCGCGTGCCGGCCACCCCGGAAAGCTTCGCGTCGGGATTGGTCGCGACCGGATGCGTGACGTAGTCGAGCAGCGGCACGTCGTTGATCGAATCGCTGTAGAAGTAGGTCCGTTCGAAATCGGAAGCCGCGTAGCCGAGCGAGGCCAGCCACGCGGCCGTGCGCACGATCTTGCCTTCGCGGAAACTCGGCACGCCGATGCTGCGCCCGGTGAACCGCCCGGCCGGCGTGCCGTCGTCGGTGTCGAGCTCGATGCCGAGCAGATGCTCGATCCCGAACTCGGCCGCGATCGGTCGCGTGACGAAGACGTTGGTGGCCGTCACGATACAGCAGAGGTCGCCGTTCTCGCGATGCCGGTCGACCAGCGCGCGCGCCTGCGGCGTGATGGCCGGCCGGATCACTTCGTCCATGAACTGTGCATGCCAGCGTTCGAGCTGCTCGCGCGGGTAGCGCGCAAGCGGCGCGAGCGTCACGGCGAGATACGCGTCCATGTCGAGCGTGCCGGCCGCATAGTGGCCGTAGTGCTCGTCGATCAGCGCCGTGTGCGCGTCGTCCTCCTGCCCGACCCGCGTGATGAAGCGGCTCCAGGCCTGGTCGCTGTCGAGCGGCAGCAGCGTGTGATCGAGGTCGAACAGCGCGAGATTCTTGTGCATGAGTGGTTCCTTGTATCGCGTCGTCACGCGCCGATGAGTTTGTCGATCGCGTCCTTCGCGTTCTTCCCGTCGATGGTCGTGACGCCGTCGAGCCACTTCGACAGCACGCCGGGGTTCTTCTTCGCCCATTCCTTCGCGACCGCGATCGGGTCGGCGTGATTCATGATCGGCGCCATCAGCTGGTTCTCCTCGTCGGTCGTGAATGTCAGGTTGGTCAGCAGCCGGCCGACGTTCGGGCAGCGTTCGAGATAGCCGGGCGAGACCAGCGTATAGACCTTCGCGGAGCCGTAGTTCGGGCCGAACACGGTGTCGCCGCCGTCGAGATACGCGATCTTGTATTGGAGGTTCATCGGATGCGGCTCCCACGCGAGGAACACGATCATCCGGTGCTCCTGCACCGCGCGCGTCACCTGCACGAGCATCCCGGCTTCGCTCGATTCGACCAGCTTGAAGCCGCCCAGCCCGAACTCGTTCTTGTCGATCATTCGCTGGATCAGCGCGTTGCCGTTGTTGCCGGCGCCGATCCCGTAGATCTTGCCGTCGAGCTGGTCGCGAAACCGGGCGATGTCGGCAAAGCGCTTGAGGCCCTTGTCCGACGCGTATTGCGGCACGGCCAGCGTGTAGCGCGCGCCGACCAGGTTCGGCTGCGGCAGCAGGTGAACGGCGCCGGCGTCGACGAACGGTTTCACCGTCGGCGTCATGCTCGGATCCCAGTAGCCGAGGAAGGCATCGATCTGCGCCTTCTTCACGCCGGCCAGCACGATCGGCGGCGACGCGATCGTCTTGGTGGCCTCGTAGCCGAGCCCGTCCAGCAGCATCATCGCGACGCCGGTGGTGGCCGCGATGTCGCTCCAGCCGACGTCGCCGAGCGTCACCTTCCTGCACACGTCGCCTTCCGACGCGTGAGCGGGGGCCGTTGCCAGCGCCGTCAGCAACGTTGCAGCCAGCATCCATGCCTTCTTCATCATGTCGGTCTCCTAAGCAGTGTTCCGGATCGTGTTACCTGATTGGTCTGACGATTGATCGTGTGGATCGGATGAAACAAACAAACTTGGGTCTGGCTTTGTCGTTTTGCGTACCGTATATTAGAACGCACAAAATCGCAAGATCGCACAAAAATACAAATCGTCGGGTGGCCCGTGCGACGTGGGCGGGACGAGGGCAGGGAAAGTCGGGGCGGCCCGTACGGGCTGCGCGTCATCGAGTGGAACCGCAGGACAAGGAGACTTCGCATGATCAGTCAGCTGGAAATCATTGCCCGCCTGTTGCTGGCGGCCTTGCTCGGCAGCCTCGTCGGCATCGAGCGCGAACGGCTGTCGTGGGCGGCCGGGTTGCGCACGCACATGCTGGTGGCCGTGGGGGCCGCGCTCGTGATGGTCGTGTCGGCGTTCGGCTTCGCCGATATCCAGAACGCGAAGAACGTGTCGCTGGATCCGTCGCGCGTCGCCGCGCAGGTCGTGTCGGGCATCGGCTTTCTGGGCGCGGGGTCGATCATGCTGCGCGGCGAGATCATCCGCGGGCTGACGACCGCCGCGAGCCTGTGGGTCGTCGCGGCGGTCGGGCTCGCCGTGGGCGGCGGGATGTACGTGGCCGCGATCGCCGCGACCGCGATCGTGCTGGCGATCCTGGCCGGGCTGAAGCCGATCGAGAAGCGCTTCTTCGCGACGCGGCAGCGCTGGGGCGTGCGCATTCTCGCGAGCCGCGGCGCGGTGAAGCTCACGTCGCTGCAGGCGATGCCCGGCATCGACCAGGCACGGATCGTCCGGTTCATCATCGAGCAGGACGACGCGACGCCCGACGACGATCGCGTCCATGTGGTGTTTTCGAAGATGACGAGCAGCGAGTTCCAGGTGGCGCGTCAATCCCTGCAGACCCTCGCCGGCATCAAAAAATTGGAGGAAAGCGCTGGGTAGACGGTCATTCGAATAATATTGACGAACATTTCCGAGGACATTTCATGTGGCAAGAAGAGCGATACCAGAGGATTCGGCTTCTGTTATCGAAGATGCAGCGCGTTTCCACCGACCGGATCATGGCCGAGCTGAACGTGTCGCGCGAAACCGTGCGCCGCGATCTGGTCGACCTCGAGGCGCTCGGTGAACTGAAGCGCGTGCACGGCGGCGCGGTGCAGGTCGGCGACGAAGCGCCGATCGCCGAGCGTGCGCAGACGCATGTGAAGGCGAAGCTGGCGATCGCCCGCGCGGCCGCCCGGCTGGTGTCGGGCTCGCAGACGCTGTTCATCGACGCGGGCACGACCACGACGCTGCTGGCCGAGGAACTGGCGAAGCTGTCGGGCCTCACGATCGTCACGAATTCGATCGACGTCGCGCTGAAGATGCGCTCGGGCGACCCGGCGCAGGCGAAGAACGAAACGATCCTGCTCGGCGGGATGATCGGCAGCCGCGCGGCGGCGACGGTCGGCGACGGCACGGTCGCCGAAATCTTCCGCTATCGTGCCGATCTCGCATTGCTGTCGCCGGTCGGCGTCGACCACGTGCGCGGCGCGACGAACTACGACCGGATGGAAACCGAAGTGGCGCGCGCGATGGTCAGCAACGCGGCGGAAGTCGCGATCCTCGCCGATTTCAGCAAGCTCGGCACGAACAGCCGGATCGGCTTCTGCGAACCGGCGCGGATCGGCACGCTGGTCACCGACCAGAAAGCGGAGTCGGTCGACAGCTACAAGAACATCCGGAAGGTCATCAAGAACATCGTGCTGTCCTAGGCGGCTGGCGGGCATCGTCGCGCGCGTGCCCGAGGGCCGAACCAGGCAGGTGGGCGGCCGGCATTCGCCGTGCCGGCCATCGTGTATGCTTGCCCGCATCGATCTAACGGCGGACAACATGAAGACTTCGGCACACCCCAAGCCTGAGGTGCGGTTCAGGATGCGTATCCAGCAGGCCGACACGATCGCGCTCGGCCCGGGCAAGGTCGCGCTGCTCGAAGCGGTGCGCGAGCACGGCTCGATTTCGGCGGCGGCGCGCAGCCTGAACATGTCGTACCGGCGTGCGTGGCTGCTGATGGACGAGCTGAACCGTTCGCTG
Source organism: Burkholderia sp. EMB26 (assembly GCF_024730645.1). Taxonomy (NCBI): domain Bacteria; kingdom Pseudomonadati; phylum Pseudomonadota; class Betaproteobacteria; order Burkholderiales; family Burkholderiaceae; genus Burkholderia; species Burkholderia sp. EMB26. The sequence goes on from NZ_CP078071.1 coordinate 2,416,927, forward strand.
AAATCGCCGGCGACGGTGTCCGAGCATGGCGGGCAGAGCGGCGGCGGCAGCGTGCTGACGCCGGTCGGCGAGGAAATCATCCGTCTTTATCGCGGGATCGAGGCGCGCGCGTACGCGGCTTGCGCGGACGAGATCGCTGCGCTCACGAAAATGGTGCGGCGCTGAAGGGTGCGTCGCGCCGACGTGCGCGCCGGCCTACCCGTGCCGCAGGCAGAAGCGTGACGACGTATCGCTCGCGGCGGCATTCGGCATAATGACGTCGCGCTCCTGCGCATCGAGCCGCCCGATCAATTCGACGAAGCTCGCCACGCTGGCGGTCCGCAGCGGGTAGTACGCGATGTGATGCCGCTCGCAGGTGCGCTTGAGCAGGTTCATCGAATCGTGGTCGATGCAGTCGACCGGAAACACGACCATCCGCGCGCCTGGCAGCGCCGCGGCCAGCAAGCCCTTGCGATCCTCGATGCCGCCGTCGTGCAGCGTCACTTCGCCGCCCGCCGTTTCGACGATCCGCCGGATCGCGCGGTTCGAGCCGGGCCGTCCGCCGACATAGACGACGCGCGTGCCCCGCAGTATCGACGGCGAATGCGCCGCGTGCTCGGCCGGGTCGTCCGTCGACGCCTGCACCGCCTGTTCGAGCGCGCTTGCTTCGGCGCGCAGCGTCTTGACCATCGCCATCAGGTCGTCGAGCCGCGCGCGCATTGCACGGGCGCTTGCCTGTTCCGCGGCGATCCGCTGCTCGGCCGCCTCGCGGCGGCTCGTGTGCAGCGCGAGCCGCTCGTCGCGCGCCGCCAGCGCTTCGCGCAACGCGTGTACTTCGTCGCGCAGCACGCTTTCGGCCGCAAGCGGTGGCGCGTGCCGGTGTGCGTGGAGCGCATCCCGCTCCTGCAGCGCCACGTCGCGCTGCGTGCTCATTTCGTGCAGGCGTGCCTGCTGTCGTTCGAGCTTCGCGTGCAGTTCCGCGTTCTCCCGTTCGAGCGCGACCAGCCGCCGGATATCGGCGCGATTGGCCGCGCCGACCAGATGCGACAGCATGTGCACGTCGCCGAACGCGACCTGGCGCACGGCCATCGTCGCGCGCGGATGCGTCATCAGCGCCCAGTACGCCGGGGGAATGTCGCCGCTCGCGAGCGCGTCCTTCCAGCGCGCGACGAGTGCGTCCGCGTCCTTCGCGCCGTCGAATGCGCGGATCGCTCCGGCATAACGCTCGTCGAGCGCCTTGTGCAACGCCTTGGCGCCGGCCGTGCCGCCGATCGCGAGTTCGACGGCCGCGTGATGGATCTCCAGATCGGTCGCGCGCTGACGGTCGACATCGGCGAATTTCGGCACCAGCTTGCGCAGTTCGTGCGTGGTCAGGCACGTGCCGATGATCGAGCAGTGCAGGTTCGCGTCGAGTTCGGACAGGCGCGCGCGGCGCGTCAGTTCGACCTGTTGCGCGCGGGACGGCGCGCAGCAGGCATCGATCCGCGTGCCGGCTGCCGCGGGCGAATGGCCGCCGGGCGACGAGAGGTCCGCCGTGCGGGCCAGGCGAAAGGGCGGAGCGTGCATGTTGACCTCGATCCGGCACGATCGGGCCGGAGACGGATGCGCGAAAGATGGCTCGAAATATACCACGGAATATAACGAGGCCGATGCCGGGGAAATACCGGGCAGCGGGGATCGAGCGGTCAGCAGAGCGCCGTTGAACGGTCGATCGACTGCGGCACGACGGCAGGCGCAGCGGGCGAAACGGGGGCCGATGCCGAGGCCGGCGCATGGCGCGCGATCACGGATTCGACGCACAACCCGACGAACAGCACGTCGACGCGTTCCAGCGCGATGACCGCGCGGCGCATCGCGGCCGGGTCGTTGCTGAACGCATCGGAAAACACGTCGTCGCGCGTGCGTTCGAGGCGGCGCGCGTGGCCGATCGCGCGTTCGAGTTCGGAGAGCCGCGTGAAGCGGGCGGTACGCGCTTCGTGTTCGAGCATCGACAGCAATTCTCGAAGGCCCATGGCCGACAGTGCGTCGTCCGGCATGGCTTCGGCGTGCGCGGCCGAGAACATCCGGATGAAACGTGCGACGCTGCCGCGCAGGCGGCGGAACGCATCGACGACATCGGTGACCTGCTGCGCCCGCGCGTCGCTCGACAGCGGCTTGAGCGCGCTGATCTTGCGCGCGAACGGCTGTTCCCGAGCGTTGTGCAGCGGGGTGCGATCCGTCGCCGTGCGGGTCATGATGATGCTCCGGGTATGCAGGTCTCGATATATTCTACGGAATATATTGAATTCGCAAAAAAAGGCGATACCGTCGCCGCGCGACACGGTATCGCCCACGACCCGAACGGCCGCACCGGTCAGTCGATCGCGCGCATCGCGTGGCGCAGTTCCTGATAGCTGCGCAGCCCCGCGACGCCGAGTTCGCGCCCGATCCCGCTGAGCCCGAAGCCGCCCCAGCACACGTGCGGGTAAATCAGCTGCGGCGCATTGATCCACACGAGCCCCGCGCGCACGCGCCGCTGGAACCGCCGTGCGGCGGCCGCATCGCGCGTGACGACGGTCGCGACGAGCCCGTAGCGCGTGTCGTTCGCGAGCGCGATCGCTTCGTCATCGGTGCGGAACGATTTCACGCACGCGACGGGGCCGAACACTTCGTCGGTCCATAGCGGGTTGTCCGCGACCGGTTCGGCGATCACGACGGGCGCCATGAAGAAGCCGGCGCCGCCGGCGTCCGCGACGCGGCCGCTGAACGCGATGCGTGCGCCCGCATCGACGCCGTGTTCGAGCATCGCTGCGACTCGCGCGCGGTGCGCGGCCGAGATCAGCGGCCCCATCGCGACCTGGCCGGTGCCCGGCGGCGCGACGACGAGCGCGCGCACGGCCGTCTCGAACGCGGCCATGAAGCTGCGATAGAGGCTGTCGTGCACGAGGATGCGCGCGGTGGCCGAGCACATCTGGCCGGCGTTGGTGAACGCGCCCGCCACGGCGAGCGACACCGCGACATCGAGATCGGCATCGTCGCGCACGATCAGCGACGACTTGCCGCCGAGCTCGAGCGTCACGCGCTTCATGTCGATGGCCGCGGCCTGCATCACCTTGCGGCCGGCCGCCGTGCTGCCCGTAAACGAAATCTTGTCGATCAGCGGATGCGCGGTCAGCGCCGCGCCGACCTCGGCGTCGCCGTTCACGACGTTGACGACGCCGGCCGGCACACCCGCTTCGATGACGATGTCGAGCAGCGCATGCTCGGTCGGCGACGTGAGCTCGGACGGCTTCAGCACGACCGCGCAGCCGGCCGCGAGCGCGGGCGCGAGCTTCCATGCGGTCGTGACCATCGGGAAATTCCACGGCATCACCAGCGCGGCGACGCCGACCGGATCGTGGAAGCGTTCGGCCGTGACGCCATCGCTCGGCAACGCAACCGGTTCGGCCGCGAACAGCGCCGGGTCTTCGCACAGCTTCGCGTAGTACGCGAAGGTCGCGACGACATCGCCGACGTCCGCGTCGGCCTCGAACGGCGGCTTGCCGCTCACCTGCATCTGCAACGCGGCGAGACGCTCGCGCGCGGCGTCGACCCGCCCGGCGATCGCCGCGAGCACGCGGCCGCGCTCGGCGGGCGGCGTATCGCGCCAGCCGGCGAACGCGTCGCGCGCGGCGCGCACCGCGGCGTCGACGTGCGCGGGCGTCGCGAATTCCTGCCAGCCGATCGTATTGCCGGTCGATGCGTTGAAGACCGGCGCGCCGATCGTGTCGGAATGCGTGCGCACCGGCTGGCCGGCGATGCGCGCGGCGGGCAGCACGAACGGGTGCGTGGAACGGGAAAGTTCGGCGGTGGACATGACGGTCATCCTGTCGATCGGGTTAGCGGTAGGCGACGCCCGGCATCACGCAGAGCATTTCGAACGCGAGGTTCGCGCCGGTGAGCGCGGTGGTGCCGGCCGGATCGTACGGCGGCGATACTTCGACGAGATCCGCGCCGACGATGTTCAGGCCCTTCATGCCGCGTACGATCTCCAGGCCCTGTTGCACGGTCAGGCCGCCGATTTCCGGCGTGCCGGTGCCCGGCGCGAACGACGGGTCGAGGCCGTCGATGTCGAAGCTCAGGTACACCGGCGTGTCGCCGACGCGTTCGCGCACCTGCGCCATCAGCGACGCGAGCGACTTGTTCCAGCAGTCTTCCGCCTGCACGACGGTGAAACCCTGCTGCCGGCACCAGTCGAAATCGTCCGCGTGATAGCCGGTGCCGCGCAGGCCGATCTGCGTGACCTTGTCGCATTGCAGCAGGCCGTCTTCCACCGCGCGGCGGAACGGCGTGCCGTGCGCGATCTTCTCGCCGAACATCGTGTCGTTCACGTCCGCGTGCGCATCGACGTGCACGACCGCGACCTTGCCGTACTTCCGGTGCAATGCGCGCAGGATCGGCCACGCGATCGTGTGATCGCCGCCGAGCGTGATCGGCCGGCAGCCGTTCGCGACGATCGCGTCGTATGCCTCCTCGATGCGGCGCACCGAATCCTTCAGGTCGTACGGGTTGGTCGCGACGTCGCCGATGTCGGCCACCTGCAGCGAATCGAACGGCGCGGCGCGGGTGGCCATGTTGTACGGGCGCAGCAGCACGGATTCGGTGCGGATCTGGCGCGGGCCGAAGCGCGCACCCGAGCGGTTCGACGTGCCGAGATCGAGCGGCACGCCGACGAAGCACGCGTCGAGGCCGTCGGTCGTCGTGGCCTGCGGCAGCCGCATCATCGTGGCGATGCCGCCAAAGCGCGGCATCTCGTTGCCGCCCATCGGTTGGTTCAGTTCGCGGGGCATGGGGCCGTCTCCTCTTTCTGGTGTCAAGCGATCGGCCGATGGTAGAGGAGAACGCACGCGCGAAGATTCTGAAGTCGCAACGTTTACATCGACCGGGCTCGATGCAAGTGGCGCCGCCGCATCGACGCGGCGCGACCGAACGCGGCGGGGCGGGTCAGCGCGGGATGGCCGGCGGTGCGTCGTCGTCGTGCGCTCCGGCGGCGGGAAGCGCGGCTGCCGCCGACCCCCATGCGGCGAGTTCGCGCTTGGTGCGCACGCCGAGCTTCGCGAAGGCACGCTTCACGTACGACTCGGCCGACGCGACGCGCACGCCCAGAATCGCGGCGGCTTCGGGCACGGTCTTGCCGGACAGCAGGTGCTTGCAGGTCTCGTATTCGCGTTTCGACAGCTTCACGTCGCCGGCCGCGAGCCGCGCGTCGAATTGCGCGAGCGGATGGACGTCGGGCGTCGGGTGCGCGATGCGCCGCGCGGCGGTGGTCGACGCATGCAGCTCGAGCAGCGGGAACAGCACGTCGCTGATGCTGCGGAAGCGGTTCATCTCGGCGAGCGTGAACGGTGGACGGTCGCGGCCGCGCTCCAGCGCGATCGAATGCTGCGAATAGCGCGTGCCGCGTGCGAGCACGCATTCGTGACCGATATGCACGTCGTCGTAGATCCGCTGGCGGAATTCGCCGGGCGGGATCGCCGCGATGTCGCGCACGACCAGCATCGTGCCGGTCTTGCCGCGCAGCCCCGCGAACAGCGGGTCGCTGTCGAGAAAGCGCTCGTAGTAGAGCGTCATCACGTCGGAGATTTCGGTGGCTTCGGTCCCGATGCCGCTGCTGCCGATCCATTCGCAGCGGTAGCCGGTGGGCATCGTGCCGTCGACGCGCGAGCGTTCGACGTGCGCGACGTCGAGCGGCACGACGTCGTTCAGCAGTTGCGTGAGGCGCGGCACGAAATGCGGCGTGCCGACCGTCTCGATCAGCTCGCCCAGCGCCTTGAACGACACGTTGAAATGGTCGTCGTCGCGGTGGAAGGGGTTCACGTTGAGCAGCATGCGGGTCCCTGGAACCGGCCCTTGAAGCGGCGCGATTGTAGCGATCCGCGCCCGAAAAGGTCATTAGGGGAATTACCGTACGGAGTCCTGCTGCCTCGCGTACCCCCGAAAACGCGGCTTGTCCCCCCCGAAGGGGGGCATACCGGGGCAGTGTAAATGAGTAACTTTGTCTCTGCTTTTTTCATTCGAGAGACGAAAGATTCAGATGACCAAACTGATCAAGGACATCCTGCCGCTGGGCGCAGGCGTGGGCGAATTCACGAAGCTCGACTTCGGGATGGACGAAAGCGACTGGCGCGCGGCCGAAGGCAGGAGCGGCAACTACATCGTCGGCTGGTGGGAGGGCAAGGCCGGCTCGGTGGAGTTTCCGGAAACGGCAGCCAACGAAGCGGTGTGGCTCGTCGAGGGCCGGATCGCGCTGACCGACGTCGAGGGCAATCGCAAGGAATTCACGCCGGGCCAGGGCTATCTGCTGCCGGCCGGTTTCGCGGGCCGCTGGGAGACGATCGAGGACGCGAAGAAGTTCTACGTGCTGCTCGAGCAGTCGTGATGTCGGAAACCGCCGCCGCGGCGTCGTCGTCCGTGTGACGCGAACCCGGCGGCGGTTTCGTTTTTCGCGTGTGATGGCTGGGATCATGGAAATGGAAGTCAACGAAGCAAAACGGACCGCGCCGGTCGACGCGCACGCGCTGCGCGGCGCGCCGGTCGCGCTGGGCGTCGAAGCGGCGCTCGCGAATACGAAACTGTTCCCGTACTGGCTCGACAACCCGGCCGCGCCGGCCGCCGAGCCGGCCCTCGTCGGCGACGTGACGGCCGACCTGCTGATCGTCGGCGGCGGCTTCACGGGGCTGTGGTCGGCCGTGCAGGCGAAAGAACAGATGCCGCACCTGAACGTGGTGCTGATCGAGGCCGGCAAGGTCGCGCACGGCGCATCGGGCCGCGCGGGCGGGATCATCTCGACGTCGGTGATGCACGGGCTGCCGAACGCGGTGCGCGTGTTCCCGAACGATATCGCGCAGCTCGAAGCGTTCGGACACCGCAACCTCGACGGTTTCGAGGAAACGCTGAAGCGTTACGACATCGACGCCGACATCGAATGGAACGGCGAGATGACGGTCGCGGTCGATCCCGGGCACCTCGCGCACCTGAAGGGCGACTACGACCTGCATCGCGAATACGGCCACGACGTCGTGCTGCTGAACCGCGACGAAACACTCGCGCAACTGAATTCGCCGCTGTTCGCGGGCGCGCTGTGGTCGCGCAACCGCAGCGGCATCGTGCATCCGGCGAAGCTCGCATGGGGGCTGAAGCGCGCGGCGCTGCAGCTCGGCGTGACGCTGTACGAGCACACGCCGCTCACGAGCGTGACCGACGAAGGCAGCACGGTGTTCGTGAAGACGCCGAAGGGCAGCGTGCGCGCGCCGCGCGTCGTGTTCGGCAGCGGCACCGCGAAGGTCGGGATTCCCGACATCAACCGGCGCGTGATGCAGGTGCGCGACCACGTGCTCGCGACCGAGCCGCTGACGGACGCGCAACTCGCGCGGATCGGCTGGAAGAATCGCCAGGGCGTGTACGACACGCGCACGCAGCTCAACTACTTCCGGCTGACGAAGAACAACAACATCATCTTCGGCGGCCTGGTCAGCTATCACTTCGACGGCGACCCGGAGCCGCATCAGGACGGCCGGCGCGAAACCTACTACCGGCTCGCGGAAGCGTTCTACCGCACGTTCCCGCAACTGAGCGACGTGCGCTTCTCGCATGCGTGGGGCGGCCCGATCGACTACTGCTCGCGCGGCTCGGTGTTCGCGAAGCGCTATCTCGGCGACAAGGCCGTGTTCGTCGCCGGCTATACGGGCTTCGGGGTCGCGGCGAGCCGGTTCGGCGCGTTCATGGGGCTGAACATCCTGTTCGACCGCGACAGCCCGGAGCGCAAGCTCGACATCGCGAACCAGAGCCCGAGCTACATCCCGCCGGAGCCGATGCGCTGGGTCGCCGCGAAGATCACGTTCCATGCGTTCGACGGCGCGGATGCCGAAGGCGGCTGGAAGCGTGCGTGGATCAGCGGCCTCAAGGCGATGGGCTTCCCGATGTAAGCGACACGGCGGCCCCGCGCGGGCCGCCGCCATGACACGCTCCCCCGAGGAGACGGTCCGCACGGCGGACACGGAGAGAGACACCCCATGAACGTTGTGAACCTGCAGGATGAAGCGCGGCAGGAAAGCGCGCTGTTCGTCGTCGTGATGCTGCTGCTCGGCATGCTCGGGCCGACGGTCTTTCTCGGTCTGCCCGCGATCGTCGGGCAGGTCGAGCGCCACTGGGGCTTCGGCGAAGCGGCGCTCGGGCTGTCGAGCTTCATCGAGGTGCTCGGCGAATCGACGGGCACGCTGCTCGTCGCGTTCGTGCTCGGCCGCCAGCCGGTGCGGCTCGTGCTCGCGGGCGCGGTGACGCTCGCGGCCGGCGCGAATCTCGGCACGCTCGCGACGCACGGGCTCGTCGCGTATTCGACGTTGCAGTTCGTCGCGGGCGTCGGGTCGGGCGGTCTGAACGGCATCGCGCTGCGCTACCTGTCGTATTCGCGCGCGCCGGAGCGCAATCTCGGGATCATGCTGATGGGGCAGGTGATGTGGAGCATGGTGCTGCTCGCCTATATCTTCCCGCTGCTGAGCGGCACGTGGGGCGCGTATGGGGTGTTCGGCTTCGTGGCCTGCGTGCTCGGCATGTTCGTGCTCGCGACGCCGCTGTTTCGCCGCGGCGAAACGATGGCCGCGCCGACGCCGGCCGGCGCCGTCGGCGGCATCGACCGCAAGGGCGCGATGCTCGTGCTGTGCGCGCAGCTCGCGCTGTACGGCGGCGTCGGCGTCGTGTGGACCTTCCTCGAGAAGATCGGTACCGATGCGGGCCTGAGCGGCCGGTCGGTCTCGCTCGTGCTCGGCGTCGCGAACGTCGCGAGCCTCGTGATCTGCGCGGCGATGCCGAAGCTCGGCGCCGGCGCGGGCCTGCGCCGCTGGACGCTGATGAATCTCGGCGGCTGCGCGGTCGCGGCGGTGCTGCTCGCGATGCCGGCGTCGGTCGCGACGTTCACGCTCGGCGCGATCGTGTTCATCGGCTGCTGGACCGGCGGCGCGCTGCTGATCTACGCGACGATTCCGCAGTACGACCTGATCGGCAAGTCGGCCGCGCTGTCGCCGGGCTGCGTCGCATTGGGCTATGGCGTCGGCTCGGTCGCGGGCGGCTCGCTGATCGAACGTGCGGGCACGCAGTCGGCGCTGTTCGCGGCGATCGTGCTGTGCGCGGTCGCGTTCCTCTGTTACGGGCGGCTGCGGCCGGCCGTGTTCGGCATGGCGCGCCCGCTCGCGGTGGCGCCCGAGTGACGGTTGCGACGCGCGCCGCTGCCGATGGCGGCGCGGGTCAGGTTCGGTTCATCGGCGAAGGCGGTCAGGCAGCGCACGATTCGCGCCGTGCCGGCCGTGCGTACACGGGCAGCGGCTTCCAGCATGTTTTCGAATACCACCGATCTCGATCTCCGGCTCATCCGGGTCTTTCTGGCCGTCGTCGACGCACGCGGCATCACCGCCGCCGAGGCGTCGCTCGGCGTGCGGCAGTCGACCATCAGCACGCAGCTGTCGGCGCTCGAAGCGCGCGTCGGCTTCAAGCTGTGCGATCGCGGGCGCGGCGGCTTTCGCCTGACGTCGAAGGGCGAACGTTTCGCGGCCACCGCGCGCACGCTCGTCGCGGCGACGTCCGAATTCGTCGCGCGCGTGCGCGACATCGACCGCAAGCTGGTCGGCACGCTGTCGATCGGCTTGATCGGCCAGGCGCCGCTCGTCGAGAACGCGCGCGTGGCCGACGCGATCGGCGCGTTCCGCCAGCGCGACCAGGCCGTCACGTTCGCGATGAAGGTCGCGTCGCCGCAGGAGCTCGAGGAAAGCCTCGTCAACAACCAGCTCGATCTCGCGATCGGCTATTTCTGGCATCGCGTGCCGGGCCTGCTCTACACGCCGCTGTTCACCGAGCAGCAGGTGATCTACTGCGGGCGCGGGCATCCGCTGTTCCATGCGTCGCGGCCCGTGACGGCCGACGATCTGCAACTGCACGACTGGGTATGGCGCACCTATCCGGTGCCGGAGGAGCAGTATCCGCTGCCCGAGCGGCGCGTGACCGCGAGCGCGGACAGCATCGAGGCCGCGACGATCCTGATCCTGTCGGGCGGCCATCTCGGCTACCTGCCCGCGCATTACGCGGAGCCGTTCGAGCAGCGCGGGCTCGTGAAGGCGGTCGGCCGCGCGACGTTCAGCTTCGACGTGCCGCTGCATCTCGCGATGAAGCGCAGCACGAGCGACAAGCCGATCGTCGACGCGTTCTGCGAGGACCTGCTGCGCGCGTTCAACATCAAGGCGGCCGCGCTCGCCGCGTAGGTTCGCGCCCCGCGCTCAGCAGTCGACCAGCACCCAGTCGAACAGCTCGCGGCGCGTGCGCACGCCGAGCTTCGCGAACGCGCGCTTCACGTACGACTCGGCCGTGGACAGCTTCACGTCGAGCTGCTGCGCGGCCTCGGGCACCGAGCGCCCGCACAGCATCAGCCGGCAAATCTCATGCTCGCGGCGCGACAACTGCACGTGCTGCCGTTCGAGCCGCGCATCGAAGCCCGCCTGCGACGCGGCATTCACCGACACCGCCGCCACGCGCCGCGCCGCACAGGTGCGCGCGTGCAGCTCGAACATCGGAAACAGCAGATCGACCATCTGCCGGAAGTGGAACAGTTCGTCCGTCGTGAACGCGGCCCGCTCGACCGTGCGCGCGAGGCCGAGCGCGTATTGCTGATGCGCATTGCCGTGCACGAGCAGGCATTCCTGAGCGATGCCCGGTTCGTCGAAGATGCGCCGGCGGAATTCGCCTTGCGCGATGCCGGCGACATGGCGCTGCACGAGCAGCGTCCCCGCCTTGCCGCGCAGCGGCGCGACCAGCGGGTCGGTCTGGCAGTAGTCCTGGTAATAGACGTCCATCACGCGCAGCGTATCGGCCGCGAAGCGCAGGCTGCCGCTGCCCAGCCATTCGACGACGAAGCCCGACGTACTGGCCGGGTCCGCGCGCCAGCGTTCGAGATGCACGGCGTCGGCGTCGATGCTGTCGTTGACGAATTCCGTGACCGCACCGACGAAATCCGGCGTGCCGACCGCGCGTAGCGTCGCGCCGAGCGTATCGGGACGCACGCCGATCAGGTAGTGGCCGCAGGCGGCCGGGTCGGGCTGGAGAAGTCGCATGGTCGGGCGAGGCGGTCGGAGGGGACAGCACGACGTTACGCGAACGCCGCGCACGCGTCAGCCGGGAATTCACCGGATCAACCGCGCGAATTTCGTGCGTTGTCCCCAAAACGACGACAAGACCGCGCGGCGGGCGGGCCGGAAATCGCAAAAGCCCCCGCGCCGGGGGGGCATACCGGCGCGAATCGTCTGCCTATAGTGAAAGCGCTTCGAAAACCTGACGACCAGAAAGGACAGGCCATGCAGATTCAACCGACGCCGGCCGCCGCGACGCCGGCGGATTTCGTTTTGACCCACGCGAGGGTTTACACCGTCGATCCGCACCGGCCGTGGGCGCAGGCCGTTGCCGTGCGCGACGGCCGGATCGTGCATGTCGGCGATACCGCGTCCGTGCACGCGTACGTCGGCGCGAACACGAAAGTCGTCGATGCGGCCGGCCGGCTCGTGCTGCCGGGCTTCGTCGAATCGCACTGGCACTTCGAGACGACCGCGTTCGCGTTCCAGGCGTTCGTCAACTACGAGGATCCGCACCAGGTGCTCGCCGCGTTGCGCACCTACGTCGAATCGCATCCCGATGAGCCGGCGATCACCGGGATGGGCTGGGTGCAGGCGACGATCCCGCCGGCGATGCTGCGCAAGGAGACCCTCGACGCGGTGTGCGCGGATCGCCCCGTGTGCCTGCTGTCGACCGATTTCCATTCGATGTGGGTGAACTCGAAGGCGCTGGACATCGCCGGCATCGACGCGTCGACGCCACCCGTGCAGGAAGGCGCGAGCTGGTTCGAGAAGGACGCGGCGACGGGCGAGCCGACCGGGCTGATCGTCGACGGCGCCGCGTACTCGCTGCTGCTGCAGCGGATCAGCGCGGCCGGCCTGCTGCCGACCGGCATCGACCTGTATCTGAAATCGATTCCGCCGTGGCAGGAGAAGCTGTGCGCGGCCGGCGTGACGACCGTGTTCGACGCGGGCTTCTTCGATGCGAGCGGCGACCAGTCGCTGCTGTACGAGACGCTGCAGACGATGGAGCGCGCGGGCGACCTGAAGCTGCGCGTGGTCGGCAGCGTCGCGGTGATCGGCGAGATCGACGATCCGGTCGGCACGCTGGTCCGGTATCGCGAGCGGTACGATTCGCCGCTCGTGAAGGCGCGCGCGCTGAAGCTGTTTCTCGACGGCACCGAGGCGAACCACACCGCGTACCTGCTGGAACCGTATGCGGACCGCCCCGATACCTGCGGCGCGCCGACGATGCCGGCCGACACGTTCAATCGCTATCTGGTCGACGCCGATCGCGCGAACGCGAACGTGATGGTGCACTGCGTCGGCGACGCGGCCGTGCGGATGGCGCTCGACGGCTTCGACGCCGTCAACCGCACGAACCCGCCGCGCGATCGCCGTCATGTGATCACGCACGCGTTCCTCACGCATCCGGACGACATTCCGCGCTTTCGTCGCGCGGGCGTGATGGCGAACACGCAGTTGCAATGGGGCGTGGTCGACGCGTACACCGAGCAGTTGCGCGACCACTACGGCCACGAACGCTGGAGCAACATGTACACGTTCCGCACGTTCGTCGACGCAGGCGTGACGGTGTCGATCGGCATGGATGGCCTCGCGTGCCAGTGCCGCTGTCAGCACAAGCCGCTCGAACACATCGAGTCGGGCCATACGCGGCAGCTCGCGGGCGAGCCCGATGCGCCGGTGTTCCCGGACATCGCCGAACGCCTGAGCATTCCGCAGCTGATCGCCGCGTACACGATCCACGGTGCGTACCAGCTCGGCATGGAGCACGAGATCGGCTCGCTGACGCCCGGCAAGCGCGCGGATCTCGTCGTGCTGGAGCGCGACCTGTTCGAGGTCGGGCAATACGACATCGGGCGCATCGACGTCGGGCTGACGATGATGGGCGGCCGCATCACGCACGTGGGCGACGATTTCGGCGCGCGGACGGGCCTGCAGGCGTCGTGAACGGCGGCGGGCCGGCGATGCGGCGACGGAAGCTTTCAAGTCGCTTCCGTTGCCGCCGATTGTGCGGCGTGTCCCCCTGTTGGCAGGGCAGACCGGCCAATTTCCTCTGGCTACATTTTTCCGGACCGAAGCACGCGCCGCTCATCGCGGGCGGATCATGACATCGACGGAGGAAAACATGGCAGGGGACTGGAAACATCGGGTGAAGAACGCATGCGCGGCGCTCGCGCTGGGTGGTTTCGCCGGGGCGGGCGTGCCCGTCGCGCAGGCGGCGGACGTCGTCAACGTGTACAACTGGGGCAATTCGATCGGCAAGGCGACGATCGCGAACTTCGAGAAGGCGACCGGCATCAAGGTCGTCTACCAGGAGTTCGATTCGAACGAGACGCTGCAGGCGAAGCTGCTGTCGGGTACGTCGGGCTACGACGTCGTCGTGCCGTCCGACATCTTCTGGGCGCGGCAGTTGCAGGCCGGCATCTACCGCAAGATCGACCGAAGCCAGGTGCCGAACTACGGGCTGCTCGATCCGGACATCATGAAGGTGCTGTCAAGGGATGATCCGGGCAACCAGTTCGGCATTCCGTGGACGTGGGGCACCGACGGGCTGGGAATGAACGTCGAGAAGGTGAAGGCCGCGCTCGGCGCCGACGCGCCGCTCGACAGCTGGTCGCTGCTGTTCGATCCGAAGTACGCGAAGAAGCTGAAGCGCTGCGGCGTGTCGGTGCTCGATTCGCCGGTCGATGCATTCGGGATGGCGTTCGTGTACCTGAAGAAGGATCCGAACACGACGAACCCGGCCGACTACCAGGCCGCGTACGAGTTGCTGAAGACGGTACGGCCGTACATCACGCAGTTCAATTCGAGCAGCTACATCAACGATCTCGCGGGCGGCGACATCTGCCTCGCGCTCGGCTGGTCGGGTGACGTGAATTCCGCGCGGATCGCGGCCGCCGCCGCGAAGAAACCGTATCGAATCAAGTACGTGATCCCGACCGAAGGCAGCGCGATGTGGTTCGACATGATGGCGATTCCGAAGGATGCGCCGCATCCGGACGCCGCGCTGAAGTTCGTCAACTTCGTGCTGTCGGAGCAGGAGAGCGCCAACCTGACCAACGACACGTCGTATCCGTCGGCCGTGCCGTCGTCGCGGCACCTCGTGCGCGCCGAGGTGACGAGCGATCCGGCCGTGTTCCCGCCCGCCGACGTGATCCGCCGGCTGAGCCTCAGCAAGCCGGTTCCGCCCGAGCTGATGCGGCTGCAGAACCGTCTGTGGACGAAGCTGAAGACCGAGTAAGCCGCCCCGCACACCCGCACCTCTTTCGCGCGCCCCGCCGTCGATCGCGGCGGGCGGGGGCGCGTGCGTCCCGACGACCACCGACACCATGAACATCAAACACATGACGGCGCTGTGCGCGCTCGCGTTCGACGCGACCGCGGCATTCGCCCACACACCGCACGCGACCGACGCGAGCCGGATGAAGGCATTGCAGGCGCAGGTCACCGCGCTGCAGCGGCAGGTGAACGCGCTGCGCGCGAGCATGCTGGCGGCGAAGCCGGCCGGCGCGGCAACGACCGCCACGACTGCCACGACCGCGACGACCGCCGCATCGGCCGGCGCGAAGATCGGCACGATCAACACGGCCGCCGCGCAGGCTGCCGAGTCGGCGCCCGCGTTCACGAACGACGACCTGCAGCAGATGCGCGAGCAGATTGCGAATGCGTCGCTGAAGGTCGATGCGTTGCAGGAGGCGGCGACGACCGGCCCGCTCGCGGGCTTGAGCATCACCGGCTACGTCGATCCCGTGTACCTGTTCAACCGCGCGCAGCGCACGTCCGGCTTCCAGTTCCTGAACCACGATCCGGGCGCGTACGACTACTTCAACAGCACGATCGGCGACGTCTACCTCGACATCAGGAAGACCTTCGGCGTCGGCCCGATGGCGCCGTCGGCGGAGATCGTGATCCAGCCGAACCGCGGCTTCGGCAACGTGTTCAGCAATGCGCACGGCGGCATCGGCAACAACATCGTCACGCAGGCGCAGGTCAACGTGCCGCTCGGCACGACGCGCACGTTCGAGATCGGGATGATGCCGAGCCTCGCCGGCTACGAGGTGCAGCCGTCCAACCAGATGCTCACGCTCACGCACGGATTGCTGTACGACTTCAGCGAGCCGGGCAACCTGGTCGGTATCGGGCTGAAGGGCTCCAACGCGGCGATGACGCGCTTCTGGCAGGTCGTGATCGGCAACGAGGTGCTGCGCACGGCCGGCGCGATCGCGAATGCGGCGAACAACACGACGAAGCCGAACTGGACGCCGACGATCACCGCGCGCTTCGACAACGCGACGTCGACGGCGTTCGACTTCGGCCTCTCCGGGATGCTCGGCCGGCAGTCGCTGTTCTCGCCGTGCGCGGCGGGCGGCTACGGCTACCAGTGCAACGGCTCGTCGCCGACCGGCCTCTACAAGTACGTGGAAGCCGACATGACCTATACGCACGACAAGACGCAGATCAACGCACAGGTCGATTACGGCGAGCTGCAGAAGGGCGCATGGAACGGCGGCACGGCGCGCTGGTACGGGATGTCGCTGCTCGGCCATACGAAGTGGACGACGTCGTGGCTCGGCCGCATGGGCGCGACGCTGCGCTTCGACTACCTGAACAACGCGTCGAACGGCGGCGGTGGCACGAACATCCAGTACGGGCTCGCGGGCGGCAACCCGTCGGTGAACGGGTCGAGCGGCTTCGGCATCGATCCGTCGTGCTTCCAGGGCTCGGCGACGAACGGCACCGAGTGCAAGGGCGCGCAACGCTATGCGATCACGGCCGACCTGTTGTTCTATCCGACGCAACAGATCACCGTGAAGGTCGAATATCGCCACGACGCGGCGAATCATCCGGTGTTCCTGAAGAGCAACGGCACCTATGCGCGCAGCAACGACCTGGCCGGCATGCAGTTCATCTATTCGTTCTGACCGTTCCGACGGCCGGCGCGCGCCGGTTCGTTCGTGGAACGCATCACATGCCGGGCCGCGCGGGCCCGGCGCTCATTCGACACAGGAGGTTTGATCTTGAAGCTGCACACTTTCGCGACCGACATCACCGATCCGCGCGAGCGGGGCCGCCTGATCGGCGCGCGCTTCGCGCCGGCGATCCGCGAGACGGTCGCGCTGTATCTCGCGTTCTTCCCGAAGCTCGGCATCGATCCGCAGCGCGCGCGGGCGATCGGCGAGGCGAGCCTCGCGGCGCTCGACGCATGGTGTCCGCGCCTCGCCGCCGAGGTGGAGGCGACCGCCGACGGCGCCGACCTGCCGCGCTGGCAGCTCGCGTGCCTGAACGCGCGCACCGAGATTCTCGCGACCGCGCCCGCGTCGGCCGAAGGCGAGTGCTCGACGACCGTGTACGCGCCGGCCGGCCCGCATGCGCCGCGCACGCTGCAGACGTGGGACTGGCACGACAGTCTCGCGCCGCAGGGGCTGCTGATGCGGTTCACGACGCCGCAGGGCCGCACCGTCAAGCTGTTCACCGAATTCGGGATGCTCGCGAAGCTCGGCGTGAACGACGCGGGGCTCGGGCTGCACTTCAACATCCTGCATCATGCGAGCGACGACGATGGTGGCGGCGTGCCGGTGCACGCGATCGCGCGACGGCTGCTGGAGGATGCGACGACGGTGCAGGAGGCGATCGAGCTGGCGCGCAGCGCGCGCGTCAGCGCCTCGACGGTGCTGACCGCGTTCACGCGACACGATGCGAACCCGCGCGCGGCGAGCATCGAGCTGAGCCCGTCCGGCGTCGGCGTGGTCGTGCCGCGCCCGGACGGCTGGCTGCTGCATACGAACCACTTCCTCGATCACGCGTTGAGCGGCGGCGAATGCATGCCCGACAGCTCGACCACGCGCGAGCGCTTCGCGCACCTGAACGCGGTCGTGGCGGGGATGACGGACGCCGATGTGCGCGAACGCGCGGCGGCGATGTGCGGTGCGGCCGGCGACGCGGCCGTGGTGTGTTTCCACCCGGATCGGTCGATGCCCGACACCGAGCGCTGGGAAACGCTGCTGACCGTCGGCATCGATACCGACGCGTGCGCGCTCGACTACGTGGCCGGCAATCCGCACGACCTTGCGCGCGACGGGTTCATGCGGTTCTGACGCGACGCGCGGGCGAAGGTCGGCAGGGCGGCACGGCGGCACGCGTGGGCCGCCGTTGTGGCGCTCAGGCGTCGATGCGCTCGACCTTGCCGACGAGCAGCCCGTACGAAAGGCTGCCCGCGAGCGCCATCGCGGCGATGTAGGTGATCGCGTGCGAGAAGTCCGCACCGTCGACCAGCAGCCCGATCACGATCGGCGTCGCGATCGCGGACAGGTTGCCGACCAGGTTGAACACGCCGCCCGTGAGGCCGAGCAGCCGTGCAGGCGCGAGCCCCGACACGAGCGACCACGTGATCGACGCGAAGCCGTTGCCGAAGAATGCGATCGTCATGAACGCGATTACCCAGCCGGTCGAGCTCACGTAGTTCGCGCCGATGATGCAGGTCGAGATCAGCAGCCCCGAGATGATCGGCAGCTTGCGCGCGAAGCCCTGCGATGCGCCGCGCCGCATCAGCCAGTCCGACAGCACGCCCGAGCACAGCACGCCGACGAACGCGGCGAGGAACGGCAGCGACGCGAGGAAGCCCGACTTGATGAAGTCCATCCCGCGATACTTGACGAGGTAGGTCGGGAACCACGTGAGGAAGAACCACAGCGTCGAGTTCAGCGCGAACTGGCCGAGGTAGATGCCCCACAGCTTGCGCCGGCCGAGCACGACGCCGAGGTCGCGCCACGTCGACGGCGCGCGTTCGCTGCGCGCCGCGACGCGGTCCTCCAGATCGACGAGGCCGCCGCCGTCGCGGATCAGCGCGATTTCGGCCGCGTTGACGCCGCGCAACGCGCGCGGCTCGCGATATACCGCGTACCAGATCGCGGCCCACGCGATGCCGGCGAGGCCGGTCGCGACGAACACCATGTGCCAGCCGAGATGCACCTGCAGCCACGCGAGCACCGGCGTGAGGAACGCGAGGCCGACGAACTGGCCCGACGTGTAGCCGCCGATCGCGCTTGCGCGTTCGCGGGTCGGGAACCACGTCGTCACCACGCGGTTGTTGATCGGGTAGGCCGGCGCTTCGAGCGCGCCCACCGCGAGGCGCAGCACGATCAGCCCGACGAACGAACCGGCGAAGCCGAGCAGCAGCGTCGCGGCCGACCACAGTGCGAGCGCGCCCGCATACAGCACGCGCGGCGAGACCTTGTCGACGAGCCAGCCGCCCGGAATCTGCATCAGCGCATAGGTCCAGCCGAACGCGGAGAACACGAGGCCCGCGCGAACCGGATCGATGTTCAGTTCCTTGAACAGCTCGGGCGCCGCGATCGACAGGTTGCTGCGGTCGAGATAGTTGATCACGACGGTGACGAACAGCAGCGCGAGAATCAGCAGCCGCTTGCGGCTCGGCGGCGTGGACGAGGTCGCCGCCGCGGTCGCGCGGGCGGCGGATTCGGATGCGGCGCCGGTGCGCGCGGATGGCCGCTGCGGCGGGTTGGCATGGGTGCGTGACGCGGATTGGGCCACGGTCGTCTCCTGTGTTCTATGCCCCGGCCGGCGCTCGCGAACGAGGCGGCCGAATCGAATGGCGTTGGGGCGAACGTTAGAGCCGTGGCGCGGCGTGCGTCAACATTTGGGCAGGTATCCCCATTAATGGGACGTTTGCCGTTCAATATATGGGAACGTGCCGACAGGCGCGGACCGGCGTCGTCACGAAAGAGCGCAAGCAGGCGAACGGTCAGCCGCCCGTGCTGTCGTCGCGATAGCCGCTCTTGCCGACGAAGATCTCCTTCAACGCAGCGCGCAGCGTGCCCGGATCGTACTGACCGGGCGCGAGATGGATCACGTAACGCGTCTGGCCGTCGAGCCGCGCGGCGATGCCCGGTTCGATCTCGACGTCGATCGTGTCGTCGGTCAGACACACCGACAGATCCTTGACGCGCACGTTGAGCTGGTCGCGCACCATCACTTCGATCCGCGCATCGTCCGGAAAGCGCGACAGCGCGAAGCAATAGTCCTGCTCCGCATCGTGACAGTAGATATTGGCGAAGCTTTCGTCGTCGTCGAGGTCGGACGTGGCCGTGCCGACGGTAGCGTGAAGTTCCTTGACGTCCTCCTCTCCCGAAAGAGAGAGGATTCCCACACCTGGCGATGCACGTCCGCATCGGAGAATGTTCAACGCAGCGTTGGTATCTCGATCATGCTCGACACCACATCTACTGCAGGCCCACTCTCTTATTCTCAGTCCCGCGATACCTTTCGGCCGCGTCGTGCTGTCTTTCGACCCGCACGACGAACAGGACTGGGTAGAACCGCTTTCGTCCACTTCCTCGAACGTGGCTCCGTGCGCGATCGCTTTGTAACGGAGCTTGTTTCGGAAGGACGACCAGGATGCGTCGTAGACGCTCTTCGCCATCCTGGTTCTGGCGAGTTTGACCGCCGACACGTTGCCGACCGCGATGTAATCGAAGCGCCGCACCAGATCGAGCGCGAGCTTGTGCTGGAAGTCGGCGCGGGAGTTCGCGACCTTGGCGTGCAGCTTCGCGATATGCCGCTTGTGCTTGCGTGCTCGCTGCGCTTTCGCCAGCTTCTCCGCCGCGCGCCGACCGAACTGGTCATTGGGCAGCTTCTCTCCGGTCGAAAGTGTGGCGAAGTCTTTCAGGCCGAGATCGATGCCGACGCCGGAACGGATCGGGCGGGCCTGCACATCCGGCATCTCGATCACGATGTTGAGAAACCAGTTGCCGCGTGCATCCTGCGCAAAGTTGGTCCTGTCCTTGATCTTGCCTTCGGGAAGCGGTCGGCTGTTGAACACGCGAAACGTGTTGCCGGCGAAACGGAACGCGTCACCCTCGCGCTTCAGGTCACGGCCCTTCAGCGGCACCCAGCCCAACGATTTCCTGCCGCGATAGCGCAGGTAGGGCCGACGGCGCTGACTGCGCGACTTCGCATATTGCTCGCACGTCGCGTTGACCGTGCCGGAGTGAATACCGAGTTCCTTGCTGCTGCCGGTCGTGAGCACATTCAAGTCGAAACCGGTCGGCCACTTCTTGTTCCACTTCAGCGCGTGCTTCTGTGTGTCGTTGCAGAAGTTCCAGACGTAGTTCACCACACGGCTCTGCTTGTTGAGCAGTCCGTTGAGCGACTTCACCCGGTAGCGATAGACAAGAATCATGTAGGTGATCCTATCCCGTGGAAGAAGCTGTCTGTCAACAGCACGCCTTTCTTCCCCGTCCTGAAGTACGGGGTTTCTCGGAGCAACTGATGAACGTAGTTCCTGCCGAAGGGTTATTTGTGAGCATACATCGTCGTTTCGGTCTCAGCCGCGTTGTCGGGCATCGCGTCGGCCTGCACGTCGCGCGCTTTCAGCCACAGCCCGAATTCGCGCATCACGTCGACCACCGGCCGCAGCCGGTCGCCGTCCGCGGTGAGATCGTACTCGACGCGCACCGGCACTTCCGGATAGACGGTTCGCCGCACGAGCCCCGCGTCTTCCAGCGCACGCAGGTCGAGCGTCAGCATGCGCTGCGAGATGCCCGGCATGTCGCGCCGCAGGTCGCTGAAGCGGCGCGGCCCGTCGAGCAGATACGACACCAGCAGCAGCCGCCAGCGGCCGCCGAGCATGCGCATCGCTTCTTCAACGGAACATCCTGTCGCACTCGTTTTCATCGCGCCGAATCCTGGTCGGTAAATTTTTTGTGACTACGGCACAAACGACTGCCGTCTTCTCAGCCATGCGCCGATGCGAGATATTAGCGTCCGCGTCGCGGCGAATCGATACATGGACCACCCACGAAGGAAACATATGAAGCTCTATCACGCTCCCGGCAGCTGTTCGCAGGCGATCTGCATCGTGCTGCGCGAAGCCGATATCGACGCCGAGATCGTCAAGGTCGATGCGCGCAAGCATGTCGTCGAAGGCGGCCGCGATTACTACGACGTGACCGAACTCGGCTACGTGCCGCTGCTCGAACTCGACGACGGCACGATGCTGCGCGAAGGGCCGGTGATCGCGCAGTATCTCGCGGACCAGCGCCCGGACGCCGCGCTCGCGCCCGCTTACGGCACGCTCGCGCGCTACCGGCTGATGGAATGGCTGAACTTTCTCGGCACCGAGATCCACAAGGGTTTCATCCCGCTGCTGTATGCGGTGCAGGCGGGGAAGTACGTCGAGCCCGTGCGGCAGAAGCTCGACGGCCGCTTCGCATGGATCGACCGCCAGCTCGACGGCAGGACGTTCGTCACCGGCGACACGTTCACCGTCGCCGATGCGTACCTGTTCGCGTTGACCGGCTGGGGCAAGGCCGACTGGATGCGCTCGGTGTACAACGCGGATATCGACCTGAGCCGGCATGCGCATCTGCGTGCGTGGTACGAGCGAGTGCGGGAGCGGCCGGCGGTGCAGGCGGTGCTCGCGGCGGACAAGCTGTTGCGATGACGCGCAGCCGCCGCAGCGGAGAGGGCGCGTCGTTTCGCCGTAGCGACGCCGCGCCATGCCGCAACAGTGCGCGCTATAATCGCCGCCATGAAACTGCTTCGGACCTTCATCCTGCTGCTGCTGTGCGCGGTGCTGCCCATCACGGGGCTGGCAGCCAGCGGCCTGACCGGTGAATGTCCGATGCAGCACACGATGTCGATGGACGCGGACACGGGCATGAACATGGCCATGTCCGCCGAGATGAGCGATTGCGATTCGATGCAGCCGCCATCCGCCGATCACGCGAAGGCCAAAGCCAAGGGCATGGCCTGCAAGGTGACGGCCCAATGCCAGTTCGGCAGTCTCTACCACCCGGCCGCCCGCGCCGACGTCAACCGTCCCGCTGCATTCGCCAGCACGATCGTCTTCCACTACACGCAGTCCGTCCCAGCTCGCGACCCGAACGGGTTGTGGCGCCCGCCACGCATCAACTGATCCCGATTTGACCGGTTCGCCGCGCACGCGGTGAGGTTCGTCCTGCGCGCAGGACGTGGAATCCCTTTGGATTCCGATTTGGGGTTACACCATGTCATTCGTTTTCCGCACGCTGCGCATGCCGCGTGCAGGTCGGCGCGCGCCCGTACCGTGGGCCGCGCTGCTGGTGGCGGGCGCCGTTCACGCGCAACCGTCGCCGCTGACGCTGGACGCCGCGCTGCAGTCCGCCACCGATCGTTCCGCGTCGATGCAGGCCGCGCAGGCTTCCGTGCTCGCGCGTTCCGAAGCGGCCGTCAAGGCCGGCCAGTTGCCGGACCCGATGCTCAAGGCCGGCATCGACAACCTGCCGGTCAACGGCGGGCAGCGCTTCACCGTCGGCCAAGACTTCATGACGATGCGCCGCATCGGCATCGAGCAGGAATGGGTGTCCGGCGACAAGCGGCGGCTGCGTACCGCGCTGGCCGACGAGCAGGTCGGCCGCGAGCGCGCCGGCTATCTCGTGCAGCTCGCGGCCGTGCGCCGGCAGACCGCGACGGCCTGGCTCGATGCCGTCTATGCGAAGCAGGCGCTCGCGCTTCAGCAGGCGCTGCTCGGCCACATGAACCATGAACTCGACGCGACGCAGGCATCGTATCGCGGCGCGAAGGCGAGCGCGGGCGACGTCGTGCAGGCCCGCGCGATGCTCGCGCAGACGCAGGACCAGGTGCTCAAGGCACAGCAGGCGTATCGCACCGCGCTCATCGCGCTGGCCCGCTGGACGGCGGTGCCCGTGATGGACGTGGCCGGTACGCCGCCCGCGCCCGAATCCTTCGTATCGTCGTTGCCGCCGGACGAACTGCGCCTGTCGCAGCCAGCGCTCGTCGCCGCCGCGGACGACATCGCGGTGGCCGAAGCCGACGCCGCGGTCGCGAACAGCGAGCGCAGCCCCAACTGGACGTGGGAAATCGCGTACCAGCAGCGCGGTGGCGCGTATTCGAACATGGTGTCGGTCGGCGTCTCGATTCCGCTGCCGCTCAATCGCAAGAATCGCCAGAACCGCGACGTCGCCGAAAAGGCCGCGCTCGCGACGAAGGCGCGCCTGATGTACGAGGACACGCTGCGCCAGGTACAGGCCGACATCCGCACGCAATCCGACATGCTGGCGAGCGGCCGCGAACGCATCGCGAACCTCAGCGCCGCGCTGTTGCCGGCCGCCGACCAGCGCGTGCAGCTCGCGACGGCGGCGTACCGGGCCGGCACGGGGTCGCTCGCCGACACGTTCGCCGCGCGACGTGCGCAACTCGAAGCGCAATTACAGGTGCTCGATCTCAGGCGCGACGTGTCGCAGACCTGGGCACAGCTCGAATATCAGGTCGTGCCGTCGGCAATGGCCGCCGCGCAGTGAAGGAGACGCTCATGACAAGGCAATCACTGATGCGTGCGGCGCTGATCGCATCCGCCGGCGCGGTGCTCGTCGGCGCTGGCTATTTCGCGGGCGTTCGCCATGCGACGAGCGGCGCGGCGACGACCGCCATGCCCGCCGCTGCGCCGTCGGGCATACCGTCGGGTGTACCGGCTCAGCAGGCCGCACGCAAGGTGCTGTACTGGCACGACCCGATGGTGCCGAACCAGCACTTCGACAAGCCGGGCAAATCGCCGTTCATGGACATGCAGTTGCAGCCGGTCTATGCGGACGAAGGCGGTGGCGCGACAGGCATCCGGATCGATCCGGGCCTGCAGCAGAACCTCGGCATCCGCTATGCGACCGTGCGTCGGCAGCAGACGGCGGCCGGCTTCGACGCGGTGGGCACCACGCAGTTCGACGAAGCGCGCGTGGAGGTCGTGCAGTCGCGCGTCACGGGCTACATCGACCATCTGTATGCACGCGCGCCGATGCAGCGCATCGCGAAGGGTGCGCCGGTCGCATCGCTGTTCGTACCCGACTGGCTCGCGCCGCAGGAGGAATATCTCGCGCTGAAGCGCGGCGGCATGGACGGCAACCTGCTCGATGCGGCGCGCGCACGAATGCGCGCGCTGTCGATTCCGGACGGGATGATCGCGACTCTCGATCGCACCGGCCGCGCCCAGACGCACGTCGTGCTGAGCGCGCCGGAGACGGGCGTCGTCAGTGAGCTGAACGTGCGCGACGGCGCGATGGTCGCGCCCGGCCAGACGCTCGCGAAGATCGCCGGGCTGGCGACGCTGTGGCTGATCGTCGAGGTGCCGGAAGCGCTCGCTTTGAACGTGCGGCCGGGAATGTCGGTCGACGCGACGTTCGCGGGCGATCCGGCCCGGCATTTCAGCGGACGCATCCGCGAAGTGCTGCCCGGCATCAGCACGGGCAGCCGCACGCTGCAGGCGCGCGTGGAGATCGACAACGCATCGCTGAAGCTCACGCCCGGCATGCTGATGCGCGTGCGGGTCGCCGCGAGGGAGACGGTGTCGCGCCTGCTCGTGCCGTCCGAGGCCGTGATCGCGACCGGCCAGCGCACGATCGTCATCGTGAAGCTCGGCGACGGCCGGCTCCAGCCGGTGTCGGTGACGGTCGGCAACGACGTCGGCGGCGACACGGAAGTGCTCGGCGGGCTGAACGAAGGCGATACGGTTGTCGCATCGGGGCAGTTCCTGATCGATTCGGAAGCCAGCCTGAAAAGCGTGCTGCCGCGGCTGGAGCGGGCGGCAGGCGCAAGCTCGGCCGCATCGTCCGCGACGGCAAGCGCGCCGGTGTACGAAACCACCGGCAAGGTGGAGAAGGTCACCGCCGACGACATCACGTTCTCGCATCAGCCGGTGCCGGCGCTCGGCTGGGGCGCGATGACGATGGCGTTCGGCAAGCCGTCGGTGCGCGCGTTTCCGGACGTGAAGCCGGGGCAGACCGTGCGTTTCGCGTTCACGCAGACCGACGACGGCTACCGGCTGACGAAGGTCGAGCCGCAGGGAGGTGAGCGATGATCGCGCGCATCATTCACTGGTCCGTCCATCACCGGTTTCTGGTGCTGCTGGCCACCGTGCTGCTCGCGGCATGGGGCGTGCATTCGCTGCGGCAGACACCGCTCGACGCATTGCCCGACCTGTCGGACACGCAGGTGATCGTGAAGGCGTCGTATCCGGGCAAGGCGCCGCAGGTTGTCGAGGATCAGGTGACCTATCCGCTGACGACGACGCTGCTCGGCGTGCCCGGCGCGAAAACCGTGCGTGCGTACTCGTCGTTCGGCGACGCGTTCGTCTACGTGCTGTTCGACGACCGCACCGATCCGTACTGGGCGCGCTCGCGCGTGCTCGAATACCTGAGCCAGGTGCAGAGCCGCCTGCCGGCGGGCGCGACCGTGTCGCTTGGGCCCGATGCGACCGGTGTCGGCTGGGTATACGAGTACGCGCTCGTCGATCGCACCGGCCGTCACGATCTCGGCCAGTTGCGCGCGCTCAACGACTGGTTCCTGAAGTTCGAACTGAAGGCCGTGCCGGACGTCTCCGAAGTCGCGAGTATCGGCGGCATGGTGCGCCAGTACCAGGTCGTGCTGGACCCGGACAAGCTGCGTGCATACGGCATCACGCAGGCGGCGGTCGCGGAGGCGCTCGGCAAGGCCAACCAGGCCTCCGGCGGCTCGGTCGTCGAGCTGGCCGAGTCGGAGTACATGGTGCGGTCGTCCGGCTACCTGCGCACGCTCGACGATTTCCGTCACGTCGTGCTGCGCACCGACGACACCGGCACGCCGGTCTTGCTCGGCGACGTCGCACGCATCCAGGTCGGCCCGGCGATGCGGCGCGGTATCGCGGAACTGAACGGGCAGGGCGAAGTGACGGGCGGCGTCGTCGTGATGCGCTCGGGCAAGAACGCGTTGACGACGATCGACGCGGTGAAGGCGAAGCTCGCCGACCTCAAGCGTTCGCTGCCTGCCGGCGTCGAGATCGTCACGACCTACGACCGATCGCAACTGATCGCGCGCGCGGTCGACAACCTGACGGACAAGCTGATCGAGGAATTCGTCATCGTCGGTGTCGTCTGCGCGGTATTCCTGTTCCATCTGCGCAGCGCGCTGGTCGCGATCCTGTCGCTGCCGCTCGGCGTATTGGTCGCGTTCATCGTGATGCGCTACCAGGGCGTGAATGCGAACCTGATGTCGCTCGGGGGGATCGCGATCGCGATCGGCGCGATGATCGACGCGGCGATCGTAATGATCGAGAACGCGCACAAGCATCTGGAAGCGTACGACCACGCGCATCCGGGCGAGCCGATCACCGCCGCGCGTCGCTGGGAGCTCGTCGCGGCATCGGCGGCGGAAGTCGGGCCCGCGCTGTTCTTCTCGCTGCTGATCATCACGCTGTCGTTCGTTCCGGTGTTTTCGCTGGAAGGGCAGGAGGGCAAGCTGTTCGCGCCGCTGGCGTTCACGAAGACCTATACGATCGCGGCCGCCGCCGGGTTGTCGGTGACGCTGGTGCCGGTGCTGATGGGCTATCTGGTGCGCGGCCGCATTCCGCACGAGCACGCGAACCCGATCAATCGCGTGCTGATCCGCCTGTACCGGCCGCTGCTCGAAGCGACGTTGCGGCGCCCGTGGGCCGCGATCGGCGTGGCAGTCGTCGCGCTCGTGCTGACGGCCGTGCCGTTGTCGCGGCTCGGTGGCGAATTCATGCCGCCGCTCGACGAAGGCGACTTGCTGTACATGCCGACCGCGCTGCCGGGCATCTCGGCGGACAAGGCGAGCGAACTGCTGCAGCAGACCGACCGGCTGATCAAGACCGTGCCCGAGGTCGACACGGTGTTCGGCAAGTCGGGTCGCGCCGATACCGCGACCGACCCCGCGCCGCTCGAGATGTTCGAGACGACGATCCGCTTCAAGCCGCGCAGTACATGGCGGCCGGGCATGACGCCGGAGAAGCTCGTCGACGAACTCGACCGGACGGTGAGGGTGCCGGGCCTGTCGAACGTATGGGTGCCGCCGATCCGCAACCGGCTCGACATGCTGTCCACCGGGATCAAGACGCCGGTCGGCGTGAAGATTTCCGGGCCGGACCTGACGGGAATCGACGCGATCGCGACGCAGGTCGAGGCCGCCGTGAAGCGCGTGCCGGGCGTGACGTCCGCGCTCGCGGAGCGGCTGAACGGCGGCCGCTACGTCGACGTCGACATCGATCGGCTCGCCGCCGCGCGTTACGGGCTGTCGGTGGCGGATATCCAGTCGGTCGTGTCGTCGGCGATCGGCGGCGAGGACGTCGGCGAAGTGATCGCCGGGCGCGAGCGTTTCCCGATCAACATCCGCTATCCACGCGAGATCCGCGATTCGCTCGACAACTTGCGGCAACTGCCGGTCGTCACCGCGCGCGGCGCGCAGATTCGCCTCGGCGACGTCGCGCGTGTCGCGATCGCCGACGGGCCGCCGATGATCCGCAGCGAGAACGCACGGCTGTCCGGCTACGTGTACGTCGATCTCCGCGGTGTCGACCTCAGCACGGCGGTTCGTGCGATGCAGCAGGCCGTCGCGCGGCAGGTCGCGTTGCCGCCCGGCTATTCGATCGCGTGGTCGGGACAGTTCGAGTATCTCGAACGCGCGGCGGCGACGTTGCGTACCGTCGTGCCCGTCACGCTCGTCGTGATCTTCGTGCTGCTGTTCGTCACGTTCGATTCGGCGGCCGACGCGTTGCTGCTGATGTCGACGGTGCCGTTCGCGCTGGTCGGCGGATTCTGGCTCGTATGGGCGCTCGGCCATGCGGTGTCCGTCGCGACGTCGGTCGGGTTCATCGCACTGGCGGGCGTGGCGGCCGAATTCGGCGTGGTGATGCTGCTGTACCTGAAGGGCGCGCTGCAGCGCCGGCTCGATGCCGGCGAACCGCTGACCGATGCGTTGCTGCTCGACGCGATTCGCGAAGGCGCGGTGCTGCGCGTGCGGCCGAAGGCGATGACGGTCGCCGTCGTGCTCGCCGGCCTCGTGCCGATCATGATCGGCCACGGCGCCGGTTCCGAAGTCATGCAGCGCATCGCCGCGCCGATGGTCGGCGGCATGGTCACGGCGCCGCTGCTGTCGATGTTCGTCATTCCCGCCGCGTGGCTTCTGCTGCAGCGCCGTCGTGCGCGAAGCGCGGGCCGAGCGCGGCATTCCGAGGCAGTTCCTTCCGGCACGAACGTGCCATCCCTTCCCACCGGAGAATCACGATGAAGATGAATCAATTGATCGCTGCTGCAACCGCTGTCGTCGCGCTGAGTGCTTTCGCGGTACCGGCGCTTGCCGCCGGCGAGATGTCGAACATGGACATGTCCGGCATGAAGATGTCGTCGGACGGCGCGGCGGAATCGAACGCCGCGCTGACCGACGCCGAAGTGAAGAAGGTCGATGCCGCGAGCGGCAAGATCACGTTGAAGCACGGCGCGCTGCAGAACGTCGGGATGCCGCCGATGACGATGGCGTTCAAGGCGAAGGATGCGGCGATGCTCGCGCAAGCGCATGCGGGCGACCAGGTCAAGGTGCGGATCGAGAAGGTCGACGGCACGTTGACGATCGTCAAACTCGTCAAGGGTTCCTGATCGGCGGGATGCGGGCGTCGCAGCCGCCGCCCGCATCCGGCGCCGTGAAGCGCGCCGCGCCGACGTGTTGGTCGGCCGGCGCGCCCGACCGGCGTTTAGCGCGCCAGCGTCACCGCCAGATACCCCACATAACCCGCGCCGTTCGCGAGCAACGCCCAGATCGCGAGCCCGCGCGTGCGCGCATTGATGCGCAGCCAGGCCGCTGCCGCGAGCGTGATGATCACGCCGGTCAGCACTTCGGGGCGCGGCTCCCACGGCGTCAGCATGATGCCGATCGCCGGCAGCAGCGTGCCCTGGAACACCATCGCGCCGGTGATGTTGCCGAACGCGAGCGTGTCCTTCCGGCGGCGGATCCACAGCACGCTGTTGACCTTCTCCGGCAGTTCCGTCGCGATCGGCACGATGATCAGCGACAGCAGCAGCGCCGACACGCCGAGCACGTGCGACACGCCTTCCACGCCGTGAATGAAGCCCTTCGCCCCGCCCACCAGCAGCGCGACGCCGATCAGCAGTTGCAGCACGATCGTCGCCAGGTTGGTCGGCAGGCCGATGCGCGACAGGAACATCGCGTGCGGCGCCTCCGTGCCGTGCCCGGCATCGACGAGCCCGGTCGATGCACGGAACGTCACCACGACGTACATCACGTAGAGCCCGACCAGCATCGCGGCGAGCAGCGCGCGCATGGCCCAGTTGTGATGCGGAACGAACATCGCGACGGTCGCCAGCGAGAACGCGGCGAGGAACGTGTTCATGTCGCGCACGAAGCCGGTGCGTTCCGGCGTGATCGTGCCGCGCAGCCCGCGCGTGCGGATCACGGCGAGCGTCATCAGGAACGTGGTGAGCGTCGCGAGCATCAGCGGCGCGCCGAGAATCGCGCCGACGCCGATCTCCTCGTTCACGGCCTGGTTCGACGTGCCGCCGGCCAGCGCGAGCAGCGGCACCATCGTTTCGGGCAGCGCGGTGCCGACGGCCGCGAACAGCGAGCCGGTCACGCCTTCGGAAATCTTCAGGCGTTCGCCGAGATGTTCGAGCGCATTGGTGAAGACTTCGGCCGCGACGAGGATCACGACCAGCATGAACGCCAGTTCGACAAACATGAAGGTCATGCGGCACCTCCGCAGGCAGCGGTGGCGTGGGCAAGGCGAGCAGGGAGGAACATGGGGACTCCGTGGTCGGACGCTGACGAACCATGACACATCCGCCGACGTCCGACCAGGAACGACGCGATGTGCCGATGGTCTCGCCAAGCCGATCAGGCCGAACGCGCCACGGCCGCAGGCCGAGTGTGTTGACGCGTTCGCTTTCCGGGGGCGGAAAGCAGGCTACTCCCCAAAGACGGAGAGCAGTCTAGCCGAGCGGTTTTCTTTCGACAAGCCTTCGTCTCGAAAAAAATATACCCCTCCACCCTATAGGGGCAGCCTTCCGGAGATATACTCCCCTACCCTATACAGGAGCCATCGATGAGTCATACCGTCCGCGAGAAACAGAAGCTGCTGAACCGCGTGCGCCGTATCAAGGGACAGGTGGAAGCGATCGAGCGGGCGCTGGAAGAAGAGCGCGGCTGCAACGACGTGCTGCAACTGATCACGAGCTGCCGCGGCGCGATGAACGGCCTGCTGGCCGTCGTGCTGGAAGACCACATCCGGTCGCATCTCGTCGATGCGGACACGCCCGATGCGCACGAGGGCAGCGCGACCGAGCAGCTGATCGAGGTCGTGCACAGCTATTTCAAGTAACCGGATGCAAACATGAACGAATTCGACGGCGCGGCGGCGGGCGGCGCGCACAGCCACGCATTTCTGGGCGCCGCACACGCGCGCAACGAGCGGAAGACGTGGATGGTCATCGGCCTGTGTACGGCGATGATGATCGCCGAGATCGTCGGCGGCACGCTGTTCGGCTCGCTCGCGCTGGTCGCCGACGGGCTGCACATGTCGACGCACGCGGGCGCGATGCTGATCGCCGCGCTGGCCTATACCTATGCGCGCCGGCATGCCGACGATCCGCGTTTCGTGTTCGGCACCGGCAAGCTCGGCGACCTCGCCGGTTTCACGAGCGCGATCGTGCTGGCGATGATCGCGGTGCTGATCGGCTATGAGGCGATCGCGCGCCTGCTGGCGCCGGTGCCGATTCACTTCGGCGAAGCGATTCCGATTGCGGTGCTGGGGCTTGCCGTGAACCTCGCGAGCGTGTGGCTGCTCAGCGGCGACCACCATCACGGGCATGGTCACGGCCATCACCATGCGCACGGGCACGACCGCCACGATGACCATGATCATGACCACGACGACGCGCACCACGCGCATCATGCTCACGGTTCGCACTCGGCCGCGCATCACGACCACAACATCCGGTCGGCCTACGTTCACGTGATCGCCGACGCGGCCGTATCGGTGCTGGCGATCGTCGGCCTGCTGCTCGCGCGCGCGTTCGGATGGGTCTGGATGGACCCGCTCGCGGGCATCGTCGGCGCGCTGGTGATCGCCAACTGGGCGTACGGGCTGATGCGCGATACGGGCAGGATCCTGCTCGACGTCAACGTCGATCGCAAGCTGACGGACAACGTTCGCCGTGCGATCGAGGCGCTCGGCGACACGGTCAACGATCTCCATGTGTGGCGCGTGGGCCCCGGGCACATGAGCGCGATCGTGTCGGTCGAATCGGCCGACACCGCGCGCGATGCACGTTTCTACCATGCGCTGGTCGCGGGCTTCGACGGCGTGTCGCACGTGACCGTCGAAGTGCTGACGCCCGCGAAGGCGGCCTGATCGTGGCCGTGAAATCGCCGTGTATCGAGCTGTGCGCGTTCGACGGCCGCACGGGCTTTTGCGTCGGCTGCCTGCGCACCCGCGACGAGGCGCGCGACTGGAAGAAACTGACCGACCATCGCCGGCACCAGATCCTCAACGACCGCACGCGCCGGCAGGCGAAACTTCGGCGCGATACGGCGGAATAGCGGGCGCGCACGCACGGCGTGCGGTCGTGTCATGGGACTGCAGTAGCATCACAGGCATTCGACATCTGGATTCCTGAACCGGAGCGACCCATGCAGACCGACTCATCGACCGGCATTCTTCGGCAGATTCCACGCAGCGTGTGGGTGCTCGGCTGTGTCAGCCTGCTGATGGACGTGTCGTCCGAAATCATCCACAGCCTGTTGCCGATGTTCCTGATGGCGGGGCTCGGCGCGAGCGCGACGACGATCGGCCTGATCGAGGGGATCGCCGAGGCGACGTCGCCGGTCGTCAAGGTGTTCTCCGGCACATTGAGCGACTATCTGCGCAATCGCAAATGGCTCGCGGTGACCGGCTACGCGCTCGGCGCGCTCAGCAAGCCCCTGTTCGCGATCGCGCCGACGATCGGCGTCGTGGTGACCGCACGCATCGTCGACCGCGTCGGCAAGGGGATTCGCGGCGCGCCGCGCGATGCGCTCGTCGCCGACGTCACGCCCGTTCACCTGCGCGGCGCCGCGTACGGGTTGCGCCAGTCGCTCGATACGGTCGGCGCGTTCCTCGGGCCGCTGCTGGCCGTCGTCATCATGCTGGTGTGGCGCGACGATTTCCGCCTCGCGTTCTGGCTGGCCGTGATCCCGGGCGTGCTCGCCGTGGCGCTGCTCGCGTTCGGCATCGACGAACCGGCGCGTGCGCCGGGCGAGCCGCGCGTCAATCCGATCCGCCGCGAGGTCGTCGCGCAACTCGGCGCCCGCTACTGGTGGGTCGTGGCCGTCGGCGGCGTGTTCGCGCTCGCGCGTTTCAGCGAGGCGTTCCTGGTGCTGCGCGCGATGGGCAGCGGCGTGCCCGTCGCGCTCGTGCCGCTCGTGATGGTCGCGATGAACGTCGTGTACGCGTTGTCCGCTTATCCGTTCGGCAAGCTCGCCGATACGACGAGCCACACGACATTGATGGTGGTCGGGCTCGTCATGCTGATCGCCGCCGATATCGTGTTGGCGCACGGCGCGCACTGGCCGGCCGTGCTCGTCGGCGTCGCGCTGTGGGGGCTCCATATGGGCATGACGCAAGGGCTGCTCGCGACGATGGTCGCGCATGCCGCGCCGGCCGAATTGAGAGGGACGGCGTTCGGCGTGTTCAACCTGATCAGCGGCATCGTGACGCTCGTATCGAGCGTCGTCGCGGGCTTCCTGTGGGACCGGGCCGGTGCTGCTGCCACGTTCTACGCGGGGGCGGTGTTCAGCGCGGCGACCATCGCGCTGCTCGTGTGCGTTCGCACGTCGTTCGGCACGGTGCAGGATCGCTAGCCGCACGACGCGGCGGCGCACGCGCTAACGATCGGCGCCGCGCGGAAAATAAAGCGCGAACGTCGTGCGCCCGTCGCGGCTCGCGATTTCCACCTTGCCGCGATGCAGCTCCATGATCGACTTCACGATCGCGAGCCCGAGCCCCGCGTTGCGCGCCGCGCCGTGCCGCGACGAATCGATCCGGTAGAAGCGCTCGAAGATCCGCTCGACCTGTTCGGGCGGAATTGGGACGCCGCGATTCGTGACTTCGACGACGGCGTAGCTGCCTTGTACGGACACGGCCAGCTCGATCGTCGACGCGGCTTGCGCGTGTTCGAGCGCATTCGACGCGAGGTTGCTCACCGCACGCCGGAACAGCGTCGCGTCCGCGACAACCGGCGCTTCGCCATGCACGTCGATGCGCACGCCGGCCTCGTCGGCCAACGCCTGGAAATACGACGCGAGCCGGCGCAGTTCGCTGCCCGCGTCCAGTTCGGCGGTCTTCAGGTGCTGCCGCGCATTGTCGGTGCGCGCGAGAAACAGCATGTTCTCGATCATCCGCTGCAGCCGTTCGCATTCCTCGATGTTCGATTCGATCAGCGCTTCGTATTCGTCGACGGTGCGGGCGCGCGACAGCGTGATCTGCGACGAGCTGATCACGTTCGCGAGCGGCGTGCGCATGTCGTGCGCGAGATCGGACGAGAACTGCGACAGCCGCACGAACGCGCGTTCGACGCGGTCGAGCATCCGGTTCACCGACGTGGCGAACTCGCGCAATTCGACCGGGCCGCCGCGCGCGTCGAGGCGTGCGTTCAGGTTGTGCGCCTCGATGCGCGACGTCTGCCGGCCGAGGCTTTCGACCGGGCGCAGGCCGCGCGACGCGACCGCGTAGCCGAGCGCGCCGACCAGCAGCGCGCCGACGGCCGCCGCGAGCCAGATGTCGACGCGATAGCTTTCGAGCAGCGACTGCCGATCGGTCGCGGTGCGCGCGAGCGCGACCTCGATCGCTTCGCCGGACGGCAGCGTTTCGCGCGCGTACACGCAGCGCGACGTGCCGATGCCGGGCGGCGCGCACGTGAACGGCCCATCGGCGCTGCCAGCCGGATGCGGCGCCGAGATCACCGATGCGAGCGTGTTGCCGGCTTCGTCGGAATGCTCGACGAGCGGCTGGTGTCGCGCATCGTAGATGCCGAGATAGACGCCCGGATGTGACAGCAGCACGTCATGGAACACGGCCGGGTCGGCGCGCAGCGCGGCCGTCGAGCCGCTGGCGCGTGCCAGTTGCAGGAACTGGTTGAGCTTGGCGGAGATCTCGATGTCGTCGCGCCGCGTCAGTTCGGCGGACAGCGAACGATAGAGATACGCGCCGGTCAGCGCGAACACGAGCGCCGCGACGGCGGCGAACGCGAGCGTCAGGCGCCGCAGCAGCGAATACGACGCGGGGCGCGCGGTCACGAACGATCCTCGAGCACGTAGCCCATGCCGCGGATCGTGTGGATCAGCTTCTTCTCGTAAGCGTTGTCGATCTTCGCGCGCAGGCGCTTGATCGCCGCATCGACGACGTTCGTGTCGCTGTCGAAATTCATGTCCCAGATCTGCGACGTGATGAAGGTGCGCGTCAGCACCTCGCCTTCGCGTTCCGCGAGCAGCTGCAGCAGCGCGAATTCCTGTGCGGTCAGGTCGATGCGGGCGTCGGCGCGCCGCACGCGGCGCTTGAGCAGGTCGATTTCCAGATCGGCGACGTGCAGGACGTCGCGCACGTTGCGCGG
Organism: Burkholderia sp. EMB26; assembly: GCF_024730645.1. NCBI lineage: Bacteria > Pseudomonadati > Pseudomonadota > Betaproteobacteria > Burkholderiales > Burkholderiaceae > Burkholderia > Burkholderia sp. EMB26. Next base: position 2,451,473 of record NZ_CP078071.1, read on the forward strand.
CGCGCGCCGCAGCAGCGAGCGGATACGGGCGAGGAATTCGGCATACGCGAACGGCTTGAGCAGGTAATCGTCGGCGCCGAGTTCGAGCCCGGCGACCTTGTCCTCGATCGCGTCGCGGGCCGTGAGCAGCAGCACGGGCGTCTGCTTCTGCGCACGCAGCCGCCTGAGCACCTCGAAGCCGTCGAGCTCGGGCAGCATCACGTCGAGCACGACCAGGTCGAAATCCTCGTGCAATGCGAGGAACAGCCCGTCCTTGCCGTTTTCCGCGACGTCGACCGTGTAGCTCGCCTCCGTCAGGCCCTTCCGCAGGTAGGACGCCATCTTGGGTTCGTCTTCGACTATCAGTATCCGCATGGTGAGGCAGGCTGTCCGTGATTCCAGCCGGTCAGTGTAACGCCGGAGCGTACGGTGTCGCGCGTGCGCGCAGGATGACCGGCGGATGACGGAATTGTCATGAAAAGCCGGTCATGTTTCGGCCATGCCGTCGTCACCGCGGCGGCGATAAGCTGCGACCGTCTTGTCCCCGGAGCGCGCCGTCGCGGCGCCGCGATGGCCCGAACGATCGCTGTCTGCCCGATTTCGCATCCATGTCGTACTGGCGCACATTCCTCGTCGTCGTGTTGCTCGCGCTGAGCCTGCCGATCCAGTCGTCCGCGGCTGTTTCGATGCAGTGCGCGAGCGTCGCCGCGCCGCATGAGGAGAAGGCGTCGCACGCGATGCCGGCCGCGCAGGATGGTCATGCCGATCACGGCGACCACGCGCGGCATGCGTCGTCGTGTGTCGCGTGCGTGTCGTGCTGCTTCGGCACGGGCATGTCGGGGGCGCCTGCGGTGCCGGCCGCGGCGAGCGGCGGCGTCACGATCGTCGCGCCGCCGCCTTCGGCTGCGGACGTGTCGTTCCTGACCGGCGGCATCGACCGGCCGCCGCGTCGGATGCCCGCCTAGTCCCTGCCCGTGGCCGACCGGCCGCAATCCGCCCTCTACTCCGGCGGCCGCCTCAGGCGCGCCGGCCGACTTACGACGAGACATGTTCATGCGATTGATCATTGCGGCGCTAATGGGCGCGGCGGCCCTCGTGCCGTCGCTCGCGCCCGCGCAAACCCCGTTGCCCGATCCGGCGGACGCCGCCGCGTCGGTGCCGGACGTCACCGTGACCTCCGCGTTCGACGGCTACCGGCCGTATCGGGACGATGCAGGCCCGGGCTGGAAGCAACTGAACCGGGACGTGACGGAGCGGCCCGCGAAAGGGCGTACGACCGGCGGCGCGGCCGGCAACGGCGCGGCCCATTCGATGCACGGAGGGGCCGCGCGATGACGACGTTCGCGATATCGCCGAGGATCGGCGCGGCCGTGGTCGCGCTGGCGTTCCTCGCGGGCTGCACGACGTTTTCGAAGGACGGCGGGTTCGACGCCGTGTCGTCCGCCGCATCGGCGCGCATCGGCAAGGACGCGGTGGTGGTCAGGACCAACGCCGACCGCGAAGCCGTCGACCGGCGGACGAAGGAACTGCTCGGCAAGCCGCTGTCGATGGACGACGCGGTGCAGGTCGCGCTGCTGAACAACCGCGGGCTGCAGGCGTCGTACGCGGAACTCGGGCTGTCGGAGGCCGACCTCGTGCAGGCCGGCCGGCTGCCGAACCCGCGCTTCGCATTCAGCCGCACGCGTGCCGGCGACGGCGAGCTGACGCTCGGCCGCACGTTCTCGGCGAACGTGTTCGCGCTGCTGACGATGCCGCTGGCAACGAAGATCGAGCGCCGCCGTTTCGAGCAGACCAGGCTGGAAACGGCCGATGCGATGCTGAAGGTCGCGGCCGATGCGCGCCGGGCCTACGTGGAAGCGGTCGCCGCCGAGCAGGCCGCGAACTATGCGCAGCAGGTGCGCGACGCCGCCAGCGCGGCCGCCGAACTGGCGCTGCGCATGCGGCAGGCTGGCAACTTCAGCCGGCTCGACTACGCGCGCGAACAGGCGTTTCATGCCGACGCGGTCGCGCAGCACGCGAAGGCGCGCCAGCAGGCCGTCGCCGCACGCGAGAAGCTCACGCGTGCGATGGGGCTGTGGGGCGAACGCACGCGATACGCGCTACCCGAACGCCTGCCGGATTTGCCGAAGGCGCGCCCGGATCTGCCCGATCTCGAACGCTTCGCGATGCGCAACCGCCTCGACATCCAGGCGGCGAAGCTGCGGACGCAGGGCGTCGCGTCGTCGCTCGGCCTGAGCAAGGCCACGCGTTTCGTCAACGCGGTCGAGCTCGGTTACGTGAACGACTACGAGACCGGCAAGGGCCACGAGCACGGCTACGAGATCAGCGTCGAGATTCCGCTGTTCGACTGGGGCGGCGCGAAGGTCGCGCGCGCCGAGGCCGTCTACATGCAATCGGCGAACCGGCTCGCGAAAACGGCCATCGATGCCCGCTCCGAAGTACGCGAATCGTACGCGGCGTACGTGACGAGCTACGACGTCGCGACGCACTATCGCGACGAAGTCGTGCCGCTGCGCAAGACGATTTCCGACGAACTGCTGCTGCGCTACAACGGGATGCTCGCGAGCGTGTTCGAGCTGCTGACCGATGCGCGCGAACAGGTCGGCGCGGTCAACGGCTACATCGACGCGCTGAAGGACTACTGGCTCGCCGAAACCGATCTGCAGATGGCCGTCGGCGGCCGGTTGCCGTCGTCGGGCGCCGCGCCGCGCGCACCGCATGACGCCGAATCGGCACCCGCATCCACACCCGCATCCACACTCGACGCCGACGCTGCGCGGCAGCCGGCTTCCACCCTCGCGGCGCCATCGGCGCCCGCCACGCAACCGCATCCGGAAGGTCATTGACATGGTGTCCCGTCGACAATTTCTCAGCGGCTCGGGCGCCGCGCTGCTTGGCGCGGCGATGGTCAGCCGGGCCGGCGCCGCGTCGCTGCCCGACGCGCCGACGATGGCGAAAACCGGCACGCAGCCGCCGCTCGTGCCGCCCAACGGCCGCCCGTACACGCCCGTCGCGACGCTGAACGGCTGGTCGCTGCCGTGGCGGATGAAGAACGGCTGGAAGGAATTCCACCTGACGGCCGAGCCCGTCGTGCGCGAGATGGCGCCCGGCATGAACGCGAACCTGTGGGGCTACAACGGCCAGTCGCCCGGCCCGACGATCGAGGCCGTCGAAGGCGACAAGGTCCGCATCTTCGTGACCAACCGGCTGCCCGAGCACACGACGATCCACTGGCACGGGCTGCGGCTGCCGAACGGGATGGACGGCGTCGGCGGCCTCACGCAGCCGCATATCCCGCCCGGCAAGACCTTCGTCTACGAGTTCCAGCTCGAAGCGCACGGCACGTTCATGTATCACCCGCACGCCGACGAGATGGTGCAGATGGCGATGGGGATGATGGGCATGTTCATCGTGCATCCGAAGGATCGCGGCACGATGCCGGTCGATCGCGATTTCGTGTTCCTGCTCGCCGCGTACGACATCGATCCGGGCAGCTACACGCCGCGCGTGAACGAGATGACCGACTTCAACATGTGGACCTTCAACTCGCGCGTGTTCCCGGGCATCGATCCGCTGCCGGTGCGCGCCGGCGACCGCGTGCGGATTCGTTTCGGCAACCTGACGATGACGAATCACCCGATCCATCTGCACGGCTACCGCTTCGAGGTCGCGGGCACCGACGGCGGCTGGATTCCGCCGGCCGCGCGCTGGCCGGAAGTGACGGCCGATGTCGCGGTGGGCCAGATGCGCGCGATCGAGTTCACCGCCGATCGCGCTGGCGACTGGGCGTTTCATTGCCACAAGTCGCATCACACGATGAATGCGATGGGCCACCAGGTGCCGAACCTGATCGGCGTGCCGCAGAAGGATCTCGCGAAGCGGATCGGCAAGCTCGTGCCCGACTACATGGCGATGGGCAGCACGGGCGGCGCGATGGGCGGCATGGAGATGCCGCTGCCCGACAACACGCTGCCGATGATGACCGGCACGGGCCCGTTCGGGCCGCTGGAAATGGGCGGCATGTTCACGGTGCTCAAGGTGCGGCAGGGGCTCGGGCGCAATGACTATCGCGATCCGGGCTGGTTCCGGCATCCGAAGGGCACCGTCGCATACGAATACACCGGCGAATTGCCGGATAGCTGAAGCAGCATGCGGCGGCCGCACCGAGGCGGCCGCCGGTTTCCATTCACTGACACGGGAGTCGACACGATGAAGAAGGGACTGGTTTTGATGGCGACGGGGTGGGCGCTGGCGTTGTCGGCCGCGTCGCACGCGGCCGGCGACATGACCGGCGACATGGCCGGCATGGACATGAGCGCGGATGCGAAGCAGGGCGCCGCGGCGTCGAGCATGTCGCACGGCGAGATCCGCAAGGTCGACACGGCGGCCGGCAAGCTGACGATCAAGCACGGCCCGCTGGAGAACCTCGGGATGGACGCGATGACGATGGTATTCAAGGTGAAAGACCCGGCGATGCTGTCGCAGGTGAAGGCGGGCGATACGATCGACTTCGTCGCCGAGGACGTGGACGGCACGCTGACCGTCGTCGAACTGAAGAAGCCGTGACGCGGAGCGCGAACATGACGATTTCCACACGCAAGCGGCTGGCCGGCTTCACCGCCGCTGCCGCGCTCTTCGCGATTGCACCGGTCGCGGCGTCGGCGCACGGCAAGCTGGAAAGCGCGGTCCCGGCGGCCGGCAGCACGATCGACGCGGCGCCCGACATGGTGCGGCTCACGTTCAACGAAGCTCTCGAACCGGCGTTCAGCACGGTGAAGGTGTCGGATGCGAGCGGCAACGCCATCACGCAGGACAAGGCGAAGGTCGACGCGTCGAACCCGCGTGTGATGACCGTCGCGATCCCGACGCTCGCGGCGGGCGCGTACACCGTGCAATGGGCGGCGATGACGGCCGACGCGCATCGCACGAAGGGCACTTATACGTTCCGGGTGAAGGGATGAACGACGGCGTCGTCGGCCTGCTGCGGCTTGGTGCGGTGACGATCCAGAACGCCGGGTTCGCGGTCGTCGTCGGTGCGCTGCTGGGGCGCCGCTGGCTCGCGCGCGGCGCGTCCGCATGGCAGCACGGTGTCGGACGGCGGCTCGTCGCGACGCTGCGCATCGCGTCCGTCGTATCGCTGCTCGCGAGCGTCACCGCGTTCTGGGCGCACTGCGCGCTGATGAGCGAAGTGTCGCTGCTCGACGCGGGCCCGGCGGTGTGTTCGATGCTCGCGGGCACCGGCTTCGGTCATGCGTGGCTGGCCGGCACGGTGTTCATGCTCGTCGTCGTGCTGCTGTCGTTCGCCGGACGTGCGAACGACACGCGGTTTCCGTTCGCGATGGCGGCCGCGCTTGCCGGTGTCGCGCTGGCGCGCAGCAATGGCGGCCATCCGGTCGACGCCGGGCTGTTCAGCGTGCCGGTGTGGATCGACTGGCTGCATCTGCTGGCGATCAGCGTGTGGATCGGACTCGTGCTCGTGACGGCGTTCGGCGTGATGCCGCGGCTCGCCCGCATGCCGGCGAGCGAACGCATGACGGGCGCGGCGTTCGTGCAGTCGCTGTCCGATGCGTCGACCTGCGCGTTGATCGTGCTGTTCGCGACCGGCGCGTACAACGGCTGGCGCGGCGTCGAGACGCCGGCCAACCTGTTCGCGTCGACGTACGGGCAGATCCTGCTGCTGAAGCTCGCGCTCGTGCTGCTTGCCGCGATGCTCGGCGCACACAACCGCTTCTTCGGGATGCCGACGCTGCTGCGCGCGTTGAAGGACCCGGCCGCCGCGATGCCGGCACACGCGTTGAAGCGGTTCTGCACCGTGCTGCGAGTCGAGGCGGTCGTGCTCGGCGGCGTGCTGATGGCGGCGGCCGTGCTCGTGTCGAGCGCGTTGCCGGGGACGATCTAGCGGCGGGGCTTCGGCGCCGGAAGATGGGGTGCATGGTCGGGGCTTGACCGGACGACACAGGGCGATCGCGGCGTGATGACGACCATTACATCGGCCTGTCTCGCGATTACCAAAAACTGTCACCGAGCGCCGCTAAGCTTTCGCCACCCTCACAACCGGGATTCCCGCCATGCGCTCGACAATCCGCCTGTTTGCCCCGCTATTGCTGCTCCCGACGCTCGCCGCGCCGGTGTGGGCCGCCACCGCCGCACCCGTCAGCCCGAATTGCGGCGGCAGCACGACGCCGATCGCCGATATCCAGGGGCCGGGCGCGCCGTCGCCGCTCGCCGGGCAGAATGCATCGATCGAAGCGGTCGTCACCGCCGATTTCGGCGGCACGGACGGCTTCGGCGGCTTCTTCGTCCAGCAGGCCGACGCGCAGCGCCGCAACCAGCCGGGCGTGTCCGAAGGGCTGTTCGTCTATGCACCGAAAGCGCGCGCGAGGGCCGGCGATCTCGTGCACGTGACGGGCAAGGTCGAGGAGAAATACGGGCAGACGCAGCTCACGCTGCAGGGCGCGATCGCGGTGTGCGCGAACGGCCAGACGGTCACGCCCGCGACGCTCACGCTGCCGGTCGACAGCCCGAGCGCGTTCGCCGCATACGAAGGGATGCTCGTGCGCCTGCCGCAGACGCTGACCGTCACCGACAACTACGAACTCGGCCGCTACGGCAGCGTGATGCTCAGCAACGGCCGCTTGCGGACGCCGACGAGCGTCGTGCCGCCCGCGCAGGCGCAGACGCAGATCGACGCGAACGCGCGCAACCGCCTGATCCTCGACGACGGCTCGAACAAGCAGAACCCGGCAACCGTGCCGTATCCGGCGCCGGGCCTGTCGGCCGCGAACACGCTGCGCGCGGGCTACACGGTGCGCGACGTCGAAGGCGTGCTCGAAGTGCGGTACGGCGCCTGGCGCGTGCAGCCGCTGCCCGGCGCGGCCGCGCCGGCGTTCGACGCGCGTTCGAACCCGCGCACCCAAGCACCGGCGCGCGATCCGAAATCGAACCTGCGCGTCGCGTCGTTCAACGTGCTGAACTATTTCAACGGCAACGGTCTCGGCGGCGGCTTCGACGATCCGAACAACCGCGGCGCGAAGACCTTCCAGGAATTCCAGCGTCAGGAAGCGAAGATCGTCAGCGCGCTGAAGGCGATCGACGCCGACGTGATCGGCCTGATGGAAATCCAGAACAACGGCTACGGCGAACTGAGCGCGGTGCGCCAGCTCGCGGCGAAGCTCGGCAACCACTGGCGCGTGGTCGATCCCGGCACGTCACGGCTGGGCGGCGACGCGATCGCGGTCGCGCTGATCTACGACAGCCGCAAGGTCGAACCGGTCGGCCGCGCGGCGACGCTCGCGATCGACGACAAGAACCGTCAGCCGCTCGCGCAGTCGTTCCGGCTGATCAACGGCAACAAGCAGGCGCTGACGGTGGCCGTGAATCACCTGAAGTCGAAGAACTGCCCGGATGCGGCGAACGACGATCTCGACCAGGGCGATGGCCAGGGCTGCTGGAACCCGACGCGCACGCGCGCGGCGGCGAAGGTGGCCGACTGGCTGGCCGGCAACCCGACGGGCGTCAAGAGCCAGGGCGTGCTGCTGATCGGCGATTTCAACAGCTACACGTACGAAGACCCGATCCGCGCGCTCGAATCGCGCGGCTACCGCGACCTCGTCGCGCGCTGGATCGGCGCGAATGCGTACAGCTACGTGTACAACGGCGAAGCCGGCTATCTCGACCACGCGCTGGCGACGCTGCCGCTCGCATCGCACGTGAAGGCCGTGCACGAATGGCACATCAACGCGGACGAGCCGCTCGCGCTGCAGTACACGCTCGCGTACAAGTCGGCGGAGCAGCAGAAGACGTTCTATGCGGCCGATGCATATCGTTCGTCGGATCACGATCCGGTGCTGATCGATATCGCGCTGCCGGGCGGCGGGAAGTAAGCGTGGTCTGAGTCTTGGTGACGGCGCGATGTGCGGCAATGCCGGACGTCGCGCCCGTTCCGGAAAGCCGTTCGAATACCGGGTAAATAATGCCGTGAACAATTAATCGAACCGGTATTTTATGGATGATGCGGTGCACATCGATACTTCGATTGAAGTGCGATTGAAATGGAAAGAATCATCGAATGACGTGTGCATGCTGCTGCATCGTCTTAATCGATTGACGATAATAAAATTGAAAGAATAATCCTGTCGATCTGAAGGCTTTCGATGTGTTGCGCCAATGCAGGAAAGGCTTCCGCGTTGTGCAGAAAAAGTAAAATATTCGACGCGACATAGCCGATAAAGCCCGCCTTGCACGAATAATTCCGTTTTCTTTCAAATTCCAGACACTGTCCGCGCTTCGCATCATTGCGGGATTTTTAATATCCGAATGATCTTTGACAACGCGGCGCAGCACCGCCTATTTTTGTCATGGCTCAAGTTTCAGTCATACAAAAGTTGTCCAAACTGCAGGGGGCGCGTCCGGGCATCATTCTCGCCAGCAGTTTGCTGTGTCTGTATCAAGTTCAGTCTCTGAGAAGTCCCATTCCCAACCGCCGACTGCCGATCGTGCAACGCGAGTGGCGGGTCGGCCTGCGCGTGTCGCGGGCGTTGGCGGCCTTTGTGACGCGGTATCCGAAGCCAAAGGAAAGAGATGAAACCAGACAGGAGCAGTACCGGCAGCCGCCGTGTTCGTCGCGGCCGGCTGGCCGGGCTAGGCGCATTGACTGCCATGACACTGGCGCTCGCGGCATGCGGCGGCGACGATTCGTCGTCCGTCGGCGCGTCGAGCCTCGCGCAGGCCACCGCAAGCCAGCAGGCCAGCGCGCAGGCGGCCGGCACCCAGGCGCCTGCGGCCAACCAGCCGTACGTCGACCCGGTCGCGTACTCGATGAACGCGACCGACGGCCTCGCGCCGTCGCAGGTGTCCGAGAAAGCGGCCGTCATGCATTACCAGTGGAAAGGCGGCGGCAAGACGATCGACTACACGACCACCACCGGCCACCTGACCGCGCAGGATGCGAACGGCAACCCGGAAGCGTCGATGTCGTATGTCGCGTACACCGCGCCCAGCACGAACGGCAAGCCGCGCCCGGTCACGTTCGTCTATAACGGCGGGCCCGGCTCGTCGTCGATCTGGCTGCGCCTCGGCTCGTTCGCGCCGACCCGCGTGGCCACGCCCGATCCGCTGTTCGGCAACAACTGGCCGAACTATCCGCTCGTCGACAATGCGGAGAGCCTGATCGACACCACCGACCTCGTGTTCATCGACCCGCCCGGCACCGGGCTGTCGGAAGCCGTGTTGCCGAACACCAACCAGAAGTACTGGGGTTCCGACGTGGACGTGAACATCATGCGCGACTTCATCCAGCGCTACCTGAACGTCAACAACCGCGGCACGTCGCCGATCTACCTGTACGGCGAATCGTACGGCACGCCGCGTACCGACATGCTGGCGCTCGCGCTCGAATCGGCCGGCGTGCACCTGACGGGCATCGTGCTGCAGTCGGCGATCCTGAACTACTTCGCGGACGCGGTGGAAGCGGTGGCGATCACGCAGTCGACCGAAGGGCTGCTGCTCGATACCGACACGGTGGCCGGCTATCTGCCCGGCTACGCGGCGGTCGCGGCGTACTTTAACCAGGTGTCGCCGGCGCCGGTGAACCAGGATCTGTACGCACTGCAGACGGAACTGTTCACGACGCTGATCTACAGCCAGCTGCAGAAGTACTCGCAGTCGTGGGTGTTGAGCCAGCTCGGCATTCCGGATGCGCTCGGCACGCCGGTGTTCCCGAGCGATGCGACGCTCAGGCTGTGGTCGATCCCGTCGAGCCTCACGCAGCAGGCGCTGCGCGGCTACTTCAACGCGAATCCGTTCGGCACGAGCCTGCTGCCCGGCACGACGATCGGCCGGTACGACGGGCGCGTGTCGTTGCCGAACTCGGACCCGCGGTTGCAGAACGACGGCGATCCGTCCGACATCCTGATCTCGCAGCCGTTCACGAACGCGCTCGCGACGCAGATGCCGGACTACCTCGGCTATACGGCCCCGAACGCGACGTACCTGCCGCTGAACGACAACATCATCGAGGCCTGGGACTTCTCGCACGACGGCCAGCCGATGCCGGACACGATCCCCGATCTGCTCGGCGCGCTGCAGCTCAACCCGAAGCTTCGCGTGCTCGCGGAGAACGGCTTCCACGACCTCGCGACGCCGTTCTTCAACACCGAGAAGCAACTCGCGCGGCTGCAGACGGTGAAGGGCCTGAATCCGAAGCTGCAGGTGAACTTCTTCCAGGGTGGTCACATGATCTATCTGGACGACGTCGCCCGCCCGCAGATGAAGCGGGATTTGCAGACCTTCTACAAGGGCGCGCGGATTCCGACGGCGCTGACGCTGCACACGCTGCCGCCGCCGTGGCCGGATGAAAATCCGCCGAGCGTCCCGACCGGCAGCACGCCAGGCGCGACCGCCGCGACGACGCTGGCGGCAGCCCCTTGAGCGACGGAGTCCTTGTCAAAGGAACCCTCTCTTCATCCATTGAATGCGAGCGATCATGTCCCTAATCCAATTGATGCGGCGTCTGTCTCCGTTGATCGTGCTCGGTGCCGTGATGAGCAGCGCCCATGCGTTGCCGCCGCAGGCGGTGGCGCCGGTGAAGCTGCCGCACGGCGGGCGCGGTGTCGACGGTCCGTTCTTTCCGGCCACGCGGGCGGCGCCGGTGTTGCCGTCGACCGGCGCGACGTTGCAGCAGCAGGCGCAACAGCGCGTCGACGCGCGGCTCGGCGGCAATACCGTGCTGAGCAACGGCGCGGCCGTGACGAAGGCGCAGGCGCAGAGCAGCGGGCTTGGCTTCGTGTCGAAGCACTTCGACGAGATCGATGCGAAGCACACCGGCCGCGTGACGATGAGCGATGTACGGCAGTTCATCCGGCAGCGGCAGGTGCAGGCGCAGCAGGAACAGCAGGACGAGTGACGTAGTCGGGCAGGGCGGCGGCCGGCGCGATGGCGATCGCACCGGCCGCCGCCTATTCGGCTGCGCGGGGGCGCGGTCGCCCGGCTTCCGTTGCATGTTTTCATCCCGCATGCCCGAGGAGTCGGGGACGTCCTATCCTGTGCGCGACTTCTCGCGTCGCGGTCCGAAGCGCGCGCGATAGTCGCGCGGCGAGATGCCGACGCGTGTCGAGAACGCACGCTGCAGCGCGTCCACGCTGCCGAATCCCGAGCGTTCCGCGATCCGTTCGAGCGGCCAGTCGGCCCGCTCCAGCAGCGCCTTCGCGCGCTCGACGCGCGCTGCCAGCACGTACTGCGCGGGCGATAGTCCGGTCTCCTTGACGAAATGGCGCGCGAACGTCCGTTCGCTCATGTGCATGCGGGCGGCCAGCGCGGCGACGCCGAGGTCGGCGGCCGGATCGTCGGCGATGTCGGCGAGCAACGACCGCATGCGCGGCGTCGCCCCGGCCTGGATGTCGAGCCCGACGCTGAACTGCGTCTGTCCGCCGGGACGATGCATGAACAGCACGAGTTCGCGTGCGATCGCGAGCGCGGTCGGCGCACCGCAGTCCGCCTCGACGAGCGCCAGGCACAGATCGATACCGGCCGTCACGCCGGCCGACGTATGGAACGGCGGATCGCTCACGTAGATCGCGTCCGGCTCGATCCGCGCGTCGGGACAGAGCGCCTGTAGCGCCGAGCACTGGTTCCAGTGCGTGGTCGCGCGCTTGCCGTCCAGCCAGCCGCCGGCGGCGAGCACGAACGCGCCGGTGCAGATGCTCGCGATGCGCCGCGTGCTCGCGATCCGGGTGCGGAGCCACGGCAGCACGCCGGCTTCCGACGCGGCGTGCCGCAGCGCCGCTTCATCGCCGCCCGCGACGATGATCGTGTCGATTCGTTCCGGCAGTGCCGCGAGGGCGGCCGCGCCGGCGAGCCGCAGGCCCGCGTGCGTGACGATATCGTCCCCGTGTTGCGACGCGAGCGTGAGCCGGTACGGAACGGCGTGATCCGGAAGATGACGGTTCGCGACCGCGAACACTTCCATCGGCCCCGTGATGTCGAGCGACTGGACACCTGCGAAGCCGACGACGACGACGTTGCGTGCGGAACGGGTTGACTGAGGCATGGCGGAAAGTGCGGTGGAGTTGTCCTTGTGACCGCGAGCATGATCCTTGTAATTTTCCGGACATGCAATCGATCGACACGGGTGGGCGATGCGGGAACGGAAGACAGGCGGCGCGGTGCTGCTCGTATGCGGGCTGCTGGGTGCGTGGGCATGGGGGTGGCCGGCGCGGGCGATGGCGGAGGACCCGCCGGCGGCGGCCCGGACGCTGACGATCGGCATGCCGAAGGCGGGCCGCCCGCGGCCGCTCGTTGCGATCGTCGCGGACAACGCCGGAACGGAGACGACCGATTTCATCGTGCCGTACGCGATTCTGAAGCGCTCCGGTGCGGTCGATGTCGTCGCCGTGTCGGCCGACGAAGGCGCGGTCGAACTGATGCCCGCTCTGCGCGTGCTCGCCGATACCACGTTCGACCGGTTCGACGCGACGGTGCCCGCGGGGGCGGATGTCGTGATCGTTCCCGCGCTGCATCGTGCGGACCGGCCGGCGGTGCTGGCCTGGCTACGCAAGCAGGCCGCTGCCGGCGCGACGATGGTGGCGATCTGCGATGGTGCCGAGGTGCTCGCGAATACCGGCCTGCTGCGGCAGCGCACGGCGACGTCTCACTGGTATTCGCGCGAGGGCCTGCGTCGCCGCTTCACCGAGACGAAATGGGTCGACGATCGTCGCTACGTGATGGACGGGAACGTCATGACGACGACCGGCGTGTCCGCATCGATTCCCGCTTCGCTGGCATTGCTGGGTGTGCTGGCCGGACCGAACGCAGCGCGCGAGACGGCGCGGGGCCTCGGCGTGCACGCATGGGGCGATGATCACGACGGTGGCCGGTTCGGGTTGACCGTGCGCGTGGCGGCGATTGCATTGATGAACCGCCTCGCGTTCTGGCGGCACGAGAGGTTCGATCTTCCGGTCGAAAGCGGGTTTGACGAGCTGCCGGTCGCGTTGAGCGCCGACGCGTGGGCGCGGACCTGGCGCAGTGACGTCGTCGCGACGGCCGATGCGGGCGTGGTCGAGTCGAGGTACGGGCTGCGGCTGCTGGCGCAGCCGGCCGATGTCCGGCACGCGCGCGTGGCGATGTCGGCTGGCCGGCGGGGCGATTCGGCGCTGCCCGGTGTGCTCGCCGATATCGCGGCGCGCTACGACGACGCGACGTCCAGCTGGGTTGCGTTGCAGCTGGAGTATCCGAAGTAGCACCCGTCGCGCAGGCTACGGCGCGATCACCGTCATCCTGAACGGCCCGCCATGTTCCGCCGCATGCGCGACCGCGTCGTTCGCGTCGTCGAGCGCGAAAACCGTCACGTCGAAATGCCCGAGGTCGAGCAGCCCGCCGCGGACGAGCCCGGTCATCAGCGTCACGGCTTCCGTCGGGTACATCCATTTGCCGCGCAGCGTGATGTCGTTGCGCATGATCCACGGATACGGCAGCTCGAGTCCGGCTCCGCCGAGCATGCCGACGCCGCCCATTAGCACCACGCGTCCATAAGGACACACGGCCATCACGGCGGCACGCACCGTCGTCGCCGGCACCGACGGCGGCATCAGGTCGATCACGCAGTCGATCGGCCCGGGCGCCGCCTGCTGCATGCGGATGCGGTCCGCGGTTTCGTCGCCGGTCAGCTCGACCGTGCGTAGACGGTCGCCGAAGCGGCGTTCGAGCTCCGCCAGCACACGTGTATTGCGACCGGGCGCGACCACGCATTGCGCGCCCATCGCCAGCGCCACCGCGATGCACGCGCTGCCGAAATTGCCGGTCGCGCCGCTGACGAGCAGGATTTCGCCGGCGCGCAGGTCAGACGCAAGCAGGCCGCCGTAAGGCACGAGCAGCGTATTGAGCGCGCACCAGCGCGCGGCGTCGGCCGGCGCGATCGCGCCGATGCGCACCGCGTTCTCGGTCGGCACGCGCAGCCGCTCGGCGAACGGGCCGTCGTGAAAATAGCGCTGCAACTGCTTGCCGCCTTCGCCGCGCGCACTCCAGCCCTGCAGCACGATGTCGGGCATCCGCGCATCGTCGCGCGAGCGCACGGTCGGGTCGCAGAACACCCAGTCGCCCGGCTGCAATTGCGTCGCGTCGGGGCCGGTTTGCCGGACCCGGCCGATCGCGCCGCAACCGGGCACCATCGGCAACTCGATCGGATAGCGGCGCTCGCCGCTGAACACTTCACGCGCATAGGACAGCACCGGCGTCGCGACGACATCCACGACGACCTCGCCGGTGCCGAGCACCGGGTCCGGCATCGTTTCGATCGCGAGCGGCTGGCCGAGCGACTTTAGAATCGCAGCTTTCATGACGCTTCCTCGGGGTAGGGACGCGTCGATTCTGGCAGGCTTAGAATCGGCAACAAGGCCCGGCGCGAACCCAGGATTGGCCGGTACCACCCAGCACGGAGCGAACCCGATGACCGTCACCACGCGAACCCCGTTCGGCGATTTCCTGCGCTCGCGGCGCAAGAAGCTGCGCCCGGATGCCGTCGGCCTGCACGACGGCCCGCGCCGGCGCACGCCCGGCCTGCGGCGCGAGGAAGTCGCGGAACGGGCGGGCATCGGCGTCGACTGGTACGTGCGGCTCGAGCAGGGGCGCGACGTCAACCCGTCGGATGCGACGCTCGACGCGCTGGCGCGCGCGTTGCGGCTCGACAAGGCCGAAGCCGCCCACCTGCGCACGCTCGCGCGGCGCGACGGGTCACGTGCGTTCGTGCCGGAGCGTGTGCCGCCGGCCATCGCGCGGCTCGTCGCGCATCTTCAGCAGCCTGCGTACGTGACCGGCCGGCGCTGGGACATCCTCGCGTGGAATGCCGCCGCGGCCGATCTGCTCGGCTTCGACCGGCTGGCGCCGGCCGATCGCAACATCCTCGTCTACATGTTCGAGGCGCCGTACGCGCGTGCGCTGTTCGCCGCAAGCTGGGCCGACGAGGCGCGCCGGATGATCGCGCTGTTTCGCGCGAACCACGATCTCTATGCGAGCGACCCGGCGTTCGTCGCGCTGGTGGCGCGCTTGCGCGCCGGCAGCGGTGAGTTCGCGCAGTGGTGGGATGCGCATGACGTGCGCAGTGGCGTGTCGGGCGAGAAGGTGCTCGTGCATGCGCGACACGGCACGCAGCGCTACGAGTACGCGACGTTTCAGGCCAACGACGATCCCGCGCTGAAGCTGGCGATCTATACGCCGGTGAACGGCGATGAACAGACGTGATGCGGAAGTGACCGGCGCCACCTGGCGGCCACGCGGCGAAGCATCGGCTCCGTGCGTGAGCGCAGGTGGTTGGGCGTAATGGCGGGGGCGGCTCAGGCCGCGCGTCGAGCGGACAGCCGATTCCACAGCATGCCGGAGCGGCTGCCGCTGCGGCAATACGCGAGCACGGGCTTCGGCAGCGTGTCGACCAGTGCGCCGAACGCGTCGACTTCCGCGTCGCCGATGCGGTCGCGCTCGACCGGCAGGTAGCGCGCGTCCATGCCGAGTTCGCGCGCGGCCGCGGCGATCTCCTCGAACGCCGGCTGATCGTCGCCTTCGCCATCCGGCCGGTTGCAGATCACCGCACGGAAGCCCGCATTGCGGATCGCCTTCAGATCGGCCGGCGTGATCTGCCGCGACGCGGTGAAGCCGGTCGCCGCCGCGGCCCGACATTGCTCGATCGCCCGCGCGAAACAGCCGATCGCGAAGTCGACGTCCTGCTCGGTCGAGAAACGCCCGAAGCTGATGCGCACCGTGCGCCCGGCCGTTTCCGCATCGAGGCCGATCGCGGTCAGCACGTGGGACGGCGCGCCGCTGGTCGAATTGCATGCGGAGGTGGACGACACGGCGAGCGCATCGCCGAGCATGAACGGGAAGAAGCCCGGCGCATGCACCGTCAGGCTCAGCGTGTGCGGGATGCGGCGGGCGGCGGCCGCGTTCTGCGTGACGTCGCCGAGCGCGAACAGCGCGCCGGTGAGCCGCGCGCCGAGCGCCGCGATCCGCGCGGCTTCGCCGTCGAGCTTTTCAGCGGCGAGCTCGCACGCGACGCCCATGCCGACGATCTGATGCGTCGCGAGCGTGCCCGAGCGCAAGCCGCGCTCGTGGCCGCCGCCGTGAATCTGCGGCGCGATCCGGCTCGCGATCTCGCGGCGCACGAACAGTGCGCCGATACCTTTCGGGCCGTACACCTTGTGGGCGGACATCGACATCATGTCGATGCCGAGCGCGCGCACGTCGATCGGCGTCTTGCCGAGCGCCTGCGCGGCGTCGACGTGGAGCAGCGCGCCGGCGGCGTGCACGATGGCGGCGATCGCGCCGATGTCGGTCAGCGTGCCGATCTCGTTGTTCACGAGCATCAGCGACACGAGGCCCGTGTCGGGGCCGATCGCGGCCGCGACCGCGTCGGCGGTGATTTCGCCGTGCGCGTCGGGTGCGAGGAAGGTGACCTGCGTGCCGTGTTTCGCGAGGTTCGCCATCGTGTCGAGGATGGCTTTGTGCTCGAGGCGGCTCGTGATCAGGTGGCGCTTGCCGGTCGCGTTTTCCGCATAACCCTTCAGCGCGAGGTTGTTCGATTCGGTGGCGCCCGACGTCCAGACGATCTCGTCGGCATCCGCGCCGATCAGGGCGGCGACCTGCGCGCGGGCGTGCTCGACCTTGTCTTTCGCGAGCCGGCCGGCCGCGTGTGAACTGGAGGCGGGGTTGCCGAAGATGCCGTCGAAGCCGAGGCAGGCCGTCATCGCTTCGATCACGCGCGGATCGGCGGGGGTGGTGGCTGCGTAGTCGAGGTAGTGCAGCGGGGTGGTGTCGCTCATGTCCGTCTCTTGCTCATTGCGTAGTGACGGAAATGATACGGGGGACAGAAGGGAAAAAGGATCCAAAGTTGGCTGGGAATGCGGCTCGAAGTGGAATTATGTTTTCTATGTGTGGGAAATGGGGGAATTAGTTTCTCCGTGGCTTCGCTGGCCGGAATCGTCGCGATTACGTCGCCGCATCGGGGCCGGGTTGGGTCGATAACCGATGCGCATCCCGCACCCATGCCAGCAGCGCCTGCTCGTACTTCGACGGAATCGTGACCGTGAGCGTCGTGAGGCGGGCGGCGTTGCATGGCAGATCGAGATAGCGTCGCCAGGCTTTTCGCACAAGTTGCGACATTGCCGAGTGCGTCATGCCGAGTTCGGCAGCCAGCGCCCGTTGTGATCTGCCCTTCACGAAAATCTCATGCAAGGCCCACTGGTTCAGCGGCTTGATCCGCGTATCGTGCAGCCGCAACAGCCGGAACTGTTCGGCGGTCATGCGTCGGGTCGTCGGCATTCAGATTCGCCCCGAATGTTGAAGCGACGAAATCAATTCCGCGCCGCACGAAGTCTTGTGGCCGTCGAATGCGGCGGGGCGGCCTTCGATGTCGAAGGCCGGGTCGCCTTCGGCGATCGTGCACGCACCGTGAATCGGACATGAGCACGGGTCGCCGCTACGGGCGACCGCGCGCCCCATCACCGTGCTTTTTCGGGCGCCGGATTCGACCCGGCCGCCGTGGGTATGGTTGTCTTCTACCCGGATAATTCCCCGCATGGGATTCCGTCCTCCAAATGGTTTGAGGTCTGACGCGGCGATCACGTTCGGATGAAGCAATCTGCCGCACCGGTGTGCATCACCACGAATAACCTTGCATGCCGTAATTTGTGTCGTGCCGACGCCCCCACCACGGCAGATAGGCATTGTTGCCGCCGCGTGCGCGGAACCAGTCCTTGTCGGGATCGATCGGCGTGAGTTTCGACGGTGGCAGGACGACGACCGCGACAGGGTGACCTGGATCGGTCGTGCCGGCGACGAGTGCGTTGCCGCCGAAGTGATTGATCCGGCCGATGGCGAGCGCGACGTCGGTCAATGCGCTGCCCGTTCCCATGTCGCCGAGTAGGGCGGCCGTGTTGAACGTCTGTTTGCGGTGGTCGTATTCGGGGAGGGTTTCGGTCAAAGTTTGTCCGAGCACGGCAAGGCGTGCCGACGATGCGTCACTGCCTTTACCTGCGTCGTGGACGATGTAGTGGAGATCCGAGACCGCGACGCCGGCGTTGCGTGCCGCTTGGTCGATGGTCGCCTTCCACGCCTGCACGGCGCGGGTCGTGCCGACCTTCTGCGGAAAATCATGCGTGTTGCCAGTGGCGGCCTTGCCGATCCAGGCGAGAGGCTCACGCTCGGTGTTGAAGGTTGGGCCGGCGAGGAACAGCACGACAAGGTTCTCGTTGATCTGTGCATCCGCGGGTGGGAAGTTGGGTGCGTCCCAGTTCATCACCCAGACGCTCTTGTCCGGGTTCGCCTGCAAATAGTCCAATGCGTTGTTCAATGAAGTGAACCCGGCGTTCGCGCCGCCTCGCGTGATTTGTACGTCGGGAAGCGCGCTGCGACTCCACATCGTCGGGAAATGTGGGTTGCCGATAAAGAAGGTTTTTCGGATCGGCTCTGCCAGATATTCGCGCGCGATAGCCGGATCAAGGCGCTCAGAAACTGCACCCTCGATGCGAATCCCGGAAAGTTCGCGCCAATCCTTCTTGTCATCCGGTTTTACTGTGTAGAAATACTTGGCGTTCATCGCGTAACGACTACTCAATAGGCCGGGAAATTTTTCCATGTACTTGTGGTAGAAGCCCTTGAATGTCTCCGTGCCGCGATTCCCATAAGCGATTCCGGCTACCGATTGCAACGTGGTGAAAGACTTCGGATCTGTGCGCACCATGTCGTCATTCTTGTTCGGCGAGGCAAGCCCTTGCGTCCACAGCAGTTGCCATTCGGTCGGGTAGTCCATGCGTTGCAACGGATTCAACCAGATCAAACCTATGACCTGCGCGACGAATGGCTTCGCCGGCTCTTCGACAGCCGGAGCTGCGTTCGCTATTGGTTCAGCGGCAGGTGCGGAATGCGCCGAGCGCATCATGGCCGTCAGGAACAGAAACGCCACGAGTGCCACCAAACTAGGTACAACTACAAATCGTTTCATGCCATCTCCTGCTGATCAATACATCAGCTACGTTCACATGTAACGCGCTGCCGTGCCGATGTGCATCACCACGAATAACCTTGCATGCCGTAATTTGTGTCGTGTCGGCGTCCCCACCACGGCAGATAGGCGTTGTTTCCGCCGCGTGCGCGGAACCAGTCCTTGTCGGGATCGATCGGTGTGAGCTTCGACGGCGGCAGGACGACGACCGCGACCGGATGATCCGGATCGGTCGTGCCAGCGACGAGTGCGTTGCCGCCGAAGTGATTGATCCGGCCGATGGCGAGCGCGACGTCGGTCAATGCGCTGCCTGTTCCCATGTCGCCGAGTAGGGCGGCCGTGTTGAATGTCTGTTTGCGGTGATCGTATTCGGGAAGGGTTTCGGTCAAGGTCTGCGCGAGCACGGCAAGACGTGCCGACGATGCGTCGCTGCCCTTACCTGCGTCGTGGACGATGTAGTTGAGGTCAGGGACCGCGATGCCGGCATTGCGTGCCGCTTGGTCGATGGTCGCCTTCCACGCCTGCACGGCGCGGGTCGTGCCGACCTTCTGCGGAAAATCATGCGTGTTGCCAGTGGCGGCTTTGCCGATCCAGGCGAGCGGTTCGCGTTCGGTGTTGAACGTCGGACCGGCGAGGAACAGCGCGACAAGGTTCTCATTGATCTGTGCATCCGTGGGCGGGAAGTTGGGTGCGTCCCAGTTCACTACCCAGACGCTCTTGTCGGGGTTCGCCTGCAAGTAATCCAGTGCGTTGTTCAGGGATGTGAATCCGGTGTTGGGGCCGCCCTGTGTGACTTGTACGTCGGGGAGCGTGTTGCGGCTCCACATCGTTGGAAAATACCGATTCCCGATCGAAAACGTCCTTCGAATCGAGTCCTGCAAGTAGTTTTGCGATTCGGCCGCGTCGAGTCGTTCCGGAATCGCAAGCTCGACACGGATGCCAGCCAACTCACGCCAGTCCCTTTTATCGTCAGGTTTGACCGTGTAGAAGTATTTCGCGTTGCTCGCGTAGCGTGAGTGAAGCAGCAGCGGGAACTTGGTCATGTACTTGCTATAGAAACCTCTGAATGTTTCTACGCCTTCGTTGCCGTATGCAATACCCGCTACCGACTGGAGCGTCGTAAAGGACTTCGGATCGGTCCGCACCATGTCGTCGTTCTTGTTCGGAGACGCGAGTCCTTGCGTCCACAGCAGTTGCCATTCGGTCGGGTAGTCCATGCGTTGCAACGGATTCAACCAGATCAAACCTACGACCTGCGCGACGAATGGCTTCGCTGCTTCTTCCGCAGCGGGTTCCGCATGCGTTACAGGTTCCGTCGAAGGTGCCGCGTGCGTCGGCCGTACCGTGGCCGTGGTGAACAGAAGCACCATGAGCGCGGCCAGGCTGGGCACGACCAAAAATCGTTTCATCCAATCTCCTATTTCCAGTTGTGTCGGGTCTGGTTGTTCTACGTGCGCCATTAACGACGCCATGAGTACGGCCGTGATCATCCATGCTGCGAGCGCAACAGCGGCACGTCGCGGCCATGTAGCGATTAGTGCCTTCATATCGCGCCCCCGACCTTCAGATAGAACTGACCTTCTCGTTCATCCGTGATCGTGTCCGGCATCTTGCCTTCACTGCTCTCCGCATGTACCCATTCATGCATCGGAAGCCCGTCAAGCTCTCCGCGCATAAAGTACTCCGTGTATTTCTTGTTTAGACTATTGTTGGGAATACCGTCTCCCATCCGCCAATCGGCTTCAATCCGTAGTGCTTTCATTTGCTTGGGCGTCAGATAGCAAACCCCGATCGCCACATCGTACGCAAGCGCCTTTTTGGCATGATCCGGATTGGTCATCGTCGTGGAGTGATTTGTCGGGCTGTTGGTCGAGCCACGATCGAGCCAATCCACAATCTGTCTATCGCGCCATTCCTTGTAACCCTCCGGCATTTCGCTCTTGCCGTCCTCGCCGATTACGTGGCCATCACCATCGAGCCATTCCGTATTCAGCGTGCGCCGTGCCTCCATCCGCATCAGCGCGCGGTCCTCGTAACGCTGTCCGGCTTCGCTCTCTGCCGTCCCTTGTGCGACGCTGTCCTTGTTCTTCGCCTTGTACTGATCGTAAGGATCGTCCGCGCGCTTGTCTGCCTCGCTCTTGCTTGCGTCACGCCATGCGGCTGGCGGATCGTTGCCTTCGTTGAAGTCGCTCTCCGCATCGCCGTCCTTCGTTTCGATGGGCTTGCCGAACCGCAACGCTTGCGGCGGGAACGGTTCGTCGAGTGCCGGCGCGTCCGCCACGACGGCCCATCGCCGTGGCGGATTGGCGTTCACGCGGAACATGTTCAATGCCGAGCTGAACCCGGTCACGACGAACATCAGCGGCGCGGTTGCAAGCGTAGCCGCCACGCCCCAGACACTTTCGTTCCCTTTGAGCGCACCGATGAGATTGAACTTGGCAGGTGGCGAAGGCGGATACCAGAATCCCGACGTCGTTCCCTTTTTGTTATGCCGCCAGTCATCTTCCCAATACCGATAGCGCTCCTGCACGCCAACCTGGAAGCCGGAGGCAAAGACGCGCTGCGTCAGCACGCCGGGGACGCCGATATCGTTCAGTTCGTTCTTGTCGATACCGCGCCAGCCGATGCCTTGAACCGTGACCGCCGAAATAACCTGATCGTGCGGACAGCAATACGCGGTGACGCGACCGTACGTCGATCCGTTCAGGCCGTGGCGAGCCCGGTCCTCTTGTGCCGCATAAGACCGTTTGCTGGTCGGCGATACCCTTTCGTTCGCCATGTCTTCATCGATCTTGTCGGCCGACAGTTCGCAGGCCTTCCGCGTGCCGATGATCGACAGAAACTTGCCGAACGTTTTCGTGCGGGCGGCGTAGGTCTGCCGTCCGCGGCGACCGCTGCCGTCCCTGGTCGCGCGTTGCGACCAGGTATCCATGAACGTATCGGACGGATTCGGGCCGTCTGCGCGCGCAAGACTGTACGGCGCATTCGCCAGTACGTAGGCATCCGCCACGCAATGCCCGCTACGTCCCCACGGATCTTCGACATCGGGCAGTGCCTCGCCGAAGAATGCCGCCGTCAGGCCCACGATGTTGCCCTGGCTATGGCATACGACGGTAATCGGCACGTCGGCCTGCATGCGGCGAATCGACTCGATCAGCCTCGCCAGGCGCAACGCCGCGAGCACGCCATATGCGCGGGGCGGCGCGCGATATAGCGGCCGGTTGGTCGGGTTGATCCCCTGGACGGTCAACCACCCGGCCGCGCGGTCGTCGAGGCCGCCGTGCCAGAGATCGGGCAGGCTCGCGCAGCCATTCGTGAACGGACCGCCGCCCCAATAGTCCTTCTCGTTCAGGAAAATCTTGTCGCCGTACTCTTTCAGCTCTGCGGCGGTTGCCCGATAGCCCCATCGGAAATGAATGACGGGCGAGAAGGACGGGTCAGACTTGATGTAGTTGCCGGACCAAAGCTTCGGATTCAGAAACCCGTCCGGCGTCACGCTTTCCGTGTACTTCGCCGGCACCAGCTGCCCGGCGTCGATGCCGTGACACATCAGTTGATCGTCCAACCGGCCGAGCCGTCGGTTCAGACCTTCGCACAGCCCCTGCTCGGCGGCCTCGAACCATTCGCCTTCGGAGTTCACGCCATGGACGAAGATGACGACACCAGGCAACGGCATTTGCTTGATGCAGATCAGCCGGGTGTCTTTCGTCCACATCGACACCCCGTCGCTCCGACCGATGACGATCTGAGGTGGCTCCGGGCGCGGCGCAGCCGCGTCTGGCACGTCGCCCGTCGAGGCATGCTCGTCGGTGCGTGCGTCCTCTTCCGGTCGAGGATCGAGAGATGAGTCGATCATCCGGGCTCCTGCGCTTGCGTTAAACATTCTTCTTGGTGAACTGCACCGCCAGTCTCTCGAACCGGTCGGTATCGACCGCCGGCAGTTCCCCGGCCGTGTCGGTCGTCAAACTCGACAGCGTTCCCGATGCCGTTCGAATCTGTCCTTCGAACCCCGGCGCCGCGTTACCGTCCGTTGGGCGAATCAGCTTCGGGACGCGGCCGAGCGTACGTTGATCGAATGCCGGCAGATCGACGCTCATGCTCGCGGGGCCGTTCCACGCATGACCATCGGATTTCACGGTGAACTTGCCGGGGCATCCCAGTTCGATATCGCTCCCGTGCAGCTTGAGATACGCGCCGCCAGCCGTGACGAATACGACTTCGTCGCTTGCCGTGCCGACAAGCCTGCCGTCGACCGCGGTCAACTGGATGTTTTTGCCGGACTCGATTTGCGTGTCGTCGTGCTGCGATTGAAGGGCCACTTTCCCCTGATGCGCGATCGCCGATACGCCGTCACCATGCGCGAACATCGCGACGCCACGCCCGGCATGCAGATTGATTCGCTCGCCGCTCGTGATTTGCATGTGCTGCTGCGCGATCTGATCGATGTTTTCGCCCGCATACGTGACGTGCGTTTTCGGCGTGACGTTCAGCGACCCGGCTTGCGCGCCGAACGCCATGAACGCGGATGCGTCGCCGGTGGCGCCGGATTCCGACCGGCCGGGTTTCCAGTGACGGAATGCGTTGGCGATGTTGTCCTGACCGGCCGTGTCGGCGGATTGCCCGCCATGCTGACCGGCGTAATCGCCGAGCGACTTGAACAGCGCCATGCATTGATCGAGCAAGCGGATCAATTCATCGCGATCGAGCTGACCGCCGGTTGCGTGCGAACGCGCATAGGTCGTCAACAGCATGCCTTGGGCAGCGCGCAACGCCACAGCGGCGTCGGTGCGCAGCTCCGCGCCTTCGCCCCGATCGCTTCCGTGTCCGTCCTTGCGCGGCTGCGTCAGGTAGCCGAGATTCAACTGGGTATGCGCATGTCCGCTTGCGAGCTGCGCGGAGATTTGCGACGGCGTGTCGTCCAGGCGAAGCTGGTTGTGCCGGCGGCCCCTGATTTCCCGCGTCTTGATCCCGGACACGTAGCGGTTGCCCGGCAGCGCGCCGGTATCGCTGAAAGTCGCGGGCGGGTTCGCGCCGTTGCTCAACACCCCGATGATCACCAGACGGTCGGGATCGCCCGACAGGCTCCCCAGCAAGACTTCCATGCCGACACGCGGCAGGAACAGCGCACCGAAGCATTCGCCCGCGAGACTTGCCGCGACGCGAATCGGCGCGCTGTCGCCGGCCAGCCCGTTCGTGCCGGCGCCTTGCGCGTGAGCGTGGTCCGCCGGATCCAGCCCGTGAATCAGCACACGCACGCGGCCTGCGTTGTCGCACAACACCTCTTCGCCCTGCGTGCCGACGATCGTGCCGGTCAGCAGGTGAACCGGCGGCACGTCGATCGCCGGATCGTAGGCCGGCTTGAGCGGCACACCGCGTTGCACGCACGTGAAACTGTTCTCGTAGCGTGTGTCCGTTTGTCCCGATGCATCGGGCGGCGGGACGGTCGGCGTCAGGTTGCGGCTTGCCGCGAACAGCCCGCTTGCGCGGCCCGACAGGTCTTTCGGCAGGTTGTTCCAGATTTCGTGTCGAATCGACGTGACGACGAACCGACGACGATCGATCGACTTCATATCCAGCTCGGGGTCGCCCGCCAGCGTGAACCCGTGTCCCACGAGCATGTCGCGCACGGTGCCGATGCCTTCGAAGTGCGCGGCTTCGAACTGATGGGCCAGCATCCGGTCGTGCGCGATGCGCGCGTGATCGTTCCACGAGTCGCCGACGTGCGGGATGTCGATCGCGACGTCGGTCAGCAGGCGCGCGAGATCGTTTCCCGACTCGCCCTGATCGATGTCGGCGGCGGCCTCGAAGTCGTCCACGCGAGCGGTCTTGTAATCCCACGACGGGCGGCGGACCTTGCCGGGCGACAGACGCTGGTCGTACGCAAAGAGGGTGACGGTGTCACGTTGCTCGACGCCGGCGTCGCGCGGGTGAAGGCGGACGGTGCCGGCCGGCGCGTCCGGCAGACGATGCGGATCGTCGCAGAACACGAGCGTGTGAATCGGCCGCTCGTCGGTCACGCCGCGTCTGCCGTCGACCGGGGCGGCCTTCGCGAAAACCGTGATGCCTTCCCGGCGCAGCAGACGCCGGATGAAGCGCGCGTCGGATTCGTTGACTTGCCGCGTCAGCTCGCGTGCCGGATAGCGATCGGCCTGCAACGTCGACAGGTCGAAATCGAACGTGCGCGCGAGGGCGGGGCTACGCTGTTTCCACTCGTTCATCAGCGTCGCCAGAATGTCCGGCACGCTGCGCGAGCGGAACAGGCGGGCGTTCGTGCGACGGTCCATCAGCGACAGGGCGTCGCAAACGTGCAGCTGATAGACGGTCAGTTCGCCGTCTGATTGCCCGGCTCGCACTTCGCGCACGATCGCGTTGATGGCCTGGATGTTGCCCCGGTCGGTGGTCAGCCGGATCGATACGGGCAAGCCGAGAAACAGCGCAGGGGGCAGATGGTCGTAGGTGGACACGCAGGTCAGTTGCCCGTCGATGCCCGACATCAGCCCCTCGCGGATATCGGCGTGATGGAGCGCCAGCAGATGGCCGACCGCGCGTTGCGCCTGCCCGAAATGGAGGGAGACTGGACGCTTGTTCTGGTCGACCAGACCCGACGCAAAGTTTCTCAAAGTTGCTGCTATAGACATAACGACAGTTCTCGTTATTTTTGTTCCGGATTCGGATGGATTCGAATCCGCCTCTCAGGGTGGCAATGCGACGGCACTTGGAATTTCGGTGCGAAGAATAGCAAGCTATTTCTATCTTTATCCGATATTTTTATTTTGAGATGGAAAATTATTTCTTTTGAAACAATGGTTAATGTTTGTTTTGGTTAGGTGGTGTTTTTGTTTGGGTGGGGATATGTCGAGGAAGTTATTCTGGATTGGTATTTGTCGTGACTCGTTTTCCCATATCGTCGAAATAGGGGATTTTTTGTCAGGACATGATTGAATTGGAAACTGAGAGTTCGGAATTGTCCCGAATCAAAATGAGCAACGGTACGTCACGCCATTGAAACGGTACGTCACGCCATTGAAATTGGCGCGAGCGGGCTTGTGTACTGGCGCGCGATGTGTACGTCCGCCGATCGGATGCCGGAAAAATGCATCTTTCAACATACAAATTCGCCGCTGGATGGTTCGGTCAGCGCCCATTGACGTGCCGCCGGGCGACAAGGAACCTGTGACGAGGCATGCCGGCATCGGCGAATTTCGAACGGCGGGTGCGTTGCCGATCATTCCACCCTATAGTGCTCGTCGTTGATCGATCCGCAAGCAATCGGGGGTTCGTCGTGTTTCACCGGAAATTCAAATTGAGTTGTTCGCGCTTCGCGTGCATCGTCGCCGTGACGACGATGCTGGCGCCCGTCGCGGCGCATGCGGAGGGGGAGGCTGTCGATGGCACGACGCACGTCGCGTCGGCTGTCGATCACGACACGTCACCGGCACGACCGATTGTCGGCGACGATCCGGTTGCCATCCGGAATGCGCTGCAGAAGGTGCACATCGGCACGCTCTCACCTTCGTTGCGCGAGCGCGTTCGCGGCGCGGTCGCCGGTGCCGCCGGCCGGCACGGCCCGACGAATCCCGACCTGGCGGCCGTCGGTCTGGATCGTGACGTGACGTTCGTGGTGCCGGTGCGGTACGGGCTGAGATACCGGTCGCGGCGGCAACTGCTGACGCTGGATGTCGACCTGTTCGATGCGGAGCGCGACGGCCGGGACGGCATCCTGCTCCACAAGGTGACGACGGGGCCGCGAGGGCGCGGGCTCGTGATTGCACCGGAAGCGAAGGCAAAAGGGTACATCCAGCACGTCGACATCATCGAACTCGAGGCCGGGCAAGGCAAAAAGACCACGGTTCGGAGCCGCATGCGGCTTTCCCCCGCGGAGTACGCGCAAACGCATGGCGACTTCGCGCTCGTTTTTTCCGGACGCCTGGTTCGGCCTTACCTGACCGAACAAACCGAACATGCCGATCCGAGTATCGAGGAGCCGACGGACATTTCGACGAGGATCTCCACGTTGCATATGGATCTCCGCGACATCTGGCTGGTGAGCCCGTCGAGCGGCGTCGTGGTGTCGAAGAAGCTGCGGTTGTCGAAGTAGCGGGTTTCGGCGGGCGGGTCATGCAGTCATACAGGCGCGCGGAGAGGAAAGGACCGGGTCGGCGAAGCCCTTCGCCCGAAGAATCCCTTTCCGGGGCTGCTTGTTCAACGTCGGTGGCAATGCGATAACCGAAGCCGGTCCTGTCCTCAGACGATATTTTTCCTGGTAAGTGAGCGGTAAGTCGACTGGTCCTACAGTAGCCCCCGTTTCGACCCCCGACCCCAGGAAACGATTGTGAAAATTGCCTCTCGCCGCGCCCGCCCGTTATGGCTGATTGCCGCTTCATTCGCACTTTCATCTGTTTCCGCGTGGGCGGACGACGGCATGAGCCCACCCGACCCGGACAATACGGGGCTGACCATCCTCAATAACGCGACGAACGTCACGCACTGGGGATTGGGCGCCGGCGTCGGCATCGAGCCGTCGGCCTACAAGGGCGACGGCACCCGTGTATTGCCTTTTCCGCTGGTCTACTTCGACAACAAATGGGTGCAGGCCATCGGCACCACGGTCGATCTGAAAATCGGCAGCTGGAGCGGCGTCAATCTCGCGCTTCGTGGCCAGTTCTCGCTGTTCGACGGATACAAGGGCTCGGATACGCCGATCCTCAACGGCATGGAAAATCGCAAGGGCGCGTTCTGGTACGGCCCTGCGCTGTCATGGAACACCGGATTCGGCACGTTGTCGGGCAGCTTCCTGCTCGGCGGAAACAAGGGCGAGCGCGCGAAGCTCGGCTTCGAGAAGGCGTTCGCCGTCGGTGCATTTTCGATCGCGCCACATGTCGGCGCGGAATGGCTGAGCAACAAATATGTCGACTACTATTACGGCGTGCGACCATCCGAGGCGCGTGCCTGGCGCGCCGCCTACAGCGCGGGTTCGGCCGTGAACGTGTCGGCCGGCACGCGTGTCGACTACCGGTTGACGAAGCAGCAGACGATGTTCGTGGACGTGGGCGTGTCGCGTCTCGGCGACGGCATCACCGACAGTCCGCTCGTCGGCAGGCGGTTCATTCCGGAGGCCAGGATCGGCTACATGTATCGGTTCAAGTGAGTGCGAGCATGCCAAGAGTGGCGATTGTCGAGGATCACGAGCGTCTGGCCGGCCTGTTGTCGCAGGCGTTGGCCGCGGCGGGAATCGAATCCGACCGGTTCGGCAATGCTCGGGAAGCGGCTTACGGTGTCGACCGGGCCGATTACGCGCTGCTGATCATCGATCGCGGATTGCCCGACGGAGACGGTCTGGCGTTCTTGCGGACACTGCGTGCGGCGGGGCGCATGATGCCTTGCCTGATGCTGACGGCACGCGACGCGTTGCATGACCGCATCGACGGACTCGAAAGCGGCGCCGACGACTATGTGACCAAGCCGTTCGAAATGAGCGAACTCGTCGCCCGCGTGCGCACGCTGATGCGGCGCCCGGCGCGGCTCACGACGCTCGTCGCGTCGTTCGCGGATGTGACCGTGGACCCGCCCCAGCGCGCGATGCGCTGTGGCGACCGGACGGTATTGCTGGCCCCGGCCGAGCTACAGATCATGCTCTGCCTGATCGAAGCCGCGGGCCGCACCGTCCGGCATTCGAACCTCGAGCATGCCGCATGGGGGCTCGCGGAAGCGGTCACGCCGAACGCGCTCGAGGTGACCGTGCACCGCTTGCGCAAGAAACTGACGGCGATCGGCGCGACGATGCGGCTCACCAATATCCGCGGTGCCGGCTTCGCGCTGCGAGACGCATGACGATGCTTCGCCGCATGTCGCACGTGGCTACTCCCTCGTAAGAAAACCGCCATGTTCCGTCATTGGGTCCTGCGTCTGTCGACGCGTCTGTGGGTGACCAACGTTGCCGCGTTCGCCATCAGCCTGGCGCTGCTGTCCGCGCTTTCCGTGTATTTTCTGGATCGATATCCCGAGTTCCTGGGGCGGCGCCAGCAGATGGAGAGCATCCGTCATATCGTGGCCGGGATGCGTTTCGATGCGGCAGGGCGCCCGGCATCCGTGCGATTGGGCGAGCATCCGGCGGTGATGTTCCGGCTCTTGCCGGCCGACGTGAAGTATCGGGTGCTCGATGCGACGGGGAAGGTGTTGTTGGCGTCGGTGCCTTCGAACGAAGATCGACCGTGGCTGACAGAGGACCTCGCGACGATGGCAGGCAAGGTGCTGCCCACCACGATCGACGGCAAGGCGTACGCGGTCGCGACGCAGCGCGCGTTGAACGGGAGCGTCGTCTATTACGTGCAGGTGGCGCACAGCAACCAACTCGTCGATGCGCTCGTCAGGACGCGGATCGATCCGATCCCGAAGACCGTCGTTTATGTGCTGGTCATTGCGACCGTCATTTTCGGACTGACGCTGCCGTTGACGATCGGTCACGTGCTGAAGCCGTTGCGGGAGGTATCGCGTGCCGCGCGGGAAATCGAGCCGCGCAACCTGAAGACGCGGCTGTCGTCAGCCGGGATTCCCAGCGAGATCAAGCCGCTGATCGATGCGTTCAACGACGCGCTGACCCGGCTCGAGAATGGCTTCGCGGTGCAGCAGCAGTTTCTGGCCGATGCCGCGCACGAGTTGCAGACGCCGCTCACGCTCGTCAGAGGGCAGATCGAGTTGCAGCCCGACATCAGCCAGAAGGCGCTTTTGCTTCGCGAGATCGATCTGATGGCCCGGCAGGTCAAGCAACTGCTGCATCTGGCTGAAGTCAGCGAGGCGCAGAACTTCAGTTTCGGCGACGTGAATGGTGCCGACGTCGCGCGGGACGTCGTGAGCTTGCTGGCCGGCAAGGCCGATGCGAAGCAGGTGACGCTTCATATCGAAGCGCGCGATTCCGTGGCACCCATACGCGCGGACGGCGGGGCGCTTTTCATCCTGCTCAAGAACCTGCTCGAGAATGCGATCAACGCATCGCCGTCGGGCGGGGTCGTGGTGCTGACTGTTCTTGATACGGCGATTCATGTCGAAGATGAAGGGCCGGGGATTCGGCGGGAACATCTTCCTCGGCTATTCGACCGATACTGGCGGGCGCCGGATTCACGGTATGACGGTGCGGGGCTCGGCTTGGCCATCTGCAAGGAGATTGCCGAGGCCCATCAATGGACACTGACGGTCGATGTGCTGGCGACGGGGACGCGGTTCAGTGTCCGGTTTTAGCCGGATACGACGGGATTCCGACCCTCATACGAGGCGCTCGGTGGAGGTGGGGCGGGCGGGGGCGCCTGTCCCGCAGAAGTACTGCTTTTCACAGACTCCTTGTTCGCCGCCGATTTTTCGATATAATGAATCCACGTTCGGAATGTCGAACGTGAGAAATCAAGCATCCAGAGTCGGGTTTCCCGACGCCAACCTGCCCTCCCGGGCAAGGTGGACGCCCTCGAGGCGATGCGGCCGATTGACGGCAACGAAACGGGAGCAGCATGGCTGGCACCGGTTCGATAACCATTCATCCGGAGCAACCATGAGCCAAGTTTCCTCCGCTTCCCGCCCGACGGTCTGTGAAGACTGGTCGCATTTTCTTCCCGGTTTCACGTTGACGCATACGGTTCATCTCGTTTCGAGACGGAATCCGGGCATTGTCTCGACCGCGGCGGCCGTGCTCGAAGGCGAAACGGCGACGGTCGATCGGTGGGTCATCACGCGCTGTGGTGACGTGCTCGAACAGAAGATCGTGCTCGGCGAGATGACGGAAGGGCAAGCGGTGCGGCTGCGTGAGCGGCTTGCGGCGCTCGATGGCGTACTGCGTACGAGGGTCGAGCATCATTTCGTTAGGGGTGGTTCGGCGTCGCTCGGAAATGCGTCGGAAAGTGGCCATTAAACGATGCATGCGCATTGTTGCTGTCTCGGGTGATATGTATAAAGCTGGACTAGACCAAACAGACCGCGACAGATCATCTGACTCAGTTCGGCCAGTTGCTGCCGTTCGCGCGTGCCAAGCAGTGGCCACTCGAACGACTGGTCAATCGACACATGCTCATCGAATGCTGAGTTTGTAGCGCCGACATCGGACGGAAGCGTCTGAGTGGCTAGCCTTCTTGATCTTCCGGTGACCGGAAGATCAAGTGAGTGGCCAGGTGATAAGCGAAAATCCGACCGGCAGCTCTATCAACTTCTTTAGCGTTCGTTTTTAATCGTTGGAGCTCTTAAGAATGCTCGTGGTCTTTTCTCTCGCCTGTGATTTCGTGATCTAGTCTCGCGACCGTTGGCCGGCGCGGCCCTCGGTTTCGTCATCGGTCTTACCCAGAGATATGCAGGCCGCCGAGCCCCACAACTGGACGGCTCCATTCAGTACCGGTTGGAAGGATGGAATTTGCCGTGACCCCTATAGGTACAGGTGCGAGACCCATTGCTGTTGCCGTAAAGGTAAGGGTGCAAAGAAGGAATCCGGCATCTCTCAGGAGGAGAGTCTCGGGACGCTCGTATTTCGCGGCAACTTTCTCTATATCACCTAGAAGCCAGATCTGTGATGCCGGTTCGACCGGAAGGCAGTCTGCAGCTTCAGTTTCTAGCGCGCGAAGTGTGGAGTCCCCACCATCAAGAAGAGCGAATGCATGTTCGTTCGCTCTGTACCACCATGCTCCCGGACTCCCAAGCAAGCCAGTAATGACGAGCTCTATTGGATGCAATGCGCCTGCCGAGGGCGTCGGGCGGTGCGACAGTTGACCGCTTTCACCGTCAAACGTGTGGACGTTGCGACTGGTAAACCAACAAATAGTGCCTGCTGTCTCTATGTCGAGGGACGTTGACCTGTAGTCCGTCTGCCGCCTTGCCAGCAGATCACTCCAACATCCCTTTATTTCCTGCGTGGGAATGGCCAGACGTCTGAGACCAGCAATCGAAGCCGATAGGGGCGGCGGAAGGACTACCCGCCCGCGAGGGCGAGGTGAATCAAAAAGGCTCTTGTCCCAGTTCATACATCACATTTTTATGTTTCAGGCAGCCTCTGCAATGACCACATGCCAAGTTAGAGCGGTGACACGAGTGAGCCCAAAGAAGAAGATCCAGTGGGATCTTGGATTCTCGTATGAGATCGACGGATGTCATCTTAATCGCCGGAGCTCTAACTCGAATTCCGCCTTCCTGTATTCTCATCAAGCGATCGATTGAGTCGTAGAATTCTTGGCGACCGTCGGCGTGGTTACTGTCCGTCGATACGGCACCCAATAGTAACTCTTTAGCACCAAAGGACAATGCTGATGATGCAGCCAACGTCACAAGTAGCTGGTTCCGATAGGGCCACCACTCCGAAGACGGTGCCACTGCGTTTGCTGTACTGCCGGCCAGGTCGCCAGATCCAAGGGACGAGCAATCGACGGTTACCAAAGTATGCGAGATACCGAGGGTTTTACAAACTTGCACTGCCGCACGCATTTCTGCTTCTGCAGGCAACTGACCGTAGTTAACCGAGATGGCGAGCGAAGGGCGGAGCCAGTAAGCGAGGGCGATCGAATCTTGGCCCCCGGACAAAAGTAGCGCGGATTTCATCGTTCGAGTGCGGCCCAGACCGCGCGATAGATAGCAGAGTCCAAATCACGCACAACGTCGCAACCGGTTCCTCTAAGCATGGTGAGATCTTCATCCTTTTCCGTGATTGTGAAGGCTATCACTGGCTTTCTTCGAGATACAGCGTAACCAATCTCAAACAATGTGCCAGCATCAAGGCCATCGCATACGGCAAAAAGAACGTCGCTCCTGTCTATTCCGGCTAGGTCTTCCATTGCAACGACTTCGTCTTTTCCCTCTCCCGCATCGTGGATAGGTGAAAACACGTCTACACCTAGCTTCACAAATGTGTCCCGAAGTGTGTCAATCAACCAGCGCTGTGCTACAGAGAAGAACGGCCCAGCCAAGTAAACTCTCCGACGTTCACCTAGTCTAACCGTAGGTAGGCAAGGGGCGAAAGCCGCTGTCGCAAAGTCTTGCGGTAGCGGAAGGTATCCTGCATCGCAGTAACTTGCAGTCGCAACAGAGGCGAGGTACGCCGCATCTGCCGCTGGTTTCCTGAGAACGGCCCACTCATGACAGAAAACAGCCGAAAAGACGTCGCCCGATCCTATCGGCCAGACACGTTCGGTTTTGAAGCAGGGAACTCTACTCGTCCGCTGGCCATCAGACACAATCGCGCCATGGGGGCCCTGTTTTAGAACAACGACACTCGCTCCCTCGTGTTTGTGCAGTTCAAGTAGTTGTCTGGACGGATCGTCCGAACCGGTAAGCAGACGGGCTTCTGATGAGTTCACCACGTACGCCAGATTCGTGGCCTTCGAACCATTATGCGAGAAATGTCGAGCGTGCAACGGTGCCTGCGGATCATAGACTGCCCATTCCGCATCTACGATGGCACTTCCCTCAACCATTCCGTACCTGAGGACAATCTCACCGTCGATGTTCATAACGAAAGGTTCAACGTCACGGTTTATCAGAGGCTCCTGCTGGGGGCTTGCCAATCCGTGAATCCAGCGAAACGAAATTAAGTTGGACTGGTTGCCCTGAGATAGGGGCGTCGGTACGGGATGCGGCTTCAGGTCAAAATCATAAGGAGCAAGCAGCGACGTACGTACCTCTCTCAGATGATCCTCATGAATGAAAGCGTTTAGTTCGATATTCTGTGCCACGCAGCAGAGAGCTGCAGCCGCACGCCCACCGGAGCCGAGAATCTCACGACGTTCGGGAAACAGACAAATTTCTCGATACACCCCGCCGGCGATTTTGAACTCGCTCATCGCCGTACCACCTGAACTTCAACACGCGCACCGGATACATGTTTGACATCAGCGACGTATTCGTTCTGCTGTTCCATGCACTCAATCAGTCGTAGTAGCGCGTCAGATGTTATCGAACCCGCAGTCTGCCCCTGATATTTTGCAACAACAATCTGGATATCTCGTCGAACTTCGAGTACCAAAGCGAGTTGGACGGGTACTCCGGTCTTAACCGTCCCCTCGATTGCTCTGACGACGTCAGGCACCGGTGAATTCAACACGGTATTGAATGTCAATCGCTCACATGGACTACGAGGCGGCGTTGCATCGTAGACAGTTCCCCCGGTGCCGGACATGGGCGCTCCCTTGAAGTTTGTTCTTACTACAGGTATGAAGTTTCTCATGGGATAATATCGCACAATTCGTGCTATATGACAGCGCGCGCAGTAACGGGCACGGGACCACCAACGTCCGTCGGCACAGGGCTGGTTGCCGGCGTCAACCTATACAAACTGCCGAAATAGTGATGAACAACAAAGGAGTAGGCGCATTGTCGGAGCAGCGGCTTCGATCCTGGTTCGTGGGCATAGGGAACTCACCACTGCTGAACGGTGTAGCGGCCGTGCTGTCAGTTTTGGCAGGGGCGCTGGCGTCGTTCTTCACGAATTCGATCCGGACGTCGCTCGCTCTGCCAGCCGACCCCGCGAAAGGAAACAGTATCCTGCTCGCAAACTTCCATTGGAGTTTCGAAGCGACGATCTTCTGGATTTTGGTTGCGAGCGCAGCGGGTTTGTTCGGTCTGAACAAGTTTGCTGACAGCGACATCGACAATAAGCATAAGAATGATCTAAACAAGAAATTGCATGGACTTGAAAGCATGCCGCCGGACGCGTTCCTCGAAAAATTGGAGGCAGGCTTCAGCGATGCGAGGGACGCAGACGCCGCAGCGCGGGCACTGCTCGCTTCCGCACCGGGGCAACGTATGAACCTTGCGCAGATGGATTCTTACATTTGTAAAATTCTTGCCATACTCGAGCAATTAGCTCGTGCTTATGACGGCAACATTGACGCAAGTTATCGCGTGTATCTTATGCGGTTTACTGGGCAAGGGGTTGCAGTGCCGAAACTGGCGCGGGCCGTTGATGTAGCGATGCTGCCGGCGAGCGAGTCTCATCACGGTTATTTGGAAACGTTTGCAAGTCTGAGTGTTACTGGCGGTCACGCCGAAGTTTCGGCTCAGGGCCTCGGTCAACTCGTGGAGTTCGCTGTTCCCGTGCTCCGGCGCGATAAGTCCAACAATAAGAGAGACTTCCTTCCAGGGGGCGCGCGCGCAATGTTCCTGGGGCGAATTTACGAGTGCAATTCGGTTCCGCGGCTGTTGGTTAGAATCGCGGAGGAGGTCAGCGATCATCAGCAAGATGCGACTCGCCGCTTTTACAAGGAGGGACCAGGGAAAGGTGTCAAGAGCTTCATCTCGCTTTCAATTCCGAACAACAAATGGGCGCCGCAGTCGATTCATTGGCAGGGTAGTGACGTGTGTGGAGTGGTGACCATTGAAGCGGATCGCGAGGACTTACTAAAGAATGCCGCCGGTTTTTTCTGTCCGGTCGTGCAACCGCTCCTTTATATGCTCGCTGATATGTTGGCCAGCCGGACTGAGGAGGGGCACTAGGGCATAGCATGCGAAACCGCGGCAGGCGACCAGGCCGTCTTGATCTGAGAGTGAGCGGGGACATTTGCCGAGGTCGTAAAAAAAGGAAAATTTATCTGTTCAGTTTCCTATAATACGGCGTCTTGAACTGAGGCCGAAATGCCGCAACTGATCTTTCCCAGACGTCGCGACCGTCAACCCATTTCGATTCCCGATCCGGACGACGAGGTCATACCCGGCGTGCGCTGGGGGCACTGCGCGGATCTGTGCAGCCCAGCGTATTGGCGGGCGCTGATGCTGCAAGACGATGGAGTGCCGCCAAGGTACCGGCTTGGGGAAAGCCTTCTTGAGGAAACTTTCGCCTGTGTTTTGGGCGGTTACGGCATTCCGGCCGAAGTCGGGAACTCGGCGTTCGCGGCTCTGCGTGATGAGGGGCTCATCAGGGTAAACGTTCCAGCGGAGCAGATCGCTTTCTGTCTTTCAAAGCCGCTATCGGTCGCAGGTCGCCAAATCAAATACCGGTTCGCCAAAACGAAAAGTGTCGTTCTCGCTGACATCGCGGCGGCGTTCCAGAGGACGGTTCCGCCGAAAGAGCCGTTAGTTCTGCGGGAGTGGCTCAGTTCGTTGAAGGGAATTGGCCTAAAGACTGCCTCTTGGATTGTGCGCAACTACACTGGTAGTGACGAGGTTGCCATCCTCGACATCCATATCTTACGTGCCGGTGCCTACTGCGGCTTGTTCCCGACGACGTTGTCTCGTCCCGGGGAATATATAGGACTCGAAAAGCGTTTTCTTGATTTCAGTCGGGCGCTCGGCGTAAGGCCGTCAGAGTTGGATGCATGCATCTGGGCGCAAATGAAACGCGCGGGGAGACCCTTGGCGCGAAGAATCGGGGGCGATCTGTAACACCGAACTAACATTCGATGGCGAGGTGTGCTTGCCGATAGTGAGATAAAGTTAGATAGACTGATCGAGGATAATGCGCGGCAGGGTCGGAAGACCTTGACACGTGTAGACCGTAATTGGCCTTCGCTTTTTCTTCGTGGTCCATGACATAATTTCGTGGCGCAATCTCCCGTTTTTTAAAGGAGGTGATCGAAAAGGCAGTTTAAGCTAATCCTGTTTGCAGGGTCGATTTATGCTTTGCGGTCCTTCGGCAATCCTCTCCCGTGAGCCTCAGGACGGCCAGCTTATGTTTGATTGTCCGGCCCGCTTTTAGGTAACGGTATGGTGTTCCGCAAGCCCGCTATCGCGTCGGTCCGACCTCTTCGCCTATTCGCAGGCCAAGCTCAACGCTGTCGCTAGGCGGCTCAATGAGCGTCCTCGAAAGACGCTAGACTTCGATACACCGGCTGAGCGCTTTCATCAATTCGTTGCATCGACGGGTTGAATCCGCAGCCTAAATCGGTCGTAGCGGTGTGAGCAGTTTGAACGGCAGATGTGGGTCGGCAACTATCATCGACGCCACTGTCTTTCCGAGCCAGGCCGATCTTGGCGCTTGATGAAGCGACGGCCAAGCAATCACTCCACCGTCACCGACTTAGCCAGATTCCTGGGCTTATCAATATCCGTCCCCCGCGCCAACGCAGCGTGATACGCAAGCAACTGCATCGGCACCGTATGCAAGATCGGCGACAACGGCCCGTAGTACTCGTTAAGCCGAATCACCTCGATCCCCTCACTCGGCACGATCCCACAGTCCACATCCGCAAACACAAAAAGCCGCCCATTCCGCGCACTGACCTCATGCATGTTCGACCTGAGCTTTTCAAGCAGCATGTCATTGGGCGCGACCGCGATCACCGGCATTTCATTGCTGACGAGCGCCAGCGGTCCATGCTTCAACTCCCCGGCCGGATAAGCCTCCGCATGAATATAGGAAATCTCCTTCATCTTCAGCGCGCCTTCCAACGCGATCGGGTAATGCATCC
Organism: Burkholderia sp. EMB26; assembly: GCF_024730645.1. Taxonomy (NCBI): domain Bacteria; kingdom Pseudomonadati; phylum Pseudomonadota; class Betaproteobacteria; order Burkholderiales; family Burkholderiaceae; genus Burkholderia; species Burkholderia sp. EMB26. Next base: position 2,488,796 of record NZ_CP078071.1, read on the forward strand.
CGCGCCCGAGAAACAGCATGTTGTCGCGCCGCGCGAGCAACTCCGACCACGCCATGATCTGCGGCTCCAGCGCGAGCACCTTCGACATCGCATCGGGCAGATGCCGCAGCGCCCGCAGATGCTCCTTTTCCGCATCGTCGCTCAACCGCCCGCGCACCTGCGCCAGTGACAACGTCAGCAGGAACAGCGCAACGAGCTGCGTCGTAAACGCCTTCGTCGACGCCACACCGATCTCGATCCCCGCACGCGTCACGAACTGCAGCGCGCATTCGCGCATCAGCGCACTCGTCGCCACGTTGCAGATCGCGAGCGTATGCATCATCCCGCTGCGTTTCGCGACATGCACGGCGCCGAGCACATCGGCCGTCTCGCCGCTCTGCGATACCGCAACCACCAGCGTGCGCGGATTCGGCACACTGTCGCGATAACGAAACTCGCTGGCGATCTCGACGCTCGCCGGCAGCTTCGCGATGCTTTCGATCCAGTACTTCGCGGTCAGCGCCGCGTGATAGCTGCCGCCGCACGCGAGCAGCAGCACCGAATCGACGTCGTTGAACACACGCCACGCGCCGTCGCCGAACAGCTCGGGCATGATCGACGAAACGTCGAGCAGCGTATCGGCCACGGCCTGCGGCTGCTCGAAGATCTCCTTCTGCATGTAGTAGCGATACGATCCGAGATCGGCCGCGCCGCTATGCGCGGCGACGCGTTGTACCGTGCGCTCGACGCGCTGGCCGGCCGCGTCGACGATCCAGTAGCGATGCAACTGAATGTCGGCGACGTCGCCGTTCTCCAGGTAGGCAATGCGATCGGTGATGCCCGACAGCGCAATCGCGTCGGACGCCAGAAAATTCTCGCCTTCGCCGACTCCGACGACGAGCGGCATCCCGTCGCGCGCGCCGACGATCCGGTGCGGCTCGTCGCGGCACATCACCGCGATCGCATAGCTGCCGCGCAGTCGCGCGACCGCGCGCCGTACCGCGTCGAACAGGTCGCCGTCGTACAGGTGGTCGATCAAGTGCGCGATCGCCTCGCTGTCGGTCTGGCTCGCGAACACATAGCCGTGCGCCTGCAATTCCGCGCGCAGTTGATCGCAGTTTTCGATGATCCCGTTGTGCGACAGCGCGATGCGCGCATTCGCGTCGCTCGGCGAGAAGTGCGGGTGCGCGTTGAGCGTGACGGGCGCGCCATGCGTGGCCCAGCGCGTATGCGCGATGCCCGTGTAACCGGACAACGCCAGCTCGGCGATCTCGCGCTGCAGGTTCGCGACGCGATCGACGCTGCGGGCGCGCGCCAGCGCCCGGTCGCGGTAGACCACGACGCCGCACGAATCGTAGCCGCGGTATTCGAGCCGCTTCAGGCCGTCGACGAGGTTCGGCAGGATGTCCCGCTGGGCAACCGCCCCGACAATTCCACACATATCGCGCTCCGTAAATGTCCCGTCTGGATCAGTGAGAGCGATGGTAGAACCAGTGAAATGGAATTAAATTTCAAAAAATAATAAATAATGAAACGAATGGTGGATCGTCTATCATGTTGAAATTAAATTTCAATCTCTGACGGGAAGGAGTGGCCGATGGCCGGCATCACCCTCGACGATCTCGACCTGCGCATCCTCGCGATCCTGCAGGACGATGCATCGGTATCGAACCTGCAACTCGCCGAGCGCGCGCTGTCGTCGCCGCCCACCTGTATGCGTCGCGTGCGGCGGCTGACGGAGGCCGGCGTGATCCGCCGGCAGGTCGCGGTGCTCGACCCGGTCGCGATCGGCACGGCGGTCACCGCGTTGATCGAGATCAGCCTCGACCGGCAGACGGCCGAAGACTACGACGCGTTCGAAGCGTACGTGTGCGCGGAGCCGGCCGTCACGCAGTGCTATCGCGTGTCGCCGGGGCCCGATTTCGTCGTGATCGCCGATCTGGCCGACGTCGCCGAATACGACGAATTCGCGCGGCGGCTGTTCACCGGCGCATCGAACGTCCGCAACGTGCGGACGTTTTTCTCGACGCATCGCGCGAAATTCGAAGCGAACGCGCGGGTCGCGCATGCGATGCGCCAGCGCACCTAGCGTGCGGTAACCGCGTCGTTCGTCCCGCCTCACGCAGCCGGGGCCGCGCCCGCCAGTTGCAGCGGCTTGCCGTATCCGAAGCAATGCGCGGGCTCGGGAAACACGCGCTGCCGCACGTCGTGCGCGTACTGGCGGATCGCGTCGCGCATCACCGCGTTCGCATCCGCGTAACGCTTCACGAAGCGCGGCGTGTACGCATCGAACGCGCCGATCATGTCCTCGGTCACGAGCACCTGCCCGTCGCACGCTGGCGATGCGCCGATGCCGATCGTCGGGATCGTCAGCGTTTCGGTCAGATGGCGCGCGAGCGCTTCGGCGGTGCCTTCGATGACGACGCCGAACGCGCCGGCCCGCTCGGCCGCGCACGCGGCGTCGAACACCTGCGCGGCCGAACGCGGGTCCATGCCCTGCGCACGGAAGCCGCCCGTCGCGTTGGCCTGCTGCGGCATGAGGCCGACATGCGCCATCACCGGAATGCCGCGATCGGTCAGGAAGCGGATCGTGTCGGTCATCTCGCAGCCGCCTTCGAGCTTTACGGCCTGCGCGCCGGTTTCGGCGAGCAGCCGCGCGGCGGAGCGATAGGCTTGCGCGGGCGATTCCTGGAACGTGGAGAACGGCAGGTCGACGACGACGCACGCCTGCGCGGCGCCGCGCACGACGGCGGCCCCGTGTGCAATCATCATGTCGAGCGTGACGCGCAGCGTATCGGGCATCCCGTACAGCACCATGCCGACGGAGTCGCCGACGATGATCACGTCGGCCACGTCGTCGACGAGTTTCGCCATCGGCGCGGAATACGCGGTCAGCGACACGAGGCTGCCGATGCCTTTGGTCGAGCGGATCGCGGTGACGGTCTTGCGGGTGATGCGGGTATGAGCGCTCATGAGCGGAAGCCGTGTGAAAAAGGAGCCGCCACGGTAGCATCGCGCTCGTTCGTGCAATGACCTTCGGAGGACGTCTTATGTTGCTGGCGGGACAACCCGGCGACCCTTACGCGGTGCCGCCGATGGCGCGCCTGCCGCGGCCGCTGTACGTGCGGGCGTTCGGCATTCCCGGCAACGCGAGCGTCGATGCGCACAGTCATCCGTGGGCCCAGCTGATGTATGCGACGAGCGGCGTGCTCGAGGTGACGACGCCGTCGGGCCGGCAACTGCTGCCGCCGCACTACGCGATGTGGATTCCGCCGCACGTGCCGCACGCGGTGTCGACGCGCGATTGCGTCGCGTTTCACAGCCTGTATCTCGACGAAGCCATCGCGCGCCGCGACGTGAACGACGATTGCACGATCCTCTGCATGACGCCGCTGCTGCGCGAACTGATGATCGCGACCGGCGAGTTGCCGGTGAATTACGACGAGGCGGGGCCGGACGGTGCGCTCGTGTGCCTGATCGCGGACCGGATCGCGCGCATGCAGCCGGCGCCGCTCACGGTGCCGCTGCCGCGCGATCCGCGCCTGCTGAAAATCGCGCGCGCGTTGCACGCGGCGCCGGGCGACACGCGCAGTCTCGACGAATGGGGGCATCAGGTCGGCGCGACGCGGCGCACGCTGTCGCGGCTGTTCCGGCAGGACACGGGGCTGTCGTTTACCGAATGGCGGCAGGCCGTGCGGCTGCTCGCATCGCTGCCGCTGCTCGATGCGGGCGCGCCGATCGGCACGGTGGCCACGCAACTGGGTTACGACTCGACGTCGTCGTTCATCGCGCTGTTCCACGCGAAATTCCGCGTGACGCCCGGCGCGTATGCGAAGCGTGAAGCGCGCCGGCCGGTGTTGAGCGCGTGATGCGTTCCGCCGATCAGAACGCGAGCGCGTGCTGCATCGGATGATGCACACTGCGTGCAAGTTCTGCGCCTTCGAGCGACAGCAGCGCACGTTTGCGATCGATGCCGCCTGCATAGCCGGTCAGGCTGCCCGATGCGCCGACCACGCGGTGACACGGCACGATGATCGACACCGGATTGCGGCCGACCGCACCGCCCACGGCGCGCGCGCCGCTCATCGGCAGCCCGACGCGCTCGGTGATGTCGCCGTACGACACGAGTTCGCCGAACGGAATCGCCAGCAGTTCCTGCCATACCCGCCGCTGAAACGCGGTGCCGCGCAGGTGGATCGGCACCGAGAACGTGTCGCGCGCGCCGGTGAAGTATTCGGCGATTTCTTCCGCGACCTGGCGTGCGATGGGCGATGTGGCGAGCGCATCCGCTTCGCGCACGATCGCCAGCGACGGGAAGTATTTCTGGCCGACGAAGTACAGGCCGGTCAGCGCATCGTCCTCGATGCGCACGGCGATGTCGCCCAGCGGGCTCGGAATCAGATGAGCGGGCGTCATCGCAACCTCTCTCCATGAAGGCGCCACACGTGCAGCGCGGCATACGCGCGCCACGGCGCCCAGCGTGCCGCATGCGGCGCCGATGATGATACGCGCGTGCGCTCGGTGCGGCCGGGCAGCCACGCGTCGTCGGCGGGGAACGCATTCGGCCACGCCATCGCGCGCATCGCGACGTACTGCACCGCGCGTTCGTCGAAGCCGGGCAGCGCGCGCAGCGCGGCGAGCGTTGCGTCGAGCGGCGCCATCGGTTCGAGCGCGAGCGTGCCGTCGTCGACCGCGCGGGCGAGCGACACGATCGCGTGCGCCGTGTCGCGCTCGATGCCGATCGTTTCGAGGACCGAAGGCGGTAGCGCCGCCAGCGTCGCGGCGCCGGGCAGCGCATGCGCGAGGCCCGGCGGCGCGCCATCGACCGGATTGCCGAAGCGTGCCGCGATCCGTGCGAGCAGCGGCGTATCGGCCTGCGCCGCCGCAAGCTGCTCGCCCGCGATGGCACGGATCGCAATCTCGAGGCCATCGAACGCGCCGGGCACGCGCAGGCCCGGCGAACCGCTCGCGAGATCGCCGAGATGCGCATCGATCACGTCGGGGCGGCTGTCGAGATCGAACAGCCGGCGCACGCGCGCGAGCACGGCCGGCACGACCGGCGTCAGCGCGGGCGACACGGTGACGGCGAGCGCGAAGCGCTGCGGCACGTGCGCGACGGACAGCCAGCCGGCCACGCGTCCGCCGTCGTTCCGGTTCGGCAGTTCGACGATGCGTGCATAACCGTGCGCGTCGATTCGCTCGACGCCGTCGATCCGCCGCTGCGCAAGAAAACGCATCAGGTCGGCCCACGCGAACGGCGGCCGGTACGGCAGCGGGAAGGTCATGTCGCCGTCGGCCGCTGCGCCGGCCCCTTTGCGCAGCCGCAGCGGATTGAGGCCGTAGCGCTGGCGGAACAGGTCGTTGAAGCGCCGCACGCTGCCGAACCCGGCCGTCGACGCGACGACGGCCACCGGCAGCACGGTATCGGTCAGCAGCCGCTTGGCCATCAGCAGCCGCTGCGTCTGCGCGAACTCGACCGGCGACACGCCGAACTGCGCGCTGAAGATGCGGCGCAGATGGCGTTCGGTCACGCCGACGCGCCGTGCGAGCGCGGCGACGGAATGCGCATTCAGGAAGCCGTCGTCGATCAGCGTCGCGGCCGCGTCGGCGAGATTGCCGGACAGGTCGAGCAGCCCGTGGCCGGGCGCGAGTTCGGGGCGGCAGCGCATGCAGGGCCGGAAGCCGGCTTTCTCGGCGGCCGCGGCGGTCGGGTAGTAGCTGCAGTTTTGCGCTTTCGGCGGCTTCACCGGGCAGACCGGGCGGCAGTACACCCCGGTCGTCGCGACGCCGACGAAGAACCAGCCGTCGAAGCGGCGGTTCCGCGAAAGCAGGGCGTCGTAGCAGGTGTCGGGATCGAGGCGCATGGGACGACTGTAAACCATCCCCGCGGTCGATTCTGGCTGGAATCGGACATGTGTCTCGGCTGCCGCGCGCCCGCCGCGCCACAGCGGGAAAAACAGGGGAAAAACGGTTAATACCACTTTGCGAAACAGTCGTCTCTTTTACCGCGACTAATTTGAGATGACTCATCGAAATCCCCGACTGACACGGCACCGGCAGACGCCCTATCCTTTGAAAAACGTTTTCCAGACAGGTTGGCGAAAAGGGCCGGTGCGTCAGCGCGTGGGCCGTTCGCCCCGGCGCCGGTCGCCGGTCAACGAATACCGCGCGGCGCGACGGGCGCGACCGCGCATCGGAGACATTCATGCAATCTGCCGTCGTCGGCGCCGTGCGCGCGGCCGCCAGCCGCTACCGCTGGACCGTCTGTGCGCTGCTGTTCTTCGCGACCGTGATCAACTACATGGATCGGCAGATCCTCGGCCTGCTCGCGCCGATGCTCCAGCACGACATCGGCTGGAGCCAGGTGCAGTACGGCCGCATCGTGATGGCGTTTTCGGCGTTCTATGCGCTGGGTCTGCTCGGCTTCGGGCGCATCGTCGACTGGCTCGGCACGCGCGTGTCGTACGCGGTGGCGATGCTGGTATGGAGCATCGCCGCGATGCTGCATGCGGCGGTCGGCTCGGTGACGGGCTTCGCGTTCGTGCGTGCGCTGCTCGGGATCGGCGAGGGCGGCAACTTCCCGGCCGCGATCAAGACGACGGCCGAATGGTTCCCGCGCCGCGAACGCGCGCTCGCCACCGGCATCTTCAACTCGGGCGCGAACATCGGCGCGGTGTTCGCGCCGGCGATCATCCCCGCGATCGCGGTGGCCTACGGCTGGCGCGCGGCGTTCGTGATCATCGGCGCGATCGGCATCGTGTGGCTCGCGGTATGGCTGGTGATGTATCGCACGGCCGACACGCGTGCGCTCGCCGCGGAATACGACGAGCCGCGCGACGAAGCCGAAGCGCTCGACGCGGCGAACGCGAACGCCGGCGCGCCGCGCTGGGGCGAACTGATCCGCCAGCGCGAGACGTGGGCCTTCCTGATCGGCAAGTTCCTGACCGATCCGGTGTGGTGGTTCTACCTGTTCTGGCTGCCGAAGTGGCTCAACGAATCGCGCGGGATGGACATGCAGCACATCGGTTTGCCGCTCGTGTGCATCTATGCGCTGACGACGGTCGGCAGCATCGGCGGCGGCTGGCTGTCGTCGATGCTGCTGCGTGCGGGCTGGAGCGTGAACCGGGCGCGCAAGACGGCGATGCTGATCTGCGCATGCTGCGTGCTGCCGATCGCGTTCGTGTCGCAGGTGCAGAGCCTGTGGATCGCGGTGCTGATCGTCGGCCTCGCCGCCGCCGCGCACCAGGGCTGGTCGGCGAACCTGTTCACGACCGCATCCGACCTGTTCCCGCGCCGCGCGGTCGCGTCGGTGGTCGGTATCGGCGGGATGGCCGGCTCGATCGGCGGCGTGCTGTTCTCGGAAGTGATCGGCCAGGTGCTGCAGCGCACCGGCCACTACTGGGTGCTGTTCGCGATCGGCGCGTCGGCCTACCTGATCGCGCTGGCCGTGATGCACGTGCTCACGCCGAAGATGAAGCCCGCGAAACTCGATGCGTGATCGCGTATCGGCAAGCGACAACGCCGCCCTCGGGCGGCGTTTTTGCGTTCGGGGACGTGACGCGTCGCGACCGCGTCAGCCGGCCGATGCGGTCGACGCGCGCATGATCAGCCGCGGCTCGAACGTCGAATAGCTCGCGTCGGTGCGCCCGGCGAGCGCATCGATCAGCTTCTGCATCGCGAGTTCGCCCATGTTCTCGCTCTGGATGTCGACGGTCGTCAGCGCGGGCGCCGCGTATGCGCCGTACGGCACGTTGTCGATGCCGGCGACGGACACGTCCTGCGGCAGCCGGAAGCCGAGCGACGCGGCTTCCTTCATGAAGCCGAGCGCGATCAGGTCGTTGTAGCAGATCACGGCCTGCGGGCGCTGCGGCCCGAGCATCACGCGCGAGCACGCACGCTCGCCGGCCTCGGCGGTCGGCGCGTGCGCGTCGTGCACGTCGAGCGTGAGCCCCGCTTCGGCGAGGCAGTCGCGCGCGCCCTGGATTCGTTCGTCGTTCACGCGCGCGGTGCCGAAGCCGAGATATGCGATGCGCGTATGGCCGAGGTTGAGCAGGTGGCGCGCGAGCATGTAGGTCGACAGCCGGTTGTCGATGCCGACGCTCGGAATCGGCAGGCCGGGGCTGCGACGCAGCAGCACGAGCGGCTTGTTGAGATCGAGCATCCAGCCGGCTTCCTCGTCGGGCATCCGCGTGCTGACGATCAGCCCGTCGACGCGCTGCGCGAGCGCCTCGATCAGCGAACGTTCGCGCGCCTGGCTCTCCTCGGTATCGACGAGCAGCAGCGTGTAGTCGTGCTGCAGCGCGACGCGGTTCGCGCCTTTCACGACGTTCGTGAAGTGCGGGTTGCTGATGTCGAGGATCACGAGGCCGATGGTGCGCGTGCGGCCGGTGATCATCGAACGCGCAAGCGGATTCGATCGGTAGCCGAGCCGCTCGATGGCCTCCTTGAGCCGGGCCTCGACGGTCGGCGAGAAGCGCTGCGTGCCGTTCACGTACTTCGATACCGTCGCGACCGACACGCCGGCTTCCGCGGCCACGTCGCGGATCGTCGGGGAAACTTTTTTCATCGGAAGGGTAACGTTTTCGTTCGATAACGCCGGATTGTGGCAGAAAAAGCCGGCGCGCGGCCAGCCGTCGATATCGGGAAAGTGCGGATGGCTGCGAACGGGTTCGACCATTGACGTTCGGCGGCGCGTCCGCGTATAGTTGGAAAACGTTTTCCGCTTCAGGTCAGATCCAAGGAGATTCGATGAACGCCTCATCCACCGCCGCGCGCAAATCGTTCGGCCGCCTGCTGCTGACGGGCGCGGCCGGCAACCTCGGCCGCCAGTTGCGCGGCGCGCTCGCCGACTGGGCCGACGTCGTGCGCGTCAGCGACATCGCGGCGCTGGACGACGCGGCCGCGCATGAAGAAATCCGCGTGGTCGACCTGGCCGACCGGCCGGCCGTGATGCAGCTCGTCGACGGCGTGGACGCGATCGTCCACCTCGGCGGCATTTCGGTCGATGCGCCGTTCGACGATCTGGTCGGCGCGAACATCACCGGCACGTACAACCTGTACGAAGCCGCGCGCAAGCACGGCGTGAAGCGCGTCGTGTTCGCGAGCTCGAACCATGCGATCGGTTTCCATCCGGTCACGGAAGTGCTCGACGCCGATGCGCCGCTGCGCCCCGACAGCCTGTACGGCGTGACGAAGTGCTTCGGCGAATCGCTGTCGCGGTATTACTTCGACCGCTTCGGGATCGAAACCGTATGTCTGCGGATCGGCTCGTCGTTCGAGGTGCCGAAGAATCCGCGGATGCTCGTCACGTTCCTCAGCTATCGCGATTTCATCGAGCTCGTGCGCTGCTCGCTGCTGACGAACCGCGTCGGGCACGCGATCGTCTATGGCGCGTCGGACAACCCGGTGAAGTGGTGGGACAACACGAAGGTCGGTTTCCTCGGCTTCCGTCCGCGCGACAGCTCCGAACAGTTCGCCGGGTTGTTCCCGGTGACGGCGCCGACCGCCGAGTACGACGATCCCGCGCAGCGGTTCCAGGGCGGTGGATTCGTCGTCGGCGAGCCGATGGAGCGGAAGGCGTCGTAAGCGGTGTCGGCATCGCCGGCGTCATGATTCAGCGCAGGATGTCGGTCGCCTTGTGCCGTTCGTCGACGCCATCGATCAGGATCAGCGGGCCGCTCGCGTGTCGCGCGCGCAGCGGCTGGATCTGCCGGTACGCATCCGATTCGTACCATGCGCGCGCCGTGTCGAGATCAGGAAACGCGATCGCGATCAGGTCGCCGCGCCATTCGCCTTCGCGCACTTCCGGGCGTGCGCCGTGAATCACGAAATGGCCGTCGTACGGCGCGAGGGTGCCGTCGATCCGTTCGAGGTATTCGACGATGTCGTCGCACATGTCGACGTCATGCAGGTGGGCGATGGCGTAGGCGGTCATGGCGGGCTCCTTGGCGTGATGCGGTTCGAGAGTCGATGGAGCCATGATCGCGGCGCGGACGGCGCGCGTCGATTACCTGCGACGTAAGCAAATCCTCGCAGCCGCGCCCGCCTCGCCGCCAGCCGGCCGCCGTCAATGCTTGCGGCAAGCCGGATCGTTGTTGCGCCGCTCGGCGGAATCGCACCAGTAACTCGGCCGCCACGCTTCGAACGAAACGGCCTTTGCCGCATTCGCACGCGTGACGCGTACCGGGTCGGCCTTCAGCGCATCGCCGTCCTGCTCGTAGTTGAATCGCCAGTTCCGGAACACTTCGCGATGGAACAGCCACGTGCGATGCGCGACGTCATAGCGAAACGTCACGCGGTCGCGCCAGTGGTTATGGCCTGCGAATACGCCCTGTTCGACGGTGAACATGCGAGGCTCGATCGTGAGCGCGTTCTCGGCGACGCCATCGAGATACGGGTCGCCCATGCCGCCTTCGTCGGCTTTCATGATCACGGTGTCGTTGCGGGCCGCCAGCCGGTAGCGTCCGTTCGCACCCTGCAGGAAGATCAGCAGCGGACGCAGCGACGGCGTTTGCATCGAATCGCCGGGCTGATGCGCGACGACGACGTAACCGTTGCGCGTGCCGTCGGTCAGGCGCCCCGATGCGGCATCCAGCGCTTCGTAACCGGCGGGCAGTTGCGCGACGATGTCGGCCGGCAGATCGGAGGTGTCCGGGCAACGGATCGACGAATGCGTGTCGTCGCACGTCGACGCGAAGGCACTGCCGATGCCGAACGTCAGCAGTACGGCGATGAAAAATCCTTTGATACGGGGGATCGTCATGCGGATACGGTCGTGAGGGTGCTCGGCGGAAGACGGTGCGCATGCGGCGACGCGTGTCGCCGCAGCGCCGGTTGATCGATGGGTGACGCAGTGTAGCCGGTCACGCGCGCTTGCGCGCCGGCCGCGCCACAGGGGCGGACTCCAGCGGCTGGCTGGCCTGCTCGCACAGCCGGTCGAGCATCCGCTGCGCGGCGCCCGCGCAATCCTCGCCTTCGGGCTTGTTCTCGATTTCGTCGATCAGCGTCTCGAGGTGCTGCCGGTTCTGCGCGAGACGCCGTTCGAGCAGCGCGATTTCGTCGACCTTGTGCCGCAGCGCGACCAGCAGTTCGTCGTGCGGCCATGCGCCGAGATCGGGCGGCAGCACCGCGCGAATCTCGTCGAGCGAGAAGCCTGCGCGCTGCGCGCGATCGATGATCGCGAGCCGCGTCAACGCTTCCGGCCCGTATTCCCGATAGCCGTTCGCCTGGCGGCGGGCCGGTTCGAGCAGGCCGCTCGCTTCGTAGAAGCGGATGCGCGACGCCGCGAGGCCGCTCGCCTTCGCCAGTTCGCCGATTTTCATGATGGGCTCCAAAAGGGCTTGACCTTAAAGTTGACTTTAAAGTTATCGTTGGGCATCGTCAATCGAGGGTGTCCACCATGAATCTGTTTGCGCCGCTCACACTGCCCAACGGGGCGGTGATTCCGAACCGTCTGGCCAAGGCCGCGATGGAAGAAAACATGGCCGATGCGGACCACGCGCCGTCCGACGCGTTGCTGCGCCTGTACCAGGCGTGGGCCGACGGTCAGGCCGGCCTGATCCTGACTGGCAACGTGATGGTGGACGGCCGCGCGATGACGGGGCCGAACGGCGTCGTGCTCGAAAGCGACGCGCATCTCGACCGGTTCCGCCGCTGGGCGCAGATCGCGCGCTCGAACGGCGCGCACGTGTGGATGCAGATCAATCACCCGGGGCGCCAGATGCAGGCGGCGCTCGGCCAGACGACGCTCGCGCCGTCGGCCGTGCCGCTCGCGCTCGGCGCGCTGTCGAAGCAGTTCCCGGTGCCGAAGGAGATGACGGCCGCCGACATCGCGGACGTGCAGCAGCGCTTCGTGCGCGCCGCGCAGCTCGCGGAGCAAAGCGGCTTCACCGGCGTGCAGGTGCACGCGGCGCACGGCTATCTGCTGAGCCAGTTCCTGTCGCCGCTGACGAACCGCCGGCAGGATCAATGGGGCGGCAGCATCGAGAATCGCGCGCGCCTGCTGCTCGATATCGTGAAGGCGGTGCGTGCGGCGGTGTCGCCGGCATTCGTCGTCGCGGTGAAGCTGAACTCGGCCGATTTCCAGCGCGGCGGTTTCAGCGCGGACGACGCGAAGCGCGTGGTCGAACTGCTGAATCCGCTCGGCGTCGATCTCGTCGAACTGTCGGGCGGCAGCTATGAAGTGCCGGCGATGCGGGGCGAGGCGCGCGACGGCCGCACGCTGGCGCGCGAAGCGTATTTCCTCGAATTCGCGCGCGACATCACCGCCGTCGCGCGGATGCCGCTGATGGTCACGGGCGGCATCCGCCGTCGTGCGGTGGCCGAGCAGGTGGTGAACAGCGGCGTGGCGATGGTCGGCATCGCGACCGCGCTGTCGATCGACCCGAACCTGCCGCGCGACTGGCGCGCCGGCAAGGACAGCGCGCCGGTGCTGCAGCCGATCCGCTGGAAGAACAAGGCGCTGGGCGCGCTGGCGAACATGGCCGTCGTCAAGTTCCAGCTCGCGCGATTGAGCGAAGGGCGCCGCACGCATCCGCAGGTATCGCCGCTGCGCGCGCTGGTGCGGCAGCAACTGGCCGCGCAGTGCCAGACGCGGCGCTACCGGAAGTGGATGGCGGGGCGCGCGGCGGGCACGCGTGCATGATGCATCGACGCGCGCCGGCGATGCCGAAGGCTGACCCGCACGCCGCCGCAGCCGTGCCGCCTGGCACGTTGCGCGGCGGCCTGCGCGCTCAGAACCGGTAGTTCGCCAGCACCTCGAGGCGCCGGTCGTTGCCGAGCAGATACTGCGTCTCGTTGTAGTACGCGGACTGCACGTAGCGGCGATTGAACACGTTGTACGCGCGGGCGGTGATCGTCGTGTCCTTGCGCGGCTTCCACGCGAGGCCGAGGTCGACGGTCGTGTACGACGGCATCACGAGCTGGTTCGCGGTATCGGCGAACCGTTTGCCGACGTACTTGACGCCCGCGATGCCGGTCCAGTCCGGCGCGAAGCGCCAGCTTACCCACAGGTTCGCGAGCCGCTGCGGCACCGACACCGGTACGTTGCCTGCGCGCGACACGGTCGTGCCGCCGGACGACTGCTGGAAATCGTCGTATTTCGCGCGCAGGATCGACACGTTCGCATCGACGCGCCAGTCCTTCGCGATCTCCGCGCCGACCGTCGCCTCCAGCCCGCGCGACGACTGCTGGCCGACCTGGATCGACTGGTTCGGATTCACCGGGTCGGCCGTCAGCAGGTTGCTCTTTACGATCCGGTACGCGGCGAGCGTCCATTCGGCCTTGCCGTCGAGGAACGACTGCTTCACGCCGATCTCGATCTGCCGGCCGGTCGCGAGCGTGAAGTTCGCCTTCGACGCATTGAGCGACAGCAGCGAGCTGACCGGATCGGCCGCGACCGAATACTGGCCGTACACGGCGAGGCCGGGCCGCACGTCGTACACGGTGCCGATGCGCCAGCCGGTGTTCGCGAACACCTTCGTGAATGCGCCGCCGTTCACGAGATCGTCGCGGTTCACGCTCGCATGGTCGTAGCGCAGCCCGCCGATCACCGACCAGCGCGGCGTGATCTCCAGCCGGTTCTCCGCGAACAGCGCGTACTGGTTCGACTGGCTGCGGTACTTCGGGAACGTGCCGGCCGTGTTGATGAAACTGCCCGGATCGAAGTTGAACGGATCGACCGTCGACGTGCCCGCATACGGCGAGTTGTTGTCGTGCTGGAACGTCGTGTGGTTGAACTCGACGCCCGCCGAAAACGTGTTGCGCATGCCGAGCAGCGCGCCGCCGACGGTGGCCGTCGTCACGTTGCCGTATTGCTCCTGGTCGTGAAAGATTTCCGTATAGCTGCTGCGCCGCACTTGCGCGCTCGACGGCAGGTACGTGTAGTACTCGGCATCCTTCCAGTGACGGTTGCTCTTCATCCGGTACAGCGTGCTCGTTACGTTCAGCGCGTCGCTCGGCTGCCAGTTCGCCGAGACGGTGGCCCAGCTGTCGCGGAACGCGATGTCGGCGTCGCCGACGTTGTAGTTCTTCTTGTCGAGCGCGCGATCGCGCGCACCGTCGACGAGCGGCACACCGAAATACTGCATCGGATGCATGAAGCCCTGCGCGTACGACGCCGTCACGTACAGGTCGGGCGTCACGTCGTAGCGCAGCGCGCCGGACACCGACAGGTTGCGCGAGTCGCCGCGATCGACCCAGTTCGACGAACGGTTGCCGCTGACGTCGAAGCGGTACGACAGCTTGTCGTTGACCGCGCCGCCGCTGCCGAACGCGGCGCGCGCCGTGCCTTCGGTGCCGCCGCCGACCTGCAGCTCGTTGCGGATCGGCGTGCGCGTCGGCTTCTTCGGGACGATGTTGACCACGCCGCCGATCGCGCCTTCGCCGTAGATCACCGAAGCGGGGCCGCGCAACACGTCGATGTGGTCGACCGACCACGTGTCGAACGGGAACGTGACGCCGATCGCGCCGTACGGGCGCACGCCGTCGTAGAGCTGCGTGACCGACGACGCGCCGACGAAGCCGCGCGCGGCGAGCTCCGAGTTGCCGTTGCCGGGATGCGGCGACGCGCTGATGCCGGCGGCGCGGCTCACGGCGTCGATGATCGAGTTGTCGCCGCGCGTGTCCAGCGTCGCGCGGTTGATCTGCTCGACGCTCGCGGGCGTTTCGAGCGGCGACAGCCCGAGATGGCTGCCGGTGTCGAGCGGTTGCGTCAGGGCGGGCGCCTTCTGCGCGTCGACGCGAATCGGCGCGAGCGTGGCGCCGGCACCGTCGACGCCGCGTTCCTGTGCGTGGGCCTGCCCGGCCGGCGAGAGCGCCGCGAGCACGGCGGCGGGCAGCATCGATTTGAACTTCATTGTTTCGGTTTCCTTCGAATGGGGGAAGCGCTTGCGTCGATCACGCCGCGGCGCGCGCGGCGCGGCCGAACAGCAGCCGGTCGAGCAGCCAGACCGCGACGATCGTCAGTCCCATCAACGGGAACACGATGCCGAGCAGCACGAGCCCGGCGATCCAGCCGCGCATCGGCGGCGTGCCGCGTTCGCGCGACGGTGCGCCCAGCGTCCCGGCCGGGCGGCGCTTCCACCACATCACGGTGCCCGTGACGGCCATTGCGGCCAGCCCGAGCGACAGCACCGCGCAAATGATCTGGTTCGCGAGGCCGAAATAGCGGCCCATGTGCAGCGACGTGCCGTACGACACCGCTTTCGATACCGCGCCGTAGTCGCCATAGCGGATGTCCTTCAGGACCGCGCCGCTGTACTGGTCGATGTAGATCGTGCGTTCGGCCTTCGGGTCGGCCGGAAAGTACGACGCGGTGAACACGCCGTCCGCGCCGGACGGCAGCGCGAGCGTGTAGCCGCTCGTCACGCCGAGCCCGGCGACGATCGCGATCGCGCGGGCCAGCGGCAGCGGCGCGGGCGTCGGCGCGGACGGCGAATGCGGCACGGGCACGTTGCCGACCGCCCACGGCGTTTGCGGCAACGGCAGGTCGTCCATCACCATTCCCGGCATCGATTCGCCGGAATCGTGGTGATGGCCGGACGGCGCGGTGGCCTGCGCAGGCGCCTGCCCGGCCGTCGCGGCGGCACCGGGGCGCGTCGAGCGTACCGACGCGCCGCCCCACGCGCCTTCCGGCGCGCCGAGGTTCACGGTCGCGGCGAGCGCCTTGAAGTTCTTGCCCCACGAGCCCGACCACGGCAGCCCGGTCAGGATGAACGCGACCGTGCCGGCCGCGAGCCAGATGCCGGCCGTCGCATGAAGGCTCTTCCACAGCGGCCGGCCGCGCAGCGACAGGTCGGGCCGCAGCGCGCGCCCGACGCGTGCCGCGCCGCGCGGCCACCACAGCGCGATGCCGGTGCCGATCATCACGAAGGTCCAGCAGGCGGCGAGCTCCATCAGCCACTCGCCGGTCTTGCCGAGCAGCAGCTTGCGATGCAGCATCCGGTCGACCTGCATGAAGCGGTTCTCGACGCTCAGCGTGCCGAGCACGCGGCCGTCGTACGGGTTCACGTACACGCTCTCGCGACTGCCGTCGCGCAGCCGAAAAACATACTCGGCGCTGCGGTCCGGCGCGGTGGCGACCTGCACGGATACCGGCGTCGCGTCGGCCGGCATCGCGGTGCGGGCGCGGGCGAGCAGCGTGTCGGCATCGAGCCGCGGCGTCGCGCGCGGTTCGACGACCAGCCGGTGCGGATACAGCAGCGGCTCGATCTGCGGCTGGAAGCAGTACAGCGTGCCCGTGATCGCGAGGATCACGAGGAACGGCATCACGAACAGGCCGGCGTAGAAGTGCCAGCGCCAGAGCGTCCGGTAACCGGCGCTGGCGGAACGGGCGGGCGCGATGGCCCGATCGACGGTGGTCGACATGGTGTGAACTCCTCGTATGCGTCGAGCGGCGGGACCGGCGCAGGCCGGAGGCCGTCAACGTGCGTCGTACCCGCGTGCAGGCCGCACCGCGGCAGGCGGCGCGGCACGTTGCGCGGACGATGCGCAGGGCGGCGTCGCCCGCGCGATGCGGGCTGGCGGGTGAACGCGTGAATCAGGTCGGGTGAAACGAACGGCGTGAACGCGCGTGCACGTCGACGTGCATGCGCCACGGGGCGGAACGTTCAGCAGAACCGAGGAGGGGCGCGGGAGGGCGGGCGATCGTCGAATAGCGATCGCACGAAAGGAAGACTGTCGAAGTGAACGCGGAAGCGTCGGGGAACCGCCGCGGGAAACAGCAGCACCAGCAGCACGAACGATGCGAGCGCGGTGAACAGCGCGGCGCCGAATGCGCACAGGCTGTCGCCGTTACCGGAAGACGCCGCCTTGTCGGCGTGCGCGTCATGCTTCAGTGCATCGACGAGCGCCAGCGCATCGTTGGCCGGCGTGATCGGCGCGCTCGCATCGAAGCGGGCGGCCAGCGCGGCGGCGGTGACGATCAGCGGGCCGCGGCCCGAACACAGCACCACCGAGCCCGCATCCGGACCGTCCGGATCGAGCATCACGGCGCCCGACATCAGCGCGCGGGACAGCAGCGTCACGAGGAGGAACCCCCACAGCCACTGTCGTGCGACGCCTGGCCGGAGCAGGAAGCGGCGAAGTGCGTTCATGGCGCGCGATTGTACCTCCGTTTGCGTGGAGGGGCAGGCGGGCCGTGTGTGTGCGGGGTGGGTCGAGGTGGGTCGGGTTGCGTCAGGCGGGACCGGAGTCCACGCCCGATTGGTCTTCTTCGGTTGCGTCGTCGGTTGGCAGACCGGGGAGGTCGGCCGGCGACAGTCGCCTCATCGCGCGTTCGGTGTCGTTCGGGTCGAGGTGTTTCCGTGCGTTGCGCCCGTATTGCTTCACGAAGAGGCCGGGCTCGCCGGCCAGCCGGGATGTCCGGTTTCCGATGCGCATGCGGCGAGGTTATCCGGCATGCGAGCGCATCGCGGACGGCCGGCGCCGGCACGACGGCCGTGTGCGGCACGCGCTCCGTTGCGCCGGCTCACACCGGATACGCATCGTCGACCTTGAGGTTCGCGAGCCGGAACAGCGTGCGCAGCGTCTGCGGATGAATGTCGCGGTGCGCGGCGAGCGACGTCAGCATGAAATCGAGCACCTTCGCGTAGCGCAGCAGCACGAGGCAGCGCGCGAGATCGGGCGTGCGGCCGCGCATGTCTTCGGCGAGCGTGACCATTTGCGTCGACAGCGTGCGCGCCATCTCGAGTTCCATCTGCTGTTTCTCGGTCCAGTCGGGCAGCGGCTGTTCGAGCACCTTCGCGAGGAAGAGCTGGAACGACGTATCGGACGAATTGGGCTGCGCATCCATGAAGGGCCTCGTTGCGTGTGCACATCGTACGGGCGTAGCCGTTGAGGCGCCCGCGGGTGAATTCATGTCCGCGCGCCAGCGCGGCTTCTGCCCGAACGGAATGCAGATTCCGTACCAGCGCCGCCGGACGATTGTTGAGCAATGTTGAGCCGCGCTCCCGCATCGGTCGGCGAGTCCCGCCGGGACTGGATCGGGCTGGCGATCGAGGAGGGCGTCTACGCGCGCACGGCGGGCGGCGTCGGGCGCCTGCAGCGGCGCGACGAGGTGAAATGCTTCACGGATGTAACGTAACGCAGGTATCCGGCACGTCGCGCGTTTCCGCCGGCGGACGGCCGGCACGGCGCGTGTCGCGCGGTTCGGCCACGCCCGCCGTGCGTCCGCCGACGGGACACGGCCGCGGGGAACGCGTGCCGCTGCGTCGCGCGAACCGGCGGCGGACGCGCCGGTTGTTTCAAAACAGAGACGGTCCGGCGTGCGGCGATCGGTTGCATGACCACGCAACTGGCCCAGCGATCGGCCGCACAATTGTCCATGGGCAGACGGCGCGGGTTTGCCAACAATCTCCGAACCATCCCCGCGAGGTCCGCCATGAGCGTCCACACCTTCTTCTCGGCCAATCTGCTGCTCGCCTACACGGCCTATTTCATCGGCACGGCCAGCCCCGGGCCGAGCAATCTCGCGATCATGTCGGTCGCCGCGAACCAGGGTCGCAAGGCGGCGCTGGCGTTCGCGCTCGGCGTGATTTCAGGGTCGATGTTCTGGGCGACGGTGGCGGCGCTCGGCGTATCGGCCGCGCTGCTCGCATGGTCGAAGCTGCTGATCGCGATCAAGGTCTTCGGCGGGCTGTACCTGCTGTGGCTCGCGTTCAAGTCGGCGCGCACGGCGCTGGCGGGGCCGCCGGCGGCATCGGCGAACGCGGCGCGCGAGCAGCGGCTGTCGCGCTTCTACGTGCGCGGCGCGATGCTGCACCTGACCAATCCGAAGGCGATTCTCGTGTGGGTGTCGATCGTCGCGCTGTCGTCGAACGGCGCGGGCGGCGCGCACGGCGCCGTCGTGCCGGGCTGCCTCGCGATCGGCTGCGCGGTGTTCGGCGGCTATGCGCTGGTGTTTTCGATGGACGGTGCGCGCCGGCTGTACGTGCGCGGCCGGCGTGCGATGGAGGCGTGTCTGGCCGTCGTGTTCGGCGTGGCGGGGGTGCGGCTGCTGGTGACGAACGTGTGAGGTGTCGCGCGCCGGCTGCGCGGGCCGCGAGAGGCGGTCAGCCCGCGCAATCGTCGCGCCGGTGACGGCGTCGTGCGTGCCGTCGATACCGGCGTGGCCGACGTGCCGGTTGACGTGCCCGCATCGGGCCTCGCACCGCCCGCTGCTGCGCGACCCGTGCAACGGCGAGGGCCGCGTCTTTCCGGGTACAGTGTCGGGCAACCCATGAAGGATGCACGAGGTACCGGAAGATGCTGATGGTTCGTCTTTTGCGCTGGTTCGGTGTGCTGGCGGGACTGTGTGCCTGCACTTCGGTGTTTTCCGCCGATCCGGCGACAAGCAATCCGCTGCTGTCCAAAGTACGTCCGTGGTGTATCGGCCGCCTGGTGTTCGATCGGCCGGTTTCGAGCGAGATCTCGAGTCAGCGTTACGCGTACCGCGGGGAGCAACTGCTCACGACGCACGAGGTGCCGCCGGATGCCTACCAGGCCGCGATCGCCGCTCGCGAGCAGGTGATGCGTACCCGGCTGCGCGCGAATCCGGTCGAGATGGATCGGAAGACCCGTCACGCGTGGCTGGAAATGGCCTTTTCCCCCGTACCGGATTCGCGTGTTTTCGTCTTCAACGAAGCGGCGGCGAAATCCGTCACATTGCCGTTCGATACCGAAGGCTATCTGTACGCGAACCGCACGCTCGTCCGCACGACGGGCAGCATCGGCGCCGATGCGCTGGATCGTGTCGAGGGCGTCTATGACGACACGTTCCGGCGCATCCGGATGCGCGACAACTGGGTCGTACCGACCGAACCGGGCTTCTGCTTCGACGGCGGGATTGTGACCGGATCGTCCACCTACCCCGAAGAAGTCAGGCAATCGTTCGCGTTGATGCCGGGCCGACCGGCGCTGCTCGTGATCCAGTCGCGCAATGCCTTCGGCGACGATCGCGAGCAGCCGTTCAGCCGTACGCTGCCCGCGTTGCGCGCGAAATTCGATCGCCTGCCCGGAAGCCATCGTCTCCTGCGCGAGGGGAAACGGTCGATTGCCGGCATGGATGCCGAGGAAGTGCTGTTCGAGCTCCGGGACGGCGCCGTCACGGCTTATCGCTTCTACCTGCTCGCACCGGGCAATCCCGCCACGCTTGCGCAACCGCATACCGCGATCGAGATGCTGCTGGGCGTGGCCGGGCAGAGCGACTTGCCGCCGGCGCAGGCCACCTCGCCGGTCGATGAGGCGCGCGCGCTGCAGGCATGGGACACGCTGCTGAACGGCCTGCACGCGCGACCGGGCGCGATCTGACCGGCGGCGGTGATGCGGGCGACGCGGGCGATGCGTTCGACCGGACGCCCCGCCGCGCCATGCACGGCGGGGGCCCCGCATCGAAGCGGCTTCAGAAAATGAAGCCCGTATTGATGAACTTCGAGTGGTGATCCGACACGATCGAGTCGAGCAGCTGCTTGCTGCCGTCGGTCTGCTTCGCCGCGACCATCGAGCGGATCGAGAACGCGCGCAGCGCGTCGCTCACCGACAGCGTGCCCTCGGCCGAATCCTTGCGTCCGGCGAACGGGAACACGTCGGGCCCGCGCTGGCACTGACAGTTGATGTTCACGCGGCACACCTGGTTCACGAGCGGATCGACGAGCGCGCCGATCTGCGCCGGATCGGAACCGAAGATGCTGACCTGCTGGCCGTGCTCCGACGTCGTCACGTAGTCGAGCGCGGTTTCCACGTCGTCGAACGGCGCGACCGGAATGATCGGCCCGAACTGCTCCTCGCGGTACAGCTTCATTCCTTCGGACACCGGATACACGACGGCCGGGTAGAACAGCGTCTTGCTGAATTCGCCGCCCTGATGGTTGACGACCTGCGCGCCCTTCGCCCTCGCGTCGTCGATCGCGTCCGTCATGTACGCGGTGCGATGCATGCCGGGCAGCGGGGTGATGCTGACGCCTTTTTCCCACGGCATGCCGATCTTCAGTTGTTCGAGCGCGGCGGTGAAGCGCTTCAGGAATTCGTCGACGATCGAGCGATGCACGAGCAGCATCTTCAGCGCGGTACAGCGCTGGCCGTTGAACGACAGCGCGCCGAGCAGGCACTCCTTCACGGTGAGGTCGAGATCGGCGTCGGGCAGCACGATCGCCGCGTTCTTCGCATCGAGACCGAGGATTGCGCGCAGCCGGTGCGACTTCGGGTGCTGCTTCTTCAGGTGATCGGCGACCTTGCTCGAGCCGATCAGCGCGAGCACGTTGATCTTGCCCGATGCGAGCATGTGCGGCACGACCACCGCGCCCGGCGCGTAGATCGTGTTGATCACGCCCTTCGGGAACGCGTCGCGGAACGCTTCCAGCAGCGGCTCGAACAGCAGCGTGCCGTACTGCGGCGGCTTGAACACCACGGTGTTGCCCATCAGCAGCGCGGGGATCAGCGTCGCGAACGTTTCGTTCAGCGGATAGTTGTACGGGCCCATGCACAGCACGACGCCGAGCGGCGTGCGGCGGATCTGGCCGATCGTGCCCTCCGCGATCACGAAGCGCGAGTTCGCGTTGTCGAGCTCCTTCAGCGCGTCGATCGTCTGCGTCATGTACGTGACGGTGCGGTCGAATTCCTTCTGCGAATCGGCAAGGCTCTTGCCGATCTCCCACATGATCAGGTTCACGACGCGTTCGCGCTGCGCGACCATCCGCTTGATGAAATCCTGCATGCACGCGATGCGCTGCTCGACCTTCATCGTCGGCCATTCGCCGCGGCCGGCGTCGTACGCGCGTACCGCGGCGTCGAGCGCCGCGTCGCTTTCCGTTTCGCCCATCACCGGATAGCTGCCGATCTCGACCTGCTCGACGCTGCCGTCCGGCTGCCGCACGCACACGGGCGACAGCACGGTCTTGGTCGCGCCGTCCCACGGTCGCAATTCGCCGTCGACGAGCGACACGCGCTGGTGAATCGGCGAAGCCAGCCGGAATTCGGCGGGGATGTCCTGTAAGGCGGGAAAGAGGTGCTGCAGGGAGGCGGAATCGGGCATGACGGTCTCGTTTGACGGGGGTGTCCGGGAAGGACGGGCGATGCGAATCCTGAGCTGAATGATCCTCGATCCTGAATCGGCATCATGACCTGCACGCGACGGCGCGTCACGCGGGAATGTGGCCGATTCAGCGAATGGAACCAGTTCCATTAAAAAGGAACGCCGTCACGAATGCAACAATGACCGAATCGCGGCAGCGGCATCGTAAGTATTTCGAAAGACTGTTTCCGAATCGCCGGTATAACGGCCTGGGTGCAACCGCAAACGTTTTACTTCGGCCGAATTGAGCGGATAATGGCGCAGCG
Organism: Burkholderia sp. EMB26; assembly: GCF_024730645.1. Taxonomy (NCBI): domain Bacteria; kingdom Pseudomonadati; phylum Pseudomonadota; class Betaproteobacteria; order Burkholderiales; family Burkholderiaceae; genus Burkholderia; species Burkholderia sp. EMB26. Next base: position 2,511,086 of record NZ_CP078071.1, read on the forward strand.
CGGTGAGGAAAAAAATGCAGTGAACCTGAGAGCAGACGTAGTGAAGAATAGAAGTCGGTCCGCCGCGCTGCCGATACGAGGTCGGCTGCCCGGAGCGCCGGGTCGGGGTTGCCCGGTCCGGCGCGCACCGGACCGTTGAATCCGTCCCGCCAGTCCCGCCAGCTTGGCCGATCCTTCGTGATCCTCTCCAGCTTCTCCGCCGTCGTATCCCGAATCCGCCTTTTACCGATCGTCGCCGCATGACGCGATCGATCCGATGCTTTCGTTTTTATTACGATTCGAGCCGCCCAATCGCTTGAAACAGAAAGGAATTCGTCAGGAATGCAGAGCGCGTCGCGTATTCACGTTGTGGCCAGGCGACACGTTGAAAATTAATTAAAAACACGAATCATTCTCGTTTATTATTTCGCCGCATTACGAGCCGTGACGGGATGTCACGGCTTTTTTCGTGCCGCTTGCGCAGGCCGTTCGCCGTTTTCTTCACCACCTCTACGTTCACGATGAAACTCAACACGAGCGCGTGCCATGCGCTTCTGATCGCCACGTCGCTGGCCGGCGCCCGCACTTCGTTTGCGCAGGCGGCCGACGCCGCGGCGACCCTGCCCGCGATTTCCGTCAACGCGGCCGCCGAGCATGCGTCGTACGACGGCGGCCATTCGCGTGCGGCGACCAAGACCGACATGTCGCTGATGGACGTGCCGCAGACCGTGAACGTCGTGCCGCACGCGGTGATCGAGGATCAGAACGCGACGTCGCTGCAGGACGCGTTGCGCAACGTGCCGGGCGTCGGCTTCTCGGTCGGCGACGGCCAGCGCGACCAGATCACGATCCGCGGCTTCAACAGCATCACGGACCAGTACGTCGACGGCATTCGCGACGACGCGCTGTACTACCGCGACCTGTCGAACGTCGATCGCGTCGAGGTGCTGAAGGGGCCGGCGGCCGTGCTGTACGGGCGCGGCTCGGCGGGCGGCATCGTGAATCGCGTGCTGAAGCGGCCGCAGGCGAACCCGGTGAACGACGTCGGCGTGACGCTCGGCACGCGCGGCGAGCGGCGCGGCGAGTTCGATCTCGGCTGGAACCCGAACGACGCGGCGCGCTTTCGCATCACCGGCGCGGCCGAGAATTCGAACAGCTTCCGCGACCGGTTCCAGCTCAACCGGCAGGCGATCGCGCCGTCCGCGCAGTTCAAGCTCGACCGCGACACGGTGCTGAACGTCGAATTCGACTACCTGCACGACCGTCGCACGTCCGATCAGGGGTTGCCCGCGTATCGCGGCCGGCCGGTCGACGTGCCGATCAACACGTACTACGGGTCGGCCGACGGCGGGAACAGTTCGTACAACGACATCTCCGCGAAAAGCGCGACGGTGTCGCTCGATCACCGCTTCAACGATTCGCTGTCGTTCCACGGCGCGATCCGCGCGTACGACTTCTCGCTCGAGCGGAAGAACTACGTGACGTACGAGCCGATCAAGACCGCCGCGCACCCGGTCGTCACGCTCGATCAGTCGACGCGCCAGCGCACCGATCACGGCATCGACGGGCTGTTCGAACTCACGCAGAAGACCTCGCTGTTCGGCATGCGTCACGAGCTGCTGTACGGGCTGGAGCTGTCGCAGCAGCAGAAGTTCGACACGATCTACAGCGTGACGAAGGTCGCGACCTACGATCTGTTCAATCCGCAGCCGGTCGTCCTGCCCGGCGTGCCGGGCGGCACGCGTGCGAAGACGAACGCGTCGACCGTCGTCGGGCTCGCGGGCGTCTATGCGCAGGACCTGATCTCGCTGACCGAACACTGGAAGGTGCTCGCCGGCCTGCGCTTCGATTACCTGAGCCAGATCCGCCACGACTACACGTCGTCGAACGTCAATCTCGACCGCACCGATCATGCATGGAGCCCGCGCGTCGGCCTGATCTACGAACCGCTCGACTGGCTCACGCTGTACGGGTCGTTCAGCCAGTCGTTCTCGCCGCTGGCCGACACGCTGATCAGTTCCGGCGCGTTCTCGAACGGCGCCGCGCTCGCGCCGCAGAAGACCACCGCGTATGAAGTGGGCTCGCGCTTCGACCTCGGCGGCAAGGCGACGGCCAGCGTCGCGCTGTTCGACATGCGCCAGACCAACCAGCAGATCGGCGACCCGGCGAATCCCGGCTATGCGCTGCCGATCGGCACGCAACACGTGCGCGGGATGGAGCTCGGCTTCACCGGCGAGATCGCGCCGAAGTGGTCGGTGTATGCGGGTTACGCGTACCTGAACGGCACGGTGGACGGGTCCGCGCAATCGACGGCGGCCGGCCTGGCGGTGTCGAGCAACACGCCGGGGCTGATGCCGCGCCACAGCGCGAACCTGTGGCTCAAGCGCGAGCTGCCGTACGGCTTCTATGCGGCGGCCGGCATGCAGTTCCAGTCCGCGCGCTATACGTCGGCGAGCGATCTCGTCACGCTGCCGTCGTTCACGGTGTTCAACCTGGGCGCCGGCTATCGCAGCAAGAAGGTCGATGTGACGCTCACGCTCGACAACCTGTTCGATCGACGCTACTTCATCGCCGCGCACGGCAACGCGGACCTGTACAACATGCCCGGCGATCCGCGTACGCTGACCGCCACGGTGAAGTGGCACATGTAACGCACGCGGTGCGCGACAATGCGGGTCTTCGTCACGACGACCCGCACCCGACTGCCCATGAGCCGCCACGCGCTTGATGCGTCCAGCATGACCGCCCGCGCGCTGCTTTTATCGTTGCTGGCGTGCGGCCCGGTCGCGGCCGGCGCGCAGACCATTCCCGCGGATGCCGAGCCGGGTTGCCATGCCGTGCATGTCGACCGGACGATCACGCTGTCGGGGCGTTACGCGCTCGACTACGGCGACGAATCGATCGGGCCGGACGTGGGGTTCGAAGAGGACGACGCGTCGGCGCGGCACTTGCCTGATCGCTCGCAGCGCGCAGGCGTGATCGTTTTCACGAACCAGCCCGACGCGCGGCGCCGGCTGCGGCTGCCCGCCGCGCAGCCGCGCGGCGTGTGCCGGTTCGACGGGCGCGCGACGCTCGTGATCCGCGATCTGGAGACCGCGTGCCCGGGGCTGGAAACGCCCGATCGTGCGCGGCTGGTGAAGGTCGTGTCAGCCGACGCGCCGGCGCGGCACGCATGCGGCGCCACCGCGCGGTGACGCCGGCGCGGCAGCGCCGTTACTCGACGTCTTCGTCATCCTCTTCATCGGCGTCTCGCGCGTCGCGTTCCGGCGCCGCATACGCGCTCGCCTGTTCGAGCAGCCAGCCGCGGAACGATTCCAGCGGCTTGCTGTGGCTGAACTCCGTCGGATACACGAGGTAGTACGCCGAATCGCCGACGGTTGCCGCATCGCACGGCACGACGAGCCCGAGTTGCTGCAACTGTTCCTCGACGAAAAACTTCGGCACGAGCGCGACGCCGAGCCCGGCCGCGGCCGCGCTGATCAGCATCGTATGCAGCTCGTAGCGCACGCCCTGCATCGTGCGGATGTCCTCGACGCCGTGCGTCTCGAACCACTGCGCCCACGCGCCGGGGCGCGTCGTCGAGTGCAGCAGCGGGTACGCGAGCAGATCCTCGACGCGCTCGACCGGCCCGTTCAGCAGCGCGGGCGAGCAAATCGGCACGACTTCCTCGCCGAACAGATAGTCGGACGACGTGCCGGGCCAGGTCGGCTTGCCGTAGTGGATCGCGGCTTCGAAGTGCGTGTCCTCGAACGAGAACAGGTCGGTGCGGCTGCCCATGTTCACGCGCACGTCGGGCGTGCGGTCGTAGAAGCTCTTGATGCGCGGGATCAGCCAGTGCGACGCGAAGGTCGGCAGCACCGCGAGTTCCAGGTAGCCGCCGCCGCTGCCGTGCGCGATGATCGACAGCGTGTCGCGGTCGAGCGCTTCCAGCGCGCGCCGCACCTGCGTGCCGTACAGTTTGCCGGCGCGCGTCAGCACGACGCGCTGCTTCACGCGCGCGAACAGCCGCACGCCGAGGCTTGCCTCCAGCGTCGCGATCTGCCGCGACACCGCGCTTTCGGTCAGGAACAGCTCCTTGGCCGCGTGCGTGAAGCTCTCGTGGCGGGCGGCGGCTTCGAAAGCCACGAGCGCGCCCATGTTGGGGATCTTGAATTTGCGCATGATGCTCTATTTATCCGACAAAAAGGGCCGCGCCGCACGGGGGTGAAGGGGAGCGAAGGGCCGCCGATAATTCCAAAAACTCATCACATATCAATTTAATCTCGCTTTACGCCCCGCTGCAACCCTTTGAATAATGCTTCCCGTGCAAGGTCAGGCGCCCGCCGGGCGGCCGGCCGACGAGTTGCCGGCACGTTTGCCGGCGGGTCCCCCGAGACGAGAATCCTGATGCGCAATCCGAATATCGACAGCTTGCTGACGAAGCTGCTGGGACAGGCGAAGACCGACGCCCTGTTCTCGACCCTGAACATGCCGGCCATCCTCGAAGAATGGGAAGACGGCGTCGTGACGCGCGCGGAAATCGCGCAGGCGATGAACATGGCGCTGTTCGAAGGGCTGCTCGAGCGTTCGGCGAACGGCCGCGCGTACACGGCCGAGGCGATCGAAAACGGCGGCTCGGTCTATTTCGACCACGGCGCGCTGCGCACGGTGCGCTGGCCGTACACGGGCGCGCTGCCGCCGGGCGAGGCGGCGTTCACGCGCATCCTGCGTCCGCTCGGCTTCCGCCTGAACGGCCGTTACCCGCTCGACAAGCTCGGCATGACGGGCCGCGCGTATGCGCATGAAGACGCGCCGGACGAAATCGCACAGTTTTTCGTCAGCGAACTCCATCCGGAGCGCTTCTCGAAGGAATTCCAGCAGGCGGTGACGAACGTCGTCAGTTCGTCGCGCGACCCGCTGTCGCCGGCGGCCGTCGCGCTGCTGTGGGAAGTCGAGCGCGAAGGCTGGCTGTCGCTCGAAGCCGCGCACGCGCTGCTGCCGGAAATCGTCGGCGCGTTCGCGCGCCAGCACGATGTGCCGAACGAGCTCGACTACGAAACGCTGCTGATGGAATCGGCGGAGATGGCGTGGATCGCGACCGAAGGCAATGCGTTCAACCATGCGACCGACCGCGTCGCCGACGTGTTCAAGCTGTCCGACGACGAGAAGGCGAAGGGCCGGCCGATGAAGCCGGAGGTCGAGCGCTCGCGCTCGGGCCGCGTGTTCCAGACGGCCTATCGCGCGGATACCGTCGAGCGCGAATTCCGCACCCGCGACGGCGGCACGGTCAAGCGCAACGTGCCGGGGTCGTTCTACGAATTCATCACGCGCAAGCGCACGTTCGACCAGGCGGCGCGGCGCTGGGTGACCGACCTGCGTTTCGACGCGGGCAATGCGCAGGGCATCTTCAAGATGACGGCGAACGCGGCGAAGTAAGCACGGCGCGTCACGTATCGCGTGCACAAGCAGAAGGGCCGGCGGCTGATTTCAGCCGTCGGCCCGTTTTCATTGACGGGGCGTCGCGTGCGTCAGAAGAGGTGCGTGACCAGAAAAAACAGCACCAGCAGCCCGATCGGTACGCCGAGCAGCCATGCGATCAGATATTTGCCCATGTCGTTGTCCTCCGCGTGGCCGCGACGCGGTGCGCGTCGCGGCGGGGTGAGACGACTGGCGCGTTACAGCTCGCGGTCGAATTCCTTCAACTGCTTCTCGGCTTCGTCGCGGGCGATCCCGTAACGCTCCTGGATCTTGCCGGCCAGATAATCGCGATTGCCTTCCGCGACCTGGAGATCGTCGTCGGTCAGCTTGCCCCACTTGGCCTTCAGCTTGCCGGTGAGCTGCTTCCACTGGCCCTTGATCTTGTCTTCGTTCATGGTGTGCTCCTTTCGTAAGGGGAGAAAAGTGCGGCGCTCGGCCGCGGGGTAGCTCAGGCCTTCGCCTTCAGGCCGGATGCGTCGACGTGCTTCACGCCCTTGATCGCGCGCGTCACGGCGATGGCCTTCTTCACGGCGACCTTCGTCGGCAGCACGCCCGTGAGCGTGACGACGCCGTCGACCGTCTTCACGCTGATGTCGGTGCTCTTCACGCCGTCGGTGGTTGCGAGCTCACCTTTCACCTTGGTCGTGATCCACGTGTCGGTGACCGGCTGATTCGATTCGCTCGCCATGCCGCTGTCGGTCGACGAGGCCTGGGCGTGCGCGTTCGTGAGCGGGGCGGCGGACAGCAGGAAGGCCGCGCTGACGGCGAGCAGGGTCGAAAGGTGCGAGGTCTTGTTCATTGATGTTCTCCTTCGATTGGCGGGTTGAATCAATCAGTCGGTGAGCACGGCGCGTTCCCGTGCGTTCGTGTGCCTCAGCGGGCGATCGGCGTGTCGTAGCCGGGCTCGCGCGGCGGCATGTCCGGGCGCGGCACGTCGGGTGGCAGCGGTACCGGCGGGTCGGTGCCGGGCGCCGGCTCGGGCGGATTGTCCGGGGCCGGTTCGGGCCGCGTCGGATCGGGTGTCTGATGCAATTTCATCCGGGTGTCCTCCCTCTGCGGTATGAAAGGGCAGCGCATGAGCGCCGATGCAGTACCAGCGTACCGACGCGAACGCGAGCGGACATCGCGCAAATTCACCGGATCGGTTAGTGCGTTTGCACCGGGGACGGAACAGACGGTGGGGCGGGGACATGCACCACGACCCGGGCAACGCGGCGCGACAGGCGCGCCGGCCGCACCGCACCATTCGGCGGGGCACCGCACGATCACGGGCGGCATGCGAATGTACTATTCGAGATAGTGCATTCGCGCGTGTCGCGCCGTTGCGCGGCACGCGATCATCGCCGCACGCGCCGGCCGGGGCATGCCGTTGCAACGGGCGCCCGGCCGGCGCTCGGGTTGACCGCTCATGTTGACGACAGGGACAACGATTCGATGAACGAACAAGTAGACGAACAGGCGCTCAAGTCGCATACCGACCGGCGCCAGCTGCACCAGATCATCGCGGGACTCACCGAGGGCGTGATCCTGATCGAGCCGGACCAGCGGATCGTCTGGGCGAACGAGGCCGCGCTCGCGATGCATGGCGTGACCGAGCTGAAGGCGCTCGGCGCGGACGTCACCGAATACCGCGAGCGATTCCGGCTGCGCTACCGGAACAACCATCCGGTGCGCGACGGCCACTATCCGATGGATCGCGTGATCGCCGGAGAGGAGTTCAGCGACGTGACGGTCGAAGTCGAATCGGCCGCCGACGCGTCGGTGAGCTGGGTGCACCGCATCCGCAGCCTGGTGCTGACGAACGCGGCCGGCGAACCCGACTGCCTCGCGCTCGTGCTGCACGACGCGACCGAATGGGCGAGCGCCGAGGAGCGCTTCGAGCGCACCTTCAACGCGAACCCGGCGCCGGCCGTGATCTGCCGGCTCGACGACTTGCGCTACGTGAAGGTCAACCAGGGCTTTCTCGACATGACGGGCCACGCGCGCGACGACGTGCTCGGCCGCTCGGTGTACGAGGTCGACGTGCTCGAACAGGCCGAACGGCGCGAGCTCGCGATCGAGCGGCTCGGCGAAGGCGCGACGATTCCGCAGATGGAGGCCGTGCTCAAGCTTGCCGACGGCAGTACCAAGGCGGTGGTCGTCGCCGGGCAGCCGATCGACATGAACGGCGAGGCGTGCATGCTGTTCACGTTCATGGATCTCGAGCCGCGCAAGCAGGCCGAGCGCGCGCTGATGCAAAGCGAGGAACGCTTCGCGACGGCCTTCCGGATGGCGCCGGTCGCGATGGCGATCGTCACGGCGGACCGTTTCGAGCTGCTCGACGTGAACGATGGGTTTGCCGCGATGACGGGCCATGCGCAGGCCGACCTCCTTGGTAAATCCGCGGACGAGATCGGGCTGTGGGCCGAACGCGGTGCGTGGTCGCGCATCGAAGGCCGGCTCGCCGACGACGGCCACGTGCGCAACGTGGACGTGCAGATCCGCACGCGCGACGGCGACGTGCGCGATTGCGTCGTGTCGGCCGACCCCGTCGCGATTCACGGACGCGACTGCCTGCTCGTCGCGCTGCTCGACATCAGCGACCGCAAGCGCACGGAGATGGAGCTCGTCTACGCGATCGAGACCGCGATGCAGGATGCGTCGTGGTTCAGCCGTACGCTGATCGAGAAGCTCGCGAACGTGCGGCGCGCGAATGCGCCGGATGCGGGCGCGCAGCTGTCCGACCTGACCGCGCGCGAGCGCGACGTGTTCGACCTGCTGTGCCACGGCCTGGCCGACAAGGAGATCGCCGGCCGCCTCGGGCTCGCGCCGAACACCGTGCGCAATCACGTCGCGACGATCTACGCGAAGCTCGACGTGCACAGCCGCGGCGAGGCGATCGTGTGGGCGCGCGAGCGCGGGATCGTCGGCACGGCCGAACCGAACGGCGCGCGCGGCGACAAGGGCGGCGCGAAGGGCAAGGACTGACCGCGGCGGTACGAATGCACCATGCCGATTGGTGCATCCGCATCTGCCGCTCGCGGCGTCCGATTGCGATCCTGTCCACTCGGCGGTGCGGCGCAGGGGCGCGGCGTCGCCGGCTCTCCCCCAAACCATCGCAGGAGATGACCATGGACAGGAATCGCATCGAAGGCAAGCTCAAACAGGTCAAGGGTTCGGTCAAGGAAGCACTCGGCAAGGTGACGGGCGACCGCGAGACCGAAGCGGAAGGCCTGGCCGAACAGCAGGCCGGCAAGCTTCAGGAGAAGGCCGGCGAGGCGGCCGATGCGGTGCGCAAGCATACGGGCACCGATCGCCACTGAGCGATGACGCGGCGCCCGCCACGGGCGTCGCGAAGGCCGGCCGGGCCGGCGTCGCAGCGATGATGCGTGGCCGGCATGACCATGGCCGGCCTTTCTCCACGGGCGCGGCCGCCATTTCCTGCACGAGCACTCCATCCACGGCCCCCGTCGTACGGGCCGCGGATCGGCCATGACCCCGGAACTTGATGACAAATCCTCACAACGTAGTTCCGATATTTCGTTTGCTGCACGGGTATTGGCTACCCACAATCCATTCACCTCTTTCGCGGTGAAAGGTTCTTCGGAGACGGAACCGCGGTGATTGGCCGGCCGGGCGGACGCATGAAATGCGCCTCTGGCAGTGCAAGCAGTCACCGGCGCGCAGGAGGTTGCCGACGCGCGTCATTCGCGCGTTGCATCCCGACCCTCAGAAGAAGGACTGCCATGACGTTCCGCATTCGTTCGCTTTCCGGCGCTGCACTGACCGCCGCGCTTCTCGCGTTCCAGACGGGCGCGGCTCATGCGCAGGAGACGATCGTCAAGGTCGGCGTGGCCGGCCCGCTGACGGGCGGCGGCGCCGCCTACGGCAAGGACATCGAGAACGGCGTGCGCATGGCGGTCGACGAAGCGAATGCCGCGCGCACGACGGTCGGCGGCAAGCCGGTGAAATTCGTGATCGCGTCGCAGGACGACCAGAGCGATCCGCGCACCGGCGTACAGGCCGCGCAGCAGCTCGCCGACGCACAGGTCGCCGTCGTGATCGGCCACTTCAATTCGGGCACGACGCTGCCCGCATCGAAGATCTACGCGAAGGCCGGCATTCCGATGATCACGCCGTCGGCGACCAATCCCGACATCACGCGCGCCGGGCTCGACACCGTGTATCGCGTGATCGCGACCGACACGCAGAACGCCGGCAACGCCGGTGCGTATGCGGCGAGCGTGACGAAGGCGAAGCGCATCGCGATCATTGACGATCGCACCGCGTTCGGCCAGGGCGAAGCCGACGAATTCGAGAAGTCGGTGAAGGCGAACGGCGGCACGATCGTCGCGCGCGAATTCACGAACGACAAGGCCGTCGACTTCAGCGCGCAGCTCACGAAGATCAAGAGCACCAATGCCGATCTCGTGTTCTTCGGCGGCCTCGACGCACAGGCCGCGATGCTCGTGAAGCGCATGCGCCAGCTCGGCATCCGCGCGCAGTTCCTCGCGGGCGGCGGCGTGATGAACGCGAACTTCATCCGGCTGGCCGGCAATGCGGCCGAGGGCGCGTCGGTGTGGGAATACGGGCAGCCGCTGTCGCGTCTCGCGAAGGGCAAGCTGTTCGAAACGAAATTCAAGCAGAAGTACGGCGTCGACATGCTCGCGTATGCGCCGTTCGCGTACGACGCGACGTGGATCGCGATCAACGCGATGCAGAAGGCGAACTCGACCAAGCCGGCCGATTTCAACGGCGCGCTGAAGGGCACGCGCTACGACGGCATCACGGGCACGATCGCGTTCACGAACACGGGCGACCTGAAGAACCCGAGCTCGACGCTGTATGAAGTGAAGAACGCCGCGTGGCAGCCCGTCACGACCAAGTCGGCGGACTGAATGCAACCCGCGTGAGCGGGCTTTCGCGGCGATGCCGGACGTGCTGAAATAGCCGGAGCGATCGCCCACGAAGGCTGCCCGCGCGACGCCGCGCGAGTCGCGGCACGAACCACCCAACGGGCGCGGCCGGCTGGCTGCGCCTTTTACGTGTAACCGGAGTCAGTCGTGAGTTCTCAAGTCGTCATCGTCGGCGGTGGTGTGATCGGCAGCTCGATCGCGTATTTCCTGCGCGCCACCGATCCCACGGTCGCCGTGACCGTCATCGAACGCGATCCTACCTATGCAAGATCGTCGTCGGCGCTGTCGGCCGCGTCGATTCGCCAGCAGTTTTCCACGCCGCTGTCGATCGAGATGTCGCTGTTCGGCATCGAGTTCCTGCGCACGATCGGCGAGCGGCTCGAAGTGGACGGCAACCGGCCGTCGATCGATCTGCACGAAGGCGGCTACCTGTTCCTCGCGACGCCGGCCGGCGACGCGACGCTGCGCGAGAACCATGCGCTGCAGACCAGCCTCGGCGCGGATATCCGGCTGATGGACGGCGACGCGCTGCGCGCGAAGTTTCCGTGGCTGAACGTCGACGATCTCGTGTCGGGTGCGTACGGCGTGAGCGGCGAAGGCTGGTTCGACGGCTACGGGCTCGTGCAGGCGCTGCGCAAGAAGGCGCAGGCGCTCGGCGCGCGCTACGTGCCGGCCGACGTGAAGGACGTGGTGCGCGATGGTCGCAAGATTACGCATGTCGTGACGGACGACGGCGAGCGCTACGCGTGCGACACGCTCGTCAACGCGGCCGGCGCATGGACGCGCACGCTGTCGTCGATGATGGGCATCGACATTCCGGTGTTTGCACGGCGTCGCAGCATCTTCAACGTATCGTCGCCGGCGAAGCTTGCCGATTGCCCGCTGCTGATCGATCCGACCGGCGTGTATTTCCGGCCGGAAGGGCGCACGTACATCTGCGGCACGTCGCCGAGCCCCGATCGCGACCCGGACGACCTGCCGCTCGACGAAGTCGACCACGACCTGTTCGACGACGTGATCTGGCCGACGCTCGCGCATCGCGTACCGGAATTCGAGGCGCTGCGCGTCGAGAATTGCTGGTCCGGTTACTACGAGTACAACGTGTTCGATCACAACGCGATCATCGGCTACCACCCGGAACTCGACAACGTCGTGTTCGCGAACGGCTACAGCGGCCACGGGCTGCAGCAGGGGCCCGCGACGGGGCGCGGCGTCAGCGAACTCATTCTGGGCGGGCGTTACGACACGCTCGACCTGTCGTCGCTCGGCTGGGCGCGCGTGCTCGAAAACCGGCCGATCGTCGAAAAGAACGTCGTGTAGCGCGGCGTGACCGCCCGGTATGGGGTGGGCGGGATTCTCCTAGTGTCTCAAACCCGTTGGCCCGACTTTCGTCGGGCCTTTTTTTGTCGTCGGCAGGCTGATCCGTACCCGATGTCGTCGATGTCGGAATGTGGCAACATCGCGGAGGTTTTTACACACTGACTGTCTACTTGAGCAACGGGGGGCGCTGGAATGAGCGACATCGCCATCGATATACCGTGGCCGGTCATGATGCTGATTTTGGGCATCAGCTATTGGCCGTTGTGGCTGCTTGTCGGTGCCGGGTTGATGTATTTCGGTATGACGCGTCTGCGCGGGATCGGGCGTATTGCCTGTATCGTCGCTGCGGTCTTGTTCATCGCTTATACCGGCTTGGGCTTGTACGTGATCCTTGCCAGGTAGGGGAAACGTCCGTGACGGCGTGCGATAACGATGCGATCAGCCGGAATTGACGTTGCGTCGATTCAGGGCGCTCGCCGCACGTTATTCGCCATGCCGGGCGCGAGGAAGTGGCCGAGCCGCATGGAACGAGACTGGCCCGGTTTTGCCGGGCCTTTTCCATTCCGCGCTACCGCACGCCATAAATCGCATCGCGCAGATCGAGCGTGTACTGCCCGTTCATCCCTTCGTAGAGCGTGTTCGACAGCGACACGACGGTGAGCCCGCGTGCGCGGTCGACGAACCACGAATGACCGTAGACGCCGCCCCAGCGCCACGTGCCGACGGATTCCGGCGACGCGGCCGCCTGCGGGTCGTGCAGCACCGAGAAGCCGATTCCGAAGCCCGCGCCGGGCAGGTCCGGCAATTCCAGATCGCCGGTCTGTACGCGGCCCATCTCGTCGACCAGCTCGGCGGGCAGGATCGCGCCGCCGCCCGCGCGCAACGTGTCCAGCACCGTCAGCACGTCGCCGGCGGTGCCGACCATCCCGGCGCCGCCCGACGGGAACGCGTGTGCATCCAGCGCACGCGACGGCGAGTACGTGACGCCGACGAACCCTTCGACGATGGGTACCGTCTCGTTCTCGGCGAGCCGGTGCGGCTGCGGCGTGTCGTTGACGTACGGCGTCGCGAGCCGCGCGGGATCGCGTGCGACGAACGCCGTGTCGTACACGCCGAGCGGGCGCAGCACGAGCGCATCGATCGCATCGGGGAGCGGCACGCCGCAGACGGCCTCGATCAGCGCGCCGATGACGTCGATCGACAGCGAGTAGTTCCAGCTGGTGCCGGGCGCGAACAGCAGCGGCACGCTCGCGATCCGGCGCAGGTTGTCGGCGAGCGTGATCGATGCGGCATCGAGCCCGTCGGAGACGCCCGCACGCGCATACGGGCCGTTCGCGTCGGTTTCGTTGAAGCGATAGTCGAGGCCGGCGGTATGCACGAGCAGCTGGCGCACCGTGATCGTCGGCACGCGGCCGTCGGGCAGCGCCGGACGGAATTCGGGCAGCCAGCGCGTGACGTCGTCGTCGAGCGACAGCTTGCGTTGCGCGACGAGCGCCATCGCGGCCGCCGAGACGATCGGCTTCGTCACCGATGCGAGCCGGAACAGCGTGTCCTCGCGCATCGGCGTACGCGATTCGCGGTCCGCGAAGCCGGCCGCGCGGCGATAGACGAGTTCGCCGTCGCGGGCGACGAGGACGACCGCGCCGACGAGGCGCTGCGTGTCGAGCTGGCGGGACAGGACCGCGTCGATGCGCTCGGCGAGCGCGCGATCGGTTGACGACTGCAGTGACGATGCGGGAGAGAAGGTCATCGAAAATTCCGTCGTGAAGGGCCTGGTCGACATGTTATGGGACGCGCGCCGCACGCGTCGTTAACCCTTACATGGAACGGGGCGATGTGCGCGGCAGGGGCCGGCGTCGACGAATACCGGGCCCCGCAGCAGACAAAATATGCCCCAATCGACCGGCGTCGTTCGTTAGAATCTGCTTTCGTCGAGGAAATGACGCATTTGCATGGGTGCAGAGCAGTATCGAATCGAAGACGCTGCTTGTCCTGATTTCATCGTTCATCTTTCACCGGAGGCGAGCATGCCAGGTTTACTTCCCGATGTTGACCGCGAGGGGCTCCTCGAATATTCGGTGGTGTACACCGATCGCTCCGTCAACCATATGTCGCAGCGCTTCCAGGGCGTCATGCGCGACATCTCCGCCACGCTGAAAAACGTCTACAACGCGAAGTCGGTCGCGATCGTTCCGGGCAGCGGGACGTTCGGCATGGAGGCCGTGGCGCGGCAGTTCGCGACGAACAGGAAGTGCCTCGTCATCCGCAACGGCTGGTTCAGCTTCCGCTGGTCGCAGATTTTCGACATGGGCGGCATTCCGTCCGAGACGACGGTGCTGAAGGCGCGTCCGGTCGAAGCGGGCAGGCAGGCCGCCTATGCGCCGGCGCCGATCGACGAAGTGGTCGCCGCGATCAACGAGCACAAGCCCGATCTCGTGTTCGCGCCGCACGTCGAAACCGCGTCCGGCATGATGCTGCCCGATGCGTACCTGCGCGCGGTGGCCGATGCCGTGCATGCGGTCGGCGGCATGTTCGTGCTGGATTGCATCGCGTCGGGCACCGTGTGGGTCGACATGCAGGCGAGCGGCGTCGATATCCTGATCAGCGCGCCGCAAAAGGGCTGGAGCGCGTCGCCGTGTTGCGCGATGGTCATGTTGAGCCCGCTCGCGCGGGAACGCATCGATTCGACGACGAGCACCAGCTTCGCGTGCGATCTGCGCAAGTGGCTGCAGATCATGGAAGCGTACGAGGGCGGCGGGTTCGCGTACCACGCGACGATGCCCACGGACAGCCTCACGACGCTGCGCGACGTGATGAAGGAAACCGAGGCATATGGCTTCGACAAGGTGAAGGCGGAACAGCTCGAACTCGGCGAGCGCGTTCGTGCCGTGCTGACGGAGAAGGGATTCAGAAGCGTGGCCGCGAAAGGGTTCGAGGCGCCGGGTGTCGTGGTCAGCTACACGGACGACGACGGTATTCGCACCGGGCAGAAATTCGCCGATGTCGGTTTGCAGATCGCGGCGGGCGTGCCGTTGCAATGCGACGAGCCGGCGGACTTCAAGACGTTCCGGCTCGGGTTGTTCGGTCTCGACAAGCTGCATGACATCGATGGGGCGGTGAAGCGGTTTGCCGATGCGTTGAACCGGATTGTTTGACGCGGTTTTGCGCAATGGCGTGTTCCGGCGGCTGCCGCTCATTGGTTGAGCGGCGGCTTTCGAGTCGTTGAAAACGCAACCATTCAGGATCGTGTCATGACCGAATGCGCGCTGACGTTCGCCAGTCAGGCCGAATGGGAAAGCTGGTTGGGGCAAAACGGCGGCACGTCGACCGGAGTATGGCTGCGGCTCGCGAAAAAAGGCGTGGAGCAGCGAACCGTCACCTACGAACAGGCGGTTGAAAGCGCCCTCTGCCACGGCTGGATCGATGGCCAAAAGAAAGCCGAGAGCGAGCAGTATTGGTTGCAGCGCTTTAGCCCGCGTTCCGCGAAAAGCATCTGGTCAAAAATCAACAAGGACAAGGCCGAAGCGTTGATCGCCGCAGGCAGGATGCAGCCGTCTGGCCTGTCCGAGATCGACAGGGCCAGGAAGGACGGCCGCTGGGAGGCGGCCTATACGTCGGCCAGCAACTCGATCGTGCCGGACGACTTGCAGGCGGCGCTGGACGCCAATCCGAAAGCCGCGAAGTTTTTTGCAACGCTGAACAGCCGTAATCGCTATGCGATCCTGTTCCGGATACAGAACGCCAAGAAGCCGGAAACGCGGGCGCGCAAAATCGCGGAATTCATCGACATGCTGAAGCGGGGCGAGACTTTTCATTCGTAGAGAGCGGGCTTCTGACGGCGTGGAGCGCCCGATTGATCATCACCCGTTCGCGAACGTTCGACGTCGCCCGAAGCCGCGTCGCCGCTGCACGGCTACGCGGG
The DNA here is from genome assembly GCF_024730645.1 of Burkholderia sp. EMB26. Taxonomy (NCBI): domain Bacteria; kingdom Pseudomonadati; phylum Pseudomonadota; class Betaproteobacteria; order Burkholderiales; family Burkholderiaceae; genus Burkholderia; species Burkholderia sp. EMB26. The sequence continues at coordinate 2,526,659 of NZ_CP078071.1, forward strand.
CAAAAGGCCTGCCTTACGATAGCTGTCGATCAGCGCGTCGTAGAGCGAGAGATCGGCACGGCTGCGCGCGATGAGCTGAGCGCCGGCGATGGCGGCGAAGATGGCCCGCGCCCGCTGTTTGCTCTCCCGAGCGCCGACCACTGCCGCCGCGGACAGCACCTTGCTCAACCACGCCACGTTCACGTCGGCGAAGGCCAGCACTTCCTTCGTCACGACTTCCGGCAGGTCGTCGGTTTCGGCGGCCATGAAGCTGCACAGGCACAGGCGGTTGCCGGTCTCGAGCGCCTTGCGAAAGGTACCCGGATAGCGACGCAGGCAATCCAGCGGATCGCGCGATCGGGCCAGCATGTCGTCCAGCGCCGCCGCTGAATCTTCCCGATAACGCCTCGCTACCGCCGCGCCGAGATCGGCCTTGCTTTCAAAATGGTGGTAGATGCTCGCGGCCTTGATCCCCACCTCGTTGGCGAGATCCCGATAGTTCAAGCCGCCGTAACCGTGCGTCTGCGCGAGCCGCGTGGCGGCTGCCAGAATTCTTTCTCTCGAGTTCGAGCTCGCGTCGTTCGTCACTGCGTCAGTCTCCGCGCACGGGAAATGGTGTTGACACTCCGGATTGTACCTTATATGGTTAACCTAACAAACGTTAGGTAGATTCGCGGGCGACGTGTGTTCATGTCGTCCGATCCAGTGCAAACGACCATGGAGCGCGCCTGCAATGACTTCCCGTACCGCCAATTTCGACGTAGCCCGACTGCCCGTGATGAAGGTCTACGATTTCCCGACCGGGCCCTATCCGACCCGCGTGCGCATCGCGCTGGCCGAAAAGGGGCTGCAATCGCGCGTCGAGTTCGTGATGGTCGATCTTTACAAGGGCGAGCATAAAAAGCCCGAGTTCATCGCCGGCAAGAATTATTCGGGTACGTTGCCGGTGCTGGAACTCGACGACGGAACCTGTATCGCCGAGTGCACGGCCATTACCGAATACCTCGACGCACTCGATGGCGCGCCCACGCTCACCGGCAGCACGCCTGGCGAAAAGGGCATCATTCACATGATGAGCAAACGCGCCGAGCTGGAGCTGCTCGACGCCGTCAGCGTCTATTTCCATCACGGCACGCCGGGGCTCGGCCCCGACGTCGAGACGTATCAAAACCCGGAGTGGGGGTTCCGCCAGCGCGACAAGGCGCTGAGGGGCATGCGCTACTTCGATGCCGTTCTGCAAAGCCGGCCGTATGTCGCGGGTGCGACGTTCTCGATGGCCGACATCACCGTCATCGGCGGTCTGATCTTTGCGATGCTCGTGAAGCTTCCGGTTCCTGAGGAATGCGAAGCGCTTCGCGCATGGTACGCGCGCATGCGGGAGCGCGAGAGCGTCAGGAGCCAGCCGGTGTTCGCCGCCTTGACCTGAGCCGCCGCGGATGCGCGTCGACGTGTGTGAGGGCGCATGGGGAAACCAGTGCATTGCACGATCGGAGAGCGGCTTCGGTCACCGCTATTCCCGTATCATCTGTCCGGTTCGCCAGGACCGTATCACTGTCCATCCCAAGCTCATTCATCCGGGGGAGCCCCATGTTCGACCACGTCAAATTCGGCGTCAGCGACTACGCCGCCAGCAAGGCGTTTTTCCTCAAGGCGCTTGAACCGCTGGGCGTCGTGATCGTCGGGGAAGGCGAGCCGTCGTACGGGATAGAGATCAGTGCGCCCGGCAAGCCTTCGCTGTGTTTGTTCCAGACCGACGAGAAGCCGGCGCATCTCCACATCGCATTCGTGGCCGACACGCGGCAGCAAGTCGATGCGTTTTACCGCGCGGCGCTGGAGGCTGGTGCGAAAGACAATGGCGCGCCCGGGCTGCGGCCGCATTATCACGCGAACTATTACGCGGCGTTCGTCACCGGTCCGGATGGACACAATATCGAGGTGGTGTGTCATCGGGGGGAGGGGTGATGCGCCGGATCGGTAAAACGCTCGCGGTGATCTCGAGCGTGGCGACCGTCGGCATCGCCCACGTTCAAGCAGCCTCCGGCGAAACTGCATTCCCGCGTTTCACGCAATCCGAAGGCAAGCTCGATGCCGACGGGCTTCCGCTGTCGGGCGTGAAGCTCTGCGTGCTGCCCGACCGTGCGCCGTGTTTCGAGATGCCGCCGAAGCTTGTCCCCGGTTCCGCCAAGGAGCTGTACCAGTTCGGTCTGAATCCACGCTCCGAACGGCTGCCGATTGCGTCGGGCGGCTCGTGGGTGTTTTTCTCGGGAATGTTCTCGGGTGGCGGCAGCGGAATGCTGGAACGCGTGGCTGTCCTGCGTGTCGGCGCGAATGGCAAGATCGAGAACCTGATGCCGATCGTCACCGAAACCGAGATGGCCGATCGTGCGATGTGGAGCGTGCCGCAGGTGTCGCCGTATCCGCTGTTCGTCCGGGCCGACTACGTGTGGGGAAAGGGCGAGGATCATTTCGGCAAGCACGTCTTCGACGTCGACGCATGGACGTTCGATCCCGCCGCCAATCGATACGCGAAGCGCTTTTCCTACCGGACGAGCAAACGCTATGACAGAGGCGAAGGCGCGGATCGCGTGCTGAGTGCCGAGCGTCCGGAGATCCTGCGGCGCCTCGCCGCCGCCCAATAGCGTGTTACCGCTGTGCGTCCCCGTAAGTCTCCTTGCACACCGCGCGTAGCGCGTCGACGAGCAGATCGCGCGCGGGCGACCGCGAATCGGCGGAACGCGTGAACAGCGCGATGGGCGGCAGCGTCCACACCAGCGAATACGGCACGATCGCCACGCCGGCGATCCGCACCAGCTCTTCCGCGATATCGGCCGGCACGATCGACACGGCTTCGTCGCTCGACGCGATCATTTCGCCGATCAGCTTCGACGAATAGCTTTCGACGATCGGCACGGGCGGCGCGATGCCGGCCGACAGGAACAGGTCGGTCACCTGGTCGCGCATCGGCGTGTGCGGCGCGCCGAGAATCCAGTCGAGCGCGTGCAGCTTGTGCCAGTCCAGCGGCGTGCGAGCGAGCTTGGCCGCCAGGCGCCGGCTCGCGATCATGCGCGGCTGCTGCTGGTACAGCACTTCGAACGAAACCTGCCCGAGATCGATCGCCGACGACGCGCGCCCGATCACGATGTCGACACTGTGATCCTTGAGTTGCAGCAGCAGCTGATCGCTGGTGCCTTCGTGAATCGTCACGGTCAGGCGCCGCTCCATGCGCGCTTGCAGCCGCTTCAGCGCGGCCGACAGCATCTGGCCGGAGATGAACGGAATCACGCCGATGTGCAGATGGGCCGCATGCCCGGCGGCGACGGCCTCCATCTCGCGGGCGAGGTGGTCGAGATCCTTGATCATCGCCTTCGCGCGCTCGAGCACGACCGCGCCGAGCGCGGTGGGCCGCATGCCGCGCGACGAGCGCTCGAACAGCGGCGTGCCGAACATGCTTTCCAGTTCGGACAGCGCGTTCGTCACGGCCGGCTGGCTGCTGGCCATGTGTTCGGCGACCCGCGTCAGCGATCCGTGCTGCTGGATCTGCAGCAACAGCACCAGATGCCGGATCTTCAGACGCGCGCCGAGCCGCCTGACCACGTCGTTTGCGTCAAAATTCATTGACTGGTCATGTATTCATCAAAAAAAAGTGATGGGCCGATATTAAAACAGAATCATCACGTTATGGCGGATCCCTAGAATCCCCTTCATGGATCGCGCCGGGATTGGCCTGGCGCCCACGCCGGGACCCAAAACATGAAACAGACAGAGACACAGCAGCAGGCCGCGTTCGACTACCACGAGTTTCCGACCCCCGGGAAGATCTCGGTCGTCGCGAGCAAGCCGCTGGTGACCCAGCGCGATCTGGCGCTGGCCTATACGCCCGGCGTGGCGAGCGTGTGCGAGTCGATCGCCGCCGATCCGCTGCAGGCGCACCGCTTCACGAGCCGCGGCAACCTGGTCGGCGTGATCACGAACGGCACCGCGGTGCTCGGCCTCGGCAACATCGGCCCGCTCGCGTCGAAGCCGGTGATGGAAGGCAAGGCCGTCCTGTTCAAGAAGTTCGCCGGGATCGACGTGTTCGACATCGAGATCAACGAGACCGATCCGGACAAGCTGGTCGACATCATCGCCGGCCTCGAACCCACGTTCGGCGGCATCAACCTCGAGGACATCAAGGCGCCGGAATGCTTCACCGTCGAGCAGAAGCTGCGCGAGCGCATGAAGATTCCCGTTTTCCACGACGATCAGCACGGCACGGCCATCACCGTTTCCGCCGCGTTCATCAACGGGCTGAAGGTCGTCGGTAAGTCGATCAAGGAAGTGAAGGTCGTGACGTCGGGCGCCGGCGCGGCCGCGCTGGCGTGCCTGGACCTGCTGGTCGACCTCGGGCTGCCGGTGGAAAATGTGTGGGTGACCGACATCGAGGGCGTCGTCTATCGCGGCCGCACCACGCTGATGGACCCGGCCAAGTCGCGCTTCGCGCAGGAAACCGACGCGCGCAAACTCGCCGAAGTGATCGGCGGCGCGGACGTGTTCCTCGGCCTGTCGGTCGGCGGCATCCTCACGGCGGACATGCTGAAGGAAATGGCGGCGCGGCCGCTGATTCTCGCGCTGGCCAACCCGACGCCGGAAATCTTCCCGGAACTGGCGCACGAGACGCGCGATGACGTCGTCATCGCGACGGGCCGCTCGGACTACCCGAACCAGGTCAACAACGTGCTGTGCTTCCCGTATATTTTCCGCGGCGCGCTCGATGTGGGCGCGACGACGATCACGCGCGAGATGGAAATCGCCGCGGTGCACGCGATCGCCGGGCTGGCCGAGGAAGAGCAGAACGAAGTCGTCGCGGCGGCCTACGGTGCCTACGACGTGTCGTTCGGCGCGCAATACCTGATTCCGAAGCCGTTCGACCCGCGCCTGATCGTGCGGATCGCGCCGGCGGTGGCGAAGGCGGCGATGGAAGGCGGTGTGGCGACGCGTCCGCTCGCCAATCTCGATGCGTACGTCGAGCAGTTGCAGCAATTCGTCTACCACTCGGGCGCATTCATGAAGCCGCTGTTCGCGACCGCGCGTCAGCTCGTGCGTGACGGCGGCAAGGCGCGGATCGTGTTCACCGAAGGCGAAGACGAGCGGGTGCTGCGCGCGGTGCAGGTGATCGTCGACGAGAAGCTTGCGCGGCCGATTCTGGTCGGGCGTCCGGAGGTGCTGCTCGCGCGCATCGAGCGATTCGGCCTGCGTCTGCGACTCGGTCAGGATGTCGAAGTGACCAATCCGGAATACGACGAGCGCTTTCCGCAGTACTGGACGAAGTATTGGGAACTGCGCTGCCGCGACGGTATTTCGAAGGAAATGGCGCGCGTGGAAATGCGCCGCCGCCTGACGCTGATCGGCGCGATGATGGTGCAGCTCGGCGACGCGGACGGGATGATCTGCGGGACGGTGGGCGAGTATCACAATCACCTGCGGTTCGTGGATGAAGTGATCGGCAAGAAGCCGGGTGCGTCGACCTACGCGGCGATGAACATCCTGTTGCTCGATCAGCGCACGGTCGCGCTGGTGGATACGCACGTGAACGACAACCCCGATGCGGAGCAGATCGCGGAATTCACGATCGCGGCGGCGCGCCAGATGGAATGGCTGAACCTGACACCGAAGGTCGCGCTGCTGTCGCGGTCGAATTTCGGGTCGGGGAGCGCGGCTTCGGGTGTGAAGATGCGCCGGGCGCTGGAGATCGTGCGGGAGCAGGCGCCGGATATCGAGGCGGATGGCGAGATGCATGGCGACTGTGCGCTCGATGAAGGGCTGCGGGCGAAGTTGCTGCCGATGTCGCCGTTGAAGGGCGCCGCGAATTTGCTGGTTTGTCCGAACGTGGATGCGGGGAATATTGCTTACAACCTGCTCAAGACCGAGGCGGGGAGTAATGTGGCGGTGGGGCCGTTCCTGTTGGGCGTTAATGCGCCGGTGAATATTCTTACTTCCAGTGCGACCGTGCGGCGGATCGTGAATATGGCCGCGCTGACGGTGATCGAGGCGAATCGGGGTGTGGCGGGCTGATTGATTGGTTTTGTGAGGGGCGGCTGAGGCCGCCCTTCGTTTGTCGGGACCGGTCAGAAAGTGAAAATGACCATTAATGACCAAACCGCAAGACCTAGTGCATAGATATCGTTTGCCGAGCCCTTAATGACTATCGACAATCGTGGCTCGAATTCACCGCCGCGGCGCCAGAAGCGCCTTGGCGGCCGGCGCTCGACGGCTATCCCGGCCGTCCGCGCCCACCAGCTCACGACGACATGTACGCGTTCACGCCCTCATTCCAAAACCCTGCCGGCTCGCCGATCCGCGAGTTGTTCAAGTACCTGTCCGAACCGGGCATGATTTCCTTCGCGGGCGGCTATCCGGCCAGCGACCTGTTCGACGTCGACGGCCTGAACGCGGCCGCCGAACGCGCGTACGCGCAACCCGTCCGCTGCCTGCAATACGGCCCGACCGACGGCCTCGCCGAACTGAAGCAGCAACTGATCGCGCTGATGGCGCGGCGCGGCGTCGCGTGCACGCCGGCCGAACTGCTCGTCACGACCGGCTCGCAGCAAGGCCTCGACCTGCTGCTGCGCGTGATGGTGTCGCCCGGAGACGTCGTGCTGACCGAACAGCCGGCATATCCGGCCACGCTGCAGGCCATGCGCTTGCAGCAGGCGCGCATCGTGACGATTCCCGTCGATGGCGCGGGCCTCGACGTCGATCGTCTCGGCGAACAACTCGCGTCCGGCGCGATCGCGCAGCCGAAGCTGCTCTACACGGTCCCGACTTTCGCGAACCCGACGGGCGCGACGCTCACGCGCGAACGCCGGCTGAAGCTGCTGCGTCTCGCGGTGCAATACCGTTTCCTGATCGTCGAGGACGATCCGTACGGCGACCTGCGTTTCGCGGGCGAAGCCGTGCCGTCGATGCTCGCGCTGGCCGGTGAAGTGGACGGCGCGCGCGACTGGCTCGTGCATTTCGCGAGCCTGTCGAAGATCGTCGCGCCGGGGCTGCGCGTGGGCTGGACGATCGCGCCGGCCGAGATCACGCGGCGCTGCGTGATCGCGAAGCAGACGGTCGATCTGTGCAGCACGCCGTGGACGCAGGCTACTGCCGCCGAATATCTGGCCGACGGTGCGCTCGAACGCCATCTGCCGCGCATCACGGCCGCGTACCGGCGCAAATGCGACGCGATGTGCGACGCGCTGCGCGACGGGTTCGGCGATGCGATCGAATTCCATCGTCCCGAAGGCGGGATGTTCGTGTGGGCGCGGCTTGGCGCGGTGCCGTCGGACGTGCTGCTGCAACAGGCGATCGCCAACAAGATCGTGTTCGTGCCCGGCAAGGCGTTCTTCGCGGACAACGTCGACGCGGCATCGCTGCGCCTGTCGTTCGCCGCGCCGGACGTCGATGCGATCCGGGAAGGCGTCGCGCGCCTCGTGCGCGCGTATGGTGCGGCACTGGCCGCGTGAGGAGACATCAGCGTGAATATCACCGTCAACGAAACGGCATCGATGGGGGCGGCGGCGAGCGCCGCGTATAAGCAGCCGGCGAAGCATCGCTCGTCGCAGATCAGCGCCGGGCCGCAATATGTGGCCGACGTGCTCGGCCGGTTCGGCGCGGAGCCGGCGCCCGACGCTGCCGATGCGGCGCCGGTCGTGCTCGGCTACAACTGACCGGCACAACGGCGGCGACGCATCCCATGCGCGCCGTCGCCGCAACAAACGGTTAAGCTTGCGCGATCGAAACACCGACGATCGCCGCCGCCCCATGTCCGACTCGACCTCCGCATCGCTCGCGCAAACCCATGATCGCCTCTGGTCCTGCCTCGAATCCGGCGTCAGCGTGCAGCGCTCGCCGTTCACGATGTTGCAGGCGGCGACGCTCGGCCTCGACGGTGCGCCGAAGGTTCGGACGATCGTGTTGCGTCAGGTGAATCGCACGGAGCGCGTGCTGTCGTTTCATACCGATGCACGTTCGGAGAAGGTCGCGGAGTTGCGTCGCGATCCGCGCATCTCGATCGTCGCCAATGACCTTGATGCACTCGTGCAGATTCGCGCGGAAGGCGTTGCGTCGATCTGCGACGACGAAGCGCAGCGGCGCGCGATCTGGCAATCGAGCCGTCCGCATACGCTGCTGCTGTATCGCGCACCGTTGCCGCCCGGTACGCCGGTCGCGTCGCCGGAAGCCGCGCATCCCGACAGTACCGCGCCGACCGGCGACGGCTACGAAAACTTCTGCCTGATCCACATGACGGTCACGCGCATCGACTGGCTCGAACTCGCGCGCGCCGGCCATCGTCGAGCGGTATTCGACTTGAACGACAGCGGCGACGAAGCCCGCTGGATCGCCCCCTGAGGCCAGCCAGGCGAGCTCACGCGGCTCAAGGCCGCCCGTCCGACGCGGCCTGGATCATCCACGCGCGCATTACCGCGATCGCGTCGTCGTCGCGGCGCTCGGCCGGATACACGAGATAGAACCCCATCGACAGCGGAAACGCGAAGTCGAACGGCTTGCACAGCCGTCCGGCAGCGATGTCGCGCTCGACGAGCGGCTCGGTCGCGAGCGCGATGCCCTGACCGGCGACGGCCGCGTCGATCGCGAGCGACGTCTGGTTGAAGCGCAGCCCCTTGTGCGGATCGACGTCGACCGGTTCGGGCATCGCCGCGAGGAATTCGGGCCACAGATCGTGCGCGTCGTGCAGCAGCACCTGGCCAGCGAGCGCGCGCGGCGAAGCCGGCGCGGTCAGCACCGACGGGCTGCACACCGCGTACACGTCGAGCGGGAACAGCGCATGGGTGGCGAGATGCTTGCCGAACGGCGGCTTGCCGTAGCGGATCGCGAGGTCGACGCCGTCGTGGCGGAACGTCGCGATCTGCGGATCGGCGATCACGCGCACGTCGTAGTCGGGATGCGCGTCGGTGAACTGCGCGAGCCGCGGGATCAGCCACTTCGACGCGAACGACGGCGTCGTGCTGATCGTCAGCGCGGCGCGGCGCTTGACGAGCTTGTCGGTCGCGTCGGCGATCGCGTGCAGCGCGCGCTGCACGTCGGAGAAGTACGCGGCGCCGTCGTGCGTGAGCGCGAGGCCGCGCGGCAGGCGCTCGAACAGCTTCAGGCCGAGCACGTCCTCGAGGTGGCGCACCTGCTGCGCGACGGCGCCCTGCGTGACACCGATCTCGTCGGCGGCGGCGCGGAAATTGAGGTGCCGCGCGGACACTTCGAACGCGCGGAGCGCATTCAGCGGCGGCAGGCGGGAAGGGCGTGGCGGCATCGTCAGGCTGTAGAAAAACTATCGGCTGGCGGCAGAAATACTGGTTCGACAGCTGGAATCGATGCGCCTACATTACCACCATGGCGCGCCGAATGGCGGCTGCGCGGCGGCAGAATCGAAACGAGGAGCGGATCGTGACTGTAGAAAAAGTGGCGCTGATCACGGCGGCGGGCAAGGGCATGGGCGCGGCGATCGCGCGCGAACTGGCGGCGACCGGCTACCGCGTCGCGCTGATGTCGCCGTCGGGCAGCGCGGTGGCGCTCGGCGAGGAACTGGGTGGCTTCGGCATCCAGGGCTCGGTGACGGAGGAAGCCGATATCGACCGGCTCGTGCAGGAAACGGTCGCGCGCTACGGGCGGATCGACGCGGTGGTGAACAACACCGGCCATCCGCCGAAGGGCGAACTGCTGGCGATCACCGACGACAACTGGCACGCGGGCCTCGACCTGATCCTGCTGAACGTGGTGCGCGTGATGCGCCGCGTGACGCCGATCTTCCAGAAGCAGGGCGGCGGCGCGGTGGTCAACATCTCGAGCTTCGCGGCGGACGCGCCCGAGCAGCCGATGCCCGTGTCGTCGGCGCTGCGCGCTGCGCTGAGCGCATGGACGCGCCTCTACGCGGAACGCTATGCGGCCGAGAACATCCGGATGAACGCGGTGCTGCCGGGCTTCATCGACAGCTGGCCGGAAACGCCGGAGATCGTCGCGCGCATTCCGGCCGGCCGCTTCGGCAAGACCGGCGAGATCGCGAAGACGGTCGCGTTCCTGCTGTCGGACGGCGCGGGCTACATCACCGGGCAGAACATTCGCGTCGACGGCGCGATCGTCAAGGCGCTCTGAGCGCCGCATCGGCGAGCAGCCATACAGGCGTGGCCGCTCGCCGTGCAACAGCTACAAACGCGTACAAATCAGACAAATCCGGGATACATCAGACCTTTCAAATGGGCGACGCCGCGTGACGAGGGCGCGCCGGATTGAAAGCCTGGGCGCGATCTCGCGCGCGGCATGTTCACTTTCCACTTCACGAAAGGAGATGCCGAACGATGTCTTCCACACCGTTTTCCCCGATGCGTCGCCACCTGCTGGCCACTTCCGTGGCCGCCGGGGTGTCGGCGATGCTGCCCACCGCGCTGCATGCGGCCACCGGCGCGAGCGGCATACGCCCGTTCCCCGCGCACATTCCCGATGAAGCCGTGGCCGACCTGCGCCGTCGCATCGCCGCGACGCGCTGGCCGGGCCGCGAGACCGTCGCCGACGAATCGCAGGGCGTGCGGCTCGCGCGCATGCAGGCGCTGCTGCGCTACTGGGGCACCGACTACGACTGGCGCAAGGGCGAGGCGCGCCTGAACGGTTTCCCGATGTTCATCACGGAAATCGACGGGCTCGACATTCATTTCATTCACGTCCGCTCGCGGCACGAGAACGCGATGCCGATGATCATGACGCACGGCTGGCCCGGTTCGATCTTCGAGCTGCTGAAGGCGATCGGCCCGCTGACCGATCCGACCGCGCACGGCGCGAGCGCGGACGATGCGTTCCATGTCGTCGTGCCGTCGCTGCCGGGTTTCGGTTTCTCGGGCCGGCCGACGAAGACCGGCTGGGGTTCGGATCACATCGCGCGCGCGTGGGGCGAGCTGATGGCGCGGCTCGGCTATACGCGCTTCGTGTCGCAGGGCGGCGACTGCGGCTCGGTGATCTCGCACCGGATGGCGATGCAGCGCGTGCAGGGTCTGGCCGGGATTCACGTGAACATGCCGGCGACGGTACCGCCGGATATCGCGACGCTGCTCGCGACCGATGCGCCCGCGCCGGCTTCGCTGTCGCCGAAGGAGAAGGCCGCGTACGAGAAGCTCGCGACGTTCTATCGCGACAACTGCGGCTACTCGGCGATGATGGTCACGCGGCCGCAGACGGTAGGTTATGCGCTGGCGGATTCGCCGTCCGGGCAGGCCGCGTGGATGTACGACAAGATCTCGCAGTGGACGTACAGCGGCGGCGTGCCCGAACGCTCGATTCCGCGCGACGAGATTCTCGACGACATTTCGTTGTACTGGTTGACCAATACAGCGACGTCGGCCGCGCAGATCTACTGGGAGGATCACTCGAACAACTTCAACGCGGTGGATATCTCGTTGCCGGCGGCGATCACGGTGTTTCCGGGCGAGATTTATCAGGCGCCGCGCAGTTGGGCCGAGCGCAGTTATCACAACCTGATCTACTTCAACGAAGTCGACAAGGGCGGGCACTTCGCGGCATGGGAGGAACCGGAATTGTTCGCGCGTGAAGTGCGTGCCGGGTTCCGGCCGTTGCGGCGCGTGTAGGCGGGGTCGGTGCGATGAATGCGGGCCGGCCTGTTGCGCGGCCCGCGTTTTTCAAACACCGGGTTTCGATACGGATTGAATCCTCGCGTGAGCATTAGAGTGGCGATGGGGTGCCTGTCAAAAGAGGCTGCACGACCAGTGTGAATCCATCAGCTTCCCGACAATCGCCGCGGCAAAGTAGATGCCGGTTAGCGTGACCAGGAACCCTATCCATGTCACCTCGATTCGTTGAAAACGTCGGACAATCGACGCAGCTGCGGCGCAGACAACAAGTCCGATCAACATGCTGGGCGCATGATGGATGACGCCGGCCATCACGGCGAAGGCCGAGAGAAACAGCGCCCAGTTCAGCGCGTCGCCGAAGGAACTGCAGGAGGCCGTGGAATAGCCGAAGAAGCCCGCAAACGCGAGAGCCGGAAGCCCGAGCACGATCCAGATCATCGCGAGCCAGAATGGCGGTCCACTCGCGGTTCGTTTCAACGAATGCATGCCTTGTTCATCGATATCGGCCAAATCGATCACCTCGAATTGAATGGATGAATACCGCGCAACGTCGATGGCGAATCGGCGCGCGGCTACGGTTGCTTCCCTTTTCCAACGACATGCCGCGCCTATGCAATCGCCTGCAACGCCTGCGCAAACCGCTTGTCCGCCAGATACGCAACGTTGAACCGGCAATACTTCGACGGACGATCGGCCTGCGGCGAGAACACCGCCCCCGGCGCGAGGATCACGCCGCGCTCCAGCAGCGCCTGCGCGAGCGACATCGAATCCGGCCAGCCGGGCAGCGCGGCCCACAGATACAGGTTCTGCTCGCACGGCCGATAGACCTCCGCGCCGAGACGGCCGAGCGCATCGAGCGCGGTGCCGGTCGCACGCCGCAGCTTCTCCTGCAGATGATTCGTATGCCTGAGAAAGTGGCCATCGCTGACGATCGCATCGAGCGTGCGTTCGCAGTATTCCGAGCTGCTGACGTGCGTCAGCATCTTCACGTCGGCGAGATCGCTGGCAAGCGCCGCATTGCACGCGAGAAACCCGACACGCAGCGCGGCCGACACCGATTTCGAAAAACTGCCGATATAGATCGTGCGGCGCAACTGGTCGAGCGTCGCGATGCGCGTGAGCGAGCGCGGCCGCAGGTCGGCCAGCGCATCGTCCTCGACGATGATCAGGTCGTGCGCGTCGGCGAGCTGCAGGATGCGGTGCGCCTTGGCCGCGCTCGTATCGGTCGCGGTCGGGTTGTGGCCGACCGATTGCGTGAAGAACAGTTTCGGCCGGTACGCGGCGATATGCTCGGCCAGCTTCGCGACGTCGGGGCCGTCGATCTCGCGCGGCACGCCGACGATGTTCGCGCCGCTCAGTTTCAGCTTGCCGAACAACGGGTAGTAGCCGGGATCGTCGACGAGCACGGTGTCGCCGGGGCGCACGAAATAGCGCAGCACGAGGTCCATCGCCTGGTTCGCGCCGTGCGTGAGCACGATCTGCGCGGGCGGCGCCTCGATCTCGTAACCGGCGAGCTTCTGTTGCAACGACTGGCGCAGCGGCAGGTAGCCGAAGCGGCTGCCGTAGCGGAACAGCGATGCGGCGCTCGTGCGCATGATGCGCTGCTGGTACTGGTTCAGCCGCGTTTCCTCGAGCCACTCGATCGGCGGGAAGCCTTCGCCGAGATTGAGCACGTCGGGCTTCACGTGCAGTTGCTCGCGCATCAGCCACACGATGTCCATCGCGCGGTCGAGCGAGCTCGGCTCGTCGAGGTCGGGCGTGGCCGCCGCACGTCGCGTGACGAAGAAGCCGGAGCCGCGGCGCGGCTCGATCAGGCCGTCGGCCGCGAGCATCTCGAACGCGCTGATCACGGTGTTCTTCGAGCAGCCGGACGCCTCAGCGTATTCCCTGATCGACGGCAGTTTCGCGCCGGCCGGCAACACCCCTTCCTCGATCTGTCTGGCGAGATTGTCCGCCATCGCGCCAGACAGGCTGGCTTTTGCACGCTGTTTCATCGGAATCTTCCGTCGGGCCGGCTCACTGTCATGGGTACGGTTGAGGGACTGTCTGCGCCGTCTGTACCTTTTCAATGGGTACAGCGTGACTATTATTCGGCTATCCACTGCCCGCCGCAAGCACCGACGGGCAATACCGCCACCCCGCAACAGTCAACCCATCATGCCGATCGATTCCGCCTTGCCGAACTTCCGCTCGCTGACGCCCGAGCAACGCCTGTCCCACCTGGCCCGCGTCGTCGGGCTCGACGATGCCGAGCACGCGCTGCTCGCCCGACCGGGCGCGCTGCCGCTCGATACCGCGAACGGAATGATCGAGAACGTGATCGGCACGTTCGAGCTGCCGATGGCGGTGGCCGGCTACTTCCGGATCAACGACCGGGACGTGATCGTGCCGATGGCCGTCGAGGAGCCGTCGATCGTGGCGGCCGCATCGTACATGGCGAAGCTGTCGCGCGCGGCGGGCGGCTTCCGCACGTCGAGCAGCGGCCCGCTGATGCGTGCGCAGGTCCAGGTGGTCGGTGTCGACGATCCGCACGGCGCGCGGCTCGCGATCCTGCGTCATGCGGCCGAACTGATCGCGCTCGCGAACAGTCGCGACAAGGTGCTGGTCGGCCTCGGCGGCGGCTGCCGCGACATCGAGGTTCACGTGTTTCCCGACACGCCGCGCGGCGCGATGATCGTCGCGCACCTGATCGTCGACGTGCGCGACGCGATGGGCGCGAACACGGTCAACACGATGGCCGAGACCGTCGCGACGCGCATCGAGGCGATTACCGGCGGCCAGGTACGGTTGCGGATACTGTCCAACCTCGCCGACCTGCGGTTGGCGCGCGCGGAGGTACGGTACTCGGCCGCGACGCTCGCGACCGACGATTACGCCGGCGAAGCGGTGATCGACCGCGTGATCGACGCATACGTGTTCGCGGCGACCGATCCGTACCGCGCGGCGACCCACAACAAGGGCATCATGAACGGCATCGATCCGGTGGTGGTCGCGACCGGCAACGACTGGCGCGCGGTCGAGGCCGGCGCGCATGCGTACGCGAGCCGCAGCGGCCGCTATACGTCGCTGACGACGTGGGAGAAGGCCGCGAACGGCGACCTCGTCGGCACGATCGAGATGCCGATGCCGGTCGGGCTCGTCGGCGGCGCGACGAAGACGCATCCGCTCGCGCGCCTCGCATTGAAGATCATGAACGTGACGTCCGCGCAGGAACTCGGCGAAATTGCGGTCGCGGTCGGGCTTGCGCAGAATCTCGGGGCGCTGCGTGCGCTCGCGACCGAAGGGATCCAGCGCGGCCACATGGCGCTGCATGCGCGCAACATCGCCGTCGCGGCCGGCGCGACGGGCGCCGACATCGACCGGATCGCGCAGCGGATGGTCGCGGCGAAGGACGTGCGTACCGATTTCGCCGTCGAGCTGCTCGCGGGCCGCAGCGACGGCTGACGCGCCGCGTGATCGACGCGGTGTGCAGTCCGCGCCGCGCCGGCATGGCCGGCGACATATCAAACCAGGAGGAGACACATGGAACAGACCGGTTCAAGCGCCGTCGCACCCGCGCCGCATCGCACCCGGCCGTTGGCCGGCGCCGATGCGGCGGCCGCGACGCTCGTCGAGGTGTGGGGCGACACGGTGGCGACGAAGCATCTCGCGTGGTCGGTGCTGCTCGGCATCGCGATCAGCCTCGGCGCGTTCGAGATCGGCCGCATCGCGCTCGCATCGTTCGTGCACGACGCGGCGATCGCACGCGCTTATGCGATGCTGATCGGCCTCGGCGGCTGCCTGCTGGCCGGCACGATCTGCGCGGTGCTGTTCAAGCCGAAGCGCACGGTGATCGAGCATGCGGCGGGCAGCGCCGAGCGCGACGA
The DNA here is from genome assembly GCF_024730645.1 of Burkholderia sp. EMB26. Taxonomy (NCBI): domain Bacteria; kingdom Pseudomonadati; phylum Pseudomonadota; class Betaproteobacteria; order Burkholderiales; family Burkholderiaceae; genus Burkholderia; species Burkholderia sp. EMB26. The sequence continues at coordinate 2,542,116 of NZ_CP078071.1, forward strand.
CGCCTTGCGGCAACTCGCCGAAGCATCGGGCGGACTGGGCGCGACGAGCGACCTGTCGGCCAGCGCGCGCGCCGAGATGGAGGAACTCGGGCTGCTCGACCTGTTCGCGTCGTACGACGCGTCGACCGGGCGCGCACGCGCGGGAGGCCGCTGATGGACGCACTGCTGCAGGCGTTGCCGGCCGCGTTCGCGATGGGGCTGCTCGGCGCGATCGTGTTCTCCGGCATCGGGCTGATCTCCGGCACCGACGAAACGACGACGATCGCGCCGCTCACGTTGCTCGTCGCGCTGCTCGGCGTGCCGCCGGCCGGCGTGTTCACGTTCTTCCTCGCGGGCGCGGTGGCCAAGCACATCACGCATGCGATCCCGACCGCGCTGCTCGGCATTCCCGGCGACACGATGGCCGCGCCGCTGCTGCAACAGGCGACGCTGCTGCGCGCGCTCGGCGTGCCGCACATCGCGCTGCGCAAGATGATCTCCGGCGCGATCGTCGCCGCGTTCGTCGCGCTGCCGCTCGCGGTGCTGTTCGCGTCGCTGCTCGCGCCGTTCGGCGCGGCGATCGCGAAGGCCGCGCCGTGGGTGTTCCTCGCGGCGGCCGTCGGCATCGCGTACTGCTCGGCGGGGCGCTGGGCATCGGTGCTGCTGCTGGTGCCGTTCGTGATGCTGGTGGTCGGGCTGCAGGCGCTCACCGGTCATTACGGCGTGAAGCTGAGCGTCAGCTACTTCCTCGGGATCGCGATCGGCCCGCTAGTGGCCGACCTGTTCTCGATCCTGTCGCCGGCCGAGCGGCGGCGCATGCGCCGCGACGGGCCGTCGACGTTCGTGCTCGCGCCCGACGTGAAAAGCTGGCGCGGCTATTTCCCGAATCCGCTGAAGGTGCTCGACCGCGAGCAGGTCGCGTGGACGGTCGGCACGGCCGCCGTGTCGAGCGCGACGTTCGTGTTCAGCCCGGTCGCGATGACGGTGCTGATGGGCGAGATCGTCGGCGCGCGCGTGCGTCATGCGTACCAGCGCCTGACGACCGTGATCGCCGCGCGCAACGGCGTGACCGAGGCCACCTATATCGCCGAAGCGCTGATTCCGCTGATCGCGTTCGGGCTGCCGCTGAGCCCGGTGGCGGCCGGCCCGGCCGCGCCGCTGTTCAATGCGCCGCCGCGCTTCACGGTCGACGCGGCGAGCGGGCAGATCCACAACCTGCATACGCTGATGAGCTGGCCCGCGTTCCTCGGCTACGGGCTGCTGGCGATCGTGCTGGCCGCGCTGATCGCGTATCCGCTCGCGATGCACCACGCGCACCGCGCGGCGGCGTTCGTCGCGCGCAAGCTGAGCCACGAAGCGATCATCGCGACCTTCGCGGGGCTGATCGTCGTGATCGGCGTGTGGGAAGGGCAACTGCTCGGGCTCGCCGTGATCGTGACGATCGGCCTGTTCGGCGGGATGCTGTCGCGCCTGTTCGCGTTCAACACCGGCGTGCAGTTCATGGGCTATTACGTCGCGGTGCTCAGCGTGCCCGCGATCGCCAGGCTGTTCTGACACGCCGGCGTACCGGGCCGCGAGTGCCGCGCGGCCGCGCCGAAGCGTCGTTTTCTCGCGATTTTTGAATCGCTGTGTGTCGTGTTCGCACACGGATACGTTGGGATACAAAGCGTCCGGATGGTTCGGATATAAAACCGGTGAAGCGATTCACACGGCGGCGCGGTGCCATGCGCTGCCGCCGCGAATGGCGAGAACCGATTGCCCGCACGTGCCGCGGGCCCTTTCCTTAGCGATCGACAATGGAGAACGAGTCATGCCTGATACCGTGAACACCCGCCGCCGCCTGATCCTGGGCTCGACGCTGGCGAGCCTGAGCCTGGCCGACCTCGGCTTCAGCGCGCTCGCGCATGCGCAGTCGGCGCCCGATGCATCGGCGGCGAAGCGCCCGGCCGGCGCTGCGTCGCTGGGCCCGATCCACCAGATCGACGCGGGCGTGCTCAACGTCGGTTATGCGGATCTCGGACCGAAGCAGGGCCCGGTCGTGTTCCTGCTGCACGGCTGGCCGTACGACATCTACAGCTACGCGGACGTCGCGCCGCTGCTCGTCGCGGCCGGCTATCGCGTGATCGTGCCGTACCTGCGCGGCTACGGCTCGACGACGTTCCGCTCGGCCGACACGGTGCGCAACGGCCAGCAGGCGGTGACGGCCGTCGACATCGTCGCGCTGATGGATGCGCTGAAGATCGACCGCGCGGTGTTCGGCGGCTACGACTGGGGGGCGCGCACGGCCGACATCATCGCGGCGCTGTGGCCGCAGCGCGTGAAGGCGCTGGTGTCGGTGAGCGGCTACCTGATCGGCAGCCAGGCGGCGAACGCCAAGCCGCTGCCGCCGCAGGCCGAATTCCAGTGGTGGTATCAGTTCTACTTCACGACCGAGCGCGGCGAACTCGGCTACGCACAGAACCGCGATGCGTTCAACAAGCTGATCTGGCAACTCGCGTCGCCGAAGTGGCAGTTCTCCGACGAGACGTATGCGCGCTCGGCCGCATCGTTCCGGAATCCCGATCACGTGGCCGTCGTGATCCACAACTATCGCTGGCGGCTCGGGCTCGCGAAGGGCGAAGCGCAATACGACGACATCGAGCGGCGTCTCGCGGCCGGGCCCGCGATCACCGTGCCGACGATCACGATGGAAGGCGACGCGAACGGCGCGCCGCATCCGGAGCCGGCCGCGTACGCGAAGAAGTTCACCGGCAAGTACCAGCACCGGACCATCACGGGCGGCATCGGCCACAACCTGCCGCAGGAAGCGCCGCAGGCATTCGCCGATGCGATCCTGCAAGTGGAGCATCTGTGATGCGGGCCCGCGTGGGAATGGGGCGGCGCGGCGCGCGCCATGTGCTCGTCGCGGGCGTGCTGCTGGCCGGTGCGTGGTCGGCGAGCGGTCCGGCCGCGTTCGCGGAGCAGCCGAAACCGGCCGCGGCCGCGTCGCCGATCTACGGCGTGACGATTCCGCCCGGCTACCGGAAGTGGGAGATGGTCGCGCCGGCCGAAGAGGCCGCACCGCTCGACGAACTGCGGGTGGTGCTCGGCAACCCGGTCGCGATCCGCGCGCTCGAACAGGCGACGCTGCCGTTTCCGGACGGCACGATCCTCGTGAAGCTCGCATACAAGCGCAAGCAGTCCGACGAGTTCGCGCCCGCGACGGTGCCAGGCCAGGCGACGACCGTGCAGGTGATGGTGAAGGATTCGCGCCGCTATGCGGCGACGGGCGGCTGGGGATTCGGGCGCTTCATCAACGGCGTGCCAGCCGACCTCGGCCAGCATCAGACATGCTTTGCATGCCATCAGGCGCGGGTGAAAAACCACGATTACGTGTTCACGCGGCTCGCGCCGTGACGTGACACGGCGAGGTGAAGGTGAAGGTGACGGAAAGGCGTGCCCTGCGAGGCACGCCTTTTTTCGTGGTGCGCGGGGAACGGCGCAGCGCATCGGCAAACGGGTTTGTATCGCTCTGTATCTGCGGCCGCTCCTGAAAAACTGGCATGCAGAAAGCCCCGGTTTCGGAAACATGCCGGATACGTGCGCGGGTTCTACTGTCGACATGCAGCAAACGTTCGGTGCCAGGCGTTCGCACCGGATGCCAGGTGATCGACACCCCCAACTTCGTTCAAGGAGAAATCTCATGAAAGCCGCTCGAATCCTCGCCGTTGCCATTCTCGCCGTCGCACCCGCACTGTCGTTCGCCGATACCGGCCACGGCCTCACGCGTGCCGAAGTGCGCGCCGACCTCGTCCGTCTCGAGAAGGCCGGCTACAACCCGGCCGGCAGCGAAGCGCATTACCCGGACGACATCGCCGCCGCAGAGCATGCCGTCGCGGCTGCCGAGCAGGTCGCACGTTCGGACCAGAACGGCCCGTCGAAGTCGCAAGGCGACAACGTGGCCGATGCGTCGACGCCGGCCGGCCATCGCGATGCCGCGCAGCCGCGTGCCGCACGCAACGCCGCCGACGACCTGTACGCGCATTCGTGATTCCGCGCCGCGCCTGCCGCATGCAGGCGCGGCCTTCACTGCAGTCCTTCATTTGAACGACACGACAAGCAAAGGAGCATGACGATGGCCGGTTTGACGAAACGCGTTCTGGTATCCGCCGCGATGATCGGCGGACTGTTCGGTGCGGTCGCGGCGCAGGCCGCGCCGAAGGAAGACCTGAAGGGCACCAACGTCGTGCTCGTGCACGGCGCGTTCGCCGACGGATCGAGCTGGAACCGCGTGATTCCGCTGCTGGAGGCGCGCGGGCTGCACGTGGTGTCGGTGCAGAATCCGCTGAGCTCGCTCGCCGACGATGCGGCCGCGGCGAAGCGTACGATCGACGAACAGAAGGGGCCGGTCGTGCTGGTCGGCCATTCGTGGGCGGGCGTCGTGATCAGCGACGCGGGCAACGACGACAAGGTGAAGTCGCTCGTGTACGTCGCGGCGTTCGCCCCCGACAACGGCCAGTCGATCGCGGACGTCACGCAGGGGCTGCCGGCGCCGGCATGGGCCGGCGAGTTGCGCAAGGACGCGGGCGGTTTCGCACGGCTGTCGGACAAGGCGATCGCGCAGGACTTCGCGCCGGATCTGCCGCCCGCGCAGCAGCGCCTCGTCGCGGCGACCCAGGGGCCATGGTATGGCGGGTGCATCTCGGAGAAGGTCACGCAGGCCGCGTGGCATGCGAAGCCGTCGACGTTCGTCGTCGCGACGCAGGACCGGATGATCGATCCGACGCTGCAGGAAGCGATGGCGAAGCGGATCGGCGCGACGGTCACGCGCGTGAACGCGAGCCATGTCGCGATGCTGAGCCAGCCGAAGGCCGTGGCCGACGCGATCATCGCCGCGGCCGAGCGCGCGAAGCAGGATACGCAGTGAGCGCGTGCGGCGCCGCGCTTTCGTGAGGGGCGCGGTTCCGCGCGTGATCGTGATGTCTTTTCACCAGGAGAAGTCATGACCGAACTCTGGCAACTGTCCGCGACCGAACTCGCGAAACGCGTGCGGCGGCGCGACGTATCCGCGCGCGAAGTGGCGGACGCGGTGCTCGATCGTCTCGATGCCGTGAATCCGGCGATCAACGCGGTGGTCGAACACCGTCCCGACGACGTGCGGCAGCAGGCCGACGAAGTCGATCGCGCGATCGCGCGCGGCGACGATCCGGGGCCGCTCGCGGGCGTGCCCGTCACCGTGAAGATCAACGTCGATCAGGCCGGCTTTGCGACGACCAACGGCACGCGTTTGCAGCGCAATCTGGTCGCGCCCGCCGACAGCCCGGTGGTCGCGAACATCCGGAAGGCCGGCGGGGTGCTGCTCGGCCGCACCAATTCCCCGACGTTCGCATTGCGCTGGTTCACGGCGAATCTTGTGCATGGCCACACGCGCAATCCGCGCAATGCGTCGCTGACGCCGGGCGGATCGAGCGGCGGCGCGGCGGCGGCCGTGGCTGCAGGGATCGGCCCGCTCGCGGTCGGCACCGACATCGGCGGCTCGGTGCGCTACCCGGCCTATGCATGCGGCGTACACGGGATCCGGCCGTCGCTCGGCCGCGTGCCGGCATTCAATGCATCGTCGCCCGAGCGGGCGATCGGCGCGCAACTGATGTCGACGGCCGGGCCGATCGCGCGCACGATCGACGATCTCTCGCTCGCGCTACGCGCCTTCTCCGCGCCGGACCCGCGCGATCCGTGGCACGTCGCGGTGCCGTTCGACGGGCGCGAGGTGCCGAAGCGCGCGGCGCTGTGCGTGCGTCCGCGCGGCCTGGAGGTCGTGCCCGAAGTCGAGGCCGCGTTGCGCGATGCCGCGCGCCGGCTGGTCGATGCCGGCTGGACCGTCGACGAGATCGACGATACGCCGCCGATGCGCGAGGCCGCGCTGCTGCAGGAGCAGCTGTGGCTCGGCGACGGATTCGACGCGCTGGCGAACGCCGTGGCGCAAGACGGCGATCCGGGCGCGGCCGCGGTGATCGCCGCCGTGCGCGGCAAGGTGCGCGACCTGCCGGCCGACGTGATCAGCCGCGCGCTGGTCCGGCGTACCACGCTGACGCGAGCGTGGCGGCTGTTTCTCGACGACTATGCGGTGCTGCTGTTGCCCGTTTCGGCGGAACTGCCGTTCCCCGACGATCTCGACCGGCAAGGGCCGGACGGGTTCGAGCGCGTGTGGGAAGCGCAGCTCACGTTGCGCGCGCTGCCCGCGATGGGGCTGCCGGGGCTGGCCGTTACGACATCGATCGTGAACGGCGTGCCGGTGGGCGTGCAGGTGGTGGCCACGCATCATCGCGAGGATCTGTGTCTGCTTGCCGGGCGCGATATTGAAGCGCGCGGGGTGCCGATTGTGCCGGTCGATCCAGTGGTATGACATCCTGAAGAACCCATGCGCCGGCGACGCTCGGTGGCTTCGCCCGCGCATTTCGGATTCCATGACGACGCGCGGAATGCCGCGCTGCTCGTTCTTCCCCTTCCTTTCAAACTCCTTCGATGCACGACATCGAACGGTCATCGCCTTTCATTTCCCGCCCGCCATCAACCGCGCATCGATAGCGCGCGTCCGTTATTGCATTCCCCGCGGCGCTGATTAGGAAATGAATTTTTATTGGTTCTGCTTCCCCGACCGCACTCGCATAGTGACGCTGACGGCTATAGACAGCACGCAAGCTGCAACAGCCGCATTCCCGGTGTCTTTGTTCATACGAATCTGAGAATACAAGGAAGTGTCATGACGGTTGAACTGCAAGAACGAACCGCTGCGCAGCAGGCGCTCGAAGACGCGCGCGCGGCGGCCTTGGCGACCGGCAAGCCCTACGCGGGTGGCGTGGCGCCGGAAACCGCTTGGGCGTTGTTTTCGGCGGGCGACGCCGTGCTGGTGGACGTGCGCACGGCCGAGGAACGGAAATTCGTCGGCTACGTGCCGGAGTCGCTGCACGTGCCGTGGGCGACCGGCACGAGCCTGACGCGCAACCCGCGCTTCGTGCGCGAACTGGAAGCGAAGACTGGCAAGGACGCGGTCGTGTTGCTGTTGTGCCGCAGCGGCAACCGCTCGGCGCAGGCGGCCGAGGCCGCGGCGAAGGGCGGTTTCACGCAGGTTTTCAATGTGCTCGAAGGCTTCGAGGGCGACCTCGACGAGCGGCAGCATCGCGGCGGCCAAAACGGCTGGCGTTTCCGCGGCCTGCCTTGGGCGCAGGATTGATTCACGGCGGTTACGGGGAGAAAGCAGCATGGCCGCATTCGATATCGACGACATCGTTCAATCGCTGCAGACGGTGCGTCGCGCATGGCGCGAAAAGCAGCGGCGTTCGCTCGAACCCGGCGGGCGTGATTTGCCGGCGCGCGAAGCGCTCGCGCAGATCGTCGGCGCGTTGAAAGGCGTGCTGTTCCCGATGCGGCTCGGGCCGCCCGACCTGCGGCAGGAAAGCGAGAATTTCCACGTGGCCCACGCGCTCGACGCGGCGCTGAATGCGTTGCTCACGCAGGTGACGCTCGAATTGCGCTACGCGGCGCGTCACCGCAATGCCGACGGGCCGGCCGACAATCTCGACGAAGTCGCGTCGAAGGCCGTGCAGGCGTTCGCCGCACGCTTGCCGGAGATTCGCCGGCTGCTCGACAGCGACGTGCTCGCGGCGTTCCACGGCGATCCGGCGGCCGGCAGCGTCGACGAGGTGCTGCTGTGCTATCCGGGCATCCTCGCGATGATTCATCACCGGCTCGCGCATGAGCTGTACGGGCTCGGCCTGCCGCTGCTCGCGCGGATCATCGCCGAGCAGGCGCATGCGGAAACGGGCATCGACATTCATCCGGGCGCGCGCATCGGCGCGGGCTTCTTCATCGACCACGGCACGGGCGTCGTGATCGGCGAGACGGCGATCATCGGCGAGCGCGTGCGCGTGTACCAGGCCGTCACGCTCGGCGCGAAGCGCTTCCCGCGCGATGCGGCCGGCCATCTGGAGAAAGGGCTCGCGCGCCATCCGATCGTCGAGGACGACGTGGTGATCTATGCGGGCGCAACGATCCTCGGCCGCGTGACGATCGGGCGCGGCGCGGTGATCGGCGGCAACGTGTGGCTCACGCAGGACGTGCCGGCCGGCGAAAACGTCACGCAGGCCGTGCTGCGCAGCGAAGCGAACGCCGCGCCGCGCACGGCGGCGCGCGTCGCCTAGGAGGCGCGATGAGCGACCTCATCCATCACTTCGGCGCCACCGTGCGCAAGCTGCGCGAAGCGCGCACGTGGTCGCAGGAGCAGCTGGCCGAGCATGCGGGGCTGAACCGCTCGTACGTCGGCGAGATCGAGCGCGGCGAGGCGATCGCGTCGATCGTCACGGCCGACAAGATCGCGCGCGCGTTCGACGTGTCGATCTCGACGCTGCTGCCGGGTGCGTACGTCACCTGAGGTCGCTTCGCCCCGTTTCCCCTTCGGTTGCACGACCTGACGGCTATAGCATGTTGAGCCGGCAGGGGCGTGCTTCCGATAATCACCCAGCGTCATAAGCAATCCCGTTTTTCATCTTAAGAACCCGGAGCCACACATGTCGACCGTTGCAAGCGGCACGGCCGCGCTGAGCGATCACGCCGCCCGCCAACTAGCGAACGCTACCAAGACCGTCCCCCAGCTTTCCACGATCACGCCGCGCTGGCTGACCCATCTGCTGCAATGGGTGCCGGTCGAGGCCGGCATCTACCGCCTGAACCAGGTGAAGAACCCGGAAGCCGTGCGCGCCGCATGCACGCAGCTCGAGGACGAAAGCGTGCTGCCGCAGACCTTCGTGCCGTACGAGGAACAGCCGCGCGAATACTTCCTGAACGCGGTGAGCACGGTGCTCGACGTGCATACACGGATCTCCGATCTTTACAGCAGTCCTCATGACCAGATCAAGGAGCAGCTGCGCCTGACGATCGAGACGATCAAGGAGCTGCAGGAAAGCCAGCTGATCAACAACCCCGACTATGGGCTGCTCGCGAACGTGACCGACGAACAGCGGATCTTCCCGCTGACGGGCGCGCCGACGCCGGACGATCTCGACGAGCTGCTGACGAAGGTGTGGAAGGAGCCGGCATTCTTCCTCACGCACCCGCTCGCGATCGCCGCGTTCGGCCGCGAATGCACGCGGCGCGGCGTGCCGCCGCCGACGGTCAGCCTGTTCGGCTCGCAATTCCTCACGTGGCGCGGCATTCCGCTGATTCCGTCGGACAAGGTGCCGGTCGCGGACGGCAAGACCAAGATCCTGCTGCTGCGCGTCGGCGACAAGCGCCAGGGCGTCGTCGGCCTGTATCAGCCGGGCGTCGCCGGCGAGCAGGGGCCGGGCCTGTCGGTGCGCTTCATGGGGATCAACAACCAGGCGATCGCGTCGTACCTGATCTCGCTGTATTGCTCGCTCGCGGTCCATTCGCCGGATGCGCTGGCTGTCCTCGATGACGTCGAAATCGCCAAGTTCCATGACTATCCCGACACCTACCGTTAATTCCGGCCTGGCCGGCGGCGACGCGCACGCGTTGCCGCACGCGCCGCTGCCGGCCGGGTTGCCCGACCCGGCGACGCTTGCGCGGCTCGCGTCCGAGTTCTTCGCGACGCCGCCCGGGCAGACCACCGCGCCCGGGCTGTCGGCGGGCAGCGGCGCGGTCGGCGGCGTGCCGTCGGCCTTGCCTGCGGCGGCGCCGATTCTCGCGTCGGTGAGCAACCCGGTGCCGGGCGGCTCGCCGCTCGCGGGCCCGGGCGGAGCGGGCACCGGCGTACCGGGGCTCGCGCTGCCGCAAGGCAAGGTACCGGGCGCGAACCTCGCGCCGTCCGCGCCGACGCACGTGCTGTCGCTCGGCAACCGCGCACCCGCGCTCGCGCCGCATGCGGCCGCGCAGAACGGGCTGCCCGACAACGTCGTATCGATCGCGCCCGCGCTGGAGCCGCGCGTCGGCGGCGCGGCGCTCGGTGTGCCGCAGGTGAATGCGCCGGCACCGGAAGGCGCGGCGAAGGCGTCGCCGTACTACTTCACCGACGGTTCGCTGCAGGGCTGGCAGGCGACGCCGCAGGACATCGTCGTGCCGTCGAACGGCCTCGCGTCGCCGGAAGCGTTCGGGTTGCCGGGAGACGACGCGCTGCGCGCGCTGCTGGCCGTGCATCGCGACGTGCCGGCGTCGCGCGCGTCGGGCGCCGACGTGCCGCGCTACTTCATCGACGATGCGCAGGCAGCCGAGCCGCACGGTCAGCTGCATCGCGGCGCCCATCCGCCGTTCGACGTGAACGCGATCCGCCGCGACTTCCCGATCCTGCAGGAACGCGTGAACGGCAAGCAGCTCGTCTGGTTCGACAACGCGGCGACGACGCACAAGCCGCAAGCCGTGATCGACCGACTCGCGTACTTCTACGCACACGAGAACTCGAACATCCACCGCGCGGCGCACGCACTGGCCGGCCGCGCGACGGATGCGTACGAGCATGCGCGGGAGACGGTGCAGCGCTTCATCGGCGCATCGTCGCCCGACGAGATCGTGTTCGTGCGCGGCACGACCGAGGCGATCAACCTGATCGCGAAGACGTGGGGCGTGCAGAACGTCGGCGAAGGCGACGAGATCGTCGTGTCGCATCTCGAGCATCACGCGAACATCGTGCCGTGGCAGCAGCTTGCCGCGCTCAAGGGTGCGAAGCTGCGCGTGATTCCGGTCGACGATTCGGGGCAGGTGCTGCTCGACGAATACCGGAAGCTGCTCAACGATCGCACGAAGATCGTGTCGGTCACGCAGGTGTCGAACGCGCTCGGCACGGTCGTGCCGGTGAAGGAGATCGTCGAGCTCGCGCATCGCGCGGGCGCGAAGGTGTTGGTCGACGGTGCGCAGTCGATCTCGCACATGCGCGTGGACGTGCAGGCGCTCGATGCGGATTTCTTCGTGTTCTCCGGGCACAAGATCTACGGGCCGACCGGGATCGGCGTCGTGTACGGCAAACGCGCGATCCTCGACGACATGCCGCCGTGGCAGGGTGGCGGCAACATGATCGCGGACGTGACGTTCGAGCGCACGGTGTTCCAGCCGCCGCCGAACCGCTTCGAAGCCGGCACCGGCAACATCGCGGATGCGGTGGGGCTCGGCGCGGCGCTCGACTACGTGAACCGCGTCGGCATCGAGAACATCGCGCGCTACGAGCACGATCTGCTCGCGTATGCGACGAGCGTGCTCGCGCCGGTGCCGGGCGTGCGGCTCGTCGGCACCGCGCGCGACAAGGCGAGCGTGCTGTCGTTCGTGCTGAAGGGCTATGAAACCGAGGAAGTCGGGCAGGCGCTGAACGAAGAGGGCATCGCGGTGCGCTCGGGGCACCACTGCGCGCAACCGATCCTGCGGCGCTTCGGGCTCGAAGCCACGGTGCGGCCGTCACTCGCGTTCTACAACACGTGCGATGAAGTCGATGCGCTGGTGAGTGTCGTCAGGAGACTGGCGGCGCGACGTTGACGTCGTTGCCGTGTCGATGCTTGCCCGCTTGCGGCGGCCTTTGCGGGCCGCCGCAAGCGTGTTCGTGCTGCCCGGTCAAAACCGCACGACCGGCTTCCGCTCGACGCTGAACCCGTCGCGCAGCACGCACGCCGAATCGGCGAAGTAACGACGGATTTCCGACAGCAGATCGGTGTTGCCGCGCCGGCAGAACACCACGCCCGATCCTTCGTCCGTCAACAGTTCGTCGATCAATGATTCGGGTTGCCCGATATCGGCGAGATGGACGTTCTGCACGCCGTGCGCGAGCGCATCGAGCGCGTCCCGCACGCACGGCGCCGCATCGGCGACCGGATGCTCGGCGAGCCATTGCTCGAGCTCCGTGATGCCGTACAGCCCGGCCAGATCGCCGAGTTCGCGCAGCAACCCTTTGTCGACCATCATCACCAACGAGACGGCGCACGTGTGTTGCGCGAGCACGCTGCCGAGCCGTTCAGGGCGCAGCAGGCAGTCGCGGCCCGCGTCGTCTGGTGCGATGGGCATCACGACGGGCACCAGTCCATTGTCGAGAAACGCATTCAATGCGGTGACGTCGAACCGCGCGACCTCGCTCGTGTTCGCGTGGCCGGATTCGGCGCGGGCGACGAGCAGGCCGCCGTCGTGACCGTCGACGCCGATTGCCCGCGCGCCGTGGCTGCCGATCAGGCGCACGAGTTCATGGTTGACGCCGGCCATGGCGGCGTGTGTCGCGTGGACCGATTGCGCGCCGGACGCAGTCGGAATGCTTTGGATCACGATCGGATGGATGCCGGTGAGCGCGAGCAGCGCGACAGCCTGCGCGAAGGCCGAGCGCGTGTGGACGTCGCTGGCGGCACCACCGTCGACGATGACGACGGTCTGTCCGTGCAGCGCCTGCATGAACGGCAGTGAGCGGGCCAAGCCGGCCACGCGTCGAGTGGGAGTGTCAGGGTCTGGGAACATGGGCGTTCGAAAGGATGAAGGGGATACCTGTCGTTGCGCGACGCTCGATCAAACAGTGCGTTGCATGAGTCGGCGAATCTCGTCGGGCGTTTGTGCGTCGCGTGACGCTTGCCGGATCGCGCGTTCGCTGAACCATCGCGCGGCGTCGGCGAGCAGTTCGAGGTGTGCACGGTCGTCCGCGTGCGGCAGAACCAGCACGACGAATTCGCGCACGGGCTTGCGGTCGGGCGCGTTGAACGTGAACGGGTATCGCGCGCGGACGAACAGCGCGACGGCCGAGCCGATCCCGTCGACGCGCGCATGCGGAATCGCGACGCCCTGGCCGAGGCCGGTCGAGCCGAGTTGTTCGCGTTTGATCAGTTCGGCCCGGATCCGTTCCGCGGATACGCCGCTGTCGCGTGCGACATGGTGAGCGACGAGATCGAACAACTGGATCGCGCTTTCCACCGGTACGTCGAGCAGGATATTGTCCGGCGGACAGGCGTCGGCGAGCGCGGTCGCGAACGGTGTGCCACCGCGTTGCTGAGGGCGGCCGGATTGGCCGCCGACGGCGGCCTGATGCGTTTGCATGCGGATCTCTCCGTGTCGGGATGACAGGGAAATCCTAGACAAACCCGCGTAAAGACGGTGTCAGATACGCGGGGGCCGGGCATTAAAATCTCGTATCGAGCGCCGATGCCGCTGCGCGCGATACGGACACCCTCAGGTTCCCGACAGCACGAACGGCAGCGTCGTCAGCAGAAACACTGAAATGCCGACGACCGGCGCGCCGAATGCGATTGCCGCGAACGCCACGATGGCGCTCGCCAGCACGAGCGTTCTCGATACCCGGCGGTGTCGGCCGTGCGCCGTCGTCCGGTCCTCGCAAAGAGCAGGGGTTCGCGCGCCTATCACGTGTTTCCAGAACGTCAAGCCCAGCATCATTCCATTGCTCCTGTATGAAAGACGATCGAGACGGGGCGTGCGCAGCTTCGGAAGCGGGAATCCCCGTGAATAAAATCAGTGATGCAAAATAAATGGATCGGATCGGCGGATCGATGACGTGCCGTTACGCGGAACGTGTCGCACGCATTGCGATGTGCGATGCGGGACGACCGCATCGACGTCGTGTTCAAGCATGCACGGGAAAGACTACGGCGCGCATCGTCCGCCTGTCGGCGGGACGGTGGCTCGGGAAGGAGACGCAGGCGTCCGGCCTGTCAGGCGGGGAAGCAACTCGGAGGACGAGGACTTCGGATGCGCATGGCGCGTGCTCGGTGGTGGATGGCGAATCCATTTTAGTGAACGGATGCGCGGGCGCAAGTAAAAAGGTCGTAAAGGTGCGTGAATCGCGCGTTACGTGCACTGCCACAGATGCGCGCTGGTCCGGCATGGCGCGCACCAGAACGTATAGTTCGCGCCGCCGCTGCCCCACAGCCATTCGCCGCCGTCGACTTGCGGAAGCTCGGAGTCGAGCTGCATGGCGAAGCGCATCTTGCGGCCGCAATCGGGGCAATCGGGATACCACGCGGACTGCACCCACGACGGCGGACCGCCGACGCGGCTGAGGTTCTGCCTGCCGTTCGACTCGCCCCATTCCTGCCAGGCCCAGCGCGCGGGCGCGGCGAAAACGTCGACGTCGGATTCGACGAAGGGGCTGGCCGGATAGTCGGGCTCGATCGCGGCATCGTGCCGCTGCGAGGGATGGGCGACCGCATGACCCGACTCGTCGTGCCGGTAGAACAGCGGGCCGTCGCTTTCCCAACCGAGGCACGCCAGGCAGGTGGCGAACGACACGGGCGTCGTGCTGTCGATACCCGCTTCGATCGGTTGCGGCAGCGTCAGCAGCCGATGCAACGGCTGATGGCACAGGCCGCATCGATGCGGCGACACGCCGCCGAAGTGCGCGTTCGACCGACGGGATTCGCCCGCTTGCCAGGTCGGATGATTCGCCTGAATCTCGCGTTTCCACTTCGGCATGTCGCGAAGTGCCGGCGCACGCAGCGCGCGTCCGAAGTCGATATGCAGCGGAGAATCGCCGTGCAATGCGCGCAACGTGCCGTGCTCCAGCGTGTAGCCCGCTGACATGAGCCAGTTCGCGGCTTGCTCCGGATCGTCCGGAAACAGCCGGGCCACCGCATCGAGCACGGCTGCTGGTTGTCGTGAATGGAGCAGTGCGACAGCGCGTGCGCGCGCCGCGTCGTCAACGGCGGGTGCTTGCGCAAGCCGCCGGCGCCACGCGTCGATCGTGGCCGCGTCGAGTGCCCGCCACGCGTATTCCGCACAATGCATGCGCGGCGAATGCCGGGGGACGACCACGTCGAGCAGTACGTCCCAGTGATCGGAAAACACCTGCGGCGATCGTAGCGCGACGCTGGACAGCACGTTCGCGAGTCGCGCGTTCCATGCGCCTTCGACGACCCGTCGCCACGCTTCGGCTGCAACGTTCGCGAACGCGATGTCGTCCATCAGGTCGATCGCGGCGTCGATGAACGTCGCATGCGCGAACGTGCGATCGAACGACGCGATCACGAGATCGACGAGTGCCGCTGGTTCGTCGCGCCGCAGTGCCAGCATCTGCGACATCGGATCGTTACCGGTCCAGCCGAGGCGTTCGTAGTCGTCCAGAAGGGTGTGTGCGGTCGGCATGATGATGAGCGACGGAAGCGATCGGGGCGCCGCGGATCAACGTCCGGCCAGCATCCGCCCACCCACGCCCATCAGCAACAGCCCGGCGGCCGTATCGAGCACGGCCTTGCGCCGGATCAGCAGCCGGCGCACCGACGGATGCGACGCGAGCAGCGCCATCGTGCAATACCACGCAGCCGAGATCGCGACCGACAGCACGACGACCGACAGATCGAGCCACGCCGGCGCATGGGCCGGCACCATCAGCGCGAAGATACTGCCGTAGAACGCGACGGACTTCGGGTTCGTCATGCTGACGACGTAGCCTTTTCTCGCCGCGCGCCAGTCGGACGTCGCGGCCGGTGCGGAAACGGGCAACGGCTTGCGCGCGGTCACGATCATTTTCAGGCCGAGCCAGATCAGGTAGGCGGCGCCCGCCAGCCGCAGCGCGGTGTGTACCCAGGCGACGTGGGTCACGAGCAGGCTCAGGCCGGCGATCGCGATCGCGGCCCAAGTACCCGACGCGGCGGCGAGGCCGAGCCCCGTCATCATGCCCGCGCGGCGCGACACGACGGCGGTGGACGTGACGATCACGAAATTCGGGCCGGGACTGGCGACGCTCAGCAGCAGGACGCCGGCGAGCGGCAGCAGGATGTTGGCGATGGGCGACATGGCGTGGCGGTGGCGTGACGGGACGGGTCTTCATCTTACCCGAGCGCGGCAATCGGCCCGCCGGCAATCGTATTGCGGTGCGCCAAAGCGCACAACGCGTGACGACTTTCGTCGCCACGCGTTGCAGGGTCCTGCCCGGCCGCGCGCACGCCGGCGAACCGGCGCGCACGCTGCGTCGTCAGAAATCGAACCCCGGCCCGCCCGCGCCCGGGCCGCCCGGCGCGGCAGCGGGCGCCGCATCCTTCGGCGCTTCGAACACGGTCGCATCGGTCGTCAGCAGCAGCCCGGCCACCGACGCCGCGTTCTGCAGCGCGGTGCGCGTGACCTTGGTCGGATCGAGCACGCCCGATTCGACGAGGTCGCCGTACTCGCCCGTCTGCGCGTTGTACCCGAAGTTGCCGGTGCCTTCCGCGACCTTCGCGACGACGACGCTCGCTTCCTCGCCCGCATTCGTGACGATCTGGCGCAGCGGTTCCTCCAGCGCGCGCAGCACGATCTTGATGCCCGCGTCCTGGTCGGCGTTCGCGCCTTTCAGTTCGCGGATCGCCTGCCGCACGCGGATCAGCGCGACGCCGCCGCCCGGCACGACGCCTTCCTCGACGGCCGCGCGCGTGGCGTGCAGCGCGTCGTCGACGCGATCCTTCTTCTCCTTCACCTCGATTTCGGTCGCACCGCCGACCTTGATCACCGCCACGCCGCCCGCGAGCTTCGCGACGCGTTCCTGCAGCTTCTCGCGGTCGTAGTCGGACGTCGCTTCGTCGATCTGCACGCGGATCTGCTTCACGCGCGCCTCGATGTTCTTCGCATCGCCCGCGCCGTCGATCACCGTGGTGTTTTCCTTGCCGACCTCGATGCGCTTCGCCTGCCCCAGTTCGGCGAGCGTGGCCTTCTCGAGCGTCAGGCCCGTTTCCTCGGCGATCACCTGGCCGCCGGTGAGGATCGCGATGTCCTCGAGCAGCGCCTTGCGGCGATCGCCGAAGCCCGGCGCCTTGACCGCGACCGTCTTCAGGATGCCGCGGATGTTGTTGACGACCAGCGTCGCGAGCGCTTCGCCTTCGACGTCTTCCGCGATGATCAGCAGCGGCCGGCCCGACTTGGCGACCTGTTCGAGCACCGGCAGCAGGTCGCGGATGTTCGAGATCTTCTTGTCGTGCAGCAGGATGTACGGGCTTTCGATCTCGGCGATCTGCTTGTCCGGATTGTTGATGAAATACGGCGACAGGTAGCCGCGATCGAACTGCAGCCCTTCGACGACGTCGAGCTCGTCCGCGAGCGACTTGCCGTCCTCGACGGTGATCACGCCTTCCTTGCCGACCCGGTCGATTGCTTCCGCGATGCGCTGGCCGATCGATTCCTCGCCGTTCGCGGAGATCGTCGCGACCTGCGCGATTTCCTTGCTCGTGGTGGTCGGCTTGCTGATCTTCTTCAATTCGTCGACGGCCGACGCAACGGCCTTGTCGATGCCGCGCTTCAGATCGAGCGGATTGAGCCCGGCCGCCACGTATTTCTGGCCTTCGCGGACGATCGCCTGCGCGAGCACGGTGGCCGTGGTCGTGCCGTCGCCGGCCGCGTCGCTGGTGCGCGACGCGACTTCCTTCACGAGCTGCGCGCCGATGTTCTGCAGCTTGTCCGCGAGCTCGATTTCCTTCGCGACCGACACGCCGTCCTTCGTGACGACGGGTGCGCCGAAGCTGCGTTCGAGCACGACGTTGCGGCCTTTCGGCCCGAGCGTGACCTTCACCGCGTTCGCGAGGATGTTCACGCCTTCGGTCAGCTTCGACCGTGCGATGTCGCTGAAAATGATTTCCTTGGCTGCCATGATTGCGCTCCGTTATTGATTGACGACCGCGACGATGTCTTCTTCGCGCAGCACGAGAAACTCGTTGCCGTCCACCTTGACGGCTTGCCCCGCGTACTTGCCGAACAGCACGCGCTCGCCGACCTGCAGGTCGGGCACGATGCGCTGGCCGTCCGTGTCCTTGCGGCCGGGGCCCACGGCGATCACTTCGCCCTGGTCGGGTTTTTCGGCGGCGCTGTCGGGGATCACGATGCCCGACGCGGTGGTGGTTTCCTGATCGAGTCGCTTCACGATCACGCGATCGTGCAAGGGGCGTAGGCTCATTTTTTCGTCCTGTACGGTTCTGTCGAAGTTGGCTGGCACTCTTTGGCAGAGAGTGCTGACGAGTATAAAAATGGGCGGCGGCGCGATCCAATAACGGATTTGCACAAGCATTCGCGCCGTCGTGCAAAGCGCCGCGAGCCGGCTATTGCGACACGGCCGGCTGCGCGGCAGGCGAGCAGACCGGGCGGATCGTCTCGCCGGCCAGCACGCGTTTCACGAACGGAATCGAATCGGCGAGCGACGCGTTCACGGTGCCGTTGTGCTCGCGGCCCGCATACAGGTGCGCCTCGACCGTCGTGCCCGCCGCGCACGCGTCCCTGGCGAGCGCGAGTTCGAGCGGCGCCAGCCCGTCGTCCGCGCCCGCGCCGATGAAGACGGGCGTCGCGATCTTCAGCGTCGGGTATTTCAGGTAGTCGTCCCACCACGCCTTCAGCCGCGCATCGCCGCCCGGCTTCACGGTGTTCGCGTGCGTGAGGTGCGCGAGCGCCGCATCGTCCTCGAGCGATGCGAGGCAACCGATGCGCGCCTGGTCGAGAATCGGCAGCGCGGTGTCGGTCAGTACCTCGTCGGCCCGCAGCGACGGATCGATCTGCTGCGCGGACAGCACCGAGTAGAACTGGTACGCGAGCGTCGGATCGACGCGGTCGGGATCGCGCCGGTACGCCGTCTCGAACTTCGGCAGCGCCGCGAGCGTGGCGTGCGACGCGTTGTAGATCGTGCCGGTCGCGACGGTCGCTCGGATCGCCAGTTCGGGCGCATAGGCCGGCGCGTAGCCGGCTGCCGCGATCACGGCCGAGCCGCCTTGCGACTGGCCGACCAGCACGACCTCGTTCGCGAGGCCCGGCACGCCGCCGAGCACCGCGCGCACGCTGTCGAGCAGTGTGTAGCTGTTCGAACGGTTGTTGAGCTGCGGATTCGGGCCCGGTGTGCCGAGCCCCTGATAGTCGGTGGCGACCACCGCGAACCCTTGCTGAAGCCAGGCGTTCAGGTAGCGCACGTCGCGATACGAGCGGCCGAACCACGACGGCGCGCAGATGTCGGCCATCCCGAACGTGCCGTGCGCCCACGCGACGATCGGCCAGCCGCCGGCCGGCGGCGTGCCGCGCGGCACGAACAGCGCGCCCGACACGGCGATCGGCGCATGGCCGCCGACGCCGTCGGTCGACGCGTACAGGATGCGCAATTGTCGCGCGGCGCTCGCGAGCCCGACCGTCGCGGGCAGCGGCTCGGTGCGCAGCAGCACACCGGGCCTGGCCGGAATGTCGCGGTCCCACGTGTAGAACGCGGATACGCGGCCGTCGCCCTGCAACGGGTCGGGAGCCGGGACGCGGCCGGGCGAAGCCGCGAGCGAAACGACGGAAGAAGCGGCGAGCGCCGATACGAGCAGCGTGCGCGCGGCGACGCCGCGCAGGGAAAGAAGCGTCATGGTCGGATGGAGGTCGATGAGATCGGATGCGCCGGGCAATGCGGGCGCGGGCCGAGTGCGATGCAAGTTTCGAACCAGAAGGGTCGTTGCGTACGCAACGCGCGGCACGACGGACGATCGGTCGATGCCGCCCGTATCGCACGCATGCACCGGGCTGCGTGTCGCGCAGCAATCCCGGCCGGCACGGTGTTGCTTCCGCAACAAAACGCGCACGCGCGGGCTGCACGGCGCAACGCTGGCATCGCGTGCCTGCGCCACGCCGGCCGGCCCTCGATACGCAAATCGCAGCGCTGGCACGATTGCTGCTGATCCGTCGACCGTGCGTCGCGGCGTGGCGACGCGAGCCCTTCCGTTCAACCGTTCAACCGATCAAGGAAACGCCCTCATGTCCGTCACCCAAGCCATCGACAGCGGCGAACTCGTGGCCTTCGTCGAGCGCGCCACGCGCGAATTCGCGCAAGCCGCGCGCGTGCTGAAGGAAACGCGCACGCTCAGCGCCACCAACACGTTCCAGGCATTCCAGCGCGTGCCGGGCACGGAGCTCGTCGTCGCGCTGTCGGCGCCCAGCCCGTGGGCCGCGTCGCAGGAGATCCAGCCGGTCGTCGTGACGCTCGACGGCGACGTGCTGCACGGTGACGCACGCGCCGGCGGCAACGGCCCGCGCTACGCAGGCGTATTTCGCGAGGCGCCGGAAGTCGACGTGGTGATTCACGTACACGGCCCGTATCTCGGTGCGTGGGCGAGCGCGCATCGTCCGCTGCCGATCCGTTATGCGCCGGCCGCGCGCTACACGCGGGCGCGTGAAATTCCCGTCTATGTCGATCGCCGCCCCGGCGAGCCGCGCTTCATCGTCGACACGATCCGGCGCGATCCCGACGTGCCGGCGATCATCGAGGCGAACGGCGGCGCGACGTTCTGGGGCAAGTCGATCCTCGACGTGTCGAAGTACATCCTGATCCTCGAGGAAGCCGCGTATTTCCAGGCGCTCGCGGAACCGCTCGGCGGCTCGCTCGAATTCGGGCCGGGCGCGCTCGAACAGCAATGGAAGATGACCGGCCTCGCATGACGCCGCGCGGCGGCCGGCGCAATCCGGCCGCCGTCATACCGATAGCTCGATGAATTGGTTCGTGGCCGGCGTGCGCCTTGCTATCGTCGAACCTTCCCCGTTCAACACGCCGGTCGTGCCATGGCCATCTTCAGCTTGCCGGACCCGACTTCGCACGCGATCACGATCCGTGCGAAGGCACTGACGTTCGACGATCCCAAATCGCGGGTGCTGCTCGAACGCATCCAGCTGGTCGCGCCGAGCGACGCGACGGTGCTCGTCACCGGCGAGAGCGGCACCGGCAAGGAGCTGATCGCGCGCCTCGTGCATTCGCTGAGCGAGCGTCACGACGGGCCGTTCGTCGCGGTGAATTGCGGCGCGTTTTCGGAAACGCTGATCGAAAGCGAACTGTTCGGCCACGAGCGCGGCGCGTTCACCGGCGCAATCAACAGCCAGCCCGGCTGGTTCGAATCCGCGAATCGCGGCACGCTGTTTCTCGACGAAGTGGGCGACCTGCCGCTGTCCGCGCAGGTCAAGCTGCTGCGCGTGCTGCAGGAGCGCGAGGTGACGCCGGTCGGGTCGCGCAAGACCGTGAAGATCGACGTGCGGCTCGTCGCGGCGACCAACGTGAATCTCGAAGCCGCGGTGCGCGCGGGCAATTTCCGCGAGGATCTGTACTACCGGCTCAACGTCGTGAAGCTGAGCCTGCTGCCGCTGCGCGAGCGGCCCGGCGACATCGCGCCGCTGATCGAACACTTCATCGATACCTATGCGAAGCGGCTGCGCGTCGCCGCGCCGACGCTGACCGACGCCGCGCGCAGCAGGCTGCATGCGCACGCGTGGCCCGGCAACATCCGCGAACTGGAGAACGTGATTCATCACGCGGTGCTGATCTGTGCAGGCGGCGCGATCGACGTCGGCGACCTGCAGTTTTCCGCGCTGTCGCTCGCCCCCGACCCGGCAGACGCACCGGGCCCGGCCGCCGCGCCGCCGCGTCGCGCGCGCGACGTGGCCGAGGCGACCGACGCGCTGCGCCGTGCGGTGATCGAGTTGCTGGATCTCGGCACGCCAGCGTTGTGGCAGCACATCGAGGACACCGTGTACCGCAGCGTGTTCGATTACAGCGAGCACAACCAGTTGCGGATGTCGCGCCTGCTCGACCAGTCGCGCAACATCGTGCGTGCCCGGCTCGCGCAACTCGGCATCCTGAAGCCGCGCGACGCAGGCGACGGCGACGCCGCCGACGCGCGGCTGCGCCGTCAGGCGTAATCGCGCCAGCGCAGCGCGCGCCGCGCGATCCGCTCGCATGACGCGCTCATGCCGACGGCCAGCGCCGTCACGCCCAGCACGCACACCAGCAGCACGTCGGCGCGCGCGCCGGCTTGCGCGTTCTGCATCAGACTGCCGACGCCGGCGCCCGTGTTGAACAGCAACTCGCTGCTGGTCGCGGTGATCCACGCGAACGGCACGGCCTGCAGCACGCCCGCGAACAGGTCGGGCAACGCGCCGGGAATCAGCACGTCGCGCCACAGGCCGATGCGGGTCAGGCGATACGACTGCGCGAGCTCCACATAGCGCGGATCGACGCGGCGCAGCCCGTCGAAGCTGGCGGTGGTCATCGGATAGAACGCGGCGAGCGCGATGATGAACACCTTCGCGAATTCGCCGGTGCCGGCCCACAGGCTCAGCAGCGGAATCAGCCCGAGCAGCGGCACGTAGCGCAGCGCCTGGAACGCCGGCTCGCCGAGCTTGCGCGCGAGCGACGAACGCGCCATCGCCGCGCCGAATACGAGCCCGAATGCGACGCCGAACCCGAGCCCGAGCGTCGTGCGGCGCAGGCTCGCGCCGAGATCGGTCGCGAGTTCGCCGCTGCGCGCGAGTTCGAGCAACGCGGCGCCGACCTGCTGCAGCGGCACGAACGCATATTGATGGGCCGCGTCGCCGGACGACGCGGCTTGCCACGCGGCCAGCAGCAGCGCCGGCACGACGAGGCCGCGCGCGCGGCGGCGCAGCGGGGCGAACGGGAAAGTACGGGTCACGAAGGTCATTCCGAAGCGATTCCGGTCGGGGTCAGCGCGCGGGCGTTTGCCAGCGCAACGCGTAGCGCTGCACGAGTGCGATCGAACGGTCGAGCGCGAAGCCGATCAGCCCGATGACCGCAACGTCGACGAGCACCACGTCGAGCCGCAGCATCTGCCGGGCGAGTTCCATCATCTGGCCGATGCCGCTGTCCGCACTGAGCAGCTCGACCGCGACGAGCGCGAGCCATGCACGCGCGAGCGCGATCCGTACGCCGGTCAGCAGCGGCGGCAGCGCGGCCGGCAGCAGCACGTCGCGCAGCAGCGCGAAGCGGCCGAGCCCGTAGTGGCGCGCCATCTCGACGAGATCGCGCGGCGCATCGTGCACGCCCGTGTATGCGGCCAGCGCGACCGGGAAGAACACGGCCTTGCCGACCACGACGAGCTTCAACGGCTCGTCGACGCCGATCAGCAGGATCAGCAGCGGAATCAGCGTGAGCGTCGGGAGTTGCCGCAGCAGGTCGAAGGTCGGCCGCAGGTAGTCGGAGAACAGCCGGCTGCGCGCGAGCAGGACGCCGAACGCGGCGCCGCCGGTCGCGCCGATCGCGAAACCGAGCGCAAGACGATGCAGCGTGATCGACAGGTTGTCCCGCAGTTCGCCGGTATCGAGCAGCGTGCGCAGCGTCGCCGCGAGGCGGCCGGGCGGCACGACGAGCTGCGGCGGGAACCAGCGCTGCGCGCTCGCGAGCCACCACAGCGCGGCGAATGCGACGGGCGTGATCCACCACAGCGCGTAGTCGCGGAGCCGCGCGACGCTCGGCAGGCGAGCCGCCGCGCGCAGGCCGTTCGGCGCGAGGGCGCGCGTCGCCATCAGCGGCTCGCGACGCGCGGCGCGTCGGCGCGCCAGTAGCCGTCGAGGCCGAGCTGCTTGAGCGCGGTCGACACGAAGGTCGGCGCGAGCAGCGCGTTCACGTCGACCGGCGCGGACGTCAGCCCGGCCTGGCGGCTGTACGCGACGACATCGCGGTAATGGCCGGTCAGCGCCGGCGTGAAGAGCGGCGTCCATTGCTCCTTCCACGGCGTCGCTTCGTCCGCGTACTCGCGGCGCACGACGCTTTCCGGCTGGCCGGACGCGCTCAGGATCTTCACGTACGCGTCGCGGTTCTGCGGTTGCGAGATCCAGTGCGCGGCGCGCACGTAGGCCGTCGCGACGAGCTGCGTGATGTCCGGGTAGCGCCGCACGAAATCGTCGGACGCCCACAGTTCCGCCCGCATCTTCCAGTCGTCGGGCGCGCGCTTGGTCGACCAGATGATCTTGCCCACGTTCTTGTCGACGAGCGAATACGCGTCGGACAGCGTGAAGAAGCCGTCGACGCGGCCGGCGGCGACCGCTGCCGCGCCGGCCTGCGGATCGAGGTTGTAGATCCTGAAGTCGGACAGCTTCAGCCCGTTCTCGGCGAGCAGCTTGCTGAACGACACTTCCCACGGCCGGCCGCGATTGAGCGCGATGCGCTTGCCCTTGAGGTCGACGATCGACTTCGCGGTCGAGCCGGCCGGCACGACCAGATACGTATTGCTGCCGACGCCGCCCGGCACGATCAGGCGCGTGCGCGTGCCCGACGCGTTGACGACCACCGACGGCAGGTCGCCGTAGCCGGCGAAATCGATGCTGCCGTTCGTGAATGCCTCGTTGACGAGCGTGCCGACCGCGGCGGTCGACACCGGCACCCATTGCAGCGTCACATGCCGCGCGGCGAGCGCTTTTTCGAGCGACTTGTCGGCGTCGATCAATGCGGAGGCGCCCGCGTATTGCGTCTTGCCGCCGCTCGAATACGCGACGACGGCGATTCGAACGACCTTGGGTGCGTCTTCCGCGTGCGCGGCCGGGGCGGTGAGCGACGCGGCGGCCAACGGCAGCGCGGCGAGCAGCGCGCGCAGCGGGCGGCGCAGCGAGGCAAGGCAGAGCGTGTGTTTCATGATGGTCCCGAACAGTGAACGGTAAAGGGGCTCACGCACGTTTTTGCAGCGAGGGCTGCAGCACGTCGGCGAGCGGGCGCGGATCGATCCAGTCGGCGACGTCGAAGTCGGCTTCCAGAAAGCCGTGGTCGAGCAGGAAGGTCTTGAACTCGTCGAGCGCGGCGACCGATTCGTCGTCGAGGTTGACGCCGAGGTGCCGGTGCAACTGGTTGCCGTACGCGGCGCGCACCCAGTCGATCGACGACGCGGTTTCGCCGGCTACGTAGTGCGCGGTTTCGTCGGGATGCGTGCCGGCCCATTCGCCGGCGGCGACCACGAGTTTCAGGAAGCCGGCGACGATGTCGGGATGGTTCGCGAGCACGTCCGCGTTGACGGTCAGCGGTCGCGGCGTGCCGTTGTTGTTGCGGATCGAGCGCTCCGGATGAAAGCCGATGTCGATCACGACGTGCGCGCCGATCAGTTGCGCGATTTCGAGGCCCGTCGAACCCTTCACGTAGATCGCGTCGACTTCGCCGCGCAGCAGCGCGCCGGCTTCGGCCGCATACAGCGCGCGGCTCGAAAAGCCGTGCGGCGATGCGAACAGGTTCGCCGCCCGCGCCGGCCCGACGGCTTGCAGCGTGCGGGCGCGCACGTCGACGCGTTCGACGTCGCCGAGCGTCAGCCCGTCGAGGCTCAGCGCGTTGACGAAGCCGCGCAGCGCCGATGCGCGAAAGATGTCGATGCGATCGTCGGGGCGGTTCGGAATCGCGATCCGGCGCCCGCGCAACGCCTTCACGGAGCGGATACCCGACTCGGGGCGCGCGAGAATCAACTGCGACTCGTCGACCCACGACAGCCCGATCACGCGCGTATGCGCGTCGTTCGAGCGCGCCCACATCGCGGGGATGCTGCCGCCCTGGCGAAACGATTGCGCGAGCGTGTGATCGCTGATCGACGACACGTCGTGCCGCGTGGCGCCGCGCGGCGAACGGATCGCGACGCCGTCGGCCGACGTCTCGCCGTTGAGCCAGCCGAGATGCACGGCGATGCCGAGCGGCGTCGGCACCGGCGATCGGGCGTACCAGAACGTCTGCTGCTTGACCGATGACGAATCGGGCCTGTCTGTCATGTGTGAGATTCCCCTGTCTGGGTAAGCGTGGTCGAGGCGCGGTGTCGCCCGCGCGGGCCGTTCCACGTTGCAAGTTCCGGGCCAGTGAACGGAAGCGGCCGTATGGCCGGCGGCGCGGGCCTGGCGGGCGACGCGCGGCACGGCGGCCGGCGAGCGGGCTGTTGCGTGAGCAACAGTCGCGTCGGGCGCTGTTGCGCGCGCAGCACCGGTGCGGCGGATGCAGCAGCGGCGCGTGTGCGTGTCGCGACGGGTTCGGCGGCAATCGGCGCACGTGATTCGATCGCCGCCGACGCCCGGCCCGCAAGGCGCGGCGCGCGTTCATCGGCGGCCCCGCGCGCGGCGCGGCGAGCCCGTTGGCACACCGCGTGCTTTACAGCGCTGCATACGCGCGGCACGCCGGTGCCGCACGCAATCCGAACGGGCCGACAAGGAGAATCCCGATGGCTGTTGAATTTCTGTGGCGCCTGCCGATGCACGGCGACGGCCGGCGCGCACACGATCTGCATACGCGCGGCGAATGGAACCGCCAGCGCGCGTCGCGCGTCGCACCGAAAGTCGACGACGACGCGTTCGGCTACATCGACTATCTGTCGCAGGTCGCGCGTGCGGCCGACATCGCCGGTTTCCACGGCGCGCTGATTCCGATCTTCCGTTTCACCGAGGAGCCGTGGGTCGTGGCGGCCGCGCTGGCGCGCGAGACGCGCCGGCTGCGCCTGCTGATCGCGCTGCAACCGCATTTCGTGCATCCGGTCTATGCGGCGCAAATGGCCGCGAGCCTGCAGCGAATCAGCCGCGGCCGCGTCGAGTGGAACGTCGTCACGGGTGGCGGCGGCCCTGACCAGCGCGCGTACGGCGATTTCATCGATCACGACAGCCGCTATGCGCGTACCGACGAATTCCTCGACGTCGTGAAGGGCGTCGCGGCCGGCGCGCCGTTCACGTTCGACGGCCGCTTCTATCGCGTCGAGGCGGGCGGGCTGCTGCCGCCGCTGAGCGGCCAGAAGCCGCCGCGGATCTATCTGGCCGGCGCGAGCGACGCGGCGCTCGCGGTCGCCGCGAAGCACGGCGACGTGCACCTGAGCTGGGGCGAGCCGCTCGCGAAACAGAAGGAAGTGATCGATGCGGCCCGTCGCGCGCTCGACCGGCAGAACGCCGAGCGCGACCTGCGCTTCGGCATGCGCATCGACATCCTGGCGCGCGAGACCGAGGAGCAGGCGTGGGCTGAGCTGCGGCAGATGTTCGCGACGGTGGGCGACACGACGCGCAACGGATTCGGCGGGCGCGGCGAAGCGTCGGAGTCGGTCGGCGCGAAACGCCAGTTCGCCTTGCACCAGGGCAACACGCAGCACTTCGACGACCTGATCGTCGGCCCGAACCTGTGGGCCGGGATGTCGCAGATTCGCGGCGGCCCCGGCTGCGTGATCGTCGGCAGCCACGAGCAGGTGGCCGAACGGCTCGCGGAATACGTCGAGATCGGCGTATCGACGTTCATCCTCGCGAGCAACCCGCATCTCGAAGAGGCGTACCGCGTGGGCGAGGAAGTGTTGCCGCTCGTCGACGGCGCGCTGAACGCGCGCGGCACGCAGGCAGCGCTGCGCGTGGCCGGCGCCTGAGCGCGGCGACCCGCCGCCACGCATCCACGACAACGACAAGGATACTCACCATGACGACACTCGCTGCGCAGGCCACGGCTTGCGACGCACTCTGGTACACGCGCTGCCCGGTGCCGACCGCGCTCGGCATCGCCGTGCATCGCGGCTGGTTCGACGAGGAGTTCGGGCCGGACGGCATCGCGCTGCATTCGCTGCAGGAGACGGCCGACGCCGACAAGCGCGAATCGCACTTCGATCACAGCCTGCCGCACTCGTTCCGGCAGGGCGGCAACATTCCCGCGCTGTGGGCGCGGGCACGCGGCGCCGATACACGCGTGATCGGCCTGTCGTGGACCAACGAATTCCAGGCGATCGTCACGCTGCCCGAGCGCGGCATTCGCACCGCGCGCGACCTGCGCGGGCGGCGGCTCGGCTTGCCGCGCCATCCGATCAGCATCGACTTCTGGCGCGCGGCCGCGCTGAAAGGTTTCCTGAGCGCGCTCGAACTGGAAGGGCTCGGCCACGGCGACGCCGAATGGGTCGATCTGCCCGATACGCACGAGCGCCGCACCGGGCCTGCATCGTTCACGCGCGGGCCGCACGAATACGGACTCGAAATCGCGGCGCTCGTGCGCGGTGACGTCGACGCGGTGTTCGTGAAGGGCGTGGCCGGGCTGGAAACCGTGCATCTGATCGACGCGCAGGTCGTCATCGATCTCGGCGCGCATCCCGATCCGCTGGTGCGGATCGGCAACGGCACGCCCCGCACGCTGACCGTCGATCGCGCGCTGATCGACGCGCGCCCCGATCTCGTGAGCCGCTTCCTGTCGGTCGTGGTCGGCGCGGGCGACTGGGCCGCGCGCCATCCGGCGGAGACGGTCGCCTATATCGGCCGCGAAACGCGCGCATCCGACGAGTGGGTGCGCTACGCGTATGGCGCGGACGTGCACCGCCATCTCGAGACCGGGCTCGCGCCGACGTCGATCGACGGGCTGGTCGCGTTCAAGGATTTTCTCGTCGAGTGGGGCTTTCTCGAACACGATTTCGACGCGCGCGCGTGGATCGATCCGGCGCCGTTCACGCAGATCGACCGGCACCGCCATGCGTGGGTCGCGTAGCGCGCCGCGGCGCGTCATTGCAAGGAGTCGAACATGACAGGGCTGACGATCGAATACGGCGTGCCGCCCGCACGCCGGCATGCGGCGCGTGCCGCGCCGCGCACGGTGAGCGTGACGGCGGCGACCCGGGCGCGACCGCCGTCGGTCGTGCCGTCCGCGCAGGCGGGCACACGAGCGGCGCAGGCGAACGGATGGCGCGGCGCGGCCGCGATCGCGCTGGCTGTCGCGGCACTGCATGCGGGCGTTGCGCTGCTGGCCGCGCGCGTGCCTGCCGCACCGCCCGCGCAGCCGCCCCGGCCGTTGCCGATGACGGTCGAATTGACGCGGCCGCCCGAACCGCTGCCGCAGGCCGCGCATCCGCCGCCGCCGGTCGTGCCGCCGAAACCGCCGAAGCAGGCGCCAATCCCGCCGAAGCCGCGCGCGGCCGTCGCGCATCCGGCGCCGGCTGCCACGCCGCAGGCGACGCGCGAAGCCGCACCCGCGCCGGCAACGCCGGCAACCCCGGCCGTCGCCGCGCCCGCCGCCCCGGTTCAGGCACCTGCGCCCGCACCCGCCGCGCCGGTGCGCGAAACCGCGCCGATCGGCGACGCGGCGTACCTGCGCAACCCGGCGCCCGACTATCCGGCGTTCGCGCAGGACCAGGGCTGGGAAGGGCGCGTCGTGCTGCGCGTGCACGTGCTCGCGAACGGCACGCCGGATTCGGTCGAGGTCCGCACGAGCAGCGGCCGCCGCATGCTCGACAGCGCGGCGGTGGCCGCCGTGAAGCGCTGGACCTTCGTGCCCGCGAAGCGCGGCGACGAAGCGGTCGACGGCTGGGTCAACGTGCCGATCGATTTCAAGCTGGGCTGACCCGCCGGGCCGCCCGCCACATTTTTCAAGGAACTCACATCATGAACGGTATTCCGACCACCTTCATCGTCCAGGGCGCGCTCTGGCTGCTCGTCGTCTTCTCCGTCGTCACGTGGACGCTGATCGTCGTGAAGGCGATCCAGAGCCTGCGTTCGAGCGCGCGCAACCGGCGCTACGTCAGCGCATTCTGGGCCGCGAACAGCTTCCACGACGCGGCCGCGCTCGACGGCGCGAACAGCCCGGTGGGCCAGCTCGCCGCGACGGGCTTCGACGCGCTGCGGCGCGCCGACGAGAGCAGCGCGCACGATCTCGAACACAGCTGGAGCCGTCACGACCTGCTCGAACGCCATCTGCGCCAGCAGATCCACAACGCGCGCCGGCGCGAGGAAGCGGGGCTCGCGGTGCTCGCATCGATCGGCAGCACCGCGCCGTTCGTCGGGCTGTTCGGTACGGTGTTCGGCATCATCCATGCGCTGACCGCGATCACGCACAGTGCGTCGGCGAGCATCGACGTCGTGGCCGGTCCCATCGGCGAAGCGCTCGTCGCGACCGGGATCGGCATCGCGGTCGCGGTGCCGGCCGTGCTCGCGTACAACTTCTTCGTGCGCCGCGTGAAGGCTGCGTCGGCCGATCTCGACGCGTTCGCGACCGACTTCGTCACGCTCGCGCAGAAGGCCGGCTTCCGCGTGCCGGCCGCCGCGCCCGCGGCCGCCCCGGCGCGCCGTTCCGACGACACCCGCCAGGAGGCGTTCGCATAATGGCCTTCTCGTCCTCTTCCGACAACGATGACGTGCTCAGCGAAATCAACATCACGCCGCTCGTCGACGTGATGCTCGTGCTGCTGGTCGCGTTCATCGTCACCGCGCCGCTGCTGAACAACGCGGTGCACGTGAATCTGCCGAACACCGTCGCCACCGCGCCGGCCGACCGCAAGCCGAACGTCACCGTGAGCGTCGACGGCAAGGGCGTCGTGTATCTCGACAAGCGCGCGGTCGCGCTCGACACGGTGCCGGCCGAGCTGGCCGCGCTGAAGGCCGGCCGGCCCGACGTCGCGCTCGACCTGCAGGCCGACGAGCACGTGCCGTACGGCACCGTCGCGAAGCTGATGGCGGCGATCGAGCACGCGGGCATCACGCGACTGTCGGTGCTCACCGCGCCGCGCGGCTGACGCGCCCTTCACGACTCCTTTCTGCGAACGCATTCATGAGCACCACGGCTTCACACAACGTCCAGTCGATCTGGTACACGCGCTGTCCGGTGCCGACACCGCTCGGCATCGCCGCCCATCTCGGCTGGCTGGATCACGAATTCGCCGGCGACGGCATCACCGTGCGCGCGCTGCAGGAAAGCCAGCACGCGGCACTGCATCACGCGCACGTCGACCATTCGCTCGACAACGCGTTCCGCCAGGGCGGCAGCATTCCGGCGCTGTGGGCACGCGCGTCCGGCGCCGACACGCGCGTGATCGCGCTGACCTGGGTCGACGAGGCGCAGGCGATCGTCGCGTTGCCGGAAGCCGGCCTCGCGCGACCGAAGGATCTGCGCGGGCGCCGCATCGGCCTGCCGCGCCGCGACGGCGAGCGGATCGACATCTTCCGCGCGGCGGCGCTGCGCGGTTTTGTCAGTGCGTTGTCGCTCGACGGGCTCGGGCCCGGCGACGTCGACTGGGTCGACGTACCGGCCTCGAACCTGCGCGTGCCGGTGTCGACGCCCGCGACCCGCGACGCGGCATTCAGCCACCCCGCGAGCCTGTCGAGCCGGCGGCTCTATGCGGCCGAGGCCGCCGCGCTGGTGCGCGGCGACGTCGATGCGATCTACGTGAAAGGTTCGCTCGGGCTCGAAACCGCGCACCTGATCGGCGCGCAGCCGGTGATCGACATCGGCTTTCATCCCGATCCGCAGATCCGCATCAACAACGGCTCGCCGCGCCCGCTGACCGTCAATGCGTCGACGCTGGAGCGCCACCCCGATATCGTCAGCCGCTTTCTCGCACGCGTGACCGACGTCGAAGGGTGGGCCCGCGAGCACGAGCACGAAGTGCTCGGCTATCTCGGTCGCGAGACGGGCTCGGGCCACGACTGGCTGCGGCTCGCATACGGCGCGAACGTCCACCGGCGGCTGCGCACGGATCTCGACGAAGCGTCGATCGCCGCGCTCGACGATTTCAAGCGCTTCCTGGTCGACTGGCGGTTCCTGCCCGCCGACTTCGACGTGCGCGCATGGATCGACCGGCGCGCGCTCGACGGCATCGCGACGCTGTCGCGGTGAGCACGCCGGCACGCGTCGCCGACGCATGGCGGCGCGAGCGCTTCACCGGCGGCTTCATGCTGCTCGCGCTCGCGAGCGGCACGACGATCAGCATGGCGCAGCTCGCGACGACGCTGTATGCGCTGGCGCTCGGCGTCGACGACGCACGGCTCGGCATCATCGCCGCGATGGAGCCGCTCGGCATCGCGCTGATGACATTGCCGGCCGGGCTGCTGGTCGCGCGCTACGGTGCACGGCGCGTGTACTTCGCCGCGAGCATGGGGCCGATGCTGCTCAATCTCGTCGTGCCGTTCACCGGCGCATGGCCGCTGATCGCACTCACGCAGGGGCTGATCGGGCTGTGCATTCCGTTCCGGATCGTGTCGATCAACGGGGTGTTTCTCGCGCGTCTCGCGCAGATCGGCCTGGCCCGCGCGGGCTGGTATCGCGCGGCGATGTCGGTCGGAACGGGGATGGCGGGGCCGTGGCTGGCGAGCTGGCTGATCGGCACACACGGTGCGGTCGCGACGTTCTGCGCGGCATCGGCGAGTTTCGCCGGCATGGCGTTGTTCAGCCGCGCGTTGCTCGGCGATGCACCGCCGCCGCCGCGTGGTGATCGAACCGGAACCGGCAGCCTGCGTACGTTGCTCGCGCTCGCGTGGCGCCGCGACATCCGCGAGCAACTCGTCGCGGAAGCGGTGAACAGCGCGACGCGCGCACTCGTCGGCACCTATACGGTCGTGCTCGCGATCCAGTCGCTCGGCCTCGCGCAGACGCATGCCGTCGCGCTGCTGACGTTGCAGGGCGTCGTCGCGGTGCTCGCGCTGTTCGGGCTCGGGCACGTCGCGCAGCGAATGACGGAACGTCGTTGCCATGCACTGAGCGTCGCGGGCGGCGTGGCCGGGCTGCTCGCGCTCGGCCTCGGGCGCGACGCATGGACCGTCGGCGCGGGTCTCGCCGCGCTGTGCGCCGGGTCGTCGCTGCTGCATCTCGTGAACATGCAGCATCTCGGCCGTCATCCGGCCGACAAGAGCCAGGTGTCGAGCCTCTACAACCTCGCGTCGATGATCGGCGCGTTCTGCGGTCCGCTGATCGGCAGCGCGCTCGCGCCACTCGTCGGGCTGCGGGCGGTGTTTCTGTGCTGGCTGCCTGTCGTCGTGCTGGGCGCGCTTGCACTGCGGTTCGCGCATGGACGTCGCGACGCGACGCAGCCGGCGCCTGCGAAGCTGTCCTGACGATTTCGGCGTCGGCCGGTGTTGCGTGACCAGCAGTTTGACGTCGTTCACAGATGCGCATGCAGCAACACCGGCGTGGCATGCCCGCCGCAATCCCCGTGCGACGGGCATGTCGACGCTGGCATCCGAATTGCATGAGAGAACCCGTGCG
Source organism: Burkholderia sp. EMB26 (assembly GCF_024730645.1). NCBI lineage: Bacteria > Pseudomonadati > Pseudomonadota > Betaproteobacteria > Burkholderiales > Burkholderiaceae > Burkholderia > Burkholderia sp. EMB26. The sequence goes on from NZ_CP078071.1 coordinate 2,574,673, forward strand.
TCGCGCACGCACGTGCGTTCAACCGATCAAACAGGATGACTCATCGATGTTCAGGAAAAAACTAATCGTCACCGCGCTGGGGGGACTGTTGACGGGCGGCGCCGTGTCGTTGCCCGCGTGGGCAGAGGACGGCGCGGCGACGGCGGGCGCGCCGGACGCGCAACCGGCGCAACAGGCATCGGACGATGCCGCCGCGGCCGCGCCGAAGGCGGTGCGTGCGAACCGCGGCGCGGCCGCACGCGAAACGAACCTCGGCACGGTGACCGTGACGGCGCGCCGGCGCAAGGAAAGCATCCAGGACGTACCGGTCGCGGTCACCGCGCTGAGCGGCGATGCAATCAGGAACAACGAACTGCGCGTGATCAACGACGTGACGAAGTACGTGCCGAACTTCACCGGGCAATCGACCGAAGGCCGTGAGCGGCCGCGCTGGTTCCTGCGCGGCGTGGGCAGCAACGATCCGTCGGACCTGTCGCTGAGCCCGATCGGCGTGTACTTCGACGACGTCTATATCAACAGCGTGTTCGGGCAGGGCTTTCCGCTGTTCGACCTCGACCACATCGAAGTGCTGCGCGGGCCGCAAGGCACGCTGTGGGGCAAGAATACGGTCGGCGGCGCGCTCAGCATCACGTCGCAGAAACCGACGTTCGACGTGAGCGGCTACGGAAAAATCGGGCTCGGCCAGTACAACAGCCGGCTCGCGGAAGCGGCGATCGGCGGGCCGATCGGCAAGAACGACGTGCTGGCCGCGCGCGTGTCGGTGTATCACGAGAATGCCGACAGCTTCTACACGAACACGGTGCAGCAAGGGCGCTTCGGCGGCTTCCACGACAACGCGGTGCGCTTCCAGGTGCTCGCCGTGCCGACGTCGGATACCGATTTCCTGTTCAACATCCACGGCCGCAACTATACGGGCGGCGGCAACGCATGGCACGCGGAAGGCGCGGGACGCGGCGGCACGAACCAGTTCGGCTTCGTCGGGTCGAGCGATCCGTATACGGTGTCGCTCAATGCGCCGTCGAGCGATCACATCTCGACGTGGGGCACGTCGCTGACCGCGCACTGGCGCATCAACCCGGCCGTATCGCTGACGTCGATCACCGCGTTCGAGGGGCTGCACCGCTGGTACCAGGACGACGAGGACTATTCGCCGGTCGATGCGGCGCGCTCGCACGACCGCCTGTCGAGCCGGCAGTTTTCGCAGGAATTCCGGCTCGAATCGCCGCAGAACGACCGGCTGAGCTGGATCGTCGGCACGCACCTGTTCACCGAGCAACTGGCCGAGCAGGGCGCCGGCGGCGGGCTGCCGGGCTCGCCGTCGCCCGCGTACTACCATCTGACCGACCTCACGCAGCACACGCAGAGCGCGGCGATCTTCGGCAGCGTCAAGTACCGGTTCACCGACCGCTTCAACGTGACGGGCGGGCTGCGTTACACGATCGAGCGCAAGACCATCAACCTCACCGGGCTGCAGGATACGGGCAACGTGACGTTCAGCGATCCGAACAGCTGGTGGTCGCCGTCGTCGGTATCGTCGCCGCTCGCGGTCAGCGCGCAACAGCACCAGACCAACACCTGGCGCGCGCCGACCTGGGACCTCACGCCCGAATATGCGCTCAGCAGCAATGTGCGCGCGTATTTCCGCTATGCGCGCGGCTTCCGCTCGGGCGGCTACAACGGCAACGCGTATACGCAGAGCACGGTGTCGACCGTGTCGCCGGAGTACCTGAGCGATTACGAAGTCGGTATCAAGAGCGAATGGTTCGACAAGCGGCTGATCGTCAACGCGAGCGTGTTCCACTACGACTATCGCGACATCCAGGTGTTCGCGCTGGCGCCGAACCCGTTCGGCGGGCCGCCGGTGTCGACGCTGTCGAATGCCGGGCAGGGGCGCGCGGACGGTTTCGAGCTGGAGCTGAAGGCGCAGCCGGTCAACAGCCTGTACCTGTTCGCGAACCTCGGGATGCTGAACACGCGCTACACGGAATTCCGCAACGTGCCGACGGCCGTCGGCAACTCGTTCGCGCGTTCGCCGCATACGACGCTGAACGCGGGCGTCGACTATCGCGTGCCGGTGTCGTTCGGCACGCTGACGGCGGGCGGCGACGTGAACTACCGCAGCCGCGAGTACTTCAGCGCGACGCGGCAGACGATGCCGCAGCTCTGGCAGGGCGGCTATACGGTGCTGAACGCGCACGTGTCGTACACGACGCCGAACCAGAAGTACATCGTGACCGGCTACGTGACGAACCTGACGAACAAGGTCTACAAGAAACTCGAGTTGTTGCCGTCGTATGGCGCGTATCCGGTGCTGTATGGCGATCCGCGCACGGTCGGGATCACGCTGACCGCGAAGATCTGACGGCGATGCCTGCCGCGGCGCCGGCGCGTGGAGCGCCGGCCCGCGGCGGGCGGTCCTTGCGCGCGTCACGAGGCGACGCGAATCACCACCTTGCCGAAGTGCTGCCCCGATTGCAGGTGCGCATACGCCTGCGGCGCTTCGTCGAAGCCGAACACCCGATCGACCACCGGCTTGATCCGTTTCGCGTCGACGAGCCGCACGACGTCGTCGAGCATCGCGCGGCTGCCGACCATGAAACCGTGCAACCGCCGGAAGCCGCCGATCAGCGACAGCAGCCCGAGTTCCGGCCCGCCGAAGCTGCTGAGGCCGCCGATCACCGACACGATGCCGCCGATTTTCGTCGCGGCGACCGAGCGCGGCAGCGTATCGCGGCCGCCGACCTCGACGACCAGATCCGCGCCGGCGCCGTCGGTGAGCCGCAGCACCTCGTGCTGCCATTCCGGCGTCGCGCGATAGTTGATCGTTGCGTCCGCACCGAGTGCACGCGCGCGTTCGAGCTTCGCGTCGCTCGACGACGTGACGATCGTGCGCAACCCGGCGGCCTGCGCAAGCTGCAGTGCGACGATCGACACACCGCCGGTGCCGAGCAGCACGACGGTCGCGCCCGGCTCCAGTCCGCCGTCGACGAACAGCGCGTTCCATGCGGTGATGCCCGCGCACGACAGCGTCGCCGCTTCGTCGTAGTCGAGATGCGCGGGAATCGCGACCAGCGCGGTTTCGTCGGACACGAAGCGTTCGGCGAGCACGCCGTCGAATTGCGCGCCGGGCGACCCCGCGACTTTCTGCGGCGTCGGCGGCCCGTCGATCCAGCGCGGGAAGTAGGTGTTGATCACGCGGTCGCCCGGCTTGAAGCGCGTGACGTCGCGGCCGGTCTCGACGACTTCGCCGGCGCCGTCGGCGACGGGGATCAGCGCTTCCTTGCCGATACCCAGATAGTCGCCGCGCGCGAACATCAGGTCGCGATAGTTCAGCGCGGCCGAGTGGATCTTCACGACGACGTCGGTCGGCCCGACCGGGCGCGCTGCCGCGTCGACGCGCCGGAGCCCGGCCAGGCCGTCGCCCGGTTTGATTTGCCATGCATGCATGTCGACTCCTTTTCGAGATAGTCCGGACTATCATAGTGTCGCGCGGGTGGACGCATTGGCGAGAATTTGGCCAACGATTGTTGCCGTCATGGACACAACCCCGTCATCGCATTTCATTGGAGCGGAGCGGAACGGCATGGACGAACGGCTCAGAGGCGTCGCCGAATTTGTCGACGTGGTGGAATCGGGCAGCTTCGCGGCGGCGGCGCTGCGCCTCGGCATGACGCGCTCGGCCGTCGCGAAGATCGTCGCGCGGCTCGAACTCCGGCTCGGCGCGCGGCTGCTGCAGCGCACGACGCGCCAGCTCGGCCTGACCGACGAAGGGTTCGTCTATTACGAGCAGTGCCGGCGGCTGCTGGCCGAACTGGGCGAGACGGAAGCCGCGCTCGACGCGGGCCGCCGCGAGCCGGCCGGGCGCGTGCGCATCAGCGTGCCCGTGCTGTTCGGGCGGCAGTGCGTGGCGCCCGTCGTGCGGCGGCTCGTCGAGCGCCATCCGCGGCTCGAAATCGACATGTCGTTCAACGATCGCGTGGCCGACCTCGTCAACGACGGTTTCGACCTGGCCGTGCGCATCGGCGAGCTGGCCGATACGAGCGCGCTGGTCGGCCGCAAGCTGGGCGTGCAACGCATGGGCATCTGCGCATCGCCCGACTATCTCGCGCGTCATGGCCGGCCGTCGGGGCTCGAGGCACTCGCGTCGCACGTCGGCATCGCGTATTCGCGCGGCGGACAGCCGACACCGTGGCGGATCATCGGCGCGGATGGCGCGGTGCACGACCATCGCGCGGCCGGCCGCCTGCGGTTCGACGACCTGCAGGCGATCGCCGACGCGGCCGCCGCCGGCGCGGGCCTCGCGTGGCTGCCGTGCTGGCTGATGGCGCCGTACGTGCGCGACGGCCGCCTCGCGCTCGTGATGGACAGCGACAGCGTGTCGGGCGCCGAAGTGTTCGCGGTGCGGCCGGCGGCGCGCCACGTGCCGTCGAAGGTGCGGGTCGTCGTCGATGCGCTGGTCGACGAGATTCCGCACATGCTGGCGTCCGACGACGCGAACGGCGAGCGTACGTGACGGCGACGCTGTTCCGACGACGGCGCGACAACCCGGCTGGCTGCGCATCGCGCCCGCTCGCGTCTCACATATCGAGAAGACGTCCCGGTAATTGACGCGAATTTCACGCGGCTCCTAGACTGGCCTGCATGACGCCGCGCCTCACGCGAGACGATCCAGGAGACATGCCGATGACCGCCACCGCCCCGCAGTTGCACGCCGCGACGATGCGGCGCCTGAACCTGCGCCTGATTCCGTTCCTGATGCTGCTGTACCTCGTCGCGTATATCGACCGCTCGAACATCTCGGTCGCGGCGCTGCAGATGAACGCCGACCTCGGCCTCAGCGCCGAAATGTACGGGCTCGGCGCGGGGCTGTTCTACGTGACCTACATCCTGTTCGAGGTGCCGAGCAACCTGTTCCTCGCGCGGGTCGGCGCGCGTCGCTGGATCGCGCGGATCATGATCACGTGGGGCATCGTCGCGGCCGCGATGAGCGCGGTGCAGACGCCGGGGCAGCTCTATGCGATGCGGCTGCTGCTCGGCGCGGCCGAAGCCGGCTTCACGCCAGGCATCATCTACTACCTGTCCGCGTGGTATCCGCAGAGCGACCGGGCGCGGGCGATGTCGTTCTTCTATATCGGCGCGACGCTCGCGTCGGTGATCGGGCTGCCGCTGTCCGGCGCGCTGCTGAACCTGAACGGCGTGCTCGGCGTCGAAGGCTGGCGCTGGCTGTTCCTGCTCGAAGGCGTGCCCGCGTTGCTGCTCGGGTTCGTCGTGCTGCGCCGCCTGCCGGACACGCCCGCGCACGCGCGCTGGCTCCCGGCCGACGAACGCGCGTGGCTCGAAGCGACGCTGCGCGACGCCGCGCCGCGCGAACATCTGTCGCACGGCGTCGCATTGCGGCGTGCGTTCGGCGACGGCAAGGTGTGGGCGCTCGCCGCGTTCTGGTTGCTGCAGGCGTTCGGCACGATCGGCCTCACGCTGTTTCTGCCGCTGCTCGTGAAGAGTCTGTCGGGACAGTCGAGCTTCGCGGTCGGCAGCCTGTCCGCGCTGCCGTTCCTGTTCGCGTGCGTCGCGATGTACCTGAACGGCCGGCATTCGGATCTCGGCGGCGAACGCGCGCTGCATCTCGGCGTGCCGATGCTGCTGGCCGGTGCGTTGCTGATCGCGGCGATCTATACGCCGGTGCTGCCCGTCGCGTATGCGCTGCTGGTGCTCGCGGTCGGCTTCAACTGGGCCGCGACGCCGGTGTTCTGGGCCGTGACGACCGAGTACGTGTCGGGCCTCACGGCGGCCGCGTCGATCGCGCTGATCAACGCGGTCGCGAACATCGCGGGGCTCGCGCTGCCGCCGGTGATGGGGCGGATCAAGGACGTCACGCATTCGTACGATCTCGCGCTGCTGCTCGTCGCGGCCGCGTTGCTGGCGGGTGGTGTGCTCGCGTTGCGGATCGCGTCGCGGCGCGTAATGCCGGTCGTGGCGGGACGGGTGGGGTGAGCGACTGGCGAGTGTGAGGGTGACGCATCGAACGCGACGAGAAGGCATCGACCGTACGCGTTTCTCATCGCTGCGGCACAATCGGGCGGAGCACGCGCGCGCCGGGTGACCACAAGGCGCGTTGCGCCATTTCCTCCGGATTCCTTCCCAAGGGCACGCCTATGTCATCCCGCACTTATCTCGTCACCGGCGCATCACGCGGCATCGGCCTCGCGATCAGCACCACGCTCGCCCGACGCGGCCATCGCGTCGTCGGTCTCGCGCGGCACGCGCAGGGCATCGACTTCCCCGGCGAATTGCTCGCGTGCGATCTCGCCGATATCGAGCAGACCGCCGCGACGCTCGTACGGATCGGCGAACGCCACCATGTCGACGGCATCGTCAACAACGCGGGCATCGTGTTGCCGCAACCGCTCGGGAAGATCGATTTCCAGTCGCTGCAGACCGTGTTCGATCTCAACGTGCGGGCCGCGATCCAGGTCACGCAGCATTTTGCCGATGCGATGAAGGCGCGCGGCCACGGGCGCATCGTCAACATCTGCAGCCGCGCGATTTTCGGCAGCCTCGACCGCACCGCGTATTCCGCCGCGAAGAACGCGCTGGTCGGCTGCACGCGCACGTGGGCGCTCGAACTCGCCGAGCACGGCGTGACCGTCAACGCGGTGGCGCCCGGCCCGATCGAGACCGAGCTGTTCCGCCAGACGCGGCCGGTCGGCAGCGAAGCCGAGCGCAAGGTGCTCGCGACGATTCCCGCGCGCCGGCTCGGCACGGCCGACGACGTCGCGGCCGCAACCGCGTTCTTCCTGTCCGACGAAGCCGGTTTCGTCACCGGGCAGGTGCTGGCGGTGGACGGCGGCGGCAGCCTCGGCGGGCGCAGTTGATGCACGGCGGCGCGACGCGTGGCGGACGATACGCGTCGCATATTCCCCCACCCCGTTAGCATGTGACGAATCCGACTTTGGGCGCTGCGCGGGCGACGCTAAGATCGCCGCTCCCGTAGATCGAGCGTCAACAAGAATGAAAAAGTCCGCTTCGCCGTTGCATGCCTTTCGTTTCCGTGTCGTCTGCGCCGCGATTGCCGGCGCGGTGTCGCTCGCATCGTGCGGCGGCGTCGACAGCGATGCGCCGCCGTCGCAGGCCGGCGCCACGCCAGCGCCCACCCCGACCCAGGCCGCGAAGCGCCCGAACATCCTGTACATCATGGCCGACGATCTCGGCTACTCCGACATCCATGCGTTCGGCGGCGAGATCAACACGCCGAACCTCGACGCGCTCGTCGCATCGGGCCGCATCCTGTCGAACCACCACACGGGCACCGTCTGCGCGATCACGCGCGCGATGCTGGTATCGGGCACCGATCACCATCTCGTCGGCGAAGGCACGATGGGCGTGCCGACCGACGAACGGCGCGGGCTGCCCGGCTACGAGGGCTACCTGAACGATCGCGCGCTGTCGTTCGCGCAACTGCTGAAGGACGCCGGCTATCACACGTACATCGCGGGCAAGTGGCACATCGGCTCGGGCATCGTCGGCAGTACGACGGGCAGCGGGCAGACGCCCGACCAGTGGGGCTTCGAGCGCAGCTACGTGCTGCTCGGCGGCGCGGCGACGAACCACTTCGCGCACGAGCCGGCCGGCTCGTCGAACTACACGGAAGACGGCCGCTACGTGCAGCCGGGCCAGCCCGGGCAGCCGGGCGGCGCGGGCGGCAGCCCGGCCGTGTTCTATTCGACCGATTTCTATACGCAGAAGCTGATCTCGTACATCGATGCGAACAAGCAGGACGGCAAGCCGTTCTTCGCGTACGCGGCCTACACGTCGCCGCACTGGCCGCTGCAGGTGCCCGATCCGTGGCTGCACAAATATGCGGGCGTGTACGACGCCGGCTACGATGCGATCCGCAACGCGCGGATCGCGCGGCAGAAGGCGCTCGGCCTGATTCCGGCCGATTTCAAGCCGTTCGACGGGCTGCCCGAGACGACGGTCGCCTCGCCCGCGACCGCGAACAACGGCACGGCCGGCGCGAAGTACGTCAACGCGGTGCATTCGGCCGCGGACGGCTACGGCGACTACGGCCCCGGCAAGGTCGACAAGCTGTGGTCGAGCTTGTCGCCGGCCGAGCGCAAGGCGCAGGCGCGCTACATGGAGATCTACGCGGGGATGGTCGAGAACCTCGACTACAACATCGGCCTGCTGATCCAGCACCTGAAGGACATCGGCGAATACGACAACACGTTCATCATGTTCCAGTCGGACAACGGCGCGGAAGGCTGGCCGATCGATTCCGGCGCCGACCCGACCGCGACCGACACCGCGAACGCACAGGAGCCGACCTATTCGGCGCTGGGTACTGACAACGGCAAGCAGAATGCGCAGCGCCTGCAGTACGGGCTGCGCTGGGCGGAAGTGAGCGCGGCGCCGTTCCGGCTCACGAAGGGCTATTCGGGCGAAGGCGGCGTGTCGACGCCGACGATCGTGCACCTGCCGGGCCAGTCGCAGCCGCTGCCGACGCTGCGCGCGTTCACGCACGTGACCGACAACACGGCGACGTTCCTCGCGGTCGCGGGCGTCACGCCGCCGTCGCAGCCGGCGCCGCCGCTCGTCAACACGCTGACGGGCGTCGACCAGAACAAGGGCAAGGTCGTCTACAACAACCGCTACGTGTATCCGGTCACGGGCCAGTCGCTGCTGCCGGTGCTCACCGGTTCGGCGACGGGCGAAGTGCACACGACGCCGTTTGGCGACGAAGCGTACGGCCGCGCGTATCTGCGCAGCGCCGACGGCCGCTGGAAGGCGCTGTGGACCGAGCCGCCGCTCGGCCCGCTCGACGGCCACTGGCAGCTGTACGACCTCGCGTCGGATCGCGGCGAGACGACCGACGTGTCCGCGCAGAATCCGTCGGTGATCGGCACGCTCGTCGACCAGTGGAAGGCCTACATGAGCAACGTCGGCGGCGTCGAGCCGCTGCGTCCGCGCGGCTACTATTGAGCGCGGGAGCGACACGATGCGGTTCCGCTTCTGGACGATCGGCGCGGCGCTGGCCGCCACGCTGTTCGCCGCCGCGTTCGCGGCCGGCTATGCGAACCCGGCGGCGCCGGCAGGCGGCGCGTTCGACGACCTGAATCGCGGCCGCGCGCTTGCGCCGCTCGGTTCGGAGCGCGAGTGCGAACGCTATTCGGGGCTGCCGTCGAAATGGCGCGACGATCCGAAGGCCGGGATGGTGCACCTGCGCGGCGGCGCGTTCGTGTTCGGCAGCACGCGCGGCTATGCGGACGAGCGTCCGGTCGGCGACGGCCGCACGCGCGTCGGCGGCTTCTGGATCGACCAGACCGACGTGACGATCGCGCAGTTCGCCGCGTTCGTGCAGGCCACCGGCTACGTGACCGAGGCCGAGCAGCAGGGCGGCGCGGCGGTGTTTCATGTGCCGACGCGCGACGAGATGAACGCGCGCGACCTCGCATGGTGGTCGTGGGTGAAGGGCGCGTCGTGGCGGCATCCGCGCGGGCCCGGCAGCGACGTGACGGGGCTCGGCAACCTGCCGGTGACGCTCGTCACGCAGCGCGATGCGCTCGCGTATGCGCACTGGCTCGGCCGCGATTTGCCGACCGAGGCCGAATGGGAATACGCGGGCAAGGCCGGCCGCGACGACGCATCGCTCGATGCGGCGCCGCGCGATGCGCAGGGCAAGCCGGCCGCGAACTACTGGCAGGGCGCGTTTCCGGTGCTCGACTCGGCCGAGGATGGCCACGCGGGATTGGCGCCCGTCGGCTGCTATGCGGCGAACGGTTTTCGCCTCTACGACATGATCGGCAATGCGTGGGAATGGACGAAGGACGCGTACACGGGCCCGCATCAATCGCACACGAACGGCGACACGGCGGCCGTCGCACCGCCGACGCGCCGGCACGATACGCCGATGGTGATCAAGGGCGGTTCGTTCCTGTGCTCGCGCGATTACTGCGTGCGCTATCGCGCATCGTCGCGCGAACAGCAGGAAGCCGATCTCGGCGCGTCGCATATCGGGTTTCGCACGATCCTGAGGGACGCGTCATGACGGCGGGCATCGGGCGATTCGTGTCGGCGTGGCTGCTGGCGGCATGCGGCATCGCGCATCATGGTGCGGCGATGGCTGCCGACGCCACTGCACCGGCCGTGCGCGTCGGCGTCACGCGCGGCGTGCATGCGCAGATCCTCGACGAAGTGAAGCGGGTGGCTGCCGCGCGCGGGCTCGGTGTCGACGTCGTCGAATTCGACGATGCGTCGCGCATCGACACGGCGCTGGCCGACGGGCGGATCGACGCGGCCAGTTTCGAGGATGCGCAACAGCTGGCCGCGACTCGCGCACGCCAGCGCGTCGCGCTGACCGAAGTCGCGCCGACCGTCACGCTGCCGATGGCCTTCTATTCGCGCAAGCTGAAGAACCTGAACGAACTGCAACCCGGCGCGACGGTCGCGCTCCCCGCCGATCGGCGCGGGATGGCGCGCGCGCTCGTGCTGCTGCAGAACGACACGCTGGTCACGCTGCGCGAAAAAGCCGGTCTGCATGCGACGCTGCGCGACGTCACCGGCAACCGGCTCGGGCTGAAATTCGTCGCGCTGCGCCGCGACCGCCTTTACGCGGCGCTCGACACGGCCGCGTTCGTCGCGATCGACAGCGACGACGCGGCCCGCTTCGGGCTGCAGCCCGCGCGCGACAGCATCAGCCTGGAGGATGCGCGCTCGCCGTATGCGAACGTGCTGACGGTGCGCGACGCGGATCGCGCGAAGCCGTGGGTCGCACAGCTCGTCGCCGCGTATCACTCGGACGACGTCGCGCGCTTCATCCTCACGCGCTACCAGGATTCGGTGCGGCGGCCGTGGTAGACACCTACCAGCTCGCGTGCAACGCGTGCGGACGGTGCTGCAACAGCGCGCCGACGCTGTCGTTGCGCGAACTGTTCCGGCATCGGCATCGCTTCGTCGGCGCATTGACGCTCCGCCGCGTGCCGAAGCGGCGAACGGGCGAACGCTGGCAGGCAGGCGGGCGCGAGCAGACGCTCGATGCGGACGACGTCGCGGCCGCCGATGCGCTGGCGGACCGGCTGTTCCATCGCGGCGGCGGCATGAACGGCGAATGGCTCGCGCTGACGCTGCAAGGCTACGACTATCCGTCGCTGGGCCGCTGCGCGGCGCTCGCCGACGACGGCCGCTGCGGCGTGCACGCGAACAAGCCGTCGATCTGCCGCGCGGTGCCGCTCGATCCGGCGCTGCCCGACCGGTTGCAGGCCCGCGTGCTCGCGGCGCGGCGCGACGATGCGGCGTGGCTGGGCGCGAACTGTATCGTCGAAGCGGGGCACGTGCGGTCTGCCGATGAATCGGTGTTCTCGATTCCGCTGGTGACGGCCGGACAGGTCGCGGACCGTGCGGCGCTCGACGCGCATCGCGCTGCGCTCGTGTTCGAGCGCGCGGTGTGGCGCGACGCCGTGTTCGCGTCGTTGACCGATGGCGGGCAGGACGTGCGTCATGCGCTGTCGCGGCTTGCGCCGGGCGGCTACCTGACCGTGTCGATCGTGCCGGTCCTGCTGGCCGTCGCGCCGGTTTCCGCGCATTGCCGCGCGCTGTGCATCGACTTCATCGACGCCCAGCTCGCGTTGATCGGCGCGAACATCGAAGCGGCGCTCGTGCGCCGGCAGGCGGCCGACCGGCCCGCGACGCACGAATTGCGCGGCTTCGCGCAGGCGCTGGATCGGGCGCGACGGGCGCTCGCGGCCATGCCCGCATCCGCGGTTGGAACGCGTGACGATGCGCCACGCATCGACGCATGGCTCGACGATCGCGTCGACGCCGATCCGCTCGCCGCGTGACGATCGCGGCACGCCGCGCGTGCCTTACACTTGGCGCTCTTTCACTCGTTCGGATGGAGCGGCATGTACGCGTCGACCTTCATTTTTCGTGCCGGGCAGTACGACGACGAATTCCACCGGCTCGACCGGCAGATCGCCGACATGGCGCGTGCGACGCCCGGCTATCTCGGCGAGGAAACGTGGGAGAACGCGGAGGCGGGCCTGATTCAGAACGTCTACTACTGGGAATCCGAGGCGGCGCTGCGGCAGTTGATCCAGCATCCCGCGCATCTCGAAGCCAAGGCGAAGCAGGCGCGCTGGCTGGACGGGTATCGCGTCGTGATTTCGCAGGTGCTTCGCGAGTATGGCGACGGCAAGCTGACGCCGCCGCATGCAGGGGCGTCAGCGTAAGCGTTGCCGGTCAGGCCGCTGCGCCGGCTTCTCCCGGCGCGGCCGGCTCGTTCGCCCTGCGCTCCCAGATCGGGAACGTCGCGTTCTGGATCGACGTCTGCGCGTCGATGACCTTGCGGTGATCGATGCCGGGCAGGTCGAGCAGCCGGTCGATCGCCGCCTTCGCGCCTTCTGCATCCTGCGGGAAGGCGCAGGCGAATTGCTGGTTCGTCTCGAACAGAATCCACCAGACATCCGACGCGAACGGCCCCTGGTCGTTGGTCTCGATCACGATCGCGCCGAGGTCGGACAGCGCGATGCCGCGCATCGCCCCGGTGCCGTCGGTCGCTTCGATGCGCGTGTCGGTTGCCGCTACGGTCCAGCCGTTTTGTCGGGTCGGCGATCGCGCGGCATTCGATCGGGCCGTGCTGCCGGCGACTGCGCCAGTGCCGGTGCCAGTGCCGGTCGGCGCGGCCCCATCCGCGGCACCGGCCGCAACGCTCGGCGCCACGCCATCCTGCCGTTCGCGTCCGCCGATCCACGGCAGCGCGGCGGCGCCCACCATCGCCGCGATCCATAAGTAGTACCCGGCCCCGAACGTGCGGATCGTTTCGTAGTTCGCATCGGTCGGGATCGTATGCCACCCGAGCGCAAAGACCACGACCCCGGCCAGCAGTGCGGACACGGTACGGCTTGGCCTGAGCAGCGCGACGACGAGCAACGGGTTGCCGAGCCACGCGAATTGCAGGTCGAGGATCGCGAGCCCGCCGAGCGCGAGCACCGTGTAGCCGTGCCACCAGCTCACCGCGCCGGCCGCATTCGGCGGTTCGGCCGCGACGGGCAGCAGCAGCGACGCGATGTACGACGCGACGATCACGACACGCGCGAGGTTCAGGCGGGGCGAAGCGGAGCGAATCTGCATGTTGCCTTCTCGTTGTGCACGATCATGCGAAGCGACGAATGGCGGATGGCCGGGCCGTCATTCACGATGCGCGGGCCGACGTGGCGACGCGCCGAACGCGATTGTGGGCGATTCGCGCGGCGATGTCGAACGTGCGTCGTCCTCCGCTGCGCCGTCACAGCGCTTCGACCAGCAACCGCGTGCTCTTCTCGCAATACTCGTGACATGCCGCGCGCGCGGCGATCGACGCACCGTGCACGAACCTGGGCGCGTCGGCCCGCCGCGACATCGACACGACGATCGACGGCGGCGACGGCTGCAGCGGCAACTCGACGACTTCGCCGCGCTCGATCAGCGCATCGACGAACAGCACCGGAATCGCGGCGACGCCGAAACCGTCGCGCACCAGCTGCACGATCACCGAGATCGACGGCGATCCGGTGATGCGCGTCTCCGACAGCGGCACGCCATGCGCGTGCGCGAGCGTGCGGACGATGTCTTCCAGTGCGCGATGGGGCGCGGTGCCGCGCCCGTAGGTGAGGATCGGCTGGCGCAGCACCTGCCGCGCGAGGCCGGTGCGCGTGTTCGGCAGCAGCCCGGCGCGGGCGATCCAGCGTACCGGGTAGTTCGCGAGCGCGTCGCACACGACCGACGCTTCGTCGCTGCCTTCCACGCGGATGATCAGGTCGAGTTCTCCCGCCATCAGCCGGCGCTGCAGCACGACGCTGACGTCGACGGTCAGATCGATCTCGAGCTGCGGATAGTCGGCCGCGAGCCGCCGCATGTAGTGCGGCAGCCAGCTGTGCACGACCGTCTCGATCACGCCGAGCCGCAGCTTGCCGCGCAGCGCGCTTTCGCCGGACGCGGCGGCCTGCAGTTCCTGCGTCGCCTCGACCACGGCTTTCGCATAACCGAGCAGGTATTCGCCGTTCGGCGTGAGCCGGAACGCGCGGCTGTCGCGATCGACGAGTACCGTCTGCAGTTCGTCCTCGAGCGCCTTCAGGCGCTGCGAGATCGCGGCCGGCGTCGCATGCAGCGCCGCCGCGGTCGTGCGGAAGTTGCGCAGCTTCGCGAGCGTGACGAAGGTTTCGAGAAAACGTGTGTTCATGGCGGTCGGGCGAGGCAGTGGATGCGCAGCTTGCCGGCGACGAAAAGTGAACGGGACCGGGGAAAACCCGCAGATCCGTTAAGAAATTCTATACAGCAGGCGCAAAAAAACTCGTTGGCGACAAAATTTTTTCCTTTCTATTCTTCGCCATATCCGATGACACACCACCGTCATCCCCACGCCATCCCGATCTGCGACCGACCATCATGACGCCTTCCGAATTCCGCCAGTCCGTGCGCCGCGGCGCGTTCCGCGGCCCGACCGCCGGCCATTGCGGCCCGTTTGCCCAGGCGAACCTGGCGATCCTGCCCGACGCGTACGCGCACGATTTCCTGCGCTTCTGCCAGGCGAACCCGAAGGCCTGCCCGCTGCTGGGCGTCGGCGAACCGGGCGCGTTCCGGATCGCCGCGCTCGGCGAGGATCTCGACATTCGCACCGACGTGCCGAGCTACAACGTCTACAGGGACGGCCGGCTGACCGAGCGCGTCGAGTCGCTCGAAGCGCTGTGGCAAGACGATTTCGTCGTATTTGCGATCGGCTGCTCGTTCTCGTTCGAGGACATGCTGGCCCGCGAAGGGATCGGGCTGCGCCACGTCGAGGAGGGGCGCAACGTGCCGATGTACCGCACGTCGATCGCGAACCGCCGCGCGGGGATCTTCGGCGGCCAGCTGGTCGTGTCGATGCGGCCGCTGCGCGGCGCCGACGCGATCCGCGCGGTGCAGATCACGAGCCGGTTCCCGGGCGTGCACGGCGCGCCGATCCATATCGGCCACCCGCGGGAACTGGGCATCGACGACTTGAACGCGCCCGAATTCGGCGACGCGGTGACGATCCGCGACGGCGAGCTGCCGGTGTTCTGGGCGTGCGGCGTGACGCCGCAAACCGCGCTGATGGACGCGAAGCTGCCGATCGCGATCGCGCATACGCCCGGCCACATGCTGATAACCGACATCACGAACGCATCGCTGGCCGTGTTCTGACCGGCCGGCCACCCCGTACGCGACATACCGCGACATACCGCACCACAAGCCATTTGACGGCGCATCACGACAGGAGCACCACCATGGAAAGCAAGACCCTCGCGGCGCCCGCCGCCGAGCCCGCGAGCCGCGAGCGCAACGGCCTGTTCTCGTGGTACGCGGATGCGCAGCCGCGCGAGCGCCGCGCATTCTGGAGCTGCAAGGTTGGCTACATGCTCGACGGGATGGACACGCAGATGCTGTCGTTCGTGATCCCGACGCTCGTCGCGACCTGGGGCATCTCGCTCGCCGACGCGGGCTTCATCGGCACGATCACGCTGCTCGCGTCGGCGCTCGGCGGCTGGATCGCCGGCATCCTGTCCGACCGGATCGGCCGCGTGCGCACGCTGCAGCTGACGGTGCTGTGGTTCGCGGTGTTCACCGCGCTGTGCGGGCTCGCGCAGAACTACCACCAGCTGGTCGCGGCGCGCGCGCTGATGGGCTTCGGCTTCGGCGGCGAATGGACGGCCGGCGCGGTGCTGATCGGCGAAGTGATCCGCGCGCGCGACCGCGGCAGGGCGGTCGGCCTCGTGCAGTCGGGCTGGGCGATCGGCTGGGGGCTGTGCGCGCTGCTGTATGCGCTGCTGTTCTCGGTGCTGCCGGCCGAGCAGGCGTGGCGCGCGCTGTTCCTGGTCGGGCTCGCGCCCGCGCTGCTGGTCGTCGCGATCCGCCGCTACGTGAAGGAGCCGGACGTCTACGAGAAGGAGAAGGCCGCGCAGGCGAAGGTGGCCGACGCGCCGCGCCTCACCGAGATCTTCGCGCCGAAGCTGATCACGACGACGCTGCGCGCGGCATTGCTGACGACCGGCGCGCAGGGCGGCTACTACGCGATCACGACGTGGCTGCCGACCTTCCTGAAGACCGAACGGCACCTCACGGTGATGGGTACCGGCGGCTATCTCGCGATGATCATCTTCGGCTCGTGGGTCGGCTACCTGACGAGCGCGTACCTGACCGACCGCCTCGGCCGCAAGCCGAACTTCATCCTGTTCGCGGTCGGCTCGATGGTGATCGCCTTCGCGTACACGTCGCTGAACCTGACCAACGCGTCGATGCTGTGGCTCGGCTTTCCGCTCGGCTTCTTCGCATCGGGCATCTTCTCGGGGATGGGCGCGTTCCTCACCGAGCTGTTCCCGACCCGCGTGCGCGGCTCCGGCCAGGGTTTCTGCTACAACGTGGGCCGCGCGATCGGTGCGCTGTTCCCGTTCCTGATCGGCGCGCTGTCCAAGCAATACGGGCTCGGCATGAGCATCGGCATCTTCGCGGTCGCCGCCTACGGCGTGGTGATCGTCGCCGCGCTGACGCTGCCCGAGACCCGCGGCCGCGAACTCGACGCCGCCTGACCGACGGCAGCGGCGGGGCGGCCCGCCCCGCGTGTTTCTTCCCCCTTCATCGACCCCGTGACACGGCGCGCGACGCGCGCCGTGCGGCGGCGTTCGTCCCTCGATTCAACGACGCATCGACCGACACCATGACTGACCGACACCTTTCCTCCGTTCCCTCCGACGCCGCGCGCTGGCAATTCTGGATCGACCGCGGCGGCACGTTCACCGACATCGTCGCGCGGCGGCCCGACGGCACGCTCGTCACGCACAAGCTGCTGTCGGAGAACCCCGAGCAGTATCGCGACGCGGCCGTGGCCGGCATCCGCCACCTGCTCGGCCTCGCGGCCGGCGAGCCGATCACGCCCGCGCAGGTCGACATGGTGAAGATGGGCACGACGGTCGCGACCAACGCGCTGCTCGAACGCAAGGGCGAGCGCACCGCGCTGGCCACGACGCGCGGCTTTCGCGACGTGCTGCGCATCGCGTACCAGAACCGGCCGCGCCTGTTCGATCTCGACATCGTGCTGCCCGACGCGCTGTACGAGACGGTCGTCGAGATCGACGAGCGCGTCGGCGCGCATGGCGACGTGGTCGTGCCGCTCGATGTTCAGGGTGCCGAAGCGTCGTTGCGCCGCGTGTTCGACAGCGGCGTGCGTGCGCTCGCGATCGTGCTGATCCACGGCTACCGCCATACCGCGCACGAACGGATGCTGGCCGAGCTCGCGCGCCGCATCGGCTTCACGCAGGTGTCGGTGTCGCACGAGGTGTCGCCGCTGATGAAGATGGTGTCGCGCGGCGATACGACCGTGGTCGACGCGTACCTGTCGCCGATCCTGCGCCGCTACGTCGAGCAGGTCGCGCACGAGATGCCGGGCGTGAACCTGCAGTTCATGCAGAGCAGCGGCGGCCTCACGCGCGCCGATGCGTTCCAGGGCAAGGACGCGATCCTGTCGGGCCCGGCCGGCGGCATCGTCGGGATGGTGCGCGCGGCGCGCGCGGCCGGCTTCGAGCAGGTGATCGGTTTCGACATGGGCGGCACGTCGACCGACGTGTCGCACTACAACGGCGAATTCGAGCGCGAGTTCGAGACGCAGGTGGCCGGCGTGCGGATGCGCGCGCCGATGATGAGCATCCACACGGTCGCGGCCGGCGGCGGCTCGGTGCTCGGCTTCGACGGCGCGCGGCTGCGCGTCGGCCCCGAATCGGCCGGCGCGAACCCGGGGCCGGCCGCGTACCGGCGCGGCGGCCCGCTGACGGTGACCGACTGCAACGTGATGCTCGGCAAGATCCAGCCCGATCATTTCCCGCGCGTGTTCGGCCCGCATGCGGACCAGCCGCTCGACCGCGACGGCGTGGTCGCGAAGTTCGCGGCGCTCGCCGATGAAATCCACGCGGCGACCGGCCGGCGCGAGACGCCCGAGGCGCTCGCCGAAGGCTTCCTGGAAATCGCGATCGGTAGCATGGCGAACGCGATCAAGAAGATTTCCGTGCAGCGCGGCCACGACGTGTCGCGCTACGTGCTGACGACGTTCGGCGGCGCGGGCGGCCAGCACGCGTGCGGCGTGGCCGATGCGCTCGGGATGACGCAGGTGTTCGCGCATCCGCTCGCGGGCGTCCTGTCCGCATACGGGATGGGGCTGGCCGACCAGACCGCGATGCGCGAGCGCGCGGTGGAAGCCGTGTTGTCCGACGCATCGCTGCCGGCGCTGAACGCGGCGCTCGACCGGCTCGCCGACGAGGCCATCGGCGCACTGCTCGAACAGGGCGTGGCGCCGGAGCGGATCGCGACCGAGCGGCGCGTGCACCTGCGCTACCAGGGCACCGATTCGGCGCTCGACGTGCCGGCCGGCAGCGTCGCCGCGATGCAGCAGGCGTTCGAGGCCGCGTACCGGCAGCGCTACGCATTCCTGATGCCCGGCACGCCGCTGGTGGCCGAACTGGCGTCGGTCGAGGCGATCGGCCGCTCGGACGCGCCGGTCGACATCGCGCCGCTCGCGCCGCGCGAGGCGGGCGCGGCGCCGCAAGCGCACGCGGCCGTGCGCTTTTATTCCGGCGGCCGGTGGCACGACGCGGCGCTGGTCGTGCGCGACACGCTGCGCGCCGGCGACGCGATCGACGGCCCGGCGATCGTCGCGGAGCAGAACGGCACGACCGTCGTCGAGCCCGGCTGGCGCGCAGCGATGACCGCGCAGGGCAACCTCGTGCTGACGCGCACGACGCCGCTGCCGACGGGCCGCTCGCTCGGCACCGACGCCGACCCGGTGCGGCTCGAGATCTTCAACAACCTGTTCATGTCGATCGCCGAGCAGATGGGGCTGCGGCTGCAGAACACCGCGTACTCGGTGAACATCAAGGAGCGGCTCGACTTCTCGTGCGCGATCTTCGATGGCGACGGCAACCTGATCGCGAACGCGCCGCACATGCCCGTGCACCTCGGCTCGATGGGCGAAAGCATCCGCACGGTGATCGAGCGCAACCGCGGCCGCATGCGCGACGGCGACGTGTTCATGCTGAACGACCCGTATCACGGCGGCACGCACCTGCCGGACGTGACGGTCATCACGCCGGTGTTCGCGGACGGCTCGGACGCGCCGCTGTTCTACGTCGGCTCGCGCGGCCACCACGCGGACATCGGCGGCACGACGCCGGGCTCGATGCCGCCCGATTCGACCCATATCGACGAGGAAGGCGTGCTGATCGACAACTGGCAGCTCGTGTCGGCCGGCGTGCTGCGCGACGCCGAGACGCGCGCGCTGCTGGCATCCGGCCGCTACCCGGCGCGCAACGTCGAGCAGAACATGGCCGACCTGCGCGCGCAGGTCGCCGCGAACCAGAAGGGCGTCGACGAACTGCGCCGGATGGTCGCGCAGTTCGGCCGCGACGTCGTGCTCGCGTTCATGGGGCACGTGCAGGACAACGCGGAAGAAGCGGTGCGGCGCGTGATCGGCGCGCTGCAGGACGGCGCGTACCGCTATCCGCTCGACAACGGCGCGGAGATTCGCGTCGCGATCCGCGTCGATCGCGCGGCGCGGCGTGCGGAGATCGATTTCACCGGCACGTCCGCGCAGCTCGGCAACAATTTCAACGCGCCGAAGGCCGTCTGCATGGCCGCGGTGCTGTACGTGTTCCGCACGCTGGTCGGCGACGACATTCCGCTGAACGCCGGCTGCCTGAAGCCGCTGACCGTGATCGTGCCGGCCCGCTCGATGCTCAATCCCGAGTATCCGGCGGCCGTCGTCTCGGGCAACGTCGAGACGTCGTCGGCGATTACCAACGCGCTGTACGGCGCGCTCGGCTGCGTCGCGTCGAGCCAGGGAACGATGAACAACTTCACATTCGGTAACCATCAGTACCAGTACTACGAGACGATCGCCGGCGGTAGCGGCGCGGGCAACGGCTTCGCGGGCGTCGGCGCGGTGCAGACGCACATGACGAACTCGCGGCTCACCGATCCGGAGGTGCTCGAATGGCGCTATCCGGTGCGGCTCGATTCGCACCGGATCCGCGCCGGCTCGGGCGGTGTCGGGCGCTGGCGCGGCGGCGACGGCGCAGTGCGACGGATCCGCTTCCTGGAGCCGATGACCGCGTCGATCCTGTCGAACAACCGGATCCACGCGCCGTTCGGCGCGGCGGGCGGCGAAGCCGGCGCGCTCGGCCGCAACACGATCGAGCGGGCGGACGGCACGGTCGAGGTGCTCGATCACATCGGTCGCGCGCAGATGGCGCCGGGCGACGTGTTCGTCGTCGAAACGCCGGGCGGCGGCGGTTACGGCGCGGCCGGCTGAGCCGCGTACCCGGCGCCCGGCGCGGACGTCCCGCGCCGGGCGCGGGGGAGACTATTGCAACGAACTGTGGAATAAAGCCGCGCATTCACGCGCGAACGGAATCAAAAATGGCGGAAAACCGGATGGCGGCATGTGATTCGACCCTGCCGCGACGGCCGCCCCGAAGATCCGTCCCCTTATCCATGAATCGGCCGCAAATGCCCGCCAGACGGGGATTCCGGGCCGTCTCGCCGGCCCCGATTCGCCGCGCG
This sequence comes from Burkholderia sp. EMB26, assembly GCF_024730645.1. Classification (NCBI taxonomy): domain Bacteria; kingdom Pseudomonadati; phylum Pseudomonadota; class Betaproteobacteria; order Burkholderiales; family Burkholderiaceae; genus Burkholderia; species Burkholderia sp. EMB26. The sequence continues at coordinate 2,595,265 of NZ_CP078071.1, forward strand.
TCATCCGCTCCGTCGCATGCTGCCAATCATGAAAAATCCGGCTTGCCAATCGAGTCCCGATTCCTTGACACTCTGCTCTAAATGTGAGTGCCAATCCTCATCGTCATTTGATAAGATGGCTCTCATCATTCGTAAGGCAGAACCTGCGCGTCACGCGCGAACGCCGGTCGCATTAGCTGGAAACAAGGACGGGACGAGGCCCGCTGTCACGGCAATCACGGCTGCCCTGCCGGGCACGCGCACGGCGCGGCCCGGGAAGGCGGTCGGCCCACTCGCCTCCGACTACACTGTGCGTTTTTTCTGGATCGGGGCGTGTCCATGGATGACGAAAACGATAGCGCGGTGCTCGAGGCGCACGTCGGTACGCGCAGCCCCTGCTGGCGTCTCGGCAGCGACAGCAACGCGCTCGAACTGGCCGCGGTCCGCGGCCTGACCAACGTCGCGATCGCGCTGACGGTCGAGCAGGCCGCGCGCATCCGCGCGCTGACCGGCGTCACGTCGCACCTCGTGCTCGACATCGTGCTGTTCGGCAACCCGGTCAGCCTCCATCTCGTCGGCAGGAAGGTCAATACGGTCGACTGGGCCGGCACGGCGTCCGCCTATTCCGATACCGAATCCGTCGCCGGCGACCTGTCGCACGGGCTCGCGTTCGCCGAGCAGGTCGTGTCCGAAGTGAATTCGCTCGTCGTGATCCTCGACCGCAACGGGATGGTGCAGCGCTTCAACCGCCTGTGCGAGGAAGTGACGGGCAAGCGCGAGGTCGACGTGATCGGCCGCAGCGCGTTCGAGCTGTTCATGAGCCCCGAGCAGGGCGCGCAGTCGCGCAGCAACATCACGGGCTTCTTCGCGAGCAACCAGTCGTTCGCGGTCGAGCGCTACATCAACACGGTCAACGGGCCGCGCCTGTTCCAGTTCCGCAACAAGTTCGTGCAGAGCGGCAGCGGCGTCGACGAGCAGTACCTGATCTGCTCGGGCATCGACATCACCGAGGAGCGCAACGCGCAGCAGCGGCTCACCGAGCTCGCGAACACCGACGTGCTCACCGGGCTGCCGAACCGTCATGCGATCAGCGAGCGCATCCACGCGGCGATCGCCGCGGAGAGCGAGCAGACGCGCGGGCAGGTCGGCATCCTGTTCCTCGATCTCGACAACTTCAAGCGCGTCAACGATCACTACGGGCACATCACCGGCGACCGCCTGCTGCAGGACGTGTCGGCGATCATCAGCGGCTGCCTGCCGTCCGGCGCGACGCTCGCGCGGCTCGGCGGCGACGAATTCCTCGTGCTGTTCGAACAGGGCACGCGCCCGCTGCTCGAAGCGACCGCGCAGATCATCCTCGAGCGGCTGCGCACGCCGATCCATCTCGGGCTGATGGAGGTCTACACGAGCTGCTCGATCGGCATCGCGATGCATCCGCAGCACGGCGATTCGCTCGAGACGCTGATCCGCAGCGCCGATACCGCGATGTACGTCGCGAAGGAAGAGGGCAAGCATACGTATCGCGTGTTCTCGCTGGAGATGAACCAGAAGGTCGCGAAGTACATGTGGCTCGACACGAACCTGCGCAAGGCGCTCGAGGAAGAGCAGTTCGTGCTGCATTACCAGCCGGTCGTCGATATCGCGACGGGCGACGTGCACGGCGTCGAGGCGCTGATCCGCTGGCAGTCGCCCGATCGCGGGCTCGTCGCGCCGGTCGAGTTCATCCGTTTCGCGGAAGAGTCGGGGCTGATCGCGCCGCTCGGACGCTGGGTGATGCGCACGGCAGCCGCGCAGGCTGCCGCGTGGAAGGCGAAGGGGCTCGGCATCCGGATCGCGGTGAACGTGTCCGCGCGGCAGTTGCAGGACATGAACATCGTGCATCAGTTCGCGTCGATTCTCGACGGCGCGGGGCTCAAGCCCGGCCTGCTCGACATCGAGCTGACCGAGAGCTGCTTCATCGAGGACGAGGACGCGGCCATCGGGCTGATGCGGCAGTTCCGCCAGCTCGGCGCGGAGATCCATCTCGACGATTTCGGCACCGGCTATTCGTCGCTGTCGCAGTTGTCGCGGCTGCCGCTCGACGCGATCAAGCTCGACCGCACCTTCATCACGGCGATCGACCGCAATCCGCGCTCGCAGGCGCTGGTGCGCTCGGTCGTGTCGCTCGCGAAGGCGCTGAATTTCGCGGTGGTCGCCGAAGGCGTCGAAACGCATGCGGAAGCCGAATTCCTCAAGCAGCTCGACGTCGATCACGCGCAGGGCTACTACTACGCGCGGCCGATGCCGGCGCAGGCGTTCGAGGCGTGGCTCGCGGAGACGAGAAAGCTCAGGCTGATCGCCTGAGCGTCGTTCCGGACAAGGCGCCGCCGGCCGTCGGCGGCGCCCGTCGCATTACACCGTGCGCAGCTTCGACACGCGCCGGTTCTGCAGCATCACCAGGCGTTCCATGTACGCGAGGTCCTTCGGCTCGATCGTGAACGCCGCATGGACCCACGCTTCCGTGATGTCCATCAGCTCCGAGCGCGACAGCTGGAACACGCGTTCGCGGGCGCGCAGCATCGCACGGATGCCGTTCAGCTTGGGCTTCGTCACGTCGATGAAGGTGCGCGTCGCGAGATACGCGTCACCGGCGTCGAACGTCTCGTCGATCAGCCCGCAGTCTTCGTACCACTCTGCCGCATGCGCTTCGCCGGTTGCGATCAGCGATTCCGCGAGGCCGCGGTTCGCCTTGCGCGCGACCAGCGAATAGCCGCCCATGCCCGGGAACAGGTTGAACGCGATCTCGGGGAACCCGAGTTTCACGCCCTTCTGCGCGAGCACGTAGTGATGCGCGAGCGCGGCCTCGAAGCCGCCGCCGAGCGCGCTGCCCTCGACCATCGCGATCGAGATCGCGCCGGTGCCGAAGCCCGTGTAGATCTCGTACACGCCGTCGATGCACGAGCGCGCATAGGCCATCAGCTGGTCGCGCCGGCCGCTGCGGATCGCGTCGACGAAGAAACTCAGGTCGCCGCCGACGTTGAACAGCTCGGGGACGAGCGAGCCCGTCACCCAGAAGTCGAACGTGAGGCCCGAGTCGCGTGCGACGCGCGCGAGATGGATGATGTCGGTGACGAGTTGCTGGTTGAAACACGGCCGCGGCTCCGATCGCAGCATCATCCACATGACGTTACGGCCTTCTTCGTAGAAGGCCGTCAGTTGCGAGAGTTCGCCGGCTTCGTAAAACGGCCGGCACGCCGGATGGGATTGGAGTTGCATGGTATGTCCTCGTGAGATGTGGTTTTTAAAGACCGTCGCGCCATGCGCCATGCGGGTATCGGGTTGCCCGCCGGGGCGCCTGGCGCGAGGCATCGCCATTGTTGCGCGCGCACAAAAGTCGAATTGCGGGGAACAACGCACGAACGGAAAACCCGTGCGGCTTGCGTTCGAACGAAAGGGCGGGTGACGACGAAGGGCGGGACGACGGGTTGAGGTCGGTGGGGGAGGGGACTCGAGTGGAGCGGGCGCGCCGGCGTCGCCGGTCGCTTACGCGCTGAAAGCGACGTCAGGACGCCGATCCGCTGTTGCGGATCGGGTCGACCGGCGTGGGGGCGATTCGTCTCGTCGCGAGCGAGAGGGCGCGCGCGGCGCGCATGGCCGCTCGGCCTCGATCGGCTTCGGATGCCGCCGTTCGGGATGCAGCACCGTTGGCAGCGTGCCGAACAGGATCACACGCAGCCACGCGAACGCCATCACGCGGTCACCGGTTGCGCAAGCGTCACCGATCGGCATGAGGTCTCCTTCCCGCTGGCGCGGCTTGACGCTCGCCGGCCCGTCGCCCACACTGGGCCGCACGACGGCCGCGCGTGCGAGTGCGCGCGAGAGGCTTGTCATGCGCGCGTCCTGCGGTACGACTCCCGCTCCGGCGCGCGGCGCTGACGCCCGGCAACGAACGCGCGGAGAGCTTCGACGTGGTGCGTTTTTATTCCCGATGGACCGGCTGCCTGCTTGCGTGCGCCGTGGCGTTCGGCACAGGTATGGCCGTGGCCGACACGCCCGACTCACATGACACGCCGGATGCTCGCGACGCGGGCGAGACGGCGCCCGTCACGCTCGTCAGCGACGTCCACGAATTCGTGATCCAGCACGACGGTTCGCTCGACGAGCACGACGATTCGACACTGCGCGCGAACGACGCGAACGGGATCGACACGGTCGCGCAGCGCTACGTGTGGTTCGACAAGCATCTCGAGAAGGTGGAACTGCTCGCGGCCGAGACGATCGACCGCGACGGCGTCGCGCATCCGGTCGGCGCGGACGGCATCCGCGACGTGCAGGAGCCGCGTTCGGCCGGTGCGCCGACGTTCCAGGACGGGCTGCTGCGCACCGTCGTGTTTCCCGGCGTCGAAGCCGGGTCGAGCACGCGCGTCGCGTTCCGCAAGACCCGCACGAAGCCGGTCAATCGCGGCTACTTCGGCTACACCGTCGAGCCGTCGCGCGAGCCGGTCGACAGCCAGCGGCTGATTTTCGACGTGCCGGCCGACATGCCGCTGTACGCGGATGCGCGCGGCTACGTCGCGCTGCCGCCGGTCACGGCGAACGGTCGCACGCGTTACGAGTTCGACTACCGGCACGGCGCGTACGATCGCATCGAGAGCGGCGCGGTCGGCTATCCGACCTACGGCGACCGGCTCGTCGTGTCGACGCTGCCCGACTACGCGGCGTTCGCCGCGCGCTACCGCAACGCGGCCGTCGACCCGGGCGCGAACGATCCGGCCGTCGTGCAACTGGCGCGCGCGCTCACGGCGGGTGCCGCCGAGCCACGCGACAAGGCGCGCATCCTGTACGACTGGGTGCAGGCGAACGTGCGCTACGTCGGGCTGTTTCTCGGCGAAACGGCCGCCGCGCCGCATCGCGTGACCGACATCCTGCGCAACCGCTACGGCGACTGCAAGGACCACGTCGCGCTGTTCGGCGCGTTGCTCGCGGCGGTCGGCATTCGCAGCGAACCGGTGCTGATCAATCTGGGCTCGGTGTACACGCTGCCGTCCGTCCCCGGCTACGGCGCCGGCGCGATCAATCATGCGATCACGTGGCTGCCCGATCTCGGCCTCTACGCGGATACGACGACGGCCGGCATCGCATTCGGCTACCTGCCGCCGATCGTGATGGATCGCCCGGCGCTGCTGGTCGATACGGGCGTGCTGTCGCGCACGCCGGCCACGCAGCCGCGCGCCCGCACCGCGCGGATCTCGATCGATGCCGCGCAGCCGGGCGCCGCACGTGTTCAGGCCTATGTCGAGGACGACGGCTGGACCGCCGAACTCGAACGCAACCTGTTTCGCCGCGCGTCGCGCGAGCGCATCGCGCAGCTCGCGACCGAGCGCCTGCGGCAAAGCGGCCTGCGCGGCCGCGCGCAACTGTCGACCAGCGACCGGCGCGTGACGGACGGGCCGTTCGACGTGACCGTCATCGGCACGCTCGATCATTTCGTCTGGCCGGACGGCACGACCGCGTTGCCCGCGCTGTCGAGCGTCACGGGCGGTATCGCGACCCAGGTCGAGACCTGGCTGGCCGAGCCGGTGCGCACGCAGCCGTGGGGCTGCATCGGCGGCGCGTTCGACGAGACCGGCCAGATCGCGTTGCCGGCGGGCGTGGTCGTGACCGACCTGCCGGCCGATACGGCCGTGCACGACCGCTTCGTCGATTTCACGTCGCATTACGTGTTCGATGCGGCCGCGCGCGTCGTGCAGGTCACGCGGCGGATGAACGCGGATTTCGGGCGGCAGGTCTGCACGCCGGACGAATTCGCGGCGCTGCGCGCGTCGCTCGAGCGCATCGAGCGCGACACGCAGACGCAGATCGTCGTGCGGGCGAAGCAGCGTTGAGCGGCGCGGGCACGGCATTCGCTCCGGACGGGCGAATCACCGGAATCGCCGACGCGCAGGAGGGACATCATGACGGAACGGGATCACGAGATCGCCGAACTCTCGAAGGAATTGCTGGGCCGGATCGTGCAGGGTACGGTCGCGGCCGGCGCGCCCGTCGACGTGGAGCAGTGCGCGGCGCTCGCCGTGCAGTGCGCGACGGCGCTGGTCGACCGGCTCGACGCGTTGAAGTGACGGCCTGCGGGCCGGCACCGCCGCCGGCCCCGCGCGCCGCGCGTTACGCTTCGGCGGGTACGTCGCCGTCCGCGCGCACGGCGCCCGGCGGCTTGCCGACCACGCGCTTGAACGCACGGCTGAACGCCGCGAGCGAACCGTAGCCGAGCCGGTACGCGACCGCTTCGATCGTCTCGCGGTCGCGGGCGATCCATTGCGCGGCGAGCCGCATCCGCAGCTCGGTGAGGTAGCGCACGGGCGTCATCCCGGTGGCCGCGAGGAAGCGCTCGGCGAACACCGAGCGCGACACGCCTGCCTCGGTCGCGAGCTCCGCGACGCTCCAGTTGCGGCCCGGGTCGCGATGCAGCGCGACGATCGCGCGGCCGAGCTTCGGCTCGCGCAGCGCCTGCACCCAGCCGGTCGCATCGCCGCATCCGCATTCGACCCAGCCGCGCACGATGAACGCCGCGACCACGTCCGCGAGCCGCGCGAGGATGCCCGCGAAGCCCGCGCGCGCCGTGCACGCCTCGCGTTCCATCGCATCGAGCATCGGGCGGATTTCCGGGTAGCGCGCGAGCAGCGTGCCCACGTGCATGAACGCGGGCATCGTGCCGACCAGCGGCTGCATGCCGCCGAGGTCGAGTTCCATGCAGGCGCTGAAGATCAGCGCATCGCCGGCGCCGGGTTCCTTCGTCGCGCAGCTCGTGGGCGACACGCCGGCCGACGCCACCGACGCGACCGTATCGCAGATCTTCGCGATCTCGAAGCCGTTGATCTCGCGGCTCGGCACATCCGGATCGGACACCAGCGCGTGCATGCCGCCGTGCGGCAACAGGATCGCGTCGCCGGCCTCGAGCCGCATCGTGTCGCCCGACGCGTCGCGCAGCAGCACGGGCCCGCGCACGACGAAATGGAACTGCGCGCGGCCCGGCGCATGGCCGAAATTCAGCCCGAACGGCCGCGCGACCTGGATGCGGCGGTACTGGACGCCGCTCAGGCGCATCCCCAGCAGCAGCTCGCTGACGAGGTCGTGCGTGTCGGGAGTCGGGGGCAGAAGGGGCTCGGACATATCGAGATACGGACGTTCGATCAACAAGAACGGATTGTATGTCATAGACCGTCCTGCCGCCGTTCCTTACGATACGCCCTCATCAGTACTTTCCCTGACCGACACGGAACCTCGCATGAATCCCGGAATCTCCTCGGCCGCCTCGACGGCGGCCCCCCGCGAACCGGCCTGGGGCGCGGTATTCGCGATGGCGCTCGGCGTGTTCGGGCTCGTCACGGCCGAATTCCTGCCGGCGAGCCTGCTCACGCCGATGGCCGAGAGCCTCGGCGTGACCGAAGGCGTGGCCGGACAGGCCGTCACGGCCACCGCCACGGTCGCGCTCGTCACGAGCCTGCTGATCTCGGCGCTCACGCGCACGATCGACCGGCGGCGCGTGCTGCTGGTGTTCTCGGTACTGCTCGTCGCATCGAATCTCGCCGTCGCGTTCGCGCCGAACCTGGGCGTGCTGCTGATCGGCCGCGTCGTGCTCGGCATCGCGCTCGGCGGCTTCTGGACGATGGCGACCGCCACCGCGATGCGGCTCGTGCCGACGGCGATGGTGCCGCGCGCGCTGTCGATCATCTTCAGCGGCGTGGCGGTCGCGACCATCGCGTCCGCGCCGATGGGCAGCTACTTCGGTCACCTGATCGGCTGGCGCAACGTGTTCCTGATCGCGGCCGTGCTCGGCGGCCTCGCGTTCGTGTCGCAGCTTCTCACGCTGCCGTCGATGCCGCCGAGCGGCACGACGCGGCTGCGCACGCTGATCGACGTGCTGCGCCGGCCGACCGTCGGCCTCGGGATGTTCGCGACGATCCTCGTGTTCACCGGCCATTTCGCGTTCTTCACGTATCTGCGGCCGTTCCTCGAACAGGTCGCGGGCGTCGGCGTGAACGGGCTGTCGGCGATCCTGCTCGGCTACGGCATCGCGAACTTCGTCGGCACGTCGCTCGCGGGCCGCGTGCTCGAACACCGGCTGCGGCCGATGCTGATCGGCATGCCGGCGCTGATGGTCGTGCTCGGCATCGCGCTCGTCGTGCTCGGCCGCGCGCCGATGATCGACGCGGTGCTGGTCGCGTTGTGGGGAATGGCGTTCGGCGGCGTGCCGGTCGCGTGGTCGACGTGGGTCACGCGCACCGTGCCCGACGAAGCGGAGAGCGCGGGCGGGCTGATCGTCGCGGCGATCCAGCTCGCGATCGCGACGGGCGCGGCCGCCGGCGGCGTCGTGTTCGACGCGAACGGCGCGGCAGGCGTGTTCGTCGGCGCGGCGATCGTGCTGGCGGTGGCGGTCGCGACGATCGTGACCGGCGTGCCGAAGCGGGTGGGCGTGGTCGCGTCCTGACCGGCCAGGCGGCCCGCGTGGTACGGGCCGCCGACCGACCGTCCGCGCGTCAGGTGGCGCTGGCGCCCGCGATGCGGTCGAGTGCCGCGAGCGCGTCGGCCGGCAGAGCGAGATCGGCTGCCGCGAGATTCTCGCGCAGATGCGCGACCGACGACGTGCCGGGAATCAGCAGGAGATTCGGCGCGCGGCGCAGCAGCCACGCAAGCGCGACCTGCATCGGCGTCGCGCCGACGCGGGCGGCGACGTCGGACAGCGTCGACGACTGCAGCGGCGAGAAGCCGCCGAGCGGGAAATACGGCACGTACGCGATGCCGTCACGGGCCAGCGTGTCGATCAGTGCATCGTCGCCGCGATGCGCGATGTTGTAGTGGTTCTGCACGCAGACGATGTCGCAGATCCGCCGGCCTTCTGCAACCTGCGCGGGCGTGACGTTGCTCAGGCCGATGTGCCGGACCAGCCCGCGCCGTTGCAGTTCGGCGAGCGTGGCCAGCGGCGCTTCGATCGATCCCTCGGCCGGCCCGTGCGTGTCGAACATGATGCGCAGGTTGACGACGTCGAGCACGTCGAGCCCGAGGTTGCGCAGGTTGTCGTGCACGGCCCGTTCGAGTTCGTTGGGCGCGAAGGCGGGCAGCCACGACGCGTCGTCGCCGCGGCGCGCGCCGATCTTGGTGACGATCACGAGATCGTCGCGATATGGATGCAACGCGTCGCGAATCAGCCGGTTCGTCACGTGCGGGCCGTAGAAGTCGCTGGTGTCGAGATGGTCGACGCCGGATTCGACGGCTTCGCGCAAGACCTTCAATGCGGCGTCGCGGTCTTTCGGCGGGCCGAATACACCGGGGCCGGCGAGCTGCATCGCGCCGTAGCCGATCCGTCTGACGTGGCGATCTCCGAGCCTGAAGGTGGCGGTGTGGCGAATGTCGGGCATGACGCGCTCCTGTCGATGAGATGAATGAATGCGTTCAGCATAGGGACATGTCGTCTGCGCGATAAGCCGGCATAATTCGCACGGGTTGTACGAAAAGGCGAACAATGCAAACCGATCTGGGCGATCTGAACGCGTTCATGGCCGTGGCGCGCGCCGGCGGATTCCGCGACGCCGCGCGCATGACGGGCCTCAGCGCGTCGGGGCTGAGCGAGGCCGTGCGCCGGCTGGAAGCGCGGCTCGGCGTGCGGCTGCTGCATCGCACGACGCGCAGCGTCGTGCCCACCGAAGCCGGCGAGCGCCTGCTCGCGCGCCTCGGGCCCGCGCTGACCGAAGTGGCGGCGGCGCTCGATGGGATCGACGAATTCAGGGGCCGACCGGCCGGCACGCTGAAGCTCAACGTGCCGGTCAGCGCATCGCGGCTCGTGTTGCCGGCGATCGTGCCGCGCTTTCTCGAGGCGTATCCGGACATCCGGCTGGAAGTGACCGCCGACGAAAATTTCGTCGACGTGCTGGCGGCCGGCTGCGACGCGGGCATCCGCTACGACGAACGGCTCGAACAGGACATGATCGCGGTGCCGATCGGCCCGCGCATCCAGCGGTTCGCGACCGCGGCGGCGCCCGGCTATCTCGACCGGCACGGCCGGCCGCGGCATCCGCGCGACCTGCTTGGCCATCGGTGCCTGCGCGGACGCTTCGCCAGCGGCGCGATGCCGCCGTGGGAGTACGAGCGCGACGGCGAGGTCGTGCGGGTCGAGCCGGCCGCCGGGCCGCTGCTGGTCCAGATCGGCGGGGCGACGGAGCTGATGGTCGACGCGGCGATCGCCGGGACGGGGATCCTGTATCTGTTCGAAGACTGGGTGCGCCCGCATTTCGAAAGCGGTGCGCTCGAACCGGTGCTCGAACCGTGGTGGCGGCCGTTCTCGGGGCCCTTTCTGTATTACCCGGGGCGGCGTCTCGTGCCGCCGGCGTTGCGCGCGTTCATCGATTTCGTCAAGGCATCCTGAACGTCGGTCAGCGCACCGGCGCGTGCGCGTCGAGCAATTGCCGGTGGCGCGCGTCGGTCGCGTCGTCGGCCGGAAACATGCACTCCATGCGCAGCTCCTGCGCGGCCGCGCTTTGCGGCGTACCGATCGTCGTGATCGGCGAGAAGTAGCGCAGCACGACGCCTGCGTGAACAAAGCCGATCGGGGTGACCGGCAGCGGCGGCGCGGCGGCCGCCCGCCGCCCCGCGAATCCGTCAGCCGCCTTGCTTGACCAGCGCCGCCAGCGTCTTCATTGCCTGCAGATACGGATACGGCCCGTGGCTGATGCGCGCCACGCCGTACTCCGCGAGTTCCGCGAGCGTCGGCGTTTCCGCGACGCGCATCACGTTCACCGGCAGCGGCGACGCGGCCGTCAGCGCGCGAATGAGCGCCGGCGAGCGCAGGCCGGGCACGAACAGGCCGTCGGCGCCGGCCGCCGCGTACGCGCGGGCGCGCGCCAGCGTCGCGTCGAGCAATCGTTCGTCGTGCGTCTCGGTTGCCGCCTTGAAGAACACGTCGGTGCGCGCGTTGATGAAATAGGCGACGCCCGCGCGATCGGCCGCCTGCCGGGCCGCCGCGATACGGGCCGCCGCTTCGTCGACGTCGCGCAGTTCGCCCGTCGACGGAAAACTGTCTTCGAGATTGCAGCCGATCGCGCCGGCCCGGATGCTCATCGCGATCGTCTCGGCGACATCTTCCGGCCGCTCGCCGTAGCCGCTTTCGAGATCGACGGTGACGGGCAAGTCCGTCGCACGCACGATCCGCTCCAGCACCTCCATCATCAGCGCGCGCGGCATCTGCTCGCCGTCGACGAAACCGTTGGCTGCCGCGACCGACCAGCTGCCGGTGGCCAGCGCGACGGCGCCGGCGTCGGCCACCGCGCGCGCACTGCCGGCGTCCCACACGTTGAACAGCGCCAGCGGCTGGCCCGCGCGGTGAAGCGACCGGAAAATCGCGCCCTTCTCGTTGTTGCCCATGCTCGTCTCCTTATGGATACCGGATCGGTTGTCGTGCCGAGCGATATTGCCATCGAATCGGGCGGTGCGACGGACGCCGGCAATGTCTGCTGACAGCGCGTGACAGGAAGTGCGCATGATCGCCGCCGCTGGGCGATCCGCGCGCCGCCTCAGTCGCGCGAACCCGGATCGATCGACAGCGTGCGCAACTGGCCGCGCAACTGGTCGACTTCGCCCGGCGCGAACGGCCGCTCGATCTCGGCATGCGCGCGCTGCCACAACGGGAACGCCTCGGTCAGCAGGTCGTGCCCGGCCCGAGTCAGTTCGAGCAGGCGGCTGCGCCGGTCGTCCGGATCCTGCGCGATCGTGACGAGGCCGCGCCGCTCGAGCGGCTTGAGCGCCGCGGTGAGCGTGGTGCGATCCATCGCGAGCAACGACGCAACCGATTTCATCGGGGCCGGTTGCGGCCGGTTCAACGACATCAGCAGCGAAAACTGGCCGTTGGTGAGGTCGAGCGGGCGCAGCACATCGTCGAAGATGCGCGCCAGATTGCGCGCCGCGCGCTGCATGTGCAGGCACAGGCAGCAATCGCGCACCATCAGCGTCGTTTCGAAGGGAAGCTTTTCTTTTCGTGCCATGTTGCAATTGTGTTGATATCAACCTATCTTGTCAAGGTCGAGGCGCGGCAACCCGCCGCGTCCGTCATCGGAGGAGAAGGCATGAGTGCGCAACAACAGTTGTATCTCGCCGTATTTCTCGGGACCCGGGACAGCCCGGCGATGAAGGCATGGATGGCGCTGCCGGAGGACGAGCGGCGCACGCGCGAGCGCGACGGCATCGCCGCGTGGCATGCGTGGGTCGAGCGCCATCGCGACGCGATCGTCGAACTGGGCGGCCCGCTCGGCAAGACCAAGACCATCGACGCCGGCGGCATCCGCGACACGTCCAATGCGCTGAGCGGCTTCAGCGTCGTGCGGGCGGCATCGCACGAGGCGGCCGCCGCGCTGTTCGAAGGTCATCCGCATTTCACGCTGTTCCCGGGCGTGTCGGTCGACGTGATGCCGGTGCTGGCGATTCCGGGCGCATGAGCGACGCGTGAGGCCGGACACGACGTGTCGCCCGATGCGATGCGCGTGGTCCGGATGCAGACATTTTCCCGACATTCTGGATGGAGATGGGCGATGAAGCTTTACGGATTTGCCGGCACCCGCTCGCAGCGGGCGCTGTGGGGTCTGAAGGAACTGGATGCGGATTTCGAATTCGTGTCGGTCAACCTGCTCGAGGGCGAGCACAAGCGGCCCGAATTCCTGCGCCTGAATCCGGCCGGCAAGGTGCCGGTGCTGGTGGACGGCGACCTCGTGATTCCCGAGTCGGCCGCGATCGTGCTGTATCTCGCGGACAAGTACCCGGAGAAGGCGCTGCTGCCGGTCGAGCCGGCGCTGCGGGCGGAGGCCTATCGATGGGTCATGTTCGCGGTGACGGAGCTCGAGCAGCCGCTGTGGCGGATCACGCGCCATACGTTCATCTATCCGCCGGAGAAACGCTCGCCGGCCGATATCGAACTGGCGCGCGAGGATTTCACGACGATGGCCGCGATTCTCGACAAGCATCTCGAAGGGCGCGAATTCATCGTCGGTGATTCGCTGACGGTGGCCGATTGCGTGACGGCTTACCTGATCGACTGGGCGAGCGAATGCCACCTGATCGAACCGTTCCCGCAACTGCGCGCGTATCTGGAGCGGCTGTATGCGCGGCCGAAGGCGCCGCAGCGGATCGCGGAGGCGCGGAAGGCGGCGTGACAGTGAAACGGGTGCCGGGTCATGCGCCGCATCGGCGTGACCCGCCGCGTCCGCGTGCGATCACGAGACCGTGTCGGGTCCGCCGAGCGCACGACACAGCATCGCCAGATCGCGCAACGTGAGATGCGGTGTCGCCGCCTGAGGCGGAGCCGGTTCCCCGCCCGCCCGAGGTTCGCGCACGACCCACGCGGCCTGAAGCCCCGCATTCAACGCGCCGACGATGTCGAGGTGGAAGTCGTCGCCCACATGCAGCAATTCGGCCGGCCGCACGCCGAGTGCGTCCGCCGCCGCATGGAAGATTTCGGGTTCCGGCTTGGCGAAGCCGAATACGCGCGCGCTGAGCGTCGTGCGGAAGAATTCGCCGCCGCCGGTCAGCCGGAGATCCGCGTTGCCGTTGGTGACCGCGATCAACGGAAAGCGGGCGCTCAACCACGCCAGCGCCGGCAGCGCGTCTTCATAGAACTCGACGCGATTGCGCGCCGCATAGAAGACGTCGTAGGCCCGATCGGTCAGCGAGACATCTTCGTTCGCGCGTTCCAGCGCCAGTCGGATCGAGCCGATTCGCATCGCGCGATAGTCGCTGGCGAGATCCGGATACAAACGTTCGTATTCCTCACGGAGCGCGCTGAGCGCCTGTTGCGTCGGCAGCACGCGCTCGGTATTCGGCGCGTGCTCGAGCAACCATGCGCGAAGCGTCGCTTCGGCCCGGACGACGGACGGCCCGAACGGCCACAGGGTGTCGTCGAGGTCGAACGACAGGGCGGAAACTTGGGTGAGACGCATGGCGGTTGAAAGCGGGAAGTCGTGTTACCAGGGCCACGGAACGGCGGTTCCGGTGCCGTTGTCGACGGCGTGCCGATACAGGAAGCGCGCGACGGTCAGGTCCTGAAGCGCGAGGCCCGTCATGTCGAAGACGGTGATCTCGTGCGCGGCACGGTCGACCGATGCCGCACCCGCGAGGATGTCACCGATTTCCGTGCGCGGCAAATCCGGCGCCCACTGGCACTCGCCGATGCCGCGCGCCTGATCGTGATCGTCCACGACGATGCGCGCGCGTTCCAGCACGCCAGGCGGTAGTTCGCGCTTGCCCGCGGTATCGGCGCCCACGCAGGTCAGGTGGGTGCCCGGCCGAACCGCATCCGCGTCGAACAACGGCCCGCCGCCGGGCGTGGCCGTGATCACCACGTCGCTGTGGGCGACCGCATCGTTCCGGTCGCGCGCCACGCCGATCGTGCATCGTTCGACGAAGTGCGATTCGAACGCCGGGTCCGGCTCGCCGCCGACGTTCACGTATTGCACCGTGCACCGCTGCGGCAGCAGCCGGAGCGCGTAGTCGAGCTGCACGCGCGCCTGCACGCCCGTGCCGAACACGCAGATCCGCGTGCTGTCGCGGCGTGCGAGCTGTTGCAGCCCGAGGCCGCCCGCGGCGCCGGTCCGCGCGGTGGTGATCGCGTTGCCGTCCATGATGCACAGCGGGCGGCCCGTCGCCGGATCGAACAACGCGACGGTCGCCTGATGCGGCTCGCCGCCGCGTGTACGGTTGCCGGGCCAGAACCCGGCCGCCTTGAAACCGAGCAGATCCTGGCCGGCGACGTCGCCCGACTTGATGCCGAACACGCCGCCGGTATGCAGCTTCTCGCGCACCACCGGGAATACGCGTCCGGCCCTTTGACTGTGCAGCACGAAGGCTTCGCGCACGGCCGCCATCACTTGCCCGGCTTGCAGGGCGGGCTCGACGGCATCGCGGTCGAGGAGAAGGAGGCGGGCGTCGGTCGGCATGGTCGGGGGTGCCTGTCCGGCACGAGACGAATCGAGGGTGTTTAAAGTTTGTCCAGAACTGGATAAATAGTCAATGCGCGGATGGCGCGGCATGGGCGCCGGACTTCGCTCACCACCCGTAGAAGCGTGGCCACGTCTGCGCGGCGTCGTCGTCGCCGATCGCGTGGTAGTCGGGATGTTGCGCGCCGGTCGCGCACGCGTGATTCGGCAGGATGCGCAGGCGCGTGCCGATCGGAAACCGCCGCGCGATGTCCGTATCCGGCGTGCCCGCGCGCGACACGATCCCGTGTTCCTGGTTGGCGGCGCTCATCAGGTAGTCGTCGAGCACTTCGCCGGCTTCGGTGCAGATTTGCCCGTAGCCGAAGTCGCGTGCCTGGCGCTGCGTGCCGCGGTCGCGGCTCATCGCCATCCAGCCCGCGTCGACGATCGCCCAGCCTTTCTTTTCCTGATGACCGATGACCGTGGTCAGCACCGACAGCGCGATGTCGGACTGTTCGCACACGCCGATGTTGTGCATCACGAGGTCGAACATCACGTACACGCCGGCGCGCACTTCGGTCACGCCGTCGAGCCGCTCCGCCGCCAGCGCGGTGGGCGTCGAGCCGATGCTCACGACCGGGCACGGCAACCCGGCGGCCCGCAGGCGCTCCGCGGCCCGCACGGTGCGGCTGCGCTCCTGTTCGGCAATCGCGGCCAGCGCGTCGGGCGTGTCGTATTCATAGCTGGAGCCCGCATGAGCGAGCACGCCGCCGAGCAGCATGCCGCCGCCGGTCAGCGCGCGGCCGACGTCGATCAGCAGGTCGGCTTCGGGCGGGATGCCCGAGCGGTGGCCGTCGACGTCGACTTCGATCCATACGTCGAACCGTTCGCCGTGCTCGCGCCCGAAGGCGGCGATCGCCTGCGCGGCCGGCAGGCTGTCGGCGACGATCTTCAGGTCGCAGCCCTGCCGGCGCAGCGCGAGCGCCTGCGCGAGTTTGGCGGGCACCATGCCGACCGCATAGACGATGTCGCGGATGCCGTGCGCGAAGAACTGCTCGGCTTCCCTGAGCGTCGACACCGTGATGCCTTGCGCGCCCGCCGCGATCTGCGCGTCGACGACGTGCCGGCATTTGGTGGTCTTGACGTGCGGCCGGAACCGGACGCCGAGTGCGTCCAGATGCGTTTGCATGCGCGCGATGTTGCGCTGCATGCGGCCGACGTCGATCAGGGCGGCCGGGGTATTGAGCGTATGAAGGTTCACGAGGTGTCCGATGGCGTGGTTGCCGATGCGGACACTGTAGGGCGGTTGGGCCGCCTCGTGTTTAATGCGCGGCTAATCTTCCATTAAGCCGCATTTAACACTCATGCCTTGCCGCGCCACGGCGGCGGATCGAGAAACCGCCGCGCGGCGTCGAGAAACACCCGCTGCCGCGCGGAGCGGCCGGTACGCGACGGCAACAGCGCCGTCACCGGCGCGGCCGGCAGGTTCCAGCCGGGCAGCAGCCGCACGAGCTTGCCGTTCGCCAGCAGCGGCGCGACGTCCCACTCGGAGCGCTCGACGATCCCGAGCCCGGCGAGCGCCCATTCGGTGATGACGGTGCCGTCGTTGGACGACAGCGCGCCGCTGACGCGGATGACGGTAGCCCGCCGCGATTCGCCGTCGACGCCGCTGCCGGGCGAGAAGCGCCAGCGCGGGATGTCTTCGTCGTTCTCGCGCAGGCACAGGCAGTCGTAGCGCGTCAGCTCGGACGGATGCTTCAGATCCTTGAGGCGGCGCGCGTACGCGGGGCTCGCGCACAGGAAGCGCTCGTTGGGGGCGAGCGGATAGCCGATCCACGACGACGACTTGAGGCTGCCGACATGGACGACCACGTCGGCCCCCGCCGCGCTCGTCAACGGGCTTTCCGACAGATGGAGCGAGATGTCGAGTTTCGGATGCGCGCGCTGCAGGTCGCGCACGATCCGTGCGACGTATTTGCGGCCGAAGCCGAGCGGGGCGACGACGCGCAGCGTGCCCTGCACGTCGCCGTGGTCGCCCGCGAGGCTGCCCGGCAGCGCTTCCACGCGCTCGAGAATGCCGACGGCTTCCTGGTACAGCCGCTGCCCTTCGTCGGTCAGCGCGATCCCTTTCGGCTGCCGCACGGCGAGCCTTGCGTTCAGCCGTGCCTCCATCCGCTGCAGGCGAATCGTGACCGCGGGCGGCGTGAGGTCGAGCAGCCGGGCGGCAGCGGCCAGGGAGCGCGACGTGCCGATCGCGCGGACGAGTCGAAGGTCGTCGAGGTCGAGCATTTCATGGCTCTTAATGCCGGTGATGTCGAGCATTAAACCGCACATCGTGCGGCGAAGCCATCGACGCGGCGTCGAGGGGCGGCGACAAGCTCGACCGGAACGCGCCTGTCACATTCGCCCGATACATTGAATTTTTCGATGCCATCCGGCATTCGGCACGTATTTCCCGATCGATTCGACCGCCCGTCATGACACTGACCCAGCTTCGCAGCTTCATTGCCGTCGTCCAGCACGGCGGTTTCACCGCGGCCGCCCGCGCGCTGTCCACCAGCCAGACGACGATCACGTCGCAGATCCAGACCCTCGAACACGAACACGGCGTCGAGCTGTTCCACCGCCGCGGCCGGCGCGTCGAGCTGTCGGCGGTCGGGCTCGAATTCCTGCCGATCGCGCGCCGCATCTGCAGCGACGAGAGCGATGCCGCCGCGCTGCTGCGCGACAGCGGCGCATTGCAGCGCGGCTCGCTGAAGATCGGCGCGGTCGGCCCGTTTCACGTCACCGAGATGATCGACGCGTATCACAAGCTGCATCCGCACATGCACCTGTCGGTCGCGCTCGGCAATTCGGAAACCGTCTTGCGCGATCTCGACGAGTACGTGTGCGACGTCGGCGTGGTGGCCCGCGCGTTCGAGGACGCGCGCTACTTCACGCAGCGCTATGCGAGCTTTCCGGTGATCGCGTTCGTGCGCTCGACGCACCGCTTCGCGACGCGCGACGCGATCACGCTGCACGAACTGGCCGGCGAGCCGCTGCTGATGCGCGAACCGGGCTCGACGACGCGCCGCGCGCTCGAAGACGCGATGGCAGCGGCCGGCCTGACGCCGCGCATCGCGATGGACATCGGCAGCCGCGAGGCGTTGCGCGAGGCCGTCACGCGCGGGCTCGGCGTCGGCACGGTATCGAAGGCCGAATACGTGCCCGACGAGCGGCTGCGGCCGCTGCGCATCGACGGCGACCCGGTCGAAACCCATATCCACGTGTGTTGCCTGAGCGAACGGCGCGGCAGCCGGCTGGTCGCGTCGTTTTTCGATGCGGTCGCGCGGTGCCGGCCGCTCGACGCGTGACCGCGGGCAACGACGCACCGGCATGCGGCGGCGATCGATCGAAAAATTCGGTCGATCCATAGCCGATGACCGGGATTTTCGATCATGAACGCGTCATCGCGGATGCCTAACCTGATGCTCGTCCCCATTCCATTCAGGTGCGAGCATGTATTGCGCGGAAGATCGGTTTTTCGTATTGGTTCGTCATGCAGAATATCGGGTCGTGAACGGACAAGTGTGCGATACGCGGCGTCGCGCGGGAGCGGCGGCATGAGCGACTGGCACTTCCACAATCCCGTGCGGATCCGCTTCGGCGTCGACGCGCTCACGGATTTGAGCGATGCGCTCGGCGGACGCAGCTATGCGATCGTCACGTATCCCGATGCCGTGTTCGCGCGGCTGGCCGACCGTGTCGAAGCGCAGCTCGGGCCGGCGCTCGCGCGGATCGACTGCGTCGAGGCGAACCCGTCGGTGCCGATGCTGCGACGCGCGTGCGAGCGGCTCGCCGCGCTGTCCGCCAAACCGGACGTGCTGATCGCGCTCGGCGGCGGCTCGGTGATCGATTCGGCGAAAGTGCTCGCCGCCGAACACGGCGATTTCGATCGCGTGCTGCGCATCCTGTCCGGCGCCGCGGGCACGACGGGCGACGCACCGGTGCGGCCTGCGCTGCCGATCGTCGCGATCCCGACCACGGCCGGCACCGGCAGCGAAGTGACGCGGTGGGCGACCGTCTGGGATCCGCACAACGCGCGCAAGCTGTCGCTGTCGCGGCCCGATCTCTTTCCGGAAACGGTGATCGTCGATCCGCGCCTGATGGTCGGCCTGCCGATGCAGCCGACGCTCGCCAGCGGTCTCGACGCGTTGTCGCACGCGCTCGAAAGCATCTGGAACGTCCATGCGAACCCCGTCACGCGCGGCCTTGCCGTGCAGGCGGCACGCGAACTGATGCACGGCCTCGGGCGCGTGAATGCGCACCCCGACGATCTCGACGCGCGCAGCGACATGGCGCTCGGCGCGCTGCGCGCGGGGCTCGCGTTCTCGAATACGCACACCGCGCTCGCGCACAGCATTTCCTATGCGATCACGCTGACGCGCGGCGTCGCGCACGGCATCGCGTGCTCGTTCTGCCTGCCGGCCGTGATGCAGGCGGCGCTCGGCGTCGACGCCGCGTGCGACGCCGCGCTGCGCGAGATCTTCGGCGATACGGCGTCCGCCCCCGCGCAGCTCGTCGCATTGCTCGACGCGCTCGGCGTCGCGAGCCACCCGGCCGCGTACGGGATCGACGCGCCCGAATGGGCGCGCATCGTGGATCACGCATTCGACGGCGCACGTGGGCGCAACTTCATCGGCACCCGCGCGCGCTTCCCGCATTTCGACTTCAGCCCGGAGCAGCCCGAGCGGGCGCTTCACTGACGAGGAGCCCTCATCATGCAACCGTCTCATCCGATCGAAACGGACGCGCTCACGCGTCTCGACAACCTGCCGTGGACCCGCTTCCACACGCTGATGCTGGTCGCGCTCGGCGTCGGCTGGGCGCTCGATTCGTTCGAAACCAACATCATCGGCAGCGTGTTCGGCGTGCTGAAGTCGCACTGGCACCTGAGCGCCGCGCAGGGCTCGCTCGCGGTCAGCATCTGGGTGTTCGGGATGCTGGTGGGCGCGATCGCGTTCGGCTATCTCGCCGACCGCTATGGCCGCAAGCGCCTGTTCCTCGCGACGCTGCTCTGGTACGCGTGCTTCAGCGTCGCGACCGTGCTGTCGTGGAACTACGAATCGTTCCTGTTCTTCCGCGCGATGACGGCGCTGGCCGTCGGCGGCGAATATTCGGCGGTGACCGCGACGATGGGCGAATTCATTCCGACGCGCCATCGCGGCCGGACCGACGCGCTGATCCTGTCGGGTTTTCCGGTCGGCGCGCTGCTGTCGGCGGCCGTGTCGTATCTGGTGCTGAACCAGTTGCCGCCCGAGTGGGCATGGCGCGTGGGCTTCGGCCTCGGCACGACGATGGCGCTGGTGTTCTTCTGGATCCGCCGCGTGATTCCGGAATCGCCGCGCTGGCTGATCCAGCAGGGGCGCGTGGCGGAAGCCGAAGCGATCGTCGAGCAGATCGTCGCGAGCGTGGCGCGCGCGCCGCGCGCGCAGGCCGACCGCGCGCAATTGACGAAGCGCTACACGCCGACCCGCTTCGCGCACCAGGCGCCCGCGTTCTGGCGCAACGTCGGCGAACTGTTCGGCGCGTATCGCGCGCGCTGCGCGCTGGCCGGCGCGCTGAACTTCTCGCAGGCGGCCGTCGTGTACGGCGTGCTGTCGCTGATGGCGCTCGTGCTGCTGCCGTACCTGAAGGTGGCGTCGACGGACATGCCGATCTACTACATGATCGGCAACGCCGCGGCGCTCGCGGGCGGCATCGTCGCGGCGTTCCTGGTCGAGGCCTGGGGGCGGCGCGCGTCGTTGTTCGCAAGCTATACGTTCACCGTCGCGGCGATCGTCTTCATCTATGCGATGCATGCATTGCCCGGCATGGTGTTCGGCTACTGCCTGATCCAGTTCGGCGTCACGTGGGCGTACATCTCGGGCTATGTGGTGTCGTCCGAAATCCTGCCGACGCGGATTCGCGCGACGGGGCTCGGCGTGTCGGTCGCGATCGGCCGGCTCGGCGCGGTGATCGCGCCGCTGATGCTGACGAATGTTTACGCAATATCGGGCTCGCCGTCGGCCGCGCTGGTCGTGCTGCTGGTGCTTGCGCTGCCGGGGCCGCTCGCGGCCGGCCTGTGGTGGCTCAACGGGCGCGAGACGCGGCGGATTTCGCTGGAAGCGTGCAGCGCCGAGGGGGACGCGCAGCCGGCGGTGGACGCCGCGCCGCGCGCGGCGTGACGCCCGGCTGCCCATCCACCTACGCGTCCAGCCCGAAAACCAGCGACCGGTGCGCGCCCACGCCGGCCGCCACACCCGATGCCGACGCGAACGTCGCGTTGGTCATCAGGCTCGACGCGTCGCCGGCCGCATATACGCCGGCGACGCTCGTCCGCTTCCACGTGTCGACGCGAATCGCGGTGCCGAGCGGCCCGTCGTCGAACGCGCAGCCGAGCTGCTGCGCAAGGTCGCTCGCCATGTCGGTGCGCGCGCCGATGAACAGTGCGTCGATCGACACGAGCTGACCGTCGGCGAGCCGCAGCGCGTCGATACGCGGCGCATCGCCGAGGATCTCGACGACCGGCGAGCGCTCGATGCGCACGCCGCGCGCGGCGAGCAACGCGGCTTCTTCGTCGTTCGGTTCGACCACGCCCTGCGTGAACCACGTCGTCGGGCCCCAGTCCGGAATCAGGATCGCCTGATGGACCGACAGCGGATGCGTGGCGAGCACGCCGAGCCGCTGGCCGCTGACCTCGTACCCGTGGCAGTACGGGCAATGCAGCACGCTGATGCCCCAGCGTTCGGCCAGCCCCGGCAGCGCGGGCAACGCGTCGCGGATGCCGGTCGCGAGAATCAGCCGGTCGGCGCTCGCGCGGCTGCCGTCGGCCAGCGTCACGTGAAAGCGCCCGTCCGCGTCGCGCTCGGCGGTGCGTGCCTCGCCGTCGATGCGCTGCACGGTCGGATACGCGGCGAGCTGCGCACGCGCTTCGGCGACGATCTGCGCGGGCGGCTTGCCGTCCTGGCCGAAGAAGCCGTGCGCGTGTTCGGCAAAGCGGTTGCGCGGCCGACCGGCGTCGATCACGAGCACGCGGCGGCGTGCCCGCGCCAGTTGCATCGCGGCCGACAGCCCGGCGAAGCTGCCGCCGATCACGATCACTTCATGATGGGAATGCATGCATCAACTCCTTTCTGGACCTGCGTGAATGATCCACGTGCTCCGCTGGCGGCCAACTCATGAAACACGAGAAGTTGCATGATAGGGCGATGGTATCATTCATGCAACTTCAAAAGTTTCGAGAGAAGGGGAGCCTCGCCCGTGAGAACCGACAGCCGTTTGTCGCGCATGCTGCATGCGCTGATCCACATGGACCAGGCCGACGGCCCGCTGACGTCGGAGACGATCGCGACGATGCTGTGCACGAACCCGGTCGTCGTGCGGCGCCTGCTCGGCGGGTTGCGCGACTGCGGCTACGTGCAGTCGGAGAAGGGGCACGGCGGCGGCTGGGCGCTGAGCGTCGCGCTCGACGACATCACGCTGCTCGACGTCTATCGCGCGGTGGGCGAGCCGCCGCTGTTTTCCGACCTGGTGCCCGAGGATGCACCCGAATGCCTGGTCGAACAGGCCGTCAACGCGCACCTGTCGGCGACGCTGAAGGAAGCCGAAGCGTCGCTGCTCGCGCGCTTCGGCGAAGTCACGCTCGGCATGCTGTCGCGCGATTTCGAAGCGAAGGCGGCGCGGCTGCGCAAGTCGCGCTGACGCGTCGCAGCATCGCGCTCGATCGCATCTGACGCGCGATCCGGCGCGGCCGAAACCGCCGCGCCGCCGTGTTCTGTCCCCCGACTTCTGCCCGGTTCGTCCGCCACAGGGCAAAATACGGGTTTTCCGCACCCGCGAGGGTGCGTTCGAATCACGCGCCGGGCGGCGCCGGTGCGCATGCCGCACGCCGCCGCCGGGCGCCCAGGCAAGAAACGCTCGCCGTGCTGCGAGCCCACAGGAGTCCAGACCCCATGCCCGAATCCAACCTGTCCTTCTTCGGCCGGCTGTCGCTGGCCGTCGGCACGTTCTTCTCCGTGCTCGGCAATCGCGAGTTCGCCGCCGGCGTGCTGCGCGTGCGCGACGGCGCCCCGGCCCCGGTCGCGCCGGCCCCGACCCCCGCGCCGGCTGCCGCGCCGGTCGCCCCCGCGCCGGTGAAGGCGCCGGCGCCCGAGCTGCGCGAAGCGAGCCCGCAGGCCGCGCTGCAACTGCTCGGCCTGCTGCAACGCGATGCGCGCTTCATCGATTTCGTCGAGGAAGACATCGCCGGCTACGCGGACGCCGATATCGGCGCGGCCGCGCGCCTCGTGCACGACGGCTGCCGCGCCGCGCTGCGCGAACACTTCACGATCGTGCCGGTGCGCGACGAAGCCGAAGGCAGCCGCGTGACGCTGCCCGCCGGCTTCGACGCGACCGCCGTGCGCGTGACGGGCAACGTGGTCGGCTCCGCGCCGTTTACCGGCACCGTCAGCCATCGCGGCTGGCGCGTGTCCGACGTGCGCCTGCCGAAGCTGACGGGCAGCCACGACGCATCGGTGATCGCACCGGCGGAGGTGGAACTGTGAGCGATCCGCGCTATTCGATCGGTATCGACCTCGGGACGACCCATTGCGCGCTGTCGTACGTCGACAGCAGCACGAGCGATGGCGAAAAGATCGTGCAGCAGGTGCTGCCGATCGCGCAGCTCACCGCGCCCGGCGCGCTGGAATCGCGCGACCTGCTGCCGTCGTTCCTCTACCTGCCGCATGAAAGCGAGCTGACCCAGGGCGACCTGACGCTGCCGTGGACGGCCTCGCGCGCGTTCGCGGTCGGCGAGATGGCGCGCACGCGCGGCGCCGGCACGCCGATCCGCCTCGTGTCGAGCGCGAAGAGCTGGCTGTGCCATCCGGGCGTCGACCGCCGCGCGGCGATCCTGCCGAGCGATGCACCGCCGGAAGTGGCCCGTGTGTCGCCGCTGGAAAGCTCGATCCGCTACCTGACGCACCTGCGCGAAGCGTGGGACCACGCGCATCCCGACGCGCCGTTCGCCGACCAGGACGTGACGGTCACGATCCCCGCGTCGTTCGATCCGGCCGCGCGCGAACTGACGGCGGAAGCCGCGCGTGCCGCCGGTTATTCGCGGATGACGCTGCTGGAAGAGCCGCAAGCGGCGCTGTACAGCTGGATCCAGAAGAGCGAGGGCGGCTGGCGCAAGCAGGTGCAGGTCGGCGACCTGATCCTGTGCGTCGACGTCGGCGGCGGCACGACCGACCTGTCGCTGATCGCGGTGGTCGAGCGCGACGGCAATCTCGAACTGCATCGCGTGGCCGTCGGCGAGCACATCCTGCTCGGCGGCGACAACATGGACCTCGCCCTCGCGCACGTGGTCGCACGCAAGCTCGCGCAGCAGGGCACGCAGGCCGATCCGTGGCAACTGCGCGCGCTGACCTACGCGTGCCGCTCGGCCAAGGAAACGCTGCTGTCCGACCCGACCACCGATGCGGTGCCGCTCGTCGTGCCGAGCCGCGGCTCGAAGCTGATCGGCGGCTCGATCCGCACGGAACTGACGCGCGCGGAACTCACGCAGACGATCCTCGAAGGCTTCTTCCCGCAAGTCGATGCCGCCGCGCGGCCGGTGAGCCGCGCGCGTGTCGGCCTGACGCAGCTCGGCCTGCCGTATGCGCAGGACGCCGGCATCACGCGCCATCTCGCGGCGTTCCTCGGCCGCCAGGTCGCGGCGCTCGACACGCTCGAAGGCGTGCAGCGCACGCTGCCGCAGGGCGCGACGTTCCTGCATCCGACCGCCGTGCTGTTCAACGGCGGCGTGTTCAAGTCGACGCTGCTCACGCAGCGCGTGCTCGACACGCTCAACGGCTGGCTCGCCGCCGAAGGCGCGCCGCCCGCGCGCCTGCTCGAAGGCGCCGATCTCGATCTCGCGGTCGCGCGCGGCGCGGCGTACTACGGCTACGTGAAGCGCGGCCGTGGCGTGCGCATTCGCGGCGGCACGGCGCGTGCGTACTACGTCGCGATCGAATCGGCGATGCCCGCGGTGCCGGGGCTCGAGCCGCCGGTGCAGGCGCTGTGCGTCGCGCCGTTCGGGATGGAGGAAGGCTCGGACGCGGCGCTGCCGCCGCAGGAGTTCGGCCTCGTCGTCGGCGAACCGGTGCAGTTCCGCTTCTTCGGCTCGTCGGTGCGCCGCCAGGATCAGGTCGGCACGCTGCTCGACTACTGGTCGCCGGAAGAGCTGCAGGAGCTGGAGGAAATCCAGGCGACGCTGCCCGCCGAAGGGCGCACCGTCGGCGAAGTCGTGCCGGTGAAGCTGCACGCGCGCGTGACCGAAGCCGGCACGCTCGAACTCGAGGCGATCCCGAGCGGCACGAACGAGCGCTGGAAGGTCGAGTTCGACGTGCGCGGCGCCGCCTGAGCGCGATGAAGCGTTATACGGTCGGCATCGACCTCGGCACGAGCAATACGGTCGTCGCGTACGTCGAGGCCGGTTCCGACGCGATCCGCGTGTTCGACGTCGAGCAACTCGTCGGGCCCGGCGCGGTGGCCGCGCAGCCGCTGCTGCCGTCGGTGCGTTATCACCCGGCGGCGGGCGAGCTGCCGCCGGACGCGCTGCGGCTGCCGTGGGCGGCCGAGCCGAAGGCCGACACGAAGGCGGGCGCGGTCGGCGCGCCGCCGGCCGTGATCGGCCGCTACGCGCGCACGCTGGGCGCGCAGGTGCCGGGCCGGCTCGTGTCGAGCGCGAAGAGCTGGCTGTCGCACGCGTCGGTCGATCGGCTCGCGGCGATCCTGCCGTGGGGCGCGGCCGACGGCGTCGACAAGGTGTCGCCGGTCGAGGCGAGCGCGAGCTATCTCGCGCATGTGCGCGACGCGTGGGACGCGCATTTTCCCGACGCGCCGCTCGCGCGGCAGGACGTGATCCTGACGGTGCCCGCGTCGTTCGACGACGGCGCGCGCGCGTTGACCGTCGAGGCCGCACGGCGCGCGAAGCTGCCGGCGCTGCGGTTGCTGGAAGAGCCGCAAGCCGCGTTCTACGACTGGCTGTACGGCCAGCGCGACACGTTGCGCGAGACGTTCGCCGCGGCGCGGCGCGTGCTGATCTGCGACGTCGGCGGCGGCACGACCGACCTCACGCTCGTCGACGTCGCGCCGGGCGACGATGGCGAGCCGACCTTCACGCGCGTCGGCGTCGGCAACCACCTGATGCTCGGCGGCGACAACATGGACCTCGCGCTCGCGCGCCTGGTCGAGTCACGGCTGACCGAGCCCGGTACGCGGCTGTCGGCCGCGAGCCTGTCGCAGCTCGTCGAGCGCTGCCGCGCGGCGAAGGAGCGGCTGCTCGGCGACGACGCGCCGGCGTCCGCCACCGTCACGCTGCTCGGCGCGGGCAGCAAGCTCGTCGGCGGCGCGCGCTCGGCCGAGCTGACGCGGCAGGAAGTCGAGCAGATCGTCGTCGACGGGTTCTTTCCGCAGGTCGAGGCCGGCGAACTGCCGCGCCGGGCGCGCGCGGCGATCGTCGAATTCGGCTTGCCGTATGCGAGCGACGCGGCCGTCACGCGCCACGTCGCCGCGTTCCTGAATCGTCATGCGGAAGGCCCGCTGCCGGACACGCTATTGCTCAACGGCGGCGTGTTCCGCGCGGGCGCGCTCGCCGGCCGGCTTGCGCAGACGCTCGGTGCGTGGCGCGGCGCGCCGCTCGACGTGCTGCACAACGCGCATCCCGACGTGGCCGTCGCGCGTGGCGCGGTGGCCTACGGGCTCGCGCGTGCCGGCCATGCGCCGCGCATCGGCGGCGGCTCCGCGCGCAGCTATTTCCTCGTGCTCGACGACGGTGCGGACGATTCTGCCGCCCGCGGCGTCTGCCTGCTGCCGCGCGGCGCGGAAGAGGGACGCGAGATCCGGCTCGACGATCGCACGTTCGCGCTGCAGCTCGGGCAGCCGGTGCGGTTCCACCTCGTATCGACGGTGGCCGACACGAAGTACCGACCCGGCGATCTCGTCGATCTCGACGGCGGCGATTTCGTGCGGCTGCCGCCGATCGCGACGGTCGTCGACGCGAAGGCGGGTGGCGACGCGCGCGAAACGCCGGTGAAGCTCACCGCGTCGCTGACCGAGGTCGGCACGCTCGAAATGCATTGCATCGCGACCGACGACGCGGCGCGCCGCTGGCGGCTCGAATTCCAGTTGCGCGGCGATGCGCCGGGGCACGGCGACGATGCGGCGTCCGCGCGGCATCCGCGGCTCGACCAGGCGATCGAGCTGATCGAGCGCTCGTTCGGCAGCAAGGCCGCGGGCGTGACGCCGAAGGACACGCGCCGGTTGCGCGCGCAACTCGAGCAGGTGCTCGGCGCCCGCGAAGACTGGGACGTCGCGCTCGCGCGCGAACTGTTCGACGCATTGCTCGCACGGGCGCGGCGGCGCCGTCGCTCGGCCGATCACGAGCGCGCGTGGCTGAATCTCGCCGGCTATTGCCTGCGTCCGGGATTCGGTCATCCGCTCGACGCGTGGCGCATCGAGCAACTGTGGCCGCTGTTCGACGACGGCATTCAATACGTGACCGATGCGCAGGTGTGGTCCGAGTGGTGGACGCTGTGGCGGCGCGTGGCCGGCGGCCTCGACGACGATGCGCAGACGCAGGTGCGCGACGCGATCGCGTTCCTCGAACCGTCCGACGACAAGCGGCGCAAGCTGCCGTTCGATCCGGCCAAGGTCGGGCCGGCCGACATGACGCGGTTGTCCGCGTCGCTCGAACGGTTGCCCGTCGAGCGCAAGGTCGAGCTCGCCGAGCGCCTGATCGTGCAACTGCAGAAGCCGGCCGAACGCGCGTTGTGTGCATGGGCGCTCGGGCGGATCGGTGCGCGGCGGCCGTTCTACGGCAGCGCGCACAGTGTCGTGCCGGCGGAAATCGTTGGCGGCTGGCTCGATGCGCTGTTCGCGCTCGACTGGAAGCAGGTCGAGCCGGCCGCGTTCGCGGCCGCGCAGATCGCGCGGATGACGGGCGACCGCTCGCGCGACTTGCCGGACGACACGCGCGAGGCCGTCATCAAGCGCCTGTCGGCCGCGAATGCATCGGCGGCGTGGATCGACATGGTCCGTGAAGCGATCGCGTTCGACGAAGCCGATACGGCGCGCGTATTCGGCGAAACGCTGCCGGCGGGGTTGAAGTTGCTGGCCGATTGAAAGCACGACCGGATGCTTCGATCTCGTTCGCAGGTCGAAGCATCCGGTCGCGTCAACGGTAGCGCGACCTCAGAACCCGCTACAGTCAGGCGTGCGACACCGCTTCGCGCTCCCGTTCCATCGATTCGATTGCCGCGCCGTCGCGTGCCGCCATCGAGCGCCGCGCGAGATGTATCCCCGCGAGCATGCAGCGCACCGACCCGCCGGCCAGCTCGATCGTCGGCACGTCGAGCGGCAGCAGCCGCGCGGAGCGTTCGATCACCGCGCGCTGGTCGTGCGTGAGGCAGTCGAACGCACGCCGCGACAGCGCGAGCACGCGCCCATCCTTCCCCGACAATTCCAGCGTATTGCCCGCGAAATTCGCGATCTGCGCGTGGTCGAGCGCGATCACAGCACGCCCCGTTTCGCTCAGGCGTTGCGCGATCTCGCCACGGCGGCGGCTGTCGGCGATCAGGTCGAGGCCGACCATCGCGAACTCGGTCGCGACGCTCATCATCACGTTCGTGTGATAGATCGGCTTGCCGTTCGCGTCGGCCGTGTCGAAGCAGATCGGCTCGAAGTTGAAGTGCGTGCAGAAGCGTTCGAGCGCGACCGGATCGGCACGGCGCGAGCGCGCGGTGTACGCGATCCGCGCGACGTGGTCGAGCACCATCGCACCGGTGCCTTCGAGGAACACGTCGTCGTATTCGAGGCCCGAGTAGTCGATCACGTCCTGCACGCGGTACTCGGCCTTCAGCATCTCGATCACGTCCGCCCGCCGCTCGCGGCGACGGTTCGGGCAGTGCATCGGATACAGCGCGACATGGCCGCCCGGATGCGTCGAGAACCAGTTGTTCGGGAACACGGAGTCGGGTGTGTCGCGCTCGCCGTGGTCGTCGAACACGTGCACGCGCACACCCGCATCGGCGAGCGTGCGCGCGGCGGCCGTGACTTCGTCGCGCGCGGCGGCCGATATCGACGAGGTGTCGCACGCACCGTCTGCGGCCGTGCGCTGGAACGCGTTGTCGGCCGCGGTCTGCGGGTTCGGCAGGAAGCGGTGCGGCCGGATCATCACGACGGCGGACGGCGCCTGGATCGATACGAGATTCATGAAGGGCGGGAGCGGAGGGAGGAAAACGGGCGGCGCAGGGGCCGCCCGCCGCTGACGGTCAGCGCGCGAACGCGGCGACGGCTTCGGTCACGAACGCCGCGTGGCCGTGCGCGATCGCGGCCGGGTCGTCGATCAGCGCGAACAGGTTCTTCGGATCGACGGCCGGCGGAATCAGCGCGATCTCGACGCCCGCGTTGTGCTGCTGCGCGAGCGCGTACAGGTAGCGCAGCGCCGAGTAATCCTCGAGCGCGAAGCCGACCGAGTCGAACACCGTGACTTCGTCCGCTCGCTCGCGGCCGGTCGTCTCGCGCTGCAGCACGCGCCACAGCTCGGTGACGGGGAAGTCGGCCGGCATCTGCTGGATCTCGCCCTCGATGCGCGACTGCGGCTCGAATTCGACGAACACGCGGCCCGCGTGCAGCACGCCCGCCTCGAGTTCGGTCTTGCCCGGGCAATCGCCGCCGACGGCGTTCAGATGCATGCCGGGCTCGATCATGTCGGCCGTGACGATCGTCGCGTATGCCTTGTCGGCGGTGACGGTCGTCACGATGTCGGCGCCGCGCACGGCGTCGGCGGTCGAGGCCGCGCGCACGACCCGCAATTTCGGGTACGCGGCGAGATTTCGCACGAGCTTGTCGGTTGCGCGCGGATCGACGTCGAACACGCGGATTTCGTCGATGCCGAGCAGCGTGTGGAACGCGATCGCCTGGAATTCGCTTTGCGCGCCGTTGCCGATCAGCGCCATCGTGCGCGAATCGGGCCGGGCGAGCGCCTGCGCGGCGAGGACCGACGTCGCGGCCGTGCGCAGCGCGGTGGTGAGCGTGAGTTCGGCGAGCAGCAGCGGGTAGCCGGTATCGACTTCGGCGAGCGCGCCGAACGCCATCACCGTGTGCATCCCGCGCGCCGCATTGACGGGATGGCCGTTCACATACTTGAACGCGAACAGCGACGCGTTCGCGACGGGCATCAGCTCGATCACGCCGTCGCGCGAGTGGCACGCGACGCGCGGCGACTTGTCGAAATCGGCCCAGTGCAGGTAGTCGGCGCGCAGCGTGTCGACGAGTTCGCGCAGGAACGTCGTGACGCCGGTCCTGGCGATCAGGCGGGCGGTGGCGGGAACGTCGAGGAAGCGAGTCATCGGTCTGTCTCCATATTCGGTGCCGGTACGGGTGTCCGGGCGTTCTGGTCGACCGGGCGGGGTGTCGGCGCGAATCCGGGCTTGCTGAAAAAGCAGCGGCGCGGCGGGTCGGCCGGTCGATGGAGTCATTATTTCCGTGAGTCGAGCCAACAAAAAGACGGCAAAAGTGGCAGATTTCTCGATAGACTTGGCAAATTGCCAGCCATTTCCGGCACTTTGAACAGTTCACGCTGGCCGGAACGGGTGGCCTCCGGCACGCTGGCGGCCGGTTCACGCTCAACAGGAAAGCCGTTCATGATCACGCTCGACGACGTCGACCGTCAGCTCATCGCGCTGCTGCGCGACAACGCGCGACTGCCCGTCGTCGCGTTGGCGAAAGAATTGCGCGTGGCGCGCGCGACCGTGCAGAACCGCCTCACGCGGCTCGAGAAAAACGGCGTGATCGTCGGCTATACGGTACGGCTCAAGCCGGCCGCCGAACGGCACCGGATTCGCGCGCTGATGTCGATCGCGGTGCAGGGCAATCGCGGCGCGGAGGTGGTGAAGGTGCTGCGCGGGCATCCGAACGTCGCGTCGATCCACAGCACGAACGGGCGCTGGGATCTCGTCGCCGAGCTGCATGCCGATTCGCTCGAACACTTCGATCGCGTGCTCGGCGCGATCCGGCTGATCGACGGAATCGCCAATACCGAGACGAGCATCTTGTTGTCGACGCACAAGGCGTGACGCGGGCGGGGCCTGCGCCACCTCTTTCGCTGCGGTCAGGCCGTGGCCGCCGGTGCAGGGAACACCGGCTCGCCGAGCGTCAGCATCAACCGGTTCGCCCACGCGAAGATCGCGATGGCGTGCGACAGGTCGAGAATCTCCTCGTGCGTCAACCCTTCGACTTCGAGCGCCGCAATGTCATCTTCGCCGATCGCGTCGGGCCGTTCGGTCAACGCGATCGCGTAGCGGACGATCGCGCGTTCGCGCGCCGTCGTGCCGGCCGTCGCCGGATCGTCGAACACCTGCTCGATCGCATCGGTGCGTTTCGCGAGTTGCGCGAAGCGTTGCGCATGCACCGACGCGCAGTACACGCAGCCGTTCACGCGCGACACCGCCGTGCTCGCCAGTTCGCGCTCCGCGCGCGACAGCCCGCCGGGGCCGTACATGATCGCGTTGAATACGCCCGAGCGCTGCCGCAGGATGTCGGGAAGGTGGACGAGCAGCAGGTAATAGTCGGACGTCTTCGCTTGCGGGTGGCTCGCTTCGAGCACCGCGAGCTGATCGGGTGTCGCCGTGTCGAGCGATACCGTGTCGAGCCACGCACGCCAGCCGAGCGTGTCGGACGTGAAGCCGTGGGCTGCCGTCGTCATGCGGCCTCCCTGGCGGCACGTGCCTGAAGTTCCCGCGCGGCCGCGGCGACGCGCAACTGATACGCGACGAACGCGACGAGCTGCGACAGCGCGACGATCGCGGATGTCGTGAGCCCGGCCGATTTCAGCGCGTCGAGATCGGATGCGCGCGCGTCGGCCGGGGCGTGCGTCAGGCGCTTCGCGTGCAACAGGATCGCGCCGAGGCGGCGCGGCAGTGCGTCGAGCGCGTCGGCATCCGCCCGTTCGATGTCGTCGAGCGTGCCGCCCGCGTCGAGCAGCCGGGCCCGATAGATGTCGGCCAGCGCGTGTGCATTCGACTGCCGCGCGACATACCGTGCCGTGTGCAGCCGCTCGATCAGCGAAAGATCGGGTAACGCGGGATCGAACAGCGCGGCTTCGCTCAGTTGCGTCGGCAGTAGCACCTTGTCGCGGGCGCGGCGCAGCGCGGCGACGGCGTCGCCTTCCCGCAGGCCGGCTGCCGCGTCGATCGTATCCGGCACGGCGGCCGGCGTGATGGAGTCAGTCATCGTTTCGGTGTTCCTTCGTCGTCAAAGTGATCGAGGGCGTCGGCGTCGCGCCATTCGTCGCCCTGCAACTCCGCATTCGCGTAGGCGACGAGCGCGTCGTAGTGGCGGTCGCGATCGGCATCGAACAACCGGCTCGCAATTCCGCGTGCCAGCCGCTCCGCGCCCGCGCTGATCGCCGGGATGTCGCCGGACAGCTTGCCGTGGCTCAGGCTCGCCGCATGGTTGAAGCAATGAATCCGCGTGACGGCCGGGCAGGCGCCGCGCTCGCGCTCCTGGAACGCGAACGCGGGGCCGAGATCGGGCGACTCGGCGAGCTCGTCGAGCCGCAGCGCCGGGTCCGGCTGGTAGCGATCCTTCCAGCGCCGCACGTGCGCGCCGAACGACGCGAATTCGTCGCGCGTCGTCCAGTCCGAATGAAAACCCGTCGCGAAGATCAGGAAATCGACCGTGTAGCGGCCGCGCGGCGTCGTTACTTCCAGCCCGTCCGCATGGTCGGCGAGCGTCTCGATCGGGCTGCCCGCATGAAAGTGCGCATGGTCGTGGCGCGAGACGCGCAGCACGCTGTCGCGCGGCGGCGGCGTTTGCGACGTCAGCGCGTAGTGCATGAAGCGCCACTTCGTTGCGTCGTCGAGATCGGCGTAGCCGTGCACGAGGCCCGGGCTGCCGATGCCGGTCAGCTTGTTGATGCGCGGAATGTCCGCGCGACGGAAGAACAGGTCGATGCGCGCGGCGCCCGCTTCCAGCGCGGTGCCCGCGTTGTCGAACGCGGACGCGCCCGCGCCGACCACGCCGACGCGCTTGCCCGCGAGCGCGGCGAAGTCGATCGGCTCGGACGAATGGGCCCAGCGCGTGCGCGGCGCACGTTGCGCGACGGGCGGCACATACGGGCCGCCGAGCCCGTCGCGGCCGGTCGCGAGCACGACGTGCCGCGCGAGCAGCGTCTGTGCTTCGCCGTTGCCGCGCACGTCGAGCGCGAGCAGCCCGTCGTCGCGCGGGCGCAGCGCGACGAGCGTCGTGTCGTTGCGTACCTGCAGGTCGAGCACGCGCCGATACCAGCGCAGGTAGTCCATCCATTGCGGGCGCGGGATCTTGTAGAGCGCGTCCCACGCGTCGCGGCCGTATTGCGCTTCGAACCAGGCGCGGAACGTCAGCGCGGGCAGGCCGAGCGCGGGGCCCGCGAGCTGCTTGGGCGAACGCAGCGTCTCCATCCGCGCGAACGTGACCCACGGGCCTTCGTAGCCGGCCGGCGCGCGGTCGATCACGCACTGGTTGTCGATGCCGAGCAGGCGCAGCTCGGCGGAAGCCGCGAGCCCGGCCATTCCGCCGCCGACGATCGCGACGTCGAGCACGCGCACGCCGTCCGCTTCGCGCGACGGCACCCACGACGGCGCGGGCAGGTCGAGCCAGCGCAGGTCCTGCGCGAGCCGCGCTTCGAGTGCGTCGAGCTGGCTCGTCATGCGGCCTCCGGGCGCGCGCGGCGCGCACGTGTCGTTCGAACGGGGCGCGACCCCCGCTCGGTGCGCAACCGGTCGCCGCGCAGCAGCGCATCGTGCGCGGCGGCGTCGTGAAAGATCACGTCGTCGAGCAGCGCGCGCGTCGTGCGATGCAGCGCGTCGAGCAGCGCCTCGACGGCCGCCGTGCGCGTCTTGCCGGCCGGCGTCGCGACGCCGAACGCGAACGGGATGTCGACGTCGAGCGGGCGTGCGACGACGCCGTCCACCGGCAGCGCGACGCCCGTGGCCGGATCGACGATGCCGATCCCGATGCCCGCGCGCGCGGCCATCACCGCATTCAGCGACGCATTGGTTTCGATGAACACGCGCGCATCGACGCGCGCGGCCGCGAATGCCGCGTCGATCCGCTGACGCAGCCGATGCCGGTTCGCGACCGTCACGATACGGCGCCGCGCGAGGTCGCGCAGTGCGATGCGCGGTTTCGCCGCGAGCGGATCGTCGGCCGGCAGCACGGCGACGCACGGCGTTTGCGCGATCCAGTGCACGTCGAGCCCGGCATGCGCCATCGGCAGCGTGACGACGCCGACATCGGCCGTGCCGGCCAGCACCTCGTGCACGACGTGCTCGGCCGATTCGCTGCGCAACTGATAGTGCGGCGCATGCGCGTCGTCGGGCAGCGCGGCGAGCGCGGCCGGCACGAGCGTGGCCGCGAGCGACGGCGTGGCCGCGATGCGCACGGGTTCGGCGGTTTCGTCGCCGAGCGCGCGCGCCCGCGCCTCGATCGCACGCAGGCCGACCAGCGAGCGTTCGACTTCCTCGTACAGCAGGAACGCGCGGCGCGTCGGCGTGACGCGCGGACCATGCCGGTCGAACAGCGCGTAGCCGAGATCGGCCTCGAGTTCCTGGATCTGCCGCGTGACGGCCGGCTGCGAGCGGCCGAGCAGTTCGCCCGCGCCGGTCACGCTGCCGGCCGACATGACCGCGGAAAAAGCTTCGAGTTGATGCAGCTCCATGACGCGTTCCGATGATGCAATTTGCGCATTGTAGGAGCGCGAGCATGCGTGATTCATATAATGATTTTTGCTATCGACAGCGGGAAAACTGCGAAGGGCGCGATCGTCGCGGCGGCCGGTGGTGCGCGTATGCGCGCCGGTTGCGCGAGGTCGCGAGAACGAAACGCCAATCGAATCAATGCGATGCGATGCAGGCCCGTACTTCGCCTGATGCGCGACGGACAGACGACCGTTCGCGAGCGTCGCTTGCTTCGCGCCGCATGCGATATCGATATGCGCAAAACTTCGTTGGATCGTCCTGAACCGGATGGTTACATGCCCTCACTCTTTTCGACTGACTGAAGCTGGGGGACGCATGAACGTTTCGGGGAACGACGCGCGCGGCGCATGGCGACGCGTGCTGGGCACGGTGGCGGCACTCGCTGCCGCATGGGGGCTGTCGACGGGCGGCGCGCTCGCGGCCGGCGTGTCGGGCGAGCCGGTGGTGATCGGCGTGAGCGGCCCGCTCACGGGCCAGGACGCGCAGTACGGCGAGCAGTGGAAGCGCGGTTTCGATCTCGCGCTCGACGAGATCAACGGCAGCGGCGGCATTCATGGCCGCCCGCTCGCGATCGACTTCCAGGACAGCCGCAGCGACCCGCGCCAGGCGGTGGCGATCGCGCAGAAGTTCGTCGCCGATCCGCGCATCGCGATCGAACTCGGCGATTTCTCGAGCGCGACGTCGATGGCCGCGTCGCCGATCTACCAGCGCGGGCAACTGATCCAGTTCGGCTTCACGAATTCGCATCCGGATTTCACGAAGGGCGGCGATTATCTGTGGAGCACCGCGCTGAGCCAGGCCGAGGAGCAGCCGCTGCTCGCGCGCTATGCGGTGAAGGAACTCGGCTTCAAGCGGATCGCGGTGCTGTACCTGAACACCGACTGGGGCCGCACCAGCAAGGACATCTTCGCGAAGGCGGTGGCGGGGCTCGGCGCGCAGGTCGTCGCGGCCGAAGGCTACCAGCCGGCGGAGAAGGATTTCCGCTCGACGCTCGTGCGCATCGGTGAATCGAAGCCCGATTCGATCGTGTTGATCTCCTATTACGCCGACGGCGCGCAGATCGTGCGTCAGGCGCGCACGTCGGGCGTGGCACTGCCGATCGCGGCGGTGGGCTCCGTGTATTCGCCGAAGTTCCTCGAACTGGGCGGCACGGCCGTCGAAGGCGTCTACACCGAATCGAACTTCTTCCCGGCCGAACCGCGCCCCGAGGTGCAGGCGTTCGTGCAGCGCTATCGCGCGAAATTCCACGCGGATCCCGATTCGTTCGTGGCGCGCGCGTACGACGCGCTGATCCTGTCGGCGGAAGTGCTGCGCCGCTACGGCACGACGCGCCAGGCCGCGCACGACGGCTTCGCGAAGATCAGCGACGTGCCGAGCGTGATCTTCGGCAAGGTGCGCTTCGATCCGCAGACGCGCCGCGTGGCGGGCGCGCGCACCGTGTATCTGGTGGTGAAGCAGGGGCAGTGGGCGCTGTGGGACGGCGCGAAGCCGCAGCTCGCGGCGCGCTGAACCCGACCTGAACCGCCTGCACCTGACGGACGCATCGTAATGGCTTCCTGGCTCGACTACACGCTCAACGGCCTCATCGTCGGCAACATCTACGCGCTGCTCGCGGTCGGGCTCGCGCTGATCTTCGGCGTGTCGCACCTGATCAACTTCGCGCACGGCTCGGTGTACATGGTCGGCGCATTCATCGGCTGGCTGTGCCTGACGCGCTTCGGGCTGCCGCTACCCGTCGCGCTCGCGGCGGTCGTGGTCGGCTGCGGCGCGCTCGGCATCGCGATCGAACGGATCGGGCTGCGGCCGCTGCGCCATGCCGCGCGCATCGCGCCGCTGCTCGCGACGATCGGCATCAGCTTCATCCTCGACCAGCTCGCGCAACTCGCGTTCGGCGCGGACCCGCGCGCGGTGCCGACGCCGCTGCCCGACTGGCACGTGCGGATCGCCGGCGCGACGCTCGGCTCGCTCGACCTGCTGATCGCGGGTATCGGCATCGCGGCGGCCGCGCTGCTGTACGGTTTCCTGCGCTTCACGCGGCTCGGCTGGGCCGTGCGCGCGACCGCGCAGGATCGCGACGCGGCGCTGCAGATGGGCGTCGACGTCGATCGCGTGAACCAGACCGTGTTCGCGATCGCGTGCGCGCTCGGCGGCGTGAGCGGGCTGCTGGTCGGCATGTACTACAACAGCATCGATCCGGCGATGGGTTTCCAGGCGACGCTGAAAGGCGTCGTCGCGCTGCTGATCGGCGGGCTCGGCAACGTGCCGGGCGCGATCGCCGGCAGCCTGCTGCTCGGTCTCGTCGAAAGCTACGGCGTCGCGCTGTTCGGCACCAGCTATCGCGACCTGTTCGCGTTCGGGCTGCTGATCGTGTTCCTCGTGTGGCGGCCGAACGGCTTGTTCAGCGCGAATCGCGCGCTGCCGCCCGAGCCGATGACGGGCACCTTCCTCGCCGCCGCGAAAGCCGTGCGCGTGCCGCGCCCGGTGCTCGTCGTGCTGATCGCGGCGGCGGCCGTGCTGCCGTGGCTCGGCGCATCGCCGTACGTGTTGCAGACGCTGACCAACGCGTGGCTGTACGGGCTGCTCGCGCTGAGCCTCACGCTCGTCGCGGGCACGGTCGGGCAGATCTCGCTCGGCCACGCCGCGCTGCTCGTGATCGGCGCGTATGCGTCGGCGCTGCTGTCGTCGGATCTCGGCTGGTCGCCGGCCGTGACGATTCCGTGCGCGGGCGTGATCACCGCCGTGCTCGGCACGCTGCTCGTCTATCCGGCGTTCCGGCTGCGCGGGCACTACGTGTCGATCGCGACGCTCGGCATCGGCGAAGTGGTGAGCCTCGTGATCCTGAACTGGGACGGCCTGACGCGCGGCCCGCTCGGCATCACCGGCATCGCGCCGCTGCCGTGGGCGACCACCGCGCGCGCCGCGTACTGGTTCACGTTCGCGGTGCTCGTCGTGTTCGCGCTCGTGCAGGTGCGGCTGCTGCGTTCGCATCTCGGCCGCACGCTGCGCGCGGTGCGCGAGGACGATGTGGCTGCGCGTGCGCACGGCATCGCGCCGAACCGCTACAAGGCGATCGCGTTCGCGGTCGGCGGCGTCGCGGCGGGCGTGAGCGGCGGCATTGCCGCGCATCTGTACAGCTACATCAATCACCAGACCTTCGATTCGCAGGTGTCGATCCTCGCGCTGACGATGGTGATCCTCGGCGGGCTCGGCAACGTGCTCGGCGGCATCGTCGGCGCGATCGCGCTGATCGGGCTGCCCGAGCTGTTCCGCTGGGCGGCCGACTACCGGATGCTGATCTACGGCCTCGTGCTGCTGCTGCTCGTCCGGTTCCGGCCGCAGGGCCTGCTCGGCACGGTGTGAGGAGGAATGCGATGATCACCACTCGACCCCTGCTCGACGTGCAGGGCCTGACGCGCCGCTTCGACGGCGTGACCGCGCTCGACGGCGCGAGCCTGACGCTGGCCGACGGCGAACTGCTGAGCGTGATCGGCCCGAACGGCGCGGGCAAGTCGACGCTGTTCAACCTGATCGCGGGCGCCGACCGGCCCGACGCCGGCCGCGTGACGTTCGACGGACGCGACATCACCGGCACCGCACCGGAACGGCTCGCGGCGCTCGGCATCGCGCGCACGTTCCAGCACGGTCGCGTGTTCGGCAACCTGAGCGTGCTCGACAACGTGCTGATCGGCGCGCATGCGCGGCTGCGCGCGGCACGGCCGGGCTGGCCGGCGCTCGGCGCGGCCGCCGAAGTGCTGCGCGCGCTCGTGCGGCCCGCGTCGGTGCGGCGCGAGGAAGCCGAACTGCGCGAAGAAGCGCGCGCGATCGTCGCCGGCTTCGGCGAACGGCTCACGCCGCGCATCGATCATCCGGCGCACAGCCTGTCGTATGCGAACCGGCGGCGCGTGGAGATCGGCCGCGCGCTCGCGCTGCATCCGCGCCTGCTGCTGCTCGACGAGCCGACGGCCGGGATGAACGAGACGGAGACGGCCGAGATGCTGCAACTGATCCAGTCGCTGAAGGCGCGCGGCCTGACGATCCTGCTGATCGAGCACAAGCTCGAACTCGTGATGCGCGTGTCCGACCGCGTGATGGTGCTCGACAACGGTGTGAAGATCGCCGAGGGCGCGCCGCGCGACGTGCGGCACGATCCGCGCGTGATCGAGGCCTATCTCGGCCGCCGTCATGCGGGCGGCACGTCGGCCGATCGGACCGTGCAGGCGGCCGCATGAGCGTACTATCCCCGGAACCCGATACGACCATGACCGATGCGCTGCTGAAACTCGAACATCTCGACACGTTCTACGGACCGGTGCAGGTGCACTTCGACGTGAACTTCGCAGTCGGCCGCGGGCAGATCGTCAGCCTGCTCGGCGGTAACGCGAGCGGCAAGTCGACGACGATGAAGCTGATTCTCGGGCTGATGCGGCCGAAGCGCGGCGTCGTGCGTTTCGACGGCGACGACGTGACGGCGCTCGCGACGCCGCAGCGCGTGCGGCGCGGGATCGCGGCCGTGCCGGAGGCGCGGCGGCTGTTCGCCGACATGAGCGTGCGCGAGAACCTGCTGATGGGTGCATACACGCGCGGCGATCGCGCGGCGGTGGCCGACGACTACGAGCGTGTGCTCGACCTGTTTCCGCGGGTGCGCGAACGGCTTGCGCAGCGCGCGGGCACGCTGTCGGGCGGCGAGCAGCAGATGCTCGCGATGGCGCGCGCATTGATGGCGCGGCCGAAGCTGATCTGCATGGACGAGCCGACGATGGGACTGTCGCCGCTCTACGTCGACAAGGTGCTCGAACTGATCGACGCGATCAACCGGCAAGGCGTGACGGTGTTCATGGTCGAGCAGAACGCGAGCCTCGCGCTGGAGATCGCGCACTACGGGTACGTGCTGCAGACGGGGCGCGTCGTGCTGGAAGGGCCCGCGAAAACGCTGCTCGACGACGAGCGCGTGCGCGATGCGTATCTCGGTGGGGAGGCGGTGGCGGTGTAGTGGGCGTGGCGCGTTTCATCGCCCGGCATTCGCTGA
Source organism: Burkholderia sp. EMB26 (assembly GCF_024730645.1). Classification (NCBI taxonomy): domain Bacteria; kingdom Pseudomonadati; phylum Pseudomonadota; class Betaproteobacteria; order Burkholderiales; family Burkholderiaceae; genus Burkholderia; species Burkholderia sp. EMB26. Next base: position 2,634,978 of record NZ_CP078071.1, read on the forward strand.
GTGCGCGTCGCCGAGCTTGCCTTGAAGCCTGCGCTCGGGCTCTGTCCGATGCAAGTGAACCGCGTACGTGTCCCACGGGAGCTCGATATCCTGTGCCGAGAGCGCAGCCGCCTGAACCATCAGTCTGCCCGCTTCGCCACGATGATAGCCGCCGTGCGTGACGACATGGGTCAGCATCTCTTCGCGCGTCATGTATCCGTTGTCGCCATCGGTAAACAGAAAGGGAATCGATTCCGACAGCATGTCGGGTGTGGCGGTTGCCACATAGTCGAGATACCAGCGATCGAGCGTGGCGAATGCCGCGCGCAGCGCTTCCGGCTCCGGCGTGTCAGGCGTGTTGTCGGACACGAAGCCGTGACGCTCGCCGCTCAGATGCGCGGCGAATATCCGGTTCACCACGAGGCAATGGTTCATCAGCCGCAGCGCGAGATGACGTGCTTGCGCATGCCGCTCCGCGTCGAGCCCCGACATCGCCTTCAGCATTTCGTCATTGGCCCATGCCTGGTAGCGCAGCATGCGGGACAGGAGTGCGTTCGCGCTCATGGTCGTTTCCTCGTCGGGTTCACCTAATATGTGAGCTTCGTCACCATTATTTTCAGTGGGAGCCCGCATGTCCACTCGCGTTTCCAATGCCGCCGCCGCGATGCGCAAAGCCCCGCGCCAGGCTCGTTCGCGTGCGACGGTGGACGTGATCGTCACGGCCGGGGCTCGCGTTCTCGACAAGCACGGATGGGCCGGATTCACGACCAACGAGGTCGCGCAAGTCGCTGGGGTGAGCATCGGCTCCGTGTATCAGTATTTCCCGAACAAGCTCGCGTTGGTCGATGCGATTCGGCGTCGCCATTTCGACGACGTGCTCGCCGTGCTGCAGCGCGCGCATGACCGTCAGGCGAGCGCCGGGCGTCGGCTCGAAGGTCTGATCGGCGACCTGATCGCCGCGCACCGCGATTACCCTGCGCTGCACCGGGCGCTGCTCGATCTCCCCGATCCGGGCGGTGCGAAAGACGCGTATGACGCATTTCAGAAGGAATATCTGCGCCGGTATGCGCTGATCGTTGCCGCGTGTCGAGGGCGTGCGCCGGTCAAGGCCGATACGTTGACCGCGCAGGTGCTGTCGTCCGCGTTCGAAGGTGTCGTGCACAACGCGGCGCGGCGCGGGCTGCTGGGGAATCCAAAACTGAAGCGCGAGCTCGTCAGGCTGGCCGGCACTTACCTCGAAGATCACCGCTCGGCGACGGCGAATGTGCGTTCATGCGCCGACCGGAAAAATCGTAACGGATACCGAAATTCGCGGTAGATTGACGCTCTCCTGATTTCGAACACCACGGGGTTGCCGCGCCATGTTGACCTGTTCCATCCAGAAAGTCGGCTACGATTTCAATCAGCTCGATCAGCAGGGCGCGACCGACTACGCGTCGTTCGTTCACGCATTCGATGCGTTCCCTTGGGCGGCCCAGCACGTCGAATGGAACGAGACGCAGGACGGCCCGCTGCCGGCGCTCGTGCTGCAGCAGGCCGACGATCAGCGCGAGCTGTGGGTGACTGCGTTGACGGATGCGCATTCGGACGGCTTCCAGCTGAATGTGGTGTCCATGCGGATGAAGAAGGGGCTCTTCGGGATCGGCAAGGGAAAGCTGGAGCAGCACGTCGAGACGATCGACGTGAGAAGGCGCGTCGACGTCGATGCGTTGTGCCGGTTGTTCTGCGACCGTCAGTACGACGCGCTGGATCAACGGGTTGCGCGACACGCGCAGCGCAACACCGGCGACGATCGGGACAGCGACGACTGAACGCGTGTCGCCCGGCGGCGTTCGATCGAGCGGGCCTGCGCTGGATCCGCGGTTGTCTAAGCGTCGCGTGCGGCGTGCGTCGTCGCCGGCCGCGGAAACGTCAGCACCACCGCGAACCCGCCCGCATCGGGAAACGCGAACCCGACGCGCCCGCCGTGCGCCTTCATCACTTCCTGCACGATCGCGAGCCCGAGCCCGGACCCCGTGCGCCGCTCGCTGCCGTCCGGCGCGATCCGCACGAACGGCTGCAATGCCGCGTCCCAGTGCTCGCGCGGTATCCCGCGCCCGTTGTCGGTGACGGTCAGCGTCACCGCTTGATCCGCGTTGCCCTGGGTCGAGACCGACACGACGATGTCGTCCGCATGGCCATGCAGCAGCGCGTTGTGCAGCACGTTCGACAATGCTTCCTGCAGGCTGATCGCATCGCCGTCGATCCACGCATGCGGCGCGTCGCTCGCGAACGCAACGGCCACGTCGCGCTCGCCGGCGAGCGGAATCGTGCGGCCCAGCACCTCCTTCGCGAGCGCGACGAGGTCGACCGGTTGCAGCGGCACGGCCTCGGTGCGATGAATCACCATCGCGTGATTGAGCAACTGCCCGGTGAGCCGGCCGACGTCCGACGAGGTCGCGCGCAGCGCATCGAGCCGCGCCGCGTGACGCGCGGGGTCGGATTCGCCGTCGAGCAGCTCGATCTGCGCGTCGAGCCGCGCGAGCGGCGTGCGCATCTGGTGCGCGGCGTCGGCGATGAAGCGCTGCATCGCGTTGATCCGCTCGGCGAGGCGGTGCATCAGGCCATTGATCGACCCGATGATCGCGTCGATTTCGCTCGGCGTATCGACGGCCACGGGCCGCAGGTCGGCCGGGTCGCGCGCGGCGATGATCGCGCCGATCTGCGCGAGCGGGCGCAGGCCGCGCCGGATCGCGAGGCCGCTCGCACCGACCGCGAGCACGCTCATCAGCAGGATCAACGTCCACACCTTGAGGCTCATGTCGTTCGTCAGCTGCTGGCGCGCGTTGGTTGTCTGCGCAACCGTCACGAGCGCCCAGCCGGGCGTGCTTTCCTCGGGCATGTAGCGCGCGATCGTCGCGGTGCGGATCCGGTGCCCCTGGTAGACGGCGTTCGCGAACGCGGGGCCCTGCTTCGCGGCGGCGAGCGTCGCGGGGCTCGCGAGGTCGTTGTAGCCGGCCACGACGACGCCGCGCGAATCGACCACCTTGTAATAGACGAGGTCGTAGCGCGACAGTGTCGACAGCGCGGCCACCGGCGGATTCAGCGCGAGCACGCCGCCTTGCACGTAGAGGTTTTCCGCGACCTGGATCGACGCGCCCGCCAGCAACTGGTCGTACGCGCGTTCGGCCGCGACGCCCGCGTAGTAGCGCGCGATCGCCGCGAGCGCGAGCGCGCCGGTCGCGACGACGAGCGCGATGAACAGCAGCGTGCGCCCGAACAGCGTCTTCGGAAACCAGTCAATGCGCGGCAATCTGATACCCCATCCCGCGGGCGGTGCGGATCTCGACCGAGCTGCCCTGCAGCTTCCTGCGCACGCGCGTCACGTATTGCTCGACCGCGTTCGCGGTCGGCTCGTTGCCGAAGCTGAACAACTGGTTCAGCAGTTCTTCCTTCGAGAAGATGCGCTGCGGGCGGCTCGCGAGGATTTCGAGCAGCGCGAATTCCTGGCGCGACAGCGACAGCGGCTGGCCGTCGAGTTCCGCGAGGCGGCTGCTGCGGTCGATCACGAGGCCGCCGAGCGTCAGCACGTCGTTCGCGTGGCCGCTGTTGCGACGCAGGAGCGCCTGCACGCGTGCGTCGAGCTCGCGGTAGTCGAACGGCTTCACGAGGTAGTCGTCGGCGCCGAGGCCCAGGCCGCTCACACGGTCGTCGATCGCCGAGCGCGCGGTGACGAGCAGCACGGGCGTCGTGCTGCCCGACGCGCGCAGGTTGCGCAGGACCGTGAAGCCGTCCATGCCGGGCAGATTCGCATCGAGCACGACGAGATCGAAACGCTCGACGCGCAGCAGCCCGTTCGCGGTCGCGCCGTCGGTTTCGAGATCGACGGCGTGGCCGAGCCGGGCCAGGCGGCCGCGGATCGCCGCGCCGATTTCGGCATCGTCCTCCACGACGAGAATACGCATGGTGCCGTTTGCAGGTAGAGGGGTTAGGGGTTTTCCCGAGGCCGGGATGTCAGCATTTTCTCAGACTCGGTCGATAACCTGTGTCGAGCCGGAAGCAGGATGCAAGGACGGCATTAATACCAGAAATATTCAAGGAGACGGCAACATGCAGCATGTCACGGGCACGACGAACGCGCGCCGCGGCGCTACGCCGGCCCGCGCGTGGCGGCTGGCCGTTCGCCGCACGTCGACGGTGCGTGCATGACGACGTCGCCGCGTCGCCGCGCGTTGATCGCCGCCGGGCTCGGCGTGCTGGGCGTGCTCGGGGCGCCGGCGCTGGTGCGCGCGAAGCCGCGCACGGTGCGGATCTCGAAAGGCTATGGCGTGCTGTACCTGCCGCTGCTCGTGATGGAGAAGCAGCGGCTGTTCGAGCGGCATGCGGCGCGCCACGGCGTGCGCGACGTCGCGGTCGAATGGGTGCTGCTCGACGGCGGCAATTCCGTCAACGACGCGATGATGGCCGGCACGCTCGATTTCGCGGGCGCCGGCGCGCCGGGTTTCATCGAGCTATGGGCGCGGGCGCGCGGCATTCCGAACGTCGAGGTGATCGGCATCAGCGGGCTGTCGACCACGTCGCTGTCGCTCAACGCGAACCGGCCGGGCCTCGTGTCGCTGCGCGACTTCGCGCCGTCCGACCGGATCGCGGTGCCGGGCATCCGCACGTCGCTGTCGGCGGTCGTGCTGCAGATGGTCGCGAGCCGGCAGCTCGGCCCCAGGCATTTCGCGCAGCTCGATTCGATCACCGTGAACCTGCCGCATCCGCAGGCGATGCAGGCGCTGATCCGCCGCGAGAACGGCGTGACCGCGCACTTCACGTCGCCGCCGTTCTCGACGCTCGAATTGCGGCAGCCGGGCATCCATCGCGTGGTGAGCTCGGTCGACGTGCTCGGCCCGATGACGCTCGACGTCGTGTTCGCGCCGAAGCGGCTCGTCGATGCGGAGCCGGCGCTCGCCGTCGCGTTTCTCGGCGCGCTCGACGAAGCGAATCGCCTGATCGCGCAGGACCCGCGTGCGGCGGCGGCGCTGTATGCGGCGTCGTCGGGCGTCGGCGTGTCGCACGACGACGTGATGCGGATGCTCGCCGCGCCCGACACGCGCTTCTCGGTGCTGCCGAACCAGCTGATGGACTACGTCGAATTCCTGTACCTGGCCGGCACGATCAAGGCGAAGCCGCGCGCGTGGCACGAGATGTTCGCGCCGATGCTCGACGACTACCGGTCGGGTTGAGCCACGCCTGCGGCCAACCGAATCCATTCATCGAACCCTGTGACGCCGGCGCATTCGTCACGCGCGGCGCCGATTCAACCGATTCACCGATTCAACCGATATGCAACCGATTCACGCAAGGAGCCTGAAGTGAACGCTACCGACACCCTGGACCCCGCGTCCGCCGAAGAGCAGCGCATCATGTCGAAGATGGCGCGGCGCCTGCTGCCCATCCTCGTCGTGATGTTCCTGATCGCGTTCATCGACCGGCAGAACGTCGGTTTCGCGAAACTGCAGATGGTGCACAGCCTCGGGATGACGGAAGCCGCGTTCGGGCTCGCGTCGTCGCTGTTCTTCATCGGCTACCTGCTGTTCGAGGTGCCGAGCACGCTCGCATTGCATCGTTACGGCGCACGCGTGTGGCTCGCGCGGATCATGCTGACGTGGGGGCTCATCACGGTGCTGATGGGCTTCACGACGTCGATGCCGGCGTTCTGCTCGCTGCGCTTCGTGCTCGGCATCGCCGAGGCCGGTTTCTATCCGGGCGTGATCTATTACCTGACGCTGTGGTTCCCGCAGAGCTACCGCGCGAAGGTGCTCGGCATCTTCACGCTCGGCAGCGCGCTCGCGAACATGCTCGGCTCGCTCGTTGGCGGCCTGCTGCTGAGCCTGAACGGCGTGTGGGGGCTGGCGGGCTGGCAGTGGGTGTTCGTCGCGACGGGCATTCCGGCCGTGGTCGTCGCGATCGTCGTGTTCCGCGTGCTGCCCGCATCGTTTCGCGAAGCGCGGTTCCTCGACGAGCGCGAGAAGCAGATCGTCGCGGCCGCGCTGGAGCGCGAGAAGCCGGCGCAGGCCGAGCACGGCCGGCCGTGGAAGGCGCTGCTCGATCCGCGCGTGATGCTGTTCGCGGCGACCTACATGCTGATGTCGACGTCGCTGTACGGCGTCACGTACTGGCTGCCGACGATCGTGAAATCGTTCGGCGTGTCGAGCACGACGAACGGGTTCCTGAGCATGCTGCCGTGGGCGCTCGCGGTGGTGCTGCTGGTGTGGCTGCCGTCGAAGCTGCGGCGCGCGAAGAGCATCCTGCGCACGATCGCGATCGTCGCGGCGCTGGGCGCGCTCGGCTTCCTGCTGAGCCTCGTGCTGCCGTCGACGCCGCTGCGCTTCATCGCGCTCGTGCTCGGCGGCGCGTGCATCCCGCTGCTGTATCCGTGCTTCTGGTCGATGCCGCCGCGCTATTTCACCGGCGCGCGGGCGGCCGCGAGCGTCGCGGCGATCAACTCGATCGGCAACCTCGGTGGCTTCTTCAGCCAGAACCTGATGCCGTTCGCGGGCAAGGTGACGGGCACCGCGTTCGGGCCGATGATCGTGCCGATCGTGTGCCTCGCGCTGCTCGGCGTCGGCGCGCTGGTCGCGTGGACGCGCTCGGAGCGGGGGATGGTGGCGGCGCGGGCGTGATGGGGCGCGGCTTGGCCCGGGATACGTGGGTTAGGCCGAATGGCTGACTGCACGCGAAAAAGTGAGTGTGCTACCATGCATTACATATGTAATACATGGAGTGTGCGATGAAAACCGCGACCATGCCGGCGCTGCGTGTCGATCCGCAATTGCGGGAGGAGGCAGAGTCGGTCCTTGAGGAAAACGAGACGTTGTCTGCGTTCATGGAGTCGGCGCTGCGCGACGGGATCGCGCGTCGCCGTCTGCAACGCGAGTTTGTAACCCGTGGCCTTGCATCGCGCGACGAGGCGCGTCGTACCGGTGAATACGTCGATGCCGCCGACGTGCAGGCCGAACTCGAGGGTATGCTGAAGGCTGCGCGTGCAGCGAAGGCGGCTGATTGATCTATCGGGTCCGATATACACGTGCGGCCCGTGAGGATCTGGTACGGATGTATCGATACTTGCTCGAACGTGATGTGGATGCGGCGGCGCGGGCTGTGGACGCGATCGAACCAGGTGTCGCCATGCTCCGCATGTTTCCGTTCACATGCCGCAAGGTCGATCACGGAAATCCATTTTTGCGCGAGCTGATCGTGTCCTTCGGCACGTCGGGCTATGTCCTGCTGTTCGAGATTGAAGCAGCCGAGCAAGTTACGATTTTAGCCGTACGACACCAACGGGAAGATGATTACCACTGATACGTGACGATGCGGTGGTTGTCGTTGCCGCGTTGGTCAGCGATTGATTCGCGAATCCCCGTCCCCGCCATGCGCGACCGCCACAGGCGTTGGCACCCGCGGAATCTCGACCTCCACCGTCGTGCCTTCGCCGAGCGTCGTCGCGATCCGCAGCGTGCCGCCGACCAGATACGCACGCTCGCGCAACCCCACCAGCCCGAATGAACTCGACTTGCGCGGCACCGCGGGATCGAAGCCCGCGCCGTCGTCGCGTATCGTCAGCGCGATCGCTTCGCCGCCGCACACGAGTTCGACGTTCGCATGCGACGCGGCCGCGTGCCGGGCGACATTCGCGAGCGCTTCCTGCGCGATGCGGAACACGGCCGTCGCATACGGCTCGTCGAGCTGCAATTCGGGCGGCTCGACGTGCAGCGCACACGCGATCCCGTGACGGTGCCGGAAATCCTCCACGAGCCATTGCATCGCCGCCGCGAAGCCGAGATCGTCGAGCATCAGCGGGCGCAGGTCCGACGCGATGCGGCGGGTCGCGGCCACCGCGCCGCGCGCGAGCGCATGCATCGCCGCGATCTTGCGCGCGAGCGACGCGTCGTCCTGCGGCACGCGGTCGATCAGCCATTCGAGATCGTTCTTCAGCGTCGCGAGCGTCTGCGCCAGTTCGTCGTGCAGTTCGCGCGCGATGCGGCGCTGCTCGGCTTCGCGCGCGCTGGCGCTGATCGCGGCGATCTCGCGCAACTCCTCGCGCGACGCCTGCAGCGCCCGCTCCGCGCGCACGCGTTCCTCGACTTCGCGTCGCAAGTCGCGGTTCGACGCGCTCAGTTGCGCGGTGCGCGCGGCGACGCGCTGTTCGAGCCGTTCGTTCGCCTCGTTCAACTGCGCGCTTTTCTGCGCGACGAGCAGATGCTGGTAGCGCGCGCCGGCCAGCGCGCGCACCGTCTGCGCATGCAGCCGGCCGTTCTCGAACAGCATCGCGAACAGCACGACGCCCGACGCGACGAGACCGTACGCACGCCCCGCATAGAAGCCGAGATCGAAGCGGCCGTGATTCAGCATCGACGACAGCGCGATGTCGAACAGCCACGCGACAAGCACCGTCATCACCCACAGATCGAGCACCGAATGGCGGCGCCGCTGCCGCCACATCAGCACCAGCGCGACGAGGTTCAGCCCCCAGACGACCGTGATCGCGTTCGTCATCGTCGCGGTCATCCTGTTGCCGCTCATGATGCGCGGCAACAGGTCGTGGCCGGCGGTCGCGAGCAGCGCGAGCGCGACCGTCGCGCCGATCGCGGCCGCGATGCAGAGAACGACCGGAATCGCCGCGCGGCGCTGCGGGGCCGGAGCCACGCGCCCGCGCGACGCTGCGCGCAGCAGCGCGTACGCGGCGACCGACAGCGGAAAGCCGCCGTGCCAGAACAGGTACAGCCACGCGGTGGTCTGTTCGCCGGCGCCGAGCAGGCCGCGCGGCGCGAACAGGCCGGGGAAGGTCAGCATGTGCGTGCCGGCCATGAACGCCGTGAACAGGTAGCCGCCCGCCAGCACGAGCAGCGGCTTCTCGCGCAGGATCGCGTACTGGCCGAGCAGCAGGCCGGCCGTCACCATGTCGTTGACGACGATCGCCGACTGGTACACGGGAATGAACGCCCAGCCCGGCGCGAGCGGCAGGGGGGCGAACGGTGCGAGCGCGGCGAAGATCACGGCCGAGACGAGCACCGTCGCGAGCGCGAGCCGCCGCTCGCGCCGGCCCGGCGGCAGCGACGACATGAACAGGCGCGACGTATCCGGATCGTCGTCGTTCGGCGGCGGCGGCAGCGGTGCGGAGGGGAAGCGGAAGGCGGCCATCATGCGTCGTCGGCGCCGAGGTCGAGATCGTGGCGCACCGCGTAGCGGATCAGGGCGGCTTCGTGCGGCAGCGCCATCTTGTCGAGGATGCGCGTCTTGTACGTGCTGACCGTCTTCGCGCTCAGCGCGAGTTCAAACGCGATCTGCGTGACCGTCTGGCCGGCGACGATGCGGCGCATCACGTCGAGTTCGCGCGCGGACAGTCGCTCGTGCGGCAATACCTGAGCCGGCGCGCGCAGCGTGCGAGCGAGGCTTTCGGCCGCGGACGGGCTCACGTAGATGCCGCCCGCGGCCACCTTGCCGACGGCTTCGACGAGCTCGGCGGTCGCACTGTCCTTCGTCAGGTAGCCGGTGGCGCCAGCCTTGAATGCGCGCGCCGCATACTGCGTTTCCGCGTGCATCGTCAGCACGAGCGTGCGCAGCGACGGCGCCTGGCGCTTGACCAGCCGGATCAGCTCGATGCCGGTCGGCGCGGGCATCGACAGGTCGAGCAGCAGCACGTCGGCGACGGTGCGCTCGGCCAGCGCGAGCGTGCCCGAGCCGTCGCTCGCCTCGCCGACGATCTCGAAACCGCCGGCCATCTCCAGGATGTGACGCAGTCCGTCCCGCATGACTGCGTGATCGTCAGCCAGAATTACCCTGATCATCTTCCAGCGATCCTCTTCGGGATGACGCCGCGTGTTGCCGTCCGGTTGTCGCCGCGGCCGTTCTTCTGACCAATATATGCCCCCGGACCCGAAAACGGTACTCGTTCGAGAAATTTTCGGGAGGGTTGAACGCGGAATGTGCACTGAAACGAAATAATTCACGGGAAAGGGTACGGCGCGACGCGCATCCGGATCCGGGTATTCCCGGGTGATCGTGGCACCCGCGCGGGGCCGGCGCGGCATCACGGCAACCGGTCCGCGAACCGGTCCGATTCGGGACTAAACTGGTGCCCGATGCCACTCGCGTCAACCAAGGAGTCCTGCGATGATCGACCTTGCCGATATCCTGCCGTCCGCATTGCCCGCCGCTGTCGCGTGGGCCGAAGCGGAGGCGGCGCGCGGGCTCGCGCGGGGCACGCCGCTGACGCCGGCACAAGCCGACGACGCGCGCACGGTGGGCGTCGCGCAACCGGAGCGGATCCGCGTGACGGCCGTCGATCGCATGCCGTTTCCCGACACGCCGACGCTTGCCGCGCTCGCCCGCGACACCGGGCTGCTCGCGCCCGGGACGATCGGCCTCACGCTCGGCCATGCGGTGTACGTGCTGCGCGGGCAGGACACGCGCCGCCTGCTGACTCACGAATTCCGGCATGTGCATCAATACGAGGCCGCCGGCTCGATCGGCGCGTTTCTTGCGCGCTATCTGCACGAGGTCGCGACGGTCGGCTACCACGATGCGCCGCTCGAGGCCGACGCGCGACAACACGAATTCGATTGACCCCTGACCCCGACACCGGCGCGAGCGTGCGCATGTCGCGATGAACGTATCCAATGCCCCTGCCGGCCCGCCGTTCGCGCGCCGGGCCGCACCGTTCGGGAGCGTGTGATGAGCGACACGATCCATGCGTGGATCGGTGCGATCGGCGCGCATCCGCTGCTCGTGCTGGCGATCGTGTTCGTGGCCGCCTGCGCGGAGGCGATCGCGTTGATCGGCACGATCGTGCCGGCCGGCGCCGTGATGTTCGCGGCCGGCGCGCTGATCGGCGCGGGCGCGCTCGACGCGTGGGCGACGATCGGCGTCGCGGCCGTCGGCGCGGTGATCGGCGACGGGATCAGTTACGAACTCGGGCGGCATTACCGCGGGATGATCCGCAGCGCATGGGCGCGCTTCGGCTATGCGAACGCCTACGCGCGCGGCGAGGAATTCGTGCTGCGTCACGGCATGAAGAGCATCGTGCTCGCGCGTTTTCTCGCGCCGGTGCGTGCGGTGGTGCCGGTCGTCGTCGGCTGCGCGACGCTGCCGCGCCGGTCGTTCTATCCGGTCAACGTGATCTCGGCGCTCGTGTGGGCGCCTGTCCACGTCGCGCCCGGCATCCTGTTCGGCGCGTCGGCCGCGCTGGCCGCGGCGATCAGCGTGCGGGTCGCCGCGATCCTGCTGGTCGTCGCCGCGCTGGTCGCGCTCGTGTGGATCGGCGTGCGCATCGCGCTGCGGCGCGGCTGGCCGCTGCTGTGCCGTGCGCTCGCCGAAGCCCTGCATGCCTGCGCGCGCCGCTGGCCGCGGTTCGGCGCGCGGCTGCACGACGGGATCGCGTACCTGCGCGGGTTGCCGGGCGCGGTGCCCGTGCTCGCGCTGCTGTTCATCGGCTGTGTGTGGCTGTTCGCGGGCATCGTGCAGGACGTCGTCGCGAACGATCCGCTGATGCACGCGGACATCGCGCTGTACGCGTTCCTGCAGAACCTGCGCACGCCGCCCGTCGACGCCGCGATGAGCGCGCTCGCCGTGCTGCATGGGCACGACACGGGGCTGATCGTCGCGGCCGCGTTTCTCGTCTGGCTGATGATTCATCGCTGCTGGCTGTCGGCTGCGTGGTGGCTCGCGACGGTCGGCGTCGCCGTCGTGCTCGTGCCGGTGTTCGGCGGAGGCGTGCCGGGCGCGACACCCGCGAGCCTGCCGCCCGGCGCGCCGCACGTGGCGCTGCCCGACGCCGACGCCGCGTTCGCGATCCTCGCGAGCAGCGGCCTCGGCTGGCTGCTCACGCGCGACCGGCCCGCGTTGTGGCGCATTCCGGTCGTGACCGCGGTCGTGCTGTGGATCGTGCTCGGCGGTTTCGCGCGGCTGTACGTCGGCGACACCTGGTTGTCGGGCCTGCTGGGCGGATGGAGCCTCGGGCTCGCGTGGTTCGCGTTGCTCGCCGGCGCCTATGCGTACTGGCGCGTGCGCGAGCATGTGCAGCCGAGAGGCGCGCTCGTCGCGGTCGTCGTCGTGCTCGCGACGGCCGGCGTATGGACGGTGCCCGCGCAATGGCAGCTCGATCGCGCGGCGCGTCCGCATGTCGGCGACGTGGTCGCGATGACCGTCGACCAGTGGCTGCGCGGCGGCTGGCAGCGCGTGCCGACGCGGCGCACCGAGATCGGCGGCGACCGCGAGGAATATCTGCCGCTGCAATGGAGCGCGACGTCGGACACGCTCGACCGGCATCTCGCGCAGGCCGGCTGGCAGCGTGCGACGCCGTGGTCGCCGGCCACCGCGCTGCGCTGGCTGTTGCCGCAGGCGCCGACGGATACGCTGCCCGTGCTGCCGCGCTATACGCATGGCGAAAGCACGCGGCGCGTGTTCGTCCATATCGACCGGGCCCACCCGGAAAGCCGTTTCGTGCTGCGGCTGTGGCGTTATCCGTACGTGCTGCAGGATGCGCTCGGCATGCGGCCGCTGTGGTACGGCGCGCTGTATCGCGAGACGCTGCGCCGGCCGGCGCGGCTGATGACGATCGTGCGCACGACGACGATCGACGATGCGGCGGCGATCGCGCAGGCGCTGGCGGTCGAGCCGACGATCGCGCATCGGCCGGCGGGAGTGACGGTCGCGCCGGACGAGATGCTGCTGGTGTGGATGGTGAGGCCGTGAGGGGGTGCGCGTGCCGTGCGCCCCTTACGCGTGCGACGGCTGCGCGGGAACGACGGACAGGCGCAGGCCGACGGTCTTGAGCACCGCGAGCAGGGTCTTCAGCGTCGGGTTGCCGTTCGGGGACAGCGTGCGATACAGCGATTCGCGGCTGATGCCGGCTTCGGCCGCGACCGCGCCGAGCCCTCCATACGCTTCCGCGACCGTGCGCAGCGCGAGCAGGCCGGCCGCGCGGTTGTCCGGGTCGTCGAGCGACTCCATCGCGACGCGCAGATAGGCGACCGCGAGCTCGCGGTCGGCGCCGAGTTCGGCGACCTCTGCGTCGTGGTGCGATACCGCGCCTTTGAGCTTGTTCACATTTGCCTCCGTTTCCAGTTCGACCAGTGTTCCTTTGCGCGCCGGATGTCGTCGGATTGACTCGCCTTGTCGCCGCCTGACAATAGCAGCACCAGGGCGCTGCCGTGCCGGCCGAAGTACACGCGATAGCCGGCGCCGACATGGACGCGCAGTTCGATCACGCCTTCGCCGACCGGCTCGCAGTCGCCGAAATTGCCGGTCTGTACGCGGCGCAGGCGCTCGCGGATGCGTGCCTGCGCGAGCTTGTCACGCACGGCGTTCAGCCATTCGGTGAAAGGCTCGCGACCGTCGTCGCGCTGATAGCGAAGCAGTTCGAACTTGGAGAGCATTGTAACTTATAAGCTACAAAAAATCAATGGAACGAATCGGGTCGCATGCAATGGCTTCACAGCCGACGCGCATGCAGCGTCTTCATGGTTCGGCTGTCAGGGCATGGAGCGGACCTCCCGGACGACGATCATTGTTTCATCCGGTCGGGCGCGCGACGATTCGGCCAAATGGCCGGTATCGATGGCGTGAGGAGGGGGGATGCGCTCGGAGACGGAGAGCGCGCGGCGCGATGGCCGAGACGCTGCTCGCCGATGCGCGGCTGTCGCTCGCGGAGGTGGCCGAGCGGCTCGGTTTCAGCGATCTGTCCAGTTTCTCGCAGGCGTTCAAGCGCTGGTACGGCGTGCCGCCGGGCGCGTATCGCAGCGCGGCGCGGCGAACGGGCGACCCGCGATGAATCGCGGTACGATCGCTCGTTCGCCTGCCTTGCCTGCTGACATCACCCTCCCGAGACCCCCCGCATGATCACGATCCGCCCGATGACCGACGACGATTTCGCACGTTTCTGGCCGACCTACCGCGCCATCGTCGCTGCTCAGGAAACCTACGCATTCGATCCCGAGCCGACGCCCGAAGCGGCACGCGCACTGTGGCTCGACGCGCCGCTCTGTACGTGGATCGCCGAGGAGGACGGCGTGGTGCTCGGCTCGTATTACCTGAAGGCGAATGCGGCCGGGCCGGCCAAGCACGTGAGCAACTGCGGCTACATGGTGAGCGAGGCCGCGCGCGGCCGCGGCGTCGCGCGCCTGATGTGCGAGCACTCGCAGCAGGTCGCGCGCGAGCGCGGTTTTCTCGCGATGCAGTTCAATTCGGTGGTCGCGACCAACGAGGTCGCGGTCGCGCTGTGGCAGAAGCTGGGATTCGAGATCGTCGGCCGGCTGCCGCGCGCATACCGTCACGCGCGGCTCGGCTTCGTCGACTGCCTCGTGATGTTCAAGTGGCTCGGCGACGCGGCCGCCGCCGAAGCCTGAGTCACCTGCGCGCCGCGTCAGACGGCGAACGCGCCGTCGAACACGATCCGCTCGTCGAGCGCGAGCGTGCCGCGCGCGAAGATCAGGTCCAGATGGTGGCTGCCGTTTTCGCCGCCGCCGAGGCCGAGATGCAGGCCCGGATGGCGTTCCTCGAATCCCGCGTTGCGGCCGTACAGGCCGCGGATGCCGAGGTTCGTGCCGATGCCGAATTCCTCGATCCGCCGGTGATTCGCGTGCCGGTCCAGATAGGTCGAGAAGTCGCGCCGGAAGCCCGCATCGTCGGTGTCGAAATCGACGATCGTGCTGTGTTCGACATGCAGCGTCGCGAGCCGCTCGGCCACCTTGTACTTGATCGCGAACGGCACGGTGCCGAGAAACGTGCCGCTGAACACGACGGTGCCGTTCAGGTCCGTCACGTGCGTCGCGATCTCGCCGGGCACGACGTCGAGGTTGCCCATGCCGTCCACGCTCGTCCATTTCTGGTCCGGCGCGAGCGCGCCCGTCAGCGCGTTGCCGGCTTCGTCGATGAAGCGGATCTGCGACGCGCGCGAGGCCGCCTCGATCAGCCGGCCGTTGCGGGCGGCGATGTCGTCGAGCGATTCGGCGAACGCCTCGTCGAGGTGCGGGCCGTAATCCTTGAATAAAACCGATTTACTCCAGTGTTCGACGATCGCGGGGCGGATCGCGGCGAGAAATGGCGGCCCGCTCGGCGACGGCGTCGGCAGGCACGACGAGTCGTACAGCAGCACGAACAGGTCGGCGTTGTCGAGCGCGACGGCGATGTCGGCGGGCGCGGTGCTTTCGAGGCAGAGGGTGGTCGCGTCGAGCGAATCGGGCAGGGCGGAAAAGGCGCGCAACGCGATGTCGCGGTTGCGGGTGTCATAGCCGACCAGCAGTTTTCCCGATTCGCCGCGGGCCAGCTTGTCGCGCAGCGCCGGGTGAAAACCGAGCGCGCGGTGCAGGTTCAGCATGCGTATCTCCGGAAGCGGCGGAAGGGCCGAGGCCCTTCCGCGAGAACGGGTGGCCCGCTCAGACCGGCCAGAGCGCGGTGCCGAACGGCACCACGGCGTCCTCGACCATCATGTCGACGGCCTCGGGGTGCGTATCTTCCTGCATCCAGTCAAGCAATTCGATTTGCTGGGTTTCCTGCATGTCAATTCTCCTGTGGTGAACATGAGTGATTCAACATGAAAGCGCGACAAAAAATTGCCGCTCCTCGTTCGGCATTTTGTGAATCCCGGACAAGTGGCGTCGATATTAGTCTGACGAATTTTCGAATGCAATGCGTTGCCATGTTTTTAGCCGACACGTGCTAAACACGCAGCGTTTGCGCTTCACATACTGGAAAAACCGGATAAAACGGGCGACAGATCACGCATCATTTTTTTAGAGGACGGAATCCGGATCGACGAAATGAATTCGGCTATTTTTAATTCGAATTCAATTGTCCGGATTGCTGCGTTTTATGTCATTGACGAAAGCCGCATACGCATTCGCGTGGCGTTCGAATCCGCAATCGAACCGGTCCGCGATGTCACGCACCGCGCGCGGTTCGCACGCGAGCGTCATCCGAGCAACGCCTTGCCGATCGCCTTGGTCGGTTCGGAGCGCAGCACCAGCGAAGTCGTGACCGCGCCGAAGCGCGCAATCGCGTCGATGAGCGTTTCGAGCTGGCCCGGTGTCGGCACCAGCACCTTCAGCAGAAAGCAATCGTCGCCGGTCATGCGATGGACTTCGATGACATGCGGCATGTCGGCAAACGTGCGCAGCGCCGGTTTGATGTGCTCGTGAGTCGTCTTCAGCCGGATGATGGCCATCATGCCCAGCCCGAGCGCCGCCGGATCGATCCGTGCGCCGTAGCCCGCGATGATGCCGCGTTCTTCGAGCCGCTTGACGCGCTCCGACGTCGCGGGCTGCGACAGCCCGATGCGCCGGCCCACTTCCGACAGCGGCGTTCGCGCGTTGTCCTGCAGGGCCTCGAGGATCGCAAGATCCAGGCGATCCAGTGCTTCGTCCGGCATGACGGTCCTCCGGTACCGTTGATTCATCGGCATTTTGTCTCAATAACCGATGACTTGCCATTCCATGCCGACCGGCGCCCCGTCACACTGCCGGCTTTCGTTGATGGAGGGCGTGATGGAGCAAGCGATCGTGATCGTGCCGGGTATCGGCAATTCGGGACCGGATCATTGGCAGAGTCATTGGGAGGCCGCGTTTCCCCGCGCCGCGCGCATCGCGCCGGCGTCGTGGGATGCGCCCGACCTGGCCGACTGGACGGCGGCGCTGGACGAGGCCGTGGCGAACGCCGGCGCGCCTGCGCTCGTGATTGGTCATTCGCTGGGCTGTCTGTTGTTCGCGCATTGGCATGCCGCGTCGGCGCGCGCGGTGCGCGGCGCGTTTCTCGTCGCCGTGCCGGACCCGGCAGGGCCGCGTTTTCCGGTGGCCGCCGCCGCGTTCGCGAAGCTGCCGCGCGGCCGGTTCGGGCGCGTGCCGGTGCTGGCGATCGCGAGCGCGGACGATCCGTACGATCCGTCCGGGCGAGCGCTCGAATGGGTCACGCAACAGGGCGCGACGCCGCTGCAGCTCGGCGCGCGCGGCCATCTGAACGCGGCTTCCGGGTTGGGGGAATGGCAAGAAGGACGCGCGCTGCTGACGGCGTTTGCAGCCGGGCTCGGGCGAGCGTGATCGTGCGTGTCTGCGCCGGCCGTCGGGTTTTTGTCGCCACCGCACCGGTTCACGGCGGCTCAAGTATGATCGACCGACGGCGGCGCAAGCCCCGCAATCGAACAACGATGGAGACACCCCGATGCGCGCAGTGCCGCAACCGGAGCGTGCCGGCCGCTCGCGGCCGGACGCCGGCGCAACCGATCCCGGCCGCATGGCCGCGTGGCGACTCGCGATCTGCCTGTCGCTCGGCAGCGCGATCGCGCTCGGCCTCGCACGCTTTTCATATGCGCTGCTGCTGCCGCCGATGAAGGCCGATCTCGGCTGGACCTTCGCGCAGGCCGGCGCGCTGAACACGGCGAACGCGGCCGGCTACCTGATCGGCGCGCTGGCATTCCCGCTGCTGTCGCGGCGCTGGCGCGCGGGCACGCTGCTCGCGGCCGGCTGCGCACTGACCGCCGTGCTGATGGCCGCGGGCGGGCTCACGTCGGACATGCACGCGCTACTGGCGCAGCGGCTGGCCACAGGTATCGGCAGCGCGTTGATCTTCATCAGCGGCGGTGTGCTGGCCGCGCGGCTCGCGTCCGCGTCGCCGCGCGACGCAGGGCTGCTGCTCGGCCTCTATTACGGCGGCACCGGATGGGGCATCGTCGCGTCGTCGCTGCTCGTGCCGGCCACGCTCGTGCACCGCGTGCACGGCTGGCAGCCCGCGTGGTTCGCACTCGCGACGGCGTGCGTGCTGTTCTCGGCGGTGGCCGTGTCGGCCGCGCGCCGCATCGAGCATGCGCATGCGGCGCCGGTCAGACAGACCGACGGCGCGAAACCGGCGGCGAGCGCGAGCCCGGCCCGCTTCGCGCTCGCGCTGGCCGGCTACGGGCTGTTCGGCGTCGGCTACATCGGCTACATGACGTTCATCGTCGCACTGCTGCGCGGCGCGGGGATGAGCGGCACGGTGGTCGCCGCGTTCTACGTGATGCTCGGGATCGCGACCGTCGTGTCGGCGCGGCTGTGGTCGGGGCTGCTCGACCGGATGCGCGGCGGCCAGGCGCTCGCCGTGCTCAACGCGCTGCTCGGCGTCGCGACGCTGATGCCCGCGCTGTTCGTGCATCCTGCTGCCGCATTCGCATCGGGCCTGTTGTTCGGCGCGACGTTCCTGTCGGCGGTCGCGTCGACGACGGCCTTCGTGCGGCACAACCTCCCGCCCGACGGCTGGGCGAAGGGGATCAGCGCATTCACGACGGTCTTCGCATTCGGGCAGATCGCGGGGCCGGTCGCGATCGGCTGGGTGTCGGACAGCGCGGGGCTCGCGCGCGGGCTAGTGTATTCCGCGCTGACACTGTTCGCGGGCGCCGCATTCGCGGCCGGGCAGCGCGCGCTGCGCAGCACGTCCGCGTAGTCAGGCGCCCGTCACCGCACGCAGGCGGTACGCGACACGCGATGAAACGCACGGCTGAAGTAGATGAGGCTGTCGCCGTCGTCGCGCACGCGAATCGACGTCGCCTCGATGAACATCACCGAATGCGAGCCGACTTCCTTCATCTCGGCGATCGTGCCCTGCAGGCTCGCGAGCGCATCGCGCAGCACCGGCACGTCCTGTTCGCCGCGATCCCACACGGGCAACTGGAAACGCTGTTCCATCGGCAGGTCGGTGAGCCCCGCGAAGTGTCGCGCGAGCAGTTCGTGCTCGGCCGGCAGCACGTTAATGCAGACCTGACGGTTGCGCTCGAAGGTCGCGTGCATCGCGCTCGACCGGTTCAGGCACACGAGCAGCGTCGGCGGCGCGTCGGTGACGGAGCACACGGCGCTCGCGGTGATCCCGCAGCGGCCGTGCGGCCCGGCGGTGGTGATCACGTTGACGGCCGCGCCGAGGTGGGCCATCGCCTGGCGGAAGGCCTTCTGCGCGTCGGTCGGTTCGACGCGCGCCGGTCGCTGGATATCGGTCGTGGAAGACATGGGCGCTCCTGGTTGGACGAAAGCGGCGAACGATGCAGCGCGGCGAGCGCGGCGCCGGATCGCCGACGATGACCCAAGCGTACGTCGCGAAAATGCGGCCGACCATTCGCACGATTGGCGATCGGGATGGCGTTGCCGCCAACGCGTCTAAAGGTTCTACCTAGATGCATGCCGCCGCGTGTGAAAAAAACCGCGATTGCGCGTTCGTGCGGCACGTGCAGGGGTTTGCAGCGGGTTTTCGGCTCGTTATGATGTGCCGCACACCCCACAGCGAACGACGCTCGCGACATGCCGGCCACCGGCTTCCCGCGCGGCGCGTGCGATACCGATACCGATATTCAGCGAGACACCCGCGATGACGTCACCCGCACCGATCGTATACATCGTCGACGACGACAGCGGCATGCGGACGTCGCTCGCGTGGCTGCTCGAATCGGTCGGCATCGCGTCCGAAGGATTCGCGAACGCCGCCGACTTTCTCGCGCGCTTCGACGTGAACCTGCCCGCCTGCCTCGTGCTCGACGTGCGGATGCCGGAGAAAAGCGGCTTCGACGTGCAGGCCGAACTGAATGCGCGCGGCGCGACGCTGCCGGTGATCTTCGTCAGCGGGCATGGCGACATTCCGATGTCGGTGCGCGCGTTGCAGAACGGCGCGATCGATTTCGTCGAGAAGCCGTACAACTCGCAGCAGATGCTCGAGCGCGTGCAGCGTGCGCTGCGGCTCGCGCAGCAGCGGCACGCGGTGAGCCAGCGCCACCGCGAGCTGCGCCAGCGGCTCGATGCGCTGACCGCGCGCGAGAAGGAAGTGCTGCGCGGCGTCGTGGACGGCAAGGGCAGCAAGCAGATCGCGTCGGATCTGTCGATCAGCGTGAAGACGGTCGACGTGCATCGCGCGAGCATCAAGGAGAAGCTCGGCGCGACGTCGATCGCCGCGCTGGTGCGCGATGTGATGGTCGTATGGGGCGACGACGGCGAATCGTCGCGATGAGGCCCGGCGCGTTCAGCGCATGTACAGCCCGCCGTTGATGTCCCAGCATGCGCCGTTCGCGAAATGCGCGTCGCCCGACGCGAGCAGCACGGCGGCATCCGCGACGAACCCGGCCGACCCGAGCTTGCCGCCCGGCAGGCTCGCGAGCACCTGACGCAGTTTTTCAGGCGCGACGCTTTCGTACACGATCGGCAGATCGAGCGGCCCCGGCGAGATCGCGTTGACGGTTACGCCGTGCGCGGCGAGATCGCGTGCGAACACCTTCGTCAGCGTCAGCGTGCCGCCTTTCGCGGCCGCATAGTGCGCGCCCGTCGCCGAGCCGCCGTTCTGCCCGGCGAGCGATGCGATGTTGACGATGCGGCCCGCGCCGCGCTGCGCGAAGTACTGGCCGAACACCTGGCAGCCGAACAGCACGCTGCGCAGGTTCACGTCGATCACCTGGTCGAACTGCTCGGCGGTGATCTCCATCGCCGGTACGACCTTCGACGCGCCTGCGTTGTTGACGAGCACGTCGACCGTGCCCCAGCGCGCGACGAGCGCATCGCGCGCCGCTTCGAAATCGCGTTTGGACGTGACGTCGAGCGGCAGCGCGATCGCGCGTGCGCCGCTCGGGTCGAGTTCGCGTGCATGCGCGTGAACGGCGTCGGCGGCGATGTCGGCCAGCGCGACCCGATAGCCGGCCGCATGGAAGCGTTCGGCGATGACGGCGCCGAGCCCGCGCGCGGCGCCGGTGACGAGAACGACTCGATCTGACATGGTGTGGAATTCCGTGGTTCGCGGGCGCACGCCGATGGAAGCGGCGCCCGCATCGTGGTTCATGCGGCGAGCGCCGCTTCGAAGTGGGCCGCGATCGCGCAGACCCGCTCGTCCGCGCCTTTGCGACCGACGATCTGCAAGCCGGCCTTCAGCGGTGAACCGGCGAGCGGTAGCGGCAGGCTCAGCGCCGGATGGCCGCTCAGGTTGAACGGCCGGATCAGCGACGACATCGCGATCACCGATACGCCGTCGCGGGCCTGCTGCAGCGTGATCGGCAGCGCGGGCAGCGTCGGCAGCACCAGCACGTCCGCGTGTTCGAGCGCGGCGTCGACCTGCGCGGTGAAGCGTGCGCGCACGGCTTCGGCTTCCGCGAGCGCGGCCGGTGTCGTCGTCGCGGCCATGCGCAGTCGCGCATCGAGATCGGCGCCGAGCCGCCCCGTTTCGACCAGATGGCCGAACGCGCGCGACGTTTCCGCATTGATCACGGTCAGCCCGGCCGCGAACGAGGCCGGCATTTCGTCGAGCACGACCGTGTGCGCGCGCAGGCCCGATGCACGAACGGCCGCATCGAGCGCGGCGGCGATCGCCGGGTCGGCGTCGACGACGAGTTGCGCGACCGTGCAGCCTGCCGCGGCAGCCGTCGCCTGCACACGATCGAAGTCCGGCGCGATCGCGGCCATCACCGCGACGAGCGTGCGCATCTCGCGTGCGAACGGCCCGACGCAATCGAGCGTCGTGTCGGCGGGCGCGACGCCGCGCCGCGACACACGGCCGAACGTCGGTTTCAGCCCGGCCACGCCGCAGCACGCGGCCGGCCCGCGAATCGAGCCGCCGGTATCGGTGCCGAGCGCCGCATCGACGGCGCCGAGCCCGACGAGCGACGCGGAGCCGCTCGACGAGCCGCCGGGAATGCGCGTGGCATCCTGCGGATTGACGGGCGTGCCCGTGTAGTCGTTGATGCCGGTCATGCCGAACGCGAGTTCGTGCATGTTCGCCTTGCCGGCGATCTGCCAGCCGGCGTCGAGCAGCAGGCGGACCACGTCCGCGTGCTGCGCGGCGGGCGGCGCATCGGCGAGCGCGCGGCTCGCCGCGCGGGTCGGATGGCCGGCGATGTCGATCGTATCCTTGATCGCGATCGTCGGGCCGGGGCCGCCGAGCGTGAAGGTGTCGATGAAGCCTGTCATGGTCGGTATCGTGCGAAAGCAGCGGGAAACATCAGGACCGTGGCGCGGCGGCGAGCGGCCACGGGCCGTCGAGCACGCGTTCGGTGCGGAAATGGCGGATCAGCCAGGTGGCGCCGTCGGCGGCCGGCGCGAAATCGACGGTCAGCCGCGCGGCGATCAGTTCGGCCGAGCCGTCGGCGTAGCGCGACGCCTGCAGCATGATCCAGCGGCCGCGCGCGCTGGCGCGATCGGCGCCGATCTCGATCGACTCCGACGTCAGGAAGTGCAGGTTCGCCGCGAAATGCGGATCGGGCGGCAGGTAGCGGCCGAGCATCGCGACGATCGCCGCGGGGCCTTCGAGGCGGCCGAACTTCCGCGCGTATTGCGGGCCGATGCCTTCCCACACGGCATCGGCCGTGAACAGGTCGGCGAGCGACGGGCCGGCGCCGGCGTCCTCGGGGACGTCGCACAGCGCCATGTAGCGCGTGAGCGT
The DNA here is from genome assembly GCF_024730645.1 of Burkholderia sp. EMB26. Lineage (NCBI taxonomy): Bacteria > Pseudomonadati > Pseudomonadota > Betaproteobacteria > Burkholderiales > Burkholderiaceae > Burkholderia > Burkholderia sp. EMB26. The sequence goes on from NZ_CP078071.1 coordinate 2,657,346, forward strand.
CGCGCGCACCGCGCGCTCGGCATCGAGCGCCGCGACGCGCTGCACGAGCGTGTCGATCGCGGCAGGGGACAGGTCGGTCATCGCGCGCGTCACGCCGCGGGCTTCGCGGCCGGCGGCACGGTCAGCGCGCGGCCCACGCGCGCCTCGATCTTGCCGTAGCGCCACAGGTTGTATTCGCCGACGGGCGTCGTGCGGTACAGGTTGCACACGGCGACCGTCGTGTCGAAATCGGCGACGTCGGCCATGATGTAGAAGGTCCACGGCGCGCCGTCGGCCTGGCCGACCACGAGGCGGTCGTCGTCCATCACGCCGAGCACGCGCACGCCGGGCATCGCTTCGACGGCCGCGAGCATCGCGCCGTACGCCTGCCACACTTCGCCGATCTGCTCGCGCGGCAGGTCGAAGAAATTCTGCGACACGCCGCAGCAGAACAGGACGCGCAGCGGCAGCGGATTCGAATCGGACATATCGGGTTCTCCAGAGAAATCAGGCGGGCGCATGAGCCGGCCGGCGACGGCGCGACCGGTTCGGCTTCATGCGCGTTCATCAAAAGCGTCGGTCGATGCAGGTTACAGATAACCGGGAAACGGCGCGACGCCGGTGAATACCGCGCCCGCGCCGTCAAAGTTGCCTTCGGCGAGGAACGCGTGTTGCGTGACGACCATCGCATCGCGCAGCAGCCGCTGCAGCGGATGCGACCGGTAGATCGCCGCCGTGCCGCCGAGGCGGTACGCGCGCTCGACGACGCTCGCGCCTTCGCGGGCGATCTGCGTGGCCGCGAGCCGCAGCAGGCTGACCTGGTCGGGCGTCACCGGGTTGCCCGCGAGGATCGATTGCCACACCGAGTCGGTCGCGTCGTAGAAGAACGCGCGCGCCGAGCGCAGCTGGGCCTCGGCCTTCGCGAGCTCGATGCGGAAATACGCGCGATCGGCCAGACGCGGCGCGCCGGTCGTCGTCTGGCGGCCGCCGGACATGCGATTCACGACGTCGAGCGCCGCACGCGCGAGGCCGAGGTTGACGACGGCCAGCACCTGCGCCGCATACGCGACGGTCGGATAGCGGTACAGCGGTTCGTCGACGGTCGGTTCGCCGCCGCGTACGAAGGTCCACGCCTCGGGCACGAAGCGGTCGTTCACGCGCAGGTCGTGGCTGCCGGTGCCCTGCATGCCGACCACGCTCCAGTTCTCGACTATCTCGACCTCGGCGGCGCGGAACACGGCCGTGCGCGGCTTGTTCGGTGCGGCGTCCTGCACACCCGGCACGGCGATGCCGACGCCGAGCCAGTCGGCGCCCTTGCAGCCGCTCGCGAATTTCCACGTGCCGTTCACGCGCCAGCCGCCCGGCGCGTCCTGCGCGGGCTGCACCGGGAACAGGCCGCCCGCGAACACCTGGTCGGGGCCGCCCGCGTACAGCTCGGCCTGGGTCTCGAGCGGCAGCGCGGCGAGGTAGACGTTCGCGGAGCCGAAGCTCGCGACCCACGCGGCCGAACCGTCGGCGGTCGCGATCCGTTCGATCATGTCGAGGAACGCGGTCGGCGCGAGCGCATCGCCGCCGAAGCGGCGCGGCGTGCCCGCGCGATAGATGCCGGCCTGCTTGAACAGCGCGATCACGTCGCGCGGCACGTGCGACAGCCGGTCGAATTCCTCGCGGCGCGCGGCGACCGTTTCGAGCACCGCGTCGAGCGCCGACAACTGCCCGGCCGCGGGAGAGGCCGCGGGCGGCGAGGTCGGCGCGGATTCGATGGCGAGGGCGGCTTGCGGCATGGTTGTCTCCTGGGGATGGGGGGCGATTTCTGTGTCGGTTGCGGGGAGCCAGACGATGCAACCAGTCTAGAAACGCCGAAAACACGCAGCAATTGGTGCGTTGGGCCGCGCGACTGGTGACGCTCCGTGCCGGCCTAAAGAAATCTTCAGATGCGATCGGCGCGCGCCGGTGCTATGTTGGGTTTCCGGCCGCGCGACGCCGCGCGCCTTCTTCCGAATCCGATCATGAGTTTTCCCGACGAAGACGATTTCCACCGGCTGCTCGACGCGCTGACGACCTGCGTGCTGCTGCACGACGCGCACACCAGGGCAATCGTGTGGGCGAATCGCGCCGCGTGCATCGCGCTCGGCTTTTCGGTCGAGGAACTGCTGCCGCTGAAGGCGCCGGACATGACGCGTCCCGAGCCGAAGTACCGCCGCGAGATCGCGGTGAGCGCATGGGATCGTGCGCTCGTCGACGGGCCGCAGGTGTACGAGTGGTGCTATCGCTCGCGTACCGGCGTCGACATGCTGTCCGAGGCCACCGCGACCTACGTGCCGCTGCGCGGGCGCGACGTCGTGATGGTGCAGTTCCGCGACATCAGCGCGGAGGAGGCGGTCCGCCAGCAGTTGCGCCGCTACGAGGCGCGGCTGCGCGAGTTCATGCAGGATCTCGACGAAGGCATCGCGGTCGTGACGCCGCACGGCGGCGTGCAGTTCATCAGCGAGTCGGGCCGCCGCGTGCTCGGGCTCGCGCCCGACGAGCCGCTTGGCGCGGTGCTCGACTACTGCTCCTCGACCGATCGCGACCGGCTCGTCGCGCAGTTGCGCGACGCACCGTCGGCGCACCCGTCCGCACCGCAACGCTACCGGATCGTGCGGCGCGACGGCTCGGCATGCTGGCTGCGCATCCTGTGCCGGCAGGTCGAGATCGAGGACGATCTCGACGGGCTGCTCGTGCAGTTCCGCGACGTGAGCGACGAAGTCGCGATCGAGGACGCGCGGCGCGCCGAGGCGCGCATGCTCGAATACGCGGGCCGTTACAACGCGATGGGCGAGATGGCGACCGTGATCGCGCACGAGTTGAGCCAGCCGCTCGCGGCCGTGCGCAATTTCATCGAAGGCGCGGTGCGGCGGCTGAACGGCGACGGCGCCGTCGACGACGCGATCTGGGGGCTGCGCAGCGCGGACCGGCAGGCCGAGCATGCGGCGCTGATCATCAAGAGCGTGCGCGAATTCATCGTGAAGCGCGAGCCGGTCGTCGCGCGGGCCGACCTGCGCGACATCCTCGCGGACGTCGCGTACTTCATCGAGCTGCGCGCGAAGGAGGCCGGCGTGACGGTCGCGATCGTGCAGGCCGACGCGCCGCTGCCGATCCGCTGCGAGCGCGTGCTGATCGGGCAGGTGATCCTGAATCTCGCGTTCAATGCGATCGAGGCATTCGCCGGCTGGGAGCGCCTGCCGCGCACGCTGACGCTCGGCACCGCGAACGTGGCCGGCCATGCGGAGTTGCGGGCGATCGACAATGGCCCGGGGATCGAGGCCGGCGCGCACGACCGGCTGTTCGACGGCTTCTCGTCGTCGAAGGCCGGCGGCAACGGGATCGGGTTGTCGCTGTGCAAGAGCATCGTCACGCGCCACGGCGGGCGGATCGCCGCGAGCCCGGCCGCAGGCGGCGGGCTCGACTGCCGCGTGACGCTGCCGCTCGCCGACGCGTCCGCCTAGCGGCCGCGCGGCGTCACGACGGGGCAGCGGCGCGCGGCGCATGGTCAGCGCCCCAGCGCCCGCGCGGTCTGGCCGCCGATGCCGAAGTCCGTGTTCGGAATGTCCTTGATGATCACGCGCGTCGCCTGCAGCGGCGCGTCGAGCACGTGCGCGCCCGCGTCGGACAGCGCGGCGATCAGCGCGCGCTTCTGTTCGTCGGTGCGGCCGGCGATCAGGATCGCGACGATCACCGGCAGCGACGGCGGCGCGCCGTCCGCGGCGCTGCGGCCGCCGAGGCCGATATGCGTCGCCGGCAGCTCGGTGAGCAACACGCGCACCGATTCGATCGGTGCGCCGATCGCGTCGACGGTCGCACCGGTCAGCCTGGCGATCAGTTCGGCCTTGCGCGCGGCATCGTGGCCGGCCGGCAGGAAAACTTCGAGTGTGGGCATGGTCGTCCGGAAAGGTGAAGGTGACCGGCTCACCGTTGCGCAGGCGATGGCGAACCGGTGGGCCGCGCAAAGGTGAAGGTGACCGGCTCACCTTTGCGTTGGCGGCGGCGAACCGGCAGCCGCTCACAGGTGAAGGTGCCCGGTTCACCATTGCGTTGGCGACGTTGAACCGGTCAGGGCTTACAGCAGGAAGCCGATGGCGCTCAGCGCTTCGGTCGAGTCGATCAGGCGCACGACTTTCTCCGCGATCCGCATCTCGCCGTCGCCATCGACGTGCAGCTTGTGCGTGACGTCGGCCGCGAACAGCGTCGCGACGCCGCGCTTGTACGCGACGACGACCTGCGCCGATTTCAGCTCGACGGTATCGGCGCTGCCGCTCTCCAGCGTGAAGCGCGACACGGTGCGCACCGTGCGCGCCGCGTCGGTCGCCGACGCCGAATAGCCGGACACCATCCGCTGCACGCGCTTCTCGCGCATGTCCTGGTCGTCGAACACGTAGTTCAGCGTCGCCGCGAAATCGGTCGTGTCGGGATCGATCGGCACCACGTAGTGCCCGGCCCGGTCCCACAGGTCGAGCCACGCGCGGTAGTCGCGGCGGTCGAGCATCTCGGCTTCGCGCCACACGAATTCGACCGCGCGGGCGAAGGTCTGCTCGGAAAAGAGGGCGTTGCGGTCGTCCATCATTGTTGCTCCATCATCTTGCGCCATTGCTGGTAGGCCTCGCGCATGCCGGTTTCGTCGGTCGCATGCGCGGTCTTTTCGCCGTTCGCGGCGGTCGTCTCCCGGTTCAGCCCGCGATTCACGAGGATCGGTACGTCGGGGCCCGCGTGCGCGCCGCGCTGCACGCGCTCCCAGGCTTCCGCGTCGTCGGGGCTGCCGAAGCCGAACGGGCCCTGGAAGTGCTCGTGGATGCGCAGCCGCTCGCGGTTCGCTTCGTCGGGGCCGCCGTCCATCGCGAGCGCGACGTGGCGGATCTCCGTTTCGTTCGCGGAGATCGGCCGCAGCACGCGGAAGAACGCCATCGACAGCGCCAGGTTCGGGAACAGGTTCAGGTTGAAGCCGACGCCCATCAGCGAGCGCACGATGCGGCGCACTTCGTCCGGCGCATGGCGCTCGGCGAGCTTCGCGGCGAGCGGCGCGAAACGCTCGGGCAGCGGCGCGCCGTCGTCCTCGTCGAGATCGATCAACTCCGGCATCAGCACCGCGAGGCTGTGGCCGTTGCCGAGCCCGCGGCAGAACGCGTGCTCGCTCGTCATGAAGCTCGTGATCGCGGCGGCCGTCTCGTCGTCGATCGACTTCATCCACGACTTGTGCACGACCGGGAAGTGATAGAGGTCGGTGGTGTTCTCGAGCTGGATCTTCCAGTTGCCCTTGAACTTGAACTTGTGTTCGCCGTTCGCCTTGATCGGGTAGCCGGCGCCCTGTTTCATGAACAGGTCGATCCACGGCTTCGCGCCGCCGAGGAAATCCTCGAGCGGTTCGATCGCATCGTTGAAGCTCGCGAAGATCAGCCCCTGGTACACGCCGACGCGCAGCTTCACGAGCGGCAGGTCGCCTTTGTCGCACACGCCTTCGTAGCCGTCGCCGTACGGCAGCGCGCGCAGCGTGCCGTCGAGCGCGTACGACCAGCTGTGATACGGGCACGTGAAGCCCTTCGCGTTGCCCTTGTGCGCTTCGCACACGGTCGCGCCGCGATGGCGGCAGCGGTTCTGCAGCACGTTGATCTCGCCGGTCTTGTCGCGCACGACGATCACCGGCTGGCGGCCGATCGTCGTCGTGATGAAGTCGCCCGGGTTCGGCAGTTCGCTGGCGTGCGCGACCCAGATCCAGGTGCGGTAGAAGATGCGGTCGAGTTCGGCTTCGAACAGCGCGGGATCGTGATACATCGCGGGCGCGATGCGGTCGGGCTGCGCGAGACCATGCAACGCGCGGGTGTCGATCGTCTGGTAGGCAATGTCGCTCATCGTCGTCGTGGGGAAAGAGTCGCGAAAATCGGGCCGCGCCGTGCGCAGCGTCCAGGGACCAGTCTCGTCTTCTGCTACATATCGGTCAAATTGATCTAAAATCGATGATCAAATAAATACGGCAAATGATGGAGGTCACGATGACGTCGGTCGATCATCTCGATCTGAACCTGTTGCGCGTTTTCCAGGCGATCGTCGAGGAACGCAGCCTGACGAAGGCCGGCGAGCGGCTCGCGCTGTCGCAGCCGGCCGTCAGCTATTCGCTCGGCCGGCTGCGCACGCTGTTCGACGATCCGCTGTTCGTGCGGACGCGTTTGGGCATGCAGCCGACGCCGGTCGCGCTGGAACTCGCCGGCATCGTCGGCAAGGCGCTCGACATGGTCCGCGTCGCGCTGCGCTATGCGGAGCGCTTCGATCCGGCCGCCAGCACGCGCACGTTCCGGCTGTCGCTGTCGGATGCGGGCGAGATGGCGTACCTGCCGGCGATCTGCCAGGCGCTGCGCGAGCGCGCGCCGCGCGTGACGCTCAGCGTGCAGCCGCTGCCGGTGGAGGAGATCGAGGAGGCGCTGCGCGCGAGCCGGCTCGATTTCGCGATCGGCAACCTGCCGGAGCTGATGCCGCGCACGCGCCACCAGTTGCTGTTCGAGGAAACCTACGTGTGCATGACGGGGCGCCGGCGCGGGCTGCCGGCGGCTGCCGCGCTGAGCCTCGAGCAGTTCGTGCGCGCCGCGCACGTCAACGTGAAATCGGTCGAGCACAGCCACCACGCGCTCGACGACGCGTTGCGCGCGCAGGGCGTGGGCCGCAACATCGCGCTCGAGGTGCCGCACTTCGTCGCGCTGCCGAGCGTGCTGTCGGTCACCGATCTGTATGCGACGCTGCCGAAGCGGCTCGCGCAGATCCTGAACCGCGACAACGCGTTCCGCCTGTATGAGCTGCCGGTCACGTTGCCGCCCGCGCCGGTGACGATGCACTGGCACGAGCATTTCCACGAGGACGAAGGCAACGCGTGGATGCGTGCGCTGCTCGCCGAGATCGTCGAGCGCTTCGACGAGTGACGCTCGGGTGGTGCGCGATGGGCGGCCGAGGGGGCGCGCCGGTGTCGGCCTGCATCGGCTTCCAGCGCACCGGTGCATCGGCCCGTCGCTGGATCGGCGCCGCGGCATGTCGGCGCGCCCGACGTGTCAGAGATCGAGCACCAGCACGGCGGAACGTGCGCGCGACACGCAGCAGCAGATCACCGTATTGCTCGCGCGCTCGGCCTTGCTCAGGCAGTGGTCGCGATGATCGGGCTCGCCGTCGATGACCGGCACCATGCAGGTGCCGCACACGCCTTCGCCGCATGACGTGTCGACCTCGATGCCGATCGTCGCGAGTGCGTCGACGATCGACGTATCGGGGGCGACGCGCACCGACTGGCCGCTGCGGTGCAGGCGCACTTCGAAGCCACCGGCCGGGCCCGAACCGGCTTCGGCATTGCCCGCATCCGCGGCGACGGGTTCCGCCGCGAAGCGTTCGAGATGAATCGCGTCTTCCGGGATTCGCGTGGCCGCGGCCGCGACGACGGCATCCATGAACGGCCCGGGGCCGCACGTATAGACGTGCGCCGTCGGGTCGATCGATTCCATGCAACGGCCGAGTGCGGCCGCGAGCGCATCGGGCTCGACGCCGTAATGGAACGTCACGTGCGCTGCGAACGGCCCGGCCGACAGTTCGTCGACGAAGGCGGCATGGTCGCGGCTGCGCGCGAAATAGTGCAGTCGATAACGCGCGCCGCGCTTGTGCAGCGCATACGCCATCGACAGCAGCGGCGTGATGCCGATGCCGGCCGCGACGAGCACGTGCTCGCTCGCGTCATCGGTTAGACGAAACAGGTTGCGCGGCGTGCCGATCGACAACTCGGCGCCGACGCTCACGTCGTCGTGCAGCGAACGCGAGCCGCCGCGCGACCGCGCTTCCTTCTTCACCGCGAACAGGTAGCTGCCGCGCTCGTCGGGGTTGCCGCACAGCGAGTATTGCCGCGTGATGCCGGACGGCGCGGTGACGTCGATATGGGCGCCCGGTTCGTACGCGTCGAACGGCTGGCCGTCGACGCGCGAGACCCGGAAACAGCGGATGTCCTGCGCCGCGTCGATCAGCGCGTCGATCCGGACCTGGTGGCGGTTCGCTTGCATGGGAAATTCCGTGGGATAGAGGAAAGCGGCGCGGCAGAGCCCGCGCCTTCATGCGATCGAGAATAGGGACGGGCATCGCATAAATCAAATCGATTAAAAAGCGATGCCTGAATCAGCCGGATGGGTAATACTCGGGCGCGCGGTCGTGCCCGGCGTTCAGCGCGCGGCGACCGCGTCGCCAGCGCCGGCGGCCTGCGGCGTCGCGGCCGACGTGTGACCGCGTTCACGGTCGAGGCTGCGGCGATAGTGCCGGCAGCCGACGGCGAGCAGCAGCGCGGCCAGGGTGGCCGCCGCGACGTTGACGATCGACATCGAATGGCCGACCGCGGCCGGTGCGCCGAACACGCGATCGGTGAACAGCGCGACGACGGTCGTGCCGATGCCGAGCGCGATCAGGTTCGACACGAGCAGGAACAACGCGGAGATCTGCGCGCGCATCTGGTTCGGCGCGAGCGTCTGCATCGCGGCGGTCGAGGTCGGCATCGGGAACGACGCGAAGAACATCGCGACGACCAGCATCGCGAGCGATGCGGGCAGGCTGTCGAGCTGCGTGAACAGCGTCGCGGGGATCGCCATGCACGCGGCGCCGATCGCGCCGGCGCGCATCGGCGCATCGCCGCGGCCGCGCCGCAGCAGCCAGTCGTTGAGCCAGCCGCCGCAGAACACGCCGGCGGTGTTGGCGACCAGCAGCACGATGCCGAGCGTATAGCCGGCTTCGACGGCCGTCATCCCGAAGCGGCGGATATAGAACGCGGGCGTCCAGCTCAGCAGGCAGTACAGCGCCATCGCGTAGAACGAGAAGCCGAGGTAGTGGCACGCGAAGGTCGCGCGGTGCGTGCCGACGAAGCGCAGCGAATCGCGCATCGACACGCGCCGCACGGCGCCCGAGCGATCCTGCGCGAGCCCCTTGCGCTGCGGATCGCGCACGGTCGCGGCGAACAGCAGCGCGACGAGGATGCCCGGCAGCCCGACGATCAGGAACGTGACCTGCCACGCATGCACCTGTCCGACGACCGGCAGCGTGAATGCGCTCGCATGCTTGAGCAGCGCGATCACGTAGCCGCCGATCAGGAACGCGATGCCGCCGCCGATGAACGAGCCGAGCGAATACACGGCGACCGCGCGCCCGAGCTTCTCCTTCGGGAAGTAGTCGGCGAGCATCGAATACGCGCCGGGCGACAGCGCGGCCTCGCCGACGCCCACACCCATCCGCGCGACGAACATCTGCACGAATTGCTGGCTGAGCCCGCACGCGGCGGTCGCGACGCTCCACAGCGCGATGCCGAGCGAGATGATGCGCGGGCGCGCATAGCGGTCGGCGAGATATGCGACGGGCAGCCCCATCACCGCATAGAACAGCGAAAACGCGAAGCCGTTGAGCAGGCTGAACTGCGTATCGGACAGGTGCAGGTCGCGCTTGATCGGTTCGATCATCAGCACGAGGACTTGCCGGTCGACGAACGAAAAGATGTACGCGAGCATGCAGATGACGACGACATACCATTCGTACGTATAGCGCTTGCCGTCGGCAGCGCGGGCCGTGGATGCGGACATGCGGGTTCTCCAGGAGCGGGCGGTGGAAAAGCGCGGCATCGGCCTGGCGGGCCGGGCGCCGTCGCGGCGCGAAAGCGTGCGGGTGACACGATCGACACGATCGGAGAGCAGCGTAGTCGGCCAAATTCGGCCGCCATAGCCGGAGTGACAGCCGCGCCACACGGACATTTACCGACCCGGATAAAGAAAACACCGAGACCGTGCGCACGGGCCGCCGTGCAGCGCGCGTGCGGCGGGGCCCGCGCGCGTCATGCGGCGCATCTATAAGCGTTATAGAGCGCATTGCGTCGACGTCCGAAATTGTCGTTCCTAGACTCGGCCCGGTTTTGATCGGCAACGTTCGCATCTGAAAGCGAACGCGCTGCACATCAAGCGGCGCGATGCCGACAGGCGCCGCAACTTCTACGGGACGACGCAGATGAACCATCCGAACGGGCGGGCCGACCGGCTTGCCGTACCGCTTGCCGCGCTGCTCGCATGCATCGCGCTGCCGGCCGTCGCGCAATCGAGCGTGACGCTCTACGGCCGCATCGACACCGCGATCGAATACGCGAACGCCGGGCCGAACCACGTGACGCGCATGGGCAGCGGCAACCTGTGGGCGTCGCAGTGGGGGCTGAAGGGCGTCGAGGATCTCGGCGGCGGTTATGCGACGATCTTCAAGCTGGAGGACGGTTTCAACGCGGCGAGCGGCGCGTTGTCGAACAGCAGCGCGCTGTTCGGCCGCGAAGCGTGGGTCGGCATCACCGGGCCGTTCGGCGGCGTGCAGTTCGGCGAGCTCTACACGATCCTGCATACGACGCTCGTCACGTACAGCCTGCCGGGGCTCGGCGCGGGGCTCGCCTGGGGCAACGCGACCAACAATTTCGTCGGGCCCGCGTTCCTGCGCGTGCGCAACTCGATGCGCTACACGTCGCCGCGCTACGCGGGCTTCATGCTGCGCGCGATGGCTGCACGCGGCGCCAACGGCGCGGCCGGGCAGCCGGCGACGCTCGGCGATACGTACGGCGCCGGCATCAATTACGTGCGCGGCGGCTTGTCGGTCGACGTCGACTACATGCAGCAGAAGTTCAGTCCGGTCGCGGCGTCCACGCTCGGCAGCACGAGCCCGGCCGCGAACGGCAACTACACGCTCGGCGCGATTTCGTACGACTTCAGCGTCGTGAAAGTGGCCGCGCTGTACCTGCGCCATCGCGGCGGCCCCGATGTGGCGACCGCGATCGACGGCCAGAGCGCGTATCCGCACAGCGACATCATGGAACTCAGCGCGACGGTGCCGATCGGGCGCGCGTCGCTGCTGCTGAGCATCGGCCATTACCGGAAGGTGGCCGACAGCGACGGCAACGCCGATTCGTACGGCATCCGCTTCGACTATCCGCTGTCGAAGCGCACGGTGCTGTACACGGGCGCCGCGATGGTGCGCAACGGCGCGCATGCGCGCTTCGTCGTCAACGGCGCGGCGGGCGGCGGCGTCGCGGTGGCGAAGCCGGGGGCGACCGCCAGCTCGCTCGTCGCGGGCATCCTCACGTCGTTCTGAGCGTTGCGGCGGCCCCGCGTGCGCCGCTATGCGCAGGCGGGCGGCTGCGGCGCGAGCCATGCGTCGAACGGCGCCTGCTCGCCGATATTGAACAGTTCGAGCAGCAGCGCCCGCAGCCAGCGATGGCCGGGGTCCGCGTCGAAGCGGCGGTGCCAGTACGCATTGACGGCCCATTCGCCGGCGCCGGCGATCTCGTACAGCACGCACGGCTGGCGTGCCGCGAACGTGATCGCGATCGTCTCCGGCAGGATCAGCGCGTAATCGCCGCCCTGCAGCAGGGCAGGCACCACCAGAAAATCGGGCAGCGCCGCGCGCACGCGCGGCATCAGCTCGTGCCGTTCGAGCAGTTGCATCGATTGCGGATGCGACGTGACCGCGACGAAGCGCAACGCATCGGGCGCCGTGCCGTCGAGCACGAAATCGTCGGGCAGCCCGACGCGCTGCGCGGTGCGGCGTGGCATCAGCAGCACGCAGCGCTCGTGCAGCAGCGCGGTGCGCTGAAAGTGGCTCGACGCATCGGCAAAATGCCCGAGCGCGAAGTCGATGCGCCCCGATTCGAGCGCGACGTTGAGCTGGCATTCGTCGACGTGCAGTGTCTCGATCACGGCGCCCGGCGCGCGCCGGTCGAACGCGGCGAGCAGCGTCGGCAGGAACGCGCTCGCCGCGAAATCGCTCATGTGCAGGCGGAACACGCGCTGCGTGCTGTCGGGCGCGAAGCGCGAGCCTTCGTCGAGCACGTCCTGCAGGATCGCGAGCGCCTTGTCGACCGAGATCGCGAGCCGTTGCGCACGCGGGGTCGGCTCGACGCCGGTGCCGGTGCGCACGAACAGCGCGTCGCGGAACATCAGCCGCAGCCGGCCGAGCGCGTAGCTGACGGACGGCTGCGTGACGCCGAGCCGCAGCGCCGCGCGGCCGACGTGCCGCTCCTCGTACACCGCGCGAAACGTCTTCAACAGGTTGAGATCGAGATCCTGCACGCGCAGGCCGTCGGGCGCGTCGCCGTCGTGCGGCGCGGGTTCAGGGCGGGCGGGGGCCGTCGCGCGGCCGGGAGCGGAGAGCGTCATCGGGTCTGCCTCGCGGTGACGGAAGGCGGGTGGCCGTAACGCCGCGCATACGCCTTCGCGAAATGGCCGAAGCCATGGATGCCGTGCGCGATCAGCACGTCGGTCACGCTGCGCGCGTCGCCGCGTTGCAGCGCCGCGTGCACGGCGGCGAGCCGACGCTCGCGCACGTACGCGGCCGGCGTGGTGTGCAGGAACGCGCGGAACGCATGCTGCAGCGTGCGCGGCGCGACGCCCGCGACGGCCGCCAGCGCGGCGAGCGCGAGCGGTTCGCCGAGATGCGCATCGACGTGATCGCACGCGCGGCGCACGTGCGCGGGCAGCGGCGGCGTGCCGCGCAGCAGCGCGTCGCTGTACGCGTGCGGCAGGTGCGTGAGCAGCAGCGACATCAGCCACGCGGTGAGGTCGGCGCCGAACACCGGCGAGGCCGTGCCGACGCCCGGCTGCGCGCCGAGCCGGCACAGGTACTCGAAGGTCGGCAGCACGAGCGCGGCGCCTGTGCCGCCGGCCGCGAGGTCGAATTGCAGCGGCCGCGTGAGCGTCGCCTGCAGCATGTCCTGCAGCTTGCGTTCGAGCGCGTCGCGTTCGAGCCGCAGCACGAGGTTGCGGCAATCGGGGCTCGTGCGCAGGCGGCTCGCAAGCGCGGGCGACGACACGGTCAGCTCGCCGGGCCCGGCGCGTGCGACGACGCTGCCGGCCTGCAGCTCGCATGCGCCCGCGAGCGTCAGCCGGAACAGGAAGTGATCGGCATCGTCGCCGAAATCGATGCGTGTCTCGCGGCCGTAGCAGAGTTCGAGCAGCGCGCCGTGATGCAGCGGCACCTCGTACAGCTCCGCGTGAAACGGATCGCAGCCGGACGCGGCCATCCGGTGCGGCCCGAGCCGGTGCGCGACCGCGCGTTCGACCTCGTCGGGGGCCTGCAGCGTGCCGAGCCGGTTCGGCGCATGGCGGGAAAGGGCGATGTCCATGCCTAGACCTCGTGGCGGATACGGGAGCGCCGCGGCCTGCGCATCGCCGCGATTGCGTTGCGCGAACGGGCGCGTCGTTGCGCGTTTTGAAGCGACGCGGCGCGGGCGGCCGCGTAGTCTCGGACATACTCGATCACCGGGAGAAAACGATGAAGGTATGTGTTCTGGGCGGCGGCCACGGTTGCCATGCGGCGGCCATCGACCTGCTCGAAAAAGGCCACGACGTGACGTGGTGGCGGCGCGATCGCGAGCCGCATGCGCGGCTGCGCGAGCTTGGCGTGCTGAACGTCGCCGACTATCGCGGCAAGCGTTCGGTGCCGCTCGGCGATGCGCCGGGCGCGATCCGCCTGACCGACGATCTCGCCGCCGCGCTGCGCGGCGCGCAACTCGTCGTGGTGCCGCTGCCGGCCACGTCGCACGACGCGCTCGCCGCGCAGGCCGCGCCGCTGCTGGAGGATGGCCAGGTCGTGTTCCTGCCGCCCGGCACGTTCGGCAGTGCCGTGTTCGCCCGCGCGGCGGCCGATGCCGGCAACCGTTCGCGCGTCGCGTTCGCCGAAACGGGCACGCTGCCGTACCTGGTGCGCAAGCACGGCGACAACGACGTCGTGATCAGCGCATACGCGACGCGCCTGCCGACCGGCGTGTGGCCGGCGAATGCGGCGGGCTGGGCGTTCGACGTGCTGCGCGCCGGCTATCCGTCGGTCGAGCCGGTCGAGGATGCGTTGTCCGGCGCGCTGATGAACGCGGGCCCGGTGATCCATCCGCCGCTGATCCTGATGAACGCCGGCCCGCTCGAACACTTCGACGCGTGGGACATCCACAACGAAGGCACGCAGCCGTCGATCCGCCGCGTGACGAACGCGCTCGACGCCGAGCGCATCGCGGTGCGCGAAGCGCTCGGCTACCGCGCGCCGCATTTCCCGCTCGCCGATCACTACGCGACCGACGGCGACGAGTGGATGTACGGGCGCGGCGCGCACGGCAAGCTGACCGATAGCGGCGACTGGCGCGAGAAGATCGATCTGCGCGCGCATCGCTACATGCTCGAGGACACCCGGCTCGGGCTGTCGTTCATCGTGTCGTGCGGGCGTTGGGCCGGCGTGCCGACGCCCGTCGCGCAAGGGCTGCTGAGCATCGCGAGTGCGGTCGCGGTGCGCGACCTGTATGGGGAAGGCCGCACGCTGGAGCGGCTCGGGCTCGCGGCGCTGTCGAAGGACGCGCTGCGCGCGCTGCTCGACGCGGGGTATTCGGCATGAAGGCGGCCGCCGATGTGACACGCATTCACGTGCTCGGCGCGGGACGCATGGGGCAGGGCATCGCGCTCGTGTTCGCGTTCGCGGGCCTCGACGTGACGCTGATCGACTTCAAGCCGCGCGACGTGCACGCGTGGCGCGCATTCGAGGGCCGCACGCGCGACGAGATCGTGCGGCCGCTGCACGCGCAGGTCGCGCTCGGCCGCATCGACGCCGCGCAGGCCGATGCCGTCGTCGCGCGCATCGCGCTCGTGGCGCGGGACGGCGGGGCCGACGCGGTACGTGATGCCGACATCGTGTTCGAGGCGCTGCCCGAAGTGCTCGATGCAAAGGCCGACGCGCTGTGCTGGCTCGGCGAGCACGTCGATGCGCACGCAACGATCGCGTCGACCACGTCGACGTTCGTCGTCACCGAATTGCAGCGCCACGTCGCGCACCCGGCGCGGATGCTCAACGCGCACTGGCTGAACCCGGCGCTGCTGATGCCGCTCGTCGAGGTCAGCCGCAGCGGGGCGACTGAACAGGCCGTCGTCGACGGGCTCGCGGCGCTGCTCGAACGCGTGGGCAAGAAGCCGGTGATCTGCGGGCCGGCGCCCGGCTATATCGTGCCGCGCATCCAGGCGCTCGCGATGAACGAGGCCGCGCGGATGGTCGAGGAAGGCGTGGCCAGCGCCGAGGACATCGACACCGCGATCCGCACCGGCTTCGGCCCGCGTTTCGCGGTGCTCGGGCTGCTCGAATTCATCGACTGGGGCGGTTGCGACATCCTGTACTACGCGTCGACGTATCTGGCCGGCGAAATCGGCCCGCGCTTCGCGCCGGCCGCGAGCGTCGTGCGCAACATGGAAGCCGGCCGCGACGGCGTGCGCACGGGCGCCGGCTTTCACGACTATGCGGCGGTCGACGTGCCCGCGTACATGCGGCAGCGGCTCGGCGAATTCGCGCGGCTGCTCGACCATCTCGGGCTGGCGCCGGCGTTCGACCGCGCGCGGCGCGACGCCGGGCGCTGAGCGGCGCGCGATCATGCCGGGTCGCCGCGCGAACCGGCGGCGGGCGTGGTGCGCGTCTCGCGCATCACGCACAGCGTCGCGACGGTCACGAGGCCGAGCGCAATGAGGAACAGCGACACCGGCCACGACGCGTGATAGCGCGCGAGCAGCGCGGTCGCGATCAGCGGCGACATCCCGCCCGCGAAGATCGACGCCACTTCGTGACCGAGCGCGACGCCCGAGTAGCGCACTTCGGTGCTGAACAGCTCGCCGACGAGCGCGGGCAGCGTGCCGATCATCGCGCCGTGGCTCACCGCCGTGCCGACCGTCAGCGCGAGCCACACGAGCGGCGTCACGCGCGTGTCGAGCAGCCAGAAGAACGGAAACGCGCACGCGACGAGGCTCAGCGCGCCGATCAGGTACACGGGCTTGCGGCCGATCCGGTCGGACAACCGGCCCCAGGCGAGCATCGCGCCCATTTCGACGATCATCGCGATCATCACGCCGGTCAGCATCGTGCCATTCGGAATCCCGAGGTATTTTCCGTAGACGAGCGAGAACGCGAGGAAGATGTACGCGCCGCCGTTCTCGGCCACGCGCAGCCCCATCGCGAGCAGGATTTCCTTCGGATGGCGGCGGATGCACTCGACGATCGGCAAGTGCGTGTGCGCGCCGCGTTTGCCGGCCTGTTCGAAGTCGCGACTTTCCGGCAGATGGCGGCGGATATAGATGCCGATCGCGAAAATGACGATGCTCGCGAGGAACGGCAGCCGCCAGCCCCACGCGCGGAACAGGTCGTCCGGCAGCGCCTGTGCGGCGAGGAACGCGATCGACGACAGCACGAAGCCGCCGCCCACGCCGAGCTGGCTCCACGCCGCGTAATAGCCGCGCTGCCCGGGCGGCGCGTTTTCGCTGATCATCAGCACGCCGCCGCCCCATTCGCCGCCGGACGCGATGCCCTGCAGCAGGCGCAGCACGACGAGCGCGGCCGGCGCCCACAGGCCGATCTGCGCATAGGTCGGCAGCAGGCCGATCGCGAAGGTCGATGCGCCCATGATCAGCAGCGTCCAGACGAGCGACGCCTTGCGCCCGTAGCGATCGCCGACGTGGCCGAACACGATCCCGCCGAGCGGCCGCGCGACGAAGCCGAGCGCGAACGCCGCGAACGCGGCGAGGCTGCCCGCGAGCGGGGAGGCGCCGGGGGGGAAAAACACGTGACCGAACACCAGCGCCGCGGCCGTGCCGTACACGAAGAAGTCGTACCACTCCATCGCGTTGCCGGCGACGGAGGCGATGACGATCCGGCGCAGTTGCCGGTCGGCGAGCGGCGCGGCAGCGGCGCCCGGGGATTGCACGGTGTCGGTCGGGTACATGGCGGACTCTGAAGGGGGAGGCAGGCGCGTGCCGTCTTCGCGATGCATGCGGCACTGCGGGCTAGTGTTGTCGGCCCGCCGCTTCCCGGTCAAATCCGCAGAAAAAGGGGAGTGTCATCACTCCCGCAAATGATGGTCGGGGCGCGCGTGGCCGTGCCAGCGCGCGCCGGGCCCGTCACCGCTCGATCTGCCGGTTCCACCGCGTATCCCACTGCGCGCGGCGCGCATTGATCGCGGTCCAGTCGACCACCGTCACCTTGCGCACCAGGTCGTCGACGTTGCCGAGGCTCTGCTGCATCGGGGCCGGCATCTTCGCGAGGCGGTTGGTCGGAATCTGCTTGCCGGCCTCGGCCGCCTTCGTCTGCGCGGGCGCGGACAGCAGGAACTGCGCGAGCTTCTGCGCGAGTTGCGGAGCGGGATTGTTCGCGACCACGCACAGGTCGACGAGCAGCAGCACCGGGCCTTCCTTCGGGTTCGCATACGCGACGGGGATGCCCTTGTCCTGAAGGTCGCCGACGCCGGTCGGCGTGAGCGGGAACAGGCCGGCCTCGCCGGTCTGCACCATTTCGGAGATCTTCGCCGAGTTCGGGATGTACTCGACGACGTTCGGCCCGACCGTGCTCGCCCACTTGCCGAAGCCGGGCTCGACGTTCTGCTCGTTGCCGCCGAGCAGCCGGTTGATCGCGAGGAAGCCGTGCAGCCCGAACGTGCTGCTCGACGCCGACTGGAACACGACCTTGCCCTTGTATTTCGGATCGGCGAAATCCATCCACGAGGTCGGCGGCGCCCAGCCTTTCTCGGCGAACAGCTTCTTGTTGTACGCGATGCCGGTCATCCCGAGCTGCACGCCCGCGCCGACGTCGTCCTTCATCCGCGCGAACGGGTACAGCTCCTTCAGTACCGGCGAATCGTCGAGTTTCTGGCACACGCCGAGGCTTACCGCGCGCGCCATCACGCCGTCGTCGAGGAACGCGACGTGGATCTGCGGCTTGTTGCGGTTCGCGAGCAGCTTCGCGAGCACGTCCGACGACGTGCCGGGCACGATCACCACCTTCACGTTGTTCGTCTTCTCGAAGTCGGGCAGCACCTGGCTCGTATAGGCCTTCTCCATCGGCCCGCCGTTCATGCCGACGTAGATCGTCTTCGTTTGCGCGAACGCGGGCGCGCCGGCGCCTGCGATGCAGAGGGCGGCGGCCGCCGCGATCGTTCCGAGCAGTTTCATCTTTGGGTTTCCTCTTGACGGAAAGGGGCGGTCGGCACGGCTTGCGGGAAGAAGCGGCCGATCGAGAATGCATCGAGTGGCGTCGCGGTTTCGCCGGTGGTGATGAGATCGGAGAGCACGTCGCCGACGCCCGGCGCGAGCAGGAAGCCGCCGCCGGAAAAGCCGAACGCATGCAGCAGATTCGGTGTGGTGCGGCTCGCGCCGATGATCGGGTTGTGGTCGGGTGTGCAGCCCTCGACGCCGCTCCACGTGCGGATCAGCAGTGCGTCGCGCAGCGCGGGCAACAGCGCGCACGCATCGCGCATCACCGCGCGCGTCGTATCGACCGACGACTGGCCGAACTCGCCGTCGCCGCGGCCCCGGCCGCCGCCGATCACGCAGTTGCCGCGCGCGACCTGCCGCGCGTACACGCCGCCGCCATACACGCCGAGGTTGTGCGCGATGAACGGCGGCAGCGGCTCGGTCACCCACATGTTCGGGTAGATCGGCTCCATCGGTACGGCCTCGCCGAAGCGTTCGGCGATCGTGTTCGCCCATGCGCCCGCCGAATTGATCAGCCACGTCGCGGTGTGCGCGCGGCCGCCCGCCTGCAAGTGAAAACGCGTGCCATCGTGATGGACCGCGTCGACGGGCGTGTGCTCGAACACGTCCGCGCCCGCCGCGCGGGCCGCGCGCGCGAACGCGGGCGACACGATGCGCGGGTTCGCATGGCCGTCGGTCTCGCACAGCGAGCCGCCGAGTGCCGCGCGGCCGAGCCACGGGTAGCGGCGGCGAAACGCCTCGCCGCGCATCACCTGCAGCGGCAAGCCGTGTTCGCCGGCGAGCACGGCGTACGCGTCGAGCGCATCGAGATCGGCGTCGCTGCGTGCGAGTCGCAAGTGGCCGGACACGACGAATTCGCCATCGATGCGGATCAGCTCGGGCAGGCGATCCCAGATGCGCCGCGCCCGCAGTGCGAGCGGCAATTGCTCGACCGGACGGCCCTGGCAGCGTACGCCGCCGTAGTTCACGCCGCTCGCCTGCGCGCCGCAGTCGCGCCGTTCGAACAGCCCGACGCGCAGCCCGCGTCGCGTGAGCGCAAGCGCGGCCGACGCGCCGACGAGGCCGCCGCCGACGATCGCGACGTCGTAATGCCGGATCTCACTCATCGCGCGCCTCGTCGGGAATCGCCGCGACGTCGTCGCCCGCGAGCGCGGCCGAGATCGGGAACGGCTTCACCGGTGGTTGCGCACGCAACCGGCCGACGTCGGCGAGCGGCCGGCCGGTTTCGGCGGCCAGCACGAGCGCGGCCGCGTCGCCGCACATGCGGCCCTGGCAGCGGCCCATGCCGACGCGGGTCAGCGCCTTCAGCCGGTTCAATTCGGTCGCCGCGCCTTCGCGCACGCAGCGGCGCAGCGTGCCCGCGTCGATCTCTTCGCAGCGGCACACGATCGTGTCGTCGGGGCAGCGGGCAGCCTGTTCGGCCGGCGGCGCGAACGCGGCTTCGAGGCCCGCGCGGAATGCGCCGATGCGCGCGAGCGTGCGTTCGAGCGCCGCCGCGTCGGGTTGGCCGGACGGCGAGCGCGATGCGATGCCGGCATCGTCGAGCAGCGCGAGCGCCGCACGCCGGCCCGACGCTTCGGCCGCGACGGCGCCCGCGATGCCCGCGCCGTCGCCGGCGACGTAGAGGCCGCGCACCGACGTGCGCCCGGCCGCGTCGCGTTCGGGCAGCCACGCGCGGTTGAGCGGGTCGAAACCGAACCGGCAGCCGGCGAGATCGGCAAGCTGCGTTTCGGAACGCAGGCCGAAGCCGAGGCCGAGCGCATCGCAATCGAGCACGCGCGGCGGCGCGGGCTGCGCCGCGTCGCCGGCGGCGCGCCATGCGAGCCCCGTCACATGTTGATCGCCGAGCACGCGCTCGAGCGTGACGCCCGTTTCGATCGCGACGCCATGCGCGCGCAGCCAGCCGTGGTAATAGAGCCCCTTCGCGAAGATCGATGGCATGCGCAGCAACGCGGGCGCGGCAGCGGCCTGGCGGCGCAGGGGGCTCGTGTCGAGCACGGCCGCGACGTTCGCGCCGGCCTTCGCATACTGGTAGGCGACGAGGTAAAGCAGCGGCCCCGTGCCCGCGAGCACGATGCGCCGGCCGATCGCGCAGCCCTGCGCCTTCAGCGCGACCTGGGCGCCGCCGAGCGTATAGACGCCCGCGAGCGTCCAGCCCGGCACGGGCAGCATGCGGTCGGTCGCGCCGCTCGCGACGATCAGGTGCGAGTACGGCACCGTCACTTCGCGGCCGTCCTGCAGCGTGTCGACGCGGCCCGCGCCGCATGACCACGCGAGCGTGTTCGGCCGGTAGTCGACCTGCGGCAGCAGCGCGGCCATCGTCTGGTGCACGGCGTCGGCCTTCGCCGCCTCGAAACCGTACAGCGTGCGCTTGCCCCGCACGAAGGCGGCGTCGGCCGGCGGTTGGCGGTAGATCTGCCCGCCCCAGCGGGCGTTTTCGTCGATCACGACCGGGTGCAGCCCCGCGTCGACCAGCGCCTCGGCCGCGCGCACGCCGGCCGGCCCCGCGCCGACGATCACCGGTTGCAGTACGGCGCTCACGATGCGTCTCCGGTCGCGGCCGGCCGGGCGGCCGTAAGAATCCGCATGCCGTCGGCGATCGGCGTCGAGCATGCGCGCACGCGTGCGCCGGCTTCCGTGCGCACCCAGCAGTCCTGGCAGGCGCCGATCAGGCAGAAACCCGCGCGCGGCTGGCCGCTGAATTCGCTGACGCGCACGCGACGCTGCGCGACCAGGATCGCGGTGAGCACGGTGTCGCCGGCGAGCGCCTGCGCGGGCCGGCCGTCGAGCACGAACGCGACGGGGGCGCGTTCGCGTTCGGCGACGCGCACGAACTGCGCGCCGTCGTCCGCGACGTGAGTGGAACGGGAAACGGGAGTCGTCATCAATGTTGGCCGATCAGGATGCGGTTCAGGCCGTACACGCGATCGAGCAGCAGCATCGCGCCGGCGGTGATGAAGATGACGAGCGCCGACACCGACGCCATCATCGGGTCGATCGATTCGGTCGCGTACATGTACATGCGCACGGGCAGCGTGACCGTCTGCGGCGACGTGACGAAGATCGACATCGTCAGCTCGTCGAAGCTGTTGATGAACGCGAGCAGCCAGCCGCCCGTGATGCCGGGCACGATCATCGGCAGCGTGATGCGGCGGAAGATCGTCCACGGGTCCGCGCCGAGCGAGCACGCGGCCTGCTCGATGCTGCGGTCGAGGCCGGCGACCGACGCGAGCACGAGGCGCATCACGAACGGCGTGATGACGATCATGTGCGCGAGCACGAGCCACGCGAACGAGCCGGTCGCGCCGATCAGCGCGAAGAAGCGCAGCAGCGCGATGCCGAGCACGAGGCCGGGAATCACGAGCGGCGACAGCAGCAGCCCGTTCAGGAACGCGCGGCCCGGAAACGTCGCGCGGCCGATCGCGAGGCCGGCCGGCAGCCCGATCGCGAGCGACAGCGTGGCCGACGCGAACGCGAGCTTCACGCTGTTGAAGAACGCGGTCACGAAGTCCGGATAGTCGAGGATCGCGCGGAACCAGCGCAGCGACACGCCGCGGGTCGGCAGCGTCAGCGTTTCGTCGGGCGTGAACGCGACGAGCACGACGATCACGAGCGGCGCGAGCACGAACAGGATCACGAGCGTGTGGAAGGCGAGGGCGAAGGGACCGTTCTTTCTCATCGCGATGCGCCTCCGAGGCTGCGCGCGTAGCGGCGTTCGAGCACGCGGTAGTAAGTGAGCATCACGACGAGGTTCGCGGCGAGCAGCAGCACCGCGATCGTCGCGCCGAGCGGCCAGTTCAGCGAGCCGAGGAACTCGTCGTAGACGGCCGTGGCCGCGACCTTCAGCCGTCGTCCGCCGAGCAGGCCCGGAATCGCGAACGCGCTCGCCGACAGCCCGAACACCATCAGGCTGCCCGACAGCACGCCCGGCATCAGTTGCGGCACGACGATGCGGCGCAGCGTCGTGAACGGCGACGCGCCGAGCGACAGCGCCGCGTGTTCGGTCTGCGGATCGAGCCGCTGCAGCGCGGTCCACACGGGAATCACCATGAACGGCAGCATCACGTGCACCAGTGCGATCACGATCGCGAAGGTCGTGTATTCGAGCTTGTACGGCCCGAGACCCACGAGCCCGAGCGCCTGGTTCACGAGCCCGCCGGTGTTCAGCAGCATGCTCCAGCCGAACGCGCGCACGACCACCGACACCAGCAGCGGCGCGAGGATCGCGAGCAGGAACAGCGAGCGCCACGGGTCGCGCATTTTCGACAGCACGTACGCTTCCGGCGTGCCGATCGCGACGCAGATCGCGGTGGTCAGCGCGGCGATCCCGAACGTGCGCGCGAAGATCGTGTGGAAATACGACGCGCCGAGCACTTCCGCGTAGTTGCCGAACTGGAACGCGGCGATCGGGCCGGTGGCCGGGTCGAAGCGGTAGAACGTCAACACGAAGGTCATCGCGAGCGGCACGAGCACGAGCGCGGCGAAGAGTGCGAATGCGGGCGCGCACATCAGCCACAGCGGCGCATGGGCGCGCCAGCTCGCGCGTGTCGTGCGGGCCGGCTGCGTCGCGTGCGCGGCGGTGCGTGTCGGCACCGCGTCATGCGCACCCGATCGCGCGAGCCCGGCCGGTGCGACGTCGGTCGAGAGCGGGCGGGAAGGCGGTCGCATTCAGGCCTCCCGGCGCATCACGCGCACCGCGTCGCTGTGCCAGTCGATGCCGACCGGCGCGCCTTCCGCGAGCGGCTCCGCGCCTTCGTTCTGGCAGCACACGAGCACTTCGCCGAGCGCGCTGTCGACGCGGTACAGCCACTGGCTGCCGAGGAAGAACCGGCTCGTGACGGTCGCGGCGAAGCGGCCGGCGTCGGGCGCGCACAGCCGCAGCTTCTCCGGACGGATGCAGACCGACACCGCGTCGCCGACGCGCATGTCGCGCTCGCGCGGCGGCAGGTGCGCGGTGCGGCCCGTCTCGGCGAGATCGTGCCCGAGGTCGATGCGGATCGCGTCGCCGTCGTGCGCGACGATCGTGCCGGGCAACAGGTTCGCCTTGCCGATGAACTGCGACACGAAGCGGTTTTCCGGGCGCTCGTACGCGCGGTACGGCGTATCGGTCTGCGTGATGCGGCCGGCTTCCATCACGACCACGCGGTCGCTGATCGACAGCGCTTCGGACTGATCGTGCGTGACCATGATCGTCGTCGTGCCGATCTTGCGCTGGATCGCGCGCAGCTCGAACTGCATCTCCTCGCGCAGCTTCGCGTCGAGGTTCGACATCGGTTCGTCGAGCAGCAGCACGGGCGGCTCGATCACGACCGCGCGCGCGATCGCCACGCGCTGCCGCTGGCCGCCCGACAATTCGCGCGGAAAGCGGTGCGCGAGCGCGTCGAGCCGTACGAGCGCCAGCGCCGCGCGGATGCGCTCCGCGCGCTCGGCCTTGTCGACGCCGCGCATGTCGAGGCCGAAGCCGACGTTCTCCGCGACGCTCATGTGCGGAAACAGCGCATAGCTCTGGAACACGATGCCGAGCCCGCGGCGGTTCGGCTTCAGGTGCGTGATGTCCTGCCCGTCGAGCGCGATGCGGCCGCGCGTGACGTCGACGAAGCCGGCGATCATCTGCAGCGTGGTGGTCTTGCCGCAACCGGACGGCCCGAGCAGCGACACGAATTCGCCCTGTTCGACCGACAGGTTGACGTCCGCGACGGCGGTGAGCGCGCCGAAGGTTTTCGTCAGATCCGTAAGCGTGAGAAACGACATGGAGAGCTCCGGTTCGCACACCGCGTGGCCGGTGCGCCGATGACGCGGACTCTAGCCAGCCATATTTCGGCGCGTCAATTTCGAATTCTGCTGAACGGGATGAATTTCGAAAAAATTCCGTTGAACGGAACGAACAGGCCGATCGCAGGTGAATCGTTCCGATGGATGAAGGGCGCCCGAGCCGCGAAACGCACGCGTCAATCCCGTGCACACCCGGATGTCAGCGGAATTTCGACCGGACGACAATGGCGGCTACCCTATTCCGTTCAATGAAATCGTCGAGGAGAGCCGGCATGCAGGAACCCCATTCGCCCGGAACGTCGCCGGCCGCGCGCACGCCGCGCCCGGACGAGGGCGTCGTCGACGCGGCAGATGCGGTCGAGTCGGCCGGCGCGCCCGGTACCGGCATGCTGCAGCGTGCGTTCGCGATCCTGCGCGCGCTGGCCGGCATGCAGCAGGACGGCGTGCGCGTCACGCATCTTGCGAAGGCCGTCGGCCTCACGCAGGGCACCGCGCACCGGATCCTGCAATCGCTGATCGCCGAAGGGATGGTCGAACAGGACGAGCAGTCGAAGCTGTACCGGCTGAGCGTCGACTTCTTCGCGCTCGCCGCGCAGGCCGGCAACCCGAGCAGCATGCGCACGCTGTGCCGTCCGGCGTTGCTGCGGCTGTGCGCGAGCCTCGGCGAGACGATCTTCCTGCTCGTGAAGAGCGGCTTCGACGCCGTGTGTCTCGACCTGTGCGAAGGGCCGTTTCCGATCCGCTCGTTTACCGGCGACATCGGCGGGCGCATCGCGCTCGGTGTGGGACAGGGCAGCCTCGCGATCCTCGCGTTCCTGCCCGAAGCCGAACGCGAGGAGGTGATCCGCTTCAACGTGCCGCGCATTCGCGGCTACGGCGTGCTCGACGAGGTGTATCTGCGCACCGAGATCGAACGCGTGCGGCAACTCGGCTACGCGGGCCGCAATAGCGGCGTGCTCGACGGGATGGCCGGCGTCGCGGTGCCGATCCTCGACCGCACCGGTTATCCGGTCGGCGCGCTGAGCGTCGGCACGCTCGCGTCGCGGCTCGGCGACGACCGGATGCCGATGGTCGTCGAACTGCTGCGACGCCAGGCCGACGCGATCGGCCCGCGCACCAATCCGTTCGACGCCGCGTTGCGGCGGCCGATGCACGGGCTATCGGGGAAAACCGTCTAGCGAGCGTCGCGCGTTGCCGTTTCATCGGCTTGCTTGCGCAAGCCATGCACGTCCGATCAAGGCGCGCAGGGTCCGGCGGACTCGCGCGCTTTCGTTTTTCTTGCGGGCTTGCGCGTGTGGCGCCGCGAGCGCGCGATACGTTCGGATCGAATGGCGTTTTTCGAGGGTTATACGACCTTTGAGCCATATACGTCCCGTTCCATACTTCACATGAACGAGCAAGCCGGAGTCCGCACACAAACGCAATGACGCGTCGCATATCCGGCCTGATCAATCACGACATGAAAAGGAACGGAAGATGCGACTCAAGAGCAAATCGGCATTGATCACGGGCGGCACCAGCGGCATTGGTCTGGCCACCGCGAAGCTGTTCATTTCAGAAGGCGCGCGCGTCGCGGTGACGGGGCGCGACGAGGCCGTATTCGAGCGGGTGAAGGCAGAGCTTGGCGAGCATGCGATCGTGCTCAAGGGCGACGTACGGTCGCTCGACGACATGCGCGCGATTGCAGCCGAGGTCAACGACACGTTCGGCGGCCTCGATGTCGTTTTCGGCAACGCGGGCTGGGCGTTCCCGTCTGCCGTCGACGACATCGACGACACGCTCTACAACGACATCATGGACGTCAACGTCAAGGGCGTGGTGTTCACGCTTCAGGCGGCGCTGCCGTACTTGCGCGAAGGTTCGTCGGTGATCCTCAATACCTCCTTCGTCGCGCAGACCGGCAAGCATGGCATCTCGTTGACCGCCGCAGCGAAGGCCGCCGTGCGATCGCTGGCTCGCAGCTGGTCGTACGAATTTCTCGACCGGAAGATCCGCTTCAACGCGATCGCGCCCGGCGCGATCGACACACCGCTGCTCTCGAAATGGGGCAAGCCCGCCGAATGGGTGCGCGCCCGCAAGGCCGAATTCGCCGAAGCGATTCCGGTGGGTCGCATGGGCACGGCGGACGACATCGCCTGCGCCGCGCTCTATCTCGCCAGCGACGAATCGTCGTTCGTCGTCGGCACCGAGCTGGTCGTCGATGGCGGCGCGTCGCAGCTTTAAGCCCGTGCGTCACGTTTCCCGAGCCCGGTAGGTCGTCCCGGCGCGTTCCCCTCCCGATTTCACGTCCGCCGCGCGGTTCGCCGTGGCGGTTATTTCATCCGGCCCGGCGGGGTTGCGCTCGCCCATGGGCCGAAGTGCAAGGAGCAATCATCTTGACCGACAGTAGCGACAACCATGCGCCCACCGGGCCACTCACACGGGCAGGCCGTTCCCGCCGCGATGTCCTGAAGTTCGGCAGCGCCGCCACCCTCGGCGCCGTGCTGGGCGGCAGCGCGTTGCTCGGGCACGCCGCGCCTGCGCCGACACCGACAGGCAGCGCAGGGCTGCTTGCGCCGAACGAGCCGCTCGACATCCTGATCGTCAATTACGACGGCGGCACGCTGCTCGACTTCGCGGGCCCCAGCGAAATCTTTCACCGGCTGCCGAATACGAACGTTCGCTACGCGAGCCTCGATGGCGGCAACGTGACGCTCGAATTCGGCGTCGTGTACGGGAAGACCGAGCGATTGGCGGATATCGACAAGACCGACGTGATCCTCGTGCCTGGCGGGTCCGATTTGTCGGCGCCGATGCGGCCGGCGTATCAGGCGCAGATCCGGCGTCTGGCGGAAAGGGCGAAACACGTGACGTCGGTGTGCAACGGCTCGCTCGTGCTCGCCGCGACGGGCGTGCTCGAGGGCAAGCGCAGCGCGTGCCATTGGGCGTTCGTCAACAAGCTGGCCGAATACGGCGCGATTCCCGTTCCCGACCGCTTCGTCGAAGACGACAACGGCCGCTTCATGAGCGGTGGCGGCGTGACGGCGGGCATCGATTTCGCGCTGCGCGTGGCGGCGAAGCTGCGCGGCCAGCCGGCCGCCGAATACACGCAACTCGTGATCGAATACGATCCCGCTCCGCCGTTCCACTCCGGTCATCCGAGCGATGCACGGCCCGAACTCGTCGCGATGGTCGACAAGAAGCTGCCGGGCGCATCGAAGGGCCTCGCACGCATCCCCGGCGTTCGCTGACACGTTTGCCGGCGACCCGTGCAGGGTTGCCTGCCTCTTCAATTCAAACCCTATTCGGAAATCACTCGATGCGACAGATCCATCCGTGTACGGCTGCGCTTGCAGCCTGCGTGTCCTTTTTCGCACTCGCGACGCCGGCGCTCGCCGCAGGTTCGCAACGCCCGCCCGAAGCGGCCATCAAGGCCGAAAACGCGCGATGGGCGGATGCCTTTGCGCGAGGGGATTACGACGCGATCGGCCGCCTCTATACCGACGACGGCGCGCTCTTGCCGCCGGGAGGCGATAAAGTCACGGGCCGCCGCGCGATCACCGAGTACTTCACCAACGGGTATGCCGGATCGAAACCCGGCACCGTATCGTTCAGCCATTACGAGTTCTACGGCAATGAGCGGGTCGTGACGGAGGTGTCGGATGCGGAGGTTCGCGACGGTGATGGAAAGCTGAAGATCCGCGCCAAGCAGACGCTCGTCTTTCTGAAGCAGGGCGGCGTGTGGAAGCTGCATCGCGACATGTGGAACGCTTACCCGCCGGTCAAGGATTGACGATCGTCGACGTCCGGCGAAAGGACGCGCGACGTGCCCACGCGCCCATCGCCGGTTAGCGGGAAGCGGGCCACGCAGCGCGCTGATCGGCAGCGCTCGATCAGCGCGCTGCGTTCGTTCTGCTCTCGCGTCGAATCGCTTGCGGCGGATGCCCGTGCAGCTTGATGAACGCTCGGCGCATCCGTTCGGGATCGGTGAATCCCACCGCCAGCGCAATCTGTTCGATCGGTTCGCTGCCGCCCTGCAGGCGCAGCCTTGCGGCTTCGACGCGCAAACGCTCGACGGCCCGCGCCGGCGTTTCACCGGTTTCCCGGCGAAACGCGCGGCCGAACTGTCGCACGCTCAGGCTGGCGGCATCGGCGAGCCGTTCGACCGGCAACGCTTCGGCCAGATGTTCGCGGGCGAAATTCAGCGCAATGC
Organism: Burkholderia sp. EMB26; assembly: GCF_024730645.1. Classification (NCBI taxonomy): domain Bacteria; kingdom Pseudomonadati; phylum Pseudomonadota; class Betaproteobacteria; order Burkholderiales; family Burkholderiaceae; genus Burkholderia; species Burkholderia sp. EMB26. Next base: position 2,685,345 of record NZ_CP078071.1, read on the forward strand.
GGATGCGATCCGATTCCGGCTCCATCTGCGACATCGCGGAGAATTGCGACTGCCCGCCGGGCCGCCGATACGGAACGACCAGCAGCCGCGAGACCTCGCGCGCGATCTCCGCGCTCATGTCCCGTTCGATCATGCCGAGCGCCAGGTCGATGCCGGAGGCAATACCCGCCGACGTCCAGACGCGGCCATCGACGACATAGATGCTGTCGCCGTCGACCCGCGTGCGAGGGAAACGCGACTGCAATTGCGCCGCGTATCGCCAGTGCGTCGCGGCTCTCAAACCGTCCAGCGAGCCGGTTTCGGCAAGCAGGAACGCGCCCGTGCACACGCTTGCCACCCGCGACGCCTTGGCGGCCAGTTTTTTGGCCGCGGCGATATTGTCCGAGGTCTGCATCGGCGCGATATCGCCGCCGACGAACACGACGGTGTCGAACGCGCGTCTTCCGATCGGCTTCGTGTCGATCGAAAGGCCGGTATTGCCGGGAATCGGGCCGCCGGTTGGCGAGATGACGTGAAGCGCGTAGGGCGTATGGCCGGCGGCCGTGGCCACCTGATTGAAGGCCGACAGCGGGCCGCCAAGATCGAGCGCGTCGTAGCCACGGCAAACGAAAAATCCAATGCGATGCATCACGAAGCCATTGATCGATAACCCCGGAATGGCGAATTCTACCGGGAACCCTCGAATTCTGTCGTTTGACTCGAAACGAGGGAAAACCGTCGTTTACGTCGCCGTCGATCAACTGTATTCGTTTGCGCCGTGCTGATGCGATGCCGACGGAAAGCGATGCTCAGCGACGGTAGATGAACTCCAGATCGGTCGATTCGCCGACCTTGAAATCGTACGTGCCGACCCGCTTGAAGCCGGCCTTCTCGTAGAACGCGATGGCCTTCGCATTGCCGGACCACACGCCCAGCCATACCGGGCCGGGGCGCGTCGCGGCGAGATACTCGAGCGCGGCGTCGAACAACGCCCGTCCGGCGCCGGTTCCCTGCGTGCCGCGGCGCAGATAGATCTGATGGATCTCGCCTGAACCGTCCGCCACTTCCGGGTGCGGAAGCTTGCACGGCCCCGCGTGCGCATACCCGACCAGCGTGCCGTCGTCGCCTTCCGCGACCCACGTCCGGCACTGCGGGTCGCCGAGCTGTTCGGTGATCGCGGCAACCGAGTAGGCGCGGGCCTCGTACTCGGCCAGATCGTTCGGCGGATAGTCGATGCCGAAGCCGTCCTGCAGAAAGGTTTCGCGAAACGTATCGCGTTTCAGTTCGGCAAGCGGGACGGCGTCGGCCAGGGTCGCAACGCGGATCAACATGTGGCTTCTCTCGGTTCGGTATCGGGCTGACAGTTTATCCCGGGTGATGTCGAGCAGCCGCATCGTCGCCGGCCAACCGGCGACCGTCGCGGTCCTGCAGGCGGCTTCCCGATGCGGGAAAAAGCGCCGATTTTGCAGCGCAGCGAAAGGCGCCGACGCTTGCCTGACCGGGCCTCCGTAACCAGCCGAAACTGCCAGCACGGCAATCATGCGGATGCCGATGGTTGACCGCCGTCGGACATGCTAGGATTTCCGTCAAACAACTCCGGAGACTGCGATGCCGTTCATCTGCGAAAACGTTGAATGTCGTGCCGTGCTGGCTCGCGGGCAGGTCAGGCACCATCAGGAGGGCGCCGGCTGGTGCTTCTACTGCCCGGACTGCAACACCAGAAACGAGTTGATGAACATCGGCACGCTCAGCGGCCCTGTCGAGCTGGTTCAGCCCGAGCGGGCGAGCCCGCCGCACAAGGTGGTCGCGACGGCCAGGCCGCTGGACGACGGCCGATACGCGGCGCAGTTGAGCGTCCAGCGGGCGCTCGCCGTGAAAGGCACCTACGCGGCCGAGGAGCACTGGGATCAGTTAGGCGTATTCGGCGACGCGCAGGAAGCCGTCGCGCACGCGAAGTCGTTCGCCACGGACCTGCTGCAGCGCGCCGCGTAGCCGGCGCTTTTCCGTGAACGAACAAAGGGGCGTCGCGCATGCGTGCGCGACGCCCCTTTACGTTTTTCGCGCGCGTTCGTCAGTGGTGGATATCGAACGACGAGGTCTGCCTCGTGATCCGCCGATACGTGTCGTCCTGAATCAGGCTCCCGGGAAAGCGAGTGAGGTCACGCAGCCGGCGCCTGTGTTGCGCGGGCCCGTTCGCGCACCGCGACGAGTTCCCTGATCCGCGCGCGGTCGGCCGGCGTCGCCGGCGTGAAGATCACGAGGCTCAGGTCCGGGCGGCCGGTAACCGAGAACGTCGAATGTTCGAGCGCGATCCGGCCGGCTCGAGGATGGCGGATCTCCTTCGTGGCTTCTTCGTGCGTACGGATATCGTGGTCGCGCCACATCGCGTCGAATTCGGCGCTGGTCGCGCGCATCTCGTCGACGAACGCCTGCACGGCCTGCGTCGCGCCGCTGCGCGCGACGTCCGCACGAAACCCGCCAACCGCGAACCGCGCGACGCGCTCCCAGTCCGACTGGGCATGGCGCACGCCCGCGTCGACGAAGATCAGCCGCAGGATGTTGCGCGCGGCCGGCGGGAGCGTCGCATAGTCGGTGAGCGTCGCGGCCGCCGCGTCGTTCCACGCGGCGACGTCCCACGTCGCGGTGCGGATGATCGCGGGGCTCGCGTCGAGCGAATCGAGCACGTGCTGCAGGCGCGGCGTCACGCCGGCCGGCGCGTGATAGCGTACCTCGGGCGGATGGCCGAGGCCGATCAGGAACAGGTGCTCGCGTTCGGCCTCGTTGAGCATCAGCGCGCGGGCGAGCCGGTCGAGCACGTCGGCCGACGGCGCGCCGCCGCGCCCCTGTTCGAGCCACGTGTACCACGCGACGCTCACGTGCGCGCGCTGCGCGACTTCCTCGCGCCGCAGGCCCGGCGTGCGGCGGCGCGTCGCCGGCAGCCCGAGCGCGGCCGGGTCGAGTTTTTTGCGGCGGTCCCGCAGGTACGCGCCGAGCAGGTTGTCGGGGGCGTCAGCCATATCCTGTTAGTTCGTTTACCGGTAAACCGTCACGACTTCACCGCGAGCGGCGCTCGACAGATAGTAAGCCTCCATTTCATCCGGAGGTGCTGAACATGCGTGTCTTTGTTACGGGAGCATCGGGCTTCGTCGGCTCGGCCGTCGTGGCCGAACTCGTGGCCGCCGGCCACTCGGTGCTGGGGCTCGCGCGCTCCGACGCGGCCGCGGCGTCGGTTGCCGCGGCCGGCGCCGACGTCCATCGCGGGTCGCTGGAGGATCTCGACAGCCTGACGCGCGGCGCCGAAGCCGCCGATGCGGTGATCCACACGGGATTCAATCACGACTTCTCGCGTTTTGCGCAGAACTGCGAACTCGACCGCCGCGCGATCGAGACGATCGGTGCGGCGCTCGTCGGCTCGGCGCGGCCGCTGATCGTCACGTCGGGCCTTGCGCTCGTCGCGCCCGGCCGCGCGGCGACGGAGGACGATCCGCACGTGCCGGTGTCGGAAAATTATCCGCGTGCGTCCGAAGCGACGGCGGTCGCGCTCGAAGCGCGCGGCGTGCACGCGTCGGTCGTGCGGCTGCCGCCGTCCGTGCACGGCGACGGCGATCACGCGTTCGTGCCGCACCTGATTGCGTTCGCGAGGGAGAAGGGCGTGTCGGCGTACATCGGCGACGGCGCGAACCGCTGGCCGGCCGTGCACCGGCTCGACGCGGCGCGCGTGTATCGGCTCGCGATCGAGCGCGGCGCAGCCGGCGCGCGCTATCACGCGGTCGACGATACGGGCGTGCCGTTCCGCGCGATCGCCGAGGTGATCGGGCGGCGGCTGAACGTGCCGGTCGTCGCGAAGTCGGCGGCGGAAGCCGGCGAGCACTTCGGCTGGTTCGCGAGATTTGCGGGGATGGATGCGCCCGCAACCAGCGAGCGCACGCGGGCATCGCTCGGCTGGGCGCCGACGCAGCCGAAGTTGCTGGCCGATATCGACCGGCCGCGGTATTTCGAAAGCTGACGAGCGGCGCGCGCCGCTCGCCATGGGTGCGGCTCGGACAACGGCTCACACCGTGACGACGATCTTCCCGACCTGCGCACCGGCTTCCATGTAGCGGTGCGCGTCCACGATGTCGTCGAACGCGAACGTGCGATCGATCCGCGGCTTCAGCGTGCCGGCCGCGAGCCCGTCGACGATGAAGCGCTTCGCGCGTTCGAGCCGCCGCGCATCGCCGGTGATCTCGAACAGCTCGTAGCCGCGCAGCGTCAGGTGGCGCGCGAGCAGGTCCATCACCGGCACCGGGATGTTGCGCGTATCGAGCGCGCCGTACTGGAAGAACGTGCCGTGGGTGGCCAGCGCGCGCAGCAGGTTCGCCGCGTCGGGGCCGCCGACCGGATCGAACGCGAGGCGCGCGCCGACGCCGCCCGTGATTTCCGCCACCTGCCGCGGCAGGTCGGCGGGGCTGCCGACGATCACGTGCCGCGCGCCGGCGTCGAGCAGCGCCTGGCGCTTCGATTCGCCGCGCGTCAGCGCGATCGGCACCGCGCCGACCTGGTTCGCGACCTGGATCGCGGCCTGCCCGACGCTGCTCGACGCGGCGCCGATCAGCACCGCGTCGCCGCGCTCGAGCCCGCCGAGTTCGATCAGCGCGCCGTAGGCCGTCACGAACATCATCCATGTCGCGGCCGCCTCCTCGAACGACAGGCTGTCCGGATGCTTGACGACCGCATGCGCGGGCACGTTGACCACCTCGCCGTACATCCCGTAGTCGGCGAACGAGAACGCCGGCACGACGCTCACCGCGTCGCCTTCCGCGAATGCCGTCACGTTGCGGCCGACCGCCGCGACGATACCCGACGCCTCGTAGCCGAGCGATGCCGGCAAGCGCGGCATGAACGTGTATTCGCCGCTGCGGAACATGACTTCCGCGCGATTGACGCCGATCGCCTTCACGCGCAGCTGGATGTCGTCGGGGCCCGGCGCGGGCACGTCGACGGTGTCGATCTGCAGGACTTCGGGGCCGCCGATGCGGTGGAAACGGACGATGCGGGTCATGGAGCGCTCCTTCGATGAACGGGTGTCGATGAAACCGCATCGTAGGCGGGCGCCCGCACCGGATAAACGCGCGGCCGGATCATTGATTGTTATTTGACGAATAACAATCGACGCGAACCCGTGCTACGCCGGATAACGCCGTGCGAACAGCTCGGTCAGCCAGTCGATGAACGCGCGCACCTTGTCGGGCAGATGCGCGCGGTTCGGGTACAGCACCGACACCGGCTTCGGCACGGCCGGCACGCCGGGCAGCAGCTCGACCAGCTGGCCCGAGTCGATGCTCGGCTGCAGCGCGGGCCGCAACGCGTGCACGATGCCGAGGCCCGCGAGCCCGCACGACAGCAGCGCTTCCGAGTTGTCGGTGAGCAGGCTGCTCGCGAGCTTCACCGCGACGGTTTCGCCGTGCGGGCGGAACGTCCATTCGAGCACGCGGCGGTTGCGGCCGGTGAAGAAGTTGACCGCGCGGTGCATCCGCAGATCGTCGAGCGTACGCGGCAAGCCGTGGCGCGCGATATAGGCCGGCGACGCGCATGTGGCCATCGGCACCGCGCCGACGGTGCGGGCGACCATGCTCGAGTCCTTCAGCGTCCCGACCCGCACCACGCAGTCGATGCCTTCGCCGATCAGGTCGGCCGGCTGATCGCTCGCGCCGAGCACGAGCTCGATCTGCGGATAGCGCTGCTGGAAGTCGGGCAGCGCCGGAATCACGACCGTCTTCGCGAGCGCGAGGGCGACGTCGATCCGCAGCCGGCCCTTCGGCACCGCGCGTTGCTTCGGGAACGACGCGAACGCATCGTCGATGCTGCCGAGCAACTGCACGCAGCGCGCATGGAATGCCTCGCCTTCGGCCGTCACGCTGACGCGGCGCGTGCTGCGGTTCAGCAGCCGCACGCCGAGCTCCTGTTCGAGCTGCTGCACGGCTTTGGTGACGGCCGGCCGATGCAGCTGCAGCGCGTCGGCGGCCTGCGTGAAGTTGCCGCGTTCGACGATCTGTACGTAGATCTGCATCGTTTGCAGACGGTCCATGGCGTTCCCGGATGGCGTGGCGAGCGGCCATCTTCGCACACCGCCGGCGCCCGGTGCGCGGCCGCCCGCCTGCGGCGCGTCATTCGACCGGATGCAGATCCTGCAGCAGCGTCGGCACCAGCTCCGACACGGTCGGGTGGATATGCATCGCGCGGCTGATCGTCGTGTACGGCGCGCCGGCGGTCATCACGTCGAGGATCCCGTGCACGACTTCGTCGCCGGTCACGCCGAGGATCGACGCGCCGAGGATCGCATGGCTGTCCGCGTCGACGATCACCTTCATGAAGCCCTGGCTTTCGCCCTTCTCGACCGCCCGGCCGACACGCGTCATCGGGCGCGTGCCGACCAGCAGCCGGCGGCCCGTCTGCTTCGCTTCCGCGAGCGTCATCCCGACGCGGCCGAGCGGCGGGTCGATGTACATCGCGTAGGCCATGATCCGGTCGGACACCTTGCGCGGATCGTCGTCGAGCAGGTTGGCCGCGACGATCTCGTAGTCGTTGTACGAAGTGTGCGTGAACGCGCCGCGCCCGTTGCAGTCGCCGAGCGCCCAGATGCCGGGCACGTTGGTGCGCAACTGGTCGTCGACGGTGATGTAGCCGCGCGCGTCGGTGTCGACGCCCGCGCGGTCGAGCCCGAGATCGTCGGTGTTCGGCACGCGCCCGACCGCGAGCAGCAGGTGCGAGCCCGCGACCTCGCGGCCGCCGCCCGCGCAGTCGAGGCCGACCACGATGCCGTCGCCGTCGCGGCGCGCGCTCAGGCAGTTCGCGTCGAGCTGCACGTCGATCCCTTCCTTTTCGAGGATCTCGCGCACGGCCTGCGAGACGTCTTCGTCCTCGCGGCGGATCAGGCGCGAGCCTTTCTCGATGATCGTGACCCTGGAGCCGAAGCGCCGGTACATCTGGCCGAATTCGAGCCCGACGTAGCTGCCGCCGACGATCACCAGATGATCGGGCAGGAAGTCGACGTCCATCATCGTCGAGTTGGTCAGGTACGGCACCGAGTCGAGGCCCGGCATCGCGGGCACCTGCGCGCGTCCGCCGACGTTGATGAAGATGCGTTCGGCTTCGAGTACGTCATCGCCCACGCGCACCGCGTTCGGGCGTTCGAACCGGGCATGACCCTGAAAGACGGTCGTGTTGTCGAGGCCGCGTACCCATTGCTCGACGCCGTGGTTCGAGCGGCCGGAAATCTGGTCCTTGCGCGCCTTCACGGCTTTCATGTCGACGGTGACGGGGCCGCCGACCGACACGCCGTACTCGCCGGCGCGCCGTGCGAGCTGCGCGGCGTATGCGCTCGCGATCAGCGTCTTGGTCGGGATGCAGCCGGTGTTTACGCAAGTGCCGCCGAAGCGGCCGCGCTCGACGATCGCGACTTTCATTCCGGCGCCGGCGAGGCGCGCGGCGAGCGGCGGCCCGGCCTGGCCGGTGCCGATGACGATCGCATCGAAGTGTTGCGTCATGACGTCCTCCTGTGCGGGTGCAACGAGGAAAGGGGCGGGCGCAAGCCGCATGCCGTGCCGGCGGTCGCCCGCGGGCGACGAGCGCCTATGGTAGACCGGTTGGCCGGGGGCCGCGAGCGGCGCCCGGACGACGCGTCGTATTGAAAAACGGCACTGCCGCGGGCGGCGTCTAGTCCTTGCGCGTCCACTGCCCGAACGACACCGGCCGGTGCGCGTCGGCGCGCGTCACGGTGACGTGGTCGGGCTGGTCGTCGAGCGGAAACGATTCGGTGACGATCTGGCTCGAAAAGAGCCAGCCGTGCGTGCGCGGGTCGTAGCGGAACGTGACGTAGTCGGTCCAGTGCTGCCCGCACGCGACGACGTTTTGCACGGTGAAATAGCGGCCCTTCACCGCCAAGCCGTTGTCGCCCGCATCGTCGGGATCGAACGGATCGCATTGGCCGCCGTCGTTGGCGCGCAGCACGGCCTGGTCGTTGCGGGCCGCGAGACGGTACGTGTGGTCGGCTTGTTCCTCGTAGATCAGCAGCGGGCGCGGCGACGGCTGGTCGCGCGTATCGACCGCGCGATGCACGACCACCAGAAAGCTGTGCCGCCCGTTGTCGAGATCGGGGCCGGCGTGCGCGATCAACGGCTGGTAGCCGGCCGGCAGTTGCGCGGCGATCGATTTCGGCAGGCTGTCGGCGCGGGCGCCGAGCGGGAGCGCGGCGAGCAGCGGCAGCAGCAGGGCAGCAAGGCGAAGAGCGCGCATGGCGGGCGGTCCGGTCGAAAGGAGAAAAGGGGAGGAGTCGCGCGGCGTTACAGATCGCGCCCGAGAAAGTCCGTGCCCGGCACCGGATTGAACGCGACGGGCGGCGCGGGCGTGAAGCCGAGCGACGCATACAGTTGCCGGGCGGCGACGAATTCGGGCAGCACGTCGACGCACATGCGCGCGTAACCGGCCGCCTTCGCGTCGTGCAGCAGCCGTTCGACGAGCTGGCGGCCGACGTTCAGCCCGCGCGCCTCGGGCCGTACGTACACGCGCTTCATCTCGCAGGTCGCCGGGTCGATTTCGCGGAACGCCGCGCAGCCGACCACGCGCTCGCCGCGCCACGCGAGCAGCAGCCGTCCGCGCGGCGCCGCGTATTTCCCGGGCAGCGCGGCAATTTCGGGCTCGTAGTCCTGGAATTCAAGGCTGACGGTCGGGCTCGCGACGTACTCGCGAAAGATCCCTTCGACGGCGGCGGCATCGTCGGGATAGCGGGCGGCGCGGATCTCGATCATGGGTGGCGCGTGATGACGGGAAAGAGGGCCAGCATAGCAGCGCACGGCCGCTTTCGGCGATGCGCGAAGCGTGCCAGAATCAGCGGCTCGACCGTCGGAAACGACACGCAGGCGCCGGCGCAGCGGCGTCGCTGACCAAGGAGACTTCGATGACCGCATCGGCTGCCGTACTCGCCATCCTGGCTGCGCTGTTTCTCGGCGCGATGATTCCGGGCCCGAGCTTCGTGCTGGTGGCCCGCAACTCGATCGGGCTGTCGCGCCGCGACGGGCTGGCCACCGCGCTCGGCATGGGCATCGGCGGCATCGTGTTCGGCGGCGTCGCGCTGGCCGGGCTGTACACGCTGCTGCAGGCCGTCGAATGGCTGTATGTGGGCCTCAAGGTCGCGGGCGGCGCCTACCTGATCTACATGGCGTCGAAGATCTGGCGCGGCGCCGACCGGCCGATCGCGATGGACGATCCGCAGGCGATGGCCGGCGGCAGCGCGCGCAAGTCGTTCCTGACGGGCCTCACGACCCAGCTCAGCAACCCGAAGACGGCGATCTGGTACGGCAGCATCTTCGCGGCGCTGCTCCCGCAGCATCCGCCGCTGTGGTGCTATCTCGTGCTGCCGCCGCTCGTGTTCGCGGTCGAGTTCGGCTGGTACACGCTCGTCGCGCTGTGCTTCTCGACGCGCCGGCCGCGCGAACTCTACCTGCGCGCGAAGAAGTGGGTCGACCGCATCGCGGCCGGCGCGATCACGCTGCTCGGGCTGCGGCTGATCCTGAATGCGCCGAAAGCGGGGATCTGAGCGCTTTCATTGCTGATCCGCGTCGGCGCGCGCGGCGGCGGTCATGGCCGTCGCGGGCCGTCGGCGCGAACCGGCGAGACCGGCCGGGTCGCCCGCCCGAGTACGCGTCGGCGGCCCGCCGACGCATCGCTTCCCGATGGCGCGGCCGCTCGCCGGCCGCCGCCGACCGTGTTTCCCGACCGCCACCATCCCACGCCGAGCCTTGCGCGACGGGCGTTCGCGTGTGTCACCCGGCGCGCCGAACCGCGCCGCTTCCCCGATTCTGGCGGTCGACCGGCCGACGACGTGTAAACTGCTGCCTTTTTTGACGGTTTGCAGCATGGTGCAAGCATCTCCGCGCCCGGCGTTGAGCGGTCCGACGCTCGTCCGGCTGCTCGCGCGCCTGGCCGATGCCGACGTCGCGGAATCCCGGCAAACGCTGTCCGACCGGCTGAGCCAGTGGCTCGGCTGGACCGACGCGATCACGCTGTCGTCCGCGCTGAACGCGAGCCCGCCGGGCGTCGCGGCCGGCGTGCGCGGCTACGACGCGGAGCGCGACTGCGCGCGCGTGCGCCACGACCTCGCGCAGGCGATCATGGCCGCCAACCGGCCGCGCACGCGGCGCCGGCCGAGCGACCTGCCGCCTCCGGCGGCCGATACGGCGGATTTCGCGGACTTCCGCCAGCGTTATCTGACCCTGCAGCAGGACATGGAAACGGCGATCGGCCAGTTGCGCGGCCGCCTGCGAGTCGCGCTCGCCGCGCGCTCGTCCGGGATGGCGCGGCTCGCGACGCTCGACACGATCATGGAGCGCGTGCTCGGCGCGCGCGAGCGCAGCCTGCTGTCGGCCGTGCCCGCACTGCTCGGCACGCGCTTCGCGCGGTTGCGCGACGCGGAGCGGCAGGCGCTGGCCGACGCCGAATCCGCCGCTGCTGCGGCCGCCGGTTCCGATGCGTCCGATGCCGCCACTGCGGCCGATGAAGGCGCGGCGGCGGCCGACACCCCGACCGTCGCGGCGATCGTGCCCGGCGCATGGCTCGATACGTTTCGCGACGAGATGCAAAGCATCCTGCTTGCCGAACTCGAAGTCCGGTTTCAAACGGTAGACGGGCTGCTCGCGGCCCTTCGCACCTGCTAATCAACACGCTATGTCCAGAATTCGCCTTGATCTCGTTGTCTTCGTCGCCGGTCTGCTCGCTGTGGGCTGGATCGGTGCCGGCTATGTCGCGTCGAACCCGCTGGCGGCGGCCGTCACGCTGCTGATCGGCGCGTGCTACGTCGCCGGCGCATGGGAACTGCTGCGCTACCGGCAGGCAACCGCCACGCTGTCGCACGCGGTCGCCGGCCTGACCGAGCCGCCCGCGAAGCTCGACCCGTGGCTCGACACGCTGCATCCGGGCCTGCGCGGCGCGGTGCGCGCCCGGGTCGAAGGCGCGCGCGTCGCGCTGCCGGGCCCGGCGCTCACGCCTTACCTCGTCGGCCTGCTGGTGTTGCTCGGGATGCTCGGCACGCTGCTCGGGATGGTCGTCACGCTGAAGGGCACGGGCGCCGCGCTCGAGAGCGCGACCGATCTCGATGCGATCCGCGCGTCGCTGATCGCGCCGGTGAAGGGGCTCGGGTTCGCGTTCGGCACGTCGATCGCCGGTGTGGCCACCTCGGCGATGCTCGGGCTGCTGTCCGCGCTCGTGCGCCGCGAGCGGATCGATGCGGCCCAGCAGCTCGACGCGAAGATCGCGACGACGCTGCGCGTGCATTCGTCCGCGCACCAGCGCGACGAATCGTTCCGGCTGCTGCAGCGCCAGGCCGACGTGATGCCGGCGCTGGTCGACCGGCTGCAGACGATGATGACGACGCTCGAGGTGCGCAGCGCCGCGCTGCACGATCGCCAGCTCGAAAGCCAGCAGGCGTTTTTCGACCGGACCGAGCGGGCGTACGCGGGCCTGGCGTCGAACGTCGGCGACGCGCTGAAGGAGAGCGCCGCCGAAAGCGCGCGCCTGGCCGGCGCCGCGCTGCAGCCGGTCGTCGCCGCGACGATGACGGGGCTCGCGCAGGAGATGGCTGCGCTGCGCGACACCGTGACGGGCGCGGTGCAGCGTCAGCTCGACGGGCTGACGGACGGCTTCGAGAAGACCACCGGCAACGTGACGGCCGTGTGGAATCGCGCGCTCGACGAACAGCGTCGCGCGGGCGACGCCGTCGCGCAGCAGTTGCAGACGACGCTCGGCCAGTTCACCGACACGTTCGCGCAGCGTTCGTCGGATCTGCTCGATGGTGTCGCGACGCGCCTCGAATCGACCGAAGGCCGCCTGTCGGACGCGTGGCGCGACGCGCTGGCGCGCCAGGAGCAGGTCGGCGAGACGCTGGCCGGCCAGCATGCGCGCGCGCTGGGCGAAGCCGCCGCGACGTTCGAGCGCCATTCGGCCGCGACGCTCGCCGCGATGCGCGAGTCGCACGCAGGGTTGCAGACGCAACTGGCCGCGCGCGACGAAGCACGCTTGTCCGCATGGAACGATTCGCTGGCTGCGATGGCCGCGAAGCTCGGCGACGAATGGCAGCGTGCGGGCGAGCACAGCGCCGGCCGTCAGCAGGAAATCTGCGACGCGCTCGCGCAAACGACGCGCGACCTCGCCGCACAGGCGTCGACGTTCGAACAACGCTCGAACGATCTGCTGACGACGATCCGCGAGTCGCACACCGGCCTGCAATCGCAACTGGCTGCACGCGACGAAGCACGTCTGTCCGCATGGAACGATTCGCTGGCCGCGATGGCCGCGAAGCTGGGCGATGAATGGCAGCGTGCTGGCGTGCACAGCGCCGGCCGTCAGCAGGAAATCTGCGACGCCCTCGCGCAAACGACGCGCGACCTCGCGGCACAGGCATCGACATTCGAACAACGCTCGACCGATCTGCTGACGACGATCCGCGAGTCGCACACCGGTCTGCAATCGCAACTGGCTGCACGCGACGAAGAACGTCTGTCCGCATGGAGCGACTCGCTGGCCGCGATGGCCGCGAAGCTGGGCGACGAATGGCAGCGTGCAGGCGTGCACAGCGCCGGCCGTCAGCAGGAAATCTGCGACGCGCTCGCGCAAACGACGCGCGACCTCGCCGCGCAGGCGTCGACGTTCGAACAACGCTCGAACGATCTGCTGACGACGATCCGCGATTCGCACACCGGTCTGCAATCGCAACTGGCTGCACGCGACGAAGAACGTCTGTCCGCATGGAACGACTCGCTGGCCGCGATGGCCGCGAAGCTCGGCGATGAATGGCAGCGCGCAGGCGTGCACAGCGCCGGCCGCCAGCAGGAAATCTGCGACGCCCTCGCGCAAACGACGCGCGATCTCGCCGCACAGGCGTCGACGTTCGAGCAACGCTCGAACGATCTGCTGACGACGATCCGCGAATCGCACACTGGCCTGCAATCGCAACTGGCCGCGCGCGACGAAGCCCGCCTCGCCGCGTGGAACGATTCGCTCGCCGCGATGGCCGCCGCGCTGCGTGACGAATGGGCGCAGACGAGCGCGCAGGCCGCGGCGCGCCAGCAGGACATCTGCGACACGCTGACCCGCACCGCGAGCGACATCACCGCACAGGCGCAGGTTCACGCGAGCGACACGATCAACGAAATCGCGCGGCTCGTGCAGGCCGCGTCGGAAGCGCCGAAGGCCGCGGCCGACGTCGTCGCCGAGCTGCGCCAGCGCCTGTCCGACAGCATGGTGCGCGACACCGCGACGCTCGAGGAACGCAGCCGCCTGCTCGCGACGCTGGAGACGCTGCTCGGCGCGGTCAATCACGCGTCGACCGAACAGCGCGCCGCGATCGACGCGCTCGTCAGCACGTCGGCCGATCTGCTCGATCGCGTCGGCGCGCGCTTCAACGACACCGTCGAGGCCGAAACGCGCAAGCTCGATTCGGTGGCCGCGCAGGTCACGGCCGGCGCCGTGGAAGTGGCGAGCCTCGGCGACGCGTTCGGGATGGCCGTGCAGGTGTTCGGCGAATCGAACGACAAGCTGCTGACCCATCTGCAGCGCATCGAGGCCGCGCTCGAGAAATCGCTCGCGCGCAGCGACGAGCAGCTCGAATACTACGTCGCGCAGGCGCGCGAAGTGATCGACCTGAGCGTGATGTCGCAGAAGCAGATCGTCGAAGACCTGCAGCAGCTCGCCGGCCGGCGAGCGCCTGTCGGAGCGTAACGCATGCATGACGAAATCGACGGCGGCGCGCAATCGGCGCCGGTATGGCCCGCGTTCGCCGACCTGATGTCGGTGCTGCTCGGCGCGTTCGTGCTGATCCTCGTCGGCGTGATCGGCATGCAGCTCCAGCTCACGTCGAAGCTCGAGGAAGCGGTGCGCGCGCGCCAGCTCGAGGCGCAGCAGCGCAAGTCGCTCGAACAGGCGCTCGCCGGGCCGCTCGCGGCCGGCCGCGTGACGCTCGTGAACGGGCGCATCGGCATCAGCGGCAACGTGCTGTTCGCGCTGAACTCCGACCAGTTGCAGCCCGCGGGCCGTGATTTGCTGAAGACGCTGGCCGTACCGCTCGCCACCTATCTGAAGACCCGTGACGAGATCCTGATGGTCAGCGGCTTCGCGGACGACCAGCAGGTACATGCCGGCAACCGCCTGTTCGCGGACAACTGGGAACTGTCGGCCAAGCGCGCGTTGACGGTCACGCGCGCGCTGATCGATGCCGGCGTGCCGGCGTCGTCGGTGTTCGCGGCCGCGTTCGGTTCCGAACAGCCGGTCAGCTCGAATGCGGACGATGAAGGCCGCGCGAAGAACCGCCGCGTGGAAATCGCGCCGGTGCCGCGCAAGTCGGCGTCAAACGGAGGCAACGCAAAGTGACGGACGACGCGACGCAGGTGCGCGCGACGCTCGACGCCTGGCGCGAGCAGGGCGCCGACCGGCTCGATCCCGTGCGGTTTCACCGGATCGATGCGCTCGAACGGCGCGCGGCCGTGGCCGACGGCGCGGCACGCGCGCTGCTCGACGCGCGGCTGGCGACGCTGATCGACGGGTTTGCGGCGCTCGTCGCGCGCGCCGACGACGATGCCGAAGTCACGCGCGAGACGGGGCAAGCCGCGACGAGCAGGCCCGCGCGCGGCGCGCTGGCCGCGCTCGTCGAAGGGCTCGCGCGCGATCCGCAAGCGGACCGGCGCGGGCTCGATCCCGAACTGGTCGACTACTTCCGCACGATGTGGTCGAAAGTCCGCACGGAACAGCAATACCGCCAGTCGCTCGACCAGGTGCCGCGCAACGCCGGGCCGCTCAATTCGAACAGCCTCGTGCACCGCTCGCTCGCGACGATGCGCGAGCTGTCGCCGGACTATCTGCAGCAGTTCCTGTCGTACGTCGATGCGCTCGCATGGCTCGAGGATCTCGCCGGCGGCGGCGCGCAGCCCGAGAAGGAAGCGCCGCGTGCGAAGGCGGCCAAACCGGCGAGAAAGACGACGCGCACCAAGGCGCGATAACGCGACGCCCCAGGGGTCAGGCGTGCGGGGTACTTAGCGGCCTGGCGCCGACTCGGCGATCGCCGCGCGCAGCGCGTGCAATGCGTCGACGAGCGCCGATGCGAACGGCGGATGCGCGGCGATGCCCGCCGCGTCGAGCCGGCTTCCGAGAATCGGCAGCGCGATCGAGGCGGGCTCGACGATGCGCGCCGACATCACCGACAACGTTTCGCGCAGCGCCGCGTCCGCATGCGTCGCGCGCGGCGACGCGTTCAATACCGCGACCGGCTTGTACACGACGGCCTCGCATCCCACGACCCAGTCCAGCGCATTCTTCATCACGCCCGATATGCCGTGCGCGTATTCCGGGCTCGCGATCAGCACGCCGTCGGCCGCGTTCAGGCGGTCGATCAGGTCGCGCACCGCGGCGGGCGTCGGGTATTCGGCATCGGGATTGAACAGCGGGAATGCGCCGAGACGATCGAAGCGCGCGATGCGCATGCCGTGCGGGGCAACGAGCGCGGCTGCGTCGAGGAGTGCCGCGTTGTACGACTGCGCGCGCAGGCTGCCGCACAGCGCGACGATGTCGAGCGGGCGGCCGACGTCGGTTCGGGGATCGATGGTCATCGCAGGGCGTTTCGATTGGCGGGTCGAGCCGGCGCGTCGCGCGGGCTCGGCGGATTATCGCATCGGCGTTCGGGCCGCGTCGCTCATCCCGGCCGCCTGCGCGAATTCTCCGATGCCCCAGCCGCTCCCGAGCAACAGCCGCCGCGTATGCAGCGCACCGTGCACGTCGTCGGCAACGGTATCGCCGAGATAGCGCAGCGCGCGGCCTTCGACATCGACGAAGCCGTGCCGGTAGTGCTGCGCGAGCGCCGTCCACAACCGCGCGGCGCCGACCGACTGGCGCGCGCCGCTGATCAGGCACAGGCCCGCGTCGAGCCCCCAGCGGTACAGCGTCGTCGCGAGGCCCTTGCGTTGCGCCGAGCCGCGCAGCCGCGTGTGCGGCGCGCGCAGGTAGCGGTCCGCGCGGCGCGGGATTTCGGGCAGGCGGTTGAACACCGTGTAGCCGGCGAGCTGGCGCGCGGCCAGATCCTCGACATACAGGAAGTATTCACCGTCCGCTTCGCGATGGCGGACGACCAGGCCCGAGCGGCCGAGCGCGACGCCCGGCAGGCCGTGCAGGCGATGGCCCGGCTGGTGGAGGCGTTCATAAAGGGTGTCGAGTTCGTCGTCGATGTCGTGCTGGGAATGCTGTACGTCGATACGCATGGCGAAAGGCGCCCGTCTCGGGCGCATCGAGAAAGGAGTGCATGGCAACGGGGAAGCGGAAAGGGAAGCGGCCCCCGGGCTCGGCGAAGCGAGCCGGGGCCGCGCATCAGCTGGGGATGTGCTGGAAACCGGCGGCGATCGCGGCGAGGCCCGCGATGCAGAGTGCGAACAGGATCAGGACTTTGTGGATCACGCCTCTTTCCTCATGAATGCGCGGCGCCGGCGGGCGGCGTCGCGGAGACGGTGAGCGGCGGGCACGGCCCGCACGGCCGTCGTGCGGGACGACGGTCGGGGTCCGGCGACGGATCGTGCGCGGACGGCCAGCACCATACGCGACGCGTCGGGGGCGGGCAATCGGACTGGGGGAGAAAAGCGACGAAAAGCGGAGAATCGCGCTGTTTCGCGACAATTGGCCGCATGGGGGCGCTCAAACGTTCGGGCGATCCACGCGAAAGCGCATCGCCCAGCGCCGGAGAGCATGCGTGCAACAGTGTCGTTGCGGATGCGAAGTCCGCGACCGATCCGACACCCACGCGAGGGACCGGAGCGGCATGGCGGCCGCCCCGGCCGCTCCGTCACACCGCCTGCCGCCCGCCGAACGTCTGCCTGATCCGCGCGAACAAGCCGTGCTGCGCGATCCATTCGGCATACGCGCGATAGTCCGGATCGCGCATCAGGTGACGCTCTTCCGTCTTCGCGCGCGTGTAGTAGATCAGGTTGACCGCGACGAGCCCCGCGCAGTGCATGAGCCCGATCTGCCAGCCGAGCGGCTCGACGAACGGCACCGACACCATCCAGTACGACAGGTTCTTCGTGATGTACGCCGGGTGCTTCGTGAAGCGGTACGGGCCCGACGTGATGATCCCGCGGTTGGTGAGGTTCGAGAACCGCAGCCCGAACGAGATCGTGCACAGCGCGTAGGTCAGCAGCAGCAGGATGATCACCGTGCCCCAGATCACGCGCAGCGTCGGCGCCGACAGCAGCCAGTTGTCCCAGAACACCGACCCTTCGTAGCGGATGTAGTTGTTCGAGATCAGCGACCAGAACGGCTGGTAGCAGATCAGCGCGGCCACCCAGCCGAGCGTCGTCGGCTCGACGGTGCGCACGTGGCTGTCGAGGATGCGGAACGTGCACAGGTAGCCGACGGTGCCGAACATCAGGTCCATCGTGAACGACAGGTCGTACATGAACACGAAGGTCGCGATCGTCATCGGCGCGTGCATCGCGTTCGCGAGCGACGCGCTCAGGTGATCGGCATCCTTCGACAGGTAGACGGTCATCAGCGGCAGGAAGAACGCCTTCACGCCCCAGCCGGCCAGCATCTCGCGCACCGGCTTCCAGCTCGCGGGCTGCTCGCGGCGAAACAGGAAGCGGCCCCACAGCAGGTACGCGTCGTCGGTCTCGCGCTGGTGGCGGTCCATCCACGCGAAGTAGAACGGCGCGGCGACGATTACGTACGGCGCGAGCGAGCGCAGCAGCGACCAGAACGGCAGGTAGAACGCGCCGTGGTATTCGGGCAGCAGCCAGTAGATCGCGCCGATGCCCGCGTAGATCGACGTCAGCGCGCCGAGCCGCGTCGCGACGCGCGCGAGGCCGAGCGGCCGGACGGCCTGCCGCGACAGCCCCGCGCTCGGGCGCAGGTAGACGCGCGAGATGAAGAGTTCGTGCAGCGCGATCGTGCCGATGATCGCGAGGCTCGCGATGACCGCGCGGGTGGCCGCATCGAGGGCCGGGTGGTCGCGCGTGGTCCACAGCGCGAAGAGTCCGGCCGTGATGCCGAGCAGGCCGGCGCGGAACGGCGTGGCGGAACGGGGTGGGCGGTCCGGGGCAGCGACGATGCCGTCGAGCGTGGAGTTCATGATCGGATCCTCGTAGGGATGAGGGCCGGCGCCCCCGCTTGGCGGGTGACGCCGGCCGTCGGCCGGGCTGTTTGTCGATGTGTGCCCGGCCATTGGCCTGTCGTTCTGGTACGTGATGCGTTACCGCTTACTTCTTGGTGCCGGCGCCCAGCAGACCGCCGAGCAGGTTGGTCACCGGCGACAGCAGGTTGCCGGTGCCGCCTGCGGCGCCGCCGCCCGTGCTGCCGGTCAGGCCGGTCACCACCGAGCCGCTGCCGCCCGGCGTCGTCACGGTGCCGGCTGCGCCGCCGGGGCTGACCGTGCCGGTGGCGCCGGCCGAGCCGGCCGGCGTGCCCAGCGCACCCGTGAGCGTGCCGACCGGGCCGCTCGTCAGCACGCCGCCGAGCGTGCCGGACAGGTTGCCGCCCGGCGTCGTGACGGTGCCGGTGAGGCTTGCACCGAGCGGCGTCAGCGAGTTGACGAGGCCGGTGACCGGTGCGAGCAGACCGCCGAGCCCTGCGCCACCGGTGCCGCTGGTCCCGCCGGTCCCGCTCGTGCCGCCCGTACCGCTGGTGCCGCCCGATCCGAGGCCGCCGAGTGCGCCCGTCACCGTGCCGAGCAGGCCGGTGATCGGCGCGAGCGGGCCGCCGCTGCTGGTGCCGCTCGTGCCGCTGGTGCCGCCCGACCCGCTCGAGCTGCCGCCGCCGAGGCCGCCCGTCAACGTGCCGAGCAGGCCGGTGATCGGGGCGAGCGGGTTGGTGCCGCCCGTGCCGCTGCTGGAGCTGCCCGCGTTGTTGTCGTGGACGAGGCCGCCGGTCGACGTCACCGTATTGCCGAGCTGCGTCACGACGCCGCCGAGGCCCGTGCCGACCGGGTTGTCGGTCGCGCCGCCGACCTTCGTGCCCGCAAGCGCGAGACCGTTGCCGAGCGTGCTCAACAGGCCGTTGAGCGGGGTGCCGAGCAGCGTCACGCCGCCGAGCGTCTGCGTCGCGCCGGGCGTCGTGACGCCGCCGGTCAGCGTGTTCGTGATCGGGTTGATCACCTTGCCGAGCTGCGTTTCGAGCTGCTGGACCGGCGAGCTGTTCAGCGCCGTATTCAGCGCCGAGGCGGTCGAGTTGACCGCGGTGCCGACCGTGTTGACGAGGCTGCCGACGAGGGTCGTCGCCGGCGCGAGCGGCGACAGCGGACCGGTGCCGAGGCTCGTCACTGCATTGCCGAGGTTGTTGACCGCGCCGCCGGCGCCCGTCAGCAGGCCGGTGGTCGACGTGAGCGTCGGTCCGAGCGGGTTCGCCGACACGCCGATCGAGCCGAGGCCGGCCGCGATGCCGTTGCCGAGCGACTGCACGCCGTTGCCGAGGCTGCCGACCGCGTTGCCGACACTGGTGGCCGTCGTCGGGTTCGTGCCGGGGATCTGCACGCCGCCGATCTGGCTGCCACCGTTGACGACCGTCGTGCCGAGCGCCGTCACGAGGTTGCCGGATTTCTGGAGGACGTTGCCGAGCGGGGTGACGCCGGTGCCGGACGTGCCTGAGGTGCCGGACGTGCCCGAGGTACCGGAAGTGCCCGACGTGCCGGACGTACCCGAGGTGCCGGAGGTGCCCGAGGTGCCGGAGGTGCCCGAAGTACCGGAGGTGCCCGAGGTACCGGAGGTGCCCGAAGTACCGGAGGTGCCCGAAGTACCGGAGGTGCCCGAGGTACCGGAGGTGCCCGAAGTACCGGAGGTGCCCGAAGTACCGGAGGTGCCCGAGGTGCCGGAAGTGCCCGAGGTGCCAGAAGTGCCCGAGGTACCGGAAGTACCCGACGTACCGGAAGTACCCGAGGTACCGGAAGTACCCGAGGTGCCGGAAGTACCCGACGTACCGGAAGTACCCGACGTACCGGAAGTACCCGAGGTACCGGAAGTACCCGAGGTACCGGAAGTACCCGAGGTACCGGAAGTACCCGAGGTGCCGGAAGTACCCGAGGTACCGGAAGTACCCGACGTACCGGAAGTGCCCGACGTACCGGAAGTGCCCGAGGTGCCGGAAGTGCCCGAGGTGCCGGAAGTACCCGAGGTGCCGGAAGTACCCGACGTACCGGAGGTGCCCGACGTACCGGAAGTGCCCGAGGTGCCGGAAGTACCCGAGGTGCCAGAAGTGCCCGAGGTACCGGAAGTACCCGAGGTGCCGGAGGTGCCCGAAGTACCGGAAGTGCCCGACGTACCGGAAGTGCCCGACGTACCGGAAGTACCCGAGGTGCCGGAAGTACCCGAGGTGCCGGAAGTACCCGAGCTGCCGGAAGTCCCCGACGACCCCGAAGTCCCCGAACTACCGCCACCCGAAGTCCCCGACGAACCGCCGCCCGACGTACCCGAAGTCCCCGACGTGCCGCTCGTCCCGGACGTGCTCGGCTTGATCGTCGGCGGGGTCGTCGGTCCATCGACCGAGCCGCAACCGTACAGCGCGAGCAGTGACGAGACGGCCATCGTTACCGTCGTCTTCTTGAAGAGATTCTGCATGTTGGCCTCGACATTGGAAGTGTGTCCAGGCCTTCTCTGCAAATTCCGCGCCACGACATGTTTGGCGAAACGGTGTCGCGATTTGTTGCGGAAATCGGGACTATCGACGCGATTTAAACGGAGGAAAGGCGGTTTCGCGCGACAGGCACGTGCGGTGCGCGAACGTCGCGGCTGCGATGTTCCCGTAAGGCGCCGTAACGCGCGGCAGGATGTTACGTAGCGTCCGGCCGCCGGTGACGCGAACGGCCGCGAACCGAGCGCCGCATCTTTGACGAAACGCGCGGTCGCGCTGAACATGGCGCGACATCCCCGGCCGCCGGCAGCGCGACAGCGGCCACGACTCCAACCACCAGGACACCGACATGAGCGAACAGGACAGGGAATACGGCAAGGCGCGGCGGATCGACGTGATGGGCGAGGCGTTCGTCGAGCGCGCGATGCGCGACCTCGACGGATTTTCGCGTCCGCTGCAGAACTGGCTGAACGAACATGCGTGGGGCAGCACGTGGCAGCGGGGCGGGATCGACCTGAAGACGCGCAGCCTGTGCACGTGCGCGATGCTGGCGGCGCTCGGCCGCGGCACGGAGCTGAAGGGGCATATTCGCGGCGCGCTCAACAACGGCGCGAGCCTCGTCGAGATTCGCGAGGTCTTGCTGCACAGCGCGCTGTACGCGGGGGCGCCGGCCGCGGTCGAGGCGTTTCGCAGCGCGCGCGAGGTGCTGTCGGATCTCGGACTGTCGATACCCGACGACGAAGCCTGATTCCGTCGCGGCGCCGGCTGCCCGGCGGCGGGAGCGGGGAAGCAGGATCAGGCGCCGCTTCGCTGCCGCGATCTACGCGATGCGTACCGTCTGCGTGGCCGTGTCGGCCGGCGCGGCGGCGACTTCGAGCAGCCAGTCGGCCGTCGCGTCGGGAATCGTGACCGGCAGCATGTGGCCGCCCTCGACGACCTTCAGCCGCACGCGCGCCGATTTCTTCGCGAGCGCCTCGCCGTGCTCGCGCCAGTTCAGGATCGGATCGGCGCGGCCGTACAGCACGTCGACCGGCAGCGCGAGTTCCGGATAGCGACGCTCCATCGCGGGCAGGTCGACGGGCGCCGACAGCAGGTCCGTCGCCGTCGCGTAGAACACGTGCGGGCGCATCCCGAGCAGGCCGCCGCCCTTGACCGGGAAGTCGCGCGGCACGTCTTCCGGCGCGAACACCTGGCGCACGGCCTGGCGGCCGGTCAGGATGGTCAGCGGGATCGCGAAGGTCCACGACACGAAACGGCGCACGAGCGGCGACGGCAGCATCAGCGGCTTGAACGGCGCGGGCGGCTCGGTCTGCTCGTGCGACAGCGGCGCGATCAGCGCGAGCCGGCTCACGCGGTCCGCATGGTTGAGGCCGACCGCGAGCGCGATCGCGCCGCCGAGCGAGTGGCCGACCAGCACGGGCTTGTCGAGCTTCAGCGCGTCGATGAACGCGGCGACCGTACGGGCCTGCGCGAACACGTTCGCCTGCGACGCCGCGCCGCGCAGCGACCGGCCGGCGCCCGGGCGATCGAGCAGGATCACGCGATGCTGCTGGGCGAGCCGCGTGAGCGGCAGGTACGCGAAATTGCGCCATTGCCCCGCGAGCCCGTGGACGAACACGATCGGCGGGCCGTTGCCGTATTCGACGTAGTGGATGCGGTCGCCGCCGATGTCGACGAAGCGGCCTTCGGGTGGAAACGCGCGGGTCACGCGCCGGGCCACGTAAGCGGAAAACAGCGCGAGCGCGGCGAGCACCGCGACGACGCCGAGCAGCACGTTCTGGATCAGATGGAGCGTAGGAGTCATGTCGGCCTCAGCGGGTTTCGAGTGCGGGTTCGGCGGCCGGCGCGGTGGCGGCCGGGCCGGTCGTGGCGCGGCGCTCGAAATGCATCGCGGAATCGGCGAGCGCGCTGAACTTCAGCGACGCGAGATCGAGCACGTAGTTCTGGTGGAATTTCCATGGCTTGCGGTGCCCCTGCTTCGGCAGGATGCCGGCCGCGCGCTGGATGTAGCCCGAGCTCAGGTTGACGGCCGGCACGTCGCCGAGATCGCCCGCGCCGAGCCGCGGCACGCACGTGTCGTACCCGTTCGCGCGCATGTGGTTGAGCAGCCGGCACACGTAGCGCGCGATCAGCTCGGCCTTCAGCGTCCACGACGCATTCGTGTAGCCGAACGACGACGCGAGGTTCGGCACGTCGCTGTACATCATGCCCTTGTACGACACCGTCTCCGGCAAGTCGACCACGCGGCCGTCGACCGTCACGCGCGCGCCGCCGAGCATCTTCACCTTCAGCCCGGTCGCGGTGACGATCACGTCCGCGTCGAGCTGCTGGCCGCTCTTCAGCTGGAGGCCGGTCGGCGTGAAGCGCTCGATCTCGTCGGTGACGATCGATGCGCGGCCCGCGCGGATCGCCTTGAACAGGTCGCCGTTCGGCACGAGGCACACGCGCTGGTCCCACGGCATGTAGCGCGGCGTCAGGTGCTTCGCGACGTCGAAGTCGGGGCCGAGCTGCCGGCTGGCCGCGCGGATGATGAATTGCTTCGTCCGGTCGGGCTTGCGGCGCGACACGTTGTACAGGTACATCGTCAGCAGGACGTTCTTCACGCGTACGAGCCGGTGCGCGAGCCGCGACGGCAGCACGCGGCGCAGCGCGTTCGCGATCTTGTCGCGCGCGGGCAGCGACACGATGTAGGTCGGCGAGCGCTGCAGCATCGTCACGTGCTGCGCGTCGGCCGCCATCGACGGCACGAGCGTGATGGCCGTCGCGCCGCTGCCGATCACGACCACGCGCCGGTTCGCGTACGACAGATCCTTCGGCCAGTGCTGCGGATGCACGAGCTTGCCCTCGAACGTGTCCATGCCGGCCCAGTCGGGCAGGTAGCCGGCGTCGTAGTCGTAGTAGCCGCTGCACATGAACAGGAAGCGGCAGGTGTAGACGAGCGTGTCGGTCGCGCCGTCCTGCGTGCGCTCGATGCGTACCGTCCAGCGCGCACGATTCGAATCCCAGTCGGCCGCGACGACCTTCTGGCCGTAGCGGATCGTCTTGTCGATGCCGTAGGTGCGCGCGGTGTCGCGGATGTAGTCGAGGATCGTCTGTCCGTCGGAGATCGCCTTGTCGCTGTTCCACGGGCGGAAGCTGTAGCCGAGCGTGAACATGTCGGAATCCGAACGAACGCCCGGATAGCGGAACAGGTCCCAGGTGCCGCCGATCGCGTCGCGCGCCTCGACGATCGCCACGCTCGCATGCGGGCAGCGCTGCTTCAGGTGATACGCGGCGCCGATGCCGGACAGGCCGGCGCCGACGATCAGCACGTCGAGGTCGCGGTTGTCGCCGCTGTCGCGGCGGGCGCCGGGGGCGGGCGGCGCATCGCGCCGGTCGGTCGTCGTCGAGGTCATGCGGGGTCCTTGGTCGGCGTGATCGGGCGCGCGGCCGGAGCGGGCGCGCGTTCGAGATTGCGTGCGCGTGCGCGGCGCACGTGGCGCAGCACCAGCCACTGGTAACCGGCGCCGAGCAGGCGCGCGATCCGGTCGAGCCGGCGCGCGTCGGCGCCGACCAGCACGCGGCGCGCATTGCGCTCGACGCCCGCGAGGATCTGCCGCGCGGCCTCGTCGGCCGTCGTCGCGTTGATCAGGCGGTTCGCCTGGCGGCGATGGGTCGCTTCGTCCTGGCCCGTCAGCGCGTGGATGCTGGTATCGACGCGGCTCGCGTCGACGATGCCCGTCGCGACGCCGCCCGGATGCACGCAGGTCGCGCTCACCGGCGCGCCGTCGAGTTCGAGTTCCATCCGCAGCGCCTCGGTGAAGCCGCGCACCGCGAACTTGGTTGCGTTGTACGCGCTTTGCGTCGGCATCGCGACGAGCCCGAACAGGCTCGACGTGTTGACGACGTGGCCGTCGCCCGACGCGCGCAGAGGCGGCAGGAACGCCTGCGTGCCGTGCACGACGCCCCAGAAATTGATGCCGACGATCCATTCGAGATCGGCGAGACGCGCGGTTTCGGCGCTGGCGGCGAGCGACACGCCCGCGTTGTTGAAGATCAGGTTGACCTTGCCGTGCTCGGCGCGAACGAAATCGGCCCACGCGAACACCGCGTCGCGATCGGCGACGTCGAGCCGGCGCTTGCTCACACGCACGCCGTGCTGCGCGCAGAGGGCCGCCGTGCCGGCGAGCCCGGTTTCGCTGACGTCGGCGAGCGCGACCGCGCAGCCGCGCCGCGCCAGTTCGACCGCGAGGCTGCGGCCCATGCCCGAACCGGCGCCCGTGATCGCGGCGACCTTGCCGGAAAATCCCTTCATCCGTCGTTCCTCCCGTTCCGCTTGCGCTGCACCGGCGGCGCGTCTATTGTGGTGTTGTGTGTCACCACTTTAGTTTTCGGGTGTCCTGATGTCAAATAGCGGAATGGAGAAAGCACTCGAAACGGAAAAAAGGGGCCGGTCGTACGGCGGCGTGGCGCCCGAGGTACGGGCCGCCGAGCGGCGCGACGCGTTGATTCGCGCGGCGACGCGCGTGTTCGGCACGGTGGGTTTTCGCAAGGCGACCGTGCGGTCGATCTGCCAGGAAGCGAAGCTGAACGATCGCTACTTCTATGCGGCGTTCGACAGCACCGAGGATCTGTTGCGCTGCACCTACCTGCATCACGCGCAGCAACTGCATGACGCGGTCGCGCAGGCGGTCGCCGCGCGCGGCGGCGAACTGCGCGAGCGCGTCGACGCGGGGCTCGCCGCGTTCTTCGCGTTTCTGCGCGACCCGTGCGCGGCGCGCGTGCTGCTGCTCGAGGTGATGGGCGTGAGCGCGGACACCGACATGACGTATCAGCGCATGCTGATCGACTTCGGCAAGCTGATCATGGCGATCGGCGCGCCGCGCGAGGCCGTGACGCCGGCGGAGCGCACCGAGCAGCGGCTGATCGGGCTCGCGCTGGTGGGCGCGATGACGAACGTCGGCGCGGCGTGGCTGCTGACCGACTATCGCGATCCGGAGGCGCAGATGATCTCCAGTTGCAGGAAGGTGCTGCTGGGGACGTTGCAGGCGGCGTAGATTCGCGGGGACGGGGCCGTTCGCCGCGCACATCAATGGTGGTCGATGAATAACAAGGAAATCATGCAGGCACGCAACCGATGGGGGCGCCGCGTGACGTCGGCGGGGATGGCCGTTTCCGTCCTGATGCTGACGGGCTGCGGCTGCTGGCCGTTTAGCGAGACCACGCGCTATGAAACCGAGTGGAAATCGCAAACGGTCGGGGCGCTGTTCAGGGATGCGGACCGGACAGGCGATGTCTGTCGCGACGCCCTCTATACGCAGCACCTCAAGGACGCGGTATCGGCCTGCAAGGACGGGGCGTATGAAAAAATCCGCAACCGCATCAGCGGCGAGCCCGTCAGGCTGTCGCTCGCGAAGGCGACCTGTGCGGAAGCGCAAGCCCAGCTGGACCAGGGCATCCCCGCCAATATCCAGGACCGGATCTTCAATCTGAACCCGTTCCCCGACGAATTTACCGCCTGCATGAGCGAAAAGGGATTCAAGCGCGAAGAAGTCGAAAAAAAGGCGTGCTACGTGAAGTTCATGTGACGGGCGAGCGACCGGTCAGCCGTTCGCGCGTTTCGGCCGACCGGGGCGTGCGCGTGGCGTTGCAGGCGTCTCCCCGAGCCTCGCCTTCATCGCATCGATGAACGCCCGCACCTTCGGCGAAGGCAGCCGCGTCGACGGATACACCGCGTGAATCCCGGCCGGCGCCGTACGCCAGCCCGGCAACAGCCGCACGAGCCGGCCGGCGGCGACGTCGTCCGCGGTCGAGAAATCCGTCAGCAGCCCGAAGCCGCCGCCCGCGAGCACGATCGCGCGGCACGCGGTCGCGGTGTTCGACACGACCGGCGCGACGCAGCGCACCGATGCGTGGCCGCCGCGCGCATCGTCGAGGTCGAGCGTATGCGGGCGCGGCAGCGACGACAACATCACGAAGGGCAGCGCGGCGAGCGCATCGGGGTCGCGCGGCAGTCCGTGCCGCGCGACGAACGCCGGGCTCGCGACCAGCCATTTCTCGTAGGTGCCGAGCTGCACCGCGCGATAGTTGGAATCGGCAAGCCGCCCGATGCGGACCGCGACGTCGAGGTTGTCCGCGACGAGATCGATCACGCGGTCGTTCGCGACCAGTTCGACATCGAGCCCCGGATGCCGGTCGCGCAGCGCGACGACGGCCGGCGCGACGACCAGCGCGCCGTAGTCGATCGGCACGCTCACGCGCAGCGTGCCGCGCAGTGGCCCGGCGTCGGACGACACCGCGTCGAGCGCGGCTTCGGTGGCACGCACGATGTCGCGGCACGCGTCGTAGAACACGCGTCCGGCATCGGTCACGCTCAGCCGCCGCGTCGTGCGCACCAGCAGGTTCGCGCCGACCTCGGATTCGAGGCGCTGCATGTGCGTGCTGACGACCGTCTTCGCGAGGCCGAGCCGCTCGGCCGCGGCCGTCAGCGAGCCGGCCTCGACCACCGCGACGAAGATCGCCAGCCGGTTCAGGTTCACGTCGCGCAGATCGGCCATCGTCGATTGTCCTATGGAAACGGATAATGTTTCCGCGATTATCCGTCTTCTGGCGACGAACGGCGAGCGCTACGCTGGAGCCGTTCGTCGCCGATCCCCGGCGGCGCGAGATTCCGGAGTGTTTCCATGTCTGCCGCCAGCAAGCCTGCCTCGCCGATTCGCGTCTATTCGTTCCTGTTGTCCGGCCACGCGCACCGCGTCCGGTTGTTCCTGTCGCTGCTCGGGTTGCCGTCGAAGACCATCGACGTCGATCTGGCGGCCGGCGCGCAGCGCGAACCGGCGTTTCTCGCATTGAATCCGCTCGGGCAGGTGCCGGTGATCGACGACGGCGGCACCGTGATCGCCGATTCGAACGCGATCCTCGTGTACCTCGCGAAGCGCTACGGCGATGCGCACTGGCTGCCGGACGACCCGGTCGGCGCGGCCGTCGTGCAGCGCTGGCTGTCGTACGCGGCCGGCCCGATCGCATCGGGTCCGGCTGCCGCGCGGCTCGTGACCGTGTTCGGCGCGCCGCTCGACCCGGAAGCGGCCAAGCGCACGGCCGCGAAGGTGCTCGACGTGATCGATCGCGAACTGGCCGGCAAGCCGTTCGCGGCCGGCGCGCAACCGACGATCGCGGACATTGCCGCGTACACGTACATCGCGCACGCACCGGAAGGCGGCGTGTCGCTCGAACCGTATCCGCACGTGCGCGCATGGCTCGCTCGAATCGAGGCGTTGCCGGGCTTCGTCGCGATGCCGACGACCCGCGCGGGCCTGCTTGCCGCCTGACGCCTCTGCCACCGCGCCTGTTCAGGAGAATGCGATGAATGCGCCGACCGCCGTCGTCCCGGGTTGGGAACTCGATACCGCGCCGTTTCATGCGGGCGAGCTTGCCGTGCAGCAGCGCGCAGGCGTGACGGACGCGGCGAGCGCGGCCGGCCGGCGCGGGATCCGGCGCTTCATGCCGGACCAGCACCGGACGTTTTTCGCGCAACTGCCGTTCTTCGTGCTCGGCGGCGTCGATGCGCACGGCCAGCCGTGGGCGACGCTGCGAGCCGGCGCGCCGGGGTTCGTCACGTCGCCGGACCCACGCACGCTGCGCATCGCGGCGCGTGCGCTGCCGGGCGATCCGCTGGCCGGCGCGTGGCACGTTGGCGCGCCGCTCGGCGGGCTCGGGATCGAATTCGATACGCGCCGCCGCAATCGCGTGAACGGCGTCGTGCGCGCGGTCGACGGCGATGCGCTGACGATCGCGGTCGAGCAGAGCTTCGGCAATTGCGCGAAGTACATCCAGGGCCGCAAGCCGACCTTCGTCGCGCGGGACGTCGACGCGTCCGTCGCGCCGGACGTGTCGGATGCGCTGGGCGACGCAGATCGCGCGCTGCTCGCGCAGGCCGATACGTTCTTCGTCGCGAGCGCGAACACGTCCGCGGGGGCGGGCGCGGCGCGCGGCGCGGACGTGTCGCATCGCGGCGGGATGCCGGGCTTCGTGCGCGTCGACGACGCGCGCACGCTGACGACGCCCGATTTCAGCGGCAACCGGTTCTTCAACACGCTCGGCAACCTGCAGCACGATCCGCGCGCGGGGTTGCTGTTCGTCGATTTCGACAGCGGCGATCTGCTGTATGTCGCCGCGCACGCGGAGATCGTGTGGGACGGGCCCGTCGTCGCGTCGTTCGACGGCGCGCAGCGCGTGGTGCGTTTCCATGTGCGGGAAGTGCGGCGCATGCGGGCGGTGCTGCCGTTCCGGTGGTCGGCGGTCGAGCGCGCGCCGCAGTTCGCGGCGATGGCGGCGGCGTCGAGCGGGGCGGCGGCAACGGCCGGGGAGGTACCGTCCGCGGCCGCGCCGGCATCGGCGCCCGCATGGCGGTCGCTGCGGATCGCGAAGATCGTCGACGAAGCGCGTGCGATCCGGTCGTTTCATTTCGAGCCGGCGGACGGCGGCGCATTGCCTGCGTACGAAGCCGGCCAGCATCTGACGTTGCGCATCCCGCTGCCGGACAGCGACGCGCCAGCGATTCGCAGCTACACGCTGTCCGATGCGCCGGGCGGCGCGCATTACCGGATCACCGTGAAGCGCGAAGGGCGCGTATCGGCATGGCTGCACGATCACGCACAGGCCGGCATGACGCTCGACGCGCAGATGCCGCGCGGCCGCTTCACGTTCGATGTCGCGAGTCCGCGGCCGGCCGTGCTCGTGTCGGCCGGCATCGGCATCACGCCGATGGTCGCGATGCTGCGCCGGGCACTGGCCGATGGCACGCCGTCGCGCCGCGTCGTGTTCGTGCATGGCGCACGCGAAGCGGCCGACCGGCCGTTCGCGGCGGAACTGGCGCGCAGCGCGGCCGCCGATGCACGCGTGTCGCTTCACTGGTTCGACAGTCATCCTCACGAAGGCTCGGCCGCGCGGGGCGGCCGGATCGACATCGGGAAACTGAAGCGGCTGTTGTCGTTCGACGACTACGACTTCTACCTGTGCGGGCCGTCGGCGTTCATGCGCGACCTGTACGACGGGCTGCGCGCGCTGAACGTGCCGGACGAACGCATCCGCTTCGAGGCGTTCGGGCCGTCGAGCGTGTCGCGCAGTGCGACCCGCGAGGCTGCCGCGCCCGCGGCGGCAAGCGTGCCGGTCGTGTTCCGGCGCACGGGGCGCGAAGCTGCATGGACGCCCGCCGACGGCACGCTGCTCGAATTCGCGGAAGGGCAGCGCGTGGCCGTGCCGGCCGAATGCCGCTCGGGTTCGTGCGGCACGTGCGCGACGCGCGTGCTGTCCGGCGCGATCGACTACGCGCAAACGCCCGATGCGCCGGTCGAACCAGGCTGCGCGCTGCTGTGCGTCGCGCGGCCCGCGCAAGGCGCGACGGCGCCGCTCGTGCTGGATTGCTGACGCACCTGCGACATGCGGCCGCGGAGGGCCTGCTGCGCAAAAAGCGTGCGCAACTGCTTCTTTTTTCGGATGCCGTCCGGATCGACGATAGCGTCAACCGATTCGATAAAGGAGCCCATCATGAAACTGCTCGGCATGGTCCGCCTGGTCCTGTGGAGTTTCTTCGGCGTGCGCAACAGCAAGGCGCACGCGACCGACCTCGCGAACGCCAACTTCACGCTGCTCCCGTTCGTGGCGATCCTGCTTGCGCTGCTGGTCGGCGCGGTGATTTACGGCGTCGTGCATCTGGTCGTCGATCCGACCGTGACGATGCAGGGTTTCTGAGCGAGCGGCCGGTGAGCCGGTAGCGTGCCGCCATTGCCGCTCCGGTTCGAGGTCGCCTGATCGGCGCACGATCGCGCCGATGTCAGTGGCCGGTACGGCACCACCGGCATCGCGGCCACATCGCGACCACATCGCCACCGTCGTCGCACCGCCCGAACCGCCTGTCCCTGTTCCCGCCTTCCCCGTTTCCCGTTCCGCCCGATTCCGCGGCCCTTCGCCGCGCCCGGGGTAAAATGCGCGCCACGCCGCGATGTCGCGCGCCGGGCAGGCCGCCGTTCCGATGAACGGCCGACGTGAGTGCCCGCCGCCCGCACCGGGGCGTTCGAAGCGTCCCCCGCATGACACGACCGCGCGAGGCAGCCGGCCGGCCGACAGGCATCCGACGAACCCGTCGGCCGCTGCGTCGGTTCCCGGCGCGTCATCCGAATCCGATGTCCCATCCTGCGTTGTTCCGACCGGTCGGCCCGCCTGCGTGCCGCAAGGTCCGGTTCGTCTGATGAATATCGTGTCGACGCACGTGTCCGGCGGCATTCGCGGGCGCACGCTTCGCAGCTTCGTAACGGGTTTCGACAGATCGAGTGGCGAGTTTCCATCCAGAACAATGACGGTGAATAGAACAACAGCGGCGCCCGCACGGCGGCGGCGCGCGAAGGTCGGGCTCGGTGTCGGTCTCGGCGTCACGCTTTTCGCGGCGCAGGCGGCCGCGGCCCAGGGCGACACGCCCGCGCCGGGCGCCGACGCGGCGGGCAACGCGACGCTGCCCGCGATCACGGTGAGCGGCGAGCGCGGCCACCCGCTGCGCGCGCGCGAAGCGTCGGTCGCGGGGCTCGACGACGCGCCGCTGCGCGACACGCCGGCGTCGGTGAACGTGATCACGCGCGCGCTGATCGACGACCAGCAGGCAAAGCGTCTGAGCGACGTCGTACGCAACGATGCGTCGGTGGTCAACGACTATGCGCCGGTCGGCTATTTCGAAGGCTTCGCGATCCGCGGTTTTCCGGTCGATCTCGCGAGCGCGATCCGGATCGACGGGCTGACGGTGTCCGGCGAGCAGAACGTGCCGCTCGAGAACAAGGAGCGCGTCGAGATCCTGAAGGGCCTCGCGGGCATCGACAGCGGCGTCGTCGCGCCGGGCGGCGTGATCAACTTCGTGACCAAGCGCTCCGCGAACGTGGCGAGCGTGACGGGCGGCGTCGACAGCCGCGGCTCGACGTCGGCGGCCGTCGATCTCGGCCGGCGCTTCGGCCCCGACCATCAGTTCGGGTTCCGGATCAATGCGGCGAAGGAGAACATGCACTCCTATATCGACGGCACGAACGGGCGACGCACGTTCGGCTCGATCGCCGCCGACTGGGACATCAGCCCGCGCGCGAGCCTGCAGCTCAATGCCGAATTCCAGCAATGGATCCAGCGTTCCGCGCCCGGTTACCAGTTGCTCGGCGGCACCGTCGTGCCGTCGGTCAAGACGACGTCGAAGGCGCTCGGCACGCAGCCGTGGGCGAAGCCGGTGACGACCGATGCGCTGAACCTGAATGCGCGTTTCGACTACCAGTTCAACGACGACTGGAAGGCCTATATCGCCGCGGGCCGCAGCCGCACGATGATCGACGACAACAGCGCGTTCGCGTACGGCTGTTCGTATGCGGCAAGCTGCGCGGCCGGCGCGACGTCGCCGTTCTTCTTCGGCGCGAACGGCGACTACGACGTGTACGACTTCCGCAGCCCCGGCGAATACCGGCGCAACGACGATCTGCGCGCGGTCACGACCGGCAAGTTCGCGACGGGGCCGCTGCGGCACGAGCTGACGCTCGGCGTGAGCGTGCAGCGCCGCGTCGTGCACATGGCCGACGCCGTGTACGACTACGTCGGCAGCGAGAACGTCTACGGGCCCGACCTGACCTTTTCGCCGTCGCCGAATTCGCCCGGGCCGTCGTACCCGCGCCTCGACGCGTGGCAGTACGGCGTGTTCGGGCTCGATCGCATCAGCATCGGCGAACACTGGCAGGTGCTCGCGGGCGGCAAGGAAGTGCTGCTGCGGCAGCGCAGCTGGAGCAGCCTCGACGGCGAGACGACGCATACCGACCGCTCGGTGTTCCTGCCGCAGGTCGCGCTCGTCTACAAGCCGGTGAACGTGCTGTCGCTGTATGCGTCGTACAGCAAGGCGCTGTCGCTCGGCGATCAGGCGCCGGTGCGCGCGACCAACGCGTATGCGTTCCTGCCGCCCGTCGAATCGCACCAGTTCGAGGTCGGCGCGAAATACGACTGGCTCGACCGGCTGAGCCTCACGGCCGCCGTGTTCTCGATCAGCAAGCCGTTCCAGTTCGCCGACCCGGATGCGTCGGGCACGTCCTACACGTTCGTGCAGCGCGGCACGCAGCGGCACCAGGGGATCGAACTCGGCGCGGCCGGGCGCGTGACCGAGCGCTTGGGGTTGACGGCCAGCGTCGCGGCGATTCGCGCCCGCGCGGTCGATTCGGGCTCGCCCGCCTACGAAGGGCACCAGATCATCAACGTGCCCGCGCTGCGCGCGTCGCTGTATGCGGACTACGCGGTGCCGGGCGTCGCGGGCCTGAACGTGCTCGGCGGCGTGGAATACAGCGCGGCGCGCAACGCGAACGAGGAAGGCACCGCGCGCGTGCCGTCGTGGTTCGTGTTCAATCTCGGCGCGCGTTATACGACGAAGATCGGAGGCCATCGCACGGTGTTGCGCGTGTCGGTGGACAATCTGTTCAACAAGTTCTACTGGCGCGACGCAGGCGAGCAGCAGGGCGATGCGTACCTGTTCCCGGGTGCGCCGCGCACCGCGCGCGTATCGTTGACCTATGATTTCTGACCGACCGGCATCGGCCGCGTGACGCGCGGCCCCGGCAGCCCACCAGGAGAGCCCAGACGATGTCCCCACTCGAAATCGCCGGCGTGATCGTCAGCGCGCTCGCGATCTGGCTGACCGCGAAGCGGCGCATGCTGTGCTGGCCGGTCGGCCTCGCGTCGGTCGCGCTGTACGGCTGGATCTTCTTCGACGCGAAGCTGTACTCGGACATGTTGCTGCAGGGTGCGTTCGCGGTGCTGCAGGTGTACGGCTGGCAGCGCTGGCTCGCGCAGCGCGCGAGCGAGGCCGACGGCGAGGCGGCGCCAGCCGGCGATGTCGCGCCCGTCACCGGCGTACGGCCGCTCAGGATGCTGCCCGACCTGGTCGCGGCGGTCATCGGCAGCGCGTTGCTCGGCGGGATGATGGCGCGCTGGACCGATGCGGCGCTGCCGTTCGTCGATGCGTCGCTGACCGCGTTCAGCCTCGTCGCGCAATACTGGACCGCGCGGCGCTACATCGCGTCGTGGGGGCTGTGGATCGTCGTGAACGTCGTCTATGTCGGGATGTTCGTGTTCAAGGAGCTGTATCTGACGGCCGGACTCTATGCGCTGTTCATCGGGCTGGCGGTGGTCGGCTGGCGCGACTGGAGCCGCACGGCCGCCGCATTGCGGGCAGCCGCGGGCGGCCCGCGCGCATCGGGCGGCGGCGCCCGCTGATTCACGCACGGATTCAACTACGGAGCAACGTCGGTTATGTCATTCCCCCTCGAGCCGGACGGCCCCCTGTCGCGTGACGTCGCACCGCCGCAATTCGGCGTGGACGGCGAGCAGGCCGAACGCGACTGGCCGCTGATGACGCACGGCGAGGTGGCGGCCGTGCTCGCGCGGATCGACGGCGCGGGCGAGCCGGTGCGGCTGACGTGGCACAGCCCGCGGCAGTTCGCGGCAGCGGTGCTGGTGCGGATGGCGGACGGGCGCGGGTTGTTCGTCAAGCGACATCATGCGAGCCTGCGCGATGTCGCGGGGCTTGAGGAAGAGCATCGCTTCATCGCGCATCTGCGCGAGCGCGGGATGCCGGTGGTGGACGTGCT
The DNA here is from genome assembly GCF_024730645.1 of Burkholderia sp. EMB26. Classification (NCBI taxonomy): domain Bacteria; kingdom Pseudomonadati; phylum Pseudomonadota; class Betaproteobacteria; order Burkholderiales; family Burkholderiaceae; genus Burkholderia; species Burkholderia sp. EMB26. Next base: position 2,719,574 of record NZ_CP078071.1, read on the forward strand.
GGCCGATCGCAATGGTGCGACCGCGTTCGCGTCGGGCGAATGGACATACGAGGTGCATGTTCTCGCGCCCGGCGTCGATCCGTATCGCGGCGTGATGTCGTGGCAGCCGTTCACGCATCCTTCGCATGCGTACGCGGCCGGCCGCGCGCTGGCCGAACTGCATCGCGCGTCGGCCGGCTACGATGCGCCCGCACGGCCCGTGCGCACGCTGCTGTCGAGTTTTCGCGTGCTGTCGTCCGCCGATCTGGCGGGCGCGCTCGAACGCTGGGTCGACGCGCAGCCGTTGCTGGTGCGCGCGCTGGGCGCGCGCGACTGGCGTGGCGACGTGGCCGATGCGATCGGCCCGTATCACGCGCGCCTCGTGCCGCTGCTGCCCGCGTTGCCGCCGCTGTGGACGCACGGCGACTGGCATGCGTCGAACCTGCTGTGGACCGATGCGGGGCCCGGCGCGCAGGTGCGCACCGTGCTCGATTTCGGCTTGTCGGACCGCACCTGCGCGGTGATGGATCTCGCGCTCGCGATCGAGCGCAATACCGTCGACTGGATGGCGCCGGCCGATGCACGGCGCGTGGAATACGACCAGATCGACGCGCTGCTCGACGGCTACGAATCGCTCGAACCGCTAAGCGACGACGCGTATGCGGCGCTGGTCGCGTTGTTGCCGATCGTGCATACGGAGTTCGCGCTGTCGGAAGTCGCGTATTTCGGCTGCATCATCGACGCGCCGGCGATCGTCGACATCGCGTACGACGGCTACCTGATCGGGCACGCGCGCTGGTTCGGCGAACGCGACGGGCGGCAACTGCTCGACTGGCTCGTGCGGCGACGGCGGGGGAAGCAGCGCATCACCTGATTCACGTGCGGGGCGTGCGGCCTGCGCGTGCCGCATTCCCGAACCTCCGCATGCTGTCGTGCGGCCATCGCGCCGCGCGCTCACGGAATTTTCCCGTCATCCACGGGGGACACCGTTCCCGCGGGGCGTCGCACGCGTGCGTGCTGCCGCGCCCCACATGACGGAAATATCATCTTCGCCTCATGTTCGCACTGCGGCTGGTCCGTAGCATCGGTCGCAAACCGTTACCGCAGAACCGAACATGCTCAAGCCCTACCTCGCCGTGGCCATCGTTTTCGCGATGGCCGCGACGGCTCATGCGCAGCCATCGCTGTCGCCGGGGCCGTCCCCGGCTGCCGCCGCCGCGCCGATCGGCGCACCGCCGTCCGATGCGCTTCCTGCGTCGTCGTTGACGTTGTCCGACGCGCTCGCGGTCGCGGCCCGGAACAATCCGGCGCTGCGCGGCGCACGCGCGGATGTCGATGCATCGGCCGGCGCGCTGATGCAGGCCGGCGCGCGGCCGAACCCCGAAGTGTCGTTCCTGCAGGAAGGCTTCAGTCGCGCCGAACGCACGTCCACCGCGCTGATCAACCAGACCATCGAGCTGGGCGGCAAGCGCCGCGCGCGGCTCGACGTCGCGTCATACGGCCGGGAGGCGGCCAGCGCGTCGCTCGACGACCAGGGCGCCGCCGTGCGCGCCGACGTGATCGCTGCGTTCTACGGGCTGCTCGCCGCGCAGCGCCAGCTTCAGGTGACCGAGGAGTCGGCCGCGATCGCCGCGCGTTCGGCGGACCTCGCGGGGCGCCGCGCGCAGGCCGGCAAGGTGTCGCCGGTCGAGGCGACCAAGGCGCAGGTCGCGGCGGCCGGCGTGCAGATCGAAGTCGTGACCGCGCGCGGCCGTGTCGAGGTCGCGCGCGAGAAACTGAACGCGGTGATGGGCGAGGCGCGCAACGACCGGCTCGCGGTGCTCGGCGACCTGGAAACCGTGCCGCCGGTCGAGCCGTTGTCCGCGCTGACCGCGCAACTCGACGATGCGCCGCTCGCGCGGGTCGCGCGCGCCGAGATGCTGCGCTCGAACGCGGCCATATCGCTCGAACGCGCGCGGCGCATTCCGGACGTGACGGTCAGCGCCGGCGTGAAGCGCGTGACCACCGGCGGCGTGCCGGACAACCAGGCGGTGGTCGGCGTGTCGATCCCGATTCCGCTGTTCAACACGAACAAGGGCGCGCTGCTCGAGGCGACGCACAAGGCCGAGCGCGCGAACGCCGATCTCGATCGCGAACGCACCCGCCTGCGGCTGGAGTTGACGCAGGCATACGCGAATTTCGAGGCGGCCGAGCAGGAAGCGCAGCGGCTGAAGTCCGACATCCTGCCGGCCGCGCGCCTCGCGCTCGATGCGATGTCGCGCGGCTACGAACTCGGGAAGTTCAGCATCCTCGACGTGCTCGACGCCCAGCGCACGCTGTTCCAGGGGCAGTCGCAATACGTGCGCGCGCTCGCCGGCGCCCATGCGGCCCGCGCCGATATCGGCCGCCTCGTCGGCACGCCGCTCGCGGCCGTCGCGCGATAAGCGCCCCTCCTACCTGAAGGATCATCATGTCACGCAGCAGAATCTTCGTTATTGCGGCGGCCGTGCTCGGCGGCGCAGGGATCGTGATCGGCGCGCTCGCCGTCACTCGGGGCGGCGGCGCATCGGCGCCGACCGCCGCCGAAGTCGCGCAGCCGGCCGCCGGCGCCGGCGCGCGCGGCGGTGTCGTACTCAAGCGCGGCAAGCTGTCCGTCGAGATCGTGATGACGGAAAAGCCCGGCGACGCGCGGCTCGTCGTCTATCCGTTCGTCGACGGCAAGCCGGTGGACAAGGGCGTGACCGTGTCCGGCACGCTGGTGCGCTACGACCGCACGCACGAACCGTTGCGGTTCGACGCGGCCGGCCAGAAGTTCGTGTCCGCGCAGTCGATCGCGAAGCCGCACGTGTTCGATGCGACGATCGACGTGAAGGCCGGCAACGACGCCGCGTCGTTCCCGTTCGCGCGCGCCGACGGCGCGATCGCGCTGACCGACGCGCAACTGGCGACGTCGAAGATCGCGCTCGCGAAAGCCGGCCCCGCGCAGATCGCGACGCCGTTCCAGCTTCCCGGCGAAATCAGGTTCAACGAGGATCGCACCGCGCACGTGGTGCCGCGCGTGGCCGGCATCGTCGAGCAGGTATCGGTATCGCTCGGGCAGAACGTCGCGAAGGGGCAGGTGCTCGCGGTGATCGCGAGCACCGATCTGGCCGACCGCCGCAGCGAGTTGCTGACGGCCGAGCGCCGGCTGTCGGGGGCGCGCGCGACCTACGAGCGCGAACGCACGTTGTGGCAGGAACGCATTTCGGCCGAGCAGGACTATCAGCAGGCGCAGGTGCAGTTGCGCGAGGCCGAGATCGCCGTGCAGAACGCGCGGCAGAAGCTCGCCGCGCTGAACGCACCGGTCGGCGCGGGCGCGCTGAACCGGTATGAACTGCGCGCGCCGTTCGCGGGCACGATCGTCGAGAAGCATGCGACGCCCGGCGAGGCGATCGCTGCGGACGCGAGCATGTTCGTGATTTCCGATCTGTCGACCGTATGGGCCGAGATGGCGGTGCCCGCGCAGCGGCTCAACGACGTGCGCGTCGGTCGCGACGCAACGGTGATCGCGACCGCGTTCGAATCGCGCTCGAGCGGCCCGATCGCGTACGTGGGTTCGCTGCTCGGCGAGCAGACGCGCACCGCGCCGGCGCGCGTCGTGCTGCCGAACCCCGACCGCGTGTGGCGGCCGGGGATGTTCGTGAACGTGTCGGTCGACGCGGGCAAGCAGGGTGTGCCGCTCGCGGTCGCGAGCGACGCGCTGCAGGACGTCGACGGCGCGCCGTCGGTATTCGTGCGCTCGCCGAAGGGCTTCGTCGCGCAGGCCGTCGAAACAGGGCGGCGCGACGAACGCGCGACCGAAGTGCTGAAGGGGCTCAAGCCCGGCCAGGAATACGCGGCATCGAACAGCTTCGTGCTGAAGGCGGAACTCGGCAAGGGGAGCGCGGAACATGAATGAGCAGCAATACGCGTGCATCGTGGCGCGACTGGCGGCCCGCTATGCGGCCCGCTTTCCGGTCCGCCGGATGACGGGCCGCGCGGCCCGCCCGGTACGGGCGACCGTGCCTCGTTTCAAGGAATCCCGACATGTTTGAGCGCCTGATCCGCTTCGCGATTGCGCACCGCTGGCTCGTGATGCTGGCGATCGCGGCCGTGGCCGCGCTGGGCGTGTTCAGCTACCAGCGGCTGCCGATCGACGCCGTGCCCGACATCACCAACGTGCAGGTGCAGATCAATACGTCCGCGCCCGGCTACTCGCCGCTCGAGGCCGAGCAGCGCATCACGTATCCGGTCGAGACCGTGATGGCCGGGCTGCCCGGGCTGGAACAGACGCGCTCGATCTCGCGCTACGGGCTGTCGCAGGTCACCGTGATCTTCAAGGACGGCACCGACATCTACTTCGCGCGGCAACTCGTCAACGAGCGCATCCAGGAAGCGAAGGACAAGCTGCCGGCCGGCATCGCACCCGCGATGGGGCCGACCTCGACCGGCCTCGGCGAGATCTACCTGTGGACCGTCGAGGCCGACGCCGACTCGCGCAAGCCCGACGGCACGCGCTATACGGCCGCCGACCTGCGCGAGCTGCAGGACTGGGTCGTGCGGCCGCAGTTGCGCAACGTGCGCGGCGTGACCGAGGTGAACTCGATCGGCGGCTACGTGAAGGAATATCGCGTCGCGCCGAATCCGGCGAAGCTGATGTCGTACGGGCTGACGCTCGCCGACGTCGTGCGCGCGCTGGAGCGCAATAACGACAACGTCGGCGCCGGCTACATCGAAAAGCGCGGCGAGCAGTATCTGGTGCGCGTGCCGGGCCAGGCGCGCACCGTCGACGACATCGCGAACATCGTGCTGACCAACGTCGGCGGCGTGCCGGTGCGGATGAAGGACGTCGGCGTGGTCGACATCGGCCGCGAACTGCGCACCGGCGCCGCGACGTCGAACGGCGAGGAAGTCGTGCTCGGCACGGTGTTCATGCTGATGGGCGAGAACAGCCGCACGGTGTCGAAGGCCGTCGCGGCGAAGATGGAGGACGTGAACCGCACGCTGCCGGCCGGCGTGAAGGCGATTCCGGTGTACGACCGCACGGTGCTCGTCGAGAAGGCCGTCGCGACGGTGAAGAAGAACCTGCTCGAAGGCGCGGTGCTCGTGATCGCCGTGCTGTTCCTGTTCCTCGGCAACATCCGCGCTGCGCTGATCACCGCGCTCGTGATTCCGCTGTCGATGCTGATGACCTTCACCGGGATGGTCAACGCGAAGGTGAGCGCGAACCTGATGAGCCTCGGCGCGCTCGACTTCGGGATCATCGTCGACGGCGCGGTGGTGATCGTCGAGAACTGCGTGCGGCGGCTCGCGCATGCGCAGTCGGCGGCCGGGCGGCCGCTCACGCGCGACGAGCGTTTTGCCGAAGTGTTCGGCGCGTCGCAGGAGGCGCGCCGCGCGCTGATCTTCGGGCAACTGATCATCATGGTCGTGTACCTGCCGATCTTCGCGCTGACCGGCGTGGAAGGAAAGATGTTCCATCCGATGGCGACGACCGTCGTGATGGCGCTCGCCGCCGCGATGGTGCTGACCGTCACGTTCATTCCGGCGGCCGTCGCGTTGTTCATCGGCGAGCGGGTCGAGGAGAAGGAGAACCGGCTGATGGGCTGGGCGCGGCGCGCGTACGAACCGGTGCTCGCCGCGTTCATGACGCGCCCGACGCGCGTGATGATCGGCGCGGGCGCGATCGTGCTGGTCACGCTCGGGCTCGCGACGCGGCTCGGCAGCGAATTCATCCCGAGCCTCACCGAGGGCGATCTGGCCGTGTCCGCGCTGCGGATTCCCGGCACGAGCCTGTCGCAGTCGATCGAGATGCAGAAGGCGATCGAGAAGACGCTGAAGGCGCGCTTCCCGGAGATCGAGCGCGTGTTCGCCCGTACCGGCACGGCCGAGATCGCGGCCGACCCGATGCCGCCGAACCTGTCGGACGGCTACATCATGCTGAAGCCGGCCGACCGGTGGCCCGACCCGAAGAAGCCGCGCGACCAGCTCGTGCGCGAGATCGAGGAAGCGCTCGCCGAGCTGCCGGGCAACGCATACGAATTCTCGCAGCCGATCCAGCTGCGCTTCAACGAACTGATCTCCGGCGTGCGCAGCGACGTCGCCGTGAAGATCTTCGGCGACGACATGGCCGTGCTGAACCAGACCGGCGAGCAGATCGCGGCCGCGTTGCAGAAGGTGCCGGGCGCGTCGGAGGTGAAGGTTGAGCAGACCACGGGCCTGCCGGTGCTGACCGTCAACCTCGACCGCGACAAGCTCGCGCGCTACGGCGTGAGCGTGGCTGACCTGCAGGATTCGGTGGCCGCGGCTGTCGGCGGGCAGAAGGCCGGCACGCTGTTCCAGGGCGACCGTCGCTTCGACATCGTCGTGCGGCTGCCCGACGAGCTGCGCTCCGACATCGAGGCGATCAAGCGGCTGCCGATCGCGCTGCCCGCGCCGGCCGCCGGCGCCAGCGCACCGCTCGCGGCGGCGCCGTACGTGCCGCTCGCGGAGCTCGCTACGATCGACGTGGCGCCGGGCCCGAACCAGATCAGCCGCGAGGACGGCAAGCGCCGGGTGGTGGTCAGCGCGAACGTGCGCGGTCGCGACGTCGGCTCGTTCGTCGCCGATGCGCGCGAGCAGTTGCAGCAGGACGTGCGCGTGCCGGCCGGCTACTGGGTGTCGTGGGGCGGCCAGTTCGAGCAGTTGCAGAGCGCGAGCGAGCGCCTGAAGCTCGTCGTGCCGCTCGCGCTGTTCATGGTGTTCGTGCTGCTGTTCGTGATGTTCAACAACGTGAAGGACGGGCTGCTGGTGTTCACCGGCATTCCGTTCGCGCTGAGCGGCGGCGTCGTGTCGCTGTGGCTGCGCGGAATTCCGCTGTCGATCACGGCGGCGGTCGGCTTCATCGCGCTGTCCGGCGTGGCCGTGCTCAACGGTCTCGTGATGATCTCGTTCATCCGCAACCTGCGCGACGAAGGGATGCCGCTCGACGCCGCGGTGCACGACGGCGCGCTCACGCGGCTGCGCCCCGTGCTGATGACCGCACTGGTCGCGTCGCTCGGCTTCCTGCCGATGGCGTTCGCGACCGGCACCGGCGCCGAAGTGCAGCGTCCGCTTGCGACGGTCGTGATCGGCGGTATCCTGTCGTCCACGGCGCTGACGCTGCTGGTGCTGCCGGTGCTGTACCGGGTCAGCCATGCGGTGTCGTGGCGCGCGGCGTTGCGTGGCGGCTTCGGCGCGGGCGTGCTGCGCCGGCTGGGTTTCTTCAAGGGTAATGCGTGATGCGAATTCTGATTGTCGAGGATGAACCGAAGACGGGCGCGTATCTGCGCAAGGGCCTGACCGAGGCCGGCTACGTCGTCGACTGGGTCGAGGACGGCATCACGGGCCAGCACCAGGCCGAAACGGAGGAGTACGACCTGCTCGTGCTCGACGTGATGCTGCCCGGGCAGGACGGCTGGACGCTGCTGCAGAACCTGCGGCGCAGCAAGTCGACGCCCGTGCTGTTCCTCACCGCGCGCGACGACGTCGGCGATCGCGTGAAGGGGCTCGAACTTGGCGCGGACGACTATCTCGCGAAACCGTTCGACTTCGTCGAGCTGACCGCACGCATCAAGTCGATCCTGCGGCGCGGCCAGCCGCGCGACTCGAACACGCTGCGCGTGGCCGATCTCGAACTCGACCTGACGCGCCGCAAGGCCACGCGGCAGGGCGACACGATCCTGCTGACCGCGAAGGAGTTCGCGCTGCTGTGGCTGCTGATGCGCCGCGAAGGCGAGATCCTGCCGCGCGCGACGATCGCGTCGCAGGTGTGGGACATGAATTTCAACAGCGACACGAACGTCGTCGATTCGGCGATCCGCCGGCTGCGCTCGAAGATCGACGACGCGTACGAACCGAAGCTGATCCACACGGTGCGCGGCATGGGCTACGTGCTCGAAGCGCGCGGCGGCGCGGCCGCATGATCGCGCGCCTGCTGCCGCGGACGCTGCGCGGCCGCCTGACCGCGCTGATCATCCTGTCGACGTCGGTGATCCTCGCGTCGAGCGGCGTCGCGCTGTACGAAGCGCTGAGCAACCGCGTCGAAACGACGGCGGCCGAGCAGATGGCCGGCATTTCCGCCGCCCTGGGGGCGCACCTGGCCGAGGCGCGCACGACGGCCGACGTCGCGCGCAACACCGATATCTGGATCGACCAGTTGCACGGTCATCCGAACATGGATCTCGCGATCTTCGATGCCGCCGGTACGCGCCTCGTCGGCACGCCCGGCTTTCGTCCGTATGCGCCGCTGATGTCGATGAACGCGGGCCGCGTGCCGGTCGGCGTCGCGCCGCCGGCCGCGCGGCACCAGTATCTGCTGACGACCGTGCCGCTGGCCGGCGCCGGTGCGCCCGTGGTGCGCGTCGCCGTGCAGTACGATCGCAGCGCCGACGTGCTGCTGTTGCGCACGCATGCTTATACGATCGTCGTGATCGAGGTGTTCGGCGTGGTGCTCGCGGCCGTGATGGCCTATGGCATCGCGGCGCTCGGGCTGAGCCCGCTGCGGCGGTTCGCGGCGCGCGCGGAGCAGATGTCGACGAGCCGGCTCGCGCATCCGCTGCCGGAACTCGATACGTCAGGCGAGCTGAAGGAGCTCGAGCACGCGTTCAACGGGATGCTCGCGCGGCTGAACGAATCGTTTACGCGGCTGAGCCAGTTCTCGTCGAACCTCGCGCACGACATGCGCACGCCGCTGACGAACCTGCAGGCGGCCGCGCAGGTCGTGCTGTCGCAGCCGCGCGGCGCGGACGAATACCGGAGCGTGATCGAGTCGAGCATCGACGAATACCAGCGGCTGTCGCGGATGATCGAGGACATGCTGTTTCTCGCGCGTTCGGAGCAGGCCGGCACGTCGATCAGCGTGCGGCGCCTGAATGCGGCGGAGGAGGCGGAGCGCGTGGCCGGCTACTACGAGCCGCTGGCGGAGGACGAGGGCGTGACGGTGAAGGTCGACGGCCACGCGTGGGTCGATGCGGACCTGACGCTGTACCAGCGCGCGTTGAGCAACCTGCTGTCGAATGCGCTGACCTATGCGCCGCGCGGCAGCGTCGTGACGATCGACTGCGTCGAGCAGGGCGGCGCGACGACGATCGCCGTGTCGGATACGGGGCCCGGCATCGCCGCGGAACATGTCGGGCGGATTTTCGAGCGCTTTTATCGCGTCGATCCGTCGCGGCACAATTCGGCGTCCGGCACGGGGCTCGGCCTCGCGATCGTCCGGTCGATTATGGACAATCACGGCGGCGAATGCGGCGTCGACAGCGAGCCGGGCCGCCGCACGACCTTCTGGCTGCGCTTTCCGCGCCGGCCGGCCGAACCGCAACGGCCGGCCGCCATCAGCACCTGACAGCGCGGGCGGCGACGCCCGCGCGTTTGCCGCAAGAGGGCCGCGCGCGGCGGGCTGCCCGCGGCCATGTGGCCGGTCATCATTGCTTCGCGGTCAGGTTGTCGTGATTGTCGGTCTGCGGCTTCTTCTCGCCGCCATGCACCGAAATCCCGTGAAGTTCCTTGTTGCGCGCGACGATCTCGCCGGTCGGCGGGTACTGCGTCTTGCTCGTCGGCACGACGCCGTCGTGCTGCGCCTGCTTCAGTTCGTTGACGACCTGCGCGCGGGACTTGCCTTGCGGTTGCGTCTGGGCGAACGCCGCCTGGGTGGCCATGCCGAGCGACAGCGTGGCGGTGACGAACAGTGCTGCGAGTTTTGCCGTTTTCATCGAGTGCTCTCCTTGTTCAGGGCCGCCGGGTGGCGAACCATGGACCCAGTATGCGAAAGCAGCCGTGCGTGATCGTGATCGCGAGATGAAAAATGCGTCAGATTGCGGAGGCAAGAACGCGTCATGCGGTCTCGAACGACATGACGCAACCGTCATGTTCGCGTCATGGGTGCGATGAGCGGGAAGCGGAACATGAAGCCTGCCGCTGGCCGACCGCGCCGGCGGCGTTCGTGCCGGTCGCGCCAGCAGCATCGAGCGCGGACGGCGTCGTTCAGACCTTCATTCCGGACCGAAAATTGCATCGTCCCGCCATTCGCCTCGCCTTGATCGCAGTCCTGATCGTCCCGTTGTTCTCGGGTTGCGCATCGACACGTTCCGGCGCCACGGTCACCCCCCCTGCTGCCGCGCGCAAGCCCGCGCCGGCCGATCTGACGCCGGGCGAGCAAATCGACTATGCCGGGCATCGCTGCGGCAATCCGAACCTGTATGTGAAAACGCATCCGTGCGTGTACCCGCGGCTCAATTCAGCGCCGTGATCGTCGGATCCGCGTAAAAAAGAGCCCGGTACTCGACGAGCCCGGGCCTAATGCGTGATCGTGCCGTGCGGCAGCGACCCGCTGCGTGGACGGAAACGGGCATGGCCCGCTACCGTTCCGATCGTAGCGACGCGACGCATCGCGAACCTGATCGGAACATGAAATTTTCGTCACGCAGCGCGCAGGGTTGGCTGTCGCAGTCAGAACCGGTGGCGCAACCCGAGATTGAGGATGCCCTGCGTACGCGTGCCGCCGTAGCCGTACGAGCCGATCGACGCCTGGGCCGCCTGCGTGCCGCCGTCGGGCGTGCGCTGTTCGCCGTTCGCGCGCTGCCACGCGCCGACCGCATAGAGATCGGTGCGCTTGGACAGCACGTAGTCGGCGCCGGCGGACACCTGATGGTAGGTGGCGCTCGTATCGCCGCGGGCCTTCGTGTAGCTGTAGCCGACGCCGACGAGCAGGCTGGCGGTTGCCTGATAGTTGAAGAATCCGCGCGCGGTGTCGTACTTCTGCGTGCCGCGAAAGGCCGACGTCGCATCGGCCTTGTACTGCGCATTGCTGTAGTCGATGCCGACCGTGAACGGTGCGAAGGTGTAGCGCAACGCGCCGCGTGCGATGCCGATCGACTTCGCGGAGAGGTAGCCGCCGTTGACCAGCGACCCGTCGAACGTGCCGTCCGACGTGCCGTTCCAGCCGGTCCGGACGCCGTTGGCGAGCGAGGCGCGGTTGGCCGCATAGTAGTAGCCGCCCGCCGCGTCGAACGGGCCCTGGTTGTACGACAGGCCGGCCGACCAGGTTTGGCCGGCGCCGCTCTTGCCGGCCACACCGCCGAGCGCGTACATGCCGACGAACTGGAAGCCGCCGACCACGGGCGACGTGTACTTCACCGCGTTGTCGGTGCGCGACGACGTGTCGTAGTTGTCGACGTCGCCGGGTGTCGCGTACACGCTGCCGAAGTAGAAATCGCCGGTGATCGGCCACGCGACATCGGCGAGCGCGTCGTACTGGCGGCCGAGCGTCAGCGTCCCCCAGCGCGCGCTTTCCAGCCCGACGAACGCTTGCCGACCGAACATCCGGTTGCCTTGCCCGAGCGCGCCGGTGTTCGGGTTGAAGCCGTTTTCCAGCGTGAAGATCGCTTTCAGCCCGCCGCCGAGATCCTCCGCGCCTTTCACGCCGAAGCGGTTGCCGAGCAGGTTGCCGTTGCCGAGGCCGACGAGGTTCTTGCCCTGCGCATCGGCGTTCCACACGACCGTCAGCGACGTATCGAACAGGCCGTACAGCGTGACTTCCGTTGCCTGCGCCGCATGCGCGGTCGTCAGCAGCGCCCCTGACATCATGACGAGTCGAACCGGAGTTTTCATGGTGTGTCCCTGAAGTTCAAGATGATCGTTTCGTGCATCGTTCGATGCCGGCGCCGAACCTGTGTCGCGACGGGCCGGAATATCGCGATTGCGGTGGCGATTCTGGAAAGCGTTCGGATCGTGACGGTGAGGGACAAATGAGAAAAACGTCATCGCAATGTCATGCGCGCTGAAACGTGCGGTGAATTTCATTCGCACTGCGATGTGAAAGATGCGTGAACGATGACGAAACCGTCATCAGGCGATCACGGATCCGCACCGCCGCGGGATCAAAGTGAAGGCTCCAGTCACGGCATTCCAGCAAGGAGCCCCAACATGAACATCCCGCGTCCGATGATCGTCATTGCCGCCGCCGCGCTGTCGATTGCAGCGTTCTCCCAAGCCGTGGCCGCGCAGCCGCAGAGCCGTCAGGAAGTGATTCAGGAACTGGTGCGCGCGCGTCACGACGGCGTGATTCCGAGCCCGAATCACGACTATCCGGCGAGTCCGGCCGCCGTCGCGCGCAATCAGGAGATTCATCGCGCGACCGTTCATCGCGGCGAGAAGATGCCGATGGTCGATGCACGCGACAACCGCTTCGCGGTGCTTTGAACGTTGATCGACGGAAAGGAGAGCGCGATGCGCAATGTCGCGAAGGGAATCGTGCTGGCGGCATGCCTGATGTCGACGGCCGCGATGGCGGCAGGCTGGCCGGAACGCGCGCTGTCGCACGCGGCGGCGCACGATGCCGGCAGCCGCGCGAACGAGCGGATGCGCTGCGAGTTCGCGGCCGTGCCGGCCGGCGCATGGACTGCGACGTTCACGCGTGGGCAATGCGAAGTCGCCAACGGCCGGCTGACGTTCGTGCCGGCCGATGCCGGCGACGAGTCGACCGTCGCGGCGAAGGCGATCGTGCTTGGCGACGTTCGCACCGCATCGCATCAGTCACGCAAGCTGAAGGAACAACTGCAACTGACCACGCGCGACGAAGTGGTCGCGCTGAACGTGCTGACCGACGACGGCAGCCGCAAATCGCGCGAACATGCGATCGACCTGTGGACCGCGTTGCGCAACGCGGGTGTCACGCCGGTCAACGGCACGCGGATCGTCGATACCTATCCGACCGGCGCGACGACCTGGTAGCCGTCGCGCCGTCGAGCGCGGCGCGTCAGGCTTTCACCGATCCTTCGATCAGGAAGAACACGATGAAGCCGATGAAGAACGCAGCCGTCGCGAACGGTGTCTCGGGCACTTCGTGCGCTTCGACCAGCAGCTCCTCGGTGACGAGGTACAACAGCGCGACCGTGCCGAGCCCCAGCAGCGCCGCATAGATATTCGCCGGCAGCCCGGCGAACGCCGCATTGCCGGCCACGGCCGCGATGCTCAGCAGCGCCGCGAGCGCGACCGGCACGACGATCGACAGCAAGCGGCCGATGCCGGCCGCGGCCAGCGCCGCGCTGACCGACAGCGCGAGGAACAGCACCTCGAGCGTCAGCGCGACGGTCAGGATGATGCCGCTTTCGTCGCTCGCGGAAAAGGCGATGCCGAGCACCAGGCCGTCGACGACGAGGTCGATCGCGGTGACGATGATCAGGCTCACCGGCAACCGCGCCGTCTCGAAGCGCGTCTCGATCGCGCCCGACAGCGCGCGGATCGCCAGCATCAGCGCAAGGCCCAGCACGAAGCCGACGACGACCGGAAACAGCGCATGTGCGCGGTCCTGCGGCAGCAGTTCGAGCGCGGCGGCCGCGAACACGATGCCGCCGGTGAAATGCTGGATCACGCTCGACGTTTTCGGGCCGGGCGCGCGCCACGCGGCCGCGAGGGCGCCGAAACAGGCCGCCAGCACGGGCGGTAACGTGAGCAGCGCGAGCTTCGCGGTCGGTGTCATGAGTCCTCTCGGCGGTTGGCGTGGCGCAGCGGGCGCTGCGTCGCACGATCGTACACACCGGGCATCGCCCCGGCATCAACCGGGGATTGAACACCTTGAAGCCGCTCCAGAGTCAAGCGGTTTGATGCGGACGCACCGGCAAGCGGCCGGCGCGCCCGTTGCGGTCAAAGCTGCGCGAGCGCCTGGTCGAGATCGGCGAGCAGGTCGTCGATATGCTCGATGCCGATCGACAGCCGCACCGTTTCCTCCTTCACGCCGGCCTTCGCGAGTTCGGCCGGCGACAACTGACGATGCGTGGTCGAGGCCGGGTGCGTCGCGAGCGACTTCGTATCGCCGATGTTGACGAGCCGCGTGAACAGCTTCAGCGCATCCTGGAACTTCGCGCCGCCGTCGCGACCGCCCTTCACGCCGAACGTCAGGATGCCCGGCGCGCGGCCCGACAGGTAGCGCGCGACGAGCGGATGATCGGGATGATCGGGCAAGCCCGCATAGTTCACCCATTCGACGTGCTCGTGGCGCGCGAGATGCTGCGCGATCTTCAGCGCGTTGTCGCTGATGCGTTCGATACGCAACGCGAGCGTCTCGATTCCCTGCAGGATCTGGAACGCGTTGAACGGCGAGATCGCCGCGCCCATGTTGCGCAGCGGCACCACGCGGGCGCGGCCGATATACGCGGCCGGCCCGAACGCTTCGGTATAGACGACGCCGTGATAGCTGACGTCCGGCTCGTTCAGCCGCTTGAAGCGGTCCGCGTGGTCGGCCCACGGGAACTTGCCCGAATCGACGATCGCGCCGCCGAGGCTCGTGCCGTGCCCGCCGAGATACTTCGTCAGCGAGTGCACGACGATGTCCGCGCCGTGCTCGAACGGTCGCAGCAGGTACGGCGACGGCACCGTGTTGTCGACGATCAGCGGGATGCCGTGGCGATGCGCGACTGCCGCGAGCGCGGCGATGTCGGTGACGTTGCCGAGCGGGTTGCCGACCGATTCCGCGAAGATCGCCTTCGTGCGCGCATCGATCAGCGGTTCGAACGACGCGGGGTCGCGCGGGTCGGCGAAACGCGTGGCGATCCCGTATTGCGGCAGCGTGTGCGCGAACAGGTTGTAGGTGCCGCCATACAGCGAACTCGCGGACACGATGTTGTCGCCGGCTTCGGCGATCGTCTGGATCGCGTACGTGACGGCGGCTTGCCCCGACGCGAGCGCGAGCGCGCCGATGCCGCCCTCGAGCGCGGCGATCCGCTGCTCGAGCACGTCCGTCGTCGGGTTCATGATCCGCGTGTAGATGTTGCCCTGGACCTTCAGGTCGAACAGGTCGGCGCCGTGCTGCGTGTCGTCGAATGCGTACGCAACGGTCTGGTAGATCGGGACGGCGACCGCGCGCGTGGTCGGGTCGGGACGATAACCGCCGTGCACGGCGATGGTTTCGAGGCGCCAGTTCGGCTTGGCCTGATCGGTCATGGGTGCTCCGTTTGTTGTTGTGAAGGTCGAGGGGTCCTGCCGTCCGGCGATTATAGGAGCACGTGCGCGGCTGCCCTTAGAACGAATGGTGGGTTGCTTATGGAGGCGCGGCGCATAGAATGCCCTTTTCCGCAGACGAAAGGAGCGCGATGGATCAGGATCGGTGGAACCAGGTGGATGCGTATTTCTCGGCGACGCTCGTGCCGTCCGACGCCGTACTCGACGCCGCGCTGGCGGCGAGCGACGCGGCCGGGCTGCCGGCGATCAACGTCGCGCCGAACCAGGGCAAGCTGTTGCAGCTGCTCGCGACGATCCGCGGCGCGCGGCGGATTCTCGAGGTCGGCACGCTCGGCGGCTACAGCACGATCTGGCTGGCGCGCGCGTTGCCGCCGGGCGGCGCGCTCGTGACGCTCGAGCTGAACCCCGCACACGCGAAGGTCGCGACGCAGAACATCGCGCGCGCCGGATTCGCGCAGGTCGTGTCGGTGATGGTCGGCAGCGCGAAGGACAGTCTTGCGCGGCTCATCGACACGGGCGAGGCGCCGTTCGACTTCATCTTCATCGATGCGGACAAGGACAACAACGCCGTCTATCTCGATGCGGCGCTGAAGCTGTCGCGGCCCGGCACGGTGATCGTCGTCGACAACGTCGTGCGCAACGGGCGCGTGGTCGATCCGGACAATCGCGAGCCGGACGTGGCCGGCGTGCGCGCCGGGTTCGCGCGGCTCGCGGCCGAGCCGGCGCTCATGACGACCGCCGTGCAGACGGTCGGGCAGAAGGGCTGGGACGGGTTCTCGATCTCGATCGTGGGCGCCGCGTGAGGTGACGCCGGTGCGCCCTTGCGGGCGCGCCGCACACTAGTTCTCGTCGGGATTCGAATCGCTGCACTGGTCGGGATCGTCGCGCAACAGGACGCGGCGGATGCGGCCGTTGTCGTAGAACGGCACGTCCGGGCAGAACTTCATGCCGGCGCGCGTCGACGTCCGTTTCCAGGCGACCCTTTCGGTACGCACGAGCGTCGGGGCGCCACCCGGCGCGCCCGGCTTCCAGATGTCGATATACACCCGCGACATCTGAGGCGAATCGCCCGCCTCGCAGTCCTTCAGCGCGCCCAGCGTCGAGCGCAGCCCGGTATCGGTCTGCTCGATGCGTTGCGGATACTCGATATGGCCGTTGCCGTAGCCGGGCACGATGTAGCAATAGCGACGCGTGTTTCCGTCGAGCACGGGCAGCAAGTAGCTGCTCGCCGAGTCGACCTCCTTCACGTCGTTGCCCTGCCAGCGGTAGGTCGTCACGCCGTGCTCGCAGCAGCTCGCGCGCCAGCTCGTCCAGACGATCCGGTGCACCGGATCGAAATCCGGCGACGTGATGTCTTGCAGTCCCGGCGGCGCATCGGCGAAGCGCCGCGTTTTCGGGTTGAAGATCCACGTCTGGTACGGGATGTTCGGACCGGCCCCCATCGATTGCGCGAGCATCAAGTCGGGCCAGCCATCGAAGTTCACGTCGGCGAAATCCGGCGTGAACAGGTTGCAGGTGCCCCGCGAATCGGTCTTTAGCGTCTGGACGAGGCGGCCGTGGTCGTACAGGCGGATTGCGGTGACTTCAGGCGCGTCGGTGCACGAACCGCCATCGTCCGGCAGATGGTCGGCGACGAGGCGGATGTCGTAGGGAAACGCTCTGCCGTCGTGCTTCTGCGCGAGCGAGACAGGGAGTGTGCGCTTGCCGTCTGGTGCGGTCCATGTGCCGGTTACCGCATCGTCGAGAGAAGCGACGCGCCACTTGCCCGTTACGCGATCGGCGTCGGCTTTCGCGCCGCTATCCCGTTCCGACAGCGTCGCACCGTGCGCGTCGAGCGTTCCCTTCAATGCGAGCCGATAGCGTTTGTCGGACGTGCATGGCGCGTAGCAGTACCAGCCCGATACCGTGTCGCCGACGCGCGACAACGAGACTTCGACGTGCCGGTTGCCGATCGTGCCGGCCCAGTCACGCGACCAGAACGGGATCTCGACCGACTCGTCGGCGTTTGCCGCGCGCACCGGCGTCGACGCGAATGCGGTGATGGCGATCAGCGCGAACGCAAGCGCGCTGCGCCGCTCGCGCGTACGCCGCGTCGCGGCCGTGTGGCGCGACGCGGCGATGAACGGGTGATGCATGGTTCGGCCCCTCGGTTCGTTATGGGTTATGTCTGCCGGCGTGTTTCGGTGCGATACGTGCGTCAGCGGCTTCCGCTCGCATCGGCCCGTCGATACAGGCGTGGCCACTGATCGTCGAACAAGCCGTTGCAAGTGCCGTGCGTGGCGATATCGCTGAGCACGAAGTGCCGGCCGTCGAAGATCCACGATGCGGTCGAGCCGCAATCGCCGGCACTGCGCAGTCTGACCTTGCTCGACAGCGTCGCGCTGGCGGGATCGTAGCCGGCGTCGGTCAGTTCGTTTGCGAACGACGCCGAATCGAGTCCGGCGTTCGCGTTCTCGCCGAAATTCATCGCCGTCGGCGAGTAGGGCGCGGTTCGCCGCACGCGATACCACAGGTCGGTGTGGTTATACAGGCTGCTGGTCTGGCACGGTATCGCGACCAGCGCTTCGTCGGCGGAGACCGCCACGGCAGTCGACGCCTTCCTGCGATCGTTCGCCGGCATTTCGTCTTCGACATCGGTCGCACATTGCTTCACGTCGCCGCCGAACTTCGCGAGCACCGCATCGACGAGCGGCCGTTGCTCCGCGGCCGACAGGTTTGCGACGGCCGGGGCCGGCGTGACGGCGGGGGGCAGTGCCGGTGCGACGGGCACTGCCGACGCCGGCCGGGTGCCCGGGCGCAGCAACGCCGTGACGGTGCCGACACGGCCCTGCGTGTCGTCGATCAACAGCAGCGCGGCACTCAATCCCGTCAACGGCGTGCGGGCGGTTTGGGCCGACGCCGGATCGCCGAAGCTCAGCAGTTGCGCATTGCGCGACGCGGTGAGCCATGCGGCGACCGTTGCCGGATCGTTGGTCCGGATCCGGAACGGGTGCGCGTCGTCATCGGCCGGTTTGCCGCCGAACGCATGCCATCGGGCCGCCATTGCATCGAACGGACGACCATCCACGCGTGCGCTGCGCAGGTCCAGCGGCGCCGACGCATAGATGTCGAGCGAGGCTGGCGCGTCCGGGCCGGCATCGCGCGTCACGCGCAGGATGAGGCGGGTGCGTGCATCATCGATATCGTCCGCGTGGCTTTCGGCAATGCAGCGGTTGCCGTTGTCGCAAACGACCGACCAGTTCTTGAAGTCGCGTTCGACCGGCGGCCGCGCGAGCGGGCGGGCCTTGGCAACGAACGGGGAAACGGCGAGGAGGGCGGCGATGGCGAGCGAAAGGCGGTGCGACATGACGGTTCGTATCGACTGTGGATGGACGGGCGGAAGATGCCGGATTGCAAGCGCATCGTCAGCAGGCGGGGCAGGTCGAAGGCTGCGGCGCATGCGGCGGCGCGCTGTGCCGAACGGCATCGAGTATACCGCCGCGATGGGCTGCGATCGTTGCGACGACACGTCGTACGCGGGCACGGTCGTTGCTCGCCTGCATCGATCGGACGAGTGCGGATGCAAAAATGGCGCGATCCCCGCAGGCATCGCGCCGTTCACTTTTCATCGGCCGTCGACCACGTCGCGCAGGAACGCGTCGAGCATTGCCACGTCGCCCCACGGCCGCTTGTATTCGCGATCGTGTTCGGCATCGGCGAGCATCGTCTCGACCAGCGCGTGGATCGCCGGCCGGCGCGGCCCGTATTCGCCTTCGTTCGCGCTCATCTTCAGCGCGAGCAGCGCATCGAGCTCCGCGCGCACCGTCGGCTCGTGCACGGTCCCGTCGACGAGATCGACGAAGCGCATCGGCGGCATGCCGAGCCCCATGTCGATCCAGCGCACCGCGAGCAGCGGACGCAGTACGTACAGGTACTTCTTGTAACGCACCGTGTCGCCCTGCAGATAGCCGCGAAAATTTTTCTTCGCCATCGCGAGGTAGTGATGACGCCCGCGTACCGGCGAGAAGAACGCCGATGCCAGCGATCTGAGCCGCGGCGCCCAGCGCGCATCTTCGCGATACACGACGGGCGAGTCGAGCCATTCGAGCAGCGTCGGATTCGAGCGTCGCAGCAGTTGCAACGCCTTGCGCAATTCCCAGCCGCTGACGTCGAGCTCGTCGTCGAGCGGCCGCTCGATCACGTCGCGTTGCGGTTCGACGCTCAAGTACCAGTCGCGCCGGTGCGCGTACACGAAGCGTACGTCGTAATCGCTGTCCGGCGAAGCGAATCCCCAGCCGCGGCTGCCCGATTCGCACGCGAACAGCACGCATACATCATGGCGGCGTTCGACTTCCGCGAGCTCCGCCATCACGCGTGCCCGCACCGCCGGGTCGATCGGATGCGCGCTGCGCACGGTCGTCATTGCGTTGTCGGTTTTCATCGTTGTCGTTTTCCTTTCGTTGTGCGCGGCCGCTGGCCCTCGGCCGCACACCGCGCTATCCCTTCACGCACACCACCTGGCGCAGCGTATGCACCACTTCGACGAGGCTGCGCTGGGCCGCCATCACCGCGTCGATGTCCTTGTAGGCCATCGGGATTTCGTCGACGACGCCCGCGTCCTTCCGGCATTCGACGCCCTGCGTCGCCTTCGCCTGATCGTCGGCGGTGAAGCGGCGCTTGGCTTCGGTACGGCTCATCGTCCGGCCCGCGCCGTGGCTGCACGAGCAGAAGCTTTCCGGGTTGCCGAGCCCGCGCACGATGAAGCTCTTCGCGCCCATCGAACCCGGAATGATCCCGAGTTGCCCCTTCTGCGCGGACACCGCGCCCTTGCGCGTGACGAGCACGTCTTCGCCGAAGTGGCGTTCGCGCTGCACGTAGTTGTGGTGGCAGTTCACCGCATGCGCGTCGACCGAGAACGGTGTGCCGATCACGCCGCGCGCCGCGCCGATCACCGCGTCCATCATCGCCTGCCGGTTGCGCCGCGCGTAATCCTGCGCCCAGCCGACCGCCTCGACGTAATCGTCGAAGTGCTGGCTGCCTTCAGTGAAGTACGCAAGATTACGGTCGGGCAGGTTCGCAATGTGTTGTCGCATGTCGGCCTGCGCGAGTTCGATGAACAGGCTGCCGATCGCATTGCCGACGCCGCGTGAGCCGCTGTGCAGCATGAACCACACGCGGTCCGCCTCGTCGATGCACACTTCGATGAAGTGGTTGCCGGTGCCGAGCGTGCCGAGATGCGCGTAGTGGTTCGTCTTTGCCAGCTTCGGATACTTGTCGACGATGCGCTGAAAGCCCGGCTGCAGCGATTTCCACGCGTCGGTCACGGCGGCCGGCGTGCGATCGCCCCATGCGCCCGGGTCGCGGCGGCCCGGCGCGCGGCCGTGCGGCACCGCGCGTTCGATCGCGCTGCGCAGCCCGCCAAGCGAATCGGGCAGGTCGGCCGCCGTCAGCGTCGTGCGCGCGGCCATCATTCCGCAGCCGATGTCGACGCCGACCGCGGCCGGGATGATCGCGCCCTTCGTCGGAATCACGCTGCCGATCGTCGAGCCCTTGCCGAGGTGCACGTCCGGCATCACCGCGACGTGGCCGAAGATGAACGGCATCTGCGCGGTGTTGCGCAGTTGCGCGCGCGCTTCGTCCTCGACGGCGACGCCTTGCGTCCACATTTTCACCGGCTTGCCGTTCGCCAGTTCCATCACCTGATAATCCATGTCCATGTCGGTCATTTGCTTCACCTGATTCATTTCGGGACCGGCGCGACACATCTGCATCGCGCCGGAACCTGCATTACGTGCCCTTGATGCTGACGAGCCCGTTCAGCACCTGGTCGAGACCGCCGAACACCGAGATGCGGTCGATCCGTTCCGCGACGCGCTCGAGCGTTTCCAGCTCCTTGAGCCGCAGTGCGGTCGGGTTTTCTTCCATCACCTTCGCGGTGTTCAGCAGCGAACGCGTGGCCGCCGTTTCCTCGCGGCGGCGAATCACGTTCGCCTGCGCGGATTTCTCCGCTTCGACCACCTGCGCGAGGATCGTCTTCATGTCGCCCGGCAGCACGATATCCTTCACGCCGACGCTGCGCACGTCCACGCCCGAACCGTCGAGACGGGCGCGCACCTGCGCGATCACGACCTCGTCGAGCGACTGCTTGTCCTCCAGCAGCTCGTCGAGCGAGCGCGTGCCGACCGCCGAACGCAGCGCGAACTGCAACTCGCGGTACAGGTGTTCGACCGGCTTCTGCAACTGGCCGAACGCATGCAGCACGTCCGCATAGCGCCACGTCGCCGACAGGTTCAGCCGCAGCGCGACCTTGTCGCGCGTCAGGATTTCCTGCCCGCCGACCTCGATCGCCTGCAAGCGCAGATCGACCAGCTCGACCGCGACGTCGCGGTTGAAGCGCCAGAACGCCGACGCACCCGCGTCCAGCAGCCGCTCGATCTTGCCGTCGACCTTCAGCACGCCGACGTGGTACGCCGGCACCTGCGCCAGGAGCACGCCCGTCAGCCCCGCCACGCCGCGCGCACGCAGCGACGGTTGCGCGATGCGCTTCACCAGCGCCGCAGGCAGCATGCTGTCCTGCGCGAGGTCGATGCGCTCCAGCCGATGCGCGGTCAGGCCGCGCCAGTACAGCCGGCGCGTGCCGGGCGCCAGAATCTCGACGAGCACGTCGTCTTCGTAGCGCAGGCCGGCTTCGTCGTCGGCGAGATCCATCGCGACGAAATACCGCGCGAGCACGTCCGGTGCGTCGTGACGCAGGTAGTCGGCCAGCGCGTCGTCGGCGAGCGGCGCGTCGAGACGCGCGGTCTGCACCGACAGGCGCTTGAACGGATCGAAGGCCTTGAACACGCCCGGTTCCAGCACCTTCACGAAATCGCCCTCGCTCATCAGCAGCGCGCGTTCGTTCTTTTTCACCACATGACGCTTCCACATATTTTTGTCCTTTTCTTCAATGGCCGCCGGGTAACGCGCATCGTGCGGATCGCGGGGCGACGCAATCGGGCGGGCGGCGCGCCGGCCAGCGTCGAAACGCATGGCGACGCCTGCTGCATTGCGTCGTCGTGCGCCTTCGCGCGGGCCGTGCGGCCGCCCGGCCGATCGCGCGGAACCGCAACCGGTCCGACGCGCGGCGGGCCTGTCGGCCCGCACCGGCGGGTACTGCCTTCATACGAGACCGTCCTTGCGGACAGCGTTCGAGCGGGATTCGAACCCGCCACCGGCCGGCTTTCGCCGGCTGCTCCACCTGGCTGAGCTTTCGAACAATGGGCGCCCCGGGATTCGAACCCGGGCGAGGCATCCTGGCGCGCGCCCCGTTGCCTTCGTCTGTCCATGGCGGCATGCGCTACCGCGACGAACGAGGTTCGGCGGCGGCGCACCAGCAGGGCTTGTCGAACCCTGGCTCGTGGGCCAGCGGGACATCCGGCGTCTTTTATTTAGCGAGGAGCGTGCCAGGGGGCGGCCGGTGCTTCTTGAAATCTCGCAACTCATTGAAGTCAAAAGAGAATTGTCTGTTTTTCAGTGTCCGGCATCGACGCTGTCGGCACCTCGCGGTCATGAATATCCGATACAATCGGATCGCTTCTTATCCCATGAGATAAACATGCGCAAAACCGTCGCGATCGGTTTTCTCGGCACGGTGCTCGACCAAGGCGGCCGCGCGCCGCGCCGTTACCGCAAATGGCGGCCGACGATTTCGCTGTGCGAGCAGCCCGACCTGCCGATCGACCGGCTCGAACTGCTGCATTCGCTGGACTACACGCGTCTCGCCAACCAGGTGCGGGACGATCTCGCGCGCGTGTCGCCGCACACCGATGTGCGGCTCACGCCGGTCACGCTCCACGATCCGTGGGATTTCGAGGAGGTCTATGCGACGCTGCACGATTACGCACGCGCGTATCCGTTCGACCTCGAACACGAGGATTACCTGATCCACATCACGACCGGCACGCACGTCGCGCAGATCTGCTGGTTCCTGCTCGCGGAAGCGCGCTACCTGCCCGCGCGCCTCGTGCAGACGGGGCCGCCGCAGCGAACCGACGAAGGGCCGAGCGGGCCGGGCACGATCTCGGTGATCGATCTCGACCTGTCGCGCTACAACCGGATCGCGCAGCGCTTCACGCGCGAGCGCGACGAAACGGTGTCGTTCCTGAAGGCCGGCATCGCGACGCGCAACGCGCGCTTCAATGCGCTGATCGAGCAACTCGAGCGCGTGGCGGTGCGTTCGCGCGCACCGATGCTGCTGGTCGGGCCGACGGGGGCCGGCAAGTCGTTTCTCGCGAAGCGCGTGTACGAGCTGAAGCGCGGCCGGCATCGGCTCGCGGGGCCGTTCATCGAGATCAACTGCGCGACGCTGCGCGGCGACGCGGCGATGTCGACGCTGTTCGGTCACGTGAAGGGCGCGTTCACAGGGGCGCAGTCGGCGCGCGCGGGGCTGCTGCGCGCGGCGGACGGCGGGCTGCTGTTTCTCGACGAGATCGGCGAACTCGGGCTCGACGAACAGGCGATGCTGCTGAAGGCGATCGAGGAGAAGCGCTTCCTGCCGGTCGGCGCGGACGTCGAGGCGACCAGCGATTTCGAACTGATCGCGGGCACGCACCGCGATCTGCGGCAGATGGTGGCGGCCGGCACGTTCCGCGAGGACCTCTATGCGCGGATCAACCTCTGGACCTATGAATTGCCGGGGTTGGCCGAGCGCCGCGAGGACATCGAGCCGAACCTCGAATTCGAGCTCGACCGGTTCGGTCGCGAGCAGGGCGAGCAGGTGCGGTTCAACGTCGAGGCGAAGCGGCGCTATCTCGCGTTCGCGGCCTCGCCGCGCGCGACGTGGGCCGGCAACTTCCGCGAGCTGTCGGCGTCGGTCACCCGGATGGCGACGCTGGCCGATGCGGGGCGCATTACCGAGGCGCTCGCCGAGCAGGAAGTCGAGCGGCTGACGCGCACGTGGTCGCCGCCGGGGGGCACGGGGGCATCCGATGCGTGCGTCGACGCGGTGTTTGGTGCGCGCGCGGCGGAACTCGACCTGTTCGACCGTGCGCAGCTCGAACGCGTGCTCGACGTGTGCCGCACGTCGGTGAGCCTGTCGGAAGCCGGGCGCACGCTGTTCGCGGTGTCGCGGCAGAGCAAGAAGCAGCCGAACGACGCGGACCGCCTGCGCAAGTATCTCGCGCGGTTCGGGCTCGATTGGGACGGTGTGCGGCGCGCGCTCGACGGTGTGTGAGGGCGAGCGCGGCGGCGCATGCTGTCCACGCTGCGGAGAGTGTTCGCGCGTGTCGTATCGTATGCGGTAACTTCAGGAGCATTTTCGTGATCGAGATTCCGTTGACGGTCAGGCCGCTGTTTGTCGCGGCCGGGTGGCGCGGCCCTGCCGACGGCCGTCTATCGGCCCGCGACGGCGAACATCCGGGCGATACGATCCTGCGCGAATTCGGCACGTTGATCGTGGGGGCGGAGCCGGCCCGGCGCAGCGGGGAGACCTGCGCGCCGATGGGCATCGCGTTTCGCGCACTGGAGCGTCAGGATGAACAGATTGCCGCGTGGGAGCGGGCGCTCGACACGACGATGATCGGAATCGCCGAGGACGATCTCGGCTACGTCGAGTTTTATGTCGATGCGCAGGGCCGCGTATTCACGACGAATTGCGTGATGGACGGCGTCTATCTGGCGGGATTCACGTTCGGCGACGCGATCGAACGCGCGCTGCTCGGGCGGGTCGCGATTCCGCTGTTGCTCGACGAGCAGGCGTCGATCGCCTATTACGGCGCGCATCTGACGGGCGACGACCCGCGCGTCATGACCGCCGCGCAGTTGCTGGCCGGCAATGAGGGATCGCGCGCGGCGCCGTGATGCAGCGGGGCGTCAGTCGATGGCCGACGCGGCCGCCTGCTCGAACGGCGCCAGGAATGCCCAATCCGGATGCGCCGCCGCGACGTCCGCGAGCCCGCGCGCGAACGCGTGCGCCGGCAGCCACGGATACCCGAACGCCGCCTGCAGCCGCGCGAGTTTCAACGACTGCGGATCGTCGATCGTATCCATCCGCGCGATATGAATGTGCAGCGCGGCAACCCGCGCAACGTCGTCGTTTGCGCCGTCGACGGCGAACTGCCAGCGGTACGTGCCATGTCCGATCCGCAGTGCGCCGTTGTCCTTCTGTCGCATCACGACGAGCCACGGCATGCGGCTGACGCCGTGCCCGTCGACGGGCGGCTGCGCGCAGACGTAGTAGGTCCGGCACTGCTCGAACCGCTCGCCGAATGCCTCGACCAGCGTATGCGCAATGGCCGTCACACCGGTCACGCGCGGCGGAAAATCGATGTCGTCGCTGGCGAGCGAAAAGCTCAGCCCGGCATGGGCCGCGAAGCAGTCGGCGATCAGCTCGGCCTGGTTCAGGTCCTTCGCGCGCAGATAGCATTCGAGCAGCGCGCGAACCGTGGCGGGATGAAGCGGGAAGGGCATGCGCGAACCTCCTGATAAGGGAAATCGGGCCGCATGCGGGCGGCCGGGCTGGCCGAGGCCGCAGGTGCCTTTGCCGTATAATTTCGTTTCAAAGCTAAATTCGCATGACCGCACGGAGCGTCGACGTCATGGCCAAGCAGCAAGAGGAGTCCGTTCTGACCATTACCAACCCGGCCTGCCTGATCGACGGCACGGACACGGAATTCCGCCACCTGATCAACGGGCTGCTGCCGTTCGCGGCGCGCCTGCTGTCGGTGCGCGACGGTTTCGGCTCGTTGATCGGCCTCACCGGCATCCAGTATTCATTGCTCGTGTCGGTCGCCCATCTGTCGCACGACGACGTCGTGACCGTCAACCGCCTCGCCGATCATCTGCACCTGAGCGGCGCGTTCGTCACGATCGAGACCGGCAAGCTGAAGAAACTCGGCCTGATCGACAAACGCGCGGACCCCGACGACAAGCGCAAGATGCGGCTCACGGTCACGCCGGCCGGCTCGAAGCTGCTGAAAGCGCTCGCCGATACGCAGCAACGCATCAACAACGTGCTGTTCGAAGGCGTGACGAAAACCGAGTTCAAGGCGCTTTGCTCGGTGATCGACCGCCTCGTCACCAACGGCGATCGTGCGACGCTCGATCTCGCGCACATGATCGCGCGCCAGGAAAAAGGCTGACGCGCGCCGGCCGCCGCGCTCAGTGCGCGGCCCACTCGATCGTATCCAGGTCGACCCCTTCGAGATGCATGTCCCACAGCGGGCTCAATTCACGCAGCCTGCCGACCGTGTCGCGCACCTGCGCGATCACGTTGTCGACCTCGGCTTCGGTCGTGAAGCGGCCGAGCGTGAAGCGGATCGAGCTGTGCGCGAGCTCGTCGCTGCGGCCGAGCGCGCGCAGCACATACGACGGCTCCAGCGACGCCGACGTGCACGCGGAGCCTGACGACACCGCGACGCCCTTGATCCCCATGATCAGCGATTCGCCTTCGACGAAATTGAAGCTGACGTTCAGGTTGTGCGGAATCCGGCGCGCGAGGTCGCCGTTCACGTAAACCTCGTCGAGCGTCGACAGGCCGGCCAGCAGCCGGTCGCGCAACGCGCCGACGCGGCGGCTTTCGTCCGCCATTTCTTCCTTCGCCAGCCGGAACGCTTCGCCCATCCCGACGATCTGGTGGGTCGGCAGCGTGCCGGAGCGCATCCCGCGTTCGTGGCCGCCGCCGTGCATCTGCGCTTCGAGGCGCACGCGCGGCTTGCGGCGCACGTACAGCGCGCCGATCCCCTTCGGGCCGTACACCTTGTGCGCGGTCACCGTCAGCAGGTCGACGTTCAGCGCATTCACGTCCACCGGAATCTTGCCGGCCGCCTGCACCGCATCGCAATGAAACACGATGCCGCGCGCGCGGCACAGCGCACCGATGTCGGCCGCCGGCTGGATCACGCCCGTTTCGTTGTTCGCGAGCATCACCGACACCAGGATCGTGTCGGCGCGCAGCGCCTGCTGCAACGCATCGAGGTCGAGCAGGCCGTCTTCGCGCACGTCGAGGTACGTGACGTCGAAACCCTGGCGTTCGAGTTCACGACACGTATCGAGCACGGCCTTGTGCTCGGTCTTCACCGTCACGAGATGCTTGCCCTTGCCTTGATAGAAGTGCGCGGCGCCCTTGATCGCGAGGTTGTTGCCTTCGGTCGCGCCGGACGTCCACACGATTTCGCGCGGATCGGCGCCGAGCAGCGCGGCGACGTGCGCGCGCGCTTCCTCGACGGCGTGCTCGGCATCCCAGCCGTAGGCGTGGCTGCGTGAGGCGGGGTTGCCGAACTGCTCGTGCAGGAACGGCACCATCTTGGCGACCACGCGCGGATCGACCGGCGTCGTCGCGCTGTAGTCCATGTAGATCGGACGGGATTGCATCGAAAGAGGCTCCGGAAGGCGGCGTCCCGCATGGGTCGCGAGCGCCGGGGAATACGGTTGCCGCAGTGTACGTGGACATTCGTGCGCGCCGTGCAACATCCATCCCGCGAGTAGGGTTGTCTTTCAAACAAAGCTTTCAAGATCAGGGTTTACGACATCTTGAACCGGGCTTTGTGTTTACATTTAATAAAAGCTAAATAACAAAGCTAATTAACGGTGCTTTGTTGATGCGGATTCCTCGGCGGAATCCGGCAATGCAACCCATGGAGGACGAGATGAGCGAGAACCATGCCGGAACCGGCGCGGATGCCGACGAGCAGCGGCGCTTCCGGGCCGCACTGTCGATGTTCGCGACGGGCGTCGCGGTGATTACCGCCCCGCGCAAGGAGGGGATGCCGATCGGTATCACGGTCGCGTCGTTCAATTCGGTGTCGCTGGACCCGCCGCTGATCCTGTTTTCGGTCGACCGTCGCAGCCTGAGCCTCGGCGAGCTGGCCGGCGCGGATGGCTACGCGGTCAACGTGCTCGACGAGACGCAGCAGCACCTGTCGAACTGCTTCGCGAAAGCGAACGGCGACAAGTGGGGCTGGCGCGGCGGCGCGGCCGGCGACGGTGGCGGCGTGCTGCTACCCGATGCACTCGCGACGTTCGAATGCGAACCGTATGCGCAATACGACGGCGGCGACCACGTGATCTTCGTCGGCCGCGTGATGCGGCACCGCGCGCGCCCGGACGGGCGTCCGCTGATCTTCTTCGGCGGACGCTACCGCGCGCTCGACGGCGCGTACGCGTCGGCCATGTGAACGCAACCCACGATTCATTCCACCCAGGAGGGCATCATGATCAAGAACGGCACTCAGCACATCGCGTCGCTGCGCGACGGGCGGCAGGTCTACCTGAACGGCCAGCCGGTCGGCGACGTGACCGCGCACGCGGCATTCCGCAATTCGATCCGCAGCTACGCGAGCCTGTACGACTATCAGGCGGAGAACGAAAACGTCGAGAAGATGACGTTCGTGTCGCCCGACTCCGGCAATCGCGTCAGCCGGATCTGGCAACTGCCGACGTCCTATGACGAACTCGTCGAGCGCCGTGCCGCGCTGGAAGCGTGGTCGGAGCTGCATTACGGCTTCATGGGCCGCTCGCCCGACCACGTCGCGTCGTGCCTCTCCGGCATGTACATGGGCGCCGACGTGTTTGAGCAATACGACCCGGCGCGCGCCGGCGCGCTGCGCGACTACTACCGTTATGCACGCGACAACGACCTGTTCCTGACCTATGTGATCGTGAATCCGCAGGCGAACCAGTCGAAGGCCGCGCACGAGCAGGAGGACAAGTACCTCGCGGTCGGCATCGTCGATCAGGATGCCGAAGGCATCACGGTGCGCGGCGCGAAGATGCTCGCGACCAGCGGGATCATGGCGAACGAGGTGTTCTGCAGCTGCATCCAGCCGCTGCGCGAAGGCGACGAGATGTATGCGCTGTCGTTCGCGGTGCCGATGAACGCGAAGGGCATGAAGATCATGTCGCGCAAGTCGTACGAGGAGCATGCGACGTCGGTGTTCGACAACCCGCTGTCGAGCCGCTTCGACGAGAACGACGCGGTGCTGTATTTCGACGACGTGAAGGTGCCGTGGGAGCGGATCTTCGTCGCCGGCAATACCGCGATGTGCGCGAAGCAGTTCCACGCGACACCCGCGCACGTGTACCAGAACTATCAATGCCAGGTGCGCCTGATGACGAAGCTGCGCTTTCTCGTCGGGCTCGGCCTGAAGATCTCCGAGGTCAACGGCACGAACGCGTTCCCGCAGGTGCGCGAGACGCTGGGCCAGCTCGCGGCCGAAGCATCGATGGTCGAGGCGTGGGTCTACGGAATGGAAGCGAAGGGCACGGTCGTCAACGGCTTCTACGTGCCCGACCGCAACATGCTGTACGGCTCGCAGGTCGTCACGCAGCAACTCTATTCGAAGGTACTCAACACGCTGCGCGAGCTCGCCGGCGGCGGAATGATCATGCTGCCGTCCAGCGTGCGCGATTTCGAGAACCCCGACCTGCTGCGCATCATCGAGAAGACGCAGAAGTCGCCGGTGTGCTCGTCCGAGGATCGCGTGAAGTTCTTCAAGCTCGCGTGGGACGCGGTCGGTTCCGAATTCGCGTCGCGCCACAACCAGTACGAACTGTTCTATGCCGGCGCGTCGTTCGTCACGAAGGGCCATGCGTATCGCACGTACGACTGGCAGCGCGCGTCGCATCTGGTCGATTCGATGCTCGGAAGCTATTCGCTGAACCAGAAACGGTCGACGCCGCGCGCCGCCTGACCGCCCGCATCGAAACCCGCTTCACCCGCTATCGCAACCAGGAGAGACAGATGGCCATCAACAAGCTTCACGACGAATTCCACACGCTGGACATGCAGCGCGACTGGCGGCTGCCGGAGGGCTATGACCCGGCGTCCGGCGCGCAGGAGCTGATCCTCTCCGGCGCGCTCGACACCGAGCGCAAGCGCGGCAGCCGCACGCGCCTGCTGCGCCTGCCGGCGGGGCTGCATACGCAGAAGCCGTTCGTGCACGACTACTGGGAAGAGGTGTTTCTGGTCGAAGGCGATTTGACCGTCGGCAACGACGAGCACGGCAACGGCGGCACGCCGTTCGAGGGCTACACGTATGCGGTGCGCCCGCCCGGCGCATGGCACGGCCCGTTCAAGTCGAACGGCGGCTGCGTGCTGCTGGAGATCCACTATTACGATCCGGCGTGAGCCCGGTCGATCAATGACAGACAGCGGGCCCGCTGCATCGCGCGGCCCGCGACGAGGAGCATTCGATGAAAACCATCACGTTCGCGATCGACGGTCGCGACGGCCGCACCGAGCGCGCGATCGCGATCGACACGCTCGTGATCGCGGGCTGGACCGGCCGCGATACGGTCGCCATGGAAAAGCATATCCGCGAACTGGAAGCACTCGGCGTCAAGCGACCGGCGACGACGCCGGTGTTCTACCGCGTTGCCGCCGATCGCCTCGATCCGTCGCCGGCGATCCAGGTCGCGGGCGGGCAGAGCAGCGGCGAAGCGGAATTCGTGCTGGTGCGCGACGGCGGCGAGACCTTCGTCGGCATCGCGTCCGATCACACCGATCGCGAGGTCGAGACGTACGGCATCACCGTGTCGAAGCAGATGTGCGGCAAGCCGTGCGCGAACACGCTGTGGAAGCTCGACGACGTGGCCGGTCACTGGGATCGACTGGTGTTGCGCGCGTACGCGACGATCGACGGCGAGCGCGTGCTGTATCAGGAGGGCAACGTGACCGCGATGCGCGCGCCGGACGATCTGCTCGCGCAATTCGCGCGTCATGGCGGCCGCTTCGAGGACGGCACCGCGATGCTGTGCGGCACGCTCGCGGCGATCGGCGGCATCCGGCCGGCCGAGCGGTTCGAGGTCGAGCTGGAAGACCCGGTGCTGGGCCGCACGATCCGGCATGCGTACGCGGTGGACACGCTGCCCGTGGCGGGCTGACGCCGCAGCAGAACGCGCGCGCGCTCACGCGCGGCAGATCGCGATGATCTCCGCGCTGGTCGCTTCGTCGAACGGAGCGGGGTCCCAGTCGCCGCACCAGTCGGCCGCCGGGAATCCGGCTGCGATCACGCGCGCCTGCAGTTCAGGTTGCGCGATGAAACGCAGCCGGCTCGTATTCGTCAGCAGCGTGTCGTCGCGGCGGAAGCGGTAGTGCGTGTCGAACGTCACGATCGCGCCGTCGATCGCCCGCACCGCGTGATGGAGATCGACGATGCCGAATTCGTGCGACTCGATGCGGCGCGCCGACTGCGCGGGCGTCCATGCTCGCCACGGTTCGGTGCGCGGGTTGCGGGTGTCGAACAGGAAGCGGCCGCCGTCGGCGAGCACGCGTCGCACGCCGCGCAGCGTCGCGTCGATGTCGTCGTCGGTCAGCAGGCACTGGAACGCGTGACCGGTCATCACGACCGCATCGAACGGCGTGCCCGGCGGCAGGCCGTCGAGCGCGCACGCGAACCAGCGTACGGCGTCGGCGCCCGGCTGGCGTCGCGCGTAATCGAGCATCGCCGGCGCGGGATCGATCGCGACGACGTCGTGCCCGGCCGCCGCGAGCCGTCGCGCGAACGTGCCGGTGCCGCAGCCGAGATCGAGGACGCGTCGCCGGGTGGCGCCGATCGCGCCGGCGTAGAACGCGAAGTCCCGATCGCCGGCGTTGAACAGGTCGTACACCGCGACGAGCCGCGGGTCGGTATAGAGCAGGTCCGCGCCGGCGGGCGTCATACGCTCATGCGCATCAGCGCTGCTGCACGGCCACGCGCAGCCCGAGCGCGATGAAGATCGAGCCGATGATCTTGCCCTGCCAGCGCGTGAGCCACGTGAGCCGCTTCACGATGCGGCCGAGCGGGCGGATCGAGCACGCGATCAGCGTCGTGTAGAGC
Source organism: Burkholderia sp. EMB26 (assembly GCF_024730645.1). Classification (NCBI taxonomy): domain Bacteria; kingdom Pseudomonadati; phylum Pseudomonadota; class Betaproteobacteria; order Burkholderiales; family Burkholderiaceae; genus Burkholderia; species Burkholderia sp. EMB26. The sequence continues at coordinate 2,751,298 of NZ_CP078071.1, forward strand.
GAGCTGAGCACGACGAAGATCAGCCCGAGCACCGCGAACTGCACGAACGTCGAGCCGCGTTCCGGATGCACGAACTGCGGCATGAACGCGAGAAAGAACAGCGCGGTTTTCGGATTCAGCACTTCGGCGGGAATCGCCTGCAGGTACGCCTTGAGCGGCGTGACGGGCGACACCTGCGGCAGCGACGGATCGGACGGTTTCTCCAGCAGCGCGCGCACGCCGAGATAGATCAGGTACGCGGCGCCGACCAGCTTCACGACGTTGAACGCGAGCGCCGACGTCATCAGCAGCGCGGACAGCCCGACGGCCGCGAACAGCGTATGCACGAAGTCGCCGCTCGCGACGCCCAGGCCGGTCAGGATGCCGGTCTTGCGGCCGCCCTGCACGGTGCGGCTCAGCACGAGCAGCACGGCGGGGCCGGGGATCAGGAACAGGCCCAGAACGACGGCCGTGAAGGTGGTCAGCGTGGTCAGGTCGAACATGGCGGCTCCGGCAGGTTCGCGCAGCGGCGGGGGATCGGCGCATTGTATTCGGTTCGGCGCGCGGGTGCAGGCGCCCTCGAACGGCACGGCTGCGGCCGCGCCTTTCTGGTATAAGCACGACAGGACGCGCCGGCGTCCGGCCTTTTTTCACGACCCGTCGTTCCATGCGCGACCTTCCACCGACCACCGATCCCGCCGCGGACGCCGACGTCTATCACGTGCCGCGTCCGCTCGTCGTGTTCGGCGGCTCGGTCGTCGAGCCCGAATGGCGGCTGGAGCGGCACAGCCATCGCCAGGCGCAGCTGCTCTACACGCTGACCGGCGTCGTCTATTGCGAGATCGACGGCGGCGTGTGGACCGCGCCGCCGCAATGCACGGTCTGGATTCCCGGCGATGTCCCGCACGCGGCGCGCGGCTCGGCCGGCGCGACCTTCTACGCGGTGCTGGTCGAACCCGACGCGGCGCTCGACCTGCCCACGCGCTGTTGCACGCTGGGCGTGTCGCCGCTGCTGCGCGAACTGCTGCTGAAGGCGGCCAGCTTCCCGAATCTGTACGACGTCGACGGGCCGCAAGGGCGGCTGGTGGCGACGCTGCTCGACGAACTCGTCGCGGCGCCGGTCGAGGACCTGTACCTTCCGATGCCGGCCGACCGCCGGCTGCGCAAGCTGATCGACCATCTGCTCGACGACCCGGCCGACAAGTCGCCGCTGCCCGAGCTCGCGCGGCGTGCGGGCATCAGCGAGCGCAGCCTGACGCGGCTCGCGACGAGGGAGCTCGGCATGAGCCTGGGCGACTGGCGCCGGCGGCTGCACGTCGCGCTGTCGCTGCGGATGCTGACGACCGGCCGCCGCGTGCACCAGATCGCGATCGATCTCGGCTACGAAAGCGCGAGCAGCTTCGTCACGATGTTCCGCAAGGCGACCGGCAAGCCGCCGACGCAATTCCTGACCGACCGGCAACGCTGAACCGCCGGGCTGCGCGCCCGTGCACGGTTGGCCGGATTGAAAAAGCAGTTGGCCGGGATGAGAAATGACGCATCAGGTCTCGATCCATAAAATGAGAATCGTTCTCATCTGGAGGCCAACATGCAAATCGTCACGACTGAATTCCCGTTTGTCTGGCTGCGTTACAGCGGCTCGACCCACACCGATCCCGCCCGCCTGCTTGCCGAACTCGACGCGCTGCTGGCGCGCCGCGAACGCTTCGTTCTTCTGACCGACGACGCGCCGTCCGGCGACGATCGCGCCGACAACGATCACGAGATGCGCAAGCAGCTCGCGAAGTGGAGCAAGGCCAACCGCGCGCTGTCGCGCGAATGGATTCCCGGGATGATCGCGATCGAGCCCAATGCGGCGCGGCGCGTGGCGCTCAATGCCTTTTCGGGTGCCTTCGAGAAGGTCTGGGGGTATCCGCTGAACGCGGCGGCGAGCCGCGACGACGCGCTGGCGCTCGCGCAACGGCTGCTCGCCGAACCGGCGCCCGGCGTCGCGGCGGCGAACGCCTGACCCGACGGCCGCGCCGGCGCGCGGCTTGCGTCGACATCGACACGCACGCACGGTGCGCGAACGCGCGCCGCGGCAGAGTGCAACCATGCAGAGGTGTCCGGTGGACAATCCGATCCGCGCGATGCGCATCTTCACGCGCATCGTCGAAATGAACAGTTTTACGCGCGCGGCGCAGGCGCTCGGCATTTCGCGCGCCACCGCCACGCGCACCGTGCAGGAGCTCGAAGCGGCGCTCGGCATGCCGCTGCTGGTGCGCACGACGCGCGCGCTGCGGCCGACGCCCGAAGGCGACGCGTATTACCGGCGCTGCGTCAGCATCACGGCGGACGTCGACGAGCTCGAAGCGAGCATCCGCGGCGCCGCGCTGCATCCGAGCGGGCCGCTGCGCGTCGAATTGCCGGCGTCGGTGGCGGGCGCGATCGTGTTGCCGGCGCTCGGCGAATTTCATACCCGGCATCCCGATCTGGAGCTGAGGCTCGCCGTGGCCGGGCGCGCGGGCGACCGCATCGGCGACGCGATCGATTGCAGCGTCCGGCTCGGTGCGCTGCCCGATTCGTCGCTCGTCGCGCGCCGGCTCGGCGCGCTCGAGCGCGTGACCTGCGCGAGCCCCGCGTATCTCGACCGCTTCGGCGTGCCGCGCACACCCGACGATCTGGGCGCGCATCGTGCGATTTGCGGATCGCACGTGTTCGGCCAGCGTCCGGCGGAGCTCGAGTTCATGGTGGACGACGCGGTGCGCAAGGTGCGGCTCGACGGCATCGTCAGCGTGGACGACGAGCAGGCGTATCTCGCCTGCGGCGTGCACGGCCTTGGACTGATCCAGCCGACGCGCGTCGCCGCGCAGCCGCTGATCGAGGCGGGACGGCTGCGGGAGGTGCTGCCGTGTTGGCAACCCGATGCGCTCGCCGTGTCGGTCGTCTACGTGAAGCGCCCGCATGTGTCGCCCGGCGTGCGCGCGTTCGTCGACTGGATCGCGGAGCGTTTCGTGCAGGCCGGGAAGGAACACACAGGGCTGGCGGCGGCGGGGGCGGTAGGGTGGCGGCCGGCGCAGGATGCCGCCGCTCCCTGCGACCGCTACAGCGGACTGGTCGCGGCAGCCTGACGGCGGGATGCCGACGGCAAGTCCTCAAATGGTTGCGAGGCGTAACGCGCGGGCCATCCGGTACGTATCGGATGATGTCGATAGTTGGGCGACGCAGCACGAAACTCGCCGGAATATGGCCCACGTAGGCTAGGTGAACATCCGTGCAGCGATACGCCGCGACCCGAAACCGTACGCTGCCACGGGTAGGGAACCGCCGCCCTAGATCGCCGTCAGCCGTCCCAATTCTTCCGCCAGAAAATCGACGAACGCGCGAATCCGCGCGGACATCTGGTGCCGCTGCGCATACACCGCATAGATGTCGGCGCTCGGCGTTTCATGATCCGGCAGCACGACGACCAGCCGCCCGTCGGCGAGATAGTCGCGCAGATCCCATTCCGCGCGCATCAGGATGCCGTGCCCGTCGAGTGCCCACTTCACCGCGATCTCGCCGTCGTTCGTCGTCAGGTTGCCGTTGATCCGCACGGCTTCCGTGTGGCGGGCCGCGCCGCGTCCGCTCGTCAGGCGCCACACGCCGTAACCTTCGTCGCCTTGCCGGATGCCGATGCAGTTGTGCCGCGTCAGGTCGTGCGGCGTGCCGGGCGTCCCGTGGCGCGCGAGATACGCGGGGGCCGCGCACAGCAGCCGGCGGTTCGGCGCGAGCCGCCGCGCGACGACGCGCGTGTCGGGCGGTTCGCCGAAGCGGATGCACACGTCGAACGCGTCGTCGGTGAGCGGTGGCGGCATCACCGACAGCTGCAACTGCACCGACACCTCCGGATAGCGCGCGACGAAGCGCGAGATCGCCGGGCCGACGTGGCTGCGCCCGAACCCGAGCGTCGCATTCACGCGCAGCAGGCCTTTCGGTCGCTGTTTCGCGCTGCCGAGCAGCTCGCCGAGTTCGTCCATCTGGTCGAGGATCCGGCGTGCGTATTCGAGGTACACGTCGCCTTCGGGCGTCAGCATCATTCGCCGCGTCGTGCGATTGACGAGCGTCACGCCCGCGCGCCGCTCCATCTGCGTGAGCCGCTTGCTGACGGCCGCCGCGGTCAGCCCGAGTTCGCGCGCGGCCGCGCTCAGGCTGCCCGACGCGGCCAGCGTCGAGAAGAAGCCGAGATCGGCCGGCTGGACGGTATCCGCCATGACGGGATTCGTGAATTGAAGTTAAAGATGCTTTGAGTATAGCCCCGGTTTCTACACTCCCGGTTCGGTAAAGTGCGTTCACGCTCACGATCAATCGAGGATGTCCGCATGAAGACCTACCGTATCGCAACGATTCCCGGCGACGGCATCGGCAAGGAAGTGGTGCCGGCTGGCAAGCAGGTGCTGGAGGCGCTGGCCCGCGGCAGCGACCGCTTCGCGTTCGAGTTCGAGGATTTCGACTGGGGCGCCGATTACTACCGCCGGCATGGCGCGATGATGCCGGCCGACGGTCTCGACGCGCTGCGCGGCAAGGACGCGATCCTGTTCGGCTCCGCGGGCGACCCGGACGTGCCCGATCACGTGACGCTGTGGGGGCTGCGCCTGAAGATCTGCCAGGGCTTCGACCAGTACGCGAACGTGCGTCCGACGCGCATCCTGCCGGGCATCGACGCGCCGCTGAAGCGCTGCGGGCCGGACGACCTGAACTGGGTGATCGTGCGCGAGAACTCGGAAGGCGAATACGCGGGCGTCGGCGGCCGCGTGCACCAGGGCCATCCGATCGAGGCCGCGACCGATGTGTCGATCCTCACGCGCGCCGGCGTCGAACGCATCATGCGTTTCGCATTCCGGCTCGCGCAGTCGCGCCCACGCAAGCTGCTGACCGTCATCACGAAGAGCAATGCGCAGCGGCATGCGATGGTGATGTGGGACGAGATCGCGAAGCAGATCGCACCGGAGTTTCCCGACGTGACGTGGGACAAGGAACTCGTCGATGCGGCAACCGCGCGCATGGTCAACCGCCCGGCGTCGCTCGACACGATCGTCGCGACCAACCTGCACGCGGACATCCTCAGCGATCTTGCCGCCGCGCTCGCGGGCAGCCTCGGCATCGCGCCGACCGGCAACATCGATCCCGAGCGCCGCTATCCGTCGATGTTCGAGCCAATCCACGGCTCCGCATTCGACATCATGGGCAAGGGGCTCGCGAATCCGGTCGGCACGTTCTGGTCGGTCGTGATGCTGCTCGAGCATCTCGGCGAGACGGAAGCGGCCGCGCGTGTGATGCACGCGATCGAGGCCGTGACGGCCGACCCGTCGCTGCATACGCGCGACCTCGGCGGCCGCGCGACGACCGCGCAGGTGACGGCGGCCGTCTGCGAGCGCGTCGCGAACGCGGCGGTGGCGGCCTGACGGCGGCGCGGCGCGGCCGGCACGCGCATGTGCGCATGCCAGCCGCGCGCCGCCCGTTCGCTTCACTCGGCATTTTTTCTGCCCGCGACTCGCGCATCCGACGCGAGCCGGGCGCCGGCCGGCGCTCGCGGTCCACCGACCGACGGCGCACGGCCCGACCTCGAAGGAGGAGACACATGCAAGCGGATCTGGAAACCCGCGTCGCGCGGAAACTGATGTGGCGCATCATTCCGTTCGTGATGCTGCTTTACTTCGTCAGCTTTCTCGATCGCGTCAACGTCGGCTTTGCCGCGATGACGATGAACCGGGCGATCGGCCTGTCGCCGACCGCGTTCGGGTTCGGCGGCGGCCTGTTCTTCATCGGCTACTTCCTGTTCGAAGTGCCGTCCAACCTGATTCTCCACCGCGTCGGCGCGCGCATCTGGATCGCGCGCGTGATGATCACGTGGGGCATCGTGTCGGCCGTGTCCGCGTTCGCGGCCGGGCCGACCAGCTTCTACGTGCTGCGTTTCCTGCTCGGCATGGCCGAAGCCGGTTTCTTCCCCGGCATCATCCTGTACCTGAGCCTGTGGTTCCCCGCGAAGCAGCGCGCGGTGGCCGCCGCGTGGTTCATGGCGGCCGCGCCGATCTCGACCGCGATCGGCTCGCCGCTGTCGGGCGCGATCATGCAGATGCCGCCGATGTTCGGCCTCGCCGACTGGCAGATGCTGTACATCGTCGAAGCGCTGCCGGCGGTCGTGCTCGGCTTCGTCGTGCTGAAGCGCCTGACCGATGCGCCGTCGCAGGCCGCGTGGCTGCGCGCCGACGAGCGCGACTGGCTGATCGCGAAGCTGAAAGCGGAAGCGGACGCGCGCCACACGCACGTCGGGCACACGGCCGGTGCGTGGCAGGCCCTGCGCGATCCGCGGGTGCTCGCGCTCGCGCTGATCTACTTCGGCACGTCGGCGGGGCTCTATACGCTCGGGCTGTGGGCGCCGCTGATGGTCAAGCAGTTCGGCTTCACCGCGTTGCAGACGGGCCTGCTGACCGGTATCCCCAGCATTGCCGCCGTGGTCGCGATGATCGTGTGGGCGCGACATTCGGATCGCACCGGCGAGCGCACCTGGCACGTCGTGATTCCATGTGTGCTGGCGTGCATCGGGTTCGTGTTCGCGGCGCAGGCGAATACGGCGCTGCTGACCGTGCTCGCGCTGGTCGTCGTCAACATCGGGATCAGTGCGGCGAAGGCGCCGCTGTGGGCGATGCCCAGTGCGTTCCTGTCGGGGGCCGGCGCGGCCGCGGGGATCGCGATGATCAATTCGATCGGCAATCTCGGCGGATTCGTCGGGCCGTTCGCGATCGGTTGGCTCAAGCATGCGACGGGCGGATATGCGGCGGGGTTGTACGTGGTGGCCGGCACGCTCGCGGTGTCGGCGGTCGTCACGCTGATGCTGAGCCGCAAAGGGGCGCGGGAAGCGGCCGTGCCGGGCGTGCGGCATCACTCGTGAGCGCCGCAATGTGCGCGCGGCAGGGCAGCCCGACGGGCGCGTGACGTATCCGTCCGGCTTCGTGCGCGGTGGCGCGCGATCGGCCGGTGGGAACGTCAGCGTCAGCGCATGTTCGCGTGCGGGCCGGAACGCGCATGCGGACGCAGTCGCTACGAGGCCGTCGCCGCGACCTGCCGCGCGATGCGCGCCGCACACGCGTCGGGCGTCGCCGCGGACGTATCCAGCACCATCTCGCTGAACGGCCGCGCCGCATAGCCCTCGCGATACATCTCCGCGATCCGGTTGCGCTCCCAGTCGGTCAACGCGCGCGCGCCGCGATTCGACGCCGCGACCGCTTCGGGCGGCGCGAGCGTGACGACGAACAGGCGCGCATCACGCGCCTCGCAGGCCGCGCGCAGCCGTTCGAATTCCGCTTCGCCGATCGGATAGGCGATGACCAGATGGCGTTCGCGCGCGTTCGCGATCCGCGTGACGAGACGTTCGAGCGCAATCGCCCACTGCACGTCGAACGGTGCGTCTTCGGGCGCATCGTGATCGTCGCCGTCGATGAAGCGTGCGTCGGGCAGCACGCGTGCGAGCGCGAGGCCGATCGTCGTCTTGCCGCTGTTGATCGGGCCGTTCAGGTGGATGACGGTAAGGGGGGCCATGAGTCGACGCAGAAAATCGGACGACTCGCAGCTTGCCATGACTGGCGCGGCGGCGCAGTGCCGTTGGTGCGTCACGCGGCGGGATGCGAATACGAAGGGAAAGCGGACAGGCGGGGAGCGGGGAAGCGGCAGGCTGCGTGCGCAACGATGCGCCACACGGCAGCCTGCCCGACCGTGCCGCATGCAAGCGATGCGGCACGGCGTCGAACGCAGCGACTTACTTGTCGCCGTCGCCCTTGATCTGCGGCAGCGCCGACGCTTCGCCCGGCGTCAGCAGCCCGACTTGCGAATACACGCGCAGCTTGTCGCGCGTATCGGTGATGTCGAGGTTGCGCATCGTCAGCTGGCCGATCCGGTCGCGCGGCGAGAACGTCGACGCCACCTTCTCCATCGACAGCCGTTCCGGCTGGTACGTGAGGTTCGGCGACTTCGTGCTCAGGATCGAGTAGTCGTTGCCGCGGCGCAGTTCGATCTTCACTTCGCCGGTGATCGCGCGGGCGACCCAGCGTTGCGCGGTCTCGCGCAGCATGATCGCCTGCGGGTCGAACCAGCGGCCCTGGTACAGCAGGCGGCCGAGGCGGCGGCCGTTCTCGCGGTACTGCTCGATCGTGTCCTCGTTGTGGATGCCGGTGACGAGACGCTCGTACGCGATGTACAGCAGCGCGAGGCCCGGAGCTTCGTAGATGCCGCGGCTCTTCGCCTCGATGATCCGGTTCTCGATCTGGTCGCTCATGCCGAGGCCGTGACGGCCGCCGATGCGGTTCGCTTCGAGCAGCAGCTCGACCTGATCCTTGAACTCGACGCCGTTCAGCGCGACCGGCTGGCCGGCTTCGAAGCGCACCGTCACTTCCTCGGCGGCGATCTTCACGTCGTCGCGCCAGAACGCGACACCCATGATCGGGTTCACGATCTTGATGCCGCTTTCGAGGCTTTCCAGATCCTTCGCCTCGTGCGTCGCGCCGAGCAGGTTCGAGTCGGTCGAATACGCCTTCTCGGCCGACATCTTGTACGCGAAGCCGGCCTGGTTCATGAATTCGGACATTTCGGCGCGGCCGCCGAGTTCGTCGATGAACGTCTGGTCGAGCCACGGCTTGTAGATCTTCAGATCCGGGTTCACGAGCAGGCCGTAGCGGTAGAAGCGCTCGATGTCGTTGCCCTTGTACGTGCTGCCGTCGCCCCAGATGTTGACGCCGTCTTCCTTCATCGCGGCGACGAGCATCGTGCCCGTCACGGCGCGGCCGATCGGCGTCGTGTTGAAGTACGTGACGCCGGCGGTCGTGATATGGAACGCGCCGCTTTGCAGCGCCGCGATGCCTTCGGCGACGAGCTGCGCGCGGCAGTCGATCAGGCGGGCGCCGGCTGCGCCGTATTCGATCGCGCGTTTCGGGATCGCGTCGTAATCGTCTTCGTCGGGCTGGCCGAGGTTCGCCGTGTATGCGTACGGGACGGCGCCCTTCAGTTTCATCCAGTGCAGCGCGGCGCTGGTGTCCAGGCCGCCGGAGAAGGCGATACCGACCTTCTGGCCGGTCGGGAGGCTTTCGAGAATCGTGCTCATAGGAATTACCGTGGATTGAAGCCGGTGGGATCGTATTTCGCGGAATATGCGAGTATCGGCTGTCCGGGAAGTTGGGGCAAGGGCTGATTTTGGTGCGGAACCGGCGTCGCGCCTGTCGCGGCGGGCCTGACGGGCGGTTAACCGGGTGGAGAACGCCGTGCGGGGCGGCGTTGCATCGCCGCCGAACACGCGCGCGGACGAACCGGCCGCGGGCCGGATTTCCGGGGCCGGATCGGTGGCCGGCCGTGCCCAGCGTCGCCGGCGCGCCGCGTCGATGTGCCGAAAGGCATATGAAAGAAAGGCGCGTGAAGCGGGCGCCTCAGATATTCCAGGACCGCGCGGTATCGAGCAGCCGCTCGCGCAACTGGTCGACTTCGCCGGCCAGCTTGGCCGTGATCGACACGTAGCCGGACAACGGCGGCGGCGGCGCGTCGTGCGGCGGGTCGGCCGGCCGGCGGCGCGGCGCCAGCCGGCTCGGCGTGCCGAACTTGAGCGCGCGGCTCGCCCCGACCAGCGTGTCGCGGATGCGCCGGTTCACGCCCTTCATCTCGACGCGCATGTATTCGCGGGCCGCCACGTCGTCGCGCGCCGGCAGCGCGCTCGACAGGATCTCCAGATAACCGATGCACAGGCGCAGGCTGCGCTGGATCGCCTCGAGCTGCGCCATCGACGTCTCGCACTCCTTCGACACCGACGGCATCAGCGAGCGCAACTGCACGAGCAGCGCGCTCAGCGCGGCCATTTCCTTCAGGTGCGCGTCGTCGCTCACGTGGCGGTCGCCCGCGAGCCGCGCATGCACGGCCGCGCACGCGCGCAGCGCGTCGGCGAGCTTGTAGCGCCACGAGTAGGTCGCATAGAGCGGCAGCGCGAACGAGAACGCCAGCGCGATCGCGATGCCGACCAGCACGTTCACCGCGCGCCACAGGCCGTCGACGATCTCGTTGTCGCCGTGCCCGGCGACGATCACCATCGTGATCGCCGACAGCAGCGCGATGTAGCCGGCCTTGCCGATCGCGTGATACGCGCAGATACCGCACCCCACGGCCATCAGCAGGTAGATCGCGAACGGCGCGTGCAGGAACGAGTAGAGGAGGATCAGCCCGAGCCCCGCCAGTGCGCCGATCGACGTGCCGAGCGCGCGCTCGGCTGCCTTCTTGCGGATGTTGCCGTGATGTTGCAGCCCGCCGACGACGATCAGCACGGTGATCGTCGACCATTCGCCGTGCGGCACGCGCAGGCCGGTGGACAGCGCGATCGACACGAGAATCGCGAGCGCGACGCGCGCCGCATGGATCAGCTTCGCGTGCCGGTAGCGGCGATACGGGTCGAGCAGCGGGCGGAGCGCGTGGCGCACGAGCGGCGGCAGTCGGGTCGGGAGCGGGGCGGTCATGACGGAGTCGAGGGGGCCGGGACGCGCACGGCGGCCCGCGCGGGCCGGCGCCGCGCCGCCTGCGCAGCTGACGTAACGCTAGCCGAAGGCGCGCGGGCTGTCCACGGCGGCGCCGACGGGCCGGGCGGCCGGCGGCCGCGTCAGGTCACGGCGCACCTCGCGTCACGCGTCGGCCGCGCTCGACAGTGCGTCCAGCACGCGGTTGCGGCCGCCGGACTTCGCGCGGTACAGCGCCTCGTCGGCGCGCCGCAGCAGCGTCGCGGCGTTCATCCGGCCGTCGGCGGCGGTGGCCGTGCCGATGCTGGCCGTGACGCGCCCGTACGGGCTTTTCACGTGTTCGATCCCGAGCTCCGCGATCGCGCGCCGGATGCCTTCGGCGACGGTCGCCGCGCCCGGCGCGTCGGTGTCGGGCAGCGTGACGACGAATTCCTCGCCGCCGTAGCGCGCGACGTGATCGCTGTCGCGGCGCAGGCAGCGCGACAGCGATTGCGCGACCTGGCGCAGCACGTCGTCGCCGGCCGGGTGGCCGTAGTAGTCGTTGAACGCCTTGAAGTGATCGACGTCGACGAACAGCACGGACAACGGGCGGCCGCTGCGCGACGCGCGCTGGGCTTCCTTCGCGAGCACCGCATCGAACGTGCCGCGGTTGTCGAGGCCCGTCAGCGAATCGGTGTGCGCGAGCCGGTACAGCTTCGATTCCGCGTCCTGCCGGCGCTTCAGCTCGCGCGACAGCGCGAGCGAGCCCCACGCGATGAACGCCGTGAACAGGCTCATCAGCACGACGGTCCACACCGCGCGGTGCTGCCACGACGCATAGATGTCGATCTCGGCGGGCGCGACGTCGACGATCAGCGGCAGCCCGGCGAGATGCTTGTAAACATAGACGCGCCGCACGCCGTCGATGGCGCCGACCCCGCTCAGCTCGCCGTCGCGGCTGCGCTGCGCGTCGACGAACAGCGGCGAGTCGTGCAGGTCGAGGCCCACCACCCGCGTGTCGTACGGCAGGCGCGACACGAGCGTGCCGTTGTCCTCGACGATCGCCGCGCTGCCGTGCCGGCCGACCGCGAGGCCGTCGAGCAGCGCGCGGAAGTAGTCGATGCTGAGCGTGCCGACGACGATCCCGGCGAACGTGCCGTCGGGCCGGTTGATCCGGCGGCTCAGCGCGATCGTCAGCGCGCCGCCGCGCAGCCGCGACGCGTACGGCCGGCTGATGTAGAGGCCGGGGACGAGCCGGTCGCGGTGCACGGCGAAATAGTCGCGGTCGGCGAAATTGCCTTGTCGCGCGGGCGATGCGCTCGAATCGATCGCGATATTGCCGTGCGCATCCATCACGAAAATGGAGCCGAGATAGGCGCCGGTGGCCGCGCGGTCGAACAGCAGCCGGTGGCGCTGGCGCGGCGGCAATGTCATCAGTTCCGGATCGGCCACGCCGTCGACGACGTTTTGCAATGACAAATCGTAGAGTTCGATATTGCGCGCGATATCGCGTTCGATCAGCAGCATCAGGTTGCGCGCATTTTCGACCGCATGGTCATACGCGTCGCGGCGCGCCTCGATTAATAGCGACGTGGAAAGTCCCCAACTGAACATCAGCAGGACGATGCCCGCCACGAGTACGCCGCGGGGCGACAGAATGCGTGCCACGACCGACGCGGTATGGCGGCGCAGCGTGGCGGGCAGCGGGAATGACTTCATCCTCGGGGGTGGCGGGCGGCGGCTGGTCGCGTCGTTGCGGTTCCGCGCGCGGATTATTTCGAATTAAGCGTCATTATCCCGCGAATTCCTGAATTTCGCGTGCGCATGCAAAACATGCATGCGGATACGGCGATTCGAAACGGTTACGCATCATTACCGCATGGCGCGCGGGCGATTTGATTTGAATCAATGACCAGTGTCGGGCTTTTTGTCTGATTAATGGTGTATTGATCGGTCGATTTTGCGTATTGCCGCGGTATTTGGCGGATCGGGACAGGATTAGGTCGTGACGGGGAAAAACGAATATCGAATGACCCGTTCGTAATCGGGGTCTTTTGCAACGACGTGCGACCGTGGCCGCGCCGACGCGGCCAACCCGTTGATTCCGCGAAATCTCCGGCGGGGCGGCGGGCGGGGCGACCTCAGCTGTCCCCGTATCGAATCAGGTAGAATCCGCGCTTCGCCGCAGGCGCCCGCCGCGCAACGCGTATCGGGGCCGCATCGAATGCATCGCAGGACGCGCGCCGCGCTCCGATTCCGCATGCGCCGGCTACGGATGCCGGCCCGCTCAACGTTCGTCTCGTTTATGTCCGCAATTCCGAATTCCGACCAACCCGGTTCGCCCGCGAACCCACCCAAGCTTCATCGCGCGCTGAAGGCGCGCCACCTGACGATGATCGCCATCGGCGGCTCGATCGGCACGGGCCTGTTCGTCGCGTCCGGCGCGTCGATCTCGCAGGCCGGCCCCGGCGGCGCGATGGTCGCGTACATGCTGATCGGCCTGATGGTCTACTTCCTGATGACGAGCCTCGGCGAGATGGCCGCGTTCATGCCGGTGTCGGGCTCGTTCGCGACCTACGGCGCGAAATACGTCGATGAAGGCTTCGGCTTCGCGCTCGGCTGGAACTACTGGTACAACTGGGCGGTGACGATCGCGGTGGAGCTCGTCGCCGCGCAGCTCGTGATGCACTACTGGTTTCCGGACGTGCCGGGCGTGTGGTGGAGCGCGGCGTTCCTCGGCGTGATGTTCCTGCTCAATGCGCTCACCGTGCGCGGTTTCGGCGAAGCCGAATACTGGTTCGCGCTGATCAAGGTCGTCACCGTGGTCGCGTTCATCGGCGTCGGGCTGCTGATGATCTTCGGCATTCTGAAGGGCGCGCCGGCCAACGGCTGGGGCAACCTGACGATCGGCGACGCACCGTTCGCGGGCGGCCTGCCGGCGCTGATGGGCGTCGCGATGATCGCGGGCTTCTCGTTCCAGGGCACCGAGCTGATCGGCGTCGCGGCCGGCGAATCGGAAAACCCGCGTACGACGATCCCGCGCGCGGTGCGCCAGGTGTTCTGGCGCATCCTGCTGTTCTACGTGTTCGCGATCTTCGTGATCGGCGTGCTGATTCCGTATACCGACCCGAACCTGCTGAAGACGGACGTGACCGACATCGGCGTGAGTCCGTTCACGCTCGTGTTCCGTCACGCGGGCCTGGCCTTCGCGGCGGGCGTGATGAACGCGGTGATCCTGACGGCCGTGCTGTCGGCCGGCAACTCGGGCATGTACGCGTCCACGCGGATGCTCTACAACCTCGCGACCGAAGGCCGCGCGCCGAAGGTGTTCGCGAAGCTGTCGCCGGGCGGCGTGCCGCGCAACGCGCTGTACGCGACCACCGCCGTCGGCGCGCTGTGCTTCTTCACGTCGCTGTACGGCGACAAGACCGTGTACCTGTGGCTGCTGAACACCTCCGGGATGACGGGCTTCATCGCGTGGCTCGGCATCGCGGTCAGCCACTACCGGTTCCGCAAGGGCTACGTGAAGCAGGGGTATGCGCTCGACCAGTTGCCGTACCAGTCGAAGTGGTTCCCGTTCGGCCCGCTGTTCGCGTTCGTGCTGTGCCTCGTGATCGCGCTCGGCCAGGACTACCAGGCGTTCCTCGCGAACCGGATCGACTGGGCCGGCGTGGCCGCGACCTATGTCGGCATTCCGCTGTTCGTCGTCGTGTGGCTCGGCTTCCGGTTCCTGAAGAAGAGCCGGTTCGTGCGCTACGAGGACATGGAGATCGCGCCGTGGATCGCCGCGAATCGCGGCGCGCAGCGGCGGCCGGTGGCGAACCGCGAAACCGCGGGCTGAGGCCGGCGCGGCAGGCGGCCGCGCGACGGTCGACGAAACGGGAAGCCGCGCGCTTCCCGTTTTTTTTTGCCCGGCTTTTGCCTGCACGGGGTCAAAGCCGGTTATATTGCCCGACCCTACCGGGCCACGGCCCGGCCGGCGCGACAGGCGCGGCGCGGATCGGCATCCGGCGCGCGCCGCGCGGCGGCCGGCGAGCGGCCCGGCGTTTTCATCGCTCCCGCCGGGCCGGCACGGCCCGCGGAGCGCGCAACCCAGAGGAATCCATGAGCGCATCACCCGCCGAGCGGAAGGCCGGACCCGTTTCCATCGTGCGAATCGAAGCCGCGATCAACGCGTGGCGCGAAGTGTACCCGCCGGCGCCGGACGGCGAGGACGGCTACGCGCTCGACGCCGGCAGCAACTGCCTGGCCGAGCTGTACGGCACGATGATCTGCTATCAGTTGCCGGACGTGCCGCTCGACTCGCTGAGCCACGAGCAGCGCGATGCGCTGTACGCGACCGAGGGGTGATGCGGTCGACACGATGCCGCCGCGCGGCGTCGGTGAACGAACGGGAAGCCTCGCGGCTTCCCGTTTTGCTTTGCGCAGCCCCGCGCGTCGTCGCCAGCACGACGCTGCTTGCGCCGGGATCGGCGCCGGCTGAGGTATCGTGACGGGATCGGGAAGCAGGCGATCGAGGAGGCCGGTACGGATAGCCGGCGAGGGTGAGCGGTGCGGGCGCTATTCGCGCGGTGCCGGGTGAGCGTCCGTTGCCTGTCCCGGGAGGATTCGAACATGGAGTTGAGACATCTCCGCTACTTCGTCGCGGTGGCCGAAGAGCGGAATTTCACGCGGGCGGCGGAACGGCTGCATATCGCGCAACCGCCGCTGAGCCGGCAGATCCAGCAGCTCGAGGAGGCGCTCGGCGTGCCGCTGTTCGAGCGCAACGCGCGGCCGCTGAAGCTGACCGATGCCGGACGCTTCTTCTATTCGCACGCGGTGCAACTGCTCGCGCAGACGACCGAACTCGAATCGATGACGAAGCGGGTCGGCAAGATCGAGCGCAGCATGTCGGTCGGTTTCGTCGGCTCGACGCTGTACGGGATGCTGCCGAAGATCATCCGGCGCTTTCGCAGCGAATATCCGGCCGTCGAGCTGAGCCTGCACGAGATGTCGACGATGGACCAGATCAAGGCGCTCAAGGAAGGGCGCATCGACGTCGGGTTCGGGCGCATCCGCCATGAGGACCCGAGCGTGCGGCGCGTCGTGCTGCGCGAGGAGCGGATGATCGTCGCGCTGCCGGTCGGCCACGTGCTCGATAGCGCGAAACCGGTGCTGTCGCTGCACGATCTCGTCAACGACACGCTGATCATCTTTCCGAAGGCGCCGCGTCCGAGCTATGCGGACCAGGTGCTCGCGGCCTTCCACGACCGCGCGTTGCAGCCGCGCAGGATCTACGAGACGCGCGAGTTGCAGATCGCGCTCGGCCTCGTCGCGATGGGCGAGGGCGTGTCGGTCGTGCCGCACAGCGTGTACGGGCTCAAGCGCGACGACATCAGCTACAAGCCGCTCGACGATCCGAACCTCGTGTCGCCGATCATCATGAGCATGCGCGCGCTCGACGAATCGGAGGACATCCGCGCGATGCAGGCGCTGATCTACCGGCTGTACGACGAGGCGCGGATGGAATATCTGCCGCCGCAGCCCGAATGAGCGCGCGGGCCGTAGGGGCTTGCTTGACGCTGCGCGCGCCGGCGGGCCACCATGCGCGGATTCGATGCGGCCGCCGACGCGCGGCCGCTTTCATGCAGACGACCGACACATGACCGATATCCTGACCGAGGAGACGACCGTCGAGACGCCGCAAGGGCGTCTCTTTGCGAAACGCTGGCGTGCGGGGCCGGCGCAGCCTGCGGCGCCTGGGCCGGCCGCGCCGATCGTGCTGCTGCACGATTCGCTCGGCTGCGTCGACCTGTGGCGCGACTTCCCCGCGCAGCTCGCCCGCGCGACGCAGCGCGACGTGATCGCGTACGACCGTCTCGGTTTCGGCCGTTCCGATCGGCATCCGGGCATGCTCGGCACGACGTTCGTGGGCGACGAAGCCGACCGTGCGTTCGCCGCGGTACTCGAACAGCTCGGCGTCGACGCGTTCGTCGCGTTCGGGCACAGCGTCGGCGGCGGGATGGCGGTCGGCTGTGCGGCCGCGTACCCTGAGCGGTGTCGTGCGCTCGTGACCGTCGCCGCGCAGGCGTTCGTCGAGGATCGCACGCTGGCCGGCATTCGCGACGCGGGGCGGCAGTTCGACGAGCCGGGTCAACTCGACCGGCTCGCGCGCTATCACGGCGACAAGGCCGAATGGGTGCTGCGCGCGTGGGTCGACACGTGGCTGTCGCCGGCGTTTCGCGACTGGAATCTCGACGACGACCTGCCGCGCGTGCAGTGCGCGACGCTCGCGATTCACGGCGAAGACGACGAATACGGGTCGGACGTGCATCCGAAGCGGATCGCCGCGCGCGTCGCGGGGCCGTCGTCGTTCCTGTTGCTTGCGCGCTGCGGACACCTGCCGCACCGCGAGCGGACCGACGACGTGCTGGCCGCCGTCGCGACGTGCCTGCGCGACGCGCTCGCCTGAGCGCGCTCGCCCTCGCCGGCGGGCGCCTGCCCGCCGGTGGTCAGAACGAAAGCTGGATCGCGAGATCGATCGCCAGCAGTACGATCGAAAGCCCGATGCCGAGAATCACGTTCGGCAAGCGGTGCTCGAAATCGCGATGATCCTTGCGCATCGCGGCGCCGAGCAGGAAGATCGCCTCGACGACGATCTGCAGCCCGACGAACAGCAGCATCAGCAGATACTCGTAGCCCATCTGCTTGAACGCGACGAATTGCATCCCGTGATCGCGGATCCACTGGCCGACGCGCAGCAGTTCGTAGACGAACAGCAACGCAGGGAACAGGTAACTGATGAAGTAGGTCGGCGCGGTGGCGTGCCGTAGTTCGAGGTGGAAGTGCTGATGCGTGGTAGCCATCACAACCCTCCTTGCAACGCATGATTGCGGTCGCGACGGCGGCGCGTGTCGCGTGCAAACGACGGGATTACCCGATGCGCAGTGCGCAGCCGTACGACATCAGCATACTGCCGCGCGGGAAATTTGGCATGCGAAGTGTGGGTTCGTTGTAACAATGTGTGTGCCACGCGACGCGTTGGCTGCGTCACCGTTTCGCTTCCGCGCCTTCGATGAACAGCTTCGCGACCGACTGAAACTCCCGTTTCAGCGACAGCCCCGGCACGGTCAGCCAGCGCAGCATCGCCGCGAGATACAGGTGATGGAACCAGGTCGCGAGCTGATCGGCCCGCAGCGCGGCGTTCAGTTCGCCGGCCTGCTGCCCGGCGGCGATCAGTTGCTGCCACACCCATGCGATGTCGCTGCCGTTCTCTCCCGCACGCGCCGGTTCGGCTGCGCCGATGCTCAGGAAGCGGTGCCGCAGGTACGCGAGCAGGTACGCCGGATGGTGCTCGCACCAGGCGGCCGACGCGTCGAGCACGCAGCCGATGCGCGACGCAAAGGTCTTGCGCCGCGCGACGTCGTGCTGCAGATGCGCGAGATCGCGCGCGAGTTCGCCTTCGAGCCAGTGCGCGAGCACGGCTTCCTTCGTCGGAAAGTGGTTGTACAGCGTGCGTTTCGCGACATCGGCCTGCGCGGCGATCTGCTCCATCGTGACGGCATCGTAGCCGTGCGCATCGAACAGGCGCGCGCCGGTCGCGGCGAGATGCGCGAGCATCTGGATGCGTTTGCGCGCGCGGCGGCCCGGATCGTCGGTCGGAGTCGTCATGGCAGGGGATTGACTGAAAGTGTGCGGATTGCATTAGTATACGACGTGCACTTTTTTGAATCCAACCTTTTCCGCCGTGCACGAGGAGCCCCGCATGAAACTCGTCATCGCCACCTACGGCACCGAAGGCGACACGCGTCCGCTCGCGGCGCTCGGTCGCGCGCTGCTGGATGCCGGCCACGACGTCCGGCTGCTGGCCGACGCGGCGACGCTCGGCTCGGCCGCCGCGCTCGGCGTGCCGTCGGCGCCGCTGTCCGGCGATATCCGTCGCGCGATCGCGCCGGAAGGCGCGCTGGCCGATGCGGTGCGCGGGCGCGGCGGCTTCAACGATACGTCGAAGGCGCTCGCGGCGATCGCGAATGCGAACACGGCCGCATGGATGCAAGAAGTCGCGGACGCGTCGGCCGGGTGCGATGCGCTGCTCGTGTCGGGCCTCGCGTCGTTCGTCGGGCTGTCGGTCGCCGAGTATCGCCGCATACCGGCGATCGGCACGGGCATGATCCCGATCACGCCGACCGCCGAATTCGCGTCGCCGTTCCTGCCGCCGGGGAAGCTGCCGCGCTGGCTGAATCGCACGAGCCATCGGCTCGTGAATGCGCTGCTGTGGCACGCGTTCAGGAAGTCGACCAATGCGGCGCGCGCCAGCGTCTGCGGATTGCCGCCGCGCAAGCACGTGTGGACCGATCATCCGATGCTGTACGGCGTGTCGCCGGCGCTGCTGTCCAGTCCGGCCGACTGGCCGGCGAACGTGCACGCCTGCGGCCAGTGGCGGGTCGACGCGCGTGCGTGGACGCCGCCGCCCGAACTGTCGGCGTTTCTCGACGCGGGCGAGCCGCCCGTGTACATCGGGTTCGGCAGCATGGCCGGCTTCGATCGGGCGGCGCTGGCCGCCGCGCTGACGCAGGCGCTGGCCGGCCGGCGCGCGCTGTTCTATCCGGGCTGGAGCGGCATCGATGCGTCGCTGCTGCCGGCGCACATTCGCGTGATCGGCGACACGCCGCACGACTGGCTGTTCCCGCGCGTCGCGATGGCGATGCATCACGGCGGGTCGGGCACCACGCATTCGGCGGCGCGGGCCGGCATTCCGTCGGTGGTCGTGCCGTTCGCGGGCGATCAGTTCTTCTGGGCGAACCGGCTGCAACGGCTCGGTGTCGCGGATGCGCCGGTCGCGGGGCGGCGCGTGGAGGCGGCCGCGCTGGCACGGGCGATCGCGTTTGCCGAACGCGGCGAGACGAAGGCGCGTGCGGCGGCGCTCGGCACGCGCATCGCGCAGGAGGAGGGATTGCAGCGGGCCGTCAGTGCGATCGAACGATGGGCGCGACCGCGCGCGAGGTAAGCGCGCGCCGCGGCATCAGAAATGCCCGGTGAAACGGTAGCGGCTGCCCGGGTGCCACAGATTCGCGATCGACGCGACCAGCCCCTGCGACCACGTGCGCCGATGCAGCAGCAGGCACGGCTCGCGATCGTCCATCGTCAGGTGGCGGCGCGTTTCGGCATCGGGCATCGCGGCCTCGATCCGGTATTCGACGCGCTGCAGCGGCGCGACGCGCGTCAGGTACTGGTTCGGCGTCGTCGTCGTGAAGTCCTGCAACGCGTATTCGGGCGCGCAGGCCGGATTGACCCAGCGTTCCTCGAGTTGCACGGGCGTGTCGTTCTCGAAATGCAGCACGCGCGAATGGAAGATCGGGCTGCCGGTGTCGAGCCGCAGTTCGTCGGCGAGCTTCGCATCGGCGACGGCCGCGCCGACCTGCAGCACCTGCGCGCGATAGCCGTGGCCGCGCGCGGCGACTTCGTCGGAGATGCTGCGGATCGCGACCAGCGTCGATTCGTATTTCGGTGACGCGACATACGTGCCGGAGCCGCGCGTGCGCGTGAGCACCTGTTCGGCCGTCAGCTCGCGCAGCGCGCGGTTGACGGTCATCCGCGCGACGTTGAATTCGCGTGCGAGCTCGTTCTCCGACGGCACCTGGTCGCCTTCCGCCCATTCGCCGGCATGAATGCGCGCGAGGATGAAGTCCTTGATTTCCTGATAGATCGGTGTGGTCATGGGATCACGATTTCTGGGTCGGCGGCGGGCCGCCGCCGAATGCCGATCCGGCGCGCGCCCGGCGCCGAGTGTACCGGTTTCGCGGGCGCGCCGGCCCGGATTCCCCGAATGATCCCTGTTCGGCCGGCGCGCGTCCATGCGGGATTGCACAGAGCGGCCGGCCTGCGACGGCTCGCTTGCGGTCAGAACCGATGCCGGATGCCGACCGTCGCGACCACCTGCGTGCGGGTCGACGAAGCCGCGACGCCCGTGACGTTCGCGAACCCGAGCGTCGCGCCCGTCGGCACGCCGAACTGGTGCTGATACACGGTTTCCGCATACACGTCGGTGCGCTTGCTCAGCGCGTAGTCGGCCATCAGCGTCACCTGGTGCCACTTCGGCCGGTGGCTGCCGGTTGCGTCGTCGTAACGGCCGTCGGTGAACGTATAGGCACCGGCGAACGAAACCGCCGGCGTCAGCGCATAGCGCGCGTTGATCTCGTAGTTGTCGAAGCGCAGCGCGTTCAGCGCGCCCGGCAGCGACGACGCGGCCGTTTCGTCGAACATCGCGTGCGTCCACACCGCGCCGATCGTCAGCCGGTCGAACGCGTAGCTGCCGCCGGCGCCCATCACGCGCTGCCGGACGGCCGGGAAGTTCGGCGCGTCGTTGGTCGACAGTGCGCCGCCGGCCGTCAGGCCGCCGCGATTGAGCTGCAGGTACGCGGCGCCGACGCTGACCGGCCCGTTCGCATACGACACGCCCGCGCTGTATGCGCGGTTGTTCGCGAAGCCGCCGGCCGCGTTGCCGAACCCGTACAGGCCGCCGAACTGCCAGCCCGCGAGTGTCGGGCTCGTGTATTTCACCGCGTTGTCGATGTAGAACGAATCGTCGAGGTTGTCGTTGTCGAACGGATGCGACGCGAGGTTGTTGCCGTCGCCGTTGTTCGCCATCGCGAGCGGGCCGAGATAGTCGACCACGGCGTCGTACTGGCGGCCGAGCGTCAGCGCGCCGTATCGATCGCTCTGCAGGCCGACGTACGCGCGGCGACCGAACAGCGTGTTTCGATAGGACTGCGTGCCGTTGTTCAGGTTGAAGCCGCTTTCGAGCCGGAACAGCGCATGCAGGCCGCCGCCGAGATCCTCGTTGCCGCTCAGCCCGAAGACCGTATTCGACAGCAGGCCGCTGCCTTGCTGCCACGCGCTTTTGCCCGACTGGTTGTTCGTATAGGCGATACCGGCATCCAGCATCCCGTAGAGCGTGACGCTGCTTTGCGCATGCGCGACGGCGCCGAAGCATGCGAGCGAGAGGGTACCGACGACTGCTTTTTTCATTGCGTGTGTTTCCTGGAAAGGCCCGTTGCGACGGGAACGGCGATCCGCCGCGCGGAT
The DNA here is from genome assembly GCF_024730645.1 of Burkholderia sp. EMB26. Taxonomy (NCBI): domain Bacteria; kingdom Pseudomonadati; phylum Pseudomonadota; class Betaproteobacteria; order Burkholderiales; family Burkholderiaceae; genus Burkholderia; species Burkholderia sp. EMB26. The sequence continues at coordinate 2,772,819 of NZ_CP078071.1, forward strand.
CCGTGCGGACGCGTGCGTGCGAATCGATGAAAAAGGGGGCGTGCGTGACGCGTGTCACGCGCGGCGGTGACGAACGCCGCTAGTGCTGCAACAGGCGGATCGCGCCGAACTCGGCGGCCGGCAGCAGGCGCAGGATCGACAGGATCGCGGGCGACGCCTGTGACCGTGCGACTTCGAGTTCGATGCACGCGCGCCCGGTGCGGCGGTCGAGCGCGGCCGTGTAGCAGTTCAGTGCGGCGCCGACGGCCTGATGCAAGCGACGTCGCACGACCGCGAGGTTGTCCGATTCGACGCGGATCGACAGCAGCACGAGTGTGTCCGCGGGAGCGCGACGCCGCGAGCGAGCGGGCGGCAGATGGCGTGAAGCAGTGGATTCGGTTCTGGTCGGTTTCATGGGCTCATCCCCGGTCGCGGCGCGCGCTGCACGGCGGAGATCTCGTTCTCGACATGGCGCCCATTCTAGAAATCGCCGCGGCGAGACGGTGTATAGACTCGCCGCGCGTCTGCAAAGGATGCGTAAACGCGCTGCGCCGGTGACCGAAGGCGGAAAGGGCACGATGAGCCGGCGGCGGCCACGCCGTCGTTGGACGAACGTCAGGCCGGTTCGGAAGACACGGTGCGGTGGCCGACAAAGTCTAGACAGGTGCCGGGCTCTGCCCAGCTGCCGCCGTACGCCGCAAGAAAGCCTCCATTCAGCCCCGCGTAATCCATAATTAAATGAAAATTAAGGAAAATCCTGTCGACGCTCCTAATCCGCCGACAATTAGAGATAAACACGGATTGCTGACCCTATCCTGGAAAAGGCAAAGTTGTATGTACAACTTGGAACATCGCCGGAACACGCGATTACCCGGTTGGAAGGATTCACGGCGGGCAGCCCGACCGGAATCCGCCCCAGTCCGCCTCTGACAGGAACGCCATGAAGAAACTCGCGCTCAGTATTGCCCTCGCCTGCCTCGCGGTCGGTGCCCACGCCAAGGATTGGTCGACGATCCGTTTCGGCGTCGACGCCAGCTACCCGCCGTTCGAATCGAAGGACGCAAGCGGCAAGGTCGTCGGCTTCGACGTCGACCTCGGCAACGAGATCTGCGCCCGCCTGAAGGCGAAATGCGTGTGGATCGAGAACGATTTCGACGGGATGATCCCGGCGCTGAAGGCGAAGAAGTTCGACGGCGTGCTGTCGTCGATGTCGATGACGCCGGCGCGCGCCGAGCAGATCGCGTTCTCCGACAAGCTGTTCAACACGCCGACGCGCCTCGTCGCGAAGAAGGGCGCGAACCTGCAGCCGACGGCCGAATCGCTGAAGGGCAAGTCGGTCGGCGTCGAGCAGGGCACCATCCAGGAAACCTACGCGAAGGCGTACTGGGCGCCGAAGGGCGTGCAGGTCGTGCCTTACCAGAACCAGGACGGCGTGTACCAGGACCTGATGTCGGGCCGCCTCGACGCGGCGCTGCAGGACGCGGTGCAGGCCGACATCGGCTTCCTGAAGACGCCGCGCGGTGCGAACTTCCAGTTCGCCGGCGGCGACATCGACGATCCGAAGACGCTCGGCAACGGCGCCGGCATCGGCCTGCGCAAGGACGACGCCGACCTGAAGGCGAAGATCGACCACGCGATCGCCGACATCATCAAGGACGGCACCTACAAGAAGCTCGAGAAGAAGTACTTCGCGTTCGACGTCTACGGCGGCTGACCGCGCGGGCGGCGCGCATCGATGGCGGCGCGCCGCCTGCGTTGCCGGATGCCGCACCGTGCGCGGGCCGCGTCCGGCTTGATGAGCAGGCTGCATCACGTCGTGCGCAGAACTCGTTTGCTGCGCGCTTAATGGCTATTGACAATCCAGCCACCTCGTTCTGGGTTCCTCATATGATCTTCCAAGGATTTGGCCCGCTGCTGTGGGCCGGCACGGTCGAGACCGTGAAGCTCGCGGTGCTGTCGCTCGCCGCGTCGCTGATACTGGGCCTCGCGGGCGCGGCCGCGAAACTGTCGGCCAACCGCGTGCTCAAGTCGGTCGGCACGTTCTATACGACGCTGATCCGCGCGGTGCCCGATCTCGTGCTGATGCTGCTGCTGTTCTACGGGATCCAGATCCTGCTGAACGACGTGACCGACCTGCTCGGCTGGGACCAGATCGACATCGACCCGTTCGTGGCCGGCGTCGTGACGCTCGGCTTCATCTACGGCGCGTACTTCACCGAGACGTTCCGCGGCGCGTTCCTCGCGGTGCCGCGCGGCCAGCTCGAAGCCGGCTTCGCGTACGGGATGAGCGGCTGGCGCGTGTTTCACCGCATCCTGTTCCCGCAGATGATGCGCTTCGCGCTGCCGGGCATCGGCAACAATTGGCAGGTGCTCGTGAAGGCCACCGCGCTCGTGTCGATCATCGGCCTCGCCGACGTCGTGAAGGCGTCGCAGGACGCCGGCAAGAGCACGCTCGATTTCTTCTTCTTCACGCTGGCTGCGGGCGCGATCTACCTCGCGATCACGACGGTGTCGAACGTCGTGCTGCATCACCTCGAGAAGCGTTATTCCGTCGGTGTCCGGAGGCTCGCACTGTGATCGAACTCGTCAGCCAGTACTGGCAAAACTATCTCTATTCCGACGGCTACCGCTTCAGCGGCCTCGCGATCACGCTGTGGCTGCTGGTCGTGTCGATCGCGTTCGGTTTCGCGCTCGCCGTGCCGCTCGCGATCGCGCGGGCGTCGTCGAACCGCTGGATCTCGGGCCCCGTGTGGCTCTATACGTACGTGTTCCGCGGCACGCCGCTCTACGTGCAGCTGCTGATGTGCTACACGGGCATCTACAGCCTGCAGGTCGTGCACGACCACGTGCTGCTCGACACGTTCTTCCGCAACGCGATGAACTGTACGCTGCTCGCGTTCGTGCTGAACGAATGCGCGTATGCGACGGAGATCTTCGCGGGCGCGATCAAGGCGACGTCGTCCGGCGAGATCGAAGCCGGGATGGCCTATGGGATGTCGCGCTTCAAGCTCTATACGCGCATCATCCTGCCGTCCGCGCTGCGCCGCTCGCTGCCGAGCTACAGCAACGAAGTGATCCTGATGCTGCATGCGACGACGCTCGCGTTCACCGCGACCGTGCCCGACATCCTGAAGGTCACGCGCGACGTCAATTCGGCAACCTACATGTCGTTCCAGGCCTACGGCATCGCAGCCGTGCTGTACGCCGTAGTCGTGTTCGCGCTCATCTGGGCGTTCCGCAAGCTCGAGACGCGCTGGCTCGCGTACCTCGCGCCGCGCAGCCATTAACGCATCCGCAAGATCCGCAACGAAGGACCCAGCATGTACAAGCTTACCGTTGACAACCTGCACAAGAAATTCGGCGACAACGAGGTGTTGAAGGGCGTGTCGATGAAGGCGAAGGCCGGCGACGTGATCAGCATCATCGGCTCGAGCGGCTCCGGCAAGAGCACGTTCCTGCGCTGCATCAACTTCCTCGAACAGCCCTGCTCGGGGCAGATCACGATCGGCAGCGAGCCGATCCAGACCACGCGCGACCGCAACGGGTCGCTGCGCGTGGCCGACCAGAAGCAGTTGCAGCGGATGCGCACGAAGCTGTCGATGGTGTTCCAGCACTTCAACCTGTGGGCGCACATGACGGTGCTCGAGAACGTGATCGAGGCGCCGATGGCCGTGCTCGGGGTCGGCAAGGACGAAGCGATCGCGCGGGCGCGCAAGTATCTGGAGAAGGTCGGCCTCGCGCCGCGCGTCGAGGGCATGTATCCGTCGCATCTGTCGGGCGGCCAGCAGCAGCGCGTCGCGATCGCGCGCGCACTCGCGATGGAGCCGGAAGTGATGCTGTTCGACGAGCCGACGTCGGCGCTCGATCCGGAACTGGTGGGCGAAGTGCTGAAGGTGATGCAGAAGCTCGCCGAGGAAGGGCGCACGATGGTCGTCGTCACGCACGAGATGGGCTTCGCGCGCAACGTGTCGAACCACGTGATCTTCCTGCATCAGGGGAAGATCGAGGAGGAGGGCGATCCGCAGCAGATCCTCGTGAATCCGAAGAGCGAGCGGCTCGGGCAGTTTCTGTCGGGGCGGTTGAAGTAATAAACGCGTCTGCCGGTTGCATCGCAACGCCCGTGAAGCCGCGCAGGCTTCACGGGCGTTGATGCGGGTAACGCCTGCTATTGCGCGAGCGCGTCCGTCAACGGCCGCTGCGCGACCTGTACGAGATTATCGCGGCCCGCACTCGGGCTAGACCATTGCAGATGCATGCTGGCCGGCCCGCTCGCATGCACGTACTCGACGCGGATCGGCACGTTCCGCTTCTGCGACAGGTGGATGCGGCCCTTCGCGGTCGCGAGTCCCGGCTGCTCCTTGTCGATGACCTTGCGGCCGTCGATCCACACGCGCGCGACGTTGTCGCTGGTCACGCTGAACGTGTAGTTGTCGGCCTTCGGAATGTCGAGCGCGCCGGTCCAGCGGATCGCATAGTTCGTCGCATTCATCCCCTTCGACGCATCGGGCGAATCGGTGCCGCGCTCGGTGTTCAGGTCGAAATCGACCAGCGGCGTGATCGACGAGAACACCGGCGTCGTGAACGTCGTGTCGTTGTAGTACGTCGCGTTCAGCACACGCAGCCGCGAGCTGAACGCGCTCGCGAGCGCCTGCACCTCGGCCGTGCTCCACGGGTGACCGTCGGGGTAGAGCGTGCCCTGGAACGGCGTCGCCGGCTCGACGGTCGCCGGGGCGGACGCCGTCTGCCCCCAGTGGAAGCGCGTATTCGTGCGGCCGATCATCAACTCCCACACCAGGAAGCCCGTCTTGCCGCCGTAGGTGGATGCGATGCCGGCCATCGTCTGGCCTGCCTGGACGCCCGGCCAGCCGCGCTGCAGCGTTTCCGAATTCAGGCTGTCGAGCAGGCTCGGCGGCAGCGAGTAGTCGGGCGTCGTCGCGTTGAGCGCGTACGGGTGGAACGCATGGAAGTCGGAGAAGTAATCGCCTTCCGGCTCCTGCACGTTCGGCGAATTGATCGGCTGCGTCGCGCCCGCGTTCAGGATCGCGATGCGCGCGTCGTTCATCATCAACGCGCGCGTCGGCTGCAGCGCGCCGTTGCCGCTGCAGCCGGGCTCGTTCATCGGCTCCCAGTACAGGATGCGCGGGTCGTTGCGGTGCGCGGACACGAAATCGGCGATGTAGTGCTGCAGGTTCTGCTTGTAGGTGGTCGACGCGCCGGCCGCGATCGGCTGCAGGTACTGCTGCTCGACCGACTGCCCGGGCGACTGCACCCAGCGGCTGTTGTGCACGCCGAAGATCGGCGCGGGCTGCGGGCCGTACGCGGGATCGACGTGCCAGCAATCGTCGTAGAAGATCGGCGCGACCTTCAGCCCGTGGCGCGCGGCGATCTCGAGCAGGCTGTCGAACTTCGCGAGGAACGCGTCGCGATCGTTGACCCAGTTCAGGTAGTGCAGGTACACGGTGATCGTGTTCATCCCGTACGTCTGCGCGTAGTCGAGCTCGCGGTCGACGATCGCCGGATCGTAGTGCTGCCAGAAATCGATCGCGTTGACGGCATTCCACGGGTTGTACACGGCGCCCACCACGCGCGAGAAGTCGTAGGTTTTCGGCGCGACGTCCGGATGGCGGCTCACGGTCACGTTGCTGAACGCGACGCTCGCGCCGAAGCGGCGCAGCCCGAACGCGCCCGCGCGCAGCGCGGTCGTCAGGCCGCTCGTCGCGTCGTTGATGCTGATCACCTGCGCGCCGTCGACATACACGTCGATCGCGTTGTTGCGCGTGACGACTTTCAGGTGATGCGTGCTGCCCGGCACGACCGCGGGCGCCGGGTAGTCGATGAAGTCGGTCCAGTTGTTCTGCTCGCGGCCGACCTGCACCACGTGGCGCACCGCGTCGAGCCCGATGTAGTAGCCCGTCAGCGCATCGGTGCCGACCGACGGGTTCGTCACGTGCACGATGAAGCCCGCATTCGCGGTATTCGCGCCGGGCGCCGGCGCGCCGATCGTCACGTCCGCTTCGTACGACGCGTGGCCGTACGCCGGATGCCGCGCGTTGGTGACGAGCTTCGCGCCGTCCGTGCTCGTGCCGTCGATCCGGATCGTGTTCGTGCCGCCGCTCGTCCACGCCGGACCGTACGTATCGAAATCGGCGAGCGTCAGCGTTTGCGTGTCGGTCGCGACGGGCGGTGGCGGCGGCGCATACGGCGGCACGCCGCGCGACGACACGCGCAGCGCGGGCGTCGGCCCCGGCAGGCCGAGCGTGACCAGCTGGTTCGGGAAATGCGACGGGCCGCCGTGACCCATGTTCATGAAATCACTGGATGCAGCGGCGTTGGCCGTGGCCGCACTGTCGCTGGACGCGGCATCGACGGACGCATGCGCGGCAAGCGCGGATGCCGACGGGGTGGACGAATCATCGCCGCCGCACGAGGCGAGCAAGACGAAGACCGCGAGCGCGGCGGGCTTGAGACGAGACGTGATAGTCATTCTGGACTCCGGATCAATGGGGAGAAGCGGACGACTGGTGACTCGATGCGATGAAGCGGTGCCCGGACGGCAAGCGTCGCGGCACGGTGCGCGTGTGATGTGCGGACGGCACGGAGCGGGCCGCGCGGCGGGTTCGCGCGCGGTCGCTTCCGGTCACCGTCTCGTCGTGTTGTTCTGTCGTGGCCCGGGGTTCTGCCCGATGCCGACGCAAGTATAGAAATGACGGAGAAATATTACTAATAATTTAGTGATGGTGTTTACCCTCGAATGGGCGGCAACCGAGGGCAAGCAGGGGGCCGGCAGGGTGTGCAAGCACGCACGGGCGGCGAATGTGCCGCCCGCGTCGCAGGGGGGTGTCGGAAGGAGGAAGGGGCGCGCCTACGCGCTCGCCGATTGCGCGGCAGTCTCGACGGTCCGCACCGACCCGCGCTCGACGAGCGGCCCGTCGAGCTTGATCGCGCGGCGGCGCACGGGCATGCCGACCGCACGGTTCTGTTCTTCCTGCAGCAGGATCTCGACCGCCCAACGGCCCAGCTCGTAGTTCGGCAGCACGATCGTCGACAGCGGCGGGTGCGTATGCCGCGCGATTTCCTGGTCGTCGTAGCCGAGCACCGAGATGTCGTCGGGCACGCGCATGCCGAGATGCTTGACGGCCTCGATCGCGCCGATCGCCATCAGGTCGTTCGCGCAGAAGATCGCGGTGGGCGGGTTCGGCTCGCGCAGCAGCGACAGCGTCTGCTCGAAGCCGGTGTCGGAGCCCCAGTCGCCGTCGCGCACGAGTTCCGGCGCGAACGGGATGTCGGCCGTGGCCAGCGCGGTGCGATAGCCCTTCAGCCGGTCCTTCGCGGCGTCCTGCCACGGTTCGCCGTTGACGTAGCCGATGCGCCGGTGGCCCGCGCGCAGCAGGTATTCGGTCGCCGCATGGCCGCCCGCGACTTCGGCCGGCACGATCGACGACAGCCCGCTGTCCGTCGTGTAGCAGTTGAGCAGCACGGCCGGCACGCGCAGCAGCTCGGCCGGCAGCGCGACCTTGCGCGTATAGACGGTCGCATAGACGACGCCGAGCAGGTTCGGCATCGCGAGCACCGATTCGAGCACCTGGCGCTCGATGTCGACGTTGCCGTGCGTCGAGTACACGGCGAGCAGCTTGCCGTTGGCATACGCCGCGTCGCGCGCGCCGTCGATGTTGACGACCGGGTGCGGGCTCGTCGAGATTTCGTCGGCCAGATAGACGATCAGGTCGCGCTCGCCGCCGTGCGTCATCGTCACTTCGCGCGGCAGGAACCGGTAGCCGAGCTCGTGCGCGATCTTCAGCACTTTTTCGCGCGTGGCGTCCGAGAACTTGGTGCCCGCCGCGTTGTTCAGCACGAGGGAGACGGTGGATTGCGACACGCCGGCAAGCTTGGCGATGTCGGTCATCGTGGGGCGACGTTGAGTAGAGCGTTTCACGGTAGGAGCGCGGTCCGGCCTCGGCAGGATGGGCAAATAAAGTCGGTGATGAACAGCGGGTCGGATCAATCTGACCCGACGGTAACATCGGCCATTCGGGCCGGCAATCAAGCTTTACGCGTGTTCCGCCGGATGCGTGGATGTCCGGATAATAATATCAACAAATATTATTGACCACGCGGGCGGCGCCGTGCCATCCTTGGCCGCACATGCCCGCGGCCGGATGCTGCATGCCGGCGACGGGGTCGTCAGCTTCATCCCGGGATGATCGATGCCGATGGGAATGCCCCGCCACACCGACCTGATCGAACTCGCCAGCGGGTCGACCCGCGTCCGCGTCGCGCCGCTGGCCGGCGGCTCGATCGCCGCGTACTACGACGAAGCGCCGGACGGCCCGCAGCACTGGTTTCGCCCGACCACCGACGCGGCGCTCGCGAGCGGCGATCCGCTGCGCTTCGCGAGCTTCCCGCTGTTTCCGTACTGCAACCGCATCCGCGACGCGAAGTTCGAATTCGACGGCCGCACGATCGACCTGTCCGGCCCGGACGATGCGTATCGTCACGCGCTGCACGGGCACGGCTGGCTGCGTCCGTGGCAGGTCGAGCAGCGCGACGAAACGCAGGTCGACCTGCGCTTCGAACATCGCCCCGACACGGGCCGCGCGGGCGACTGGCCGTTCCATTACGAGGCGCGCCAGTCGATCCGGCTCGACGGCCCCGTGCTGTCGATCACGCTGTCCGCGCGCAACCTCGGCGCACAGCCGATGCCGTTCGGCATGGGCCATCACCCGTATTACCTGCGCACGCCGCACACCGTCGTGAAGGCGCACGTCGACGCGATGTGGCATGCCGATGCGGACGTGCTGCCTACCCACGTCGGCGATCACCCGGCCGTCGCCGCGCTGCGCGGCGGGATGCCGGTCGATGCATTCGAGCTCGACAACAATTTCGTCGGCTGGTCGCGCGAAGCCGCGGTGATCTGGCCGGAGCGCGGCCGGCAACTGGTGCTGCAGGCCGAGCAGCCGTTCGACCAGCTCGTCGTGTACGCGCCGTCGGGCGCCGACGCGCTGTGCGTCGAGCCCGTCACGAACACGACGGACAGCTTCAATGCAACGGAACCCGCATCGCTCGTCGGCGGCTGCGTGCTGGCGCCGGGCGAGTCGCTGCAGGCGACGTTGCGGTGGACGCCGGGCCCCGCCTGACGGGTTCGGCGATACGGGATTATCCTGAGTCGGGCAGGCGATAATATCGAGTAATAATATTAATTCGTGACGCCGATGCCGTCCGCAGGCGACGGGGCGCGGGCCGATCACGCCATCACAACATTTGGAGACGATGATGCCGAGCCGTGCAAAGCTGCAACGTATCGTGGTGACGATGGGTGTGACGCTCGGATGCGTCGCGATCGCGCATGCGCAGGACAATGCGCAGAAGGTCGGTGCGAGTTCCGCGCAGACCTGCACGAATCCGAAGCCGGGCAGCGTGAAGCTGACCGATCTCGTCGTCGGCTTCTCGCAGTCCGAGAACGAACAGAACCCGTTCCGCGCGACCGAAACCGCGTCGGTGCGTGCCGCCGCGAAGGCGGCCGGCGTCAAGCGGCTGCTGTATACGAATGCGAACGCGAACCAGGCGAAGCAGGTCGCGGATATCGAAAGCATGATCAACCAGGGCGCACAGGCGCTGATCGTCGCGCCGAACGATTCGACCGGCCTGCAGCCCGCGCTCGCGCAGGCGCGCGCGAAGGGCATTCCGGTCGTCACGATCGACCGCCAGACGGCCGGCACGCCGTGCCAGGATTTCATCACGTTCCTCGGTTCCGACTTCTTCCGGCAGGGGCAGCGCGCCGCGCAGGCGCTCGCCGACGCGACGGGCGGCAAAGCCGTGATCGCCGAGATCCAGGGCGGCTACGGCAATACCGTCGAGAGCCAGCGCACCGACGGCTTCGCCGACGGACTGAAGAAATTCCCGAACATGAAGATCGTCGCGTCGCAAACCGCGAACTGGTCGGCCACCGAAGCGCAGAAGGTGATGGAGCAGGTATTGCTCGCGCATCCGGACGTGAATGCCGTCTACGCGCAGGCCGACACGATGGCGCTCGGCGCGATGACCGCGTTGCGGCAGGCCGGCAAGCAGCGCGGCGTGACGGTCGTGTCGATCGACGGCACCAAGGACTTCGTCACCGCAATCGCGAACGGTTCGGCCGCGGCGAGCGTCGAGACGAACCCGCGCTTCGGCCCGCTCGCGTTCAAGTCGCTCGAAGCATGGTTCGCCGGCAAGCCGGTCGCGCAGAAGCAGATCATGGATGACGCGCTGTACGACAAGGCGAACGCGAAGCATTCGCTCGAAGCGAACCTCGTCTATTGATCGGCCGGCAAACGCTCGGCAATCGCTCAACCGCTGCTCAACCGCTCAACCGCGAACGCGAGGCGCGCGATGGACGCAACGCTTCCCGCCGGACCCGGCGCCGACTCGGGCGCCCACAGCCAACCCGTCGTGCTCGAAACGCACGGCGTCGGCAAGACGTTCGGCGTCGTGCGCGCGCTGAACGGCGTGTCGCTGTCGCTGCGCGCGGGCGAGGTGCACGGGCTGATGGGCGAGAACGGCGCCGGCAAGTCGACGCTGATCAAGATCCTCACCGGCTTTCACCAGCCCGATGCGGGCGAGATCCGCGTCGACGGCGTGCCCGTGTCGTTCGACAGCCCGCGTGCCGCGCAGCGCGCGGGCATCTGCGCGGTCTACCAGGAAATCAACCTGATTCCCGAACGCAGCGTGGCCGAGAACATCTTCCTCGGTCACGAGCCGCGCCGCTTCGGCCCGTGGATCGACCGCCGCGCGATGCGGGCGCGCACCCGCGAGATCGTCGAGCGCTACGGGCTCGACGTCGATCCGGCCGACAAGGTCGGCTCGCTCGGGCTCGGCCAGCAGCAGATGGTGTCGATCGCACGCGGGGTGTCGCTCGGCGCGCGCGTGCTGATTCTCGACGAGCCGACTTCCGCGTTGAGCGGTGCGGAAGTCGAGGTGCTGTTCGGCGTCGTCGAGCAGTTGCGCGCGACCGGCATCGCGATCGTGCTGGTGAGCCATCGGCTGTCGGAGTGCTACCGGATGTGCGACCGGCTCACCGTGCTGCGCGACGGCGCGGTGGTGCGCAGCGAGTCGCCGGACCGGCTGCCGCGCATGGCGCTGATTGCGGCGATGCTCGGCCGCGAAGTCGGTGCGCACGGCCCGCGCGAACAGGCGGAGGCGGTTGCCGCCGACACGACGCGGGAGCCCGCGCTCGCCGTCGACGGGCTGCGCTGGGGCACGCGTTTGCGCGACGTGTCGTTCCGCGTCGCGCCGAAGGAGATCGTCGGGCTCGCGGGTTTGCTCGGCGCGGGCCGCACCGAAACGTTCAAGGCCGTATTCGGCGCGCAGCAGCCGGACGGCGGCGCGGTGCGCGTCGGCGGCAGGGCGCTCGACGGCGCCGACCCGGCGCGCGCGATTCGCGCGGGGCTCGCGTTCCTGTCCGAGGATCGCCGCTCGGAAGGCATTTTCTCGAAGCTGTCGGTGCGCGAGAACATCGTCGTGTGCGTGCTGCCGCGCATCGCCCGGTTCGGCTTCATCTCCGTGCGCAAGCAGGAGGCGCTCGTCGAGCGCTACATCCGCGAGCTGGGCATCAAGGCGTCGCATGCGGGCGCGCCGATCTCGACGCTGTCCGGCGGCAACCAGCAGAAGGCGCTGATCGCGCGCTGCCTGTCGACCGAGCCGTCGGTGCTGCTGCTCGACGACCCGACGCGCGGCATCGACGTCGGCGCGAAGGCCGAGGTGCACGATCTCGTCAAACGGCTCGCCGACGACGGGCTCGCGGTGGTCGCGACGTCGTCGGAGATGGAAGAACTGCTCGAGCTGGCCGACCGGCTCGTGATCCTGCATGAAGGCGCGACGAGCGGCGAACTGCCGACGCGCGGTGCGAGCCCCGACGACGTGACCGCGCTGCTCGCGAACCAGACCTGACGCCCCGCACATCGACCCGAGGACGAGGACAGCGTGAATCTTGCCAACCTGATGAGCGAACCCGATGAAGCCCGCCGCCCGTCGCGCCGCTCGCTGTTCGCGCAGGCGCGCGACCACAGCGTTTATCTCGCGTTCGTCGCGCTCGCCGTCTTCAACCTGATCGTCACGCCCGGCTTCTCGAATCCCCTCGCCGCGCGCAGCCTGCTGTTCCAGGCCGCGCCGATCGTGCTGATCGCGCTCGGGCAGAACCTCGCGATCGCCACGCGCGGGATCGACCTGTCGGTCGGCTCGGTGATGGCGCTGTCCAGCGCGATCATCGCCGTGTGCTTGCCGTACGGCACCGGCGCGGCGTTCGCGGCGGCCATTGCGATCGGGCTCGCGGTTGGCCTGTTCAACGGCGGGCTCGTCGCGCGGCTCGGCATCGATCCGCTGATTTCCGGGCTCGCGTTGCTGGTCGCCGCGCGCGGACTGGCGCAGGCGTTGCTCGGCGGCTCGCGCGTGAGCCTGCCGCCGTCCGATGCGTTCGACTTCGTCGGCATCGGCACGTGGTTCGGGTTGCCGGTTGTGATGCTGATCGCGCTCGTGTGCGCGGCCGTCGTGTTCTTCGTCGTGCGCAACACGACCTTCGGGCGCTACACGATTCTCGTCGGCGCGAGCCGCGACGCCGCGCATCTCGCCGGCGTGCCGGTGCGGCGCACGCTGCTGGCGGTCTATGCGGCGAGCGGGGCGCTGGCCGGGCTGGCGGGCCTGTTCGCCACCGCGCGGCTCGGCGCAGGCGATCCGAACTATGTCGGCGTGAACTTCGAACTCGATGCGATCGCCGCGTCGGTGATCGGCGGCACGCCGCTGTCCGGCGGGCGCGTGTCGATCGTCGGCACCGTGTTCGGCGTGCTGCTCCTGCAACTGCTCGATGCCAGCTTCATCATGAACAACATCAGCTACACGTATGCGCAGATCCTGAAGGCCGCGTTCATCCTCGGCGCGTTGTACCTGCAACGCTCGGGAGCCTGACATGTCGACCGCGCCGATGACTCCGCATACCGCGCAGGATGCCGGCCGCGCGCGCCGCGCGCAGTTCGTCCGGCTCGTGCAGGCGCGCGGTGCGATCGCGATCCTCGTGCTCGTCTGCCTGATCGCCGGCCGCGTGTTTCCGCATTTCCTGAGTGCGCCGAACCTGCTCGATATCGTCGCGGCCGCCGCGTTCGTCGCGCTGATCACGATCGGGCAGAGCTTCGTGATCATCCTCGGCGGGTTCGACCTGTCGGTCGGCTCGCTCGTCGGGCTCGGCACCGTGATCGCCGCGTATGCGGCGCCGTACGGCTGGGGCGCCGCGCTGGCCGCGCCGGTGTGCGTCGGGCTGATCGTCGGGCTCATGAACGGCTGGCTGATCGCCCGCGCGCGGATGGCGCCGTTCATCGTCACGCTCGCCGCATTGCTCGGCTTGAAAGGGCTGTCGCTCGTGCTCGCGAGCCAGGACATGCTGATCGCGAACCCCGGCTTCTTCGCGACGATCGCGAACGGCTCGCTGTTCGGCGTCGGCCATCTCGTGTGGATCGTGCTCGTCGCGTATCTCGTCGCCGCGTTCGTGCTGAATCACACGCGCTACGGCGCGGGCGTGTTCGCGATCGGCGGCAACGAGGAGGCGGCGCGCATGCTCGGCGTGAACGTCGAGGGGCTCAAGGTCGTCACGTACGGACTGAGCGGGGCGCTGGCGGGGCTGGCCGGCGCGCTGCTCGCGTCGCGGCTCGATTCGGGGCTGCCGGGCGCCGGCAACAGCTACGAGCTGCAATCGATCGCGGCGGCGGTGATCGGCGGCGTGCTGCTGACGGGCGGCGTCGGCACGCTGTTCGGCCCGCTCGCGGGCGTGCTGCTGCTCGGCGTGATCGAGAACGTGATCAACCAGGTCGGCACGTTGAGCCCGTACTACCAGAACCTCGCGAGCGGCGCGTTCCTGCTGCTCGCGGTGATCGCGCAGACGCTGCTGACCGGCAAGCGGCGCAAGCGCTGACGCGCACGGTGCCGTGCCGCCGCAAACTGGAACGCTTAATGCTTGTCTCGCGTGATCCTTTCGATGAAGGAGCACCGCGATGAGCACGCCGACCACCACCGCTTTTTCCCACGTGAAGCCGCAGGACACCGCCTTTCAAGGCGAGGGCCTGCGCGACTTCTTCCTGTACCGCGATCTCGGTATCGCCGCCGCGACGAACGGCAAGGTCGTCGCGCAACTCGTCAGGGCCAATCATGCACCGGAGGCGGGCACCGGCTGGCACCGTCACGAGGCCGAGTTCCATATCGTGATCATGCTGAAGGGTTGGGCGCGCTTCATGTACGGCGAACAGGAGACACTGGTGGCGGCGGGCGACTGCGTGCACCAGGCGCCGGGGATCGTCCACTACCTGTTCGATTACTCGCCGGACATGGAGTACCTGGAGATCGTCGGGCCTGCCGACTTCAAATCGATCGATGTCGACGGGCCGTGCGCGGTGCCGGAGCCGACGCCGTGGGGCGAGGTCGGTGCGTAGCCGGTCGAGTGGGTGTGCGTTCTAGACGAACCGCCTGCATTCAGGCGGTTTTTTATTGGTCGGCGCGATTTACGCGCACTGCTTTTCGCTTCGACACATTCCTTCGAATTCCAAACGATCGAGAAACTGAAGAACCAGAAAGAAAAGAAAGACATTCGTCAGCTTCGATCGTCGACAGGCGATGCGATGTCAAAGATCGTCAATTGCCCGCAGGGGCGGTGCACGGCGTGTCGACGCCCGGCGTTAAGGAGGTACCAGCCGGATCACCGGCTGACTATCCGGGAGAGTTTCACCATGAACCGCATCGCGAAGATCCTGACGGCCACCGCACTGGCTTGCGCCGTGCTCGTGCCGGCACTGGCCGAAGCGCATTCGCACCGCGTGTGCCACTTCGATCATCACCATCACCGCGTGTGCCGCTGGGCGCGGTAACCGTCGCTGTCGCCGGGGATGTCCCGGACGCTTTCGTCATTCAGGCAAATCAGGAGAGGATCATGAAAAAAACGATGTTGATCGCCGCGCTGGTCGCCGGCATGGGTGTGTCGATCGGTGCGTTCGCGCAGGTTCCGGCCAGCGCGCCGGCCGGCACGACCGGGCTGTGCAAGGACGGCTCGTTCTACTCGGGCGCGTCGAAGAAGGGCGCATGTGCGGGCCACAAGGGCGTGAAGACGTGGTACGGCGCATCGGGCGCTGCCGCGGCGAGCGCACCGGCCGCGGCACCGGCTACGGCGGCTTCCGCCGCGCCGGCATCGGGCGCCGCAGGCGCGAAGAGCGCCGCCACGACGGCCGCGGCGCCGGGCGGCGGCGCGGGCAAGGTGTGGGCGAACGACAGCACGAAGGTCTATCACTGCTCGACCGACAAGTACTACGGCAAGACGAAGCACGGCAGCTACATGTCGGAAGCCGACGCGAAGGCGAAGGGCTACCACGCGTCGCACGGCAAGGCCTGCTCGTAACGAGCCGGCCCGGCGCGCGAGCGGTTTCGCTCGCGCGTCGCCCGAATGCTGCAGCACACATCGCCCCGCCTCTCCGGCGGGGCGATTCACTGTGTGGCTAGCCGCGTTCAGTGCGTGTGCGCCGATTGCGCTTCGGTCGCCGCATCGATCCCGGATGCCCGTGCATCGAGCAGCGCGCGCAGCGTGACGTAGTGCGTGCCGTGCGTGTCGCCTTGCGCGTCCGCGGTGCGATCGTACGGCTCGTTGTCGTGGATCGTCGCCCGCACGATCGGATAGATTTGCGTTTCCCACCGGCTGCCGTTGAACACGCCGTAGTGCCCGACGCCCGTCTGTACATGGTGCGTCTTCAGGTACGACGGCAATCCCGAACACAGTTCCTGCGCGGCCACCGTCTGGCCTACCGCGCAGATATCGTCCTTCTCGCCTTCGATCGTCAACAGCGCGGTGCGATGAATCGCCGCCGGTTCGACCAGCGTGTCGCCCACCGCGAGCTCGCCGCGCGCGAGCGCGTACTGCTGGAACACCTTCTCGACCGTTTCCAGATAGAACTCCGCGGTGAGGTCGGCCGTCGCGAAATATTCGTCGTAGAAGTGCCGCAACGTGTCGGCTTTCGCGGGGTCGCCTTTCGCGCGCTCGTAGTACAGATCGGCGAACGACGCCGCATGGCGGTCCGGGTTCATCGACATGAACGCGCCGACCTGCACGAAACCCGGATACACGCACCGCTGCGCGCCGACGAAACCCGTCGGCACCACGCTGATCAGGTTGCGCGCGAACCATTCGATCGGCTGGCTCGTCGCGAGTTCGTTGACCTTCGTCGGATTCACGCGGCAGTCGATCGGGCCGGCCATCAACGTGAGGCTCGCGGGCTGCGCGGGATCGCCGCCGGCCGCCATCAGCGAGACGGCCGCCAGCGACGCGACGGTCGGCTGGCAGATCGCCAGCACGTGCGCGTCCGGGCCGATGTGGCGGATGAAGTCGATCACGTGCGTGACGTACTCGTCGAAGCCGAAGCGTCCGGCCGCCAGCGGGATGTCGCGCGGGTTGTGCCAGTCGGTGATGTACACGTCGTGGTCGGCCAGCATCGTGCGTACCGTGCCGCGCAGCAGCGTCGCGAAGTGCCCGGACATCGGCGCGACGATCAGCACGCGCGGCTGGCGCGCGACCGGCCGCGCCTTGCGGAAATGCAGCAATGTCGCGAACGGCGTGACCGCCGCCGCTTCCTCGACGACCGGCACCGTGTCGCCGTCGACGACGACCGACGCGATTCCGAACGGCGGCCGTCGATGCGAGAACGCGCAGCATTCGAGCAGTTCGCACAGCGCGTCGATCATGCGGCCGGTCGGCGTCGATGTCGCCGGCGGCCACAGCGACATCGTCGCGCGGGTGGCGGCGGCCCATGCACGCGCCGGGCGCAGGCATTCCGCAGACCATTGATAAAACGGATAGGCAAGCAGGTTCATGACCGTCGCTCGTGACGCCGCATTGCAAGGAACGAGGCAAGCCGTATGCCAGCGTGAGGCTGGCACGCGCGTTGCAGCGGTTCGGGAGCGCGGCGGCGCGCGCGGGACGTGATGACGCAGCGCGAAGGTGACGCGTTGCCTTGCCGGTCGCGCGTGCGACGCATGCCGCGCGGCCGTGCGACGTTGCGCCAGTTCGGCGAACGGACCGCACAGACGTGGTGCGGCCGTTCATGCGGCGCGTCCGTTTACGGTGCAGGGGCACGAACGACATTCAGCAGGAGGGAGCGACATGGAATCCAACGCACGGACGACGCTGACCATCAGCAGCCGCAATTACTCGTCGTGGTCGATGCGCGGCTGGCTGCTCGCGAAGCTGAGCGGGCTCGCGTTCGAGACGATCAGCGTGCCGATCGATGCGACGTCGCGCGCGGAGCTGCTGCTGCTGTCGCCGTCGATCCTCGTGCCGTGCCTGACGCACGACGGCAACGCGGTGTGGGATACGCTCGCGATCGCCGAATACCTGAACGAGATCCGCCCGCAGGCGCGGCTGCTGCCCGACGACCGGCATGCACGCGCGCATTGCCGGTCGATCTGCGGCGAGATGCATTCCGGCTTCAGCGCGTTGCGATCCGCGCTGCCGATGAACCTGCGCGGCCATTTCCCCGGCTTCCGGATCTGGTCGCGCGCGCAGCACGACATCGAGCGGATCGTGACGATCTGGCGCGAGTGCCTGGCCGAGTACGGCGGCCCCTGGCTGTTCGGTGCCGAGATCGGCATCGCCGACGCGATGTATGCGCCGGTCGTCACGCGCTTCCTGACCTACGACGTGAAACTCGAACCGGACGTCGCCGAGTACTGCATGCGCGTCCTCGCGCATCCGTTCGTCGCCGAGTGGATCGACGCGGCGAAGGCCGAGCACGAAGACATCGACGAACTCGACATGGAGTTCTGACCGGACGCATGCGGTCGCGGTGGGCTTTCAATTTCACTACATGCGCAAACGGCGAAACGAACGATCGATGCGCCCGCGCAATCCGCAAACGTTTTACCTTGATTTCGGTTCGAAACGAGCACGAATGCCCTAAAGGATGTTGCGCACGATGACGTAAACGAGTCACGGGGACGACTCGCGATCGCATGCTTCAGACGTGCGACGCGCAGTCCGCAATAACCAGCGCAGCAGGGGAATCGACTTGAATCGTCAGCAATCGTGGACGCGTACCGCGGCGCCCGGAGAAATCATCTACTCGGAGGGCTTCGCGGGCGAGCCCGTCATCTTTCTGATTACCGACGGCAAGGTCGAGCTGTCCACGCGCTGCGAAGACAAGCGTGTGATCGTCGCGACGCTCGGCCGCGGCGAATTCTTCGGCGAATCGGCGCTGCTCGCCGCCGAACCGCGCGCGCATACCGCGAAGGCGCTTTCGTTCTGTCAGCTCACCGTCGTGCCGGCCGGCATGCTCGATGAAGAAATCGAGCGCGTGTCCGCGCTGCTGCGCCATATCGTGCGAACGATGATCCGCCGCGTGAAGCGCAAGGACGACCAACTGGCGACCTATACGCATGCCGATTTCATGCCGGGCGTGCTGTCGTATGCGCACGTGCTGTCGCTGATGGCCGGCGCCGACGCGCGCGAATCCGGCGACACGTGGGCACGTCGGCCGATGCAGGCGCACGCGGCCGAAACCTCGGTGCCGCTTGCCGAAGTGATTCGCAAATGCCGCGCGATTGCCGGCCATTCGCGGCCGCACGTGCTCGCGATGCTGCGGCGCATGGAGAAGCTCAACCTCGTCACGATCGAAGCCGCGCAGGGCGACGGCACCGGCGGCGCAAGCGATTACGCGGCTTCGTCGGATGCGCGCCAGGTCGTCACGTTCGACGCCGCCCGCGTGATCGACCGCGCGCAACAGGTCGCCGATCACGATCTCGACGTATCGATCAACAGTGAACTCGAACTCATCGAACTGGCCGATCTCGAATCGCTGATCGGCGTCGACAAGACGCTGCTGCTCAACAAGCTGTCGAACGGCGAGATCGCGGAAGAAGTGTTCGCGTTCCGCAAATCGAAGGTGCTGAACTACGTCGAACAAAAGGGCGTTGCGTACTTCTCGCGCCGCAACGCGCGCCGCGGCGGCGACGTGCGCGCGCTCGAGGATCTCGTCTGGATCGACCAGCGCACGCTGTTCGACGTGATCAGCGCGTTCGATACCTATGACCTCGCGAAGCTGATCGCGAACCTCGACGATCGCGCGGTGGCCGACAAGCTGTTTTCCGTGATGACCGAGGCGCGGCGCAACGAGGTGTCGTGGGTGATGCGCCGCGAACTCAAGCTCGATCCGGTCGAGATCGACGAGATCGAACAGCGCGTGCTGGAGGCCGTACGCGCGGCGAAGGCGCCTGCGGCGGGCGCAACGGCCGTTGCGTCGACTTCGGCGTCGGATGCGTGATACGGAGGCGCGTATGGATCTGTTGACCCTGGTCGGGGTGGTGCTGGGCGGCGCGGCGATCGTGTCCGGGTTCGCGCTGGAAGGCGGGCATTTCTCGATGCTGTTCCAGTTCGAGGCGCTCGTGATCGTGCTCGGCGGCACGCTCGGCGCGGTGATGATCCAGAACACGTGGGCGCGCTTCTTCGACGCGGTGAAGCAGTTGCGGCTCGCGTTCGTGCGGGCGCGCGAAGTCGATCGCAAGAACCTGTCCGACCTGCTCGAATGGGGCGACCGCGCGAAGCTCGACGGGTTGCTCGCGTTCGAATCGATGGACGTGAGCGGGATTCATCCGTTTGCGCGGCGCGGGCTCGAACTGCTGGCGAACGGCGTGTCGACCGCGGTGCTCGAAGATGCGTTGCAACGCGAACTCGATGCGTACGAACGCAGTCGCCTCGCCGCCGTGCGCGTGTGGCAGCAGGCCGGCGGCTATGCGCCGACGTTCGGCATTCTTGGGTCGGTGCTCGGGCTCGTGCAGGTGACGAGCCATATTCTGGAGCCGGCACAGCTCGGGCCGGGCATCGCGGTGGCGTTCGTCGCGACGCTGTACGGGCTCGCGTTCGCGAACCTCGTGTTCTTGCCGCTGTACGGCAAGCTGCGCGCGCAGATCGACAGCGAGATGCGCTTTCGCAAACTGTATCTCGACGGCTTGCTCGCGATCTCGCGCAAGGAGTCCCCGCATACGATCGAGACGCGGTTGACCGGCGATGTGCGCGGGCGGGCGGCGGAATCGCTCGCGTGATGTCCGTGTGCTTCGTGCTTGCGCGTGAGCCTGTATCTATACCGTATGACGAACCCGGATTCCCGACGGCATGACTGCTCGAACTGACGGCGCATCCGCTGCCGGTCGCGACGATGACGAACTCGAAGGCGCGCAGTCCGGACGCTGGCTGATTTCGTACGCGGATCTCATCACGACGCTGATGGTGCTTTTTCTCGCGCTGTATGTGCTGCAGCTCGCGAAATACAACGCGCTCGATGCGCGGTATCAGACGCTTGCGCGGCAGACTGGGGGCGCGGCGACTGCCGCCGTCGATACCGCGAGGTCCGACCCTGCGCCGCCATGGCTCGCGTTGCTCGATTCGTTGAAGTCGAATGGGCGCATTTCGCTGGTGAAGGCGCCGCATGGCGTCGAGATCGGTATCGACGCGAAGATTCTGTTCAACGTCGGCGATGCGCGGTTGCTGCCCGATTCGTCGCCGGTGCTGAACCAGATTGCGCAGGCATTGAGCGCGCATGCAACCGGCGACATCCTCGTCGAAGGCCACACCGACAGCGTGCCGATCGCGAACGCGAAATACGAATCGAACTGGGAGCTTTCGTCGGCGCGTGCGGGGAGTGTGGTGCGTTATCTGACCGAGCGCGGTGTCGCGCCGCATCGGCTGGCGGCGATCGGGCGGGCGGATACGCAGCCGCTTGTCGCGGGGGACGATGCGGCATCAAGAGCGCGAAACCGGCGCGTCACGATCTTCGTTGCGTATTGATCCGCGCGTTGTATTTGCATGGTTCTCGTACATATAGGCGGCTGCATATGCCCGCCCATCAACAACATAACGAATCTCGAATGATCGACATTTGAAATCAACGATGTGGTTCTGCGCGTGCATGCCGATAACCCAAACTGGCTCAGACCGAGCGGTTATCGAGGGTTCCCCATGCATTTCTGGCGCAAGCTTTCCATTCAGAACAAGCTGATTCTCAGCATGACGAGTTGCCTGCTCGTGTTCGTCGCGATTTCGAGCGGGCTCAGCGTTCGTCTGATCGGCAACGCGGTGCGAGAGCGCGTCGTCCGCGAAGAGCTGCCGACCGCCGTCAACGGTATCCGCGCCGACGTGCAGCGCCAGATGGCCGGCCCGATCGCCGCGTCGCGCATTCTCGCGCGCGATGCGTTCCTGCTGCAATGGGAAGCCGACGGCGAACCCGACGCCGGCACGCGCAACTGGATTCAGCTCGCGAAGAACGTGAAGGACGAGCAGAAGGCCGCGTCCGTGCAGTGGGTGTCGGTGAAGAGCGGCAACTACTACAACGAAGCCGGCTTGCAGCGGAAGGTGACCGACAAGGATCAGTGGCTGACCAGTTTCCTGTCGTCGGGCAAGGCGTACGACGTGAACATGGATCGCGAGGTGACCGTCGGCGGCTACATGATGTTCATCAACAGCCGAGTGGAACTCGACGGCGTGCCGATCGGCGCGGCGTGCATGAGCCTGTCCGTCGATGCGCTTGCGAAGGGGATCTCGGCTTACCGGATCGGTGACACCGGGTTTGCGTATCTCGTGCGCCCGGACGGCGCGATCATGATGCATCGCGATACGTCGCTGATCGACGGCAAGCATTTTCTGAAGGATGAATCGGGGCTGCCGGGGGATGCGTCGTCGACGTTGCTTGCGGGTAAGCCGTATGCGTATCTGAGCTACGAGGGTGATGGCGGCGCGCGGTTCATCGCGACGTCGTTTATTCCTGAGTTGAATGCGTATGTGGTCGTTCAGGTGCCGCAGGCCGAACTGCTCGGGCCGGTGACGCGTGCGATCCGCAGCGCGGCACTGGTTGCGGCGGTGGTGGGGCTTGGGGTTGCGTTGATCGTGATCTGGCTGGTGGGGCGCGCGATTGCCGCGCCGATTCGTCGGGCGGCTACGTTGTTGTCGGAGATTGCGAGCGGTCAGGGCGATTTGACGCGCCGGATGACGGTCGAGAGCGAGGACGAGATCGGGCAGTTGTCGGATGCGTTCAACCGGTTCGTGTCGTCGCTGTCGACGCTCGTTCATCGGATTCGTGCGGCTTCGGCTTCGATTGCGACCGGATCGGCGCAGATTGCTTCAGGGAATGCGGATCTGAGCGAACGCACCGAAGGGCAGTCGAGCAACCTGGAGCGAACGGCTTCGTCGATGGAAGAGATCACGGCCGTGGTGCGCAACAACACCGAGACGGCGACGACGGCCGCGAAGATGATCAATGGCGCGGCGGATACGGCGGCGCGGGGCGGGCAGGTGGTGGGCGAGGTCGTGACGACGATGGAGCAGATCAGTGACGCTTCGCAGCGGATCTCCGAGATCATCGTGATGATCGACAGTATTTCGTTTCAGACGAATATTCTGGCGTTGAATGCCGCGGTGGAAGCGGCGCGGGCGGGGGAGCAGGGGCGTGGGTTTGCTGTTGTCGCTTCGGAAGTGCGGAATCTGGCGCAGCGTAGTGCGCAGGCGGCTAAGGAGATTAAATCGCTGATCGAGCATAGCGCGGGGACGGTGGGTGCCGGGTCGCGGCTCGTTAGTGAGGCGGGGAAGGTGATGAGTGATGTTGTCTCGCAGGTTCAGGGCGTTAGCGCGATGATGAGGGAGATTGCCGAGGCTAGCCTGGAGCAGAGCGCGGGCATCGATCAGATTGGGGATGCGGTGCTGTCGCTCGATCAAATGACGCAGCAGAATGCGGCTTTGGTCGAGGAAAGCGCGGCGGCGGCGGAGAGTTTGAGGCAGCAGGCGGCGGAATTGACGAAGCTCGTGTCGGCTTTTAAGGTGGATGAGTAAGGGCTGGTTTGGGGTTTGGCGTCGAGTGTTTCAGAGGGCGGCTGCCGTGGGGTCACGGTGGCCGTTTTTGTTTGTTGGACGAGACTCGTGACATTAATAAAAATGAGACTCAATTTCATATTGAGAGCCGGGGCGACGACCTCCAGCAGTCAACGCCGTGTTGGCGCGTCCTACGGCTGTGTTCGGAAGTGTGTCGCAATGTACCGCTTTTCCACACTAAAGATTGAGCGGAAGATTGCCGATATGACGATGAGGCTGGTCCTGCTCTGTTGGCGCTAGACATCGGACGCCGGATACATCGGCGAGTTTATGGTTTAGATCAAGCACGGTTAACAAATTTTTTGGCCTCCGGAGTCAAGTCGCAGGACGATGTGCATTTGAATAAATGGTTGGGATTTATTTGTGAAGTGTGATTTTTTTAACGAGTGATTTAATAAAATAATATGGCAAATTTTTCTACTGAATTTCCTATCGATCCTCGAAATGGGGTTGATGATGTAATCAATTTGGCGTGTAAATGGATCGCTGGGAGTCCTCACTCTAAAATACCACGGAATGTGCTTTCTAACGTTTCCGTTGATTCTGAGTGGAATTACTCGAATGGTAACGAGCGGGTGACGATAGCTGCCGCTAAAGGTGGGGAGTATGATATCGGCGGGCTTCGTTATGTTAATGTAGACAAAGGGTTGGAATGGGTGACATCTATTGTTTCGCTTAAGACGGCCGATAGAAACCTGCTGAGTATTCAGATTTCTTGTGAAGCGCTAAGCGCAACAGTGAGGCTTCCGCCGCCCAAAAAGCCCTATTTTATTCGCCAGGTGCTCGCGGAGCTCGGTGGGGGGATGGACGGCGAGATTCCAGTGACAGAGGCGCCGTTTCGTTTGGGCGAGGACGACTCTGGCATAGCGGCCGCCTTGATGATGGGGGTCGCTAATAACAAACTTCCGATTGTGTATGTAAGTGCAGGTTTTGGTGGGGATTATTTGATTAATCCGGATGAACTGGCTAGGTTTGTTTCGGGTATGGCTCATGTTGTGGTTGAGCCAAGTAGGGTTTTCTCGTTTAAAGTAAAAACTCTTACGAATTCAAGCAATGTTTTCGGTGGCACTATTGGTGTTTATTGGCCTGAGAGTAACGGGCGAAGTGTATATTATCTTGATGAAGATACGCCAAATCGGCGTGCTATTCAGATTGATATTGCGAAAGATATTCGGCTGGCTCTTTCCAACAGAAGAGTTAGAACGAATTGTACTTGGAATCACTTGATGGAAACGATGTCGAGAAGGCGCTATGATTTGCTGAAAGCGCAGGGGTCGACGGAGTTGCAGGCGTATATTCAGGTGTTTGATGCCGATCAAGCGGCAAAAGATCTAAAAATTGCCGAGGCTGAGCAGGAAATTTTGCGACTTAATGCGGAGCTGAAGCGTGTCTCTTCAATCGGTCAGCCATCGGGGCGCGGTCTTGTGGTTTCTGGTAAAGAGCAAGATCTGTTTGATCATGAAATATCTGATGTTATTATTTCTGCGCTTGAAGAAGCTTTGCGGGCGGTGAGAGATAATAGCCGGCGGCAGCATATTTTGATTGATCTTCTGAGCGTTAACAAATCCTCTGGAAATGGTCGCAAGATTGAGGCAGAGATAAAGAATTTATTTAAGGCGTATCGAGATATGGACTCTCGAATGAAGAATGCCTTAGCAAAGATGGGGTTTGAGATAACGGAGGATGGGAAGCACTACAAGGCGGTATTTCAAGGGGATGGTCGATACACATTTGCTATTCCCAGGACTAGTAGCGATCACCGGGCCGGAAGAAACACAGCAAGTGACATTAACAATGTTCTCTTTTGATGTTGCGATTGGCTTCCGATTTGTTATCGGAAATTAAAATCGAGGAACTCGCACGTGGCGCGACGCAGATCACGTGCGAGGTTCGATGACTATATCGGTACCGGATTGTCGGCCCATTGTCCGCGTTCGCCATCCATGGTCGCTCAACTTGTGCGGCTACAATGCCGATGATCGCACTTGGCGATCTGCCGCATCCTCAGCAGGTTGACACGCCAGATATCGCACTCCGCGTTTCTCGCCGGCGCGTCACGCATGGATGACCGTACTAATGTCGAGTGCTCCACTACCTAAACCCGAACGTGATAGAACGAAAGATGAGAAATAATGCCATCAATGTTGATCGCGCTGTTTGCGCCGACCATCAATAGGCTGTTATAAGAGTTTGCCGGCGATGCTCCCTTTATCGTGTTCGGTCTCGACGTGGCGGTTGCGGACGGAATTGGGAATCCGGTTGTTGTAACTGAGAGAGTAGCCCCAGTGGGGGAGTGCGGTGCTCTTGATCTATTTACCACCCGGTTACCGTGCCGGGGCGATGTCGCAACTACTATCACAATCACCGCCAACAAGTGCGGTGTCCGCAAACGGATGCCATGTTTCCGCGACTCGGAACGATGCTCGTGACAAGAAGCCTCGTTGTCGGGACATGAATGCGTGCGCGGCTCGGCTTTCGGTCGTCATAACAGAAAAGCGCGGCGCGCTGGCCGCCTCCGCGACGTTCTGCAGATTTGACCGCTCACCAGTGGTGGCGCGCGAGCTGCCAACATGTGATCGCGAATTTGTCAAAATTGAGTGGCATCAGAAATCATTTTTCTTATTACCAAATTTTCGAGCTTTGCGACAATAGGGGATGAGTTATCTACATGTGGTTTTAGGTGCAACCCTTCGTTGTATATAACACCCAATAAGAATGCTACTTCCGGCACGCTTATCCCGATGGATGCTGCGAAGTCAAGTTTTTTTCGTGTTCCGTTCGTGTCCAGGAATTTTTTTTGAGAATCGGAATCCGTGATCTTGTTGTATGAAATTTCTTCTATTTTTACTCTAACATAACAGCAGATGGCAAACGGATCATACTGATCGCCACCTTCATCATATTTTTTCCACTCATCAAAAATAAATTCGTGGAATCTTTCCGATTTCCCCCAGCTCTCTTTCAATCCAAGAGCTGCAAACTCATTTTGGAGATCTACTTGGGACGGATTGAAGTGTAAGTGGTGTCGCTCAACGCCAGCCTTTATTGAATCATTGCTGCGGCTGGTGATTAATTTCCTAAGGTGCTCATTTATAACGGGACTTCTCTTGTCGATAAAATGAACCTTCTGATCTTGGAATGCATAGTTCTTGAAGTAAATTGGATTTAAGTGCGTGAAAATGATAGGGTAGATTCGTTTCCCATCTTTCTTCATGTCCTCGATAAGATTGGAAATGTAATACTGGACTGCCGTGAGGTTGCCGTCATCAAGGTAGTCAAAGATTTCGTCAATTATGAGGATGCAATCGCGCTTGCCGATCTTGCCCCTGATTCGCTGAATCATTGCCGCGAAGGTCAACGAGTCGCGTTGACCATTGGAAATATGTAACGCATTAGGAAAATCGACAATCAATGCGCCCTTACGCTCTTTTGGTTTGACTTTCTTCCATGTCGTGTCGAAAGATGATATGAGCTGACTGTACACATCTTTATCTCGAACGTATTGGGTATATGCACAGGCTTTCTTAAAGGCCTGCGGATCCCTCGCATAGAGGATGCATAACTGATACGCAGAAAGCAAACTATCTATACGTTCTTTAATCTCTGGAACATGACGAGACACGATATCAGCGATCTGTCTCAAGCAGGGGATTTCGTTGATCTTGGTTTCACAGTTAACTTTGATCCAGTTGCGAATAATGCTAGCATCTCCATCCTGTGCATTAATTTCATTTCTAATATTGTCAAGCTTATCTTGAGTTTTGACGCCGGAAAATTTTGTCAGCGTCGAGAATTCCTCAGAAAGTGCGTCGATTGCAGTCGGATTATTTAAAATACAATCGATTCCGGTAAGAATTTTTCCATTTTTCCCGAACGCCTTTCGGATCTCCGCGATACCATAATCGAAGTGCGTGGTTGGGGGAATCTTGTCAACCAGCACAATCTCATTTATTTTTAACGAGGCAGACGCGGTCGTGAACCCGCCAACGTTATTTTTCACGGCTTTGGCTTTAAGTCTACTGTTTATCACATAGACATCCAAGACCTTGGAGATGTCATTTTTCGTCTCGTCTGCCGTCAGAACGCTTATTTTTCCTGCGACGTCCCGCAACTCGATAGTTAACCTCGGCTTATGGATTTTGCTGGCCTCGTGAAGGTGGTCGTCATCCAACTTAAGCCTTGCTTGGTTTAAACTTGCGAACGCTGCTGTTATCGAGCTTTTCCCAAAGCCATTAGGCGCAACCAACAGGGATGGTTTATTGGGGATGATTTCGGCCACGACATCTCGAATTTTAGCCCCTTTTACGTTTTCTACTTTTATTCGAAGAATGGTCATGTCTGCATCTCGCTGTAAATGTTGTGTTTAGTTCTGAAGGCATTCATGCAAAATCATACACTCCCCTCGTTTGCCAAACGAGTGAATGACACAGGGAATAGCCGCCCATCGGTCAAGCGTGCCCTTATTGTGCCCGCTTGCTCAATTTTCTGTTTGCTACGGCCGATCATCCGCCGTGTCCGTTTCATCGCAACACTCCTCGCTGCTATGCAGCCTCAAGCATTGACGGGTTGAATTCGCACTCGAAAGTTGCCATAGAGGCGAAGCTGACTCGGGCGGCGGCATTGGGTCGGTGAAGGTCAACCGTAGCTGCTCTCTTTGGTTTAGCGATTTGTCGAACACCCGGGAACGTAACCTGCCGAATTCGCAACATCTGCCTTGTGTTGCGCATCCCTATACCGAACGGCCAATCCCCTCATTTCCCCATTTCTGAGATGCCAGCCCGACTACACTGGTCATGAAGCATTGCTTCTCGCCATCGGAAGTTGACCGCAGTCCCCTCCGCCCCGATGGTCGAAAGAAAGCCGTCTTGCCCAACAAGACCCAGCGAAGAGGGGAGAAAGAAGGGGAAACTCGAGGGACCAAAAAAGCGCGGGCCGCATGGGCGGCAACCCATACGACCCGCTGACCACCACCAACTCGACACAGGAGTCGGAAATGGCTGACGCCAATACTAAGCCACGTCGTAGAAAGAACAAACCCGTCAACATGCAGAAGAGGTTTGAGCTGGTCCTGCGCAACTACCCGGACCTTCCCAAACGAGGCTGGCCGTACCTGCCGTGGATGCAGGCGATCGACATTGATTTCAAGATCTTCGGATTCAAGCCGGGCGACCGCATATATCTGAACGCCAACTACGTGACCCGGCAGATCACGATCACTCCGGACTACGGCCAGTTGGCGCTGCGAGAGCAGCCGTACCACGATCCTGATTGGGTACCGCCGCCGCTGTAACGTCTGCAAGGGCCGCTTGATGCGGCTCTAGCGAGTGGAACGCAGGCGTTTCCCGAATGCGCTTGACCGCCGGGGCGACACCGCCCCGGCCATTGCCGCGAACGCCTCGAATCACACCTGTAGCCACCGTCAACAACTGTCACGACCGCAAGGCCCGTGAGGCCGCGCCGCGCCTGCTGAAATAGCCGAATGGCGTCAAATCACTGCCCGCCAACCCGCCGCTTCACAACCGCCCCCCGCTGCAACACATACTCGACCCGCGCGCCTTCATCGGCCACAACCCCGATATCCTCAAGCGGATTTCCATCCAGCACGACGAGATCGGCGATCGCTCCCACGGCAACCACCCCAAGCTCCCCCGTCATATTCACAATCTCCGCCGCCACCGTCGTCGCCGACCTGAGCGCTTCCAGATTCCCAAGCACCTCCGCCCGGATCCGAAACTCCCCAGACTGAAATGCATGCATCTCGCCGAGCAAGTCCGACCCGAACCCCATCTTCACCCCAGCTTTCGAATAGATCTCAAGCGACTCGCGTCCTTTCTGCTGCACGGAGGCCACCTTCGCGATGGAGTCCGCCGGCATCCCAAACTCCGCCCCATGTTTCGCCAGCGCGTCATAAGTCACCAGCGTTGGCACGACAAACGCTCCCCGCTCATGCATCAGCGCCGCAGCCGCTTCATCCACAAGATTCCCATGCTCGATCGTCCGCACACCGCATCTCACAGCCCGCGCAATCGCCCGCCCCGTATACGCATGCGCCATCACATAAGTATTCGCGGCCTCGGCCTCGTCGACGATCGCCCGAATCTCATCCTCCGAATACTGCGTGTTCGCGATCGGATCGGTCGGCGAAGCCACGCCGCCTGACGCCATGATCTTGATCTGCGTCGCGCCTTTCTGAATCTCCTCACGCACGGCGAGCCGCACGCCTTCGACGCCATCGACAACCCGCGCAATCGCCCCCGTCCTGAAGCAGCAGGAGCAAGGCTCCAGCAAATCTCCACGAGGCCGGAAATCCCCATGCCCACCAGTCTGCGACAACGCCTTCCCCGACGGAAAAATCCGCGGCCCCGGAATCAGCCCCGTCTCAACGGCCTGCATCAAACTCCAATCCGCGCCCCCCGCATCCCGCACACTGGTAAACCCCCGCGACAACATCGCATCGAGAATCGGCAGCGACCGAATCGCCGCGAGAATATTCGGCTGCGTCGCATTCGCGCCGAGATTCGCATTCGACGCCAGCACATGCACATGGCAATCGATGAACCCCGGCATCACGGTCTTGCCGCGCACGTCGATCACCTGCGCATTCGGCAAATCCACCGGCCGATCGGTGACTTCGACGATCCGCTCGCCTTCGATCACGACATGATGATGTTCGAGCAACACGCCTCGTTCGAGGTCGAGCACGTTGCCGCCTTGAAGCACGGTAATGGTCATGAGCAAAAATCCTTATCGAGTCGTTGCGGCCGCACGCTTCGCATCCTTCACGAAGCGCGTGCCGACGAAACTGACGGCCGCCGCGAGCATCACGTAGAACGCGGGCGCCATGTCGCTGCCGGTGCGGGCGATGAGCCACGTGATCAGGAACGGCGCGAACCCGCCGAAGATCGTCACCGCGAAGTTGTACGCGACGGACAACCCGGTCGACAGCACCTTGGTCGGAAACAGCTCCGCGAACGCCGCGAGGATCGGCCCCGTATAGGCCGCGATCAGCACGCCGAACACGGCCTGGAACACGATCAGCGACGCGAACCCCGGCGCATGGTTGATCCACGAGAACATCGGCCACGCGAGCACGAGGATCGCGAGCGCCGAGCCGGACAGGAACACGCGGCGTCCCCACGCGTCGGCGAGTCGCCCGACGATCGGCGAGCAGCACATGATCATCAGCCCGCCGACCATGCCGGCCGTGAAGCCGGTCGATTGCGGCAGATGCAGCGTGCGCACGGAATAGGTCGGCATGTAGAACAGCAGCACGTAGGTGCAGACCGTCCACAGGATGACCATCGAGAAACTCGCGAACGTCTCGCGCGGATACGTGTGCAGCACTTCCTTCAGCGGCGAGCTTTCCTTCGCCTGCGATTCGATGGCGCTGAACGCGGGCGTCTCGTCGATATGGCTGCGAATGAAGTACCCGACCGGCCCGACGATGATCCCGAGCAGGAACGGCAGCCGCCAGCCCCAGCTATGCAGCGCCTGCGTGTCGAGCGACGTCGTGACGAACGTGCCGGTCGCCGCACCGAGCAGCACCGCGAAGCCGATGCTCGACTGGATCCAGCTCGAGTAATACGCGCGCTTCTCTGGCGGCGCGTATTCGGTGAGGAACGCGGTGGCGCCGCCCATCTCGCCGCCGGCCGAGAAGCCTTGCAACAGCCGCGCGACGACGATCAGGAGCGGCGCGGCGATGCCGGCCTGTTCGTAGGTCGGCGCGATCCCGATCAGCGCGGTGCCGGCCGCCATCAGCAGAATCGTGAGCGACAGCGCGGCCTTGCGTCCGACCTTGTCGGCATAGACGCCGAGCACGATGCCGCCCACCGGCCGCATGAAGAAGCCCACGCCGAACGTCGCGACGGTGAGCAGTACGGACGTCAGTTCGTTGCCGGTCGGGAAGAACAGCTTCGCGATGATCACCGCGAAGAAGCTGTAGACGGTGAAGTCGAACCATTCGAGACCGTTGCCGATCACGGTCGCGACGATGGCGCGGCGGCGCTGTTGCGCCGCTGCATCGACGGCAGGCGCGGCGCGCGGGGAGAGCGTTCCTTGCATGGTCTCTTCCTTGGTCAGAAGACGGGGCGGCTGCCCCGCGTGAATCCCATGCTAAGGACAGCTGCAATTTTTTCTGAAACGAAAGATTCGCATGCCTGCATGCGCTGCACGCATGGATCGGGCGCGTGGTATTCAGGCCCCGGTTTGCTGCTCCGCTTGTTCGAACAGCCAGCGGGTGAACAGGCGGGCGGCCTGGTTCTGCGCGCGGTCGTTCGGCGAGATCACGTAATAGCCGCCGCCGTGGCTCGCGGACGCTTCCGTCACGCGCACGAGCAGGCCGGCTTCGATGCAGGCGTCGATCATGTAGCGCCAGCCGAGCGACACGCCCTGACCGAGTATCGTCATCTGCACGATCTGCGGATAGGAGTTGATCGTGATGTCCTGCGGCTGCGCCTTCTGCCGGTCGACGTCGTTCAGGTCGAACCATTCGGACCACGACATCCATTGGCGCTGGCCGTCTTCGAGGCGCAGCAGCGTTTCGTTCGCGAGATCGGCCGCGTCGAGCGTGCGGCCGGCCAGATAGCCGGGCGCGCAGACGGGGAACACTTCCTCGTCGAACAGCCGGCGCGCGGTGTATTCGGCCGGCGCCTGCTGGCGCACGTAGTAGACGCCGACGTCGAATTCCGCGGGCGACATCGACGCAAGGCCGTCGCGCACGATCAGGCGCAGCTTGATGTTGGGATAGGTGGCGCGAAAGTCCGGCAGCCGCGGCGTGAGCCACAGCAGCGCGACGCCGGACGAGCACGCGATCGTCAGTTCGAGATCGCCGTACGGTTTCATGACGTCGTGCGTGGCTTCCGCGCATTGCACGAGCAGACGGTGGACTTGCGCCGCGTATTGCTCGCCGGCGATCGTCAGCCGCAGCGAACGGTGTTCGCGCACGAACAGCGAGCGGCCGAGGAATTCCTCGAGCTGCTGGATCTGGCGGCTGATCGCGCTTTGGGTCAGGTGCAGTTCGGCGGCGGCTTTCGTGAAACTCGCGTGCCGCACGGCGGCTTCGAACGCGATGAGGCACTGAAGGGGCGGCAGGGGCGTGATGCGCATGGCGGGCAGGGGAGTCAGGGGAGGCGCTGCCTCCATGATACGGGCGGACCTGACGAAAATCGCCACTCGTGACGGGGCTGTGGATTCGCCCTATTCGTGCGAAGATTGCGCGAAACAATACCGACACGTATCCGAGAACGACGTGACCCCTATCGAACCCTGAGAGCAAAGTGAAAGCCGCCCACCCACCCTGGATGCCCGTCGCGCTGGCCGAACTCGGCATCCGCCGCCACCCGCCGGGCAGCATCAACCCGCGCATCGTCGAATACAACAACCAGACGAACCTGGTCGGCTACGACGACAAGATTTCCTGGTGCTCGTCGTTCGTGAACTGGTGCATGGCGCACGCTGGATTCCGCGGCACCGGCTCCGCGCTCGCGCGCTCGTGGCTCGAATGGGGCAAACCGCTGGAGCGCCCGGTCTACGGCTGCATCGCGATCCTGACGCGGGATGATCCGACGAGCTGGAAAGGGCACGTCGGTTTCTATCTGCGGCACGACGCCGAACACGTGCATCTGTTTGGCGGCAACCAGCTGGAAGAGGTTCGGGAACTTGCGTATCCGTTGCATGAGGTGATCGGCTATCGTTGGCCGGCCACCGAATGACCGGGCAGCGGTAACACACAACAATCCAGAACAAGGAGCCCGCAGTGCAAACCGGCAATCTCCGCCTCTACGCGGATGCGCAATACACGAGCCCTTATGCGATGTCGGTATTCGTCGCGCTCGAGGAAAAGTCGCTGCCGTACGAACTGGTGACTGTCGATCTCGGCAACCGTGCGCATTTCGCGCCGGACTATGCGGCGACGTCGCTGACGCAACGCGTGCCGACGCTCGTGCACGACGACTTCGCGCTGTCGGAATCGTCGGCGATCACCGAGTGGTGGACTCGTGGCGAGTGTTGCGCAATATGGTTCGGCTGCAATTGACACCGTCGGAAAGGCTGGGGCTCAGTTGGGTACAGGCTGGCTTCGACTAGAACGTTTCCTCAACGTCGCGGGGAGGTACGGCGGCGCGGTGGTTGGGCTCGTGTCTGCTGCGATTGACATCTATCATGCCGTGCAGGATTTCAAGGAAGGTAATGTGACGATGTTTATCCTGGATGCCGCATCAGCGGTTGTCGGTCTTGCTCTCGCTTACTCTGTCATATTCCTTTCGGCATCCGCTGCAGCGGTCGTGGCCCTGCCGCTTCTGCTTATCGCTGCCCTTATTGGTATCCTCATCAACTACTTCAAGGGTAAGGAAGTGGATGAGTGGCTTGAACGATGTTTTTTTGGGCTGAAAGAGGCCAAAGAGCGGTTCCCCACTCTGGCCGAAGACCAAAAGGCATTTACGGCAATGCTTTCGTGATGGAGAAAAGAGATGGCATTTGACGGACTCTCGTGGTACCGCCTGAACCGGCCGGTCAGCGAGGAGGAGCAGGCTGCCCGCCTCGCAATCGGACAGCCTGCGTCTGACACGGCTAAGGATGAGCGTTCAGTATTCTCGATGAGCGATACTTGCCTAGAGGTCCGAGACGGAAACTATTCGGAGAAGGGCTGGGGGGTCTTTGCGTTTATGTTACCGGGGCTCGGTTCGTTGGCATTCACGGCGGCCCTTCTTTGGATGATGACTCATGTACCTCCTATCTACGAGCAGCGGGGACAACTGGGGCTCATTTATGGAGTGCTTGCGTTTTTCTTGTTTGTCGCGCTCGGTTTCTCGGGAATTGGCATTTGGGCATTGACACGCGACTGTTTCAATTACACCTGCAAGCCCGTCCGGTTGAACCGGCGTGACCGGATGATTTACGCGTTCAAGCACAATGGCCCTGGCGGGGTTGTATCGGTACCCTGGGATAGCGCCTTCCTGTACGTCGAACGCAAGCCCAGAAGCGGCCCCACGCGCACGGCGCCGCGCGTGGTTCGTTGCCTGGTTCTTGACGACAAGGGGATGGTCAAGGATACATTCTCGATGGGAACGCGAGTTGTCCTGTCGTCCGATGAGGGAAGCGTCGGGGGACAGGAGGTCATGAAAGTCCTCTACCAGGACTTTGAGTTCTACCGGCGATTTATGGAAGAAGGCCCCGCTTCGCTGCCCCCGGTGACCGAGTTCCTGCCGAAGGGAGCCTCCCTGCGCAATTCGCTGAGGTTGAATTTCGACGGAACCTCGG
Source organism: Burkholderia sp. EMB26 (assembly GCF_024730645.1). Classification (NCBI taxonomy): domain Bacteria; kingdom Pseudomonadati; phylum Pseudomonadota; class Betaproteobacteria; order Burkholderiales; family Burkholderiaceae; genus Burkholderia; species Burkholderia sp. EMB26. Next base: position 2,806,954 of record NZ_CP078071.1, read on the forward strand.
GCCTACTTAAGTCGGGCAATCCGATAGTGTGGCTGGTGGTGGCGGTCGGGGCACTTCCCGCATTCTCTCAATCCCTATTGCATTGGCTCGCCCAACTGACTTGCCGCGAACCGGTATGGCCGGACGATATCGAGCGGGCGTGCAATGCTGCGACGCCGTCCAACGGCCTTACAGCATGAGCCGACGGTTCATTCGTCAGGGCGATAAGACCGATCGCAACGGTGTTGTGGTCGACGGTATCGCCGGGACCTCATTGCAAGGCCAACCTTTCGCTTATCTGGGCGCCCCGGTTCAATGTCCCGCCTGTGGCACGACGGGTGTCATCATAAGCGACGGCTCGCCACGTGCGATGACGATGATGGGTAAGCAGGTCGCATTAGAGAACGATTTGTGTCAATGTAAATGTGAGCCATTGCCGAAGCTGATGTCGTCCCAGACTCTCGGTTCAATAAAGACATGACGGTGCGTCGCTGCCTGTTGCAGGGCAACGGGCGCGGTTGTTGAAACGTATCAATCACGGGCTCGTTGCCGCTCGCGATGAGTTGTACGGTCATTTCCTATCATGATGCGGACGATTGCAGGGTTGGCGTGCGAAAGATGCACGATCCGCCTGATAGCCATATAGCCGATGGCGCGCCAAGGCGACGGCGCATGACCGTGATGGCCACCTTCGCAGTGGATGACCATCGATACGATTTCTATCGGTAGGGCTTCGGCAAAGGAGTGAATCGCCTGAGCCTGCTCCGCGGTCAACGTACGGGCGAGTTTGTCCCGCGGTCTCTTCGATAGATTCGGGTTCAGGAAATCGACGTCCGCAAAGCTCAGTCGCAGCAGATGGCCCTGAATCAAGCGTGCGTTCATGCCGCGTGCATACATGCTGATGACGTGATCGTCGAAGCCGGGCAGCCGGCATTGATACTTGCCGGTCAATTGCCGTTCGAACGTTGCCTGCCGGTCATGCGGAATATCCAGCTTCAGTTCGCCGTTGGGGCGTGAGGAACGTCTTGGTGCGGGTGCCATTGCGGTTGCCGGCCTTGCCTTGCTCGGTCCCGGCTTCCGGATGGTGGCTCATCTCGGCCGCGAGCATGCGCTCGGCCAACCGCTTCCCGAGCTGGCCGGCCAAGCCCCGATTCGCCCCAGGATCGACTCGGCGTTCTTGCCCTGAACCTGGGCAAGCAACTGATCGTCAGTTCGTCGGGAAACACCTTCGGCGCCTTCGGATTCTTGCTTTTCTTGATCACTGTTGCATCGGTCATAGGACGTTAGTTCCGTTATCGTTTCATGACCTCGGCACACTAAAAGTCTGACAGGCTCCCGCATCGTGATCCCACCTAGTTCTTTGCCACAGCTTCGGTTTCCGCCCGCGGTCCACCCGCCGCCTCATTCCTGCTCCACCCACCCCCAAGCGACCGATACAACGCCACCGCCGCGAGCGCATGTTCGCGCTTGACCTGATTGAGCGAGTCCGAATCCCGCAAATAAACCTCCTGCGCCGACAGCACATCCAGAAAATCCGTCGCGCCGCCCTTATAGAGCTGATTCGCCAGCCCGAGCGCTTTATCGGAAGCCGCCAATGCGCTACCCAGCCTTCGCGTCGCCTCATCGGAACTGACGAGATTCGCACGCGCATCCTCGACTTCCCGCAGCGCTTGCAGCATCGTCTGCCGTAACCCGAGTTCCGACTCGCGCATCCGGCTTTCGCTCTGCGAGATATCGGCGGTAATCCGCCCCGCGTTGAAGATCGGGCTCGTCGCACTCAGTGCCGCGCTGAACAGGTTATCGGTCAACGTCGGCAGCCCGAGATAGGAAGCCGCCAGAATCCCGTCTGTCAGGTTCAACGAAAACTTCGGATACCGCTCGGCCTTCGCCACGCCCACCTGCGCTGCACGCCGCTCGACCTGTGCATAGGCAGTCAGCACATCCGGCCGCCGCAACAACGCCTGCGAAGGCAACGTCCCCGGCGCGCCAATCGGCGGCGCGGGAATCTCCCCGGCCTGCGCCAACACGAGCCGATCGACCGATTCCGGCGTCCGCCCCGAATACACGGCGATCAGATTGAGCTGATGCGAAATCTGCGCCTGCGTCGGCGGAATCCGCGCCTCGAGCGCGTCGAGCTGGTTCTGCGCACGTGTCACGTCGAGCTCCGTCGACAGCCCGAACGCCTGCCGCTTGCGTGTGAGTTCGAGCGCATGCTGGCGGATCTTCGCGTTGTCCTGCAGGATCTTCAGTTCCTGCTGCGCCCAGCGCAGATCGACATACGCGGATGCCGCGTCGGCCGCGAGAGCGAGGCGCATCGCATCTTCCGCGTGCTTTTGCCCGACCAACTCCGCTTGAGCGGCCAGCAAATCGAGCCGTTCACCGCCGAACACATCGGGCGACCAGCTCAGCGCGAGCCCGGCCCCAGCCTGCCGCACATAACCGAGCGGCGGCGGCGTGTTCTGCCGCGCGTCGGCCGCATGCGCGGTCGCGTCGAGTTCGGGCAGCAGCACCGCGCGTTTCTGCACGGTCAGCGCCTGCGCCTGCTTCACGCGTTCGGCGGCGGCCTGCAGATCGAGGTTGCCGTCGAGGACGGTCGCGATCAGCCGGTCGAGCACGGGGTCGTGGAACTGCGCCCACCAGGTGGCCGCATCGATGTCCGCGCGCGGCACGTCGGTATCCCACGCGGTGGGCGCGAGCGTCTGAACGGAGTCGTTCAGCGCCGGATGCTGCGCGGGCTGCACCGCGCACCCGGCGGCGAATGCGCTGACGGCCAGCGCGACGAGTAGCTTCTTCATGATGATGATCCCTGGGCCTCAGTGCGCGTCCGGCGGCGGCGCGTTCAACGTAATGGGTTTGGAAAACACGACGGCAAGCAGTGCGACGACGAAGCACAGCGACAGCGCGTAGTACGCATCCGCATAGGTGAGCGTCAGCGCTTCGCGATAGATCAGCCGATGCAGGTTCGCGAGCCCGGCCTGAGCGGTGTTCAGCGTATTGCCGGCCACCGAGCCCCAGTACGCGGCCTGACGATCGAGCAGCGATGCGACCTGCGGTTCGCCGGCGCTCACGTGTTCGTTCAGCCGCAGGTAATGAAAATTCAGCCGGTCGTTGAGCATCGTCGCGCTCACCGCGATGCCGATCGCGCCGCCGAGGTTGCGCATCAGGTTGAACAACCCGCTCGCCGATTTCAGGCGCGATTGCGGCAGCGAGCCGAGCGCCATCGTCACGATCGGCGGCACGCTGAACTGCTGGCCGATGCCGCGCAGCGCCTGCGGCAGCAGTAATTCCTGCCAGCCCCAGTCGTGTGTGATCGGCGTGTACAGGTAGGAGCCGAGGCCGAAGCAGATGAGCCCGAACACGAGCAGCGCACGCATGCTGACGTAGCGCGCGGCAAACGCATACGCGCACAGCGCGATCAACTGGAACGCGCCGACCGACAGCAGCGCGATACCGATCTGCAGCGAGCTGAACGCACGCACCTGCGCGAGAAACAGCGGCGTCAGGAACACGGTCACGAAAATCCCGATGCCGGTCACGAACGACAGCAGGCTGCCGATCCCGAAGTTGCGCACGGCGAGCGCGCGCAGGTCGACGATCGGGTCTTTCGCGGTCAGCGCATGCACGATGAACAGGAAGCCGCAGATGCCGGAGAGCCACGCGCAGATCACGATCGCGTCGTCGCCGAACCAGTTCTTGCGCGGGCCTTCCTCGAGCACGTATTCGAGGCAGCCGAGGAAGCCCGACATCAGCACGATGCCGAGATAGTCGCCGCGCTTGATGAGGCTGAGATCGGGCGCGTCGATATGCACGTAGCGCGGCACCAGCGCGGCTACTGCGATGCCCGGCACGAGGTTCAGGTAGAACAGCCAGTGCCACGACCATTGATCGGTGATCCAGCCACCGATCACGGGGCCGATCGCCGGCGCGAGCGATGCGAGCGCGCCGATGGTCGTCGACGCGATCAGCCGCTGCCTGCCGGGGAACAGCACGAACGCGGTCGTGAACACGGTCGGGATCATCGCGGCGCCGAGCGCGCCCTGCAGCCCGCGAAACAGGATCATCGAGTTGATGTCCCACGCGAGCCCGCATAGCATGCTGGTGATCGTGAAGCCGACGGCCGACGCGGCGAACAGCCAGCGCGTCGACATCACCTTCGACAGCCAGCCCGACATCGGGATCACGATGATCTCGGCGATCAGGTACGCGGTCTGCACCCACGACAGTTCGTCCTGGCTCGCGGACAGCCCGCCGCCGATGTCGCGCAGCGACGACGCGACGATCTGGATGTCGAGCGTCGCCATGAAGAAGCCGACGCACATCAGCGCGAACGCGAACACGCGCTGTCTGGTCGGTTGCGACGCGGGGTCGCCGGAAAACGCGGTGGTCATCGTCGGCTCCCGCTCAGTGCTGGTGGTCGGTATGCACGGTCACGACCGCGGACAGGCCGGGGCGCAGCACCTGCTCGATACCGGGCTGCGGATCGAGATGCACGCGCACCGGCACGCGCTGGACGATCTTCGTGAAGTTGCCGGTCGCGTTCTCGGGCGGCAGCACGCTGAAGGTGGCGCCGGTCGCGGGCGCCAGGCTGTCGACGCGGCCGTGCAGGCGCGTGCTCGACGCATCGAGCGCGACGTCGACGCGGTCTCCCGCGCGCATCTTGCGCAACTGGTCTTCCTTGAAGTTCGCGTCGATCCACAGGCCGGAGGCCGGCACGACCGTCAGCAGCGGCACGCCGACGTTCGCGAGCATCCCGACGCGCCCCGTGCGGTTGCCGACGTAGCCGTCGACCGGCGAGCGGATCGTCGTGTATTCGACGTTGAGCGCCGCGACGCGCTGCGCGGCGAGCGCGGTGTTCACGCGGGCCCGCGCATCGGCGAGCTGCGCGCCGAGCACGTCGAGCTGCCGCTTCGATGCGAGCAGCGCGGCGTCGCTGCGTTCGACGGCCGCGCCGGCCTTCGAGTAATCGGCATCCGCGCGCTCGACGATCTGATTCGATACGGCGTCCGACTTCACCAATTCGCGGTAGCGCACGCGGTCCGACGCAGCGCGCGTCAGCTCGGCCGACGACGCGTTCTTGTCGGCCGCGTGCTGGCCGATCACCGCGTATTGCAGTTGCTGCTTCGCTTCGAGTTCGGTCACGGCGGAGCGCGCGCTGTCGACTTCGGCGCTGGCCTGCGCGAGCTTCGCGTCGTAGTCGCGCGCATCGAGCTGCACGAGCACGTCGCCGGCCTTCACGCGCTGGTTGTCGGTCACGAGGATCTTGTCGACGAAGCCGTTGACCTTCGGTGCGAGCACGGTCACGTCGCCGCCGACGTACGCGTCGTCGGTGCTTTCCTGGAAGCGCAGCACGAACAGCCAGTCGAGCGCGGCGGCCGCGACCACGACGACGACGGCGCCCACCGCGATGCGCATCCACGGTACGCGGCGTTGCTGCTTGGCGGGCCGCTCGGTTGTGGCTGCTTCGCGTGACGAGGCAGCGTCTTGGGTCGTATCCATCGATTCACCTATGTATATGCACTTATTAAAGCGATCGACGGCACGACGTCGATCGGGGAAAGGGTTAGCGTTCCGGCAGGTTGTGCGTGATGCGGAACAATTCGTCTCTCAGTCGGGCCGCCTGCACCGACCCGAAGCACCGCTCGAACGCTTCCTGCGCGGCGAGCCAGTGCACGTGCGCATCGGCCACCTTCGTTTCGCCGTGCGCGGTCAGCGCGAAGGTCTGACCGCGGCACGGCGGCTCGATCCGCCCCGTCACCAGCGCCGCGCCGACGAGCGGCTTGAGCGCGCGCAACAGCGCGGTGCGTTCGATCACCAGCACGTTCGACAGCGTCGCCATCGTCAGGCCGGGCCGCTCGCGCAGCAGCGCGAGGATGCTGTACTGCGACGGCGTGACGCCCGCCCGCGACAGGTAGCGCTCGTAGAACTGCGAGATCCGCCGGGCGGCTTGCCGGACCGCGAAGCAATCGTCATCGGTGAGCGTGGTCTTGTGCATGTGCACATGTTAGGTGGCGACGCGGCGCGAAGCGAGGGGCGCGGCGGGATCAGATTGGTGTCGTGGCTGTATCAATCGGCGTCGGAAACGCGCATTCGCGCGCCCGGCGTCACGCCGCCGCCGGAACGATCCAGCCTTCGCGGTCGCAGTACGCGGCCGTGTAGTCGATGAACGCCTTCACCTTCGCGGGCAGCAGCGCGCGGTTCGCGTACGCGAGCTTGATTTCGACGAACGCGTCGACGAGATCGGCTTCTTCCAGCAACTGCACGAGCGCGCCCGATGCGAGTTCGGCCTGGACGAGCGTCTTCGGGACGACGCCGATGCCGAAGTCGTGCATCACCATTTCGCGGTTGAACACGGGGCTGTTCGACGAGATGTCGAAACGGAACGGCACGGTGAGCATGTCGCCGTCGACCCGGAACGACAGCGCCGGGCGGCGCAGCGACGGCGAGATCGGCACGAACGCGTGATCGGCGAGGTCGGCCGGCGTCTCGGGGCGCGCATGCGTCTGCAGATACGCAGGCGTCGCGACGATCACGACCGGAATGCGCTCGACCAGCCGCACGACGGTCGATTCGCTCGTCAGCATGTACGGCACGACGATGCCGATGTCGTAGCCTTCGCCGACCAGATCGACCGGGCGCTCGGTCAGCGTGACGTCGAGGCGCACGTTCGGATGCGCGCGCTTGAAGCCGGCGATCAGCGGCACGAGCCGGTTCAGCGCGGCCGTCGTATGCGCGACGAGGCGCAGCAGGCCTTCGGGCTCGCGCGTGTGCGTCTGCGCTTCCACTTCCAGCGCGTCGAGTTCGTCGAGCACGGCCGCGCAACGCTCGTAGATGCGCTCGGCCGTTTCGGTCAGCGACACCTGGCGGGTCGTCCGGTGCAGCAGCCGGCTGCCGAAACGCGCCTCCAGATCCGCGACCGCACGCGATACGACCGGCCGTGCGAGGCCGTGCATGTCGGCGGCGCGCGTGAAGCTGCGCATCTCCACCACCGACCGGAAGATGCGCAGCTTGTCGATGTAGTCCATGTCGGTCTCCTTGACGCGATGGCCGGCCGCCGGCCGCTGTTACGGCGGAGTGTACATTGACTTTATGCATATGCACATATAAATTGCCGAACATGAACGACACCTCGATTGCCCAGGCGTGCAACTGTCTCGCGCTGCGTCAGGCAGCGCGCTTCGTCACGCAACTGTACGAACGCCATCTGGCCCCGGTCGGCGTCACGCCCGCCCAGTTCTCGATCATGGCGAACCTCACGCGCCACCCGGGCCTCCTGATGAGCGAACTTGCCGACATGCTCGTGATGGACCGCACGACCTTGTTGCGTGCGCTGAAGCCGTTGCAGCGCGACGGTTTCGTCTCGACGGCGGCGTCCGAGCACGATGCACGCGCGCATGCGCTGCACCTCACGAAGCTCGGCGAGCGTACGTTCGCGCAGGCAAAAGTCGCGTGGCAGGCCGCGCAGGACGAATTCGACACGCAGTTCGGCCGCGAGCGCGCGAAGGCGTTGCGCAATGAATTGTTCAGCCTGACGGCGGAACGGTAGGCGGGGCTGGCGTGGCGGTGTGGCGATCAACTGGCGCGAAATTCAGGCCATTGGTCGGCTTGGAAGTAGTCGATTGCTGGAATTGGTTTTAATGATGTCCGGTTTGATGGTTATCTGGACAGTTTTTATTTCCAGTTGTAGAGTCCTCTGACTGATTTCACGAACCGGCGCCGCCGCCGGTACGCGTCACGAGGAGCAACCGATGCTGCAGTTGAGTGACCGCGACGACGCCATGTTGCGCGGGGATTTCGGCGACGGCGTCGCCCGCGCGATGCGGATCGTTGCGCGCACCGCGCAGGTGATGTCCGCGCCGCACCTGATCGACATTACGTCCGCCCATATCGACGGCTGTCTGTATCACGGCCAGACGAGCCTCGACTTCGTCGACTATTTCGTCGACACGGGCGCGAAGGTCGCGGTGCCGACCACCTTGAACGTCGGGTCGCTCGACCTGATCCATCCCGAGCTGTACCACGGCGACCGCACGATCCAGCGCGATGCGCAGCGCCTGATGGACGCGCATCTGCAACTCGGCTGCGAATCGAGCTTCACGTGCGCGCCGTATCAGCTGAAGAATCGTCCGGCGAAGGGCGAGCAGATCGCGTGGGCCGAGTCGAATGCGATCGTGTTCGCGAACTCGGTGCTCGGCGCGTGCACGAGCCGCTACGGCGATTTTCTCGATCTGGCCGCCGCGATCACCGGGCGCGCGCCGTATGCGGGGCTGCATGTCGACGCGAACCGCGCCGCGCGGATCGTGTTCAATGCGCCCGATTTCAGCCGCTTGCCGTCGCGCGACATCTATTTCGCCGCGCTCGGTTTGGCGGTCGGCAAGGTCGCGGGCGCGGTCGTGCCGGCGATCGTCGGGTTGCCGGCGGACACCACCGAGGACGAACTCAAGGCGCTCGGCGCGGCCGCCGCGTCGAGCGGGGCCGTCGCGCTGTTCCATGCGGTCGGCGTGACGCCCGAGGCGCCGACGCTCGACGCCGCGTTGCACGGCCGCGCCGCGCAGCGCACGGTCGATATCGCGATGGCCGATCTCGACGAGATTCGCCGCACGCTGAATCACGGTGCGGCCGGCGACGCGCTCGTCGCGGTCGCGCTCGGCACGCCGCATTTTTCGCTGGCCGAATTCCGCACGCTCGACACGTTGCTCGACGCGTTCGACGGCAAGCCGGCGTGCGACTTCTACGTGAACACGAGCCGCTTCATTCTGTGGGAACTGGAGCAAGCCGGCCTCGTGGAGAAATTCGCCGCGCGCGGCATCCAGATCGTCGTCGATACCTGCACGTACATCACGCCGGTGATGAAGCAACTGTCGGGGCTGGTGATGACCAACTCGGGGAAATGGGCGTCGTATGCGCCCGCGAACATCGGCGTGACGGTCGCGTACGGCAGCATGCGCGAATGCGTGCGCTCCGCGTACGAAGGCAAGGTGCGATTCGATGACTGAAACGACGGGTACATTCTTGACGGGCGACACGCTCGTGCCGGGCAGCGCGTGCGCGCGCCCGTTCATCCTCGACAAGCCGCTGAGCTTCTGGGGCGGCTACGACTCGGGCGCGGGCCGGATCGTCGACCGCGGGCATCCGCAGGCCGGCGCGAGCCTCGCCGGCAAGGTGATGGTGATGCCGCACGCGAAGGGCTCGAGTTCGAGCAGCAGCGTGCTCGCGGAAGCGGTGCGCAACGGTACGGGGCCGGTCGGGATCGTGTTGAAGGAGCGCGACCTGATCATCTCGATCGGCGCGATCGTGGCCGCCGAGCTGTATGCGATCGCGGTGCCGGTGGTGTGCGTGGGCGACGATGTGTACGACGCGATCGTCGCTTCAACCGGCGACGTGCGGATCGAAGCGGGCGAGGGCGACGGCGGCGCGCGGATTCATATCGGCCGCTGACGCGCGGTGCGCATCATTCGCGTGCCGCTCCCGCAGCCGCTTCCCGGTACGCGCTCGGCGTCTGCCCGGCCCAGCGCCGGAACGCGCGCGTGAAGTTCGCCGGGTCGGTGAATTGCAGCCGCTCGGCGATCGTCTTCAGGTCAAGATCCGACGCGGCGAGCAACTGCTTCGCGTCGCGAAACCGCGCTTCATCGAGCAATTTCCGATAGCTCGATCCGGCTTCCTCCAGCCGGCGCCGCAGCGTGCGCGTCGACACGAGCAGCGCATCGGCGAGCGTGTCCGGCCCCGGATAATCGCCGGCGGCGCGCGCCAGCTCCGCGCGCACGCGCTCGACCAGATCGCCTTCCTCCTGCCGCACCTGCGCATATTCGCGCTCGACCTGCACGAGCGCCTGCCGGTGCGCGACCTCGTCGGCGAGCGGTAGCGGCCAGTCGAGCGCATCGCGCGCGATCCACAGCGCGTTGGCCGCGCAGCCGAATGCCACCGGCGGCAACTGGTCGCGATAGCGCGCGAAATACGCGGGTTCCGGCCATGCGAATTGCAGCGTGATCGGCGGCGACGCGCGGCCGGACCATTGCGAGATGTTCTGTGCGAGCCCGGTCAGCACGAATTCGAACATCACGTGATGCTGGAGGACGGGATTCGCCTGCACGCCGTGCAACTCGAGCGTCGCGCCGCGTTCGTCTTCCGCATAGGTCAGCCGGTACTGGCGATTGCGCATCCGGAAGTAGCGCTGCGTGACCGACAGCGCTTCACGGATGTCCCGCGCGGTCAACGTCGCATAGCCGAGAAAGCCGTGCACGGTCGGCTTCAGCAGCAGCCCGAACGCGAGCCCGATGCCCGGATCGCCGCCGATTTCGATCGCGTTGAGCACGAGCCGCCCCCATTGCGACGGCGCGACGCGCGCGTCCGGTTCGGCCAGCACCGCGTCGCGCAGGCCCGTGCCGGCGCGCACGGCCGCCAGGTCGACGCCGCGCGCGGCCAGCGCCTGCAGCAGCAGGCGCGTATAGGCGACCGGAATCGTCGGCCGGCGTAGCCCGAGGCGATCCTTGCGAGACGGGGAAGTCATGTCGATTTGGCCGGAAATGACAAGCATTATGGCTGTTTGCCCCCTCACGTTCAAGGCAGCGCGCGCCTACGATGGCAGCCATCGCTTATTGGCCGACTCATCATGACGACACCCTTTCCCCACCTGCTCGCCCCGCTCGATCTCGGCTTCACGACGCTGAAGAATCGCGTGCTGATGGGCTCGATGCATACCGGCCTCGAGGACAGCCGCAAGACGCTGCCGCGCCTCGCCGAATATTTCGCCGAACGCGCGCGCGGCGGGGTCGGCCTGATCGTGACGGGCGGCTTCGCGCCGAACGTGGCCGGCTGGACCAAGCCGTTCGGCGGCACGCTGATGACGTCGGCCGCCGCGCGCCGGCATCGCGAGATCACCGGCGCCGTGCACGCGGAGGACGGCAAGATCGCGCTGCAGATCCTGCATACGGGCCGCTACGGGTATCACCCGTTCGCGGTCGCGCCGTCGAAGATCAAGTCGCCGATCTCGCCGTTCGCGCCGCACGAACTGAGCGCGCGCGGGGTCGAGCGGCAGATCCGCGCGTTCGTGCGCTGCGCGAAGCTGGCCCGCGAAGCCGGTTACGACGGCGTCGAGATCATGGGCTCCGAGGGCTACCTGATCAACCAGTTCATCTCGATGCATACGAACAAGCGCAGCGACCAGTGGGGCGGTGCGTACGAGAACCGCATCCGCCTGCCGATCGAGATCGTCGAGCGCACGCGCGAAGCGGTCGGCCGCGATTTCATCCTGATCTACCGGCTGTCGATGCTCGACCTGATTCCGGACGGCAGCGACTGGCGCGAAACCGTGCAGCTCGCGAAGGCGGTCGAGCGCGCGGGCGCGACGATCATCAACACCGGGATCGGCTGGCACGAGGCGCGCGTGCCGACGATCGCGACGTCGGTCCCGCGCGGCGCGTTCGCGTGGGTGACGAAGAAGATGAAGGGCGAAGTGGGCATCCCGCTCGTGACGACCAACCGGATCAACCGGCCCGAAGTGGCCGAGCAGATTCTCGCGGACGGCTGCGCGGACATGGTGTCGATGGCGCGGCCGCTGCTCGCGGATGCCGAGTTCGTCGTCAAGGCCGCGCAGGGCCGGGCCGACGAGATCAATACCTGCATCGGCTGCAACCAGGCGTGCCTCGATCATGCGTTCAAGAACAAGATTGCGTCGTGCCTGCTGAATCCGCGTGCATGCCACGAGACCGAGCTGAAATACACGCCTGCGTCGCAGCCGAAGCGTATCGCGGTGGTCGGCGCGGGGCCGGCCGGGCTCGCGTGCTCGACGGTGCTCGCGCAGCGCGGCCATCAGGTCGACCTGTTCGACGGCGCGGCCGAGATCGGCGGCCAGTTCAACATGGCGAAGCGGATTCCGGGCAAGGAAGAGTTTCACGAAGCGCTGAATTACTTCGGTCGGCAAGTCGAGCTGACCGGCGTGAAGCTGCACCTGAACCGCCGCGTCGACGCGAGCGACCTGATCGCGGGCGGCTACGACGAGATCGTGCTCGCGACCGGCGTCGCGCCGCGCGACCCGAAGATTCCGGGGCAGGACGGGCCGAACGTGCTCAGCTATATCGACGTGCTCGCGGGCAAGCAGCCGGTCGGCCGGCGGGTCGCGGTGGTGGGCGCGGGCGGGATCGGCTTCGATGTCGCCGAATATCTGGTGCAGGACGGCGAGTCGCCGGCGCTCGATCTGGACGAATGGAAGGCCGAGTGGGGCGTGACCGACCCGGCCGCGACGCGCGGCGGCGTGACGCGGGCGCAGGTGTCGGCGCCCGCGCGGGAAGTGACGTTGCTGCAGCGCAAGGCCGCGCCGCTCGGCAAGGGGCTCGGCAAGACGACCGGCTGGATTCACCGCGCGACGCTGAAGATGAAACAGGTGAAGATGATCGGCGGCGTGAACTACGAACGGATCGACGCGCGCGGGCTGCATGTGTCGTACGGCGAGCAGCGCACCGATCACGAACTGATCGAAGCCGATACGATCGTGCTCTGCACGGGGCAGGAGCCGCAGCGCGCGTTGCTGGCGCCGCTGCAGGCGGCCGGGCGCTCGGTGCACCTGATCGGCGGCGCGGAGCTGGCCGCCGAACTCGATGCGAAGCGTGCGATCGATCAGGGTGCGCGGCTGGCGGCGCGGTTGTAACGGGCGGCCGTTGCGGCGGTCGATTCGGATGATCGTCGCGTGGCGATGATCAGTGTGCGCGACGGTTGGCGGACTGATGCGCCCATTCGCGGGCGCGGCAACCATGACGAACCGCGGCGCCGATGGCGCCACCACGCAACGTGGCGGCGCGCACCCGCAGACCGTGCCCGCGATCGACCGGCGCGACTCAGGCCGCTTCGGCCCGCTCTTCCGCTTCCGCTTCGAGCATTGCCTTGACGATCAGGTAGACGGCCGGCAGATCGTCGTCGTCGCGGTGCCAGTCGACCGGTTCCTCGACGTCCGCGGCGACCAGCCGGCTGTCGCGCAGCCGGATGAACGCGTCGACGACGGTCGGATCGTTGCGGTTCAGGAACCCGGCATTCGAAAACGCCAGCTCCTCGACGTTCAGCAGCGCCTGCCAGCTCATCGTGCGCACGGCCGCCGGGTGGGTGCGGCGGCGCAGGCCCAGCGCCCGCTGCGCGGGGCCGCCGACGACACGCTGCAGATCGACGACCGCCCGCTGCGCGGCGCGCTCGAAGTGGACGGGATTGAAGCCGGGTTGCTCGGGATCGAATGCGGAAGCCTGGAACATGGTCGCCTCACAAAAGTCCGTTCGTCTGTGGATGACGGAATTCGGGTCAAATGGTGCAAAAGCACTGTAAATATATACAGTGTTCGGCGCGGTTTCAAGCCCCGAATGCAGGATTTCGCGCATCGGCGATCGATGCGGGCGATCGCATGGATCGGGCGGACGATCTACACCGCCGCCGCGATCGTCTCCCGCAGCCACCGATGCGCGGGATCGCGATGCACGCGCTCGTGCCACAGCATCGACATTTCATAGCCGGGCACCTCGACCGGTGCGTCCACCACGCGCAGCGCCGGCACGTCGCGCACCAGCCGCTCGGGCAGCATCGCGACGAGATCGGTGCTCGCGACGGCCGACATCACGAACAGGAAGTGCGGCACCGACAGCACGACGCGCCGCGTGGCCCCGACCTTCGCGAGCGCTTCGTCCGTCACGCCGAAGAAGCCGCCGCCGTCGGGCGACACGATCACGTGCTCGAGCGTGCCGAACTGCGCGAGCGTGGGGCGCCGCTTCAGCTTCGGGTGGCCGGCGCGGCCGATCAGCACGTAGCGCTCGACGAACAGCGGCAGGCGCCGCATGTCCGGTGGCGACCCTTCGGTCGTATGAAAGGCCAGGTCGATGCCGTTTCGTTCGGCATCCTGTTCGATGCGTGGCGGCACCAGTTCGACGACGGCCAGCCGCGTGCCGGGCGCGGCCGAACGCAGCGTGTGCAGCGCGGGCAGCACGATCGTCGATTCGCCGTAGTCGGTCGCGGCCACGCGCCACGTGTTCGTTGCGGTCGCGGGATCGAACGGCGTGGCCGGAATCACCGCGCGCTCGACCGCTTCGAGCGCATCGCGCAACGGCTCGCGCAGCGCTTCCGCGCGTGCGGTCGGCCGCATTCCGCGCGGCCCGGGCAGCAGCAGCGGATCGCCGAACACGTCGCGCAGTTTCTGCAGCTGCACGCTGACCGACGGCTGCGACATGTTCAGCTTCTCGGCCGCGCGCGTGACGTTGTGCTCGGCGAGCAGCACGTCCAGCGTGACGAGCAGGTTCAGATCGAGCCTTCTGAGATTATTCATGGCTATACCTGGAATATCAGGAATTCATTTCAAATATACCGTCGGAGGCCGCATCCTGCAGTCATTCAATCCGCGGAGTGACGAAGATGAATGTGCTGATCGTGTATGCCCATCCCGAACCGCGTTCGCTGAACGGCGCGCTGCGCGATTTCGCCGTCGCGCATCTCGAAGCGGCCGGCCACGCGGTGCAGGTGAGCGACCTGTATGCGATGAACTGGAAGGCGGTGCTGGACGCGAACGACGTGACCGATCGCGCGCCCGACGCGCGGTTCGATCCGTCGCTCGATTCGCGGCGCGCGTTCGCGGCGGGTACGCAAAGCGACGACATCGCGCGCGAGCAGGACAAGCTGAAGTGGGCCGACGCGGTGATCCTGCAGTTTCCGCTGTGGTGGTTCTCGATGCCGGCGATCATGAAGGGCTGGTTCGAGCGCGTGTACGCGTACGGTTTTGCGTACGGCGTCGGCGAGCATTCCGATACGCACTGGGGCGATCGCTACGGCGAAGGTTCGCTGGCCGGCAAACGCGCGATGATCGTCGTCACGACGGGCGGGTGGGAGTCGCACTACAGCCCGCGCGGCATCAACGGGCCGATCGACGACTTGCTGTTTCCGATCCAGCACGGCGTGCTGTATTACCCGGGGTTCGACGTGCTGCCGCCGTTCGTGATCTATCAGACGGGCAAGATGAACGCCGCGCGCTTCGACAAAACCTGTACGGCGCTCGGCCAGCGTCTCGACGCTCTGTGGACCACGCCGCCGATTCCGTTTCGCCGGCAGAACGCGGGCGATTACGAGATTCCGGCGCTGACGTTGAAGGAGGACATCGCGCCGGGGAAGGTGGGGTTCGCCGCACACGTGACCGCCTGACGGCTGCTGCACACCCCGACGCGGGGCGGCACGGACAACCGCCGCCATACGCAAGATGCCGGACGCGGAATGCAAACGACCCGGGCGGCCTGCGTGACATCGGCGGCCGCCCGGGTCGTGCTTCTCGTGGCATCTCGTGCCATTTGGCGGCCGTGGGGCACGGCCGCGATTCATCGCTGCTTACCGATCGTCGTCCCGCACCGAAGACGGATGCCGGCACAGCGCCCGCACCTCCATCTCCATATACGGAAACAGCGGCAGCTGGCTCAGCACGTCATGCAGCTGCTGTACGCTTTCGACGTCGAAAATACTGACGTTCGCATACTGCCCGGCGATCCGCCACAGATGGCGCCACGTGCCTTCGTTCATCAGCCGCTGGCACATCGCCTTTTCTTCGGCCTTCAGCGTGGCCGCCTTGACCGGATCCATGTCCGCCGGCAGGCGAACGGTCATTTCCACATGAAACAGCATCCTGCACTCCTTGCGTTGTCGATTCGTCGAACGGGAAGGGCGCTCACGCCTGCGCGCGGGCCCGCTCGACTTCGCTGCCCGGCACGTCCTGCTTGTCCTTGAGCAGCGTGAAGTCGAAGTCGATCAGCGCGAACTGCCCGTCGACGCCATACGGCTTGCCTTCCGCGCCCTCCGCCTGCTTGACCGGCGGGATCAGCCCGTCGCGCGTCGCGAACGCGAAGTCGTCCCACAGGTGCGGATCGCCGTCGATGTTGATCTGCGTCGTCAGCTTACGATAACCGTCCGCCGAAACGAAGAAGTGAATGTGCGCCGGACGATGGCCGTGGCGGCCGAGCTGGTCGAGCAATTGCTCGGTCTTGCTGCCCGGCGGCACGCTGTAGCCGACCGGCAGCACGCTGCGGAAGCTGTAGCGGCCTTCGGCATCGGTGCGGATCGAGCGGCGCAGGTTGAACGCCGGCTGCGACGCGTCGAAGTACGAGTAATTGCCCAGATGGTTCGCGTGCCACACCTCGACCAGCGCGTTCGCGAGCGGCGCGCCGTCCTGGCCGAGCACGCGGCCGCGCATGATCAGCGTCTGGCCCGGATCGGTGCCGTCGTCGAGCCGCGCGTGGCCGACCGATTCGGGCGCGCCGGCGACGTACAGCGGCCCTTCGATCGTGCGCGGCGTGCCGCCCTGGATGCCGGCCTTGGCCTCGGCTTCGTCCATCCGCACGTCGAGGAAGCGTTCGAGGCCGAGGCCCGCGGCGATCAGCCCGAATTCGCGGCCGGCTTCGTTCAGGTAGTTCAGGGCCGTCCAGAATTCGCTCGGCTGCACGTCGAAGTCCTCGATCGTGTAGCAGATGTCCTTCACGATCCGGTTGACGATCGCGCGCACGCGCGGGTTGCCGGGCTTTTCCGCGGCGTCGTCGAAGGTCTTCAGCAGGGCGTCGATGGCTTGCTTGTTCATCTGTGTCTCCGGTGTCGGTTGTCGTGTGGGGATCAGCGGGCGTCGCGTCGCATCCGTTCGATGCGGGCCCAGTCGAAGGTGATGCCGAGGCCGGGCGTCGCCGGCAGATGCAGCTTGAAATCCTGGTAGCGCAGCGGCTCGACGAGGATCTCCTCGGTGAGCAGCAGCGGGCCGAACAGTTCGGTGCCCCATTTCAGCGAGTCGAACGTGCTGAACAGTTGCGCGGACGCCATCGTGCCGGCCGCGCCTTCGAGCATCGTGCCGCCGTACAGTTCGATGCCGGCCGCCGCGGCGATCGACGCGACGCTCGCCGCGCCCTGCAGGCCGCCCGACTGCGCGATCTTCACCGCGAACACGTCGGCCGCGCGATCCTGCGCGAGCGCGAACGCATCGACGGGGCCGTGCAGCGCCTCGTCGGCCATGATCGGCACCTGCGCGAGCTGCGTGAGGCGTTTGAGCCCCGCGCGGTTGGTCGCGGCGATCGGCTGCTCGACGAGGCTCACGCCGGCGTCGGCCAGCCGCGCGCCGGCCCAGATCGCATCGGTTTCGCTCCAGGCCTGGTTCACGTCGACCCGCACGTCGCCGCGCTCGCCGAGCGCGCGCTTGATCGCGACCACGTGGGCCACGTCGTCGGCGACCGCGTTCGAGCCGATCTTCAGCTTGAACGCGCGATGGCGGCGGGCGTCGAGCATCGCTTCGGCTTCCGCGATGTCGCGTTGGGTATCACCGCTCGCGAGCGTCCACGCGACATCGACCGCATCGGTCCGCCGGCCGCCGAACAGCTCGGACAGCGGTACGCCCAGGCGCCGCGCCTGCGCGTCGAACAGCGCGGTCTCGATCGCGCATTTCGCGAAACGGTTGCCCTGGAACAGCTTGCGCGCCCGCGCGATCGCGGCGCCCGGGCGCGTCGCGTCCATGCCTTGCAGCAGCGGCGCGAAGTAGGTGTCGATGTTGACCTTGATGCTTTCGGGGCTCTCCTCGCCATACGCGAGACCGCCGATGGTCGTCGCCTCGCCGACGCCTTCGATACCGTCCGTGCATCGAACGCGGACCAGCACGAGGGTCTGGCAATTCATCGTCGCGACCGACAATTTGTGGGGCCGGATCGTCGGCACGTCGACCAGCAGCGTGTCGATGCGTTCGATGGTGGCGGCAGTTGCTATCATGCGATTCCTCCTGTTGGTGCACATGGTAGGAATTCCCGCCCCGCGTCGTCCAACACTCTTTCCGACTACTTCCATACCTTTGAGGCATGAAATGGAATTGCGTCAGCTCCGTTACTTCATCGCCGTCGCCGAGGAAATGAACATCACGCGGGCCGCGGAGCGGCTGCACATGACGCAGCCGCCGCTGAGCCGCCAGCTTCAGGCGATCGAGGAGGAGATCGGGTTGCCGCTGTTCGAACGCGGCGCGCGGCCGCTGAAACTGACCGATGCCGGGCGCGTGTTCCATGCGCAGGCGAAGCGTCTGGTCGACCAGGCCGACGAACTGGGGCCGCTGACGCGGCGGCTCGCGCAACTGTCGGAGCGGATCGTGATCGGTTTCGTGCCGTCGACGCTGTACGGCGCGCTGCCCGACGTGATCCGTGCGTTTCGCGAGGCGCAGCCGGACGTCGAGCTGTCGCTGATCGAAATGTTCACGCTCGAACAGCTCGGTGCGCTGAAGGGCGGGCGGATCGACGTGGGGTTCGGCCGCCTGCGCTTCGACGACGACCAGCTGGTGCGCGAGGCGCTGATCGAGGAAAAGCTGATCGCGGCGCTGCCGGCCGGGCATCGGCTCGCCGATCCGGGCCGGCCGCTGACGCTCGCGGATCTCGCCGACGAGACGATGATCGTCTACCCGAGCACGCCGCGGCCGAGCTTCGCCGATCAGCAATTGTCCGCGCTGCGCGACGGCGCGGTCGTGCCGGCGGCCGTGCACGAGGTGCGCGAGCTGCAGACCGCGCTCGGGCTCGTCGCCGCGCAGGTCGGCGTGTCGCTGGTGCCCGAGAGCGTGGAGGGCGTACGCGTGAAGGGCGTGGTCTACCGGCGGCTGCCGGAGCCGGGCGCGACGTCGCCGATCATCATGAGCCGCCGGCTGCACGGCGAAAGCGCCGCGACGGCGGCGTTCTGCGCGATTGCGCGGGAGATGATCGTGCCGTCGGCGTGATGGCTGACGGCCGACACAAAACGATCGCCGCATGCCGATTATTGCCGCACATGGTTTTTTCTATCCTGCCGGCAGCCGATAAATCGGCCATGTCGCTCTCCGTAAACAGGGTTGGACGCGGGGTTTCCCGTTCCGCATCGCCCTGGAACAGTGGAGGAGAGCAGCGTGAGCCGATTGGGGAAAAGCATCAAGTTCAGGATCTTTTTCGCGCTTGCCGCGTGTGTCGCGCTCATGGTCGCCATCGGCGTGTTCGGCCTGTTCGGTCTGTCGAGACTGAATTCGAACGTCCATGATGCTTATACGGACAACACCTTGCCGATCAGCGAATTGTCGGAAATTCGCGCCGCGACCTTCGAGACGCAGCTTCGGATGCGCGGGGTGTTGTCCGAGCGCGATCCCGCGCGGGTTCGCAGCGGGATCGACGAGACGCGTGCCGGGCAACGCCGTCTCGACACGATATGGAACCGCTATTACGGCCAATCGATCACGAGCGACAAGGAGCGCCGCATCGCGGCCCGGATTCGCGACGTGCTGCCGCGGTTCCGGGCCGGCGTGGACGCGGCACTCGCGGCGGTGGGCGGCGGGGACCGCGACGCGGCCGCCGCGGCGATCGACCGGCTGGCGCCCGCCGCCGGCGCGCTCAAGCAGGCGCTCGACGACGACATCGCACTGAACATCGATCAGGCGAAGTCGTTCGTCGACGACAGCGCGTCGACCTTCGTCATGATCCTGTGGATCGCGATCGGCCTGATCGGTATCGGCGTGCTGGTCGCGGCGTGGGTATCCGCGCACCTGATGCGGCACATCTCGACGCCGCTCGGCAAGGCCGTGCGCGTGGCCGACGAGATCGCCGGCGGGTCGCTGGACAACCGGATCGACGTCGACTCGCACGACGAATTCGGCCGGTTGCTCGGTGCGTTGGCGACGATGGATCGGCAACTCGGTGCGACGGTGCGCGGCATCAAGCGCAGCGCGGAAGCGGTGGGGGTTGCGTCGCGCCAGATCGCGAGCGGCAATGCCGATCTGTCGGCCCGCACGGAAGAGCAGGCCGCGTCGCTCGAGGAAACCGCATCGAGCATGACGCAATTGACCGAGACCGTGAAGCAGAACGCCGACAACGCGCAGCAGGCCAATACGCTGGCGACGCGCGCGACCGGCATGGCCGATGCCGGCAACGATGCCGTGCAGAGCATGGTCGCGACGATCGGGCAGATCAGCAGCAGTTCCAGCCAGGTTGCCGACATCACGGGCGTCATCGAGAGCATCGCGTTCCAGACCAACATCCTCGCGCTCAACGCCGCGGTGGAGGCCGCGCGCGCCGGCGAGCAGGGGCGCGGCTTCGCGGTGGTCGCGAGCGAGGTGCGCAGCCTCGCGCAGCGCTCGGCGGCGGCTGCGAAGGAGATCAAGGAACTGATCGGCGCGTCGGTGTCGATGATCCGCGACAGCGCGCGGCAGGCCACGGGCGTCGGCGCGACGATGGAGCAGGTGAAGCTCGCGATCAAGCAGGTGTCCGATATCGTCGCCGAAATCGCGGCCGCGTCGCGGGAGCAGAGCCAGGGGATCGGGCAGGTCAATCTGGCGATCGAGCAGATGGACCAGGTGACGCAGCAGAACGCGGCGCTCGTCGAGCAGGCGGCCGCGGCGGCGCATTCGCTCGAGGCGCAGGCCGGCCGCCTGCAGGCGGCGATGGCGGCGTTCAAGCTCGCGCCGAATGCCGACGATGCGCCGGTCATGGCGTCGTCGGCGCCTGCATCCGCGCTCGCCGTCGCACCGACGAAACCGCTGGCGGCGGGGCTGAGCGCCCCTGTCGCGGGCGGCGCCGTCGACTGGAAGGCGTTTTGATCGGGATAACGGTTCGCAGCCTGCTGCGACGGGAGTATCGGCCCTTGAATGGCTCGACGCGTTCTGCTCACGTGGTACTCACGCTCGATGCGCTCGTCGACGCATGCGTGCGTTTCGATCCGTTGGACCGGGATCAGCGGCTGATCGTCCGGACGCTGGTCGTGCCGATGCTCGCGCGGCGGCTGAAGTGGCTGGGGCTGTTGCTGCGCGCGAGCCCGCGCAGCGAGGCCACGCGCGCGATGCTCGAACGGATCGAAGGGGCGCTGGCGTGCGCGGCGGCACGGCTCGACCCTGCGCGCCGGCCATCCGCGGATGCGGCGAGCAACGCCGTGCCGCGGCGCGGCCCGCCGGCGTAGATCGCGACGCGAGGTCGTTGCGCGAGTGCGACCGGCCGTCGATTGGGGCGACCTCGCTCACGCGCGGAAGGCGCGAAGGGTGGGAACGGCGATCGGCAGGACGGCGCGCGAAATGCAGCCTACGGCCGTGCGGCAGTGCGTGTGCGGACGGCTGCTTCAGCGCCTGGCGTCGAGCGTTTCCGACGGCGATTCGCCGAACTTCTCCCGATACGCGATCGCGAACCGGCCCAGGTGGGTAAACCCGCAATCGAGCGCGATATCGGCGATCCGTCGCTCGGATGTCGACCCACGCAGCAACTCCCTCGCATGGTCGAGCCGCGTCGCGCGCAGATATTGCATCGGGCTCATCCCGCGGAATTGCAGGAACGCGTCGCGCAGCGTCCGTTCGGGCACGTTGGCGGCCTGGACGATATCGGCGAGCTGCAGCGGCTGCGCGTAGTGCGCATCGACGAACTCCTGCGCGCGCCGCACGAAGCCCGGCGCCGGGTCGCGATGCGACGCCTGCGGCACGGACGGCGGATGGCCTTCGATCAGCAGGTCGATCAGCAGATGCTCAAGCTGCGACGCGACCCGCGGGTTCGCGTTCGCGCGTTCGAGCAGCTCGGGCGACCGCGCGACGAGCATCAGTTGCTGACGCCACGCGGCGAGCGCGGCGTCGCTGACGTGCAGCACGGGGTCGAGCGTCGCGCGCGGGTCGCCGGTCAGCGAGCCGACGGTCGCCGCGTCGATGCGCAGCACGAACTGCTCGCAATCGGCCGACAGCACCGCGTCGAAGCGTTCACCGGGCGCGCACAGCACGCCGGTCTGGCCGTCGACGCCGAGCTGCCGCCCCATCGCGCGCACTTCGGCCTGGCCGGACAGGCAGAACATCAGCAGGTAGTAGCCGTCGACGGCATCGACCTGCACGCGCATCGCGTCGCCGAACGCGATCGTGCCGATCCCGAGCCCGCCCAGCTTGACGAAATCCATGTGCGACGCGCCCTGCACGCGGCCGCTCGGCAGCAGCGCGTGCGGCTGCATCACGCGCGAGATCCGCTCGCGCGTTTCGTCGAGATCGCGGGATTCGAACAGCCGGTGCGCGCGCAGCGCGAGCGGCTCGAACGACGTTGGGGACATGGGCCTCAGCCTTGGTAGGGCGACGCGCGCTTCGATCCGACGAATGGGTCGCGATCGTGCGACGGGTCGCGTGTGCCGTCATGCTAGCGCAGAAATCCGCCGAAAGTGGATATTGCACCGCCGCAATCGCACTTTCCGGATAGACGCTGAATATTAGCTTTTCAAAAATCGGCTCCATGCATTCAACGCAACGGATCGACAAGGAGTCCGACATGGAGCAGACAGAATCGCCCGTCGTTTTCGCGGAGCGCGGCGACGCATCCGACGTGACCTTTCCGCACGACGACGGCTCGCGCGTGCCGTACAAGGTGTTCAGCTCGCGGGCGGTCTACGATCGCGAGCAGGAACGCATCTTCCGCGGGCCGACGTGGAACTTCGTCGCGCTCGAAGCGGAGATCCCGAACGTCGGCGATTTCAAGAGCACGTTCGTCGGCGACACGCCGGTGGTCGTCACGCGCGCCGAGGACGGCACGCTGTCCGCGTGGGTGAACCGCTGCGCGCACCGCGGCGCGCAGGTGTGCCGCAAGTCGCGCGGCAACGCGAGTTCGCACACGTGCGTCTATCACCAGTGGAGCTTCGACAACCAGGGCAACCTGCTCGGCGTGCCGTTCCGGCGCGGCCAGAAGGGGATGACCGGGATGCCGGCCGATTTCGATCCGAAGCAGCACGGGCTGCGCAAGCTGCGCGTCGACAGCTATCGCGGGCTCGTGTTCGCGACCTTCAGCGACGCGGTCGCGCCGCTGCCCGAGTATCTGGGCGAGCAGATGCGTCCGTGGATCGACCGGATCTTCCACAAGCCGATCGAGTATCTCGGCTGCACGCGCCAGTATTCGAAGTCGAACTGGAAGCTGTACATGGAGAACGTGAAGGACCCGTATCACGCGAGCATGCTGCACCTGTTCCATACGACCTTCAACATCTTCCGCGTCGGCATGAAGGCGCGCTCGATTCCGGATGCGAATCACGGGCTGCACAGCATCATCACGGTGACGAAGACGAATGACGACACGTCGGCCGCATACAAGCAGCAGAACATCCGTTCGTTCGACGAGGGCTTCCATCTGGAAGACGAATCGATCCTCGATCTCGTATCGGAATACGACGAGGATTGCACCAACCATATCCAGCCGATCTTCCCGCAGCTCGTGATCCAGCAGATCCACAACACGCTGGTCGCGCGGCAGATCCTGCCGAAAGGGCCCGACAACTTCGAGCTGATCTTCCACTTCTTCGGCTATGCGGACGACACGCCCGAGCTGCGCGCGCTGCGCATCAAGCAGGCGAACCTCGTCGGGCCGGCCGGCTACATCTCGATGGAAGATACCGAAGCGACCGAGCTCGTGCAGCGCGGCACGGTGCGCGACGCCGATGCGACGTCGGTGATCGAGATGTCGCGCGGCAATCCGGACCAGCAGGACACGGTGATCACCGAGAGCCTGATCCGCAAGTTCTGGGTCGGCTACCAGAAGCTGATGGGCTATTGAGGCGGGAGCAGGAAAATGACGGAAGACATGAAGACGTGGTTCGAGATTTACATGCTCCAGAACCGCTACATCGGGCACCTCGACAACGACCGGCTCGAACACTGGCCGGAGATGTTCACCGAGGACTGCACGTACGAAATCGTGCCGAAGGAGAACGCCGATCTCGGGCTGCCGGTCGGGATCGTCCACTGCACGAACCAGCGGATGCTGCGCGACCGCGTGGTGTCGCTGCGGCACGCGAACATCTACGAGGAGCACACGTACCGGCACATGACGTCGGGCCTGACGATCGTCGCCGAGCGCGACGGCGAAATCGATACCGAGAGCAACTACGTGGTCGTGCAGACGCGCAGCAACGGCGAATCGAACGTGTATCAGGCCGGCAAGTACTACGACACGGTCGTGCGCACGCCCGACGGCCTGCGCTACAAGACCAAGCGCGTGATCTACGACACGTCGCGCGTGCAGACGCTGCTCGCGACGCCGATCTGACCGCTCTGATCGATCTGACGAAGCAAGGAATCGACATGACTGAAGCAACGCTCGCCCAATGGCATCCGCTGGGCGCTTTCGACGAATTCTCCGAAGACGAACCGGCGGCGCGCGTCGCCGGCCAGAAGCCGATCGCGGTGTTCCGGATCGGCGACGAACTGTTCGCGATGCATGACCTCTGCACGCACGGCCATGCGCGGCTGTCCGAAGGCTATGTGGAGGATGGCTGCGTCGAGTGCCCGCTGCATCAGGGGCTGATCGACATTCGCACCGGCGCGCCGAAATGCGCGCCGATCACCGAGCCGGTGCAGACCTATCCGATCCGGATCGTCGACGGGCAGGTGGAAGTCAATGTCGGCTGATCCGTTCGTGATCGTCGGCGCCGGCCACGCGGCGCGGCGTACGGCCGAAGCGCTGCGCGCACGCGATGCGGCGGCGCGCATCGTGATGATCGGCGCGGAGCGCGAGCTGCCGTATGACCGGCCGGCGCTGTCGAAGGATGCGCTGCTGACGGACGGCGGCGAACAGCGCGCGTTCATCCGTGATGCCGCGTGGTACGACACGCAGCGCATCGCGTTGCGGCTCGGCACCCGCGTCGACGCGATCGAGCGCGATGTGCAGCGTGTGCGGCTCGACGACGGGGCGACGTTGCCGTACGGCAAGCTCGTGCTCGCGACGGGTTCGCGTGTGCGCACGTTCGGCGGGGCGATCGACGAAGGTGTCGCGGTGCATTACGTGCGCACGGTCGACGATGCGCGTGCGTTGCGGGCGCAACTGGCGCCCGGGCGCCGCGTGGCGGTGCTCGGCGGCGGCTTCATCGGTCTCGAGGTCGCGGCGGCCGCGCGTCAGCTCGGCTGCGACGTGACGGTGATCGATCCGGCGCCGCGGTTGCTGAAGCGCGCGCTGCCGGAAGTCGTCGGCGCATATGCGCGGCAATTGCACGATGCGCGCGGCGTGCTGTTCCGGATGGCGACGCTGCCGCGCGCGATCCGGCGCGCGCCGGGCGGCGGCGCGGTCGTCGAGACCGATCAGGGCGACGTGCCGGCCGACATCGTCGTGGTCGGCATCGGCGTGGTGCCCAATGTCGAGCTGGCGCAGGCGGCCGGGCTCGACGTCGACAACGGGATACGCGTCGACGCGGGCTGCCGCACAGCCGACGCCGCGATCTTCGCGGCGGGCGAGGTGACGATGCACTTCAACCCGCTGCTCGGGCGGCATGTGCGGATCGAATCGTGGCAGGTGGCCGAAAACCAGCCGGCCGTCGCGGCCGCGAACCTGCTCGGTGCCGACGAGACCTATGCCGAGCTGCCGTGGCTGTGGTCGGATCAGTACGACTGCAACCTGCAGATGCTCGGGCTGTTCGGCAGCGAGCGCACGATCGTCGTGCGCGGCGAGCCGGCGAGCGGGCCGTTCACGGTGTTCGCGCTCGGCGACGACGGCAGGATCGTCGCGGTGGCCGCGGCGAACCTCGGACGCGACATCGGCGCGTCGCGCCGGCTGATCGGGGCAGGGGCGGTGCCCGATCCGGTGAAGCTGGCCGATCCGGCCGTCAACCTGAAGACGTTCATGTAGCAGCGGTGCGCGCGGTGCGTATGCGCGGTGCGTGCCCGCGCGGGCCGCGGATTTGTCGGCTGCGGCGAAATCGGGGATATTAGCGGCATCGCCGATCCGCTCGTCCTCCATGACGCCAGACAAAGCCCTCGAACTGAAACGAAGCAAGCGCCGTGCGCTGTGGCTGCTGCTCGCGGCCGTCGCGGTGTTCGTCACCACCATCGTGCTGCCGCGCGGCCCGTGGGTCGACGGTTTCAAGGCCGTCGCGGAAGCCGCGATGGTCGGCGCGCTCGCCGACTGGTTCGCGGTCGTCGCGCTGTTCCGCCGCGTGCCGATCCCGTTCGTGTCGCGCCACACCGAGATTATCCCGAAGAACAAGGACAAGATCGCCGACAACCTCGCGGTGTTCGTGCGCGAGAAATTCCTCGGCCCCGACGCGCTCGCCGCGCAGATCCGCCAGCACGATCCCGCGCAGAAGCTCGGCGCATGGCTCGGCGAGCCGGCGAACACCGACGCGCTCGGCGGCTACGTGACGAAGCTGATGAGTTTCGCGCTCGACATGACCGACGACGCGCGGATCCAGTCGTTCGTCCACGATGCGTTCCGCGCGGTGATCGACCGGGTCGACCTGTCGCAATCGGCCGGCGCGATCCTCGATACGCTGACGAAGGACGGCCGCCACCAGACGCTGCTCGACGACGCGATCGAACAGGTGGTCGACGTGCTCGACAAGGAAGAGAACCGCGAGGTGATCGCGGGCTTCATCGTCGAATGGCTGAAGACGCAATACCCGAAGGTCGAGAAGATCATGCCGACGCAATGGTTCGGCGAGAACGGCGCGCGGATGCTCGCCAGCGCGGTGAGCCGCGTGCTCGAAGGCGTCGCGGCCGACCCCGAGCACGAGCTGCGGCAACGCTTCGACCGGACGGTCGTGCGGCTGACCGAGCGGCTGAAGCACGACCCCGCGTTCCTCGCGAAGGGCGACGAGATCAAGCGCTATATTCGCGACGGCGACGCGTTCAACGAGTACGTGCGCGACTTGTGGGACCAGTTGCGTGCGTGGCTGAAGGCCGATCTCGCGCGCCCCGATTCGGCGCTGCACCGGCAGGCCGCGACGCTCGGCGGCTGGCTCGGCGCGCGGCTCGCCGAGAGCCCGGCGCTGCGCGCGTCGCTCAACGAACATGTGGAGCGGGCCGTGCACGAGATGGCGCCCGATTTCGCCGATTTCCTGATGCGTCACATTCGCGACACGGTGCGCAACTGGGACGCGCGCGAGATGTCGCGACAGATCGAGCTGAACATCGGCAAGGATCTGCAGTACATCCGCATCAACGGCACGCTGGTTGGCGGGCTGATCGGGCTCGGCTTGTATCTCGTGTCGCTGGTGCCGCGCTGGGCGGCCGGGTGGCTGCACTGACACGGGCACGGGCGTTGCGCACGCGGCGCGATGCCGTGCGCCGCCGGATCACGCGGCAGCCTTGGCGCCGTGCAATTGCAGGCCGAGCGCCTTGATGACTTTCAGGATCGTGCCGAAGCTCGGATTGCCGTCGTGCGACAGCGCCTTGTACAGCCCTTCGCGCGACAGGCCCGCATCGCGTGCGACCTGCGACATGCCGCGTGCGCGGGCGATCACGCCGAGCGCATGCGCGATGAAGGCCGGATCGTCGCCGGCCTCCTGCAGGCATGCGTCGAAGTAGTCGGCCATGTCGTCTTCGGTTTTCAGGTGTTCGGCCGAATCCCACGGCCGCGTCTTGATCTTGTCCATCGATCACTCCATGTCGAGGTGCGCGAGCATTGCGTGCGCGGCGCGGATGTCGGCCTGTTGCGTCGATTGATCGCCGCCGCACAGCAGGATGACCCATATCGTTCCGCGCCTCACGTCATAGACGCGATAGCCGGGGCCGTGGTCGATACGCATTTCGACGACGGGGGAGCCGGCGGATTTCCAGTTGCCCGGATTGCCCATCGACAGGCGGTCGATGCGCGCCTGGATGCGGCGTTTGGCGAGGCGATCGGGCAGGCCGGCAAACCAGGCGTCGAAGACGTCGATGGTCCGGATGCCGAATGAAGGAGGACTGTAGGGCATGCATTGCAATGTGTCAACCATGGTTCACATGTCTGTTGAATGGAACATCGTTGCCATGACAGCCCGCCGGTCGCGTCACCGGGTGTCGACTTGCCGTCAGGCCGATCTTTCCGCTGCCGGAGCCGGCCATCCGGTCGAAGCCGGAGTTGCGCGAATCCGTCTACAATCAAAAACGTCTTTGCCGCCTGCGCGTGCTTGCCGCGTGCGGGCGGGTCCGTCCGTCCTCCGGTGTTCGGGGGCGTCGCCGCGCATCACGCATCGCGTCGTGCGCGGCGGGCAGTGCCGTGGTCAGTGTCCAGTAGGTAAGGCGTCCGCGTGCCGTAGGCCGGCGCGCGTCATGAACGCCGCGTGTCCGTAGGCCGGGCAGGCGGCATAACCGAGAGTCCCCATGAAAGCATCGGATCTGTTCGTGAAGGCGCTGGAAGCCGAAGGCGTCGAGTACGTGTTCGGCATTCCAGGAGAAGAAAACCTCGATCTGCTCGAATCGCTGCGGCGATCGAAGATCAAGCTCGTGCTGACCCGGCACGAGCAGGCGGCCGGGTTCATGGCCGCCACCTACGGCCGTCTCACGGGCCGCACCGGCGTGTGTCTCGCGACGCTCGGGCCGGGCGCGACGAACTTCGTGACGGCCGCCGCGTATGCGCAGCTCGGCGGGATGCCGATGCTGATGATCACCGGGCAGAAGCCGATCAAGTCCAGCAAGCAGGGCCACTTCCAGATCGTCGACGTGGTCGACATGATGCAGCCGCTCACGAAGTTCACGCGGCAGATCGTGTCGATCGGCAACATCCCGTCGGCCGTGCGCGAGGCGTTCCGCCGTGCGGAGGAGGAGCGCCCGGGCGCCGCCCACCTCGAACTGCCTGAGGACATCGCGCACGAGGAGGGCGACGGCAAGCCGATCCCGCGCAGCTACAGCCGGCGGCCGGTGGCCGAGGAGAAGGCGGTCGCACACGCGGTCGACGCGATCCAGGCCGCGCGCCATCCGCTCTTGATGATCGGCGCGGGCGGCAACCGCAAGACCACCTGCAAGATGCTGCTCGAGTTCGTCGACAAGACGGGCATTCCGTTCTTCACGACGCAGATGGGCAAGGGCGTGATCGACGAGACGCACCCGCTGTGGCTCGGCAACGCGACGCTGTCCGACGGCGATTTCGTGCATCGCGCGATCGAGCACGCGGATTGCATCATCAACGTCGGCCACGACGTGATCGAGAAGCCGCCGTTCTTCATGCGCACCGACGACAAGACCGTGATCCACGTGAACTTCCTCGGCGCGCAGGTCGACCCCGTCTATTTCCCGCAGATCGAGGTGGTGGGCGACATCGCGAACGCGGTGTGGCAGATGAAGGAGGCGTTGACGCCGCAATCGCACTGGGATTTCGAGCGCTTCAAGATGATCAAGGCGCATTTCGACGCGCACCTGGAAAAGGGCCAGCACGATCCGCGGTTCCCGATGTACCCGGTGCGGATCGTCAACGACCTGTACAACGCGTTGCCGGTGGACGGCATCGTCTGTCTCGACAACGGGATGTACAAGATCTGGTTCGCACGCTACTGGCGTGCGCACGAGCCGAACTCGCTGCTGCTCGACAACGCGCTCGCGTCGATGGGCGCGGGCCTGCCGTCGGCGATCGCGACCAAGATCGTGCATCCGCAGCGCAAGGTGATCGCCGTGTGCGGCGACGGCGGCTTCATGATGAATTCTCAGGAGCTCGAAACGGCGGTGCGGCTGAAGCTCGACATCGTCGTGATGATCCTGCGCGACGACGCGTTCGGGATGATCCGCTGGAAGCAGGAGAACATGAATTTCCCCGATTTCGCGATGACGCTGCAGAACCCCGATTTCGTGTCGTACGCGCAAAGCTACGGCGCGCACGGGCATCGCGTCGAGTCGGCCGACGATCTCGAGCCGCTGCTGCGCGAGTGCTTCTCGTCGCCGGGCGTGCACGTGATCGACGTGCCGATCGACTACTCGGACAACGAGCGCGTGCTGAACCGCGAGATCAAGCGCCTGTCGGCGCAACTCTGAATACCCGTTCACAGGAAGGAGTCGTTCCATGTTGAAGGAAACCTATCCGTACTACCTCGCCAACGAAGCCGTCTACGCGAACACCGATCTGGAGGTGACCGACAAGTTCAGCGGCAAGGTCGCCACGCGCGTCGCGCTGGCCGACGCGAAGGCGATCGATGCGGCGATCGCCGCCGCCGTCGACGCCACGAAGCCGATGCGCGAGATGCCGGCCTACCGGCGGCAGGCCGTGCTCGATCATTGCGTCGCGCGCTTTCGCGAACGGTTCGACGAGCTGGCCGAGGCGTTGTGCATCGAGGCCGGCAAGCCGATCAACGATTCGAAGGGCGAAGTCACGCGGCTGATCGACACGTTCCGCGTCGCGTCCGAGGAATCGGTGCGCATCGACGGCGAGATCGTCAACCTCGAGATCTCCGCGCGTGCGCAGGGCTATACGGGCTACACGAAGCGCGTGCCGGTCGGCCCGTGCTCGTTCATCTCGCCGTTCAACTTCCCGCTGAACCTCGCCGCACACAAGGTCGCGCCCGCGCTCGCGGCCGGCTGTCCGTTCGTGCTGAAGCCGGCGAGCCGCACGCCGATCGGCGCGCTGATCATCGGCGAGGTGCTCGCGGAGACCGACCTGCCGAAGGGCGCGTTCTCGGTGCTGCCCGCGCATCGCGACGGCGCCGACCTGTTCACGACCGACGAGCGCTTCAAGCTGCTGTCGTTCACCGGCTCGCCGGCCGTCGGCTGGGCGCTGAAGGAGAAGGCCGGCAAGAAGAAAGTCGTGCTGGAGCTCGGCGGCAACGCGGCCGCGATCGTCGATGCCGACCAGCGCGACCGGCTCGACTACGTGGTCGAGCGGCTCGCGTTCGGCGCGTACTACCAGTCGGGCCAGAGCTGCATTGGCGTGCAGCGGATCCTCGTGCATGCCGATCTTTACGACGCGCTGCGCGAGAAGCTGATCGCGAAGACGCGTTCGCTGAAGATGGGCGATCCGAAGGATCCGTCGACGTTCGTCGGCCCGATGATCTCGGAATCCGAGTCGCGCCGGCTGTCGGGCTGGATGGATGCGGCCGTCGCGGCAGGCGCGAAGATCGTCGCGGGCGGCAAGGTCGACGGCGCGATGTTCGAGGCGACGCTGCTGGAGAACGTCGGGCGCGAGCAGGACCTGTACCGCAAGGAGGCGTTCGGCCCGGTCGCGATCCTCGAGAAGTTCGACCGCTTCGACGACGCGCTCGCGCGCGTGAACGACAGCGACTTCGGGCTGCAGGCCGGCGTGTTCACCGATTCGCTCGCGCATGCGCACCGCGCATGGGACGAACTGGAGGTCGGCGGCGTCGTGATCAACGACGTGCCGTCGTTCCGCGTCGACAACATGCCGTACGGCGGCGTGAAGGATTCGGGCCTCGGCCGGGAAGGGATCCGCTACGCGATCGAGGACATGACCGAGCCGCGGCTGATGGTGGTGCGGCGCCGGTAACGCGCGGCAGGCAGCGCGGCGCCGCGGCGGCACGCGGGCGGGCGATCGGGCCGGCCTGCGTGCCGTTTTGCATGGCGGCGCGTGGAGCGGCACGGCGCCGCGCAGGTGCCCTGCATGTGCCGCGCCGCGGGCCGCCTGAAACAGGCTCGACTGCGGGCCTCGCCTCGTGATGTAATCGCGCGAAACTGCCGACCGGGGTACGACGCCGGAACGCGCGAATTCATTCTTCACGAGGTCGATTCATGTCCCCCGTCTCGGCATTCAAGCTGGTTCTGTTGTCATTCCTCGCGATCGTCGCGCTCGAATGCATCGCCAAGCGGCTGCGGCTGCCGCCCGCGGCCGCGCTGCTGATCGGCGGCATCGGCATCGCGTTCATTCCCGGCCTGCCGCCGATCAACCTCGATCCCGAGCTGGTGCTGCTGGTGTTCCTGCCGCCGCTGCTGATGGACGGCGCGTACTTCTCCGTGTGGGAAGAGTTCAAGCGCAACGTCGGCGGCATCCTGATGCTGGCGATCGGCGCGGTCGTGTTCACGACGTTCGCGGTCGGCTTCGCCGTGCACTGGGTGGTGCCGGCGCTGCCGTGGGCCGCGTGTTTCGCGCTCGGCGCGATCGTGTCGCCGCCCGATGCGGTCGCGGCGAAAGCCGTGCTCGAACGCGTCGCGCTGCCGCGCCGGCTGATGGTGCTGCTCGAAGGCGAGAGCCTGCTGAACGACGCGGCCGGCCTCGTGCTGTTCCGCTTCGCGGTCGCGGCCGCGCTCACCGGCGCGTTCAGCCTCGAGCACGCGGTCGTGCGCTTTGCGGAGCTCGGGCTCGGCGGCGTGGTGGTCGGCTTCGTGGTCGGCAAGCTCGTCGTGTGGTTCCTGAAGCTGCTCGACGACGACTATCTCGTGATCACCGTCGCGGTGATCGCCGGCTGGATTTCGTACATCGCGGGCGAAATGGTCGAGGTGTCGGGCGTGATCGCGACCGTCACGACCGGCATGATCGTCGGCTGGCATCAGCACGAGGTGTTCTCGGCGGCCGTGCGCACGCGTGGCACGGCATTCTGGCAGGTCATCGTGTTCCTGCTCGAGGCGATGGTGTTCGTGCTGATCGGGCTGTCGCTGCGCGGTGCGATCCATCGGCTCGGCGGTTTCGAACAGGTGCTGGGCACGATGGTGCCGCCGGTGCTCGCGGTGCTGGCGGCGGTGATCGTGTCGCGCTTCGTGTGGATCTACGCGGTCGAGGCGCTGAAGTGGCCGGTGCGCGGCGTCGTACGGCGCGGCGAGGCGCCCGACTGGAAGGCCGCGACGATCATGAGCTGGGCCGGCATGCGCGGCGTGGTGACGCTGGCGATCGCGCTGTCGCTGCCCGAGGCGCTGCCTGGCCGCGACGTGATCCTGGTCGCGTCGTTCGCGGTGATCCTCGTCACCGTGCTGCTGCAGGGCACGACGATCGGGCCGCTGATCCGGCTGCTGCGCCTGCCGCAGCGCGACGAGCGGGCCGCGCACCATCTGACCGAGCCGCAGACGTGGGCGTACGTCGAGGCCGCGCAGCTCGCGGCGATCCAGCCGCTCGTGCGCGACGAGAACGGCGTCGTGATCCATCCGCGCCTGCTCGAGCAATACACGTATCGCGCCGAGCTGACCGAACGCTCGAAGAACGAGCCCGCGTATCCGGCGGAAGTGCGCATGGCGCACTACGACGTGGTGCTGGCCGCGATCCGGGCCGGGCGTGCCGAACTGTTGCGCCTGCACCGGTCGGGGCGCATCCACGACGAGATGCTGCACGCGCTCGAACGCGACCTGGATCTGCAGGAAGTATCCGCGCAGCACGCGCGCGGCTAGGGCGCCCGGCTCGCGAATCGCACGGGCCGGCGCCCTGCCGGCCCTGACCCGCGCGCGGGGCGAGCCACCCCCGTCGCGCGATTTTTCCCCTCCCGCCTGCCGATTCGGAGTATCTGAATCCGGCCCTCAATATGACCGATCCCGAGCCTTGCAGCGCATGCAAACCTCATGGCGCCGGTCTCGCAAACGTTATCGTCTCTCGAATCCGGAAATGATCTGATTTAACTGTTTCCGTCTCTTTCTGCATATTTGGCAAAACTAAACCGGAAGGAGATAGATGCTGTGTTCTAATTTCATTTAGAATCAGCCGGTTATGTTTATTGAGAGAAAGAATGCGGAGGTAATGCGGTCGTCGACGGGGGAACAAGCGGCGTCCAAAGCCCCGCAAGGCAGTGCCGACAGGCCAAATCGGCGGAATCAGGCGGGTTTTTCAACTGCCAATATAAGATAGCGTCCAAGTCGGATAAACAACTCCTATGAAAGAATCGATTGGAGATTCGGCGTTTGAAACTGTATTTATGAAAGAATCGAGCAGTGATAATGCCTCGGATTACCTCGAATCGGGGTTATCGGTCCTCCTGGTCGACGACCAGCCGTTCGTCGGCGAGGTGATCCGCCGCGCGTTGCGCAGCGAGCACGACATCGACCTGCACGTGTGCACCGACGCACACCGGGCGATGGCGGTCGCGCGCGACGTGAAGCCGACGGTCATCCTGCAGGATCTCGTGATGCCGGAGATCGACGGCCTCGATCTCGTGCGCGCGTGGCGCGCCGACGCCGGCACCGCCCGCGTGCCGATCATCGTGCTGTCCGCGAAGGAGGAGCCGATCGTCAAGCGCGAGGCGTTCATCGCCGGCGCGAACGACTATCTGGTGAAGCTCCCCGACGCGATGGAGCTGACCGCGCGCATCCGCTATCACTCGAATTCTTACCTGATGTCGCGGCAGCGCGACGAGGCGCTCGATTTCCTGTCGCACGACATGCGTTCGCCGCAGACGTCGATCCTCGCGCTGCTCGACGTCTACCGGACCGAACACGGCGACATGCCGGCGATCATGGAGCGCATCGCCGGCCATGCGCGGCGCGCGCTCGCGCTCGCCGACGGTTTCATCCACCTGACCCGCGCACAGTCGGAGCGCCGCGCGCACGAGGTCGTGAGTCTCAACGAGATCGTGCTCGACGCCGTCGACCAGCTGTGGGAGAAGGCGGCCGGGCTCGGCTGCCGGGTGATCGCGCACGTGCCCGATACCGAGTGCGTGACGATGGGCGACCGCATGATGCTGACGCGCGCGGTCGCGAACCTGGTCGACAACGGGCTGAAATACGGGCCGGCCGGGATGGACGTACATTGCACGCTGGGCGGCGAGGACGGCGCCTGGCTGATCGGCGTCGAGGACGCCGGCGCGGGCATCGCGCCGGAACAGCGCACGGCCGCGACCGAGTCGTTCGTGCAGCTCGAATCCGCGCACGGCGCGGCGCGCGGCGGCTTCGGCCTCGGGCTCGCGTTCGTCCGCGCGACGGCGGCGCGGCATCGCGGCCAGATCCTGATGCGCAATACGGCGCGCGGCTTCATGGTCGCGCTTCGGCTGCCGGCGCAAGCGGAGCGGTGATTTCGCGGCGCGGCCTGCCGGCGCCGCGCCGCTCGCGAGACCCCGATGCGCTCGTGGCGCGCCACCCGGCGCGCATGCGGACGCGGATTTTTTCAACGCTGAATTTAGAAAGCCCATAACGAACATGGCCACCGTGACGCCCCGCGCGACCAATGAAAGCCTGCATCCGACCATCGGCGCTGGCCGGCTGACGCTCGGCAATCGCATCCTGCTCAGCTTCGGCGTGCTGTTCGTGCTGATGCTGGTGACCGCCGGCGTGTCGTACGAGCGACTGCGCGCGATCAACGCCGAAGCCATCAGCATCGAGCGCGACTCGCTGCCCGGCGTCTACCTCGCGTCGACGCTGCGCGGCTCGGTCAACGAATCGTTCACGCTGCTGCAGCAGGCGACCTTCGTCGATACCGAACCCGAAACCGTGCAGCGCGATCTCGCGAAGATCCCCGACGTGCTGAAGGACATCGAGTCGCTGTCGGTGGACTACCAGAACACGACGTTCCGCGACGACGACCGGCAGCGCTTCGTGGCGTTCCGCGGCGCCTACGATCATTACGCGCCGCTGCTGAACGAAGCGGTGCAGAAGGGCCGCGTGTCGCACGAGGAAGCGGTCGCCGCGTACGCGAAAGTGCTGCCCGCGTGGACCGAGGTCGTGCGCAACGCGAACGTGCTGGTGCAGGAGAACCGCAAGTTCGCCGAGCAATCCGCGAAGCTGATCCGCGAATCGGTGCAGGACACCGAGATCGTGCTCGCGACCGCGCTGGCGTTCGTGCTGCTGTCCGCGCTCGGGCTCGGGTACGTGCTGTACCGTTCGGTCACCGTGCCGATGGCGCGGCTCGTCGAGGTGCACGACGTGATGCGTACCGGCAACCTGACGCGTCGCCTCGATCTGCGCCGTCGCGACGAATTCGGCACGCTCGAGACGGGCT
The DNA here is from genome assembly GCF_024730645.1 of Burkholderia sp. EMB26. Lineage (NCBI taxonomy): Bacteria > Pseudomonadati > Pseudomonadota > Betaproteobacteria > Burkholderiales > Burkholderiaceae > Burkholderia > Burkholderia sp. EMB26. Next base: position 2,842,431 of record NZ_CP078071.1, read on the forward strand.
TCAACCGGATGGCCGACGAGCTGACCGAGCTGGTCTCGCGCGCGCAGCAGTCGTCGCTGCAGGTGACGACGTCGGTGGCCGAGATCGCCGCGACGTCGCGCGAGCAGCAGGCGACCGCGAACGAGACCGCGGCGACGACGACCGAGATCGGCGCGACCTCGCGCGAGATCTTCGCGACGTCGCGCGACCTGCTGCGCACGATGAACGAGGTGGCCGGCGTGGCCGAGCAGTCGGCGACACTCGCGGGCGTGAGCCAGAGCGGGCTCACGCGGATGGGCGAGACGATGCGCAGCGTGATGGATGCGGCCGGCTCGGTGAACGCGAAGCTCGCGATCCTCAACGAGAAGGCGCTGAACATCAACCAGGTGGTCGCGACCATCACCAAGGTGGCCGACCAGACCAACCTGCTGTCGCTGAACGCGGCGATCGAGGCCGAGAAGGCCGGCGAGTACGGCCGCGGCTTCGCGGTCGTCGCGACCGAGATCCGCCGCCTGGCCGACCAGACGGCCGTCGCGACCTACGACATCGAGCAGACGGTCAAGGAAATCCAGTCGGCCGTGTCGGCGGGCGTGATGGGGATGGACAAGTTCTCCGAGGAAGTGCGCCGCGGGATGCTCGACGTGCAGCAGGTCGGCGGGCAGCTGTCGCAGATCATCGCCGAGGTGCAGACGCTCGCGCCGCGCTTCCAGATGGTCAACGAAGGGATGCAGACGCAGGCGAACGGCGCCGAGCAGATCACGCAGGCGCTGTCGCAACTGTCGGAGGCCGCGCAGCAGACGGCCGAATCGCTGCGCCAGTCGTCGCAGGCGATCGACGACCTGACGCTCGTCGCGAACCAGCTGCGCACCAGCGTGTCGCGCTTCAAGGTCGACGCGTGACGCGCGCCGATCCGCAGAACGGCGCCCACGCGCTGTTCCTGATGTTCGAGCTCGACGGCGAGCGCTATGCGCTCGACGCGGCCGGCATCGACGAGGTGCTGCCGCTCGCCGTCATGAAGGCGGTGCCCGGCGCGCCGGACTGGATCGCCGGGCTGCTGATGCGCGGCGGGCAGCCGGTGCCGGTGATCGACCTGCCGATGCTGGCGCTCGGGCGGCGCGCGCAGGCGCTGCGCTCGACGCGGCTCGTGATGGTCCGCTGTCGCGCGAGTCACGCCGGCCACGCCGACGGCGAACGCACGATCGGCCTGATCGTCGAGCGCGCGACGCAGACGATGCGGATCGACCGCGCGGCGTTCCGCGTGAGCGGCATCGCGACCGCGCGCACGCGCTGGCTCGGGCGGGTCGCGAACACGCCCGACGGCGTCGTGCAGCAGGTGTCGGTGTCCGACCTGATCGACGACGTCGCACGCCTGTCTCTGTTCGACGGCCTGCCGGGCCACGGGGAGGAGTCCGCATGAACGTGTCCGAATCGCGATTTCGCGGCTGGTTGCTGCGCGAGACCGGCATCGACCCCGATTCGCTCGGCAACGATTTCCTGATGCGCGCGCTGACCGATCGCATCCATGCGTGGCAGGCGGACGGCGAGCGCGTGCCGTCGGCCGCGCGGCCGCCCGTGACGCCGGAAGCGCTCGACGCGTACTGGCAGCAGCTCAATGCGTCGGCCGACGAACGGCGCGCGCTGATCGAGCTGTTCGTCGTCCCGGAAACGTGGTTCTTTCGCGACCGCGAGGCGTTCGCGACGCTTGCGCGGCTGGCCGCCGAACGGCTCGCCGCGATGCCTGGCCGCGTGATCCGCGTGCTGAGCGCGCCGTGCTCGACGGGCGAGGAGCCGTATTCGGCGGCGATGGCGCTGCTGGATGCGGGGCTCGAACCGGCCAGCTTCGCGATCGACGCGATCGACCTCAGCCCGCGCGCGATCGAGCAGGCGCGGCTCGGCTGTTACGGGCGCAATGCGTTCCGCGGGACGGCGACGGAGTTTCGTACGCGCTACTTCACGCCGACCCGCGACGGCTGGCTGCTCGACGAGCGCGTGCGCGCGTGCGTGCAGTTCAGTCACGCGAACCTCGTCGAACCGCTGGCCGATACCGGCATTCGCTACGACTTCGTGTTCTGCCGCAACGTGCTGATCTATTTCGACCGCGACGCGCAGGATCGCGTGATCCGCTCGCTCGACGAGCGTCTTGCCGACGACGGCGTGCTGTTCGTCGGGCCGGCGGAGACGGGTGTCGCGATGCGGCACGGAATGCGCTCGGCGCGGGTGCCGCTGGCGTTCGCGTTTCATCGCGAGCCGGCCGGCGCGGCGGCCGAGGCTGGCGCGGCGCGACCGGTCGCGCCGCTGTCCGCGGCGGCGCCGTATCGGGGCGCGGAGCGCTTCACGATCGCACCGCTCGCCGCGCCGCGCCCGGTGGTGGCCGTCGCGCCGCCCGCCTGGCTCGGCGACGTGCGTCAGCCGTTCGCGGCGGTGCCGCCGCCGGTCGTGCCGGCGGCCGCGATCGACGCCCGGGCCGACCTCGCGCTGGCAACCGCCGGGACGGCCGCCCCGGCCAACGACGGCATCGCGGCGGCGCTCGACGATGCTCCGACGCTGGAGGATGCGCAGGCGCTGGCGAACGCGGGCGCGTTCGACGAGGCCGAGCGTGTGCTCGCGCAGTTCTCGGCGCGCGTCGGCCCGCATGCCGATGCGTTTTATCTGAACGGACTGATCGCGGATGCGCGCGGGCGCGCCGCGGAAGCCGGCGACTTCTACCGCAAGGCGCTGTACCTGCGCCCCACGCATCACGAGGCGCTGACGCATCTCGCGACGCTGCTCGACGTCGGCGGCGATCGTGCGGGCGCGCAATGGCTGCTCGAACGCGCCCGGCGTTCGGCCGGCTGACACGATGACGGAAACGGGATCGACACCGCGATGACCAGAGGAATTCATGAACCGCGACGCCGCTGCCACTGACGACGCGACGCTCGACGTCGACGATTGCTGGAACCGGATCGGCACGCGCGGCGACCGCTCGTGCGAGCGGCTGAACGACTGCCTGCGCTGCCTGAACTGCCCGGTCTACGCGTCGCACGCGGCGAAGCTGCTCGAGCGTCCGCTCGACGTGGCCGAGATGACCGACGTCACGCGCCGGATGAGCGCGTTCGGCACCGCGCAAGCGGGCGACGACGACGGCGATACGCGCCATGCGGCGCTCGCGTTCCGGGTGGCCGACGAATGGCTCGCGCTGCCGATCGGCGTGCTGCGCGAGATCGCCGGCACGCGCCCGATCCATTCCTTGCCGCATCGCCGCAATTCGGCCGTGCGCGGGGTGGTCAACATCCGCGGCACGCTGCGCATCGCGATCTCGATCGGCGCGCTGCTCGGCCTCGATGCCGGCAAGGCGGGCAGCGGCAGCGACGACGGCCGGTTCACGCGGCTGCTGGTGGCCGCGCACCAGGGCGAACCGGTCGTGTTTCCGGTCGACGAAGTCGAGGGCGTGCTGCGCTTCGGCGCGTCCGACTGGGTGCCGGTGCCCGCGACGGTCGGGCGCGCGAGCGCCGGCCTGTCGCGCGGCGTGCTGGCGTGGCGCGGCAAGTCGGTGGGGCTGCTCGACGACGATCGTCTGTTCGACGCCGTGACACGGAGCATGCGATGAGCGGCGATGACGACCTGAGCCACCTGTCGCTGCTCGAACTGTATCGCGAGGAGACGCGCACGCAGACCCAGGCGCTGTCGGAGCGGCTGCTCGCGCTCGAATCGGGCGAGCCCGATTCCGTCGCGCTGGAAGCATGCATGCGCGCCGCGCATTCGCTGAAGGGCGCCGCGCGGATCGTCGGCGTGCCGCTCGGCGTCGACATCGCCGGGCGGATGGAAGAATGCTTCGTCGCCGCGCAGGCCGGCACGATCGCGCTGACGGCCACGCACGTCGACGTGCTGCTGGCCGGCGTCGACTTGCTGGTGCGCGTCGGCGATCCGCAAGGGCCGCCCGTATCGCAGACCGAGATCGACGTGTTCGCGGCGGCGCTGACGGGCGCCGACGGCGCGCAGACGATGCAGGCGCCGGCCGCCGTGCCGCCGCCGATACCGCCGTCGGTCGTGCCGTATCGCGATCACGACGGCGCCGCCAACGAGCCGGTCGGCGCGAGTGCCGCGGTGCCGCCGCTCGCCGTGTCGGGCACGGTGCCCGATCCGGCCCAGGCCGGCCGCGTGGCGGGTGCCGGCGCGATGCGCCGCGTGCGCGCCGATACGCTGAACCGGCTGCTGAGCCTGTCCGGCGAATCGCTGGTCGAATCGCGCTGGCTGAAGCCCTTCGCCGAATCGATGCTGCGCGTGAAGCGTGCGCAGCGCGACGCGGCCCGTTCGCTCGACCTGATGTACGAGCAGTTCGCCGACGATCTCGACGCCGGCATGCTCGCGTCGATGAACGAAGTGCGGCACATGCTCAACGACCTGCAGCGCTCGCTCGCCGAGCGCATGGACGAATTCGACCGCTTCGAGCGGCGCAGCACGCATATCGCCGAGCAGCTGTACGACGAGGCGCTGCAGTGCCGGATGCGCCCGTTCGGCGACGCGACCCGCGCGTATCCGCGCATCGTGCGCGATCTCGCGCGCTCGCTCGGCAAGCAGGTGCGTTTCTCGATCGTCGGCGAAGGCACGCAGGTCGATCGCGACATCCTCGACCTGCTCGACGCGCCGCTCGGCCATCTGCTGCGCAACGCGATCGACCACGGCGTCGATTCGCCCGACGCGCGCCACGCGCGCGGCAAGCCGGCCGAGGCGAGCGTCACGCTCGAGGCGCGTCACAGCGCCGGCTCGCTGCTCGTCAGCGTGATCGACGACGGGCCGGGCGTCGACATGGACGCGCTGCGCGCGGCCGTCGTGCGCCAGCGCCTGACCGACGACGAGACGGCCGCGCGGCTGTCCGATCCCGAATTGCTCGAATTCCTGCTGCTGCCCGGATTCTCGATGCGCGATGCGGTGACCGACGTGTCGGGGCGCGGCGTCGGCCTCGACGCGGTGCAGGAGATGGTGCGCGGCGTGCGCGGCGCGGTGCGGATCTTCAACGAGCCGGGCGCCGGCATGCGCTTCGTGCTGCAGTTGCCGCTCACGCTGTCGGTGATCCGCAGCCTGCTCGTCGAGGTCGGCGGCGAGCCGTATGCGTTCCCGCTCGCGCACGTGCGCCGCACGCTCGAACTCGCGCACGACGACATCGACGTGCTCGAAGGGCAGCCGCATTTTCCGTTCGACGGCCGGCGCGCGGGCCTCGTCGCCGCGCACCAGCTGCTCGACGCGGGCGAGCCCGACGTGGCGCGCGCCAGCACGGCGGTCGTGGTCGTCGGCGGCGAACCCGAGCTGTACGGCGTCGCGGTCGACCGCTTCCTCGGCGAGCGGATGCTCGTCGTGCAGCCGCTCGACAGCCGCCTGCACAAGATCCAGAACATCGCGGCCGGCGCGCTGCTCGAGAACGGCGACCCGGTGCTGATCGTCGACGTCGAGGACCTGATCCGCTCGGTCGACAAGCTCGTGCGCGGCGGCCAGCTCGCGCGGCTCACGCGCGATCCGCAACTCGCGCTCGCCGACCGGCGCCGTCGCGTGCTCGTCGTCGACGATTCGCTGACGGTGCGCGAGCTCGAACGCAAGCTGCTGGAAAAGCGCGGCTACGACGTGACGGTCGCGGTCGACGGGATGGAAGGCTGGAACGCGGTGCGCAGCGATGCGTTCGATCTCGTCGTGACCGACGTCGACATGCCGCGCATGGACGGCATCGAACTCGTCACGCTGATCAAGAGCGACCCGATGCTCAAGCGCGTGCCGGTGATGATCGTGTCGTACAAGGATCGCGACGAGGATCGCCGCCGCGGGCTCGATGCCGGCGCCGATTACTACCTCGCGAAGAGCAGCTTCCACGACGAGGCGCTGCTCGATGCCGTGCACGACCTGATCGGAGATGCGCGCGGATGAACATCGGCATCGTCAACGACCTGCCGCTGGCCGTGGAGGCGCTGCGCCGCGTGATCGCGCTGCGTGCGGACCATCGCGTGCTGTGGGTCGCGACCGATGGCGACGAGGCGGTGGATTTCTGCGTCGCGCATCCGCCCGACGTCGTGCTGATGGATCTCGTGATGCCGAAAGTCGACGGCGTCGCCGCGACGCGCCGGATCATGGCGCGCGCGCCGTGCGCGATCCTGATCGTGACGGCGAGCGTCAGCGCGAACACGTCGTCGGTGTACGAGGCGATGGGCGCCGGCGCGCTCGATGCGGTCGACACGCCGACGCTCGCGCTCGGGCTGTCGACCGACGCATCGCCGCAGGCGCTGCTCGCGAAGATCGACCAGATCGGCCGGCTGCTCGAAAGCCGCTCCGTGGCGCTCGTGCCGCCGGGGCCGGCGCCCACGCGCGGACAGCCGACGCTCGTCGCGATCGGTGCGTCGGCGGGCGGGCCGACCGCGCTCACCGCGCTGCTGCGCGCGTTGCCGGCCGATTTCCCGGCCGCGATCGTGATCGTCCAGCACGTCGACCAGGCATTCGCGTACGGCATGGCCGAATGGCTCGACGGCTATACGCGGCTGCCGGTGCGCGTCGCACGGCAGGGCAGCGTGCCCGAGGCCGGCGCGGTGCTGCTCGCGGCGACCAACGACCATCTGACGCTGTCGCCGCGCGGCGTGCTCGGCTATACGCGGCATCCGGCCGAAACGCCGTACCGGCCGTCGATCGACGTGTTCTTCAACAGCGTCGCGGACGGCTGGCAGAGCGATGCGCTCGGCGTGCTGCTGACCGGCATGGGGCGCGACGGCGCGCTCGGCCTGAAGGCGATGCGGGCGAAGGGCTGCTACACGATCGCGCAGGACGAAGCGACCAGCGCCGTGTACGGGATGCCGAAGGCGGCGGCGGCGATCGGCGCGGCGTCGGCGATCCTGCCGCTCGAACAGATCGCGCCCCAGTTGATCGCGCGGATCGCGCTCGCGCCGCGCGACTGACCGCGCGCCGGGCACGCACCGTCGCTGCGTGGCGGCGCGGCGCCTGCATTGCGTGCGTGGCGCGGCGTCGCGTACAATGGCGGCCTGCGGAGATGGCATGCCTCCCTGCGGTCGTTGCCGGCGCGTAGCGCGCGGTGCGGCCCTCAACCGCCGGTTTGCCCGGCTGATGATGCCTGCGTGTTCCTGGGTCGTCAGGAGGTCGCAGGCCGTCCACGCGGTATTCTGCCGCCCAGGTTTTGATGTTCCGTCGAATCTGGAAATCATGTTTTTCACGACTTCTGCCGATCTGTTCGCGACCGTGCGCTATGTGTGCCGCTGGCTCGCGCTTTCAGCCCTGCTCGGCGCGCTGGCCGGCACGGCTTCCGCGCTGTTCCTGATCGCGCTCGACTGGGCGACCGGTACGCGCGTCGCGCATCCCTGGCTGCTGTGGGGGCTGCCGGCCGCCGGTTTCGCCACCGGCTGGGTCTACCATCGATTCGGCCAGTCGGTCGCGCGCGGCAACAACCTGCTGATCGACGAGATTCACGACCCGAAGGCGCTCGTGCCGAAGCGGATGGCGCCGCTCGTGCTGGTCGCGACCGTCGTCACGCACCTGTTCGGCGGCTCGGCCGGCCGCGAGGGCACGGCCGTGCAGATGGGCGGCGCGCTCGCCGATCGCGTCACGCACGTGTTCCGTCTCGATCGCGAACATCGCCGCGTGCTGCTGATGGGCGGTATCGCGGCCGGTTTCGCGTCGGTGTTCGGCACGCCGCTCGCGGGCGCGGTATTCGGGCTCGAGGTGCTCGCGATCGGGCGCGTGCGGTACGACGCGCTGCTGACCTGCGTCGCGTCGGCGATCGTCGCGGACGTCGTGTGCCGCGCGTGGGGCGTCCATCACACGGCCTATGCGATTCCGTTCGTGCCGGCCGTATCGGCGACCGGGCTGGCCGTGACGGTCGTCGCGGGCATCGCGTTCGGCGTGGTCGGGCGGCTGTTCGCGTTTGCGACGCATGCGCTGACCGCGTGGTTTCGCCGCGTGATCCGCTATGCGCCGCTGCAGCCCGTGCTCGGCGGCCTGATGGTCGCCGTGGCCGCGACCGTGTTGAACGTGCCGCAGTATCTCGGTCTCGGCATCCCGACGATCGAGGCCGCGTTCCACGGCCCGCTGCCGCTTTACGATTTCGCGGGCAAGTTCGCGTTCACCGTCGTCACGCTCGCGTCGGGGTTCAAGGGCGGCGAGGTGACGCCGCTGTTCTACATCGGCGCGACGCTCGGCAATGCGCTCGGCCAGGTGCTGGCGCTGCCGGCGCCCGTGCTCGCGGGGCTCGGCTTCGTCGCGGTGTTCGCGGGCGCGGCGAACACGCCGATCGCGTCGACGATCATGGCGATCGAACTGTTCGGCGCGGATATCGGCGTGTATGCGATCGTCGCCTGTGTCGTCGCGTATCTGTTTTCGGGACACGCGGGGATTTATCGCGCACAGCGTGTGGCGGTAGGGAAGGGCGCGCAGGTGGAGGCGGAGTGACGCAGGGTGGCAGCCGTGGTGCGAAGTCGTTCGAGCGCGGCGGCCCCGTGCGATATCCGGAGTACAAGAATCGACTGACGGACGCTCAATGACACTGGAAGACTTTCTGACCGAAGCGAAGCGCCTCGCCAGGCCGTGCCACGCGTACCGCTTCGCGGCCGGCGGCGAACCCGTCACCGGCTACTGGCATGGGATCGACGCCGGCGCGTCGTGCATCTCTGTGGAGCGCGACGGCGCCTGGCTGAACGTGTATCTCGACGAAAGCGGTACGGGCGGCCGCGTGGAGACTTCCACGCAACCTGTCCGCTCGGATCACCCGCTGTGCCGATCCGGTGCAACGTCGCTTCCGCCCGTCGATGCGGTGTTCCGCTTCGGCTCGGCCGCGATCGGCGCGTACCTCGACGCACACGGCTGGCAGCGCGACTGGGGATTCAACGACAACTTCAAGGGCGCGGCCGCGCACGACTACGCGCGCGAATGGATGGCGCAATGCCCGCTCTACACGGGCGGGGTGGTGGCCGTCACGGGCGGATGGAACATGCCGTGGCCCGACGACGACTGGCATGAACTGACGGACCTCGACCTCGTCCTCTGGACATTCGAGGAGTCGGAGCCGTGGATCGAGGTGTTTTCCGACGGCACCCGGTTCTCGGTGATCCAGCGGATCACCTAGCACGGTGGAAATTCGCCGTTACTGCTTCGGCAGCCGCGCGACGTTGCGCGCCAGCAATTCCTCGATATCGATGCCTTTTTCCGCCAGCAGCGCGGTGACGACGCCGTTCAATTCGCCGAGCGTCTCCTTGACCGATTCCCGGATCGTATCCACGACGACCTGGGTGCTGCGTTCGATCTCGATGTTGACCTTGTCGTTGACGCCCTTCGCATCGAACGTGGTCGCGCGGCGCGTTTCGGGAATCAGCCAGACCTCGAACCAGCCTTCGTCGCGATTGACGTCCGACACGGTGAGGCTGCAGCCGTTGATCGCGATGTAGCCCTTCGCGAACACATAGCGCTTGAACTCGGCCGGCACGCCGATGCGGATCATCCGGTTGTGCTCGGACGATGCGATGTGCATGATGGTCCCCGTGAAATCGACGTGACCGGACAGCGGATGCCCGCCGATCTCCGCGCCGTCCTTCGCGGCCCGCTCGACGTTGACGCGCGCGCCGGTCGTGAGGTCGGCCAGCGTGGTGATCCGCAGGCTCGGCAGCATCACGTCGAAGTCGATCAGCACCGGCGAATGGATGGTCGTCACCGTCAGGCACACGCCGTCAACCGACACGCTCGCACCGATCTCGATATCGTCGGTGAACCGCTCGGGGAATGCGATGCTGAACGTCCTCAGCTCGCCGTGATCCTTGATGGCGTTGATGGTGCCAACACCCTGAACAATGCCTGTAAACATGGTCTGCCTTTCGTCGCGAATTGCCTGGCCGACATGATAAGTGATCCACGGGAGGGGCGCGTGTCCGCGGCGGTCTGACGGCGGCAGGCCGCTTTCATGGAAGTCCCCGCCATGGGCCGGATCACTACGAACAAGGTCGATCGTCGCGAGTTTGCCGCCTATGCCTGCCCGGGCTTTCGCAGGTCACCGGTGCCGGTATCTGATAAACGACCGACACGAATTTCGGGGTCTCGCCACGGCCCGTTACAGTGCCGCCGAGGGACTCGGCGATACGTCGGCTCGGATGGTTCTCCTCGGCAACGGGATAGTTGAAGCGCCGGACGTTGAGCGTCACGCACGCCCATTCCACGACGAGCCTGACCGCCTCTCGTCCGATCCCTTCGCGATGCCGATCTTCGCGGATCCAGACGCCCAGTTCCGGGATGGCCTGCTTGACGTGATGAATCCCCACCAGGCCGAGGAAGGTTCCACCGTCGCGTTGTCGAATCACGAACACGTAGTCTGTGCCGTCGGTTTGTGCATGCAGCCACGTCTGCCAGACGCGATCGAAACTTTCCCTGTTCGCCGGAGGGTCCCAGCCCATATAGCGAGTCAGCGACGGCGTAATGCATGCAAGCGTCGCATCCGCGTCGTTCGCCGAAAACGGTGCGAGCGAAAGGCGATTCGATTCGATACGGGTTTCGTCCGGTTGAAACATCATTTCCTCGTCGTGCGTCGATCACGCCAATCGGATCGCCGGCATGGCCCGGCGATTGAAGCCATGTCGCCGGGTCATGTGACGACCTGCCTGCATCAAACCTCCGCCGGCTCTCCCAACGGCCCGGCATCGCGATCGGCCACGCGCCGCGGCGAATCGGCGAGCCCTTTCGCCAGCTCCAGCGCCTGCCGCTCGAACAGCCGGCGGTAGATGCCGCCGTCGATGCGGATCAGCGCGTCGTGATTGCCTTCCTCGATCACCTTGCCGCGATCGAGCACCAGCAGCCGGTCGAGCGAGCGCACCGTCGACAGCCGGTGCGCGACGACGAGCGTCGTGCGGCCGACCATCAGCCGCTCCATCGCCTGCTGGATCAGCAGCTCGCTTTCGCTGTCGAGGCTCGACGTCGCTTCATCGAGGATCAGGATCGGCGCATCGGCGAGGAACGCACGCGCGATCGCGACGCGCTGGCGTTCGCCGCCCGACAGCTTGATCCCGCGTTCGCCGACCAGCGTGTCATAGCCGTCCGGCAGTGCGACGATGAAGTCGTGCGCGCTGGCCAGGCGCGCGGCGCGCTCGATGTCCGCGCGCCTCGCATCGGGGCGTGCATACGCGATGTTCTCCGCGAGCGTGCGGTGAAACAGCACGGGCTCCTGCTGGACGATCGCGATCTGGCTGCGCAGCGAATCCTGCCGCACCTGCGCGATGTCCTGGCCGTCGATCGTGATGCGGCCGCCCGACACGTCGTACAGGCGCTGGATCAGCTTGATGAACGTCGTCTTGCCCGACCCCGAATGGCCGACGAGGCCCACGCGTTCGCCGGGCGCGATCCGCATCGAGAAATCGTCGTACAGCGGCACCGGATGGTTGCCGTAGCGGAACGTCACGTGCTCGAAGCGGATCTCGCCTTGGCCGATCCGGATCGCCGGCGCGCCGGGGCGATCGTCGATGCCGAGCGGCTGGCGTTCGAGCGCGACGAGTTCTTCCATGTCGTTTACCGAGCGCTGCAGGTTGCGGATGTGCATGCCGACGTCGCGCAAATAGCCCTGCAGCATGAAGAACATCGTCAGCGCGAATGCGATGTCGCCGACGCTCGCTTCGTTGTTCACCCACAGCCGCAGCGCGACGCCGATCATCGCGGCCTGCATCGCGACGAGCATCGCACCCTGCAGCCCGCCGTTGAACGTGCCGCGCACCCACGTGCGGCGCGTGCGCTGCCGCCACTTGCCGATCACGCGCGCGAGCCGCGCTTCCTCGCGCGTTTCCGCGCCGAACGCCTTGACGACCGCGTTGCAGCTCACCGCGTCGGCGAGCGCGCCGCCCATCCGCGTATCCCACAGGTTGCCGAGCCGGGCGGCCGGCGCGACGATGCCGAGCGACACCGCGACCGTCACCGCGATGTACAGCAGCGAACCCGCGCCGACGACGAGCCCCATCACGGGCCAGTGCGTGCCGAGCAGCACGGTCGCGCCGACCAGCATCGTGACCGACGGCAGCAGCGCGATCAGCACGGTGTCGTTGAGCAGGTCGAGCGCCCAGATCCCGCGGGTGATCTTGCGCACGGTCGAGCCCGCGAAGCTGTTCGCGTGCCAGTCGGTCGAGAAGCGCTGCACGCGGTGGAACGACGCGGCGGCGATCTCGCTCATCATCTTCAGCGTGAGCGTGATGATGTTCAGGTAGACGCCCTGGCGCAGCACGGTCGCGCCGATGCCGAGCGCGGCGAGCGTGCCGAACGCGGCGAGGGCCGAATGCCACGCGGCGGCGCGGTCGGTCAGGCCGGTCGACAGCGCGTCGACGAGGCGGCCGGCGAACAACGGCGTCAGGACGTCGGCGAGCGCGGCGAGCAGCGCGAGGCTCGCGACCGCGGCGATGCGCGCCGGCTGCTTGCGCCAGTAACGAATGGTGAAGCCGAAGACGGCCTGGAATGCATGGCCGCCCAGATGGGAGGTTTTTCTGGTCATGTATCGTTGCCCGGCGCATCGCGCGACGGGGCTTTCCGGTTCGGAGAACGTCGAAAACGCAACAGCCGGGCCGCGCGAAACACGCGGGCGGAACGAAACGGGCTGTCGGGAAAAGCGCGGCTGACGGGTCAGCGGAAAACTCGGGAGCCGGCGCGGACGGCGGGCTGGATCAGCTGCGCCGTGGGACCACGTTCGGGAAGGTGGCTGGCATTCGGAACATCTGCACCTCCCTGAAGTGAACGGTTGAAAGGACGCCGAAAAGACGTGCAAGGATTCTATCAGGACAGTCGCGCACGCTGCAACGTCCGACGAATGCGGCGTTGCAGCGTCGATACGGTTAGTATTCGGGGTTTTGGCCCCTTTTCGCGGACGTTGTGCGCTGGCAGACCGGGGCCGGCGCGCGCATCGATTACACTTGCGCGTCCGCGGCGCGCGACGAGGCGGCCCGTACAGATTCACTTCGAACCATTCCCGAGGAAACGATGAGCGACGTTCAGCAAGGCATCCTGGCTCCGATCGATACGGCAGCGCGATACCTCACTTTCACGATGTCGAACGACGGCAATGTCGCGGCGGCGCTGGCCGCGCTGCGCGAGATCGTCGACGGACGCGACACGGTCGTCGGTTTCGGGCACGCGCTGGCTGCATACCTCGGCCATCCGGTGCCGGGCCTGACCGACTACCCGGCGTTCGCGGTGAACGACCGCACGCTGCCGATGACGCCGGCCGACGTATGGGTCTGGCTGCGCTCGGACGATCGCGGCGAGATCGTGCTGCGCGCGCGGGCGATCGAGCGCGCATTGGCGCCGGCGTTCGTGCTGCAGGAGGCCGTCGACGGCTTCCGCTATTCGAACGATCGCGACCTGTCCGGCTACGAGGACGGTACCGAGAACCCGGAAGGCGACGACGCGGTGGCCGCGGCGATCGTGACGGGGCAGGGCGCGGGGCTCGACGGCGCGAGCTTCGTCGCGGTGCAGCAGTGGCTGCACGACTTCGACCAGATGGAGCGCATTGCGTCGGGCGACATGGACCACATCATCGGGCGCCGCCGGTCGGACAACGAGGAACTCGACGACGCACCCGAATTCGCGCACGTGAAGCGCACCGCGCAGGAAAGCTTCGAGCCCGAGGCGTTCATGCTGCGCCGTTCGTCGCCGTGGTCGGACGCGCGTCGCGCGGGCCTCTACTTCGTCGCGTTCGGCTGCTCGTTCCGCGCGTTCGACGTGCAGATGCGCCGGATGAGCGGCGCGGAAGACGGGATCGTCGACGGCCTGTTCCGCTTCACGCGGCCGCTGACGGGCGCGTATTTCTGGTGCCCGCCGATGAAGGACGGCAAGCTGGACCTGTCCGCGCTCGGACTGTAAGCGCCGGGCGGGATCGATGAACGGGCGGGGCGCGCACGGATGCGCGCCCCGCCCGTTTCGTTTGTCAGGCGGCAGACCGGACGGCCCGCCGCGTGCGTCAGTTCAGCGTCGTTTCGATCCGCGTGCCGCGCTTGATGAACTGCGTCACCGGGGTTTTCTCGCAGATTTCCGCGAGACGCTGGCGTTGCGCATCGTCGAGCGGGCCGTCGAGCGTGACGACGCGGCGCACGTATTGCACACCTTCGCGATCGGCATGCAGCTCGGTGCGCACGGCGATGCGCGCGGCCGGCCACGTCTTGCGCTGCATGTACATGCGCAGCGTCGCGGCCGTGCATTGCGCGAGCCCGGCCAGCACGAATTCGTATGGCGCCGGCCCGCGATCCTGGCCGCCTTCGCGCGGCGCTTCGTCACCGGTCAGCGCATGCGTGCCGGCCTGCAACTGGACGACGTAGTTGGGCGCGTCGGCATCGAGGACGGCGGCGGCGTGGATGAGCGACATGGCAAGTCTCCGGTAAGCGGATCAAGGAAAGCGGGCGCCGCATGGCGGCGTGCAGCCGTCAGCATACCGTCCCGTTCGCGCGGGCGCCTGCTGCGCTGCTACGCGTCGGCGATGCCGGCGCTGCTGCGCACGAGCGCGGCGATGCGTTCGCGCACCCACTGATGCGCGCGATCGGTGTCGCGCGATTCGTGCCAGTACGCGAGCAGCGGAAACGGCTTGAGCCGCAGCGGCAGCGGTCGCACGACGATCGGCAGCAGCGCGGCCATGCGCAGCGCATAGGTGTGCGGCAGCGTAACGAGCAGGTCGCCGGCCGCGGCGATCTGGCAGGCGGCGAAATAGTGCTGGCACGTAAGCCGGATGTCGCGGAAGCGTCCGTCGTTGCCGAGCAGGACGTCGAGCGATTGCGGCTCGCCGAGCGACGACACGGCGATATGCTGCGCCGCGAAATAGTCGCTGCGTCGCAGCGCGTCGCGCGCGAGCGGATGATCGCGGCGCAGCGCGACGACGAGCGAATCGTCGAGCAGGTGTTCGGTGGCGATGCGCGGGCCGGTCTGTACGCGCCGGTCGACGACGAGGTCGAGATTGCCCGAAGCGAGCTCGCGCTCGATGTCGGATACCGCGATGCGCCGGCTGACGAGCCGCAGGCCCGGCGCTTCGTCGGCGAACGCGGCGACGATGCGCGGCAATGCGATGGATTCGAGCACGTCGCGAATGCCGACCGCGATGCTCAGGTCGAGCGTCGCGGGATCGAAGGCGGCCGGATCGCGCGCGGTGCCTTGCAAGCCTTTCAAATGCAGCTGCACGTCCGCGATGATCGACCGCGTGCGTTCGGTCGGCACCACACGGTTGCCCTGGCGCACGAACAGCGGATCGTCGAAATGCGCGCGCAGCCGGTTGAGCGCATGCGTGACGGCCGGCTGCGTGAGATGCAGCGCGCGGGCGGCCGCGCCGATGCCGCCGTGCACGTAGACGGCGTCGAGCACGCGAAACAGGTTCAGGTCGAGACGGTGAGCGGCGGGCACGGAGCGCGGGCGGCGTGGTGAAGGACGATCGATTCTAAAGGATGTGCAGGCAACGGATGCGCCGGTTGACATGCGCGGCGATCGCGCGCGTTCGATGCGTGTCGATGCCGTTCGGGCCGATACGCGAACGTCTGTTTTGCCGATGGACATCGCTCTCGAATACGCCTGTCATTACACCCGTCATTGCGCATGACGGCCGCAATAATCGACCGCATCGCATACGCGATTCTGTGCCGGCATACCAGCGGCGGGCAGCAGCCTGTAGTAATCCGCCATCATGCTGTCCCCGTCGGCCATTTCGCGCCAAAGGCGCTACCCGTTCGGCTAAGATGCCGTCGCTTCATATTTCGGGATAGCCGTCCTGTCGCACGCATTCAAACCAAATATAAGCCTGACAGTTCGACGGTATTAGAAGAAGTCGAACAAGTCGGGGGCTTGGCCAGTGAATGCAGCAGATCAGCGGTGGGTCGTTATCTATTTGAGTACGGGGTTTTCGTTGGCCCAGGCCGCGCGCCTCGGCGAAGCTTTCAATCTGGCGAATCGCCTGCATGCGTACAGCGCGGATTACCAGCTGAAGTACGTCTCCGAAAGCGGGGGACTGTTGCAGTCGTCGTCCGGCGTGCGCATCGCGGCCGATCCGCTCGGCGACGAACACAGCCGCCGGGCGCTCGCGTTCTTTCATCTTCATGGCGAGCGCGCGGCCGTCAACTGGGACGACGCCTTGCAGCGGCGCCTGACCGAC
This sequence comes from Burkholderia sp. EMB26, assembly GCF_024730645.1. Taxonomy (NCBI): domain Bacteria; kingdom Pseudomonadati; phylum Pseudomonadota; class Betaproteobacteria; order Burkholderiales; family Burkholderiaceae; genus Burkholderia; species Burkholderia sp. EMB26. The sequence goes on from NZ_CP078071.1 coordinate 2,858,512, forward strand.
ATTCGCCGGCATGCGCGCTGGATCGTCGACGCGATGGATCTGCCCGCGCTCGCCGCCACGCGACGGCCGTCGTCGGCGATCGACGTGCGGCCGGGCAGGGCCGCGCGCCGCGCCACCACGACGATCGAATTGCAGGCCGGCGAGACCGACGTGTTCGCCGCCGCGCTCGACATGTTCCGCGTCGACCTCGGCGACAGCGCCGCGCAGGAGATCGCCAGCAACATGATGCGGCCGGTCGAGCAGCGCTATGCGCAGTCGATGTGGGCGTTCCGCGAACTGAGTGCGAGCCCGTCGATCCGGATGTCCGCGCAACGGCTGCGCGCGCAGAGCGTGAACCGCATCTCGATTGCGAGCGCCGCGCAGGCGGCCGCGATGAGCGAGCGCAATTTCCTGCGGCGCTTCAAGAAGGAAATCGGCGTGACGCCGACCGAGTTCGTCCAGCACGTGCGGCTCGAACGGGCGTGCCACATGCTGATCCATACGACGCTGCCGGCCGACAAGGTCGCGCGGCGCACCGGCTTCGGCAGCGGCGAGCGGCTCGCGAAGCTGTTTCGGCAGCGGCTGCTGATGTCGCCGACCGAGTTTCGCGTCGCCGAGCGGGAAAAGATCCTCGCGCAGGGCGCGGCGTCGCCCGTTCCGGACGAAGGACGAGCCGCCGCATGTTGCGACGGCGACGGCGACGTTGACGGAGCGGGGTGCGACGCGTGCGTGGTCGCGCACGATAAAACGGGACGGATACCCGTAAAATCGACGGATCGCGATCTCGATTCCCGGTTTCCATGCCCTTCCTCCCCACTACCGCCACCGCCCCTTTCTGCCCGTCGGAAGTAAAGGGCAGCATCACGATCGACGCCGCCGCGCCGCGCTGGCAGAAGCTCAGGCGTTTCTTCGGCCCCGGCCTGCTGGTCGCGATCGGCTACATGGACCCCGGCAACTGGGCGACCGATATCCAGGCCGGCTCGCAGTTCGGCTATTCGCTGCTGTGGGTCGTCGCGTTCTCGAGCCTCGCGGCGATCTTCCTGCAGATGCTCGCGGCGCGGCTCGGTCTCGTCGCGGGCAAGGATCTCGCGCAGGCCAGCTACGACCGCTACGGCCGGTTCGGCCGCGTCGTGCAGTGGATCACGGCCGAGGTGTCGATCATCGCGTGCGACATCGCGGAAGTGCTCGGCTGCGCGCTCGCGTTCAAGCTGCTGCTCGGCGTGCCGCTCGCGTGGGGCGTCGTGCTCACCGCGCTCGACACGGTGATCGTGCTCGGCCTGCAGGGCAAGGGGTTCCGGCAGATCGAGGCGATCGTGCTCGGGCTGATCGCGACGATGGCGTTCTGCTTCGTCGCGCAGGTGGCGATCACGCCGCCCGACTGGCATGCGGTGGTCGGCGGGCTCGTGCCCGGCGATCCCGGTCACGACCGCAAGGACGCGATCGTGCTCGCGCTCGGCATCGTCGGCGCGACGATCATGCCGCACAACCTGTATCTGCATTCGTCGGTCGTGCAGACGCGGCACGTCGTCGGCGGTGCGCGCGGCGTGATCCGCGACACGCTGGCGCTGGTGCGCATCGATACCTGCGTGTCGCTGTTCGTCGCGATGCTCGTCAACGCGGCGATCCTCGTCGTCGCGGGCGCGGCATTCCATGCGACGGGCCAGCACAACGTGACCGACATCGAGCAGGCGTACCGGCTGATCACGCCGATCGCCGGCGGTGCGGCCGCGCTGTTGTTCGGCATCGCGCTGCTCGCGTCGGGTCAAAGCTCGACGCTGACCGGCACGATCGCCGGCCAGGTCATCATGGATGGCTTCCTGCATACGAAGATCCCGTGTTACCAGCGCCGGCTGATCACGCGCGGGCTCGCGCTCGTGCCGGCGCTGATCGGCGTGCTGTGGCTCGGCGACGGCTCGGTCGGGCAACTGCTCGTGTGGAGCCAGGTGCTGCTGAGCCTGCAATTGCCGTTCGCGATGTGGCCGCTGATCCGCTCGGTCAGCGATCGCCGCACGATGGGCGAGCACGCGATCGGGCGCGGGATGCAGGTGGCCGCGTGGACGCTGTTCGCCGTGATCACCGGCACGAACCTGCTGTTGATTACCGGTGTCGCCGGTTGATACAGCCTGTCACAGGCTGACACAGGCACGTTGCGTGCCTGCGGTAAACTGCGGTCTTTCGATCGTCTCCGAAGTCCATCATGTGGAGTGAAATCAGCAACATCGGCGATGCCGCGCTGACCCTGCCGATCGCGTTGACCTGCGCGGCGTGGCTCGCGCTGACCGACTGGCGCCTCGCCGCCCGCTGGGGCGTGCTGCTGGCCGCCGGGATGGGCGTCGTCGGCGCCACGAAGATCCTGTATGCCGGCTGCGGCATCGAGCTTGCGCAGTTCGATTTCCGCGTGATCAGCGGCCATACGATGCTGTCGACGTCCGTGTGGACGGTCGCGCTGTCGATGCTGTGGCAGGCGTTCCGGCACGGCAAGGCGCCCGGCATCGCGGCCGGGCTGGCCATCGGCGCGATCACGGCCGTTGCCCGCGTATTCGATCACTCGCACAGCGTGCCGGAAGTCGTCGTCGGCTGGGTGCTCGGCGCGCTGGTCGCGCTGATGTTCCTGCGCGGCTACGACGGCGTGCGGCAGCGCGCGTTCTCGCCGCGCGTCGCGGCGGTCTGCCTGTTGCTCGTGTCGGGTATCGCGTACGGGCACCGTGCGCCGTTCCAGCAGATGATCGACACGCATTCGCCGCAACTCTGCGCGTTCGTGCGCGCGCCGTCGGGCGACGGCTTCTGACGGTTGCCGATGGCGGGCGCTGCGGCCCGCTTTCCTGCCGCCGGCGTTCGTCCGGCGCTTTCCGGCGAGGTGCAGGATTCGACGCCGGATCATCTTCTCGATGGCTTCCTCGCCCACGCGGAACGCACCACCCGTTATCCCGATAATCGACGAGCCGACGCAGCCCATCCGACCGGTCGCGCCGTGGTGTTCGCGCATGGGCGCCGGTACGTTCAGCTCATGAACGGTGCCTATGACCGGGCATAACGAATATTCATTTCATCGATCGGCGGCATTCGCGTACGCTGGCTGTCGTTCGAGCGCGGGCGCGCCGCTCGGCCGGTCCGGCGCGCGCCGCGTTCATCTCGATATACTCCCGGAATCCGTGCGGCGCGCCGTCATGTCGGCGCATCGGCGACCGGCGCACGTCGGTTGGCAGCGACACGGAAACCCCGTCGCGGCAGCGTTCCGCGACGACGATTCACGACAGGAGCAGGTCACATGACAATCGTTTCTCCGCGCCTCGCTGGCAAGTGCGCATACATCACGGGCGCCGCCGGCGGCCTCGGCCGCGCGATCGCGCGCCGGATGGTCGAGCAGGGCGCGCGCGTGTTCCTGACCGACATCGCGGAAGCGGCGGTCCTCGACGCGTTCGCGCAGGAACTCAACGCGGGCCACGCGACGCCGGTCGCGTTCGCCGCGACCCAGGACGTGCGCGACGAAGCGCGCTGGCAGGCGCTGCTCGCGCAGGCGACCGATGCGATGGGCGCTCTGTCGGTGCTCGTCAACAATGCGGGCGTCGGCTCGATCGGCTCGCCCGCGCAAATCGAGCTGGACGAATGGCGCCGCGTGATGGCGATCAACGTCGAGAGCATCGTGCTCGGCTGCAAGCACGCGCTGTCGTATCTGGCCGAGAGCCATCCCGCGTCGATCATCAACATCTCGTCGGTCGCCGCGTTCAAGGTCGAGCCGGATTTCACCGCGTACAACGCATCGAAGGCGGCGGTCGCGTCGCTGACGAAGTCGATCGCGATCGACTGCGCGCGGCGCGAGATCGACGTGCGCTGCAATTCGATTCACCCGGCGTTCATTCGCACGGGAATCGTCGAGCCGCTGTTCCAGTCGCTCGGCGAACGCGACGCGACGCGCAAGCTCGCGCGCGGCATTCCGCTGCGCCGGCTCGGCGAGCCGGACGACGTCGCGCATGCGGCCGTGTATCTCGCGTCCGACGAGAGCCGTTTCGTGACGGCCGCCGAACTCGTGATCGACGGCGGCATGTGCGCGGTCTGACGCGCATCCCGAATTACAACGATTGGAGGAGAACATCATGTCGACACCCGTGAACCGCCAGTTGCTGCTGAAGACGCGCCCGGAAGGGCGGGTCGGCCGCGACCATTTTTCGCTCGTCGAGACGCCGGTGCCGGCGCTCGCCGACGGCGAGGTGCTCGTGCGCGTGCTGTACCTGTCGATGGACCCGACCAACCGCGTGTGGATGAGTGACGTGCCGCAGTACCTGCCGCCCGTCGCGATCGGCGAGGTGATGCGCGCGCTCGGGATCGGCCGCGTGGTCGCGTCGCGCCATGCGGGTTTCGCGGAAGGCGATCTCGTGCAGGGGCTGGTCGGCTGGCAGGACTACGCGGTCGTGCCGGCCGAGCAGGCCGCGCAACTCGTGAAGCTGCCCGCGCAGTCGGGCCTGCCGCTGCCGACCCTGCTCGGCGCGTGCGGGATGAGCGGGCTGACCGCGTACTACGGGCTGACCGATATCGCGCCGGTGCAACCGGGCGAAACGCTCGTCGTGTCGGCGGCGGCCGGCTCGGTCGGCTCGATCGCCGGGCAGATCGGCAAGATCCACGGCGCGCGGGTGGTCGGCATCGCGGGCGGCGCGGACAAGTGTCGCTACCTGACCGACACGCTCGGCTTCGATGCGGCCGTCGACTACAAGGCCGACGATTTCCGCCAGCAACTGAAGGCGGCGACGCCGGACGGCGTGCACGTGAACTTCGAGAACGTCGGCGGCGAGGTGATGCGGGCGGTGCTGTCGCGGATGGTGATCGGCGGGCGCGTCGCGCTGTGCGGCGTGATCTCGAACTACAACAGCGGCCGCGCGGCGGACGACGTCGGCGTGCTGATCTCGAAGCGATTGACGATGCGCGGCTTTCTGATCCTCGACTACCGCAAGAGCCGCGAAGCCGTGCAGACGCTCGCGGGCTGGCTGCGCGACGGCCGGCTCAAGGCCGAGGAAACCGTGGCCGACGGTCTCGAAAACGCCCCTGACGTGCTGAACCGCCTGTTCGACGGCGACCATCGCGGCAAGCTCGTGCTGCGCGTCGATCCGCACGCGTGACGGGCGTGCGACCTCGGTCGCACCGCGCAGCGGGGCGGTGCCGGCCGCGCTGAGTTCGATCAATTCGGCTGCAGTTTAGGACTTGTCCCATATATTATTCGGGCCGCTCTCCCTACAGTGATTGCCAGCACACAGGCGGCGTGACCGACGCGTCACGCCGCCTGTTTTTCTGGTGACGCGGTAGAGGGGAGGAACCATGCGGAACAACGCGAAGCGGTCGGCAACGGCAACGGCAGGAGGCGCCGGCGTCGTGCGGAAGATGCTGTTCGGGCTCGGTGTCGTACTCGCGATGTCGGCTGCCACGTCGAACGCGATGGCGGCTGGGCAGCCCGCGTCGGATGGCGTCGTCCGGTTTACCGGCTCGCTCGTCGATCTCTACGACGTGACGCTCGATGCCCCGGCGGGTGTGCCCGTCGACGCGGAGCAGGCGGTCGACGGCAGAGCAACGGCCACGGTCCGGTTCGATGCGCATGGCCGGCGTTTGGCCGGTGCGCAGGTGGCGCTGGTCGGGCCCGACGGCGCGCCGTTCGCGCCCGAGAGCGGCACGGCGGTGCGTGCCACGTGGCGCGATGCGCATACCGGGCAAAGCGTGCTGCTGGCGCCGGGCCGGGTGCAGCGCGTCGGCCCGTATGGCGGCGTGATGACGGTCGCGGCGGATGAAGCAACGAGCGCCGTGGCGCCCGTCCTGATCCATATCCGTCATCCTTGACCGGCGCTTTCCGCAGGCGTGCGGAGCGCCGGCGGCCGGACGTGCGTCATTCGCCCTGTTCGGAGCGTGCGTAGATGTCCCAACTGGCCATGAACAGCGCGGCGACGAGCGGCCCGATCACGAAGCCGTTGATGCCGAACAGCGCCATTCCGCCGAGGGTCGAGATCAGCACGACCCAGTCGGGCATCTTCGTGTCCTTGCCGACGAGGATCGGGCGCAGCAGGTTGTCGACGAGGCCGATCACGCCGACGCAGAACGCGACGAGGATCACGCACTTCCAGACCGCGCCGATCATCAGGAAGTAGAGCGCGGCCGGCACCCAGACGAGGCTCGCGCCGATCGCGGGCAGCAGCGACAGGAACGCCATCAGCGCGCCCCACAGCACGACGCCCTCGATCCCGAGGATCCAGAAGATCAGCCCGCCGAGCGCGCCCTGGACGAGCGCGACCGCGATGTTGCCCTTCACCGTTGCGCGCACGACCGTCGTGAATTTCGCGAGCAGCAGGTTCTTGTGCTCTTCGTCGAGCGGCAGCGCGCGGCGCACGCGCCGGCCGATCTCGCCGCCGTCGCGCAGCAGGAAGAACACCATGTACAGCATCACGCCGAAGCTCACGACGAACTGGAACGTGTTCTGGCCGATGCTGAGCGCCTGGGTGGCCGCGAACTGGCTGATCTGCGCGGCGCCGTCGGTCAGTTTCTTCTGGATGCCCGGGATGTTGGTCAACCCGTATTTCTGCAGCAGGTTCTGGATCGACGTCGGCAGCGCGTGAATGATGTCGTGGAAGTACTGCGAATAATTCGGCTGCGCGTCCTTGAGCTCCTGGTACACGTACGCGATTTCCTGCACGAGCGTCGCCGTGACGAACACGAGCGGCAGGATCACGATCAGGATGATGAGCGACATCGTGACGAGCGCGGCGAGGTTGCGCCGCTTGCCGAAGCGCGCGGCGAGCCAGCGTTGCACGGGCTGGAACAGGATCGCGAGAATGGTGCCCCAGAACACGGCGCCGGAGAACGGCGCGAGGATCCAGCACAGTCCGACGGTGACCGCGAACAGCAGGAAGTAGAAGAATTTTTGGTGGTCGTGTCCGCTATCCATGGGTGACATTCGCGCAGATTGATGCGTGGTTTGATTGAATCTCGTTGTCCCGTGCGCGATCGGTTCGCGAACGTCACGGGTTCGCGGCGCAATGCGCCGCCGGGCGGCCCATGCGGAGTATGCCCGCAAAGGTGCCGCCATCATAGCCGCTGCGTGAGACACATGCGAAAACGCCGCGGCCGGGGCCGCGGCGCTGCCGGGAAGCGAACGCGGCGCGAGGCCGCGTACCGCGTCGTCAGATGTTGAGCTTGGTGACCTTCGTGCCGTTCACCGACAGGTCGCCCATCAGGCCCGCGTTGGTCAGGACCAGCACTTCCACCGGTGCGGTAGCCGTGTTGGAGTCGACCGCGCCGTTCGCGCCGACCTTCACGACCGCGACCGATGCGTCGGCGCCGGCCGACCAGCCGTCCGACTTGCGGAACGAGTCGAGCGCATCCTGCGTCATGAACAGGAACACGACCGCCTTCGACTGCGCGCCGGCCTGCAGGCCGACCGACAGCGACGACGTGTTGTAGTAGCCGACGGTGCTGCCGCCGACCCGCAGCGCGCCGTTGCCGGACTGGGCGCCGACGATGAAGCCGGCCTGCAGCACGTTCGGGAACACGAGGACGCCGCGTGCTTTCGAGACCAGGTCGCGCGAACCCGGCACCGTCGAATACAGGCGCGACAACGTGGCGTTCACGCTGGCGTCGATCGACTGACGCTTCGACGCGCTGGCCGTGGCGCTATCGGGTTTGCCGGACGTGGTCGTGCAGCCGGCGAGGGCGAGGCTGCCCAGCATCACGGCGGCGGCGGCTTTCATGGCGAGGGACTTCTGCATGGCGGTTCTCCTTCGTTGTCAGATGGATGACGGGCGGGGCGGGCGGCGTTGCACGCGGCCCCGTTCAACGGCGGGAAAGGAGCAGGCCCGCAACGAACGCGAGGCCCGCGACGACGCCGGCGGTTTGCCAGGGGTTGTCGTGCACGGCCTGCGATACGCGTTCGGCCGAATCGCGCAGCCGGGCGGCCGCGCTGCCCGACGCGTAGTCGAGCGCGCTGCGCGCTTCATCGAGCCGCGATTGCACGCGCTTGCGCAGGGCGGCGATATCGCCATCGCCATCGTTCTTCAGCAGATCTTCCAGTTCGTCGACCAGCCCGCGCAGATCGTCGGTCACGTCGGCATGCAGGTCGCGGGCCGCCGAGCGCGTCGTGCGGCCCACGCGCCGGCCGGTGCGACGGATGTCGGACAGGCCGCGGTCCAGCTTGTGTTCGATCGAGTCGGTAAGCGCCATGGTGTTTATCCTCCTTTGATTCCAGGCAATTTGAAGATAAGACGAATCGCAGCAACTGATGTGATTCACTTGATCCGATTGAGTTTCGAGACAAATTTTCAATGCGTCGGCAGGATCGCCGGGGAGCCCCGTCGCGCGGGGCCGCGCAGCGGTTGAAAAAATTTCGCGTGTCGGGGCGGTACAGCGTGTCGAGCAGCGGGGCGCAGTGAAGGTCCGGTAAATATGGCGTCGCCAGGGGCATCAGGTAAATAGTGCCGTTGCAGGTTGGTTGTTGATGCAAATGCACTACTCGACGCGTCATCGATGCGCACGATTTGTGCCCGGTGCCGGTTGCGCGGCGGGGTCGTCCAGCGCGACGTCGATGACGACAGGATCGTGGTCCGACGAGCGGTAGGCGTCGGGTGCGTAATAAGTCGACCGGCGCGCGGACGTTTTGTAATCGGGCACGGGTTGCAGAACGAGCGGTTCGTCGGCGTTGATGTGCCAGAACCGCACGGCTTTCACGCGCGCGGCGAGCGGCGGCGTGGCCAGCGCATGGTCCAGATTGCCGGCTTCGCCGCGAAATACGTAGCTGTACGCAGCATCGCCGACGAAGCGCGCCACCAGGTTCGCATAGCCGCGCGCCTCGAGCGCGCGAACCGGGTCTTCCTTCGCATAACTGTTCAGATCGCCGATCAGCAGCACGCCGCCAGCGGCGACGCCCGTCGGCGAGGTGGCGAGCCAGTCGGCGACGCGCGCGGCGGCCCGCGTGCGCGCCGCATTCCAGCAGCCCTGGCCGTCGGATTGGTCGAGATTGGCGCCGCTCGCGTGCGGGCAATTCTTCGACTTCAGGTGATTGACCGCGACGGTGAAAGCGTGCGTGCCGCCGATGCGCCGGAACGTCTGCGCGAGCGGCGGGCGATGGCGGCCGCCGAGGGCGACGGTGGCGGCGCGCCCGACCGGCTCGACCGTGCGGCTGTCGTACAGCAGTGCGACCGCGATCGCGTCGCGACCCAGCCGCGCGGTGCCGGGGTCGACCGTGCGCCAGCCGTCGCCGAGCTGCTCGGCGAGCCGCCGGATGGCGCTCGCGTCGCCGTGGCCGTTGTTCGCGATTTCCATCAGCCCGATCACGTCGGCGCGCAGCGCGCGCAACGCCGCGACGATCTTCGCTTCCTGCCGCGCGAACGCGGCGGGCGTTTTCGCGCCGCGGTTGCCCGGCGCGTCGAATCCGCCGCCATGGCCGTCGCCGTTGAAATAATTGAAGACGTTGAACGACACGACGCGCACGTCGGCATCGGGATGCCGGGGCGGTGCCGCGCGACGCGGGTTCGCGGCGGCATCGAAGACGGGCGCCGCGCCGGCCACCGGCTGCAGCCGCCAGGTGCCGTAGCGCCATTCGAGCACGCCTTCGACGCCGCGTACCGTATAGCCCGCGCGCAGCGTGTTGGCGGCGCTCAGCGCGGGCGGCGGATAGCGGACGGTCGCCGGGTCGCGCCGGTTCGACCCATCGTCGAGCACGATGCGGTTCAGTGCGTTGGCCGCGGCGTGCGCGGCGGCGTCGGCCGGCGGCGCGACCTGGGTCGGCGTGCGCAGCCGGCCGTTGCTCAGCACGATGCTGCCGTAGCGGCCGAGTTCGTGGGTATCGCTGACCGTCAGCGTTTGCGGCAGGCGTACGCGCATCGCTTCGTGCGCGGCCAGGACGGCCGGCGACGCGACCGGCAGCGTGAGCATCGCCGGCGTGACCGTCTGCCCGCGCGCGCAGACGGCCATGCCGCCCGTCAGCGTGAATTGCGTGCGGCCGTATTGCTCGTCGACCTTGCCCGTCAGATGCACGAGATCGCCGGGCGCCGCGCGCGCGTTCGGTGCGTAGACGAACAGGCCTTCCGGGATACCCGGCCGGCGCCGCCGCTGCGCGTCGGCCTGCTGGACGAAGAAGCCGCCCAGGCCGTCGGCGCCACCGAACGCCGCGGTGACGACCGCTTCGATCGACGTCGTTTGCCCGGCGAGCGGCGACGGGCCGCCGGCGCGACGGATCTCGGCGATCGCCGTGGCCGCGCCGCCGCAGCCGCTGCTGACCGGCAGCGCGGCGGCGGGCCGGGCACAGAGGGCCACGGACAGCCCGACGGACGACGCCACGAACGGCGCGACGGCAAACAGGGGAAGCGGGCGTGACATGAGACGGTCCACAGGATCAAAATCCGACAGTTCGGGACCGCATCTTGAAGGCAAAATGTCAGGCTGCGGCCGAAATGGCCGTCCGGCCAGTACCGATTGGCCAACGATGCGGCAAGCCGCCTCGCGGCTGTTACGCTTTCGCACCGGGCGCCGCGTGCCGCTCGCCCGGCGCATGCCGCCGCGCCCCGTCCCCACAGGAGAAATCCATGTCTTACATGCTGTTGATTGTCGAACCGACCGAACAGCGCGCCGAGCGCACCCTCGACGAAGGTCAGGCGCTCTATGCGCGGATGGTCGATTTCGCCGAGTCGCTGAAGGCCCGCGGCGTGCTGCGCGGCGTCGAGTCGCTCGAGCGGTCCGAGCGCGGCACGCGCGTGCAGGTGCGCGACGGCGAGACGCGCCTGCTCGACGGCCCGTTCGCCGAGGCGAAGGAGATGGTCGGCGGCTTCTTCCTCGTCGACGTCGACACGCGCGAGGAAGCGATCGAAATCGCGCGCCAGTGCCCGGCCGCGCAATGGTGCACGGTCGAGGTGCGCGCGGTCGGCCCGTGCTTCCTGTGAACGTCGCGACTCGGTATTTACCCTGATTTGTCGTGGCGCATGTCGATCGGGCCATCTTCCGCCCGTCGTCCGGATAAGGCGCCGCGGAACGGGCGCCGCCTTCCACCGACGACAAGGAGTAAACGATGCGATTCATGATCATGATCCGGGCGAACGCCGTCAGCGAATCCGACGCGTTGCCGGACAACCGGCTGGTCGAGGCCATGACGGTCTATCACGAGGAGCTGGCGAAAGCCGGCGTGCTGCTCGACGCCAACGGCCTGCGGTCGAGCGCCCACGGCTGGCGCGTGCGCTACACGGGCGGCAAGGGCACGGTGATCGACGGCCCGTTCGCCGAAACGAAGGAACTGATCGCCGGCTATACGCTGATCCAGGTGCGCTCGCGCGACGAGGCGCTCGAATGGACGCGCCGGTTCCCCGCGCCGTTCGGCGCCGAACTCGACTGCGAGATCGAGGTGCGGCCGCTGTTCGAGCTCGACGACCTCACGCCGAGCGACGCGGTCGAGCGGTTCCGCGATCTCCACGTCGGCCGCAGCCACGCCTGAATCTCACCTCACCGGAGTATCCGTCATGCACAAGATGGTTTTCATCAACCTGCCGGTAGCCGACCTGCCGCGCGCGAAGACGTTCTACCAGGCGCTCGGCTTCGAGGTCGTGCCGGCCTATACCAACGAGCAGGCCGCCTGCATCAAGATCAGCGACACGATCTTCGCGATGCTGCTGGTGCGGTCGTTTTTCCAGACCTTCACCGACAAGACGATCATCGATCCGGCCACGCATATCCAGGTGTTGTCGTGCCTGTCGTGCGACAGCCGTGCCGAAGTCGACGGGCTCGTCGCGAAGGCGCTGGCGGCCGGCGGGGCCGCGCCGCAGGCGCCGCGCGAGTATCCGAACATGTACGGCCACGGGTTCACCGATCCGGACGGTCATACGTGGGAGCTGATGGCCATGCCGCTGGATGCGTCCGCCCAGGGGCAGGCGTCGTGACGCATGAGGCCACGCATCGTGCGATCGAGGCAGTCTGGCGAATCGAGGCGCCGAAGATCATCGCGCGCGCCGCGCGCGTGGTGCGCGACGTCGGCGTGGCCGAGGAACTGGCGCAGGACACGCTCGTCGCGGCGCTCGAGCACTGGCCCGTCGACGGCGTGCCCGACAACCCGGCCGCCTGGCTGATGACGGCCGTGAAGCGCCGCGCGCTCGACCGGGTCCGGCAGGAGTCGCTTCATGCGGCGAAGCGCGACCAGCTCGGTCACGAGATGGACGCGCTCGAAGCGCACGTCGTCCCCGACATCGCGGACGCGCTCGCCGACGCGAGCGACGACGACATCGGCGACGACCTGCTGCGGCTGATCTTCACGTCGTGCCACCCGGTGCTGTCGACCGACGCGCGTGTCGCGCTGACGCTGCGGCTGCTCGGCGGGCTGACGACGGGCGAGATCGCCCGGGCGTTCCTGACGCCCGAGCCGACGATCGCGCAGCGGATCGTGCGCGCGAAACGCACGCTCGCGGCGGCGCACGTGCCGTTCGAGGTGCCGGCCGCCGATGCGCGGCCGGCGCGGCTCGCGTCGGTCCTCGAAGTGATCTACCTCGTGTTCAACGAGGGCCATGCGGCGACGGCGGGCGACGACTGGATGCGTCCGGCGCTCTGCGACGAGGCGTTGCGGCTCGGCCGCGTGCTGGCCGGGCTCGCGCCGGATGAAAGCGAAGTGCTCGGGCTCGTCGCGCTGATGGAGCTACAGGCGTCGCGCATGCATGCACGCGTCGATGCACAGGGCCGGCCCGTGCTGCTGCTCGACCAGGACCGCAGCCGCTGGGATCCGTTGCTGATCCGGCGCGGCCTCGCGGCGCTGGAGCGGGCGACGAAGCTCGGCGGCGTGCGCGGGCCGTATGCGCTGCAGGCCGCGCTCGCGGCTTGCCACGCGCGGGCGCGGCAGGCGGCGGACACCGACTGGGCGCAGATCGTCGCGCTGTATGACGCGCTCGCCGAAGTCGCGCCGTCGCCGGTCGTCGAACTGAATCGCGCGGTGGCCGTGGGCATGGCGTTCGGTCCGGCCGCGGCGCTCGAACTCGTCGACGTGCTGCGTGACGATCCGGCGCTCGCGCGCTATCACTGGCTGCCGAGTGTGCGCGGCGATCTGCTCGCGAAGCTCGGCCGCGCCGACGAGGCCAAGCTGGAGTTCCGCCGCGCGGCGGATTTGACGCGCAACGAGCGTGAGCGCGAATTGCTGCTCAAGCGCGCGATGGATGCGTGACGCGCTGCCGTATGACGCGTGACGCATGACGCGTGACGCATGACGCATGACGCGCGCGCTCCGTCTTCCCGACCGTCCGCCTCGCACCCCGCACCCGACACTATCGTCCGCATTGAAAAAGCCTATTGGGTGATGCGAACGCGAGCGCCTAGATTGAAGAGCACGATGCGCGCCCGGCGCACGCATCGTTCCCCACATATCTGATCGGCCCGGCGTCGCACGTGGCCGCGCCGACTCGAACGGAGGCGCAAATGGCTCAACTCAAGGGCAGCAAAACCGAAGAGAACCTGAAGGCCGCATTCGCGGGCGAATCGCAGGCGAATCGACGCTATCTGTATTTCGCTTCGAAGGCCGACGTCGAGGGGCAGAACGACGTCGCCGCGCTGTTCCGCTCGACCGCCGAAGGCGAAACCGGCCATGCGCACGGCCATCTCGAATACCTGGAAGCCGTCGGCGATCCGGCCACGGGCTTGCCGTTCGGTTCGTCGCGCCTGAATCTCGAATCGGCGATCGCCGGCGAAACGCACGAATACACCGACATGTATCCGGGCATGGCGAAGACCGCGCGCGACGAAGGTTTCGACGAAATCGCGAACTGGTTCGAGACGCTCGCGAAAGCCGAACGCAGCCACGCGAACCGCTACACGAAGGCGCTGGACAGTCTCGTCGACTGACGAGCCGCCGCGGGCCGCACGGCATCGCCGTGCGACCGGCCCGCAGCCGGCCGTTCGTTCCGTCGCCGCCCGCAGCGCGCGGGCGGTGCGCTTGCGCACATGCGCGCCACGCGGGAGCGTCCCATGCCCCACAAGGAAGGCAGTCTCGAAGCGCCGACCCGGCATCCGCTCGACTGGCAGTCCGAAGCGTTCTACGACCAGGCCGCGATCGATGCGGAAATGACGCGTGTATTCGACATCTGCGCCGGCTGCCGGCGCTGCGTGTCGCTGTGCGGCGCGTTTCCGGCGCTGTTCGACCTGGTCGACGACACGCCGACGGGCGACATCGAGGAAGTGCCGAAGGCCGCGTTCGGCAAGGTCGTCGACCAGTGCTATCTGTGCGACCTCTGCTACATGACGAAATGCCCGTACGTGCCGCCGCACGCATGGAACGTCGATTTCCCGCACCTGATGCTGCGCGGCAAGGCCGCGCGTTACAAACGCGGCGAAGCGACGTTGCGCGACAAGGTGCTGTCGAATACCGATGCGCTCGGCCATTTCGCGGGCATTCCGGTCGTCACGCAGGCGGTCAACGCGGTGAACCGCACGCCGCCCGCGCGCCACGCGCTCGAAGCGGCGCTCGGCGTCGATCGTCATGCGTGGCTGCCGGAATTCGCGCCGCGCAAGTTCCGGCGCGCCGCCAGACGTTCGGACAACCCGCCCGTGCGCGACGGCGAACGCACGCCCGGCAAGGTCGCGATCTATGCGACCTGCTACGTGAACTTCAACGAGCCGGGAATCGGCCACGACCTGCTCGCGATCCTCGCGCACAACGAGATCCCGTACGAACTCGTCGCGCGCGAAGCGTGCTGCGGGATGCCGCTGCTCGAGCAGGGCAATCTCGACGGCGTCGCCGCGAAGCAGGCCGTCAACATCCCGGTGCTCGAACGCTACGCGCGCGACGGCTATGCGCTGATCGGCGCGATTCCGAGCTGCGTGCTGATGTACAAGAGCGAGCTGCCGCTGATGTTCCCTGATGACGCAGCCGTGCGCGCGGTGGCCGACGCGTTCTGGGACCCGTTCGAATACGTGATCGCGCGGCATCGCGACGGACTGCTGAAGACCGATTTCAAGACCGGCCTCGGCACCGTGTCGTATCACGTGCCGTGCCATGCGCGCGTGCAGAACATCGGCCGCAAGACGGCCGATGCGCTGTCGCTCGTGCCCGATACGCGCGTGAACGTGGTCGAGCGTTGCTCGGGCCACGCGGGCACGTTCGGCGTGAAGAAGGCATTTCATGCGGAGGCGATGCGGATCGGCGCGCCGGTGTTCAAGGCGATGGCCGAGCCGCAGCCGGACGTCGTGTCGTCCGACTGCGCGCTCGCCGGCCATCACATCGTGCAGGGCATCGACGAAAAGGGGCTGCCGCACGCGCCGCTCGCGCATCCGCTGACGCTGCTGCGCCGCGCGTACGGCATCTGAGCCGCTGCCGGCCATCCACGAGGACATCCATGACGCTGACCCGCGACTCCCTGCTGACGCTCGAAGCGTACGCGAAGATCCGCAAGGCCGAACACGCGCGGCTCGTCGCGTACAAGCGCCGTCGCGCGGTGGCGCTTGGCAACCACCTGCGTTTCCTGTTCGAGGACGAGACGACGATCCGCTATCAGATCCAGGAGATGCTGCACATCGAGAAGATCTTCGACGAGGCCGGCATCGAAGGGGAGCTCGACGCGTATCTGCCGCTGGTGCCCGACGGCACCAACCTGAAGGCGACGATGCAGATCGAGTACGAGCATGAAATCGAACGGCGCGCGGCGCTCGCGCGGCTGATCGGCGTGGAGGATCGCGTGTACCTGCGGGTCGACGGGCACGCGAGCGTCTACGCGATCGCCGACGAGGATCTCGAGCGCGACAACGCGGAGAAGACGTCGGCCGTGCACTTCGTGCGCTTCGAGTTCGATGCGCCGATGCGCGCGGCGCTCAAGGGCGGCGCGGCGCTGTCGATCGGCTGCGATCACCCGGCCTACACGATGCCGCCGCAGCGGGTGGACGCGGACGTGACCGCGTCGCTGGCCGGCGATCTGCGCTAGCGCCAGGGCCTCCCCGCGCCGCGTGCCGCGCACGCGGGCTTGCGCTTTTCCGTTCCGACCCGAGGAAACCCGCGCCCCGCGCCGTCCGGCGCGGCCGTGCGGCGCTCGCCGCGAAAATGTAACAAGCGTGACGGATTTGCATGCGGGGACACATTGGGCGCGCGGCGTCAGCGTGTTTTCATCACTCGCAGAGAAACAATAAAGAGATTGTGCATGAAGATAATTTGATTCAGCGAAATTTGAATGATTTACCGATTCGTGAATATCTTGTTACGAATTTTCCCCTGATTTACCGATTTTCTGAGGCTATTCCGGGCGGTGTTGCCGCCAGGGGTCGGAGCAGCCCGAAACCGCCTGTTTCAGCGCATTCTTCAGACGCTGCGGAGCCCCGCCGGACGGGCCTTTGCAGCCATCGGCATAAAGATCTCGCAAAAAAATTCAAGCGTAAATGGATTGCCCGCCCATGGCAGGTTGTTTCAGTGCGTAACATTAAGTCATTGTCATATTGAGATAAACCCTAGGGATGGTATGCTTCGTGCACAAAAATTCCCACATTGGAGTGAGACCGCGATTTGTGCGCCATTGCCGGGAATCGCGGCACCGTGAAAGTGCGGTGTCGCCCGGTATGCACAACGCCGGATAACCATAATGTGCAACCTGGCCGCCCCGCGACGCGATGTGTCGCGACGGCGCCGCCAATCGCAGCCCCGGCCTGGCTGCGTGGAGAGATCGACTATGTTCTTCGATGAGCTTAACGATGAAGAGTGGTTTCGCCTTTCAGCGCTGATCGCCGATGAACCCATCCGGCTGAACCGTCGCGGGCGTCCACGCGCCGAACCGCGTGTCGTCGCCAACGCGGTGCTGTGGATCCTGACGACCGGGGAAGCCTGGTCCAAGCTGCCCGGTCGCTATCCGTCCGGGCCGACGTGCCGTCGTCGCTACGAGGAGTGGCTCGCGAACGGCACGCTGCTGCAGATGATCGACGTGCTGACCCAGTTCAGCGGGCGCACGTTCGCGTATATTCCGCCGCCGCCGGAGGCCGTCGTGCCGGCTCGCCGCGCGGAGCCCGTGCCCGACAACGATCGTCTGCGTGGCGTGTTCTGGCAAAACCCCGAGTCGTGGCAATTGCCGGTTGCGCAGGCAAACGTTTGGGAGGGCGAGGGTGCGTCGTTGAGCACGATGTCGGCCGACCAGGTGGACGGCCGCGCCGACGTGTCGTTCTCGGTGCCCGGCGCGCCGGCCACGGAACTGCGCCATGCGCGGGCGTCGTCCGCGAGCTTCTCGTCGGCCGAGCCGCAGATCGACGAGTATCGCGGCTATACGATCAGCGGCACCGCGCAGCCCGTGCAGAACCTGATGTATCGCGCGTGGGCCGAGATCTCGCAGGACGACCGGCGCGTCGAACGCTCGGGCCTGATCGGCCCGCGATTCACCGATGCCGAGGAAGCCGAGCAGTATGCGCTCGACTGGGCGCGTCAGTGGATCGATCGCCACGGTGCGAGCGACGCGCCGGCGCGCGAGCCGCAAGGCGAAGTGCTGGCCGGTTTGTCGGCGCTGGCGCGTGCGGAATCGGACATCAAGCGCTTCATCGCCGAGCGTCGCGCGGGTGCGTTGTCGGAAAGCCGCAACGATCCCGTGCAGTCGGAGCGTCGCGAATACGCGTATCGCGTCGGTTGATCGTCGTCCCCGCGCGACGCGCGGGCCGTCGTGTGCCACGATGCCCGCGCCGCGCGCCCGTCCGGTTTTTCCATCATGTCCGTATTGCCCGGGCGCCGCCGTCGAAGCGGCGCCCGTGGGTGCATGGCGCGTTACTGCCGGCCGTAGGTATCGTCGAAGCGGACGATGTCGTCCTCGCCGAGATACGCACCCGACTGCACTTCGATCAGTTCGAGCGGCATCTTGCCCGGGTTCTCCAGGCGGTGCGATACGCCGAGCGGAATGTACGTCGATTCGTTTTCGGACAGCAGGAACGTTTCGTCGCCGCGCGTGATGCGCGCGGTGCCGCGCACGACGATCCAGTGTTCGGCGCGGTGGTGGTGCATCTGCAGCGACAGTTGCGCGCCCGGCTTCACGACGATGCGTTTCACCTGGAAGCGCTCGCCGGTGTCGACCGAGTCGTAGTGGCCCCACGGACGATGGACCTTGCGGTGATCGGTCGCTTCGGTGCCTTGTCGCGCCTTGATGTGCCCGACGATCTTCTTCACGTCCTGCACGCGCGATTTGTCCGCGACGAGCACGGCGTCGGGCGTTTCGACGACGACCAGGTTCTGCGTGCCGACGCACGCGACGAGGCGGCTTTCCGAATGCGCGAACGTCGATTCGGCGCCTTCGAACAGCACGTGGCCGCGGCCGACGTTGCCGGTCTCGTCCTTCGCCGAGATCTGCCAGATCGCGTCCCACGAACCGACGTCCGACCAGCCCGCGTCGAGCGGCACGACCACGCTCTCGCACAGTTGCGGCTGGCTCGCGAGCGGCTCCATCACCGCATAGTCGATCGAGTTCGACGGCGACGCGGCGAACGCGTCGCGATCGACGCGGAAGAAATCGCCATCGTCCCGGCCCTGGGCGACGGCCTGTTCGCAGGCTGCGTAGATCGCGGGTTCCAGCTGCCGGATCGCCTTCAGCCAGACCGACGCGCGCACGATGAAGATGCCGCTGTTCCACCAGTATTCGCCCGACGCGACGTACTGCTGCGCGAGTTCGAGGTGCGGCTTCTCGACGAAACGGTCGAGGCGGCGCACGTCGAGGGTGCCGGTCCCGGCGTCGCCGAGCGGCGCGCCGACGCGGATGTAGCCGTAGCCGGTCTCCGCGTGCTTGGGCACGATGCCCATCGTCGCGATCTTGCCTTGCGCGGCGCAGTGCACGCCGGCCGCGACGGCCGCGTGAAAGCGCGGCAGGTCGGCGACCGCATGGTCGGCCGGCATCACGGTCATCACCGCATCGTTGCCGTCGGCGACGAGCCGGAGCGCGGCGAGCGTCAGCGCGGGCGCGGTGTCGCGGCCGAGCGGCTCGAGCATGATGGTCGCGCGCTTGGCCGTCAGACGCAGCTGTTCGGCGGTCGTGAAGCGATGATCCTCGCCGCATACGATCAGCACGTCGTCGTTCAGCGGGTGATCGGCCGTCAGGCCGTCGAGGCGCAGCGCGGTCGACTGCAGCAGCGAATGATCGCCGAGCAGGCCGATCAGCTGTTTCGGGAAACGCTCGCGCGACATCGGCCACAGGCGCGTGCCGGAACCGCCGGCAAGAATCACGGGCTGCACGGCGAGACGCATACCGACGGCGGGCGTACCGGCGCCGGGCGTGCCGACGGCGGTTGCGGCGGAAGAAGAATGGCGCGTTTCGGCGGCCACTGCCGGAGCATTCATGATGACACTCTCCACGGTTGAAGTCAGTGCCTGTCGTTGTAGCATGAAGTAAATCGACAATAAAACCGGACCCAATGCCGAATATCCGCCACGCATTCATCCGGAAGAATTTTCCTCGATGGCATCGGCTGGAAATAAAAAAATAAAAAATAATTCCGATCGCCGGTCGGATGTGCCCGCCCGCAAAGGGTGCACGGCAAGCGTAACGATTCTGAAAAAATCCCTGTTTCTGCCCGATTCGGGAAAACCTGCCGATTTAATTAAAAAAGATCGCGGCAAGAATTTCCGATTATTTTTCGAAATACTTGTGCGCTTGAGGGGGAATTTTCTTGTCGCTTCAATAGCGTCATGCAACGTTTGAATCGAAGGTGCGGCACGGGTCGCACGAGGAGCTGTTCGGCAAACGCCTGTTCAAAGAAGAGGAAACGGACATGTTGAGCGTGCTGGCGAGAGTCATCGATATCGCGATGGTCGTGACGGGCGCGCTGATCGCGGCCGCGCTGCACGACGGCAGCATCGGGCTCAGCGACCTGCAGCGCACGACGGTGCTGTTCGACTGCCTGCTGGTCGTCGTGTTCTTTCCGGCCGTCGGCATCTACCAGTCGTGGCGCGGCAAACGTCTCGTCGGGCTGATGGGGCGTGTCGCGTTCGCGTGGCTCGCGGTCGAGCTCGCGGGCATCCTGATGAGCTTCAGCTTTCACCAGTCGGGCGACCTGTCGAGGCTGTGGCTGGGTTACTGGGCGCTGGTGACGATGGCGCTGCTCGCCGGCTCGAAGGCCTGCGTGCACGTCGTGCTGCGGCAGTTGCGCCGCGGCGGCTACAACCTGAAGGCGGTCGCGATCGTCGGCGGCACGCCGGCGGCGCGGCGGCTGATCGCGCAGATGCGGGCGCGGCCGGAAGCCGGCTTCAACCCGGTGTGCGTGTACGACGAAAGCGAGGCGCCGGGCGAAGTCGCGCTCGACGACGTGCGCATCGAGCGGCAGTTCGAATCGCTGGTGTGGCTGGTGCGCAGCCGCGCGATCAGCGAGCTGTGGCTCACGCTGCCGATCACGGAGGAGCGCCGGATTCACCAGATCGTGACGGTGTTTCGCCACGACTTCGTGAACATCCGCTTCATTCCGGACGTGCGCACGCTGTCGTTCTTCAATCAGGAAGTGGTCGAGGTGCTCGGCGTGCCGGCGATCAACCTCGCGGCGTCGCCGATCACCGACGTGCGGATCCTGCCGAAGTTCGTGTTCGACCGGCTGTTCGCGCTGGCGGCGCTCACGGCGCTCGCGCCGGTGATGGTGCTGATCGCGGCGCTGATCAAGCTGACCTCGCGCGGGCCGGTGTTCTTTCGGCAGAAGCGCAAGGGCATCGACGGGCACGAGTTCGAGATCTACAAGTTTCGCTCGATGAAGGTGCATCAGGAAGTGGCCGGGCAGGTCACGCAGGCAACCAAGAACGACTCGCGCGTGACGCCGGTCGGCCGGTTCCTGCGCCGCACGAGCCTCGACGAGCTGCCGCAGTTCATCAACGTGCTGAAGGGCGAGATGTCGGTGGTGGGGCCGCGCCCGCATGCGCTCGCGCACGACGACATCTACAAGGATCTGGTCAAGGGCTACATGTTCCGCTACCGGATCAAGCCCGGCATCACCGGGTGGGCGCAGATCAACGGCTTTCGCGGCGAAACCGACCAGATCGAGAAGATGATGGGCCGCGTGAAGCTCGACCTGTACTACATGCAGAACTGGTCGTTCTGGCTCGACATCAAGATCGTCGTGCTGACGCTGTGGAAAGGGTTCACCGGCAGCAACGCGTACTGACACCGACGCGCTGCGTCACGCAGGCATTCCGGTTTTACGAATTTCGAATCATTGGTCAAGGGGTCCGACACATCATGAATCTGACTATCATCGGCAGCGGTTACGTAGGGCTTGTCACCGGCGCCTGTCTCGCCGACATCGGGCACGACGTGTTCTGTCTCGACGTCGACCAGGCGAAGATCGACATCCTGAACGACGGCGGCGTGCCGATCCACGAGCCGGGCCTGAAGGAAGTCATCGCGCGCAACCGTTCGGCGGGCCGCCTGCGCTTCTCGACCGACATCGAGGCCGCGGTCGCGCACGGCGACGTGCAATTCATCGCGGTCGGCACGCCGCCCGACGAGGACGGTTCGGCCGACCTGCAGTACGTGCTCGCGGCGGCGCGCAACATCGGCCGCTACATGACCGGCTTCAAGGTGATCGTCGACAAGTCGACGGTGCCGGTCGGCACGGCCGAGCGCGTGCGCGCGGCGGTCGCCGAGGAGCTCGCGAAGCGCGGCGGCGACCAGATGTTCTCGGTCGTGTCGAATCCGGAATTCCTGAAGGAAGGCGCGGCCGTCGACGATTTCACGCGGCCGGATCGCATCGTGATCGGCTGCGACGACGACGTGCCGGGCGAGCGCGCCCGCGAGCTGATGAAGAAGCTCTACGCGCCGTTCAACCGCAATCACGAGCGCACGCTGTACATGGACGTGCGCTCGGCCGAGTTCACGAAGTACGCGGCGAACGCGATGCTCGCGACGCGCATCTCGTTCATGAACGAGCTGGCGAACCTCGCCGACCGTTTCGGCGCGGACATCGAGGCCGTGCGCCGCGGGATCGGCTCCGATCCGCGCATCGGCTACCACTTCCTGTACGCCGGCTGCGGCTACGGCGGCTCGTGCTTCCCGAAGGACGTCGAGGCGCTGATCCGCACGGCCGACGAGCACGGCCAGTCGCTGCAGATCCTGAAGGCCGTGTCGTCGGTCAACGCGACGCAAAAGCGCGTGCTCGCCGACAAGATCGTCGCGCGCTTCGGCGAGGACCTGAGCGGCCGCACGTTCGCGCTGTGGGGCCTCGCGTTCAAGCCGAACACCGACGACATGCGCGAGGCGCCGAGCCGCGAGCTGATCGCCGAGCTGCTGTCGCGCGGCGCGCGCGTCGCCGCGTACGACCCGGTCGCGCAGCAGGAAGCGCGCCGCGTGATCGCGCTCGATCTGGCCGATCACCCGAGCTGGCTCGAACGCCTCACCTTCGTCGACGACGAGGCACAGGCCGCGCGCGACGCCGACGCGCTCGTGATCGTCACCGAATGGAAGGCGTTCAAGAGCCCCGACTTCGTCGCGCTCGGCCGCCTGTGGAAGACGCCGGTGATCTTCGACGGCCGCAACCTGTACGAGCCGGAGACGATGAGCGAGCAGGGCATCGAGTACCACCCGATCGGCCGGCCGGGCTCGCGCCAGGCAGTCGCCGCCCGCGTGCCGGGCGCTGCGCGCGCCAGCGCGTAACCCGCTTTCCGTCACTCGTTACGAGACGCCATGTTCCGGAACATCCTGATCGTCTGCCACGCGAACGTCTGCCGCAGCCCGGCGGCGGAAATGCTGTTCAAGTCGCACGCCGCGTCGCGCGGCGGCCCGCGTCCGACGTTCCACTCGGCCGGCGTGCACGCGAACGACGGCGACGGCATCGATCCGGTGATGCGGCAACTGCTGGCCGAGCGCGGCGTCGATGCGACGACCCACCGCTCGCGGCGGCTGTCGCGCCGGATCGTGCGCGACGCCGACCTGATTCTCGTCAGCGAGCGCCGACAGATCGCGGCCGTCGAAGCGGTCGATCCGTTCGCGCGCGGCAAGGTTCACCTGCTCGGCAAGTGGGAAGGGGCCGAGATTGCGGACCCGCACGGCGGCCCGGAGGCCGACTACCGCGAGAGCTACTCACTGATCGAACGTCTGGTTCAAGGATGGCTACAGAAACTATGCTGAAACGCCCGATGCGCCCGGTGGCGCTTGCCGTCGCGCTGACGACTTTCGTGTCAGCCTGTGCAACCGCGCCCGGCAACTACCTCGACTCGTCGAACCTGAAGGACGAAGGCCGGCAGGAAGCGGCCGAAACCTATCCGGTTCATTACATCGACGCCAAAGTGGTGATGGACCAGCTGCAGAAAGCGCAGGTCGATCACCCGCTGCCGCCGGGACGTTACACCGATCCGTCGCAGTACACGTATCGCGTCGGCCCGCAGGACAT
Source organism: Burkholderia sp. EMB26 (assembly GCF_024730645.1). NCBI lineage: Bacteria > Pseudomonadati > Pseudomonadota > Betaproteobacteria > Burkholderiales > Burkholderiaceae > Burkholderia > Burkholderia sp. EMB26. The sequence goes on from NZ_CP078071.1 coordinate 2,881,786, forward strand.
CCTCGGCGTCACCGTGTGGGATCACCCGGAGCTGACGACGCCGCAGGGCCAGTCGTTCTCGAGCGGCGGCAACACGACGCAATCGGTCGCGGGCGCGCTGCAGCAGCCGTATACGACCGCGCTGCCGGGCCAGGCCGATCCGTACGGCCAGACGGTCGCCGCCGACGGCACGATCTTCTTCCCGTTCGTCGGCCGCATCCGCGTGGCGGGCAAGACGGTCGCGCAGATCCGCGACGAGATGGCGTCCAGCCTCGCGCGCTACGTGAAGAATCCGCAGCTCGACGTGCGCGTGCTGTCGTTCCGCAGCCAGAAGGTGCAGGTGACGGGCGAGGTCAAGCAGCCGGGCCCGCTCGCGGTGAGCGACGTGCCGCTCACGCTCGTCGACGCGATCTCGCGCTCGGGCGGCTCGACCGCCGAGGCCGACCTGCAGCGCGTGCGCCTGACGCGCGACGGCAAGCTGTACACGCTCGACGCGAACGGCGTGCTCGATCGCGGCGAAGTGAAGCAGAACGTGATGCTGCAGCCGGGCGACATCGTCAACGTGCCGGACCGCAGCGACAGCCGCGTGTTCATCATGGGCGAGGTCAAGACGCCGGTCACGGTGCCGATGCTCAAGGGCCGGCTGACCATCGCCGATGCGCTGACCGCGGGCGGCGGGATTCTCGACACCGATGCGAACCCGCGCAAGATCTACGTGATGCGCGGGATGCGCGACAACCCGACGAAGCCTGAAGTGTTCCGTCTCGACATGACGCAGCCCGACGCGCTGATGCTGTCGAGTCGCTTCCCGCTTCAACCGCTCGACGTCGTCTACGTCAGCACGGCCAGCTCGGTGCAGTTCAACCGCGTGCTGCAGCAGGTGCTGCCGACGATCCAGACGATCTTCTACATGCGGCAAATCACGCGCTGATAGCCCGCCGGGGTGGCGTCCGCCCCCCGGCACCACTCAAGCGGGAACGAATGGTGAACACGCAAGCGAAACACTCCTACGCGGACCTGACCGCGAAGACCGAGGAAGAGGACGTCGTCCTCGGCCAGTTGCTCCAGGTCATCATGGACGACATCTGGCTGCTGCTCGGCATCGCGGTGACGGTCGTCGCGCTCGCCGGCCTCTACTGCTTCATCGCGAAGCCGGTCTACCAGGCGGACGTGCACGTGCGGGTCGAGGGCAACGACAATACGTCGCAGGCGCTCACGCAGACGCAGACGGGCGCGTCGATCAACAGCGGCCCGCAGCAGGCGCCGACCGACGCGGAAATCGAGATCATCAAGAGCCGCGGCGTCGTCGCGCCGGTCGTCGACCAGTTCAAGCTGAACTTCACGGTCGCGCCGAAGACGCTGCCGGTGATCGGCAGCCTCGCCGCGCGCCTCGCGACGCCGGGCGAACCGTCGCGGCCGTGGCTCGGCCTGAAATCGTATGCGTGGGGCGGCGAACTCGCCGACATCGACACGATCAACGTCGTGCCGGCGCTCGAAGGCAAGAAGCTGACGCTGACGGCCGGCCCGAACGGCACCTATTCGCTGGTCGACGAGAACGGCACGCGGCTGCTGGCGGGCCGCGTCGGCGAATCGGCGCAGGGCGGCGGCGTGACGCTGCTCGTGCAGAAGCTCGTCGCGCGCCCCGGCACGCAATTCACGGTGGTTCGCTACAACGATCTCGACGCGATCAGCGGGTTCCAGGCCGGCATCCAGGTGAGCGAGCAGGGCAAGCAGACCGGCGTCGTGCAGATCTCGCTCGAAGGCAAGGACCCGGACCAGACCGCCGCGATCGCGAACGCGCTCGCGCAGTCGTACCTGAACCAGCACGTGGTCGCGAAGCAGGCCGAAGCGACCAAGATGCTCGACTTCCTGAAGGGCGAGGAGCCGCGCCTGAAGGCCGATCTCGAACGCGCGGAGGCCGCGCTCACGCAATACCAGCGCACGTCGGGCTCGATCAACGCGAGCGACGAGGCGAAGGTCTACCTCGAAGGCAGCGTGCAGTACGAGCAGCAGATCGCCGCGCAACGCCTGCAGCTCGCGTCGCTCGCGCAGCGCTTCACCGATTCGCACCCGATGGTGATCGCCGCGAAGCAGCAGCTCGCGGAGCTGCAGGGCGAAAAGGACAAGTTCAGCAACCGCTTCCGCAGCCTGCCGGCGACCGAGGTGAAGGCCGTCCAGCTCCAGCGCGACGCGAAGGTCGCCGAGGACATCTACGTGCTGCTGCTGAACCGCGTGCAGGAACTGTCGGTGCAGAAGGCCGGCACGGGCGGCAACATCCACCTGATCGATTCGGCGCTGCGTCCGGGCGCGCCGGTCAAGCCGAAGAAGGTGCTGATCCTGTCGGCCGCCGTGTTCCTCGGTCTGATCCTCGGCACGGGCGTCGTGTTCCTGCGCCGCAACCTGTTCCAGGGCATCGAGGACCCGGACCGCATCGAGCGCGCGTTCAACCTGCCGCTGTACGGGCTGGTGCCGCAAAGCGCCGAGCAGGTGAAGCTCGACGCGGCGGCGGAGAAGGGCGGCAGCCGTGCGCGGCCGATCCTCGCGAGCCTGCGTCCGAAGGACCTCAGCGTCGAGAGCATGCGCAGCCTGCGCACCGCGATGCAGTTCGCGATGATGGACGCGAAGAACCGCGTGATCGTGCTGACCGGCCCGACGCCGGGCATCGGCAAGAGCTTCCTGACGGTCAACCTCGCGGTGCTGCTCGCGCATTCGGGCAAGCGCGTGCTGCTGATCGACGCCGACATGCGCCGCGGGATGCTCGACCGCTACTTCGGTCTCACCGTGCAGCCGGGCCTGTCCGAGCTGCTGAGCGATCAGTCGCCGCTCGAGGAAGCGGTCCGCGAGACGCCGGTGCAGGGCCTGTCGTTCATCGCGGCCGGCACGCGTCCGCCGAACCCGTCGGAGCTGCTGATGTCGACGCGCCTGCCGCAATACCTCGAAGGGCTCGGCAAGCGCTACGACGTCGTGCTGATCGATTCGCCGCCGGTGCTGGCGGTGACCGACGCGACCATCATCGGCCGCATGGCCGGCTCGACCTTCCTCGTGCTGCGCTCGGGCATGCATACCGAAGGCGAGATCGCCGATGCGATCAAGCGCCTGCGCACCGCGGGCGTCGATCTGGAAGGCGGGATCTTCAATGGCGTGCCGCCGAAGGCGCGCGGCTACGGCCGCGGCTATGCGGCCGTGCACGAATACCTGAGCGCGTGACCGGGTCGCGCGAAACCGGGCCGGCGCCACGCGCGCCGACCCGGCCGACTGGAGAACCTCGAATGAAAATTTCCGTGCTCGTTCCGACCTATCGGCGTCCCGCCGACCTCGCGCGCTGCCTGCTGGCGCTGCAGCGGCAGCAGCGGCTGCCCGACGAGGTGATCGTCGTCGCGCGCCCGGAGGACGACGCCACGCACGAACGGCTCGCCGATCCGGCGGTCGGCGGCGCGCTGCCGCTGCGCCTCGTGCCGGTTGACGTGCCGGGGCAGGTCGCCGCGCTGAACAAGGGGCTCGACTCGGCGAACGGCGACATCGTCGCGATCACCGACGACGATGCGGCGCCGCGTCCCGACTGGCTCGCGCGCATCGAAGCCGCGTTCCTGTCCGATCCGCGCGTGGGCGCGGTCGGCGGACGCGACTGGGTGCACGAGAAAGGCCGCGTGCTCGACGAATCGAGAGAGCTCGTCGGCCAGCTCACGCTGTCCGGCAAGATCGTCGGCAATCATCACCTCGGCGTCGGCGGCGCGCGCGAAGTCGACATGCTCAAGGGCGCCAACATGAGCTACCGGCGCGCGGCGATCGAACGGCTGCGCTTCGACACGCGGCTGCGCGGCGCCGGCGCGCAGGTGCACAACGACATGGGCTTCAGCATGCACGTGCAGCGCGAAGGCTGGAAGCTCGTCTACGACCCGTCGATCGCGGTCGATCACTTCCCGGCCGAGCGCTTCGACGACGACCGGCGCGATGCCGCGTCGCTGAACGCGATCAGCAACGGCGCGTACAACCTGCATCTGATCCTGCGCGAGCATCTGCCGCCGCTGCGGCGCGAGATCGCGTGGTGGTGGTGGACGCTGGTCGGTACGCGCGTCTATCCCGGCTTCGCGCACGTGCTGCTGTCGCTGCCTGGCGCCCGGCGCGAGCGTGTGCTCGCGCACTGGCGCGCGGTGCGCCGCGGCGCGCGCGATGCGCGCCGCACGAATCTCGCCCCCCACCGTGCGGCGATGCCGCCGGTGACGTCTTGAACGGCCCGCGCGCACCGCGCGCGGCCCCCTCCGGAGGGCTCGCATGACCACGAAGGCTGCAACGAAAGTCCACGTCCATCTGTTCCACGGCGCCGATCCGCGTACCTACCGGAAAGGCGACGACATCGGCTGCCTGTACGGCTATCACCACGCCGAATCCGACGAATTCCGGCTGACCTATTCGCAGGACGGCGCTGAAAACCGCGTCGTGAGCGTCGCGCGCCGCGCGCTGAAGGCGGCGCTCGGCTTCGACGTCGTGCATGCGTGGCGCAATCGCGCGGCGTTGCTCGATACCGACGTGATCTGGACGCATACCGAGCAGGAGCATCTGGCTGCCGCGTTGATCCTGAAGCTCGCCGGTGAGCAGGGCAAGCGCCCGCTGCTGCTCGCGCAGAGCGTGTGGCTGTTCGACAAGTGGGGCAGCTTCGGCGGCCCGCGCCGCTGGCTCTACCGCAAGCTGATCGCGCGCGCCGACGCGCTGACCACGCTCGCCCGCGACAACGCCGACCTGTGCCGCCGCTATCTCGGACGCGACGCCGAGTTCGTCTACTACGGGCTGAACACGCAGGATTTCCCGCCGGTCGACCCGCAGCAATGGACGCCGAACCGGCCGTTGCGGATCGCGGCGATCGGTAACGACCGCGACCGCGACTGGCGCACGTTCCTCGCCGCGTTCGGCGGCGACGCGCGCTACGACGTGCGGCTCGCGACGCGCCGCCGCGTGCCGCGCGAATGGCACGCGCCGAACGTGAAGATCGGCCCCGCGTCGGGGCTCGCGAAGCAGCATGAACTGTACGCGTGGGCCGACGTGATCGTCGTGCCGCTGCGGCCGAATTTCCACGCGTCCGGCATCACGGTGATGCTCGAGGCGGCAGCCGTCGGCAAGCCGATGATCGTGTCCGACGTGGGCGGCCTGAGCGACTACTTCCCGCACGATACGGCCGCCTACGTGCCGGCGTTCGACGCGCAGGCGATGCGCCAGGCCGCCGATCGCTTCGTCGCCGATCCGGTGGCGGCGCTCGACTGCGCGCGGGCGGCCGCCGCGTGCCTGCGCGAGCGCGACCTGACCACGCAGGCGTTCGCCGAGCAGCACGTGCGGATCACGCGCGACATGCTGCGCCGGCGCCGCACGCCCGCGGCGGCCGGCGTCGCGATGCCGCTCGCGGATTCGCGTCCGTCGTCGCGCTGAGAGCGGATCGATGAGTACGATTGCCGCCGAACGTGCGCCGTCGCGCGCCCGCAGCTGGTTCGCCGAGCCGAAGCACTGGGCCGGCCAGGCCGGGCTGTGGACGTTTACCGCCGCGCTGATCGCCATCCACCAGGGCAAGGTGCTGACGCTCGCGTTCCCGGTGCTGGCCATCGCGGTCGGCATCTGGCTGTATTTCAAGAGCCCGGCGCGCTATGTCGGCTTCATGTGGTGGGTGTGGTTCCTGAGCCCGGAGGTGCGTCGCCTGGCCGACTGGTCGAAGGGCGCGTTCACGCCGACGAGCCTGATCCAGGTGGCGCCGCTCGCGGTGACGATGATCGCCGGCCTGGGGCTGCTCAGGCATTACCGCGTGCTCGCGCAGCGGCGCGGCATCCCGGTGCTGCTGATGCTGTTCGGGCTCGCGTATGCGTACCTCGTCGGGATCGTGTCGAGCGGCGTGATGGCCGCGACCTACGATCTCGCGAACTGGGTGTACCCGGTGCTGATCGGCTTCCACATCATGGTCAACGCGCGCGACTATCCCGAGTATCGCGACGTGCTGCTGTCCACGTTCATGTGGGGCATGCTCGTGATGGGCCTGTACGGCATCGTGCAGTACTTCGTGATGCCGCAGTGGGACGTGCTGTGGATGATCGGCTCGGACATGGGCTCGCAGGGCGAGCCGGTGCCGTACGGCGTGCGCGTGTTCAGCACGATGAACTCGTCCGGCCCGTTCGCGTTCGCGATCATGGGCGCGCTGGTGTTCGTGTTCGCGGCGCCGCAGAAGATCCGCTGGTTCGCCGGGGCGGCCGGCTTCGTGTCGTTCGCGCTGTGTCTCGTGCGCTCGACGTGGGGCGGCTGGGTGATCGCGCTCGCGATCCAGCTCGTGCAATCGAGCAACCGCGTGCGGATGCGGATCCTGATCAGCGGCGTCGTGCTGGTCGGGCTGTGCGTGCCGCTGCTGACCGTCGGGCCGGTGGCCGACCGGCTCGGCGCGCGCCTGCAGTCGATCACGAACCTGAAGGACGACCGCAGCTACGACGACCGCAACAAGTTCTACGCGACCTTCGCGCAGACGGCGTTCACCGACGTCGCCGGCGAAGGGATGGGCGCGACCGGCGCGTCCACGAAGCTGTCGAGCGACAGCGGCGAACTCGGCAAATACGGCAGCTTCGACAGCGGCGTGATGAACGTGCCGTTCGTGCTCGGCTGGCCCGGCACGCTGCTGTATCTCGCCGGCGTCGTGATGCTGTTCGGCCGCACGCTGCGCGCGGCGTTCAAGTTGCGCCAGGACAAATTCGTCGCGGCATGCCTGAGCCTGTGCCTGTCGACCTTCGCGATGCTCGTGTTCACGAACTCGCTGATCGGCACCGGCGGCCTGCTGATGTTCACAGCCATTTTTTCGATACTTGCCGCGGCGCACTGGCAGAAGGCGCAACGCCTGCTGGCCGCCGCGCGTTCACGGGGAGGCGACCATTGAGAATCGCGATCGTCACGCACGTCGTGCGACATAACGACGGGCAGGGCCGCGTCAATTACGAAATCGCGCGCGCGGCGCTGGCCGAAAACTACGAGGTCACGCTGGTCGCGTCGCACGTCGCGCCCGAGCTGCTGGCCGACCCGCGCGTGCGCTGGGTGCCGGTGAAGGTCGGCGGCTTCTGGCCGTCGAATCTCGTCAAGCAGCAGGTGTTCGCGGTGAAAAGCGCAGCGTGGCTGCGCGCGCACCGCGGCGAATACGACGTGCTGCACGTGAACGGCTTCATCTCGTGGATCAAGGCCGACGTGAATACCGCGCACTTCGTGCACGGCGGCTGGTTCAAGAGTCCGTACTATCCGTTCGGGCCCACCAAGGGGCTGTGGTCGGCTTACCAGTACGTCTATACGCGCGTGAATACCGTGCTCGAGCGCTGGGCGTACAAGCGTTCGCGCGCGATTACCGCGGTGTCGCAGAAGGTGGCCGACGAGATTGCCGGGCTCGGCATCGACAGCCGCAAGATCAGCGTGATCTACAACGGCGTCGACGGCAGCGCGTTCGCGGGCGCGCAGGCCGACCGCGCGGCATTCAAGCTGCCGGACGACGCGTTCCTGCTGCTGTTCGTCGGCGACCTGCGCACGCCGCGCAAGAACCTCGGCACCGTGCTGAAGGCGCTGACGAAACTGCCCGCGAACGTGCATCTGGCGGTGGCCGGCTATCTGCCCGGCAGCCCGTATCCGGAAGAAGCGCGCGCGCTCGGCATCGATTCGCGCGTGCATTTCCTCGGTCTCGTGAAGAACATGCCGACGCTGATGCGCTCGGTCGACGCGTATGTGTTTCCGTCGCGCTACGAAGCGATGAGCCTGTCGCTGCTGGAGGCGATGGCGGCCGGGCTGCCGGTCGTCACCGCGCGCACGGCGGGCGGCGCGGAAATCATCACGCGCGAATGCGGGATCGTGCTGGAGGACCCGGACGATCCCGCCGCGCTCGCGCAGGCGATCGGCGCGCTCGCGGCATCGCGCGACACCTGTCGCGCGATGGGCGACGCGGCCCGCGAACTGATGACCCGTTTCGGCTGGGCGCACATGGGCGCCCAGTACGTCGCGCTTTACCGGCGCATCGGCCAACCCACGCAGCCGTCCGCCTTCGAGCGGGTCGAGCATGCAATCACGCAGGAGCAACCGTGATGTCCCAATCTTCCCGGCCGATCAAATCGTTGCAGATCGGCATGCACTGGTTTCCCGAACGCGCGGGCGGCCTCGACCGGATGTACTACTCGCTCGTCGGCGCGCTGCCCGGCGCGGGCGTCGAGGTGCGCGGGCTCGTCGCCGGCTCGCCGAAGGTCGCCGACGACACGGGCGGGGCGATCCAGGGTTTCGGTCCCGCGTCGGAGCCGCTCGCGCGCCGGATGCTCGCCGCGCGGCGCGCGCTGCGCGACGAGATCCGCAGCGCGCGGCCGGACGTGATTTCGTCGCACTTCGCGCTGTACACGTTCCCGGGGCTCGACGTGACGCGCGGGATTCCGCAGGTGTCGCACTTCCAGGGGCCGTGGGCCGACGAAAGCCAGGTCGAGGGCGCCGCGTCGCTCGGACAGCGCGCGAAGCGCTATCTCGAACAGGCCGTCTATACGCGCTCGTCGCGGCTGATCGTGCTGTCGCAGGCATTCGGCCAGATCCTGACGAACCGCTACGGGATCGATCCGTCGCGCGTGCGTGTGATCCCGGGCTGCGTCGATACCGCGCAGTTCGACACGCCGCTCACGCCCGCCGAGGCGCGGCACAAGCTGCAACTGCCGCAGGACCGGCCGATCGTGCTGGCCGTGCGCCGGCTCGTGCGGCGCATGGGGCTGGAGGACCTGATCGATGCGATCGGCCTCGTCAAGCGCCGTCACCCGGACGTGCTGCTGCTGATCGCCGGCAAGGGCAAGATCGGCGAGGAACTGCAGCAGCGCATCGACGAAGCGGGGCTGCAGGACAACGTGAAGCTGCTCGGTTTCGTGCCCGATCATCATCTCGCGGCGTTGTATCGTGCGGCGACGGTCAGCGTCGTGCCGACGGTCGCGCTTGAGGGCTTCGGCTTGATCACCGTCGAATCGCTGGCGTCCGGCACGCCGGTGCTGGTCACGCCGGTCGGCGGGCTGCCGGAGGCGGTCGCCGGGTTGTCGAACGATCTGGTGTTGCCGTCGACGGGCGCCGACGCGATCGCGGAAGGGCTCGGCGGTGCGCTGTCGGGCGCGATCGCGCTGCCCGACGAGGCCGCGTGCAAGCGCTATGCACGCGATCATTTCGACAATGCGGTGATCGCGCGCCGCGTGGCCGGCGTGTACGAGGAGGCGATTCAGGCAGCAGGCTGAACGCCCGCGGCGCGCCGCCGAACCGCAGCGGAACCGACGCGGAACCGCAGCGGAACCGACATGCGCCGCGACGTTGCCGGCGCGCCAGCTTCTCCGCCGCGGGGGTGCCCCAAGCCGAACCGAAGCGGAATCGCAGCGGAACCGAAAGCCCCACCGACGCGCGTGCGCGGCCGGTTCGCGTGCCGGCCGCCCGCCGAGGGCGGACCGGCGTTTCCCGTTCGATCAGCATGGCCGTCGCGCCTCATGCGCGCCGCAGCGTCGCGGCCCACACCCCCAACGCGGCCACGCTCGCCCCCACGCAGAGCACGCAGACGCTCGATCAGCATGGCCGTCGCGCCTCATGCACGCCGCAGCGTCGCGGCCCACACGCCGAGCGCGGCCACGCTCACCGCCGCACCGAGCACGCAGACGCCGGTCCAGCCGGCGCGCGCGTACATCATCGTCGCCGCAATCGCACCGAGCCCGCTGCCGGCCGAATAGAACAGCATGTAGCAGCCGACGAGGCGCGCATGCGCGTCGGGCCGCGCGCCGAGAATCATGCTCTGGTTGACGACGTGCACGGCCTGTCCGCCGACGTCGAGCAGCACTATGCCGACGATCAGCAGCGCGATCGACGTATTGCCGAACGCGAGCGGCAGCCACGCGCATGCGAGCAGCGCGAGTGCGGCGCCGGTCGTCGCTTCGCCGCGCCCGCGATCCGCGAGCCGGCCCGCGCGGGCGGCGGCCGCCGCCCCGAGTGCGCCGACGAGGCCGAATGCACCGATCTGCGTGTGCGACATCGCGTGCGGCGGCGCGCTCAGCGGCAGCACGAGCGCGCTCCAGAAGATGCTGAACGCCGCGAACATCAGCAGCGCGATCGCGCCGCGCACGCGCAACACACGTTCATCGCGCAGCAGCGCCACCATCGACCGCAGCAGCGCCGCGTAACCGATGCGTTCGCGCGGTTCGCGCATCGCGGGCAGCAGCCGCGACAGCACGACCAGCATCGCGATCGCGAGGGCGCCCGATACGAGATAGACGGCCCGCCACCCCGCGATGTCGGTGACGACACCCGCCAGCGAGCGCGCGGCCAGCAGCCCGACCACGACGCCGCCTTGCGCGGCGCCCACCACGCGCCCGCGTTCGCCTGCGCCGGCGAGAGCGGCCGAGCACGCGATCAGTCCTTGCGTCATCGCGGTGCCGAGCAATCCGACCGCCACCATTCCCGCCAGCAGCGCGATGCGTGTCGACGCGGCGGCCACGCCGATACAGGCCGCGGTCAGCAGCAGAAGCTGCACGGCGATCAGGCGCTTGCGGTTCAGCAGGTCGCCAAGCGGCACGACGAACAGCAGCGCGAGCGCGCAGCCCAGCTGCGTCGCGGTGACGACGCCGCCGACGGCGGCCAGCGATACGCCGAAATCCTGCGCGATCGAATCGAGCAGCGGCTGCGCGTAGTAGACGTTCGCGACGCTCGCCGCGCAGCAGACGGCCAGCAGCACGACACGCGCCGACGACAGGCGGGCGCCCTCAGCCGGATGGATCGCGCCGGTTGGCGCGTTCGATGCAACGGTGCCGGAATGGCAGGACGATTCCATGGGTTGCCTCACGCAATGTAGTTGCAATTTGAAACTGGTTTGGAGTGTAGGGAAAGTAGTTTTAAAATGCAACCTGTTGGGTGACGGGCCAGCGGCCCGTGCCCGGATGGCCGGCATGCCTGCGAAGGCGGCCGGCGTGATTGCGGAGAGCAACATGGCCAGGCAGAAAAGTCTTGCGGATTCGCCGTGCCCGGTGGCGCGCGCGACCGATATCGTCGGCGATCGCTGGGCGTTGCTGATCGTGCGCGATGCGTTCGACGGCGTGCGCCGCTTCGGCGATTTCCGCGCGAGCCTCGGCGTCGCGAGCAACATCCTGTCCGACCGGCTGAAGATGCTGGTGGACGCGGGCGTGTTCGACGTCGTGCCGGCGTCCGACGGCACCGCGTATCAGGAGTACGTGCTGACCAAAAAGGGCGAGGGGCTGTTTCCGGTCATCGTGATGCTGCGGCAGTGGGGCGAGGCCAACCTGTTCGCGCGCAGCGAGCGGCATTCGGTGCTGATCGATCGCGGCACCGGGCGCGCGATCCGCAAGCTCGCGCTGTGGCACGACGACGGCCGGCCTTTGAAGGCGGCTGATACGGTCGTGAAGAAGATCGATGACGAAGCGGGCGCGGCGCGTCGGTGAGCGTCATGCGCGAGGGTCGTGCCGTCGGATGGCATTCGGCGCGACAGCACGAGCGCGGCACTGCCGGCTACGCGAGTCGATTCACGCAGACCTTCTTTCGTCGGCGTTACCTGATCCAGCCTCACCTCGGTGACGCGTGACCGCACGCGTGCGATCGACCGGTGGCGTCGCCCGAGGCGCGGGAGAGGCACCGCGATCCGCATCGGTCCGCACACGGGTCGCGAGCAGTGCGGCCGCGAGCAGCAGCGCGACCGACACGGCGGTTTCGATCCGCAACCCGCTGACGACCTGCGCTGCACCGCCGTCGCCGGCGAGCGCACCGAATGCCGCGACGCCGATTGCACCGCCGGCCTGCCGTGCGGTATTCAGCACCGCCGACGCGATGCCGGCCCGGTCGGGCGCGACCGATGCGAGCACGGCCGTCGTCATCGCGGGTACCGCGAAGCCCATGCCCGACGGAATCAGCAGGAACGGCACCAGCACCATGACGAGCGGCGTCGTTGCATCGACGACATGCAGCGACCCGTAGCCGAGCGCGGCGACGAGCGCGCCGGCCACCATCGGCATGCGCGGGCCGTGGCGGGCGACGACGCGTCCGCTCGCGAGATTCGACAGCAGGAACCCGCCGGTGAGCGGCAGGAACGCGAGCCCGGCCTGCAACGCCGACTGGCCGCGTGTGCGTTGCAGGTACAGCGCGAGCATGAACACGGTGCCGTAATACGTGAGGTTTACGCAGATCCCGAACAGCACGGCCGCGCTGAACGTGCGGTGGCGGAACAGCGATAGCGGCAGCATCGGCGTGGCCGTGCGCGATTCGATCGCGACGAACGCGAGCGCGGCCAGCGCCGCCAGCGTGAAGCCGCCGGTCACGACCGGGTGCGTGAAGCCGAGCGGCCGCCATTCGATCACGGCGCCGGTCAGCGCGGTCAGCATCGCGATCGCGACGAACTGGCCGCGCGGATCGAACGAACGGGCCGAGCGTGCCGGGGCAGCCTGCTCGCGGCGCGCGGGCACCCACGCGAACGTAGCGGCGAGTCCCGCCGCGCACAGCGGCAGGTTCACGAGGAAGATGCCGCGCCAGCCCCATGCGGCAATCAGCAGGCCGCCGACGACCGGGCCGGCCGCGATCGCGATGGACCCGGCCGCCGTCCACCCGCCGACCGCGCGGGCGCGCAGGCGCGGGTCGTGCCGGCACGCGTCGTTGAGCAGCGCGAGCGAATTCGGCAGCATGGCCGCGGCGCCGACGCCTTGCAGCGCGCGGGCCGCGATCAGCATCGCGGGCGCGACGGCGGCGCCGCATGCAAGCGACGCGAGCGCGAACAGCAGGAGGCCGGCGACGTACAGGCGGCGCGCGCCGAAGCGGTCGCCGAGCGCACCGGCCGACAGCATCAGCACCGCGAACGCGAGCGTGTACGCATCGACGACCCATTGCAGGCCGGCGACCGGCAGGTGCAGGTCGGCGGCGAGATGCGCGAGCGCGATATTGACGATCGTCACGTCGAGCTGCGTGACGACGAAACCGATGCTGACGGTGGCGACGACGCGCGCGAGCGCGGGCGGGAAAGCGGGGGACGGTGTGGTCGTATCCATGCGTCCATCGTAGGCGGCGACGGACAGGCGATGTTTCAGCGGGACGCGAAGCGTCGATACGGATGCCGACGCGAATGCGTGCCGCTGGCTACGTGCGTCGATGCGTATTCAGCGAGGCCGATGCGTTCAATGCCGTTCGCCGCGCCAGCGTCCCGGCGCCACGCCGAAGCGCTTCGTGAACGCATGCGTGAACGTGCTCTGGTCCGCGAAGCCGACGCTGCCCGCGATGTCGACGAGCGCATGCCGGCCGTCGGCGAGCAGCACGATCGCGGCGTCGAGCCGCAGCCGCTGCAGGTAGCGATGGGGCGTTTCGCCGAATGCATCGACGAACAGTTGATGAAAGCGCCGCATCCCGTAGCCGCAGTGCGCGGCGAGATCGGCGATGCGCAGCGGTTCGGCGAGCCGCGCGCGCAGCCAGCGGTCGATGCGCGCGAAATCGAGGCCCGACGCAGGCGCGGCGATGCCCGCATCGTCGAGCAGCGCGTCGCACAGGCGAGCCGCGGCCTGCCACTGAAAGCGGTGCGCGGCGGCCTGCCGTGCGTCGCCGTCCGGCGCATCGTGTTGCGCGGCGGCCGCCGCGACCTGCGCGACGAGCGACGTGAGCGCCGGGTCGATCGACACGGCCCGTGCATGGTCGAACAGCCGCTGCGGTACCGCGAGCGACGCGGCGGGCAGGTCGATCACGAGCTGGCGATTGTCGCCGAGGCCCGCGTAGTCGTGACGCGCGCCGGCCGGAATCAGCCAGGCCGCGTGCCGGTCGATGCGCTGGCCGATTCCGTCCACCGCCATCACCATCGCGCCATCGACGCCGAGCACGACCTGGTGGAAGTCGTGCACGTCCGACGCTTCGCACGTGGCGTAGCGGCGCAGCGCGATGGCGGGGGAGGCGATGCGTTCCATCGGGAAGGAAACGGCCGGGTGCAGGGTCAGACGTCGAGCAGTTCGACTTCGAACACGAGCGTCGCATTCGGCGGAATCACGCCGCCTGCGCCGCGCGGGCCGTAGCCGAGTTGCGGCGGGATCGTCAGGCGACGCACGCCGCCGACCTTCATGCCCTGCACGCCTTCGTCCCAGCCCTTGATGACCATGCCGCCGCCGAGCACGAACGCGAACGGGTCGTTGCGATCCTTGCTCGAATCGAATTTCTGACCGTCGGTCAGCCAGCCCGTGTAGTGGACGCTGACGGTCTTGCCGGCTTGCGCTTCCGCGCCGGTGCCTTCGGTCAGGTCTTCGTACTTGAGGCCCGATTCGGTCGTGATGACGGACATGATTTCTCCTGAAAGAGGTTGCGTGAAACCGCTATTGTAGGCGAGCGCGCAGCGGGCCGGCGCGCGTGGATTTCGCGCCGTTTCACGCTGAGCGGCGCAGCGTGGCGGGGCGTGCCGGCGTGAGCGCCCGGAACGCAATTGGAACGCGCGTTTGAATTTTTCGCGAGCCGCGGGGGCGAGGGTGCACCGCGACGGTGCGCGGCGCGTATGAATCGATGCGAACGGCTCACGTGACAGCCTGCTGCACGAGCGTTGCCCGATCCCGCGAAAGGCCCGCCGCACGGGGCCTGCGGGCCGATAGCGGGGCGCCGCGCCGCATCCGGCGCCTCGCCCCGACGCGCGCGCCCGCGTTCGAATCGCGGCCCGGCCGAATGTCGTTCGAGCGCCGTTTTTTCCGTCTTTCCGACCGTGCCCTGTTTGGAAGCGCGCATCTACCGCGCGGCTTGCATGCGCCGGCGCGCGCGGCCTATCGTTACATCTGTCGATGTCAGGATTTTGGCGGCGCGCGATGCGCCGCCCGGGCTTGCGCCGGCCGCGTCGGACGATGCGCCGGACGGCTCCGCAACAGGAGAACGATGAACATGAAGTCAGCCGCTTCCGCCACCGCAGCCGGGATCATGCCGGTGCGCCGCGACCTGCGCTTCGACCTGCCGGTCGAACGCGCGAAGGACTGGCATGGCCTCGGGTCGCACGTGACCCATTTCTTCAACGCGCTGTCGCTGCTGTTTCCGGCCGGCGAGCGCTTCTTCATGGATTCGGTGCGCAACTATCGCGACCGGATCGACGATCCCGTGCTGAAGCAGCAGGTGCTCGGCTTCATCGGCCAGGAAGCGATGCATACGCGCGAGCACATCGAATACAACGAGCTGATGCAGGCGAACCGGCTACCCGCGCGCAAGCTGGACCAGCGCGTATGGACGGTGCTCGGCTACATGAAGCGCAAGCTGCCGCATTCGGTGCAGCTCGCGCATACGGTGGCGGCCGAGCATTACACGGCGATGCTCGCCGACTGGCTGCTGCGCGACCCGACGCGCCTCGACGGTTCGGTCGAAGGCTACCGGCAGATGTGGATCTGGCACGCGCTGGAGGAAACCGAGCACAAGGCCGTGTCGTTCGACGTGTGGAATGCCGCGATGAAGCCGGGGCTGCGTCGCTACCTGATCCGCATCGGCGTGTATCTGCTGACGACGCTGACGTTCTGGCCGACCGTGTTCCTGATGCATGCGACGCTGCTGTGGCGCGATCGCGGCGCCGGCCATCACGTGCGCGGCATGCTGCGGATGATCGCGTTCCTGTACGGGCCGCGTCGCGGGCTGTTCCCGCGCATCGCCGGCGAATGGCTGAGCTTTTTCCGGCCGGGCTTCCACCCGTGGGATCACGACAATCGCCACCATCTCGCGCGGGTCGATGCACTGGCCGCCACCTATGGCGAACACGGCGGCGCGCCGGCCGGCCGCGGCCGCGCGAACACGCCCGCGCCGCTCGCGTCGGGCCGCTGACCCCTCACCCCGCCGCACGGCGGGGCGCCGCGCATGTTGCGTTCGTGCATCAGCCGGCTTCTTCCGACGATTGACGAAAATCAACCGGAACCGGTTGCCCGGGCGTCCGCCTGCCCGGCGGACCGGTTGCGCGCGCATGGGCCGGCGCACGAATCGGGCGTGCGCCGCGTCCTCCACGATCGCCGTGCGCCAGCACCGGCGCGGCTTTGTGCGTTCGGGGCCGGGCCTTTCCGGTCGCGCGCGGCGCCCGCCACCGGGATAACACCCATCTAGCCGCGGGCCGGCCGCATCGATATACCGTTCATGACAACGTCGACCTCCGGCGCGATTCATGCGCAGGGGGATTTTATTCGGACGGAAATACGGCCAATATGTCGGTTCGATCGTGTCCGTCGTACGCGGCGGCGAGCCGGCGCGCGATACCAACGCCAAGCGGGGAACAACGATGGTTGCAAGGTCACCCGACGCAAACGGGCAGGCGGCGCCCGAGATGACGGACGTGTCCGTCACCGCCCCCGAGGCCGGACGCAAGCTGTTCGTGATCATGCGCACGCCCGACGAGCCGTTGCTGGCACAACTGCGCGGGCTTGGCTGGGAGATCGCGGTCGCGAAGACGGCCGGCGCCGCGCAGAACATGACCTCCGGCGTGAGCGTGGCCGCGGGGCTCGTCGATTTCACCGGCTTCACGTCGCGCGACTATCCCGCGCTGAAGATGTGTCTGAGCCAGCCGGCGATCGGCTGGATTTCCATCGCGCAGGCCGGCATCACGATCGGCCCCGCCGTGCGCGAACTGATCCGCAGCTATTGTTTCGATTACGTGACGCTGCCGCTGCCGTACGAATGGATTTCGCACGTGCTCGGCCATGCGCGCGGGATGGCCGCGCTCGATCGCGTCGACGGCGCCGCCTACGCGGCGTCGATCGGCGAACACGGGATGATCGGCAATTGCGAGGCGATGCAGCAGCTGTTCAGCACGATCCGCAAGGTCGCGAAGACCGACGCGAGCGTGTTCATCTCGGGCGAGTCGGGCACCGGCAAGGAGCTGACGGCGCTCGCGATTCACGAGCGCTCCGGGCGCGGCAAGGGGCCGTTCGTCGCGATCAACTGCGGCGCGATTCCGCATCACCTGCTGCAGTCGGAGCTGTTCGGCTATGAACGCGGCGCGTTCACCGGCGCGAACCAGCGGCGCGCGGGCCGGATCGAATCGGCGAACGGCGGCACGCTGTTTCTCGACGAGATCGGCGACATGCCGGTCGAAAGCCAGGCAAGCCTGCTGCGCTTCCTGCAAGAGGGCAAGATCGAGCGGCTCGGCGGGCAGGAATCGATCGCGGTGGACGTGCGGATCATCTCGGCCACGCACGTCGATCTCGACGGCGCGGTCGAGGCCGGGCGCTTCCGCGCGGATCTCTATCACCGGCTGTGCGTGCTGCGCATTCACGAGCCGCCGCTGCGCGCGCGCGGCAAGGACATCGACATCCTCGCGCACTACGTGCTGCAGAAATTCAAGGCCGACAGCGGCCGCAAGATCAGCGGCTTCACGTCGGCCGCGCTCGATGCGATGCGGCGCTACGAGTGGCCCGGCAATGTACGCGAACTGATCAACCGCGTGCGGCGCGCGATCGTGATGGCCGAGAGCCGGCTGCTGACGCCGCACGATCTCGGGCTCGATACGCCCGGCGAAACCGAACCGGTGACGCTCGAACAGGCGCGGGCGCTGGCCGAACGCACCGCGATCGAGAATGCGCTGCTGCGCAACGACCACCGGATCAACAAGGCCGCCGCCGAACTCGGCATTTCACGCGTGACGCTCTACCGGATGATGATCGAGCACGGGCTGAACGATCACGACAACAACGGCGGCAGCGGCGGGAATGGCGATAGCGGCGGGCACGACGGCGCGCCGTCGGGCGACGCGGGGCATCAGCGGGTCGGCTGAGCGGCGGGCGCGATGCGTGCGGGCCGGCTCAGCGATAGGTCCACAGCCGGTGCAGCACGAACGTGACGGGCGGCACGCACAGCACGACCGCGACGATGCTCCACGCGCGGGCGAGCCCGAGTGCGTCGGTGCCGTGCGCCAGCAGCATCGTCACGGCGAGGCCGGCCATCGCGACCGCGAGAAAGCGCATGAAGTTGCCCCACGTCACCGGCGACGAAAAACTCCACAGCGTATTGGCGAGATACGAGAACGCCGTCGAGCAGACGAACGCGCTCGCGTTCGCGACGACGGGCGTCGCGTCGCACAGCGCGAACATCGCGGCGGCGATCAGCGCATGCAGCGCGGTCGAGCCCAGGCCCGACACGCCGAAGCGGATCAGTCTGGCACGTTCGGCGGCGAAGGTACGGAGCATCGTGGGCAGTGGTCGGCGTGAAGTCGCGTGAAGCGGTGTCGCAGTATAGCCATGCGATCGGCCGCCGCGTCCAGCGCGATGGACGGTACGCGTCGCCGGCGCCGGCATGTAAAGCGCATGAAACATTTCGCGTCGGCCGCCGGAGGAATTGCCGCGCCGAACCGGTCCGGTCGGCCGGTCCGTCGCCGGTAAAAATTCCGCGCTCCATTGTTCAGCCTTATTCCGCAAGGCCCCGCCGTTGCAGGGCCGGCGCGCGCCGCGGCTCCGATGTTTCAGTTTCGTAACTTCCCGTATGCCACACCCGTGCCGGCCGTCAGCCGGCCTGACCATCGCCTTGTCCGGCCGGGCTCGCGCAGCGCTGGCCCGGTCCTTGCGAAGAGGGACATGCGAGAGTCGACGACGCGAGGTCCGTCCGGTCAGGCGGCGCAAGCCTTCGGTACCGGCCAGGACGCAGTCCGCGGGGATGCGGCGGCCGCGCGCGGGGCAGCAGCCGCGTCGCGGCGAGCACGGGACGTCGTCGCCTGATCGCCGGGGCATCGGCATCGTCCGGTTGCCGGAACAAACATCAGACAGCAAACGGGGTAGAAAAATGATCGATCATCACACGCCGCGGTCCGCTGGCCGCGATCGCCGTGATTCGGGACATCGCCGCTCGAACGTCGCGCTTGCGGCCGACCGGCATGCCTCGACAGGCCATCTCTCCGCGCCCGGTGCGAGGCGGATCCGGCTGGTTGCCGGTCATCCGCGCCGGGTCGGCACTTTCCTGCACGCGAACCCGGTCCGCATGGGCATGTGCACACGGGCGCCGGTACCGCGACGCCCGATCTTCGCCTATTGACCAGAACGGCACGACATCCATTCGCATGGCGTGTCGTTGTCTCAGGGAGTCGATCTGCAGTCCAAACAATAATGCAGGGTCCTGCCGCGTGCCGCATACGACGCAAGACGACCCGCATTCGATGCAACGGCGAACCGCTCGATGCCGTTGCCATCCGGTTGCAAGGGGAGGGGCGGTCGGACGCGCGCGACGGAAGCAGTATCCGTACGCGCGCGACGCCGTTTTCAACTGCCGTAGATGTCGAAGTCGAAGTACTTCGACGCGAGCCGCTTGTAGGTGCCGTCCTTGACCATGTCGAGGATCGCGCGATCGATCTTCGCCTTCAGGTCGGTATCTTCCTGGCGCAAGCCGATGCCCGCGCCGATGCCGAGCACCTTTTCGTCGACGAGCTCGGGCCCGACGAACGTGTAGTTCGCGCCGCGCGGCGATTTCAGGAACCCGATCGCGGCCTGCACTTCATCCTGCAGCGCCGCGTCGAGGCGGCCGGCGATCAGGTCGGCATACACGCCGTCCTGGTTCTGGTACGACACGACGTTCGCGCCTTGCTTGCCCCAGTACGCCTTCGCATACGTCTCCTGCGTCGTGCCCTGTTCGACGCCGATCGATTTGCCCTTCAGCGATTCGGCGGTCGGCAGCAGCGGCGAGCCCTTCTTCACGACGAGCCGCGTCGGCTGGTTGTAGATCTTCGTCGTGAAGCCGATCTGCTGCGCGCGTTGCGGCGTGATCGACATCGACGACAGCACCGCGTCGAACTTCTTCGCCTTCAGCGCCGGAATCATCCCGTCGAAATCGTTCTCGAGCCACACGCATTTCGCCTTCAGGCGCGCGCAGATCTCGTTGCCGAGGTCGATGTCGAAGCCGACGAGCTTGCCGTCGGGCGCCTTCGACTCGAACGGCGCGTAGCTGGCATCGGTGCCGAAGCGGATCGTGGTCCAGTCCTTCGCGACGGCGGGGCCTGCGGATACCGCGAGCAGGGCGATCGAAACAGCGGCAATCAGTCTCTTCATGGTGCGTTCCTTGGCGTGGTGCATCCGGTTTCTGTGCGACACGGTCTCCACGGACACGATCCGCGCCGTGACGCGGGGTCCGCACGGCCATTAACGCAGAAAATAAAATCAGAGTCCAGAATGGACAAAAAATATCGATTTGTCGGATGGACGTGCGCGATCGCTGGGTGCGACCCTTGCAAAAATACGAGAATGGACTAATCTTGTTAGTAGATTCGTTTCGAGACTAACCGTCATGTCACAGCCCGCCTACGATTCGCATTCCGCCTTGCCGCACGCTTCGGTCGCGCAGATGTCGGCGGCCGGCCTGCGCGCGTTTTTCAACATCGCGCGCGACTGGGAACTGACGATCGACGAGCAGATCGTGCTGCTCGGGTCGCCCGGCCGCTCGACGTTCTTCAAGTGGAAGGCCGCGCCGGAATCGGCGCGCCTGCCGCGCGATACGCTCGAGCGCCTGTCGCTGCTGCTCGGCATCTACAAGGGGTTGCAGATCCTGTTGCCGCAGCCCGCCGCGGCCGATGCGTGGGTCAAGCGGCCCAACGATGCGGCGCCGTTCGGCGGCAAGCGCGCACTCGACCGGATGCTGGCCGGCAACGTCGGCGATCTGGTGGCCGTTCGCCAATATCTCGATGCGATGCGGGGTGGCTGGGCGTGACGACACCGACCGACGTCACCCGGTGGCCCACGACCACCGTCGACTGGGCACCGGCCTATCGCGTGATTCCCACCCGTTTTCCTGCCATCAACCTGTTCGACCGCGTCGCGTCCGCGGAGGATTTCGACGCGCTCTATGCACTCGAATCGCTGACCAACGACCGCATCCGCAACGAAGTCGGCACGCTCGAGCTCGTGCCGCCCGCCGAACGCCGCTACGGGCAAGGCTGGGGGCCGATCATGGCCGCGTTCACGCACCTGAATCCGCTGGGCAGCCGGTTTTCGGACGGCAGCTACGGCGTGTTCTACTGCACCCGCTCGCGCGACACGGCGATTGCCGAAACGCGCTATCACAGCGGGTTGTTCCTCGCCGCGACGAAGGAGCCGCCGATGCGCCAGCAGATGCGGCTCTATACCGTGTTCGCGCACGGCGACGTCGCCGACGTGCGCACGTGGCCGCAGCGCGATCCCGCGCTGCTGGACCCGGTCGACTACCGCGCGGGGCAGGCCTTCGGTCGCGCGGTGCGCAACGCGGGTGGCGCGGGAATCGTCTATCCGTCGGTGCGCGATCCGCGCGGCGAGTGTCTCGCCGCGTTCCGCACGACGCTGCTGCGCGACTGCCAGCATGCGGCCTATCTCGAATACAACTGGAACGGCTCGGCCGTCGATGCGGTGTTCGAACTGAATCAGGTCGGCTAGCGTTCGCGTGGGGGACGCAGGCGCCGGCCGGCGCGTCAGGGTAGCGGCCAGTCGCCCGCGTGGCGTTCGCGCGCTTCGGTCTGCGTCATCGACCATGTGCGGCCGGTGCGCGGCTCGGCGAGCGTGAGCCGCCCGGCCGGCGCGAACGCACCCGTGTCGATGAACCATTGCGCGCCGATCCGTTGCGGCTCACGCACCGGTGTGTGCCCGGTGCACGTCAGCGACAGTCCAGCCTGCCGCGCCGGATCGGCGAGCCCCTGGACCAGATCGCGGCCCCAGATCAGCCGCTCGCGCACGTCGTGCGGATAGCTGCCGGTATCGAGCTCCGCGTCCGAGCCGAAGAATTCCGCGTGCAGCACGTTGAAGCGCGTCGGGCCGTCGCCGATCACCCGCACGAGCGGCAGCGCGTCGACGCGCGCCGCATGCGCGCGCAGCCGTTCCGGCGGCAGGTCGGCGCCCCAGTCGCCGCCGATCCTGCGCCACGCGTCGGGCGGCAGCTTGCCGCGCGCGACGAGGCTCAGCACTTCCTCGTGATTGCCGCGCACGACGTGACACCACGGCCGGTCGAGCAGGTCGAGCGCGGTGTCGGAGGCCGGGCCGCGGTCGACGAGATCGCCGACCGAGAACAGCCGGTCGCGCGCCGGATCGAAGCGGACGTCGTGCAGCAGCGCGCGCAGCACGTCCACGCAGCCGTGCAGGTCGCCGACGACGAAGTCGCGGCCGGCCGGGTTCGCGGGATGGCGGCAGAGCAGGGCGGGGGCAGTCATCCCCTTATCTTAGGCGCTCGCGCCCATCGCCACGTGACGACGGAATGGCGATAATCGGGGCGCGTTACCCGCCGGCGCGGCGGCTTTCCCGCGCACCGGCCGAATCCTTTCCATCCGCTTTCGGAATCACACGATGACGCTTTATCCGCAGGTATTACGCAACCGGCCGCGCATGGTCGCGGCGTTCGTCGCCGGCGTGCTGTGCGCGGTCCTGCTGCCGTTTCCGCTGCGCCCGACCGCGCGCGCACTGATTGGCTGGGACTGCGCGGTCTGGCTGTATCTCGTGCTGATGTGGGTGCGCATGGTCACCGCGCATCATCACAAGGTGCGCGAAGTCGCGATCCGCGAGGATGAAAACGCGACGACCGTGCTGACCGTCGTGTGCCTCGCGACCGTCGCGAGCGTGGCGGCGATCGCGATCGAGCTCGCGACCGCGAAGAGCGTCGGCTTCAGCGCGGGGCTCAGCCACTACGCGATCACGGGTGCGACGCTGTTCGGCGCGTGGTTCCTGATCCCGACCATCTTCACGCTGCACTACGCGCGGCTCTATTACGGCTCGCCGAGCAGCGATCGCGCGCTCCGCTTTCCGGACCAACACCCGGAGCCCGATTACTGGGATTTCCTGTATTTCGCGTTCACGCTCGCGGTCGCGTCGCAGACGGCCGACGTGTCGCTCGCGAACCGCTCCGCGCGGCGCTCGGTGCTCGCGCAGTCGATCCTGTCGTTCTACTTCAACATGGCCGTGCTCGGCTTGTCGATCAACGTCGCGGCGGGGCTGCTGAGCTGACGCCGGTTACTTGAGCAGGTCGTACCGGCCGCCGCGCTCCAGCGCCCGCTGGTACGCCGGCCGCGCATGGATCGTGTCGAGAAAGCGCGCGATCGCCGGATACCGGCTGCCGCCGCCGCGCGCGGTCGCGGCTTCGAGCGGAAAGCTCATCTGGATGTCGGCCGCGCTGAAGCCGTCGCCGACGAACCAGCCGCTGCGTGCGAGCGCGCCGTCGACATGGCCGAGATGCAGATCGATCTGCGGATCGACGAAACCCGATTGCAGCGTCGCGGCGATCTTGCGCGCGATCGGCCGCGCGAAGAACGGCATCGGCGCATGCGCGATCCGCAGCGCGACGAGCTTGAGCAGCAGCGGCGGCATCGCCGACCCTTCCGCGTAGTGCAGCCAGTACGTGTAGTCGTGCCGCTCGGGCGAGCCGGGCGGCGGCGCGAGGCGCCCGTTGCCGTAGCGTTCGACCAGGTATTCGATGATCGCGCCCGATTCGGCGAACGTGCGGCCGTCGTCGGTCACGACGGGCGACTTGCCGAGCGGATGGATCGCGCGCAATTCGGCCGGCGCGAGCATCGTTTTCGGATCGCGTGCGTAGCGCACGATCTCGTATGGCACATCCAGTTCTTCGAGCAGCCAGAGCACGCGCTGCGAACGCGAGTTGTTCAGGTGATGGACGGTGAGCATGTCGAGGCCGGAAGGGGGCGGGAACGACATCATACCGAGTGCCTGCGGCGCGTTCGCGAATCGCGTGGTGCGGGCCATCGCGGGCCGCATCGAACCGTCACGCGCGTCGCACCGCGATCCACGCGCCCCAGAACAGGCTCGCGAAAAAGCGCAGCGGCGCGTCGAAGCCCGCGTCGCGCAGCAGCGCGAACACGGCTTCCTCGGATGCGGGCGGATCGGCGCCCTGCAGGATTTTCGCGAGTTGCGCGCGCACCGCGTCGGGCGTGGCACCCTTCATGCGCCAGCGCTGCTGCCACGCATCGAGCAGGCGCGGATGGTCCGCGTAGCGGCGATGGTTGCCGGCGAGCACGAGCGGCGCGCCGGGCTTCAGGCGTCGCGCGATTGCGTGCAGCAGCGCGACTTTCGCGTCGTCGCCCGGCACGTGATGCAGCACGCCGATCAGCGTCGCGCCGTCGAACGCGGGCGCGTCGGGCAATGCGTCGACGCCGTCCTCGACGAACGCGGTACGCGCGCCGAAACCCGCTGCTTCGACGTTCGAGCGCGCGAGCGCGAGCATCGGCGCGGACGGGTCGACGGCCGTGAACCGCCAGCCCGGTTCGAGCGCGGCCGTGACGCAGATTTCCTGCCCCGTACCGCCCGCGCCCGCGACGAGAATCCGGGCATCGGCCGCCCCGATCACTGACGCGAGCATGCACGCGGCGAGTTCGTGGCAGGCATCGTAGCCGGCCAGCGCGATGCGCGATTGCTCGGCGTATTCGTGGGCGCGTGACGGATCGAATTTCGCGGCGCTGGCGGGAAGCGACATGGCGGAGTCCTCGGGTCGGTGCGCGGACGACGTGTCCGCGAGCATCACGCAGAGCGTAGGGGCGCGCGGCCGGCGCAACAAGGCGAGCGATCATTCCGGTATGCCGACTACCCGACTCGCCGGCGCGTGACGGTCGCCCGTTTCCACGGGTGGTTGGCCGGGGTCGATTCGCATTTAAAAATGTGTGACCACGGTGCATCGCGGTGGCGAATCCGGCGCATACTCGTTTCTCTCCCCAGCCTGGCCGTCGCATGCCGGGCCCCGATGCGCTGCGCCAGTGGCGCGGCCATGCCGCTCGGTACGCACGAGGAGCGCATGATGTCCGATTGTCCGCACGATCCGTACGCGCAGCACTACATCCATTGCTTGCCGTTTGGCGCGCAGCCCTGCGGCGCGCTCAGCCCGACGCCGCGCACGCATTTCCGCGTGTGGGCGCCGGGCAGCACCCACGTCCAGCTCGAACTCGATATCGGCTACGGCCCGACGCTCGTGCCGATGACGAGCGCCGGCCCGAACTGGTTCGAAGTCTTCGTCGACTGCGGCGCGGGTGCGCGTTACCGCTATCGGCTCGACGATACCGTGTCGATTCCCGATCCCGCGTCGCGCTCGCAACCCGAAGGGCTCAACGGCCCCAGCGAGGTCGTCGATCCGCGCGCGTTCACGTGGCGCAATACGTTCTGGCACGGGCGCGCGTGGGAAGACATCGCGCTCTACGCGATTCGCCCGCACGCGGTGGGCGGCTTCGACGCCGTGCGCCGTCGCCTGCCGCAGCTCGCGCGCCTCGGCGTGACCGCGCTGGAGCTGCTCGCGTCGCCGCACGACAGCCTGCCGTTCGCGCCGCTCGCGGCCGAAGGCGGCCCCGACGCGCTGAAGGCGCTGATCGACGCCGCGCATGGCTACGGTCTCGCGGTGCTGCTGGAGCTCGACTACGCGCGCTTCGGCAGCGGCACCGATGCGTTGCGCCACTACGCAGGGCCGTTCTTCCATACGCGCGACGATCCGCTGCAGGCCGCGCCGCTCGCGCTCGATCATCCGGAAGTGTGCGATTTCTTCTGCGACAACGCGCTGTACTGGATCGACGAATACCGTTGCGACGGGCTGCGCCTGCGCGAAGCCGACCGGATCGGCGTGTCGTGGCTGCGCGAGATCGCGGACCGCGTGCGCGCGGCCGTGCCGGCCGACCGGCTGATCCATCTCGTGCTCGGCAGCGAGCGGCACCCCGCGCATCTGGCCGATACCCATTTCGACGCGCAGTGGAACGGCTGCGGCGAACGTGCGCTGCACCGGCTCACGGGGCGCGATACGTCGGCTCGCGAGGGCATTTCCACGCACCAGTCGATCCACACGCTCGCCCGCGCGCTGACCGCGGCCGGCGCGGCGTACCAGCTGGCCGCGTCGGCGGACGGGATGGCCTTCGACGGCGGCCTGTCGCTGACGTCGCTCGTGCTGTCCGATGGCGCATGGCGCGACGGCGGCCCCGGCGATCACGGGCAGGCGGCCGGACTGGCCGCGCTCGCGCTGTCGTTGCTCACGCCGCAGATCCCGCTGGTCTTCGACGAAACCGCGCGCGACGTCGATCGTGCGCATTTCGTGCAGTCGGCGCTCGCGGTGCGCGCGAAGCTGATCGCGCCAAGGCTGTCCGATTGCCGGCCGCAGGACGCACGCGCGCTGAAGGCGGACGGCGACGGCGATGCCGACGCGCTGTGCGCATCGTGGCGGCTCGCCGACGACGAAACCTTGACGATCGCGTTGAACCTGTCGCCGGACGCGGTGCCGTTCGACGCACCGGGCGGGCGGGTGGTGTTCGAGACGCCGGCGCGCGCGCGCGACCGGGTCGATGAAGGCGAGTTGCCGCCGTATTCGCTCGTCGCGTGGCTGACGGGCGACGTCAATCGCTACGCGTTGACGCACGACGTGCGTCGCATCGACGACGGTTCGTGGCGCGGGATGCGTGCGAACCTGAATGCATGAGCCGATGAAGTTGTGACGCGGCGGGAGCGCGCGCGGTCGCACCCGGCGGCGCGCCCGGCAGGCCCCGAATTACCAGAACCCGCGAATCCCCGCGATGCCGTACGCGCCATGACGGCGCGCGTCGTCGAGATGCGCGCGCGTCATGCCGCCGAGCGCGAACACGGGCATCGCGGCCTGGGCGGCCAGCGTGTCGAATCGCGCCCAGCCGAGCGTCGGCGCGCCGGGGTGGCTGAGCGTCGGCAGTACCGGCGACAGCGTGACGAAATCCGCGCCGGCCTGTGCGGCCAGCAGCAGGTCGTCTTGCGAGTGGCACGCGGCGGATACCCACCGGTCGGCCGGCAGCGGCCGCTGCGTGACGCCGCGCAAGGCGGCGCCGTCCAGATGCCAGCCGGCGCCGTCGAGCCGCATCACGCCGGCTGCGTCGATCGGGCCGTTCAGCATCAGGTGCGCACCGGCGGCGTCGCAGCGCGCGAGCGCCGCGGCGGCCAGCGCCGCGAACGCGGCCGCGTCGAGCGATTTCACGCGCAGTTGCACGAGCGTTTCGCCGCGCGCGAGCACGGCCGACAGCCGGTCGAGGAACGCGGCCCGATCGGCCGCCGACGCGGACGCCGGTTCCGGCGTGATCACGCAGCAGCGCGGCAGCGGCGCGTTCATCGTGCGCCGCAACGTGCGGCCGTCATTCGTCGGCCTCTTTCGCGATCTTCGGATAGACGCGCACGAGCACGATGCGCGGCCCGTTCATCTTCTTCACGACGACGTCGAAGCGGTCGAACGACACGCGCTGCCCTTCGGTCGGCAGGTCGCTCAACGCCTGGATCACGAGGCCGCCGACCGATTCCGCGCGGCCTTCGTCGATGTCGATGCCGAGCGCCTGCTCGAGCGACACGACGGGCAGGCTGCCCTTGCCCATCAGCGTGCCGTCGTCGAGGCGGCTCCAGTCCGCATCGCCCTGGCGGAACTCGTCGTGGATCTGGCCGACCAGCGCGCCGAGCAGGTTGTCGAGCGTCAGGAAGCCGATCGGCTTCTCGCCCTTGTTGCCGACCAGCGCGAAGTGCGGGGCGCCCTTGCGGAAGCGGCGGAACAGCTCCAGCGCCGGCGTGTCGGGCTTCACGTACTGAACCGGGCGCACGTAGTCGGACAGATCGTCGAGCGCGGCGCCCGCGTGACGCGCGAGCAGCAGGTCCTTCAGGTGGATCAGCCCGCTCACCTGTTCGCGCGACGCATCCTCGAACAGCGGATAGCGGCTGAAACGGTGCCGCGCGACGATCTCCATGTTGTCGGGCAGCGGCAGGTCGCGCCGCAGGCCGATCATTTCATGGGCCGGCCGCATCAGGTCCGACACGGTCATCGACGAAAAATCGAGCGAATGCGCGAGCGTGTTCCATTCGTCGTTGCTGTACGTGCCGCGCGCCGGCTGGGCCGCATTGCCGGCCGCGCTGCGGCGGCTGCGCAGGATCAGCTTCAGCTCGTCGGTCGAATAGTGCGCGTCGCCGCCGTGGTCGGCCGACAGCCCCGCGAGCCGCAGCACCGCGTTGGCGCTGGTATTGAGCACCCAGATCGCCGGATACATCGCCCAGTAGAACGCGTAGAGCGGCAGCGCGACCCACAGGCCGACCTTCTCCGACTGGCGGATCGCCATCGATTTCGGCGCCAGTTCGCCGACGACGATATGCAGGAACGAGATCAGCGAGAACGCGAACACCAGCGAGATCAGATGCACGACGCGTTCGGACTGCACGCCGATCAGGTCGAGCAGCGGGCCGATCAGTTGCGCGAACGCCGGTTCGCCGACCCAGCCGAGGCCGAGCGACGCGAGCGTGATGCCGAGCTGGCACGCGGAGAGATACGCATCGAGCCGGCCGTGGACGACGGCGAGGATGCGCCCGCGCAGGCCGTGCTTGCGGGCGAGGGTCTTGACGCGCGTCGCGCGGAGTTTGACGAGGCCGAATTCGGCCGCAACGAAGAACCCGTTCAGGGCCACCAGGAACAACGCGCCGATGAGCGCGAAGATCTGTAACAAAGAATCGCTCCGGTTATGACAGGCTCATCAGTATAGAGCCAGAAAGGAATTCGTAATGTATCGGGCGACCGCTTGCTTACACCGGCGCCTCGCAGGGAATCGAGAAGGTGATCGTGGCGGTCGCGCCGTCGGCGAACACGTCGTGCGTGAACGTGCCGCCGTGCGCCAGGGCGACGCGCTGGCACAGCGCGAGTGTCCACGCGCTGCGTTTCGCGTCGCGCTCGCGTAGCATTTCGCGCCGCGCGAACGATTCGAACGCGTGCGGTTGTTCCGGGTCGACGAGTACGTCGGCGTTCACCGTGCAGGTGGCGCGCGCGGTGAACTGCGCGCCGTCGCGAGTGCACGCGAACGCGACACGGCTGCCCGCGGCGCTGGCCTCGACGGCCGTCGTCAGCAGGGTCCACAGCGCCTGCGCGACGCGCTCGCGGTCGACCGTGAGCGACGGCTCGCCGTCCGGCAGCGTCGCGTCGAGCGCGACCTGGCGTGCGTCGGCGAGCGCGACACGCACGAGCGCGATCGTGTCGTCGAGCAGCGCACGCAGCGCGAACGGCCGCGGCGCGAGCGCGAGCGTGCGCGTTTCCGCGCGCGGCGCGTCGAGCACGCCGTCGATCAGCGCGACCTGCTGGTCGATGCCGGTGCGGATGCCCGCGAGCGCGCGCTGCAGGTTCGGATCGGCATTGGCGAGCTGGCGCTCGAGCACGTAGGCCCAGCTGTGCATCGCATTCAGCGGGCTGCGCAGGTCGTGCGACGCGGTGGAGAGCGCCTGGTCGCGCAGGAACAGCGCCGCCTGGGCGGCGTAGTGCGCTGCGCGTTCGCGCAGCAGGTCGGCGGCGGGATCGACGGAAGTGGACGTCACGGAGCAGGCCTGTCGGAAGCGGTTGGCGTGAAAGTCACGCGAATCGCCATTATAGGGACGGTGGGCGTCACGCCGGCAGCGCGTCCTCGTCCTTTTTCCGTGCGTCGCCGTTCGGCAGCAACTGGCACGCGAGCAGGCCGGCGAGCATCAGTGCGCAGCCGACCAGCGCGCGCAGCGTCAGCGTTTCGCCGAGCGCGGCCCAACCGGCGATCGCCGCGAACACGCCTTCCATGCTGAAGATCACGGCCGCGTGCGCGGGCGCCGCGTCGCGTTGCGCGACGACCTGCAGCGTATAGCCGACCCCGACCGACAGCAGCCCGCCGTACAGCAACGTCGGCAGCGCGCCGCGCAGCATCGCGACGCTGACCGGTTCGACGGCCAGCCCGACCGCGAGACACGCGACGCCGCACACGACGAACTGCAGGAACGCGAGCACGAGGGGATCGTGACGTTTCGCGAGATGGCCGACCGCCATCACGTGCGCGGCGATGATGACGGCGCCCGCGAGCTGGAACCAGTCGCCGTAGAGCACCGAGAAGTGCTCGTCGATGCTGAGGAAATACAGGCCGATCGCGGCCAGCAACGCGCCGAACCACGTGCCCGCGCCGATCCGGTGGCGCGCGAACACGCCCATCAGCGGCACGATCACGACGTACAGCGAGCTGATGAAGCCGGCGTTGGCGATTCGCGTGTATTGCAGGCCGAACTGCTGCAGCGAGATCGACACCGCGAGCAGCCCGCCGAGCGCGACGCCCGGCAGCAGCAAAGCCGGTTCGCGCCGGATCGCCGCGAGCTGCGCGCGCGACGCGGTATTGACCATCAGCAGCGGCACCAGCACGAGCGCGCCGAGCAGGAACCGCAGCCCCGTGAACAGGAACGGCCCGATCACGTCGAGGCTCAGGCGTTGCGCGACGAAAGCGGAACCCCAGATCGCGGCGGCGCCGAGCATCAGCAGGTTGGCGCGGAGGTGCTTGCGGGCTTCGGGCTTCATCGGAATTCGTCTGGAGATTGCGGCGGAGCCCGCTAGTTTACGCCGAGATTGCAAGACTGTCGGCGAACCTGCGCAATGCGGCCGCGGCGCGGGCGTCGCGTACGCGCGAATACAGCACGACCTGCGATTGCGGCAGCGGCGGCAGCCCGAATTTCGCGCCGACGTCGACCAGCGTGCGCGGCGCGACGCGGCGCGCGAGCGGGCACACGGCCAGCCCTGCCGCGGCGGCGGCCGTGACCGCCGCGACCCCGCCGCCCGTGAAGCGCTCGCGCCACGGCAGCCCCGCGCGGTCGAGCGCGCGCAGCGCGGCGGCCCGCACGCCGCACGGGCCGGCCAGCACCGCGAGCGGCAGCGGCTCGCCGGCGCGCGGCGCCCAGTCGGGCGCGGCGAGCCAGGTCAGCGGCTCGGTGAACAGCAGCGTGCCGTCGTCGCGCGGCGGATCTTCGCCGGGCTCGTGGCGGACGATCACCGCGTCGAACCGCCGTTCGTCGTATTGCGGCAGCAGGCTCGTCGACGCCCCGAGATGCATTTCCAGCGACAGGCCCGGATCCTGCCGGTGCAGGCTCGTGAGCACGGCCGGCAGGTCGGGCACCGCGACGTGCTCGCTGACGCCGAGCGACAGGCGCACCGTGCCGGTCGAGATCGCGCCGAGCGCATGTTCGTGCGCGTCGAGCAGCGCGCGGGCGGCCGGCAGGAAATTCTCACCGTCGGCGGCCAGCTTGACGACGCGCGGCGTGCGCGCCAGCAGCGGCTTGCCGAGATGCGCCTCCAGCCGCTTCAGCTTCAGGCTGACGGCCGATTGGGTGGTGCCGAGTGCATCGGCGGCGCGCGTGAAGCTGGCGAGGTCGGCGACCAGCACGAACGCGCGGACGGCATCGAGATCGAGTACTTTCATTTCAAATGAAAATGAATGAAATATTCATCAATGACTGTTCATTATAAGTTGGCGCGCCTAACCTGACGCTGTGTTTTCGTTCTTCAACGTCACTCACCGACAGGAGCAGCACCATGCCATTCACCCGTATCGCCGTACGCGAAGGCAAACCGGCCGCCTACCGCAGGGCCCTCGTCGACGGCGTGCACCGCGCGCTGATGCACACGTTCAACGTGCCGGAGGACGACATCTTCATGGTCGTAACCGAGCATGCGGCCGAGAACTTCGTGTTCGGCCGTCACTACTACGATATCGAGCGCAGCGACGATCTCGTGATGATCCAGATCACCGCGAACAACACGCGCACGCTCGAGCAGAAGCGGGCGCTGTACCGGACGATCGCCGAGAACCTCGCGCAGCAGCCCGGCGTGCGGCAGGAAGACGTATTCATCAGTCTGGTCGAAGTGCTGAAGGAGGACTGGTCGTTCGGCAACGGCATCGCGCAATACGCGGTCTGACGTGCCGGCTTGACCTGCCACAGGGCGGCGGGGCCGGATCGACGCCTGCGCGTTTGGGCGGCGTGTACTATGGAAGCTGCTTCACGAGCGACGCCGGCGCGGTCGATGCGCCGGCGGTCCTTCATGTGCAGGAGCCTCCATGTCGCGTGTGCTGGAAATCGTGTTGTCGCTGTCGCTGGAAGGGTGGCCGGTCAAGGGCGCGAGCCGCGCCCGGGGCGCGCAGCGCGAGTTCGGCGCCGAACTCGTGCGCGCGTGGCGGATCTGCCCGCAGGTCCGGATGCGGCGCGGCCACGAGCGCGTGACGATCGAGCCGTGCCAGATCGAGGAGGCCGAGCGGAGCCCCGGCGCGAACTGGTGGACCTGGGTCGAATCGAACGCGCACGGCACGCGGGTCGTCGCCTCGCGCACGCAGACGTTCGCTCCCGGCGTCACGCAGCGTGAACTGTTCGACGCGGAGCACGCGGGGATCGTCGTCGCGACGCCGCTGCCGATACCCGCGACACGTACCGCAGCCGAGGCCGAGGCCGATGCGGCGGCTGCCGAAACCGGCGGCGTTGCACCGGACACCGACGAAGCGCGCGCCCAGGCGGCGGCGCTGCGCATCGTCAGCGAGCGGCGGCGCGGGCGCTGGGCCGACGACAGCGGCGTCGTGGTCGAGATGACGCTCGACGACATCACGCTGCATGGCGGAGGCGAGCCGCCGCGCCGCTACGTCGAGCTGCGCCTGGCCGCGCCCGACTGGGAAACCGTCGCCGCGCGCACGGCCGCGCTGCATGCGCTGTTTGCCGCGGCGCGCGAACTGAGCGGCGCGTGGCCCGCCTTCGTGCAACTGACGAGCGTGATCGACCGCACCTGTGCGGGCGGACCGGTGGCCGCCGTGCTGGTCAAGGCGCAGTCCGTCGACCTGACCGGCATCCGCACGCAGCGCGCCGCGTTGTTCGCGCTGTCCGGCGACATCACCGCGCAATGGCTCGGCAACGAATGCGGCGTGCTCGAGCGCGACGATCCCGAATTCGTGCACCAGATGCGCGTCGCGCTGCGCCGCCTGCGCACGCTGATGCGTTTCTTCCCGCGCTTTACCGACGATCAATGGAAGGACACGCTCGGCGTCGACCTGCGCTGGCTCGCCGCGCTGCTCGGCACGGTGCGCGATTGGGACGTGTTCGCGACCGAGAGCCTGCCCGCGCTGATCGCGGCCGACGGCGGCGGCAGCGACTGGGACGGCACGCTCGACGCCGCCCGCGCGCAGTCGATGGCCGCGCGCGTCGAGCTGCGCCAGGCGCTGCATTCGGCCCGCTATGCGCGGCTGACGCTCGGCTGGCTCGAATGGCTGAGCGCGCTCGCGCTGCCGGCGGCCGACGACGACGACGCACCGTCGCTGCGGCGTCACGCGACCAAGCGCGTGCGGCGGCTGTTCGGTGATCTCTATGGATCGCCGTCGCTCACGTCGCTCGATACGGCGGCACGCCATCAGGTGCGGATCGACGCGAAGCGGCTGCGCTACGCGCTCGAATTCTTCGCGTCGCTCGCGTCGCGCCGCACGCGCAACGAGACGGTCAAGACGCTCACGCGCGTGCAGAGCGTGCTCGGCGAAGCGAACGACGCGATGGTTGCGCTGCACCATCTCGAGCAACTCGCGGCGCCGCCGTATCAGCTCGGTTTCGTGCGCGGCTACGGCGCCGCGCTCGAACAGCGCGCGGCGCGCGACGCTGAGACGCTGCTGGCCAGCCTGCGGCCGCCGAAGCTCGACGGCAAGCCGGGCTGAGCGCTGCGCGCCGACCCTATAATGGCCGCCCGTTTCCCGCACGCATGCCGATGATGACCGACGCTCCGCATTCCTCCTCGTCCGCCGAACCGCTCGAACTGGGCGGCGAGCTGTGGCTGCGCGCCGGCGACCAGACGCTCGGCGGCGCGACGCGCATCGCGTTGCTCGCGGCGATCGGCGACACCGGTTCGATCACGCGCGCGGCGAAGGCCGTCGGCCTCAGCTACAAGGCCGCGTGGGATGCGGTCGACACGATGAACAATCTCGCCGGCGAACCGCTCGTCGCGCGTTCGACGGGCGGCAAGGGCGGTGGCGGCACGACGCTGACGCCGCGCGCGACGTCGCTGATCGCCGCATTCCGCACGATCGAGCGCGAGCATCGCCGCTTCATCGAGGCCGCGAGCGCGGCCGTGGCCGGCTTCGACGTCGACTGGGCGCTGATCGGCCGGATCGGGATGAAGACCAGCGCGCGCAACCAGTTGTTCGGCAAGGTCGCGTCGATCGTGCGCGGCACCGTCAACGACGAGGTGACGCTTGCGTTGCCCGGCGGACAGTCGGTCGTCGCCGTGCTGACGCACGAAAGCGCCGACGCGCTGGGGCTGCGGGAAGGGGCGGACGCGTGCGCGCTGGTGAAGGCGTCGTGGGTCGTGCTCGCGGTCGACGATGGCGGGCCCGATCTGAAAGTGTCCGCGCGCAACCGGCTGCACGGCAGCGTCGACGCCGTCGCGGCGGGCGCGGTGAACAGCGAGGTGACGCTCGCGCTCGACGGCGGCGGGACGCTGACGGCCGTCGTGACCAACGACAGCGTCGATGCGTTGCAGCTCGACGCCGGCCGGCGGGCGATCGCGCTGTTCAAGGCATCGAGCGTGATCCTGGCGGTGACGGGCTGACCCGGCCGCCCGCGCGGCTCCCGTGGCCGGCGTGCGGTGACGGCGCGAAGCCGGTGCCGCGTTCGTCCGCATCGCACCGGCTTCGTGTCCGCTTTCAGCATGTGCCGCGCTGCGGCTTCTCTCAGGCTCCAACGTGGCGACCGGCGCCACGCTCACGACCACGGCGTCGCGCGTTCAGGTGACGCGCGTCGGCCACTCGGCGTGCGGCGGGTTCGCCTGCACGCGTCCTTCGCTCAACTGCACGACCTGGTCGCCGAACGCGGCGACGTCGTCGGGGTCGTGCGAGATCAGCACCATCGGGATGTCGAGCCGCGCCTGCAGTTCGGCGAGCTCGTGGCGCATGCGCTGGCGCATCGCGCCGTCGAGCGCCGCGAACGGTTCGTCGAGCAGCAGGATGCGCGGCTGCGCGACCAGCGCACGCGCGAGCGCCACGCGCTGCTTCTGCCCGCCTGACAACTGCGACGGATATTGCCCCGCGAGCGCTTCGAGGTCGAACGCGCGCAGCCAGTACGCGACCTCCGGCGGCACCGTCTTCGCGCGCGGGTTGCGCAGCCCGGACGTGAGCCCGAACGCGATGTTCTGCCGCACGTTCAGATGCGGGAACAGCGCGTAGTCCTGGAACAGGTACGCGACCCGGCGTTCGCGGGTCGGCACGTCGATGCGGCGCGCGGCGTCGAACAGCGGCTCGCCGTTCAGCGTGATCGTGCCCGCGTCGGGCGTCAGCAGCCCGGCGATCGCCTGCAGCGTCATGCTCTTGCCCGCGCCCGACGGCCCGAACAGCACGACGCGCTGCGTCGTCGCGGTGAACGACATGTCGAGCGTGAAGCGCCGCTCGGCGTTCGCGTAGGTCTTGCGGATGTCGACGACGAGGCTCATGCGGGCCTCCGCCGCGGCAGGCCGGTAGCCGGACGGCGCCGGCGATACGGATGGAACAGGTGCTTCATGTCAGCTGGCTCCGCCGGGCGCGCGACGGCACGAGCCAGCCGGTCGCGAGCAGCACGAGCACGCAGGTGATCGACGTCACCAGTACGAGGAAATTGGCCGTGTTGTCGTCGCCGGCCTGCACGGCCGCGTAGATCGCGACCGACAGCGTCTGCGTGCGGCCGGGCAGGTTGCCCGCGATCATCAACGTCGCGCCGAATTCGCCGAGCGCGCGCGCGAACGCGAGCAGCGCGCCCGCGAGAATCCCGCGCGTGGCGAGCGGCAGCGTCACGCGGAAGAACACCGCGACTTCGCCGAGCCCGAGCGTGCGCGCGGCGCGCTCGAGATGCGGGTCGACGCCTTCGAACGCTGCGCGCGCCGATTTCAGGATCAGCGGAAACGCGACGACCATCGACGCGATCACCGCACCTTGCCACGTGAACACCAGCTCGATGCCGAGCGTGTCGAGCCATGCGCCGAACACGCCGCGCCGGCCGAGCAGCACGAGCAGGTAATAGCCCAGCACCGTCGGCGGCAGCACGAGCGGCAGCGTCAGCACGGAGTCGACGACGTCGCGCAACGGCGAGCGCCAGCGCGCGAGCACGAACGCGGCCGCGACGCCGAGCACGATGTCGAGCGCGGTCGCCCAGCCGGCGACCTTCAGCGACAGCAGCAGCGGGACCCAGGCGTCTTGCATCGCGAGTCGCTCACTTGGCGGGCTTGAAGCCGAACGTCGACAGCACGGCCTGGCCCTGGGACGACGCGACGAAATCGATGAACGACTGCGCCTGCGCGGCGTGGCGGCTGTCCTTGACCACGGCGATCGGGTAGGTGATGGCCGTCCGGGTCGGCACCGTCAGCGCGACCTTCACGCGGCCCGGCATGATCGCGGCGTCGGTGCCGAACACGAAGCCCGCGTCGACTTCGCCGCGGGCGACGTAGTCGAGGCTCTGGCGCACGTTGGCGGCCAGCACGCCCTTCGCGCTGACCGCATCCCACACGCCGGCCGCGCGCAGCGCGCCCTCGGTGTAGCGGCCGACCGGCACCGAGGCCGGGTCGCCGTACGCGATGCGTTTCACGCCGGGCGCGGTCAGGTCGTTCAGCGACGTCGGCGCGGCCGCGTGGCTGTCCGCCGGCACGATCAGCACCAGCGAGTTCGCCGCGAAATCGCGGCGCGTGCCGGGCACGATCACCTTTTCGTTCACCGCGCGATCCATCGCCTTCTGGTCGGCCGACGCGAACACGTCGGCCGGCGCGCCCTTGGCGATCTGCTGCATCAGCACGTCCGATGCGCCGAAGTTGAACAGCACCTTGGTGTCCGGATGCTGCTTCTCGTACGCGTCGCCGACGGCCTTGAATGCGTTCGTCAGGCTGGCGGCGGCCGACACGACCAGTTCGTCGGCGGCGGAAGCGGGCGCGCTGAACGCGAACCCGGCGGCAAGCGTGGCGATCGGCAGCAGGCGAAGCAGGGTGCGGCGAAGCGGACGGACGGTTGAGCGCATGGTGGATTCGTTTCGAATGGGTGGAAACCGTAATCGTAATATAGGGCGGGTTATAACGCTCGACATACTGTTCATGCGACGGTGCGCATGAAATGGTCAGACGTGAAAAGGGGCGGGCGTGACGGCCGGGCTGCCGGTCACGTGTGAAGCGTGCGCGGCGCCGATTCGGTGCGCTGCAGCGACGACGGCTGCGACGCGGGATGGTAGTTCGGGTTGGCCTTCCAGCGCGCGCGGACGAACGGGCGCTCGTGGCCCGACAGTTGCAGCGCGACCTTCGTGACCCAGCGATGCGACGGCACCGTGATGCCGTGCAGCGCCACGGTGACGAGCGCGAGGCTCGCGACGACCGCGGGCACCGACCAGCGGTGCGGCGCCGCGCGCCACGAGCCGGCGATGAATGCGAGCGCGGCGGTCGCGCCGACGATGCAGCCGGTGATCGATTCGGACGGCGAATGCGCGTCGAGCGCGACGCGCGACACGCCCACCGCGATGCCGGCCGCCAGGCCGAGCGCGATGCCGGCGATCCGCACCGGCGTGCGCGTGCGGATCAGCGCGAGGAAAATCGCGACCGGATACACCGACGTCGACAGCATCGCATGGCCGCTGAACCCGGTGAAATCCCACGCGCGAATGCCGATGCCCCAGCCGAGGAACGCGATCTTGGTGAGCGCCACCACGCCGATCGCGGCCGCGAGCACGCCGAGCCATGCGGCCGCGCGCTGCCACGAGTAGCCGAGCGCGAGCCAGACGGCAATCGTGATCGCGAGCGGCAAGGTCAGGCCGGCGCCGCCGAACGCGGTGATCATGATCCACAGGTGAGAGGACAGGTCGAACATCGGAAGGGGACGAACGAAGGCGGGGAGGATGCTTAAATCAACGCGCGAGCCGGGAAGAACGACTACAACGGATACAAGCGGCGAAACCCCAGTATAGCGCCGCGTCCGCATGAGGCCCGTTTTTTGCGCCGCCGGGAACTATCGGCGCGCAGGAAAAATCCCAGAAACAATGTTATGGTGCATTGCACAAAGTCGAACGATGCACCCGTTGTGGTGCCTTCATGGCGCCCCTATTTTTCCTGACTGCGAGCCCGATCGATGACCAAAAGTCTGACCAAGGTATGGCTGGGCGGCATGAAACGCATGCTGTCTCCGGCCGCCAAGCGCGCGGCGCGCGATGCGCAGCGCATCACACGCGACGCACTCGAGGCCGCCACCTCTTCCGCCGTATCCGATCTGTCCCCGCCACGCGAATCGCGCGTGCGGCCGCGCGCGGCCGCGTGGGCCGCGGGCGAATGGACGCGCGGCGAGCATCCGATGGCGCCCGCGCTCGGCCGCCTCGTCCAGAATCTCGCGTACGGGCTCTACGTGCCGCCCGGCCGCCGACGCGGCGCGATGCCGCTCGTCGTGATGCTGCACGGTTGCCAGCAGTCGGTAGACGAATTCGCGCAGGGCACGCGGATGAACCTGCTGGCCGACAAGCACGGCTTCGCGGTGCTGTATCCGGAACAGTCGCTGCGCGCGCACGCGCACGGCTGCTGGCACTGGTATGAGGACACCGACCGCGCGGGGCGCGGCGAGGCGAATGCGGTGGTGTCGCTGGTCGACGCGCTGGTCGACGAACACGGCTTCGACGCGTCGCGCGTCTACGTGGCGGGGCTGTCGGCCGGCGCCGGTCTGGCGTCGCTTCTTGCACTGCACCATCCGGACCGTTTCGCGGCGGTCGCATTGCACTCGGGGCCGGCGCTGGGCGAGGCGAATTCCGGCATCACCGCGATGGACGTGATGCGGCGCGGCCTGCGGCAGAACCCGGCCGCGGCGGTCGATGCGCTGGTCGAGGCCGGCGCGTATCCGGGCATGCCCGCGCTGATCGTCCAGGGCGACGGCGATCATGTCGTCGCGCCAAAGAATGCCGATCAACTGACCGTGCAGTTCATGCGTCTGAACGGGCTCGCCGACAGCCGCGGCGCGCTGCGCGGCGGCGAACGGGTCGAGACGCGCGACACGGGCGCCCAGATCACCGATGTGTGCCGCGACGGCGAGCCGGTGGTGCGGCTGTGCCATGTGAAAGGGCTCGATCACGCGTGGGCCGGCGGCGACGAAGCCGTGCCGTTTCATGCGGCAGTCGGCCCCGACGCAAGCGCGATGATCTGGGCCTTTTTCGAAGCCAATCAGCGCACTGTGGCGACCGAACGACGCATCGTTTGATCGACGCTGGTCAAAGACTAGGGTTTTCCCTATAATTCGGGAAAACCCTAGTCCAGAACCTTTGAATAGCGAGATCGAACATGTACCTGCTGAGCCACCTCTTCCTGATGCTGACCAAGAACGCTGAAAAGGCCGCGAAAGAGCGCACCGACGCGTACCTGGCCGAAGCCACCGACATCTACGACCTCGAATTCCGCATGCGCAAGATCGATCGCGACGCGGCGCTGAACCGCCCGTATTCGATCGGCGCGCGCTAAGCGGCGCACGCGGGCCTGCCGGCCCGCCATTTCGACGAATCGCGCAAAAGGGCGCGTGCGGCATGTGCCGCACGCGCCCTTTTTGTATTTTTCCTGGCCCTGCGTCGCGTCAGACGACCGTCAGGCGCACCGGCACGTTGTTGCGCGTGGCGTTCGAGTACGGGCACACGTGGTGCGCCTTGTCGACCAGCGCCTGCGCGTCGGCCGTGTCGAGCCCCGGCAGCGACACGCGCAGTTCGATGTCGAGCCCGAAGCCGCCAGCGTCGTTCGGGCCGATGCCCACTTCCGCCGTCACCTGCGTATCGGCCGGCAGCGTCTGCTTGTTCTGGCCCGCGACGAATTTCATCGCACTCAGGAAACAGGCCGAGTAACCTGCGGCAAACAGTTGCTCCGGATTCGTGCCTTCCGCGCCCGTGCCGCCGAGTTCGCGCGGCGCGGCCAGCTTCACTTCCAGCTTGTGGTCGGCGGATACCGCGCGGCCGTCGCGGCCGCCCGTGCTCGTGGCGCTGGTCTTGTACAGAATGTTCATCGTGCAGCTCCTGTCGGGAAGAGGGAGAAAAGCGGTCCGGTCAGACGGGTGTCGCCGGCCACGAGTGAAATATAGAGCACAAATCATTAGTGTGCAAATGAAATTTTGGAGAAAAACCCGGCAGCGCCGGGCGAGGTCGTCTGCGCTTGGCGCGTCAGCGTTCGTTGGCCGCCGACAATGCGTCGCGCAACTGCTGGAGATCGGCGCGCAGCCGGATCAGGAATTCGGGCGTTTGCTGCATCGCGCAAAAGAGCTCGGCGGGCACCGAGCGCGCGCGATCCTTCAGCGCACGGCCGGCCGACGTCACACGCACGTTGACGACGCGTTCGTCAGCCGCGCTGCGCACGCGCTCGACGTAGCCGAGCGCTTCCAGCCGCTTCAGCAGCGGCGTGACCGTGGCGGGATCGAGGTCGAGCCGCGCGGCGATGTCCTTCACGGCCATGTCGTCGCGCTCCCACAGCACGAGCATCGCGAGATATTGGGGATAGGTCAGCGACAGCTTGTCGAGCAGCGGCTTGTACGCCTTCGTCATCGCGTGCGAAGTCGCGTAAAGTGCGAAGCACAATTGCTCGTCGAGCGTCTGGGGCAGCGGGGGCAGGCGATCCATGGTTCGGGAAGCGCGGCGGATGCGCGAACGATTTGTACGCAAATTATTTTGCGCGCAAAAGATTCGATTGAACAGGGGCGGCTGGAGGAAAGCGAGACGGGAAAGGGGGGGCAGAAGAAGCGCGCCGGGCGACGACCCGGCGCGAAACAGTGCGACGGCGGGCGACATGCGCCGGCCGAAAGAGCGGGTTCAGCGGCCGGACATCGTCGTCGGCGCGCCCGGTTCCTGCACGCCGAAGCAGCCGCGATAGGTCGCGTAGAACGAGCAGTACAGCATCGTGACGATGATGATCGTCACCGGCATCATGATCGTCAGCGCATACGCGCCGGCGCCGAGCGCCTGCAGCAGCAGCGACAGCGCGAGCGACGTGCCGAGCGCGACGGCGAACCACAGCACGCCGTATACGACGAACGCGCCGCGATTGCGCCAGCAGCTGACGACGCTGAAGAACAGCGCCTTCGCCGGCGGGACGTCATGCCATGCGACCAGCACCGGCGCGAACCAGAACAGCATCGCGACCGGCAGATAGAGCAGCGTCGCGAAGAACAGCGCGCCGAGCGTGCCTTGCGCGGCGAGCGTCTCGGGCGTCGTGTTCGCTTCGTCGGCCGCGCCCATCATCACGTGGAACAGCGCGCCGCCGTCCACGAACGACGAAGCGGCGAACACCAGCACCATCGACGCGACGTAGATCACGCCGAGCGCGAGCAGCCGCTGGGTCGCGACGGTGCCGTACGAGCGAAAGCCGTCGACGAGGATCGTCGGCATCACGGTCTTGCCGGCCACGGTGTCGCGGCACGCGGCCATGAAGCCGACCGCGATGCCGGGAATGAACACCAGCGGTAGCGCGGAGCCGATCACCGGCACCATCGACACGAGCGTGATGGCGAGCAGGTACGTGAAGAACAGCGTGATGAACGCGAGCGGATTCCGGCGGAACAGCCAGATGCCTTGACGGAACCAGACATAGCCCGTTTTCGCGGGCACTTCGATCAGTTGCATGCGGTTTGGATCTCGGGAAGCGCGGGCGTATGCGCGATACGCTCGCGCAGGATGCGTTCGAAATGGCCGGGGTCGTGCGGCTTGAGCATCTCGGCCGCGCGCGGCAGGTAGAAATCGTACAGGCGCGACACCCAGAAGCGGTACGCACCGGCGCGCAGCATGTCGCTCCAGTGGCGACGTTCCTCCGTCGTGAACGGCCGGACGGTCTGGTACGCGCGCAGCAGCGCATCGGCGCGCGCGACGTCGAGCACGCCGGTCGCGAGGTCGACGCACCAGTCGTTGACGGTCACCGCGACGTCGAACAGCCACTTGTCGCAGCCCGCGAAGTAGAAGTCGAAGAAGCCGCCGAGGCGTACGTCGTGACCGGTGCCGGGCGCCGCGTGCGCGAACAGCACGTTGTCGCGGAACAGGTCGCAATGGCATGGCCCGGCCGGCAGCGCCGCATAGTCGTCCGACGCGAAGAAGCCGGCCTGGTGCGCGAGCTCGCCTTCGAGCAGCGTGCGTTGCGCGTCCGTGATGAACGGCACGATGGCCGGTACGTTCTCCTGCCACCACGGCAGGCTGCGCAGGTTCGGCTGGCTGCGCGGATAGTCGCGGCCCGCGAGGTGCAGGCGCGCGAGCATCTGTCCGACCTCGATGCAGTGTTCGACCCCCGGCGCGAGTTCGGCCGCGCCGTCGAGCTTCGTGACGATCGCGGCCGGCTTGCCGTGCAGTTCGCCGAACAGCGCGCCGTCGTCACGCGGGATCGGGTCCGGGACCGGCACGCCGTGGGCGGCCAGATGGCGCATCAGGTCGAGGTAGAACGGCAGCTGCTGCGCCGTCAGCTTTTCGAAGATCGTGAGGACGTATTCGCCGCGCGTCGTCGTCAGGAAGAAATTGCTGTTTTCGATACCGGACGGAATGCCGCGGAACGCAAGCACGTCGCCCAGTTCGTAGTGGCGCATCCATTGCGCGAGATCGGAGTCGGAAACAGCGGTGAAAACGGCCATGCGGGATGCGTCAGGTCAGGGTGTCGGCACGCGGGCGGCGTGCATCGCGACAACAGGTGAAGGGGCGGCGCGGCGCCCGGTGCGCCACGCCACGGAATCAGTAGCGCAGGTTCAGCGACGGCAGGCGCGTGATCGGGATGCCCGCATCGTGCGGCTTCGGCGACGTGTCGGGCGTCGAGCTCATCTGGTAGCGCGTGCCGAAGTTCGATTTCACGTCGATCTCGACCGGCTTGCCGCGGTCGCGGTACTCGGTGACTTCGGTGCCGTTCTTGCTCTTTTCGTGGAAGCTCGGCGTGCGGCGGATGTCGGCGAAGTCCACTTTCGACGTGACTTCGGCGCCCGGCCGGTTGATCTTGCGGAGATCGGGCAGGCCGGCGGCTTCGTTGGCCTCGGCCCGGGCCTGCGCGTCGGCGTCAGGCGTGCCGCCGGCGGCGTGAGCGACGCCGGCGGCGGCAAACGCGACGGCAGCGGCGACGAAAATGAGCGGCTTCATGATGAGTCTCCAGTGAACCTACCGATTTTAGCAAATACTGCGCGCCATCCGGCCCCTGCGTGCGCAGGGGCGGCCATAAGGGCGACCGGGTTCCGTGGTAATGTCGTCGGATCTGACGAGGTGATGAAAATGAAAAACGATTTGAGCCGCCGGCACCGTGTGCTGTCGCCCGAAAGCCCGTCGGTCGAGGCTTTCGACGATCCGGTCGCCGCCGTCGCGCGGCTGTCCGCCATTTACGACACGAATACGGGCTTCCTGCGCGATGCGTTCGCGCGCTATCGCCGCCACGAAGCGATTACCGAGCACGTGCGCGCGTGCTACCCGTTCGTGCGGATCCGGACCGACGTCAACACGCACGTCGATTCGCGCCGCTCGTACGGCTTCGTCGCGGGTCCCGGCGTATTCGAGACGACCGTCACGCGCCCCGATCTCTTCGCGAACTACTACCGCGAGCAATTGCGTCTGCTGTCGAAGAACCACCATGTCAAGATCGAGATCGGCGTGTCGTCGCAGCCGATTCCGATCCATTTCGCGTTTCCGGAAGGCATCCATCTCGAGGGCGAACTCGATCGCGACCGCCTGCTCGCGATGCGCGACATCTTCGACACGCCCGACCTGTCGTATCTCGATGACCGCATCGTCAACGGCACGTTCGAGCCGGCGCCGG
Organism: Burkholderia sp. EMB26; assembly: GCF_024730645.1. Taxonomy (NCBI): domain Bacteria; kingdom Pseudomonadati; phylum Pseudomonadota; class Betaproteobacteria; order Burkholderiales; family Burkholderiaceae; genus Burkholderia; species Burkholderia sp. EMB26. Next base: position 2,925,196 of record NZ_CP078071.1, read on the forward strand.
GCGAGCCGCATCCGCTCGCGCTGTTCACGGCGGCCCGCGTCGACTTCTCGCTGCACCGGCTGCGTCACTACACGGCGACGTCGCCCACGCATTTCCAGAACTACGTGCTCTACACGAACTACCAGTTCTACATCGACGAGTTCGTGAAGCTCGGCCGCACGCTGATGACCGAAAGCGACGATCCCGAGGTGCGCGCGTACCGCAGCGAGTACAGCGCGTTCGTCGAGCCGGGCGACGTCGTCACGTACAACGCGAACCTCGGCAGCGAGCCGGCCGAGGGCACCGCGCCGCCGCGCCTGCCGCAGATGCCCGCGTATCACCTGAAGCGCGCGGACGGCAGCGGGATCACGATGGTCAACATCGGCGTCGGCCCGTCGAACGCGAAGACGATCACCGATCACATCGCGGTGCTGCGTCCGCACGCTTGGGTGATGCTCGGTCACTGCGCGGGCCTGCGCAACACGCAGCGCCTCGGCGACTACGTGCTCGCGCACGGTTACGTGCGGGAAGATCACGTGCTCGACGCCGACCTGCCGCTGTGGGTGCCGATTCCGGCGCTGGCCGAAGTGCAGCTCGCGCTCGAGCGCGGCGTGGCCGAGGTCACGCGGCTGGAGGGCGCGGAACTGAAGCGGGTGATGCGTACGGGCACGGTCGCGAGCGTCGACAACCGCAACTGGGAACTGCGCGACCATCGCGAGCCCGTGCAGCGGCTGTCGCAGAGCCGCGCGATCGCGCTCGACATGGAAAGCGCGACGATCGCAGCCAACGGCTTCCGCTTCCGGGTGCCGTACGGCACGTTGCTGTGCGTATCGGACAAGCCGCTGCACGGCGAGCTGAAACTGCCGGGCATGGCCGACACGTTCTATCGCGGGCAGGTCGACCAGCATCTGCAGATCGGCGTGAAGGCGATGGAGATCCTGCGCACGAACGGGCTTGACAAGCTGCATAGCCGCAAGCTGCGGAGCTTTGCGGAAGTGGCGTTTCAGTAACGCCACCGCGCAGCGGCATGCGCAACGACAAAGGCCGCACGCGAACCTTCGTTCGCGTGCGGCCTTCGTTTTTCTGCTTCCGCGTGCGGGCCCGACGGGCCTTCGCTCAGGCGCTCAGCACTCGCCCTTTTTCGCGTGTCCCGGCGGGCAGTGATAGCCGCCACGACCGCGATAGCGCTGGTGATCCTCCCACTCGCGGCGCTCCCAGTAGCGGCGGCCGTCCCAGTAGCGGTCGCCATGCCAGCCGACGATGATCGCCGGCGCCGGGGCGACCACGACGGGCGCGGGGGCGACGACGACCGGCGCGGGCGTGTCGATGTTGACGTCGACGTTGACGGCGTGAGCGAGGCCGGACAGCGAAAGGCCGAGGCCGGCAAAGGCGAGGGCGATCAGCGAGCGTTGCATGTTCTTTTCCGTGGTGTCGTGATGAATAGGCCGGCGCGACGCGATGGAAGCGAGGGGGACCGTTCCACCGGGGGAACGCCGCGCCGACACAATGCAGTGTGCTGCGGCACGACGGAAAAGGCGAGTCGTGATTATTACGGAGGATTGGCGGCGCGCAGGCACGCGATGGGCCCGCCGTTTGACATTGGGGGCCGGCTGGTGCGGCCGATCCCGCCGCATGGTGCAGCGCCGGCTGCGGGGATTTGACATTCGACCGCGCGCGGCGGTGAACGGGTATTAACAGCGCGTTACAAAGTCACGCCCGGCGAGCCGCCGGAGCGCACTTCCGTCGCATGAAAAGCACGACAGCCGGCGCTCGGCCGGCTGTCGTCACCGACCGGTTACAGATAGAACATCCGGTCTTCTTCCGGGCGCGGCGGATGATCCTCCTCGTCCGAACCTTCTTCCTCGCCGCTGTCCTCGTAGAACGCGAGCACCGCGTCGAGCACCTGGTCGGGGTCGTCGATCACCTGCATCAGATCCATGTCTTCCGGATTGATCAGGCCCATCGGAATCAGTTGATCGCGGAACCACTGCAGCAGCCCCTGCCAGAATTCGCTGCCGACGAGGATGATCGGCACGAGGCGCGATTTTTTCGTCTGGATCAGCGTGAGCACTTCGGACAGTTCGTCGAGCGTGCCGAAACCGCCCGGCATCACGATCACCGCATCCGAGTTCTTCACGAACGTGACCTTGCGCGTGAAGAAGTGGCGGAAGCGCAGCGAGATGTCCTGATAGTGGTTGCCGGCCTGCTCGTGCGGCAGCTCGATGTTCAGGCCGACCGACGGCGCCTTGCCGGCGTGCGCGCCCTTGTTCGCGGCTTCCATGATGCCGGGGCCGCCGCCGGAGATCACCGCGAAGCCGGCGTCCGACAGCTTGCGCGCGATCTGCGCGGCGAGCTTGTAGTGCGGGGTATCGGGTTTGAGGCGGGCAGAACCGTAGATGCTGACAGCCGGGCGGATCTCCGACAGGTACTCGGTCGCCTCGATAAACTCTGCCATAATCGTGAACATCTGCCACGATGCGCGCGCCTTCTTGGCCGTCGCGCGTTCTTGATCTGCGAGCGAACGCAGACTCGGAATCACTTTTCTCTTGTTCATAATGCCTGAAGAACGAAATCTGGAAGGTAAGACCCTGCTATTGGTTGACGGTTCGAGCTATCTGTATCGGGCTTACCATGCGATGCCTGATTTGCGTGGCCCTGGCGGGGAGCCGACCGGAGCGCTCTACGGAATCATCAACATGCTGCGCCGTATGCGCAAGGAAGTCAGTGCAGAGTATAGCGCTTGCGTGTTCGATGCAAAGGGCAAGACGTTCCGCGACGACCTTTATGCCGACTATAAGGCAAACCGTCCGTCGATGCCGCCCGATCTCGCATTGCAGGTCGAGCCGATCCACGGCGCCGTGCGCGCGCTCGGCTGGCCGCTGCTGATGGTCGAAGGCGTGGAGGCCGACGACGTGATCGGCACGCTCGCGCGCGAAGCCGAACGGCACGGGATGAACGTGATCGTGTCGACCGGCGACAAGGATCTCGCGCAGCTCGTGACCGAGCGCGTCACGCTCGTCAACACGATGACCAACGAGACGCTCGACCGCGATGGCGTGCTCGCGAAGTTCGGCGTGCCGCCCGAGCGCATCATCGACTATCTCGCGCTGATCGGCGACACCGTCGACAACGTGCCGGGCGTCGAGAAGTGCGGGCCGAAGACGGCCGTGAAGTGGCTGTCGCAATACGAAAGCCTCGACGGCGTCATCGCGCACGCGGCCGACATCAAGGGCGTGGTCGGCGACAACCTGCGCCGCGCGCTCGATTTCCTGCCGCTCGGCCGCAAGCTCGTGACCGTCGACACGTCATGCGATCTCGCGCCGCATCTCGAATCGATCGAAGCGTCGCTGAAGACCGACGGCGAGGCGCGCGAGCTGTTGCGCGACATCTTCGCGCGCTACGGCTTCAAGACCTGGCTGCGCGAAGTCGAGAACGCACCCGCGGAAGGCGGTGGCGCCGATGCGCCGGAAGGCGAGCCGGCCCCGGTGATCGCGACCGACGTCGTGCGCGAATACGACACGATCCAGACCTGGGAGCAGTTCGACGCGTGGTTCGCGAAGATCGACGCGGCCGCGCTGACCGCGTTCGACACCGAGACGACCGCGCTCGATCCGATGCTCGCGCGGCTCGTCGGCCTGTCGTTCTCGGTCGAGCCGGGCAAGGCGGCCTACCTGCCGGTCGCGCACCGCGGGCCCGACATGCCCGAGCAGCTTCCGCTCGACGAAGTGCTCGCGCGCCTGAAGCCGTGGCTCGAATCGGCCGATCGCAAGAAGGTCGGCCAGCACCTGAAGTACGACGCACAGGTGCTCGCGAACTACGACATCGAACTGAACGGCATCGAGCACGACACGCTGCTCGAATCGTACGTGGTCGAATCGCACCGCACGCACGACATGGACAGCCTCGCGCTGCGTCATCTGGGCGTCAAGACGATCAAGTACGAAGACGTGGCCGGCAAGGGCGCGAAGCAGATCGGTTTCGACGAAGTGGCGCTCGCGCAGGCCGCCGAATACGCAGCCGAAGATGCGGACATCACGCTGCAGCTCCATCACGCGTTGTATCCGCAGGTCGCGCGCGAGCCGGGCCTCGAGCGCGTGTACCGCGAGATCGAGATGCCGGTGTCGCTCGTGCTGCGCAAAATGGAGCGCACGGGCGTGCTGATCGACGATGCGCGGCTGCACGCGCAGAGCACCGAAATCGCGACGCGCCTGATCGAACTCGAGGGGCAGGCGTACGAACTGGCGGGCGGCGAATTCAATCTCGGCTCGCCGAAGCAGATCGGGCAGATCTTCTTCGAGAAGCTGCAGTTGCCGGTCGTGAAAAAGACGCCGAGCGGCGCGCCGTCGACCGACGAGGAAGTGCTGCAGAAGCTGGCCGAGGACTACCCGCTGCCGAAGCTGCTGCTCGAGCATCGCGGGCTGTCGAAGCTGAAGTCGACCTATACCGACAAGCTCCCGCGCATGGTGAATCCCACCACCGGCCGCGTGCATACGAACTATGCGCAGGCCGTCGCGGTCACGGGCCGCCTGGCGTCGAACGATCCCAATCTTCAGAACATTCCGGTGCGCACGGCCGAAGGCCGGCGCATCCGCGAGGCGTTCATTGCATCGCCGGGCCACCGGATCGTATCGGCCGACTATTCGCAGATCGAACTGCGGATCATGGCGCACATCTCCGGCGACGCGTCGCTGTTGCGCGCGTTCTCGCAGGGCGAGGACATTCACCGCGCGACGGCCGCCGAGGTGTTCGGCGTGACGCCGCTGGAGGTCAATTCCGACCAGCGCCGGATCGCGAAGGTGATCAACTTCGGGCTCATCTACGGGATGAGCGCGTTCGGGCTCGCATCGAACCTCGGCATCACGCGCGACGCGGCGAAGCTCTATATCGACCGCTATTTCGCCCGCTATCCGGGCGTCGCGCAGTACATGGAAGACACGCGCGCAACCGCGAAGGAGAAGGGCTACGTCGAAACCGTTTTCGGTCGCCGCCTGTGGCTGCCCGAGATCAACGGCGGCAATGGCCCGCGCCGTCAGGCGGCCGAGCGCGCGGCCATCAATGCACCGATGCAGGGCACGGCGGCCGACCTGATCAAGCTGTCGATGATCGCGGTGGACGACTGGCTCACGCGCGACGGGCTTGCATCGCGGATGATCATGCAGGTGCACGACGAACTGGTGCTCGAGGTGCCGGAAGGCGAGCTGTCGCTCGTGCGCGAGAAACTGCCGGAAATGATGTGCGGCGTCGCGAAGCTGAAGGTGCCGCTGGTCGCCGAAGTGGGTGCCGGCGCGAACTGGGAAGAGGCACACTGACGCACCCCCGAGCGATTCCCGTTTCCCGCGGCATATTGTTGCAGGGATGCTGAATATCGAGATGGTTTGCTTGTGGTCAACGCGCAAGCTCCCGGACAATACATGTCAATCATGTCATTGACGCGGGGCGGCGCGCCCCGCGTTCCGGATCGGATGCATCGAAGTGCTTCGAACTGCACATCGATGATGTCCGAACCGGTTAATCCACCGGGCGGCGCGAGTGCACGGCGTTTGCTTCATCCGGCGGCAGCAGTTTCGAATCGCAAAGGGGGAATCGGATGCATCGGATCATCATCGTAGGCGGAGGTGCCGGCGGCCTGGAACTGGCGACGCGGCTCGGCGACCGTTACGGCGCGCGCGGCAATCGTCCCGCGCGTGCGCTCGTCACGCTCGTCGACCGCAATCCGACGCACATCTGGAAACCGCTGCTGCACGAAGTCGCGGCCGGCAGCATGGACCCGTTCACGCAGGAGCTCGAATATGCGGCGCAGGCGCGCTGGCACGGCTTCGAGTTCCAGCAGGGCGAGCTGACCGGGCTCGACCGCGCGGCGAAGCGCGTTACGCTGTCGCCGATCAACGACAGCGACGGCGCGGAACTGTTGCCGGCACGCGAGCTGGAATACGACACGCTCGTGATCGCGATCGGCAGCACGACCCACTTCTTCGGCGTGCAGGGCGCACCGGAAAACGCGATCGCGCTCGACACGGTCGGGGAGGCCGAACGCTTCCGCAAGCGGCTGATCGCGGCATGCATGCGCGCGGAGCACCAGGCGCCGGCGCCGACCGCGCCGGGCGAGTCGGCCGAGCCGCGTATCCAGGTCGTGATCGTCGGCGGCGGCGCGACGGGCGTCGAGCTGTCCGCGGAACTGCGCAATACCGCGCAGGTGTTGTCGGCCTACGGGTTGCACAAACTCGATCCACGGCACGACGTCGGCATCGTGCTGATCGAATCGGGGCCGCGGATCCTCCCGGCGCTGCCGGAGCGCGTCTCGTCGGCGACGGCTGAATTGCTCGGAAAGATCGGCGTGCGGCTGATGCTCGCCGAGCGCGTGACGGAGGTGGCGCCCGGGGCCGTCCACACGGCGAGCGGCAAGGTCGTGCGTGCCGACCTGACGGTCTGGGCTGCCGGCATCAAGGCGCCGTCGGTGCTCGCGAATCTCGATGGGCTCCAGGTCAACAAGCTGGGCCAGCTCGACGTGCGCCGCACGCTGCAAACCTTCACCGACGACAACATATTCGCGCTCGGCGATTGCGCGGCATGCGCATGGCCTGGTAACGAGCGCAACGTGCCGCCGCGCGCGCAGGCCGCGCACCAGCAGGCGAGCTTCCTGCTGAAGGCGATCGGCTGTCGGCTGGAAGGGCGTCCGCTGCCCGAATTCACGTATCGCGACCTGGGCTCGCTCGTGTCGCTCGGCCATTTCAGCGCGGTCGGCAATCTGATGGGCGGGTTGATCGGCGGCAACATGCTGATCGAAGGGCTGTTCGCACGCTTCATGTACATGTCGCTGTACCGGATGCACATTGCCGCGCTGCACGGTTATCCGCGGATGATGCTCGACACGATTGCGCACTGGCTGCGACGCACGACGCTGCCGCGCGTCAAGCTGCACTGATCGCGCTCGTGTGCGGAGCGGGCGGGGAATGCGCAATGTCCTGCGTATTCCCCGCCCGTTTTTCTTTTCGATTCGCAAGGATTCGGTCGCGCGGCGATCGTCGCTACGCGCCGCCGCACGGTGATTCGGCAGGCCGTCGCCAGGCTGCCGCGCGATGATCGATGCGATCGCCGCACCGCGTCGTAATCGAGTCTTACACATCTGACAGTTGACGCGACAACGGATTATTGGGCATCTTGTCCGGGTTTTCGTTTGCGGCGGGGTGCCAACCGCCGCAACATCCGCGCCGCGCGCCGGTGCGATGCCCCGTCATGCCGTCTCCGCGATCGTGACGGCGGCGCCCAATCGAGGAGTGCATTCATGTTGAAACCCGAAGTCGACAGCCTGGTCCCCCATGTCCCGTTCTCGCGCCGCAAGTTCATGCAGGCTGCGCTCGGCGGCACCTTCGCGGCGGCCGTGCTGCCCGTGTCGGCGCAGACGGTCACGACCGACAGCGCCGGCCTGGACGTCGACACCATCGAAATCCGCTCGGGCGATGCGAGCGTGCCGGCTTATCGCGCGCAGCCGGTCGACAAGACGAACCTGCCGGTCGTCATCGTGATTCACGAGATCTTCGGCGTGCACGCGCATATCGCCGACGTCTGCCGGCGCTTCGCGAAGCTCGGCTATCTGGCGATCGCGCCGGACCTGTTTGCGCGACAGGGCAACGCGGCGAAATATCCGACGATCCAGGCGCTGGTCGACAACATCGTCAGCAAGGTGCCGGACCGGCAGGTGACGGAGGATCTCGATGCGACGGTCGCGTGGGCCGGCAAGAACGGCGGCGACCTGACGCGCCTCGGCGTGACCGGGTTCTGCTGGGGCGGTCGCCAGGCGTGGCTGTATGCGGAACACAATCCGCACGTGCGGGCCGCGGTGGCGTGGTACGGGTTCGTCGAAGGCAAGACCGACGAGATGACGCCGTTCAACCCGGTCGATCACGCGTCGTTGCTGAAAGTGCCGGTGCTCGGCCTGTACGGCGAGAAGGATCAGAACATCACGCAGGCGTCGCTCGCGAACATGCGCAAGGCGATCCAGGCGAGCGATTCGAAGCTCGCGCGCGAATCGGAGATCGTCGTGTATCCGGATGCCGGCCATGCGTTCTTCGCCGACTACCGGCCGAGCTACGTGAAGGCCGATGCCGAGGATGGCTGGAAACGCGCGATCGAGTGGTTCCACAAGTTCGGCGTGATGTAAACGGCAAGCGGCGGCCGAGGCCGCCGCTGCGTGACTGCCGCGCCGTACGCGCGCTTACGGCGTCGGGCCGGTCGCGATCGGTCGCGACGGATCGGCGCTCCATTCGCTCCACGAGCCCGGGTACAGCGACGCGCCGTGCAGGCCCGCCACTTCCAGCGCCAGCGCGTTGTGGCAGGCGGTGACGCCGGAGCCGCATTGCAGGATCACGCGGTTTGGCTCGGTGCCGGCCAGTACGGTGGCGAACGCCTCGCGCAATTCATGGCCGGTCTTGAAGCGGCCGTCGGCGGCCAGGTTGTCCTTGAAGAAGCGGTTGCGCGCACCGGGAATGTGGCCGCCCACCCGATCGATCGTTTCATTCTCGCCGCGATAGCGGTCCGGTGCGCGTGCATCGATCACCACGCGCGCGGCCGACGACACGTTTGCGAGCACGGCCGCTGCATCGACCGTCGATTCGAGCGGCGTTGCGGCGCGGAAGTCGCCGGCGGCCGGTTGCGGCACGTCGGTCGTCAGCGGCTGGCCGGCCGCTTCCCACGCCTGCAGGCCGCCGTCGAGCACCGCGACCGAATCGTGACCGAGCCAGCGCAGCAGCCACCACAGGCGCGCCGCATAGGCGCCGCCTTGCGCGTCGTACGCGACGACCTGCTGGCCCTGCTTGAGGCCGCGGCTGGCGAGCAGCGTGGCGAGCGCGTCGCGGGTCGGCAGCGGATGGCGGCCGTTGGTGCCCGTCTTGCGGCCCGACAGGTCGCGGTCGAGATGAAGGTATTGCGCGCCGGGAAGGTGGCCGGCCGCGTAGGCGGCTTCGCCGGCGCCGGGATCGGCGAGATCGAAGCGGCAGTCGAACAGCGCCACGCTGCCGGGCGCCGCGGCCAGGCGCTCGGCGAGATTGGCGGCGGAGATGAGCGTGGTGTAATGAGTGTGTGGCATGACGGCTCCCTGGAGTGCAAATGGCCTGACACTCCAAGTCTAAACAAAAAAAGACGGGCCGAAGCCCGTCTTTTCGTTTGCCGGCGGCCGGGCGGCGGCAACGCGCCGCCTCCGCTGTCAGAGGTCGCCGAGGTGGCGGCGCAGGAACTCGTGGAAGTGCTGCATCCCGTCTTCCATCGGGCTCTGGTACGGGCCGACCTGCGACTCGCCACGCGCCATCAGCGCACGGCGGCCCGCGTCCATCCGCATCGCGATCTCGTCGTCCTCGACGGCCGTCTCCATGTAGGCGGCGCGCTCGGCCTCGACGAATTCGCGTTCGAACAGCGCGATTTCCTCGGGGTAATAGAACTCGACGATGTTGGTCGTCTTCTGCGGCCCGCGCGGGATCAGCCACGACACGACCAGCACGTGCGGATACCACTCGATCATCAGGCCCGGGTAGTAGACCATCCAGATCGCGCCGAACTCCGGCGGCACGCCGTTGCGGAACTTCAGCACCTGCTCGTGCCATTTCTGGTAGGTCGCGCTGCCCGGTTTCGCGAGGGCGTTGTGCACGCCGACCGTCTGCACGCTGTACCAGTCGCCGAACTCCCATTTGAGATCGTCGCACGACACGAAGCTGCCGAGGCCCGGGTGGAACGGGACGACGTGATAATCCTCGAGGTAGACCTCGATGAACGTCTTCCAGTTGTAATCGCACTCGTGCACTTCGACGTGATCGAACTGGTACTCGGAGAAGTCGAAGTGATGCTTCGTGCCGAGGTTGGCGAGATCGCGCGCGACGTTGCGGCCCTCGGCCTCGAACAGCAGCCCCTGCCAGTTCTGCAGCGGGCTCTTGCCGAGGTTCAGGCACGGCTTGTCGGGGAAGTGCGGTGCGCCGAGCAGCTCGCCTTCGAGGTCGTACGTCCAGCGGTGCAGCGGGCACACGATGTTCTGCGTGTGGCCGCGCCCGTTGAGCATGATCGCCTGCCGGTGGCGGCACACGTTCGACAGCAGTTCGATCTGGTTCGTCTGGTTGCGGACCAGCACGCGGCCTTCCTTCTCGGACGGCAGCGCAAAATAATCCCCCGCCTCGGGCACCATCAACTCGTGCCCGACGTAACGAGGTCCTTTCTTGAAGAGGGTTTCGATCTCGCGCTCGAGTAGCGCCTCATCGAAATATGCAGTGACTGGAAGCTGGCTGTGGGCCGACTTCAACTGAAGCGCATCGCTCAGATTGGACATTCCCACTCCCGGTGTTAGCGTGAAAGCAGTGAACAACCCAACCATCGAAAAATCGATTTAGGGAAACGGAGAATTATACCCGGTTCGCCTCGCAAGGCTAGGATTAAGTGCCTGATTTGTGTCAATTTTTTGTCGGGCGGCCGTCGAAAGGCGCACACTGTGCATCGAAGATGGGGCCGGGATTGTGCGCGGGCGCCCAAGACGGCAGGTCGGAAAATTCTCTTTTGCCGTAGAATGTCCGACTTGTTTTGAAATTTGACACCCTCGTCCATGGCGAAAACCGCATCCCCAGGCGCCACGCCGCCCGGCAATGGCACCGAACCGTTGCCGGACAATTACGAGATGGCGCTCGCGGAACTCGAGACGCTGGTTGCCCGGATGGAAGGCGGCGCGCTGAGCCTCGAGGATTCACTGGCGGCGTATCGCCGCGGTGCGACCCTCGTTGCGTTTTGCCAACAGCAGCTCGAGAAAGTGGAGCAGCAGGTTCGCGTGCTCGACGGCGCGACGCTGAAGCCGCTTTCGTCCGGAACGGCCGCCACGGACGGCGAAGACGACGATCTATGACATTCGAACAATGGATGCGGTCCGTGCTTGACCGTGTCGAGGACGCACTCGGCCACTATCTGCCGGCTGAAACCGCGATGCCCGCGAAACTTCACGAGGCGATGCGCTACGCGGTCCTCGGTGGCGGCAAACGCGTTCGCCCGCTGCTGTGCCATGCAGCAGGCGAGCTGACCGGTGCGACGGAGGCGGCACGCAACGCGGCGGCGGCGGCGCTGGAGATGATCCACGTCTACTCGCTCGTGCACGACGACATGCCGTGCATGGACGACGACGCGCTGCGTCGCGGCAAGCCGACCGTGCACGTGCAGTACGACGAGCCGACGGCGCTGCTGGTCGGCGATGCGCTGCAATCGCAGGCGTTCGTCGCGCTGACCGACGCCGACGCGCTGTCGCCGGTGCAGCAGGCGGCGCTCGTGCGCGAGCTGGCGCTCGCGAGCGGCTCGATCGGCATGGCCGGCGGGCAGGCGATCGACCTGGCGAGCGTCGGCCTGAAGCTGACGCGCGAACAGCTCGAGACGATGCACCGGATGAAGACGGGCGCCTTGCTGCGCGCGGCCGTGCGGATGGGTGCGCTGGCCGGCGAGACGCCTTCGACGGAAACGATGGCTGCGCTGGACGTGTACGCGGGGGCCGTGGGTCTGGCCTTCCAGGTCGTCGACGACATTCTCGACGTCACGACCGATTCGGCGACGCTTGGCAAGACGGCCGGCAAGGACGCGGCGAACGACAAGCCGACCTATGTATCGATCCTCGGTCTCGAGGCGTCGCGCGAGCTGGCAGCGCAGCTGCGCGCCGAAGCGCACGATGCGCTGAAACCGTTCGGCGCACGCGCACAGCGTCTGGCCGAACTTGCCGACCTGGTAGTGAACCGGGTCAGCTGACGCGAAAGCCCGCCGCCGCGCACACGCTACGGTGCGTGCAAAAGAATGCGGGCGCGTTTGATTTCCTACAATGGAACGACGATGTACGACTTGCTGAAAACCATCGACGACCCGGCGGATTTGCGCCGCCTCGATCGTCGCCAACTGCAACCGCTCGCGGATGAACTGCGCGCGTTCGTGCTCGACAGCGTGTCGAAGACGGGCGGCCATTTGTCGTCCAACCTCGGGACGGTCGAGCTGACGATCGCGTTGCACTACGTGTTCAACACGCCGAACGATCGCATCGTCTGGGACGTGGGTCACCAGACCTACCCGCACAAGATCCTGACGGGCCGCCGCGACCAGATGCATTCGCTGCGTCAGTACGACGGCATCTCGGGCTTCCCGCGTCGCAGCGAATCCGAATACGACACGTTCGGCACCGCGCACTCGAGCACGTCGATCTCGGCGGCGCTCGGCATGGCGATCGGCAGCCAGCTGAACGGCGACGACCGCTTCTCGATCGCCGTGATCGGCGACGGCGCGATGACGGCCGGCATGGCGTTCGAGGCGATGAACAACGCGGGCGTGTCGGAAGATGCGAAGCTGCTCGTGATCCTCAACGACAACGACATGTCGATCTCGCCGCCGGTCGGCGCGCTGAATCGCCATCTCGCCCGCCTGATGTCGGGCCGCTTCTATGCGGCTGCGCGCGCGGGCGTCGAGCGCGTGCTGAGCGTCGCGCCGCCGGTGCTCGAACTCGCGCGCAAGCTCGAGGAGCACGCGAAGGGCATGGTCGTGCCGGCCACGCTGTTCGAGGAGTTCGGCTTCAACTACATCGGCCCGATCGACGGTCACGATCTCGATTCGCTGATCCCGACGCTGCAGAACATCCGTGAACTGCGCGGCCCGCAGTTCCTGCACGTCGTGACGAAGAAAGGCCAGGGCTACAAGCTCGCCGAAGCGGATCCCGTGCTCTATCACGGCCCCGGCAAGTTCAACCCGGCCGAAGGCATCAAGCCGTCGACGACGCCCGCGAAGAAGACGTACACGCAGGTATTCGGCGAGTGGCTGTGCGATGAAGCCGAGCGCGATACGCGCGTGGTCGGCATCACGCCCGCGATGCGCGAAGGCTCGGGCATGGTCGAGTTCGAGAAGCGCTTCAAGGATCGCTACTACGACGTCGGCATCGCCGAGCAGCATGCGGTGACGTTCGCGGGCGGTCTCGCGACTGAAGGGCTGAAGCCCGTCGTCGCGATCTACTCGACGTTCCTGCAGCGTGCGTACGACCAGCTGATCCACGACGTCGCGCTGCAGAACCTGCCGGTCGTGTTCGCGATCGACCGCGCGGGCCTCGTCGGCGCGGACGGCGCGACGCATGCGGGCGCGTACGATCTCGCGTTCATGCGCTGCATCCCGAACATGACGATCATGGCCGCATCCGACGAGAACGAATGCCGCCAGATGCTGCACACGGCGCTGCAGCAGCCGAACCCGACTGCGGTGCGCTATCCGCGCGGCGCGGGTACGGGCGTGGCGACGGTGAAGGAATTCACCGAGATCCCGCTCGGCAAGGGTGAAGTGCGTCGCCGCACGTCGCAGCCGGAAGGCAAGCGCGTCGCGATCCTCGCGTTCGGCACGATGGTCGCACCGTCGCTCGCCGCGGCCGAGGAACTCGACGCAACGGTCGCGAACATGCGCTTCGTGAAGCCGGTCGACGCAGCGCTCGTGCGCGAGCTCGCCGAAACGCACGACTACGTCGTGACGGTCGAGGAAGGCTGCGTGATGGGCGGCGCGGGCTCGGCCTGCGTGGAAGCCCTGATGGAGAGTGGGGTTATCCGACCCGTACTACAATTGGGCCTCCCTGACCTGTTCATCGATCACGGCGACCCCGCGAAGCTGCTGTCGCAATGCGGCCTCGACGGCGCGGGTATCGCGAAATCGATTCGCGAACGCTTTCTGAATCCGGCGGCCGATGTCGCCGGTCAGGCGAAGCGCGTCGCGTAAGCTGGCGCCGCCCGCGGGCGGCGTCGGTGCGACTGGCGCAACCGGTCTTCATTGATGCGGAAAACATGGGCCTGCGGGCCCATGTTGCTTTTCCGGCTGCCGCATGATGCGGCATGCGCGTCGTCGGACGCGCGGCTTACAAGGATTGAACAAGATGAACCAGATGAATCCCGCCTTCGTGATGCCCGACGTGCAGAGCACGGTGGATACCCGTCAGATCCCGATTCAGCGCGTCGGCGTGAAGGCGGTCCGGCATCCGTTGACGGTGTGCACCGAAAGCGGCGACGTGCAACCGACCGTCGGTGTCTGGAACCTCGACGTCCGTCTGCCGGCCGACCAGAAAGGCACGCACATGTCGCGCTTCGTCGCGCTGCTCGAAGAGAATCGCGCGCCGCTGACGGTCGAGCGCTTCCGCGCGATGCTCGCGTCGATGCTCGAGAAGCTCGAGGCCGAGGCCGGCCGCATCGAAGTCACGTTCCCGTATTTCGTGAACAAGACGGCGCCGGTGTCCGGCGTGCAAAGCCTGCTCGACTATGAAGTGACGCTCGCGGGCGAAAGCCGCAACGGCGATACGCGCCTGTTCCTGAAGGTGCTCGTGCCGGTGACGAGCCTGTGCCCGTGCTCGAAGAAGATCTCGCAGTACGGCGCGCACAACCAGCGCTCGCACGTGACGATCGACGCGGAGCTGGCTGCGGATCTGCCGGTCGAGGCGCTGATCCGCATCGCGGAAGAAGAGGCGTCGTGCGAACTGTGGGGTCTGCTGAAGCGGCCGGACGAGAAGTTCGTGACCGAGCGTGCATACGAGAACCCGAAGTTCGTCGAGGATCTCGTGCGCGACGTCGCGCAGCGTCTCGATGCGGACGAGCGGGTGGTCGCCTACGTGCTCGAAGCCGAGAACTTCGAGTCGATCCACAATCACAGCGCGTATGCGCTGATCGAGCGCGACAAGCGGCAGGCTGCATAACGCTGCGGCGTTTTGTCACGCCAATGAAAAAGGCCGCTCGAACGAGCGGCCTTTTTGTTTTCCTGCCGGTGGTGGCGCGTGACGCGAGTCAGCCCGCGAGCGATGCGAGATCCCAGCGCGGCTTCACCGTGAACGCGTAGTCGGCATTCGCCTGTTCGGGCCAGCGGCCGAGCCGCAGCGCGCCCGCGAGCGCGATCATCGCGCCATTGTCGGTGCAGAGCGCGAGATCGGGGTAGTGCACGTCGAAGCCGCGCTTGGCCGCGGCCGCCGACAGTGCCGCGCGCAACTGGCGGTTCGCGCCGACGCCGCCCGCGACCACGAGGCGCTTGAGCTTCGTCTTCTTCAGCGCGGCGAGCGACTTCGCGACGAGTACGTCGACGGCCGCATCGACGAAGCCGCGCGCGAGGTCGGCCTTCGCGCGTTCGAGCGCTTCGCCGTCGAGCTTCGCCGCTTCGAATTTCTTCATCTGCGTGAGCACGGCCGTCTTCAGGCCGCTGAAGCTGAAGTCGAGATCGCCCGAATGCAGCATCGGGCGCGGCAGCACGACCGCGCCCGGCGTGCCCGTTTCGGCGAGCTTCGATACTTCCGGGCCGCCCGGGTAGCCGAGGCCGATCAGTTTCGCGGTTTTGTCGAACGCTTCGCCGGCCGCGTCGTCGAGTGTTTCGCCGAGCGTCTCGTACACGCCGACGTCGGTCACGCGCATCAGCTGCGTGTGGCCGCCGGACACCAGCAGCGCGACGAACGGGAACGGCGGCGGCGCGTCGACCAGCAACGGCGACAGCAGATGGCCTTCGAGGTGATGGATGCCGACGGTCGGCTTGTTCCATGCGAGCGCGAGCGCATTCGCGATGCTCGCGCCGACCAGCAGCGCGCCGGCGAGGCCGGGGCCCTGCGTGAACGCGATCGCGTCGATGTCGTCGCGGCGCGTGCCGCTTTGGGCCATCACTTCCTCGAGCAATGGCAGCGCGCGGCGGATGTGGTCGCGCGACGCGAGCTCGGGCACGACGCCGCCGTAGTCGCGGTGCATCGCGATCTGCGAATGGAGCGCGTGCGCGAGCAGGCCTCGCTGCGTGTCGTAGAGCGCGAGGCCGGTTTCGTCGCAGGAGCTTTCGATGCCGAGAACGAGCATGGGTGAGGGCGGGGCACGCCGTTTCGGACGCGCCGCAGGTAGGTCAACGTAACCGGAAAGTATAGCAGGCGAGGGCAGGCGGCCGCTGGCGGCGGCCCGGGCCCGATGCCGGGCAGGTACAATCCGCGCCATGGAAACCTATGACATCGCCGTGATCGGCGCGGGCGCCGCCGGCATGATGAGCGCCGCGGTCGCCGGGCAGCTCGGCCGCCGCGTGGTGCTGCTCGATCACGCGCCGCGGCTTGCCGAGAAAATCCGCATCTCGGGCGGCGGCCGCTGCAATTTCACGAACCTGTACGCCGGGCCCGACAACTACCTGTCGTCGAATCCGCATTTCGCACGCTCGGCGCTCGCGCGCTATACGCCGCGCGACTTCCTCGGGCTGCTCAAGCGCCATCACGTGACCTGGCACGAAAAGCACAAGGGTCAGCTTTTTTGCGACCACGGCAGCGACGCGATCATCGACGTGCTGAAGCACGAGTGCGACGCGGGCGGCATCGCGTGGCGCCGGCCCGTCGTCGTCGACGCGGTGCGCCATGCGCCATCCGACGGCTTCACGCTCGACACGCAGCAGGCGGGGCCGATCGGTGCGCGCGCGCTGATCGTCGCGACCGGCGGCCTGTCGATCCCGAAGATCGGCGCGACCGACTTCGGCTACCGGCTCGCGAAGCAGTTCGGCCACAAACTTGTCGATACGCGGCCGGCGCTCGTGCCGCTGACGTTCGCGCCGCAGGACTGGGCGCCGTTCGCGCCGCTGTCCGGCGTATCGCTCGAAGTGCGCGTTTCGACCGGCGACAAGAAGCGCGGCGGCGAATTCGTCGAGGACCTGCTGCTGACCCATCGCGGGCTGTCCGGGCCGGGCATCCTGCAGATCTCGAGCTATTGGCAGCCCGGCGATCCGATTCGCGTCGACCTGCTGCCGCAGCGCGATACGGTGGCTGACCTGCTCGACGCGAAACGCACGTCGAAGCGTCAGATCGGTTCGCTGCTCGCCGACTGGGTGCCGTCGCGCCTCGCGCATGCGTGGCTCGACACGCATCGCGTCGCGGCCGACGCGCGACTCGCGGACCTGCCGGACAAGACGCTGCGCCAGATCGGCGACGCGCTGTCCGGCTGGACGCTGACGCCGAATGGCACCGAAGGCTACAAGAAGGCCGAAGTGACGAAGGGCGGGGTCGATACGCGCGAGTTGTCGTCGGCGACGATGATGAGCGCGCGCGTGCCGGGGCTGTTCTTCGTCGGCGAGGCGGTGGACGTGACGGGCTGGCTCGGCGGCTACAACTTCCAGTGGGCATGGGCGTCCGGCACGGCGGCCGGGCAGGCCGCGGCCGAGTACGCGCGCGGCGCCTGACGCGCCGGCCGGCGCCCGGTTGGCGGGCCCGGCCCCGTGCCTTTGGGCAATCGCTCTGCTATACTCGGTAGTCTTTCCCTGCAAACCTTTATTCGTGTCGGATCATGACGATCATTCGCGTTAAAGAGAACGAGCCGTTCGAAGTTGCAATGCGTCGCTTCAAGCGCACGATCGAGAAGAACGGTCTGCTGACCGAGCTTCGCGCGCGCGAGTTTTACGAGAAGCCGACCGCAGAACGCAAGCGCAAGAAGGCTGCTGCGGTGAAGCGTCATTACAAGCGTATTCGCAGCCAGACGCTGCCGAAGAAGCTGTACTGAACGATTGGGCGCCGCGCGGTTCGCTGAGCGGCGCACCGGCGACTCCGTGCGATCGGGTGCGATCGCGCAACCGATCAGGCGGCGAGTCGCCGATGCCGGATTCGAGCAACCCGCTTGAGACACTGTCCCAAGCGGGTTTTTGTGTTGACGCCCGTTCGCGGGCGTCGGATTCACGTTTCCATCCCGGGTGAAAGATGAGTTTGAAAGAGCAGATCAGCGAAGACATGAAGGCCGCGATGCGCGCGAAGGACAGCGAGCGCCTGGCAACGATTCGCCTGCTGATGGCCGCGATCAAGCAGCGCGAAGTCGATGACCGGGTCACGCTCGACGACGCGGGCATCACGGCCGTGATCGACAAGATGATCAAGCAGCGCAAGGATTCGATCAGCCAGTTCCAGGCGGCCGGCCGCGACGATCTCGTCGCGAAGGAGCAGGCCGAGCTGACCGTGCTGGGCGGCTACATGCCCGCGCAACTGTCGGACGCCGAAGTGGCGGCCGAAGTCCAGGCGGCGGTCGCGCAAACCGGCGCAGCCGGCCCGCAGGACATGGGCAAGGTGATGGGCGTGCTGAAGGCCAAGCTCGCCGGCCGTGCCGACATGACGGCCGTTTCCGCGCAGGTCAAGGCCGCGCTCACGAAGTAAAACCCGTTCCCGGCGCGCCCAGCGATGCGTGCGCCGGGCGTCGTATTGTCTTTTTTCGCTCGATCCCACGGTGATTCCGCATTCGTTCCTGCAGGATTTGCTGAACCGCGTCGATATCGTCGACGTGGTGGGTCGGTACGTGCAGCTCAAGAAGGGCGGCGCCAACTTCATGGGGTTGTGCCCGTTCCATAACGAGAAGAGCCCGTCGTTTACCGTCAGTCCGACCAAGCAGTTCTATCACTGCTTCGGTTGCGGCGCGCACGGCACGGCGATCGGCTTCCTGATGGAACATGCGGGGCTCACGTTCCCGGAGGCCGTGCAGGAGCTCGCGCAGTCCGTCGGCCTGACCGTGCCGCACGAGCCGTCGATGCGCGGCGGTGGGGGCGGCGGCGGTGGCGGCGACTATCCGGCGCCCGTGTCGAAATCGGTGGCGACCGCGCTGTCCGACGCGATGACGGCGGCGTGCGACTACTATCGCAAGCAGTTGCGCGGCGCGACCGTTGCGATCCAGTACCTGAAGAACCGGGGCCTGACCGGCGAGATCGCCGCGCGCTTCGGGCTCGGCTATGCGCCGGACGGCTGGCAGAACCTTGAGGCCGCGTTCCCGGACTATCGCGACGAGTCGCTCGTCGAGGCGGGGCTCGTGATCGTCAGCGAGAAAACCGACGCGCAGGGCGTCGCGCGCCGCTACGACCGGTTCCGCGAGCGGATCATGTTCCCGATCCGCAACGTGAAGGGGCAGGTGATCGGGTTCGGCGGCCGCGTGCTCGGCAGCGGCGAACCGAAGTACCTGAACTCGCCCGAAACCCCGCTGTTCAACAAGGGTAGCGAGCTGTACGGGCTGTTCGAGGCGCGCCTCGCGATTCGCGAGCGCAAGTACGTGCTGGTCGTCGAAGGCTACATGGACGTCGTCGCGCTCGCGCAGCTCGGCTTTCCGAACGCGGTCGCGACGCTCGGCACCGCGTGCACGCCGATTCACGTGCAGAAGCTGCTGCGCCAGACCGACACGGTCATTTTCAGTTTCGACGGCGATTCGGCCGGGCGGCGCGCGGCGAGGCGCGCGCTCGAGGCATGCCTGCCGCATGCGGGCGACAACCGGACGATCCGGTTCCTTTTTCTGCCGGCCGAGCACGATCCGGACAGCTACGTGCGCGAGTTCGGCGCGGAGGCGTTCTCCGAGCAGGTCGAGCGCGCGATGCCGCTGTCGCAATTTCTGTTGAACGAAGCGATTGCCGGCAAGGCGCTCGATCAGCCGGAAGGCCGCGCGAAGGCGCTGTTCGATGCGAAGCCGCTGTTGCAGGCGCTGCCCGCGAACGCGTTGCGCGCGCAGATCATGCACATGTTCGCCGACCGCCTCGATATCCCGTTCGAGGAGGTCGCGGGGCTGTCGGACGTCGACACGCGCATCGCGACGCCGCCGCGCCAGGCGCCCGCGCGCAGCGAGCGGCGCCGCGTGACGGACAGCGAAAAGCGCGCGCTGCGCACGCTGGTGATGCATCCGCGCGTCGCATCGCAGCTCGACGACGAACAGATTGCGACCCTGCGCGCGCTGCCGCGCATCGGCGAGCTGTTCGCGGAAGTCGTCGATCATGCGCGTGCGCTGGGCGACGGCGCGGAGTTCCGGCTGCTGTCGGATGTCCTGAGGACGTCCTCGAACGGGGCGACTTACGAGGAAATCTTCCGCGAAATTCTGGACTATGATGAAAACGTCCGCGATTTGCTGTTACAGAATCCGGAAGACGAGACGGTGCCCGAGCGGCAACGTGAGCAGGAGCGGATTGCGGGGGAGGAGCTGCAGGCAGCGGTGCTCAAGATGCGCTATGACGCCTGCTGCGACCGGCTGGACAGGCTGGCGCGGCAATCCACCTTCACCCCCGAGGAATTGGCCGAATTGACGGAATTGAACCAGCAGCGAACCGACATGAAGCGTCGGCTCGGGCTGTAGGCGGCCGGGGCGCTTAGAGAGGGCTCCCCAGCGTGCTATAATATAAGGTTTCCAGCGGTTTGTTTTCTAAGCAGAGGCGAGAATCGCGATGGCAAAGACGACAGGCGGAAAGAAAGCAACAGGCAAGGGCTCGACGGAGCCGACCAAGAAGGTCACAGCGGCCAAGTCTGCTTCTTCCACCAGGACAACGTCTTCAGCCACGTCAGCCCCTGCAGGAAAGAAAACCGCGGCCGGCACTGCTCAGGCTGCGCCGGCGCCGGCAGCCAGAACACGGGCTGCCGCCAGACCCGACTCCGGGCCGGCCAAGCCGGCGGCGAAGCGGGCAAGTGCGAAAAGCGCAAGGGACACGACTGCCGACGCGGACGAAACGGCAGTACGTACTACTCATGCACCCACGGTTCAACCGGCTGTCGTCCAGCAGCCGCGAGTCGATATAGCCGGTACGGCGAACTCCATGACCAAAAAGCTGAACGAAGTATCCGTCGAAGACGACGCAAATCAGAGCGACGAGCAGCCCGCAGCCGCGGCTGCACCGGGCAAATCCAAGGTGCGCGATCGTCGCGCCAAGGAAAAGGCGCTGCTGAAGGAAGCGTTCGCGACGAGCACGCCGGGCACGGCCGAGGAGCTCGAAGAGCGCCGCGTGAAACTGCGCGCGCTGATCAAGCTCGGCAAGGAGCGCGGCTTCCTGACGTATGCCGAAATCAACGACCACCTGCCGGACAACTTCACCGAGACCGAAGCCCTCGAGGGCATCATCGGCACGTTCAACGACATGGGCGTGGCGGTTTACGAGCAGGCGCCGGACGCGGAAACGCTGCTCCTGAACGACAACGCGCCCGCCGCGTCGTCGGACGATGAAGTCGAAGAGGAAGCGGAAGTCGCGCTGTCCACCGTCGATTCGGAATTCGGCCGTACGACCGATCCGGTCCGGATGTACATGCGCGAGATGGGCACGGTCGAGCTGCTCACGCGCGAAGGCGAAATCGAGATCGCGAAGCGGATCGAGGACGGCCTGCGCCACATGGTGATGGCCATCTCCGCGTGCCCGACGACGATCGCCGACATCCTCGCGATGGCCGAACGCGTCGCGAACGAAGAGATCCGCGTCGACGAGCTCGTCGACGGCCTGCTCGATCCGAATGCTGCGGACGCCGCCGATACGGACGGTTTCTCCGCGAAGGAAGCGGAAGCGATCGAGAACGAGGACGAGGAAGCCGAAGAGGAAGAGGAAGAAGAGGAAGAGGAGGAAGACGACGGTGCCGCGCAGGCATCGGCGAACGCCGCCCAGCTCGAAGCCCTCAAGCGCGCGTCGCTCGAGAAGTTCTCGCAGATCAGCGAGTGGTTCGACAAGATGCGCCGCGCATTCGAGAAGGAAGGCTACAAGTCGAAGGCCTACCTGAAGGCGCAGGAAACGATCCAGAGCGAGCTGATGACGATCCGCTTCACCGCGCGTACCGTCGAACGCCTGTGCGACACGCTGCGTGCGCAGGTGGACGAAGTGCGTCAGGTCGAGCGTCAGATCCTGCACATCGTCGTCGACAAGTGCGGCATGCCGCGCTCGGAATTCATCGCGCGCTTCCCGGGCAACGAGACGGATCTCGACTGGGCCGAGAAGATCACCGCGGAAGGCCATTCGTACAGCGCGGTGCTGTCGCGTAACGTCCCGGCGATCCGCGAACAGCAGCAACGCCTGCTCGACCTGCAGGCGCGCGTCGTGCTGCCGCTGAAGGACCTGAAGGAAACCAACCGTCAGATGGCGGCCGGCGAACTGAAGGCACGTCAGGCGAAGCGCGAAATGACCGAGGCCAACCTGCGTCTCGTGATCTCGATCGCGAAGAAGTACACGAACCGCGGCCTGCAGTTCCTCGACCTGATCCAGGAAGGCAACATCGGCCTGATGAAGGCGGTGGACAAGTTCGAATACCGTCGCGGCTACAAGTTCTCGACCTATGCGACGTGGTGGATCCGTCAGGCCATCACGCGCTCGATCGCGGACCAGGCGCGCACGATCCGTATTCCGGTTCACATGATCGAAACGATCAACAAGATGAACCGCATCTCGCGGCAGATCCTGCAGGAAACCGGTCTCGAGCCGGATCCGGCAACGCTCGCCGAGAAGATGGAGATGCCGGAAGACAAGATCCGCAAGATCATGAAGATCGCGAAGGAGCCGATCTCGATGGAAACGCCGATCGGTGACGACGACGATTCCCATCTCGGCGACTTCATCGAGGACACCAACACGGTCGCGCCGGCGGATGCCGCGCTGCATGCCAGCATGCGCGACGTCGTGAAGGACGTGCTCGATTCGCTGACGCCGCGCGAGGCGAAGGTGCTGCGGATGCGTTTCGGTATCGAGATGAGCACCGATCACACGCTCGAGGAAGTCGGCAAGCAGTTCGACGTCACGCGCGAGCGGATCCGTCAGATCGAGGCCAAGGCGCTGCGCAAGCTGCGTCACCCGAGCCGTTCCGACAAGCTGAAGTCGTTCCTCGAAGGGAACTGATTTCCAGCGTCTCCGTTACGAACGCCGCCGGTATTCGCATGATGCCGGTGGCGTTCGTTCCCTCTGTCGTCTTTGTTGTTACAATGCCGGCCCGGCTTCGTTGTCGGGGTGGCGTGTAGCACGCCGCGCTTCTCGTCTGGGCCCCTAGCTCATGCTTGGTTAGAGCAGCGAACTCATAATTCGTTGGTGCCGGGTTCGACTCCCGGGGGGCCCACCAGATTACGTTCCTCGAGCGATCGCGGAACGTCGTAAAACCCGCGATGGCATCATGCGTCGCGGGTTTTTCTTTGTGTGCGGTCCGAATGTGTCGAACGCGTTGAACGGGTGCACGTCGGCGCCGCATGTCTTATTGCCGCCACCGGGGAAACACGGAGGGCGTGCCGTCCCGCTATCAATCGAAGTATGCTGTGGCGCGACCGCCGCGCACGACCGGATTCCCGTCGAGCGCGCGACCGCCGACCCGCGCCGCGCGCGATCGGGCAGCGAGAACAAACACCAACCAACTTTGCCCGACCGTGAGGGGCGGCCATCATGACCATGCTGCGTTCGTGGGGTGCGATTCTCTCGTCGCTGGCGCTCGTCGCGTGCGCCAGTCTTCCGCCGCAGGCCGATCGCGCGCCGACCCACGCATTCACCGATACGGACGATACGCGGCTGGGCGCCGCGTTCCGGCAGCAGGCCGGTACGCATCCCGGGCAGGACGCATTTCATTTGCTGACCGATCCGGTCGATGCGCTGGACGCCCGCGTGTTGCTCGCCGATCGCGCCGACCGCTCGCTGGACCTTCAGTACTACATCTGGCACGACGACCTGACCGGCCACGAACTGGCCGATGCGGTCATCCGCGCGGCCGATCGCGGCGTGCGCGTGCGCGCGCTGCTCGACGATCTCGGCACCAACGCGGACGACCGCAAGCTGCTCGAGATCAGCGCGCATCCGAACATCGAGATCCGGCTGTTCAATCCGGTGGCCACGCGCCGGTTCAAGAAGCTCGGCACGGTATTCGAGTTCTCGCGCGTCAACCGGCGCATGCACAACAAGGCGATGATCGCGGACAACCAGGCGGCGATCGTCGGCGGCCGCAATATCGGCGACGAGTACTTCGGCGCGTCGTCGATGCTGGAATTCGGCGATCTCGACGTCGTCGTTCACGGCCCGGTCGTGAAGGACATCTCGACCGAATTCGACACGTTCTGGAATTCGCCGTACGCGTATCCGGTCGATACGCTGGTCGGCCACGATGCGGCGCCAGGCGGGCTCGACCGCGAGCGCGAACGGCTGCGCGACTACCTGCGGGCCATGGAGGACAATCCGTACGTGCTGGAAGCCCGGCAGCGGCTCGACCGGATCGTCCACGGGCAGGGCACGGAGCTGTCGTGGGGGCATGCGACGGTGCTGTACGACGATCCGTCGAAGATCGCGCACGCGCCAAAGGACAGCGACGGGCATCTGATGCCGCAGTTGCGTGCGCTCGCGTTGCAGCCGCAGCACGACCTGCTGATCGTGTCGCCGTATTTCGTGCCGGGCAAGGTCGTCGTCGAGCGGCTGCGCGCGCTGACGGCGCGCGGCGTGCGCGTGACGGTGCTGACCAATTCGCTCGCGTCGACCGACGTGGCGGCCGTGCATGCCGGCTACCGGCGCTATCGAAGCGATCTGGTGAATGCCGGCGTGCGGCTTTACGAGCGCCGGCCATCGGGCGACAAGAGCATTTCGAAGCAGGTCATCATCGGCTCGTCGCGCGCGTCGCTACATGCGAAGACCTACGTGTTCGATCACAAGAGCATCTTCATCGGGTCGATGAATCTCGATCCGCGCTCGTTGAACCTCAATACGGAAATCGGCGTTTACTGCGAGAGCCCGGCGATTGCATCGCAGGTCGCCAACGACCTGGAAGGGCGACTCGACCAGATCGCCTGGCGTGTCGAGCCGAGAACCGATCCGGCCGGCAAAGGGCGACTGAAGTGGATTCAGACCGATGGCGGGAAGGTCACCGAGATCGATCATGAGCCGGAGGTGTCCGCCGCGCGGCGGATGGAAGTGTGGTTTCTCGGGCTGTTTCCGATCGAATCGCAACTGTGAGCGGCATTCAGCGCCGCGCGCGGCGGTGCCGGTCGATGACGGCCGCGAACTGCATCGCCGCTGTCTCGATCGTCGCGTCGCTCAGGCCTGAATAGCCGAGCACGAAGCCGTTGTACCGGCGGCCGTCGCCGCGGCGGCCGTCGCCGATGCAGTAGCTGCTCAGCGGTTGCAGCAGCAAGCCTTCCGCGGCTGCCGCCCGCGCGACGTCGGTATCGTGCAGCGGCGCGGCGAGATCCGCGGAGAGATGCATGCCGCCCGGGCTTTCCCGCACGCTCAGCGACGTGCCGAGATGGCGCGCGAGTGCCGCTTCGAGGCAGCTGCGCCGGTCCGCGTAGCGCGCCCGCATCTTCCGCAGGTGCCGCGCAAAGAGGCCGGTATCGATGAATTCGGCCATCGCCAGCTGGTCGGCCGAATGGCCGCGATGGACCAGTTCGCGCAGCGTTCTCGTGAAGCGGTCGACCAGCACCGGCGGCACCACCATGAAGCCGAGCCGAAGGGCCGGAAACATCGTCTTGCTGAACGTGCCGAGATAGCACACCGGCGCGTCGGCATGCAGGCCCTGGATCGCGGGCAGCGGCTGGCCGCCGTGACGGAATTCGCTGTCGTAGTCGTCCTCGATGATCCACGCACCGCAGGCGCGGGCGCGCTCGACGAGCGCCGTGCGCCGCTCGGGGCTCATCAGCGCGCCGAGCGGGTACTGGTGCGACGGCGTCGTATAGATCAGCCGGGGCGGGAGAGTGCGCCACTGCTCGTCGGTCGGCGCCATGCCGTCGCGATCGACCTCGATCGGCACGAGATTCAGGCCGGTCGAGCGGAACGCGGTCCTCGCGCCGTTGTAGCACGGGTTCTCGAGCCAGCCGTTTTCGCCGGGATTCGCGAGCATGCGCGCGCACAGTTCGAGGCTGCTCTGCGTGCCGTCGGTGATGAATACCCGGCCCGTGTCGCAGCGCACGCCGCGCGAGACGCGAATGTACGCGGCCACCGCGCGTCGAAGCTCGGGCAGCCCTTCGACCGGCCCGTACGCGAGCCGGGCCGGCGTGATGGTCTTCCATGCGCGCTCGATGCAACGGCGCCACTGGGCAACCGGAAATTCGTCGAGCGACGGCAGGCCCGGAACGAACGGCAGCATGCGCTCGGGCTCGGGATCGGCATTTTCCAGCCCGTGCACGCGCGCCGACAGGCGGACCGGTGCGGAGCCGTCTTCATGGCCGGCGCTCGGGTCGGTGCGGCCGTCCCATCGCGTGATCGTGCCGTTGCGCGTGGCGGCCACGAAGCCTTCCTCGGCCAGGCGCTCGTACGCATAGACCGCGGAATTGCGCGCGATGCCCAGCTCGGCCGCGAGCACGCGCGTCGACGCGAGCCGCGTGCCGGGCGGCAGGTGTCCGTCCAGCAGCATGCTGCGCAGGCTCCGGTAGAGGGCTTCCTGCCGACTATGCGTGGTCGCGCCGTCCGGTCCGGCAAGCGACGAGATGAGCAGCGCGAGATCCATGGGCTGGTTCCAGAAATTTTCCTTGTGCTGGTTCTTTCGAAGACGCCGCGCGCATCGTATCGTTCACGTTCTCGCGGGGCAGGCCGGTACACGCGGATTTTGAGTGACGGCGCGACTTGCGGTACGCGCGTATTTTGCTCGATTCGGCCGGCGACTGTCGACGGGCGGCCCGATCGCGCCTCGGGCATGGAGTCGGCACGATGCCGATACGATTAATTTCGCAGTACAGATATATGAACGACCAGACCACGCTCTCTTCCACCTCGCGTACGACCATTCGTCGCCTGTCCGAACTGGCGAGCCACGATCGCACGATGCTCCACCACATCGTGGACGACGCGTACGTCTGTCACATCGCGTTCGGCGACGGGCAGAACACGCACTGCATCCCGACCGCGCACTGGAGAAGGGGCGACGCGCTCTATATCCACGGCTCCAACGGCAGCCGGACGATCAAGGCACTGTCGGCCGGCGCGCAGGCTTGTGTCGCGATGACGCTGCTGGACGGCCTCGTGCTGGCCCGCTCGGCCTTCAACCATTCGATGAATTATCGATCCGCGGTGATCTACGGGCAGTTCGACGTGATCGACAGCAGTGCGGAAAAGCGCGCCGCGCTGGATGCGTTGATGGACAAGATCGCGCCGGGCCGCAAGCATGAAGCGCGGCCGGGCAATTCGAAGGAACTCGACGCGACCCGCGTGCTGCGGATTTCGATGGCGGAAGCGGCCGTGAAAATCAGCGATTCGCTGCCGTCCGACAAGGACGAGGATCTCGGGCTGGCGGTCTGGGCCGGGATCCTGCCGCTGAAGACGACACGCGGCGCACCGGTCCATGCGGACGGCAACGTGGCGGTGCCGGACTACGTCCGGAACTGGGCCGATTGAGCGGCACGGCGAGGCTTGCATCGGAGCGGCGAGACGGCGCGGCATGCGGAAAACCCGCGACGGCTTCGCAGCCTTCGCGGGTAGCCGGACGCGGTTGCGTGAGAGACGTCGCGCGCCTGCTCACGCAACCGGTTCGGTCAACGACCCGTCAACGCGCGAAATCCGACGTGCTCTGGATGAACGCGTTCAGCTTCGAGATGTTCACGCTGCCGAAGCCCGTCGTCGCATCCCAGCCGGCCTTCGCCTTGTAGCCGTAAGTGCCGCTGCCGTTGTTGCCGGACGTGACGTCGTGCAGCAGCGCCGCGTTGGTCGGGAAGTACTTGTAGATGCTCGACGCGGGGAACCCGAGCGCATTGTTGTTGGCCGACTGCAGCCGCGCCCAGATGCCCGTGAAGATCGGTGCGGCGAGGCTCGTGCCGCCTTCGTTGTTCAGGTAGCCCGACCCCCACAGCGTGTCGGACGTCTGGCCGTTCACGACGAGAATCGCACCGGTGCGCAGGTCGGCGTCGAAGCCGACGTCGGGCAGCGCGCGCTTGGTCGAACCGGTGAGGGTCGACGACTGCCACGTCGGCGCGGCTTCGTACTTGCTGTATCCGCCGCCCGTCGACCACACGGTGCCCGGCTGCCAGCTCGGGTCGTTCCACACGATTTCGCTGTTGTACGCGTTGGTCGACGTGTTGGTGAACAGCGTCGTGCCGCCTACCGCGATCACGTACGGCGACGTGGCCGGCTCGCTCACCGTGTAGGTCGAGCGCGACGGCGTGCCGCTCGCGCATTCGTACGCGCCGTGGTCGCCGGCGGAAACGGAGAAGGTCTGCCCTTGCGCGACCGCCTGCTTGAAGATGGTGTCGTCGGTCGCCTGCGAGCCGGTGCTGTACGCGGACGATTCGCACACGCCGAGCGACACGTTGATCACCTTCGCGACGTTGTCGGTCACGGCCTTGTTGTACGCGGCCGTGATCGCGGTGAGCGTCATCGACGGCGCGGTGTAGAACACGACCTGCTTCACGCTGCCGCCGGCCGCGCCGACGATCGACTGGCTGTCGAGGTTCCATTCGACGGTGCCGTCGGTGTCGGTGTACGAGCTGCCGGACGGGCCCGTCTTCACGATGCTGCTGCTGATCGTGCCGAGGCCGTTGTTCGCGGCGAACGTATTGAGGTCGCTCACCGTCTGCGACAGGTCGCCTTCGGAGATGATGCCGACCGTGGTTTGCGACGCCGTCGGCGTGCCGTCGCCGCCGTAGATCGACGAGAACTCGGTCGGGTTGTGCGGCACCGCCGACGCGCCGGCGGGGATCGTCAGGTTGCTGGTGTTGCCTTGCGGCTTGCTGCCCGCGCCCGTATGCATCAACTCGACGTTCTGCAGGCCCAGCACCGCGCCGACGATGTTGCCGATCGCGTTCGGCACTTGCGCGGCGTCGGTGTTCGCATAGACGCTGCGGCCGTTGCGCGTGAAGCGCTTGAGGGTGGTGCGGAACGCGGACTGGACGGTTGCCGCGGTGCCGGACGCGGAGACCAGCAGCCGGTTCGGCGCGACCACGATGTTCACGAAGCCTGCCTTGCGCAGATGGGCGACGACGGAGGCGACCTGCTGGTCGGTCGGCGCATATTGCGCGGCGAATTGCGCGGGCGTGAGGAACTGCCGGTAGTGCGGCGAGCCCGGCGTATGCAGGTCGCGCAGGTACTGGTCGAGCTGGGCTTCGTTGCGCAGGTTCAGCCCGAGCACGATGTCCACCGATTCGCCCGGCGCCATGTCGATGGCCGCGGCGGCAGCGGCGGCGGTGCTGGCGGCGGGCGCGCCGGCCGTACCGGCTTCGTTTTGCTGCACGAGCGGCAGGAAGCCCTTGGTACGCGTTTCCGTCCAGCCGGCCGCGGGCGCGGCATGGGCGGTCGTCATGCCGAACGAAGCGGCTGCCGCGGCGGCGAATGCGAGTTTGACGAGGCGAATGTGCTTGTGTTTCTTGTTTGCAACCTGATTCATTTGAATTACCCCTCCGGTTGAACATCGAACGGCACCAACAACAACGGTCGACAGCGGTGCGGGTCATGCACCGCCGCTTTCTGCCGCATGCGGGCGGATGGCACGGACGCGACAGGGCCTTTCGCCCGATCCGGAAAGCGGTTTGTCTCCGGGGGCGAAATACGGAAAACGCGGTAACGGAAAGGCTGCGCCGCGAGGCGGGGCAGTCGCGCCGGATCCGGCGCGGGCGGGGTTGCTAGAGCAACAGCTTCGTTGTCCTGCTCATTTGATTCGATCCTTCGGCCCGCTGCCGGTGGCAGCCGTCCAGTGAAATGCATCGGGATGCGGCACGCGCCGGCGTGCGAACGAATCATTCGACGGCGCGTACTTCGGTGCAGCGGAAGCGAAAAAACGTGGAGCGGAATCGTTTGCGTGGCAGGCAATCCGTCGGATTGCTTGCATCGGACGGTATCAAGAACGAAAGCGCGATGTCAAACTTTTTTTGATTATATGAAACTAAATTAAATCGAATAAACCGAAATGATTTTGAAAAGATTGGCGGTGTTTTGTAATGTTCAAAACCCGCGATGCAGGTAATGCCGAAAACGACTCGCCGATCATTTCCGATGTGTTTCGAAACGGCCGGCCGTTATCGAGGAAATACTCGAATGGCCGCAGCCTCTCGTTCGGCTAACTGAAGGTCGTCGACGAACCGGAACAGCGCATCGACATGCTGAAGCAGCGCGTCGCGCGACGCAGCATCCGCATCGGTGGCGAGCGTCCTGATGGCGTCGAGCCGGGTTTCGAGTTCGGCGAGCCGGGTGCGCGTGACGCGACTGCTGCTGGCGACGGTGACCGTCGCATCGGATGGATTCGTACGTTTCATTGCATGAGTCATCGCATTGAAGTGCTCGATGAAGCGAGCCACGTCGGCCGGGCAGCCGTCGCGGGAAATGATGCGCGCCGACGGATCGCCGGCGACGATCCGGCCGGCGGTATCCGCCATGGCGTCGAGCGTCGCGAGCATCCGGCGGATCGACCTGACCAGGTCGAATGCCGCGGCCAGCAGGCAGACGAACAGCACCGTCGCCGGCACCAGGTAAGGGGACGCACTGCGGATCATCGCGCCGGCGGTCGCGTCGTGCGGCAACGCGGCCGGCGCAGGCGCGGCGTACACGAAGCATGCGACGGTGCAGGCGAGCAGCACGACGACGAGCGCGCCCGTGCCGATCGCCCGCCCGATGTGCCGGCCGGGTCTTGCCGGCAGCGTCACTGCACGCCCCGCAGTCGGTAGCCGACGCCGCGCATCACCTCGGGCATGCCCGGCGCGCCGGCCTGTTCGAGCTTCTTGCGCAGCCTGCAGATGTGGCTGTCGACCGTGCGCTCCAGCGCACTGACGTCGGCCATGCACGCATCGAGCAACTCGCCGCGCGTGAACACGCGGCTCGGCGATCTCGCCATGTGCGCGAGCAGCCGGAACTCCGTCAGCGTCAGCGTGATCGGCACCTCGGTGCCGGCCGTGCGCACGCGGGCCAGATAGCTGTCGGTGTCGATCTCGAGGTCGCCGACGCGCAGCATCCGCATGGTCGGCGGCGCGGCCGACCGGCGCAGGATCGCGCGCAATCGCGCGACGACCTCGGCCGGGTTGAACGGCTTGACGATGTAGTCGTCCGCGCCGGCGTGCAGCGCCTGCAGCCGGTCGAGATCGCGATCGAACGCGGTGACGACGACGATGGGCGTGTTGTCGCGCCGTCGCAGCTCGGCGAGCACGTCCCAGCCGTTCTTCCGCGGCATCTTCACGTCGAGCAGGATCAGGTCGGGTTTCAGGTGCGGTTGCATGTCGAGCACCGCTTGCCCGTCGGCGACGCGATAGGTGCGAAAGCCGTCGTGCTTCAGGTAGGCATCGAGAATGTCCGAGATGTCGGGCTCGTCTTCTGCAATCAGTATCAGGGAATTCGTCATGGAGTGTGCCGTGCGATGTCGAACCATCGGGGCGGCCCGTCGCCGGGCCGGATCACGCCGTTCCGTCACGGTGCCGCGCGGGACGGAACGGCGCCGTTCGCTCAGTTCCGCACCACGCGCTGCGACGGTGCGACGTCCTTGTCCGTCAGGCCGCCGCCGAGCGCCTTGTACAGCGCGACGGCATTGCCGAGCTCGCTGCGACGCAGGTCCAGCAGCGCCTGTCGGGCCGCATAGAGCTGCCGCTGCGAATCGAGCAACTCCAGCCGCCCCTCGACGCCCGCGCGATAGCGCAGGTTCGACAGGTCGGTGCGGCGTTCGGCCGAGCCGACCACGCGCGTTTGCGCGTCGATCTGGCGGCCGAAGGTTTCGCGCCCGGCGATGCCGTCGGCCACTTCGCGGAACGCGGCCTGGATCGCGCGTTCGTATTCGGCGACCGCGCTGGACTTGCGCACTTCCGCGAGGCGCAGCTCGGCGCGCAGCCGGCCGCCCTGGAAGATCGGCACCGTGACCTGCGGCGCGAAGCTCCACACGCGCTGGCCGCCGTCGAACAGACTGCCCATCGCGGGGCTGAGGAAGCCGATCGACGACGTCAGCGACAGGCGCGGGAAGAATGCGGCGCGCGCGGCGCCGATGTCCGCATTCGCGGCGACGAGGTTCTGTTCGGCCTGCCGGATATCCGGCCGACGGAACAGCAGCTCGGACGGCAGGCCGGCCGGCAGTTGCGTCATCACCGGTTGCTGCTGAAGCGGCAGCGGCTCGGGCAGATCCTTCGGCAGCTCGGTGCCGACCAGCAGGCGCAGGGCATTGCGTGCCTGCTCGACGGCGCGCGTGCGCGCTTCGAGATCGGCCGTCGCGCTCGCGACCTGGCCTTCGGCCTGCGCGATGTCGACACCGCTCGCCTGGTGCGCTTCCTTCAGGCGGCGCGCGAGATCGAGCGACTGCCGCCAGTCGGCGAGCGTGCGCTCGGACAACTGGCGTTGCTCGTGCGCGAGGCGCTCGGCGAAGTACGCATCCGCCACGCCGCCGACGAGCGAGATCTGCACCGCGCGGCGGCCGTGGTCGGTCGCGACGTAGCGCGCGAACGCGGCATCCGACTGCGATTTCACGCGGCCGAACAGGTCGATCTCGAACGCGCTGATGCCGACGTTGACGCCGTACTGGTTCTGCGTCGCGCCGAACAGCGGCGGATTCGACTGCGTGTCGTCCGACGTACGCTGGCGTGTGAAGGTCGCGCCGGCGCCGATCGACGGCAGACGCGCGGAACGCTGGATGCCGTACTGCGCTTCGGCGGCTTCCACGTTCAGCGCCGCCACGCGCAGGTCGCGGTTGTTCTCGAGCGCGAGCTCGATCAGGCGTTGCAGGCGGCGGTCGCCGAACATCGTGCGCCAGCCGAGGTCGGCGGCGTTCGCGTCGAGATCGGCGGCAGCGGCGGCCGTGTAGGCCGTCGGCACCGGCATCGACGGTTTGACCAGCGTCGGCGCGAGCGTGCAGGCCGACAGTGCGAGGACGAGGGGAAGAACAAGCAATCGCATGGCATCAACCTTCCTGTCCGTGAGTCGGGGTGGCCGGCTGCGTGCGGGACGCCCGCCATGCGCCGATGCGCTCCTGGATACTCATCACGAACACAAAGAAAACAGGGACGAAGAAAATGGCCAGCACCGTGGCGGTCACCATGCCGCCGAATACGCCGGTGCCGATCGCGTGCTGCGTTTCGGCGCTGGCGCCGGTCGCGATCATCAGCGGCACGACGCCGAGGCCGAACGCGAGCGAGGTCATCAGGATCGGGCGCAGGCGCAGCTTCGACGCCTGCACGGCCGCTTCGATCAACCCCCTGCCTTCCTCGCGCAACTGCTTCGCGAACTCGACGATCAGGATCGCGTTCTTCGCGGACAGGCCGATCACGGTGATCATCCCGACCTTGAAGAACACGTCGTTCGGCATCCCGCGCAGCAGCACCGCACCGATCGCGCCGATCAGGCCGAGCGGCACCACCAGCATCACCGACAGCGGGATCGACCAGCTTTCGTACAGCGCGGCGAGCACCAGGAACACGACGATCATCGACAGCACCATCAGCATCGGCGCCTGCGACGCCGACTGGCGTTCCTGCAGCGACTGGCCGGTCCACTCGACCGCGAAGCCCGGCGGCAGTTGCGCGGCGAGTCGTTCCATCTCGGCCATCGCCGCGCCGCTCGACTGGCCGGGCGCCGCGTTGCCGGAGATGCGCGCGGACGGATAGCCCTTGAAGCGCACCATCTGCAGCGGCGTGTCGGTCCACACGGGGCGCACCACCTCGGACAGCGGCACCATGCCGCCGGCCGCGTTGCGCACGTACAGCTTCATCACGTTGTCGATCTGCATGCGTGCCGGCGCGTCGGCCTGGATGATCACCTGCTGCATGCGGCCCGCGTTCGGGAAGTCGTTCACGTAGGTCGATCCCATCGCGGTCGACAGCGTGTCGCTGAGCGTCGTGAACGACACGCCGAGCGCCTGCGCCTTCGCGCGGTCGATCTCGAGGCGAATGCTCGTGCCGGCCGGCAGACTGTCGGGGTACACGCCGGTCACGACCTTGCTTTGCGCGGCGAGTTCGAGCAGCTTCGCTTCGGCCGCCTTGAGCGCCGCCGTGCCCTGGTTGGCGCGGTCTTCCAGGCGCATCGAGAAGCCCGAGCTGTTGCCGAGTTCGTCGATGGCCGGCGGCAGCAGGCTCATCACCGTGCCTTCGGTCACGCCGGCCATCGCTTGCTGCGCGAGCATGCCTTCCTCGAGGGTCGATGCGCCGCCGCGGTTCTTCCAGTCCTTCATCACGGACCAGTTGATCGCCGCGTTCGGACCCTGGCCCGAGAAGCCGTAGCCGATCACGGAAATGCTCGACTGGATTGCCGGACGTGAAGCAAGATGCTTCTCCAGCGTTTTGACCACGTCGTGCGTACGCTCGGCGGTAGCGTCCGCGGGCAGCAGAAAGCTGGTGATGAAGTAGCCCTGGTCTTCGTCCGGCAGGAACGACGACGGCAGGCTGCGGAAACCGAGCACCAGTGCGCCCGAAATCGCGACGAACACCAGCATCACGCGGCCCGTGCGACCGACCAGGCGGCCGACGCGCGTCTCGTACCATTTCGTCAGGCGGTCGAAGCGGCGGTTGAACCAGCCGAAGAAGCCGCGCTTCTCGTGATGGCCCGGTGCGAGCGGCTTGAGCATCGTCGCGCACAGGGCCGGCGTGAGCGTCAGCGCCAGCAGCGCGGAGAACAGGATCGACACGGCCATCGACAGCGTGAACTGCTTGTAGATCACGCCGACCGAGCCGCTCGCCATCGCCATCGGCAGGAATACCGCGGTCAGCACCAGCGTGACGCCGACGATCGCGCCGGTGATCTCCTTCATCGCCTTCGACGTCGCGTCCTTCGGCGACAGTCCTTCCTCGGCCATCAGGCGTTCGACGTTCTCGACGACGACGATCGCATCGTCGACGATGATGCCGATCGCGAGCACCATGCCGAACATCGTCAGCACGTTGATCGAGAAGCCGGTCAGCAGCATCACCGTGAACGTGCCGAGCATCGCGACCGGCGCGACGATGGCCGGGATCAGCGTATAGCGCACGTTCTGCAGGAACAGGTACATCACGAGGAACACGAGCACCATCGCTTCGAGCAGCGTGTGCAGCACTTTCTCGATCGAGATCTTCACGAACGGCGACGTGTCGAGCGGGATCGAGTAGCTCATGCCCGACGGCATCGACTTGCTCAGTTCGGCCATGCGCGCGCGGATCGCGTCCGCCGTCTTCACCGCGTTGGCGCCCGGCGCGAGCTGCACGCCGGCGAGAGTGGCCGGCTTGTTGTTCTCGCGGCTCACGAACGTGTAGTTTTGCGAGCCGAGTTCGACGCGGGCGACGTCGCCGAGCACGACCTTCGAGCCGTCCGCGTTCGCGCGCAGCACGACCTTCGCGAATTCTTCCGACGTCGCGAGCTGACCTTGCGCGGTGAGCGGCACGGTCACGCGCTGGCCCGGCAGCGCGGGCAGCGCACCGAGGCTGCCCGGTGCGATCTGCACGTTCTGCTGGCCGATCGCGGTCGTCAGATCGCTCATCGACAGGCCGAAATTGATCAGCTTCTGCGGATCGACCCAGATGCGCATCGCGCGTTCGGAGCCGAACTGCAGCACACGGCCGACGCCGTCGATGCGCCGCAGTTCCTCGGACACGCTGCGCGCCATGTAGTCGGCGAGCGCGCCTTCGTCGAAGCGACCGTTGTCGGAGCGCAGGCTGACGATCATCAGGAAGCCGGACGACGCGGATTCGACGATCAGCCCGTTCTGGCGCACGGCGGCGGGCAGGCGCGGCTCGACCGACTTGATCTTGTTCTGCACGTCGACCTGCGCCATCTCCGGATTGGTGCCCGGCTTGAACGTGACGGTGATCTGCGCGCTGCCGGACGTGTCGGCCGACGATTCGAAGTACAGCAGGTTCTTGACGCCGGACAATTCGCGCTCGATGAGGCTCAGCACGCCGTCGTTCATCGTCTGCGGCGTGGCGCCCGGGTAGTTCGCGGTGATCGTGACGGACGGCGGCGCGACCGACGGGTAGCGCGCGACCGGCAGTTGCGGGATCGCGATCAGCCCGGTCAGGATGATGAAGAGCGCGATCACCCACGCAAACACCGGGCGGCGGATAAAGAATTCAGCCATGGCTGGAGGCTCCTCGTGACTCAGTGCGCGGACGCGATGGCGGCCGCGTCAGGCGACTTCCAGTCGGTTGCGGCGGCCGGCGCGCCGTCGGTCAGGCGTTCCATGCCTTCGACGACGATCTTCTGGCCGGCCTGCAGGCCCGACTTGATGCGATAGCTGCGGTTCGTCAGTTCGCCGACCTCGACCGCCTTCAGGTGAGCCATACCCTTTGCGTCGAGCACCCACACCTGCGGCTTGCCGCCGGCGCGCACGATCGCCTGTTGCGGCACCATCACGGCGTTGGCGTAGTGCGCGCGCGGAATGCGGGCACGCACGTACATGCCCGGCAGCAGCTGGCGTTTCGGGTTGTCGACCAGCACGCGCAGCAGCACGTCGCCGGTGCCCGGATCGACGTTGACGCCCGAGAACAGCATGCGGCCCTTGACGTCGTAGCGCGTGTCGTCGTCGCGCAGCACGTCGACCGGCAGGCCGTTGCTGTCCGACGCTTGCGGTTGAGCGGCAAGCGCGCCGCGCAGCGCGTCGAGCGACGCGGCCGGTTGACGCACGTCCACGTAGACCTGGTCGATCTGCTGGACGCGCGCCATCGGCTGGCTGTCGCTGCTCGATACCAGCGCGCCTTCGGTCACGAGCGCCTGGTCGATGCGGCCGGCGATCGGCGCTTCCACCGTCGCGAACTTCAGGTCGAGCTGGCGGCGCGCGAGCGTCGCGCGGGCCTGCGCGACGTCGGCCGCGGCCTGGTCGCGTTGCGAGACGGCGTCGTCGTACACCTGGCGGCTGATCGCATCGGCCTCGACGAGCGGCTTGAAGCGCGCGGTCTGCACCTTCGCGCGTTCGAGCGCCGCCTGCGCGCGCTGCAGCGACGCGGCGGCCGTGTCCATCTCGGCCTTGAACGGCGCCGGATTGATCTGGAACAGCGGCTGGCCCACGCGCACTTCGGTGCCTTGTTCGAACAGCCGGCGTTGCACGATGCCGCTCACCTGCGGCCGGATCTCGGCGACCCGCACGGCCGCGACGCGGCCCGGCAGGTCCTCCGTCACGTCGACGCGCGTGGCGGCCACGGTCATGGCCGCCACCGGGGTGGCCGGCGCGGCGGCCGGCTGTTCGGACGGCCCGCAACCCGCCAGCATTGCCGCCACCAGCGCGCATACGGCGCCGTAGCAGCATCGTTTTTGGTTCTTCATAGCGACTCCAGGAAGCGCAGGCAGCCCACTGCCTGCTTTGACGGGGCGGAGTGTGCGTGGATTAGTTGGCGTCTTTGATGCGGAAAGATGGAGATTCGATGGAGCCGGCGAAAGGAGACGAAATGAGGGGCGTCGGCGAGGGTGGAAATGGTCTGATGAATCGGGTGGCGCGGTATCATGCGCGCGGTGTTGCCGACACTTTGCGTGCCGGCCCCGTCAACGAGGATCGAGTTCGCCGTGACCGATAACGACCCGCTCATCAACGACATGCCTACGACGTGGCAGGCCAGGCTGGCCGGCTGTCGATGGACGCGACAGACGGACGGCCAGTCGGATGCCGCGGTGTTCCGGCTCGATGCGCGCGACGGCTCGCGCCGGTTCGTCAAAACCGAGCCGGCGGGGCCGCTCGGCGAATTGCCGGACGAGGCGGTGCGGCTGCGCTGGCTGGCGACGACGGGCGTGCCGGGCGCTCGGGTGCTCGACGTCGCGTCGGCGGCGGGGCGCGAGTGGCTGCTGCTGAGCGCGGTGCGCGGCGACAACCTCGCCGTCGCGTCACTTGCGCCGGAGACGAAAGTGACGATCGTCGCCGACGCGCTGCGTGCGCTGCATCGGCTCGATCCGGCCACATGCCCGTTCGATCACGGCGCGGCGCGTCGAATCGCGCGCGCCCGGGCACGGATCGACGCAGGGCTCGTCGACGAGGACAACCTCGATGATGCGAATACGGGCATGCCGCTCGACACAATGTTCGCGAGGTTACTGGCGCAACGGCCGGCGATCGAGGACGGGGTCGTCACGCACGGCGACGCGTGTCTGCCGAACTTCATGGTCGACGACGGCCGCTTCTCCGGCTTCATCGATTGCGGGCGCCTGGGCGTGGCCGATCGCTATCAGGATCTGGCGCTGGCATCGCGCGATATCGAAGCGGACCTGGGCAGCGAATGGGTCGCGCCTTTCTTCGTGCGGTACGGGATCGAACGTCCCGATCCGGAGCGGATCGCTTTCTATCGTCTGCTCGACGAGTTTTTCTGAATCCGAGCCCTGCACGAGCGACGCACGGGACGGTTTGCCTGTTCCGTACGTCAACCCAATTTCGTAGTCGTCCTGATGTTTCGGCGTGGATGCCGGCGTCCACTACGAAGTCCTTGCGTCAGTCGCGATCTCGCCACGCGTAGGCGAAACGAAGACCGTCGCCGAGCGTGCACTGGAAAACCTGCGCGGGCGCGACCGGCTGGTACGTGGTCGGCGACAGCGAGCGGACCGTCACCGTCGCGCTTTCATCCTGCATCACGCGGTACTGGATCAGTTCGAGGACGGTCGCGCCGCTTGGCTGGACGGTGAGGTGCTGGTTGGCGAACGCGAGCGTATTGCCGCCGACTTCCATGAAGTCGCGTATCGCGAAGCCGCCCGACACGGTGGGCGCCGCTGCCTGGGTGCCTGCCTGCTGCGCGTTCTGGCACTGGTTCGGCGAAAAGATCGCGGTGACCGTCACGCCGGCAAAGAGCCGCGTGCGCAACTGGCGATACGAATTGGCGCTGTCCGGTTGGGGGCTCGCGGCGGTTGCCGCGAGACTGGTTGCCACGCCGGCGGCAACCAGAACAATGGCGAAGCGATTCAGCATTTTCCTGTCTCCGTGCGATGAAACCCACGGCACGATAGCACGGTGCATCCGCATTGTTCAGACGGTTGATTCGTAGTCGCGCTACCGTTTGGCGCCCGCCTCCCGCAGTGCGTCCACGGCATACGCGTTGTCGTGCGTCAGCGCGAGTTGAAGCAACGACTGGCCGCGCCGGTCGACATGGTTCGGATTCGCGCCATGCGCGACGAGCAGCGGAATCAGCTCGAAGCGGTTGAACAGCGTCGCGAACCCCAGTGCGGTTTCGCCGGCGCCGTTCGTCTGGTCGATCGGGCAGTGCGTGTCGATCAGGCGCCGCGCGATGTCGGGTTCATTCTTGAAGAGGGCGCCCATCAGCGCCGTATTGCCGTGACGATCGCCCGTGCACGCATTGGCGCCGGCCGATAAAAGGTAGTCGAGCGCCGCGGGCTGGCCGTCGTATGCCGCGAGGATCACGGCCGTATAGCCGTGGCCGTCGGTGGCGTCGACCGGATAGCCGGCGTCGTGCAACGCGCGCAGGATGTCGACGCGGCCGACGCGCGCGGCGTCGAACCAGTCGTCGTCATAGCGGCGTAGCGCGGCAGGGTCGGCCTTGCCGTAGGTTGGCCGGTCGGGCAGGTGCGCGCAGCCGGCGAGCGCGGCCAGCGCGAGCGCCGCCGCGGCCGCGCGGATCACGTGGGGGAAGCGTTCGAATCGCATGAGGGTGTCCTGATGAAGTGGCCGGGCCGACGTGCGCGGCGCGAGCGCGCACGTCGGCAACGGCCCGAGCCGCGAGGATCAGTTGTCGCTCAGCTTCGCCGCGAGCGACTGCACTTGCTGGACGTTCGCGTGAACGGCCTGCGCGAGACGCGTACCGTAATCGGCGTCGGCCTTGTAGAAGTACGACAGCATCGCGTACTGGTTCTGCGCGTTCTTCACCTGGCCGAGGTCGCCGGACAGCGCGGTGACGAGGTCGTCCTTGTCCTGCTGCGACAGGCTGCGGTAGTACTCGCCCGCCTGACGGAACGGCAGCTTCTTGCGGATCGCTTCCTGCTGCGTCGTGCCGTCGAGCGCCATGCGGACCGATTTGTACTGCGGGTCCTGCGCGAGTTCGTTCAGCGTCGACGGTTCGTAGTTCACCTCGCCCTTGCGGTCGCCGGCATTCATCTTGCCGTCCTGGTTGTTGTTGACCACCGGCACGACGGGGCGATTGATCGGCAGATCCATGTAGTTCGCGCCGAGCCGGTACATCTGCGTGTCGGCGTACGCGAACAGGCGGTCCTGCAGCATCCGGTCCTCGGACGGCTCGATCCCCGGCACGAGCCGCGACGGCGCGAACGCCGATTCCTCGGTCGAC
This sequence comes from Burkholderia sp. EMB26, assembly GCF_024730645.1. NCBI lineage: Bacteria > Pseudomonadati > Pseudomonadota > Betaproteobacteria > Burkholderiales > Burkholderiaceae > Burkholderia > Burkholderia sp. EMB26. The sequence goes on from NZ_CP078071.1 coordinate 2,964,951, forward strand.
TGGAAGTAGTTGTCGGGCACGCGATCGAGCGTCATCGTGCCGATCTTGCGTTCAGGCACGCCGGTCCAGACCTTCGTATCGTCGAGCGCGTCGAAGTCGAAGCGGCTCAGGTCCTTCGGCGTGAGCACCTGCACGTACAGGTCCCACTTCGGGAAATCGCCCTGTTTCAGCGCGCCGTACAGGTCGTTCGTCATCATGTTCCAGTCGCGGCCGATCGATGCGGCGATCTCTTGCGGACGCAGGCCGTGCACCCCTTGCCGGCTCTTCCAGTGGAACTTCACGTAATGCACGTCGCCTTGCGCATTGACGAACTTGAACGCATGCACCGCGAAGCCGTCCATGTGGCGATACGAATCGGGCATGCCCTCGTCCGTGTACAGCCTCGTCAGCATGTGGGTCGCTTCGGGCGTGTGCGCGAAGAAGTCGAACGCGAGGTTCGGGTCCTGCACGCCGGTCACGGCGCTCGGTTTGTTCGCATGCACGAAGTCGGGGAACTTGATGCCGTCGCGAATGAAGAACACCGGCCAGTTGATGCCGACCATGTCCCAGTTGCCCTGCTGCGTATAGAACTTCACCGCGAAGCCGCGCGGGTCGCGCGCTTGTTCGGGCGAGCCGCGATAGCCCATCACGGTGGAGAAGCGCACGAACACCGGCGTGCGGGTGCCCGGCGTGAAGACTTTCGCTTTCGTCAGGTCGGAGATGTCGGCGCTCGGCACGAACTCGCCGAATGCACCGGTGCCGCGCGCATGCACGACGCGCTCCGGAATGCGCTCGCGATCGAAGCGCTGCAGCTTCTCGATGAGCGCGGAGTCTTGCAGCAGCACCGGGCCGGCGGGGCCGGCCGTCTGCGAATTCTGGTTGTCGCCGACGGGCGCGCCGGTGTCGCGCGTGAGTTCGGCGGCGTACGGCGAAGCGGAGAGTGCCACGCAGATTGCGGCGACTGCGTGCCGCAGCACGCGAGGGGAAGATGAGGACATGACGATGGAACTCCTTGAATCCGATCGGTGGTGGGGAAGCCGACTGAATTAGAAGAGATCGTCAGACGATTGGCTAATTGATATTCGATATGTTTTCGATAGTCGCGGCGTCGAGGCGGCGCGAACCGTTCGTTGCGCGGGAAACGAAGCAGTATTGTTGCGCGCGCAATGAGTTGTTGCGAAATTGTTTCGACGAGCATGATGCATCGGTCGTGCATGATTTGCGTCGGCGCCGTCAACCGGCGCTTGCCTGCCATCCGAGCCCGAGGCTCTTCTGCACCGACACGTAATTCTTGATCAGTTCGGCTTGCCCGGCGATCACGTTCTGCTGCGCGGACAGCGCTTCCCGTTGCGTGTCGAGCAGGTCGATCATCGACGCGACGCCCGCGCGATAGCGCTGGTCCATCAGCGTGCGCGAATGCACGGCCGACGTCTGCACCTTCGTCAACGCGACGACGTGCTCGCGCTGATGCCCGTAACGCTGCAACGCGGTGTTGGCATCCTGCAATGCACCGAGCACGGCCTTCTGATAATTCGCTTCCGCTTCGTCGCGCGACGCTTCGGCCGCGCGCACCGCGCCGCGCGTGCGTCCGAAGTCGAGAATGTTCCATTGCAGGTACGGCGCGCCGACCCACGTGAAATTCTGCTTGCGGAACAGGTGGCCGGGGTCGGTCGCGCTGAAACCGAGATCGCCGAGCAACGTCACCTTCGGGAAATAGTCGGCGACATGCTCGCCGATCTGCGCATTGCTCGACGCGAGCCGGCGCTCGGCCGCGCGAATATCGGGGCGCTGTTTCAGCAGCGTGGCCGGATCGCCGATCGCAACGCTGGCGGGCAGCGTCGGCAAGGCCGCGTCCGGGGTCGACAGCGCCGCATCGAGCGCGCCCGGCGCGCGGCCCGTCAGGATCGCGAGCCGGTCGAGCGACTCGGTGACCTGCGCATCGAGCGGGATCAGCGACGCGCGCGTGTTCTCGACCTGCGTCGTCAGGCGCTCGATGTCCGTATCGGCCGCGACGCCGCGTGCGCGGCGCTGCTGCGTGAGGTCGAGCATCTGCTGCTGCAATTGCGCGGTGCGTCGCGACAACGCCAGCCGTTGCTGCTGGTCGCGCAGGTCGACATACGCATTCGCGACTTCGGCCGCGATCGACACCTGCGTGTCGGCGAGATCGGCATCGACCGCTTCGGCCTGCGCGGACGCGGCTTCGACCGCGCGGCGCGTGCCGCCGAACAGGTCGATTTCCCAGGTCGCGTCGAAGCCAGCCGAATAGAGTTGCAGCGGCCCCGAGCCGCCGAGCGACGGCGACGCGCCACCCGACTGGCCCGAGCCGTTCGACGGCAGCAGCGAGCCGGCCGCGCCGACGTCCGGTTCCCGCATGCGGATGGCCGCGACGGTGGCCGACGATTTCGGCATCTGCGCGGCGCGCTGTTGCGAGAGCTGCGCGCGGGCCGCGCGCAAGCGGGCCTGCGCCGCGTGCAGATCGGGGTTGTACACGAGTGCGGCGATGATCAGCTCGTCGAGCTGGCGATCGTTCAGCGCGTGCCACCACGCGCTCGGTGCGGGCGCGGCGGTGTCGACGCCGGTGGCCGGCGCACGCACGAAGGTCGGCGCATCCGGCGCGGCGGGCGCGCCGCGGTAGTCGGGGCCGACCGTGCAGCCGGCGAGCAGGCATGCGGCCGCGCACAGGGTGAGCGCGGGGCGGCGGGGCAGGGAGAAGGGTTTCATCGCGTATGACGGGTCAATGGCCGGACGACATCGGTTGCGGCCCGCGCGGCGTTCTCAGCAGCAGCGCGAGCGGCACGCAGGCGAGCAGTGCGAGGCCCAGCAGGTAGAAGGTTTCGGAGTAGGTCATCACGATGGCCTGGATCTGGATCTGCTGCGCCAGCTGGCCGAGCGCGCGCAGGTTCGAATACGCGAGATCGCCGGTGTGCGCGAACCAGTTGGCCGTATAGGCCGACAGTCGATCCTGCCCGATCAGCGAGTTCGCGCTCACCGATTCGCGCAGCGCGGCCGTATGGAAGGTCGTGCGCCGGTCGATCACGGTGCCGATGATCGCGAGCCCGATCGAGCCGCCGAGGTTGCGCGCCATGTTGTAGAGCCCGGCCGCATCGCCCGAGTCTTCGCGCGCGACGGCCGCCATCGACGCCTGGTTGAGCGGCATCATCGCGAGCATCTGCGCGAGACCGCGAATCAGCTGCGACCACACGAAATCATGGCCCACGCTCTGCGCGGTCAGGCTGATGTCGAGCATGCAGCTCAGGCAGAACAGCAGCAGCCCCGTGATCACGAGGATGCGGAAATCCACCTTGCCGAGCAGGCGTGGCAGGATCGGCATCACGAGAAAGGCCGGCAGCCCCGACAGCAGCATGATCGCGCCGGCCTGTTCCGCGTTGTAGCCGGCGACGATCGCGAGGAACTGCGGCAGCAGGTAGGACACGCCGTACAGCCCGGCGCCGACCGCGGATACGATCACGATCACGCTCGCGTAGCGCGGGTTGCGCATCAACGACAGCCGCATGATCGGCCGCTTCGCGAAGCGTTGCGACAGCGCGATCAGGGCCATCCCGACGAACGACACGATGCTCAGCGTGACGATCATCTGCGATTCGAACCAGCGTTCGCGCTGGCCTTCCTCGAGCACGACGGTCAGCGAGCTGAGGCCGATCGCGAGACCGAAGATGCCGAGCCAGTCCGCGTTGAAGAACGCACTCCAGTGCGGGCGGTCCGACGGCAGCCCGAACACCAGCAGCGCCATCAGCAGCAGGCACACGGGCAGGTTCAGGAAGAAGCACCAGCTCCAGTTCACGTTTTCCGCGAGCCAGCCGCCCAGCACCGGGCCGAACAGCGGCCCGAGCAGCACGATCAGGCCGAACAGCGTCATCCCGACCGGCAACTGCGACAGCGGCAGGCGCGTGCGGATGATGGTCTGCGCGGTCGGGATCAGCGCGCCGCCGGTGAAGCCCTGGCCGATCCGGCCGGCGATCATCATCGGCAGCGAGTGCGACCAGCCGCACATCATCGAGAACGCGATGAACAGCGCGGAATTCGTCAGCAGGAAATTGCGCAACCCGAACACGCGCGTGAGCCAGGCGGCGAGCGGGATCATCACGATTTCCGACATCAGGTAGCCGGTCGAGATCCACGTGCCTTCGGTGCCGGTCGCGCCGATTTCGCCCTGGATCTGCGGCAGCGCGGAGTTCGTGATCGAGATGTCGAGCGTCGCCATCAGCGCGCCGAGCGCGCCGGCCGCGACCGCGATCCAGTCGGTCACGCTCGCGCGGCCTTCGTGCGGCGGCGCGGGCATCGTGGCGGGCGTATCAGCCATGATGCTGCTCGTCGCGGGCGGAGCGCGTATCGACGTCGACCGTCACCGACAGCCCGGGCAACAGCATGCGCTGCGCGCGGGCGTTCGCGGCGAGACGGATGCGCACCGGCACGCGCTGGACGATCTTCGTGAAGTTGCCGGTCGCGTTCTCGGGCGGCAGCAGCGCGAACTGCGCACCGGTGCCGGGCGCGAAGCTGTCGACGACGCCGGACAGCGGGCCGTCCGGCAGCGCATCGACATGCAGCTCGACGGGTTGGCCGATGCGCATGTTGCCGATCTGCGTTTCCTTGAAGTTCGCGACGAGATAGATCGAGTCCACCGGCACGACGGTCAGCAGGCGCGTGCCGGGCTGCACGTATTGCCCGACGCGCACCGTGCGATCGCCGACGCGGCCCGCGAGCGTGCTGCGCACGATCGTGTTGTCGAGGTCGAGTTGCGCCTGTGCGGCGCTGGCCTGCGCAGCCTCGAGCTGCGCGCGTGCCTGCTGGAGCTGCGCGGTGAACGACGCGATCTGCGTGCGGGCGGCGGCGATCGACGCGTTGTTCGCGGCGAGCGTCGCCGCCGCCTGATCGCGCGTGCTCTTCAGGTCGGCCACGCGTTCGTGCGTTTCGGCGCCCGTCGCCGCGAGGGGTGCGTAGCGCGTGTACTCGTCGCTCGCGTGCTGCGCGTTGATGCGCGACACCTTCGCCTGCGCGTCGGCCTGCTCGAGGTTCGCGTGCTGCTGGCTGATGTCGGCTTCGGCGCGCGCGATATCGGCGCGACGGGCGTCGACGGTCGCCAGCGCCTGCGCGAGCGCCACCTGGTACTGGCGGACGTCGAGCCGCACGAGCGGATCGCCGGCCTTCACGGGCTGGTTGTCGCGCACATAGACGTCGGTCACGTAGCCGGCCACCTTCGGTGCGGCGGTCATGCTGTCCGCCTGCAGATACGCGTCGTTGGTGCTTTCGATGAAACGGCCGACCGTCCACCAGCGGCCGAGCCACACCGCACCGCCGATGGCCGCGAGCACGGCGACCGCGAGCAGGACGCGCCGTTTCGTTCCGCCGTTCCGGTTGCGCGGCATTGTTCCGTTTTCCTGACGATCTGCTTTCTGTGGCGGGTCTTGTGGCGTCGACATGCGGGATCCAATTTATTCCGAGTGGAAGAATTATTCCAGTTGGTAGAATTGTGTCAAGTAGAATGTCGATCGATCGAATGACGAGGAAGGCATGAACGAAGCGAAGAAGCTGCGCCGCACGTCGGCGGGCGGCTACGCGCGCGGCGACGAGACGCGCCAGCGGATCATCGAGGCGGCGATCGAACTGTTCGGCGAACGTGGGTTCGCGGGCGCGTCGACGCGCGAGATCGCCGCGATGGCGGGCGTGAACGCGCCGGCGCTCCAGTACTACTTCGAGAACAAGGAAGGCGTGTACCGCGCGTGCGTCGAGACGATCGCGGAGCACGGCTGGGCGGTGTTCGCGCCGGCGGTCGGCCATGCGCGGGCGATGCTCGAGGCCCACGCGAGCGTCGACGAACTGATCGATGCGTTCATCGGGCTGCTGCGCGCGCTGTCGGACCGGATGTTCACCGCGCCGAAGACGATGAACCAGCGGATGTTCTTCGCGCGCGAGCAGGGCGGCCAGGAACCGGCGAGCGCAAGCGAGATCCTGATGACGCGCATGCGCAAGCCGCTCAACGACGTGAGCGCCGAGCTGATCGGCCGCATCACCGGCCGGCCGGCCGACGATCCCGTCACGCGGTTGCGCGCGCTGAGCCTGTTCGGGCAGATCACGGTGTTCCACATCGCGCAGCGTTCGGCGCTGCAGTTGCTCGAATGGGACGCGTTCGAGGGCGAACGCGCGGCGCTGGTGACCGAAACGATTGCCGACCAGACCCGCGTGCTGCTCGAGCAGTGGCATGCGCAGCGCGATGCGGGTGCCGCCGATTCGGAAGCCGTTGCGAAGCGCGGGCAGGGTGCCGTCGCGAAGCGCGCGGCGAAGCCGGGAGCGGCACCGCCCGCGGCGAAACGCACGGCGCGCGTAAAGAAGCCTGCCGCGCGTTGAGCGCGGCAGGTTACCTGTCCCGGGCGATCGCGATCAACCCGGCTTGCGCGCCGCTTCGTCGGGCGACGGCGGCGGGGCTGCCGTATCGGTGGGATTCCGCGTGTCGGCGCGCGGATCGTTTTCGTCGGCGGCGACAGGCCGCGAGCCGTCCGCATAGGCCACGACGCTGCGCTGCGGATTGGCGATCCGGATTCCGCGTTCGCGGAACGTCTCGGCGATCCGCCGGTTGAATTCGCGCTGCACGCTCCAGCGCGCCGAGTCCGTGCACTGCATCTGTCCGGCCAGCGCGAGCGCCGCGCCGTCGACCTGGTCGATACCCCAGTAGCTGAAGTCCGACAGGATGCCGTCGTGATACTTCGGATCGTCGCGCAATGCGGTGCCGATTTCCTTCAGCGTCGCGATCGCGCGGTCGATGTCCTCGCCGTACGCGATGCTGACCTTGACGGCCGCGTTGCCGAGCCCGCGATTCGTGTTGTTGACGGTCGTCACCGAGCTGAACGGGATCGTGTACAGCGACCCGTCGCCGGCGCGCAGCCGCACGGTGCGGATCGACAGGTATTCGACCGTGCCCGACACGCCGGCGAGCGTGACCCAGTCGCCGACCTGCATCGCGTTTTCCATCAGCAGGAAGATCCCGGTGATGAAATCCTGCACCAGCTTCTGCGAGCCGAAGCCGAGCGCGACGCCGAAGATGCTGGCGCCGGCCAGCAGCGGCCCGACGTTCACGCCGAGTTCGCTGAGGCCCGTCAGCACGACGACGAGCGCGATCATCACGAACAGCAGCGAGCGCAGCATCGGCAGCAGCGTGCGCAGCCGCGCCGCGCGCACCAGGTTGCCTTCGCGCGTCCAGCGCTGCAGGCGGCGCTCGATCGCGATGTTGGCCGCTTCCCACACGACGAGTGCGACGATCGCCGCGATCGCGATCGTCACCAGCGCGGACGCGAGCCGGTGGCCGATCGTGCCGGTTTCGAACGCGCGGAAGATCGGCACGCCCCAGATCTGCAGCAGCAGCACGAGGGTCACGACGCCGATCGCCCCGGACACGATCTGGCGCAGCAGCGGGTAGTAGCGGTACGCGTGCAGATGAACGAGCGTGCGGTCGTCCTCGCGGCGCTGGAACAGCCGCGCGAGCGCGCCGAACACGACGATCGACACCATCCGCATCGCGATCATCACCGCGATCGAGCGGCCGCCCAGCGTGATCAGCACGCGGTAACCGTTGTGGACGTCGAGCGCCCACACGAACCACAGCGCCATCACGATGAAGACCGAGACGGGCGCCCACGCGTCCGCGAGCGCGTTGCCGATGACCGAGAAGGTCGGGCGATCCGCGCCGGCGGCACGGATGCGTGCCGCGACCGGCCGCCGGCACTGCAGGATCAGCACCGAGATCATCACGTGGCCGACGAGCGCGACGGCCTTCAGCAGCGCGACATGGCCGGCTTCGTTCAGACCGAAGTTCGCGGCGATCTCGACGGCCGCCGTGCATGTGCCGACCACGATCACGATCCGTGCGATCGAGCGTTGTGCGAATTCGGCCCATGCGTCGCTGATATGCAGCAGCCGCAATTGCCGCGCATCGGGCTGGAAGAACAGCCGGCTGACGATCGTGACGAGCCGGCAGATCACGTAGATGTCGATCAATGCTTCGAGCGCGGCGTCGATCGGCGTGCCGGCTTCGTCGAGCAACGACATCGTCAGGCTCGCGACGCCGACGAATACGAGCAGCGGCACGACGCGCAGCGCGAGACTGACGAGCGCGCGCGGCAGCCGGTGCAGCAGCGTGGTGTGTCGGCGTGCATGGCCGCGGCTTTGCGTGGACGAGGGAGCGTCGACCGTGTCGGCGTGATCGGGCGGGGCGGATGTATCGGGCGGCGGTGCGTGATCCTCGTCCGATGCGGCGGAATCGGACGCGGTGCGGCGCGACGTATCGGCGCGGCGTGCGGCCACCGCGGCCAGCGCGCGCCGCAACACCCGCTTCGCGAGCCATTCGACGACGAGCGCCGGCAGGAGCACCGCGAGGAGGATCCCGAGCGTGCGAGTGAAATCCGCCCGCTGGTCGGCGCGCATCAGCTTGTCGTGCCACCAGCTGCCCACCGACCCGATGTCGAGCAGCGAGCGCAGCGATTCCTGCAGTGCGTTGCCGATCTGAGCGGCCCAGCGCGACCCCTGGCGGACGAGCATCGATGCGAGCCCGTTCGACGTGAGCGCGGCCGGCGCGGCGGCCGCCGATGCGCCGCTGGCCGCAGACGCTGCGCTGGCCGGCACCGCCGGTGCGCTCAACGCGCCGACCGCCGCGATGGCGCGTAGCGTCGTTTCGACTTGCGCGCGCTCGCGCGGGTTTTCGAGCACATTCAGTGCCTGCCGCGCCTGTTGCGGCGTCAGTGCGGGCGCGGCGTCGGAGGCGGCCGACGCGGCGGCCGGAGCGGGAGCGGCCGCGTGGGCGGCCGAGACGACGGCGGCGAGCAGCCAGCCGAGAAGGATATGTCGCATGGAGTGGGCATGCGGGTGCGTGTCGTCACGCGGCCCGCCAGGCTGAACGATGGACGGAAGTTAACATGATCGCGATCGGGACCGAATAGTTCCGTCGTTCCGTCGCCGACGATTCGGATCGGCCATGCAGGCGCGCAAGTCGTGTGCCGGACGCAGACCGTCGGCGGTCCGATATCGGACGCAAGATCCCGCTTCCACGATCGTAAGGAGCCTGTCACGCGGGTTTATCGACGCCGGCGCGGGATGCGTCACCCAGCGAGCGCTCGTTCGATCACGATCCACGCGTGCATTCCATCACGGAATTCGGATTCCTGATGAATTACGCCTGCTCGTCATGAAATACCGGCAAGACGTGCTCGGCGATTTCTTCGATGACCTCGCGCACGGGTCGGTCCGAGCCCAGGTTCAGCGTGACATGATGCGTACCCGCCGCGCGCATGTCCCGCAGGATGTCGACCAACGCGCGGCGCCCGGTAGCGTAACCGAGCGACAGCGCGGTGGCCGGCGTATCGGGGTGCGTGGCGAGATCGAGGCGCATCGAGACGCCGAACGCGCGAAACGGCGGCGACGCGAGCCGCTCGACCGCCGCGCGCCACATCGAATAGCGGGCGCGCTGCGTATCCGGATCGCGGTGATACGTCATCCAGCCGATCGAATGCCGGGCGATCCAGTCGACGCTCTGTCCACCCGAGCCGACCGCAAGCATCGGCACCGCGTCGCCGTCGCGCGGCAGCAGCGTGAATTCGGGCGCATCGGGCGGCGCTTCGTCGGGCAGCACGCGCGACGGCACGCCGAGCGCGGCCGCGACGACGTCCCAGTGCGCGCGATAGCGGTCGCGCCGCGTTTGCGCGTCGACGCCGAACGCCGCGTATTCGGGCGGCCGGTCGCCGGAGCCGAGCCCGAGGATGAAGCGCCCGCCCGACAGCGTCGCGACCGACAGCGCACCTTTCGCGATATGCAGCGGATGGCGCAGCGGCAGCACGATCGCGCCGCTGGCGAGCGCGATCCGGCGGGTGCGCGACGCCAGCGCGCCGAGCAGCACCCACGGATCGAGGTGGCCGACCGGGTCCGGATAGTCGGCGCTGTTCAGCGGCACGTCGCGAATCCACAGCGCGCGAAAGCCGAGCGAATCGGCCAGCGCCGCGAGTTCGAGCTGTTCGTTGAAGTCCGCGACGATGTGGCCACTGCGAAGCAGCGGAAGCGTGAGGCCGATCGACAGCCGCCCGGCCGAGAAGACGCGATGCGCGACGTCGGCGCGGGTGGAAGCGGAAGGGGTCATGGCGAGTCCTTGGAGGCGAGGCGACGGGAACGCGCGGCGTTCCGTGTCCGAATGCTAGCGTGTTTGCGCGATGCGCGAGCGGGACGGTTCCGCCCCGCGCTACCCGACCCGCAGCGTCGCGCCACGCAACGCGAGCCCCAGGTGTGACGCCACGCGTTGCGACGCGCGGTTGTCGCGGTCGGTGCTGTAGAACAGCGTGCGCGTGCGCAGCGACGGCAAGCGCGACCACGCGGCGGTGACGGCGGCCGCGAGGCCGCGCCCACGGAACGCCGGCGCGGTCGCGACACCGAGTTCGGCGCCGACGTCGGACAGTCGCGCGGCAAACGCGATCGACGCGATTTCGCCGTCGACCACAGCCGCGCACCACGGCGCCCACAGATCGGCGGCGCTTCGAAACCCCATCGACAGCAGCCCTTCCGGCATGCCGTGCACGGCCAGCGATCGCAGCAATCGTCGACCCGTGTCGCTGTCGCCGTCGACCAGCGTGGCGTGCGCGTCGGTATCGAATTCGAGCGCATGCGGCAACGCATACACGAGGCCGATGTTCCAGTGCGAAACGGGTGCGAGCAATCCGAGATAGCGTTCGAGGTGCGTGGGCGGCGCGTCGTCCGACCACGGCGGTTCACTGTCGGCCACGCGCGTCAGTTCGTCCGCGATGCCGGCGGGTACGTCCGCACGTACGCCGGACAGCGTGCCGCCCGCGCAGCGGCCGAGCCAGAAGCGTGGCGCCGGCGATTCGTCGGGATCGTTCTCGCGTTCGATCCGGCGATCGGGGTGCAGCCTGAACAGCGTGCGGTAGTCGATCTCCAGCCAGTTCTTCGTGTCGGGCATGCGGCGAGTGCGGGTTCCGGTCGGGCGGTGCAGATCTGCGGGAAAGGGCAATGCCGGGCGCTCGCATCCGGTGACGGGGCGGCGCCAATCGTGGGCCGATTGTAAGGCGATTGGCCGCCGCGCGCAGCGCCGACGCGACGATGCCGGCGGCACCGGCGGTGCGTTTCAGTTTCGAAACATTCGGGCTTTCTGACGGGGCGCGATGCCTGCCCGCGGCCTTGCCGGGCCCCGCGAGGCCTTGCGCCATGAAACATGGTGCGCTCCTTGCATGGTGGTATGGGCCGTGAGCGCGATCGCGGGCGCAGTCGACCCGGCAATCGCTTCAGTGGGTCGGATGTATCGGAGACGGGGACAAGAGAATGAAAAAAGACCGAAACGCAACGAATCGTGTTGCAAACATGAATCGCCGACCTGCCAGGGTAGTCGCTTCGTCGCTGATTGCGGCGACGTGAGCGAGCGGCTTTCCGTTCCATCCGAGCAATCGGGTTCGTTCTGAACGACGACGTGCATGCGTGGCGCACGAAGCCGACCGGTGCCGGTCGGCCGTCGCGGATGAGCCGCGAACGCAGGCGGATGGCGTCGGCCCGGATCCCGGAATCGTCATGCCGTGACACCACGCCCGTCGTCGCGCGGCGAACGCGTTTGCGCGATGGGCATCGCATCGGCGTGACGAGCCGGTGGAACGGGATCGGGTCGGGAAGGCCGATGACGCGCCGATGCGCGCGGCAGGCGGAACACGCAGGGTCCAGGGGAACGGCCGTCGATCGCGGTATGACGGGCGTCGCAACATTGTGCTGTCAGTTGATCCACTACCCCGATGGATCAATTGTTGAAGCGCCCGTCGCCGAGCGGCGACGGGCGTCTTTTTGCGTGCGCGGGCGTGCCGTGGCGGCGGTCCGCCCGATCGCACGGCGTTCTGTATCATGTGCTGGCGTGCGTGGCCGCCCGTGCGGGCGCACGGCCTGCCGGCGCGACCGATCACGTTGCCAACATGAACGATAAAGCCTTGCCCGATCAAGCCTTGCCCGATCCCTCCATCGCCGACGTCGATCCGGCCGCGCTCGATGCGCTGCACACGTTCGTCGAGCGTCATCCGCGCCTGCTCGTGCTGACCGGCGCGGGCATCAGCACCGATTCCGGCATTCCCGGTTACCGCGACCGCAACGGTCAATGGATGCGCTCGCCGCCGATCCAGCTCCACGAATTCCTCGGCTCCGATGCCGCGCGGCGCCGCTACTGGGCGCGCAGCATGATCGGCTGGCCGGTCGTGGGCCGCGCGCGGCCGAACGGGTCGCACGTCGCGCTGGCGCGGCTCGGCGGCGCGGGCCGGATCGAACGCCTCGTCACGCAGAACGTCGACGGCCTGCATCAGCGGGCGGGCAGCGACGACGTGATCGAACTGCACGGCGGGATCAACGGCGTGACCTGCCTCGACTGCGGCGCGCATCACGCGCGGGCGACGATCCAGACCGTGCTCGAAGCCGACAATCCCGAGTTGCTGGGCGCGCAGGCCGAGCCGGCGGCGGACGGCGACGCGCATCTCGAATGGGCCGCGCTCGATACGTTCCGCATCCCGGCTTGCCCCGCGTGTGGCGGCCTGCTGAAGCCGGCGGTGGTGTTCTTCGGCGAAAACGTGCCGCGCGAACGCGTGGCGCTGGCGTCGCAGGCGCTCGATGCGGCCGACGCGCTGCTCGTCGTCGGTTCGTCGCTGATGGTGTATTCCGGCTACCGCTTCTGCGTGTGGGCGCAGGCGCAGCACAAGCCGCTTGCCGCCCTCAATCTCGGCCATACGCGCGCCGACCCGATACTGACGCTGAAGGTCGAGGCGCATTGCGCACCCGCGCTCGACGCGCTCGTGGCGCGGCTCGGGCGCAGCAGCGCGGGCGACACGCAGGAGCATGCATCGTGACCGGCGCCGCTTCTTCTTCCGATCCGTCCGCGCGGCTGTCGGCGCCGGCGGCCGAACGCAATCGCGGGCCGATCCTCGACGTGCTGCGGCGCGTGCTGCCGGCGAGCGGCAGCGTGCTCGAAATCGCGAGCGGCACCGGGCAGCACGTCGTTCATTTCGCGCAGGCGTTACCGGGCCTGCATTGGCAGCCGAGCGATCCCGATGCGCAGGCGCGGCGTTCGATCGCCGCGTGGGTTGCGCATGCGGGCCTCGCGAACGTCGCCGGGCCGCTGGCGTTCGACGTGCGCGACACGCCGTGGCCGGTCGCGGCGCTCGACGCGATCGTCTGCATCAACATGATTCATATCTCGCCGTGGGCCTGCACCGACGCGCTGTTCGCCGGTGCGTCGCGCGTGCTGCGGCCGGGCGGCGTGCTGTTCCTGTACGGCCCGTATCGTCGCGAAGGCCGGCATACGGCCCCGTCGAACGAGGCGTTCGACCAGCAGTTGCGCAGCCGCGATCCGTCGTGGGGCGTGCGCGATCTGGAGACCGTGGTCGCGCTCGGCCTCGATCTCGGGCTCGACTGCATCGAGGTCGTCGAGATGCCGGCGAACAACCTGAGCGTCGTGTTCCGGCGCCTGCCGCACGCGGAGCAATGACACGCAAGCGCGCAGCGCCGCCGGGTTTCCACTATCCTTTCGCCTGTGCGCGCGGCCCGGCTCGGGTCGCGCTCCGTTTTTTCCGGAGAATTGACTAATGGGCAAACAAGCAATCGGTGTGATCGGGCTCGCGGTGATGGGCCGCAATCTCGCACTCAATATCGAGAGCCGCGGTTACGCGGTGTCGGTGTTCAACCGCAGTCGCGAGAAAACCGACGAACTGATCGCCGAATTCCCCGGCCGCAATCTGGTGCCGACCTATACGCTCGAAGAATTCGTTGCGTCGCTCGAAACGCCGCGCCGGATCCTGATGATGGTGAAGGCCGGGGAAGCGACCGATGCGACGATCGCCTCGCTCAAGCCGCTGCTCGAGAAGGGCGACGTGCTGATCGACGGTGGCAACACACATTTCACCGACACGATCCGCCGCAACCAGGAACTCGCGCAGTCGGGCCTGCATTTCATCGGCACCGGCGTGTCGGGCGGCGAAGAGGGCGCGCTGCGCGGCCCGTCGATCATGCCCGGCGGCCAGCGCGACGCGTACGACCTCGTCGAGCCGATCCTCAAGCAGATCGCCGCGAAGGCGCCGTCGGACGGCGAGCCGTGCGTCGCGTACATGGGCCCGGACGGTGCGGGCCACTACGTGAAGATGGTCCACAACGGCATCGAATACGGCGACATGCAGCTGATCGCCGAAAGCTACTCGGTGCTGAAGGACGTCGCGGGCCTGACCAACGACGAACTCGGCGCGGTGTACACCGAATGGAACCAGGGCGAGCTCGACAGCTACCTGATCGAGATCACGTCGAAGATCTTCGGCAAGAAGGATGAAGAAACCGGCAAGCATCTCGTCGACGTGATCCTCGATCGCGCCGCGCAGAAGGGCACCGGCAAGTGGACGAGCCAGAACGCGCTGGATCTGGGCGTGCCGCTGCCGCTCATCACCGAGTCGGTGTTCGCGCGCGTGCTGTCGTCGCTGAAGACCGAGCGCGTCGCGGCCAGCAAGATCCTGTCGGGCCCGGCTGCCGCGCCGTTCGACGGCGATCGCGCTGCATTCGTCGAAGCGGTGCGCCGCGCGCTGTATCTGAGCAAGGTGATCTCGTACGCGCAGGGCTTCGCGCAGCTGCGCACGGCGTCGGAAGAATACGGCTGGAACCTCGATCTCGGGACGATCGCGAAGATCTTCCGCGCGGGCTGCATCATCCGCGCGCGCTTCCTGCAGAAGATCACCGACGCGTATGCGAAGGATCCGGCGCTCGCGAACCTGCTGCTCGACCCGTACTTCAAGGACATCGCCGCGAACTACCAGACCGCGCTGCGCGACGTCGTGGTGGCCGCGGTGAAGGCCGGCGTGCCGGTCCCGGCGTTCGCGTCGGCGGTCGCGTACTTCGACAGCTACCGGTCCGAGCGGCTGCCCGCGAACCTCGTGCAGGCGCAGCGCGACTTCTTCGGCGCGCACACGTTCGAGCGCACGGACAAGCCGGGCAGCTTCCACGCCAACTGGTCGTAACCGGCCGGTGGCGGCGGCATTGTTGCGAAAATCTATTCTTTGAATAGGGTTTTTCGATCCCGGATGCCGGCATTGTTGGCTCCGGGGAAACAGTGTTTTCGTTCTTTCATGGTTTTCCCTAGGTGCTGCCGGGACTAAACTCTGTTCCATCGCTGCAGACATGGTGTGTGCGGCGGAGCAAAAAAATCCCGGAGGTAATCATGAAATCGCTGATCGCAACGTTCGCTGCTGCTGCTGTCCTCGCCGTCCCCGCCGTCTCGTTCGCCCAACAGAACGCGCCCGTCACCCGTGCCCAGGTGAAGGCCGAGCTGGTCCAGCTGCAACAGGCCGGCTACAAGCTGGGCAGCGACCGGACCAACTACCCGGAAAGCATCCAGGCTGCCGAAGCCCGTCTGCACCCGCAACAGAACGTCGCCGCTGCCGACACGACCGGCTACGGTGCGCAACCGGCCGCTGGTCAGGAATCGGGCGCGCCGGCCGCGGCCAAGACCGGCTGGCAAGTCAAGCGCATCTCGGATGGCGCACCGGTCTACAAGGGTCGTTAATGGCACGGCCGCGCTGGCGACCGCATCTGACCCCCTGTAGTACGAACACCCCGTCGTACCGCTATGCGGAACGACGGGGTGTTTTCATTGGAACGCGCAATGAATGCGGCGGCGTTCAGTGCAGCGGGCGCCTGCCGCGCCCGATCTCGCGGAACAGCGCCTCGGCCGGTTCCAGCACCTGCAGCCACGTTTCGTCGTAACCGCTCAGCGTATCGAGCGCGTCGCGCAGTCGTTCGATCGCGAGGACCGGCAACTCGACGCTGTGGCGCGTGGCGCCGGTCAGGTGCGTGACGCTCGCCAGCTGAACCAGCGCGTCGGCCGCTTCGGCGACGTCGGTCGCGAACAACAGGTGCCGGTTGAGCAATTCGACCAGACCGCTGGAACCGGCGAAATCGTCGGCGTCGAGCTGCACGGAGAGAAACGTCGCGTTATTCATTGTCTTGCTCCTCGTTGTCGTTGGATCGCGCTGCGCACCACCGAGTATAGGCGGCGATCGAAGCGGAGAATATGACGGGGCCGATACGGCGGGCGAGGGCGGCCGCGCCCGCGAGAAACCCGCAAGCGCCGGCCGGATGGCCCGCCCGGCGCGGCGCGCGGCCCGCCGGGATGCCCGTGCGACGCCGCAAGATTGTTTCCGGATCGGGCAACTGTCGGGGTGTTGACCGCGACAAATGGTATCTTTGCCGGTCGGGACGACGCGAAAAAGGGGCCGGTGAGCTCATCCGCGCCGACGTTCCGCTGTGGAAACTGACGGCCGCGAAAGCGGTCGGATACTGGTTGATCCGGCCGTTCGGCCGGACATCGTGCGTCGCGCGCCGGGGGGCGGTGGGCGGCGCGACGACGCAAATCCGGGAGGACCCTTGAGAGAAACTATTCCCATCCACGACACGCTCACGCGCTGGCTGCCGCAGGCGGCGCTCGTTGCCGCGGCCATCGCGCTGACGGGCTGCACGATGACGCCGTGGACCGACAGCTGGCAACCCGCGCGCCAGCCGGCGCCCACGTCGGCTGCGACGCCGGGCGTGATTGCCGGCTATTACCGCGTGAACCCGGGCGATACGCTGGCGGGCATCGCGAGCGCCTACGGACAGCGCGTGCAGGACGTGGCCAGCTGGAACCACATGGCGCCGACGGACGCCGTGTCGCCGGGCCAGGTGCTGCGGGTCGCGCCGCCGCCGGCGGCCAATGCGTACGGGCAGCCGCCCGCGGCCGCCGCCCAGCCGGGCTCGCTCGCGTGGCCGGCCACAGGTGTCGTCGCGACGCCGTTTGCGGCCGGCAAGTCGCGCGGCGTCGTGATCGCCGCATCCGGGCCCGACCACTCGGTGCGGGCCGCGGCAAACGGGCGCGTGGTGTACGCCGGCTCCGGCGTCAAGGCGTATGGCCCGCTCGTGATCCTGAAGCACGACAACGGGCTCATCACGGCCTACGGGCACAACGGCAAGCTGCTCGTCAACGAAGGCGACGCGGTGCGCCAGGGCCAGCCGGTCGCCGAAATGGGCACCGACGCGAGCGGTCGTTCGACGTTCGAGTTCGAAGTCCGCCAGAACGGCAAGGTCGTCGATCCGATGAACTTCCTGCCGCGCAACGGCGGCTGATCGTCGGTATCGCCACGTGTGCGCCGGGCGGCGCACACGGTCGAACCGCTTCCATCTTCATCCTTCCTTAAGCGTCGCGCTGCCAGACTGTCTCGCATGATTGCCGAGCCAGCGAATGCCCAGTGCGAGCGCCGCCGCGCCGAGCGCGATCAGCGAACACTGGATCGCGACGGGCAGATAGCCGTGCGGCCGCGGATCGACGAACGGGTAGGGATACCAGTCCTCCACCGCGCCGCGCACGAGCGTATAGCCGAGATAGACGACCGGAAAGCCGAGCCACGCGAACGCACTGCGGCGCGGAATCGGCGAGCGCGGTTCGACATACAGCCAGTCGCACAGCATCACGAGCGGCACGATTCGGTGCAGTACCCAGTTGTTGAACGCCGGCGTGACGTGGCGCAGCGCATCGAGCCGCGCGAGCAGCAGCTCGTAGACGATCGCGGTGATCAGCACGTACAGCACTGCCGCGCCGCGCATCGATTCGTAGCGGGCCGAGCCGGGCCGCGCGATGCGCCACAGCCCCGCGGCCAGCATCGCGGCCGCGTAGAGGCTGCTCAGTTGCGTGAAGTAGCTGAGGTAGTTGCCGAGATGGAAGCTCGGCAGGCGCCAGTAGTCGGCGACGCTGTGCAGCGTGGTGGACACCGCGAGCAATGCGGCGATCAGCCGGTAGGCTGCAACGAAGAACGCTTTGCTCATGATGCCCGCGCGCCGTCGCACCAAAGCTTCATCGTGCCACAGCCGCCCGGGCGCGCGATGCGGATTTTCCATAGGCCGGCCGCGCGCGGCGCGCGTTGACGATTCGTCGGATATTTGACCGCGCCGTGCAAAACCGGCCGCCCGCGCGGCTACAATCGTCACAGCCTTGCCGGGCGCAGGCCGGCTGCAGCTGGCGCCCCTCCCCGAATACAACACGAGACGAAGCATGAAAAACATCCTCGCGAAACAGACGCGCTACAGCTCGCCCGCGATCTTCTTCCACTGGGCCATCTTCCTGCTGGTCGCGCTGGCCTACCTGGCCATCGAGATCCGCGGACCGAAAGGCAGCGACAGCCGGGCGTTCTGGATGAACGTGCACCTGACGGCCGGTACGTTCGTCCTCGTGCTGTCGGTGCTGCGCGTGCTGTGGCGACTGGTCAGCCGCGCGCCGGAAGCGATTCCGCAGGCGACGTTGCTGC
Organism: Burkholderia sp. EMB26; assembly: GCF_024730645.1. Taxonomy (NCBI): domain Bacteria; kingdom Pseudomonadati; phylum Pseudomonadota; class Betaproteobacteria; order Burkholderiales; family Burkholderiaceae; genus Burkholderia; species Burkholderia sp. EMB26. Next base: position 2,983,268 of record NZ_CP078071.1, read on the forward strand.
GCTGGCTGTCGAAGCTCGCGCATCTCGCGCTCTACGTGTTCATCATCGCGCAGCCGCTGCTCGGCATCATGATGATCAACATGGGCGGCAAGCCGGTGTCGCTCGACTGGCTTGGCGTGTCGTTCACGCTGTTCGGCCCCGACAAGGCGCTGCGGCCGACGATCAAGGAAGCGCACGAGCTGATCGGCAACGCGTTCTACTTCGTGATCGGCCTGCATGCGCTGGCCGCGCTCTACCATCACTTCATCCGGCGCGACGACGTGCTGCGGCGCATGGCGCCCTGATCATCGCGCGTCCGAAGCGCATCGCAGGCGGGGGCGCATGGTTGTGTTGACAACCATGCGCCCCCGGTTCGTTTACCGTCGTCGGCACTGGTCATCGCGTTGAACATTCTGTAACATCTCGGCTGTTTTTACATTCCGCTTACTCGTCGCCGCACATGCTGCACCGACATCGTCACCTGACTGCCTGGCTTGGCCTGCTCGCGATCTGGATCGCGATCGCCGCGCCGCTGGTGTCGCAGTGGCGTATCGCGCAGGCGGCCACGCCCGATGCGATCGTCTGCAGTACCGAGCATGGCGCGCATCGTGCGCCCGCTGCCGGCGGCATGCACGATCATGCGCTGCATCTCGACGCGTGCGGCTACTGCGGCTTCTTCGCTCATAGCCCGGCCATCGGCGCGCCTGCCGCCGCGTCGGTCGGCGCCGTTCCCGTCGTTTCCGTTTCCGTCGCCGCGCCGCCTGCCGTCGCGGCGCGCAGCGACCGCTATCCGCGCGCCTATCCGCGCGCACCGCCCGAGCGCGCCTGACGCGTTTCCCGCCGTTTCTCATTCCGCCGATATCCGTGCGGCCCGTCGAGGCCGCGTGGAGGGCGTCACTCGGGCTTTCGATCATGACCAATTTCCAGTTGCGTGCACCACAGGCGTCACGCAATGCCCGTGCGCGGCCCTTGCCGCGCATGCTGAAACTCACCGTTCCCGCGCTGGCTGTCGGCGCGCTGGCCGCGAGCGCCGCCGCGGCCGAAACGGCGCCTGCGGCCGGCGCGACGGCGAACGACGCCGCGATGCTGTTGCCGCCCGTCGAAGTCGTCGCGGCGCCGCTGTCGACGCCGCTCGTCGTCGTCACCGATCCGAAGGCGCCGCGCCAGCCGCTGCCCGCCAGCGACGGCGCCGACTACCTGAAGACGATCCCCGGCTTCACGTCGATCCGCAGCGGTGGCACGAACGGCGACCCCGTGCTGCGCGGGATGTTCGGTTCGCGGTTGAACATCCTGGCGAACGGGATGCCGACGCTCGGCGCGTGCCCGAACCGGATGGATGCGCCGACGTCGTACATCGCACCGGAAAGCTATGACAAGGTGACGGTCGTGAAGGGGCCGCAGACCGTGCTGTACGGTCCCGGCGCATCGGCCGGCACCGTGCAGTTCGAGCGTGTGACGCCGCGTTTCGAGCGCCCCGGCATGCGCTTCGAGGGCAGCCTGGTCGGCGGATCGTTCGGCCGCAACGACCAGAACATCGACCTCACTGCCGGCACGCCGGACGTCTATGGCCGCGTGACCGCGAACCACGCGCATTCGCAGGACTACCAGGACGGCAACGGCAACACCGTGCCGTCGCAGTGGGACAAGTGGAACGCCGATGCGGCGCTCGGCTGGACGCCCGACGACCATACGCGCGTCGAGCTGACCGCCGGCACGGGCGACGGCTACGCACGCTATGCGGGCCGCGGGATGGACGGCGCGCATTTCCGCCGCGAGACGTTCGGCCTGTCGTTCGACAAGCGGCATCTCGGCGACGTGCTCGACCGGATCGAGGCGCGCGTGTACTACAACGAAGCCGATCACGTGATGGACAACTACACGTTGCGGCAGCCCGACCCCGCGAGCAGCATGCCGATGCGGATGGCCGCGGACGTGCGGCGCCGCACGGTGGGCGCGCGTGCGGCCGCGACGTTCCGCTTCGGCGACGACTTCAAGCTCGTCACGGGCGTCGATGCGCAATCGAACCGGCTCGATTCGCGCTCGTCGATGGGGCAGCAGAACTACCGCGACCAGCCGTGGGATGCGCAGGCGACCATGTGGAATGCGGGCGTGTTCAGCGAGCTGACGTGGTATGCGAGCGACGTATCGCGCGTGATCGGCGGCGCGCGCGTCGACTATGCGAGCGCACGCGACAAGCGCGCGATGAAGCGCGGCATGATGATGAGCAAGCCGAATCCGACGTTCGACGACGATCGGACGAAGGTGCTGCCGAGCGGCTTCGTGCGCTACGAGCGCGATCTCGCGTCGCTGCCCGTCACGTGGTACGCGGGAATCGGCCACGCGGAGCGTTATCCGGACTACTGGGAACTGTTCTCCGCGACGCGCGGGCCGACCGGGTCGGTCAACGCGTTCTCGGCGGTACAGCCGGAGAAGACCACGCAGCTCGATATCGGCGCGCAATACAAGAGCGACCGGTTCGATGCATGGGTGTCGGCGTACGCGGGCTACGTCCAGGACTTCATCCTGTTCGACTATGCGACCGGCATGATGGGCCCGACCACGCAGGCGACCAACGTCAACGCGCAGATCATGGGTGGCGAGGCCGGCGTGTCGTGGCGGCCGGTCGCGCCGCTGCGCGTCGAGACGTCGCTCGCGTATGCGTGGGGGCGCAACGTGGCGAGCGGCGATCCGCTGCCGCAGATGCCGCCGCTGGAGGCGCGCATCGGGCTTGAATACACGCGCGGCGCCTGGTCGGCGGGCGGCCTGTGGCGCATCGTTGCGTCGCAGCATCGCTATGCGCTGAACGAGGGCAACGTGGTCGGCAAGGACTTCGGCCCGAGCGCCGGATTCGGCGTGCTGTCGCTGCATACGCAGTACAACGTCAGCAAGACCGTGCAGATTTCGGTGGGGGTCGACAACGTGCTGAACAAGGCCTACACCGAGCATTTGAACCTTGCCGGCAACGCGGGTTTCGGCTATCCGGCGAATGCGCCGGTGATGGAGCCGGGGCGTACCGCGTGGGTACGCGTGAGCGCGAAGCTGTAGCGCGCCACGCGCGTGTGCGCCGCAGCATGCGCGTGCCTGCACGCCGCCCCGCCCGAACGGGCGGGGCGCGTCAACCGATTAGAGAACCGTATCTAGTCGGGGCGCAAACGTTCGCGAGTCGTGCTTCACTCCGCATTCGACACACGAGGTCCGTGCGAGGCGGCGTGCGTGTCGATCCGGTGTCATTCGCACCGGCAGCACAATAATCAGGAGAACATGCATGGCCAAATCGATGCGTTCCAGGGTAATGGCAGGGGCAGTGGCATGCGCGATGAGCGTCGCGCCGTTCGCGGGGACGACCGCGTTGACGACGCTCGCGACGACGCACGCGGCGATGGCGGCAACCGCGCCCGCCGACGACTATGCGACGACGCGCTATCCGATCATTCTCGTGCACGGGTTGACCGGCACCGACAAGTACGCGGGCGTACTCGATTACTGGTACGGCATCCAGGAAGACCTGCAACAGCATGGCGCGACCGTGTACGTCGCGAACCTGTCGGGCTTCCAGAGCGACGACGGCCCGAACGGGCGCGGCGAACAGCTGCTGGCTTACGTGAAGACGGTGCTCGCCGCGACCGGCGCGACCAAGGTCAATCTCGTCGGTCACAGCCAGGGCGGGCTGACGTCGCGCTATGTCGCGGCCGTCGCGCCCGATCTCGTCGCGTCGGTGACGACGATCGGCACGCCGCATCGCGGCTCCGAGTTCGCCGACTTCGTGCAGGACGTGCTCGCATACGATCCGACCGGACTGTCGTCGACGGTGATCGCCGCGTTCGTCAATGTATTCGGAATCCTGACGAGCAGCAGCCACAACACGAACCAGGACGCACTCGCGTCGCTGAAGACGCTGACGACCGCGCAGGCCGCCACCTACAACCAGAACTATCCGAGCGCGGGCCTCGGCGCTCCCGGCAGTTGCCAGACCGGCGCGCCGACGGAAACCGTCGGCGGCAACACGCATCTGCTGTATTCGTGGGCCGGCACGGCGATCCAGCCGACGCTGTCGCTGTTCGGCGTGACGGGGGCGACGGATACGAGCACCGTTCCGGTCGTCGATCCGGCGAACGTGCTCGACCTGTCGACGCTCGCGCTGTTCGGCACGGGCACGGTGATGATCAACCGCGGTTCGGGCGAGAACGACGGGCTCGTGTCGAAGTGCAGCGCGCTGTACGGCAAGGTGCTGAGCACGCGCTACAAGTGGAACCATATCGACGAGATCAACCAGCTGCTCGGCGTGCGCGGCGCGTATGCGGAAGACCCGGTCGCGGTGATCCGCACGCATGCGAACCGGCTGAAGCTCGCGGGCGTGTGATCGATGGCGGCACGTGAAGGGCGCGCGCCGCTCGTGCGGCGCGCTGCGATCTACGGGGGCGTGGGGCTCGCGGCAGTCGCCGGCGTCGCGATGTGGAGCGGTGCGGGATCGCATCGCGGCACGGGCGCAGCGGGTGATGCGCCGGAGGCGGCCGCGGTGGGCGGCGTGGCGGTCGCCGCATCGCAGGCCGCGGTGCCGGCGAGTGCGGGCGTGCCGCCGTCGCTCGCCGGTTCCAGTGCGCCGCGGTTGCCGCTCGATGCAGGCGGCCATCTCGCGAAGTCGCGCACGGTGCGCGATTTCTTCGACTATTGCCTGACCGCGCGGAGCGACCTGAGCGCGGCCGCGCTCGATGCGTTCGTCGTTCGCGAGATCGCCGCGCAGCTCGACGGCACGGTCGCACAGGCGGAGGCGCTCGACGTGTGGCATCGGTATCGCGCGTATCTCGATGCGCTCGCGACATTGCGCGACGCCGGTGCGGTCGACAAGTCCGATCCCGGCGCGTTGCAGCTCGCGCTCGATCAGCGGGCGTCGATCGCGTACCGCACGCTCGGCGACTGGAGCCAGCCGTTCTTCGGCGCGGAGCAGTGGCGGCAGCGCTATGACCTCGCACGCTTGAAGATCACTCAGGACCGCTCATTGACCGATGCGCAGAAGGCCGAACGGCTCGCGGCGCTCGAGCAGCAGATGCCGGCCGACGAACGCGAGGCGCAGCAGCGGGTGGATCGGCAGCGCGCGGCGATCGACCAGATCGCGCAATTGCGGAAGAGCGGCGCGACGCCCGATGCGATGCGCGCGCAACTGACGCAGACGCTCGGACCCGAGGCGGCGGCGCGCGTCGCGCAGATGCAGCAGGACGATGCGTCGTGGCAGAGCCGTTACGCGGATTATGCGGCGCAGCGTGCGCAGATCGAGTCGGCTGGCCTGTCGCCGCAGGACCGCGACGCACAGATTGCCGCGCTGCGGCAGCGCGTGTTCACGAAGCCCGGCGAAGCCGTACGCGCGGCGTCGCTCGATCGCGGCGCGGGCAGCGCGCATTGACCCGGGTGTCGCCGCGTGTGGCGGGCTTCATGCCGCGCGCGTGATGTCTCGCGGCAGATGTTGCTCGATGGTATCGGCGAGCGTATCGAACGCGGGCCGGATGCCTTCGTGCGCGACGCATGCATAGCCGAGCAGCAGGCCCTGCCGCGCGGTGTTGAGGTTGCTGTAGTAGCTGGTCAGCGGGCGCACGATCACGCCGGCGTCGAACGCGCTCTGCGTGACCGCGCGATCGTCGCACGCATCGGGCAGGCCGAGCACCAGATGCAGGCCGGCCTCGTCGCCCATCACGGGCAGCGCCTCGCCGAAGCGCGCCCGGATCGCGTCGATCATCAGTTGCCGGCGCTCGCCGTACAGCGTGCGCATTCGTCTGACGTGCGAAGTGAGGTGGCCGTCCATGATGAATTCGGCGAGCACGGCCTGCTGCATCAGCTGGCCTTCGCGGTACAGCTCCGACAACCCGGTGCGGAAGGTGTCGACCAGGTGCTCGGGCACGACCATGTAACCCATCCGCAGCCCCGGGAACAGCATCTTGCCGAGACTGCCGACGTAGATCACGCGGCCGCCGTCGTCGAGACCCTGCAGCGACGCGAGCGGGCGGCTGCCGTAACGGAATTCGCTGTCGTAGTCGTCCTCGATGATCCAGCAGCGGTGCTGGCGTGCATATTCGAGCAGCATGCGGCGCCGCGCGAGGCTCATCACCATCCCGAGCGGGTACTGGTGCGACGGCGTGACCAGCACGAGCCGAGGCGGGTGCTGCATGTCGCTCGCGCGCGGGTCGAGCCCTTCCTGGTCGACCGGCACCGGCGCGAGCGTCAGGCCGGCCGCCTGCAATACGCTGCGCACGCCCCAGTAGCACGGTTCCTCGACCCACGCACGATCGCCGATGTCGGACAGCAGCCGCACCGCGAGATCGATCGACTGATGGATGCCCGTCGTGATGATCACCTGGTCCGGCGAGCATTTGACCGAGCGCGCGACGCGCAGGTAATCGGCGAGCGCACGCCGCAGCGGCCGGTAGCCGCCGCCCGGCGCATAGGTCAGCAGCTCCGGATTGGCCTCCTTCCACAGCCGCGCCTGCAGGCGGCTCCACGTGCGGCTCGGGAATTCCGACACGTCCGGCACGCCCGGCATGAACGCACCCCACTGGCGCCGCGAGACGCCCGCATGCTCGATCAACTGCCGCCCGCGCATCGACAGGCTGCCCTGTGCGTCGGGCGCCGGCAGTTCGTCGGCGGCTGACGGCGGCGGCGTGGCGCCCGGCACGCGGATCGCGGCGGCGTCCGGCCGCGTGTCGGCCACGTAGGTGCCGCTGCCGGTCGTCGTCAGCACGTAGCCTTCGGCCGTCAGCTGGTCGTACACGTGCAGCACCGTATTGCGCGCGATCGACAGGTCGCCCGCGAGCGTGCGCGAACTCGGCAGCTTTGTCCCTGGCCCCAATTCCCCGGTCAGGATGGCCTGCTGCATCAGTTGCAGCAGCTGCCGGTACATCGGTTCGGGCGAGCTGCGGTCGATGCGGGCGGACAGCCAGTCGGCGACGATCACGGTATCCAAAGTGGTCCTACTAGGAATATTGAAATGGTTCCCTAGTATAGAACCGTGCGCGCCGTATAGTGGCTCGCATCTCAAAATCAATTGGCGCGGAACCAGGGGACAGCACGATGAAGTCCGATGATGTGATCGTCAGCTTTCGCGGCGTGCGGAAGACCTACGACGGCGAAACGCTCGTCGTCAAATCGCTCGACCTCGACATCCACCGCGGGGAATTCCTGACGCTGCTCGGGCCGTCCGGCTCGGGCAAGACCACCTGCCTGATGATGCTCGCCGGCTTCGAATTCCCGACCGGCGGCGAGATCCGCCTCGACGGCGAGCTGCTGAACAACGTGCCGCCGCACAAGCGCAACATCGGCATGGTGTTTCAGAACTACGCGCTGTTTCCGCACCTGACGGTCGAGCAGAACGTCGGGTATCCGCTGACGGTGCGCAAGCTGCCCGCCGGCGAGCGCGCGGAGCGTGTCGCGCACGCGCTGAAGATGGTGCAGATGGAGCGCTTCGCGAAACGCTATCCGGCGCAACTGTCGGGCGGCCAGCAGCAGCGTATCGCGCTGGCGCGCGCGCTCGTGTTCGAGCCGAAGCTGGTGCTGATGGACGAACCGCTCGGCGCGCTCGACAAGCAGTTGCGCGAACACATGCAATACGAACTGAAGGCGCTGCACGAAAAGCTCGGCGTGACCTTCGTGTATGTGACGCACGACCAGGGCGAGGCGCTGACGATGTCCGATCGCGTCGCCGTGTTCGACAAGGGCATCGTGCAGCAGCTCGACACCGTCGACCGCCTGTACGAATCGCCGTGCAACGAATTCGTCGCGAACTTCATCGGCGACAGCAACCGGCTGCGCGGCACCATCGCGCGCGTCGACGGCGAATTCTGCGAATTCCGGCTCGACGACGGCACGAAGCTCGTCGGCCGCCATATCGGCGAAGCCGCCGAGGGCGCATCCGCTGTCGCGTGCATCCGCCCCGAGCGCATGAGCCTCGCCGCGCACGGCGCGAACGGCATGAATGGCGGCGCCGCCAATTGCGTGAGCGGCGAGGCGCGCAGCCTCATCTATTTCGGCGATCACGTGCGCATGCGCTGCGCACTGCCGGGCCAGGACGAGTGCTTCGTGAAGGTGCCGCTCGGCACCGGCGCGCTCGACGCGTTCTCGCCCGGCGCCCCGGTCTCGCTTGCGTTCTCGCCCGAACACCTGCGCGTGTTCGCGTGAGCATGGTTTACCCGCTTTTCCGCAGCACGTCGTCAACAACAAAGCCCACTTCCACCACGAGAGGAGAGGAACCATCATGAAACGAGCAAGCTTTACCGCGCGCCGTACGGCACTCGCGCTGGCACTGGTCGCGTTCGGCGCATCGGCCACGGCTGCCGAGCTCACGGTCGTCAACTTCGGCGGCGCGAACGGCGACGCGCAGAAGGTCGCGTTCAACCAGCCGTTCGAGAAGGCGACCGGCAACAAGGTCACGGCCGTCGAATACAACGGCGAGCAGGCGAAGGTGAAGGCGATGGTCGAGGCGAAGCACGTCAACTGGGACGTGGTCGAAGTCGAATCGGGCGACCTGAACCGCGGCTGCGACGAAGGGCTGTACGAGAAGCTCGACTGGTCGAAGATCGCGAAGAAATCCGACCTGATTCCGGAAGCGCCGCAGGTGTGCGGCGTCGGCTTCTTCGTGTGGTCGACCGCGCTGTCGTACAACGCGGACAAGCTGAAAACCGCGCCGACGGGCTGGGCCGATTTCTGGAACGTGAAGAAATTCCCCGGCAAGCGCGGGATGCGCAAGGGCGCGCGCTACAACCTCGAATTCGCGCTGATGGCCGACGGCGTCGCGACGAAGGACGTCTACAAGGTGCTCGGCACGAAGGCCGGCCAGGATCGCGCGTTCAAGAAGCTCGACGAGCTGAAGCCGTACATCCAGTGGTGGGAAGCGGGCGCGCAGCCGCCGCAGTTCCTCGTCGCCGGCGACGTCGTGATGTCGACCGCGTACAACGGCCGCATCGACGCCGCACAGAAGGAAGGCAAGAACCTGAAGGTCGTGTGGAACGGCAGCATCTACGACCTCGACTACTGGGCGATTCCGAAGGGCTCGCCGAACAAGGCGCTGGCCGAGCAGTACATCGCGTACTCGCTGACGCCGAAGCCGCAGCAGGCGTATGCGCAGCACATCGCGTACGGCCCGACGAACGTCGCCGCGATCAAGGCGCTCGACGCGAAGACGCTCGCGAATCTGCCGAACTCGCCGGCCAACGGCAAGAACGCGGTGCTCGAGGACATCGGCTTCTGGACCGACCACAGCGACGAGCTCGAACAGCGCTTCGCCGCGTGGGCAACGAAGTAACCGGTCAGGCATCCTCACGGGTGTCGTGATGCAACCGGCCGCGCGACGCGTCGATCGCGTCGCGCGGCATGCCGCCGGAACGTGTCCGGCCGGAGAGACCAGTTGAATACGATGACGATCGCGCCTTCCTCGCCGTCGACCGCCGCGCTCAAGCGCGAGCTGAAGGCCGCCGAGGCCCGCAAGCGCACGATGGCGCTGCTGCTGGTCGCGCCGCTCGCGATTTTCCTGCTGCTGATTTTCGTCGTGCCGATCGGCACGCTGCTCACGCGCGCGGTGCAGAACCCGGAGATCGCGACCGCGTTGCCGAACACGGTCGCCGCGTTGTCGGGCTGGGACCGCAAGACGCCGCCGGCGGACGCCGCGTATGTCGCGCTCGCGGCCGACATGACGAAGGTGGCCGACAGCGAGGCGATGGGCGCGCTCGCGCGGCGCCTGAACACCGAGATTCCCGGCTATCGCTCGCTCGTCGCGAAGACGGCGCGCGCGATGCCGCTGAAGGGCGACAATGACGCGGCGCTGACGCCCGCGCAGACGCGCGCCAAATTCATCGACGTCGATGCGCGCTGGGGCGACGTCGCGTACTGGCAGGCGATCGCGAAGAACGGCAGCCAGGTGTCGCCGTTCTACCTGCTCGCCGCGCTCGATCACAAGCAGGACGGCTTCGGCCACATCGTGCAGGCCGATCCCGACCAGTCGATCTACCTCGCGATCTTCGGCCGCACGTTCGTGATCGGCGTCGCCGTCACGCTGTTCGCGCTGCTGCTCGGCTATCCGCTCGCGTACTGGATCTCGACGCTGTCGGAACGACGCGCGAACCTCGTGATGATCCTCGTGCTGATTCCGTTCTGGACGTCGGTGCTCGTGCGCGTCGCCGCGTGGATCGTGCTGCTGCAGAGCGAAGGGCTCATCAACACGGCGCTGATCGGCAGCGGGCTGGTCTCGCATCCGCTGACGCTGCTGTTCAACCGCGTCGGCGTGTACATCTCGATGACGCACATCCTGCTGCCGTTCATGATCCTGCCGCTCTACAGCGTGATGAAGTCGATCCCGCCGACCTACCAGCGCGCGGCCGTGTCGCTCGGCAGCCATCCGTTCGCCGCGTTCTGGCGCGTGTACGTGCCGCAAACCTATCCGGGCGTCGGCGCGGGCGCGCTGCTGGTGTTCATCCTCGCGATCGGCTACTACATCACGCCCGCGCTGCTCGGCGGGCCGAACGACCAGATGGTCAGCTACTACGTCGCGTACTTCACGAACGTGACGATCAACTGGGGCATGGCGTGTGCGCTCGGCGGGCTGCTGCTTGCGGCGACGCTCGTGCTGTACGCGGTGTACGGGCGCTTCACGCGCACCAACGTGAGCCTCGGCTGAGCGCCGGGCACAGGGAAACGGGAAGGGGATGCCGACCATGAAACTCGCCAGGCCGCTGTTCGCGCCGCACATGTCGTTCGTCGAGCGCGCGTGGTACGTCGCGTTGCGCGTGCTCGTCGTGCTGACGCTGCTGTACCTGATCCTGCCGGTGCTCGCGATCGTGCCGCTGTCGTTCTCGTCGAGCACGTTCCTCGTCTATCCGATTCCGGGTTTCTCGATGCGCTGGTACGAGAACCTGATCGCGTCGGACGAGTGGCGCATGGCCGCGAAGAACAGCTTCATCGTCGCGCCGTCGGCGACCGTCGTCGCGACCGTGCTCGGCACGCTCGCCGCGATCGGCCTGACGAAGGCCGATTTCCGCGGCAAGGGGCTGCTGATGGCCGTGCTGCTGTCGCCGATGATCGTGCCCGTCGTCGTGGTCGGCGTCGGCATGTACCTGTTCTTCGCGCCGCTCGGGCTCGCGAATACCTACACGGGGCTGATCGCCGCGCACGCGGCGCTCGGCGTGCCGTTCGTCGTGACGACGGTGGCCGCGACGCTGCAGGGCTTCAACCAGAACCTCGTGCGCGCGAGCCTGTCGCTCGGCGCGAGCCCGGTGTCGACCTTCTTCCGCGTGACGCTGCCGGTGATCGCGCCGGGCGTGATGTCGGGCGCGCTGTTCGCGTTCGCCACGTCGTTCGACGAAGTGGTCGTCACGCTGTTTCTCGCGGGCGCGGACCAGACGACGCTGCCGCGCCAGATGTTCACGGGCATTCGCGAGAACATCAGCCCGACGATCGCCGCGCTCGCCACGATCCTGATCATCTTCTCGACGAGCCTGCTGCTCGCGCTCGAATGGCTGCGCGGTCGCAATGCGCGGCGGGCAGTGTCGTAAATAGCGGCGGTCGGCCGCGCGCCGTCCTGCAGGTTGCGAGACCGCCGCTCGTTGCGTCTTCATCGGTGCCGCTCGTTCGACGCGGCATGCCGAATCTTTCGTTTCGCTGACTGACGGCGCGGCCGCCTGCACGTTCGGTGCGGCTCTGCAACAATACGGCTCGCGGTGCCGCGCGTTCCGTTCTTGCCGCACGGAGCGCGCGTCGCCGCGCCGCTCAATCCGCGACGCCGCGCGTCGCTCGTCAGCCGAGCCCATCTTGTCCGAATTCGCTTCCCCCGCCGGCGCCCACGAGCCGGCCGTCAACTGGCGCGCGATGTCCGCCGTGCTGCTGGCCGTCGCGCTCGCGACGCTCGACACCGCGATCGCGAACACCGCGCTGCCCGCCATCGCGACCGACCTGCATGCGTCGCCGGCCGCGTCCGTGTGGATCATCAACGCGTACCAGCTCGCGATGGTCGCGACGCTGCTGCCGTTCGCGTCGCTCGGCGACATCGTCGGTCACAAGCGCGTGTATGTCGCGGGGCTGGCGGTGTTCACGCTGGCGTCGCTCGGTTGTTCGCTCGCGTCGACGCTGCCGATGCTGACGGCCGCGCGCATCGTGCAGGGCTTCGGCGCGAGCGCGATCATGAGCGTCAACGTCGCGCTGATCCGCGGCCTGTTTCCCGCGCATCGACTCGGGCGCGGCGTCGGCTTCAACGCGCTCGTCGTCGGCGTGTCGTTCGCGGTGGGGCCGACGATCGCGTCGCTGATCCTGTCGGTAGCCGCATGGCCGTGGCTGTTCGCGGTGAACGTACCGCTCGGCGTGTTCGCGCTCGCGGTGGCGATTCCGTCGCTGCCGCAGACGGCGCGCGGCAAGCACGTGTTCGATCCGGTCGCCGCGCTGTTCAACGTGATCACGTTTGCGTCGCTGATCTTCGCGCTCGGCGAATTCGCGCAGCGCGGGCCGTTCTCGATCGTGTGCGCGGCGGCCGCGGTGGCATTCGCGTTCGGCTGGCTGCTGATCCGCCGTCAGGCCGGGCATCCGGCGCCGATGCTGCCGGTCGACCTGTTCCGCCGGCCCGTGTTCACGCTGTCCGCGCTGACGGCCGTCTGCGCGTTCGCCGCGCAGGGCCTCGCGTTCGTGTCGCTGCCGTTCTATTTCGAAACCGTCCTGCATCGCAGCGCGGTCGAAACGGGGTTCCTGATGACGCCGTGGTCGGCGATCGTCGCGCTCGCCGCGCCGATCGCGGGGCGGCTGTCGGATCGTTATCCGCCCGGGCTGCTCGGCGCGATCGGCCTGGCGTTGCTGAGCGCGGGCATGGTGTCGCTCGCCGCGCTGCCGGTATCGCCGGGCGTCGTCGACATCGGCTGGCGGATGATGCTGTGCGGTGCGGGCTTCGGTTTCTTCCAGTCACCGAACCTGAAGGCGCTGATGTCGAGCGCGCCGCCCGAGCGCAGCGGCGGCGCGAGCGGGATCATCGCGACCGCGCGGTTGATCGGGCAGGCGACGGGGGCGGCGCTGGTCGCGCTGTCGTTCGGCATTGCGGGCCGTCACGGGCCGACGCTTGCGTTGATGCTCGGCGCGGGTTTCGCGGGCGCGGCGAGCGTCGCGAGCGGGCTGCGGCTGTTCGCGCCGTCGCATCGGGCCGGCGCACCGGTCGTGTCGGAGCGCGTGAAGGAGCCGGCGACGGAGTAGGGGACGGGGCGGTCACAACCGGCGCACGGCAACCCTCGCCGCGCGCCGGCCTTCACGCTTCGCTCAGAACCCGCCCGACTTGATCAGCTGGTTGAGGTTCGCGATGTTCAGGCTGCCGAAGCCGGTGGTCAGATCCCAGCCGGTGCCGGCCTTGTAGCCATACCCCTGATAGCCGTTGTTGCCCGACGTGACGTCATAGCGCACGAGCGACGGATGTGACGGAATGTCCGCATAGAAGTTGCTGGCCGGGAAGCCGAGGCCGGTCCCGTTCGCCGCGAGCAGGCGGGCCCAGAAGCCCGTGAAGATCGGGGCGGCGAGGCTCGTGCCGCCGATCTGCTGCAACTGGCCGTAGTTGTAGATGTACGCGCCCGTGCTCTGCGCGGCGTCGAACGAGACGTCCGGCAACTGGCGATTGCTGCCCGACTGCCACGACGGCGCGGGCAGGATCGTGCTGACGCCGCCACCCGTCGCCCACAGCTTGCCGTTCGAATCGAGCCCTTCGTTCCACACCGTCTCGTTCGCGAACGCACCGGCCGACGTCGTGTAGAGCGTCGTGCCGCCGATCGCGAGCACGTGCGGCGACGAAGCCGGCCACGACACCGTGTAGTTCGCGCCGTCCGGATAGCCGCGGTTGTTGCACTCGTACACGCCTTCGTCGCCCGACGATACCGAGAAGGTCTGCCCCTGCGCGGCGGCCGTCGTGAAGATCTGTTCCTCGGCGTCGAGCGTGCCGTCGGCGTTCGCATCGGTTTCGCACCAGCCGAGCGACACGTTGATCACCTTCGCGGTGTTGTCCGACACCGCGCGGTTGAATGCCTGCGTGAGGCCCGTGTTGCCGGCGGCGTTGAGGTCCGCCATGTAGAACACCAGCTTGCCGACCTGGCCGCCGGCCGAGCCGACGATCGACTGGCTGTCGAGATCCCATTCGCCCTGGCCGTCCTGGTCGTCGGTATAGCTGCCGCCCGTGCCGTTGGTCTTGACGGTCTGCGTGGAGACCGTGCCGTAGCCGTTGCTCGACGTGAACTGCTTCAGGTCCTGCAGCGTCTGCGACACGCCGCCGATCGTGATGATGCCGACCGTCACGCCGGCCGCGGTCGGCACGCCGGTCGCGTTGTAGAGGCCCGGGAATTCCTTCGGATAGTGGCCGGTGGCCGTGCCGGCGGCGAGCGCCTGCGGCTTCGCGACGTTGCCGATGCGCAGCATCGGCCGCGCACGCGCAACACTTTGCAGCCCGAGCACCGAGCCGACGACGTCGCCGAGTGCGCGCGGCACCTGCGCGGTCGACGTGTTGGCGAAGCCCGAGCGGCCCGCGTACTCGAAGTGCACGAGCGACGTGTTGAACGCAGCCTTCACCGTGCCGGCCGTGCCGCTGGCGGAGACCAGCAGCCGGTTCGGCGCGACCTCGACATTCGTGAAGCCGCTCTTGTGCAGATAGTCGACGACCGACTTCACCTGCGCGTCGGTCGGCGCGTAGTTCGCGAGGAATTGCTCGTGCGTCAGGTACTGGCGGTAATGCGCGCTGCCGGGCCGGTTCACGTCGCGCGCCAGTTGCTTGAGCTGCGCGGCGTTGCGCAGCTTCAGGCTGACGACGACGTTGGTCGTTTCACCGGCTGCCAGTTCGAGCGACGGCGCCGCACTGCGCGCCATCAACTGCGGGCCGGTCAGAAAGGCCTTCGTATGGGTATCGACCCAATCCGTCGTCGCATGCGCCGCAGCGGCGGCGAACACGAGCGGTGCCACGCACGCCAGGCGGCGGGGCGACGGAAGGGGAAGGGCAAACCAGGCGTTCCTTTTCATCGGGAGTCCTTTTTTAGGAGAGGCGACGTTACTGGAACCCCCGGCCCTTGTGGGGCCGCGAGCGGTGACGAGCGTAGGGCCTCGGTGCCGTTCGGGTAGCTGCCAGTTTCCATAGCTGTCAGTTCTGACAACGGGGCGCGTGAGTGCGTGCGCGGCGTCGTTCACGCTGGCAATGGCGGGCGCCGTGGGCGGAACCGGTTCGCGGCACGACGGCACGGCCACGCGCGTCGCTCACACGCACGCGTCGTTCGTTGCAGCATCGGAATGTGCGCGGGCCTGGAAGGGCGCGCCGCGCGGTTGCGTGGCGGGTGCGTGTCAATGGCCGCACGCCGTATCGCACTATGTGGTCATTGGAAGCGACTCGTCAGGAACGGCTTCGTGCAGGCACAAGAAGGGGGCAGGCCGAAGCCAAACGTTTCCCGAACTGTGGAACAGCCCAGCGGCCAGTCTTGCAGGCTGCTTTCGGATCGCGCGTCGCAATCGCGGATTAGAGGAAATGCTCGAATCGGGTGTCGGCTCGAGCCAGTGCGACGCACGCACCTGTGGCGCGGGATCGAACGATGTCGTTCGCGAAATCCCGCCTTGACGTACGGCGATCAGCAGATATCCTTCAATCCATAACCATCGAGTTATGAATTGTGCCAGACATGCAGAACACCCACGACACGCTGTTCCGGACACTCGCCGATCCCACGCGCCGCGCGCTGTTCGAGCGGCTCTGCGCGGAGGGCGAGCTGACGGTTGCCGCGCTGACCGCCCATGCGGGCGTGTCGCAGCCGGCCGTGTCGAAGCACCTTGGCGTACTGAAGCAGGCCGGGCTCGTGAACGACCGTCACGAAGGCCGGCAGACGCACTACAGCGCGCAGCCGCAGGCGCTGGCCCCGTTGATCGACTGGACGAGCCAGATGGCGGGCTTCTGGCAGCGCCGGTTCGATGCCCTTGAAGATCTGCTCAAAAGGATGGATCAGTAATGAACCAAGCTTCTACCGAAACGCGCTCCGTCGTCGTCGACCGGGAGCTGCCGCATCCGCCGGAGAAGATCTGGCGCGCGCTCACGCAACCGCACCTGATCGCGGCGTGGCTGATGCAGAGCGACTTCGAGCCCGTCGCGGGCCGTGCATTCACCTTTCGCGCGGACTGGGGCTCGGTCGACTGCACGGTCCTGACGATCGAGCCGCAGCGCGTGCTGTCCTATACATGGGCCGCCTATGGCCTCGAAAGCGTCGTGACGTGGACGCTCACGCCGACGCCGCGCGGCACGCTGTTGCGGATGGAGCAGGCCGGCTTCCGCACGGACCAGGAGCAGGCTTACCGCGGTGCGCAGCACGGGTGGGCGCAGTTCTTCGCGTCGCTCGAACAGGTGCTGGCGCGTCCCGATCCCGATGAAGGCACGGAGGCCCGCGCATGAGTACAACCGATCTCACGCCGTCGGCGCGCATCGACGCGCTGATCGCCGGCATCGCCGACTGGCGCGGCAAGACTTTCGCGGACCTGCGCCAGACGATCCTCGACGCGCAAGCGGGCATCGTCGAGGAATGGAAATGGATGGGCAGCCCCGTATGGTCGTGCGACGGGATGATCGCAGTGGCGAACGCGCACAAGGGCAAGGTGAAGCTGACTTTCATGCACGGCGCGAAACTGCCCGATCCCGACCAGCTGTTCAACGACGGTCTCGACGGCAATGCGCGGCGGGCGATCGATTTCTTCGAAGGCGACAGGATCGACAAGCGGGCATTGAAGAACCTCGTGCGCGCGGCGATCGAATACAACCGCACGCATCTGAAGAAGAACGCGCGATCGGGTTCCTCCGCGGGCGCGAAGGCGCGAACCAGCAAGGCGGCGTGACGCGCGAGCCGGATGCCGGCGGGTGACGTCGCGCGAAAGCGGGCCGCCGCCGTGCGATCGGCGCTGCGCCGGCCGTACACCGACCGGTGCACGAAAAAAAGCCCGACACGAGGTCGGGCATCCAAATCGGCCGCAACCGCCGCGAGGCGGCTGCGGCACCTGCAACGGCCGCGCGCTTACGCCGCGAGCAGCGAGCGCAGCACGAACGGCAGAATGCCGCCGTGCTTGTAGTAATCGACTTCGATCGGCGTATCGATGCGCAGCAGCACCGGCACGCGCTGCGTTTCGCCGTTCTTGCGATGGATCACGAGCGTGACGTCCTGCTGCGGTTTGAAGTCGTCGCCGAGGCCTTCGATGTCGTACGTCTCTTCACCGGTGATGCCGAGCGACTGGACGCTGTCCGAGCCCTTGAACTGCAGCGGCAGCACGCCCATGCCGACCAGGTTCGAGCGGTGGATCCGCTCGAAGCTGCGTGCGATCACGGCCTTCACGCCGAGCAGTTGCGTGCCCTTCGCGGCCCAGTCGCGCGACGAGCCCGTGCCGTACTCTTCGCCCGCGAACACGACGGTCGGCGTGCCGGCGGCCACGTATTGCATGGCCGCGTCGTAGATCGACTGCTGTTCGCCGCTCGGCTGGTGGATCGTCAGGCCGCCTTCGACGCGCGTACCGTCTGCCTTCGCCGGGATCATCAGGTTCTTGATCCGGACGTTCGCGAACGTGCCGCGCATCATCACGTCGTGGTTGCCGCGGCGCGAGCCGTAGCTGTTGAAGTCGGCCTTCTGCACGCCGTTTTCCTTCAGCCACTTGCCGGCCGGCGAGTCTTCCTTGATCGAGCCTGCCGGGCTGATGTGGTCGGTCGTGACCGAGTCGCCGAAGATGCCCAGGGCGCGCGCGCCCTTGACCGTCGGGATCGATGCAGCCGGCTCCATCGAGAAGTCGTTGCCGAAGAACGGCGGCTCGGCGATATACGTCGACTTCGGCCAGTCGTAGACCTCTCCCGTCTCACCCTCGATCTTGCTCCAGAGGTCGCCCTTCTTGGTCAGCTTCGAGTAGTTGTCCTCGAACTTCTTCGGGTCGAGCGCGAACTTGAGCAGCGCGTGGATTTCGTCGCTCGTCGGCCAGATGTCGCCGAGGTAGATGTCGCGGCCGCCCTTGCCCTTGCCGACCGGCTCGGTCATCAGGTCGCGCGTGATGTTGCCGGCGATCGCGTACGCGACGACGAGCGGCGGCGACGCGAGGAAGTTCGCGCGGATATTCGGGTGGATACGTGCTTCGAAGTTACGGTTGCCCGACAGCACGGCCGCCGCGACGATGTCGTTCTTCGTGATCGCTTCGTTCAGTTCCGGCGTCAGGTCGCCCGCGTTGCCGATACAGGTCGTGCAGCCGTAGGCCGCGACTTCGAAGCCGAGCTTCGACAGGTAGGGCAGCAGGCCCGTCTTCGTCAGGTATTCGGTGACGATGCGCGATCCCGGCGCGAGCGAGGTCTTGATCTTCGGGTCGACCGTGAGGCCGGCCTCGACCGCCTTCTTCGCGAGCAGGCCGGCGGCCAGCAGCACGCTCGGGTTCGACGTGTTCGTGCACGACGTGATCGCGGCGATCAGCACGTCGCCGTTCTTCACGTCGACGCCGTTGCTCGTCGTGTACTGCGTGTTCAGGTCTTCCGCCTTCTTCGCGAAGCCGTTCTCCGCGACCGGCTTCGAGAACAGGTCGGTGAACGTCGACTTGACGTGGCCGATCTCGATGCGGTCCTGCGGGCGCTTCGGGCCGGCCAGCGACGGGGCGACCGTCGCGAGGTCGAGCGTCACCGTCTTCGTGTAGTCGATGTCGCCGGCCTTCGGAATGCCGAACAGCTTCTGCGCCTTGAAGTAGTTTTCGAACGCGGCGATCTCGGCCTTCGTGCGGCCGGTGCCTTCGAAATAGTCGATCGTCTTTTCGTCGACCGGGAAGAAGCCCATCGTCGCGCCGTATTCCGGCGCCATGTTGCCGATCGTCGCGCGGTCCGGCAGCGAGAGCGACTTCGTGCCTTCGCCGAAGAATTCGACGAACTTGCCGACGACCTTCTCCTTGCGCAGCATCTCGGTGATCGTCAGCACCAGGTCGGTGGCCGTCACGCCTTCGCGCAGCTTGCCCTTCAGCTCGACGCCGACGACGTCCGGCGTCAGGAAGTACACCGGCTGGCCGAGCATGCCGGCTTCCGCCTCGATGCCGCCCACGCCCCAGCCGACCACGCCGATGCCGTTGATCATTGTCGTGTGGCTGTCCGTGCCGACGAGGGTGTCCGGGTAGTACACGGTGTCGGCGCCGTCGGCCTTCTTGTGCACGCCGCGCGCGAGGTATTCGAGGTTCACCTGGTGGACGATGCCCACGCCCGGCGGCACGACCTTGAACGTGTCGAACGCCTGCATGCCCCACTTCATGAACTGGTAGCGCTCGTTGTTGCGCTGGAATTCCAGCTTCATGTTCAGGTCGAGCGCGTCCTTCTGGCGGAAGTAGTCGATCTGGACCGAGTGGTCGACGACGAGATCGACCGGGACCAGCGGCTCGATCTTCTTCGGGTTCTTGCCCGTACGCTCGGCGACGCCGCGCATGGCCGCGATGTCGGCGAGCAGCGGCACGCCCGTGAAATCCTGCAGCACGACGCGCGACACGACGAACGGAATCTCGTCGACGCGCTTCGCGGTCGGCTTCCAGTTCGCGAGCTGCTCGATGTGCTCTTCGGTGATTTTCTTGCCGTCGTAGTTGCGCAGCACGGACTCGAGCACGATGCGGATCGACACCGGCAGGCGTTCGATCTTCGTCTTCAGCTCCTTGCCGAGTTGCGGCAGCGAGTAGAACTTGCCTTTGCCGGAACCGCTGTCGAATTCCTTGAGGGTCTTGTGGAGATTGTGGGCCATGGTGATTTTCCTGGGTTTAAGGCTAGGAAACAAAGAGTCCTGTATCTGACGGCTATATCACATACAAGTCGACGTACTCATCGACCGGCATCGCTTCGAGCTTTGCCTGGTCCAGCGACACGTCGAGAATCGCTTGTTGCTGCTTGGCCGGGAAGCGGCGGGCGAGGTTGGTCCTGAACTTCTCGACCAGCAGCGGAACGCCTTCGGCGCGGCGCCGCCGATGGCCGAGCGGGTACTCGACCGCCACTTCGGCAAGCTTCGATCCGTCCGTGAACGCGATCGTCAACGCATTCGCGATCGATCGCTTGTCCGGATCGTGGTAATCCTTCGTGAACTGCGGATCCTCGACGCACACGGTTTTCGCGCGCAGCGCGTCGATGCGCGGGTCCGCCGCGGCCGCGTCTTCATAGTCGGCCGCGGTCAGCCGGCCGAACAGCAGCGGCACGGCGACCATGTACTGGATGCAGTGGTCGCGGTCGGCCGGATTGGCGAGCGGGCCCTGCTTGTCGATGATGCGGATCGCGGCCGCGTGCGTGCGGATCGTGATCCGGCTGATGTCGTCGGTCGTGCGGCCCGCCGCGGCGAGCTGCGCGTGCAGCTGCAGCGCGGCCTCGGCGGCCGTCTGCGCATGGAATTCGGCGGGGAACGCGATCTTGAACAGCACGTTTTCCATCACGTACGTGCCGTACGGGCGCTGGAAGCGGAACGGCTTGCCGTCGAACAGCACGTCGTAGAAGCCCCAGGTCTTGGCGGTGAGCGCCGACGGATAGCCCATTTCACCCGTTTTCGCGATCAGCGCGAGGCGCACCGCGCGGGACGTCGCGTCGCCGGCCGCCCAGGATTTGCGCGAACCGGTGTTCGGCGCATGGCGGTAGGTACGCAGCGCGTGGCCGTCGACGAATGCGTTGGAGACCGCGTTGATCAACTCGTCGCGCGTGAGCCCGAGGAGCCGCCCGACGACGGCCGTCGACGCGACCTTCACGAGCAGCACGTGGTCGAGCCCGACCGCGTTGAACGAATTCTCGAGGGCGAGGCAGCCCTGGATCTCGTGGGCCTGAATCATCGCGACCAGCACGTCGCGCATCGGGAGCGGCTTCCGGCCGGCCGCGCGGGCCGTGCGGGAGAGCCAGTCGGCCGTCGCCAGGATCCCGCCGAGGTTGTCGGACGGATGACCCCATTCGGCGGCGAGCCAGGTGTCGTTGAAGTCCAGCCAGCGGATCATCGCGCCGATGCCGAACGCGGCCTGGACGGGATCGAGCTGGAAGGACGTGCCGGGCACCTTCGCACCGTTCGGCACGATCGTGCCGGGCACGACGGGGCCGAGCAGCTTGGTGCAGGCAGGGTAGGACAGCGCCTCGAGTCCGCATCCGAGCGTGTCGATCAGGCAATGACGCGCCGTCTCCAGCGCGAGCGCGCTGTCGATACCGGTGTTCAGCACGTAGTCGACGATATCGACGAGTACCGTATCCGGAGCAGGGCGGACGTTGGAGACCGGGGCGGACATCGAGGGGCCGGGAGCGGAAAAACGCGCTTAGTTCGTGGCCGGCTTCAGCTCGTTCGACTGCGTCGGTGCTGCCGTGCCTTGCGCCATTTCCGGCGTCACGCATTCGTCCGCGAGGCGCTCGCCGCCGTTCGCGTCGGAGAACAGCATCGCCTTGGTCGGGATCACGACCAGCTTGAAGCCCGCTGCCGGATCGTAGAACGTGTCGGCGCCCGTCGTCGTGGTCTGACGCGGCAGCTTGTAGTTCTTCTTCGCCCAGTGAACCGTGACGACCTGGTCGCGCTTCATGTCGCCGGCGAGGTCGAACGACAGACCTTCCTTACAGGACCACTTGACCGCGCCGTCCGGTACCGGATCGACCTTGGCCGCCGCGCGTGCCTGCGCCTTCTTGCTGCGCGGGATGATGCGCTTGGCCGGCGCCGGGCGCTTGGCCGTGGCCTTCTTCGCGGTGGTGGCCGTACCCTGGGCAAACGCGCTCGGAGCCGACACCAGCATCGTGGCGGACAAGGCGCCGATGGCGGTAGCGATCAGGAGTTTCTTCATGGAGTCAGAACCTTTCGATAATCAGTTGACAAGGGCCGGCAATCGAAACTGCCGGCCGGTTTGAAACTGCACGCGCCCCGAAAGCGCGCAGCGGCCGCTATTTTCACCTATTTGGCCGCGCATATATCAGGTTTTCGGGCTCCGTTACGTTTTTTGTCGTTTCGCAAACCTCTGTCCGGTTCGCGCATCGACGAATGCATGAAACGCGTGTATCGACAGGCGGCGCGCGCTCACGGCGCGACGCCCGCTGCGGCAGGGCCGAACAGCGGTGCGGCCTCGGACGGTACGGGTTGGCCGGTGGCCTGCGCGCGGCGCAGCACCGACCAGTAATAACGATAACTCGCGCGATCGTGCAGCGTATCACCGTGGCGCGTCGGGCCCCAGTCGGCGGCCTGCGCGGCCAGCAGGATCTCGGCGGCCAGCGTGACTTCGTCGGTGCGCGGCGCGAACGCGTCGACGATCGGGCGGATCTGTGCGGGGTGGATGCTCCACATCCGCGTGAACGCGAATTCGTCGCGCGCGCGGCGCGCATCGCCGGCCACGACGCTCATGTCGCGCACCTCGGTCGTCACGTTGTGCGACGGCGTCTTGCCGTGCGCGTGACAGGCGGCGGCGATTTCCAGCTTCGCGCGGCGCACGAGCGGATGATCGAACTGGCCGGGCGAGCGCATCGCGGAATCGGGAATCGCGCCGTGGTGCGCGGACACGAAATCCATCAGCCCGAAGCTCAGCGTGCCGACCGTCGGCAGCGCGGCGAGGGCGGCCGCCTGCGCGAGCGCGCCGTGCGTCTCGATCAGCACGTCGACCGGGATCGGCTGCGCGATGCCGAGCTCGCGGCGGGTGCCTTCGATGAACGCGGTCATTTCGGCCGCGTCGGCGGCGTTCGCGACCTTCGGCAATGTGATGTAGGCGGGTACGCGCGATGCGCGCAGCACGATGCGCACATCGTCGCGCCAGTGCGGATGGGAAAAGTCGTGGATGCGGACGCCGACGCGGCCGAAGCGGTTCTCGGCGCTGCCGAGCAGGTCGGCGACGAGCGCCGCGTGCGCGGCCTCCTGGCCGACGGCCGCGCCGTCCTCGCAGTCGAGTGTCAGGTCGAACACGGGACCCAGCTCGGCCTGCAGCGCGAGCGACTTGCGCATCAGCTTCTCGCTGCCCGCGTAATGATCGCAGCAGGGCAGGATCGCGGGCGGGGACGCCCCGTCGTACAGCACTTGTGCAGGAGTGAGCACGGCCATCTCTTCTACGTCAGGGAAGCGGGTCAACGTGGAGAAAATCGGATTCGGGCAGGTTCTGGGCCGGTGCGCGGCGGGCGTCGGGCGGCAAAACGTGCGCGGATCGGATCGTTCGGCAGGGCCGGCGGCTGGCCGGCCCGGACCGGAACCGGGTGGCCCGAGGGCCGCCCGGCAAAGGCGCATGATGCTTAGTTCTTCAGCAGGTGGGCGACGCCATCGCGCTCTTCAAGCAGCTCGGCCAGCGTGCCGTCCATCTTCTCGCGCGAGAACGCGTCGATTTCCAGGCCTTCGACGCGCTTGTATTCGCCGTTTTCGCAGGTGACCGGCACGCCGTAGATGATGTCTTCGGGGATGCCGTACGAGCCGTCCGACGGGATGCCCATCGTGACCCACTTGCCGTTCGTGCCGAGCACCCAGTCACGGACGTGGTCGATCGCCGCGTTGGCTGCCGACGCTGCCGACGACAGGCCGCGCGCTTCGATGATCGCCGCGCCGCGCTTGCCGACGGTCGGGATGAACGTGTCGCGGTTCCACACGTCGTCGTTGATCAGCTTCAGCAGCGATTCGCCTTCGGCGGTCGCGAAGCGGAAGTCCGGGTACATCGTCGGCGAGTGGTTGCCCCACACGGCGAGCTTCTCGATCGACGCGACCGGCTTGCCCGACTTGGCGGCGAGTTGCGACAGCGCGCGGTTGTGGTCGAGGCGCAGCATGGCCGTGAAGTTCTTCTTCGGCAGATCCGGCGCCGACTTCATCGCGATGTACGCGTTCGTGTTCGCCGGGTTGCCGACGACCAGCACCTTCACGTCGCGGCTCGCGACTTCGTTCAGCGCAGCGCCCTGAACCGTGAAGATTTCGGCATTTGCCGACAGCAGGTCCTTGCGCTCCATGCCCTTCGAGCGCGGACGTGCACCGACCAGCAGCGCGACGTCTGCATCCTTGAATGCAACCTTCGGATCGTCGGTGATCACGACGCCCGCGAGCAGCGGGAACGCGCAATCGTCGAGTTCCATCACGACGCCTTTGACGGCGGCTTGGGCTTGCGGGAGGTCGAGCAGCTGCAGGATGACCGGCTGATCCTTGCCGAGCAGGTCGCCGTTCGCGATGCGGAACAGCAGGGAGTAAGCGATTTGACCTGCGGCGCCGGTGACGGCAACGCGCTTTGCGGGCTTAGCCATTGAAAATCTCCAGGACGGGTGAAGCGTTGGACGCGAGCGAAAACGCCATTCTATGCGCGTTGTGCGTAGCGTTGCATTGAAGCAGGGCGGAGGACTCGCGATGGCAGACGCGGTGAACCTGGAGACGGCCGTGGCACGTAGCCGGGGACGCGCTGTTGCACCCGCGAACCCTTGCTCGACCGGGAGTGTAGGAGCCGTCACGCGCAAAGTCAAACGGTATCATATGTCTTATATAAGACAGATGTTTTGCGGAAATTGAGTGGACGAAAAAGTGCGGTTTGTGATGAAATGCGCGCCATGACATCGAACCAGGCGAACACCGCGAATCAGACCGGCGCAGGCGGCCCAGGGCAGCCGGGCGCGGGCGATCCCGCAGCCTCGCCCGCGGCCTCCGCGTCGCCGACGTTCAGCCCGTTATACCAGCAGATTAAGTCATTGATCACGCAAAGTCTCGAATCCGGCGAGTGGAAGCCGGGCGAGATCATCCCCAGCGAAGTGGAGCTCGCGGCCCGTTACAAGGTCAGCCAGGGCACCGTTCGCAAGGCGATCGACGAGCTGGCCGCCGAAAACCTCGTGGTCCGGCGGCAGGGCAAGGGCACTTTTGTTGCAACGCACAACGAAGATCGCGCGCAGTTCCGCTTCCTGCGGCTGCTGGCCGACGACGGTGCCGAGCACCCGCACGTGAGCCGCCTGCTCGAATGCCGGCGCCTGCGCGCGCCGGCCGAGATCGCGCGGCAGCTCGACCTGAAGCCGGCCGATCCCGTCGTGCAGGTGCGCCGCCTGCTGGAGTTCGAGAACGAAGCGACGGTGCTCGACGAGATCTGGCTGCCGGGTGCGATGTTCCGTGGGCTCACGTTCGAGCGGCTGAGCGAATACAAGGGGCCGCTCTACGCGATGTTCGAGACGGAGTTCGGTACGCGGATGATCCGCGCGACGGAGAAGATCCGCGCGGTCGCGGCGGATCCGGCGGTGGCCGACCTGCTGCACGTGCCGGCGGGTTTCCCGCTGCTGTCGGTGGAGCGCGTGTCCTATACGTACGGGGACCGGCCGGTGGAAGTGCGACGCGGCTGGTATGTCACAACCGGGTACTACTATCAGAATGACTTGAGTTGACGACGTTTGGCTCAGGCCGCGTGCATTCGCGTACCCCACGCTCGCGAAGCACGTTTCGGGCCGCCTTTGTTCTTGTTCGCGCAACTATCCAGAGCAGACTTTCGCTGCAGCGCGATATAAAAAGGCGCTAAAATTGCGGATTAGTGTGACAACATAGTAGGGGTCTAGCATGACTGACGCAGTAAGAAAGCCGAGGCCGGAATACCGGAACATCGGATTCGGCGATATCACGATGAAATATCGCATGCCGCTGGCGGCGATATTGTCGATTCTCCATCGAGTCAGCGGCGCGCTGCTGTTCTTGTTCCTGCCGTTCCTGCTGTTCCTCTTCGACCAGAGCCTGACGTCCGAGCTCAGCTTCGAAGTCTTCAAGGCCTTCCTCTCCAACATCGTCGTCAAGCTGATCGTCCTCGCGTTGTCGTGGGCCTTCTTCCACCATTTCTGCGCCGGCATTCGCCACCTGCTGATGGACGTCAACCACGACGCCGTCACGAAGGAAGGCGGCAAGCGGACGGCCGTCGTCGTCTTTGTCGTCTCGATCGCGCTGACGATCGCCATGGCACTCAAACTGTTCGGAGCATTCTAAGAAAATGGCAGCCAACAACCGAATCGGCTCGAAGCGCCTCGTCGTCGGCGCACACTACGGCCTGCGCGACTGGCTCGCGCAGCGCGTCACCGCCACGATCATGGCGGTCTACACGGTCATTCTGCTCGTCCTGTTCTTCGGCGCGCACGATTTTTCGTACGAAGGCTGGGCATCGATCTTCGCCGCGCAATGGATGAAGCTCGCGACCTTCGTGATGCTGCTTTCCCTCTTCTACCACGCATGGGTCGGCGTGCGCGACATCTGGATGGACTACGTGAAGCCCGTCGGTGTGCGCCTGCTGCTGCAATCGCTGACCATCGTCTGGCTGCTCGCATGTGCGGGCTACGCCGCGCAGATTCTCTGGAGAGTGTAAAGAATGGCTGCAATCAAAACTTCCCTCCCGCGCCGCAAGTTTGACGTCGTGATCGTCGGCGCGGGCGGCTCCGGCTTGCGCGCGGCGCTGCAACTGTCGCGCGCGGGCCTGTCGGTCGGCGTGCTGTCGAAGGTGTTCCCGACGCGTTCGCACACGGTGGCCGCGCAAGGCGGTATCGGCGCGTCGCTCGGCAACATGAGCGAAGACAACTGGCACTTCCATTTCTACGACACGATCAAGGGCTCCGACTGGCTCGGCGACCAGGACGCGATCGAATTCATGTGCCGCGAAGCGCCGAACGTCGTGTACGAGCTCGAGCACTTCGGCATGCCGTTCGACCGCAACGCGGACGGCACGATCTACCAGCGTCCGTTCGGCGGCCACACCGCGAACTACGGCGAGAAGCCGGTCCAGCGCGCTTGCGCGGCCGCCGACCGTACCGGCCACGCGCTGCTGCACACGCTGTACCAGCAGAACGTCGAAGCGAAGACGCAGTTCTTCGTCGAATGGATGGCGCTCGACCTGATCCGCGACGCGGACGGCGACGTGCTCGGCGTGACGGCCCTCGAGATGGAGACGGGCGACGTCTACATCATGGAAGGCAAGACGACGCTGTTCGCGACGGGCGGCGCAGGCCGGATCTTCGCGGCATCGACCAACGCGTTCATCAACACCGGCGACGGCCTCGGCATGGCCGCGCGTTCGGGCATCGCGCTGCAGGACATGGAGTTCTGGCAGTTCCACCCGACCGGCGTGGCCGGCGCGGGCGTGCTGATCACCGAAGGCGTGCGCGGCGAAGGCGGGATCCTGCGCAACGCGAACGGCGAGCGTTTCATGGAGCGCTACGCGCCGACGCTGAAGGATCTGGCGCCGCGTGACTTCGTGTCGCGTTCGATGGACCAGGAAATCAAGGAAGGTCGCGGCGTCGGTCCGAACAAGGATCACGTGCTGCTCGACCTGTCGCACATCGGCGCCGAGACGATCATGAAGCGTCTGCCGTCGATCCGCGAAATCGCGCTGAAGTTCGCGAACGTCGACGCGATCAAGGAACCGATCCCGGTCGTCCCGACGATCCACTACCAGATGGGCGGCATCCCGACCAACATCCACGGTCAGGTCGTCGGCACGTCGCGCGGCCACAAGGATCCGGTCAACGGTTTCTACGCAGTGGGCGAGTGCTCGTGCGTGTCCGTGCACGGCGCGAACCGCCTCGGCACGAATTCGCTGCTGGACCTCGTGGTGTTCGGCCGTGCGGCCGGCAACCACATCGTCGAGCACGTGAAGAACCAGAAGGAACACAAGCCGCTGCCGGCCGATGCAGGTGAATTCTCGCTGGCGCGCCTCGCGAAGCTCGACAAGTCGACGTCGGGCGAATACACGCAGGACGTCGCGAACGACATCCGCTCGACGATGCAGAAGCACGCAGGCGTGTTCCGCACGTCGGAACTGCTGAAGGAAGGCGTCGACCAGATGGCCGGCCTGAAGGCGCGCGTGGAAAACATCCACCTGAAGGACAAGTCGAAGGTGTTCAACACCGCGCGCGTCGAAGCGCTCGAGCTGGAGAACCTGATCGAAGTGGCCCGCGCGACGATGGTGTCGGCGGAAGCGCGCAAGGAAAGCCGCGGCGCGCACGCGCACAGCGACTACGAACACCGTGACGACGAGAACTGGCTGCGCCACACGCTGTGGTACAGCGAAGGCGATCGCCTCGACTACAAGCCGGTTCAAATGAAGCCGCTGACGGTCGAATCCGTGCCGCCGAAGCCGCGCACGTTCTAAGCCGAGTCAAAGGAATCCGAAATGGCAAAACGCATTTTTGAAGTCTACCGCTACGATCCGGACAAGGACGCAGCGCCGCGCATGCAGACGTACGAGCTCGAGATCCAGCATGAGCGCATGCTGCTCGACGCACTGGTCAAGCTGAAGGCCCTGGACGAGACGCTGTCGTTCCGTCGTTCGTGCCGTGAAGGCGTGTGCGGTTCGGACGCGATGAACATCAACGGCAAGAACGGTCTCGCGTGCCTGACGAACCTGAACGACCTGCCGCAGAAGATCGTGCTGCGTCCGCTGCCGGGCCTGCCCGTCGTGCGCGACCTGATCGTCGACATGACGCACTTCTTCAACCAGTACCACTCGATCAAGCCGTACCTGATCAACGACGCGCCGCCGCCGGAGAAGGAACGCCTCCAGTCGCCGGAAGAGCGCGACGAACTCGACGGCGTGTACGAGTGCATTCTGTGTGCGAGCTGCTCGACGTCGTGCCCGAGCTTCTGGTGGAACCCGGACAAGTTCGTCGGCCCGGCCGGCCTGCTGCAGGCTTACCGCTTCATCGCGGATAGCCGCGACACGGCGACCGGCGAGCGTCTCGACAACCTGGAAGACCCGTACCGTCTGTTCCGTTGCCACACGATCATGAACTGCGTCGACGTTTGCCCGAAGGGCCTGAACCCGACGAAGGCGATCGGCAAGATCAAGGAACTGATGGTCCGCCGCGCTGTTTAAGGTCGAGATGAGCGATTCGCATCAATCCGACCCGCACCGTCGCGCGCGCCTTCGCTGGCGTGCGCGGCGGGGTCTGCTGGAAAACGACATCGTTTTCGAACGGTTCTTCAGCAGATACGAGCATGACCTCACCGATGCAGACGTAGGCGCGTTGTCGCGCCTGCTCGATCTGAGCGACAACGACCTGATGGACTTGCTCCTCGCGCGCAAGGAACCAGAGGGCGACCTAGACAGCCCGGACATTCACCGGCTGTTGGAGATGCTGCGCAACGTGTAACGCCAAGGTGTAACGCGCTGTGCCCGTTATCGAATCCCGTTTCTTTATTTCGATTGAGGATGTGCCATGACTCCGTCTGATGTTAAAGCCACGCTATCGTTCAGCGACAACTCGCCGAGCGTCGAACTGCCGATCTACAAGGGCACGATGGGCCCGGACGTGATCGACATCCGCAAGCTGTACGGCCAGACCGGCAAGTTCACGTACGACCCGGGCTTCATGTCGACGGCTTCGTGTAATTCGGCGATCACGTACATCGACGGCGACAAGGGCGAACTGCTGTATCGCGGCTACCCGATCGACAACCTCGCGCAAAACGCGGACTTCCTCGAAAGCTGCTACCTGCTGCTGAAGGGCGAACTGCCGAACGCCGCGCAGAAGAAGGAATTCGTCGACACCGTCACGAAGCACACGATGGTGCACGAGCAGATGCACTTCTTCTTCCGTGGCTTCCGTCGCGACGCGCACCCGATGGCGATCCTGGTCGCCGCGGTCGGCGCACTGTCCGCGTTCTACCACGACTCGCTCGACATCAACGACCCGCGTCACCGCGAAGTGTCGGCGATCCGCATGATCGCGAAGCTGCCGACGCTCGTCGCGATGGCGTACAAGTACAGCATCGGCCAGCCGTTCGTGTATCCGAAGAACTCGCTGTCGTACAGCGCGAACTTCATGCACATGATGTTCTCGAACCCGTGCGAAGAGTACAAGGTCAACGACGTGCTCGTCCGTGCGCTCGACCGTATCCTGATCCTGCACGCCGATCACGAGCAGAACGCATCGACGTCGACGGTCCGCCTGGCCGGCTCGTCGGGCGCGAACCCGTTCGCGTGTATCGCAGCCGGTATCGCGTGTCTGTGGGGCCCGGCGCACGGTGGTGCGAACGAAGCCGCGCTGAACATGCTCGAGCAGATCGGTTCGCCGGACAACATCCCCGAATTCATCAAGCAGGTGAAGGACAAGAATTCGGGCGTGAAGCTGATGGGCTTCGGCCACCGCGTGTACAAGAACTACGACCCGCGTGCGAAGCTGATGCGCGAAACGTGCTACGAAGTGCTGAACGAACTGGGCCTGCACGACGACCCGCTGTTCAAGCTCGCGATGCAGCTCGAGAAGATCGCGCTGGAAGACGAATACTTCGTGTCGCGCAAGCTGTACCCGAACGTCGACTTCTACTCGGGCATCGTCCAGCGCGCGCTGGGCATCCCGACGTCGATGTTCACGTGTATCTTCGCGATGGCACGTACGGTCGGCTGGATCGCACAGTGGAACGAAATGATTGCGGATCCGGAACAGAAGATCGGCCGTCCGCGTCAGCTGTTCATCGGCGATACGCCGCGCGAAGCGAAGCCGCTCAACGCACGTTAAGCCGTGTGTGGCGCGAACGGCCGGCAGGCCGCTCGCGTCGGGCAATCGCCACGCCACGACACCCCGACGGGTCAGCCCGTCGGGGTGTTTTCATTTGGGCGGTCGATGTTGGCCCGATCCGGTGCGGCGCTCCAGCGACGGCGGCCGTGTGTCGAGCGCGGGTGCATCGCCGCCGGGCGCGTGGCCGTGCTGCTTGAAGAACTGCCGGTACGCGCCGGGCGTCGTGCCGCGCGCGGCGAGGAACTGGCGATTGAAGTTCGCGGCATTCGGAATGCCGCAGCGCGCGGCCACCGTCGCGATCGGCCAGTCGGTCCCGACGAGGTGGCGGCATGCGTGCGCGAGCCGCAGCCGCTGCACGTAGCGGCCGACGCTTTCGCCGAGATGCCGGACGAACAGCCGTTGCAGCGTGCGTTCGGACATGTGCGCGGCAGCGGCGAGTGCATCGATGCGCAGCGGTTCTTGGAAATGCCGGTCGATCGCGTCGAGCACGCGGTCGAGGCGCTCGGCTTCGGGGGCGGTCGGGTCGGCGGGCGACGCGGCGCCGTCGGGCCGGTCGTACGCGTGCGCGGTGGCGAGCGGTTCGCCGCCGGCTTCCGCGAGATCGGCAAGCGTGTCCAGCGTGGCCGCGAGCCGCACGCGCGGCGACGGATCGAGCAACAGCGGCAGCCGCGCGCGCATCGCGCGGGCCGTCTCCCCGTCGAAGCGCAGGCCGGGCGCCGCACGTCGCAGCAGCGAACGCAGCGGCGCGTATTCGGGGCAGCAGTCGGCCAGCCGCCGCGCCCAGTCCCCGTCGAACCAGACGACGAGCGCGACCTCGGGCGCGTCGCGATCGATGCGCGCGTTCGACGACCACGTATGCGGCAGGTTGGGCGGCACGAGCACGAGATCGTCGTCCGCGTAGTGTGCGACGTGATCGCCGATGAAGCGCTGGCCGCGGCTGTTGAGCGTCAGCGTCAGTTCGTACTCGGGATGGCGATGCCATTCGAACGGGATGCGCGCGAGCTGACGGTGATAGACGCGGATCGAACAGCCGGATGCGAACGTCACGTGCTCGTATTGCGGTTTCATCACGGCCTCCGTTTGGGGGCGGGCAGCGCGTCGTGGCATGATCGTGAGCGATCGTCACCTCGGAGCGATGCCATGCTTTCACATGTTTGCGTGGGCGTCAGCGATACGGCGCGCGCCTACGATTTCTACGCGCCGTTGTTCGCGGCACTCGGGCTGCGCCTGAAATTCCGCGAGCCCGACGGCTGGTCGGGCTGGATGCCGGCCGACGCCGAGCGGCCGCTGTTCTTCTTCGGCAAGCCGCTCGACGGCCACGCGCCGGCGCCGGGCAACGGCCATACGATCGCGTTCGATGTACCGACCCGCGCGCACGTCGATCGCTGCCATGCGCTCGCGCTGCGGCAGGGCGGCACCTGCGAAGGGCCGCCGGGCCTGAGGCCGTACTATCACCGCGACTATTACGGCGCCTATTTCCGCGACCCGGACGGCAACAAGCTCTGCGTGGTCTGCCATCGTCCCGAGTGACACGCGATTGTCAGGATTGTATCGATCATTGGCCGGATAGTGGTGATCGCGGCCATGCGCCGGCCGTACGCTGACGGCACATCACGACACGCTTCAGCGAGGAGACGACGATGCAACTGACGATTGACGATCTGCCCGCCGCGATTCGCGCGGCGAAACGGGCGCTGCGCGCCGACTTGCCCGGTTACGCGGCCACGTTCCGCGAACTCGAAGGCGACATTGCACGGCAGGTCGACGCGATCCGCCGCGCGCACGCGCATGGCCATGACGTGATTCCGGTCGTGCCGTTCGCGGATATCGCGGACGGGAGCGTCGATCCGCACGCACTTGCCGCGATCCGCACGCATGGCGCGGTCGTGATCCGCGGCGTGTTCGATGCGCGGCAGGCAAGCGACTGGAACGACGAGATCGGCGCGTATCTGGATGCGAACCGTTTCGCCGAGCGGCTGCATGCACGCGCGGAGGACCGTTACTTCGGCAATCTCGCGTCGGGCAAGCCGCAGATTTACGGCGTCTACTGGTCGAAGCCGCAGGTGGCTGCGCGCCAGTCGCCGGCGCTCACGCAGGCGCGCGTGTTTCTGAACCGCTTGTGGCGGCATGCGGACGGCGCGCGCACGCATTTCGATCCCGACCAGGTGCCCGCGTATGCGGACCGGATTCGCCGCCGGCCGCCCGGTTCGACGTCGCTCGGGCTGTCGCCGCATGTCGACGGCGGTTCCGTCGAGCGCTGGCTCGGCGCGAATTTTCGGCAGGTCTATCGTCACGTGCTGGCCGGCCGCTGGCGCGATTACGATCCGTTCGATGCGGCGTTCCGACCCGACGTCGAGGAGATTCCGTCGCCGGCCGTGTGTTCGATGTTCCGCACGTTCCAGGGCTGGACCGCGCTGACGCCGCAAGGGCCTGGCGACGGCACGCTGCAGCTGATTCCGGTCGCGAACGCGATGGCCTATGTCGTGCTGCGCGCGCTGCAGGACGACGTCGCCGACGACGACCTGTGCGGCGCGCGTCCCGGCCGCGCGCTGTCGATTCGCCCGGAATGGC
Source organism: Burkholderia sp. EMB26 (assembly GCF_024730645.1). Lineage (NCBI taxonomy): Bacteria > Pseudomonadati > Pseudomonadota > Betaproteobacteria > Burkholderiales > Burkholderiaceae > Burkholderia > Burkholderia sp. EMB26. Next base: position 3,016,227 of record NZ_CP078071.1, read on the forward strand.
ACGCGCTGCTGCTCGATGCGCTGGTGCCGATCCCGCACATGGCGCCGGGCGACGCGGTGTTCTGGCACGGCGACGTCGTGCATGCGGTCGAGGATGCGCATCGCGGCAGCGGCGACAGCAACGTGATGTACATTGCGGCCGCGCCCGGCTGCGCGAAGAACGACGCGTACCTGCAACGCCAGCGTTCCGCGTTCCTGCGCGGCGACAGCCCGCCCGATTTCCCGGCCGATCATTTCGAAGTCGATTTCGACGGCCGCGCGGGGGAGGGCGATCTCACGCCGCTCGGCCGTGCGCAGATGGGGTTCGCGCCCGGCGTATAAAGCATGTGCGGCGGCCCCGAACGGCCGTTCGCAAGACCGCGGGCAGGCCGTCTGCCGAATCCGCTGCGTGGTGCACGCAATTCGACGCAATCGGCTGTCGGCGCCGCCGAAATCGACGCGAATGGCGCAATTTGGCTTCCGATAATGGTCCGGACACAACGCCGCCGGCCCGTGCGCCGCACGGAAGCGGCGCAGACCATGGAGGAGTCGATGCAATTCACGCAAGCGATCGTTCGCCGTCCCGCGCCGTCCTGCGGCGCGGGCCTGACCACCGCCGAACTCGGCGCACCCGATTACGACAAGACGCTCACGCAGTTCCACGCGTACTGCGACGCGCTGCGCACGCTCGGCGTCGAGTTGACCGAACTGCCGCCGCTGGAGGCGTTTCCCGATTCGCACTTCGTCGAGGACGTCGCCGTCGTCACGCCGGAATTCGCGGTGATCACGCGTCCCGGCGCGCCTGCCCGGCGCGGCGAGACGGTTCATATCGAAGCGGCGCTCGCCGCGCATCGCGAACTGCTGCCGATGCAGTCCGGCCGTCTCGACGGCGGCGACGTGATGCAGGTCGGCAAGCGCTTCTTCATCGGCCTGACGAGCCGCACCGACGCGGAAGGCATCGCCGCGTTCGACGCGCTGGTGTCGCGCCATGGCTATTCGGTCGTCGCGGTGCCGGTCGGCGCCGGCCTGCACCTGAAATCGGTCGTCAACGCGCTCGGCGACGACACGCTGCTCGTGACCGACGCGCTGGCCGCGCATCCGGCATTCGCCGACTATCGCCGGATCGCGATCTCGGCCGCCGACGAATACGCGGGCAACACGCTGCGCGTGAACGGTACGCTGATCACGCCGGCCGGCTATCCGCGCGTGCATGACGCGATCGCGTCGCTCGGCATGCCGCTGCACGTGATCGACACGAGCGAGTTCCGCAAGATGGACGGCGGCCTGACCTGCCTGTCGCTGCGGTTCTAGCCGATTGGCGCGCGGCCGCTTCGGCCGGATAATGTGGCCCCCGCGCGGAACGGCACACGTTCCGCGCACCAGCCACGACCCGACCGGAGCGAACGCGGATGACCGACAAGAAGATGCAGCTCGACAAGATCGATCTCCGGATCCTCGACATCCTGCGTACCGACGGGCGAATCTCGTACCGGAAGCTGTCGGAGCTCGTGAACCTCACGCCGCGGCCGTGCCAGGCGCGCGTGGAGCGGCTCGAGGCGCTCGGCGTGATTGAAGGGTATCGCGCGGTGATCAAGGCGCCGCGCGCGACCAAGCCGATCGTCGTGATCGCGCAGATCGTGCTGGCCGACCACGGGCGTTCGCAGGCGCCGTTCGAGGAGGAAATGCGCGCGAATCCGGCCGTGCTCGATTGCTGGCTCGTCAGCGGCACGTTCGATTTTCTCGTGCGGCTCGCATGCGAGGATCTCGACGAGTACCGGCGGATCGCGAACGTATGGCTGGAAAGCCCGCGATTCCGGATCGAGAAGATCGTGACGACGGCCGAACTGCAGGCGATCAAGCGCAGCGTCGTGTGATGCGACCGGCCCGGCAGGGCCGGTTTCGAGGCGAATGACCAGGTCGATCGATTTGCATTCCAAATCAAATTTGGCTGACCGGATCACAATCAGGGTGAACACTATGGATGCTATGCAAGCGGCAGCGGAGACGGCCGCGTCGTCCGGGGCGACGCTGAAGCGTCGTCTGCAGGGCCGCCACATCGCGATGATCGCGATCGGCGGTTCGATCGGCACGGGGCTGTTCGTCGCGTCGGGCGCGTCGGTCGCGCAGGCGGGGCCGGGCGGGGCGATCGCCGCGTATCTCGCGATCGGAATCATGGTCTATTTCGTCGTCACCGGGCTCGGCGAGATGGCCGCGTTGATGCCGGTATCGGGCTCGTTCGCGATCTACGGCGAGAAGTACGTCGACGAAGGTTTCGGCGTCGCGCTCGGCTGGACCTACTGGTACAGCTGGGCGGTGACGATCGCGATCGAGCTGGTCGCCGCGCAGATCGTGATGCGCTACTGGTTTCCGTCGGTGCCCGGCGTGTGGTGGGGCGCGAGCTTCCTCGTGCTGATCTTCCTGCTCAATACGCTGTCGGTGCGCGGCTTCGGCGAATCGGAATACTGGTTCTCGCTGATCAAGGTCGTCACCGTGATCGCATTCATCGCGGCCGGGCTGCTGATCGCGGCCGGCGTGCTCGGGACCGGGCTTCCGGTCGGCTGGCGCAACTTCACGACCGGCGACGCGCCGTTCGTCGGCGGCGTGCACGCGATGATGAGCGTCGCGCTGATCGCGGGCTTCTCGTTCCTCGGCACCGAGCTGGTCGGCATCACGGCCGGCGAATCGGAAAACCCGCGCAAGACGATCCCGCGCGCGGTGAAGCAGATTTTCTGGCGGATCATGCTGTTCTACGTGCTCGCGATCTTCGTGATCGGCCTGCTGGTGCCGTACACCGATCCGAACCTGCTGAAGAGCGACGTGACCGACATCGGCGTGAGCCCGTTCACGCTGGTGTTCAGCCATGCGGGGTTCCCGCTCGCGGCCGGCGCGATGAACCTGGTGATCCTGACGGCCGTGCTGTCGGCCGGCAATTCCGGCACCTACGCGGCGACGCGGATGCTGTACAACCTCGCATCGGAAGGGCGCGCGCCGGCCATGTTCGCGACGCTGTCGCCGGGCGGCGTGCCGCGCAACGCGCTGTACGCGACGATGGCCGTCGGCGGGTTGTGCTTCCTCACGTCGCTGACCAGCAACCAGCGCATCTATCTGTGGCTGCTGAATACGGTCGGCATCACCGGCTTCATCGCGTGGCTCGGCATCGCGGTCTGCCATTACCGGTTCCGCAAGGGATTCCTGAAGCAGGGCTATCGGCTCGACCAGCTGCCGTATCGCGCGAAATGGTTTCCGTTCGGGCCGTTGTTCGCGATCGCGATCTGCATCGTGATTTCGCTGGGCCAGGATTACCAGGCATTCTTCGCGGCGCACATCGACTGGATGGAAGTGCTGTCGATCTATGTGTGGATTCCGCTGTTCGTCGCGATCTGGTGGGCGTATCGCCGCGCGCGCAAGAGCCGGCTCGTGCGCTACGAAGAGATGGACATCGGGCCGTGGCTCACGCGCTCGGTCGAGGCCGTCGACGCGGCGGCCTCGCAGCACGGGCAGCCGCGCTGATCGCCGGCGGGCGACGGCGAGGCGACGGGAGCCGGCGCGAATCGCATGGCCTCCGTCGAGCGAGCCGTGCCGCCACGCGCGTTTCGGTCAGCGTGCCTGCTTCAACTGCGCCTTCATGAAATCCACCCATGCGCGTACCTTCTGCGGCACGTGTCGCGTCGCGACGTACGGCGCGTAGACGTTCTGCTGCGGAAACCGGTACGCGGGCAGCGCGTCGACCAGCGTGCCGTTTGCGAGATCGTCCTGTGTTCCGGCGCGAAGCGGACGGCCTGATCGTGTGGCGCCACCTGCACGAGACGGCGGTCGCCGCGTGAACGACGCGTACCGCCGCCGTTACTTGTCCAGCTCCGGATAGTGCCGGAAGATCCCCATGTCGTTGAACGGGATGCGGCGCTCCGATGCCAGGTAGCGCGCGACGGGCGGATGCTCCGCGACGCGATCGTGCAGCGCGACGAGCGCCGCGACCTTGCGCTCCGCGCGCTTCATCGCCTTCGGGAACGCATAGCGCAGCCCCTCGATCAACTGGAACATCGTCAGGTCCGCATAGCTGAGCGCGTTGCCCGCGATATAACCGTTCTTGTGCGGATTCTGTTCGAGCACGCGATCGAAGTAGCCAAGGAACTTCGGCAGCCGGTTCTCGAGGAAATCGGCCGCGCGCTCGGCCGCTTCCGCTTTCTGGTCCTCGTAGTACAGGCCGCTGCCGATCGGATGGTGCGTGTCGTGGATCTCGGTGATGAAATCGGCGGCGGTCAGCTGGATCTGATGCACCCACAGCCGGCCGGCTTCGTCGTCGGGCGCGAGCCCGAGCCGCGCGCCGAGAAACAGCAGGATGTTCGCGGTCTGCCCGACGACCACGTCGCCCGCCTTCAGGAACGGCGGTGCGAACGGCACGCATTCGGCCTGCGTGCTGTCCATCATGCGCATCATGGCCGTCACGCCCATTCCGCGCCCCGATTCGCGCGCGACGTCGACGTAGTCGGCTTCGGCGGCCTCGAGCGCGAGCCGTACGTACTCGCCGCGGCCCTGGATCTCGGGCCAGTAATAGAGTTCATATCGCATGCTGTTCTCCTGTTCGTTGAACCGAATGCTGCCGGCTGCATGAAGGCGGGGCGGCCATGCGGCTCCCGCTGCGAATAGACAGTCTAGGAGATCGCGGGGAAAGTGCCGCGGGCGTCGCGCGTCACGCGCCGCGTTCGCCGCCTTCGGGGCCGTAGAAGAACACCCATGTCGAGAAATCGTCGGAGAAGCCGACGAAGCGATGCTCGGCGTGCGCGGGGACGAACAGCGCGTCGCCGGCCGCGACGTCGCATTCACGCCCGTCGACGACGAAGCGCGACGTGCCGGCGGCGATCACGTAGACCTCGTCGCGCACGTGCGGCGTCTGCCGATCCTCGATGCGCGGCCGGTACAGCTCGACGTCGAGCGTACCGTGGTGAAACAGCGTCGTGAACAGCGTGCCTGCGTCGTCGAGGCGCGCAAGCGATTCTTTCAGGCCGAGCTTCATGAGGGCTCCGGGTCCGGATCACGGGAACGTGCGTTGCGTCATCGTAGCGCGCGCGTCGATACGTCGAAACCCCGCGCCGGCCACCGGCGAAACAAGGGGCGATGCGCTCGCCACGGATGAAACGGCTTCGACCATCGGCGAAACGGAGCGGTAGCCGAGCGGATTCGATCGGCATTTTCACTCCAATTTAACCAACGCCGCCTACGATCGCGCTTCGCCGATCGGTGATGCGTCGCGATGCCGTTTCATGCGTGGCTGCCGTTGCCTTTCCCCTTGATTCCGCGAAATCCGGCGGTCCTGCCTGTCGTCAGGCGCGCTCGTCATTCGCCTCCTTTCGTCTCGCACCCATGAGTCAGCATCCCCCGGCCTCGTCCCGCAGAACATTCCTGTCCGCCGCGCCGGCCGTCGCGGCGGCGTCATTCCTCGGCGCATGCGGCGGCGGCGACGACGTCACGTCGGCGCCGATCGGCGACGCCGCGCTCGCCGCGCAGATGTCCGCGAAACTGAACGCCCAGCTCGACGATGCGGCGACGGTCGACGCGATCGTGCCGGCGATGACCGATGTCGGCTTCACGTGGGCGCTGCCGACGGTGCCGGCCGCGCAGATCGGCGCGATCGTCGCGTACAGCTTCGGCAATCGTCCGAACGCGGCGAGCGGCAATACGTCGAGCACCGGCGGCAACCAGTCCGCGCTGCCCGATCCGGGGCCCGTCAACGAAGCGCTCGCGGACGCCGTGTACCGCATCCGCCAGTTGAAACCGGTCAAGGTCTACGCGCAGTGGGAAATCGCGCGCTTTCTCGTATCGAAATACGGGCTGGGCGCCGACGTGCTGTCGTCGATCGAACCGGTGATTGCGAGCGACGGCT
>NZ_CP078072.1:0-960211 GCF_024730645.1 Burkholderia sp. EMB26
ATGCCGCGCAAGCCCGCAAGCAAAGGCTCAGACAAACAGGTTTCGCTGTTTCAGACACCCGAGCCTCCCGACCTGTTGCGCAAGGCGGTCCAGGCGATTCATATCGCACCGAAGTCCGGAAAGATCGGTCTGCAGCAGCGCAAGATGTTCAGCTCGCTGATCAAGAACGCGCTTCGGCAGGAGGCGTTCGAACCCGGCCGGACGAGCTTCTCGATCTCGATCGCGTCGCTGTCGCACGAGAGCGGGTTGAACAGCAACAACACGAAGTACGTGAAGGACACGGTCAACTCGTTGATCAGTACCGTCGTCAACTGGGACTACCTGGCCGCGGACCGTTCGACGGTCTGGAAGGCGTCGGGCCTGCTCGCCGGCGCGGAGCTCGAACAATCGGTGCTGAAGTACAGCTTCTCCGACCAGATTCGCAGCGAACTGCTCAATCCCGAAATCTACGCGCTGATCGATATGCGGATCGCTCGCGAGTTCCGGCGATCGCATTCGCTCGCGCTGTGGGAAAACACGGTGCGCTACGAAGGAATCGGCATCACCGCGAAGATTCCGTTGCCGAAATTCCGTGACCTCATCCTCGGCCAGGACAAGGCGTCGCAGTCGTACAAGGAATACAAGCTGTTCAAGAGCAAGGTGCTGGTGCCGTGCATCCAGGAGGTGAACGAAGTATCGGACCACACGCTCGAGCTGATCGAACACAAATCCGGCCGCAGCGTGGAAGCCGTGCAGTTCAAGGTGACGCGCAAGCAGAGCACCGATACGGTCGAGGACGGCGACGTCAAGAACGAAGCGCTGGTCGAGGAAGTCGCGAAGTTCGGCATTCCGCGCTCGGAAGCGCGCCGGTTGATCACGCAATACGGCGTGCAGCGCATCAAGGCGGCGATCGCCTATACGCTCAATCGGACTACGAAGAAGAATGCGACGCCGGTCGACAACGTCGCCGCGTATTTCCGCAAGGCGCTGACGCACGGCTACACGCTGGCCGACGGTCAGGGCACCGAAACGGCCGCACCGGCGAAGGAATCCGCGCAGAGCAAGCAGGAGCAGATCCGCGACAAGTATCTGGCGGCGAAGGTCGAGGAAGCCGGCGCGTATTTCCGCGAGCTGGAGATCGACGACCAGACCAAGCTGATCGAGCGCTACAACGAGACGGTGGCGGGGTCGAAGGACCTGACGCTGTCGCCGAAGAAGAAGGCGAGCAAGCTGGCGCAGACGAGCTTCTTCCGATGGCTGGCGCTCGATACCTGGGGCGAGCCGACCTCGGACGACCTGCTGGAATTCCTGCTGAAAAGCAGCCTCGCAGGCAACTGAACGCGGCCTCGCCGTCGTGCGCGCCGTGCGCCGAACCGTGTTGCGGTCCGGGTTGGCGGCGCAGTGCGAAGACGAGGCCTTTCGTCGGTGGCGCGTTACTTTGACGTGGCCGTCGCCAGATCCGCCACGTACGCGTCGATGACGGTCTTGAGCTTGTCCGCAAGCGCTTCCTGGTGGGATGCGTCGACGCCCTTGAGTTGCAGATCCAGACGCCCGTCCGGATACGTCTTCAACTGGCCGATCGCGCGCGATTCGAGCGCGAAGTCGTGACGAACGCTGTAGCGCGTGCGTCCGGCCTTCTTGGTGCCGTCGCTCTGCGCACGCAGGAAATTCTCGAGATCGCGGACGGATTTTTTCCGGTCGATCACGGCCGTCAGCAGCCGGTCGGCCGTCGGCTCGCCCAGGCGTTCATAGATCAGTTTGAGGAAGTACGCCGCCTGCAGACCGACGACGTCGTTCGCACTGGCCATCCGCTCCAGCAGCGTGTTCGGCAGCGCGTTGAGCGACAGCGTCTTGCTGATCGAGGCCTTGTCCTTGCCGATTTTTTCTGCCAGCGTGTTCTGGTCGGAAAAGACCTTCTCGTCGAGGAGACGTTTCCACGCAACCGCATCGTCGAAGATCGTCTGGCGTTCGTGGTCGTGGTTCGCGCGATACGCGATCGTATAGAGCTGCTCGGGCGTGTGATCCGTGCGGAACGTCGCATTGATCGTCTCGTCGCCGTTGATGCTCGTCGCACGCAGCCGGCGTTGCCCGTCGATCACGACGAGCTTGCCGGGAAACTCGGGGAGTCGCGTGACCTTGATCGGCTCGATCTGCCCTTCCCGTTTCAACGTCAGTGCGAGCTCGTGCAGGCTCGATTCCGAGTAGAACACGCGCGGATTGAACGGGTTCGGGATACAGTCCTTGACTAGCACCTTCTGCGGCGCGCCAAGATCGGCCGTACCGGCGGGCGTGGTGGCGGCCGGAGCACTGGCGGGCGTCGCTTCGACGACCGCAGCCGGTGCGGCCGTCGGCTCGGGCAGCCGCGTTTCGAGCGCCGCATTTTCCTGCGCGAGTCCGCGCAACAGGCCGGCCGCGAGATGCAGGTTGCCGGTCGGTTTCTTGTCTTTCGAGGTGTCCTTAGCCATGGGCGGCTCCGGTAGCGCGCGTCGACGCGATGTATTGGGCCATTTCCGTGACCAGCCTTTCGATTTCCGCGCGGGCTTCCTTCAGGCCCTTCAGGTATCGATTGTGGTGATGGATCGTGGTGCCGAGCGCGAACGTCTGACGATAGACCTCGCGTTGCGCGATCTGGCTGTCGAGCAGATGCTCCCCTATTTCTTCAGCCCTTAGAATTTTTAAAATTTCTTCACGCATTTTAGTTTTTCCATTGACGCTATTCAGCATCAATGCGGAAGAAAGTTGAGGATTTCGAACGGCGCGCATCGACTCGATCATGCGGATCATCGCGACGGTGCTGTACAAGTCGGCCGGCGAAGGCGAAAGCGGCACCAGGCAGAAGTCGGCTACTTCGAGGACGGATGCAATACGCGGATCTTCCAGGTTGCCGGGGCAGTCGACGACGATCACGTCGAAGTTCGCGTCCTGCTTCTTGATCTCACCGCCGATACCGCGGCCCGCGGGAGCCAGCGAAAGGACCGTCATCGGCAGCGTGTTCTCGCCGCTCGTGACCCAACGGACGGAAGTGCCTTGAGGGTCGGCATCGATCAACGCGACCTTGTTACCGCCGGCTTCGAAGGCAGCCGCGATGTTGACGGAGATGGTTGTCTTTCCAGTCCCACCTTTTTGATTACTGACGGCGATCTTGAAAGCCATTAAATTCCTCCACGGAGTTTTTCGTAATATATGCAGTTATTAACGGAATGTCCAGAAAAGCGTTCGAAGCAGAGGATATTTTGTTGATCATTGTGGTTGTTACGTGACAAGTGGGCCGAATGGCTAAGGCGTTACTCGTACTTATTGATCCAAGAAAAACGAGCCAGTCGCTCATGTTTGTAAAATCGAACGACAAGCACGAGCCAGTTCGCCGTCTTCGGCAACGATCGCGAAACTTTATCTCAGAGAGTTGATGTCTCGTCGTGCTTCAGTCTGAGACGAAATTTGATACAAATCCGGAGCGCTGAGATCCTCCGGTAGCGAGGAAGAGCCGGTTGTCACGTGACAAGTCGCCGGGCATCGATTCCACTGAATGCTACGCCGCGCGAAAGTTTTCGATTGCGACCTGGAGCGCGGGGTAATCGCTTCACTGTAATTACCGCTGCACGGGCGCTGAATCGCGGACGCCTACCTGGCAAGATGAGTTGTCACGTGACAAACAATCCCAAGGTGCTGTCTCGGATAGGGGATTTGTGGTCAGTTAAGAATAGTTGTTGCTGGTCGACGCTCGCGGCGTGGAGGCATATTGTCGGGGAAACGCACGAAGTTGATAGTTTTCGCCGAGGTGGTTTGTCCGTGTGTCCATCGGTGAGTTGTCACGTGACAACAGGACGCGATGCCGGGAAGTTCAAGCGATGGCGACTCTATGGCGAGGAGCGCCCCGTTGCTGTCGCAAAGAAACGGCTTGGGGCTGCGAAGGCCTTGGCACGATCGGTTGCGCGGCCAAATTCCTACCGGCGTGCGGACCCTCAAGGGCTGACGCAATGCTGTCGAGCTCTGTCGCAAAGGCTGCATGGGGCTGTCATGATATGTCCCCATTTATAGGGGCGCGACCCTGCGTTTCCACGCGTGCCGGCCGATAGGGTAGGTTGCTTCGTGGCCGCCAGCCGGTGCTTGCGCTGGCGGACTGTTGATGCCGGAGATAGCCGCAGGTATGAACTGCTACTGGCGCTGAATCATACGTCAGAGGCATGTAACAACCCAAACGGGTCGGATCGTGAAACATTTCCCGAAAATAAGCACTCGCCGGAAATCCTTGTCGGGCAATGGTTTGCGCCATATTCTTCATGCTGTTTCACGCAAAACGGATGCTGCACCCTCGGGAAATAGGGGCGTATGAGTTTTCAACGCCCGGGCATTGAAGATTGATACGGCTGCGGCTAGATTTGTTTTGATTGATATGTGATTTGTTGTTTTTGATACGTTTCGGCTGATTCTTCGCGGGATCCGCCGATGAGCCGGGAGGATCGGTGCGCTACCATTGAATCCCCTTGAGCCTCCAATCGAGTACGGGGCGCACCGATATTTAGCGCCAGTTGTCACGTGACAACGCACACGTCGGTCGCGCGATTCATGGAATGGTGGGGTTCGGAGTAGATAGGAGTTGACGCCGGGCATTCGTGGGCCGGTAATCGCAGCGCGACCGATACAACGTAGTCTTCAGAAGAGAGCGCGGCTACGATCCGCTCAGAGAGCGTCGGTTCAGGGCGATTATCTGTAGCCGGATGTGAGATCCGAGCGTGGGATGCGGCCGCTCGACACGCGTCGGCTGCGGTTTGACGTTCAACAGCGACTGAGACGCCGAGCATTCATCCGAGCTGGAAACATATCGGTGTCCAACGCTTCAACCCAAGCCCGTCGACGTCGCGTGTGCGAAGCCAATTTCAACCCTTCGAATCCCGTCGAAACCGACACATCTCCGCCGCCGCACCGCAATCAATAACTCGCCACGATCGACAGCGCGACGTCCGCTCCACCTCGCAGGCTATCGATATCCCGTCGCGGAGAATTACCAAACAGCCGGCTATATTCCCGGTTGAACTGCGTCGGGCTCGCATACCCGACCCTGAACGCCGCCGACGCAGCGTCGAGCCGCTCGGCCAGCATCAGCCGACGTGCCTCGTTGAGCCGTATCCATTTCTGGTATTGCAGCGGACTCATGCCGGTGAGCTGACGGAAGTGGTGATGGAACGTCGAACTGCTCATCTGAACCTGCGCCGCAAGGTCATCGACACGCAACGACTCGTCATAGTGAGCGCGCAGCCACCGGATCGCGCGCGACACACGGTTGCACTGGCTGCCGGTGGACGCAATCTGTCGCAGGCGGCCGCCCTGGTCGCTCGTCAGCAGCCGGTAGTAGATTTCCCGCTCGATGTACGGGCCGAGAACCGCAATGGCGTGCGGGTCGTCCAGCAGCGCGAGTAACCGATTCAGCGCGTCGTACAGTGGTTCGGTCATGTCGCCGACGACGAGTCCGCGGCCTGCTGGCGCATCGTCGTGATCCGGCGCGACTTGCATCATCAATTCGGCCATGACGCGAAAATCGAGCTTGAGACCGAGCCCGAGAAACGGTTTGTCGGGGCTGGCCTCGATGATCTGCGTCGAACCGGGCAGGTCGAGAGACGTGATCAGAAAGCGATCGGCATCGTAGATGTAGGCATCCCCGCTCTGCATGACCCGCTTTGCACCTTGAACGACGAGGCCGAAGCTCGGCTCGACCATGCATTCCATCGGCTGCGTCGGCGCTTCCCGTCGGTGAAAGCTCAAGTTGGGAATGGCCGTGTCGAGGTGATCGACACCTTCGGTCCACCTCGCGACGCGTTCCGCGAGGGTCCGTCGCAGTTCGTTCTCGCGGCTGCGGCCGGTCGAACGGTGGCTTGCCTGGTCGAATGCCGCGATGGCGATGTCGTCGTCTTGTTGGCCGGATATGTATCGGGCGGATGCCGGGTGCATGACTTCTCACTCAGGTAATCGGGTCGACAGGCATGCCGTCGACGTGCAGGGGAGGCCGGCAACGCGTGCATCGCCTGGAATCGCGGCACGGCCGTCTTCACGGAAGGCATGTGCGTGCCGCGACTGGCGGACTACTTCGTTGCCTGAGATGCGCAAAACTGCCAGCGTCGCGATTTCGCCGCCGGTGCCGTCGCGCGCTCGTCGACCGTGCGCCACCAGCGTTCGCCGCGATGCGGTGTGTCGAGATCGAGGCGTTCGCCCATCCGCGGCGTCGACAGCTCGATGCCGCGCACGAGCGCCAGCGCCGTGACGCGCTCGAACGGCTCCTGCCAGCGATGCATCGCGAGGTCGAACGTGCCGTTGTGGATCGGGATCAGCCAGCGCCCGCGCAAATCGATGTGCGCCTGCACGGTTTCTTCCGGCTGCATGTGCACGTAAGGCCATTGCGTATCATAGGCGCCTGTTTCGATCAGCGTGACGTCGAACGGCCCGAGGCGCTCGCCGATCTCCCGGAAGCCGCCGAAATAGCCGGTATCGCCGCTGAAGAACAGGCGCAGGTCGTCGTCGACGATCACCCACGACGCCCACAGCGTACTGTTGCCGTCGAACAGGCTGCGCCCGGAGAAGTGCTGGGCAGGCGTCGCCGTCAGCGTCACCCCGGCCACGTCCACGCTTTGCCACCAGTCGAGCTGGCGGACCTGGTTCGCGTCGATCCCCCATTCGATCAGCCGATCGCCGACGCCCAGCGTCGTCACGAACACGCCGGTGGTTGCGGCGAGCGCGAGCACCGTGTCGCGATCGAGGTGATCGTAATGGTCGTGCGACAGGATCACGCCGCGTAGCGGCGGAAGATCTTCCAGCGCAATCGGCGGCGCATGGAAGCGCTTGGGCCCGATACGCCGAAACGGCGACGCGCGCTCGGCAAATACCGGATCGGTCAACCAGAATTCACCGCGCAACTTCAGCAACAGCGTCGAATGGCCGAGCCGGTAGAGGCTGCGATCGGGCGCCGCCTCGAGCTCCACGCGGGTCAGCGAATCGACCGGCAACGTGCCGGCAGGCACCGTATGACGCGGCTTGTTGACCAGCATGTTCCACGCGATTCCCAGCGTCTTGCCCAGTCCTTCGGCGGGGCGCGGCGCGACATTGGCAAAGCGCTCGCCATCGTGCTGCGGCGAACTGCCGGACAGCGTCCGGCCACGTCGGGCGGCCGCGAAACCCAGAATGCGGTGAATCAAAACGAGAGGCGATGCCATGTCGGTTCATCCGGAGAATAAAGTACACTAAACAGTGTAGTTTATTTTTGGGATAAGTAAACTGCCCGGTGTAAAATTTCTCGATGGATACCAGCACTCCCCCTCAGCGTCTGACCGACCGAAAGCGCGCGGCCATCGTCGATGCGGCAATCGAGGAATTTCTCGCGGCCGGCTACGATGCGACGAGCATGGATCGCATCGCTGCGCGCGCGGACGTGTCGAAGCGCACCGTCTACAACCACTTCCCGGGCAAGGAGACGCTGTTCGCCGCGATCCTGAACAAGCTGTGGGAGGCGACCCGGACCGGCAGCTCGCCGACCTATCGCGCCGACGTACCGCTGCGCGAGCAACTGCTCGCCTTGCTCGACCGCAAATTGCGCTTGATGAATGATGAGGCCTTCCTCGCGCTGGCGCGTGTCGCGATCGGCGCGGCCATCCATTCGCCGGAACGGGCGCGCGACATGGTCGAGCGTCTCAGCGAGCGGGAGGAAGACCTCACGGTCTGGGTGCGTGCGGCAGCGGCGGCCGGCCGCCTGTCGGTCACCGATCCGGTGTTCGCCGCGCATCAGTTGCATGGCGCCGTGAAGGCCTTCGCGTTCTGGCCGCAGATCACGATGGGCCAGCCGCCGTTGACGGCGCAGGAGCAGCAGAAAGTTGCGGAATCGGCTGCCGACATGTTCCTCGCGTACTACGCGCGACCGGACGACGGCGTCGCACCGCATCGCCAGCAAGACTGAACGCGCCACCGGAAGCATCCAGATCGACGGACAGCTCGAAGCCACTGCGATGTGCGCGCGGCGTCGACGAGCGGGCAAACCGGCCGATCCCTGGAAGCACGAACGCCAAATGGCGCCCACCCGTGTCGATCGGCCATCTGGCCTAGACTGAACGATACCGCCGGCGCATCCGAAGCCGGACGCGAGCAACGACCCATGAAGACGCTGTTGATCGTCTATCACACGATGACCGGAGGCACGCAGCAGATGGCCGCAGCGGCTGCCGCAGCGGCGCGCGAGCAGCCTGGCGTCGACGTCAGGTTGCAGCGCGCGGACGCAACGAGTGCAGCGGACGTGCTGGCCGCCGACGCGTACCTGTTCGCGACGCCGGAGAATCTTGCGGCGATGTCCGGCCTGATGAAGGATTTCTTCGATCGCTGCTACTACGCGGCGCTCGATCGCGTGAACGGCCGGCCGTATGCGGCGATGATTTGCGCGGGAAGCGACGGACAGAACGCGTTGCGCCAGATCGACCGGATCGCGACCGGATGGCGGCTGAAGAACGTGGCGCCCGGGCTGATCGTCTGCACGCATGCGCAGACGCCAGAACGTATTCTCGCGACGAAGACGATCGACAGCGAAGCACTCGCGCGCTGCGCCGAACTGGGTGCGGGCCTTGCCGCGGGACTTGCGCTGGGCGTTTTCTGATGCCGGATGCGGCGGCGTCGATCTGCCGAATGAACATCGACAGGATTGGCGGCTGTTCGCGCAATACTCATTCCGCAAACGCCGAACCCGCCGGGTCCCGGCACTTCAGCTGTCTTTTACCGTGGTCGAAGGCCGGTGATATTCAGGCCAAAGACGCTTCACGAGATCGCGCGACGCGCCGTAGGCGTAGCAACTGTCGATCTTGAGCGGCTTTCCTTCGCTGTCGCGGTAATCGAGCGACGATCGCCGCATGCCGACCATCGTCTGATAGGCCGTCGTTGCGATCGGACCGAGCAATTCCTTCAGGTGTGTGCACGTATCGCAGGACGGCAGGCGCTTGCGAACCTCGCTGTTCCAGCCGGCGCCGATGTTCAATCCGACGAGCGCCTGCAGCGAGTCGCCGCCGCCCGGACACTGCGCATACGGATGCGAACGAATGAACGTGGATACGGCGCGGACGACCATGTCGACGTCGAACACCAGCGTTACGCCGAGATCGTGGAGCGGCGTCCGCGCCACGACCGTCCGCGCGCCGCCGGGCGGTGTGAAATCGCTGGTCTTGCGGTCCGCGAGGCAGGCCGTCACTTCGAACAGGCCGTCGCTGCGCCGATAGCCGCGCATGTCGATCTGCCGATGGTGAATCTCCTCGCGCGTGATGCCGTCGTGTGGGGTGTCGTCTTGGGAAACCATGCATCCGCTCCATCTCGTGTAACCGGGGCTTTTCGCAGGCAACGGGATCGCGCCCGGCTGACCGGGCGCGTGGGGAAAAGCAGGCGAGACATGCTGCCAACGAAGTCGATGCGGCCATACTACGCACTTTCCGATATCTTCGTCCGCGCCGCGATCGATGCGGACGCAACGAGTCGTGTATCGATGCCGGTGCACACGAGCGTCAAGGACGCGTGTCGCGCGACGTCGCAGGTCCGCACAACGCGTCGCGGATGCGATACGCCGCCGTTCGACTGTGGGTCGCGCGGAAGATCGCGTATCGGTCGGCCCGCCCCCGATTTCCGGCCGTGGCCGCGAATGGCGTGACATCCGGAAGCGTATCCATATAATGCGCAACACGACCGCGCGGACGCATTTCCGGTGCCCCGAATCGGGCGAATGCAGACCGGTGAGTCAACCGGCCGTCCCGCGTACCGGTATACTTCCACTCCTGCCTTGTCCGGCATCGAGGCCGGGTGCCTGAAAACAGAGTGGCGTGCGCGATGCGGCCCCGTAGTATTCCGCACCGGCGGCAGGCCGGCCGCGCATGGCGGCGAAGCTTTTGTGCCGCGCGGCATGGCCGCACGAACCACACCTTATATTCCTGGTGGATTGAATTTATGGGTTTTGAACAACTTGCCGAATTGCGGGCGCAGCTCGCAGCGAAGGCCAAGCAGGAGCGCAACGCGAAGCGGCCGGCAGCGCCGACGGACGCTGGTGTGAAGCCGAAGTCCGGCGACCAGCCGTCCCGCGGCGCCAAGCCGGGTGCCGGCGCGAAGGCGCAGCATCGGGCGAAGCCTGCCTCGGCAAAGCCGTCGGCGCCGGTCGATCCGGTCATCGTCGCAATCGGCAAACTGCAGCGGAAGTTTCCGCGCGCGTTCCCGAAGAATCCGGCCCCCAAAGTGCCGCTCAAGGTCGGCATTTGGGACGATCTCGCCCGCGAAGCGCAGGCCGTCGGCCTCAACGAAGCCGAACTGCGCGAAGCGATGTCGACATGGTGCCGTGGCAATCGCTACTGGTCCTGCCTCGTCGAAGACGCGGTGCGCGTCGACCTGCAGGGCAACGAAGCCGGGCGCGTGACGCACGACGATGCGGCGCGTGCGCGCCGCCTGAAGGCTCGCCGCCCGAACAAGGGCGCGGCGCAGTCGGCCAAGGGGGCGCCGCAGCAGCCGAAGGCCGAGCAGCAGGCCGAGGCAGCTGCCGCGCCGCAACCGGCGGAAGCCGAAGCGGAAACGAAGGTGCAGACCGACGTCGCGCCGCAGGTCGAGCAGCAAGCGGCCGGCAACGAGTAATCCGCACTGCGCTGCCGTCGACCGTACGGCGCGTGCTCGCATGCAGGTTGCATGCGATGAATCACACGACAGACCGACTTGCCTCGACAGAGGCAGGTCGGGACTGCCTTCACCGGCGCCGATCCGGCCGGTACATTCCCCTCTCTCGTCGAACAATCAACGCGACCGGACGGACAACGTTCGATCCTGGCGCACACGATATTTCGACCGTGCTGATGGAACGTAAATAATACGCATCACCGATTAATCCGGTGCGTCAGTCAGATAATTCGTTTTACGAAATGATGGCGTGAAAAACGTCGATCGACGCGCGCGCGGTCCCGTGTGCCCATCCCGACAAAACGGCGCGCGATAATCACGGCTGGATCGTCGGACTGCGGGCAAGCCAATCGCCGCGATACAAGCAGCCTTTCGAAAAGTAAGACAAGCCCGCGTCGGCCCCGAGCCACGCTCAGCTTCATCCACGTCGATACAACCCGGATCATGAACCCGAGACATTCCGCGATTTTCGTCGCGCTCGCCGCCGCTGCGCTGTTCGGCGCCGCGACACCGCTTGCCAAGGCGCTGATCGGCGCGATGTCGCCGTTCATGGTTGCGGGCCTGTTCTATCTCGGCAGCGGCATCGGGCTCGGCATCGGGATCCTGCTGCGCGGCTGGTACAGCCGTCGCGCACCGGCCGCGGATGCGGCGCCGCTACGGCGCGCCGATCTGCCGTGGCTGGCCGGTGCGATCGCGGCGGGCGGCGTGGCGGGCCCGGCTTTGCTGATGCTCGGGCTGTCGAGCACGCCGGCGGCGACGAGCGCGTTGCTGCTCAATCTCGAAGGCGTGCTGACGGCGGTGATCGCGTGGGTCGTGTTTCGCGAGAACGTCGATACGCAGATATTCGTCGGCATGGTGGCGATCGTCGCCGGCGGCACGCTGTTGTCGTGGACGCCGGACCGCGCCGGCGTGCCGGTCGGCGCGTGGCTGATCGTCGGTGCGTGCCTGTGCTGGGCGATCGACAACAACCTGACCCGCAAGGTGGCCGCGAACGACGCGATGGTGATTGCGTGCCTGAAAGGGCTGATCGCGGGGCCGGTGAACATCGGCATCGCGCTGGCGACCGGCGCGACGCTGCCCGCGATACCGGTTACGGCCGCGGCGATGCTGACGGGGCTCGGCGGCTACGGGATCAGCCTCGTGCTGTTCGTCGTCGCGCTGCGTCATCTCGGCAGCGCGCGCACCGGCGCGTATTTTTCGATCGCGCCGCTGTTCGGGGTCGTGTTGTCGTTGCTGATCTGGCCCGCGCTGCCGCCCGCGACGTTCTGGATCGCAGCTGCGCTGATGGCGCTCGGCATCTGGCTGCACGTGCGCGAACGGCACGAGCACGCGCATGAGCACGAGCGGCTCGAGCATACGCACCGGCATCGGCACGACGACCATCACCAGCACTCGCACGATTTTCCGTATGACGGCGACGAACCGCACACGCATCCGCACGTGCATTTGCCGATCACGCACAGCCATGCGCATTTTCCGGATATTCATCACCGGCATCGGCATTGATCGTGTCGTGAGCAATGCGTGTGGCGCGTCGCAAGGTGACCGTTTATGGGAAACGCGGACAGCCGGTCGTCGACAGGTCGTCGACG
Organism: Burkholderia sp. EMB26; assembly: GCF_024730645.1. Lineage (NCBI taxonomy): Bacteria > Pseudomonadati > Pseudomonadota > Betaproteobacteria > Burkholderiales > Burkholderiaceae > Burkholderia > Burkholderia sp. EMB26. The sequence goes on from NZ_CP078072.1 coordinate 12,237, forward strand.
CATGTGCCGGCGACCGCACATCGAAGGCCGCTCGTCACCGGGTCGCGTTGAGGGTGCGGAATGCGCTCCGTTAACCGGATCGCGCGTTCGACGATCATTCGGTCGATGTTGCGCGCGATGCCGGCTCGTGGAAGCGGAATGTGGCGTCGAAGTCGCGTAACGGCAGGTTCTCGCTAGCGACGCGGCGAAACAGACGACGGTACGTACGTTGCCGCGCCGACTATCGCGCGCGAGGAAAGCAGAAACCGAAATCCTCGCAGCCCGGGCATCCGGGGGCGGGCCCGGGCGCCACACCGAGCGATGCGGCCACTTCCTGCGCAAGGAATTTCTTCCAGCGCAGATGCGCGACGTTGCGCGCGGCAAGCGCGGGGAAAAAGCGCTCGAGCATCGCGGATACCGCGTCGCGCCCATCGAGCCCGAGGTCGCGCCACAGATGATCGGGGCGCAGACACGCATGCGCGATGATCGCGGCGAGGCAGTCGGCATCGTCGCGAGCGACCGCGGGATTCGCGTCGTCCATCAACCGCGCGTGCAGCGTCGCGACGAATGCCGCGTGCGTGGCCGGCAGCGCTGGCGGCGTGACCGTCGGCGCGAGTGCGGCGATATCGGCGGATCGCAGATGCGGAAACTGCCGGGCCAGCAGCCAGGCGAACCGGTCGGGAGACAAGCCCAGCAGCGTCAGTTCGTTACGCCCCGCGCGTGCCGCAACGAGTGTGCCGAACAACCGGGCATCGGGCACGTCGGCGTTGGCTGTCGCAGATTGCAGCGACTGCAACGCCTGTTCGTACGTGCGATCGGCCGAAGCGGTCATCGTCAGCCTCCGGACGGGAACCAGGCCGCACGCATGCGACGTGCACGACGTATCACCATCGCGATCGTCACACGATCACTCGACGCCGACGATCACGCTCGACGCCTTGAAGATCGCGGACGCAGCGGTGCCGCTCGCGAGGCCGAGACGATCGACGCTGTCGTTGGTGACGATCGCGACGATCTCCGCGCTGCCCGCGGCCTTGATCACGACTTCCGAATTGACCGCGCCCTTCGCGACCGACGCGACGGTGCCCGTCACGCAGTTGCGCGCCGACACCTTGCTGCTGTCCACATCGACCATCACGATGACCGACGATGCCTTGACGAGCGCGAACGCCTTCGTGCCGGCCGCGAGACCCAGCGACGCCGCGCTGCCGTGGGTGATCACGGCGACGATCTCGAGGCCGTCCTGCGTGCGCAGCGTGATTTCGTCGTTGACGGCACCGGGCTTGACGGCGCCGATCTGGCCGGCGAATTGGTTGCGGGCGCTGGTTCGCATGATGATTCTCCGAGGTGGATGCCGCGGCCGGCCCGGCTGCGGCAGCAGATGAATGGAAATGCATCGGCCAGTGTACCGGCAACGCGGGTGGGCGTCGCCCAGCGGATGCCATGACGCGCATCACGAAAACTCGCTGTCATCGCGCGTTTCGTGCCGGCGGCGATGACGCTACGGCGCTGACGGGCCGCTCGCGGGCGTCGCGGCGGCGGAGCCGGCAGCCGTCGCGCCGTCGCTCTCCCACCCGCCACCGAGCGCGAGGAAGAGCCGCACCTGGTCGGCCGCGACCTGGCCTTCGGCCGCCGCGACCTGCGCCTGCACGCTCGTCAACGTGCGCGTCGCATCGAGATCGGCGATGAACGATTCGCGGCCGGCCGCGTAGAGACGATGGGTTTCGGCGGCGGAATTGCGGGCCGACTCGTACGCGGTGCGCAGCGCGTCCGTACGCTGCACGTCGGCGGCATAGGTCGCGAGGCTCGACTGCGTTTCGCGCAGCGCATTCAGCACGACGCCGTCGAAGTGCGCGAGTGCGCCGCCCGTCGCGGCTTCGGCCTCGCGCACGCGCGCGCGCTGGCCGTTGACGGGGAACGACCAGCTGATCAGCGGACCGAACGACCAGCGATTCGTGGTGGACGAGAACAGATCGGCGGCGACGCCGACCGAGCCGGCCGACGCGCCGATGCTGACCGACGGGTACAGCGCGGCGGTTGCCACGCCGATCCGCGCGGTCGCGGCGGCGAGCTGCCGCTCGGCTTCGCGCACGTCGGGGCGGCGGCGCAACAGCGCGGCGCCGTCGCCGATCGGAATCGGCTGACGCAGCTTCGGCAGGCGTTCGCATTCGGCGGCGGCCTTCGGCAGATCGGCCGGCGCGCGCGCGAGCAGCGCGGCGAGCTGGTACTGCGCGACCTTGCGGCGGCCCTCGAAGCGCGGAATGTCGGCGGAGAGCGTGCGCACCTGCGTCACGCCGCGCGTCACGTCGGTCTGGTTGCCGCGTCCGGCATCGCGCAGCCGCTGCGACAGTTTCACGCGCTGCTGCTGCAACGCGAGCGACTGCTTCGCGATCGCCAGTTCGTCGCCGGCCGAGCACGCTTCGACGTACGCGCGCACGACGTCGGCCACGACCGTGATGCGCGCGAGGTCGCCGGCCGCCTTGACGGCCTCGCTGTCCGCGCGCGCGGCTTCGACGCCGCGCCGCAGCTTGCCGAACAGGTCGAGCTCGTACGACACGTTGATGCCGACCGTGCCTTCGTTGACGACCGGCAGCTTGTTTTCGAGCAGGTATTGCTCGGCCGATTCCTGCGCGCGCTGCACGGCCGCTTCCGCGCCGCCCGAGAATCCGCCCTGTTCGTTCGCGACCACCAGCGCCGCGCGCGAGCGGGCGAGGTTGGCCGCGGCGACGCGCAGGTCGGTGTTCGACTTCAACGCGTCGCGCACGAGCCCGTCGAGTACCGGGTCGTCGTACAGCTGCCACCAGTTGCCGGGCACCGCGTCGCGCGACACCAGCGCGCCGTTCGCGTCGTCGAGCGCATGATTCGCGAGCGGCGCATTGACGTACGCCTGCTGCGGCAGCGTGTAGTCGGGGCCGACCGACTTGCACGCACCGAGTGCGAGCGCCAGCGGGGCGAGCGTTGCCGCGACGCGCAGACCGTGCCGCTTCATTGCGAGGCTCCGGTGGCGCTCGCGGCCGTACCGGACGCGGCCGGAACCGGCGCGCTCGCCGATGCGGTGCTGGCGCCCACCGGCTTCGCGTTGTCGTTGCGGCGCGCGTCGGCGCCGCGCATCGACACGGTCGCGGTGCGGCCCGCGATCATCCGGAAGTCGTCGGGCACCTCGTCGAGCACGACGCGCACCGGCACGCGCTGCGCGAGCCGCACCCAGCTGAACGCCGGATTCACGTTCGGCAGCAGGTTCGCGCCCTGCGTGCGGTCGCGATCCTCGATCGCGGCGACGATGCTCTGCACGTGGCCGCGCAGCGCATGCGGCTCGCCCATCACGATGATGTCGACCGGCTGGCCGATATGGATGCCGCGCAGCTTGGTTTCCTCGAAGTAGCCGTCGACGCGGAACGAGTTGCGGTCGACGACCGACAGCACCGCGCGGCCGGCCGGCACGTACTCGCCGACGCGCGGGGCGCGGTCGTTCAGGTAGCCGTCCACGGGACTGACGATCGTCGTGCGCTGCAGGTTCAGCTTCGCGGTGTCGAGCGACACCTGCGCATCGGCGACGCTCGCTTCGCCCTGCTCGACGCGCGTGCGGCTTTCCTCGACCTGTTCGCTCGCGACCAGGTTGCCGAGCTGCAGGTTGCGCGCGTATTCGCGCTTCGCCTGCGCCAGCGTCGCGCGGCGCTGCGCGAGCGTCGCTTCGGCGAGCCGCTCCGCGAGCGCGTAGCGCGCCTGGTCGATCACGAACAGCACCTGGCCGCGCTTGACCTCCTGGTTGTCGGCGACCTGCACCGACGTGATGAGGCCCGACACGTCCGGCGCGACCTGGATCACGTCGGCGCGCACGTGCCCGTCGCGCGTCCACGGCGAGAACATGTAGTAGTTGATGATGCGCCACAGCACGAGGCCGGCCACGACGACGACGATCAGGGTGAGCAGGACTTGCCCTGCCGAGAGCCAGGTTTTTTTCACGTTAGGTAGCCACGAGTTGGTGGGACACGATCACGACGGCGGCCAGCACGAATACGTAGATGCCGAGGTCGAAGATCGAACGGTGCCAGACGAGGCGGTAGAAGCCGACGCGTTCGAGCACCGCGCGCACGACGATGTTGATCAGGTAGGCGATCAGCATCAGCACGAGCGGGGCCGGCACGAACACGCCGAAGATATCGATTTCGCCGATCATGGTCGCGGTCGGAAGGACAAGGTGGAAAGCCGGCTCATGCGCGCGCTCCGTCCGGCGGCTGCGGCGCTTGCGCGGACGCGGCCGGATACAGCGACAGGCGCAGGCCGACGAGCGCATGCAGCGTGTCGCGCAGCCGGCGGTGCGTGGCGGGCACCGCGGGTGCGGCCGTGCCGTCGGTCGGCGCGGCGTCCGGCAGGGTGCGGCCGGCCACGCGCCGCAGCGCGTCGTCGATCGTCGCCAGCAGCGCGGGCGGCGCGGGCTGGCGCGCGTTCGCGGCCGCGCAGCGCGTGTAGTGATCGGTGACGCCGGCCAGCACGCGATCGATCGCATCGGGCACGTCGCCCGACAGCCGGCGTCGCGAGCGGCGCAGGTCGAGCGCGTTCAGCGCGATGCGCAGGTCGCGGAAGCTTTCGATCGACGGATGGCGGTGGTCGTCGGACGCGCCGAGGCGCGGCAGCAGTTGCGTGACGCGATCGAGCATCCGCGACGCGTGGTTGCGCTGGTCGTCGAGCGGCTGCGTCGACGCGGAGCGCGCGACGTCCTCCCAGCCCGAGCGCAGCAGGCGCCGCACCGCGAGTTCCGCGCCGAACGGCCGCGTCGCGCGCGTCCATACGTACGCGAACAGCAGCCCGGCGACGCCCGCGAGATTGCTGTTCAGGAACACGAAGAAATCGGCTTCGTACGCGCTCTGGATGCTGATGAAGGTGGCCGTGTTCACCGCGACGAGCATCGTCACCATGTTGAACTGCGGGCGCGGCAGCAGCGTGCCGATCAGGATGAACGGGCCCGCGAACATCAGCACGAGCATCGCGAAATCGTGCACGTGCGGCAGCACGACGAACAGGTACAGGCCCGCGAACACGACGCTCGCGGTGGTCGACAGGAAAAACTTGAACACCAGCGGCGCCGGCTCGTCGAGCGCGGCGAAGAAGCTGCACGACACGGCCACGAGCGTGACGGCCGCCGCGCCGTCGTGCCAGCCGGACGAGATCCACAGCCAGCACGCGAACACGATCGCGAACACGACGGTCAGCGTCGAGAACAGCATCATCCCGCGATCGAAGAAGCGCTCGGTGCCGCCGAGCCGCCAGTGCCGGTAGCGCGGCTGCCATACGCCCGATTCGTTCGCGATCAGCGCGCGCAGCGAGCGGCAGTCCTGCCAGATGTCGATGACCTGGCGCAGCCGCCACAGTGCATTCGACATCAGCGCGCCGTCCCAGCTCGCCAGCGCGCTGTCGGGCGGCTGCAGCGCGGCGATGCGCGCGCGCAGGTCGTCCGCGACCGGATCGTGCGCCATGTCGCCGCCCGCGTCGGTCTGCACGGCCGGCAGCGGTGCGTCGAACCACTTCGCGGCGTCGGCCAGCAGTGCGTCGAGCGCGGGCGGGCGCACGTGCAGGTCGCGCATCAGCGCGATCAGCGGATCGGCGAGCGACGACATCAGCGGCAGGAACAGCTGCATCCGGCCCGCGAGCGCCTGCGCGCGCGCGAGGACGCGCGGATGCGCATGGTCGTAGCCCAACTGGCTCAGCAGGAACTCGAGGCCGGTGATGGTCGCGGCGAGCCGCTGCCGGCACGCGGACAGCGCCTTGCCCGCCAGGTGCCCGGACAGCGTTTCGCGGCCGTAGAACGCGGCGTCCTTGAACCACGCGTCGGTGCGCTCGATCAGCGTCGGCGCGAGCCGGTTCGGGAACACGGCGCTGCCGACCACGCTCGCGCACACGATGCCGAGCACGATTTCCTCGGTGCGCGCGATCGCGACGTCGAACACGGTGGACGGATCGGTGACGGTCGGCAGCGCGACCAGCGGCATCGTATAGCCGGCGAGCATGAAGACGTAGCTGCGGGCGGTGCGGTCGGAGATCGCGAGGTACAGCAGCGTGCCGCACCAGGTCGCGACGATGATGCTGAACAGGAGCGGCGTCTCGACGAACGGTGGCACGAAGAAGATCGCGGCGGCCGCGCCGAGCGCGGTGCCGAGCGCGCGGTACAGCGCTTTCGAGCGCGTCGCGCCGACGAACGGGTTCGACACGATGTAGACGCTCGCCATCGCCCAGTACGGGCGCGGCAGCTGGAAATACAGGCCGAGGTACAGCGCCAGCATCGACGCGGCGAACGTCTTGCCCGAGAACAGCCAGTCGCGAAGGCTCGGATAGGTCATGACGCGGAATCGTCGGAGTGGGGCGGGCGCGACGCCGGCGGATGCGGGTCGGCCGCGTTGAACGCGTTCAGCACGCGCAGCGTCGCCTCGAGATCGGCGCGCGACACGCCCTTGAGCACCTGGGCGCGCAGCGCGCGCAGGTCTTCTTCCATCTTCGCGGTGACCGCGCGGCCGGCGGCCGTCAACGAGATCGTTTTCGCGCGGCGGTCGTGCGGATCCTCGTCGCGGCGCGCGAGGCCGGCCGCGCACAGCTGGTCGAGCAGGCGCACGAGCGACGGCCCTTCGATGCCGACGTGTTCGGCGAGCGTGCCTTGCCGCACGCCTTCGCCGAGGCGCCCGGCCATCAGGAGCGGCGTCGCGCAGGCCTCGGACACGTTGTACGCGGTCAGCACGCCGTCACTGGTGCGGCGCCACTTGCGCGCGGTGAGCACGAGCAGGCTGCTGACGGCGAGGCGGAGGTCGTGCAGATTGGTCATGGGCGAGATGATAGGGGCAAAAACATTCGATAGCAAACTATCGTTTTTTGTCACCCGGATGACACGTCGCATGCGGCCCGGCCGGCCCGTCTGAAGCAATGTAGGCGGCGTGCAGGCCGGGGTCAAGCCGTAAGGGGGCGACCCCGAACCGTCCACATCCGGCGCGGCGACTATATTGAATAGTCAGACGAGAACCGTCCGGCAGCCCGGCGCACCGCCGCGCGCGTTAAGCAAATTCGAAGCCCCGGTTCGGCAAAGCCGACTTCGCGGCCGCGCGCGCGGCGTGCATATTAGGGTCATTGCAAGCGCACCGGAGGCTCCACCCGTGTCGACCTCATCCTCGCAGCCCGCCACGCCCGCATCGCTCGATGCGTGGCTCGGCAAGACCGAAACGCTCGACGACGACATCACCGCGTTCCCGCTGAACGCGCTGGCCGCCACGCTCGACCGCCCGTCGCCCGGCGACGTCGTGCCGCCGATGTGGCACTGGCTCTACTTCCTGCCGATCGCGCCGCTGGCCGAGCTCGGCCCGGACGGTCACCCGAAGCGCGGCGGCTTCCTGCCGCCGGTGCCGCTGCCGCGCCGCATGTGGGCCGGCGGCCGCCTGACGTTCCATGCGCCGCTGCGTGCGGGGCGGCGCGCGACGCGCGCATCGACGATCGCGAACATCGAGGACAAGACGGGTCGCAGCGGCCGGCTCGTGTTCGTGACGGTGCAACACCGGATCGAATCCGGCGGCGCGCTGTGCGTCGAGGAGGAGCACGACATCGTCTATCGCGACGCGCCGCAGCCAGGTGCGCCGGCACCGAAGCCGGTCGCGCCGCCCGCGGGCGAGACGTGGTCGCGCACGGTCACGGCCGACGCTGTGATGCTGTTCCGCTATTCGGCGCTGACCTTCAACGGCCATCGCATCCACTACGACCGCCGCTACGTGACGCAGGAAGAAGGCTATCCGGGGCTCGTCGTGCATGGCCCGCTGATCGCGACGCTGCTCGTCGATCTCGTGCACCGCGAACGGCCGGACGCGACGCTCGCGAGCTTCGCGTTCCGCGCGGTGCGCCCGACCTTCGACGGGCAGCCGTTCACGCTGTGCGGCAAGCCGTCGGACGACGGCCGCACGATCGAGCTGTGGGCGAAGGACCGCGACGGCTGGCTGACGATGCAGGCCACCGCGACCCTCGCATGACGCTCTCTCTTTCCTTTCTTCCTTCATCGACGACGGACATGCAGACGACGCAACACGACCCGTACCAGGACATCCGCGAAGCGGTGCGCGACCTGTGCAGCCAGTTTCCCGGCGAGTATTTCCGCCAGATCGACGACGCGCGCGGCTATCCCGACGCGTTCGTCGACGCGCTGACGAAGGCCGGCTGGCTCGCCGCGCTGATTCCGCAGGAATACGGCGGCTCGGGGCTCGGCCTCACCGAGGCGTCGATCATCATGGAGGAGATCAACCGCGCGGGCGGCAACTCCGGCGCGTGCCACGGGCAGATGTACAACATGGGCACGCTGCTGCGCCACGGTTCGGCCGAACAGAAGCGCGCGTATCTGCCGAAGATCGCGAGCGGCGAGTTGCGCCTGCAATCGATGGGCGTGACCGAGCCGACCACCGGCACCGACACGACGAAGATCAAGACGACCGCCGAGCGGCGCGGCGATCGTTACGTGATCAACGGGCAGAAGGTGTGGATCTCGCGCGTGCAGCATTCGGACCTGATGATCCTGCTCGCGCGCACGACGCCGCTCGCCGACGTGAAGAAAAAATCCGAAGGGATGTCGATCTTCGTCGTCGATCTGCGCGAGGCCATCGGCCACGGGCTGACGGTGCGGCCGATCCCGAACATGGTCAATCACGAGACCAACGAGCTGTTCTTCGACAACCTCGAGATTCCGGCCGACAACCTGATCGGCGAGGAGGGGCAGGGCTTCAAGTACATCCTCGACGGGCTGAACGCCGAGCGCACGCTGATCGCGGCCGAATGCATCGGCGATGGCTACTGGTTCATCGACAAGGTGTCGCAGTATGTGAAGGAGCGCGTCGTGTTCGGCCGCCCGATCGGGCAGAACCAGGGCGTGCAGTTCCCGATCGCGCGCGCGTTCGTGAACGTCGAGGCCGCGAGCCTGATGCGCTTCGACGCCGCGCGCCGGTTCGATGCGCACGCGCCGTGCGGCGCGCAGGCGAACATGGCGAAGCTGCTCGCGGCCGACGCGTCGTGGGAGGCCGCGAACGCGTGCCTGCAATTCCACGGCGGCTTCGGCTTCGCGTGCGAATACGACGTCGAGCGCAAGTTCCGCGAAACGCGCCTGTACCAGGTCGCGCCGATCTCGACCAACCTGATCCTGGCCTACGTCGCGGAGCACCTCCTCGACCTGCCGCGCTCGTTCTGACGGAGGCCGACGATGCGACCCCTCGACGGCATCAAGGTAATCACCCTCGAACATGCGATCGCGGCGCCGTTCTGCACGCGCCAGCTCGCCGATCTCGGCGCGCGCGTGATCAAGATCGAACGGCCGGGCAGCGGCGATTTCGCGCGCGGCTACGACGAACGCGTGCACGGGCTGTCGTCGCACTTCGTGTGGGTGAACCGCTCGAAGGAGAGCCTGACGCTCGACGTCAAGCAGCCCGCTGCGGCGGCCGTGCTCGACGCGCTGCTCGCGGATGCCGACGTGCTCGTGCAGAATCTCGCGCCCGGTGCGGCCGAGCGTCTCGGGCTCGGCTACGACGCGTTGAAGCACACGCATCCGCGCCTGATCGTCTGCGACATCTCGGGTTACGGCGACGACGGCCCGTATCGCGACCGCAAGGCGTACGACCTGCTGATCCAGAGCGAAGCCGGGTTCCTGTCGATCACGGGCTCGCCCGGGCAACCGGCGAAGGCCGGCTGCTCGATCGCGGACATCGCGGCCGGCATGTACGCGTACACGAACATCCTGAGCGCGCTGCTGATGCGCGGCCGCACCGGCGCAGGGTGCCGGATCGACGTATCGATGCTGGAGAGCATGGTCGAGTGGATGGGCTACCCGCTCTACTACGCGATCGACGGGCAAAGCCCGCCCGCGCCGTCGGGCGCGTCGCACGCGACGATCTGTCCGTACGGCCCGTTCCCGGCCGGCGACGGCAAGACCGTGATGCTCGGGCTGCAGAACGAGCGCGAATGGAAGCTGTTCTGCGAGCAGGTGCTGCGGCAGCCGGCGCTCGCCGACGATCCGCGTTTCAACGCGAATTCGAAACGGCATGCGGCGCGCGACGCGGTCGATGCGCTGATCGTCGATGCGTTCGCGACGCTGACGGCCGCCGAAGTGATGCAGCGGCTCGACGCGGCCGGCATCGCGAACGCGCAGATGAACACGCTCGACGACGTATGGCGGCACCCGCAATTGCAGGCGCGCGAGCGTTGGCGCAGCGTCGACACGGCCGCGGGCCCGGTGCCCGCGCTGTTGCCGCCGGGGCTGCCCGCCGGCGTCGAGCCGCGCATGGATGCGGTGCCGGCGCTCGGCCAGCATACCGATGCGATCCTCGCCGAACTCGGCTACGACCGCGCGCGGATCGCCGCGCTGCGCGCGAACGGCACGATCTGATTCCGCTTTCACGACGACGATGACCCATCCGATTCCCGCCATTGCCACCGCCCCCGGCTGCACGCTCGCGACGTTCGCGTCGCAGCTGCGCTTCGACGCGATTCCCGCCGACGTCGTCGCGCGCACCGTCAATCTCTACGTCGACTGGCTCGGCTCCGCGCTGGCCGGCAAGGGCGCGCGCCCGGTCGAGACGATCGCGGCGTTCGCGCGCCGCGCGGGCGGCTCGCCCGGCGGGCCCGGCACGGCCGACGTGCTGATCGACCGCACGCGCGCGACGCCATACTTCGCGGCGATGACGAACGGCGCGGCATCGCATTTCGCGGAACAGGACGACGTGCACAACGGCGCGGTGTTTCATCCGGCGACCGTCGTGTTTCCGGTCGCGCTCGCGCTGGCGCAGGCCCGCGGCGCGAGCGGGCGCGACTTCATCGCGGCGGCGGTCGCCGGCTATGAAGTCGGCATCCGCGTCGGCGAGTTTCTCGGGCGTTCGCACTACAAGGTGTTCCATACGACCGGCACCGCCGGTACGGTGGCGGCCGCCGCGACGGCCGGGCGGCTGCTCGGGTTGCCGCCGGAACGGATGCTCGATGCGTTCGGCTCGGCCGGCACGCAGGCGAGCGGATTGTGGGAATTCCTGCGCGATGCGGCCGATTCGAAGCAGCTGCATACGGCGATGGCCGCCGCGAACGGGCTGATGGCGGCCGAGCTTGCGCGCGACGGGTTTCGCGGCGCCACGCGGATTCTCGAAGGCGCGCAGGGGATGGCGGCCGGCATGTCGACCGATGCGGACCCGGCCCGCCTGACCGACCGGCTCGGCGCGCGCTGGGCGACCGCGGAAACGTCGTTCAAGTATCACGCGTCGTGCCGCCACACGCATCCGGCCGCCGACGCGCTGCTCGCGGTGATGGCGCGCGAGCGGCTGGCGGCGGCGGACATCGGGACGGTCGTCACGCACGTGCACCAGGGTGCGCTCGACGTGCTCGGCGCGGTCACGGTGCCGAGCACCGTGCATCAGGCGAAGTTCAACATGGGCACCGTGCTCGCGCTGGCCGCGTTGCACGGGCACGCGGGCGTCGACGAATTCGAGCGCGATTACGCGGCTGCCCACGTCGCCGCGTTCCGCGACCGCGTGTCGATGGCGTTCGACGACGAAGTCGATCGCGCGTATCCAGCGCGCTGGATCGGCAAGGTCACGGTCACGACGCGCGACGGCCGCACGTTCACGGGCCGCGTCGACGAGCCGAAGGGCGATCCGGGCAACACGCTGTCGCGCGACGAGATCGCGCGCAAGGTACGCACGCTCGCCGCGTTTTCGGGCGCGGCGTCCGGCGCCGAGGTCGAGCGGCTCCTTGCCGACGCGTGGCAGGTCGCATCGTGCGATGCGATCGGCACGCTGTTTCTGGAGGCCTCGGCATGACGTCCGCGTCCGCCCGTTCGTGGCTGTTCGTTCCCGGCAATCGTCCGGAGCGCTTCGAGAAGGCGCGCGCGGCCGGCGCCGACGCGGTGATCGTCGATCTCGAGGATGCCGTGCCGCCGGATGGCAAGCCGGCGGCGCGCGATGCGGTCGTCGTGCAGCTCGATGCCGCGCGGCCCGTGTGGGTGCGCGTGAACGCGGCCGACACCGCATGGTTCGCGGACGACCTCGCGGCGCTCGCCGCGCATCCGGGCGTGGCCGGCGTGATGCTGCCGAAGTGCGACACGCGTGCGCAGGTGGACGCGGTGCTCGCGCATGCGCATCGCGCACTCGAACTGCTGCCGATCGTCGAGACGGCGACCGGCATCGCGGGGCTCGACCAGGTGTGTGCGGCGCCGCGCGTCGTGCGCGTGGCGTTCGGCACGCTCGATTTCCAGGTCGACCTCGGGATCGACGGCGACGGCGAAGCGCTGAACGCGTTCCGCTCGCGGATCGTGCTCGCGTCGCGGCTGGCGGGGATCGCGCCGCCGGTCGACGGCGTGTCGACGGTCATCGACGATCCGGCCGCGATCGAACGGCATGCGCGCTACGCGCGGGGCTTCGGCTTCGGCGGGAAACTGTGCATTCATCCCAAGCAGATCGATGCGGTGCACCGCGCGTATGCATGGACCGACGCGGAACAGGCGTGGGCGCGGCGCGTGCTCGATGCCGTCGACGCGAGCGGCGGTGCGGCCGTGGCGCTCGACGGCAGGATGGTCGACATGCCGGTGATCCTGAAGGCGCGGCGGATTCTGCGCGGGTAGGCGGCCCGCGACATGGGTCCGAACGATAAAGGTGCCGGATTCGTCTCCGTCCCGGGCACGTCGATTGCATCGCCCGATTCGACCCGTAAGTCCTGCTTTCGCGCGCGATTGCACTAGGACAATATTTTCGGGGTGTCTTTCTGAGCGACCATGCGGAAGCCACGACGGAGACATCGAGATGGGACGGACGGAGGTATCGGCAGGCTGGCGCGACGCGATCGGCGCGGTGCACGGCATCGAGTCGAAATACAAGCGGCTCGTGAAGGCGATCGCCAGCGACATCGAGAACGGCGCGCTCGCGCCGGGCGCCCGGCTCGCGCCGCAGCGCGACGTCGCATCGAGCCTCGGCGTCAGCGTGCAGACCGTCACCAATGCGTACAAGGAGCTGGAGCGCCAGGGGCTGATCCGCTGCGAGGTCGGCCGCGGCAGCTTCGTGGCCGCGCGCGTGACCGAATCGATGTCGAACTACATCCTCGATACGACCGAGCGCGAACTGGTCGACTTCTCGATCGCCCGCATCGTGCACACGCCGGAGCACGATGCCGCGTGGCGCGGCGTGTGCGCGGCGCTGGCCGGCACCGACGACCAGCCGTGGATCCGCTCGTTCCGGCCGATCGCCGGCCTCGATGCGCATCGCGACGCCGGCGCCGCGTGGCTCGCATCGCTGAACATGCCGGTGCACCGCGAATCGCTGCTGGTCACGAACGGCGCGGCGCACGGGATCTTTCTCGCGCTCGCGTCGATCGTCGGGCCGGGCGATACCGTGTTGTGCGAAAGCCTGACCGATCACGGCGTGATCGGCTCCGCGAACGTGCTCGGGTTTACGCTGAAGGGGCTCGAGATGGACGAGCACGGCATCCGTCCCGAACATTTCGAGGAGATGTGCGACGGCGAGCGGATCAGCGCGCTCGTCTGCACGCCGACCCTCAATAATCCGACCGTGTCGATGATGACCGAGTCGCGGCGGCGCTCGATCGCGCGCATCGCGACGCGCTACGGCGTGTACGTGATCGAGGACGACGTGTACGGTCCGCTGCCCGAGAAGACGGGCACGCCGATCGCGAGCCTGATTCCGGAGCTCGGCTTCTACTGCACGAGCATGACGAAATCGGTGCTGACCGGATTGCGCACCGGCTATCTCGCGATGCCGCGGCGGCTCGCGTTGCGCGTCGAGAGCGTGCTGCGCGTGAGCAGCTGGATGGCGACGTCGCCGATCGCGGAGATCGCGACGCGCTGGATCGCCGACGGCACCGCGCGGCGGCTCGTCGAACTGCAGCGCCAGCGGCTCGCCGTGCGTCAGGAGATGGTGAAGGCCGCGCTGGGGCCGTATGTGCTCGGTGCGCACCCGAACGCGCTGTCGGCCTGGCTGCGCGTGCCCGACTACTGGCAGGCCGAGCGGATCGTGCGCGAATTGCGCACCCGCAAGATCGCGGTGACGTCGCCCGATCCGTTTCTCGTCGGCGGCACGGAGCGGCCGAACGCGGTGCGCGTGTGCATCGGCGCCGAAACGTCCGATGCCGCGTGCAACGCGGCGCTCGAAACGATCGCCGGCGTGTTCGAACAGTATCCGCACCTGAACGATTTCCACTGAACCGGCGGCGCTGCCGCGATGTCGCGCGCAATGTATCAGGACATTCGAAAGCGCGATTTGGAACATTAGACTGGATCGCATCACATTCGTCGCGAGGCGTGCGTTCCATGTCTTTCCTGTCGCTGTCCGACGTCTACCGCGCGCGCCGCCGCCTCGCCGGGCGCGCCGACGGTACGCCGCTCGTCGCGTCCGCCGCGCTGTCCGCGCGGGTCGGCGCCCCCGTTCATCTGAAGCTCGAAACGCTGCAGCCGACCGGCAGCTTCAAGCTGCGCGGCGCGACCAACGCGCTCGCGGAACTTGCCGCGCAGCGCGTGACGCGCGTGGTCACCGCGTCCACCGGCAACCACGGCCGCGCGGTCGCGCATGCGGCACGCGCGCTCGGCATCGACGCGGCCGTCTGCATGTCGTCGCTCGTGCCGGCCAACAAGGTCGACGCGGTCGCGGCGCTCGGCGCGCGCGTGGTGATCGTCGGCGACAGCCAGGACGACGCGCAGGTCGAAGCGCGGCGGCTGGTGCGCGACGAAGGCTACGCGTACGTGCCGCCGTTCGACGATCCGCGCATCATCGCCGGCCAGGCGACGATCGGCGTCGAGATTCTGGAAGCGCTGCCCGATACCGCGACGCTCGTCGTGCCGCTGTCGGGCGGCGGCCTGTTCAGCGGCGTCGCGTTTGCCGCGAAGGCGATCCGGCCGCCGATCGAGGTGATCGGCGTCTCGATGGCGCGCGGCGCCGCGATGCATGCGAGCCTCGCGGCCGGCCGCCCGGTCGACGTCGACGAGCAGCCGACGCTGGCCGATTCGCTCGGCGGCGGCATTGGCCTCGACAACCGCTACACGTTCGACATGACGCGCGCGCTGGCCGACGACGTCGTGCTGCTCGACGAGCCGTCGATCGCGCGCGGCATCGCGCATGCGTATCGGGAAGAACGGCTCGTCGTCGAAGGCGCCGGCGCGGTCGGCCTCGCCGCATTGCTGGACGAGCGGATCGTGCGCCGCGATCGCGGCGGCCCGATCGTGGTCGTCGTGAGCGGCGCGAACATCGACATGGCCGCGCATCGCCGGCTCGTTTCGGAGCACTGACATGGCCCATCCCGTCACGTTGCTCGGCCAGGCGCAATTGCGTGCGCTGGTGCCGCTCGATCTCGCCGCGATCGACCAGGTCGAGGCCGCGTTCGCGTCGCTCGCGACCGACGCCGTCGTGATGCCGCCGATCCTGAATCTCGCGCTGCCGGCGCGCCACGCCGAAGTGGACGTGAAGACCGCGTACCTGCCGCGCTTCGACAGCTTCGCGATCAAGGTCAGCCCCGGCTTCTTCGACAATCCGTCGCTCGGGCTGCCGAGCCTGAACGGGCTGATGCTCGTGCTGTCGGCCCGCACCGGCCTGACCGAGGCCGTGCTGCTCGACAACGGCTACCTGACGGCCGTGCGCACCGCGGCGGCCGGCGCCGTGGCCGCGCGCCGGCTCGCGCGCGCCGATGCGCACCGCGCGGCGATCGTCGGTGCGGGCGAGCAGGCGCGGCTGCAACTCGCTGCGCTGAGGTTGGTGCGCGACATCACCCACGTGACGGTGTGGGCGCGCGACACCGCGCGGGCCGCGCAGTTCGCGGCCGACGTGCGCGCGGCGCACGGCATCGATGCGACGGTCGCGCGCTCGGTGCATGCGGCGCTGGCCGACGCGGACATCGCCGTGACGACCACGCCGAGCCGCGCGCCGCTCGTGCACGCGGAGGACTTGCATCCCGGGCTGCATGTGACGGCGATGGGTTCGGACGCCGATTACAAGACCGAACTCGCGCCGTCGGTGTTCGGCGCGGCACGCTATTTCTGCGACCGGCTGCAGCAGACCCGCGTGGCCGGCGAGCTCGCGCATGCGATCGCGGCTGGCGTGGTCGCGGCCGATGCGGTGTTTCCCGAGCTCGGCGAAGTCATCGCCGGCCGGCGCGAAGGCCGCACGCATCGCGACGACATCACGATCTGCGACCTGACCGGCACCGGCGCGCAGGACACCGCGATCGCCGTGCTCGCGCTGCAGCGCGCCCGCGCGGCCGAAGCGGGCACGATTTTTCACAACGACCTCACGACTTGAGAGGAGACAGATGGCCGCAGTCATCGAAACCAACGAAGCCGCGCCGCGTCTCGCGTTCGCGCGCAGCGAATATGCTGCGCGGATCGCGAAGACGCGTGCGGCGATGGAGCGGGCCGGCATCGACCTGCTGATCGTCACCGACCCGACCAACATGGGCTGGCTGACCGGCTATGACGGCTGGTCGTTCTACGTGCACCAGTGCGTGCTGCTCGCACTGGACGGCGAACCCGTGTGGTTCGGCCGCAGCCAGGACGCGAACGGCGCGAAGCGCACCGCGTTCATGGCGCACGAAAACATCGTCGGCTATCCCGATCATTACGTGCAGTCGAGCGCGCGCCATCCGATGGATTACCTGTCGACCGAGGTGATCGCGGCGCGCGGCTGGAGCACGCTGCGCATCGGCGTCGAGCTCGACAACTACTACTTCAGCGCGGCGGCGTACGCGTCGCTGCAGCGGCATCTGCCGGGCGCGCGCTGGGTCGATGCGACCGCGCTCGTCAACTGGCAGCGCGCGGTGAAGTCCCCGCGCGAGATCGAGTACATGCGCGTGGCCGCCCGCATCGTCGAACGGATGCATGCGCACATCGTCGAGACGATCGAGCCGGGCATGAAGAAAAGCGATCTGGTCGCGCAGATCTATGCGACCGGGATCGGCGGCGCGGACGGTTTCGGTGGCGACTATCCGGCTATCGTGCCGCTGTTGCCCACCGGCGCGGATGCTGCCGCGCCGCACCTGACCTGGGACGACTCGACGTTCGCGCGCGGCGCCGGCACGTTCTTCGAGATCGCCGGCTGCTACCGCCGCTATCACTGCCCGCTGTCGCGCACCGTCTATCTCGGCAAGCCGCCCGCGCACTTCGTCGAAGGCGAGCGCGCGGTGGTCGAGGGCATCGAGGCCGGGCTCGCGGCCGCGAAGCCGGGCAACGTGTGCGAGGACATCGCGAACGCGTTCTTCGCGGTGCTGCGCCGCGCGGGCATCGAGAAGGACAGCCGCTGCGGCTATCCGATCGGTGCAAGCTATCCGCCCGACTGGGGCGAGCGCACGATGAGCCTGCGTCCGGGCGACCGGACGGTGCTCGAACCCGGCATGACGTTCCATTTCATGCCGGGGCTGTGGCTCGACGACTGGGGGCTGGAGATCACGGAAAGCATCCTGATCACCGAGACCGGCGTCGAGACGTTCTGCAACGTGCCGCGCAAGCTGTTCGTGAAGGAGTAGGGCGATGCGTGCTTCCCCGATTACGCCGACCGTCGATTTCGACGCGGACGGCGAACAGCACGGCTTCCTGAAGCTGCCTTACTCGCGCGACGATTCCGCGTGGGGCGCGATCATGATTCCGGTGACCGTCGTGAAGCGCGGCGACGGGCCGACGGTGTTGCTGACCGGCGGCAACCACGGCGACGAATACGAGGGGCCGGTCGCGCTGTCGAAGCTCGCCGGTTCGCTGAAGGCGGCCGACGTGACCGGCCGCGTGATCGTCGTGCCGTTCATGAACTATCCGGCGTTCCGCGCCGGCTGCCGCACGTCGCCGATCGATGCCGGCAACCTGAACCGCAGCTTCCCGGGTCGGCCGGACGGCACCGTGACCGAGAAGATCGCCGATTACTTCCAGCGCCACCTGCTGCCGCTCGCGACGCACGTGCTCGACATTCACGCGGGCGGGCGCACGCTCGACTTCGTGCCGTTCGCGGCGATTCACGTGCTGGAGGATCGCGAGCAGGAAGCGCGCTGCGAGCGTGCGATGCGCGCGTTCGGCGCGCCGTATTCGATGCGCATGCTGGAACTCGACAGCGTCGGTCTCTACGACAGCGCGGCCGAGGAAGCCGGCAAGGTGTTCGTGTCGACCGAGCTGGGCGGCGGCGGCACGTCGACGGCGGCGAGCGTCGCGATCGCCGAGCGCGGCGTGTACGGATTTCTCGCGCATGCGGGCGTGATCGCGAAGGACGTCGTGGACGGCAACGCGCCACGTACGACGACGCTGCTCGACATGCCGGACGGTTCGTGCTTCACGACGAGCGAGCATCACGGGCTGCTCGAGATGTGCCGCGATCTCGGCACCGAGGTCGACGCCGGCGACGTGCTCGCGCGCGTGCACGCCGTCGACCGCACGGGCGTCGCGCCGGTCGAATACGTCGCGCGGCGGCGCGGGCTGCTCGCGGCCCGGCACTTCCCGGGCATCGTACAGCCCGGCGACACGGTCGCGGTGGTGGCCGACATCGTCGAGCGCAACATTCCGGTGGCCGTATGAGGACGCGCACGACGTGATCAAGCTCGACCGATACGACCTCGCGATCCTGCGCCTGCTCGAGCGCGACGGGCGCATCACGAAGTCGAAGCTCGCCGAGGCCGTGAACCTGTCGATTTCGCCGGCATGGGAGCGCGTGCGCAAGCTGGAGGAAAGCGGCGTGATTCGCGGCTATCGCGCGGACGTCGACTGGATCGGCGCGTTCTCGGGCAGCCGCATCGTCGTCGAGGTGACGCTGTCGCGGCACACCGCGCCCGACATGCGGCGCTTCGAGGATCGCGTGGCCGCGGCACCCGAGGTCGCGCAGTGCTACGCGACGGGTGGCGGCGTCGACTACGTGCTGCACGTGGTCGCGCGCGACATCGACCATTACCAGCGCTTCATCGATGCGCTGCTGATGGAAGACCTCGGCATCGAGCGCTACTTCACGTACATCGTGACGAAGGTCGTGAAGTGCGAATCCGGCGGCGCGCCGGACTGGCTGTAAAAGTTCGCGCCGACGCGCGGCAATACGGAAAAAACCGGCATTTCCGGCCGTGCAAACCGAAATTTCCGCATGCGCCGGCGCGACACAATGAAGTCCGTGCCCACCAACGAGGAGACGCAGCATGCTGCCCGGACACCCTGTTCTGTTCAAGTCGACCTGCTATGTCGACGGTCGCTGGATCCACAGCGACAGTGCCGCGACGGTCGCCGTCGTGAACCCCGCGGACCAGGCCGTGATCGGCCACGTGCCGATGCTCGAACGCGCACAGATCGTCGCGGCCGTCGACGCCGCGCAGCGCGCGTACGAGACCTGGCGCTGGACGCCGCAAGCGGTGCGCAGCGCGGCGTTGCTGCGCTGGCATGCGCTGATCCTGCGTCACGTCGACGATCTGGCCGCGCTGCTGTCGCTGGAACAGGGCAAGCCGCTGGCCGAAGCGCGCGGCGAGATCCGCTATGCGGCGAGCTTCGTCGAATGGTTCGCGAGCGAGGCGAAACGCGTCGCGGGCCGCACGATCCCGACGCATATCGACGGCGCGCATCTCGGCACCGTGATGGAGCCGGTCGGCGTCGCCGCGCTGATCACGCCGTGGAATTTCCCGGCCGCGATGATCACGCGCAAGGCGGCGGCCGCGATCGCGGTCGGGTGCGCCGTGGTCGTGAAGCCCGCGCACGAAACGCCGTTCTCGGCGCTCGCCCTCGCGCAACT
This sequence comes from Burkholderia sp. EMB26, assembly GCF_024730645.1. Taxonomy (NCBI): domain Bacteria; kingdom Pseudomonadati; phylum Pseudomonadota; class Betaproteobacteria; order Burkholderiales; family Burkholderiaceae; genus Burkholderia; species Burkholderia sp. EMB26. Next base: position 31,937 of record NZ_CP078072.1, read on the forward strand.
CGCCGACGAGGCCGGCTTGCCGGCCGGCGTGTTCAACGTCGTGCTCGGCGAACCGCAGATGGCGATGGAAACGCTGGTCGGCGATGCGCGCGTGCGTGCGGTGAGCTTCACCGGCTCGACGCGCGTCGGCCGGCTCGTGACCGAAACCGCCGCGAAGGCCGGCATCCGCAAGATCGCGCTCGAACTGGGCGGCAATGCGCCGTTCATCGTGACCGAGGATGCGGACGTCGACCAGGCGGTACAGGTTGCCGTCGGCGCGAAGTTCCAGACGTCCGGCCAGGACTGCTGCGCGGCGAACCGGATGCTCGTCGCCCGACCGCTGTACGACACGTTCGTCGAACGGTATGCGCACGCGGTGCGGGCGCTGAAGACGGGCCCCGCGTTCGAGCCGGGCGTGGACATCGGTCCGTTGATGCACCAGGCCGCGTTCGACGCGACCGTGGCGCGGGTCGAGGATGCGCGGGCACGCGGCGCACGCATCGTCGCGGGCGGCCGGCCGCACGCGCTCGGCGGCTGGTTTTACGAGCCGACCGTGATCGCGGATGCCGCGCCCGGCATGCGCGTGGTCGACGAGGAAAACTTCGCGCCGATCTCGGCCGTCAGCGCGTTCGACACGCTCGACGAAGCGGTCGAAACGGCCAACGACACCGAGTACGGCCTCGCCGCGTACGTGTGCGCGACCCGCATCGACACGATCTTCCAGCTGGTGCGGCGGCTCGATTTCGCGATGGTGTCGGTCAACGGCGTGAAATTCACCGGTGCGCCGATCCCGTTCGGCGGGATGAAGGCGTCGGGCCTCGGGCGCGAAGGCGGCGCCGAAGGCTTCGAGCCGTTCACGGAAACCAAGTACTTCTGCCTCGGCAATCTCGGCCTGCCTGTTGCGGCGACGGCCTGACCCATTCAAAGGAGCTCATCATGACGAAATCGATCGACGCACTGCTGCGCGAGGACCGTGCCCACTTCATGCACCCGTCGACGCACGCATACGACCACGAGACCGGCGCGCTGCCGGGCAAGATCGTGCGCGGCGGCGAAGGCATCCGCATCGAGGATCACCAGGGCAAGCGCTACATCGACGCGTTCGCCGGCCTCTATTGCGTGAACATCGGCTATGGCCGCACCGAAGTGGCCGACGCGATGTACGAACAGGCGAAGCAGCTCGCGTACTACCACACGTACGTCGGCCACGCGTCGGACGCGATCATCGAGTTGTCGTCGCGGATCATCGACTGGTCGCCGGCGGGGATGAAGAAGGTCTATTACGGGATGTCGGGTTCCGACGCGAACGAGACGCAGGTCAAGATCGTCTGGTACTACAACAACGTGCTCGGCCGCCCGAACAAGAAGAAGATCATCTCGCGCGAGCGCGGCTATCACGGCTCGGGCATCGTGACGGGCAGCCTCACGGGCCTGCCGAGCTTTCACCAGCATTTCGACCTGCCGATCGACCGCGTGAAGCATACGGTGTGTCCGCACTGGTATCGCAAGGCGCCGGCCGGCATGAGCGAGGCGCAGTTCGTCGCGTACTGCGTCGACGAGCTCGAGAAGCTGATCGCCCGCGAGGGCGCCGATACGGTCGCCGCGTTCATCGCGGAGCCGGTGATGGGCACGGGCGGCATCATCGAACCGCCGGCCGGCTACTGGCCCGCGATCCAGGCCGTGCTGCGCAAGCACGACATCCTGCTGATCTCCGATGAAGTCGTGTGCGGGTTCGGGCGGCTCGGCTCGAAGATGGGCGCGCAGCACTTCGGGATCGAGCCCGACCTGATTACGGTCGCGAAAGGGCTGACGAGCGCGTATGCGCCGCTGTCGGGCGTGATCGTCGGCGAGAAGGTGTGGGACGTGATCGCGCGCGGCTCGCAGGAACACGGGCCGATGGGGCACGGCTGGACGTATTCCGGTCATCCGGTATGCGCGGCCGCCGCGCTCGCGAACCTCGCGATCCTCGAGCGCGAGAACCTGGTCGGCAACGCGGCCGACGTCGGCGGCTACTTCGGCGCGAAGCTGCGCGACGCATTCGGCGCGCATCCGCTCGTCGGCGAGGTGCGCAGCGTCGGCATGCTGGCCGCGCTCGAATTCATGGCCGACAAGGACGCGCGCACGCCGTTCGATCCCGCGCTGAAGATCGGTGCGCAGGTGTCGGCGGCCGCGTTGCAGCGCGGCGTGATCGCGCGGGCGATGCCGCACGGCGACATTCTCGGCTTTGCGCCGCCGCTCGTGATGACGCGTGCGGAGGCTGACGAGATCGTCGCGATCGTCAAGGATGCGGTGGACGAGGTCGCCGAACGGAACCTGTCGGCCGTTGCGTGAGGTTCAAGCGGTGCTGATGCGCGCCTCGGCGCGCGAGATGACGCCGCCGCATGCAGATGCGGCGGCGTTTTTTCTTGCCGGTACGGATACGGTTCGAGCAAACCGTCAGTGCATCGCCTGCGGTGCGCGTCGGCTACCGATCGTCACTCAGTAATCCCACACGACCGGCACGAAACGGAAGCCGTCGCCGTTTCGCGCAACATGGCCGATGGACGGGAACGCGACGTGGGCGGCGGCCAGCAGTGCGCCGGTGTCGGCCGCTTCGTTGAACAGCGCGAGACGCACGTCGACCGCCGCGTCCGGATCGTGTTCGAAGCCGTTTTGCCAGTCGGGGTGGTCGAAGTTCACTTCGAAAATCGCGTCGCCCGCGAACGTCAGCTTTTCCCCGTTCGATGCGACGTCGACCACGCAGTGCCCCGGCGTATGTCCGCCCGTCACCCGCGCCGACACGCCCGCGGCGACTTCCACGGTGCGATCGAACTGCACGATGTTTTCGCCGTAGAGTGCCATGAACCGCGCTGCCGCCTTGCGCAGCGCGGGCGGCACGGTTTCCGGCATCACCGTCTTGCTGAAGTCCGGATTCTCCCAGAACGCCACTTCCGCGGCCGATACGTGAATGCGGACGTTGGGGTTCAGCTTCGCCTTGACGCCATCGACGTTCAGCCCGCCGACGTGATCCATGTGCATGTGCGTGATCACGATATCGGTGATCGCGGCCAGGTCGATGCCGGCCGATTCAAGGCGCATCACCGAGCGCCCGGCGCGCGTGAAGTATTCGAAACCGTCGCCCACACCCGAGTCGATCAGGATCAGGCGATCGGCGCTGCGCACGAGCGCGATGTTGAGCGCCCAGTCGAACATGTCGCGTTGCAGGAAACGGCCGTCGAACCACGCATTGCGGTCCGTTTCGCTCACGTTGGTGGACATGGTGGAAGTCGGCAGCGGCAACACGCCGTCGCTGATCAGTACGACGTCGACTGCGCCGATGCGCACGGCGTAGCGGGACGAAACGAGCTCGCCCGAACCTTCGTGGCCCAGGCGGGCGACAACCGGCTGGACGTTGCGGATGGGTGCGTTCATGTTCAGTAATCCTGTTCGTCGAGTGAGGGAGTCCGCACTGCGCGGTGCAGAGCGGTTCGCGAGCGCGATCGCGAAGGTCGCGCATGTCGGTGCGCCCGGATTCCGATCGAGCGTGTCAGCGATTGTAGTGACGGCCCGCACCCGCCGACAGCGCCGCACGGGGGCACATCGTGTTGTCCGGACGACAACAATCCGGCGGCGGTTTCGGTCGCCCGAAATGCACATCGCCCGCCGTCCGTGGCCGGACGGCGGGCGATGCGATGGATACCGTTTATGGGAAGCCGGGCGCCGCCGGCGCGCGGGTCAGCCCGGCTGACCGGGAAGCGTGTCCCCGCGCAGCGAACACCCGCGCGTCTCGATCACCGCCAGCAGCGCGATCAACCCGACCGCGCACGCAGCCATCATGTAGTACGCGGGAATCAGCGCGTTGCCGGTCTTGCCGATCAGCCAGTCGTTGACGATCGGCGCGGTGCCGCCGAACAGCGACGTCGACACGTTGTACGCGATCGCCATGCCCGCATAGCGGACGTGGGTCGGGAACATCGCCGGGAACATCGCGGAAATGGTGGCGAGCTGCGGCACGTACAGCACGCCGAGCACCGCGAAGCCGATGAACGCGCCGAGCGGACCGTGCGTCATCAGCGTGAACATCGGCACGGCCGCGACGAACAGCCCGACGAGCGAGATCCACCACATCGTCTTGCGGCCGACGCGATCGGACAGCCAGCCGGCGAACGGCAGCAGCACCATCATCGCGAGCATGCCGATCAGCGGAATCAGCAGCGACATGTTCTCGCTGACGCCGAGTTCCTTGTGCATGTAGGTCGGCATGTATGCAAGCAGCACGTAGTTGACGACGTTCAGCGCGACGACGAGCCCGCCGAGCAGCACCAGCGGCTTCGCATAGCGCACCAGCAGCAGCCGGATCGGCAGCGCGGCCGTCGCACTTTGCTCGCGGCGGTGTGCCTGTTCCTCGAGTTCGCGGAACACCGGCGTTTCCTCCAGGCGCGAGCGCAGGTAGAAGCCGATCAGGCCGAGCGGCGCGGCGACCAGGAACGGCAGGCGCCAGCCCCACGCATGCATCGCCGAATCGCCGAGCAGCAGTGCGAAGCCGAGCATCAGGAACGCACCGAGCGAGAAGCCGGCGAGCGTCGCGAATTCGAGGAAGCTGCCGCACAGGCCGCGCCGCGAATCGGGCGCGTATTCGGCGATGAAGGTTGCCGCACCGCCGTATTCGCCGCCGGTCGAGAAGCCCTGCACCATGCGCAGCACGATCAGCGCGGCCGGTGCGAGCCAGCCGGCCGTCGCATAGCTCGGCAGCACGCCGACGAGCAACGTCGCGCCCGACATCGTCAGCACCGTCAGCGCGAGCACGCGCTTGCGGCCGAGCCGGTCGCCGAGCGGGCCCCAGAACAGGCCGCCGAGCGGGCGGATCAGGAACGAGATCGCGAACGTGCCGAGCGCGAACAGCGTCGCGCTCGCGGTGTTGCCGGGAAACAGCGCGGCGGAAATGTACGCGAGGCCGTACGCGTAAATACCGTAATCGAACCATTCGGTCGCATTGCCGAGGGCGGCGGCCGCGATCGCGACCCGCGGCAGACTGTGCGGCTCCTCGCCGCGTTGGGTGGTCGCATCGTCGGGAATCGACGACGCGGCGGAAACGGAAGTCCACGATGGCACGTATCGCATGAGGGATCCTCGCTATCAGCATGCGCCCGGGCGGGCGCCGACGAGGATCAAAGTAATCCCGCCAATTCGCGATGCCCGATGTCATAGGACGATGTGGGGATCGGGGTTTTCCCGTGGCGGGGCGGCCCGTGTGGCGGCGGGCCGGATGCTCAGGACCGCGTATCGGCCGACGGCAGCAGCGCGGCGAAACGGTCGGCGAGCGTCGGGCGCGACCGTGCGGGCCAGATCGCGCTGAGTTCGAAATTCGGCAGCGCGGCGCCGTCGCGGATCGGGCTGTATGCGACCCCGTCGAACGCGAACGCGTGGATCGACGTCGGCAGCAGCGATACGCCGCAGCCGGCGGCCACGCATGCGACGACCGTCAGCGTGCGGTTCACGTCGAGCACGATGTCGACCGGATGCCCGGCCTGGCGGAACGCGCTGAGGATACCGGCGCGGATCAGCGGCAGTTGATCGTGCGGAAACCACACGAGGCCGGCCGCGGCCAGATCGGCCAGCGTCACCGTGCCGTCGGGCTGGCGCGGGAACGCCTTCGGCAGCACCGCGACGAGTGGATCGCGCCGGATCAGTTGCTCGCGCATCCGGCCGTTCACCGCGACCGGCGTATGCAGCAGCCCGATGTCGATTTCGCCGCGCTCGAGCGCGATCGCCTGCTCGGCATTGCTCATCTCGCGCATCACCAGCTCGACGTCGGGCGCGCTTTCGCGCAGCGCACGGATCGCGCGCGGCAGCGTGTCGAACAGCGCCGCGGTGACGAAGCCGATGGTCAGGCGCCCGGCGCGCTGCGCGCCGATTTCGCCCGCCCGGTGCGCGGCCGCGTCGAGCCGCGCGACGCTCAGGCGCAGATCGTCGACCATCGCGAGCCCGGCCGGCGTGAGCGTCGCGCCGCGCCGCGACCGGTCGAACAGCCGGACCCCCAGCTCCTTTTCCATCCGGTTCAGCGCCTGGCTGAGCGCCGGCTGCGCAATGCCCAGCTCGCTGGCGGCGCGCGTAAAGCTGCCGGAATCCGCGATCGCGAGGAAGTAGCGGACGTGCCTGATTTCCATAAGCGTGTGTTATGAATAATTATTCGAAACATAGTAGCGAATTATCCAAATGATTCATAGGATGCACATCGGGCGTCGTCGAACCCGGCCGCGCCTCCGATAGCGGCGCGCTCAGGCGACGCACGGCGACGACACGAGGAGACCTCCGTTGACCTGGATGCGCGAACTCTCGACGACCGAACGGCGCACGTTGCGCGGCTGCTTTGCCGGCTGGGCGCTCGACGGGCTCGACACGCAGATGTTCAGCCTCGTGATCCCGGCGCTGCTCGCGACCTGGAGCATCGGCAAGGGGCAGGCCGGCCTAATTGGCGGCGCGACGCTCGTGTCGGGCGCGCTCGGCGGCCTGCTGGCCGGCGCGATCGCGGATCGCTACGGGCGCGTGCGGGCGCTGCAGATCACCGTGTGCTGGTTCTCCGCCTTCACGTTCCTCAGCGCGTTCGCGCAGAACTTCGAGCAGTTGCTGGTGCTGAAGGCGTTGCAAGGGCTCGGCTTCGGCGGCGAATGGACCGCGGGCGCGGTGCTGCTCGCGGAGACGGTCGGCGCGCGCCATCGCGGCAAGGCGATGGGCGTCGTGCAGAGCGCGTGGGGATTCGGCTGGGGCGCGGCGGTGCTGCTGTACATGATCGTGTTCGCGTGGCTGCCGTCCGAGTGGGCGTGGCGCGTGCTGTTCGCGATCGGCGCGCTGCCTGCGCTGCTGGTGCTGTATATCCGCCGCGCGATTTCCGAGCCGCCGCGCGCGACGCCTGCGCCCGCGCACGGGGACGATGCGCCGACGGTGGGCATCTTCGACCGGTCGGTGCTGCGCACGACGGTGGTCGGCGGCCTGATCGGCGTCGGCGCGCACGGCGGCTATCACGCGATCACGATCTGGCTGCCGACCTACCTGAAGACCGAGCGGCACCTGTCGGTGCTCGGCACCGGCGCGTATCTCGCGGTCGTGATCGTCGCGTTCATCTGCGGCTGTTTCCTGAGCGCGTATTTGCAGGACCGGATCGGCCGGCGTCGCAACGTGATGCTGTTCGCCGCGTGTTGCGCGGTGATGGTGAACCTGTACGTGTTCCTGCCGCTGAACGACGTCGCGATGCTGCTGCTCGGGTTCCCGCTCGGGTTGTGCTCGGCCGGCATCCCGGCGACGCTCGGCACGCTGTTCAACGAGCTGTATCCGCAAAACGTGCGCGGCCGCGGCGTCGGGTTCTGCTACAACTTCGGCCGCATCGTGTCGGCGGGCTTTCCGGTGCTGGTCGGGCGGATGGGCGAATCGCTGCCGCTCGGCACGGCGCTCGGCATCGACGCGGGCATCGCGTACGGGCTCGTCGTGATCGCGGTGTGGTTCCTGCCGGAAACGCGCGGGCGCCGTCTGCCCGACGCGGCTGCCGGGCCGGGCGCCGACGACGACGCGCGCGCCGGCGCATCGCTGTAGTTTTCGTCCTTCGTTCATTCCGTCGCCCTGTCGCTCGCTGCCGGGCCGGGCACCTCTTGCAGGCAAGTCGTCATGGATCGAGCAGTCAATCCGCCGGTCGAACCGGTTTCAGCGGCGCCGGATACGGCCGCGTGGTACGCGTCATCGACGGCCGTCGCGGCGGTCGACGCCCATGCGCACGTGTTTGCGCGCGGTCTGCCGCTCGCGCCGGTCGTGCGCCATGCGCCCGACTACGATGCGTCGCTCGACGCGTACGTCGCGCATCTCGCCGCACACGGCATCACGCACGCGGTGCTGGTGCAGCCGAGCTTTCTCGGCACCGACAATACGTTCTTCGTCGACGTGCTGCGGCGCTACCCGAGCCGCTTTCGCGGCGTCGCGGTCGTCGATCCGGTGATCGACGACGACGCGCTCGCCGCGCTCGACCGCGCGGGCGTCGTGGGCATGCGGCTCAATCTGGTCGGCCTGCCGATTCCGGATTTCGGCACGCGGGTGTGGCGCGCGCTGTTCGCACGCATCAACGCGCTCGGCTGGCATGTCGAGATTCATCGCGACGCGGCCGACCTGCATGCGATCGCCGCGAGCCTGCTTGCGCAATCGTGCACGCTCGTGATCGACCATTTCGGCCGCCCGTCGCCGGCGCTCGGCGAACGCGATCCGGGCTTCCGTCATCTGCTGTCGCTTGCCGATACCGGGCGCGTGTGGGTCAAGCTGTCGGCCGCGTACCGGAACAGCCTGACCGGCGACGGCACCGACACCGCGCTCGGCGCGGCGCAGGCGCTGCGCGGCGCGTTCACGCCGGAGCGGCTCGTGTGGGGCAGCGACTGGCCGCATACGCAGCATCGCGAACGTGTCGATTTCGGCGCGACCTGCGCGGCGCTCGAACGCTGGCTGCCCGATGCCGGCGAACGCGCGCGCGTGTTGCGCGACTCGCCGCGCACCCTGTTTCGTTTCGACCAATGAGGCCTCGCATGACCGATTCCACCGCCCTTCGTCGCGCCGCTTTCCGGCGCAGCATCGCCGCCCGCCAGGGGCTGCTCGTCGCCGGCACGTTCAATGCGCTCAGCGCGCGGATCGCCGCCGATCTGGGCTTCGGCGCGCTGTACCTGAGCGGCGCCGGCGTCACCAACATGTCGCTCGGCTTGCCGGATCTCGGCTTCGTCGGGCTCGGCGAACTGGCCGAGCACACCGCGCGCGTGCGCGACGCCGTCGATTTGCCGCTGATGGTCGATGCCGATACCGGTTTCGGCAACGCGCTGAACGTGCTGCATACGGTGCGCACGCTCGAGCGCAGCGGCGCCGATGCGATCCAGCTCGAGGATCAGGTGCTGCCGAAGAAATGCGGCCACTTCGCGGGCAAGGAAGTGATTCCGGCCGCGGAAATGGTCGGCAAGCTGAAGGCGGCCGTCGACGCGCGCGTCGATCCGAACCTGCTGGTCGTCGCGCGCACCGATGCGGCCGCCGTGCACGGCATCGACGACGCGATCGAGCGCGCGCACCGCTATGCGCAAGCGGGCGCCGACGTGCTGTTCATCGAGGCGATGGACACGCCGGAGGACGTCGAACGGCTGCCCGCGCTGTTCGATACGCCGCAACTGATCAACATCGTGATCGGCGGCAAGACGCCGACCCGCTCGCGCGACGAACTGGCGCGCCTCGGTTACGGCGTCGTGCTGTACGCGAATGCGGCGTTGCAGGGCGCGGTGCACGGGATGCAGGCCGCGCTGACCGAATTGCGCGACACGGGCCGGCTCGACGAAAACCCCGCGCTCGTCGCGCCGTTCGCGGAACGGCAGCGGCTCGTCGACAAGGCGCGCTTCGACGCGCTCGACGCACGCTACGCGGCCGGGCAGCCGTAAGGCCGGCATGCGGCACGGGCGGCCGCCTGCCGGCCGCCCGAAACAGAACGAACAGGAGACAACCGTGACAACTTCCCCAACCGGGGCGGGCGACGCGCCGCCGCGCATCGGCTCGATCGTCGGCGGGCTCGCCGGCAACCTGATCGAGTGGTACGACTTCCTCGCATACAGCATCTTCTCGATCTATTTCGCGCCGTCGTTCTTTCCCGCCGACCGGCCGACCGTGCAACTGATGAATACCGCGGCGATCGCGGCGGTCGGCTACGTCGCGCGGCCGGCGGGAAGCTGGCTCGTCGGCCTGTACGCGGACCGGCACGGGCGCAAGGCCGCGCTGACGAAATCGGTGCTCGCGATGTGCGCGGGCTCGATGCTGATCGCCGTCACGCCCGGCTACGCGACGATCGGCATGCTCGCGCCGGCGCTGCTCGTCGCCGCGCGGCTCTTGCAGGGCCTCAGCATGGGCGGCGAGTACGGCACCAGCGCGACCTACCTGAGCGAGATCGCACCGCCGAACCGGCGCGGCTTCTACGTCGGCTTCCTGCAGGTGAGCGTGGTCGCGGGCCAGCTCGTCGCGCTCGGCCTGATGCTGGCGATGCAGCGGATCTTCGCCGGCACGCACGACATCGAGCGCTGGGCGTGGCGGATTCCGTTCTTCGTCGGCGGCGTGCTGGCGCTGTTCGCGCTGTACATGCGCCGCAACGTCGTCGAGAGCGATGCATTCGTCGCAAGCCGGGCGCGCGCGGCGAAGACGCGCGTGACGGCCGATCTCGCGGCGCACTGGCGCGAACTGCTGCTCGCGATCGGCATCACGATCGGCGGCACCGTCGCGTTCTATACGTACACCGTCTATATGCAGAAGTACCTGGTCAACTCGGTCGGCCTGCACAAGGAAACGGCGACCTGGATCTGCACGCTCGCGCTGTTGCTGTACATGCCGCTGCAGCCGCTGTTCGGCCTCGTATCGGATCGCGTCGGGCGCCGGCCGGTGCTGCTGTGGTTCGGGCTCGGCGGCACGCTGCTGTCGGTGCCGATCTTCACGACGCTCGGGCATGTGCACGAGCCGCTAGCCGCGTTCGCACTGGTGTTCGCGGGGCTCGTCGTGCTGAGCGGCTTCACGTCGGTGCACATGCTGGTCAAGGCCGAGCTGTTCCCGCCGCAGATCCGCGCACTGGCGGTCGGGCTGCCTTATGCGCTGACGACGGCGATCCTCGGCGGCACGACGGAGTTCGTCGCGCTGCGGCTGAAGGCGGGCGGCAACGAGACGATGTTCTTCTGGTACGTGGCGGCGTGCGCGGCGATTTCGCTGATCGTGTACTGGCGGATGCCGGAAACCCGTCCGGCACCGCGCGCGCCGGCGGCGCGGCCGGCGGTGGGCGCCGCCGCACCGCGTTGAATTGGTGCGAAGCCGCATGCGAAACGCTTATGGATAAATAACACCGGCGTAATGCTTCGCCGCGGCGATTGCTTCTAGTATCTGCAGAACGCCGGCGGGCTGCCTGGCCGCCGGCGGCGAGCAGACGAGACACACGACCTACATTAGTACATCTAAAAGAATGGAGTCGAGTCAATGATCCAACTATCCGAGGGCCAACGGATATCCACGCACGACGGCGCGCTGCCACGGCCGCCGATCCCGGTGCATCCCGTGTTCAAGGCGTACAACCGGTCGAAGCTGGACGACCTCCCGCAGCTCGCGAGGTTGCCGCCGCGAATGCGCGAGCAGATCGGGCTGGTCGCGCGCGTGCTGCCGTTCAAGGTCAACCGTTATGTCGTCGAGCAACTGATCGACTGGACCAACGTCCCGGACGATCCGCTGTTCCGGCTGACGTTTCCGCAGCCCGACATGCTCGCGCCCGACGATCTCGGCGAGCTGGCCATGCTGTCGCGCGACGCGGCGCGCGGTGCCGACCTGGACGCGCTGATCGGGCGCCTGCGCGCCCGGATGAACCCGCATCCGGCGGACCAGCGGCTCAACGAGCCGGAGCTCGACGGCGAGCCGTGCCCGGGCATCCAGCACAAGTACGCGCAGACGGTGCTGTACTTCCCGAGCCACGGGCAAACCTGCCATGCGTACTGCACGTTCTGCTTTCGCTGGCCGCAGTTCGTCGGCGACGCGTCGCTGAAATTCGCGTCGAGCGAAGCCGCGCGGCTGCACGCGTACCTGCGCGCGCACGGCGAAGTGACCGACCTGCTGATGACGGGCGGCGATCCGATGGTGATGAGCGCGACGCGCCTGCGCGAGTACCTGATGCCGCTGCTGGCGCCCGGGCTCGAGCACGTCGGCAACATCCGGATCGGCACGAAGGCGCTGACCTACTGGCCGTACCGTTTCGTCAGCGATCCGGATACGCCCGAGCTGCTCGCGCTGCTGCGCACGCTGATCGATGCGGGGCGCAACGTGACGGTCATGGCGCACCTGAACCACTGGCGCGAACTGTCGACGGAGGTCGCCGAGCAGGCCGTGACGAACCTGCGCCGCATCGGCGTCGTGATCCGTTCGCAGGGGCCGGTGCTGCGCCACATCAACGACGATGCGGAAGTCTGGCGGCGCAACTGGGTCGGGCAGGTGCGACTCGGCATCGTGCCGTACTACATGTTCGTCGAGCGCGATACCGGGCCGCGCGGCTATTTCGAGCTGCCGCTCGCGCGGGCGCTCGATATCTACAACACCGCGATCGCGTCGGTGTCGGGGCTCGCGCGCAGCGCGCGCGGCCCGTCGATGAGCGCAGGCCCCGGCAAGGTCGAGGTCGCGGGCACGCTCGAGCTGCAGGGACAGCGCTACTTCCTGTTGAATTTCCTGCAGGCGCGCGATCCGCGCTGGCTGCGCCGGCCGTTTCTCGCGAAGTATTCGGCGACGGCCTGCTGGCTCGACCAGCTCGAACCGCCGGATGGCGAGCCCGCGTTCTTCTTCGACGCGCCGTACCGTGCATTCGTCGACGCGCGTCAACGCCAGCTGGAGCACGCATGAGGACGCCCGGCACACGAACCGCCGACGTCGCGATCGTCGGCGGCGGCTACACGGGGCTGTCCGCCGCGATCCACCTGGCGGAGCAGGGCGCGACGGTCGACGTTTGCGACGCTGATCCGCCGGGCGACGTGCCGAGCGCATTCAACTTCGGCTCGGTCGCGAGCGTCGCGCCGGCACTGCCGCGCGGCCCGGTTTCGGCCGCGCACGCGCAGGCCGCCGAACGCACGGCGGCGCAGGCCATCGCCTACCTGAAGCGCTTCGTCGACAGCCGCAACCTCGCCTGCGGCTGGGCGCATCCCGGCCACATCACGCTCGCGTGCGACGACGCGTCGGCGGCGCAACTGGCGCACCGGTTCGCGTGCCATGCGGCGCAGCAGGAGGCGTGCGTCGCGTGGCTCGACGCGCGGGCGGTCACGCAGGAAACCGGCGCGGCGCACGCGATCGCCGGGCTGCTGAACCTGCGCTTCGCGCTGATCCGGCCGCGCGCGCTCCGCGATGCGATGCGGGTGCGGGCCTCGACGCTCGGCGTGCGGATCCGGCGCGGCGCGCGCGTGCATGCCGTGCGGCCCGCGCCCGGTGCGGCCGTGCTCGATCTCGGTGACGCGACGGTCGACGCCGGCGCCGTGCTGGTATGCGCGGAGGACGCATGGTCGCTGCTGCCGGCCGACCTGCGCCCGCCGCTCGAACGCTACGGCACGCACCTGCTGGCGACCCGCATCCTCGACGACGCGACGCAGCGCCGCATTTCGCGGCAGCCGCGCGTGTACGGCACGCTGTCCGCCGACAAGGACTATTTCCGGCTCGACGAGCGCGGGCGGCTGCTGTTCGGCAGCCGGCTCGGCCTGTCGGCCGATGTGCCGCCCGCGGGCGTCAAGGCCGCGTTGCGCGCGCGGCTGGCCGCGTATTTCCCGGCGCTCGAACACGCGCACGTCGAGCACGTATGGTCCGCGCCGCTCGGCTTCACCGCGTCCGGCGTGCCGCACGTCGGCATGGCCGGGCGGCTGGGCTGGTGCGGCGGCTATTGCGGCAGCGGGATCGCCACGGCCGTTCACGGCGGCGCGGCGCTGGCCGCGCGCGTGCTCGGCCACGCCGACGACGTTGCCTTTCACGATTCGATCACCGGTGCCGGGGAGGCGCGATGAACCCTTTCGAAATCCAGACGCTCGACGGCGCGAAGCCGCGGGCATTCGCCGGCGAAGAAGTCGACGTGCTCGGCATCGGCGTCGGTCCGTTCAACCTGAGCCTGGCGGCGCTGCTGGCGCCGCTGAACGGCCTGCGTTCGCTGTTCGTCGAGCGCCGGCCCGAGTTCCGCTGGCATCCCGGGTTGATGCTCGCGGATTCGTCGCTGACGACCAGCTTCCTGAAGGATCTCGTGACGCTGGCCGATCCGTGCAGCCGCTACTCGTTCATTGCGTTCCTGCAACGCACCGAACGACTGTATTCGTTCGCGAACGCGCGCTTTCCGACCGTGCGCCGCCGCGAGTTCGAGCAGTACATGCGGTGGGTGTGCGCGTCGCTCGACAACCTGCGGTTCGACTGCGAAGTCGAAAGCGTCGTGCGCGACGGGCGCGCGCTGCGCGTCACGACCTCGCACGGCGTCGTGCGCACCGCGAACCTCGTGGTCGGCGTCGGCCTGCGCCCGACCGTGCCTGCCTGCGCGCGGCCGCACCTGGGCGCCGACGTGCTGCATTCGTCGCAGTTCTGCACCGTGCGGCCGGCGCTCGCCGGCCGGCGCGTCGCGATCGTCGGCGGCGGCCAGAGCGGCGCCGAGCTCGCGCTGCATCTGCTCGGCCTGACGGGCGACGCCGCGCCCGCGCACATCGCCTGGCTGACGCGGCGCGAGAACTTCCTGCCGATGGACGACTCGCCGTTCGTCAACGAATGGTTCGTGCCGCAATACAACGAACATTTCTCGCGGCTGTCGCCGCAGCGCAAGCGCGACGCGCTGGAGACGCAGCGCCTCGCGAGCGACGGCGTCACGTTGCCGCTGCTGACGGCAATCTACCAGCGGCTCTACGAGATCACGCACATCGAGGGGCGTCCCGGCCATTGCGCGCTGATGCCGGGCCGCAGCATGGCGAACCTGCACCGGGCGGACGGCGGTTTCGTGCTGAGCGTCGACGACGGCACCGGCGTGCATGCGCCGCTGCATGCGGACGTCGTGCTGCTCGCGACGGGCAGCGAATTCCAGATGCCCGGCGCGCTCGAATCGCTGCGCTTCGAGATGCACACGCGCGACGGCGCACCGGAACTCGACGACGACTACGCGGTGCGCTGGAACCGGCCGAGCGCCGCGCGAATTTTCTTCCAGAACGCCGCGCGCACGACGCGCGGCATCGCCGACCCGAACCTGAGCCTTGCCGCGTGGCGCAGCGGCCGGATCGCCAACGCGATCGCGGGCGCGTCCATCTACGAAGTCGGCACGCCGCCGGGATTCGTCGACTGGCCGCACGGCGAAGCGCCGCAGGCCGCCACCCAACAACTCGTGAACTGACAGGAGCACACCGCCATGACCCATGCACCGGCCATGCTGTATCTCGACACACGCGCGCTTCCGGGCGAGCGGATCGCCGAAATCGACGCGGCGCGCAGTCTCGGGCTCGACCTCTACGTGGCGACGCCGACGCCCGACGCATTCCGCTCGTTCGGCTGCGCGGGCATCATTCCGACGCGCCTCGGCGATTACGACGCGGCCGAACGGACGATTCTCGACTACCTGCGCGAACATCGCGTCGAGTTGTCCGGCGTCGTCGCGTGGAAGGATCTCGAAGTCGTGCTCGCGAGCCGGCTGTCGCATCGGCTCGGCTTGCGCGGCACGGCGCCGGATGCCGCGCTCAACGTGCGCGACAAGGCCGCGACCCGCCGCGTGCTCGACGCGGTGCCGAATGCGAACCCGCGCTATGCGGTGGTCAGCAGCGAAGCCGAATTCACCGCCGCGCTGAAGCGGATCGGCGCGCCCGCGCTGCTCAAGCCGGCCGGCAACTCGGGCAGCCGCGGCATCTTTCCGGTCGATGCGCTCGCCGATCCCGTCGAGGTCTATCGTGCGTTTCGTGCGTACAACTCGCCGGAGAAGGGCGAGATGTTCAGCCTGTACGGCGATCACGCGCTGCTCGAGGAACAGCTGACGGGCAGCGAGCATTCGGTGTCCGGCGTCGTCGCGCAAGGCCGCGTCGCGATCAACGCGATCATCGACAAGACCTTCGACCGGTCGATCCCGATCCAGTACGAGAACGTGACGCCGTCGCTGCTGCCGGCCGACACGCAGGCGGCGATCCGCGACATGGTGCGTGCGGGTGTCGCGGCGACCGGCATCGACTGGTGCGGCTTCCACGCCGACGTGATGGTGACGCGCGACGGCCCGAAGATTCTCGAGATCGGCGGGCGGCTCGGCGGCGAGTTCATCAACTCGCACCTGATCCCGTACAGCGTCGCGGGCTTCTCGCCGTACCGCACCGTGCTCGATCTCGCGCGCGGCGCGATCGACGGCCCGCTCGACGACCGGCTCGGCACCGCGTCGACGCGCGCGGGCCAGCGCATCGTGATGCCGCCGGGGCTCGGGCGCATCGCCCGCGTCGAGGGCTTCGAGCGGCTGTGGCGGCGGCCGGAACTGCGCTTTCTGCAGGTCGTCGCCGGCAAGGGCGCGCAGATGGCGTTGCCGAAGGACGTGTTCAAGGCGTACGAGATCGCGTACCTGATCGCGCAGTGCGAGCTCGATCGCGACATCGTGGCGCTGCTGCGCGAGCTCGCGGCCGACGTGACCGTCACGCTGGACTGACCCGGAGGCCATCATGCCGATCGACACGATCCGCGACCCGCGCCACTACCTGCTCGTCCCCGCGATGCCGGCGCCGAACGGGCGCCTGCACCTCGGTCATATCGCGGGCCCGTACCTGCGGCTCGACATGCTTGCGCGCCATCTGCGCAGCCGCGGCGAGGTCGCACGCATCGCATGCGCGAGCGACCCGTACGATTCCTACATCCCGCTGCGCGCCGGGCAGGCCGGCATCGACGCGGCGGCGCTCGCGCGGCAGAGCTGCGCGGGCATCGTCGACGATCTCGCCGCGATGAACATCGACGTCGATCTGTTCGTCGATCCGCTCGGCGATGCGCATCACGACGCGTACCTCGCCGCGCACGACGGGCTCGTCGCACGGCTGGCCGCGCAGCGGCGCGTGTCGACGGTGCGCGAACGCATGCCGTATTCGGCCGCGCGCGACGGTTACGTGACCGGCAGTTTTCTGCTGGGCCATTGCCCGCAGTGCGCGCGCGACGTGTCGGGATTCTTCTGCGAGGACTGCGGCGCGCATTTCCAGCCGGAAGACGTGCGCGAACCGTCGGCACGCTGGGGCGAGACGCTCGCGATGCGCGAGCAGGACAACCTGTTCTTCGACATCGCGGACCCGGCCGCGCTGGTCGCGCAACTGGTGGGCACCGAGACCGCGCCGGTGTTCGTCGATATCGCGCGCCGCCATCTGGCGCGCGACGGCGCGCGTTTCCGCCTGACGAGCCATGCCGGCTGGGGGTTGCCGTATGTGCTGGACGGCGAGCCGCGCACGCTGTTCGGGCACGGGCTGCTGTTCGGCGCGATCCGCTTCGTCGGCGATCTCTACGCGCGCAGGCACGGGCTGCGCGCCAACCCGTTCGATCGCGATTCGGACGTGATCACCGTCAACGGCTTCGGGATCGACAACTGCGTGTCGCATCTGGTCGGCATCCAGGCGATGGCGATGGCCGACGGCGTGTCGAAGCCGTTCGATCGTTTCGTGATCAATCATTTCTACACGCTGGAAGGGCGCAAGTTCTCGACGAGCCTGCGTTGGGCGATCTGGGTCGAGGATCTCGCGGCGCGCACGCGCGTGCCGGCCGATGCGGTGCGCGGCTTCGTCGCGTCGACCAATCCGGTTGCCGGACGCACGGACTTCGATCGCGATGCGTTCTGCCGGTTCGTGAACGGGCCGTACGCGACGGTACGCCGGCATGTGGCCGAGGCAATCGGCGGGCCGCTCGCCGCGCGCGTGCCGACCGACGAGACGGTGCGGGCAGCGGAGGCGGCGTGGCGCGACGCGCAGCGCGCGATGGATTTCGCGACGTTCGACCCGACGGCGATGGCCGGCATCGTCGAGCGCTGGAGCGCGCGCTTCGACGGCGCGCGCGCGGCCGGCGACCTGTACGGCTGGACCAAGGGTTTCGCGCTGCTCGCGTGGCCGTTGATGCCGGCGCTCGCGCAGACCGCGTGGCGGGCGCTCGGCTTGAGCGGCGAGCCGAACGCGGGCGACTTCGCACGGTTGTCGTCGCCGGTCGTCACGCCGCTGGCGAACTTCGACCCGGTTACGCCGGGAGATCTGGCGGCGGTCCTGCCGCCCGGCATGCGGGAGGTCGCATGATGGAAGGCGCACTCGAAGGATTGCTGATCGTCGACCTGACGCGCGTGCTGGCCGGCCCGTTCTGCACGATGCTGCTGGCCGATCACGGTGCGCGCGTGATCAAGGTCGAACGGCCGTCGACCGGCGATGATGCACGCGCGTACGGCCCGTGGTACGGCGGCAAGTCCGCGTATTTCGCGTCGCTCAACCGCGGCAAGGAGAGCATCGCGCTCGACCTGAAGGATCCGTCCGATCGTCGCGTGCTCGACGCGCTGCTCGAGAAGGCCGACGTCGTCACCGAGAATTTCCGGCCCGGTACGATGGCGCGCATCGGCTACGACTGGGACACGCTGCACGCGCGTTTCCCGCGCCTGATCTACGGCAGCGCGTCGGGGTTCGGCCATACCGGGCCATTTCGCGATCACCGTGCATACGACATGATCGTCCAGGGGCTCGGCGGGATCATGAGCGTGACGGGCGAGCCCGGGCGCATGCCCGTGCGGGTCGGGCCGTCGATCGGCGATCTGGCGGCCGGCCTGTTTCTGACGACCGGGCTGCTGATGGCGCTCGTGCGGCGCGGGCGCACCGGGCAGGGCTCGAAGGTCGACATCGGCATGTTCGACTGCCAGCTCGCGCTGATGGAATATTTCATCGGCCGTTACTTCGCGACCGGCGAGGTCACGGGGCCGGTCGGCAGCTATCGGCCGGCGATCGCGCCGCCGTTCGGCGTCTACCGCGCGGCGGACGGCCCGCTCATCATCGCGGCCGGCAACGACAAGCTGTTCCGGCTGCTGTGCGACGCGCTCGGCGTGCCGGCGCTCGCGGCCGATCCGCGCTTCGCGGGCGGCGAGGCGCGCAAGGATCACGAGGCCGAACTCGAACGCACGCTCAACGGGCTGCTGGCGGCGCACGGCGTCGCGGCCTGGTGCGAGCGGTTCGCGCGCGCGGGCCTGCCGGCCGGCCCGATCAACCGGGTCGACCAGGCCGTCGTCCATCCGCAGACGGCCGCGCGCAACATGCTGATCGACGTCGACGATCCCGACGTCGGTCCATACCGGCTGGTCGGGACGCCGATCAAGATCTCGGGCTGCCCCGACCCGGCCACGCGCCGGGCCGCGCCGGCGCTCGATCGCGACCGCGACGCGATTCTCGCGGAACTGGGCCTCGTCGGCGAGGAGGTGCACGATGAACGCGCGTAAGTTTCCGCACGTCGGCGCGCTGCCGCCGGAGTCCCATGTGCCGGGCGTCGTGTTGCGCCAGGCCGATTTCGCCGGGCTCGGCGACGGCGAGATTCCGTTTCGCGGCGGCCTGTTTACGGTCGAGCCGAACTGCACGTCGCGGCTGGACGTTCACGCGGTCCGCGAATGCTGGATGATCGCGCAGGGCAGCGGCCGGCTGACCTACGACGGCGAACCCGTGCGCGTGCGGGCCGGCGACGTGCTGTATTTCGAATCGCACCGCTCGCACCAGGTGCAGAACGACGGCGCGACGCCGCTCGTGATCAGCACCGTCTGGTGGCAGGCCGATGCGGTTTGATCTCGCGATCATCGGCGCAGGCGTGACGGGGGCGACGATCGCGCACGTCGCGGCTCGGCATGCGGGCGCGCTGCGCATCGCCGTGTTCGATGCGCGGCCGGCCGTGCAGACGGCCACGGCGCTGTCGGCCGGCGTGGTCACGCCGTTCTGCGGCAGCGGCGCGCGGCGCGCGCGATCGCTGGTCGCGCACGCGTACTACGGTGCGTGGGCACGGGCCGGATGCTGCGTGCGCGCCGCGCCGTTCACCTTCGTTGCGGACGCACCCGATGCGGGTGGTCCGTTGCTCGCGCCGCCGGTGACCGACGATCCGCCGGACCCCGGCGCCACACCACTCGTTGCGCTGCCGGCCGGCGCGCGCCTGTGGCGCGGCGGCCGCGCGTGGCTGGTCGACGTGCCGCGGCTGGTCGCGCACTACCTGACGGGCGCGCGCACCGTCGAGCGCTTCGATGCGCCGGTCACGCACGTGACGCGCGATGCCGGCGGCTGGACCGTCGTCGCCCCCGGCGTGACGCTGCGCGCCGACCGGCTCATCCGTGCCAGCGGCCCGTGGCCGGCCATCGACGGCGAAGCCGGCGTCGACGCGGGAACCGACATCGTCACGAAGAAGATCGTCGCGTTCGACGTCGACGGTCGCGGCTTGCCGCCGCCGGCGGATGCGCCGGTCGTCTACCTGCCCGACGCGCGGGCCTTTCTCGCCCCGGTGCATGCGCGGCGCGGCTGGCTGCTGAGCATCACGTCGCACGCGTGGGGCTGCGCCGCCGGCGCACGCGTCGCGCCGAGCGCCGACGAGCGCGCGCTCGCGCACGCGTTGCTCGATCGTCATTTCCCCGGCTTGCGCGATGCCCATCTCGCCGCGCGTACGGCGGTCGACGGGTACACGGCCGACCGCAATCCGCGGGTCGCGCCGATCGGTCGCGACGGCTGCGCGGTGGCCGGCGCGTCGGGCTCCGGCGTGCGCTTCGCGCCGGCCCTCGCGTACGAGGCGCTCGCCGCCGTCGGGTTGCCGTTCGAACCCGATGCCGCGACGACCGCACCCGAGCCACCGCTTTGCCACCGGGCAGACAAATCCGCTGCTTCCCTCACCGAATCCGTCCAACCATGCATACCGAACTCGCCTGGGTCGCCGTCGCACCCGCCTTCGCCCTGATCTGCATCGGCATCGCCGTGCGCCGCCTCGCGCTGGTCGATGCGGCGTTCTGGCCGTCCGCCGAAAAGCTCACCCACTACGTGCTGTTTCCCGCCTTCCTCGTGCATTCGATCGGTCTGGCCGGCCCGCTCGACGCGTCGTCGAAGTCGACGATCGTGCTGCTGACGGGGCTCACGCTCGCGGTGCTGGCCGCTGTCGTGCTCGGCTGCCGATGGTGCGCGGTGCCGCACGCATCGTTCACGTCGATCGTCCAGGGCTCGATCCGCTTCAACAGCTACATCTTCCTGTCGGTCGCGTCGGGGCTGCTGAGCCGCGCGGATTACGGGATCGCGGCGGTCGTCGTCGCGTACATGGTCGCGATCTCGAATACGCTCGTGCTGTTGTCGTTCGAACATGGCCAGGCCGGCGGCCGCGGGCTCGTGCGGATCGTCGGCAAGGTGGCGGCGAATCCGCTGATCGTCGCGAGCGCGTTCGGGGTCGTGCTGAACCTGACCGGCTGGCGTCTGCCCGCCGCCGTGGACCAGACCGTCGACGTGCTCGGCGGCGCCGCGCTGCCGTTGAGCCTGATCTGCGTGGGCGCCGCGCTGCGGCTGCCGCTGCCGCGCAAGGAGGCGGCACTGGTGCGCGCGGGGCTCGTGACCACCGCGATCCGGCTGGTCGGCTTTCCGCTGCTCGCGCTGACCGCGACCAAGGCATTCGCCGTGACGCCGTTGTCCGGGAACCTGATCCTGCTCTATTCGGTGCTGCCGTGCGCGAGCAACTCGTACGTGCTGTCCACGCAGTACGGCGGCAACCATCGGCTGATGGCGTTCGTCGTCGCGCTGTCGACGGTGCTGTCGTTCGTCCCGATATTCCTCGTCGCGCGCACGATGTAGGCTGATGCGCCGCCTCGCGGCCGGCGGGGCCGCGCCGTTCACCCTCAATCGAAAAAAACAGGAGACACCCATGATTTCGAGGCGGTCGTTCAACCGCGCACTCGCCGGCATCGCGATGGCCGAGGTGCTGGGCGGATGCGCCGGCGCGACGCCGGATCGGCGGACGGTTACCGGCGTCGACGCGCACGCGCACGTGTTCCTGAAGTCGCTGCCGCTCGTGCCGGGCCATCGCTACACGATCGCGTACGACGCGTCGCTCGACCAGTACCTCGCGATGCTCGACCGGCACGGCATGTCGAATGGCGTGCTGATCCAGCCGAGCTTTCTGGGCACCGACAACCGCTATCTGCTTGCCGCGCTGCGCGCGCAACCCGCGCGTTTGCGCGGCATCGTCGTGATCGATCCCGCGCGCGATGCGGAGCAGGTTGCCGCATGGACGCCGCTCGGCGTGCGCGGCATCCGGCTGAACCTGATCGGCGAACGCGATCCGGATTTCGCGGACGCGGCGTGGCGCACGCTGTTTCCGCTGCTGCGCGCGCATGGCTGGCAAGTCGAGCTGCATGCGGAGGCCGCCCGGTTGCCGGCGCTGATGCCGCCGCTGCTCGACGCGGGCGTCGACGTCTCGCTCGACCATTTCGGCCGGCCCGATCCGCGGCTCGGGATCGACGATCCCGGCTTCCGCTATCTGTTGACGACGGCGGCGAGCAAGCGCGTGTGGGTCAAGGTGTCGGGCGCCTACCGGAACGACCGCGCCGATCGCTGGCAGGCGTCCGGGCTGACGGCGATGCGCGCGCTGCGCGACGCGTTCGGTACGCAGCGGCTCGTGTGGGGCAGCGACTGGCCGCATGTCGGATACGAGAAGGCCGTCGACGATGCGCTCGCGTACCGGTATCTGGCGACGCTGCTGCCGGACGAGGCCGGACGCAGACAGGTACTGGTCGATACGCCGGCGGCGCTGTACCGGTTCGACGGGAACGGGTGAGCGGGTAGGCGGCACGCATGTGCATGGCGAAAGCGCGGCCATCCGCCGTGCGCGACGCGACCATGAACCTGACGACGGCTTCCGCCATGCCGGTCCGGCCGCCGATGGGCCGCGCGGCCCGCGTGCCGTTCTCTCTCGTGTCGGGGCGGAAGAACGCGCGCACGCCAGGCTGACGCGCGCGCCGCCACCGTTCAGCGCACGTGCGGCAGCAACGCCCGCAACCAGTACGACACGGCCACCGCCCCGCCATCCGGCGTGCCGATCGCGCGCTCGCCGAGATAGCTGGCCCGTCCCGCGCGCGGCGTCATGCGCGCCGTATCCTCCGCGCCTCGCTCGGCCGCTTCCACGGCCGCCGTCCAGGCACTCGCGGGATCGCGATCGCCGTCGAGCGCACGGCTGAATGCATCGACGGCCGGCACCAGCGCATCGAGCATCGTCCGGTCGCCTGCCTGCGCGCCGCCGAGTTCGCCGATCGCATCGACCGCCGCGCGGAATGCCGCGGCCCAGTCGCGCGGCGACGGCTCGGCGAGATCGGCCAGCCGGCGCGACGCGCGCAGCAGCGCGGTCGCATAGAACGGCCCGGAGCTGCCGGCGATCGCGCGGCGCAACGCGGCGCCGAGCGCCGCGAGCGCACCGGACGGCGTGCCGTACGCGGTGTCGGGTAGTTGGAGAATCGCGTGCGCGGCGCGCCGCATGCTCGCGCCGAGATCGCCGTCGCCGGCTGCCGCATCGAGATCCGTCAGCATCTGCTCGTGATCGATCAGCGTCTGCGCCACGGCGTGCAGCGCCGGTTGCAGGCGCGCGGCCCATGCGCGGCCGGCCGCATCGAGCGGCGGCGGCGGCGCGTCCTGCGACGCGGCCGCGGCCACGCGAATCCGCGTGTTCACGAGGCCGCCGCCCGGCCACGCGCGCGCCTGCGTCGGCGCGTCGAGCAGCGCCGCGCGTTCGTCGTTCAGCCGCAGCACCGAGATCGAGCAGCCCGGCATGTTCAGCGCGGACAGGAACGTGCCGGCCCACGCGCGCGCGACGACGATGCCGCGCCGGCTCAGGTTGTCGAACGCGGCGCGCAGCACGATCGCGAGTTCCATGTCCGGCGTCGCGCCGAGACCGTTGACGAACAGCGCGACGCGTTCGTCGCGGTCGAGCACGAGATCGGCGACGATGCTCGACAGCAGCGTATCGGCCAGCGCATCGGCCGGCAGCGGCGCGCGGCGCTCGACGCCTTTCTCGCCGTGGATGCCGAGGCCCAGCTCGATCTCGTGATCGGCGAGGCTGAAGCCCGATTTGTCGGCGCCCGGGATCGTGCAGCCGTCGAGCGCGACGCCCATCGTGCCGAGCTCGGCCGCCGCGTCGCGCGCGATGCTCGCGACGCGGGCCAGCGGCAGCCCGCGCGCGGCGGCGGCGCCCGCGAGCTTGTGGATCAGCACGGTGCCGGCGATCCCGCGTCGCTGGCTGCGCTCGACGCGGCCGCGCAGCGACACGTCGTCGGCGACGATGACGGTTTCGACCGGAATGCCTTCCGCACGCGCAAGCTCGGCGGCGAGCCCGAAATTGAGCCGGTCGCCGGTGTAGTTCTTCACGATCAGCAGCGCGCCGTTCGGGCCGGCGCTCGCGCGGATCGCGGCGAGCACGGCGTCGGTCGACGGCGACGTGAACACTTCGCCGCACACGGCCGCGCTCAGCATCCCTTCGCCGACATAGCCGCCGTGCGCGGGTTCGTGGCCGCTGCCGCCGCCGGACAGGACCGCGACCGGCCGCTGCGACGGCTCGGGCAGCGGCTGGCGGACGAGCACGTGCTCGTCGCCGAGGATCGCGAGATGCGGCGATTGTCGCGCGATGCCTTCCAGCATTTCTCGCACGACGTCGGACGGGCGGTTCACAAGCTTTTTCATGGCGAAGGATTCCGGACGGGTGAACGGGGCTCGGCCGGGCGCGCACGGGCGCCGGACGGCTTTCGTGTTGCGGAGCATCGTGCGCGAGCCGTTGCCTGTCGCAGCCGATCGCATGACCGACGACCGGGTGCGGGGCGGGCAACGAAGCGTACGCTTCGCGCCACGATACATCAGGTTCGGACGTTGCGGCACGGATCGCGGCGCGATGGCGTCATGGCGCCGGGGCGGAACGGCGGCGTGCGCCGGGCGCCGTTACTTCAGCGCCGTGATCACCTTCGCGCGAATCAGCCGCGCGCGCAGCACGTTGCGGCTGATGCCGAGCAGTTGCGCGGCCCGGATCTGGTTGCGATGGCTGAATTCGAACGCGACGCGCATGACCGTGTCCTCGATGTGCTCGAAGAGATTGCCGTGCCCGTCGTCGAACAGGTCGCGCAGCGCGTGTTCGAGCGCCGCCTGTGCGTCGGCGGACGAATCGGCCGCGGGCGCGGCGATGGCCGGCGGACACGGCGGCGCGATGTGCAGGTCGGTGTCCTGCAGCGTGTCGTGGCGGCTCACGAGCAGCGCGTGATGGATCACGTTCTCCAGTTCGCGGATATTGCCGGGCCAGTCGTGTGCGTGGAGCCGGCGCTCGGCGCGCGGATCGAGGCGGTGCGGCCCGCCGCCGAGCCGGTCGCGGTAAACGTCGAAGAAGTGCCGCGCGAGCGGCAGGATGTCGCCCGGCCGCTCGCGCAGCGGCGGGACCGCGAGCTGGACGACGTTGAGCCGGTAGAACAGGTCGCCGCGAAACTGTCCGGCCGCGACCGCCTGCTGCAAGTCGACATTGGTCGCCGCGACCACACGCACGTCGACCGGAATGCCCGTGCGCGAACCGAGCCGCACGACCTCGCGTTCCTGCAGCACGCGCAGCAGCTTGACCTGCATCGCGAGCGGCAAGTCGCCGATTTCGTCGAGAAACAGCGTGCCGCCGTGCGCGGCTTCGAACCAGCCGGGCTTCGTGCTCAACGCGCCCGTAAACGCGCCTTTCTCGTGGCCGAACAGTTCGCTGTCGACGAGCGTTTCGGAGAATGCGCCGCAGTTCACCGCGACGAACGGTCCGTCGCGACGGGCGCCGAGCGCGTGCACGCGGCGGGCGATCAGTTCCTTGCCGGTGCCCGTCTCGCCGACGATCAGCACGTTCGCGTCGCTCGGCGCGACGCGGCGAACCTGTTCGAGCAGCGCGAGCGAACGCGGGTCGGCGAACACCTGCGCCTGCGCGCGGGACGGTGCGTGACGTTCGGGCAGCGCGAGCACCGGCGCCGCGGCCTGCCGTGCAGCCGGGTCGCGCGATGCGGCGACGATACGAAGATTGAGCGGGCGTGGCGATGCGGAAATCGAAGTCATGGCGATGAACCGTTGGATGGCCGGGCCGAGCGCGCCCGTGCCGGCGGGCGCCGCGGTCCGGCTGCTGCGTGGTCAGCAGAGTGTTGAACGTTTCGCCGCGCGCGAAAAGCATCGATTTCTGATAACCAAAGTGCGATTGCTGCGGAACCCGCAATGGCGCGGCAGAGCGGCGGTGCCGCGACGTCGAAACGTCGAATTCGACGCTATCGCGCGTGATGCGTTGCTGTCTGATCAGCAGCACATCAGCAGATCCGCTGCATCCCGTTCATCGCGTCGCGGAATATCGATGTGGCACGCGCGTCGCAATGCTTGCCACCATCGCGCATTTGGCGGCGCGCCAGTGCCGGCGGGCGATGACAAGAAATTTCGTTGTCCGGACGAGATTTCTTTCGCGCATCCATGCCGATGGCACGCTCCTTGCTGACCCGAACCGGTATCGCCGCATCGACACGCGGCTTCACCACGGGAACGCATTGCATGAGCCACACCCTCAACGTCGTCGCGATATCGGGCAGCCTGCAGCGGCCGTCGCGCACGCTGGCGCTGACCGACGCGATCGTCACGGCGCTGGGCGCCGCGCTGCCGATCGAGACGCGGCTGATCGAACTCGGTGAGATCGGCAGCCGGCTGGCCGGCGCGCTGACGCGTGCGCAGGTACCGGCCGATCTCGACGCGCTGATCCGCACGATCGAGACGGCGCCGATGCGCTGGTCGTCGCGAGCCCGGTGTATCGCGCGTCGTACACGGGCCTCTTCAAGCACCTGTTCGATCTCGTGCGCCACGACGCGCTCGTCGACGTGCCGGTGCTGCTCGCGGCTACCGGCGGCAGCGAGCGGCATGCGCTCGTGATCGACCATCAACTGCGCCCGCTGTTCAGCTTCTTCCAGGCGCGCACGCTGCCGATCGGCGTGTACGCGTCCGAAAGCGATTTCGACCAGTACCAGATCGCCAGTGCGGCGTTGCGCGAGCGCATCGCGCTCGCCGTGGACCGCGCGGTGCCGCAACTGCGCGCGCCCGCGCCTTCCGTCGCGGCCGCGTAAGCCGCTTTTTCGTTTCCCCTTCGACCAGGACACCTTCATGAGCCTTCCCGACCCTTCCGCCGATGGCGTCAAATTCGCGTACTGGGTGCCGAACGTCAGCGGCGGCCTCGTCGTCAGCACGATCGAGCAGCGCACCGACTGGAGCCTCGAGTACAACCAGACACTCGCGCGCACGGCCGAGGCGGCCGGCTTCGACTACGCGCTGAGCCAGATCCGCTTCACGGCCGGCTACGGCGCCGAATACCAGCACGAGTCGGTGTCGTTCAGCCAGGCGCTGCTGCATGCGACGACGAAGCTCAAGGTGCTCGCCGCGATCCTGCCGGGGCCGTGGCATCCGGCCGTGGTCGCGAAACAGCTCGCGACGATCGACCACATCTCGAACGGGCGCATCGCGATCAACGTCGTGAGCGGCTGGTTCAAGGGCGAATTCACCGCGATCGGCGAGCCGTGGCTCGAGCACGACGAACGCTATCGGCGCTCGAAGGAATTCATCCAGGCGCTCAAGGGTATCTGGACCCAGGACAACTTCACGTTCAAGGGCGACTTCTATCGCTTCAACGATTACACGCTGAGCCCGAAGCCGGTGCAGAAGCCGCATCCGGAAATCTTCCAGGGCGGCAGCTCGCGCGCGGCGCGCGACAACGCGGCGAGCGTGTCCGACTGGTATTTCACGAACGGCAATACGCCGGAGAACCTGAAGGCGCAGATCGACGACATCCGCGCGAAGGCGGCCGCGAACAACCATCGCGTGCGAATCGGCGTCAACGCGTTCGTGATCGCGCGCGACACCGAGGAAGAAGCGCAGGCCGTGCTCGACGACATCATCCGGCATGCGCACGTCGAGGCCGTGCACGCGTTCGGCGATGCGGTGAAGCAGGCCGGCAAGGCGTCGCCCGAAGGCGAGGGCAACTGGGCGAAGTCGACGTTCGAGGATCTGGTGCAGTACAACGACGGCTTCCGCACGAACCTGATCGGCACGCCGCAGCAGATCGCCGAGCGGATCGTCGCCCTGAAGGCAATCGGCGTCGATCTCGTGCTGGCCGGGTTCCTGCACTTCATCGAGGAAGTCGAATACTTCGGCAAGCGCGTGCTGCCGCTCGTGCGCGAACTGGAGGCGCAGCGGCAGGCCATCGCCGCGTGACGCTTACGCTGCTTGTCCGCCGCACGCGCGCGGCCCGCGACCGTGCGGGAGCGTGCGGCGGCGTGACGCTCACGCGACGCCCGCGAGCTTCGATGCTTCGATCACCATCTGCACGCCGAGGCTGCCGAGGATGATGCCCATCACCCAGCGCTGCGCGAGCAGCAGCGCCGGGCGGCCGTGCAGGAACTTCGCGAGGCGGCTCGAGCAGATCGCCACCAGCCCGTTGGCCGACGCGAATGCGGCAATCAGCAGCGAGCCGAGAAACAGCGACTGGCCGAACACGCTGCCATGCCCGTAGTCGATGAACTGCGGCAACAGCGACACGAACAGCATCGCGAGCTTCGGGTTCAGCACGCTGGTCGTCGCGCCCATCGCGAGCAGCCGCAGCGGCTGCTCGTTCGGCAGCGTCTTCACCTCGAACGGCGAGCGGCCGCCGGGCCGCACCGCCTGCCATGCGAGGTACAGCAGATAGGTCGCCCCGACCGCGCCCAGCACGCTGCCCGCATAGGGCACGCTCATGAACAGCGTCGTGATGCCGAACGCCGCGGCGAACATGTAGAACAGGTAGCCGATCATCACGCCGGCGAGCGAAATGAGTCCGGCCGCCCGCCCTTGCGCGATCGAGCGCGACATCACGTAGACCATGTTCGGCCCCGGCGTCACCGCGAGCATGCCGCCGATGACGAGAAACCCGTAGAGCGATCCGGACGTATGCATGTTTTCTGCTTCCTGCATCGAGTGAGTGCCGACGGAATGCATTGTCCGGCGATGGAGATGAACAGTAAAACGGGATAAACTGAATCGATTGATCAGTTTTTCTGAATCGACATGAAGAAGCTCGACCTCGATGTGCTCGCGATGGTGGTCGCCGTCGCGGATTCCGGATCGTTCGCGCAGGGCGCGCAGGCCGTGCATCGGTCGCCGTCGGCGGTGAGCATGCAGATCAGGACGCTGGAAGACGCGCTCGGCAAGCCGCTGTTCATCCGCGACACGCGCAACGTGACGGCGACCGACGACGGCAGGATGCTCGCCGACTACGGCCGCCGGATGCTCGCGATGCGCGACGAGGCGTGGGCGTCGGTCGTGCGCCCGGAGATCCGCGGCCGCGTGACGATCGGCGTGCCCGACGACTACATCTCGTCGCTGCTGCCGCAGGTGCTCGGCAAGTTCGCCGCGATGCATCCGCGTGTGGAAGTGCGCGTGATCGGCCAGCCGAGCAGCGCGCTCGTGCCGATGCTGAAGGACAACACGGTCGACCTCGCGTGCCTGACCCGCGTCAAGGGCGTGTCCGGCGAGTTGATCCGGCTCGAACCGATCGTCTGGACCGGATCGGCGAAGCGCAACGTGTGGGAAGAGCGGCCGCTGCCGGTTGCACTGTTCTCGCACGGCAGCATGGCGCGCGATCATGCGATCAAGGCGCTGAACCGGCGGAAGATTCCGTACCGGATGTCATACGAAAGCCCGAGCTTTCTCGGGCTGCTCAGCATGGTCGAGGCCGGCCTCGCCATCGCGCCGCTCGCGCGCTGCTGCGTGCCCGATCACCTGTTGCAGCTGTCGGAGAGCCACGGGCTGCCGTCGCTCGGTGAACTCGAGGTCGTGCTCGCGCGCAGCGCGCAGTCCGCGCGCCCGCCGTGCGACTACCTGGCCGAGCAGATTCTCGGCGAGTGGCGTGCCTGAAGCCCGCTACGGGCGGCACGTCAGCACGACGTCAGCAGCCATTCGCGGAACGCGACGAGCGACGGCAGCGTCTCGTTGCCCGGCGGATAGACGAGGTAATAGCTGCGCTGGCTGGTGATCGCGTCGCCGATCGAGTCGAGTTCGCCGCGGCTCAATTCATCCTCCACCAGCACCTTCGGCACCAGCCCGATCCCCATTCCGGCGCGCACGGCCTGGATCAGGTGCGACGTCAGCTCGAAACTCGGACCGATCCGCATCTGGCGATGATCGAGCCGATAGTGCGAGAACCACTCGGCCCAGGCCTGCTGATTGCTCGTCACGCCCAGCAGCGTCTGCTTCGCCGCCCATGCCGGCGTGCGCGCGTCGGCCTTGCGGCGGCCGCCGGCGTCGGGCGGCGCGATCGCGATCAGGAACTCGTTGTACAGCCGGTGCGCGTGCAGGCCCGGCCAGTCACCCGCGCCGACGGTGATCGCCGCGTCGAGGTCGTCGTTGAGGAAATCGAGCGCGCCGATCCGCGAATGAAGGTGCACGGTCACGCCCGGATGCGCGGCGTAGAAGCCGTGCAGGTGCGGCAGCAGCCATTTCGACCCGAACGTCGGCAGGGTGGCCAGCCGCAGCGTGCCGGCGCCGGCCTGATGCGACATCGCCTGCAGCGTCGCGCCGCGAATGCGCCCGAGCGCGCCGCTCAGCTCGGCGAAGTAGCGGCGGCCGACTTCGGTGAGCTTGACCGAACGGCCTTCACGCCGGAACAGCGGCACGCCGAGCTGATCCTCGAGCGTCTGGACCTGCCGGCTGATCGCGCTCTGGCTCAGCGACAGCTCGTCGGCCGCGCGCGTATAGCTTTCATGCCGGGCGGCGGCCTCGAACACGAGCAGCAGCGACATCGATGGGGTGAGGCGGCGGTAATTCATGAGTTTTATGCAAGCTTCGCCGGATAAGAATTCGTTTGTTTCTGACGGAATATCCAAAGATACTGGAATTCCCGGTTGAGCGGAAACTTGCCAAAAAATCATGTTTTGGCGTGCGCGAACCGGCCGGCCCCACCCACATTGCGCCTTTGCCCCATGTCGATCGTCCCGTTGCCCCGTCCCGCCAGCCCGTCCACGACCGTTTACCGCGATTTTCTCGTCGCGCTGCAGGCCGCCGGCTTCGCCGGGGAAATCCGCGCGGACCACGCGAACCGGACCGTGCAGGCCACCGACAACTCGATCTACCAGCGCCTGCCGCAAGCGGTGATCTGCCCCGCGCACGCGGATGACGTCCAGCTGCTGGCCCGGCTGCTGGCCGAGCCCGCGCACCGCGACGTCGCGGTGGCCGCGCGCGGCGGCGGCACCGGCACCAACGGGCAGTCGCTGACCGACGGCATCGTCGTCGACCTGTCGCGCAACATGAACCGGATCCTCGAAATCAATGCGCAAGCGCGCTGGGTGCGCGTGGAGGCGGGCGTCGTCAAGGATCAGCTCAATGCGGCGCTGAAGCCGCACGGGCTGTTCTTCGCGCCGGAGCTGTCCACGTCGAACCGCGCGACCGTCGGCGGGATGATCAACACCGACGCGAGCGGGCAGGGCAGCTGCACGTACGGCAAGACGCGCGACCACGTGCTCGAACTCGATTTCGTGCTGATGGGCGGCGAGCGGCTGCACAGCGACGCGCTCGACGAAGCAGAACTGGAGCGCCGCTGCGCGCGGCAGGACCGCGTCGGCAAGGTATATCGCACCGCGCGGCGCATCCGCGACGACAAGGCCGCGTTGATCGACGCGAAGTTTCCGAAACTCAACCGCTGCCTGACCGGCTACGACCTCGCGCACCTGCGCGAAGCGGACGGCCGCTTCAATCTGAACAGCGTACTGTGCGGCGCGGAAGGGTCGCTCGGCTTCGTCGTCGAGGCGAAGCTCAACGTGCTGCCGATCCCGAAGTTTTCGGTGCTGGTCAACGTGCGTTACGCGGGCTTCATGGACGCGCTGCGCGACGCGCGCGCGCTGCTCGAACACCGGCCGCTGTCGATCGAGACGGTCGACTCGAAGGTGCTGATGCTCGCGATGAAGGACTTCGTGTGGAGCAGCGTGGCCGAGTATTTCCCGCAGGACGACGCGCGTCCGACGCTCGGCATCAACCTGATCGAATTCAGCGGCGACGACGAACACGACGTCGATGCGCAGGTGCGCGCGTTCGTCGAGCATCTGCGCACCGATACGAGCGTGGAGCGTCTCGGCCATACGCTGGCGGCCGGCGACGATGCGGTGAAGCGCGTGTACGCGATGCGCAAGCGCGCGGTCGGCCTGCTCGGCAACGTGCAGGGCGAAGCGCGTCCGCAACCGTTCGTCGAGGACACCGCGGTGCCGCCCGAGAACCTCGCCGCGTACATCGCCGAATTTCGCGCGCTGCTCGACGGCCACGGGCTGCAGTACGGGATGTTCGGCCACGTCGACGCGGGCGTGCTGCACGTGCGCCCGGCGCTCGACATGAAGGACCCGAAGCAGGCGGCGCTGGTGCGGCCGGTGTCGGATGCGGTGGCCGAACTCACGCAGCGTCACGGCGGCCTGCTGTGGGGCGAGCACGGCAAGGGCGTGCGCTCCGAATATGCGCCGGCGTTTTTCGGCGAGCTGTATCCGTCGCTGCAGCAGTTGAAGGCCGCGTTCGATCCGCACAACCAGTTCAACCCGGGCAAGATCGCGACGCCGCCGGACCCCACGCTGCGGCTGCTGAAGATCGACGAGGTGCCGACGCGCGGCGACCACGACCGGCAGATCGACGAGCGCGTGTGGCAGAGCTACGGCACCGCGATGCATTGCAACGGCAACGGTGCGTGCTACAACTTCGATCCCGACGACGCGATGTGCCCGTCGTGGAAGGCGACGCGCGAACGCGTGCAGTCGCCGAAGGGGCGCGCGTCGCTGATGCGCGAATGGTTGCGCCTGCAAGGGCAGGCCGGCGTCGACGTCGTCGCGGCGGCGCGCACGCGGCAGCCGTTGCTGCGCGGTCTGGCCGAGCGCTGGCGCAACAGCCGCAACGCGCGTCGTCGCGACGCGGATTTCTCGCACGAGGTGTACGACGCGATGGCCGGATGTCTCGCATGCAAATCGTGCGCGGGGCAGTGCCCGGTCAAGGTGAACGTACCCGAGTTTCGCTCGCGCTTTCTCGAGCTGTATCACCAGCGCTACCTGCGACCGCTGCGCGATTACCTGATCGGCTCGCTCGAATTCACGATGCCGTGGATGGCGCGCGTGCCCGCGCTGTACAACGGGTTGATGGGCGCCAACTGGGTAAGGACGCTGCTCGAGCGCCAGGTCGGCATGGTCGACAGCCCGCTGCTGAGCCGCTTCGATCTCGCGGCCGTGATCCGCGCATGGAACGTGAAGCCGGCCGATCCGCATGCGCTCGCCGCGCTGAGCGAGGCGCAGCGCGCGCGCAGCGTCGTCATCGTGCAGGACACGTTCACGCGCTATTTCGATACCGAGCAACTGGCGACGCTGATCGAGCTGGCGGCGCGCGTCGGTTTCCAGGTGTGGCTCGCGCCGCTCGCGCCGAACGGCAAGGCGCTGCACGTGCAGGGCTTTCTTCACGCATTCGCGAAGGCGGCGATCCGCAACGCGACACAACTGGCCGCACTGGCGCGCTCGGGCGTCGCGCTGGTCGGTCTCGATCCGGCGATGACGCTGACGTATCGGCAGGAATACCTGAAGGTGACGGGACTCGCCGATGTGCCGACCGTCGCGCTGCCGCAGGAGTGGCTGCTGGGCGCGTTGCCGGAAGCCGGTGCGGGCAGGGCGACGGTTTCATATCGGTTGCTGCCGCACTGCACCGAGAAGACCAATGCGCCGGACAGCGGCAAGCAATGGGCGCAGGTGTTCGCGCGTCGCGGGTTGCGCTTGCAGGTTCAGGCGACCGGGTGTTGCGGGATGTCGGGCACGTACGGGCACGAGGCGCGTAATCTCGCGACGTCGAAGACGATCTATGCGCAGTCGTGGGCCGTGCACGTCGACGGGCCGGAGCAGGAGGGCGAGGCGCTGGCGACCGGGTATTCGTGTCGCAGCCAGGTGAAACGCCTGTCGTCGAAGCAGGTGCGCCATCCGTTGCAGGCGCTGCTCGATCATGTGCGCGCGGTAGGGTGATGTTGTAGCGGTGCGGCCCGTCAGGGCGCGTCGATCGTTCGTAGAGCGGCCATCCCCGTGCCGCTTTCGACCTGGGCCGGCGCGGGTCAGGCGTCGGCTTTCGCCGCTTTCCGCGGACGCGGTTTTTCCGCGGCGGGAAACACGCCGACGCCGCGCGGCCGTTTCGGCTCGATCCGCATTTGCCGGATCACGCGCCGGAAGTCGATCTCGTGCGCGGCCAGCGTGCCGATCAGTTTCGCGATGACCGCGAGGTGGGAAGGAACGGTGCCCTTGCTCGAATAGTTGGTGATCGAACTTTCGTTCATCCGGATCAGGCGGGCGAACTCGCGCGCCGTCAACTGCGCCTTCTTCAACTCCTGTTGGAATTCCGCATACGCCATTGCACACATGATGCTTCGTCTCCGTGAATCAGAATCCGGCCCGCGCGGCGCCGGCGCCGACGGGTGGCGTTCCCGTCGTGCCGACGCCGCGTCGGGTTACATCTTCACCTGGTCGAGGAAGGTCTTCTTGCCGCTCTTGTAGCCGTAGATCGAGATGATCCCGTGCGTCAGGTCGCCCTTCGCGTCGAACGTCGTCGTGCCGATCACGCCGTCGTACTTGGTCGCCGGCATCGCCGCGAGGATCTTCGCCGGGTCGGTCGAATTCGCGCGCTTCATCGCGTCGACCGCGATGTAGACCGCGTCATACGCGAACGGCGCATCGAACTTGATGCCCTGGTTGAAGCGCTTCTGGTACTTCGCGAGGAAGTCCGCGCCGCCCGGCATCTTCTCGAGCGCAGCGCCTGCCTGCGAGCACAGCACGTTGTCGGCCGCCGGGCCGGCCAACTCGGCCAGCGAGTCGGTGCACACGCCGTCGCCGGACAGGATCTTCGCGCGCAGGCCGAGCTGCTTCGCCTGCTTCGCGAGCGGGCCGCCGGTGGCGTCCATGCCGCCGTACATGATCGCGTCGGGGTTCTCGCCCTTGATCTTCGTCAGGATCGCGCGGAAGTCGACCGCCTTGTCGTTGGTCGCGTCGTGCGACAGCACCTTCAGGCCGAGCGCCTTCGCCTTCTTCTCGAATTCGTTCGCGAGGCCCTGGCCGTACGCGGTCGAATCGTCGATCACCGCGACGCTCTTCACGCCCTTCGACTGCGCATAGCTCGCGAGCGCCGGGCCCTGCTGCGCGTCGGTCGCGACGACGCGGTAGGTCGTCTTGAAGCCTTGCTGCGTGTAGGTCGGGTTCGTGGCCGACGGCGAGATCTGCACGATGCCCGCGTCGCTGTAGATCTTCGACGCCGGGATCGACGTGCCCGAGTTCAGGTGGCCGATCACGGCGACGACCTTGTCGTCGACCAGCTTCTGCGCCACCTGCGTGGCCTGGCGCGGGTCGGCCGCGTCATCCTGCGCGTCGAGTTGCAGCGTGACCTTCTTGCCGCCGATCGTCAGGCCCTTCGCATTGATTTCCTCGACCGCGAGGCGCGCGCCGTTCTCGTTGTCCTTGCCGAGGTGCGAGATGCCACCCGTCGTCGGTTCGACGCTGCCGATCTTCACGACCTGGTCGGCCAGCGCGGCCGACGCGGCCGCGAACGCGGCGGCGGCCAGTGCAACGGTGATCAGGGGTTTGCAGCGCATGCCGACAGTGCTTCGTTCCATCTGCCATCTCCGAATTGAATGTCTTTCTAT
Organism: Burkholderia sp. EMB26; assembly: GCF_024730645.1. Lineage (NCBI taxonomy): Bacteria > Pseudomonadati > Pseudomonadota > Betaproteobacteria > Burkholderiales > Burkholderiaceae > Burkholderia > Burkholderia sp. EMB26. The sequence goes on from NZ_CP078072.1 coordinate 67,115, forward strand.
TGACGTCTCGACCGGCCGGCTGCGGGGCCGGGGCGATCGGACGAGTCTCCATACCCTCGCGGGCTTCACTTGCATCGCGCCGGGCCGCATGACGTGCCGCCCGGGGCGAGCGGGCAGGCCGGTACCCGACGCGGTGCAATTCATATGAATATATCTGAAGCCGGTTTTGCGCGCTGCGGCGAATCCCGTAGCGGGCCGGCGCGACACGGGTCGGCGCCCGGAGACCGAAGGTGCCGGATGCCGGAAATCGTGCGCCGCGGCGGCCCGAAGGCTGCGATTCGCTGTCGTCGGCCTTACGGCCGCATCCATTATTCGGCCGGTCGCCGGGGCGAAGCCATGGACACTGACGCGCGGTCAATCGGGAACTGTTCGGTCGATTTGTCTGCACAGTTTGGTCACGCGAGAATCGTGTATCCCATTTCATCCGTCGTGCAGCATCGAGCGCGATGTCCGTCTTTATGCAACTAACGGTCAAGTTCGGCGCGCGCCCACGAGTGGGTGCCGATTCCACGGGCCGAACCGTTCATCCGGATCGGCAGAAGCGGAGGCGTTTTGGGACCGGCTCGCTTCTGCCGTCGGATCGTCGCGTCAGCCGCGCAATTCGCTGCCGGCTCGACTTCAGCTAGGCACGTCCGCGCAACGCGACGACGATCACTCCCGCAATCGCGAGCAGGCCGCCGCACGCCGTCGCGATGCCCGGCCGCTCGCCCGTCAGCACCACCGACAGGAGCGTCGCGACCGCCGGCGTCAGGTAGAGAAAGCTGGCCGCGCGCGCCGCGCCGAAGTAGCCGAGCGCGAAGGTCCAGGTGGCGTAACCGAGCGCGGCGGGAAAGACGCCGAGTACGACGACGGCCAGCGCCGTATCGCGCGATCCGCCGCCGAGCGACACGAGTGCGCCGGGCAGCCAGGGCGCGAGCAGGACCGCGCCGGCCAGCAGCGTGTACGCGGTGCACGGCAGCGCGCCGTACACGGGGATCAGCCGCCGCTGCAGCACGAAATAGCTGGCCGAACACAGCGCCGCGCCGAGGATCAGCGTGCTTCCCGAGCCGAGGACGAGGCCGCCGGGCTGCCCTTGCGCGATCACCGCGATGCCGGCCAGGCTGACCAGCGAACCGAGCCAGCCCCAGCGATTGAAGCGCTCGCGCAGGAACACGGCGGCCAGCAGCGCGGTGAAGATCGGCAGCGTATTCACGATGAAACTCGCGGCGCCGGCCGACACGGTCTGTTCGCCGGTATTGAGCAGCGCGTTGTAGAGTGCGATGCCGAGCAGGCCGCACGCGAGAAAGCGCCACGCATCGGCTTTCGTCGGCCGCGGTGGCCGTCGCCACGCGAGCCATGCGATCACGAGCAACGCGGCGGTCGCGAAGCGCGCCGCCGCGAGCTGCAGCGGTGCGAGGCCGTGCAGGCCGATGCGGATGAACGGGAACGCGGACGCCCACGAGACGATCGTGAACGCAACCGCGGCTGCCGCGACGAGCGGTTGTCGCGCGCTGCGCGACGTCGGTGACGAAACGGTATTCATGCGGCAATGGTGCGGTGTGCCGAGATGCTAAGCTAGCGCACAGATCAACACCCGGATATGAATATGGCTCACAGCTCGGGCGCGCGGCGCGCCGGCGGTCCGGCGCGGGTGCGCCAGATGGCCGGCGGGCTGGCGGCCGCCGCGTCGATGCCGGTCCCGCGGCCGCCGCTCGCGAGCCTGGAGACGGTCTGCACGGTGGCGCGCGAAGGGTCGTTTCTCGCGGCTGCCGACGTCTCCGGCGTCACGCACGGTGCGATCAGCCGACGGGTGGCCGCCGTCGAAAACTGGCTCGGGATGGCGCTGTTCGAGCGGCATGCGCGCGGCGTGCGCCTGACGCCGGACGGGCAGCGCTTCGTCGGCCGGATCGAGCAGGCGTTCGCGATCATCGACAGCGCGGCCGATCAGTGGCGTTCGCCGCGCACGCCGCGACTCGTCCGGATGAGTGTGGTGCCCGCATTCGCGCAGCTGTGGCTGTTCGAGCGGCAACCCGCGCTCGAAAGCGAAGCGCCCGCGCTGCGCATCGAACTCGGCATCGAGCTGCGCAACGTGGATATCGCCGGCGGCGAAGCGGATCTGTCGATCCGTTACGGTCGCGGCAACTGGCGTCAGCTCGAAACCCACCCGTTCATGCCGGAACGGCTGTATCCGGTCGCGCATCCGCGGCTCGCCGCGCAACTGGCAAGGATGCGCCGAGGAACAGGCGACGCGGCGTTGCTCGACATGCCGTTGCTGCACGATTCCGACGTGACCGGGTGGCGTACGTGGTTCGATGCGCTCGGCATTCCGTTCAAGCCGCGTGCGCAGGATCGCCGGTTCGAGGATTACAACCTCGTGCTGGCGGCGGCCGAAGCCGGGCTCGGCGTGGCGCTCGCGCGCACGCCGCTTGCTGATGCGTATCTGCAGCGCAGCGCACTCGTGCGCGTGAGCCGTCACGAGGTCGATTCGTTGCTCAGCTATCACTTCGTGCATGCGAAGGGCGAGAATCGGCCGGAGGTCCTCGCGTTGATGGAGCGCATGGTGAAGGCGCTGCGGTAGCGCGTCCGTTGCGGTTCGCGCAGGCGGGCGCCGCGGCCCGCGTGTCCCGTTCGTTCTGCCGCTACCGCCAAATCGTTACAATGCAGCCGCGGAAAACGGCGAGATGACCGCAGCGAAGCGGAATCGAGCCTTTGCCCGACGGCAGGGCAATCACCAACCATTGCAGTACGGGTTCAAATTTGCACAAAAGGGAACCGATGAATAGACCAGACAAATCGTCGAAGGCGCGTGCGGCGCTGGATCAGCTTTTTTCCGGCCTGGCGCCTGCGGACGCGAAGCGCGAATCGCCGCGTCCGGGCAATCCGTTCGAAGCGGACGACGAGGTGTCGAGCGCATCCGGCGGTCGCGGCGGGGTGGAAGTCACGCTGTCGACCCGCATCCAGCTGCGCGGTTATCCGAGCGCCGACGCGTTCATGAAGCGCATGGCCGAAGCGTGGGGCCTCGAGTGGGGCACCTACGACAGCGTCCGTGCGGTGGCGACGCTACCCGCCGGATGGCGCTCGCGCCGGCTTCCGGAAGTCACGCAGATCGTCGACGAGCGCGACGTGCTGCGCGCGGAGAGCAGCCTGCAGGGCGGCGAGATGTCGTATCTGAAGGTGCATCCGCGCTACTACATCGATGCGCGCAAGCGTTTCGGCTGGAGCAAGTCGTCGAAGGCATCCGACGATCCGGATCTCGACGGCCCGGACTGGAACTGCTTCGTGATGGATCGGGAAAAGTCCATCGAACTGCACGAACTGACGACGTCGTCGTTGAAGGCCGACATCGACAATGCGCGGGCGACGCTGCTGAAATGGCTCGACGAGCACTATCCGAAACATCGCGATCCGTTCGCGTACTGGTCGGACTGCGAAGGGGCGTCGTAAACCGCGTTGCACGGCGGTTCGTTCCGCGCATCAACCGGCCGCCACGAGGACGACCAGTGAAACGAGCGAGTGTGGTCCCGATGCTCTGGGCGGCGTTCGGCGCGGCGGTCGGATCGACCGTCATCGAGTTGCTGCTCTGGGCGATCGCCGGCGATGACGCCGTCCGGAACCTGTTGCGCGACGCGCGCCTCACGGCCGCGATCGTGATGGGGCCGCGCGTGCTCGGTGCGCCGGGCGGGTTCGATCCGCTGGTCATGGGCGTGGCGACGCTCGTGCATGCGGTGCTTTCGGTGGCCTATGCGGCCGTGCTGGTACGTGTCATCCGGCGCCTGTCGCTCGGGCCCGCGTTACTCGCCGGCGGCGTGTTCGGGCTCCTTCTGTACGGCGTGAACCTGTACGGGTTCACGACGATCTTTCCGTGGTTCATCGCGGTTCGCGACACGATCACGCTGATCGCTCATCTGATGTTCGGGATCACGGCGGCGGCCGTTTATTGCGTTGCCCAGCGCCACGCTACGCGCTGATCCCGGCATCGACCGCCGCGGGCGTCAGCCATCTTCATCGGTGTCCCGACCTGCCGAAGCGAGAGGCGGGAAATCAGGCAGTACGCGACATGCCGATGCGACCGGCCTCGCACCCGCTCAGTCGAGCTTGCCGCGCAGCTCGTCGAACGGGATCATCACGTGCGCGCGATACGCAGGCCGCGCCTTCAATCGTTCATACCACGCCGTGACGTGCGGCACGTCGGGTCGCGCGATATCGAGCTCGAAATACCGGTAGAGGTGCGTGCCGACCGCGATGTCGGCGAGCGTGATCGCGTCGCCCGCGAGAAACGGCTGCCCGGCCAGCACGGTGTCGAGCAGCCGGAAATACTGCGCGCATTGCGCGATGCTGTGTTCGACGCGCACGGTGTCGCGTTGCTCGGGCGGCGTGCGGTAGTAGCCGCGGAACACGCCGTTGAGGAACGCCGGCTGCAGGGTCGTTTGCGCCCAGTCCATCCAGCGGTCGGCGCGCGACTGTTCGGCGGGATCGTCGCGCCAGAAGCCCGGGCGCCCGTGACGCGCGGCGAGGTAGCGCAGGATGCTGTGCGATTCCCAGACGACGGTTCCGTCGTCGTCGATCATCGGGATGCGCCCGTGCGGGTTCATCGCGAGAAATTCGGGCGTGTCGAGCACGCCGAACCGGCCGCCGGCCGGCACGTGGTGATGCGCGAGCGCGAGCTCGTCGACGAGCCACATCACCTTCTGGACATTGAACGCATTGCGTCGTCCCCATACCGTTAGCATGCCGGGCTCCTCGTGTCGCGACGAACGTAAAAGCGGACAGTGTAAACGCCGCAGGCGCGCCTCGTGGTGCGCGCCTGCGGCGATCGTCGTGCGCCGGGACGATCAGAACTTGTGGCGAATGCCGACGATCGCGAGTTCCTGCGTATCGGTGCCGGAGTTCACGCCGTACGCGCCGACCGATGCGGCGGCCTTCACGGTCGCGCCGCTCGCGTCGAGCGTGTTGCCGCTCGCCTTCTGGTAGCCGAACAGCGCATACAGGTCGGTGCGCTTCGACAGCGCGTAGTCCGCGCCGAGGTTGACCTGGTTGTAGTGCGCGGAAGCCGGGCCCGTCAGCGACGTGTAGTTGTAGCCGACGCCCGCGCGCAGCGCCGGCGTGAACTGCCAGTTGAAGAACGCCGAGCCGTTGTTGAACTTCGCGTTCCGGTTGAACGCCGACAGCGTGTCCGCGCCGTACTGCGTGTTCGAATACGCGAGGCCGAAGGTCGCCGGCCCGGCCACGTACTGCCCAGCCACGCGCACGATCTGGATCGACTTCGCGCTCGAGAAGCCCTGGTTGATCACGGTGTTGAACAGCGTGTCGGAGCTGCTCGACCACGTCCGCACGCCACCCGCGACCGTCGTGCCGCCGTTCGCGTAGAAGTAGCCGGCGCCGAGCGACAGCGGGCCGTTCGCGTAGCTCGCGCCGAAGCTGTAGGTGCGGCCGCTGCCGGTCGCGCCCGCGACGCCGCCGAAGCCGTACAGCGCGGCGAACTGGAAGCCGGAGATCAGCGGGCTCGTGTATTTCACCGAGTTGCTGACGCGCAGGCTGTTGTCGTAGTTGTCGAGGTCGCCCGGCGTCGCGAACACGCCGCCGAAGTAGTTGTCTTCGGTGAGGCCCTGTACGAGATCGACGATCGGATCGTACTGGCGGCCGAGCGTCACGGTGCCGTAGGTGCTGCTCGCGAGGCCGACGACGGCCTTGCGGCCGAATTCGCGCTGGCCCTGGCCGAGCGCGCCGGTGCCGATGTTGAAGCCGTTCTCGAGCTGGAACAGCGCGGACAGGCCGCTGCCGAGATCCTCGATGCCGCGCAGTCCCCAGCGGCTGCCCGACAGGTTGCCGCTGCCGAACTTGACGAGGTTCGACGCGTTGCTGCCGTTCGCGTTCTGCGCGTTGTGGACGTACGCGATGCCCGCGTCGGCGATGCCGTACAACGTGACGCTGCTTTGTGCGTGGGCGCCCGCGACGAAGAGCGCGGCCGGCAGCGCGAGCAACGCGAATGACCGGATCTGTTTCATTGTTGAATTCCCCCGTTGGTCGATTGGTCTGACGAATCGGTGAACGATACGGACGGCGCATCGTCAAGGGAACCAATAAATTGTCGGATCGTTATGAGGCGGCGCGGCGATGGGTGCGTGCGCAACGGATTGACGAGCGGCGCGCGGAGGGCTCGTGCATCGCGGCCGTGCGGTGCGATCCGGCGCCGCGGGTCAGTGGCGCTCGTCGCCCGATGCGAACAGGCGCGGCTGCGCCGCGTTCAATGCATCGTCCGCTTCCGGTTGCCACGGAAAAATCCCGTTGCGGTCGGGCCACAGCAACTGGACGCACGGGAACGCGTCGTTGCCGTAGAACCAGCGGTTCCAGCCGAGATGGGCTTCGTAATGCGCTGGCTCGACCCGCATCAGCAGCGCGTTCGCGTTGCCGTAGACGGCGGACGTGACTTCCCCGACCGGCGGCGGCGTGCCGGCCGCGACTTTTCGGTAGACGCCCCACAGCACGTCATGGACGAGGCGCGCCGGCAGCGAGAACACGATGATTTCCGGAAAGCCGTGGTTGACCCACAGTCCGGTCGTGAACGAGAAGCCCGGTTGGTCGTCTTCCGCGAACACTTCCGTGCGGAACCACCCGTGCTGGCGGATTTGATGCACGAAGCGCTGCTCGTCTTCGTCGAGCACCGAATCGGGCGCGTCGAGCGCAGTGGCGATATCCGGCCGTGTGTTCACGGAGGTTCCTAGATTCCGGGTCGGGCGGCGGCAAGCAGCGATGGCGTCCTGCCGGCGGGTAGGCGATCGCGGTGAAGCCCACCCGCGATCGCCGTGCCGCCATGTTGCCACAGCGGTTCCGGCTACTGCTCGACGCTTTCCGCTTCCGCCGTCTCCCCGAGGAACCCACCGCTCTGGTGCGCCCACAGCGCGGCGTAAATGCCACCCGCCTGCAGCAACTGCTGGTGCGTGCCTTCCTCGACGATGCGCCCTTCGTCGAGCACGATCAGCCGGTCCATCGCGGCGATCGTCGACAGCCGGTGCGCGATCGCGATCACCGTCTTGCCGCTCATCAGGCTGTCGAGGCTGCGCTGGATCGCGACTTCGACCTCGGAATCGAGCGCGCTGGTCGCTTCGTCGAGCACGAGGATCGGCGCGTCCTTGAGCATCACGCGCGCGATCGCGACGCGTTGCCGCTGGCCGCCCGACAGCTTCACGCCGCGCTCGCCGACCTCGACGTCGTAGCCGCTGCGGCCGTGGCGGTCGCGCAGCCGGTCGATGAACTCGGACGCTTCCGCGCGCACGGCCGCGTCCCGCATCTCGCGCTCGGTCGCGTCGGGGCGGCCGTACAGCAGGTTCTCGCGCATCGTCCGGTGCAGCAGCGACGTATCCTGCGTGACCATCCCGATCGCGCCGCGCAGGCTGTCCTGCGTCACGTGCGCGATGTCCTGCCCGTCGATCCGGATCGCGCCGCCGCCGACGTCGTAGAAACGCAGCAGCAGGTTCACGAGCGTCGACTTGCCGGCGCCCGAGCGGCCGATCAGGCCGATGCGCTCGCCCGGCCGGATCGTCAGGTTCAGCCCGTCGAATACCGCGCGATCGTTGTCCTCGTGCGCGAACTGCACGTTGTCGAACACGATTTCGCCGCGCTGCACCACGAGCGGCTTCGCATCGGGCGCGTCGACCACGCTGCGCACCTTCGTCAGCGTGTTGATGCCGTCCTGGATCGTGCCGACGTTCTCGAACAGCTCGGTCATTTCCCACATGATCCAGTGCGAATAGCTCGACAGGCGCAGCGCCATCGCGATCACGGCCGCGACCACGCCCGCGCTCGCCTCGCCGTGCATCCACAGCACGAGGGCGAGGCCGGCCGAGCCGATCAGCAGCAGCGTCGACAGCAGGTGGTTGACGATCTCGAACGCGCTGACGAGCCGCATCTGCGCGTCGCCGGTCGCCTTGAACGCTTCCATCGCGCGCCGCGCGTGGTCGGCTTCGCGCCGCGTATGCGAGAACAGCTTCACGGTCGTGATGTTCGAATACGCGTCGGTGATGCGGCCCGTCATCAGCGCGCGCGCGTCGGCCTGCCGGCTGCCGACCGCACCGAGACGCGGCACGAAATACGCGCACGCCGCGCCGTAGCCGAGCGCCCACAGCGCGAGCGGAATCATCAGCCGCCAGTCGAAGCTGGCGGCGAGCACGAGGATGCCGATCAGGTAGGCGGTGACGCCGATCACGACGTCGACCGACATGAACAGCGCGTCGCGCACCGCGAGCGCGGTCTGCATGATCTTGGTCGTCACGCGGCCCGCGAACTCGTTCGCATAGAACGACAGGCTCTGGTCGAGCATCAGCCGGTGAAACAGCCAGCGCAACCGCATCGGGAAGTTGATCGCGAGCACCTGGTGCTTGACCATCGTGTGCAGTGCGATCAACAGCGCGCTGCCGGCGAGGATCGCCGCGAAGCCCGCGAGCGCGCCGAAGTGGCGACCGCCGAATTCGGCCGGCGTCGACGACGACAACCAGTCGACCACGTGCCCCATCATCGCGAACAGCGCGGCTTCGTACGCGGCCAGCGCGGCCGACGTCAGCGCGATCAGCAGGAGCCAGCCGCGCGCGCCTTTCGTGCACGCCCAGACGAACGAGAAGAATCCCTTCGGCGGCGTGACGGGATCTTCGAGCGGGAAAGTCGGCAGGCGCCGTTCAAACCACGAATACATTGAAAACCTCTCCTTGATGCGATCGCGCGAGCGGGCGCGACCGATATTGCCTGATGCCTGTTCCATGTGCGGCGGCGCGCGCGGCGCACGCGTTCACTGCGACCGGATCCACGCTTCGATCGGACCGAGCGTGTCCGGCGCGTACGCGTGGCGCCCGAGCGCCATGTACAGCCACGTCTTCCATTTCGGCCAGTCGGACTCGAGCTGATAGTCGAACCAGCGGCCGCGCAGCAACGCATGCGTCGCGCCCGGCACCACGACGACGCGCCGGTCGGGCCGGTTCCCGAATGCGTGCGCATAGGCATTCGCCTCGTCGGCCGGATCGACGTTGCGGTCCAGTGCGCCCCACACGGCCAGCACCGGCCCTTGCATCGTCGCCAGCGCCTGCGATGCGTCTTCCAGGTAGTTGAGCGCGATGAAACCGAAGCGGCGCGGCTCGATGTCCGGGCGCCGGGCCGGATCGGCCGGCGCGTCCGCCCGGCCGAAGATGGCGTCGTTCTCGCGTCGCTCGGCGGCCAGTGTCGCATCGATTCGATCCGGCTGCAGGCCCGTTGCCGCGAGTTGCTGGCGCGTCAGGTAGGTGCCTTGGCGGCGCCAGTTGACGGCGCCGCCGACGATCACCGAGAACGCGGGCCGCACCGCGTTCGCCACGCGCGGAATCACCCAGCCGCCCTGCGAGAAGCCGAGCAGGCCGATCTTGTGCGGGGGGCCGGCCGCGGCGCGCACGCGCGCCATCGCGGCGACCGTTTCGTTCGCGCGGTCCTGCATCGATTGCGCGAGCCAGTCGCCGCTGCTGCGGCCGGTACCCTGCTTGTCCCACGCGAATACGCCGATGCCGGCGTCGAGCAGGCTGTTGACGAGCGGCAGCATCGCGTCGTCCGCGAAGCGCGTGCGCGGCCCGTCGCCGTGCACGAGCAGCGCGATCGGCGCGTCGGGGGCGTGCGCCGGCAGCGCAAGCGTGCCGACGAGGTGGGCGTCGCCCGCATGGAATGTCAGCGTCGACACGGTCGCGCCCTTCAGCTCGAAGTCGGACAGGCCGCGCAGCGCAAGCGCGCCCGCCGCGACGCAAGCGAACGCGACGAGCGCGATACCGACGATGACGATGCGTTTCATGGGCCCTCTGATTGTTCGTGTGAGCGGATGTCGTGAGCGACGCATGCGAAGCGCACGCTGCCTTGACGGTTCCGAGATCTCGCAGAGATAATAGATCGACTGATCAGTCTAATAAATATTTGAGCCATCGTCGAGCACGGAGTTCCCGTTGAGAAAGATCGATCCTGAAAGAGTGGAAGCGAAGCGGCGCCAGATCCTGGATGCCGCGATCGACTGTTTTGCGCGCGACGGCTTCCATGCGACGTCCACGGCCGCGATCTGCAAGGCGGCCGGGATGAGCCCGGGCAACCTGTTTCACTATTTCCCGACCAAGGCGGCGATCATCGAGGCGATCGCGCAGGACGACCAGCGCGAGATGGCCGAGCTGTTCGCGAAGCATGCGGACGCCGACGATGCGCTGGCCGCGATCGAGGAGATCGCACTGACGTTGATGGAACTGTCGAGCGATCCCGTCTATGCGCGCATCTGCGTCGAGACCGCGGCGGAGGCGACGCGCAATCCCGACGTCGCCGCGTTGTTCGCGGCGAACGAGGCGCAGGTGAAGGGGCGCATGGTCGCGCTGATCAAGCGGGGTGTCGCGCAAGGGAGGATCGACGGGAGCCTGAAGCCGGATCTCGTCGCGACCTGGCTACTCGCGCTGGCGGAAGGGGCGGTCGGGCGCGTCGTGTTCGAGCCGGGATTCAAGCCGCGCGCGCATCGCGCGATGCTGCGGACGATCATTCGGCGGATGTTGAAGCCGCAGTGAGCGGAAGGGCGCGGCCCGGGCCCGATTTGCGCGGGACACGGCCCACCGGCAGCCATCGACACGCATTCCGCCGGGGCCGTAAAAAAGTCCTTGACTATCTATCTATGAGTAGATAAAGTTCAACCCATGGAAACGAAACCGACCGTCCGCGAACAGATTCTCGACCACGCGATCACGCTGATGATGCAGCGGGGTTACAACGGCTTCAGCTATCGAGACCTGTCCGACCTGGTGGGCGTGAAGACGTCGAGCATCCACTACTACTTCCCGTCGAAGGACGATCTCGTGCTGGAAGCGGTGGCGGCTTATAGCGACGAAGTCCTCGCGGCCATGCGGGCGATCGATCCGGCGTTGCCGGCCGACGTGAAGCTGAGCCTGTACACGAAGATGTTCGGCCGCACGCTCGGCGACGGCCACCTGATCTGCCTGTGCGGGATGCTCGCGGCCGACATCGAGACGTTGCCGGACAACGTGCGGCAGGCCGTGCAGGCGTTCTTCAGCGCCAACGAGCGCTGGCTCGCGGAATTGCTGGCGCAAGGCGCGAAGGAAGGCACGCTGCAGTTCAGCGGCGAGCCCGACACGGCGGCGCGCACGTTGTACGCGGCGTTCCAGGGCAGCGTGCTGGCCAGCCGGCTGTTTCACACGCGGGCGCGTCTCGAGGATGTCGAGGCCGTCTGGAAAACGCGGTCCTGACGGACGGCGCCAGCAGTCAGGCGGCTCGCCGCCTTTTATTGGATCTCGTTATCTATCATGTAGTAGATAGATGACTGACGCAGGTGGATCGACCATCTGCATTTTTTTGGGGATATTTGTCTATCTATGGGTAGATAAATAACGCGATGTCGGCGAGAACCCGCCGGCACGCGGTCCCCGGTTCGAAGGCTGTTTCATTCATTTGCTGAAAAAGGAGTCTGTCATGTCGATCGAAAAAGTGCTGTACCGCGCCCATGCAAAAGCCACCGGCGGCCGTGACGGCCGTGCGACGGTGCCCGAAAGCGGTCTGGACCTGAAGCTGACCACGCCGCGCGAACTCGGCGGCGCGGGCGGGGCGGGCGCGAACCCCGAGCAACTGTTCGCCGCCGGCTATAGCGCGTGCTTCATCGGCGCGATGAAGTTCGTTGCGGCGCGCGACAAGATCGCGATCCCCGCGGACGCGGCGATCGAGGGCAGCGTCGGCATCGGCGCGATCCCGAACGGGTTCGGCATCGAAGTCGAACTGAAGATCTCGCTGCCCGGCCTCGATCGCGATATCGCGCAAACGCTGATCGACCGCGCGCACGTCGTCTGCCCGTACTCGAACGCGACGCGCGGCAACATCGACGTCACGCTCACGCTCGTCTGATCGATCGCAGTACCAAACATTCATCGCCATTCGAAGCATCAACCAAGGAGTTGCACCATGAAGATCGTCAAACCGCTGCTGATCGCCGCCGCCGTTGCAGCCGCGTTGTCCACCGCACCTGCCGCGTTCGCCGCGGGCGCCGACGCCGTCCGTCCCGATACGAAGACGAGCGCGTTCCTCGCCGCGCTGAACGGCCAGAAGGGCCCGGGTCTCGAAACGCTGAGCCCCGCGAAGGCGCGCCAGGTGCTGGTCGACGCGCAAAACGGCGTGAAGGTCGATCTGTCCGGCATCGACGTGTCGAACCGCACGATCGAGCAGGACGGCCTGTCGGTGCCGGTCACGATCGTGCGCCCGCAAGGCGTGACGGGTACGCCGCCGGTATTCGTGTTCATCCACGGCGGCGGCTGGGTGCTCGGCGATTTCCCGACGCACGAGCGGCTCGTGCGCGATCTCGTCGTGCAGTCGGGCGCCGTCGCGGTGTTCGTGAACTACACGCCGTCGCCGGAAGCGCGTTACCCGGTCGCGATCAACCAGGCGTATGCGGCGACCAAGTGGGTGGCCGCGCACGGCGCGGAGATCGGCGTCGACGGCAGCCGCCTCGCGGTGGTCGGCAACAGCGTCGGCGGGAACATGTCGGCTGTCGTCGCGCTGATGGCGAAGGACAAGGGCGGTCCCGCGATCCGCTTCCAGGGGCTGATGTGGCCGGTCACGGACCACGACTTCAACACCGGTTCGTACAACGCGTATCAGCAGGGCCACTTCCTGACGCGGCCGATGATGAAGTGGTTCTGGGACGCCTATACGAAGAACGAAGCGCAACGCAACGAGATCTATGCGTCGCCGCTGCGCGCGAGCATCGCGCAGTTGAAGGGCTTGCCGCCCGCGCTGATCCAGGTCGCGCAGTTCGACGTGCTGCGTGACGAAGGCGAAGCGTACGGCCGCAAGCTCGACGCGGCCGGCGTGGAGGCGACGACCACGCGCTACGACGGCACGATCCACGATTTCGGCTTGCTGAACGCGCTGGCCGACGATGCGCCGACGAAGGCCGCGACGAAGGCGATGGCCAACGAAATCGCGACGCGGTTGAAGTAACGCGACCGGTGGTCGTTCGAACCTGAACGGCGGGACGGCGGGCATCTGCCCGCCGTTTTTCTGTATGTGGGCGTTTCATCCCTGCCCGCAGCGTGTCGCGCGCAACGGTGGAATGGCGATCGGGAAATCGGGCGACAGCGAAGGCCCGCGCCGCCGTCATTGTTGGTACGATCGCGCGTATCGTTCACGCCGGCGTCGCACGCCGCCGGCTCATCGGCCGCACGGTCGCGCGGCCACGTTCGGGAGAAGCGGTTCATGTTGCAGGCGTTCGCGGTCTTGCTGATCTTCCAGTGTCTCGGGGAAGGCGCGTCCTATCTGTTCGGCCTGCCGGTGCCGGGCCCGGTGATCGGCATGCTGTTGCTGTTCGGCTTCGTGATGCTGCGCCCGCAGGTGGCCGATGCGATCGAGCCGACCGCGCTCGAGCTGCTGCGTCACCTGTCGCTGCTGTTCGTGCCGGCCGGCGTCGGCATCATGGTGTCGGCCGACCGCGTGCGCGGCGACGCGGTCGCGGTCGTCGTCGCGCTGGCCGTCAGCACCACGCTCGCGATCGCGGTGACGGCGCTCGTCACGCGCGCGCTGCTGCGGCGCCAGCGCCGCGCGGGCGACACCGCGGAGGGCGCGCAATGACGGCCTTCCCGAAGCTCGGCGCGATCTGGGTCTATCTCGCCGCGAGCCCGTTGCTTGGCCTGACGATCACGCTGGTCGCGTATCTGTTCGCACAGGCCGTCTATGCGCGGGCACGTTTCAATCCGCTGGCGAATCCGGTGCTGATCGCGGTCGCGGTGATCGTCGTGCTGCTGACGCTCACGCATACGCCGTATCCGACGTATTTCGAAGGCGCGCAGTTCGTCCACTTCCTGCTCGGCCCGGCGACCGTCGCGCTCGCGCTGCCGCTGTACCGCCAGTGGTCGAAGCTGCGGCGTACCGCGCTGCCGCTGCTCGTCGGCCTGCTCGCGGGCTCGCTGACCGCGATCGTGTCGGCGGTCGGCATCGCCGCGCTGTTCGGAGCGTCGCACCAGACGATCGCGTCGCTCGCGCCGAAATCGGCGACGACGCCGATCGCGATGGCCGTCGCCGCCGAGATCGGCGGCATTCCGTCGCTCACGGCCGTGCTGGTGATCTCGACCGGGATCTTCGGCGCGGTGTGCGCACGCGGGATTCTCAATCTGCTGCGGATCGACGAGCCGGCCGTGCGCGGTTTCGCACTCGGCGTCGCGTCGCACGGCATCGGCACCGCGCGCGCGTTCCAGGTCAGCGAGGAAGCCGGCGCGTTCGCGGGGCTCGGGATGGGCTTGAACGGCGTGCTGACGGCATTCGTCGTGCCGATCCTGCTGCCGGTGCTGTCGCGCTGGATCTGAGGGCGCCGGCCGGCCGCGGGGTATCGGTTTCCCTGATGGCGCGCACGACAGGCCGAAAGGACGGCGCATACGGCGCGCATGTATCGTAGGCGTTATCAGGAGAATTCAGGAATCCGCGGGGACATTTGCGTAGCGATCGGCTAACGTTGCATCGGCGCCGTTTGTCGCAAGCCGTCGCGTGCGCGCCGGTGTCCGACCCACATTCAACAATCGACAAGGAGATCCGGCCATGAAGCAGTCTCGCGTGGTTTCGGTGGCAGTAGCAGTAGCGGCGTCGTTCGGTCTGTCGTTGACCGCCGCGCCGGCGGCTTATGCGCAGGACCCGGCGTCCGCGCCGGCGCAGAAGCAGCTCGACAAGGCGCAGAAGAAAGCGGCGCGCAAGGCGGCCCGCGCGCGGCATGCGTCGGACCTGAAGGCGATCGGCACCGGCAGCGGTTACCGGCTGACCAACGACCAGAGCAACTATCCGCAGAACGCCGTGCAGCAGGCGCCCGCGACGAAGGCGGCGCCGGCCGTGCCGGCTTCGGGCCAGTAACGGCTGAACGCGTTGCACAGGACGAACGGCGCCGGTCGAACCGGCGCCGTTCGTTCATCTGCGAACTGCAGCGCGACGGAAAGGGGGGGCCGCGAGGCCGCCGCGTTACGACGCGAGCTTGTTCGCGAGTTCCGCCACGTGCTTGCCCTGGTAGCGCGCGATGTCGAGCTCGTTCGCGCTCGGCTGGCGGCTGCCGTCCGCACCGGCGAGCGTGGTCGCGCCGTACGGCGTGCCGCCGGTGATTTCGTTCATGTTGACGAGGCCGCTGCACGCATACGGCACGCCCACGATCACCATCCCGTGATGCAGCAGCGTCGTATGGAACGACGTGATCGTCGTTTCCTGGCCGCCGTGCTGCGTGCCGGTCGACGCGAACACGCTGCCGATCTTGCCGACGAGCGCGCCTTTCATCCACAGGCCGCCGGTCTGGTCGAGGAACGTGCGCATCTGGCCGGCCATGTTGCCGAAGCGGGTCGGCGTGCCGAAGATGATCGCATCGTAGTCGGCGAGTTCGTCCACCGTGGCGACCGGCGCGGCCTGGTCGACCTTCACGCCGATCGCGCGGGCCTGGTCGACGGGGATCGTTTCCGGCACGCGCTTGAGCGTGACCTCGACGCCGGGCACCGATTTCGCGCCCTCCACGATGTGCTGCGCCATCGTTTCGACGTGCCCGTAGGACGAGTAGTAAAGAACGAGAACCTTGGCCATGTTGCGAATCTCCGATTAAAAGGGCCCCGCACTCAGCGGGGCCCGGTTTCCCGAACGGGCGTCACGCCCATTCGGCCGTCACTTCGACCGGACGCAGGTCGAACACCAGCACTTCGGCATCCTTGCCGTCGGCGATCGTCAGCGCCTGTTCGCCGCGGATGCGCGCGCCGTCGCCTTCGCCGAGCGTCACGCCGTTGACCGTCACGCTGCCGCGTGCCACGTGCACGTAAGCAAAACGGCTCGGATCCAGTTCCAGCGTAGTGCTTTCGTCGCCATCGAACAGGCCCGCGTAAATCCGGGTGTCCTGCCGGATCTTCAGCGAACCGGCGTCACCGTTCGGCGATACCACGAGCGCGAGCTTGCCGCGCTTGTCGTCGGCCGCGACATTCGTCTGCTGATAACGCGGCTCGGCACCCTTTTCGGCCGGCCCGACCCAGATCTGCAGGAAGTGGACCGGCGCGTCCGGCGAGTGGTTGAACTCGCTGTGGCGCACGCCCGTGCCCGCGCTCATCAGTTGCACGTCGCCCGGCACGATCACCGAACCGGTGCCCATCGAGTCCTTGTGTTCGAGCGCGCCGTCGAGCACGTACGACAGGATTTCCATGTCGCGGTGCGGGTGCGTGCCGAAGCCGCGGCCCGGGGCGACCCGGTCGTCGTTGATCACGAGCAGGTCGGAGAAGCCGACTTGCTTCGGATCGTAGTAATTCGCGAACGAAAACGTATGACGGGAACTGAGCCAGCCATGCTCCGCACGGCCACGTTGGTTTGCTGCACGGACTTCGATCATGATTTTTTCCTTAAGTCGCCGGACCTCGGAAGTGGGCCCGGCCGTTCGTTGAGATGAATCTTAGGTCAATCGATTTGACAAATAAATCGCCGTGAAGATAATGACTGTCGCTATGGAGTGGACAATATGGAACTCAACGACCTGAGGATCTTCGTCGCGACCGTCGATGCGGGCAGCTTCACGGCGGCGGCCGACCAGCTGATGCTGTCCAAGCAGTTCGTCAGCCGGCGCACGATGGCGCTGGAGGCGTCGCTCGGTGTGCGGCTGCTGCACCGGAATACGCGCAATCTCGCGGTGACCGAATCGGGGCAGGAGTTTTACGTGCGCGCGCAGCGCATCCTCGCGGAGATCGCCGACGCCGAGCAGGCGATGTCGGTACGCAGCACCGAGCTGCATGGTTCGCTGAAGATCAGCGCGCCGCTGTCGTTCGGGATCACGCACGTGTCGCCGCTGATCGCCGAATTCCTGTCCGCGCACCCGGCCGTGCGGCTGAACCTCGATCTGACCGATCGGCGCGTCGACCTGATCGGCGAGGGCTTCGACCTCGTGCTGCGGATCGGCTCGCTCGAGGATTCGACGCTGATCGCGCGTCCGCTGGGTGCATGGCGGATGATCGCGTGCGCGAGCCCCGCGTACCTGAAGCGGCACGGCACGCCGCAGACGCCGGCCGATCTCGCTGGCCACACGTGCGTGCTGTACGGGCGCGAGCGGCGGGTCGGCTGGGAATTCCGCGTCGACGGCGCGGTGCGGACGTTCGACGTGCAGGGGCCGCTCGTCGCGAACAACGGCGAAGTGGTGTGCGATGCGGCGATCGCGGGGCTCGGCATCGCGCTGCTGCCGCACTTCATCGTCGGCGCGGCGCTCGACAGCGGCGCGCTCGTGCCGGTGCTCGACGCCTACGTGCCGCCGCCCATCACGCTCAATGCGGTGTTTCCGCAGCATCGGGAAGGGTTCGTCACGCTGCGCACGTTCATCGGCTTTCTCGCGGAGCGGCTCGCGGAGCCGGCGCCGACGGGGGCGAGCGGGGCAGGCCGGGTACGGTAGCGGGCCGCGTTGCGGTGAATAGGGTGGTTAATCACCGCAAAATATGCGGATATTGTTGAGTCATGCGGTGAATGCGCGGATAATCTCCGCATGATGAGCGGAGATTACACCTTTATCTGGGAATCGGCCGACTGGCCGGCATGGCGCTTCGACCTCGCGGCCCTCGCCACGCCGCTCGCCGACGTCAGCCGTGCGCAAGGCATGCTGGCCGGGCGACTGGCGGATATCGGCCTGGCGCTGCGCGACGAAGCGAGCCTCGCCGCGCTCACGGATGACGTCGTCAAGACCAGCGCGATCGAGGGCGAGAACCTGAATGTCGCCTCGGTCCGGTCGTCGATCGCGCGCCGGCTCGGCGTCGACATCGGCGCGCTGGCGCCGGTCGATCGCCACGTCGAAGGCGTCGTCGACATGGTGCTGGATGCGACGACCCACTCGGCCGCGCCGGTCACCGAGGCGCGGCTGTTCGGATGGCATGCCGCGCTGTTCCCGACCGGCTATTCGGGGCTGTCGCGGATCACGGTCGGCGGCTGGCGCTCGGACGCGAGCGGGCCGATGCAGGTGGTTTCCGGGCCGATCGGCCGGCAGCGCGTGCATTTCGAGGCGCCGCCGGCCGCGCGGTTGACGCACGAGATCGGGCGCTTTCTCGCGTGGCTCAATGCGCCGCCGGCCGAGCCGTTGCTGATCCGGGCCGGGCTCGCCCATCTGTGGTTCGTCACGCTCCACCCGTTCGACGACGGCAATGGTCGTATCGCGCGTGCGCTCGGCGATCTGGTCCTGGCGCGCGCCGATCGCAGTCCGCAGCGTTTCTATAGCCTGTCCGCGCAGATCCAGCGCGAGCGCAATGCGTATTACGACGTGCTGGAGCGTACCCAGCGCGGCTCGCTCGACGTCACCGAGTGGCTCGCGTGGTTTCTGAATACGCTGGGCCGGGCGATCGATCACGCGCACACGACGCTCGACGCGGTGCTGATCAAGGCGCGTTTCTGGCAGCGATACGCCGGCGTCGCGATGAACGAACGCCAGATCAAGGTCATGAATCGCCTGCTCGACGGCTTCGAAGGGAAGCTGACGACCACCAAGTGGGCCGCCCTCGCGAAATGTTCGCAAGACACGGCGCTGCGCGACATCACGGAGCTCGTCGAGCGCGGCATGCTGCGTCGCTCGTCGTCCGGCGGCCGGAGCACGAGCTACGAACGGGTGCCGTTCGACGGCTGACGTCGTCGCGGCGGCTCGCACCGGCCGAGGTGGCCTGCCGTGGCGGTGTGCCGCCGATCGCTCCCGCGCCGCGCCGGCGGCCCGTCGCTGGCCCAAGCGATTGCCCGCGTCTGGCACTATCGCGCGCCTTTTTGTCTTCGAATACTGGGTTCGCCGCCGGATGTCGCGCAGGCGCCGCCTGCCGCGTCCGCGCACCGGCTTTCCGTACGAACCCGCATTCGAGGAGACACGCATGCTCAGGTATCTGATCGGCATCGGTATTCCGTATCTCGGCGTGATGGGCGTGCTGCCGTGGGTGGCCGCGCAGGATCGCTACGTGCTGGGCGTGCCGTTCATCTTCATGTGGATCTTCGCGTGGTTCGTGCTGACGTCCGGCTGCCTGTTCGCATGCTGGATGCTGTTCGACCGCCGCGCGGGCGGCGCAGCGTAGCGCTCGTCGTGTCGCGGTCCGCCGGCCGCTCCCCGTGCTTTCCGTCCTTTCGCAGAGGTGCGCATGTCAACGGTCGTCTTCGCCGCGCTGATCGCGCTGTCGCTCTATCTCGCCGTTCGATCCGGCCGCGGCCGCGGCCAGCAGAGCGTGCATGACTTCTTCGTCGCGTCGCGCCAGTTCGGCACGGCGCTCGTGTTCTTCCTGACCGCCGGCGAGATCTACAGCATCGGCACGATGGTCGGCTTCCCCGGCGGCATCTACGCGAAAGGCCCGACCTACGGCGTGTGGTTCCTCGGCTACATCCTGCTGGCCTACCCGATCGGGTATTTCGTCGGCCCGAAGATCTGGGAGGCCGGCAAGCGCCACAACGCGATCACGCTGCCCGATCTGTTCAAGGGCCACTATCGCAGCCGCGGGCTCGAACTAGTGGTTGCGTGCGCATCGATCCTGTTCCTGATTCCGTGGGGGCAACTGCAGTTCACGGGGCTGGTCGCGGCGCTCAAGGGGCTCGGCTGGCACGTCGAGCCGCTGTACCTGATCCTCGTGTGCGCGGCGCTGGCTTTCACGTACATCGCGATTTCCGGCGTGCGCGCGTCGGCCTATATCGCGATCCTGAAGGACATCCTGATGCTGCTCGCGATCGTCGTGACGGGCATCGCCGTCGCGTGGCAGGTCGGCGGCGTGCATCCGGTGTTCGACGCCGCGAGCCGGCAGGTCAGCAACACGATGAGCGGCTCGCAGCTGCGCTTCTCGATGAGCACGATGCTGTTCCAGTCGCTCGGTTTCTACCTGATGCCGTTCGCCGCGCAGAATTTCTTCACCGCGCGCGGGCCGAACGCGATCCGGCGCACGCAGGTCGTGATGCCGCTGTACATGCTGATGTATCCGTTCCTCGTGATCGCGTCGTACTACGCGATCACCGCGAACCTGACGCTCGCGTCGCCGAACGACGCGTTCTTCGCGGCCGTCACGCACCTGTTGCCCGGCTGGCTGATCGGCCTCGTCGCGGCCGGCGCCGCGCTGTCGGGATTGCTGGTGCTGGCCGGCATCTGCCTCGCGATCGGGCCGATCGTCACGCGCAACCTGATGCCGAACCTGCCCGAGTCGCGCCAGAAGCGCGCGGCGAAATACGTGATCGTCGGTTACCTGCTGCTGTCGATCGCGACCACGCTGCTCACGCCGAACCTGATGCTCACGCTGATCAACACCACGTACTACGGCGTCACGCAGTTCCTGCCGGGCGTGCTGATCCTGCTCGCGCGGCGCCAGGTGCGGCCGGTCGCGGTGGGCGCCGGGATGATCTGCGGCCAGGTGCTCGCGATGGTGTTCTACGTGTTCCATGTCGATTTCGGCGGCATCAACCTCGGGCTCGTGTGCCTCGCCGTCAACGTGCTCGTCGTCGTGGCCGTGCATGCGATGCTGCATGGCCGCCCCGTCAAGCAATACGCCGTATCCTGACGCAAAGGAGAAACGCGCCCCATGCACGCATCCGCAACTTCGGCCGCGCTCGTGACGATCTTCACGGCGCGCCGCATCCTGACGATGAACCCGGCGCAACCGTCGGCCACGCACGTCGCCGTGCGCGACGGTCGCATTCTCGCGGTCGGCGACGCCGCCGACGCGGCTGCATGGCCCACGCGCTTCGGCGCCTGCGCGGCGGACGACACGCTGCGCGACAAGGTGCTGATGCCGGGGCTCGTCGAAGGGCACTGTCATTTGATGGAAGGCGCGATGTGGGACGCCGTGTACGTCGGCTACTACGACCGGCGCGGCCCCGACGGCACGCTGTGGCCGGGCCTGCGCTCGCTCGACGCGGTGCTCGACCGGCTCATGGAAGCCGAACGCGCGATCACCGACGACGGTCCGCTGCTCGCATGGGGTTTCGATCCGATCTTCTTCGGTACCGCGCGGCTGACGGTGCGCGAACTCGATCGCGTGTCGGCGGCACGGCCGATCGCGATCCTGCATGCGAGCGTGCACCTGATGAACGTGAACGGCGCGATGCTCGCGCGTGCGGGCATCGACGAGGATACCGACATCGATGGCGTGTCGCGCGACGCCGACGGTCGCCCGACCGGCGAGCTGCAGGAGTTCGCGGCGATGCTGCCGGTGTATCAGACGATCGGCGGCAAGCTCGCGATTTCCGCGAGCGAGAAGCCGCACGCGGTCTGGAATTTCGGGCGCGTCGCGCAGCTCGCGGGCGTGACGACGGCCACGGATCTCGTCAACGACCTGTCGCCCGACGGCAATCGCACGCTGCACGAGGTGACCGCCGATCCCGACTACCCGGTGCGGATCGTGCCGGCGTTCGCGCCGCAGCGCAATCCGGCGCGCTCCGTCGACAGCGTGCTCGCGGAGATCGAACGCAACACCGACAAGCTGCATGTCGGGCCGGTGAAGTTCATCGTCGACGGCTCGATCCAGGGCTTCACCGCGCGCGTGCGCTGGCCCGGCTACGCGGGCGGGCAACCGAACGGGCTGTGGCTGATCCCGCCCGCGCAGCTCGTCGACGTGTTCGAGCCGTTTCATCGCGCCGGGCTGCAACTGCACGTGCACACCAACGGCGACGAGGCGACCGACGTCGTGCTCGATGCGATGACGACGCTGCTCGCCCGCCATCCGCGCCCCGACCATCGCCATACGCTGCAGCATTGCCAGATGGCGGACGCCGCGCAGCTCAAGCGCGTGCGCGCGCTCGGGATGTGCGTGAACTTCTTCGCGAATCACCTGTACTACTGGGGCGACGCGCACTACAGCCAGACCATCGGCCCCGATCGCGCGAACCGGATGGACGCGGCCGGCTCCGCGCGGCGGCTCGGCATTCCGTTCGCGCTGCACTCGGATGCGCCGATCACGCCGCTGAACCCGCTGTTCACCGCGTGGTGCGCGGTGCAGCGCGAGACGGCGTCCGGGCGCGTGCTCGGCGAAGGCGAACGGCTGTCGGTGGACGACGCGCTGCATGCGATCACGCTCGGCGCGGCTTATACGTTGCGGATGGATCATCTCGTCGGCAGCATCGAGGTCGGCAAATTCGCGGATTTCGCGGTGCTCGACGACGATCCGTCGGTGTGCGCGCCCGCCCGCCTCAAGGAACTCGCGGTGTGGGGCACCGTGCTCGGCGGGCGCGTGTTCCGGTCGCCGCGATGAATGCGCACGCCGATGCAGCCGGGGTGACTGCTCGTACGCCGATCGACCTCGCGGTGATCGGCGGTTATCTCGGCGCGGGCAAGACGACGGTCGTCAACGCGATCCTGCAGGCGCCGCACGGCCGGCGCATCGCGGTGCTCGTCAACGATTTCGGTGCGGTGAACATCGACGCGCGTCTCGTGCGAGCCCGCGGCGACGACGTGATCGAACTCGACAACGGCTGCATCTGCTGCACGATCGGCGGCGCGCTCGTCGATGCGCTGACGCGCGTCGCGACGCGCGACGTGCGGCCCGACCTGCTGCTCGTCGAAGCGAGCGGCGTGGCGGATCCCGCGAAGATCGCACAGATCGGACTGCTGAACGGTGCGTTCCGGCTGACGTCGGTGCTCGTCGTCGCCGACGCGCTCGCGTGGCGCGACACGCTGGCCGACCCGCTGGTCGGCGCGATGGCGCAGCGCCAGCTCGACGGCGCGGGCGCGATCGTCGTGACCAAGCTCGATCTCGTGGCGCCCGAGCGGCGCGATGCGGTGCTCGACGACGTGCGCGCCCATGCGTCGACCGACATCGTCGTTGCGGCACGACATGGCGAGATTCCGCTCGCGTTGCTGTTCGATGGGGCCGTGCCGGATCGTCGCGCGACGACCGACCTCGCGCGTTCGCACCGGGCGATCGGGCATCACGCGATGCCGGCGTTCGCGAGTCTCACCGTCACCGTGCGGGCCGTGCTCGACAAGGCGCGACTGCGCGCATGGCTGAAGGCGTTGCCACGCACGATCCTGCGCGCGAAGGGCATCGTGCGCGTGGCCGATGCAGACGGGGCGATCGCCACGCGCGCGTGTCAGGTCGCCGCGCGGCGCATCCGGTTTGCATCGCTGGAAGACGAAGGCTTGACCGCGCGCGACGGCGACGGCGTGATGGTGTTCATCGGGTTCATCGACCCCGCGACGGAAGCGGCGTTGCGCGACGGCATCGCGCACTGCGGCGTGGCTGACGAAGCGGTTGCGACGGCATCGAACGTCGATTGATCGGCGTCGCGCATTCGGGTTACGCTTCGGCGGGGCGGCCGCATGCGCTGCATGCCGGGCCGGGTGTTTTTACCTCGAATGTCGCGCACCGGTAGCTTCTACGGGCGCGCGACCCAGCGACGATCAAGCCGATGACCATCCACAACCGATCGAATGTGCGCGGGCAAGTCGCGATTCCCGCATGTGAAACGCAGCGTCCGCACTGGCCATCCGTCGCGGCGGCCGCGCTGCTGATGCTGCTGCCGGTCGCCGCGCATGCGGCCGGCTTCGACTGCGCGAAGGCCGCGTCGCCCACCGAGAAGACGATCTGCGCGAACCCCGCGCTGTCGAAGCTCGACGGCGAGCTGTCGACGGCGTGGAAGCGGGCGCTCGCGCAGGGCGGCGATACGGCCGCGCTGAAGCAGGCGCAATTGACGTGGCTCAAGCAGCGCGACCAGTGCGGCGGTGATGCGCCGTGCCTGCGCGACCGTTATCGCGAACGGCTTGCGAGCCTGAACGGCACGCCGCTCGCGGCCGATCGCTGGCAGCAGACGTGGTATCTCGACAGCGACAACCCATCGTTCGGCGGTGTGCTGACGTTCACCGGCACGGCGCCGCGCCTGCATTTCGCGTTGAGCGCCAACAACGGCGCGCACGATGGCGGGCTCGACGGCGACATCGTGCTGCACGGCGACAGCGGCACCTATCGCCGGGACAAGTGCCGGCTCGATTTCGACCGGAAGGGCGGACGCATCCGCGTCACGCAGCAGGGTGCCGATATCGATTGCGGCGCAGGCATGGGCGTCATGTACGCAGGCGACTATGTGACCGCCGCGCAGTCGCAGTCAAAGCCGCCGGCCGACCTGCTGAGCCTCAAGATCGTCGCCGATGCACAGCAGAACGCGACCGCGCACAAGCTGCTCGGCGCCGACTATCAGACGCTCGTCGACGTGGTCAATCTCAGCGCGGACGAAAAGGATCTCGACGGCCTCAACGCACAGGTGACGTCGTACTGGGTGCGCGGCATCGCGACGACGAACGCGGCGATCGTGATGCGCCGCGGCACCGATCTGTGGATCGGGCTGCTGGTGTTCGATGCGAAGAACAACGTCCGGATGCGTTATTACTCGAACGTGCCGGCGTGGAAGAAAACCGTGCCGAAGACGATCAACGCGTGGCACGACCGTCTCGACAAGACACTGCCGATCGACGTGATGCAGTAAGCACGCGCTGCTTCGCTATTTCTTGCGTGCCGCACGCGTGCGGGTCTGCGCCGGCGCCGCCGCGGATGCCCGGATGCGCAACTCGGGCTGGACCGCATGGCCGGGCCCCGTAGCGCCGTTCTCGAGCGCATCGAGCAACGCATGCGCGGCCTGGCGCCCGATCGCGTCGGTGTCGACCCACATCGTCGTCAGCGGCGGCTGGATCTCGCGCGCGAGCGCGATGTCGTCGAATCCGGTGATCGACAACTGCGCGGGCACGTCGATGCCGAGCGCCTGTGCTTCGAGCAACGCGCCGAGCGCGAGCGCGTCGTTGCCGCAGATCGCCGCGGTCGGCCGCGTCGCCGCGTCGCTGCCGACGATCGCACGCAGGCTCGCCCGCCCGAACGCGATCGTGGCCGCGCCTTCGTGCTGATGCACGGGGCGCACCGCGAGCCCATGCGCGGCAAGCGTGTCGTGAATGCCGCGCAGGCGAGCCTGGACGCGGTCGTTGTCCGTCGACGGCTGCATGATGATCGCGAAATCGCGGTGGCCGAGGTCGAGCAGATGGGCGGTGAGCTGCGCGAATGCCGCGCGGTTGTCGAAGCCGATGCAGCAGTGCGGGCTGTCGTCGCGATACGCATACGTGACGACGTACGGTACGCGATGCATCGCCAGGAGTTCGAACAGTTCCGGCGGATACGCTTCGCCGACCAGCGACACGGCCTCCACGCCGCGCGACAGCATCGCGCGCACCTGCGAGAGCGCCTGCGCGGGGTCGTAGTTCGAGCAACCGAGGAACAGCGTGATGCCGTGCTCGGCCATGACCGTCTGCATGCCGGCGACCTGCGATGCGAACACCTGGTCGTCCAGCGTCGGGATGATCGCGCCGGTGATGTGGGTGCGCGTGGACGCCAGCGCGCGGCCGGCCGCATTCGGAATCCAGTTCAGCGCGAGCGCCGCGTCGCGCACGCGCTGTTGCACGTCGGCCGAGACCTTGCCGGGATCGTTGTACACGCGCGAGACGGTCGCGGTCGACACGCCGGCCAGTTTCGCGACGTCGCCGAGTACCGAGCGGCCGCTGCCGCGGCGTGCCCGCGACGCGCCACCGCGGGACGGGGGCGAGCTCATCGGCGGTCTCCCGGCGGCATGGGCCTGCCGGCGCGGTGCGTTGCCAGTCGCGTCATTGTTTACCCTCGATTCATGGTGGTCCCGCTTGCATCTCCATTCGATCCTGTGAGAATGTAAGCGCTATCTTGTTGCTGCTCCACATTATGTCAGACATGGATTTCACCCGCATCGCGGAATTTTCGGAGGCGACGGCCTGTCCGGCCATTTTGTCGGCTGTAAATGTAAGCGGTTACATTCGAGCATGAGCGACACCACGTCACCGCGTATCGCCGTCGTCGGCAGCGTCAACATCGACCTCGTCACGCGCGCGCCGCGCCTGCCGGTGCCGGGCGAAACGCTGCTCGGCACGACGTTCGAGACCGTCCACGGCGGCAAGGGCGCGAACCAGGCGGTCGCGGCCGCGCGCCTCGGTGCATCGGTCACGATGATCGGGTGCGTCGGCGACGACGCGTTCGGTGCGCGCCTGCACGGCGCGCTGGCGGCAGAGCGCATCGACGTGACGCACCTGCACCGGATCGGCGGCACGGCGACCGGGGTCGCGACGATCACGGTCGACGACGACGGCGCGAACAGCATCGTCGTCGTGCCCGGCGCGAATGCATGCGTCGATGCCGACCGGATCGATGCGGCGCGCGACGCGATCGCCGGGGCCGCGCTGCTCGTGTGTCAGCTGGAGGTGCCGGTCGCCACCGTGGCGTGCGCGATTGCCTGTGCAAGCGCGCACCACACGCAGGTGCTGCTGAATCCCGCCCCCGCACGGCCGCTCTTCGATGCGTTGCTGGCGCGGGTCGACTATCTGGTCGTCAACGAAACCGAGGCCGAGTCGCTGACCGGCATCGCGGTCGGCGACGACGCGTCGGCCGCGCGCGCCGCCGAGGCGCTGTGCGCGAAGGGCGTCGGCAACGTGCTCGTCACGCTCGGCGCGCGCGGCGTCTGCTGGCGCGGCAGCGCAGGCAGCGGCCGCCATCCGGCGATCGCGGTGGCGGCCGTCGATACGACCGCGGCCGGCGACACGTTCGTCGGCGGGTTCGCGGCCGCGCGAGCCGGCGGCGCGTCGATGGACGACGCGATCGGCTTCGGCCAGCGTGCGGCCGCGATCAGCGTCACGCGCCACGGCGCGCAGACGTCGATTCCGACGCGCGACGAAGTCGACCGTATGGAGAGCTGAATTCCGCATGCGACGGAACGGCCGAACCCGGCCGAAACCAGTGACATGGAGACAATCGACATGAACGACAACCCACCTGTTCCGCACGCGCCGCCACGGATTCGGCGCGGTCAACGCATCGCGCTCGCGCTGTTGATGGCGAGCGGGATCGTCAACTATCTCGATCGCGGCACGCTGGCCGTCGCGAGTTCGGCGATCCGCGGCGATCTCGGCCTGTCGCTCGCGCAGATGGGGCTGCTGCTGTCGGCCTTCTCGTGGAGCTATGCGCTGTGCCAGTTTCCGGTCGGCGGGCTGGTCGACCGCATCGGCCCGCGCCGGCTGCTCGGCGTCGGGCTGATCGTCTGGTCGTTCGCGCAGGCGGCGGGCGGCATCGTGTCCACCTTCGGCTGGTTCATCGTCGCGCGCATCGTGCTCGGCATCGGCGAGGCGCCGCAATTCCCGTCGGCCGCGCGCGTGGTGAGCAACTGGTTTCCGCTGCGCGCGCGCGGCACGCCGACCGGCATTTTCAATGCCGCGTCGCCGCTCGGTACCGCGCTTGCGCCGCTGCTGCTGTCGGTTCTCGTCGCCTCGTTCGACTGGCGCTGGGCGTTCATCGTGACCGGTGCGCTCGGTCTCGTCGTCGCCGTCGTGTGGTTCGCGCTGTATCGCGACCCGGTGCGCGCGGAACTGTCCGTCGCCGAACGCGGTTATCTCGATGCCGATGCGCAAAGCGTCGTCGCCGCGCCGAAACTGACCTTCGTCGAATGGCGCAGCCTGTTCTCGCACGGCACGACCTGGGGCATGCTGATCGGCTTCTTCGGCTCCGTGTACCTGAACTGGGTCTACCTGACCTGGCTGCCGGGCTACCTGACGATGGAGCGGCACATGAGCCTGGTTCGCACGGGGTTTGCCGCATCGGTGCCGTTCCTGTGCGGGTTCGTCGGTTCGCTGGTCGCGGGCTGGCTGTCGGATTTCGTCACGCGCCGCAGCCGGTCGCCGGTCGCGAGCCGGCGCAATGCGGTCGTCGCCGCGATGCTCGGGATGGTCGCGTTCACGATTCCGGCCGCGCTCGTGCAGAGCAATACGGTTGCGCTCGCATGCATTTCGGTCGTGATCTTTCTCGCCAACGCGGCGTCGGCGTGCTCGTGGGCGCTCGCGACGGCGGCCGCGCCGCCGAGCCGCATCGCGTCGCTCGGCGCGATCCAGAATTTCGGCGGCTTCATCGGCGGCGCGCTGGCACCGATCCTGACCGGCATCATCGCGCAGAGGTGGTCGTTCGTGCCCGCGTTGCTCACCGCGGCCGCGATCGCGTTCACCGGTGCGATGGCGTACCTGCTGCTCGTGCGCAAGCCGATTCCCGAACAGGCCGCGAACGCCGCGCCCGGGCCGTTGCCGGCTTGAGCATGCCGCCTGCATCCGCATTCATTGAAGCAAGGAGAAACAGATGCAACACCCGCAGCAATCGAACGTGACCATCGAAGGGATCGTGCCGGTGATGCTGACGCCGTTCGACGACGCCGGTGCGATCGACTACGCCGGACTCGAGCGGCTCATCGAATGGTATCTGGCGCACGGATCCGACGCATTGTTCGCGGTCGCGCAGTCGAGCGAGATGCAGTTCCTGAGCCTGGCCGAACGCGCGGCACTCGCGCGCTTCGTGGTCGAACGGGTGGGCGGGCGTGTGCCGGTCGTCGCGTCCGGGCACATCAGCGACGATCTCGATGCGCAGGTCGCCGAACTGTGCGCGGCGGCCGAATCGGGCGCGCAGGGCGTCGTGCTCGTGACCAACCGGCTCGATCCGCAACGCAAGGGCAGCGCCGCATTGCTCGACCATCTGCACCGGCTGCTCGCGCGGTTACCGTCGGATCTCCCGCTCGGTCTGTACGAATGTCCGGCGCCGTACCGGCGGCTTCTGTCGGATGACGAACTGCGCGCGTGCATCGACACGGGCCGGTTCGTGATGCTCAAGGACGTGAGCTGCGATCTCGCGACGGTGAAGCGTCGCGTCGCGCTCGCCGCAGGATCGCCGCTGAAGATCCTGAACGCGAACGCCGCGAT
Organism: Burkholderia sp. EMB26; assembly: GCF_024730645.1. Lineage (NCBI taxonomy): Bacteria > Pseudomonadati > Pseudomonadota > Betaproteobacteria > Burkholderiales > Burkholderiaceae > Burkholderia > Burkholderia sp. EMB26. Next base: position 95,835 of record NZ_CP078072.1, read on the forward strand.
TGCCTGGGACGCGATGAAGGCCGGGTCGGCCGGTTTCAACGGCGTGTTCACCAACTTCCATCCCGATCTCTACCAGTGGCTGCGCACGCGGGGCGAGTCGAATCCGGCGCTGGCCGACGAACTGTCGGCGTTCCTGGTCGTCTCGGCGGTATCGGAGGCGCTGGGCTACCCGGCGCTCGCGAAGCTCTATCACCAGCGGATCGGTACGTTCGGGTCGATCAAATGCCGTGCGATCGACTACGACGTGCGCGAACGCTTCTGGGCGCTCGACGCGGTGCTCGACAAGATCGTGGCCGGCACCGAACATTTCCGCCGGCGGATTGCCGCGTCATAACGGAGGGCGCGTGCCGCGCCAGCCGCGCGGCGCGTGATCGCATCGCGTGCCGTGCATGCGGCGGCACGCTCGGTGCCTGCAAGCACGAGCCGCTTTGCGCGATGCGCCGCAATCGCGGCGCACTCGTTGCGATCCCCTTCCGTCGATGGCGGCAACGCCTGCCGCCGCGCCCCTCCCGCCGTCAGTCACGACATCACGAACTCGAACCGTCCGCGGTCCGCGAGCGCGCTGTCGACGTTCGTCTCGTCCATCCGCCACGCCGCGCATTTGCCGTGTCCGACGAACTGTCGACATGTCTTGCGCGAGGCGACGAAAGCGCACAAATCTGCGCAATTCCGCGGCCGTGCGTTGTAACGGTTCGTCATACCATGCTCCGGAGTGATTTTTGCCGATGAACCGCTGAAGCCGCATTCGCCCATGCAACACGTGACGACGACAAGCCAGCCGCCGATCCTGGCGGCGCCGGTTGATCCCATGCTGCACGCCGTGATCGATGAAGTCGTCCACCGGAGCGTGTCGGAAGCGACGACGCGTAGCGGCTACATGCGCTGCGCCGACTATGCGATCGTCGGCGCGCGGGTGCTGACGCTGTTGACCGGCCAGTCTTATCGGCCGTTCGCCGGCGGTGAAGTGATGGATTTCGGCGGCGGCAACCTGTACGCGCTGTGCACGACGCGCGAGCGGCGCCGCACCGCGCGGCATCTGTCGCAACTCGCGCGGTATCACTGCTGGATCGAGGCGCGCCACGACGGCGTGAGCGGCCGCACGCGCAAGGAGATCGTCGACTTCACGCTGCGCCATGACGAGACCGTCGCGCAACAGCTGGGCATGCCGTTCGCCCGTGCCTACCAGGCCTATTTCTGGGGCTGGGAGGATGAGCACGCGGTACCTGCCGAGTTGCGCGACCATCCGGTATTCGCGAAGCAGGGCCCGGTGTGGCGCTGGGCCGAGCGCGAATGCACGTCGCTGCTGCGTGCGTACGAGCACGAACGGCCCGGCTATTTCGGGCGTCAGGTGTCGCGCGCGATCGATTGGTTCGCCGATCGCGTCGAAGGTCTCGGCTGACGCGCGCCTGCGTCGAGGACGACTGCGGGCCGGCTGCCGGCCGCGGTGACGTCGATCCGGCGGGCGCTGGCGCGCCGCCGGGCATGGGCGACGTCTGCGGGGCCGCGTACCGCGACCCGGCCGTTCACCTCTTGGACAGCGTACCGTTACTGTTCGCACCACCAAACAAACGCGTCAGGTATTGCGAGTTGGTATTCATCCGGGTCATCAGCGTATTGAGCGCGGTGAACTGGGCCTGATACTGCTTGGTCAATTGCGCGGCATAGTCGGACAGATCCGACTGCTGCTGCGCGACACGTTTCAGATCGGCGTTCAGCGCGGTCGTGCGCACGTCGATCATTCCGTTCTTCTTCGTGAACTGCGTGATCTGGTCGGCCAGGCGCGTGCCGATCCCGTTCTCCGGATTGAACAGGCGCGCGACGCCCGACGGATTGGCGGATAGCGCGCTATCGAGCTTTGCGCTGTCGACGTTCAGCGTGCCGTCCCGCTCGAGCTTGATGCCGATCGACAACAGGTTCACGTGTCCGTTGCCCTTTTCGGTGGCGCCGCCGCCGTCGACGCCGCGCGCGACGATCGACGCCAGCGCGTTGCGGATCGTGTTCAGCGTCGAATCGCCGATCAGCGCGCCTTGCGAGCTCGCGCCGGCCGTGTAGCTCGACAGTGCGCCCATCGTCTTGACGACCGTGTTGTACAGGCTCACGAAATTCGTGATCGTGGCGGCCTGCGATTTCGTGTCGGTGCTGACCGTCAGCGTCTGCGTATCGGTCGCGCTGACCGCGGCCGCCGACAGGTTCAGCGTGATGCCGGTCAGCACGCCCGACACCGTGTTGCTCGCGCTGGTCGATGCGATCCCGTTGAGCGTGAATTTCGCATCCTGCGCGACCGCGCTCTGCCGCCAGGCGGCCACGCCGTTTGCCGAATCGATCTTCGACGCGCCACCCGACGGATCGGCCGTCGACGTGACGCCGAGGTTCGACAGGCCGCTGTCGTTGGCAACGTTGGCCACGGCGACGCTGATCGCGTTCGCCGAGCCCGTCTTCGACGACGCGAGCACGAGGTGCGCGCCGTCCGTGCCGTTGATGACCGTCGCGCTGATTCCCGGGTTGCCCGACGCGCCGTTGATCGCCGCCGCGATGCCCGCCAGCGTGTTGTTGGTGCTGCCGACCTCGACCTTGAACGACTGGCTGCCGAGCGACAGCATCAGCGTGCCGGTGCCGAGCGCCTTGCTGCCGTTGAAGCCCGCGGACGACAGCGCCTGCGCGGTCGCGATCTGCGTGACGCCGACCGTGTAGGTGCCGGCCACCGCGCCCGCGCCCGCCGTCGCGGTCAACCCCTTGCCGCTCGCGACGGCATTGAACGTCGACTGCAGTGCGCCGTTCTTCAGCGACGTCAGGCCCGCCTCGAGCGCGCCGAGCGCCGACGACAACGCGCCGAACGCGGAAATCCGCGTGTTGCCGCTCGCTTGCGAAGCGGCCAGCGTCGCGACCCGGCCAGCCGTTTTCGCGTTCACCAGCGTCTTGACGAGCGCGCCGACGTCCATCGCCGGATTGCCGGTCGAGCCGTTGATGATCGATTGCGCCGCCTGTTGCATCAGGCTGTTCGCGTTCGCGCTGCTGTTGACGGGCGTGTTCGTTGGCATGGGTGGGCTCCGGGTTGAAAGGCGATCCAGTCGCGAACGGCGGTCCAGCCGGCCGGCGGCGATCCGGGCGGGTGCGTGGCGATCCGCGTGCATGCCGCTTCTCGCGCGCCGCGGATGGCTGGGGTGTCGGGAAAACGTAAGAATGAATCGGTGCGCTATCGTATTCTTAAATCGGTATTGGTTGGTAATTTTTTGTAATGATTCTTGCGGAAAGTGTGGCTGGGGGAAAGGTTGGTGCGGGTTCGGCGAAAACGAGCGGCGTTTCAGTCCAAGTGCATGATTATGTTTGTATTTATCAAGGAATTTCGCCGGATTTTAAAACCTGCCGGAAACATGAATGTTCGATGACATGTTTTTCGTCGATTTTGCTAAACAGCACGCGGATGGGCGGTGTGCTGAAGGGGAGTCATTTCTTGCGAGTATCCGATACGCTCTCGGATTCGAGGTATCCGTCGTCTTTGAATCATATGGATTTTTTATCAAAAATATTTCATCGTGGTTCGACCCACTGGGGTACTTTTTCTTCGCTGGCGTCGAGTGACCGAGTGTGACCCGCAGGACAAGGAGCGTAAAGAATGCGATACGAGGTGTTGAGTGGTGGCCCGACCAAAACCGCGGGTGAAACGGTGGTGGCTCTCCAACGCAAGGTCAACGAAGCGGTGAGCGTCGGAGCGGTATTAGTGGGTGGGATTAGCGTTGTTTTTGGGCGTGCACCGGGATTCATCGCCAAGGACGCACATGAAGCATTTCAGGCTGTCACATATCCGGACCAATAGGGGAAAAGTGCCAGTTGGCCCTACCGAAGGGGCAGGCCGGGGCTGTTACAGTGGATACGCCTCAGGCGAAGACGAAACCATTCCGGATCGAGCGTTGACGTTGGCGGTCGCGACGCCGCTGGACACCTCGTTCCGTATCCTGCCGAACCGGCGCACGGCCAATGTACCGACCACGAAGGTGCGTTGATCCGCGCGGCTTTTACACGAATGCACTCAATGACAGCAATCGATTCGTCGACTTCTCTCCCCACCATCCTCCTCGTCGGCGCCTCCGGCCTGCTCGGCCGCGCGGTCGCCGCGTCCTTGTCCCGCGAACCGTCGCTGACGCTGCTCGCGACCATCCGGAACCCGCAAGGCGCCGGTGCGAAACGGCTCGCATTGCCGCCGGACAACATCGCCGAACTCGACGTCCTCGACCAGCCGTCCCTCGAACGCCTTTTTGAAATCCACAAGCCGGCAGCGGTGATTCTTTGCGCCGCCGAACGCCGCCCCGACGTCTGCGAACGCGACCCGGCCGCCGCCCGCGCCATCAACGTCACGGCGCCGGCCCGCATCGGCGCACTCGCCGCGCGATACGGCGCATGGACGCTCGGCATTTCGACCGACTACGTCTTCGACGGCAAGGCCGCCCCCTACAGCGAGGACGCCACCCCGAACCCGCTGAACATCTACGGTCGCACCAAGCTGGAAGGCGAGGCCGCGCTGCTCGCCGCCTCGCCGCTGTCGTGCGTGCTGCGCCTGCCGTTGCTGTTCGGTCCGATCGTCGACTGGAGCGAATCGGCCGTCACGAGCCTCGTTCCGGCCGTCGTCGCGTCGGCGCGCCCGGGCGCCGACGCGGTCGGCATGGACGCATGGGCGATCCGTTACCCGACCTACACGCCCGACGTCGCGCAGGTCATCCGCGATCTGACGCTGCGCCATCTCGCGGGTGACACGGTCACCGGCATTCGCCATTGGTCGAGCGAGGAGCCGATGACGAAGTACGCCATCGCGCAGCGAATCGCGGCCGCGCTCGGCATCGAGGCGTCGCTCACGCCGATCACCCAGCCGACCGACGCGACGCCGCGTCCGTACGACTGCCATCTCGACGCGACACGCGTGCGCGCGCTCGGGATCGATTACGCGACGCCGTTCGATACGGCGCTGCACGCGATCCTGCACGACGGCCGCCCGATGCCGTAAAGCCGCACGCGGGCGGCCGATTGTGCGAACGCCGCCCCTATGCGATGCTTGTCGCGCTGCGCGCGCGGGTTCCCGCGGGTCGCGCGACGCAGGATGACGCGATACCCGCGCCGTTCCCACGGCTCAACGAACAACAACCATGACCACCGTATCCCCCCGTCCGACGACGCGCACGCTGGCGCGTGTGCGTACCACGTTTCGCCAGTACTTCAGCCTGCGCGAAGGCCAGGCCGACCGGGAAACGATCGATCAGGACATCCGCGGCGGCGTCGGATTGCGCGGGACCAACCTGTGGATCCTGATGTCCGCGATTTTCATCGCGTCGATCGGCCTCGACGTGAACTCGACGGCCGTTATCATCGGCGCGATGCTGATCTCTCCGCTCATGGGGCCGATCATGGGCCTGGGCTACGGGATCGGCATCTACGACTTCGCGTTGATCCGGCGCTCGCTGAAGACACTGGCCGTCGCCACGCTGATCAGCCTTGCGACTTCGGCGCTGTATTTCTCGCTGAGTCCGCTGACGGGTGAACACTCCGAACTTCTCGCGCGCACGTCGCCGAGCATCTGGGACGTGTTGATCGCGCTGTTCGGCGGGCTCGTCGGGATGGTCGGCGCGACGCGCAGCGAAAAGACCAACGTGATCCCCGGCGTCGCGATCGCGACCGCGCTGATGCCGCCGTTGTGCACGGCCGGCTACGGGCTCGCGCATGGCAGCCTCGCGTATTTCGCGGGCGCGTTCTACCTGTTCTCGATCAACTGCGTGTTCATCGCGTTCGCGACCGTGGTGGTCACGTGGGTGATTCGCGCGAAGCCGGCCGCGCGCGTGGACGAGGCGATGCAGCGGCGCGTGCGGCGCTTCGTGCTCGCGGCGGTCGTCCTGACCGCCGTGCCGAGCGTGATCCTCGCGTACCGGCTCGTCACGCAGGAAGTGTTCAACGCGCGCGCCGACCAGTTCATCAAGGCCGAGCTGTCGCTGCCGTTGTCGGTGGTCGCGAGCCGGCATATCGATCCGCGCGGCCGTGTGATCGAGGCGATGCTGGTCGGCCGGCGTGTCGACCAGGCGATGCTCGACCGGCTGGCGGACAAACTGCCGGCCTACGGTTTGCCGAACAGCCGGCTCGTCGTGCGGCAGGCCGGCGACGAACGCATCGACACCGGGGCGCTCGCGTCGTCGCTGAAGGCGAGCATCGCGCAGGACCTGATCGCCGCGAACCATGCCACGCGCACCGAGATGGACGTGAAGGACCAGACCATCGCGCGCCTGCAGCACGAAATCGACGGCCGGGCGGCGCAGCAGGCCGAACTGGCGCGCGTCGCGCGCGAACTGCGCACGCAGTATCCGCAGATCCGCGAGATCCTGTATGGCGCGACCGATGCGTGGGACAGCGGCGCAAGCGCGCCGGACGCCGAGCCGCTCGTGACCTTCGTGGTGTCGACCGCGAAGCCGCTGCCGCGCACCGACCGGCAGCGAATCGAGCGCTGGCTGAGCGTGCGGCTCGATTCGCCGCGCGTGCGGGTCGTGACGGCCGGCTGATGCGACGCGCATGCCGATGATTCAGCGTCGCCCCGTGCCGTTGACTGCAGGAGCCCTGCCATGCAACTGAAATGGCTCGAAGACTTCGTCGAACTCGCGCGCACGCGCAGCTTCACGCGTGCAGCGGAAAACCGCTTCGTCACGCACCCGGCGTTCGGCCGCCGCATCCGTTCGCTCGAGGAATGGGTCGGCACGCGCCTGATCGCGCGCACGAAGCCGCTCGAACTGACGGCGGCCGGCACCGTGTTCCTCGATGCCGCATCGAACGCGCTCGACATCCTGCACGGTGCGCGCACGCAACTGCAGGAAGCGTCGCCGGTGCCGGAAAACACCCTCCGGATCGCGACCGGCCGCACGCTGTCGGCCACCTTCTTCCCCGACTGGTACGACGAGACGGTTGCGCGCGCAGGCTTTTTCACGGCGACCGTGTCGACCGGCAGCGCGGAGGAGGCGATCCTGCAGCTGACGGCCGGCGAGGCCGACATGCTGATCGTCTATTCGAGCCCGCACACGCGGCTGCTGATCGACCGCGACCGCTTCGACTGGCTGTCGGTGGCGCGCGAGGTGCTGGTGCCCGTCAGCGCGCTCGATGCGCGCGGCAGCGCGCGCTACCGGCTGCCGGCCGGGCAGGCGCCGGTGCCGTGGCTCGCGTTCGCCCGTACGCTGACGCTGCGCGCGGTGCTCGCGCGCCATCTCGCCGAAATGCCGAACCGGCCGACGTTGCGCCCGGTGTACCAGGCCGACTCCTACGAAGCGATCCTCGCGATGGCGCGGCGCGGGCTCGGCCTCGCGTGGCTGCCGCAGCGGCTCGTCGCGGACGACGTGCGGCGCGGCGAACTCGCGATCGTCGGCGGCGCGGACTGGCAGATCGGTTTCGACGTCGCGCTGTATCGCCGCCGGAACGAATCGCATCCGGTCCTCGACGCGATCTGGCGCACCGCGCCGTCCCGCGACGACGGCGGAGCGCCGGCCGGCTGAACCCGCGGCCCGGGTCGCCCCGGCGCGCGATGCACCGATCAGCACGATCGCGTGCCGAAACGGCACGAACGCACGCGCCGCGGTGCCTACACTCCGCGCTTGACTGGCCCGGACGCACGCCGGCAACCGCCGCGCGCCGTCTTTCACAATCCTGACGGCCAGCATCAACGGAGGAGCACAGGCATGACCCGCAACCCGCACGCCGCGCAGCCGGCCCCGCACAATCCGTGGCGCGAGATCTGCGCCGCGAGCATCGGCAACGCGCTGGAATTCTACGATCTGCTGATCTACGGCTATTTCGCGATCGTCATCGGTCAACTGTTTTTCCCGACGCACGACGCGACCACCTCGCTGCTGCTGTCGGTCGGCACGTTCGGCATCTCGTTCGTCACGCGGCCGCTCGGCTCGATCGTGCTCGGCAGCTATGCGGATCGCGCGGGCCGCAAGGCATCGCTGACGATTTCGATCGGGCTGATGATGCTCGGCACCGCGATGATCGCGTTCGCGCCGACGTATGCGCAGATCGGCATCGCGTCGCCGCTGCTGATCATCGTCGCGCGGATGCTGCAAGGCTTCTCGACGGGCGGCGAATTCGGCGCGGCGACCGCGTTCATGGTCGAGCAGGCCGACGCGAAGCGGCGCGGCTTCTTCGCGAGCTGGCAGATGTCGACGCAGGGGCTCGCGACGGTGCTCGCGGCCGGCGTGTCCGCGCTGCTGAGCCTGCTGCTGACCACCGACCAGCTGCATGCGTGGGGCTGGCGCGTCGCGTTCGCGGTCGGGCTGCTGATCGGCCCGGTCGGGCTGTATATCCGCCGCAACATCGACGAACCGGCCGATTTCCGCCGGCTCGGCGAGGCGGGGCGCGCGAAGTCGCCGCTGCGCGACGTGTTCGTGCGCGACCGCGCGAACATGCTGCTCGGCGCGGGCGTGGTCGCGACGGCCACGGCGTTCAACTACGTGCACAAGCTGTACATGCCGACGTACGCGGTGAAGCAGCTGCATATCCCGGCTACGTCGTCGTATCTCGGCGCGGTCGTCACGGGCGCGATGCTGATGATCGCGGCGCCGGTCGTCGGGCATCTGTCGGATCGGTTCGGCCGTATTCGCGTGATGCTGATCGCGCTGATTCTCGTGGGCGTGACGACGTGGCCGCTGTTCGTCCTGCTGAACCGCTATCCGACGGTCGAAACGCTGCTCGCGGTGCAGGCGCTGGTCGGACTGCTGATCGCGGTGAGCCTGGCGCCGCTGCCGGCGCTGCTCGCGGACATCTTCCCGACCAGCACGCGCGGCACGGGCCTCGCGCTGTCGTACAACTTCTCGGTGACGCTGTTCGGCGGCTTCGCGCCGCTGATCGTGACCTGGCTGATCGACGCGACGCACGACAAGCTGGCGCCGAGTTTCTACGTGATGGCGACGGCCGTGCTCGGCATCACGTCGGTGATCTCGCTCGGCCGCCGGATGCGCGGCGCGGCGGCCGGTTCCGCGGCGGCGACGCGCGCGACCGAGGCGTGATCCGTCACGCCCGAACCCGATTCCGGCGCAGCCGGCCGACGCCGGTCGCGCCTTTCCCGAACCCTGACGAATCCTTCCGACACTTCCGACATGACCACGCTTGAAGCCATCCGCGCCGCGCTGCCGGCCTATCCGATCGAAGTGACGTTCCCGGACATCTCGCGCTGGCGCGCGGGCAACACGGGCATCGACTATCTGCACACGTTCGACAGCGGCAAGCCCGGCAAGCACGTGATGATCCTCGCGCTGACGCACGGCAACGAAGTCAGCGGCGCGATCGCGGTGGACGCGCTGCTGACGGCCGGCCTGCGGCCGGTCGCGGGCCGGCTGTCGCTCGGCTTCGGCAACGTCGGCGCGTACGAGCATTTCAGCGCGGAGAATGCCGACGCGACGCGCTACCTCGACGAAGACATGAACCGCGTATGGACGCCGGCCGCGCTCGACGGCACGCGCGACAGCCGCGAGCTCGCGCGGGCGCGGGCGATGCGGCCGCTGCTCGATACGGTCGACCTGCTGCTCGACATTCATTCGATGCACGAAGCATCCGCGCCGCTGATGATGACGGGGCCGCTCGACAAGGCGATCGCGCTGGCCGCCGCGCTCGGCACGCCGGAGCACGTGATCGTCGATCGCGGCCATGCGAACGGCACGCGGCTGCGCGACTACGGCGGCTTCGGCGATCCGGCGAGCGCGAAGAACGCGCTGCTGATCGAGACGGGCCAGCACTTCGCGGCGAGCGCGCGCGCGGTCGCGCTCGACAGCGCCGCGCGCTTCCTGCTGCACGCGGACGTCGTCGCACGCGACGACGTCGCGGCGTTCCTGACGCAGGCCGCGCCGGTGCGGCAGAAGTTCATCGAGATCACGCAGCCGGTCGTCGCGCGCTCGATGGATTTCCGGTTCTCGCAGCCGTTCACCGGGCTCGAAGTGATCGCGAAGGCGGGCACCGAGATCGCCCGCGACGGCGACGACGTGATCGTCACGCCGTACGACGACTGCGTGATCGTGCAGCCGTCGATGCGCCATCTCGGCGTGAACGTCACGATGATGCGGCTCGGGCGCCTGCTCGAACGCTGAGCCGGGCGGGTCGGATCGGCGTCGGCCCGTGTCGACATGCTGCAATGCAGCGCTTGCGATGCTTCCGGCAAGCGCGCATTTGTCGTCGGGCCAAAAAGCGGCCGGAGGGGCGTGGCCTGACGATCGAATTCGGAATTTGTCTAGTCATCCTTGCGATTCGGCCACCCGAACTGCACCAAACATGTGCCGGAATTCCCCGCGACGGCGCACGCCGGATGCCTGTAATTAGGGGATTTCCCGCGTTTGCTTCGTTTTTATTGATCGCTGCTTGTCGCGCTGTTTTTCTTCTTGCATGCTTGTATAGACAAATTCCTGAGGCGGCTTGCTGCACCGAAGGGATGGCGAACTTCAACGCAAGGAGAAATCTCGTGAACGGCAAGCGCATCAAGTGGGCAATCAGGACGATCGGCATCATCGCGGCTGCGGCGGCCACGCTCGCGGCGCCGGTGCAGGCAAAGGAATGGAAGACGGTGACGGTCGCGCTCGAAGGCGGCTACGCGCCGTGGAACATCACGCTGCCGGGCGGCAAGCTGGGCGGTTTCGAACCGGAGCTGCTCGCCAACGTGTGCGAGCGCATCAAGGTGCAGTGCAACATGGTCGCGCAGGACTGGGACGGGATGATCCCCGGCCTGCAAGCCGGCAAGTTCGATGTCCTGATGGATGCGATTTCCATCACGCCGGAGCGCGAAAAGATCCTGCTGTTCTCGCGCCCGTATGCGGCGACGCCGGCGACGTTCGCCGTCACCGATACGAAGATCCTGCCGAAGGCCGCGCCCGGCGCGCCGATCGTCAAGCTGACGGGTGACGCCAACGCGGACAAGCCGACCGTCGACACGCTGCGCAAGCAGCTGAAGGGCAAGACGATCGGCATCCAGTCGGGCACCGTCTACACGAAATTCATCAACGACAGCTTCAAGGACATCGCGTCGATTCGCGTATACAAGACGTCGCCCGAACGCGATCTCGATCTGGTCGCCGGGCGCATCGACGCATCGTTCGACGACGTCACGTACTACGCGGCGAACAACGCGAAGAAGGACAACGCGTCGATCGTGCTCGCGGGGCCGAAGCTCGGCGGCCCGATCTGGGGGCCGGGCGAGGGGCTCGCGTTCCGCAAGCAGGATGCCGACCTGAAGACGAAGTTCGATACGGCGATCGCCGCGGCGCTCGCGGACGGCACCGTGAAGAAGCTCGCCGACAAGTGGTTCAAGACCGACGTCACGCCGTAAGCGCGTGTTCGGCTGCCGCCGCGTGAGCCGGTCGAACGGCGCACGGCGGCACGCATCCAGTGGCTTCACCCAACGCATGCCGGGAGGCACGCATGGCGATTCTTGAAATGCTCGGTTTCGGTACCGAAGGCTGGGGCGGTGTGCTGCTGCTCGCCGCACTGATGACGGTCGCGCTGACGCTTGCCGCGCTCGCGGTCGGGGCGGTGATCGGCGCGGCGATCGCGGCCGCGAAGCTGTCGCGCTACCGCACCCTCCGCCTGCTCGGCGATCTGTATACGACGGTATTTCGCGGCGTGCCCGAACTGCTCGTCATCTATCTGTTCTACTTCGGCGGCTCGACGCTCGTGACGGCCGTCGGCCAGTGGTTCGGCGCGGAAGGCTTCATCGGCGTGCCGCCGTTCGTGATCGGTGCGCTCGCGGTCGGGATGATCTCGGGCGCCTATCAGGCAGAGGTCTATCGCGCGGCGGTGCTCGCCGTGTCGAAAGGCGAGCTCGAGGCGGCGCGCTCGATCGGCATGCCGCGCAGCATGGTGCTGCGGCGCATCCTGGTTCCCCAGGTGCTGCGCTTCGCGTTGCCCGGGATCGGCAACGTGTGGCAACTGAGCCTGAAGGATTCCGCACTGATCTCGGTCACCGGTCTTGCCGAGTTGCTCCGCACGAGCCAGATCGCGGCCAATTCGACGCACCAGTACTTCGTGTTCTTCGTCGCGGGCGGTGCGTTGTATCTGCTGATGACGGGCTTGTCGAACCGCGTGTTCAACCGGGCGGAAGCGATCGTCGGCCGGTCGTTCCGCCGCAATTTCGCGCGCAACTGACGGAGAACGGGCATGTCCATCGATTTCGCTTTTCTCGTCGATACGCTGCGCCAGTTGCTCGCGGCCGTGCCGACCACGCTCGGCCTGTTCTTCGCGTCGCTCGTGCTCGGCGGCCTGCTGTCGCTCGTGATCGTCACGATGCGCGTATCGCCGCGCTGGTTGCCGAACCGTTTCGCGCGTGCCTACATCCTCGTGTTTCGCGGCTCGCCGCTGCTGATCCAGATGTTCCTCGTGTATTACGGGCTCGGCCAGTTCGGCGTGATCCGCGAGAGCTTCATGTGGCCGCTGCTGCGCGAGCCGTACGTTTGCGCGGTATTGTCGCTCGCGCTGTGCACGGCCGGCTACACGGCCGAAATCCTGCGCGGCGGGCTGATGGCCGTGCCGATCGGGCAGATCGAGGCCGGTTATTCGATCGGCCTGTCGGGCTTCGCGCTGCTGCGGCGCGTGATCGGCCCGATCGCGCTGCGCCAGTGTCTGCCCGCGTATTCGACCGAAGCCGTGCTGCTGGTCAAGTCGACCGCGCTGGCGAGCCTCGTCACCGTATGGGAAGTGACGGGCGTCGCGCAGCAGATCATCCAGCAAACCTACCGGACGACCGAAGTGTTCGTCTGCGCGGCCGTCATCTATCTGGGCCTGAACTTCATCGTCGTGCGCCTGCTCGGCGCGCTCGAATGGCGGCTCTCGGGGCACCTGCGTGCGCCGAAGCCGTCCGGTGCGCCAGCCGCCGCGACCCGAAATGCCCGGCGCGTCGCGTCCTGAGCGCGCCATTCCTTCCAGGAGAATCCGATGAACACCGCTGCTCCCGTTGCGCTGTCGGTCAGAAACATCCACAAGTCGTTCGGCGATCATCATGTGCTGAAGGGCATTTCGCTCGACGCGCACGAGGGCGACGTCATCTCGATCCTCGGCGCGAGCGGATCGGGCAAGAGTACGTTCCTGCGTTGCCTGAACCTGCTCGAGACCCCCAATGACGGTTCCGTCGCCCTGGCCGGGGAGGAACTGGCGATGAAGCGCGCGCGCGACGGCAAGCTGCATCCGCGCGACCGGCGCCAGGTCGACCGGATCCGCTCGCAGCTCGGGATGGTGTTCCAGAACTTCAACCTGTGGTCCCACATGACGGTGCTCGACAACCTCGTCGAGGGGCCGCTGCGCGTGCAGAAGCGCAGTCGCGCGGAAGCGGTGGAGGAGGCCGAGGCGCTGCTGGCGCGCGTGGGCCTCGCGGACAAGCGTGGCTACTATCCCGCGCACCTGTCGGGCGGCCAGCAGCAGCGGGTCGCGATTGCACGCGCGCTCGCGATGCATCCGAAAGTGATGCTGTTCGACGAACCGACGTCGGCGCTGGACCCGGAACTGGTGGGCGAGGTGCTGCGCGTGATGCGCTCGCTCGCGGAGGAGGGGCGCACGATGCTGGTCGTCACGCATGAAATGGGATTCGCGCGCCACGTGTCGAATCGCGTGATGTTCCTGCATCAGGGCGAGGTCGATACGGACGGCACACCCGACGAAGTCTTCGGCGGCCAGACGTCCGAGCGCTTCCGGCAATTCGTGTCGAGCCACCACGACCGCACCGCGAACTGAGGCTGCCATGACCGTATTCCGTGCGGCTCGGCCGCTTGACTGGCGGCAGGTTGCGGCGGTGGCGGCCGGCGCGCCGCTGGCGTTGGCCGACGATACGCGCGCGCGCGTCGTGGCCGCTCGCGAACTCGTCGACGAGATCGTCGCGCGCGGCATTCGCGCCTACGGCGTCAATACCGGCGTCGGTGCGCTGTGCGACGTGATCGTGTCGCCGGCGCAGCAGAGCACGCTGTCGCACAACATCCTGATGAGTCACGCGGTGGGCGTCGGCATGCCGCTCGGCGCAGCCGAAACCCGCGCGATCATCGCGGCCGCGATCAACAACTATGCGCACGGGCATTCGGGCGTCCGTCCCGATGTCGTCGAACAGCTCGTCGCGCTGCTCGAGCACGATTGCCTGCCGGAAGTGCCGGCGCACGGCTCGGTCGGATATTTGACCCACATGGCGCATGTCGCGCTCGTGTGCGTCGGGCACGGCCATGCGCGCCATCGCGGCGAACGCATGCGCGGCGACGAGGCGCTGCGGCGTATCGGCCGCGAACCGCTGGTGCTCGGCGCGAAGGAGGGGTTGAGCCTGGTCAACGGAACGCCGTGCGTCACGGGGCTGGCTGCGCTCGCGCTCGCCCGCGCCGAACGGTTGCTCGACTGGGCCGACTGGATCGCGGCGATGAGCTTCGAGAACCTGGGCGGGCAACTCGCCGCATTCGATCCGGCTTCGCTCGCGCTGCGGATTTCCCCCGGTATCGGGCAGGTCGGCGCCCGTGTGCGTGCGCTGCTGGCGGACAGCGGCATGCTTGCCGCGGCGAGCGGCCGGCATACGCAGGATCCGCTCAGCCTGCGCACGATTCCGCACGTGCATGGCGCGGCGCGCGACGTGTTCGACGTCACGGCGGAGGTCGTCGATCGCGAACTCGCATCCGTGACCGACAATCCGGTCGTGGCCGGCACGCGAGACGCGCCGGCCGTGCATTCGCAGGCGCACGCGGTCGGCGCCGGCATCGCGCTCGCGATGGACAGCCTCGCGGCGGCGATGGCGCAAGTCGCCGCGATCGCCGAGCGGCGTCTCGACCGGCTCGTGAATCCGCTCGTCAGCGGGCTGCCGGCGTTTCTTGCCGCGCCGGGCGGCAGCTGTTCGGGTTTCATGATCGCGCAGTACACGGCGGTCGCGCTGGTCGCGCAGAATCAGCGGCTTGCCGCGCCGGCGAGTCTCGACGGCGGCATCACGTCGGGGCTGCAGGAAGATCACCTGTGTCATGCGACGCCGGCCGCGCTGAAGACGCTCGACATCATCGAGAATACGACGCGCGTGCTCGCGATCGAGCTATTGGCCGCCGCGCAGGCGTACGACCTGCAGCCGGGCGACACCGCGCGGGCCGCATCGACGGACGCGCTGTGGCGGCATGTACGCACGCGCGTGCCGGTCTATCGCGACGACCGGCCGCTCGCGGAAGATATCGCGATCGCGGCCGGCATCGTCGCAGGCGTGCCGCCTTCGTTGCAGTGACGACAGGCGAGGACGGGCCGATTACCCAACATTCATTCGGTCGAGGGCGCATGAGCGAAACGGAACGCAAGCTTTTCGCACGGCCGGCGCAGGCGTCGGCCGACACCGTGCCGGCGCGGGCACTGCCGGCCTATCAGCAGATCAAGCGCTACGTCGTCGAGCGGATCGCGAAGGGCGACTGGAAGCCCGGCGCCGCGATCCCGACCGAGGCCGAACTGGTCAAGGAATTCGGCGTGGCCCGGATGACGGTGTCGCGTGCGCTGCGCGAACTGACGGCCGAGCGCGTGCTGACCCGCATCCAGGGGGCCGGCACGTTCGTCGAGCGTCGGCATTACGAGTCGACGGTGCTGGAGATCCGCAACATCGCGGACGAGATCGCCGAGCGCGGCCATCGGCACAGTGCGCGTGTGCTGCTGATCGAGCGCAGCGTCGAGCCGGACGCGATCGATGCGCTCGGACTGCGCGCCGGGCCCGTGTTTCATTCGCGTATCGTGCATTACGAGGAAGACGAGCCGATCCAGTTCGAGGATCGCTACGTCAATCCGGCCTTGTTTCCCGCGTATCTGGAGCAGGACTTCACGCTCGAGACGCCGAATCATTACATGGTGAGACTCGCGCCGATCCAGCGGGCGGAGTTCCGGATCTACGCGGAGAAGCCCAACGCGCAGGTGCGTCGGCATCTCGTGATGGAAATCGGTGAACCGTGTTTGCTGCTACGACGCCGCACGTGGGTCGGCGAGCATGTCGCCACGTCGGTCAGGCTGTGGCATCCGGCGTCGCGGTTTCATCTGGCGGGCAAGATGTAGGGACGTGCGGTGGCCCTGGGCGGGGCGCACATTTGCCGCTTCGGCCGGCGCTGGCGATGTACCCGTATGGGTCGTGATGGCGCGATGTCGCACCTGCATCGAAAGGCGATACACTGCGCGGGTTCCCGATCCGGTCGGGAGCGTCGGGGAACCGGGCGACCGCATCGCGGCACCCGCGCGGAGCACGCCACGGGCCCGGACTCATTCGAAAAAATCGAGAGAAAGAGAGGGCCCATGCTGACACGTCTTCGTAACGGCATCCTTCGTGCACAGGACCTGCGTGAATCCGGAGCCGCTTCACCCACCCAGCGCCCGTCGATGGCGTGCGAACTGGTCGAGCTGAGCGCGAAGCGCGCGACGTGGCGCGTCCCCGTGCCGAATCAGGCGGACTGCTATCTGAAGGCCGAGCCGGGTGGACCCGAGCGGTTTGTCGTCCATATCGACGCGGAGACGTTCTATCGCCGCTGGCTCGAGACGAGCCCCACGTTCCCGAAACAGAATTCGCAGGATTGCGTACCGCGCCGGGCCATGTCGCTCGACAGCAAGTTCGCGGTAGCGGCCACCGCGTTCAGGGGCGGCCGCGACGCACCTGTGACGCTGCCGTCGGTCGGCTACTGGGCGGCGGCAAGCGGCTACGAGGTCGCGATGAGCGACGGCATGACGCGCACCTTCTGGCTGCTCGCCCATCGCGTGCGGTCGTTTCCCGTCAGCGTGGCCGACGCGAGCTGGGCGACGATACTGAACGGCATGGCCGGCATCGGCGTGGCACCGATCGCGTTCAGCGAACTGTTCGCCCGGCGCGCATAAGCGCGCCGCCGCCGCGCAGCGCGCATCGTCCGGCTCGATTTGACACCTGGCGTCGCCGCCCATTAAAGTCGCGACGCGGGGCGGTGGGTCAAGCACACGCCCGGAACAGGCAGCCGATGTTCCAGGACTACGGGGCTACCCCGTGGATCAGATCGATACGCCGATGCGTCGCAAGTGCGCAAGTTGCGCGTTGCGCAACGACCGCTCTCGCAGCACCAGCCACGTTGGCTCATCGTCCCGCCTTCCTTTTCCCATGCACTCATCCCTGCGCGATACCACCCGCACGATTGCCGAGGCGATGCTCGCCGGTCCGCCCGAACGCGACGGCGTCGTCGCGCGGATGGCCGCCGTGCTCGGCGAGGCACAGCCGTGGACGCCCGAATGCGCGGGCACCGCGCTCGCCCGCTTCGGCGCGAACTGGGCCGATACCGACACCGACGCGCTCGCGGCGCTCCTGGCCGAGGCGCCCGCGTTCGTGCGCGCATGGTATGGCGAGCGTCGGCCGCTGGTGATCCGAATCGTGCGGCGGCCGCTGGTCCAGCGACCGTTGCCGGCGCCGCTCGCGGGCTGCGATGTGCCGCAATGGCCGACGCCCGGCGATCTCGCCGGCTGGCTCGGGGTGAGCGCGCCGGAACTCGACTGGCTGTCCGACCACTGGCGCGTCGACGCGCGCAGCGGCGCCACGCCGCTGCATCACTACACATACGTCGCGGTCGACAAGCGCAGCGGCGGGTGCCGCCTCGTCGAAATCCCGAAGGGGCGGCTGCGCGAAGCGCAGCGCCGCATCCTGCACGGGCTGCTTGATCGCATTGCGCCGCATGGCGCGGTCCACGGTTTTCGCAAGGGGCACGGGATCGTGTCGTTCGCGACGCCGCATGCGGATCGCGATGTCGTCGTGCGTTTCGATCTCGCGGACTTCTTCGTGTCGGTGCGCGCCGCGCGCGTCCATGCGCTGTTCGCGACGCTCGGCTATCCGGCCGAAGTCGCGCGGATCCTCACCGGGCTCTGCACCAATCGCGTGCCGTCGGCGCGGCTGCTCGAGCCGGACCTGCGCGACCGGTTCGACTGGATCGGCCGTCAGCGCTATCGCGAACGGCATCTGCCGCAGGGCGCGCCGACGTCGCCGGCGCTCGCGAACCTGTGCGCGTTCCGGCTCGACCTGCGGCTCGCCGCGCTCGCGCGTTCGGTCGATGCGACCTATACGCGCTATGCGGACGATCTCGCGTTTTCCGGCGGCGGCGCGCTCGCGCGCGACGTCGCGCGGCTGCAAGTCCGGGTCGCCGCGATCGCGCTCGAGGAAGGGTTCGCGCTGCAATTGCGCAAGACCCGCGTGATGCGGCGGGGCACGCGGCAGCAACTGGCCGGCGTGGTCGTCAACCGGCATCCGAACCTGTCGCGCGACGCATTCGATCGACTGAAAGCGATCCTGACCAACTGCATCCGGCGCGGCCCGGCGTCGCAGAATCGCGATGCGCATCCGGATTTCCGTGCGCATCTGGCCGGGCGCGTCGCGCATGCGACGGCGCTGAATGCGGCGCGCGGCGCGAAGCTGCGCGCGCTGTTCGACCGGATCGTGTGGGACGCCGGCGGCGCGGGCCGCTGACCCGTCGGCCCGCGTCGACGCCGGTCGGCAGACTTCTGCAACACGACGCCGCGCACTGCTATCATTCGCGCCATGCCGCGCCCGTGCCAGGGGCGGCGAATCACTTGCCGCCGCCGTTCGCTTCATGCATGCGTACGCGGCGTGCCGCCCGTTGCCGGCTTGGTTCAAGCTGCCAGTGACGCACGACGTCGTTTAGTGCGCATCGCGCAAATCATGCCGGCTCAGGTGGACGATTCACCTATTTGACAGCCCCGATCGGCGGAACTTCGTGGTAGGTTCGGCCATCGGAGCTTTTTGCAAAAACATGCCCAAAGAGGATGAATACATGACCCAGGCCCTGCAGGAACTCGAAGCACAACTTCGGGACCTGAACATCAAGCTGTCAGAGGCGAAGCAGAAGGAGAAGCAAGCCGCGCTCGCGGCCTTCAAGGAACAGGTCGAGCTTTTGGGAATTTCGCAGCAGGAAGTGCTGAGCGCGCTCGGCTACATCGTCCAGCGCAAGCGCAAGGCGCCTGCCAAGTACTACGATCCGTCGACCGGCCGCTCGTGGTCGGGGCGCGGCCCGCGGCCGAAATGGCTCGAAGGCAAGGATCTCGAAACGCTGGCGGTCGATCGCGAGGCCAAGACCTGGTGGCCCGGGGACGATCAGGGCTGAATCCCGGCGCGCCGCAAGGCGACCGGGCGCCGTCCGGTTCGCGCAGGCGGGCCGGCCGGCAATCCGCCGCCCGCCCGCCGTCTTTCATTCGGTGTCCGGCCTGATCGCGACATCGCCGGCCTCGCCGCCGACACCGGATCGACGTTTTCCCTTTTCTTTTCCTTTTCCCGCTCGTTGCCTCCGTTGCCCGCGCGCCGTCCGGCCAGCGCGGGCGCGACGCGCGTCCGCCGCCGTCGTTCGCCGGCACAGGCCTTAGAATGTCGCCGGACATTCGTGGCAGGACACCATGGCAGCAAACATGAAATCTTCGACGCTCGGCGGCCCGTCGGCCCCGCGCGTGGAGCAGGTCGGCGCGTACGCGTGGAAAGCGCTGGCCGGATCGGCGATCGGCTACGCGATGGACGGCTTCGACCTGCTGATCCTCGGCTTCATGCTGCCGGCGATCACGGCGGCGCTGCACCTGACGCCCGGACAGGGCGGCGCGCTGGTCACGTGGACATTGATCGGCGCGGTTGCGGGCGGCATCGTGTTCGGCGCGCTGAGCGATCGCTACGGGCGCGTGCGCGTGCTGACCTGGACGATCCTGCTGTTCGCGATCTTCACGGGCCTGTGCGCATTCGCGCGCGGCTTCGAGGATCTGCTCGTCTATCGCACCATCGCGGGCATCGGCCTCGGCGGCGAATTTGGGATCGGGATGGCCCTCGCGGCCGAAGCGTGGCCTGCAGCCAAGCGCGCCCGCGTGTCGTGCTACGTCGCGCTCGGCTGGCAGGCCGGCGTGCTGTTGGCCGCGCTGCTGACGCCGTTTCTGCTGCTCCATATCGGCTGGCGCGGCATGTTCGTGGTCGGCGTGCTGCCCGCGCTGCTCGCGTGGGTGATGCGCAACAAGCTGCACGAGCCGGAAGCGTTCGTGCAGCGCGCGACGCAGCCCACGTCCAACGCGTTCCGCATGCTCGTCGCCGACGGCCGCACCGCGCGCACGAGCCTCGGCATCGTGATCCTGTGTTCGGTCCAGAATTTCGGCTACTACGGGATCATGATCTGGCTGCCGACCTTCCTGTCGAAGCAGATGGGCTTCTCGTTGACGAAATCGGGGCTGTGGACGGCGGCGACCGTCGTCGGGATGATGATCGGTGTCTGGGTGTTCGGCCAACTGGCCGATCGCATCGGCCGCAAGCCGACGTTCCTGCTGTATCAGCTCGGCTCGGTCGTGACGGTCATCGCGTATGCGCGGCTGTCGGACCCGACGACGATGCTGTGGGCCGGCGCGCTGATGGGGATGTTCGTCAACGGGATGGTCGGCGGCTACGGGACGCTGATGTCGGAAGGCTATCCGACGGCCGCACGCGCGACCGCGCAGAACGTGCTGTGGAACATCGGCCGCGCGGTCGGCGGCTTCGGCCCGGTCGCGGTCGGCGCGCTCGCCGCGCACTACGGGTTCCAGACGGCCATCGCGCTGCTCGCCGGCCTGTACGTGCTCGACATGATCGCGACGCTGTTCCTGATCCCCGAGCTCAAGGGCGTCGAGCTCGAATGAGCGCGGCGCGCGTACGCGCCGCCACGATTTCACCGGAAACCACGATGCAACGGAAAACCAGGACGATTGGCGTGATGGGCTCGGGCAAGGAGCCGTGGGCCGCATTTTCGGAACCGCTCGGCGCGTGGCTCGCGCAGGCCGGGTTCAATCTGCTGACGGGCGGCGGGCAGGGCGTGATGCTGGCGGTCGCGCGCGCGTTCGTCGGCGTGCCCGGTCGAGCCGGACGATCGATCGGCATCGTGCCGACGCAGGCCGATCCGGTCGCGGGCTTCGTGCCGCTCGACGGCTATCCGCATCCGTTCGTCGACATTCCGGTCCTCACGCCGCTGCCGCGCCGCGAGCCGGGCGCGGCTCCGGACACGATCAACCGCAACTACGTGAACGTGCTGAGCAGCGACCTGATCGTGGCCCTGCCGGGCGGGCACGGGACGGCGGAAGAGATCGCGCTCGCGCAGCGCTGGCGCAAGCCGCTCGTCTGCTTCGGGCCGGACGGTGCGTTTCGGTCGCTTGCCGCGGACGCGGTGTGCACGTCGTCGCTCGACGACGTGATCCGGTTCGTTGGCGATGCGTTTGCGGCGGAGCGGGGGCAGGCGTTGCGGTAGGTCGCTCGACGTTCGATGGCGTGCCTGCGGCTCGCGCCGCCGCAGGCAGGGTTCAAGCGCGTCGCCCCGCGCTCACCGCCCCGTTTTCAACTGCGCCCACAACCGGTTCTGCAGCCGGCGAATCTCGGGCGGCATCGGCTTGAGCAACGTCATCCTGCTCAATACCTCGTCGGACGGATACACCGACGGATCGCGCGCGATCGCGGGCTTCACGTACTGACGCGCGGCCTTGTTCGCGGTCGGGTAGAACACCGCGTTGGTGATGCCCGCATTGACCTTCGGGTCCTGCAGGTAGTTGATCCACTTCAGCGCGGCATCGCGGTTCGGCGCGTCCTTCGGGATCACCATCATGTCGAACCACAGCAGGCCGCCTTCCTTCGGATTCGCGAAGCGGATCTCGTACGGGCGTTTCGCTTCGGCCGCGCGGCGGTGCGCGATGCCGACGTCGCCCGAGTAGCCGAACGACACGCACAGGTCGTTGTTCGCGAGATCGTTGATGTAGCCCGACGAGTTGAACTGCGTGATGTACGGGCGCACCTTCTTCAGCACGTCGTAGGCGGCGCGGTAGTCGGCCGGGTTCGTGCTGTTCGGGTCCTTGCCCATGTACTGCAGCGTCGCGGCGAACACATCGACGGCCTGGTCGAGGAACGACACGCCGCACCCCTTCAGCTTCGCCATGTTGGCCGGATCGAACACCAGCGCCCAGCTGTCGACCGGCGCCTTGTCGCCGAGCGCCTTCTTCACGGCCCGCACGTTGTAGCCGATGCCGTCGGTGCCGTAGGCCCACGGCACGCCGTACTGGTTGCCCGGGTCGGCGTCGGCGACCATCTTCATCAGCAGCGGGTCGAGATTCGACAGGTTCGGCAGCTTCGATTTGTCGAGCGGCTGGTAGACGCTCGCCTGAATCTGCTTGGCCATGTAGTTCGACGTCGGCACGACGATGTCGTAGCCGGAGTTGCCGGACAGCAGCTTCGCCTGCAGCGTGTCGTCGCTGTCGTAGTTGTCGTAGCGAACGTGAAGGCCGGTCTGTTTCTGGAAGTTCGGGATCGTGTCCGGCGCGATGTAGTCGGACCAGTTGTAGATGTTCAGTTCGCCGGCTGCGTGGGCGGCAGTGCCGGCGGCGGCGATCGACAGGATGGCGGCGGCTGAAAGGGTACGGTGGAGCGGGCGGATTCGCATGACGAAGTCTTTCCTGGCGGAGCGCGTCGAGCCCGGCGTACGGGCCGTCGCGCGACGGTTCATCGGATGGAACAGGCGTGCGTGATCCGTGCTGTCGACGAGCACGGGCAGTGCAATGCAATCAGGAGTGCGTTCGATGTCGCGCGGGCTTGCGGCCAAACGCGGCGCGAGCCGATCCCGTCGCCGCTCAGGCGACACGATGCGCAGGTCGAACGGAACGAAGAAGGGGAAAGGCGCGCTAAGGCAGCAGCGACGCCACGTCGTCGGTATGGATCGCGACGGACGCACGGGCGGCGACGGCGTTGTGACGGCGAACGGAACGGCGGGACAGGATGGTGTAGATCGACAGAGACAGGCGAGGACTTCGCCAGCCGTCACGGTCGTCGAGGGACGGCGGCGCGGCGCGCAGGTTTCGCGCATCGCCTCGTCTCCATCGCACCAGCGGGCCACGGATTCTCACGATTACTCTCGACCGGGTTGTTGAAAGTATTGAACACCCGACGCTTCGCCAACGGCTACCGTTTCAGGCTGCGGTCATCGCGATTGCCGCGGGGCGGCATCGGCTGCATGGCGCGGACTGAAAGCTTGGCATTCAGCGAAATCGCCGAAACATGACGCTCCCGTGAATCATCGGATAAATCGCTGTAAGGATGTCTCCGGATTTTCCCTAGTGATGGGCAGGGTGGCGACGCGGTGCGGCAGCGTGCACATCGCGCTTGCGAGCGTACTGGCGGTGGCCGGAATGCGGTCGAAGTGATGAGAATATTAGACGGCTGGATAGCCCGCGCCGTCTCGCGACGACGAAGCGGGCGCGGGTGTGGCGGCGCGTTATGCGACCCGAATCCCGAAGTTCTCGATCAGCATGGCCGCCTGATCGTAGGAGACGGTCGCGCCGCGCAGCACGCCGGACGCGAGCAGCCTGGGCGTGCCGCCCAGATCCACGTCGCGCAGGTCGGCACCCTCGAAGCGGGCGTCGTTCAGATGTGCGTTGCGCAGGCTGCCGCCTTCGAACACGGCATCGCGGAAGTCCGCGCCGGCGAGATCGGCGTCCGAGAAATCGAGCGCCACGAGCCGGGTTTTACGGAACGAAAAGCGCCGCAGGCTCGCACCGACCAGCAGCGTGCTGGCGAATTCGAGCCCAAGCGATTTGCATTCCTCAAAATCGGCACCGGTCAGCCGGCATTCGTTGAAGCGGACCGATCCGAGCTTGCTGCGCCGCCAGCTCGTATTGTTGAGGTCGCACGACCGGAACGCGGCGTCCTCGAGATCCGACGACGCAAAGTCGGTTTGGCGGGCCCGGCAGCGAATCCACGTGGTGTGCGCGAGCGTGGCGCCGACGAACGACGCTTCCGCGAGCGCGCAGCGCTCGAATCGCGCGCCGCGCAGATCCAGGCGCGACAGATCGGCGCTTTCGAGGTCGCAATCCTCCAGGTGGAGGGGCGCAGGTGAGCCTTCGATGAGCTGCATCAATTCGGCGCGATCCAGCGTGCGGCCGGTCACGAGGACACCGGGAGTCATGAGCGGATCCATTGTCGGGCGAATGTTCGGGGCAGACATTATCCGGATTTCGCGCGCGTCGTGCATCGGGCGGCGTGCGACAGCTAACGCCGGGCTGCTGCCCCCCACGCACGGCGAAGCTGTCCGCCGATATCAATCGCCGGACGGCCCGGGCCGGCTGAAGCGCTGCTCGACGACCTTGGTTCCCCAGTGCGTGCCTGCCGACTCGTTCGTCAGCGCAAAGCCGAACGACTCGTACAGATGGCGCGCCGCATCGAGCCCCTTGAAGGTCCACAGGTAGGTTTCGCGAAACCGGTGTTCGTCGACGAAACGCATCGCCAGCGTCATCAATTGACGCCCGACGCCCGAGCCGCGCAACGCGTCGTTGACGATGAACCAGCGCAGGTGCGCGACGCCCGTCGCCGGGTCGCCGTCGATCGCGAGCGACGCGAGTGTCCGGCCGTCTTCCTGGCACAGCCACAGCGCCTTGCCGGCGGCCGGCAGCGTGCCCGCGAAGGCGGCCAGCTCGGTCGCCACCCGCTGTTCGAAGAAGGCGCCGAAACCCCAGTGTTCCGCATAGAAGCGCGCATGCAGGCTCGCGATGTCGCCGATGCAGCCCGGCTGATAGCCTTCGCGAATCGACGGCGCGTCGGCGGGTGCGACGGGCGCGCGGGCCGCGTTGTCCTGGGCGAGTGCATCGGCATACAGCGCGAGCGAACGCAGCAGCGCCTGCTGGTCGGCCGGAATCATCCGGCGCAGCGCGTTCGACACCTGATCGGTCGCGAACGTATCGATTCTTTTTCGGAGCTTTTTGCCTTCGGCGGTCAGGTACAGCTCGATCGCCCGCGCGTCCTCGCTGGACACGCGCCGTTCCACGATACCGGCGGCTTCGAGCCGCGCGAGTTGCCGGCTCGTGTTCGATTTGTCGAGCCGCAGGATGGCGCCCAGATCCTTCGCGTTGATGCCGGGCGCCATCCCGATCTCGAGGATCGCGTGCACGGCCGACGGCGCCCAGTCGCTGTCGGCCAGCGTCGCGCGCATGAAGCCGAGCTCGCGTACCAGTTTGCGCGAGAAGTCGCGCAATTCGAGGATGGTCGCGTCGCGCGGCTTGGCCGGCGCGTCGATGAGGTCCATGGTCTGCCCCTGAAAGGTTGCGTATCGCAATCGATAATAGTTGCGGGTCGCAACTTTATCAAGGCGGATTTTCACGTAATCGATTGCTTCGGGGCGGCGCATCCGTGCGGCCGCCACCGCGACGGGTACTGAAGCGGATGGCCGGGCGCGGCGAAGTGACTGCATACTGGGCGGCGCTGGCCGAACTGCGAGCAGGGGCATCGGCCGACGATCGACGACCGCGGACCACGGAGATCACCATGAACAAGCTGTTGCCGATGACGATCGCGTTGCTGGCCGGGAGTGGCCTCGGCGCGGCGCCGCTCCATGCGGCCGGCGTGATGGATGCGGCGCCGTGCAGCGCCGCGCATGCGGCGGATCAGCGCGGCGGGAACGCCGCGATGCCGGGCACGTCGGTCCGCAGCTTCTCGACCGCCGGTTGTTCGGGTGCGGTTTTGCAGGGCGACCGGGCCACGGCGACCGTCAACGGCGACAGGGTGGAGTTGCGCGACGGCGTCGTCTATGTGAACGGCCGATCGTATGGTGCCGTCACGCCCGCGCAGACCGTCGAATACGAAGTCGCGCGCGATCGGCGCACATTGAAGGTCGACGGAAAAACGCGCGCGCCGCTGCGCTGATGCGTCTGGTTGTTTTCTGCAACGCGCGATGTCGATTCACTTCCCGAAGCCGGTGCAACGAAGCACCGGCCCGGGCGCGACTCAGGACGTGGCGACCGAGGCGACCGAGACGACCGTCTCGGCCGGGCTGCCAGGCGGCTGGCCGGTTTGCCGGCGCGAGCGGCCCGAGCTGAGGTACGCGGCGATCGAGTCCTGCGTGATCTCGCCGAGCCACGCACCGTCGGGGTCGAGCACCGGCATCCACGACGCGCTGTACTGGTACATCTTCGACAGCACGATGCGCAGGTTGTCATCCGCCGCGACGCCGGCCGGGAACGGCGTCACGCGTTCGCCGCACACGCCGCCGTCGGTGCGTGCCGCGCGGCGCGTCACGTAGCCGAGCGCCCGGCCCGCGTCGTCGAGCACGGTCAGGTAGCGGCAGTCGGTTTCGTCCATCACCGCCAGTGCGTGTGCGAGCGGCGTATCGACGCGCGCGGTTTCGGGTTGCGTGGCGGCGTCGCCGGCCTTCACGAGCAGCAGGCGCTTGAGCGTGCTGTCCTGGCCGACGAACTGCGCGACGAATTCGTCGCGCGGGCGGGCGAGCAGCGTGTCGGGGTGATCGTACTGAACGAGCTGGCCGCGCCGGAACACGGCGATGCGATCGCCGAGCTTGATCGCTTCGTCGATGTCGTGGCTCACCATGATCACGGTCTTGTTCAGTTGCCGCTGCATCTGGAAGAACTCGTTCTGGATCGATTCGCGATTGATCGGATCGACCGCGCCGAACGGCTCGTCCATCAGCAGCACGGGCGGATCGGCGGCCAGCGCGCGAATCACGCCGATGCGCTGCTGCTGCCCGCCCGACAGCTCGCGCGGATAGCGCTTCAGGTACAGCTTCGGATCGAGCGCGACCATCGACATCAGGTCGCGCGCGCGTTCGGCGCAGCGCTTCTTGTCCCAGCCGAGCAGGCGCGGCACGACGGTGATGTTTTCCTCGATCGTCATGTTCGGGAACAGGCCGATCTGCTGGATCACGTAGCCGATGTGGCGCCGCAGGTCGACTTCGTTCAGCTGTGCCGTGTCCTCGCCGTTGATGAGCACGCGGCCCGACGTGGCGGCGATGAGCCGGTTGATCATCTTCAGCGTGGTGGTCTTGCCGCAGCCCGACGGGCCGAGGAACACGCAGATTTCCCCTTCGGGCACCGACAGGCTCACGGAGTCGACCGCGCGCACGGCCTGGCCGTCCTTGCGCGTGAAGGTCTTGGTCAGTTGGTCGAGTTCGATCATGTCTTCTGCACTCCCTTCGGTGTCAATGCACGTTGCAGCATCTGCAGCAGCCGGTCGGCGACGATCGCGAGCAGGCTCACGAGCACCGCGCCCACCAGCAGTTTCATCATGCTGCTCTGCCCGATCGCACGCAGGATCAGCGTGCCGAGGCCGCCCGCGCCGATCACGGCGGCGATCGTCATCACGCCGATGTTCATCACGACCGCGGTGCGCACGCCCGCGAGAATCACCGGCACCGCGAGCGGCAAGTCGACGAGACGCAGGCGCTGCCACGAGGTCATCCCGATGCCGGTGCCGGCTTCCTTGATCCCTGCATCCACGTTGTGCAAGGCCAGGTACGTATTGCGCATGATCGGCAGCAGCGAGTAGAGGAATACGGCCGTGATCGCGGGCGCGGCGCCGATGCCCTGGCCGAAGCGCGAGAAGAACGGGATCATCAGGCCGAACAGCGCGATGGACGGCAGCGTGAGCACGAGCGTGGCGATGCCGAGCAGCGGCCCGGCGAGCCATTCGTGGCGATTGATCAGGATGCCGAGCGGTACGCCGGCGACGATCGCGCAACCTACGGCGATCGCGACGAGCCACACGTGCTGCAGCGTGAGCTGCAGCAACTCGGGCCAGCTCGAAGCGAGATAGTCGAATACGCTCATCGGTCCTCCTTCAGGGCAGCGGGTGGGTGCGCAGGAACGCATCGGCGACGTCGCGCGGCGACTTGCCGTCGAGATCGACGGCCTTGGCCATCGCCTGCATCGCGTCGTTGTCGAGCGCGGCCGACAGCGCGTTGAGCTGCGTCGCGAGCTTCGGATTGCTTTCAAGCGTGCCCTTGCGGACCACGGGCGTCGCGTTGTACGGCGGGAAGAAGTGCTTGTCGTCCTCGAGCGGCACGATGCCGAAGCCCTTCACGCGGCCGTCGGTCGTGTAGACGAGGCCGATCTTCAACTGATTGTTGTGCAGGGCCGTATAGACGAGCCCCGGATCCATCTGCTTCAGTTGCGCGCGGCTGAACTGCATGCCGTAGGCGGCGAGCAGCGGCTTCAGGCCGTCGGGGCGATTCGCGAATTCCGCATCCATGCCGAATACGTAATGCTTCGCGGCGGGATCGTTCTTCAGGTGCTCGGCGAGCTGCGACACCGTGCGGATGCCGGTGGCCTGCGCGAGTTCGCTCGGCAGGCCGATCGCGTAGGTGTCGTTGAGCGGCGACGCATCGAGCCACACGAGCCCGCGCGGCACGTCGAGCGCCTTGACGCGCCGGTACATCTCCTCGGGCGACAGCTTGTCCTGGATCTTGTTGTAGACGAGCGCCGCCGTGCCCGTGTAGTCCCACATCAGGTCGAACTGGCCGTTCTCCAGCGCGCTGCGCGCGAGCGTGCTGCCGAGCCCGGCGCGGACTTCGACGTCGTAGCCGCGCGAGCGCAGGTATTGCGACGTGAGTTCCGCCAGCACGTACTGCTCGGTGAAGTTCTTCGCGCCCAGCACGAGCTTCGCGGCGAACGCCGGCGTGCTCGCGGCGACGCACAGCGCGCCGACGGTGCACAGGCGTGCGAACGATCGAAGGATGCGATGAAGCGTCATGCGGCACCTCCGTGGCGTGCCAGCCAGTGACGGCTGCCGGCCGCGACGATGCCGTCCAGCACCAGTGCCAGGATCGCGGTGAGCGATGCGCCGAGCAGCAGCAGCGGCTGGTTGTCGAGGTAGATGCCGGGGAAGATCAGCGAGCCGAGACTGTCCGCGCCGATCAGGTACGCGAGCGGCGCCGTGCCGACGTTGATCGCGAGCGCGGTGCGCACGCCGCCGACGATGATCGGCAAGGCGTTGGGCAATTCCACGCGAACCAGCGATTGCCAGCCCGTCATGCCGATGCCCTTGGCGGCTTCGCGCAGCGCGGCCGGTACGTTCTTCATCCCTTCGTAGGCGTTACGCGTGACGGGCAGCAGCGAGGCGAGAAACAGCGCGACGATCGCCGGCACGTTGCCGATGCCGAAGATGCCGAGCGCGATGGCGAGCACCGCGAGCGACGGGATCGTATTGCCGATGTTGAAGACCTGCATGAAGCGCTCGGCCTGGCGCTGGAATCGCGGCCGGCTCAGCAGTACGCCGGCCGGCACGCCCACGGCGATGGCCAGTGTCATCGAATAGACGACCAGCAGCATGTGCTGGCCCGCGTAGTAGGCGAGATCGTCCGAGCGCTGCTTGAACGTCTCGGCGCCGATGCCGCGCGCCAATGCCCATCCCACGGCGATGATGGCCACCAGGCTGCCCACCAGCTGGACAGTGCGTCGAGTCATGAAGATACGCCTCCTCGATTCGGTGCGGCGCGCGCAGGCGCACGCCGCGATGACGCCGCATGGCGTCGCGATGGAAGTTCGTGATCCCGGCATGGCCGCGATTGAACTGACGGAAACAGTGCTGCCGGCTGCACCGAGGTGCGGCTGGCGGTCGGTTGAACGCGACGACGCGTTCGTCTGATTGTCAGGTTCAGCCCGGCGGCGCCGTAACGGCGAGGCGCGTTCGAGCAGGGCACCGTCCTGTGAAGACGGCATGGATGCGGGCGGCTTGGCGCCGACCGCTGGGGCCGGAGGCCCCTTTGACGTGGCGAAACGGATGCATGCGCAACGAAGTGCGAAATGACATCACGTTGCGCACGAGATCATGCGTTTTGTGATGAAGTTGAGGCGAGTATAGAACAATCGATCGAACGCGTCTACCGTGGGGAGCGATCGCGGCGATGCGTGGCCGGTCGTGCGAGGGCCACGAGCAGGGTGCGTGAAAATTGATTCGAAGCCCGAATCAGTGGACGAGACCGGCGTGGCGACGGGCGATGCGCGAGCGGTCTCGCCGCATGAAATCGTTACCGCGCGATGCGGCGCGCGGTGGTGCCGATCACGTTGGTCAGCAGCCGCACGATCGTCAGCGCGGTCATCTCGCGCACATCGAGCGCCGGGTGATATTCGACGACGTCGATTCCCGCGAGGCGCGTGTTCGCGCACAGGTGCCGCAGTACGCCGCGCGTCTGGTGGAACGTCAGGCCGCCCGGCATCGGCGCGACCACGCCCGGCGCGATGCTCGGGTCGAGGCCGTCGATGTCGACGGTCACGAACCACGGCGCGTCGTCCACGAGGTGCCGCGTGACGGCTTCGATGCCTTCATCGTGCACGACGTCGGCCGGCACGAGCACGTTGCCCGAGCGCAGCGCGTCCTCCACGTCGCTCGGGCGCGCGCTGCCGCTGCCGCGCAGGCCGACCTGGACGATCCGCCTGACGAACGGCATCTCGCGGATGCGCCGGATCGGGCTCGAATAGCCGTGCCGTTCGCCGTTCACCTCGTCGCGGAAGTCGAGATGCGCGTCGAACTGCAGCACGTTCAGCGGTCCGTACGCCTCGAACGCGCGCACGCACAGCGCCGGAATCGAATCGTCGCCGCCGAGCACCACCGGAATCGCGCCGCGCTCGAGCAGCGACGCGACGGCGGACGTCACGGCCGCCGCGTTGCGCGCGACGTCCAGCGTGCCGGGCAGGTTGCCGCAATCGACGCAGGTCGCGCCCGTGTCGCCGAACAGCGTGCCTTGCAGGTCGAAGTCATAGTGTCCGATCTGGCGCCCGTAGCGGAAGCTGCGCTCGCGCACCTTGTCGGGCGCGTTGGACGCGTCGCAGTGCAGCAGCGCCGGGCCGTACGGCACGCCGTACGGCGCGCCGAGGACGGCGAACGTGGCGGAGACTCGCTCCGTATCCGGCTCGCAACCCTGAGCAAGAAACGGCACCTTCGGTGAATCGCAAAGCATGTTTTCCTCGTTGAATAAGCGGGCCGAACGCGTGTGAACGTGTGACCGTCAGTCGGCGACCACGTGTTCGAGCACGTCGGAGCGGATCGGCCCGAGCATGAAGATGTAGATCAGGCATCCGATGATCGCCATGATCGACGCCGAGATCAGGCCGGGCGTGAACGAGCCGGTCGCGTCCTTCAGCAGGCCGATCACGGCCGGGCTCGCGATGCCCGCGAGATTGGAGATGCAGTTCTGGAACCCGGCGACCGTGCCGGCCACCGAGCGTTCGCCGCGTGCGGACACGTCGGCCGGCAGCGCGAGAATGCTCGACGTGGCGACCGACACGCCGAAGAACGCGATCGACAGGAGCAGCAGCGCGAGCCAAGCCTGCGACGCGAGCCCCGCCAGACCGATCGTCGCGCTCAGCGCCATCCCGACGACGATGCAGAACTTGCGCGCAAAGTTCAGGCCGTAGTGGCTTGCCGCGATGCGGTCGGAGATCCAGCCGCCGACCCACGAGCCGACCAGCCCCGCGAGGCCCGGCAGGATGCCGTAGAAACCGAGCTGCAGCAGGCTGAAACCGCGTTCCTTCACGAGGTAGGTCGGGTACCACGTGATGAAGAAGTAGACGACGTAGCCCTGGCAGGCGAAGCCGAGCGACATTGCCCACACCACACGCGACGTGAACAGCCGGCCCCACTTGATGCGGACCGGTGCGTGCTTTTCGGTGGGTGCGTCCTGGTCGACGTGCTTGGCTTCGGCCGCGTTGACGAAGCGGTTCTGCGACGGAAACTCGCTCGCGACTAGCAGCCAGACGACGACCCACACGAGGCCGATCGCGCCGGTGAAGATGAACGACGCGCGCCAGCCGTACGCGGTGATGATCGCGGTGCAGATCGGCAGCGCGATCAGTGTGCCGCCGCGCGCGCCGCAATCGTAGATGCCGGACGCGAGGCCGCGTTCGGTCGGCGGGAACCAGCGCTCGACGAATTTCGTCGCGGACGGGAACGCGCCGGCTTCGCCGACGCCGAGCAGGAAACGCAGGCCGAGCAGCGACGCGCCGCCGCGCGCGAGGCTCGTCGCCATCGTGAATGCCGACCACCACACGACCGCGCCCGCGAACACGAGTTTCGCGCCGAACCGGTCGACGAGCATGCCGGCCGGGATCTGGCAGGCCGCATAAGTCCAGAAGAACGCGCCGAGGATCAGGCCCGATTCGGCGGACGACAGGTGCAGCTCCGTATTCATGTACGGCAGCGCGACCGCCAGGTTGGCGCGGTCCATGTAGTTGGTGACGATCGCGAGAAACGCGAGGAACACCATGAACCAGCGGAATTTGGTGGGCTTGTGCGCCCGTGAGCTCGACATTGTCTGCATCGTTGTGTCCCCTGACCTGCCCGTTGCGGCCGCTTTTGTGTTCAAAGCCGTGATTTCATCGAATTCCGGCCTGTTCCGCCAATACATTGTCGGACCGCGACCTATAACCGTGGGTTATGCTCTCGCGATCGCGCGGCGTCGAAAGGAGGGGGAACATGGCAAGGCGAACGCTGAACTATCACCAGGTCGAACTGCTGTACGAGGTGGTCCGGTGCCGGACGCTGACGGCGGCGGCGCGCAATCTGCACATCTCTCAGCCGGCGGTCACGAAGCAGTTGAAGGTGCTGGAAGAAAGCCTCGGCGTCGAGCTGTTCAAGCGCGAGAAAGGCCGGTTGCTGCCGACGGCCGAAGCGATCCTGCTGTTCGAGCAGACCGAGCGGACCAACGCGAGCCTGCATGCGCTCAACGAACTCGCGGACGGCTTGCGCGCGGGCACGCTCGGCCGCCTCGGCATCTGCGCGTATCCGGCGGTCACCGAACGGCTGCTGCCGGAAGCGATCACCGTGTTCCAGGCGAAGTACCCGAAGGTGTTCGTCGAAGTCGCGATCGAGAACGCGGAGCGGATGCTCGATCTCGTCGAGAGCCAGCAAGTGGATCTCGGCATCTGCGCGCCGTTTCGCGCGATGCGCAACGTCACCGAACAGCATCTGCTCGATTCGACGATCGTCTGCGCGATGCGCGCCGACGATCCGCTGGTCGTGCAGCAGACGGTGACGCTCGCCGATCTCGAAGCCGGCGGGCTGACGAGCGTCGATGCGCTGGAAGGCATCCCCGAACTGGAGGCGCTGCTGTCGGCGTCCGAGAACCGGCACACGATTCACGCGCGCGTGTCGAGTTCGGCGCTCGCGTGCCGGATGGTGCAACTGGCCGGGCGGCGCGCGATCGTCGACAGCCTGACCGCCGCGTCGATCGATGCGGCCGGCCTCGCGTTCGTGCCGATCGACACGATTCCGCCGCGCCGTATCGCGATGCTGCGCCCGTCGCTGCGGCCGGGTAGTGCGTTCACCGAAGCGTTCTGCCGGATCCTCGAAAGCCAGGCGAAGCGACTTCAGGTCGACATGACGCGCCGGTGCGCGAGCCGGCGGCGCGTCAGGGCGAAGGGGTAACGCATCCGCGTCACGCGTCGGTGTCCGACGCCGAGCGCGGCGTCTTGCCGGTCCAGCGCCGGTACGCGTGACGGAAGCTGCGCGGTTCGCTGTAACCGAGCCGCTCGGCGATCGCGGCGACGCTCAACGCATGATCGTCGAGCAACCGCACGGCTTCGTCGCGACGCACGTCGTCGAGCAACGACTGGAACGTGATGCCGTCCTTGTCGAGCCGCCGGCGCAGCGTGCGTTCGGTCAGGTGCAGCGCGCCGGCGAGCGCCGTCATCGACTTGAACCGCACGAGGTCGCGCGCCATCAATTCCTTCGCGCGATCGGCGAAGCGCGTGCCGACCGACGCGGCCCACTGCCGTTCGAGCACCTCGCACTGGCCGTGCAGCGCATTGAAGCTGACTTCGTTCGCGAGGCGCGGCGCTTCCGTGCCGTTCACCGACGTGAACACGAGCCGGTTGTCGGCCGCATTGAAGACGACCGGGCAGCCGAAGTGGCGCGCGTAGTCGGCCGCGTTGCGCGGCGTGCGGCGCGCGAGCTGCACCTGCTCGGGCCACACCGGCTTGCCGACGAGGTCGGACACGATCAGGCGCAGGCTCGACAGGCACATGTCGGCCTGGAACACCTCGAGATCGGGCTCGCCGTTGTAGCGGCCGATGGTCACGCTCATGCCGCCGGCATGCGCGTCGATACGCACGTCGAAATACAGCCCCATGAACAGCGGAAACTGGCCCATGCAGCGGAACGCCTGCATCACCGAGCCGCTGATCAGCATCGCGTAGCCGGCGAGACCCAGCGTCGACACATGCAGCCGCGCGCCGATCGACAGCCCGATCGACGGCACGCCGCTGCAGCGCAGCAGGTTGCGAAAGCAACGTTGCTCCTGGCCGCGATTCACGTGCAGGTTCGGCGATGCGACTTCGTCCGCGCCGAGCCCCGTGCC
This sequence comes from Burkholderia sp. EMB26, assembly GCF_024730645.1. NCBI lineage: Bacteria > Pseudomonadati > Pseudomonadota > Betaproteobacteria > Burkholderiales > Burkholderiaceae > Burkholderia > Burkholderia sp. EMB26. Next base: position 129,929 of record NZ_CP078072.1, read on the forward strand.
TTCGAGCAGTGCGGCGCCGTCGATGCGCCGCACGCGGCACTCGTCCAGCGCGACAGCGATCGCGTGAACCGTGGCGGGAATATCCTCCTGGCGTCCGGCCGGACGCGCGAGGCCGAGCGCCGAACGCAGGCTGCGTTCGGCCCGGCTCTGGTTTCGTTGGGAACGGCTGTCCATGGTGCCGATGCGGTGACGGGGTCGCACAGAACATAGCCGGAATGTCCGCAAAACGCCAGTGCCGCACAGCAGCATGCAGGGCGGCAGGGCACCATGCCCGACCCTGTGTCCGGAAATATCCCTCGATTACGTCCGCTTTTCTCATTCGTCGTCGATTTTTTGGCGCACCACACTTTCTTCCAGTCGTGCCCCGCCGGCAGCGCCGGACGCACGCGTGTTGAAGTCATGGACGCCACCCACGTGAGGACAGCATGGACAACGACAGGCCAGGTCGAACCGCATCAGCCGCCGCGATGCACGAGTTCGAGGCGTACGCGCCGCGCGGCGACACCGACGCACGCAAGCCGCACCTGCTCGGACTCTCGACGCTGGTGATCTTCGGCCTCGCGTACATGCTGCCGATGACGGTGTTCACGACCTACGGCCTCGTCACGAGCGAGACGAACGGGCATCTGACGGCCGCGTACGCGGTCACGCTGATCGCGATGCTGTTTACCGCGCGCAGCTACGGCCACATGGCGCGGCTGATGCCGAGCGCCGGCTCGGCCTACACGTTCGCGAGCCGCAACTTCGGCACGTCGGCCGGTTTCATGGTCGGCTGGGCGTTGCTGATGGATTACCTGTTCATTCCGATGATCAGCTATCTCGCGATCGGCATCTACATGAAACAGATTTTTCCGACGGTGCCGGCCAGCGTGTGGATCATCGGCAGCATCGCGCTGATCACCGGGCTGAACATCGTCGGCATCCGGCTCGTCAATCGCGTGAACCTGATCCTGATCGCGAGCCAGCTCGTGTTCATCGCGGTCTTCGTGATCGCGTCGGCGCACGTCGCGGCGGGCGAAGGGCTGTCGATGGCCATCGCGTTGCCGTCGTCCGGCGATGCGCGCGCGATCTTCGCCGGCGCTGCGATTTTGTGCCTGTCGTTCCTCGGCTTCGATGCGGTCACCACGCTGTCGGAGGAAACGCGCGAGCCGCGGCGCACGGTGCCGCGCGCGATCCTGCTCTGCACGCTCGCGAGCGGCCTGCTGTTCATGCTGATCGCGTATGTCGGTCAAGTGGTGTTTCCCGACTGGCATGCGTTCAAGGATCTCGATTCGGCGAGCCTCGAACTGATGCGGCGGGTCGGCGGCCGCACGCTGTCGGCGTTCTTCGTCGCGGTGTACGTGGCCGGCTGCTTCGCGAGCGCGATGGCGGGCCAGGCGAGCGTGACGCGCGTGCTGTTCGCGATGGGCCGCGACCGCGTGCTGCCCGAATGCGTGTTCGGCCATCTGCATGCGCGGTTGCATACGCCGGTGCGGGCGACGCTCGCGGTCGGCGTCGTGTCGCTGTCCGCGCTGTTCATCACGCTCGATCTCGCGTCGACGATGATCAGTTTCGGCGCGCTCGTCGCGTTCGCGATCGTGAACCTGTGCGTGATGCGCAGCTATCTGAGCCGGCCCGAGCATCGCCACGCAGCGGGCTGGATTGCATACGGCCTGATGCCGGCGATCGGCTTCGCGATGAACGTGTGGCTCTGGTCGGGGCTGTCGCGCCAGACGTTCTACGTCGGCATCGGCTGGCTCGTGGTCGGGCTCTGCCAGCTCGTCTGGCTGACGCGCGGTTTCACGCGGCCGGCGCCGACGCTGTCGATGAATTGAAGGACCGGCTGCGCGATGCCGGTTTTGAAACCCTGAAGGAGGAGTGATCCATGCACGCTGTTGACGTCAATCTCGATGCGGACCTGCAGGCGCTCGGCAAGCGCCATCTGCTGATGCACTTCACGCATGCCGATGCATACCGCGAGAACGCGCTGACCGTGTTCGACCGCGGCGAAGGCTGCTGGCTCGTCGACCGCAGCGGCAAGCGCTATTTCGACGGGCTGGCCGGGCTGTACTGCGTGCAGGTCGGCTACAGCCACGGCGCGGAGATCGGCGATGCGATTCGCGAGCAGATGGTGCGGCTGCCATTCGCGACCAACTGGGGCTACGGGCACGAACCGGCGATCCGGCTCGCGCACCGGCTCGCGGCGCTCGCGCCCGAGGGCCTGAACCGCGTGTTCTTCACGTCGAGCGGCTCGGAGTCGAACGAATCGGCGATCAAGCTGGTGCGCCAGTATCACCAGTCGCGCGGCGAGCCGCAGCGGCGCAAGTTCATCGCGCGGCGCGTCGCGTATCACGGCACGTCGTTCGGCGCGCTCGCGCTGAACGGGATGACGAACTTCCGCAAGCATTTCGAGCCGCTGATGTCGGGCGTGCGGCACGTGGGCAACACGAAACGCTACGGCCGCCCGGCGGGCGAGACGGAGGCGCAGTTCACGCGCCATCTGCTCGACGAAATCGAATCGCTGATCGTGCAGGAGGGGCCGGACACGGTCGCCGCGATCGTCGTCGAGCCGCTGCAGAACGCGGGCGGCAGCCTGACGCCGCCGGCCGGCTACGCGGCCGGGCTGCGCGACATCTGCGACCGGCACGGCGTGCTGCTCGTCGCCGACGAGGTGATCTGCGGGTTCGGCCGGCTCGGCGAGTATTTCGGGTCGGCGCGCTACGGGCTGAAGCCGGACATCATCACGTTCGCGAAGGGCATCGCGTCGGGCTACGTGCCGCTCGGCGGCGTGATCGCGAGCGACGCGGTCGTCGACACGGTGCTCGACGGGCCGCAGCAGATGTTCCTGCACGGCGCGACCTACGGCGGCCATCCGGTCGCGTGCACGGCCGCGCTCGCGAACCTCGCGATCATGGAGCGCGAAGGGGTGCTCGCGAACGTTCGCGACAACGAAGCGGTGTTTCGCCGGACGCTCGACGGGCTGCTCGAACTGCCGTGCGTCGGCGACGTGCGCGGCGACGGCTATCACTATTCGCTCGAACTCGTGACCGACAAGGTCGCGCGCCGCTGGGCGGCCGGCATCAGCGCGCAGGCGTTCGTGTCGACGCTGCTCGCGCCGGCGATCTTCGACGCGGGGCTGCTGTGCCGCGCGGGCGTGGATCACGAAGGCACGCCGATCGTGCAGTTTTCGCCGCCGCTGGTGATGTTGCGCGACGAGATCGCATGGTTCGTCGCGCAGATCCGCGACATCCTCGTCGAGACCTACGCGCGGGCGACGCGCTGAGCGCGGCATCCGTCATTCCAGGAGCATTCGATGCGAACCTCACAGCAGTCCTATATCGACGGCCAGTGGCGCGATCCGGCCGAGGCGCGATCGATCGACGTGATCGATCCGGCCACCGCGCGGCCGTATGCACGGCTCGCGATCGGCGACGCGGCCGAGGTCGACCGTGCGGTCGGCGCGGCGAAGCACGCGTTCGACACGTATTCGCGCTGGTCGGTGGACGAGCGCGTCGCGTTGCTGAAGCGCGTCCTCGAGATCTACCAGCGCCGCTACGAAGAAGTCGCGCAGACGATCAGCCAGGAGATGGGCGCGCCGATCGCGTTCGCGCGGGCGATGCAGGCGGCGGTCGGCACCGCGCATCTCGAACAGACGATCCGCGCGCTGCAGTCGTTCCGCTTCAGCACGCAGACCGGCTCGCTGCTGGTGTCGCACGAGCCGATCGGCGTGTGCGCGCTGATCACGCCGTGGAACTGGCCGATCAACCAGATCGTGTGCAAGGTCGCGCCGGCGCTCGCGGCCGGCTGCACGATGGTGCTCAAGCCGAGCGAGATCGCGCCGTTCAGCGCGATCCTGTTTGCGGAGATCCTGCACGAAGCCGGTGTGCCGGCCGGCGTGTTCAACCTCGTGCACGGCTACGGACAGGAAGTGGGCGACGCGCTGTCGCGGCATCCGGACGTCGACATGGTGTCGTTCACGGGCTCGACGCGCGCGGGCGTCGAGGTCGCGAAGGCGGCGGCCGATACCGTGAAGCGCGTGCACCAGGAGCTCGGCAGCAAGAGCCCGAACCTGATCCTGCCCGATGCCGACATCGAGGATGCCGTCACGCGCGGCGCGCGCAGCTGCTTCAGCAACAGCGGCCAGTCGTGCAACGCGCCGACGCGCATGCTGGTGCACGTCGATCATCTGGCGCGGGCCGAGCAGGCGGCGCGCCGGGAAGCGGAACGCACCGTCGTCGGCGATCCGCGTTCGACGGAAACCGGCATCGGGCCGGTGGTCAGCCGCACGCAGTTCGAGCGCATCCAGCACTTCATCCGGCTCGGGATCGAAGAGGGCGCGACGCTCGTCGCGGGCGGCCCCGGCCGGCCGGAGGGGCTCGCGGACGGGTTCTACGTGCGGCCGACGGTGTTTTCGAACGTCACGCCGGGCATGACGATCGCCACGGAGGAAATCTTCGGACCGGTGCTGTCGATCATGACCTACCGGACCGAGGACGAGGCCGTCGCGCTCGCGAACGATTCGGTCTACGGGCTCGCGGCATACGTGCAGTCGAAGGATCTCGAGCGCGCGCGCCGGATCGCCGCGCGGTTGCGCGTCGGCAACGTCCACATCAACTACCCGGCATGGAACCCGGCCGCGCCGTTCGGCGGCTACAAGCGCTCGGGGAACGGGCGCGAGTACGCGGAGTTCGGCCTCGTCGAGTATCTGGAAACGAAGGGCACGACCGGGTACACGGAAGGCGACGCGCGATGATGGCCTGAGCGCGCGGAGGAAGTCCGCGGGGCCGCCGCGCAGCGGCCGGCCCCGACGCCACGCCGCCGGTGCCGCCGCTCAGCGCTCTTCCGCGTCCGCCTCGGCCGCATCGGGTCCCGCAACCGGCGCGGCGGCGGCCCGCCGGCGAATCTCGGAATCGAGGATCAACCGCCCGCGCAGCTTCCCTTTCATCCGCTTCACATGCTTGGGCGCCTCGGTCATGTGCTCGACCATCAGCGCCCGGACGCGCTCGGCGTCGCGCTCGCGCGCGGCCTGCAGGATCGCCTTGTGAATCGACACGTTCGCTTCGCCGAAGCGCTTGTGCTCGACGAGCGGCGTATCGTTCCGGAACTCGATCAACTGCCGGATCATCTCGTTGATCAGTTCGCAACTGAAGCGCAGGAACGGATTCGGATTCGCGGCCGCGAGGATATCGTGGAACGTCGTGTCCTCCTGCCGCTGACGCAGCATGTGGCCGCGATCGTGCACGCCCGACGCGCCGTCGCAGCACGCGATGTTCGCTTCCAGCGCCGCGAAGTCGCGCTCCGTCAGGTGCGGCACGGCGCCGGCGGCCAGCTCGGGTTCGAGCAGCTTGCGCACCGTATAGATGTCGTCGATCGTCACGTCCTTGAAGAACAGGTAGTTCTGCAACAACTGAAGCGTGCGGTCGAGCGGCACCTCGACGACCATCCCGCCGCCCGACGGCCCCGTGGTGACCTTGATGAGCCCCTGCACCTCGAGCGACTTCAGCGCTTCCCGGATCGTGCTCTTGCTCACCGCATAGAGCTGCTGCAGCTCGGCTTCGCGCGGCAGGCGGTCGCCCGGCTTCAGGTCCTTCTCGGTGATCAGCCGCTTGATCTCCTCGGCGACGAGGTCGGCCCGCTTCGGCTGCTTGATTTCGACCGCGAGGCCCGCCCTGGCTCGGTCCATGACCATCTTCACGACTCCTTTGTCTGACCGCGCGCCGCGTCATCGTCGACGATCGGTCCCGGCGCGGGTACGGAATTTTGCCTGATTGACACCAATTTTGATCAACTCTAGCATCAGGTTCATTCTATTTATCATGATAAATAGAATGAACCGGCGGCGCGCATCCAGGAGTGGCGTGGGCACGGTTTGGCAGTCGGTCGTATCGCGTGTGTCCCCCATCATGAGGAGCGTCAACTTGAATCGCCGAGAACTGTTGAAACTGGCCGCGCTGTCGGCCGTGCCGGGCGCGCTCGGCAGCATGTCGTCCCGTGTCGCGTTCGCGCAGGGCTCGCCCATCCAGCTCGCCTGCCCGGTGCCGATGTCCGGCCCGTTCGCCGCCAACGGCAAGTACGCCGATCTCGGCATGCAACTGGTCGTCAAGCAATACGGCAAGGTGCTCGGCGCGCCGCTCGCCTATACGGCGCTCGATACCGAGGGCAAGCCCGCGACCGCCGTGCGGCGCGTGCAGGAGATCGCGCAGCAGAAGGGCGTGCGATTCTTCGCGGGCGGCATCCTGTCGTCCGAATCGCTGGCGATGGGCAAGGAAGTCCAGAAGGCGGGCGGCGTGTTCATCACGACGGCCGGCGCGGACGAGATCACCGGCAAGGATTGCAACGCGGCGACCTTCCGCTGGTCGGTGCCGACCTTCGGCGCGATCGAGCAGACGGTGCGCCCGTTGATCCAGATGCTGCCGAAGGCGAAGCGCTGGTACACGATCACGCCGCAATACGTGTTCGGCGACGGGCTGCTGTCGGCCGCGAAGGCGATCTTCAAGGAAAAGGGCATCGAGCACGTCGGCAACAGCTACCACTCGCTCGCCGAGAAGGAGTTCAGCGGCTACCTGACGAACGCGGCCGCCGCGCAGCCCGACGTGCTGCTGATCCTGAACTTCGGCTCGCAATCGTCGGACACGCTGCGCCAGGCCGTCAGCTTCGGGATGAAGCGCAACTGCACGATCCTGCTCGCGTGGGCGTCGGGCCTCGAACAGTTCGAGGCGCTCGGGCCGGACATCTGCGACGGCGTGTATTTCGGCGCGCAGTACTGGCACGGCATCGATTCGCCGCTGAACCGCGATCTGGTGAAGCGCGCGAACGCCGCGTTCAAGGCGAACCCGAACTACAGCCTCGCGGGTTCGTACATCTGCTCGAAGATCCTGATCGACGCGATGGTGAAGGCCGGCAGCGCCGATCCGAAGAGGGTCGTCGCCGCGATGGAAGGGATGAAGTACGACGGCCTCACGGGGCCGGAGGAAATCCGCAAGGGCGACCACCAGGTGCTGAAGAACTACTACCTGCTGAAAGGCAAGCCGAAGGCCCGGATGAAGAACGCGGACGACTATGCGGACATCGTCAGCTCGGGCCAGTCGTTCCTGCCGCTCGACAAGACGGGCTGCAAGCTCGCTTGACGCCGTGCATGCGTTCGCGGCGCATCGCGCGCCGCGGGCGTCCGTTACCTTCCTTTCCGACACGGAAGCCATGAACGTCTATCTGCTGCAGATCGTCAACGGCATCGGCGTGGGCATGCTGTATTTCCTGCTCGCCGTCGGCCTGTCGATCGTGTTCGGCCTGCTGCGCTTCGTGAATTTCGCTCACGGCGCGTTCTACCTGCTCGGGGCGTATCTCTGCTACCAGGCGCTGCAATGGTCGGCGAATTTCTGGGTCGCGCTCGCGATCGTGCCGCTCGTGGTCGGCGCGTTCGCGTGGGGCGTCGAAAAACTCGTGCTGCGCCACGTGTACGCGCAGCAGCACGAATTCCACATCCTCGCGACGGTGGGGCTCGCGCTCGTGCTGCAGGAGTGCGCGATCCTCGCGTGGGGGCCGCTCGGTGACAACGTGCCGCCGCCCGACGCACTGAACGGCGTCGTGATCTGGGGCGGCTTCGTCTATCCGAAGTACCGGCTGTTCGTGATCGGGTTCACGGCCGTGCTCGCCGCGCTGCTGTGGTGGGTGCTCGACGGCACGCGGCTCGGCAGTACGGTGCGCGCGGGCAGCGAGTCGACGGAGATGGTGTCGCTGCTCGGCATCAACGTGACGCGCGTGTTCAGCCTCGTGTTCGCGCTCGGCGCGGCGACGGCCGCGCTGGCCGGCGTGCTCGCCGCGCCGATCCGCGGCGTCGATCCGTTCATGGGGATCGAGGCGCTCGGCGTTGCATTCGTCGTGGTGGTCGTCGGCGGAATGGGGAATTTTCTCGGCGCGCTCGTCGGCGGGCTGCTGGTCGGCATCGTGCAGAGCCTGATGAGCACGCTGTGGCCGGAAGGCGCGCGGCTGATGATCTATGTCGCGATGGCGGCCGTGCTGCTGCTGCGTCCGAACGGTTTGCTGGGGAGGGCCGCATGATCGAATCGTCGAAACCGCTGCCGCCGGGCGCGGCGGCGTCGCAACGCCCGCGGCCGTGGCGCGGAGCGCTGCAGCGGCCGGAAGGCTGGCTCGCGGTGGTGGCCGCGTGCGTGTTGCCGCTCGTGTTGAGTTCGGGCTCGCTCGCGACCGAAGTGCTGGTGTTCGCGCTCGCCGCGCTCGGCTGCAACCTGCTGCTCGGCTACACGGGGCTGCTTTCGTTCGGGCAGGGCATCTTCTTCGGGCTCGGCAGTTACACGGCGGGGCTGGTGCTGACGCGCGGCGTCGCGTCCGTGACGGCCGCGCTGGTCGCGGCCGCGGTGCTCGGCGCGATCGCGGCCGCACTCGTCGGCTGGTTCTCGATCCGGCAGCGCGGTACGTACTTCGTGATGCTGACGCTCGCGTTCGGGCAACTGTTCTACTTCCTCGCGTATACGACGCCGGATGTGACGGGCGGCGACAACGGGTTGCTCGACATCCCGCGTCCGGCGCTGTCCGCGTTCGGCCATCCGCTCGTGTCGCTCGATTCACCGTGGCGCTACTACGGCTTCGTCGCGGTGCTGTTCGTCGCGGTGTTCTGGCTGCTGCTGCGCGTGTCGCGCTCGGTATTCGGCCGGACGCTGCTCGCGATTCGCGACAACGAGGCGCGCGCGGCGGCGGCCGGCTACGACGTGAAGCGCTTCAAGCTCGCGGCGTTCGTGATCTCGGGCGCGGTCACGGGCCTCGCGGGCGCGCTGCACGCGCTGATGACGGGCATCGCGCCGCTGTCGAACATCGACTATCACACGAGCGAGATGATCCTCGTGATGACGGTGATCGGCGGCACGGGCAACCTGTTCGCGTCGGTGCTCGGCGCGGCGTTCTACGTGCTGTTCGCGGACTGGCTGTCGACGCTGTGGCCGCGCTGGCTGCTGCTGCTCGGCCTCGTGCTGATCGCGGTCAGCCTGTTCATGCAGCGCGGGTTGTGGGGGCTGGGCGAACGCGTCGTGGCGTCGCTGCGGCGTGGCGATCGCACGGCGGTCACGGTCAAGGAGCGGCAATGAGCGAAGCGATTCTCGAAGCGCGCGGCATCGTCAAGCGCTACGGCAAGTTCACCGCGCTGGGCGGCGTCGATCTGCGCATCATGCCGCGCACCGTGCATTCGGTGATCGGCCCGAACGGCGCGGGCAAGACGACGCTGTTCCATACGCTGACCGGCACGCTGCCGATCACGTCGGGCTCGATCCTGTTCGACGGGCACGACGTGTCGCACGAACCCGATCACAAGCGCGTGCGGCGCGGCATCGCCCGCTCGTTCCAGGTGACGAGCCTGTTTCCGAACCTGAGCGTGCGCGAAAACCTGCGCGTCGCCGCGCAGGGCGTCGAATCGCGGCGGGCGCTCAATCCGTGGACGCCGCCGCGCGGGGCGCTCGCGCACGACGGCATCATCGACGACGTACTCGAGCGGCTCGGCCTGCAGCGCTTCGCCGACACGGCGTCCGGCGTGCTGTCGCATGGGCAGCAGCGCCGGCTCGAGGTCGGCATGGCGCTGGCGGCGCGGCCGCGCGCGATCTTTCTCGACGAGCCGACGTCGGGCATGGGCATCGACGATCTCGACGACATGAAGGCGCTGATCCGCGGCCTGCGCGACGACTACACGGTCGTGCTGATCGAACACAACATGGGCATCGTGATGGACATCTCGGACACGATCACGGTGATGCAGCAGGGACGCGTGCTGGTCGAAGGCCGACCCGATGCGATTCGCGGCGACGCGCGCGTGCGCAGTGCGTATCTCGGCAACATGATCACCGGAGGCCGCGCATGATGCTCGACGTGAAGGAGGTGCACGCGTGCTACGGCAAGAGCCACGTGCTGCAGGGCATTTCGCTGAACGTGAACGAAGGCGAGACGGTGACGCTGCTCGGCCGCAACGGCGCGGGCAAGTCGACGACGCTCAAGACGATCGCCGGCGTCGTCGCGCCGACCGGCGGCACGGTGACGTTCGCGGGCCGGCCGGTGTCCGGGCAGCCGGCGCACCGGATCGCCGCGCGCGGCCTGTGCTTCGTGCCCGAGCATCGCGGGATTTTCCGGCTGCTGTCGGTCGAGGAAAACCTGCGGCTCGGCGCGCGTCGCGATTCGCCGTGGCAGCTCGACGACATCTACCGGATCTTTCCGCGGCTGAAGGAGCGTCGCCGCAACGGCGGCGCGCAGTTGTCCGGCGGCGAGCAGCAGATGCTCGCGATCGGCCGCGCGCTGATGAATCATCCGCGGCTGCTGATGCTCGACGAACCGGTCGAGGGGCTTGCGCCGGTGATCGTCGAGGAGATCGTCGCGCAGTTGAAGCAGATCAAGGCGGCCGGTGTCGCGATCCTGCTCGTCGAACAGAACCTCGAAGTGTGCACGCAGCTCGCGGATCGCCACTTCGTGATCGAACAGGGCGTGATCGTCTACGAAGGCAGCAACGCGGCGTTCGCGGCCGACCATGACGTGAAGGACCGCTACCTGGGCGTCGGTGTCGCATGAGCGCCGGGCCCTTTCAATGCGAGGAATGGCAACGATGCAAGTACAGGATGTGACTCCGGGCGTCGCGGCGTCCGGCTTGCGCGTCGATGGCGCGCGGCTGTGGGACAGCCTGATGCGGCTCGCGCGGATCGGCGCGACCGACAAGGGCGGCGTGTGCCGCCTCGCGCTCACGGACCTCGATCGCCAGGCGCGCGACCTGTTCGTCGCGTGGGCGAAGGACATCGGTTGCACGGTGCGCGTCGATGCGATCGGCAATATCTTCGCGCGGCGCGCGGGCGAGCGGGACGACCTGCCGCCCGTGGCGACGGGCAGCCATATCGACACGCAGCCGACCGGCGGCAAGTTCGACGGCAACTACGGCGTGCTGGCCGGCCTCGAGGTGCTGCGTACGCTCGACGCCGCCGGGGTGCGCACGCGCGCGCCGCTCGAGGTGGCCGTCTGGACCAACGAAGAAGGGTCGCGCTTCGTCCCGGTGATGATGGGCTCCGGCGTATTCGCGGGCGCGTTCACGCTCGACCATGCGCTCGCGCAATGCGATCGCGACGGCGTGTCGGTGCGCGATGCGCTGGCCGCGATCGGGTACGCGGGCAGTGCGGACGACGAGCGCGGCGCGCATCCCGTCGGCGCGTATTTCGAAGCGCATATCGAGCAGGGGCCGGTGCTGGAGGCGCACGACACGACGATCGGCGTGGTCGAGGGCGCGCTCGGACAACGCTGGTACGACGTGACCGTGCACGGGATGGAGGCGCATGCCGGCCCCACGCCGATGGAACTGCGCCGCGATGCGCTGCTGGTCGCGGCCGATCTCGTGCGCGCGGTGAACGGCATCGCGCGCGCGCATCCGCCGCACGGACGCGGCACGGTCGGCTGGGTCGACGTGCACCCGAATTCGCGCAACGTGATTCCCGGCCGCGTGACGCTGACCGTCGACCTGCGCGCGGCCGACGACGCGACGCTGACGGCGATGGACGCGCAACTGCGCGCGGCATGCGCCGACCTGGGCGCGGCGGCCGGGATGCGGATCGACATCGAGCCGGTCGTGTATTTTCCGCCGCAGCCGTTCGATCCGGCGCTGGTCGAGCAGGTCCGCGCCGGCGCGCGCGCGCTCGGGCTGTCCTCGATGAACGTGATCAGCGGCGCGGGCCACGATGCGGTGTATCTCGCGCGCGTGGCGCCGACCGCGATGATCTTCGTGCCGTGCAAGGACGGGATCAGCCACAACGAGATCGAGGACGCCGATCCGGCACATCTGGAAGCCGGCTGCAACGTGCTGCTGCATGCGATGCTCGGCGCGGCCGGGATTGCGGAGGGCCGTGCACGATGAAGATCCTGATCGCCCGGATGAACCACGAGACCAATACGTTCTCGCCGGTGCCGACGCCGCTCGCCGCGTTCGGCCGTAACGGCCCCGACTGGGGCGACGATGCGTATCGCGCGAATCGCGGGATGCGCACCGCGATGGCCGCGTTCATCGACGCGGCCGAGCGCGAAGGCGCCGATATCGTGACGCCGGTGTCGGCCGCCGCGAACCCGAGCGGGCCGGTCGCGGCCGACGCGTATGCGGCGATCTGCGATGCGATCGTCGCCGCCGCGCCGGGCTGCGACGCGGTGATGCTCGACCTGCACGGCGCGATGGTCGCCGAGCAGAGCGCGGACGGCGAGGGCGACCTGCTCGCGCGGGTGCGTGCGGCGCTGCCGGCTGCGCCGATCGCGGTCGCGCTCGACCTGCATGCGAACGTCACGCAGAAGATGATCGACAACGCGGACGTGATCGTCAGTTTCAAGACGTATCCGCACGTCGACATGTACGAGACCGGCGAGCATGCGGCGCGGCTGCTGCTGGACCGACTGCACGGCCGCGCGCGGCCCGTGCTCGCGTGGCGGCAGCCGCCGCTGATGACGTCGACGCTGCGCAGCGCGAGCGCCGAAGGCGCGATGCGGCGCGCGGTGGAAGCCGCATGCGCGGCCGAGGCGGACGGCATGCTCGCGGTCTCGGTGCTGCCCGGTTTCTCGCTCGCGGATATTCCCGCGCCGTGCATCAGCGTGGTCGTGGTAGCCGACGGCGACCGCGCCGCGGCCGACGCCGTCGCCGAACGCATCGCGCGGCAGATCTGGGATGCGCGCGACGAATTCGTCTATCGCAGCGCGCCGCTCACCGAATCGGTCGCGCAGGCCGCGGCGCTCGCCGACGGTGCGGACCGCCCGGTGCTGATGCTCGATCACGGCGACAACTGCATGTCGGGCGGCCCGTGCGACACGATGGACCTGCTCGAAGCCGCGCTCGCGCACGGGCTCGACGGGATCGTCAGCGGGCCGTTGTGCGACCCCGAAGCCGTCGCGGCGCTGATCGACGCGGGCGTCGGCGCTACCGTCACGGTGCCGGTCGGCAACCGTCTGCCGTCGCACGGCGGCGTGCGGCGCGAACCGTTCCGCGCGACGGGCATCGTGCGCGCGATCACCGACGGCGAGTACGTGATCACGGGGCCGACGTACACCGGGCAGCGTGCGTACATGGGCCGCGCGGCGGTGCTCGACATCGGCACGGCCACGCTCGTCGTCACCGAGCGCACGCAGGAGCCGTGGGATCTCGGCGTGTTCGAGAGCGTGGGTGTCGATCCGCGGCGCGCGCGCTTCCTGCTGCTGAAGTCGCGGATGTATTGCCGGCCGGTGTTCGTGCCGATTTCGTCCGCGCTGGTCGAATGCGACAGCCGCGGCGTGACGGGCTCGGACTTCGGGCTGTTTCGCTACGCGCGGCTCGCGCGGCCGGTGTATCCGCTCGACGACGTCGTCGAGTGGTCATCGGGGACGCGACGCACGGATTGACGGAACCGGACCGGGCGCGAGACGCCGGGTCGGCCCGCTTTCGGGCATCATCCGATAGCGCCGGCCGGTCGAGCAGCAGGGCCGGGCAATCCATTGCGTCCGCAACCGATCCGGAGAACCGACCGCCATGCATTCGAATCCTTTCCGCCTGCGCAGCGCGCGCCTGCTCGCCGCGCTGACCCTCGCCACGACGGCCGTTGCCGTGCACGCCGCCGACTGGATCGTGTCCGGCAACGACGGCAAGTACCAGCGCGTCGAGGGCCGCGACACCTATCTGCCTGCCCCGCCCGCCGACACGCTGACGCTGCTCGACGCCAGCACGTTCCCGCCGAAGGTCGCACTGCAGGTCGACGTCGAGAACGGTATCCAGGGGCCGCCGCAGGCCGTCGCGATCACGCCCGATGCGAAGCTCGCGCTCGTCGGTGCGCCGACGCGCTACGACACGGCCGCGAAGCAGCTCGTATTCGACACGTTTCTACAAGTCGTGAATCTCGACAGCGCGCCGCCGGCGATCACGCGCATCGAGCTCGGCACGCATCCGCAAGGGATCGCGATCGACCGCTCGGGCCGGCTCGCGCTCGTCGCCAACGTCGACGGCAGCGTGTCGATCGTGCGTATCGACGGCACCCACATGACGCTCGACGGCAACCTGAAAATCGGCAAGAAGCGGCTGGCCGGGATCAGCTTCACGCACGACGGCAAGCATGCGCTCGTGTCGCTGCGCGACGAGCAGGGCATCGCGGTACTGAACGTCGACGACGGCAAGGTGACCGACAGCGGCACGCGCCTGAGCACCGGCGTCGCGCCGTATACGATCGACGTGTCGAGCGACAACCGCTGGGCCGTCGTCAGCAACGTCGGGCTCGCGGGGCTGCCCGGTTACTCCGGCACGCTCGCGGGCGACGCCGATTCGGTCGCGCTGATCGACGTGTCGCGCGTGCCGTTCCGCACGGTCCAGTACCTGACGGTGCCGTCGCTGCCGGAAGGCGTCGCGATTTCGCCGAACGGCAAGTGGATCGCCGTGCAGGCGATGGACGGTTCGAACCTGACGGCCGACAACCCGGGCCGCCACAAACTCGGCAAGGTGCTGCTGTTCGAGATCCGCGACGGGCAGGCCGTGAAGGTGAGCGAGGCGCCCGGCGGCGAAGCCGCGCAGGGCATCGTGTTTACCGCCGACAGCCGGCACGTGATCGTGCAGTTCAACGTCGAACGGCAGCTTGCGCTGTATGCGGTCGACGGCGGCAAGCTGCGCGATACGGGCAAGCGGATCGCGCTGACCGGCGGCCCGTCTTCGCTGAGGACGTTGCCGCGCTGACGCGCCGCCGCGCGCTTCGTCAATTCTTTCGCATCCCTGAGTGAACGGGGCGCCCGGAGTCGCCGGGCGCCCGTCGCCGCACATCCCGCTCCGGCTGGTTGCAACGCAACAAACGCGGGAAATTTGTGCTCAAAGCCACTTAACTCACAATTGTTTAGTTAAACAAACTGAAAATTCGGGAAACTTCTTGTGGTGAATAAACAGTCGTTACGGCACTGTTAAGTCCCCGGGAAGGGAGCGCCGGATGCGGTGCCGATTCGGTGGGCAGCACGCCCGCGCCTGCCGCGATAGCGGCAGGCGCCGGAAATTCGCAAGCGGAAGTCTGCGCGGCGCCGATTGGGGGGCAGCCGGCGTCGCGCCGCGCAAGGTGGCAAGCCTGGCGGCGCATCGGAACATCGTCGACGCCGGATGATTCGTTTAATTAATGGTACTAAACGAAAATGAAAAATCCACGACTCTTGATCGTCGCTGCACTGACGTGTGCGGCGCTCGCCGCGTGTGGCGGCGATGACGTGAACGGTACGTCGACCGCCGGCAACGGCGGCACGGACGGGCCATCGACATCGGGGCCATCGCAACCGGGACAACCGGGGCAGCCAGCGCAACCGGGCCAGCCGTCCACGCCGACGCCCACGCGCACCAACATGCAATTGACGCAGTTCGTCAATCCGCTGATCGGCACGCAGGTCAATGGCGACTCCGGCTACGCGGGCAACGTGAACCCGGGCGCCACGGTGCCGTTCGGGATGGTCGATTTCGGGCCGAACACGCCGCGCTACAACTTCAACGGGTCGGGCGGCTACCTGTCGTCGGGCGGATCGACCGGTACGATCGATTTCTTCAGCGTCACGCACCTGAGCGGCGTCGGCTGCCCGGGGCAGGGCGCAGTCGCGATGCTGCCCACCGACGGGGCGAACGCCATCGCGCCGGGCGGCAGACCGGCCGGCATCGGATACAGCTATGCGGATGAAGTGGCTCAACCGGGCTACTACAAGGTGCGCCTCGCGAACGGCATCACGACGGAACTGAGCGCGACCGCGCGTTCCGGCCTCGCGCGCTTCACGTATACGGACAAGAACAAGGGCTTTTTCTCGATCGATGCGAAGCTGAACGGCAACAGCGATTCGGGCAGCACGAGCATCACCGCGAACAACGTGGCGCTCGCGCTCGCCAGCGACGGCCGGTCGATGAGCGGGCAGGCGGTCGCGCCGGCGTTCTGCACGCCGTACGGCACGATCTGGAATGCTCCCGTGTATTTCTATGCGACCTTCGACAAGCCGCTGCGCAAGCAAACGGGTACGTCGTCGGTGAATACCGCGAGCAACGGTGCAGCGACACTGCAGTTCGACCTGACCGATGCGGACAAGACCGTGACCGTGAAGGTCGGCATCTCGTCCGTCAGCGTGTCGAACGCGCAGGCCAACCTCGCGGCCGAGGGCGAAAAACTGGCGTTCGACGATGCGCGGACGAAGGCCTCCGCGGCGTGGAACGACCGGCTCAACACGATCCAGATCGATCAGGCGAAGGACCCGGCTGCGCTGAACGCCACGCAGAAGGCGAATCTCACGAAGTTCTACACGGCGCTGTATCACGTGTTCAGCGCGCCGACGCTCTACAGCGACACGAATGGCGAGTTCCGCAGCATGCGTCAGCCGAAGAACGCGAACGGCAGCTATCCGACCTCGGTGGACCGGACCGGCACCGTCCCGCAGCGTGCCACCGCGAACGTCAAGGACTATGCGTACAAACGTCCGGACGGCTCGCAAGGCGGCGGCGCCAATCACTACACGGGTTTCTCGCTGTGGGATACGTATCGTTCCCAGGCGCAGCTGCTTGCGATGCTCGCGCCGCAGGAAGCGAGCGACATGATGCAGTCGCTCGTCGTCGACGGGCTGCAGTGCGGCGCGTTTCCGCACTGGGTCGACGGCAGTGACGATTCGACGCCGATGGCGGGCGACAACGCGCTGAACGTGATTGCCGGTTCCTACAAATTCGGCGCGACCGATTTCGATCTGGTGTCGGCCGCGCGCCTGACGAAGCAGTCGGTGTTCGATCCGTCGAGCGCGTGCAACGACCGCGCGAGCGCGCCGGGGCTCGCCAATTTCCTGACGGCCCATTATCTGTCGCAGAGCGACGACGGCCACTCGTCGTCGGCGACCATCGAGCGCGTGCTGAGCGACCGCTCGGCGGCCGCGTTCCTGCAGGCGCTGCCTGCCAGCGTGCTGAACGCGCCGTCGGTCGGCGTGACGGCGGACAACATCGGCACGCTGTACACGCGCGCATCGTGGTGGCGCAACATCTTCGACTACCCGAACAAGGTGATCGCCGCGCGTAACGCGCCGCCGGCCGGTGCGGCGCCCGGCACGCTGGGCGCGCTCGTGCCGGGTTCGTTCCACGAATCGACGGAGCCGAACTACTTCTGGTCCTTCGCGCAGGACTGGTCCGCGCTGATCGATGCGATCGGTGGCAAGCAGGCGGCCGTCGCGCGGCTGAACAAGCTGTTCGCGATCACGACGCCGTATTCGACGGTGCCGACTTCCGGCAGCCTGAACGGCGGCGAATCGTCGAACGGCCTCTATATCGGCAACGAACCGTCGTTCCAGTCGCCATGGGGCTACAACTGGGCCGGGCAACCGAGCGGGGCGCAGTACATCCTGCCGATCATCATGGCGCAGACGTTCGGCACCGGCCGCGACGGCCTGCCGGGCAACGACGACATGGGCGCGACGTCGAGCTGGTACGTGTGGGCGACGCTCGGCATGTTCCCGGTCATTCCGTCGGAAGCGGGTCTTGCGTTGTCCACGCCGCAATTCAGCGGCATCACGGTCTGGCTCGGCAACGGCAAGACGCTGCGGCTCGAAAGCGATCAGCAGGTCGCGGCGGACGATACCGGCCGTGCCGCGTTCCCGTACATCCAGTCGCTGAAGCTCAACGGCGGGGACTATGCGGGCTCGTGGCTGCCGCTCGGCAAGATCGCCAACGGCGGGACGATGCGCTATGCGCTGTCCGCGACGCCGACGCAATGGGCGGCCGCCGATAACCTGACGCCGCCGTCCGGGCCGAACGCGGACTATACGCAGATGACCGCCGGCGGCGCGTCGACTGCGATGCGCACGCAGCGCCAGGTCGGCGCGCGATAAAGGCAGGGATGCGCGCAGGGCAGCTGCGCTGCGCGCATCCGCGGAGACGATGCCATCATGGAGGACAACTACAATCCTGCCGGCGTTCTGCAGCGACAACTATCTGAACCTGATGCCGGGCGCGAAGCGGCAGATCACGATCGACCTGCCGCATGCGAACGCGCCCCGATATCGCGCGTCGCGTTGCGGATCGACGGGTGGCGACTCGATCGGCCGAACTGCAGGCTCGGGCTCGGCGGTGTGCCGGTCGGGTTCAACGAGCGCGCGCTGACGGTCGATCAGGCGGTGGCGACGTTCGCGAGTGCCCGCGTCGCGACGTGCGTCAGGGACGCAGCAGATCGAACCCGCCGAAGACCACGACACCGCTGAGCACGATCATCGCGACGGAGTGCTGGCCGAAGTAGAGAATCGCGGCGGCAAGCCACGTCGTGATGCAGAAGGCGCCGATGCGGGCCATCGTGTGTTCCTCGAATGCGTGATGAAGCGAATGCATGCCGCACGGCGTTCGCCGCTCGCGTGGACAAGCGGGGTACGCAGGGCAGACGAACGAAAAAGGCGACCCGGAAAGCCGCGATGGCGGCGTCGGCACAGGTTGCATGCCGCGTGCAACGAGGCGGAGAGTCGAAGCCGGCGGCCGTGGCGCGTTCGGGCCCGACGGAGGCGGTCGACGTGCGTATCCTGCCGGCGAAGCAGCGATTCTACCAGCGCCGCCCGCCTGCCAATCTGGCCCTTTCGCGGTCGATTGAAGTGCGCGCGGGGCAATCCACCCGGCCCCGATATTCAAGTTTCGTGTGACGAATGCCGTAAACGAACTGGAAGGCGATTTTCGCCCTTGTCACTTCGTTTACCGACACACGGACCGACACGATGCAGATCGATTTCTCCACGACCGCGCGATCCCCGCTCGCGGACAGCGGCGTGACCGCGAACGCACCCGCTGCGACGTCGTCCAGCGGCGGCACGGCGGATGCAGCGAGCACGACGGGCACGACGGGCACGACCGGCGCCACGGGCGCGACCGACACGACCCGTACCACCGGCACGAAGGATTCGACCGGCGCCACCGGCGAAACGCTCGGCGCGGCGGGCGCATCGTCGGAAGACCCGGCGGTCGCGCAGTTGAAGGCGCTGATCGAGCGGCTGCAGAAGCAGCTCGCGACGCTGGAGCGGCAGATGGCCACCGCGGCGCAGCGCGCGAAGGACGACCCGGCCGCGGCCGTCGAACAGCAGTCGCTGAGCGCGGAAGCCAGCGCGATTTCGGCTGCGCTCGCGACGGCCATCTCGCAACTCGCGGCGGCGCTCGAAAAATCCGGCGGCTCGCCGTCGGGCGGGCTGGTGTCGACGCAGGCCTGAGCGCCCGCGGCGGCACGTCGGCCGCCCGCATTACAATCGCAAGCTCGTCTCCCTCTCGAGGACGGCTGAACGATGCATGCGGAACCCGACGACGAACTCGTTCGCTTCGACGCGCACGGCGGCACGCCGCTGCCGGCGGCCGACGCGGAAGGATGGCTCGACCACGACGGCGCGCGCATGTGGCACGCGTCGTTCGGCCAGGGGCCGGCGGTCGTGCTGCTGCACGGCGGCCTTGGCCACGGCGGCAACTGGGGCAACCAGGTGCCGGCGCTGCTCGCGGCCGGCTACCACGCGATCGTGATCGACAGCCGTGGGCACGGTCGCAGCACGCGCGACGACCGACCCTATTCGTACGAACGCATGGCATCGGACGTGCTGGCCGTGCTCGACGCGCTGCACGTCGACCGTGCACGCTTCGTCGGCTGGAGCGACGGCGCGTGCATCGCGCTCGTGCTGGCCGCCCGCGCACCGGAACGCGCGGCCGGCGTGTTCTTCTTCGCGTGCAACATGGATCCGGGCGGCACGAAGGAGATGGTGCCGAGCCCGCTGATCGACCGCTGTTTCGCGCGGCATCGCAAGGACTATGCGCGACTGTCCGCGACACCGGACCAGTTCGATGCGTTCGTCGCGGCCGTCAGCGAAATGATGCGCACGCAACCCGATTACACCGCGCAGGACCTCGCGGCGATCGCCGTGCCGGTGGCGATCGTGCAGGGCGAGCACGACGAATTCATCCGGCCCGAGCATGCGGCGTACTTGGCACGCACGATCCCCGGCGCGACGCTGACGATCCTGCCCGGCGTGAGCCATTTCGCGCCGCTGCAGCGGCCCGAACGGTTCAACGCGGCGATGCTGGCGTTTCTCGAGCGGCTGCCGGGATGATGCGCGCACGGCCCGCCGGCGAGCGGGCGCGTGCGTCGGCCCGGGTTCAGACCATCGCGTTGTCGGCGCCCGGAATTTCGTGCGCCTTGATCTGCTTGCGCTGCAGCTTGTAGCGCAGCTTCCCGAGCATGCCGTCCTCGTGGCTGACGCGCGTGATGTTCTGCACGTATTCGTCGTCCGGTGCGATGGCCTGCGCGCCCATGATCCATCGCACGCTTTCGCGATAGTCGTACAGCGACTTGTCGTTGATGTCCGCAAGGAAGAACGACAGCGCGGCCATCGCGGCAGGGTGACCGCCTTCGGCATGTCGGCGCAGTTCGTCGACGTAGCGATGGCGCGACGGATAATCCTCGATGTCGCCGATGAACATCAGCATGCACTCGAGGCCGTCCGTATGCCCCATCTCGTGCGCCTTGCGCGCGGCCTCGACGGCCTCGGCCTGCATGCGCACGCGTTCGGCACGGTCCGTGCTGGTCTGCCCGATGTGATGGTACGTGTAGCCGAGCCGGTACGCAGCCATGTTGCCGCCGGCCTCCATCGATTCGCGGAAGTAGTGGGCGGCGCGGTACGGGTCGGGCTCGACATGCGTGCCGTCCTTGTAGAAGCAGCCGAGCAGGTAGCCGCACGAATCGCCGCCCGCCTCGTAGCCGAGCTTGCAGATGGCGAGGGCATCGGCGGGGCGCCGGTTCTCATACTCGAACGCGGTGGCGATCTGGTTCCATGCGAGCGAGCCGGGCTCGTTCTCGCGCGCGGCTTCGAGCCAGGCGTCGCCGCGCGCGTCGTCCCGCGCGAAGCCGAACGTGCCGGTGCGATGCGCATAGCCGCGCAGGATCATCGCCGACGTGCAGGCGCGCGCGTCCGATGCACGTTCGATCGCGCGGGGCAGCCAGTCGCCCTGTGGATCGAGGCCGAGCGCCAGCCGCAAGCCCATCGCCATCGCGCGGTTGTCGTCGATCGGCTCGTTGCGTTCGGCTTCCTGCAGCCGCGCGTAGGCTTGTTCGTACTCGCTGCGCTTGAAGTGGCTGTACGCGAGCCAGTGCAGCGTTTCCCAGCGGTGATACGGATGCAGCGCGGCCTGCGCACGCGCGAGCGTCGCGGTCATCGCGTGGCGTGCGTCGTCTTCGTCGTCGTTCGCATCGAGCGTGTTGCCGGCGTAGTCGTCGCGCCAGATCTCGTGCAGCAGCCGGTCCTTTTCGACCGCATCGAGGTGCGCGCACGCGTCGGACGCGACGAACGCGCGGATGTGATCGTGCGAGCCGCCCCAGCGCGGCTGCATGTACCAGATGAACGTGCGCATCGGGAAGAACAGCTTCGGGTGGACGTGCAGCGTCGCCTCCATCCAGTACCACTTCTCCTTACGCAGCTTCTTGCCCTGGACCGGGCCCGGCAACGCGTCCGGAAATGCCGGCGGGCAGGCGACCGGCACGTCGGGATTCAGCCCCGAACGCGCGAACATCTGCTGCAGTTCGGCGTGCGTGGCTTCGTCGTCGGCGCCGGCGTTCAGCTGCAGTTCGGTGACGGGCCAGCGGCGCTCGCGCACGAGCTGCGCCAGCCACTCGGGTTCGCCGAACGACGACACGCTCGTGAAGATCACCATTGGCGCGCTCCACATCGTCGGCGCGAGCGCCAGCGCGCGCAGCGCGGCGACGAGCGTCAACGTCGCGCACGCATGCGCGCCGATCCAGCCGGCTTCGGTCACCGTTTCGGCCCAGCCGCCGCCGCGGTATTCGTAGGCCCAGTGGTGCCAGTAATGCGCTTCGCACAGCCACGCGTGCGCGGAGCGCGGGTTCGCGGCCTGCCACGCGCGCAGGCGCGCGAGGCCCTCGGCGCCGGCGTCGAGGCACGACTGCACGTCGGCCGGCAGCGCGTCGACGTACCGCCCTTCGGCGATGCGATCGTCGACGCTCGCGGCGAGCGCGGCATCGAGTTGCGCGTCGAGCGCGGCGAACTCGCCCGCGCGCAGCAGCGCGTCGACGTCGCAAATGAACCAGCGGGATGTCGCGGGCGGAATCAGGTCGGCGGAGGCGGAGGACATGTCGGTATCGGCGGTCATGACGAAACGGGTTGAGGATCGAAGATGCGGTAGCGCTTCCACGGCAGCGAAAGCCAGTTTCCGGACGGATTGCGCAGGTACTCGCGCACTTCCTGCGTGGCGCGCGACGACGCGGGGCCGTCCTGGCCGCTGCCGCGCAGCCACTGCTGGCGCGCCCGCGCATACGCGAGTCCGAAGTCTTCCCAGCTGTCGAAGCTGTCCTGCGCGCGCTGGGCGTTGAGCAGCAGCACGACCCACGCGTGCTGTTCGGACGTCCAGCCGAGCAGCGCGATGCAGCGCACGAGAAATGCGGTGCGCGCGCAGTCGAACGCGAGTGCGTCGCGCACGCGCCCGACGGCGGCGAGTTGTTCGTAGAAGCCGTCGTGCGAGCGGCCGACGCCGCGGATCCAGCCCGCAAGGATCGACGGCACGCGCTGCACGATCTGCCACTCGGGCAGGTCGGCCGGCAGGTCGAGTTCGCGCCTGACCTGGCGTGCGAGCCGTTCGCGCTGCGAATCGGGCAGCGCATGGACGAGATCGTCGCAATCGCAGCGCAGCCCGTTGCGGATCAACAGGATGTCGGCCAGCGCGAGCGCCCAGCGACGGCGGTTCGGCGGCGCCTGCTCGGCCTGCGCATGCGCGAGACGAACGGCCGTGGTTTGCCGTACCGGCACCGCGCTGTCGGCGCCCGCGGCCTGGTCGGCGTCGACTTCGCGCACCATCCGCGCGGCGACCCGGAACGAGCGACACACGTACCACACGAGCCACAGCGCGACCGCGCCGAGCAGCAGTTTCAGCATGACGGGCTCCCGTCCGCCGGCACGGGCAACGCGAACGCCGCGCACAGCGCGGGATCGATCGCGATGCCTTCGATCTCGAATGCGGTCGTGGCCGGTGGTGCATTCGGTGCGCGCGCGGCCGGCAGCGCATCGGCCGGCAATGCGTGGCGCGCGGCCGCCGCGACGGCCGGATCGATCTGCCGCAGCTGGCCGAGCGCATAGGGCGCGTTGCGCAGCAGCAGCCATTGCAGCACGGCCGGCGGCTGCTCGAAATGCTCGATCAGGTGGAAGTTGTCGCTCATCACGCTCAGCAGATGGTCGGGCGAGCGCACGTCGGTGACGAAGGTCCAGGCGCCGGTGGCCGCGCCCGGCGCGTCCGGCTCGAACACGAGGCCCATGCCCTCGCAATCCGGATGGCGCTCGCCGCGCGGCGCGAGCGCGCGCAGGAACTGGCGGACGTCGTCGGCATAGCGGCGCACCGGATGACGATTCTGCTTGCCCTTGATCTGGTCGATGCGCAGGCCGTCGCCGCTGACCTGCAGGCTGATCGTCACGTGCGGCTGGTTGCCCGCGCCGCGCAGCGTGAACAGGCGCAGCCGGCCGTCCTGCGCGGCTTGCGCGTACTGCTCGCCGTAGCCGCCGCGCAACCGGCGGCGATCCGCGAACTGGCCGAGGCAGTGCTGCATGTAGTACGACTCGTACGCGAGCTCCTCGCGCAGCGCCGCATGGCTGCCGACGAATTCGAACACGATTCCGTTCGGCGTGCGCAGCACCTCGCGCAGCGCGAGGCCGCTGCTCGGCACCCAGCCCTTGTCGCGGCGCGCCTGCATCCGCTGGTGCTCGCGTTCCCACATGTCGAGCGCCATCGCGCAGGTAATGCGCTGCAGTTTCTGCGCGAGCCGCGTGCCGGCGCGCGAGCGCAGGAATTCGACCAGCACGCGTTCGCGGTCGATCAGCAGCATGTGCTCGGGATCGATGAAGTAGAGCGGCGCGGGCTCGGCGGCGGGTAGCGGCACAGCGTTGGCCGCCGGGCCGGGAGCGGCAGACGCCGCGGACGCCGGTTGCGCGCGAAACCGGCGCACGAGCCATTCGGGCGCCGGCCGGTCGGCGCCGGCGAGTGCGCGGTAATCGGCGAGCGAATCGAGCGGCTGCGCCTGCTCGAACGCACCGACGACCCAGCGGAAGAAATGGTTGCCGAGCCACGCACGGATCTCGGCGGGATCGTCGCGCTCGGTGCTGCGGCGGGCGATCGCCGCCTTGATGTCGGGTGCATTGACGACGTCGCGCGGCCGATAGGCCGACGCGGCCACGGTTTCGGTCACGGGCTCACTCTCCGGTCGGGCAGGGCGTGCGCGGGCGGTGCGCGCAGGACCCTGGCGGTTGTTTTGGCTCAACGGCGAAACGGCGAACGTGCGCGCGCAAGAACGCGCTGGCGTCGCGTATTCCGGTTCAGGTCGATCGGTGCGTGAACGTCACGCGAGCGCGCGGGAGCCGATGACACGGGAGCGGGCGAGCGGGATAGGGCGATTCATGGATTCTCTCAGGTCGGATTTTATTTTTGGCTTTCGCGAGTCTACTTCGATCCGTGCGGATGAATCAATCACGCGGCTGGCCGGCGCCGCTGGATCTGACAAGACTTATCTCTTTTTCATCGATTTTCGACGCGGCGCCACCCGGCCGCCGGATTCGATGTTGTTAAAACCGGCAGGTTTTCCCGGAAAACGGGTGAGTAGCCCGGCCATGACGGCGGCCTCGTTCCCGCCTTCCACTTATCTCATAAGTTTTTCTTTCGGCTCGCGCAACATATCGTCGATTGTTGGCGGCCGGGCGGTAGCGGATAGTCCTGCTTCGACAGGCCGGTCGCCACCTTTTTCGCGCGGCGCGGCCGGATCTGTTGTCCATGCAACCATCGGAAAGAGAAGGAACCGCCCCCATGCGATTCAATGCGACACGCTTCGCCGCGACCCTGTTGGTCGCCGCATGCGCGACCGCCACGGCCGGTCGCGCGGCCGCCGTCACGCAGGACGACCTCCGCGACACCGTCACGCGCCAGATCGCGCCGCTGATGAAGCAGTACGCGATTCCCGGCATGGCGATCGGCATCGTCGCCGACGGCAAGCCGTACGTGTTCGACTACGGTGTGATGTCCAAGCAAACCGGCAAGCCGGTGACCGGCGACACGCTGTTCGAGATCGGCTCGGTCAGCAAGACGCTGACCGCGACATTGGCGTCGGACGCGCAGGAGGGCGGCGAACTGTCGCTCGCGGACCCTGCAGGCAAATATCTGCCCGAGCTGCAGGGCAAGCCGTTCGGCGTCGTGACGCTGCTCCAGCTCGGCACGCACACGCCCGGCGGAACGCCCCTGCAGGTGCCGGACAGCATCCGCGACGACGCGGGCCTGATCCGCTATCTCGACGCGTGGCGGCCCGCGTATGCGCCGGGCACGCACCGCAAGTATTCGAACGTCGCGATCGGCATGCTCGGCTGGCTCACCGCGAAGGCGATGCACCAGGATTTCGCGACGCTGATGGAGCAGCGGCTCTTTCCCGCGATCGGGATGACGCATACGTACATCAACGTGCCCGCCGCGCGCATGGCCGACTATGCGCAGGGCTACACGAAGGACGGCAAGCCGGTGCGGATGACGGAAGGCATGCTGTGGCAACCGGCTTACGGCGTGCGGACCACGGCGGCCGACCTGCTGCGCTTCGTGCAGGCGAGCATGGGGATGATCCACACCGCGCCGCGCTTGCAGCGCGCGATCGAACGCACGCACACCGGCTACTTCCGCGCGGGGCCGCTGACGCAGGACCTGATCTGGGAACAGTACCCGTACCCGGTCGCGCTGCCGACGCTGCTGGCGGGCAACGCGCCGAAGATGCTGTTCGATGCGGTGCCGGCCAGCGCGATCCAGCCGCCGCTCGCGCCGAACCCGGCGACCTGGATCAACAAGACGGGCTCGACCGGCGGTTTCAGCACGTACGTCGCGTTCGTTCCCGCGAAGCGGATCGGGATCGTGATGCTCGCGAACGGCAACGTGCCGATCGAGGAGCGCGTGAAGGCCGCCTACCGGATTCTCGGGTCGCTCGGCGACGCGCGGTAACGTTGTCGCGCCCGCCCGTCGGGAAGCGTTCATGACGGGCGGGCGAGCCCGTGGTCGGCGGCTCGGGCCGGCGGCACGAGATCGCGGCCGACGGCTGCACGCCGGTCGAAGCGGGCTTCGCCTGACGCGGCCCATCATCCCGCCGCGCGCAAAACTGTTTTAGCGATTCACGCCTTCCGCCGTCGGCACCGGCCGTCGATACTGCGACGCACGACATTTCGCGGGACGGGTGCCGCATGGCCCGTTTCGCCTCCGGAGCAGCGGATGAAAGGCATCAGGATATTCGTGACGGGCGCGACCGGCTACATCGGCGGCTCGGTGGCCGCGCGGCTCGTCGCGGCAGGGCACGTCGTCACCGGGCTCACGCGCGATGGCAGCCACGCCGCGAAGCTCGCGGCGGCCGGCATCATGCCGGTCGTCGGCACGCTCGACGACACGGCGCTGCTGTACGCGTTCGCGCGCGACGCGGACTGCGTCGTCAACGCGGCGAGCAGCGATCACCGCGAGGCCGTCGAAACGATCATCGCGGCGCTGAGCGGCTCGGGCAAGACGTTCCTGCACACGAGCGGCACGAGCGTGATCGCGGACGATGCGCAAGGCGCACACGGCGACGCGATCGTGTTCGACGAAACGACGCCGATCGTCGAGCCTGCGAAGGCCGAGCGCCGCGCGATCGACCGGCTCGTGATGTCGGCCGCGTCCCTCGGCATCCGCTCGGCCGTGATCTGCAACAGCATGATCTACGGCGACGGCCTCGGCCTGCGTCGCGACAGCGCGCAACTGCCGCTGCTCGCGGCCATCGCGCGCGATGCCGGCGCGGTGCGCGTGATCGGCAAGGGGCTGAACCGCTGGTCGAACGTGCACGTCGCCGACGTCGCCGATCTGTATCTGCGTGCGGTCCATGCGGCGCCACCGGGTGGGTTCTACTACGCGGAAAACGGCGAAGCGTCGTTCGCGCAGATCGGCCGTGCGCTCGCCGCGCGGCTCGGGTTGCGCTCGGTCGTCGAATGGGACGTCGCCGATGCCGCGCAGGCGCTCGGTCACTCGCGTGCGCATTTCTCGCTCGCGTCGAACAGCCGCGTGAAGGCGCTGCGTGCGCGGCGGGAACTCGGATGGGCGCCGAAGCACGGCGCGATGCTGGACTGGATTCGCGACGAGATGCCCGTCGCGGCCTGACGCGGCCGCTTCGCGTCGTCTGACGAAAAGCTGCGCGTGTTGGCGTGGCCGGTTTCCCGCTTCACACCCGATTGTTCGGACAATATTCGCCGCGAATTATTGAATCGAAATCAACTGTGATTCGCACGCGCGCCCGCTTATCAAACCGGCGCGGCGGCACTATCGTGGCGGTTCCTGACACCGCTGACGACTGCCGACCATGAAGACGACCCTCGACGAGATGCTCGCGTTCGTGACCATCGCCGATACCGGTTCGTTGACGGGGGCGGCGGACAAACTGCACCAGCCGACCTCGGTGATGAGCCGGATCCTGCGACGCCTCGAGGAAAAGCTCGATACCACGCTGATCCGCCGCACCACGCGCCGCCTCGAAGTGACCGAGGAGGGCAAGCTCTTTCTCGACTACGCGCGCGAAATCATCGCGTCGGTCGAATTCGCCGAGGAACAGATCGTCAGCCAGCGCGAGACGCCGGCCGGGCGGCTGCGGATCAATGCGGCGATGCCGTTCATGCAGCACGTGATCGCGCCGATGATGCCGGGCTTTCGCGACGCGTACCCGGCGATCGAGGTCGAACTGCATACGAGCGACGAGATCATCGACCTGCTCGAACAGCGCACCGACGTCGCGATCCGGATCGGCGAGCTGCGCGATTCGACGCTGCATGCACGCCGGCTCGGCAGCAGCCGGCTGCGCATTCTGGCGAGTCCGGCCTATCTGGAGAAAGCCGGCGTGCCGACGCGTGTCGCCGATCTCGCGAACCATACGCTGCTCGGTTTCGTGCAGCCGGAGACGCTGAACCACTGGCCGCTGCGCACCGCGGACGGCGACGTGTACCGCATTCATCCGGCGCTGCAGGCGTCGAGCGGCGAGACGTTGCTGACGCTCGCGCTCAATGGCGCGGGCATCGTATGCCTCGCCGACTACATGACGGGCACGCATCGCCGCGATGGCAGCCTCGTCGAACTGCTCGTCGACGACACCATCGAGTTTCGCCAGCCGATTCACGCGGTGTTCTATCGCAACACGACGCTGTCGTCGCGCATCGTCAGCTTTCTCGACTATGTGAGCGCGCAGTTGAAGGCAGGCGGCGACATCGATTGACGTCGATGCCGCCCGCACGGGTTCACGCGACGTAAAAAGGGCGACGGGTTCGCATGACATCGAACCCGTCGCCCTTTGCGCATCGCTCGAAGCGAACCGCGTGCTTACTGCCCCAGCGCACTCATCAGCCTGACCCGGCTCAACGTTTCCTCGGTGCGCGCCTGGGCGAGCGAATCCTCGGCCGCGAGCAGCGCACGCTGCACCTCCAGCGTATCGATGAACGCCGATTCGCCGCTGCGCCACGAGCGGTTGATCTGCGTATACGCATCACGCGCATTCGACACCGCGCGCTCGAGGCGCTCGGTCCGGCCGTGATTCCGGGCGGTCGCGGCCGCCGATGTCTCGACGTCGCCGACGGCCGTCAGCACCGCCGTGCGATAGGCGGCGAGTGCCTGGTCGGCCTGTGCGCGCCGCAACGCGACGACGCTGCGGCGCCGGCCGCCGTCGAACAACGGCGCGCTCGCGCCGGCGCCGGCCATCCACGCGAGCGAACGCGCGAGCGACGCGCCCGAGAAACCGTCGATCGCCGCGCCGATCACGCCGATCAGTTGCAGGTGCGGCTTCAGGTCGGCCTCGGCGACGCCGATGCGCGCATAGGCCGCGACGACGCGCGCCTCGGCCGCGCGCACGTCGGGCCGCCGGCGCAGCAGGTCGGCCGGCGTGCCGATGCCCGGCGCGGCGGCGGTCCACACCGGCGCGGGCGCGGGCGGGTCGAGCCGCGCATAGATCGCCTGCGGCGTCGACGCGGTGATGATCGACAGCCTATGGATCGCGGCTTGCCGCTGCAGTTGCAGCGCGGGCAGCTCGGCCAGCGTCGTTTCCGTCTGCGCGGTGGCGCGGTCGACGTCGGCGGCCGGCACGACGCCGGCGTCGAACAGGCGCCGTGTCGATTCCTCGGTGCTGCGCTGGCTCAACGCGTTGGCCTCGACCAGCGCGAGCCGCTGTTCGAGGCCGCGCACCGTCACGTAGGTGCGCACGGTTTCGTCGATCGTCGCGATCCGCACGGCCGTCGCATCGTTTTGCGCCGATGCGATATCCGCGTCGGCTGCCGACACCCCCTGGCGGATGCGGCCGAAGATGTCGATTTCCCATGCGAGGCTCGCATTCAGGTCGAACGCGTTGCCGGTCGTCGGCGTATCGGTCGGGAACGCCTGCGATGCGGAAAGCCGCTGACGGCTGGCGCCGGCATTCAGGTCGACGGACGGGAACCATGACGACGCCGCGCCGATCCGCACCGCGCGGGCCGCATCGATGCGCGCGACGGCCGCCTGCAGGTCCAGGTTGTTCGCGAGCGCAGTGTCGACCAGCCGGTCGAGGATCGGATCGTGGAAGCCATGCCACCACGCGCCGGTGTCGGCGGCCGGGCCGCTGGCCGCGAGATCCGCGTTCGCAAAGGTCGCGGCCAGCGGCGGCGGCGTGACGGTGGCGACCGGCGCGCTCGTGCAGGCGGTCAGGACGGCCGCTGCGGACAGCGCGGCCACGAGTCGAACGAACTTCATTGCACAGCCTCCGTCGCGACGGCTGCGACAGCGGTCTTGCGCATCGCGAGCCGGCGAACCATCACATAGAACACGGGCGTAAACAGCAGCCCGAAGAATGTCACGCCGATCATCCCGAAGAACACCGCCGCGCCGACGGCCTGGCGCATTTCCGCGCCCGCGCCTTCGGAGATCACGAGCGGCAGCACGCCGAGGATGAACGCGAGCGACGTCATCACGATCGGGCGCAGCCGCTGCACGCATGCTTCGACGACGGCCTCGACGAGCTCGGCGCCGTCGGCCTCCAGCTGTCTTGCAACCTCGACGATCAGGATCGCGTTCTTCGCGGCGAGCCCGACCAGCACGATGAAGCCGATCTGCGTGAGGATGTTCACGTCCTGGCCGAGCGCGCGCACGCCGAGCGAGGCGGCAAGCAGGCACATCGGCACGATCAGCAGGATCGATACCGGCAGGCTCCAGCTGCCGTACTGCGCGGCGAGCACCAGATAGACGAGCAGCACGCACAGCGGGAACACGAGCAGCCCCGTGTTGCCGGCCGTGGTCTGCTGATAGGACAGATCGGTCCACTCGAACGAGATGCCGGGCGGCAGCACCTGTTTCGCCAGTGTTTCCATCGTCTTGATCGCGAAGCCCGAGCCGAGGCCCGGCGCGGTATCGCCGTTGATTTCGGTGGCCGGATACAGGTTGTAGCGCGGTGCGCGATCGACGCCGAGCATGTCGTCGATACGCGTCACGCTGCCAATCGGCACCATCTCGCCGTCGCGATTGCGCACCTTCAGCCGCGCGAGATCCGACGCGCCGACGCGGAACGGCAGGTCCGCCTGCGCGGTCACG
Source organism: Burkholderia sp. EMB26 (assembly GCF_024730645.1). Taxonomy (NCBI): domain Bacteria; kingdom Pseudomonadati; phylum Pseudomonadota; class Betaproteobacteria; order Burkholderiales; family Burkholderiaceae; genus Burkholderia; species Burkholderia sp. EMB26. The sequence continues at coordinate 160,506 of NZ_CP078072.1, forward strand.
CGATAGGTGCGCCCGACGATGTTGAAGTCGTTGATATAGGTCGAACCGAAATACGTCTCGACCGCGTCGTTGATCGCCTGGCTCGGCACGCCGAGCATCTCGGCCTTCTCGCGGTCGAGTTCGACGTGCACCTGCGGGCTCGTCGCGGAGTAGGGCGTGTAGACGCCGACCATGCCGGGCGTGCGGTTCGCGGCCGCGACGAGATCCTGCGTGGCCTTCGCGAGCGCGGCGGTGCCGAGGCCGTTGCGGTCTTCGAGCCGCATCGCGAAGCCGCCCGTGCTGCCGAGACCCTGCACCGGCGGCGGCATCGCGACGACGATCGACGCTTCGGTGATGGTCGCGAGCCGCTTGCGCATCTCGGCGGCAATCGTGTCGATCGTCAGGCCGCGCGCCTTGCGTTCCGGCCAGGGCTGGAACACCGGGAACAGGCCCGCGCTGTTCGCCGAGTTCGTGCCGGTCGCCGCGTTGACGCCGGAGAACACCGGCACGCGCGCGACACCGGGCACCGACAGCGCGATGTCCTCGATCTTGCGCGCGATCGCGCTGGTGCGTTCGAGCGTCGCGCCGTCGGGCATCCGCACGAGCACGACGAGGTAGCCGCGATCCTGAGCGGGAATGAAGCCCTTCGGGCTCGACACGAGCAGGTAGCCGGTCGCGGCGATCAGTACCACGTACAGTGCGGCCATGGCGGGAATGATCCGGACGACTTTCCGGACCAGCCGGCCATACGCATCGGACAGCCGCTGGAACAGGCGGTTGAACGCGTTCGAGAAGCGTCGCGCGACGCGCATCGCCGGCGCGAACGGCGCGGCCATGCGGGATGTCGGCGTCGGTGCGTCATGGTCACCGGCGTGCGCTTTCAGCATCATCGCGGACAGCGCGGGCGCGAGCGTTACCGACGTGAAGAACGAGATCGCGGTCGACACGGCGATCGTCACGCCGAACTGGCGGAAGAACTGGCCCGAGATGCCGGGAATGAACGAGGTCGGCACGAACACCGCGCACAGCACGAGCGTGATCGCGAACAGCGCGCCGCCGACTTCCTTCATCGTCAGCAGTGTCGCGTCGCGCGGCCCCGCACCGGCCGACAGGTGCCGCTCGACGTTTTCGACCACGACGATCGCATTGTCGACGACGATCCCCACCGCGAGCACGAGGCCGAACAGCGTCAGGTTGTTGATCGAGTAGCCGAGCACGGCCATCGCCGCGAACGTGCCGACGAGCGACACCGGAATCGACAGGATCGGGATGATCGACGGCCGCCAGCCCTGCAGGAACAGCAGCACGACGAACACGACGAGCACGACGGCCTCGTAGATCGTCTTGACGAGTTCGTGGATGCTGTCGCCGATGAACGCGGTCGGGTTGTAGCCGATGTTGTAGACGATGCCTTTCGGGAAGTCCCTGGACAGTTCGGCCATCTTCTTCTCGACCGCGGCCATCGTCGCGACCGCGTTCGCGCCGGGCTGCTGCAGCACCTGCAGCGCGATCGTCGGGTGGCGCAGCATGTAGCTGTCGGTCGCATACGCGAGGGCGCCGATTTCGACGCGTGCGACGTCCTTCAGCCGCACGAGCCTGCCATCCTTGCCCTGCTTGACGACGATGTCGCTGAAATCCTCGGGGCGCTTGAGCCGCCCCTCGAAGATCAGGTTCGGCTGGAATGCCTGGTTCGTGATCGGCGCCTGCGCGACCACGCCGCCCGCGAGCTGCGTGTTCTGCGCGCGTACCGCGGCGATCAGGTCGGCCGGGCTCAGGCCGAACGACGCGACGCGCTCGGGGTCGAGCCAGATGCGCATCGAGTATTCGCGCGCGCCGAGCGCGTTGATGTCGCCGACGCCTTCGATCCGCTTGAGCACGTCCGCGACGTTGCGGATCGCATAGTTCGATACGTACAGCGGATCGTAGCGCTGGTCCGGCGAGTACAGGAAGATCGTGCCGAGCTGCGTCGGCGACGACTTGCGTACCGACACGCCGCTGCGCTGCACCGGTTCGGGCAGGCGCGGCGTCGCGAGCGCGACGCGGTTCTGCACCAGCACCTGCGCCTTGTCGACGTCGGTGCCGGGCTTGAACGTCGCGGTAATGGTCAGGCTGCCGTCCGACGTCGCCTGACTGTACATGTACAGCATGTCTTCCACGCCGTTCACTTCCAGTTCGATCGGCGTCGATACCGTTTGCGAGACCGTTTCCGCGGAGGCGCCCGGATAGGTCGCCTGGATCACGACGGTCGGCGGCGCGATGTCCGGATACTCGGACACCGCGAGCGAGAAATAGGCCAGCGCACCGGCGATCGTCAACACGATCGACAGGACGATCGCGAGCACCGGCTGCTGGACGGACAGGCGGCCGAGGTTCATTGCGCGCTCCCCATCGTGCCGCTCGCCGCGTGGGCCACCGTGGCCGCTTCGATCGCGCGCGGCACGGCCTTGACCTTGTCGCCGGCCTGCACGCGCTGGAAGCCGTCGACGATCACGGTATCGCCCGCCTTCAACCCCGCATCGATCTCGCGCAGGTTGTCGTACAGGCGGCCGGGCGTCACCGGGCGGATCGCGACGGTGCCGTTCGCGTCGACGAAGTACAGCACGCGGCGCGTCGCATCGGTCGCGACGGCCGCATCGGGCACGAGCAGCGCGTGGTGCGCGACGCGGCTCGACAGGTACACGCGGCCGAACTGGCCGGGGCTCAGGCGCCGGTCCGGATTCGCGACGCGTGCGCGCTGGCGCAGCGTGCCGGTCGAGTCGTCGAGGCGGTTGTCGACGAAATCCATCGTCCCCGTCAGCGACGGCCGGGCATCGCCCGGCAGCGCGATCGCGACCTGCCGCGACGACGCGTTGCCGCCGCTTGTCCGCGCTTCGCGCGTATAGCGCAGGTAACTTTCCTCGTCGACGTCGAAGTAGATGTCGATCGGATCCTGCGACACGATCGTCGTCAGCACGGTCGCGTCGCTGTCGCCGCCTTTCACGAGATTGCCTTCGCTCACGAGTTTGCGGCTGATGCGGCCGGACATCGGCGCGACGATGCGCGTGAACGACAGGTCGAGGCGCGCGCGTTCGAGTGCGCCTTGTGCGCTCGTCACCTCGGCCTGCGCGCCTTGCACGGCCTGCCTGCGCTGGTCGTAGAGGCTCTGCGCGATCGTATCGGTCTTGATCAGGATGCTCGCGCGCTCGAAATCCTGCCGGCTCAGCTTCAGTTGCGACTGCGCGCGTTCGAGCGCGCCCTGCGCGGCGGTGACGGCCGCCTGGTACGGGCGCGGGTCGATGACGAACAGCAGGTCGCCCTTGCGGACGGTCGCGCCGTCCTGGAACGCGACCTTGTCGAGATAACCGCTCACGCGCGGACGCACGTCGACGGTGTCGACCGCTTCGAAGCGGCCGGTGTAGACGTCGACGTCGTGGACGTCGCGCACGACGGGCGCACTGACGATCACGTTGGGCGTCGCGGCCGGGGCCTTGTCGTCCGACTGGCAGCCGGCCAACGCGAAGAGCGCGGCGAGCGGAACGGCGGCCAGCACGGCCGATCGCGCGATGCGTTTCAATCCTGGATATCGGTTCATATGCGTACGAGATGTCGAGTGGGGCGCGTGGCGCCGGACGGTGCGAAGTATCGGGCGCGGCGCGCGGCGGATAAACGGACGAAGCGGCATAAGAACTTGTACTGCGCAGTCACGAATCGCTGCCTGCATCGGCGACCGGCGAGCCGGTTTCGCGGAGCACGGCGAGCAAGCGGAAGGGCAGCGACGACGCGCGGCCCGAATGCCTGTTCAGGCGATTCGGGCCGGCCATGCGGAGGGGGCGGACGCGCGATTGCGCGTATCGGAAGGCGTGCTTGCTTGCACGCCGACGTGGCTCAATGCCCGCGATAGATCGAGTCGCGGCCGTTGACCGACATCGCGCGGCCGGATTCGCCGGTCGTGCGGGTTTCGCTGCCGTAACCGGTCGTGTTCGCGGCCGGGATGGCGTTCGGGGCGGATTGCGCGACGGCGTTTTCGCGCACACGCTGTTCGGCGGCGAGGATCGCGGCCGGATACTGGTTGTGGTCCAGCGCCGGGGTATAGCCGACGGCCGCGAGGCGGGCCATCTCGGCCTTCACTTCGGCGCGGGTCAGCTGATGGTCGGCCTGCTGCGCGAACGACAGCGCCGGTGCGGCAAGGATCAGGGCGGCAAGGGTGGAAGAAACGAGCGTTTTCATCATGGGTACCTGTGTGGTTGAGTGAGCCGCAACCAACGTCGACCACGTCGATGTCGTTGCGCGTGCAGCCAATATAGGTACGCCGACGCCCGGGAAAAACGGCTGCCGGACCAAATCATTTTTGATTCTGAGTCACGAATCGAACGTGAATTCGGTCGGCAGCCTTGCCGGCCGGGCGTCTGGCCCGAACAGTGGCTAGGGGCCGGTGATCGAAACAGGCCGCCAATCGGCCCATTAGACCTCGCGGGACTCAAGTGTGTCGAATTCCGTCTTGGACAGACTTAACCGGTCTCCCTAGACTGAACTCGCTTTCCTTTACTCCCTGGAGAAAATCATGAGTCTCAAAGACAAGCTGCCCGGCAACAAGATCCTCGGTTTCGGTACCGCCCCGCTCGGCAACATGTTCCGCGACATCCCCGACGCGGAAGCCGCGGCCACCGTCGAAGCCGCGTGGCAACACGGCATCCGCTATTTCGATTCGGCCCCGTTCTACGGCGCCGGCCTGGCGGAAATCCGCCTCGGCGACGCGCTCGCGAACCATCCGCGTGACGAGTACGTGCTGAGCACGAAGGTCGGCCGCGTGATCCTCGACGAAATCGAAGACGTGTCGGCGCGCGATCTCGGCGAAAAGGGCGGCCTGTTCGAACACGGCCGGCCGAACCGCATCGTCAACGACTACTCGGCCGACGCGACGCTGCGCTCGATCGAGGACAGCCTGAAGCGTCTGCGCACCGACCGCCTCGATATCGTGTGGGTGCACGACATCGCGCAGGACTTCTACGGCGACGAATGGCTCGCGCAATTCGAAGTGGCGCGCAAGGGCGCATTCCGCGTGCTGAGCAAGCTGCGCGAGGAAGGCGTGATCAAGGCGTGGGGCCTCGGCGTGAACCGCGTCGAACCGATCGAACTGGTGCTCGACCTCGCCGAACCTCAACCGGACGGCATGCTGCTGGCCGGCCGCTACACGCTGCTCGATCATGAGCGCGCGCTGCAACGCGTGATGCCGGCGGCGGCCGCGCAGAACGTCGGGATCGTCGTCGGCGGCCCGTACAGCTCGGGCGTGCTCGCGGGCGGCACGCACTTCGAATACCAGAAGGCGTCGCCGGAAATCCTCGCGAAGGTCGACCGGATCAAGGCGATCGCCGCGCGCTACGACGTGCCGATCAAGGCCGCCGCGCTGCAGTTCTCGATGTCGCATCCGGCGACCGTCGCGGTGATCCCGGGCGCGAGCCGTCCGGAGCGGATCGCGGAAGACCAGGCCGCGCTGAACGTGGCGATTCCGGCCGACTTCTGGCGCGAGATGCGTGAACAAGGCCTGATCGCGGCCAATGCGCCGCTGCCGACCGATCGTTGATCCTGAAAGGTGATGACATGGCACAGGCACATGCAAGTATCGAGATCGCGGCTTCGGCCGACACGGTCTGGCAACTGATCGGCGGCTTCGGGTCGCTGCCCGACTGGCTTTCGTACATTCCGGCCAGCGAGCTGAGCGAGGGCGGGCGCGTGCGGCGTCTCGCGAATCCGGCGGGCGATGCGATCGTCGAGCGGCTGGTTGCGTTCGACGAAGCGGAGCGCAGCTATACGTACGCGATCCTCGAAGCACCGTTCCCGGTCGTGAACTATCGCTCCACGCTGCGCGTGCGCGAGAACGGCCCGAACGCGTCGAAGGTCGAGTGGTCCGGCACGTTCACGCCGCACGGCGCGACCGACGACGAAACCGTCCGGCTGTTTCGCGGCATCTACGAAGACGGCCTCGCGGAACTGGCGAAGCGCTTCGCGGTGGCCTGACGGCGACACGTCGCATCGTGTGATGGAGGCGGGGCGTCCGGCTCCCGCCACGCCTTCGCCGCGGGTGTCGCCTGCGGCGAAGGCGTGGGCGTGGGTGCAGGTGTGAGCGCGTCGGCGTGGTTCTACACCGACGGGCCGCCGCCATCGGCGTGCAGCTCGTCGATCAGCAGCCGCGCGCCCGGCGAGATCGGCGCGCCCTTGCGCGTGACGAGTTCGTAAGGCTCGCTGCGCGAACCGATCCGCAGCGGCAGGATGCGCGTCATGTCGTGCCGCGCGAAGAATTCGGCGACGTCGATCGACACCAGCGCGACGAACGACGGATTGCCCTGCAACAGCGCGAGCGTCGCGAATGCCGACGTCGTTTCGAGCAGATGCGGCGGAAAGCGGATGTCGGCTTCGAGGAATTCGCGTTCCAGGAGCAGCCGCATCGGCATGTTCGCGCGATACACGACCCACCTGTATTCGGCGAGGTCGCGCAGCGCGAGCTTCTTTGCGCCCTTGAGCGGATGGCGCACGTTCGCGACCACCGCGAGCGTCTCGTCCTGCAGCTTCACGCTGTCGTAGAGCTGTGGCGTGCGGCTGATCGTCGTGCGGCAGATTGCAAGATCGAGCCGGCCTGCGTCGATCTCGCTCAGCAGCGCTTCGCTGGTGTCCTCGACGATCTCGACGGACATCTCCGGATGGCGTGCGACGAGCGTCGAGATCGCATCGGTCAGCCGCGGCACCGCGCCCATGATCACGCCGACGCTCACGCGCCCGCCATGTCCGCGCAGGATGCCGACGATTTCCTCGCGCAGATGTGCGAGATCGGTATGAATCAGCCGCGCGTAGCGGATCACGCAATCGCCGACCTCGGTCGGTTCGAGCCCGCGGTTGGTGCGATTGAAAAGCGGCGTGCCGAAGGTCGTCTCGATCTCCTGCAGCGCCTTGCTCGCGCCCGGCTGCGTGAGCGCGACCTGCTGCGCGGCCTTGAGCAGCGAGCCCTGGTCGGCGAGCGCGATCAGCAGGCGCAGCTGCTTCAGGTGAAGGCGGGAAATGATGGAGTGAAGCGGCGGGGTCATGGATGTGACGAAAAGTTATACCGGTATCACGTCCCGTCAATTGTCTCGACGATTGCGATTCCTTATGCTGGCCCGTCGAGCCTTTTTATCAAGCTGTTTTTGGATGGGTGAACCGGGATGCCGCCGACGTGCGGCGGAAAGCGGGTGCACTCACTATAACTTGAACTTATTGCCGTGTCGATTGCGGTCGCACCCGGACGACACGCGCTGGATGCCAGGAGCGAAGCACACATGGATCTGAACATCGAAGGCCGCTGGGCGCTGGTTTGCGCGGCCAGCAAGGGGCTGGGCAAGGGGTGCGCGCAGGCGCTCGTCGCCGAGGGCGTGAACGTCGTGATCACCGCGCGCGGCAGCGACGCGCTCGACGCGACCGCCCGCGAACTGCGCGCGCTCAACCCGGCCGTCACGGTGGTGGCCGTGGCCGGCGACATCACGACGAGCGCGGGCCGCACGGCGGCGCTCGCGGCCGCGCCGCAAGTCGACATCCTCGTGAACAACGCGGGCGGCCCGCCGCCGGGCGATTTCCGCGAATGGACGCGCGACGACTGGATCGCGGCGCTCGACGCGAACATGCTGACGGCGATCGAGCTGATCAAGGCGACCGTCGACGGGATGACCGAGCGCGGCTTCGGGCGCATCGTCAACATCACGTCGAGCGCCGTGAAAGCGCCGATCGACGTGCTCGGCCTGTCGAACGGCGCCCGCACGGGGCTGACCGGCTTCATCGCGGGCATCGCGCGGCAGAAGCGCATCGCGGCGCGCAACGTGACGATCAACAACCTGCTGCCGGGGCTGTTCGATACCGACCGTCTGAAGAAGGCGACCGAAGCGTCCGCGCGGGCAGAAGGGGCGGACTACGAAGCGACGCGTGAAGCGAAGCGCCGCAACGTGCCGGCCGGGCGTTTCGGCACGGCCGACGAATTCGGCGCGGTCTGCGCGTTCCTGTGCAGCGCGCACGCCGGTTACCTGACCGGGCAGAACGTGCTGCTCGACGGCGGCGCATATCCGGGCACGTTCTGATCGCGCGGCGTTCGTCGCGGGATGCCCGGGCCGCACGGTGCGCCCGGGCATGGCTTGCCCGCGTTACTTGATCACCAGCGGATTGACCGGCGCACCGGTGCCGCCGACGATCTTCAGCGGCGCGGCCGTGTACAGGAATTGCCACTGGCCGTCGCGCGCGCAATCTTCCGCGAGCGCATCGAGCAGCACGACCTCGGTGAACACGACGCCGAGGTTGCGCATCAGCGCGTTGTGCAGCGGAATCATCACGCCCGACACGGGGTCGACCGTCACTTCGTTGCCCATCGTATCGGTGACGAGGTTCGGAATCTCCATCTCGCGGAACCATTCGACGAGCTCGCGGCTGAACGTGAGCCCCGGCTCGACGTAGTCGCGATAGAACTCGGCTTCGTCGCGCTCGTAGAACGATCCGATCCAGCCGGTGCGGATCAGCAGGATGTCGCGCGGCTCGACCGTCACGTTCTGCGCGCGCGCCGCGTCGAGCAGGTCGTGATGATCGAACGTCTCGCCCTTGTCGAGCACGCGCTTGTTGCGATGGCGCGCGATGTCGATCAGCACCGCGCGGCCCGCGATACCGCGCTCGGCGATCGGCAGGATGCTCGCGCGTTCGAGGCCGCCGACCGTGCTCAGCGCGTCGTAGCCGTTCCACAGCGTATCGTCGTACCACACGTGCCCGAGCGCGTCGCACTGCGTCGAGCCCTGCACGTGCATGAAGATCACGTCGTCCGCGTATTCGACGTTGCCGTCGAAGTGCGCCTTGCCCGCGAGGAAATGGCCCTTGTCGAGCACGTTCATCCGCATCGACGGGCGCCGGCCCGGAAACAGCGGCTCGCCCTTCGCGTGGCCGATGTCCACCTGCAGCGTGAAGGTGCGGCCCTGGCGCACGGCGGCGATGCCGCGCATCACCTGTTCGGATTGGAGATAATTCAGCGCGCCGACTTCATCGTCGGGGCCCCACTTGCCCCAGTTGGTCGGCAGGCCGTCGAGCAGGCGCTTGACGTCGGGGCCATCGGCCGGTTTCTGCACACACATGTTCGTCTCCATCGTTGTGATCGACGCGAACCCGGGGGCGATTTGCCGTGCGGGCATTCGGCATCGGACGGGCGCGCCCGGTGCGGCGCGACGTCGGGCCAGTATAGAAATCGCGCCGCCCATCCGGTATTGAGAGCCGCTCATAGCGCTATGAAAAGCTGTCATGCGCGAAGTATTGACGCGGGTCGGGCGGGTTTGAAACCATCGTGGTCGATCGTGGCGGCGCTGCATGCGCGTCGACGCCAACGCATCCAGTCGATTGATCCACACAGGAAACGGAAATGAACATCGCAGGCAACTTGCTGATCGGTCAGCGCGCGCGGCGCGGCACCCAGGGCGTCACGTATGCGATCGACGCGGCGAGCGGCGAACGCATGGAGCCGGCTTTCGGCGGCGCGACCGTCGTCGATCTCGACGAAGCGTGCGCGCTGGCCTGGGCGGCCTTCGACGCGTATCGCGAGACCCCGCCCGAAGCACGCGCGCAGTTTCTCGAAGCGATCGCGGCGAACATCCTCGCGCTCGGCGATGCGCTGGTCGAGCGCTGCGTCGCCGAATCGGGCCTGCCGCGCGCGCGTGTCGAAGGCGAGCGCGGCCGCACGGTCGGCCAGTTGCGCCTGTTCGCCGGCGTGGTGCGCGCGGGCGACTACCTCGAAGCGCGCATCGATCCGGCGCAGCCGGAACGCCAACCCGCGCCGCGCCCCGATCTGCGCCTGCGTCATATCGGCGTCGGCCCGGTCGCGGTATTCGGCGCGAGCAACTTCCCGCTCGCGTTCTCGGTGGCGGGCGGCGATACGGCGTCCGCGCTCGCGGCCGGCTGCCCGGTGATCGTGAAGGCGCACTCGGCGCACCCCGGCACGTCGGAACTCGTCGGGATGGCCGTGCAGCAGGCCGTGAAAGCATGCGGGATGCCGGAAGGCACGTTCTCGCTGCTGTTCGGCAGCGGCCTTGAAATCGGCCAGGGGCTCGTGCGCGACCGCCGCATCAAGGCGGTCGGCTTCACCGGTTCGCGCCATGCGGGGACCGAACTGATCGCGATCGCGAACGCGCGGCCCGAACCGATCCCCGTCTATGCGGAGATGAGCAGCATCAACCCCGTGCTGTTGTTCCCGCACGCGCTGGAACAACGCGGCGACGCGATCGCGCAGGCATTCGTGCAGTCGCTGACGCTCGGTGCCGGCCAGTTCTGCACGAACCCCGGGCTGATCTTCGCGGTGGAAGGGCCGGCGCTCGAACGCTTCATCGCGGCGGCGGCCGGGCGGCTCGCGCAGGCGCCGGCCGCGACGATGCTCACGCCCGGTATTCACCAGGCGTTCGAGCGTGCGGTCGCGGTGTTCGCGCAGCATCCTCAGGTGCGGACCGTCGCGCGCGCCCAGGCGCCTGCCGGTGCGAACCAGGGGCAGGGCGCGCTGTTCGTGACGAGCGCCGACGCATTCCGCGAATCGAAGGCATTGCACGAGGAGATTTTCGGCGCGGCGTCGCTGATCGTTCGGTGTCCGGACCTGAACACGATGCTCGCGCTGGTCGAGTCGCTGGAAGGGCAGCTGACGGCGGCGATTCATCTCGACGAAGCCGATTACGCGGACGCGCGCCGATTCCTCCCGGCGCTGGAGCGGCGCGCGGGCCGCGTGCTGGTCAACGGCTTCGGCACCGGCGTCGAGGTCGCGCATGCGATGGTGCACGGCGGCCCGTATCCGTCTACCGCGGACGGGCGTTCGACGTCGGTCGGCAGCCTCGCGATCCGCCGCTTCCTGCGGCCGGTCAGCTATCAGGACATGCCGGATGCGCTGCTTCCCGACGCATTGCGAACGAGCAACCCGTGGGCGCTGAACCGCCTGCTCGACGGCAAGCTCACGCTCGCGCGGTAAGCGGCGAGCGAATGGCAGGCGGGGCGTCGCGACGCACCGGCGCCCGGCGTTTTCACGGCCTTATTTGCCGACTGCCGCGACGACCTCCTCGCCGGTCAGGATCTCGCGGAAGATGCCCACCAGCGGGCGCAGGTTGACCTTGTGCCACGCGGCCCACAGCGGCGTGCGGTAGCTGAACCACGGCAGCTCGCGCAGCACGACGCCTTCCGGCACCTGGTGACGCAGGCTTTGCTGGATCATCGTCACGCCGAGCCCGGCGGCGACGAGCCCGAGCGCGGCGAGCGGCTCGGTCGCTTCCACCGAGATGTCCGGCGAAAAACCGGCCTTCGCACAGGCCGCGACGAACGCGCCGTGCCGCGGCGCGCTTTCCTGCTGCGTGACGCCGATCCACGCCTGCGCGGCAAGATCGTCGGCGACCAGCGTCTTCTTCTTCGCGAGCGGATGCCCGTCGGGCAGCGCGAGCAGCATCGGATCGTTCAGCACCATCGTCGAATCGAGTTCGGGATCGTCCGGTGCGGGCGGCTCGGTCACGAGCGCGATGTCGAGGCTGCGCTCGCGCAGGCCTTCGAGCTGCGCGGCGCAGGGATAGTTGTACAGCGCGATATGCACCGACGGGCGCTCCGCGCGCAGCGTTTTCAGCGCGCGCGGCAGCACGCCCGAGTGCGTGGCCGTTTCCAGATAGCCGATGCACAGACCGCCTTCGTCGCCGCGACCGAGCCGGCGCGCGAGCGATTCGAGCCGGTTCGCATGGCGCAGGAACGCATGCGCTTCGCTGAGGAACGTGCGCCCGTCACGCGTCAGACGAATGCGCTGCTGGCTGCGTTCGAACAGCGTCAGGCCGAGCTTTTCCTCGAGCTGCGCGATCTGGCGGCTGAGCGGCGACTGCGAAATGTGCAGGCGTTCGGCCGCGCGGCCGACGTGTTCCTCTTCCGCGACCGCGATGAAATATTGAAGCTGGCGGATGTCGAGCATGTAAGACCTTATGGGACTCAAGTGTGATGAATTATGTCTTGGACAGACTTATTCATGCAACCTAGACTGGGCGCACTTTCCTGTCCCATCCGGAGAAACGCATGGCTCTCAACGACACGCTGCCCGCCGACAACCGGCTCGGTTTCGGCGCGGCGCCGCTCGGCAACATGTTCCGCGACATTCCCGACGCGGAAGCGCACGCGACCGTCGAAGCCGCGTGGGCACGCGGCATCCGCTACTTCGACACCGCGCCGTCGTATGGCGCGGGGCTCGCGGAAGCGCGTCTCGGCGACGCGCTGGCCGGCCGGCGCCGCGACGACTACTTCATCAGCACGAAGGTGGGCCGCATCGTGCTCGACGATCTGGAGGAAGCGGCCACCCGCGACTACGGCGAGAAGAGCGGGATCTTCGCGCACGGCCGCGCGAACCGGCTGGTGAGCGACTACTCGGCCGACGCGACGCTGCGCTCGATCGAGGACAGCCTGAAGCGGCTGCGCACCGATCGTCTCGACATCGTGTGGGTGCACGACGTCGCGCAGGACATCTACGGCGACGAATGGCTCGCGCAGTTCGAGGTGGCGCGCAAGGGCGCATTTCGCGTACTGGGCAAGCTGCGCGAGGAAGGCGTGATCGGCGCGTGGGGCCTCGGCGTGAACCGTGTCGAGCCGATCGAGTTGCTGCTCGACCTCGCCGAACCGCAACCGGACGGCATGCTGCTGGCCGGCCGCTACACGCTGCTCGATCACGAACGCGCGCTGCAGCGCGTGATGCCGGCCGCCGCGGCCCGTCACGTCGGGATCGTCGTCGGCGGCCCGTACAGCTCGGGCGTGCTCGTCGGCGGCGCGCACTTCGAATACCGGAAGGCGCCGCCCGAGGTCGTCGCGAAGGTCGAGCGGATCAACGCGATCGCCGCGCGCCACGACGTGCCGGTCAAGGCCGCCGCGCTGCAGTTCGTGCTCGCGCATCCGGCGACGGCCGCGGTGATTCCGGGCGCGAGCCGCCCGGAGCGCATCGCGGAAGATGCCGCGGCGCTGACGTTCGAGATCCCCGCCGATTTCTGGCGCGAGATGCGCGAGCAGCAGCTCGTCGCGGCCGATGCGCCGCTGCCGATCGATCGTTGATTCGGTCAGCGCCGCCGAGTCCGTCTGGCCGCTGACGACGCGACGAGGCCCGCTCGCGCGGGCCTCGTCGTTTCGGCAGAAGGAAAGCTCGGCTGCGTGACCGTCAGCCGTGCGTGCGCGGCCGGTAATCGATCAGGCTGGAGAACACCGCGATCAGCACGGCCATCGCGACGAAGAACAGCAGCGCGAGGAAGTACGAGCCCGACCACTGGACGATCACGCCGATCAGGATCGGCACCACGACGCCGACCATGCTGCCGCAGAAGTTCATCGTGCCGCCGAGCACGCCGGCGCGTTCCGGGCCGCCGACGATCGCCGGCAGGCTCCAGTACATCCCGCAGAAGCGGATGAAGAACATCGCGATGCTCAGCAGCAGCACCACGGCGTTTGCGTTCGCGATATAGGCCGCCGCGAGGATGCACGCGGCCGCGATCAGCGACGAGCCGCTGAACATCGTGCGCATCACCAGGTTCGGCGACGCGCCCGACGCCTTCCAGCGATCGCCGATGGTGCCGCCGATCAGTTCGCCGACGAAGCCCGACATGAAGATGATGAAGGTCGCGCCGCCCGTCGTCGCGATGTTGAAGCCGTAGGTCTTGTGCAGGTAGCTCGGCATCCACGTCAGCAGCCCGTAGAACACCGCGAGGATGCAGCTGTAGCCGGCGAACATCGCGAGCACCGAGCGATCCTTCACCAGTTCGCGCAGCGGCACGCGTTCGCCCGTGGTTTGCGTCGGCGCATTCGCGCGCGTGATGTGTTCGAGCTCGGCCGCATTCACGCCCGGATGCTCGGACGGATGGTTGCGGATGTAGCGCCATACGAGCACGCCCACCAGCATCGTGCCGACGCCCGCGATCACGAACGCGATGCGCCACGATCCGAACCACGCGATCAGCCCGGAAATCAGGATCGCACCGAGCGCGCTGCCGAGCGGCGCGCCGCCGTCGACCAGCACCGCGCCGCGGCCGCGTTCGTGCGGCGTCAGCCACGTGCCGATCAGCTTCGCGCCGGCCGGGAACACCGGCGATTCGGAGAAGCCGAGGCCCATGCGCGTGAGCATCAGCAGGATCCAGTTGTGCGATGCCGCGCCGAGCGCCTGGAACGCGCCCCATGCGAGCGTCGCGGTCGCGATGATGCCGCGCGTGTGATAGCGGTCGAGCATCACGCCGACCGGGATCTGCATCAGCGCGTACGACCAGAAGAACGCGCTCAGCATCAGGCCTTCGAGCGCCGGCGACAGGTTGAATTCCGGTGCGATCAGCGGCATCGCGACCGACAGCGACGCGCGGTCGATGTAGTTGATCGCGACCAGCAGCAGCATGAGCAGGAAGATGCGCCAGCGGACGTTGGTCGGCCGCGCCGCCGCGTCGAGCGAAGTCGGCGCGGCGGCCGGGACGGCGGGGGAAGTCGAGGGGGGCATGCGTGTCTCCGTCGTTATGGTTGCGGGGGCGATGGCATCGTCGCCGTGCAGCGACTGTAGGGGCATGGCCGCGTCTTGCCTAATGACGCTTCGTGATCGCGTGATAACCAAACGGCGCGGCGCGCGGGGAATAAGCGGACGTTATCGGGCGATCCGGTTTTTTCATTACCGGCGGCAATCGGCCGCTTGTAGTGTTCGGTGCGGAGACTTCACACGGAGAAAGCACCATGAGCCCATTCCAATATTTCTTTCCCACCACGCTGAAATTCGGCAACGGCCTCGCGCGGCAGGCCGGCGAACTGCTGAAGCCGCTGTTCAGCGGCAAGCTGCTGGTCGTGACCGACGAAGGCCTGATCAAGAGCGGCGTGCTCGAAGGATTCTTCGCATCGCTGCGCGACGCGGACGTCGCCTACGAAATCTTCTCGGGCGTCGAGGCGAACCCGAGCACGGCCGTGCTCGACAGCGCGCTGACGTTCCTGAAGGAGCATCGCTGCACCGCCGTGATCGGCGTCGGCGGTGGCAGCAGCATCGACACGGCGAAGGGTGTGGCCGCGATGGCCACCAACGGCGGCACGATTCTCGACTACGAGGGCTACAACAAGATCCCGGACGAACCGCTGCCGATCTTCGCGATCCCGACCACGTCGGGCACCGGCAGCGAATGCACGGCGTCGACGGTGTTCACGAACCAGGAAACGCTGTTCAAGACCGTGATCGTCAGCCACAAGCTGTTCCCGAAGCTCGCGATCCTCGACGCGGAGCTCACGCTGAAGCTGCCGGCCGCGATCACCGCGGCCACCGGCATGGACGCGCTGACGCATGCGATCGAATCGTATGTGTCGAAGCAGGCGAACCCGGTGAGCCAGTCGCTCGCGCTGGGCGCGATCCGCCTGATCGGGCGCAGCCTGCGCAACGCGTTCTACGTCGGCTCCGATCTCGCGGCGCGCGAGGACATGCTGCTCGGCTCGTTCCTGGCCGGCGTCGCGTTTTCGCAGTCGAAGCTCGGCAACGTGCACGCGATCTCGCACACGATGGGCGGCGTGTTCAACATCGCGCACGGCATCGCGAACGCGGCGCTGCTGCCGTACGTGATCGAATTCAACCGGCCGGCCTGCCCGGCGCTGTATCGCGACATCGCGGCAGCGCTCGGCGGCGACGTGACCGGCGTCGATGCGGAAACGGCCGCGCGCGCACTGGTCGAGCAGATCGTCGAACTCAATCGCGCGCTCGCGATTCCGTCGAACATCCGCGAGCTCGGCGTCGATCTCGCGCACCTGCCGCAGATGGTGGCCGACTCGATGCGCAGCGGCAACGTGCTGGTCAACCCGCGGCTGACGACCGCGCGCGACGTCGAAGGCATCATCCGCGCCGCGTACGGCGGCGAACTCTGATCGCGCGACCCGCGCGAAGTGCGATTACCCGAATCGATTCAACCAGGAGCAGTCATGTATTACGAAATGCGGACCTACACGGTCCAGATCGGCAAGATGAACGAATACCTGCGGCACTTCGAGAAGGAAGGGCTGCCGGTGATCTCCCGCTATGCGACGCTGGTCGGCTGGTGGTACACGGAAATCGGCGAACTGAACCAGGTCGTCCACATCTGGGCATACGAAAGCCTCGACGATCGCATCAAGCGCCGTACCGCGCTGTACGAGGATCCGGACTGGCTCGAGAAGTTCGTGCCGAAGGCGTTCCCGATGCTCGAGAAGATGGAGTCGAAGCTGCTGCGCCCGGCCGCGTTCTCGCCGATCAGGTAAGCAGGGGACCTTGCAGCGTTTCGACGAGCAGGCGCGCACCCGGCGACAGGTGCGCGAAGGTACGGGCGACGACGCCGTACGGCTCGTCGAGCGCCGGGATCGCGACGGGCAGGCACGCAATCAGGCCGAAGCGCTCGCCGAACTCGGCGACTTCGCGCGGGATCACGGCCACCAGCTCGGGGTCTGCCTGCAGCAGCGTGAGCGTCGCGAACGTCGACGCGGTTTCGATCGGATAGCGCGGCACCTCGATGCCGGCGTCGGCCAGTGCGCGTTCGAGCGCGAGCCGCATCGGCGTGTTGACCGGATACGCGACCCATTCCGCATCGGTGAGATCGCGCAGCGTCAGCGTGTCGCGCCCGGCGAGCGCATGCGTGCGCGCGGTCACGACCGCGAGCGGTTCGGATTTCAGCGGCAGGTAGTCGTACGCTTCCGGGCGGCGGCTGTTGCCGTTGCGGCAGATCGCGAGGTCGATGCGGCCGTCGTCGATCAGCGCGAGCAGGCTCGCGCTGGTGCCTTCGACGATCTCGACCGACAGGTTCGGCTGGCGGCGGCGCAGGTCGGTGAGCGCGCGCGTGAGCAGCGGCACCGCGCCCATGATCACGCCGACCGCGAGATGGCCGCCATGCCCCTGCGTGAGCGCGAGGACTTCGGTGTGCAGGTGTTCGAGGTCGCTGTAGATGAGGCGCGCGTAGCGCGTGACGCAGCGGCCGAGGTCGTTCGCGACGAGGCCCTTCGGTTGCCGCTCGAACAGCGGCATGCCGAGGATGTCCTCGATCTCGCGCAGCACCTTGGTGGCGCCGGGCTGCGAGATCGCGATCTCTTCGGCGGCCTTGTGCAGCGAACCGTGGTTTTCGAGCGCGATCAGCAGTTTGAGCTGCTTGAGGCGAAGGCGCGACGCGATATTGGCGAGGGAGGGAACGGCCAGCGGCTTCATGGCAACGACCAAACCGAAAGCGCGCATTATAGCCCGTCCGGCCCATAAACGATCCTGAGGATCGCCAAGAAATCGCGGGTTTTCCGGCCTTCGGATCACCCGCGCATGCGGTCAATTTCCGTACATGTCGAAGTCGAAATACTTCGACTGGATCGCGTTGTACGTGCCGTCGCCGCGAATCTGCGCGATGGCGCGATTCAGTGCGTCACGCAGGTCGGTGTCGGCCTTGCGCACGCCGGCCGCATCGCCGTTGCCCATGATCTTCGCGTCGTACACCACGCCGCCCGCGAACGAGAAGCCCTTGCCGCGCGGCGTCGCCAGGAACCCGAGCTGGCCCTGCACGGCATCCATCAGCACGCCGTCGACGCGCCCGGTGACCAGATCCGCATACGCCTGGTCGTAGCTCGGATACGGCACGACCTCGACCTTCGCGGCCGCCCACTTCTCGCGCGCATAGGTTTCCTGGACCGTGCCCTGTTCGACCGCGACGCGCTTGCCGGCGAGCTTTGCCGCGTCCGGCAGCAGCCCCGACCCGGTACGCGCGATCAGCCGCGTCTGGTTGCGGTACAGGCGGTCGGTGAAGTCGATCTGCTGGCGCCGCTGTTCGGTCGCGGCCATCGACGACAGGATCACGTCGAACTTGCGCGCCTGCAGCCCCGGAATCAGCCCGTCGAAGCTGCTCGACACCCACACGCATTTCGCATTCAGCTTCGCGCACAGCGCGTTGCCGAGATCGATGTCGAAGCCCTTCACGCTGCCGTCGGTCGCGGTCGACTCGAACGGCGGGTAGGTCGGGTCGACGCCGATGCGGATGGTCGTCCATTCCTTCGCCGACGCCAGCGACGCGACAGCCATCGCGGCGGCGGAAAGGAGAATCGTGAGGCGCGTCTTCATGGTCTGGCTCCGTTCGTGTGGGGAAGAGTGGGCGTGCGCGTCAGCTCGGGAATTCGCCGCGCTGAAAATCGTTCGACAGTTCGAGGGCGTCGGCCATCTCGCCGACGGTGACCGGCTTGATCGGCGCGCGGATCCGGTAGTGACCGACGTCGCCGATGCCGCGCTGCTGCACGTCGGCGATCAGTTCGCCGACCGTCGTGCCGCACCAGCGCCCCTGGCACGGACCCATTCCGCAGCGCGTAAACGCCTTCATCTGGTTCGGCCCCTGGCAGCCGAGCGCCGCGAGCTGGCGAATCTCGCCGGCCGTGACTTCCTCGCAGCGGCACACGATCGTGTCGTCGTCGGGGCGGCGCAGCGCGGCGGGCGGCGTATACAGCGCGTCGAGCAGCGGGCGCACCGCGAGATGGCGGCGCCATGCACGCAGCACCGGGCGTTCGCGTGCGGCCTGCCGTTGCGCGTCGAGCGCACCGAGTTGCCGGGCGATGTCGAGCGCCGCCACTTCGCCGGCGAGTGCCGCCGCCTGTGCGCCGCCGATCCCTGCGCCGTCGCCCGCGATCCAGACGTGCGGCACGCTGCTGCGGCCGCGCGCGTCGCGCTGCGGGCGCCAGCATGCCGACGCTTCGTCCCATTCATGCGCGCAGCCGAACGCGCGCGCGAGCTGCGTCGACGGAATGACGCCCTGATGCAGCAGCACGAGGGACGTGTCGAGCGCTTGCACGACGCCTTTCGCGTCGCGAAAGCGGATGCGTTCGGCGCGATCGTCGCCGTCGATGCGGATGTCGGTCGCGCCGCGATGGACGGGAATCCCGGCGTCGCGCACCGCACGCAGCATGCGCCAGCCCTTGAGCAGATAGTCGACGCCGCGCAGTGCCGGCAGCGCATGGGGAAGCGCGCGGCGCCACGCGTCGCGCGGTGTCGTATCGACCAGCGCGCGCACGCGCCGGCCCGCATTCAGCAATTGCGCGGCGAACAGCCACAGCAGCGGGCCGCTGCCCGCGAGCACGGCGTCGGCCGACGGCGCGAGGCCGGACGCTTTCAGCAGCGTTTGCGCGGCGCCGACGCCCATCACGCCGGGCAACGTCCAGCCGGGCACCGGCCACGGCCGCTCCTGCGCGCCGGTCGCGATCAGCACCGCGCGCGGGCCGATTTCGAGCGTGCCGCGCGACGGGCCGCTCTGCGTGAGCATCGCGACGGGTGTCGGTTCGAATGCGACCTGCCACACGACGCTGCGCGGCAGGTAATGCGCGCCGCTGGCGAGCAGGCCGTCGACGAGCGGCCGGCCGGCCGCATAGTCGGCGCCAAGCCATTGCGCGAGCGGCGCCGGCGCATCGGCCACGTTGCGGTAGATCTGGCCGCCGGGCGCGCGGCCTTCGTCCGCGACGACGACCGACAAGCCGGCCGTGCGCGCGGCGATGGCTGCCGCCATCCCGGCCGGCCCGGCGCCAACGATCAGCAGGTCGCACTGGCGGCGCGTCATGCGAGCCTCGCCTTGCCGTGCATCGCGCGCACCTGCATGCCGTCGGCGACGGGCGTCATGCAGCCTTGCACGTTCGGGACGCCGTCGATTTCGACGAGGCAGTCGAAGCACACGCCCATCATGCAGAACGGGCCGCGCGGCGCGCCGCTCACGGCGCTCGTGCGGCACGCGGCCGAACCGGCGGCGAGCATCGCGGCCGCGACGCTGTATTGCGCGGGCACGTCGTGCGGCGTGCCGTCGATATGGATGCGCACGCGTTCGAGCGTCGCGGCGGCGGGGACGAGGGATTCAAACATGCCGGGCTTCCGTGGGCGCGTCAAAGCGCGCAGTGGTAAAGGCGGACAGGTCGGCCGGCGCGGCGCCGCCGGCGATCCACGGCGCGACGAGATCGGCGTGGGTTGCCGCGAGCGTCACGCCGCTGTGGCAGATCGCGATGAACGCGCCGGGATGCGTGGTCGACGCCTCGTAGACGGGCAGGCCGTCGGGCGTCATGATGCGCAGCGCGCCCCACGCGCGCACGATGCGTGCATGCGCGAGCGCGGGGAAGGCGGTGCGTGCGCGACGCGCGATGTCGACCATCGCCGGGCGCGTCTGGCCGTCGTCGAAGCCGACGTCTTCGGCCGAGTCGCCGAGCAGCACCGAGCCTTCCGGCGTCTGCCGGACGACGAGCGTCGGATAGTCGAGAAACGGCGCGAGCCGTTCGGTGACCATGATCTGGCCGCGCAACGGCGAGATCGGTGCGCGCAGGTCGACCATCGGCGCGAGCCGCGCGTTGTCGAGGCCGGCCGCGAGCACCACGCGCCCGGCTTCGAGCCGTGCGTGGCGCGTGTCGATCTCGAAGCGCCCCGCGTGCGGGCGGATTTCGCTGACCTCGCTGCGCGGCAGATAGACACCGCCGCACCGCTGAAACGCCTGCAGCATCGCGCGCAGCGTATAGAGCGGATTCGCGTGACCGTCGTTCGGCGACCACAGCGCGCCGGCCAGCGACGGCGACGCCGACGGAATGCGCCGGCGCAGCGCCGCCGGATCGAGGACTTCGTACGACAGCGCGGCTTCCTGCCGGCGCAGCGATTCGAGCAGGTCGGTCGCGCCGTCGAGTTCCGCGCGGTGTTCGAACAGCTCGATGCCGCCCGGGCGTTCGAACGCGCAATCCACGCCGGTTTCGCGCTGCAACTGCGCGGCGAACGCATGCCAGCGCTCGGACGATTCGCGCGACCAGCGCGCATAGGGCACGCAGCGGCCGCCTTTGCCCTGCACCCACACGAGCCCGAAATTGCCGCGCGCCGCGCGAAACGCGATGTCGTCGCCGTCGCACACCGCGACGCGCTGGCCGAGACGCGCGATGCCCCACGCGATGGCCATGCCGACGAGACCGCCGCCGGCCACGACGACGTCGAAGCGGCGCACGGTCATGCGCGGCTCCGGTGTCGCGGGTGAGGCGGTTGCGTGTTATATCCCATGGCGGCGCGGCTCCTTGCTTTCAGTACGTTGCGGAACCGATGTTCGGACAGGCAAAATGTGCTGTCCAATACAGCTTGATCAACGCTCCATAATCCAGTGTTATGACCACGCCCTCGCTCAGGATTCGTCAGATCGAAGCGTTTCGCGCGGTGATGCAGCGCCATACCGTCACACGCGCGGCACGCGATCTCCATATCTCGCAGCCGGCCGTGAGCCGGCTGATCGCCGATCTCGAGGACCGGATCGGCTTCGTGCTGTTCGAGCGGCAGCAGGGGCGTTTCACGCCGACCGCGCAGGCGCGCGTGCTGTACGAGGAGGTCGAACGCGCGTTCGTCGGGCTCGACCGCGTCGCGCAGGCCGCCGAGCAGATCCGCGCGATGCGGCGCGGCACGCTGCGCGTGGCCGGCTCGCCCGCCGTCGCGCTCGATCTGCTGCCCGAACTCGTCACGCGTTTCTCGCACGCGCATCCGGGGGTCGACATCACGCTGCTCGCGCACAGCGCGTCCACCGTCGTCGACAAGGTCGCGTCCGGGCAATGCGATGTGGGGCTGATCGCGGAACCCGTCCCGCACCCGGCGGTGCGTGGCGAGCGGCTCGCGGAAGCCGCGATGTGCTGCATCGTGCCGCGCGGGCACCGGCTCGCGCGCAAGCGCGTCGTGCAGCCGGCCGACCTGCGCGACGAAGCGTTCATCTCGTTTCCGCCGAGCTTCGAGGCGCGCAGCGCGATCGATCGCGTATTCGTGGAAGCCGGCGTGTCGCGCGTGCTGTCGATCGAGGCGCAACTGTCGCAGACGATCGTCGCGTTCGTCGCGAACGGCGCGGGCGTCGCGCTGATCGATCCGGTGACGGCCGCGTATGCGGGCCAGCGCGTGGCCGTCAAGCCGTTCGAGCCGGCCGTGCCCGATCACTTCTATCTGGTGACGTCCGCGTCGCAGCCGCTGTCGATGATCGGCGACGCGTTCTGCGCGGATTTGCGCGACGCGTTCGCCAGGATGCGGGAGCAGGGGGCCGGGTGATCCGGCCGGGAAGGAATGGCCGCGGCGGTCGCGCCGGGGGCGTCGGCGCACCCCGGCGCGCGACCGCTCAGGCGAGCGCCGTGTCGGCGGCCGCCACCGCGGCCGGGGGCGCCGCGGCAGCACCCGCCAGCCGCCGATAACGCGCGAGCGCCCACAGCGGGAAGTACGCGGTATAGCCGTGATACTTCAGGTAGAAGATGCGCGGGAAGCCCGGCGCATTGTGCGAGCGGTGCCACCAGAAGCCGTCTTCCTGCTGCACCGACTGCAGATACGCGATGCCGCGCTTCACCGAATCGGATTCGCAGTCGCCGAACGCCATCTGCGCGAGCAGCGCCCACGCGGTGCAGTTCGACGTGCTCTCGCCGCCGTTCGTGCCGGCCAGCGTCGGGTCGAGGTAGCTGTCGTTCGTCTCGCCCCAGCCGCCGTCCGCGTGCTGCCGCGCGCGCAGCCAGTCGAGCGCGCGGGCGATATAGGGCTGCGACTTGTCCTCGCCCGCGAGCGCGAGACCGGCCAGCACGCTCCACGTGCCATAGAGGTAGTTCGTGCCCCAGCGCCCCCACCAACTGCCGTCGGGCTGCTGCGTGCGCTTCACGTAGTCGATGCAGCGCGCGAGCGACGCGCGGTCTTCCGCGCGCTTCGTCACGCCGAAGCACAGCAGTACGCGGCCCGATACGTCCTCGGTGGGCGGGTCGAGCAGCGCGCCGTGATCGGCGAACGGGATCGCGTTCAGATACATGCGGTCGCAGTCGGCGTCGAACGCCGCGAAGCCGCCGTTGCGCGATTGCAGCCCGCGCATCCAGTCGAGCGCGCGTGCGACGCGCGGCGCGTACGGATTCGTGCCGTCCGCGTGGCGATGCGTGCGGCCGCGGCGATCGAGCATCGCGGTGACGAGCGCGCTGTCGTCGATGTCCGGGTAGTACGGGTTCGCGTACTGGAACGCCCAGCCGCCCGGTTCGACGTCGGCCGGGACGTTCTCGATCCAGTCGCCGCGCACGTCGTTCACCTGCCGCGCGGCCAGCCAGTCGTACGCGCGTGCGATGCGCTCGTCGAGTTCGCGCAGCGTGCCGGCAGCCGTCTCGCCGGTTTCCGGCGCCGCGACACCGCGCGCCTGCTCGAGCGCCATCGTGCTCCAGGCGGTATCCCAGACCGGCGACAGGCACGGCTGGCAATACACGCTGCCGTCCGGCCGCGTGACCAGCAGCTTTTCCAGCGCGTTTTCGCAATCGCGGCGTAGCGGATGGTCGTCCGGGTAGCCGAGCACCTGCATCATCTGGTAGCTGTAGACGATCGGCGGGAAGATGCCGCCGAGCCCGTCCTCGCCGTTCATCCGTTCCGCGCACCACGCTTGCGCATGCCGGATCGCGCGCTGCCGCAGGCGCTTCGGCATCAGCGGCTCGATATGCCGCACCGCGCGGTCGAGCGCGAGGAACAGCCGGCGCATGCCGCGCGCGGGCGGGAAGTAGCGGCGTTCCTGTTCCGGCGGCGTGACGAACAGCTCGCGGATCGAGACGTTGCGCGGATTGCGTGCACGCGCCTTCAGCGAGCACAGCACCAGCAGCGGCACCATCGTCGTGCGCGCCCAGTACGCGACCTTGTACATCGAGATCGGCACCCACTTCGGGAACAGCACGAATTCGATCGGCATGAACGGCGCCGCGCGCCACGGCACCTGGCCGAACGTCGCGAGCAGGATGCGGGTGAACACGTTCGAGCGCGCCGCGCCGCCGAGCTTCAGGATCGCGTCGCGCGCGCGGATCATGTGCGGCGCCTGTTCGCTGTCGCCGGCCGCCTTCAGCGCGAAGTACGCCTTCACGCTGCACGACACGTCCGGCGCGCCGTCGACGTACAGATCCCAGGCGCCGTGCGTGTCGAGCCGCTGGTTCGCACGCAGGTAGCGCGCCATCTTCTCCTGGCGCACGTCGTCGATCCGGTCCATGAAATGCATCATCAGGATGTATTCCGCGGTGATCGTCGCGTCGGATTCGAGTTCGAAACACCAGCTGCCGTCGGGCTGCTGAAGGCGCACGAGTGCGTCGCGTCCACGGGCGATGGCAGTGTCGAGCGTGGACCAGGGAGAGGGGGCCGATTTGTTCATGCGGCGGATCATACCATCCAGCCGGAATGTTTATCTCGAGACGTGCAGTGCTACCATCCGCACCATGAAAAAACGCCTCGAACCCGCGCCGCGCGACGTGTCCGCGCCCGTCGAACCGGCCGGAGCGCCCGATGCACGGGCCCCTGAAGGATCATCGGCGCCGCCGGCTGCCGCCGTGGCCGGCGTGCGGCGAAAAAAAGCGCCGGACCAGGTGCGCGCGCAATTGCTGGCGGCTGCATCGGAGATCGCGACGCATCACGGCGTGGCCGCATTGACGCTCGATGCGGTGGCCGAGCGTGCCGGCGTGACGAAAGGCGCGCTGCAATATCACTTCGCGAACAAGCAGGGGCTGCTGGATGCGCTGTTCGGGCAGGCGACCGAGCGGTTCGGCGCGCAGATGGCCGCGCGGATGGCGGTGGATTCCGGCGGCGACGGCGCGGCGGCGCGCGCGTATCTGCATGCGGTGCTCGATGCGGCCAATCCGGCCGCGAGTACCGACGTGCTGCGTGTGCTCGTCGCGTCGATGATCACCGAGCAGGACACGCGCGCGCGCTGGTCGGTGCCGATGCGAGAATGGACGCGACCCGACCCGGTGCCGCTCGAGCAGGCCGCGACGCTGATGATCTGCCGGCTCGCGGCCGACGGGTTGTGGATTTCCGAACTGCTCGACAGCATCGAGATATCGGCCGAATTGCGCGCGGAAATCGTCCGGCAGCTCGATGCGATGAGCAGGGGCGTGTTTCCGAAGTGATGCGGGGCACGGGATCGATGTCGTCAGGCGAGATTCTGTCGCGCGACGGCGGGGTTCGACGTGCCACGCGTATCGAGGTCGTGATGGCCGATCACGTTTGCCCGGGACTCAACCCCGCTCGGTTCGATCCCGCGGCAGCGCGTGCATGGGGCATGGCCTTTCGGACGCTGCCGACTGTTGACCCACGGGCGTGACCGCTCATCCTTGCCGCGGGTTGCGTTGATACCCGGCCCTGAGCGCGTCGACCACGAGCTCCACCGCCCGCGACGATTTGCGCCGGCTCGGGTAATAGACGTGATGCCCGACGAACGTCGGAAACCAGTCCTCCAGCACCCAGCCGAGCCGGCCGGCTTCGACGTGATGCGCGACCAGATCCTTCGGCACATATGCGAGCCCGAAGCCGGCGAGCGCCGCGTCGACCATCTGATAGACGTTGTTGAACGTCAACTGCCCTTCGACGCGAACCTGCAACTCGCGGCGTCCCTTGCTCAACTCCCACGATAGCAGCGCGTTTCTGGTCGGCAACCGCAGATTGATGCAGTTGTGTTGTGTCAGGTCCTGCGGCGTTTTCGTCGCGGGCCGGGACGCGAGGTAATCGGGAGAACCGATGATCGACATCGTCATGTCCGGCGCGATACGCTGCGCGACCATGTCCTTGGCGACCTGGTCGCCGAGCCGTATGCCGATGTCGTAGCGGCCCGCGATGAGGTCGGTCAGACCATAGTCGTTCACCAGCTCGACCTTGAGCGCCGGATACCGGCGCAGCAGCGGTTGCAGCCGTGGCCACACGTACTCGTTCGCCGCATAGTCGGTCGCGGTGATCCGGACGTTGCCGGCCGGCTGGTCCGTCATCGCGCGCAGCGATTCCAGTTCCACCTCGATTTCCTGAAAGCGTGGGGCGATCGATTCCAGCAACCGCTGGCCGGCCTCGGTCGGCGACACGCTGCGTGTCGTGCGCGTCAGCAGCGGAATGCCCATGCGCCCCTCCAGCGCGCGCACCGTTCGGCTCAACGCCGATTGAGACACGCCGAGTTGCGCGGCCGCCCGCGTGAAATTGCGCTCGCGCGCGACGGTCATGAACGCCGCCAGGTCGTTGAAGTCTTCCATTGATTCATGCACCACAGCATAGGCCTATGCCGATTTTGCCATCTAGTCGCATGAATCGCGAGTCATTAAAGTGGGATGGCTGGCCGCCGGAGCGATCCATGCGGCACCTTTTTCGGTAGAGGACGACATCATGGAACTGAAGCGCGCGGGCTCGCAGCCCTCGATCAAGGGCCCCGACGAATGGTTCACCGGCACGGTCCGGATCGACCCGCTGAACGCACCGCCGCCGCCGGCGCGCGTGTCGTGCGCCAGCGTGACGTTCGAGCCGGGCGCACGCACCGCATGGCACACGCATCCGCTCGGCCAGACGCTGCTCGTGACCGCCGGCTGTGGCTGGACGCAATGCGACGGCGAGCCGCGCGTCGAGATCCGCGCGGGCGACGTGATCTGGTGCCCGCCCGGTCACAAGCACTGGCACGGCGCGACGTCGACCACCGCGATGACCCATATCGCGATTCAGGAAGCGCTCGACGGCAAGAACGTCGACTGGCTGGACAAGGTGACGGACGAGCAATACCTCGGTAGCGGCGAACCGCAATGAACGCGCCCGCTGCCCTGACTCCGATGCCGGCTGGAGGTCGTTGGCCGCGTCGGTTGACGGGGCGAAAAGCGATGGACGCAACGTCAACTGGCCCGAACCCGTCACCGATGTGCAATACGGCGCACGGTGACGATCGCACGCGTCGCCCGTTGCGGTTCGTCGCCGCGACGGGCCTGGCGCTGCTCGCCGCCGCGTGCACTCACATGCAAAGGACCGACACCATGCAGGAACCCTTGTCTTCCCCCGATTTGAAAGCGGTCGCCCCGGCCTTCGAGCGATACACGACGCACACCGTGTTCGACGGCTTGTGGAAGCGGCCGCACCTGTCGCCGCGCGATCGCAGCATCGTGACGCTGTCGGTGCTGATCGCCCGCGGCCAGACCGTCGAGATGCCGCTGCATGTCCGCCTCGCGCTGGATCACGGCGTGAAGCCCGCGGAAATATCGGAAATGATCGCGCACCTGGCCTTTTACGCGGGATGGGCCAACGCGAGCGCCGCGTCGATCGTCGTCAAGCACGTCTATGACGAACGCGGCATCGGGCCCGATCAGCTTGCGCCGGCGGACGCCACGCCGCTGCCGCTGAACGAGGCGGCCGAGGCGCAGCGCGCACGGACGGTCGCGGAAAACTTCGGCGCCGTCGCGCCGGGCGTGGTCGAGTACACGACCGATGCGCTGTTTCGCGACCTGTGGCTTCGCCCGGGGCTCGCGCCGCGTGACCGCAGCCTGGTGACGGTGAGTGCGCTCGTCGCCAACGGCCAGGTGGCGCAGATCCCGTATCACCTGAACCGCGCGATGGACAACGGGCTCACGCAGGCCGAGGCATCCGAGGCGTTGACGCAACTGGCGTTCTACGCGGGATGGCCGAACGTCTTTTCGGCGATGCCCGTGTTCAAGGACGTGTTTTCACGGCGCGCGGCGTGACCTGCGCGCAACTGAAGAGAGGAACATCATGACCGGCAACATCGACGGCAAGGTCGTCGTTATTACGGGCGCGAGCAGCGGCCTCGGCGAAGAAACCGCGCGGCATCTGGCGCAACGTGGTGCGAAGCTGGTGCTCGGCGCGCGTCGCGTGGACCGGCTGGAGCGGCTCGCCGACGAAATCGGCGCGGGACGGCAAGCGATGCTCGAAACGGACGTCACCGAACGCGACGCAGTCCAGCGCCTGGTCGACCGCGCGGTCAACCTGCACGGCCGCATCGACGTGATGCTGAACAACGCGGGGCTGATGCCGAGCTCGATGCTCGAACGCCTGCACGTCGACGAATGGGACCGGATGATCGACGTCAACATCAAGGGCGTGCTGTATGGCATCGCCGCCGCGCTGCCGCACATGATCCGGCAGAAGGGCGGGCACATCATCAACGTGTCGTCCGTGGCCGGGCACAAGGTCGGCCCGGGCGGCGCCGTGTACGCGGCGACCAAGCATGCGGTGCGCGCGCTGACCGAAGGCTTGCGGCAGGAGGTCAAGCCGCACAACATCCGCACGACCATCCTGTCGCCGGGGGCGGTGGCGACCGAGCTGACCCGGACCATTACCGACCCGGACGTCGCGAAGGGCATGAGCCAGGTGTATCAGCAGGCCATCCCGGCATCGGCGTTCGCGCGCGCGGTGGAATACGCGATGAGCCAGCCCGACGACGTGGACATCAACGAAGTGCTGTTCCGGCCCACGAATCAGGCCTATTGAGTACGGCCGCGCGCATGCGGCCGTTGTCGAATGTCGGAGAAGAACGCTATGCCCCACATCATCGTCAAAGCGTGGCCCGGGAAAACCGAGGAGCAGAAGCAACGTCTGGCGGACGCCATCACACGCGACGTGATGACGATACTCGGTTATGGTCAGGAGTCCGTGTCAGTCGGCTTCGAGGAAATTCCCTCGGATAGGTGGAAGGAAGAAGTCTATCGTCCGGATATCGAGGCGCGTGCCGCAACGCTGTACAAAAAACCGGGCTACCGGATGTAAGCGCGCATCGCAGGCACGCCGGCTTTGACACAGATCGCTCTGCAAGTGCAAGTCCCCGTGCCGAAGCCACGATGAAGTGCGGCTGCGCCTATGTCGACGCGGCGCGCTCGTCGAGGTGTTGCCGGGGACTGGCGGCCCGAGCCGCTCGCCGCATCGCTCGCCGTCGCTCATCGGCGCAACCTTTCGCCGTGCGTGCGGGCTTTCATGGACTGGATCGGGGGCGTATTGGCGCCGTATCTGGATTAGCGGGGTAGGGGCGACGTGTCGGGGGATGTGGTCCGTTGGCGTTATGCAAACTTGCCGACATCCGCGGCTTCCTTGACGAATCGTCCGGTCGCCAGCAGCGCCTGTTCGATGTCAGCGACGATGGCCCGATTGTTGACCGGCGCGGTCACGCACCATCCCCAGAGATCGTCGTCGATTTCATAGTGGCCGCGGGCATACGACCAATAGCTGAAATAGCGGTCCTGCGACCCGGCGATCTGCGGGTCGTCGAGGCCGTCCGGATGCGCGAGCCGGACGGAATGCAGCGCATCCCGGAGCATGGCGGCGACGTCGGGAAAGTCGGCCGCACGATGGTCGTCGAGTATTTCGACCAGCAGATCGCTACCGTGATAAACCGGTCGAACCCGGAATCGAATCGTGTGGATCATCGCTCGGTTTTTTGTTGCGGAAACGCGTGGCGCGCGCACCGATCGTCTGGCGATGCCTGAACGAACGCCGCAATGGCTTCCACCACACCGCTTGCCAAAGGGAGATCCGGGTTCGAATACGCGGCAAGATTGTCGTCGAGCGTATCCGTGTGAACGGCCTTGAGCACGTGATTGGCATTCGCGACGATCGTCAGCCGGGCGCCTGGACTCGCGTCCTTCAACCGTTGCGCGTCCTGCACGCCCACCTGAATATCGCGCGCGCCCTGCACGATCAGCACCGGTTTCGCATACCCGGCCAGAAGGGCCGCCGGATCGATGGCCAGTTCGCTCATCAGGAACCGCTGAACCTGCGGCCTGAACAACGGCATCAGTGCAGGATCGATCGTGGCTGCGTCGACCGTCTTCCCGGCTTCGAGCGATTCGAGTATCGACATCGCGTTGCCCAGAACGGCGGCATTCGCGGGGTTCGACCGCAGTTGCTGCGTCAACACCTGTCCGAGCGGCCGCCCCGGCGTGGACACGAGGATC
This sequence comes from Burkholderia sp. EMB26, assembly GCF_024730645.1. NCBI lineage: Bacteria > Pseudomonadati > Pseudomonadota > Betaproteobacteria > Burkholderiales > Burkholderiaceae > Burkholderia > Burkholderia sp. EMB26. Next base: position 190,152 of record NZ_CP078072.1, read on the forward strand.
AGGCCGCGGATGTCGGCGGTTTGCCGCGCCGCCGACAACGCGACCCATCCTCCCTCGCTATGCCCCAGCACCCATACGCGGCGCGCACCGGTCCGCGCACGGATGGCCGCCACCCACGCGCGGACGTCTGCCGCGTAGTCGTCGATCGTGACGTCGTCCGCTTCCGCGATCGCCGAAGCGCTACCGTACATGCCGCGCTTGTCGATGCGAACCGACGCGATACCTTGGCCGAGCAATCCTTCGGCGAGCAACCGGTAAGTCGATGCCTGAAGGCCGTTTGGTCCGTTGCCGTTCCGGTCGGTCGGACCCGATCCCGGCACGATCAGCACCACCGGAGCATCGCCCGCCGCTGGAGACGACAGCGTGCCGCTCAGCGGGCCGACAGGCCCCGGTATTTCGATTTCCGTCTGCATCATGTGTGAATGACGTTCCTGATCCGTGTGGTGATGAACTTCGGGCACGGCATCAACGTACCGAATCCCGCGCCTCGCCAAGCACCCATTCCGCAAACGCCTGTACCGGCGCCGCGCTCAATTCGATCGGCTCGGGCAGCACGAGGCAGAAGTTTTTCGTCACCGCTTTGCCGTCCGGCCAGGGCGCGACCAGACGCCCTTGCTCAAGCTCGGCCCCGATGTAAAGGCGCGGCACCAGTGCGACACCGAGGCCGGCCAGCGCGGCCTCGATCAGCATCGAATGGAGATCGTATCGCGGGCCGACCGCCGAATTGGTCAGCACGATGCCGGCCTCCTGCGCATAGATCTGCCACGCATCCGGATTCTGCCGCCGGTGAAGGCGCGGGAGCGCATCCAGCGACGGGTTCGCGCCAGCGTCTTCGAGGAGCGACGGGCTGCAGACGGGCACCAGCACCTCTTCCAGCAGCGGATGCAGATGCATGCCGGCCCACGCCGGATGCGCGAAATGAATGGCTGCGTCGAATCCGCTGCCGGCCAGGAGGAACGGCTCCATCCGTTCGGCGATGTGCACGGTGATGGTCGGATGCCGATCCTGAAAGCGCTTCAGCCGGGGGATCAGCCAGCGGGTCGCGAAGGTCGGAATCGCGGCGATATCGAGACTCGCGCCTTCCACGGGCTGGCCCATCAGATACAGGCTGTCCCGTTCCAGCCGATCGAGAATCTCGCGCACCTGCACCGCGTATCGCGTGCCGTTGGGCGCCAGCCGCACGCGGTTGCCGACGCGCTCGAACAGCGTCACGCCCAGAAACGCCTCCAGCCGGCCGATCTGGCGACTGACGGCGCCCTCGGTGCGGGCCAGTTCGTCGGCGGCGCGGGCGAAACTGCCGTGTCGGGCCGCCGCCTCGAAGGCCAGGAGCGCGGAATTGCTCGGAATCTTGCGTCGCATCGGGATCGAGTTGGTGAGTGCGCTCGACGGCCTGCTTGATCAAATATCACTGAAGGCTGATTTTAAGTCGATATCTGCGCGGAAAACAGCAGATTAGCATTACGTCACTGCACTGAATATCCCGCATTCGAAGCCCAGGATGCACATCCGTCACGAAGGACAATCCGATGATCTACACCGTGGAATGCAGCTTCGCCGACCCTGCCAGCGAAGCCGAATGGAATGACTTCTACAGTGCCGACAAGCTGCCGGCCCTCATCTCGGTGACCGGCTTCCACACGTCGCAGCGTTTCAGGGCGGTAAGCGACGGCTGCCCCGTCTACCTGGCCATTCACACGATCGACGGCCTCGACGTGCTGACCGGAGACGAATATCGGCAGAAGGGCGGCGGCAATTTCGCGCGCTGGCAGCAACACATCACCGACTGGCACCGCAATCTCTACGGCGATATCGGTCGGGCACCGGCGGTCGATGCCGGCGAATTGCTCGCGCTGAGTGCCGGCGGGCCCGATCCGCTGATCGGGCTGGGCCTGAAGCCGCTGGCCATGCAAGCCGTGGCGCTGGCGCAGTGCCCGGCGCGTCGCTGGCTCGCGGTCCTGCCGCGCCGCGACGCCGCGCTTGCCGGGAACCTGCCGGCCGGCCTCGACCTGTATGCGCCGATGACGCCGCAACTGACGAAGCAGGCCCGCGATGCCTAACGTGACGTTCCATATCGATGCGGACCGCATGCCGCCCGATGCGCGCCTCGCCGAACTGTCCGCCGACTGCGTCGAACTCTGTACGGCGGTTCTCCAGGCAGAAGTCCGGAACGTCCACGTCATTTACGTGGCGGTCCGGCACGGATGCGGGCATCCGGTTTACGCGGAAATCCAGTATCGCGAGGCGTCGTGTCGCCCGCTCGCGGTCATGAGCGCGTTCATGGAAGCGCTGGATCGCGCGATCGTTCGCCGCACGGGCCTGACGGCGCGCATCCGTTGTTTCGGTCATGCCGCGCCGAACCTTCACGCCCGAAACTAGCCGCTGCGGAGAAGCAGGATGTCCAACGTTACGTTTCCCGGCCGGCGTGTCGGGGATTTCACGATCACCGCGATCAGCGACGGCTACCTCACGGCCAGCCTCGATTTCCTGTCGAATATCGACGTGTCCGACGCTACCGCGATGCAGCGCGCGGCCGGGCAGCACGAGCCGTCCGCCGTGCATATCAACTGCTACGTGGTGCGCGGTGCGGGCCGCACGATTCTCGTCGACGCCGGGGCCGGCGGCATCAGGCAATGGGGCGGCCGCCTGATGGACAATTTGCGGCTGGCCGGCATCGACGCTGCCGCGATCGACACCGTCCTGCTCACCCACGCCCATCCCGACCATGTCGGCGGGCTGCTCAATGCCGCCGGACAGGTTGCGTTTCCGAATGCGGAACTCGTCGCGCATCGACGCGAGGTCGGATTCTGGCGCGACGACGGCAACCTGAGCCGCGCAAGCGAGCGCGCCCGTGGCAATTTCCGGATCGCGCGTCACGCATTCGATGCGTACGGCGACGCGCTCCGGACCGTCGACGAAGGCGAGGTGCTCCCGGGGATCGCTGCGATATCCCTACCGGGACATACCGACGGACACACCGGCTACCTGCTCGAATCCGGCGATCGGGGCCTGCTCGTGTGGGGCGATATCGTGCATTTTCCGCACATCCAGATCGAACGACCGGACGTCGCGATCGCATTCGATCAGGATGCGTCGCAAGCGGCGACGACGCGTTCGCGGCTGCTGGATCGGGTCAGCTCGGAAGGGCTGCTGATCGCCGGCATGCATCTGGGCGAACCCGGCTTCGCGCGCATCAGGCGAACGCACGGCGAATACGGGCTGTTTTACGAGACCGACGCATGAGGCGATGCACGCGGACGTGCGTGGTCGATACCCGGTGTCCGCTTTGCAGGCTGCCGCTCGAGGAGGACAATCCAGCCTGGACCCTCGTCGGCGGTCGCACGTCATGGCCCCATTCCAGCCCGATGGACGGCATACCGTCACGCCGCGGATCGTCGTTGCGGATCCGCGCAACCTGATCGTCTTCATCCGCGCGGTGTTCGACGCGGAGGGCGGATTCCGTACCGGTTTGCCTGCCGAGATCCGGATCGGCCGCCGTCGTGGTGATCGGCGGCGCAGACGGCCTGCGCGGTCCGATGCCGGCGTTTTTGCACGTGTATGTCCAGGACACCGATTCGACTTGTGGGCGGGCGCTCGCGGCGCAAGCGATCCCGCTGGAAGCGCCCGCCGACATGCCGTACCGCGACCGGCGGCCGATGGTGAAGGCTGCGTGGAGAAAGGTCTGGCAGATCGCCACGCACCAGCGCGACCTGTCGATCGACGAGATTCGTTCCAGGCTCGGCGGCTGCCGGTAGCCGCGCTGCTGCCTCCTTCCCTCTGTCGCAATCGTCAAGATTCGCGTCGCGTGCGGATAAAAGCCGCCCGTTCCCCGCGCCGTTAACCCGTTCGCAGCCCCCGCGCCTCGTCTTGCGTCACGGCGCGCGTCGTTCGTGTTCCGGAATTCACATCCGCCGCTGGCCGTGCCCGGCCGGCTCAAGGGAACGTCATGCGAAAACAACTCACTATCCGTGGTGGACTCGTCGCGACCATCGCCGGCTACACCGTGCTGCTCGTGCTGGTGGTCGGCGCAGGCATCGCGGCGCTTTATATGGGCAACGGTTCGCTCGAGGCGATGTACCGCGACGATACCGCGTCGCTGCTGCATCTGAAGACCAGCTCCGAGCGAATGCTGGTGCTGCGCGAACGCATGAGCGACGTCGCGCAGATCATCAGCGCCGGCCAGCCCGCGAAGGCGGAAGTCGCGCAACTCCACACGCTGCTCAAGCAGAGCGACGACGAGCTGGACGCGTACACGCGCCTGCATCCGCGCGACGCCGGCGAGCAGGCGCTGTTCGACACGCTGCAGAATCGCCGGCGCGCGCTGCTCGATCGCGTGTTCCTGAAGGCACTGTCGCAGCTCGACGGCGACGACGCGTTCAACTTCCTCGACACCCAGCGCACCGCGCCGCCGGCATTGTTCGCCGCCTACCAGGAGGCGATCGACGCGCTCGAATCGTTCCAGGTCACGCGTCAGAAGGCGCGCTACGATGCGGCCGGTGCGAATTTCCACCGGATCGTATGGGGGATGGGGGCGGTCGCGGTGCTGGCGCTCGTCGTCGGCTTCGCTGCGCAGCGCGTGCTCGCGAAGGCGATCATCGGGCCGATCAATCTCGCGGTCGACCAGTTCGAAAAGATCTCGAAGGGCGACCTGACCGGCACCGTCGTCGTGCCGGGCGAGAACGAGATGGCGTATCTGCTGAATGCGCTGAAGCGGATGCAGGACGGCCTCGTCGAGACCGTCAGCCAGGTGCGCGCGAGCACCGAGACGATCGTCGGCGACGTGCGCACGATCGCGAGCGGCAACGTCGACCTGTCCGCGCGCACCGAGCAGCAGGCCGTGTCGCTGCAGCAGGCGGCCGCGAGCGTCGAGCAACTGACGGCGGCCGTGCGCCAGAACGCGGACAACGCGCGCGATGCGCGCACCTACGTCGAGGGCGCGGCCGGCATTGCATCGCGCGGCGGCGAAGCGATGCAGCGCGTCGTCGAGACGATGTCGGAAATTTCGCACAGCTCGACACGCATCTCCGGCATCGTCGGCGTGATCGAGAGCATCGCGTTCCAGACCAACATCCTCGCGCTGAACGCCGCCGTCGAAGCCGCGCGCGCGGGTGAGCAAGGGCGCGGTTTCGCGGTCGTCGCGAGCGAGGTGCGCGGGCTCGCGCAACGTTGCGCGGCGGCGGCGAAGGAAATCCGCGATCTGATCGGCCATTCCGCGCGACGCATCGAAGACGGCAGCGGCCTCGTCGCCCTGGCCGGCTCGGCGATGGCCGAGCTGGTTGCGGCGGTCGAGCGCGTCAACACGATCATGGGCGAAACCAGCCAGGCATTCGACGAGCAGTCGTCGGGCATCGAACAGGTGAACGCCGCGGTGATCCAGATGGAGCAGATGATGCAGCGCAATGCCGCACTGGTCGAGGAGGCGGCGGCCGCGGCGCTGTCGCTCGACGAACAGGGCGCGCGGCTGAGTGCGGCGGTCGCGCAGTTCCGTCTGCGCGAAGCGGCGCTCGCGTGACGGGCGCGCTTATTGCGGTGCGTCGGGCAACGCGTAGTCGAAGCGGTACGCATGCCGGCCGTTGTCGATGTCGATGTGCATCGAACCGGACAGCCCGAGCAACTCGTCCGTGCCGGAATCGGGCACGACCGTGATCGACTGCGCCGGCTGCCCGCGCGTCATGGTGGAGCTGTGCTGCAGGACAAAACTGCCCTTGCGTCCGCCGAGCACGCCTGTGACGGTTTCCATCGCCACGTACCCGGCCGAACCCTGAACGCTGCTGCGAAACGCGAGCATTTCGCCTTGGCTGACGGCTTCCAGATCGCCGTGAAAATGCTTGTCCAGCGACATGCGGCCGAGCCCGCTGGATTCGGCGACGCGACTCAGGGATTCCGGATTCAGCTTTACTTCGAATGGACCGCTGGCCTGCAGTTTCATTGGCATTCTCCTCGTTGAATGGGCACTCCGCACTATAAGCCAAGCGGGTTCCGCCGACGGTGACCGAATGCCGGCCGTGTACGGGTCGAGCCGTCGCGCCACCGCAGTCCGACATCTTCCTCTACTCATCGCCTTGACCTTGAAGCTGACTTGAAGCTTAGAGTCCTTGCTGACGGCAGTGAATCGGCAGGCTGTGGATTTCGCCTGCCACGGTCGAGCATCGACGAGAGGCGACGAACATGGACAGACGTTTTACACAGGTCGAATTCGGGCCGCACACGGTCGACGTGCCCGAGGGCGGGTACTACGACCGGTTCCGGATGAATCCGGACCTGGACGCGGTGGCGCGCGATCCCGCGGCGGGGAACATCGATTTTTTCCGGCGAATTCCGAAGCGTCAGGTGGCATCACGCGTGGGCCCGACCTGGGCGCCGAACTTCTACTACCGTTCCAGCAGCATTCAACTGCTGTTCCTTGCACCGCTCGACCGCTTGCGGACCATGCTGCCGATCCCGCTCGAACCGCTGCGGGCGCTGCCCGGATACGGGCTCGTCGCGCTGACGTTCTTTTCGTATTCGGTCTGCGACAACGATCCGTATGACGAAGTATCGGTCGCGGTGGTCATTCGCCGGCCCGGCGCGACAGGTTCGCACGCGCTGGAACTGATCGACTCGATGCGGCGCCGGAGTTTCTTCGCGCACGTGCTGGCGCTGCCGGTCACGACGGACATTGCGCGGGTACGTGGCGTACACGGCTATCAGTTGCCGAAGTGGCTCGCCGAGATCGACGTGAACATCGATGCCACCGCGCGCGCGCGTATCGCCGGCCCGGGCGGGCGGCCGGATCTGAGCCTGAGCGTGCCGCTGCCGACGCTGACCCACGTCCCGTCGCAATCGCACATGGGTACGACGACGATGGTCAATCGCATCGACGGCGAATGGCATCAGTCGTCGGTGCAGACCAACATGCTGTCGTTCGCGCAGCGCCTGTTGCCGCGCAACGTCGAGCTGGTGCGGCACGGCGGGCCGCTGAGCCAGTTGCTCGACGGGCTCGGCGCATCCACAATCATGCGTCTCGACGTGGTCAAGGATGCGCAACTGGTCCTGAATCTGCCGACGCCTTTGAGGGCGTTCGACGAATCCGGAAAGCCACGCTAACGATACGGATGCGTGCGACGTGCGCGCACGGAAGGAGTCGTCCATGCCTCAACCGACCTACGATCTCGTCGTATTTGGCGCCACCAGTTTCGTCGGGCAAATCCTGACCCGCTATCTGTCCGACTACCTGTCGGACGCGGGCGCCGGCGATACGTTGCGCTGGGCGATCGCGGGCCGCTCCGACGCGAAGCTCAGGCAGGTCCGGGATACGCTCGGCGCGGCCGGGCAGTCGGTGCCGATCATCGTCGCCGACGCGGCCGACGAAGCGCAGCTTCAGGCACTGTGCGCGCAAACGCGGGTGGTCGTGTCCACCGTCGGCCCCTACGCGCTGTACGGCGAGCCGCTGGTCAGGGTCTGCGCGCAAACCGGCACCGACTATTGCGATCTCACCGGCGAGACGCAGTGGATCAGGCGGATGATCGACCGGTACGAAGCCGCGGCCCGGCAATCGGGCGCGCGCATCGTGCATTGCTGCGGCTTCGATTCGGTGCCTTCCGACATGGGCGTGTTCTTCCTGCAGCAACAGGCGCGGCAGCAGTGGGGCGAGCCGGCCGCTCATGTGAAGATGCGCGTCAAAACGCTGAAGGGCGGTGCGTCGGGCGGCACCGTGGCCAGCGTGATCAACGTCGTGCGCGAGGCGGCGGCGGATCCGGCATTGCGCCGCGAACTGCTCGATCCTTATTCGTTGTGCCCGCAACGGCATGGTTTCACGGTGCGGCAGCACGCGGTGCGATCCGCCGAATTCGATCGCGACTGCGGCGCGTGGATCGCACCGTTCGTGATGGCCGCGATCAACGAGCGCGTCGTGCACCGCTCCAATGCGCTGGCGGGCAATGCGTACGGCAGCCGCTTCACCTATGACGAGGCCGTGATGACGGGCACGGGCCTGAAAGGACGCGTGACCGCGCTGACGATGGTGGCGGGCCTCGGCGCATTCATGGTGGGCGTCCTCATCGGGCCGGTGCGCGGCCTGATGGCGCGCTTCCTGCTGCCGAAACCCGGCGAGGGGCCGAGCGTCGACGCCCAACGGGCCGGCCGCTACGATTTGCGCTTCTTCGGCCGCACCGACGACGGGCGAATCTTGCGCGTGAAAGTCACCGGCGATCGCGATCCCGGCTACGGCTCCACCGGCAAGATGCTCGGTCAGGCCGCGCTCGGCCTCGCGCTCGATTGCCGCCGCGACGGCGTGAAGACCGGCCGCGGCGGCGGTTTCTGGACGCCCGCGACGATGTTCGACGAGCGCTATATCGAGCGCCTGGTTCGCCATGCCGGGTTGCGTTTCGAGGTGATTTGAAGGCAGTCGCCATCCGCTATTCGAGCCGGGCGGGACGCCATGCAGGGGCCGGCGCCGGCGGGACGCACGCAGGCGCTGCCCGCTATGCCCGGTTGCGCGTGCCTGCTCCGGCGCGGGCGGCCGTTTCGTCCAGGATCATTGCGGCGAATTCGACAGCCGCCGGCATCCGCGCGTCGTGCATCATCACGAATTCCATCTCCGGCAGTGCCGGCAAGCCTTCGGGCAAGCCGAGTTCGCGAAGCGTGTCGTCGATCGCGCTGCGCGGCACCGGTGCGATCGCGATGCCGGCCCGTGCGAAGGTGCGGATGCCGGTCACGCTCGGGCTTTCGCACGCGATCCGGTAACGCATGCCGGCCAGCGCGAGCGCCTTGATGGCGGCGCCGCGATACGGGCATGGATCGGGGAAGCACGCGAGCGGCACGTCGCCTTCCGGCAGCGGCTCATGCCGCGCGAACGCCCAGACGAGCGGCTCTTGCCACAGCGTCGCGCCATGGCCCGAGTGCGAGCACCGGCTGCCGATCACGAGATCGAATTCGCCGTCGGCATGCCGTCGAAACAGGCTGTCACCGATATCGACGACGAGCTCCAGCCGCAGGCCGCGTCGCGCGGCGCCATGGCGGCGCATCAGGTCCGGCAGCCAGCCGCCTGCGAAATCCTCCGACACGCCGATCCGCAGCTTGACGTCGACCGCGTTACCCGTTCCCAGCCTGGCGCGCGCTTCCGCGCTCAGGTTGAGCATCGCACGCGCGTAGCCGAGCAGCGTTTCGCCGTGTGGGGTGAGCGTCACGCTGCGCGTATTGCGCACGAGCAGTGTCTGGCCGACCTGTTGCTCGAGGCGCACGATCTGCGCGCTGACCGCGGACTGGCTGAGGTTCAGCCGGCGCCCGGCGCCGGTGAAGCTGCGCACGTCGGCGACTGCAACGAACGTATGAAGCAGCGCGGTGTCGAGAGGAGGGTTCATTCATCACCAATCCGGGTCAATTCGATCAATTAATATCGTTTCCGGATTATAGGCCGACCCGCTAGGCTGCGAAGTGCAGTGGGCGAGCGCGCATCCCGCGCGCCGTCGTCACTTCTGGCAAGGACCGGCGTCATGACATGCGTGCTCTATATCGAAGGCTCACCCAACAAGGCATATTCGGCGTCCATCGAGGTATGCGACGCGTTTCTCGACACATACCGGCAAGTGCATCCCGATCACGAGATTCGGAAGCTCGATATCTGGGATCTGCCGATGCCCGAGTTCGATGCCGCCGCGCTGGCCGCGAAATATGCGGGATTGAGCGGCACGGCATTGACGCCGGAGCAGGCGGCAGCGTGGCGGCAGATCGAGCGGCTCGCGGCGCCGTTCCACGCAGCGGACAAGTTCCTGTTCGGCGTGCCGCTGTGGAATTTCAGCATTCCGTACAAACTCAAGCACCTGATCGACGTGATCTCGCAGAAGGATGTGTTGTTCACGTTCGATGCGGCGGGGTTTGCCGGCAAGCTGATCGGCAAAAAGGCGGCGGTGGTCTACGCGCGCGGGCTGGCCTATCAGTCGCCGGGGTCGTTGACGCCGGCTGCCGAGTTCGATCTGCAGCGCCCTTACATGGAAACGTGGCTCAGGTTCGTGGGCGTGACGGACGTCACCGGGATCGTCGTCGAGCGCACGTTGTTCCCGGACGGGAAGGTCGACCGCAGCCGCGCGATCGACGAAGCTCGGGCGATTGCGCGCACGTTCTGACGTCGCCGCGCGCTGCATCCGTGCGAGCCGAGGGTCAGCGCCCGCCGCGTGCGACGGCGAGCGCGACGCCGAAGCCCACCAAGAGGCATCCGAACGTGCGATCGATCCAGTGCCGCAGCGCCAGCAGGCGATCGCGGACGGCCGTGGCGGAGAAACAGATCGCCACGAGGCTGAACCAGCCGGCATGTGCGGCCGCGATGAATGCGCCGTAACCGATCTGCACGATCAGCGGCGTGTCGGGGCGCACGGCCTGCATGAACAGGCTGACGATGAACACCGTGGTTTTGGGATTCAGCGCGTTGGTCAGAAAGCCCGTGCGCAGCGCGGCGAGATCGGACAGCGGCGCCACGCGGGTGTCGGCTTGCGCGTCGCCGGCTTTCGTCATGAGCATCTTTGCGCCGAGGTAGATCAGGTACATCGCGCCGATCAGCTTGACGGCGTTGAAGAGCCACAGCGATTGTCGGACCAGGAGCCCGACGCCCAGCAGCGTGTAGCTCACGTGGACCGTCACGCCGAGCCCGATCCCGCATGCGGTGAACACGCCGGAACGACGCGACAGCATCAGGCTGTTGCGCGTGACCATCGCGAAGTCAGGCCCCGGGCTGATGACGGCCAGCAGCGTAATGGTGACTACGACTATCAGTTCGGTCATGGTGTTGCTCCAGCGATGAATGGGTTGATGGCACAATCGTATCCATCGTGCTTCATCGGGGAAAACGATGTTTTCTGACCAGAATGGTGAGTCTGGATCACAGTCGATTCGGGCGAACCTGCCGTCGCTGATGGCGCTGCGTTGTTTCGAGGCGGCGGCGCGTCACGAGAATTTCAGCCGCGCGGCCGACGAGCTGTGCCTGACCCATGGCGCGGTCAGCCGCGCGGTACGTCTGCTCGAGGACGACCTGGGCGTGGCGCTGTTCGTGCGACGCAGTCGTCGCGTGTTCCTGACCGATGCCGGCCGCACGCTCGCCCAGGCCGTCCATGATGGCCTGGGGCTGATGCGTCACGCCGCCCACGCATTGCGCACCGAGGCCGCCCGTGCGCGACGTCCGGTCCTGTCGTGCGAGCCGACGCTCCTGATGCGCTGGCTGATTCCGCGCTGGCCGGATTTCCAGGCGCGGCATGCGGGCGTCGATATCCATCTGGCCGCCGCGGGCGGGCCGTTCTCGTTCGACGACGGTATCGACATGGCGATTCGTCGCAACGATCTCGCGTGGCCGGCCGGGTATCACGCGGAACGTCTGTTCGCCGAACGGGTGGGGCCGGTTTGCCGGCCGGACAGGGTCGGCGCGTGGTTTGCATCGCGTCGCGGCGGCCGCGCGTTGAAGCCCGACGCTGCGCTGCTGCATACGCGGACCCGGCCGGACGCATGGCACGCGTGGGCGGCGGCGGCGAAGCAGCCGGCCGCGAACGGGCGCGGGCAGCGGTTCGATCACTTCTACTTCAGTCTGCAGGCGGCCGTCGCGGGGCTTGGGGTGGCGATCGGGCCGTGGCATCTGGTGCGCGACGACATCGAAAGCGGTGTGCTGGTTGCGCCGATGGGGTTCGTCGAGGATGGATCCGATTACTACCTGTTGACGCCGGCGCCGGTGGCGGACGGGAGTGCGCAGGCGGCGTTGCTGGGCTGGTTGAGGGGACGGGTTTGACGGCGGTTGCCAAGCGGGCCTTCAAACAGGCGGCGAAGCGTGTGCCCGAAGCGCCGGGGTGATTCAGGCGATGGCAGGCGTGGCATGCCTCGCCGCTGTCAACGGACCGGCACGGACCGGTCGTCGCGTTGAACCAGGACTCGTACCGCCCGCACGAGATGGCGATTGATCGTCGGAATCAGCGAGGCGGGAATCTCGTGAGGGCCGGCAGTTCGAAAATCGGCTACGTGCATGATATGAACCAACCCGACGTTGAACTGAACGAATGCTTCGATGTCCGGGTCGTCCCGGATGGCCGCTTTCATCGCGTCATCATCGACCCAGTGTGACCAATACAGCGTGAACGTGGGCGTGTCGACTGGCGGAAGCGCCCGGAAACCTGCATGAACGAGCCGCTCGAATTGCGTCCGGTTCGCCTTGACGATACAGGATGCACCGTACAGGCCGATACCACTGCGCGCGAGGTGGTCGATCCACCAGTCGTTCTGCCATCGCTCGTATCCGAGCAACGCGCCCTCGAGGCGTTCCATGTTCTCGCAACCGTCCCCTTCCAGGTTGATGTGCTGCCGGATCAATTCCAGCGCGCGGAAGCGCCACTCCTCACCTTTGCGCGCATAGAAGATTTGCCCGATACGACGAGCGGGACGATCCGGGCGAGCCGGAGCGTCCTGGATGATTTCGTGAGCGTGCAGGACACCTCGAGCGACATACGCGTCGAAACGTGCCTTCAGTTCCACCGACGGTAACCATTCGCTGTTGAATTCAACGAACCCGAACGGCTTCCGCCCGTGCACCATCAAAGCCAGTTCGTAACCGGTATGGACCAGGTAAGGCATGTGAGCGCCGGTATCGACATGCCTGCGGAGGTATCCCTGGCGCGAATCATGTCCGAACTCGATCCCGAAGACCTCGCACACGGCGATGACCTGCGCCGGAGTCAGGCGATACCAGTCGTCGAGTTCCGCCTCCTCGGGTGCGTCCGGATCGACGAGTCGTCGCAGCGTATCGAGGTCGTCGGTTTCGAAGCGAACTTCCAGGCACGGGTAAAGCAGATCCGCGTCGATGGCCGACAGAATGAAAGAAGTTTGCGGATATCGCATGGTAGTTCCCGATGTACCGATATCAGATACCGTAGTCGCCGCTGTCCCGCCACTCGAAGATAGTCACGTGGCTTGCAGCCTGGGGCTGAACGTTCGCGTCGTTCGTCAAACAGGCTGATGCACGATCTTGATCGCGCTGCCCGAGCGCAAGGAAAGTTCAGTCGACGATATAGCACTCGCGGATTTTTTGGATTGTGGCAAGTTCGTCGAGCGGCTTCAAGGTCGCCTTGGGCAGGGAGCGACGACTGTCTCTGTATCCGGAATGGGCAGCGCAGTGGTTCCGCGCTACGCTCGTCGGCATTGATCGACGCAGATGCCAGACTGGTCTTTGCCGAATTCAATTGCACGCGACGCGGGGTTTCCCGGGAACAAGCCGTCGCGATCGACATTGCAGGCGACGAACAGAGTTGGCGCAAAGATCGACATCGTCACCATTGCGTGCAAACCTGAGTGTTGCAAGGGCAATACCGGATAGCCGGCCAGACGCACGGGCGTGGCAGATTTCGACCGGCTTTGCCGAAATGGCGCATGATGGCGTGCGCGTCGCTAAAAGATCGTTGCGATGTGCTTTATCGCACCTGTGAATGAGCGTGGATAAAGTTGCACTCATTCTTCATCTTTTTTACAAAACATTTAACGACGCGCGTGCAACCCCGGGCGATGTCGGGCCGCAGCGAACATTTCCCGTCGCCTTTAAACCCGCATCTTTACCCGACCATCCACGACGAGGCGTGGCGATGCTACTTCAAACCGGTAATTTATTCAGCGCCGAAGGGCGGCGCGGCGGCGACGAGCGAATCGACATGCTGGTCACGGGCCCGCACGTGAACGTCGAGCGAATCGTATCGATGGGGCATGCGAGCCCGGACGGGTTCTGGTATGACGACTCGCGCGCCGAATGGGTCGTGCTGCTGTCCGGCGCGGCCGTGCTCGAATTCGAAGCGGATGCAACGCGGCTCGATATGCGCGCGGGAGATTACGTGCTGATCGAGCCGCATTGCCGTCATCGTGTCGCGTGGACGCATGACGAAATGCAAACCGTCTGGCTTGCGATCTATTACGAACGCTGAAGAAAGGATTGGCGTGCGGCACGATCGGTCGATTGACCCGTGCGCGACACGCCGATCGGGCAAAACCTCGTCAACCGGAACGGCCTTGGAAACCCGCCGGTATCGATGCCCGACTCAATGCCCAAATCGCCGGACAGCGCGTTGAATCGCGCGCCGGATCATGCCGGCAATCTTATTCCTGGATCAGGAATCGATTGCGATTCTTCGCATCCTTGATCCATGCGGGCGCGCGACCGCGGCCCGACCAGGTCGCGCCGGTCTTCGGATCGCGATACTTTGCCTGCACGGGAGCGCCCGCTTGTTTGGCCGGCCGACCGCGGCGCGTACCGAAAATGTCTTTTTCGGTAATGCCGTATTCCGCGACTTTGGTGCGGATGTCGTCGACGATCGCCTGGAATTCAGCGACGCGCGCTGCTTCGGCTTTCTCGGCCAAAGCGTCCATTTGAGCTTTCAGTTCCTTGTAAGTTGCCATATATCACTCTTCAGGTTGTGTCCATACATGATAGCGGTTTCAACCTGAAATGATAAAGAAAATTGCGCCGACTACGAATTCCATTGCCGATATGGCAATGCACGACTGCTTCGAACACCTGAGAAGTGGTTTGACTTGAATCGTTTGCGTCCGATCTTCTCCGGCGAGACACGCTGCGGAGACTCAATTATTCTTTATCTTTTTTCAGAGGGATTGGGGAATTCACTGATGAACAGGGATGACACGCTGAAACAGGTTGCAGCCGAATTCGGATTCGATCCGGACGAAACGATCAGGATCGGCGGAAAGTACACGCCCGTGCTGGTCGACGGAAGCACGGCCTACATTGCCGGCCAGGTGCCGCGTATCGGGGAAGTGGTGCATTTCGTCGGCGTCGTGGGCGAATCCGTTTCGCTGGACGATGGCCGCCGCGCGGCCGGCATCTCGGCGCTGCGTGCGCTGTCGCTGATCCGCAAGCATTGCGGCACGCTCGATGCGATCGCGACGGTGCCGCGCATGACCGTGTACGTGCGCAGCGCGCCCGGCTTCACGATGCAAAGCGAAGTGGCCGACGGCGCGTCCGACGTGTTGTACGCGGTGCTCGGCGACGCCGGCGTCCATACGCGTTCGTCGGTCGGCGTGCTGCAATTGCCGAAGGGTGCATCGGTCGAAGCGGATTTCATTTTCGGGCTGAACCGCGGCGGTGCCGCTGGTTGATTCGCCGTGGCTGGGCGACGGAACGCGCCGCCTGGCGTCGATCAGCGCGCCGTGCGCGAACGGGCGGCTTCGGGCGTCATTCCGGTCCATTCACTGAATGCGCGGAAGAACGAATTCGGATCCTGGTAGCCGAGCAGGAAAGCGATCTGACTGTAGGGCAGATCCGAGCGATCGAGGTAATGCCACGCGAGCTTCTCGCGAACTTCCGCGAGCAGCGTTTTGAAGTTCGCGCCTTCGTCGCCGAGCCGCCGCTGCAGCGTCCGCTTGCTGATCGCGAGCGTTCGGGCGACGCCGTCCGTGGTCGCGAGCCCGCCCGGAATCAATTCGAGCAGCGCCGCGCGCACGCGCTCGACGATGCCGGCTTCGGCCGACAACGCGTCGAGGCGGCGGCGCAGGTCGGGCTCGAAAATCTGCCACATCGCATGGTTCGCGGTCACGAACGGACGCCGCGCATCCTGCAGCGCCACGCTGACGGAAGGCGCATCGCCGTACTGTGGCGTCACGCCGAAAAAGCGCGCATAGCCGGGGTGCGGGCGAACGTCGCGCGGCAGCGTGACGGCGCGCGCCGGCAACTCGGTGCGGGTCGCGAGCCGTGCCAGTTTCACGAAGAAGCCGAGTTCGGCCGCGACCAGCATGCCGGGCGGCGGCACCTCGCGTTCCAGGAAGTCGACGGCGAGGGTGAGCGCGTCGGCCTCGTGCGACACACGCAACCGGATCGGGCCGATCAGCGGCTTGAACTGGCCGATCCGCCGGATCGCGATCTCCAGGTTGGGGCTGCACAACGCGGCGAACAGCGGCGGATCGAAGGCTTCGACCGAGAGCAGATCGAGGATGCGCAGTGCGACGGCCGGCATGTTCGCCATGTCCTCCATCGCACGCCACATGCGGAAGTACTCGCGGGTCGTCAGCCCGTTCTCCGGCCGCGTGAACAGATCGGCAGGCAATTGCGCGTGCCGCAGCAGTTCGTCGGCGCGCAGGCCGAGGTCGACCATCACGACCTGCCAGCCCGGCGAAATCGCGAAGCGGTTCATCGCCGCAATTGCCCGGTTTCGACGAGTTGCTGAAAGAAATCGTTCATCGACTCGGCGAGCGGGCGATAGCGGATCCCCAGTTCGTTGCGGCTGCGGCTGTTGTCGGCGCGCCAGGGCAGCCCGATGTTGCGGGCGACCACGCGGCGCGTCACGCTTTTGTTCGCGAGCGGGCCGACCAGCCACACCAGCCATTTGGGCAGGATGCGCCGCGGAATCGGGTAGTCGGCGCCATACCGTTCCAGCAGCGTGGCGGCCATCGCCGGCAGGCTCGTGTCGTGCGCCGACACGATGTAGCGGCCGTTGGCGTTCGGCAGGAACGCCGCACGCAGATGCGCGTCGGCCACGTCGCGGACATCCACGGCGCCCAGGCCGAGATCCGGCACGCCGGCCTTCATCGTGCCGTTGCCCATCTGCCGCACGATCTCGAAGCTTTCCGATGTCGCATACGGGTTGATGCCGGGCCCGATCACGAGCGACGGGTTGACGGTCACGAGATCCCAGCGTTGCTGCTGGCGGGCGATCTTCCACGCTTCGCGCTCGGCAACCGTCTTCGAATACGAATAGGGCTGATGGGTCAGCGACGAACTGGTGTTCCAGATCGCTTCGGTGAACACACCACCGGGTGTTGCGGCGAGATCGGCGTTGTCGCCGTAGATCGCGGCGCAACTGCTGGTCAGCACGACGCGCCGCACCGACGGCGTGCGGTTGGCCGTCTCGAGCACGTTGCGCGTGCCCAGCAGCGCCGGATCGACCAGCTCCTTCTGCGGATCGGTGACCGTGACGGTGAACGGCGACGCGGTATGGAACACGGTCCCGCAACCGGCCATCGCGTCGGCATATGACCCGGGTTCGAGCAGGTCGGCGCGGAAATAGCGGATCGTGCCGGGCTTGCCGGCCGCGATGCGCTGCAGATGCTCGAGCTTGTCGGGGCTGTCGGGGTCGCGCACGGCCGCATGGACCGTCAGGCCGGCCTCGAGCAGCCGCTGCACGAGCCAGCCCGCGACGTAGCCGGTTGCGCCCGTCACCATGACGGGCAGGTCGGTATCGATATTCATGGACGGGATTCCGTTGCAGAGATGATGCGCCATGATGCCGCCTTTTGCGCGCCACTTCACTCGCAAAGCGTGCCAATCGACATGCAGGGCGCGACAGCGTCGCGACGTACGCAGGCTCATGCGAGCGCCATTCACGCGATCGGATCGACGGCGTCATGCGCATCGGACCGTCTCTGCACGACGCGCTCGCGAGCGACGGCAGGAAATTCCGCGGCGCGCTGTTTCGCGCCAATGCTCGGCTTTCCTATCGAATGGATGACGACTGGAACGATGCCGCGCGCTGGAACATCACGAAGCCCGGTGGTGCATCCGGGCGTCCGGACGGGCGGGAAGCGCTGGAGCCGCCGGACTGACGTGTGACGTGCGCGGCATCGCGTGCGACGAAGCGGCACGTCGCTCCCGGCGGTCGATTCGTCAGATGTGAAAGCGCGCGATTCGTCGTGCGGTAGCGTCCCGCTCCTGTCTTCATCCCCGTCATTTCCGGAAGCCGCGACCTGACCGATATCAACCGGCATCCCCACTTTTGGGGATGCCGGCGCCGCGCGGTACGCCTACGATGATCAACAAGGCACCGGGGACCGGATATCACCAGAACAATCGAGCAGGCCTGTCGTTCCGTGTCGATCGCCGTGAACGTCCGCACGGTCGATCGTCACAGCCGTCGCGTACGCTGACGTGCAACGTAGGCGGTGCGTCGTTGGCGCCGCGAACGACGGCGCGTTGATGACGGAAGGCCTGATGTCGTATTTCGGGGAATTTCAATCAATATGCTCGCACGAGACTATGTGGAACGAGAGCTCTCGCATATCCAGCGCATGGTGGCGCTGCTGGACAGCGAGACGGACGTCGACGACGTGTCGATGTCGGGCGCGGGACGCGTCAGGCATCCGAGTTACTGGCGCGGACGCATCGAGGAACTGCTGTCGACGCCCGACGTGCCGCGTCACGTCAGAAAGCTGAGCGAAGCGGTGCTCGCGAAGATCGACGAGATGGAAGCGCGATTCGCGACGATGAAGTAAGTGCATCGTCGGGAGCAGGCGCCGAACCGCGTGCCATCGCATCACGATCGGCCTCGAACGCCGCCACTTGCGACAACCTTTCGTTCCGCGCTAACCGCGCCAACCGCGCCACCCGCGCCACCCGCGCAGGCCGCCATCCGCCGTCTGCGTCAACGCCGATTCCACGGCCGCCGTGTCAAAAACGACCATTACGTCAGACGAGAAACGGTAACAAACGTGGTATTTCGATCAAACCCGCATCGGCAATTTGAACAATGAGGCCGATTGAGTAAGATGCCCGAACGACGTTCGACGAAAACGCACGGCGCGGGGTGGCCAGATGCAGATGAACGGGTTGATTCCATCGGCATGGATCGATGACATCTACGCCGCGGCACTGGGCGATCAACGATGGGAAGCGGTGCTGGACGGGCTGCGCTTGTCGGTCGGCGCACGCATGGCCACATTGCTGTCGTTCGATGATGCGGCGAGGCTGCCGGCGATCGAACAGGCGGCCGGCGACGATCCGTCGTGGGTCGCCGCGTGCCACCACAGCTACAACACCGAGTTCTACCTGTACGACCCGGTCGTGCCGGTTGCCGCCGACTGGCCGGCGGGGCGCTGGTTCGAGGACGTCAAGCACCTGTCGGTGCGCGAGCGCACACATGGCGTGTTCTACCGGGAATTCCTGCAGCCGTTCGGGCTCGGCAGCATCTCCGGCCTGTACATTCATCGCGGCGAAGGCGCCGGCGCGTTCCTGAGCGTACAGGGCGGCCCGGAAGCGCAAGGGCTGTCCGACGCGCAGCGCCGCACCATCGAAATCATGGGCGCCCACATCAGCCGCGCGCTGCGCATCCACGCACGCATCGGCGAGCTCGAAGCGCGCGTGGCCGCCGCGGAGTCGGCGCTCGATGCGGTGCCGGTGCCGGTATTCCTGCTCGGCGCGCAGCGCGAGCTGCGCTATATGAATCGCGCCGCCCAGCAGCTGATCGCCGCTGAACCGGCGCTGCGGATCGTGAACGGCCGGTTCGCGCCGGAAGGCTGCGTCGACGATGCGCAATGGCGGCACGCGTTCGCGCGCGGCGGGCTGTTGCTGCGGCGTACCACCGGCGAACCGCTGCCGCTCGCGCTGATTCCCGTTCCCGAACAGTCGCGCCTCGCGCGCGAACGGCCCGGCGTCGCGGCGCTGATGACGGCCGCCGACCTGCGCTCGCCGGCGGCGCGCGCGCAGCGCTTGCGGGTGTTCTACGGGCTGTCGTCGGCCGAAGCCGATCTCGCCGTGCTGCTGTGCTGCGACGGGCATTCGCCGCAGGAGTGCGCGGCGCTGCGCGGCGTTTCGATCGGCACGGTCCGCGCGCAGATCAAGTCGATCTACACGAAGACGGACGTCGCGCGCGCCGCGCAACTGACGTCGCTCGTCATGCAGACCTGAACGATCGATGCCCGCGCGCGCGGCGGCGTTTTGACCTATCCGCCGCCGATTCCCTGCAGTATCTTGCCGGTCCCGCCGCAGACGGTGCATGGCTGACCCTCCACCCGGCCGGTGCCGCGGCAGACGCGGCACGTGTCCTCGCCGATGCCCGGCGCGTCGGCCGGGCCTTCGTCGCCGGCGTTCGGCGAGGCAGCCGGGTCGGGGGTCGCTGATGGCTTCGTGGTCGACATCACAGGCTCCTTTCGCGTTGCGTGATGTCACGGCGAGCATCGCGCGTGCCCGCGAGCCGGCACGCGCGACGGCGACGGCAGGGCCGCGCGTTACAGCGCCGGCGCCCACGTCGACCCGAACGGGTTCGACTGGTCGATGCCCGGGAAGTCGACGAACGCCTTGCTGCAGTCGAGCACGCTGGCCGGATCGATCGCATGGACCGCGCTGCCGTTGACGACCACCCGGTTCGCGGTCGACGGGAACACCGGCAGGTTCACGTTGCGCAGCGTGAGGTTCGCGTCGGACGCGATCGTCGCGATGCCGTCGGGCGTATCGGCCACCACGTCGGTCAGCGACATCACGAGCGGGAACGCCGGCTCGCCGTAGCCGCCGGTGTTCGCCTCGAAGCCCTGCAGCTTCACGCCGGCCGCGCCCTCGATCACGACGTTCGCGAGCGAGATGTCGTGGAAGTTCGGATACAGCGGGCCGCTCGCGGGCACGGCCTTGGTGCTGTAGTACGGCGTGAACAGCAGCGCGTTCTTCGCATCGCGGATGCAGATATTCGCGTAGTGGATGTTGCTCACTTCGCCGCCGCGCGCATAGTCGGACTTGATGCGCAGTCCTTCTTCCGAATCGCGGAACGCATTGTCGTACACCTGAACGTTGGTCACGCCGCCGTTGGTCTCGCTGCCGATCGAGATGCCGTGCCCCCAGTAGATGTGGTTGTGCGCGATCACGACGCCCCATTTGCGATCGGCGCGCACGTCGCGATTGCCGTCGATGCCGAACAGCCCCGAGCCGGCGGGCGCCGGATTGTTGCTACCCTTGAGCGCGATATCGTCGTCGCCGGTGCTCACGTAGTTGTACGCGAACACGAAGTTCTTCAGGTAGCCGTCGAACGAGATCGCGGCGGCGGACGTCGTCGTGCTGCCGGTCGACAGCGCCACCGACGTCGGCTTCGACGCGGAGCCCGGGTCGAACGCGTCGGTGTTCTTCACGTTGTCCGCGTTGAACGTCTGCCCGTTGTACAGCGGGTTGCCGTTGCCGGCCGGGTTCGCGAACGCGGCGAGCGTCGGCGTCTGCACCTTCACGTTCCAGATCGTCAGCCCGTCGACGCCGCTCGGCACCACGTGGAAATTCGGGCTGTTGTTCAGCGTGATGCGGTACAGCGTGAGGTTCTTCGCGTAGTTGAACACCATCAGCCGGAAATTCGACTGCGAGCCGAAGCCGGTCGTGCCGTTCTGCACCATGTTGCCGAGATACGCGAGATCCCACCACGTCATGTTGCGCACCGTCGATTTCGAATCGACGACCGTGCCGCCGTCGTCGCATGCGGTGCCGTCGGGCGCCACGGTGCCGCTCTTGTACGCCGCGTAGGTGTTCGAGCAGGTCAGGTCGACCTTCATCAGCGGGTATTTCGCATCGGACGTCACGAGCTCCGCGTAGCCGCGCCCGTCGATCCGGCCGTCGCCGACCACGGCCGCGTTGACGAGGTTGGTGCCGGTGATCAGCGCGGCGCAGTTCGACGAGCTGCCGGCTTTCGTCGCGCTGACGGCCGTGTTGCCGCAGTACGGGCCGGCGGCGTTCGGCGAATACGCCTTCACGTCGCGCGACGCATACAGCGTGACGCCCTTGTCGATCCACAGCGTGACGCCGGACGGCAGCGTCAGCGGCCCGCTGATGAAGCCGTTGCCGGGCCCCGCGCGATTGACGACGAGCCGCACCGCGAACTTGCTCGCGCGGTACTTCGGCTTCGCGAGTTCCTCGCCGGACGCGCCGGCGAGGTTCGCGTTCGGCGCGGCGGCCGTCTTCTGCGCGGCGGTGGCCGCGGCGTCCGCCGCCGCGATCGTCGCGCCCACTTCGGCGTCGACCGCCGCGCCGCAGGCGTCGAGCGCGGCCTGGATGCGCGCCTGGTCGGGGTTGGCCGTCGCGGTCGACACGGCCTTGCCGACGCCGGCCGTCGACGGATCGGCCTCCGGCGGCAGCGAGCCGTCGGGGCGGCTCACGAGCGTATTGGCGGCTTCGAGCGTGCTGCACACCTGCGTGTCGGCGGGCAACGCCGGTTCGGGCGGCAGGTTCGGGTCGACGGTCGTCGTGCCGACCTGGAACACGCTGGTCGCGGGCGGTGCGGTCGACGCCGCGCCGCCGCCGGTACTCGCGTCGTCGCCGCCGCACGCGGTGAGCGCGGCGGCGGTGGCGAGCAGCGCGGCGAGCAGGCCGAGCGCACGCGGGCGTCGGCTGGGCGGGGAATTCGGCCGGGAATGTGGCCGGGCAACGGAAAGTGTCATGACGGAGATCTCCTGAAGAGGCATCGGCTGCGCGATGCCGGGTTGGTATCGGGTCGTTCGGGCGGCGCGGGTCGCCGCGACGCGAGCGCGGGGGCTGACGGGCAGCGGGCAACGCTGAAGCGGGCGGGAGCGGCCGCCGGCGCGGGTCGTCGAGCCGGGCGCCACCGACGCGAATCGCGTCGTGCGGGATGCGGGCCGGCGCGCGCTCGTGGCGCCGCGGCGGCGTGACAACATCGTGGTCAGTCATCCTATAACGACGACAAGCGAAGCGAAACAAGGCCGCAGGATGTCGGGAAACCGCCACGTCGGTATCCTGTTTGCATGCCGACCCGGTTCCGGAAAACGTTTCGCGAAAAAGCGCGGAAACAGAGAATGCGATTCCTCGATTCCCGTCAAAAGCCCTTGATGGCAGCGGTTATAGGGGTATGCACCAAGTGAGTTAAACGGTTAACCGACGTACATTCGCTCGACACGTCATACGACGTATGACTCTGCGGTTCAAGGAAGCGTACCGACGACGCAGGCGCCTGCCGACGGATCGCCGCACAACAACGATCGACCATCAAGGAGACTCACCATGAAGCACCGATTCACCGGCTCCCGTACCGCCCTGGCCGTCGCACTGATGGCCGGTTTCGCGATGTCCGCGCAGGCGCGCGTGTTCCGCTCGGCGGACGTGCACGGCGACACCTTCCCGACCAACATGGCCGTGAAGTTCATGGGCGAGGAACTGTCGAAGCAGACGGGCGGCAAGGATTCGATCAAGGTGTTCGGCAACAGCGCGCTCGGCTCCGAGAAGGACACGGTCGACCAGGTGCGGATCGGCGCGATCGACATGGCGCGCGTGAACGGCGCGTCGTTCAACGAGATCGTGCCGGAATCGCTGATTCCGTCGTTCCCGTTCCTGTTCCGCGACGTCGCGCACTTCCGCAAGGCGATGTACGGGCCGGCCGGCCAGAAGATCCTCGATGCGTTCACCGCGAAGGGGATGATCGCGCTGACGTTCTACGAGAGCGGCGCGCGCTCGATCTACGCGAAGCGCCCGGTGCGCTCGCCGGCCGACATGAAGGGGCTGAAGGTGCGCGTGCAACCGTCCGACCTGATGGTCGACGAGATCAAGGCGATGGGCGGCACGCCGACGCCGATGCCGTTCGCCGAGGTGTACACGGGCCTGAAGACGGGCCTCGTCGATGCGGCGGAAAACAACCTGCCGTCGTACGAGGAAACCAAGCACTACGAAGTTGCGCCCGATTACTCGGAGACGCAGCACGCGATGACGCCGGAAGTGCTGGTGTTCTCGAAGAAGATCTGGGACACGCTGTCGCCGCAGGAGCAGGCGGCGATCCGCAAGGCGGCGGCCGATTCGGTGCCGTACTACCAGAAGCTGTGGACCGCGCGCGAGGCGTCCGCGCAGCAGCTGGTGACGAAGGGCGGCGCGAAGATCCTGCCGGCCGCGCAGATCGACCGCGCGGCGTTCGTGAAGGCGATGCAGCCGCTGTGGACCAAGTATGAAAAGACGCCGCAGATGAAGCAGATCGTCGACGAGATCGAGGCCACCAAGTGACGCGTCGCACTTCCCTGAACAGCGCGGCGGCCGCGGGCGCGTCGGCCGCCGCCCCCGACGGCGCGGCGCCGGCGCGGCCGCACGCCGCGCCGCTGCTGCGCTGCGTGAACGACGTGCTGTTCCGCGTGCTGGCGGGAATCGCTTCAGCATGCCTCGCGGTACTCACGGTGCTGGTGTTCTATGCGGTCGTGATGCGCTACGTGTTCGAGAATGCGCCGGATTTCGTCGAGCCGATCGCGCTGTTGCTCGTGATCGTGATCGCGATGTTCGGCGCGGCGATGAAGGTGCGCGACGGCGGCCATATCGGCCTCGATTCGCTGGTGCGCCGGCTGTCGCCGAAGGCGCGCACGGTCGTCATCGCGATCCAGCACCTGAGCCTGATCGCGTTCGCGATCATGATCATGATCGGCTGCGGCAGCATGGCCGCCGAGACGATGGGCGACCGCATCCCGATCATCGGGCTGCCCGAAGGCGTGCGCTACCTGATCACGATGCCCGCGGCGGTTGCGATCATCTTCTTCTCGCTCGAGCACCTGCTCGCGCTTCGTCGTACTTCGTCGGGACAATAACGCCATGGAACTCGCGATCCTGTCCGTCAGTTTTCTGATCTTCCTCGTGCTCGGCGTGCCCGTGTCGTTCGCGCTCGGCATTGCGTGCGTGCTCACCTACCTGGTCGAAGGCCTGCCGATCGCGACCGCGATGCAGGCGATGATCTCGGGGATGAACGCGTTCTCGTTCCTCGCGGTGCCGTTCTTCATCTTTTCCGGCGAACTGATGCTGCACGGCGGCATCGCGGACCGGATCCTGCGCTTCGCGCAGGCGACCGTCGGCCACTTCCGCGGCGGCCTCGGGATGGCGAACGTCGTCGCGTGCACGCTGTTCGGCGGCGTGTCGGGCTCGCCGACCGCCGATACGTCGGCGATGGGCGGCGTGGTGATTCCGCTGATGAAGCGCGAAGGCTACAGCGCCGCGTACGCGGTCAACGTGACCACGCATGCGTCGCTCGCCGGCGCGCTGATGCCGACGTCGACCAACATGATCATCTACGCGTTCGCCGCGCAGGGCATCACCGGGATGCTGCACGGCCAGCCGGTGAGCGGCGTGTCGATCGGCGACCTGCTGTTCTCGGGCCTCCTGCCGGTGTTGTGGGTGATGGGCTTCGTGCTCGCCGCCGCGTACTGGCAGGCCGTGCGTCACGGCTATCCGCGCCGCGAGGACGGCTCGTCCGCGCTGCCGCGGTTTCCCGGCTGGTATGCGGTGCTGCGCAGCTTCGTCGGCGCGGTGCCCGGGCTGATGGTGATCGCGATCATCCTCGTGTGCGTCGCGAAGGGCATCGCCACCGCGACCGAGGCGGCCGCGATCGCCGTCGTGTACTCGCTCGTGTTGACCGCGGTGATCTACCGGACGCTGACGGCCGAGAAGCTGCGCCGCGCGCTGTCGCATGCGGCGCGCACGACGGGCGTCGTGCTGCTGCTGATCGCGGTGTCCAACATGCTGCGCTTCCAGATGTCGTACCTGGAGATCCCGGATGCGATCGAAGGGCTGCTGAAGCAGTCGACCGCCGCGCCGTGGCTGATGCTGCTGTACATCAACATCATCCAGGTGTTCCTCGGCACGTTCGTCGACATGGCCGCGCATATCCTGATCACGACGCCGCTGTTCCTGCCGATCGCGATGGCGTGCGGCGTCGGCCCGGTGCAGTTCGGGATCATGCTGCTGCTGAACTGCTCGCTCGGCCTCGTGCATCCGCCGATCGGGTCGGTGCAGTTCGTCGGCTGCGCGATCGGCAACGTATCGATCGGCGAGACCACGAAGATGGCGTGGCCGTACTACCTCGCGATCTTCAGCGCGATCAACATCGTCACGTACATGCCGTTCTTCTCGACGTGGCTGCCGAGCCTGATCAGCGGGCACGCGGTGTTCTGATTGCGTTGCGCGTTTCGCCCGTCGCGGCGCCGGACGACCGAGGTGGTCCGGCGCCGCGGTTGCATGCGCGGCGCGCTTGCCGCGCCGTCGCGAGCCGGCTGCTCAATCCTGCCGTCCATCCGGTTCGAGGTCGCGAGCGATCGACCGTTCGTCACGCCAGTCCGCCAGTTCGCGCCACAGCGCCGGGCGCGCATGGTCGCGCGGCGGCAACGGGATCACGCAAGCGACGCCCCGCACGTTGACCACCACGCCCGAGTCGGGCAGCGTGGCCGGGATGCCCGAGGACGAAGGATCGGCGTCGGGTTCGGAAGGCGTGCCCGGGCCGGGCGGGTGTCGAAACATCATGCGAAATCTCCGTGGCGCCGTGAAGCGGCGCATCAGTAACGGACCCGCCCGACCAGCCCGAGCGGATCGATCGCATGCTGGACGGCGCCGGCGAGTTGCCGGTGCGCGGCCGGCACGTGCTTGCGGTAGTACGCGATATTGACCGGCCCGACGCCATGTTCCGCGCTGAAGCAGCCGCCCGCGCGCACGACGCGGTGGTACAGCGCGCCGCGCAGCGCCACTTGCTGCAACGGCCCGTAGCGTTCTGCTTCGGTATGCGGAATCGATACGACGAGATGGCAGCCGCCGTCGCCGAAATGCCCGAACGCATGGCAGCGCAGCGCCGGATGCGCGGCGGCGAGCCATTGCTCGGCGTCGGCGACGAATCCGGCCAGCGCGCCGCGCGGAAACGACACGTCGAACGACAGCGGCACGCCGTCCTGCGCGACCGCGACCGGCAATGCGTCGCGAATCCGCCAGAACCGTTCCGCCGGCGCACACGCCGCGTCGAGCACCCGCCGTTCGCTTGCGAGCGCGTCGAGCGTCGCGACCGTGCGTTCCTCGAGCAGCGCATCGAGCCCCGGCATGCCGGTCGCGATCTCGACGAGCGCGTAGCACGCGGCAGCGCTCGCGTCGAACGGCGCGCGCAACGCGGGAAACGCGGCGGCGACGCAACCGACCGCCGCCGCCGACATGAATTCGAACGCCGACAGCATCTCGCCGAACGCGCGTTCGAATGCGAGCAGGCCGGCGAGCGCCGCGTCGTACGACGCGAACGCGACGAACGCCGCGCACGACGACCGCTCGAGCGGCGCGAGCGCGAACGACACGGCCGTCACGAGCCCGTTCGCGCCATTCGCGCCGATGAAACACTGCGCGACGTCGAAGCCCGCGTTGCGCTTGCGCAGCGGCGCGAGCGCGTCGATCACGGTGCCGGCTTCATCCGCAAGAACCACTTCGACGCCGAGCACGTGACGGCGCACGTCGCCGTACTTGATCAGGCGGCTGCCGCCCGCGTTCGCGCCGACGAGGCCGCCGGCCGCCGGATCGCTGCCGAGATCGATCGGCACGCAGAGCCCGGCTTCGCCCGCCACGCGATTGATGTCGGACAGCCGCACGCCGGCGTCGACGGTGATGCTGCGATTCGAAGGATCGAACCCGCGAACGGCGCGCATCCGCTCGAACGACACCACGCATTGCGTGCCGCTGCGATCGGGCACGGCGGCGCCGACGAGCCCGGTGCGCGCGCCCTGGGCGACGAGCACGATCCGGTGCGCGACGGCGACGCGGATGAGCGCGCGCACGTCGACGGTCGACGCCGGCCGCGCGACGCCGAGCGGCACGCCGCCGTATCGCGCGACGTCGGTCGCATACGGCTCGCAGGCCGCGCCGTCGAGCCAGCCGTCGCCGAGTGCCGCGGCGAGCGCGTGCCGCTGCGCGGCGTGGGCTGCGTGTGCGGGCAGCGCGTTCATCGTCAGCTTGCCCGCGCGAGCTGCTTGCGCAGCCGGCCGCGCACGACGACCAGCGCGATCAGCGGCACGACGCCGCCCCACAGCGGGCTGTGGCGCATCGTGATCGACACCGCGAGCGCGACGACGGTGACGGCGAGCAGCACGAGCGACAGCGAACGCGCGCGCGCATGGTCGACGAACGTGCCGTCGACGAAGCCGCCGTCCGACCACGCGGTATGCACGATGCCGACCACCAGCACGCAGACGAGCATCGCGGCCGGCCCGAGTTCCTCGCCCCACAGACGGCTACCTGTCGGCGAGACGAGCGCGAGCACCGCACCGATCACGAGGAACAGGTCGACGCCGAGCGCGATGCTGTTGCGTTCCGCGCGGCGCATCAGCCACGCGCCGTGCACGAGCGCGAGCACGCCGCCGATCAGGAACGCGTGGGTCCAGCGCAGGTCCGGTTGCTCGGGGCCGAGCCGGCCGTAGAACAGGAACACGATCGCCGGCAGGAAATTGCTCGCGTGCAGCAGGTAGCCGGTTATGGGATGGTTCGATTTCATCGATGATTCTCCTTCGTCGAAACAGCGGGGCGACGCGTCAAGCGTCGTGCCAGCGGAACAGCCGCACGGCGGCGAACAGGAACAGCGCGGTGCACGCGGTCATGCCGAGCAGTTGCGGCGCGAGCTGCGCGTACGGCGCGCCGTCGACCAGCGCGCCGCGCAGCGCGACCGCGAACTGGTTGGTCGGCAGGAACGCGAGCCCGGCCTTCAGCCACGCGGGCGCGTCGTGCATCGGGATCGTCAGGTCGCTGAAGAACAGCAGCGGGTAGTAGGTGACGTTGCACGCGAGTTCGGCCGCGGCGAGCGAGCGGGCGCGGCTCGCCAGCAGCACGCCGATGCTCAGCACCATCGCCGCGCCGAGCAGCACGATCGGCAACGCGCGCAGCCCGTCCGGCGTCGCGATCGGCAGCGCGATGCCGAACGCGACGCGCGCGACCGTCAGCAGCACGAGCGCCGACAGCGCCATCATCGCCATCCGCGCGACGATCAGCGCGGCGAGGAACACGCCGCGCGACACCGGAAAGCACACGTACAGCTTGAACGTATTGCGCTCGCGCAGCGCGGCGATCGCGGTGGTCGTCGAATTGAGGCCGATTGCCATGAACGCCATCACGAGGATGCCGGTCGCGAAGAACGCGCCGTAGTCGAACGGCCGGCGCGTCGGCGCGGCATTCTCGAAGCGCGCCTGCGCGGCCGGCAGCCCGAGCCGCTGCGCGGCGCAGCGCGCAAGCGCGATCTCGACGACCCGCGATGCGGCCTTCACCGCGAGCGGGCCGTTGAAGTCGTAGCGGATCGTCGCCGGCGTGCGCTCGTCGGCGCCGAGCACGACGGTCACGCGATCGGCCGGCGCGCCGCGGCCGCCGAAGGTGGCCTTCACCGTGTCGCTGTGCGACAGGCTGGCGACGATCTGCGCTTCGCATGCGCGGCTGTAGGGCGTCGCGCCGCCGGGCACGTCGAACGCGATGTCGGCCGTGCCGAGCGAGCCCGAGCCGCCGAACGCGAACAGCATCACGCTCAGCAGGAACACCGGGAACACGAGCGTCCAGAACAGCGACGAGCGGCTGCGCAGATAGCCGAGCAACTCGTTGCGCACGAGGATCAGGAACACCTTAGTCATGGGTCGGGCCCTCGGTGCACAGGCGCAGCAGGTCGCCCGGCGTGCTCGGCGCGAGCGCCAGATGCTGGATGCCGCGTTCGCCGACGATCCGGTGCACGTTCGGATGCAGCGTCGCGTCGCCGAACGCCTCGACCACGTGCGCGGCCGACACGCGCACGCCGGTCACGCCGGGCAGCGCCGCGAGCCGCTTGCGCAGCGCGCGCGCATCGGCTTCGTCGCGGCAATGCAGCACCGCGCGCGCGTCGCCGACGAGCTCGGCGCGCAGCGTGTCCCGGTCGCCCTGGTAGCGCACGCCGCCGTCGCGCACCCAGACGAGATCGTCGACCACGCTCAGTTCTTCCTCGGAATGGCAGATCATCGCGACGCTCGTGCCGCTTGCGCGGTGGCGCAGCAGGTCGATCACGACGCCCGCATAGCGGCGGTCGAGGCCCGTGAACGGCTCGTCGAGCACGGCCAGCTCGGGCCGGTGCGCGAGCGCGACGTACAGGTCGACGCGCTGGCGCTGCCCCTTCGACAGCGCGCGGCACGGCTTGTCGAGCAGTTCGGCGATGCCGAGCGCGTCGGCGATCGCCGCATCGGTGTGCGCGTACATCGCGCGGTGCAGCGCGACGATTTCGGATACACGCAGATGATCGGGATACTCGACCTTCTGCAATTGCGCGCCGAGCCGCTGTAGCGAGCGCGAATCGCGCATGAAGCGTTCGGCCGGCACGTCGAGCACGCGCACGTCGCTGCCGCCGCGCCGGAAGCCGAGCAGCGTTTCGAGCAGTGTGGTCTTGCCCGAGCCGTTCGGCCCGACGATCGCGGTGATCGCGCCGAGCCGGAAGCGCACGTGGCGCGCGGACAAGCGGAAATCGCCGGCCGCGACGTCGATCGCGCGCGCGCCGAGCGCCGCGCCCGGCGCATGCGCGTCGGGCCGCGGCGGCGTGCCCGCGCGCTGCGGTCGATCGAACGCGGGGGACGGGCCGAACATCGCGCGCACGGACGCAAGAAACGAAACGCTCATCGTCGGCATCCTCAGTCGAACAGCATGACCTGCGTGTCGCGCGCGCCCCGGTACGGGTTGCGGCCGTGCGCGACCAGCATGTTGTCGACGACGAGCACGTCGCCGGCCTGCCACGGGAACGCGAATTCCTCGTCGTCGAGCGCGTCGTAGATCGCCACCAGATCGTCGAACGGCATCGGCGCGCCGTCGCCGTAGCGGATCTCGTACGGGAACGCGGCGCGCGCGCCGTACATGCGCTGCAGGTAGCGATAGCTGAGCTCGCCCATCGAGCGCGGGTTCGGGTGCTGCGCGCTCGCCTGGTTGAACCACACCGTCTCGCCGGTGCGCGGATGCGTGCGCAGCGCGCTGCCGACGTGCGACACGGTCACGCTGCCGTCGTCGAGCCAGCGGCAGCCGACGCCGCGTTCCACGCACAGCCGCTCGACTTCGTCGCGCTCGGTCGTCCCGAATGCGTCGTCCCACGGCCGGTGGTACGCGGCGAACGGCAGGTTCGGGTTCGCGGCGAGACTGTCCACGCGGTCGCCCGGCGCCGCGAAATTGCGCAGGTACATCACGCCGCGTTCGGCGAATCGTTCGCGCAGCGCGGCCGGCACGCGCGCGGTCACGCGCCGCATGTCGCAGATCGGCGTCTCGCCGCCGGCTTCCGCCGGCAGCCGGCAGTAGAACGCGACGAGGCGCGGAAACGCGGGCATGTAGGCCATTTCCTGATGCAGCCCGATCCTGAACGGCGGCGGCATGCGGGTCGACTCGTAGACCTGGCCGTCGATCTGCCGGCGCGGCGCGGCGCCGGCCGTGTAGCCGTTCGCGTGCGGCGGATACAGCGCGCCGAGGCGGCCGAACGCGGCGGTGTCGGGCACCGCGAAGCCGCGCCACAGCAGCGCGCCGCATGCGTCGAGCAGCGTGTCGATCGTGTCGAGTCGCGAGCGGTACCACGCGACGAACATCTCCGGCGACGTCGCGAGTTCGGCGCTGCGCGGCGTCACGCACAGCGGCAGCGTCGCGCCGGGCGCGACCGCCGCGCAGTGCACGTCGTCGGCGCCGAGGCGCGCGGCGGCATGCGCGGCGAGGAAGGCGAGATCGGTCATCGCTCAGGCCAGCGCCGGTTTCTTCAGCAGGATTTCGAAGCCGAGCGCGCCGAGCCCCATGCTCGGGCTGTAGATCGACGCAACTTCGGCCAGACCGGCCTCGGCGACGAGCGCATGCGCTTCGTCGAGCGTGATCTTTTCCTCGACGTGGGTCGGCGGATAGTCGGCGGCCGCACGCATCGCGGTGAAGCGGTCGAGCAGGTGCTGCGGCGCGTCGCGGCGCATGTCGTGCACGAGCGCGATGCCGCCCGGCGCCAGCACGCGGTACATCTCGGTCAGGCTGAGCGCCTTGTCGGGCAGGTGATGCAGCGTCGCACGGCCAACCGCCATCGTCAGCGTGCCGTCGTCGAACGGCAGCGCGAGCGCGTCGCCGACGCGCATCTCGATCGTGTCGTCGAGCCCGAGTTCGTGGATGCGCGGGCGGCCTTCGTCGAGCATCGCCGGATCGAGGTCGATGCCGACGTAGCGCCAGCCGCGCATCGCCGGATCGGTCGCGAGCCGCACCGGCACGACGCCGGTGGCCGTGCCGATGTCGGCGATCGTGCCGGCCGTCATTCCGCGCGCCAGCTGGCGGATGCGGCTGATGAACAGCAGGTCCCACGGTTCGAGCGTTTCGGTGGCGAAGCGATCGTAGTCGTTCGCCGGGCGCAGGTTCTTGAGCAGCATGACGTTCCTTGTGCGAAAAGGGTGAGGGTTCACAGCCAGCCGACCGGCACGGCGGCCAGGAGCCGCCGCGCGGTCGCGCTGTTGACGCCGAACGCCGGGCGGCGGCGCCGTTCCACCGCATGCGCGGCCATCGCCGCGATGCGCGCGCCGAGCCCGACGCCGACGCCCCACGACGGCGCGGCGACGCCGAGTTCGAGCAGCGTCGCGGCGGTCAGGAAATCGATGTTCGGCCGCAGTGCGCGGCGCGCGTCGGCCTGTGCGCAGCACGCGTCGAACAGCGTCACGTAGCCGCCGTCGAAGCCGCATGCGGCGAACCGGCCGCGCATGTGCGGCGGACGCGGATCGGCGACGAACAGCGGATGGCCGAAGCCGTACAGCGTGCGTTTCGCGTCGAGCGCCGCATCGATCGCCGCGCGGCCGGCCGCGTCGAGCGCGGCGGCCGGCGCGCCGGCGCTGCCCGGTATGGATCGCGCGAGTGTCGTGAGCCACTGCATCGCTTCGAGCGCCGCCCCGACGTGCGACGGCCCGCTCGCGAGGAAGCCGGACGCGATCGCCTGCGTCAGCGTGACGCCGGTGCCGATCGCGACGCGCGGCGCGAGCACGGTCGGCGTGATGTAGCCGAAGCCGGCGTGCCACGCGACGAGCAGCATGTCCATCGCCGCTTGTGCCGGCGAGTCGTGGCGTGTCGCGCCGGTCAGCACGAGCATGCGTTGCGCGTGCGTCCGCGCTGCATCGAGCGCGGTGCCGCCGCGGGCGTGCGGGCCGGCGGCGAACGGCCGCCCCTCGATCGCCGCGTGCAGCAGGAACGGCGCGGCGGCCGCGCACAGCAGCATCGTGTCGAGATCGGCATCGTCCGGCGCCGGGCCGCGCACGCGGTCGGTCACGTCGTCGAGGCCGCGCAGCAGGCCGGACGCGGCCGCGAACACCGGCGCGACGCCGGCCGCACCGAGCTCGGCTGCGATCGACTGCGCGACCGAGCCCGGCGCGAGCGCGTCGGCGAACGCCGCGAGCCGCGCACCGATCGTCGCCTCGTGCGTGCGGTGGTCCGCGCGGCCGGGCGCGACGTCGAACCACAGATGCGCGAGCGCGCCTTCGAACGTCGTCGCGCCGATCAGCGCGTTCAGGTCGAGATCGCGCACGCGGAGCGCTTCGGGGTCGAGCGTCGCGCCGTCGATGTCGGTGCCGCGATGGCGCGTCGTCGGCCGGCCGAGCAGGTTGCGCGGCGCATCGCCGGTCTTCGCGGCGGGGACGCTGGAGTCGAGTGTCGTATCCATGTCATTCCACCGCGGCGAGTTCGTCGCTGCTGACGCTGATCGCCGCGTGCGCCATCGCGGCGATCACGGCCGCGTGCTGGTCGACGACGGGCAGCACGTTTGCGAAGTAGTAGCGCGCGCTTTTCAGCTTGCCGCGATAGAACGCGAGTTCGGCTGGCGTGTCGGCCGTCTCCGGCGCATCGAGCCGGCGCGCGGCGATCGTCGCCGATTCGAGCAGCACCCACGCCGACGTGACCACGCCGAACATCTCCAGGAAGCGCGTGTAGAACTGGCTGCTGCGATGCGTGTGGCCGTCCTGCACGTCGCGCGCGATGTCGTCGAGCGCGGCGGCGATGCGGTCGGCGCCCGCGCGCAGCGCATCGAACAGCGGCCGCAATTCCGCATGCGTGGCGGTGTGATGCTGCTGCGCGAGGAACGCGTCGAGTTCGTCGCGGTAGTACTGGATCAGCCGCGAATGACGGCCGAAGCCGAGCTTGTCGCGCACGAGATCCTGCGCCTGGATGTAGTTCGTGCCTTCCCAGATCGACAGGATTTTCACGTCGCGCGCGTTCTGCTCGACGGGGCTCGCGTCGGTATAGCCGAGCCCGCCGTGCACCTGGATCGCCGTTTCGCAGATGCGCCACGCCTGGTCGGAGATGAACGCCTTGCAGATCGGCGTCAGCAGCAGTTGCAGCTTGCGATGGCGTTCGATCTCCGCCGGGTCGGCGTCGGGCGTCGCCTCGAGCATCGCCGCGCGCGTCGCGGTCGCCGCGAGCTTGCCAAGCAGGCCGCGGCAGCCGTCGACGCGGCTTTTCATGTCGACCAGCATGCGCTGCACGTCCGCGTGCTCGACGATCGCGACGCGCGCGGCATTGGTGTTCGACGCGCGCTCGATCGGCCGGCCCTGCAGCCGGCGGCCCGCATACTCGACCGCGTGCAGGTACGCGCTCGACGCGACGCCGACGCCGAACATCCCGGTGCTCATCCGCGCCTGGTTCATCAGCGGCATCAGCTGCAGCAGGCCGACGTTGCGCCGGCCGCCGAGCAGCCAGCCTTTCGTCGTGCCGTTCGCGCCGAATACCAGATGCGTGTTCGCGCAGCCCTTCAGCCCCATCTTGCGCGGCAGGCCGATGCAGTCGACATGGTTCGGCTGCAGCTCGCCGGTTTCGTCGTCGGGCCAGAAGCGCGGCACGACGAGGCACGACAGCGAGAACGAATCCGGCGACGCGGTATCGATGCGCCCGAGCACGAAATACAGCGTGTTTTCCGTCAGTTCGTGCATGCCGGCCGAGATGTAGACCTTCTCGCCGTCGATCGCGTAGACGTCGCGTTCGATCGGCGTCGCGCGCAGCGCCACGGCGGTGAGGTCGGTGCCGGCCTGCGGTTCGGTCGCGCAGAAGCACGCGTCCCAGCGGTACGCTTCGAGCGGCGCAATCAGCGCCTTCTGGTGCGGCGTGCCGTGCATCTGCAGCAGCTTGATCGCGGGGCGCGTGAAGCCGCCGTAGGTCATGAACGACGGATTCGCGCCCATGAACATCTCGTAGATCATCTGCGTGACGATCGGCGGCAGCCCGTGCGCGGTGCCGAACAGCGTGTTCGACCATTCGTCGCGAAAGCGCGCCCACAGCGCGTGGAAATGCGACGGAATCCGGACCTGGCCGTCGTCGAGCAGCGTGCAGCCCTCGACGTCGGCCTGCTGATAGCTGCGGCCGAGGTCGAGCGCGAAGTCGCGCGCGCGTTCGAGCAGCGCGTCGATCGATGCACGATCGTGCGTGCCGTACAGGCCGTGCTCCGCCAGGAACCGCTTGTCGGCCTCGAACAGTTCCCACAGAAAGAAGCGCAGCTCGCGCAGGCTCACCTTGTATGCGCTCATCATGCGTCTCCTTCGATGTCGAGCGCGGCGTCGAGGCCGCCGGCCAGGTCGACGACGGCGGCGGCGGCCCCGCCATGCAGCGCCGCGTCCCAGACGAGCACCGTGCGGCGCTCGCCTTCGTCGAGCGCGCCCGCGAGCCGGATCAGCGCGGCGGCCGATTCGGCCGACGACAGATGGCCCGAGCCGTCGTGCTGGATGCGCGCGGCAACCGGAATCGACGCGGCGTCGGCCACACGCGCCGCGAAGCCGGGATCGAAGCCGGGCGGCACGCACCAGTCGATCTGGTTCGCGCGCAGGTTCGCCTGCTCGAGCGCGCGGCGGATCGCGCGGGCCGCGACTGGCGCGAGCGTGTCGCGCAGCGCGGCCGGCGCATCGGCCCACGGATCCGTGACCGACGGCCCGAATTCGAGCGCGACGGCGCGCACGCCGCCCCACGCGGCCGGCTCCGGCGCGGGGCCCGCGCGCGATACGAGCAGCGCGGCGGCCGCGTCGCCGTAGCCGACCAGGTCGCCGAACTGGCGGAAGAACGGGTAGAGCCACTTGTCGCTGAGGATCACGAGCGCCTGGTCGCCCTCGTCGAGCAGCAACCCGTCGAGCAGCATCAGCGCCGAATACCAGCCGAGCGTGCCGTTCTGGCCGAGCGCGAACGGCGTCACGCGCTGCAGCCCGAGTTCGTACTGCATGCGGCCGACGACCGAGTCGCCGATCCCTTCGTTGAGCGCGCAGCTCGCGACGATCACGTGCGTGGTGCGCGCCAGCGCGCCGGAGCCGAGCTGGTCGCGCAGGTCCAGCGCCGCGTCGGCGGCGAGGTCGGCGAGGCTGCGCCCGGGCGGCGCGACGCGCAGCGCGGGCCGGCCGCCGGGCGCGAGGCGCGTGCCTTCGTCGGGCGTCAGCGCGCCCATGCCGCGCGGCCGCGCAAAGCGCGCCTGCGGCAGCAGCAGGTGCCGGTAGCCGGGGTGGCGCTCTTGCGCCTGGATCGCGCTGAACACGACGGCGGGCGGCAGCACCACGACGCCGCCGGACAACGCGAGCGTACCGGGCGCGGCGACGCGCGGCGCGCCGATACAGGTTTCATCGAGCGTCGACAGGGTCATGCGGCGGTCTCCTCGAGGTTCGGGCGCGCGAACGCGTCGCGATACTGCGCTTTCAGCGCCGGTCGGTCGATCTTGCCGTTCGGGTTGCGCGGCAACGCCGGCAGCGGCTCGACGACGAGCGGGTTCATGTAGGTGGGCAACGCATCGCGGCACGCGCGGGCGATGTCGGCGCGGCACGCGTCGGCGTCGAGCGTCGATACGACGCATGCGGCGATCGCTTCTCCGAGTGCGGGATGCGGGACGCTGAACACCGCGGCCTCGCGGATGTGCGGCAGCGCGAACAGCACGTCCTCGACCTCGGTCGGACTCACGCGATAGCCGGACGTCTTGATCATGTCGTCGCCGCGTGCGACGAAGTACAGGTAGCCGTCCGCGTCGCGCCGCACGATGTCGCCCGACCACACGGCGACGTCCGGGCGCGGAATCTCGCCGTGCCGGCGCGGTAGCGGGCGGAAACGCTGCGCGGTCAGCTCGGGCCGGTTCCAGTAGCCGAGCGTGACGAACGCGCCGCGATGCACGAGTTCGCCGGGTTCGTCGGCCGCGCATTCGCTGCCATCCGCGCGCAGCACGAGGATCTCCGCGTTCGGCACGGCCTTGCCGATCGACGTCGGGCGCAGCGCGGCATCCGCGGGCGGCAGGTAGGTCGAGCGGAATGCCTCGGTCAGCCCGTACATCAGGTACGGCGAAGCCTGCGTGAACAGCGCCTGCAGGCGGTGCAGCAGCGGCGTCGCGAGATGGCCGCCGGTGTTCGCGAAGCGGCGGACCCGCGTGCGTGCGGTGTCGCTCCAGCCGGCGGACGCGAGCTGCATCCACAGCGGCGGCACGCCGGTGATCGACGTGACGCCGAACGCGTCGCAATGGCGCGGCACCTCGGCCGGCTGCAGGAAGTCGAGCGGCGTGTAGCACGCGCCGGACGCCAGCGCGGTCGTGAGCTGGCTCAGGCCCGCATCGAAGCTGAGCGGCAGCACGCCGAGCACGACGTCGTCGGCGGCGAGCCGCTGGTACGCGGCGACACTGAATGCGCCCGACACCAGGTTGCGGTGCGATACGACGACGCCCTTCGGCTTGCCGGTGGAGCCGGACGTGTAGAGCAGCGCGGCCGGATCGTCGTCGACCGGCCGGCCGGCGGGGGCCGCTGCCGACGCCGGCGTGTCGGTGGCCGGCGAATCGATCGCATCGGCCAGCTCCTCGATCAGCAGCGTGCGCGCGCCGACGAGCGCGGCGAGCGCCGGCAGGCGCTTGAGCCGTTGCGCGCCGGTCACGAACAGCGCGGCGCCGCTGTCGGCGACGATGTGTTCGATCTGCGCTTCCTTCAACTGCGGATTGACCGGTACGAAGATCGCGCCGAGTGCGTTGGCCGCGAGCATCGCGACCACGGTTTCGACGCGCTTCGGCGCGTAGATCGCGACGCGTTCGCCGGGCTGCACGCCGCGCGCCGCGAGCACGGCGGCGGCGCGCCGGACCGCGCGGGCGAGCTGGTCGTAAGTCAGGGTGCCGCCGCCGTCGGCATACGCCGGATGATGCGGCCAGCGCTCGGCGCCGTGTTCGAGCAGGTCGGCGATGCTGATCAATGCGTTCATGATCGGCTCCTCGGGTTCAGGCCGGCCGCACGTACACGTGCGCGGCTTCGTGGGACAGGAAATGCGCCATCGAGTACGTGCGGTGATACGCGCCGCAGCGTTCGAACACCGCGATGTCGCCGACCTGCGGCGGCGCGCCCGCGTCGTCGCGGCCGATCACGTCCGCGCGGCTGCAGGTGCTGCCGACGTAGAGCGTCGGCACGCCGCGCGACGGCGGCGCGGGCATGCGGCGCACGAGCGACGGCGCGGCCAGGCGGCGCATCACCGATTCGGTCTGCGCGAGCAGGAACGCATGCGACAGGCCGCCGTCGCAAACGGCGATCGTGCGGTCCTGCCACGTCTTGACCGCGACGACGCGCGTCGCGAACACGCCCGCATCGGCGAAGATCGCGCGGCCCGATTCGTGCGCGAGCGAATACCGGCCGGCCAGCGGCGCGAGCGCGGCGGCATAGCGTTCGAACGCGGCATCGCCCGGATGATCGTCGGCAAACCCGCCGCCGAGGCTCAACGAACCGAGCGGTGCGCCGTTGGCGGGCGCGAGATCGCGGGCCAGCGCCGCGAGCCGCTCGGGCAGCACGAGCGTGTCGGGCTGCGTCGGGTCCTGGCGGATGAACGAATGCGGGCCGGAGAACACGTGCAGCCCGGCCACCGGCAGGCCGGCGGCGGCGAGCGTGCGCACCGCGTCGTGCGCCTCGTTCGGCGTCATCCCGAAGTGGTCGTGCCACTGCGCGCGGGCGTGAACGCCTGCCAGCGCGCCGGCATTCACGCGCAGCAGGACGGCGCCCGGCGTGCTGCCGCCGGCCGCCGCTTCGCGGGCGAGCGGCACGAAACGGGCGACCGCGTCGGGGTTGTCGAGCACGAAATGGCAGCGCGACGCGAGCCCGGCACGCATGAACATCTCGTCCATCGACGGATTGTTCAGGTAGCGCGCCGTCTTGATCCGGCCGATCACCGCGTCGAGTTCGCCGCGGCTCGCGAGTTCGACGCCGTCCTCGTACGCATGCGCGCAGCGCGCGAGCATGTCCTGGTTCGGGTTCGCCTTCAGCGACACGATCAGCCGCGTGCCGAGGCGCGCCTTCAGCGACCGGTAGCGGGCGATCGCGACCTCCGGCTCGTACACGTAGCACGGCGTGCGCAGATCGGCGATCCACGCGTGATCGCCGGCGGATGGAAGCGGGCGCTCAGGCGTCATGGCGGCCCACCGGATGGAGCGTGGCGGCCGCATACGCGCCGCAGTTCGACTGCATCACGCCGAGCACGCGCTTGCCGTGCGCGACCGCGTCGAGCCCGACGTCGGCCAGGTTGATCGGAAAATCCGAACAGCACGCGTGGCCGCGCGCATGGATGTTGTCCGCATACAGCCGCTCGGCCGGCACGCGCATCGCGCGGCACAGCGCGTTCCAGCCGGGCAGGTCGGCATTGTGCGGCAGCACGAGGTCGTACGCGTCGAGCGCATGCGGCTCGAGCGCGACGGCCGCGTCGATCGCGCGGCGCGTGTACGGCCACTCCATCATGATCAGGTCGGCCTCGTTCGCGGCGACGGTGTCCGACCCGCGATGCCATTTCGCGTGCGTCTCGATCGCGATGCCGCCGAGCCGGTTCTTCGTGCTGTTGCGCGCGATCAGCATCGCGGCCGCGCCGTCGCACTGCACGCCCGTCATCTGCCGCATCCGGTAATCCTCGCCGTACACGCGGTCGGACGACACGACGAGCGCCGCGTCGAGCTGCGGATGGCGGCACATCAGCGCGCGCACGGTCTCGATGCCGGCCGCGACCGACACGCAGTTCAGTTGCGCGACGGAGCCGAGCCACAGCGGCTCGATGCCGAATTGCGCGGCCACTTCGTGCGGCAGGCTGCGCGGCGCGGGCGGCACGCTGAATTGCTGCGTGTGGACGTGCACGATCGCACCGACGTCGGACGGATGCACGCGCGCGGTGTCGAGCAGCCGGCCGACCGCCGCGATCGCGAGATCGGTCTCGCTCGTGTCGAGCGCCATGTGGAAATAGCGGCTGCCCGACTGCGCGATCGCGGCCGCCCGCTGCGCCGGATAGTCGCGTTCGGCGGCCCAGGCCTCGATATCGACCGGCGGGCCCGGCAGCTCGTAGGCCACCGCGTCGATGCCGATCCAGAAATCGCGTGACGCTTGGGAGGAGGTCGTCGTCATGGTTCAGTTGAGCGGCATCGCCGCGTAGTCGAGGACGTCGAGCTTTTCGAAGGTCGCCTGCACGGTCGGCGTGAGCAGCCCCATCTCGCGGATCGTCGGCACCAGGCGCCGGAAGATCGAGCGGCGGATCGAGCTCGACACCGGCGATTCGCGCACCATCGCGCTGCATTCGCGCCTGGACAGACCCATCGGTTCCCAGATGTCGTCCGCGCACAGGTGGTCGTACAGCACGGCCGCGCCTTCGCAGATGAACTCCTCGCGCTCGCGCAGTTCGTGCGAACTCATCTCCGCGTACACGCGGCACAGCGTGATCCGGCCGACCGCGAAGTGGCGTGCTTCGTCGCGCTGGATTCGCAGGAACAGGTCCTTGATGAACGGATCGGTGCTGTACGCGACGACGCTCTGGAAGATCGACAGCGCGATGCCCTCGACCAGCACCTGCATCCCGAGGTTCGTCATGTCGAGCGCGCTGCTCGTGATCGTGTCGTGCAGCAGCCCCTTCAGCGAGCGGCTCATCGGGTAGCTGACGTCGAGCTTCTCGTTGACGAGTTTCGCGTAGGCCTCGACGTGGCGCGCTTCGTCCATCATCTGCGCGGCTGCGCACAACCGCGCGCTCAGACCATTCTCGGCCGACGCGAGCTTCGACGCGCAGATCAGCGCGGCCTGCTCGCCATGCAGGATCTGCGACAACAGCCAGCCCTGCGCGTGATGGCGCACCTCGCGCTTGTCCGCGTCGGCCAGCTTGCCCCACAGCTCGGTGCCGTAGATCAAGAGCGTCGGATCGGGCATGCCGAGCGGGTTCGCCGGGTCGAGGTCGTGGCGCCAGTCGACGTCGGTCGCGACGTCCCACTGCGCGGCCTTCGCCTTCTCGTACAGCCGGTTCAGCGCCTCTTCGCGCAGTGCGTAGTCGTTCGACATCAGCGCGTCGACGGGCATCGACCAGCGGATATCGGCCGTGTCCTGCATCACGGTAAGCGTGTCATTCATGTCAGGGTCTCCCCGGCCGCGCGGCGGCGCCGGAATGATGAGCGGAATCGGTGAACGGGGTGGCGGCGCGCGACGCGCCCGGGTGCGGTTGGACGCGGATCGCGAACGACGGCCACGCGCCGCGCAATTGCGCGTCGAACGCGTCGGCGAGCCGCGCGGGCAAGATCGCGCAGCACACGCGGTTGTCGCCGGCGAACTCCGCGTCGCGCAGGATGCGGTCGCCGATCCATACGACCGGCGCGCCGCGCGATGCGTCGCGCAATGCTTCGTCGTACAGGTGCACGCCGAGCAGCACGTGCGGCGCGAGCAGTTCGGCCGGCAGCGCGCCGAAATACGGTGCGCACACTTCGATGAACAGGCGTGCGTCCGGATGCA
Source organism: Burkholderia sp. EMB26 (assembly GCF_024730645.1). Classification (NCBI taxonomy): domain Bacteria; kingdom Pseudomonadati; phylum Pseudomonadota; class Betaproteobacteria; order Burkholderiales; family Burkholderiaceae; genus Burkholderia; species Burkholderia sp. EMB26. Next base: position 231,300 of record NZ_CP078072.1, read on the forward strand.
CGGCGTCGCGAATCCGCGCGGTGATTTCCGCGAGGAACGCGAAATACTGCACGTGATCGAGCAGCACGCGGCGCTCGCCGCCGGCCACGTCGTACGTATTGCCCGCGTCGTACGCATCGCCGGCCGCTTCCGCGAGCGCGGCGCGTGCGTAATCGGCCGGCGTGTCGAGCGGCATCCGGTACGCGCTGGCCGCGACCGCCACAGGCTGTCGCGCGTCGCGCTCGATCCGGTACGTGAAGTGAACGGGTCGCACCATGTCACGCCTCGCCGTCGAGAGCGAACGTCGCGTCCGGCGCGAACGCGACGTCGGCGATCGCGTAATAGCCGTTCAGCGCGAGCGAGCAGACGGCCGCGCGGCGCGGCGTATCGCCGTCGCGGTGCGCGAGCAGCACCGACAGCCACGGGTCGCTGCCGAACGCATGGCCGAATACGCCGTGGCCGTCCGGCAGCAGCGGCGTCTTGCCGACCGACGCGAGCAGCGCGCGGCGCGACGTGGCCGGAAAGAACGGCAGCGCCGCGTGCAGGCCGGGGCGCGCCGCGCAGAACGTGCGGATGTCGCGGCCGAGCCGCACGACCGCGCTGGCCGGCGGCGCGGCGTCCGCAATGACCGACTGCGCCGGTTCGCGGCCGACGTCGACGAGCAGCGTGCAGACGCCGAAGCCCGAGCGCCCCCAGGCGGGGTTGCCGTGCCAGTACGTGTAGCCGTGCACGTCGATGTCGACGATCTGCAGCAGCAGCGTGCGCGGCCCGGTTTCCGCCGCGGTCGCGAGCGTGCGGCGCAGCACGTAGCCCCAGCCCGCGCATTCGTACGAGCAGGTCATCCAGTCGGGCGTGTAGTCGTTCGCGCCGGCAAGGGCCTGCGCGAACACGCGATGCTGCGGCGAATCGTTCATCAGCAGCATCGACAGGATCGTCGAGCTGACCACGTAGTCGTCCGCGCCGATCGCACCGCACAGCCGCTCGCGTTCGGCGCACGCGAGCGTGCCGATCGCGCGGGCCGTGTCGTCGAGCGGCACGGCCGCGCCGTCGCGCGACGGCGCGACGCGCCGGTACGCGAGCGCCTGCACGGTCAGCGCGGTCGCCGGGGCCGGCTGGACGGCGGCGGCCGCCACGGGGGCAAGGGGCGCGAGCATGGTCGGATCAGGCCGCGTGCTGCTGGCTGCGCAGTTGCGCGTCGAGCTGCTGCAGCGTCGTGTACTGCGTGATGTTCAGCGCTTCCGGATCGATCGAGCCGTAAAGCTGTTCGCAGAACACGATCAGCTCGACGATGTTCAGCGAATCGATGCCGAGTTCGCCGATGCCGGCGTCGGTGTCGACGGTTTCGACATTGAGGATCTTCGCGACTTCGCGGGACAGGATGTCGAGCGCGTCGGCCGGAACGTTCTGGGTCGTCATGAGGGGAGCTCCTGAAGTTGAGTGGATTGGATCGGGATCGATCGGCCTGTCGCGTGGATCAATTGCCGGCTTCGCAGCGCAGGCTCTTGCGAAGCTCGTGATAACAACGGTACGAACTGCCTTCCATCTTCGAAAACGCCAGCAGGTCGCGCTGGTCGTCGAACAGCGGCACCTTGCCGTCGCGCACGAGCGCGGTCAGGAACTCGTTCGACAGCAGCTTGATCGCGAGCACGCGCTGCACCTTGCCGAAGCTGTAGTGCGCATCGTCGGTCTGGCTGCGCGCGGCGTCCGCGATGAAGCGGTGCACGGCGCGCGCGTCGGCGTCGAGTTCGACGCGGCCGGTCCGCTCGAGCCAGCCGACGTGCGCCATCAGCGCGCGGACGAAGTACGGCCGCACGACGGTCAGGTATTTGTTGAACACGGTCGGGCCGCCGATCCGCAGGCGGTCCTCGGCGGCGACGCGCACCTGGCCGCCGACGTTCGCGAGCTGCAGGTTGCCCGCGAGGAACGGCGCGCCGCAGGTCGAGCGTTTCAGCTTCCGGTATTCGTCGGGCCACACGAGGTAGGCGGCCGGGAACATCACGCCCGGCAAGCGCGCGGCGACCACGGCCATGCAGTCGCGATGCGCCTCGATGCCCCACACCTTGTCGACGGTCAGCGCGAGCCCGTTGTCGTCGCTGCGTACGACCGTGCGCCACGCGGCCAGCGTCGGGCCGCCGCCGTCGCTCATCAGGAACGCGAAGTTGTGGCCGGCGTCGATGCACTCGCAGGCGCGGCGGTTCTGGTCGTCCGAGAAGAACAGCCCGAACATGATGCGGATGAACGCGCGCATGAACGGCTTGAACAGGTGATGAAACCCTTCGCGGCCGATCTGCTCGAGCAGCGCTTCGGTGAGCGGCGCTTCGTCGTGCCGCAGCGGGGTCGACGCGGATGCGTCGGGCAGCACGTCGGGCGTGGACGCGCGCAACGCGATCACCATCTCGCTGTCGAGCAGCCGCACGGCGGCAGCCTCGACGAGCCGGGCGGCCGCGCGCGGCGGCGTGCCGATCGCGTCGAGGTGGCGCAGCACCGGATACGCGGCCTGATCGGCCACGCGCAAGAGCAGCGACGGTGCGAGCGGGGCGGGGGCGGAAAGCGTGGACATGGCAGGGTTCCTGTCAGAAACGCACGCGCACGGCGGCGTCGATGCGGGTGCCGAGACCGACCATCCGGTACTCGGACTGGCTGTCGGAGAAGGCATGGGTGAGCGCGACATCGACGCTCACGCGTGTGTTCACGTCGGCGACGACCTGCGCGATCGCGAGCAGGCCCTTGTCCTGCGGCGAATAGACGCCGCGCAGCGAATACTCGATGCGGCCAACCTTCTTGCCGAGCCGCGCGAACAGGTAGTCGCGCAGGCTGCCGTCGACGCTCACGAAGCTGGCCGTGCCGCCGAGGCCGGCCAGCGCGGCGCCCGGCGCGACGGGCAGCAGCGCATTGTTCGCCTGCACCGCGCCGACCATCCGGCGCCACTGGCTCGCGTCGTAACGCGCTTCGTCGTGCGACCACTCGACGATCAGCGACAGGTTGCCGGGCAGCGCGCTCTGCATGCCGAGCGCGCTGCGCCACATGTATTGGCGATCGTTGCGGCGATCGACGGCGTCGTACGCGGCCGCCGAATCGAGCGGCGTGCCGTTTGCGATGAAGGCGGGCAGCGGCCGCGTCGTGCCGCGTTCGAGCCACGCGCTCGCGTAGACGGTGTTCGAGCGCGCGACGTCGAACGACAGCGTCGCGCCCGCGCCGCCGCGGCCCGCGTGACGGCCGGCGAGCAGCGCGGCGGAGCCGCCCGACCAGTTGTACGCGCCGCGCACCAGCTGCGTCGCGCCTTCGACGTCGCGGTTGTCGACGTCGTTGCGCAGGGTGCGGTTCTCGCCGGCGATGAACTGCAGCGTGGTCTGCTCGCCGGCCCATTTCGCTTCGACGAGCGGTGTGCCTTCGACGTCGCCGTAGCGATCGTAGATGTCGGCCGTCGCGGCCCGTTTCTGGAAGAAGCCGAGCGGGAAGAACGCCTGCGACGTGTCGAGCGTATCGATCCGCTTGCCGGCCGTGAGCGTGATGCCGTTGTCGAACGCGTAGCGCACGCCGGCTTCGTTGAAGCGGCTCGCCTGCGCGCCGAGCGAATGGTTGCTGGCGACCACGCGCGCATTCACGAACAGGTTCTCGCCGTCGATGCGCGCGAGCAGCCCGGCTTCCTGCTGGTTGCGCGGCGAATCGCCGATCAGGCGGCCGAGCAGCGCGTGGCCGTCCATGCTGTCGACGGAGCGCGCGTAGCCGATCCCGTTGAGCGTGCCGAGCTGGTCCATCAGCGATTCTCCGTGCGCGAGCGTGCAGCCGAGCGCGAGCGGGATGGCGAGCGCCACACCGGGCCAGCCGCGACGGGCGCGCTCGGGCGATGAACGGCGGCGGTCACGATGAGCGTCGGCATCGGCGTCGTACTCACTGGCCATCGGCGAGCGTGTCGGGATTGAACCAGCCCGACGGAATCTTGCGCGGCTGGCCGTCGAGGATGTCGACGACGCTCGCGCGCTGCTTCTCGACCTCGTTGCGATACGTGATCTTGCGGATCACCTTGCGGCCGTTCGCGTCGACCGGCGCGGAGAAATCCGCACTGCGAAACAGCAGGCCGCTCGCGAGGAAGAACTGCGCGCGCAGCGGCACGTCGGTATCGGGCGTGACCCACAGCTTGATCGTCGGGTACACGTTGTCGGGATCGGTCGCGGTCAGATCGAGCTCGGTGGCCGGCTTGCCGGCGATCGGCGTCGTGCCGGGCGCGACCGTCGCGCGATAGCTGTCGGCCCAGTGCGTGCGCGTGATGTCGCTGATCACGACTTCGCCCTGCAGCCGCTGCATTCCGTTGATGCGCACCGCGCTGCGCGTGTTCGGCACGTAGAACCAGTGCCCGCGCGTCGTCGCGAGGTATTTCTGGCCGTCGTTCTCGCCGCTGCGCGTCAGCGCGAGCGTGTCGCCGTTGCCGCGCGTGTAGACGAGATAGCGCGTCGCGTCGCCGGATTGTCCGCCGACTTCGTTGGTGATCTCGATGTTGGTCTGCGTATCGGCGGCCGTGCTGCGGTAAGCATCGGCACGGGCGAGCATGGTCTGCGCCGGCGGCGCGTCGGCCGCGTGGGCGGCGAGCGGCACGCACGCGACGAACGCGGCGAACGTAAGACGAATGCGATTCATGGGGCGAGTCCTTCGAGGATGTTGCGTTTCGCGAGCCCGAGCGTCGCGAGCAGCGCCGCGGCCACGCCGAGCACGACGAACGCGGCTTCGACGGCAGCCACGGCGACGGGCGACACGGTGAATTCGAGCAGGATCGGTTTCACGCGGCCGGGCGGCGCGGGCAGGTGGATCTGCGCGTGATTGAGCGCGACCATCGTCAGCAGCGCGAGCGCGATGCCGGCGGCCGCGCCGAGCAGGCCGAGCAGCGCGGTTTCCTGGATCAGTACGCTGCGCACCGTCGCGGCCGGCACGCCGAGCGCGCGCAGCGTCGCGATCTCGCGGCGGCGCTCGACGATGCTCATCAGGATCCAGTTGCTCATCGACAGCAGGATCGTCACGCAGAGGATCGCGCCGAATACCGAGAACTGGTTCTTGTACAGCGCGACGACCTGGTGATAGAGCGACACCAGCTGGTCCCAGGTCCGCACGTCGAGCGTCGGCAGCGCGGCGCGCAGCGTCGCGGCGGCGGCCGGCGTGCCGGCGGTGTCCTTGAGGAACACCGCGATGCGCGACGCGCGGTCGGTGCGCAGCAGCGCCTGCGCGGCCGCGAACGTCACGTTGACGATCCGCTCGTCGACGTCCTTGTTGCCGGTGCTCATCACACCGACGATCTGCGCGTCGGTCGCGTTGATCCCGCCGTGCGCGGTCGACGCCATCAGCTGCACGACCGAGCCGACGTGCACGCCGAGCTTGCGCGCGAGCTCGGCGCCGACGACGACTTCGGTGCCGGCGTTCGTCGGCGACAGGTAGCGGCCCGACAGCACCGTGTGATAGTCGAAGAAGCCGGGCGGTTCGCGGTTCGGCTCGATCCCTTCGCCGACGAACCCGTAACTGAGATCGCCGTTCGACACGAGTCCGTCGAAGTCGATGCCGCGCGCGGTCGTCGCGACGCCGGGCAGCTTTGCAATCGCCTGCGTGGCGGCAGCCTGTTCGTCGGCGCTCAGCCCGTACTGCAGCGGCCGTTCGCCGATCAGGTCGAGATAGCCGTGATGCAGCACCTGCACGTGGCCGACGCCGCTGTCGATCGAGCCTTCGCGCACCGCGTCGAACGTCGCGATCACGTAGCCGAGCGCGAGGCTCGACGCGAACGCGGCGACGCCGATCATCGCCATCGTCAGCACGGTGCGGCGCCGGTTGCGCCAGAGGTTACGCCACGCAAACGTCGACCAGTTCACGATTCACTCCCGGTACGCCGTCGCGCATCTCGATGCGGCGCGGCAGGTGCGCGCACAGACGATCGTCGTGCGACGCAATCAGAAAGGCGGTGCCCAGCGTGCGCTGGGTGTCGAGGATCAGCTCGGCGACCGCCCGCGCGTTGGCGCTGTCGAGGCTCGCGGTCGGCTCGTCCGCGATCACGATGGCCGGCTCCTTGGCGAGCGCGCGGGCCAGCGCGACGCGCTGTTGCTCGCCGCCGGACAGCTCGCCGGGGCGGTGCCGTTCGCGCGCGGCGAGGCCCACCGCGTCGAGCATCGCGCGGGCGCGTTCGCGCCGCGTGCGCGGCGTGCCCCACGCGAAGCAGCCGAGCTCGACGTTCTCGAGCGCCGACATCACCGGAATCAGGTTGAATTGCTGGAACACGAAGCCGATGCGCTCGCGGCGAATCCGTTCGAGCGTGTCCGGCGCGTCGTCGATCCGGCGGCCTTCGAGCCAGCGTTCGCCGCTGCTCGGCACGTCGAGAAAACCGGCGAGGTTGAGCAGCGTGCTCTTGCCGCTGCCCGACGGTCCGACGAGCGCGACGACGTCGCGCCGGCCGATCGAGATCGTCGCGCCGCGCACCGCGACGACGCGGCCCGCGCCTTCGTACACGCGGGTGACGTCGCGCAGTTCGAGCACGGAGTCGAGCGGGACGGCCGTCATGCGAACGCTCCCTGGCCGGCTTCGGCGGCAACCGGCGCGGCGATCACGGGCAGTGCGCCGTTCGCATAGAGATCGCGGCACTTCAGGCGCTGCAGCTTGCCGCTCGTCGTGCGCGGCAGCGAGCCGGGCTCGACGAAACACAGATCCTGCGCGGCGAAGCCGATGCGCGACGTGAGCAGTTGCTGGCACTCGGTGCGCGTTTGCGGCGTCGCGTCGACCGGCCGCGCCTCGATCGCGACGACCAGCCGCTCGGTGCCGGTTTCGGGATCGGGCAGGCCGAACGCGATGCAGGTGCTCTTGCGCAGCGCGCAGTGCGAGGCCAACGCTTCCTCGATCTCGTGCGGGAAATAGTTGCTGCCGCGAATGATGATGACTTCCTTCTTGCGGCCGAGGATATGCAACTGGCCGTCCGCGACGTAGCCGATGTCGCCGGTGCGGAACCAGCCGTCGGCCGTCAGCGGCGCGGCGATCGTGCCGTCGTCGGGGTTCAGGTAGCCGAGCATCACCGACGTGCCGCGGATCGCGACTTCGCCGACCGCGCGATTGGCCAGCGCGTGGTCGCCGTCGTCGAGGATGCGGAACGCCATCCCGTCGATCGGCGTGCCCATCGCGAGCACCGTTTCGGTCTCCGTGTCCTGGCCATCGTTCGCGGCGGCCGGCTGCGCGTCGCGGCGCTCGATCAGCGCGCGCCGGTCGAGCGTATCGGCGATCACGTACGGCGCGCCATCGACCGCGCCTTCGTGCCAAGCACGATGCATCGATACCGCGAGCGTCGATTCGGCCATCCCGTAGCACGGTTGCAGCGCCGACGCCGCGAGGCCGTACGGCGCGAACGTCGCGGCGAAATCGCGCAGCGTCGCGTCGTCGACGCGTTCGCCGCCGATGAAGATGTTGCGGCACGCGGACAGGTCGACGCCATCCATCGCGGCGGCATTGAAGCGGCGCACGCAGTAGCGCAGCGCGAAGGTCGGCACCGACGTCGTCGTCGCGCGCGCCGACGCGATGCGCTTGAGCCAGCCGAGCGGATTCCGGATGAAGCTGTTCGGCTGCATCATCAGCAACGGCGCGCGGTAATGCAGGTTCGACAGCAGCGTGAGCAGCCCCATGTCGTGATAGAGCGGCAGCCACGACGCGGTGCCGTCGCCGGCCGCGATGTCGAAGCGCACCGATCCGCCGATGCCGAGCACGTTCGCGATCACGTTCTCGTGACTGAGCACCGCGGCTTTCGGATACGACGTCGAACCCGACGTGAGCTGCACATGATGCGGATCGCGGCCGCTCTTCGAACTGATCAGCGCGCGCGCGCCGGCATCCGCCGCGCTCGACAGCGTCGCGAGATCGACGACGCGCGTGGCGGCCGCGGGAAACGCGTCGTCGCGCCAGGCCGCGGCCTGCGCGTCGGCGGCGATGACGAGGCGCGGCCGGTACAGCTCGCACGCGACGTCCGCCACCTGCCGCCCGGCCGTGGCACGCCGCGCGGGAACGGGCACGGTGCACGGCAGCGCGCCCGTCATCACGCACGCCATCATCGCGACCGCATGCTCGACCGACGCCGGCAGCGCAAGCATCACCAGGTCGTTCTCGCGCACCCCGAGCTCGCGCAGCGCGCCGGCCTGGCGAAACACCGCTTCCGCGAAGTGCCGGTACGTGATGCCCGCTTCGTGGCCCGCGTCGTCGACGAACGTCATGCGATGCATGGCGCCCGCGACGTCCTCGAGCGATTCGATCAGACGGTGAATGGTGGAAGCGCACTTCGTCACGAGGATTCTCCCCTTGAGGAACACGGCCGCTCGCGCCACGGTGCCGGCGGCGCCGTTCGTCGAGTGAGGAGGATTCTTGCCGGATCGATCGGCGGCGACAAACGGAATCTATGCAGGCTATGCATGAGCAGCGCGCATCCACGAGGTGACTGGTCGGTCTCATTCGACCGGTCGTCTAGTTCACGATGTGGTGCGCTCATGCGCAGGCGTCATGCAATGCGTTCGGAAAATTCGTTTGTCCGAAACATCGACTCACAGAAGAATTGCAACCCGGCAGCGCGCCAGCGTCGCCGCGTCATCGTGCCGGGGCAGTCCGGCTCAAGGAGAGCGTCTTGTCCGTCACCTCATCGCTTGTCGCCCGCCCGAAACCGGTTGCGGACATGAAGAGCCGCCCGAGCGGCGTGGTCTTCTCGCTGAAGCTGGCGGTCTACGTCGCGCTCATCGCGCACGGGATGATGTTCGCGCTGTCGACGCTCGTGATCCTGAAGATCGTCGGCATCCTGCTGATCGGCGCGATGTACGCGCACGGCGTCGAGCTGCAGCATCAGGCGCTGCATTACCAGGGATTCCGCAGCAAGCGGCTGAACATGGTGTTCGGCGTGCTGCTCGGCATGCCGATGCTCGTGTCGTTTCATGCGTACCAGGACAGCCACCTGCGGCATCACCGGCTGCTCGGCACACCGGAGAACAAGGAGTTCTTCGATTACGGCGACCAGTACGGCGCACGCCCCGTCGTCAACGTCGGGCTGTGGATGTGGCGGCTGTCGATGGCCGCGCACTATATCCAGTTCGCGAAGAACGTCGCGAAGCTCGTCGTGCCGGGCGCGCGCTTCGGCGACAATGCGCTCGTGTCGCGCGCGATCCGCCGCGACTACCTACTGATGGCCGCCGCGATCGCGCTGCTGGCCGCGCTGTCGTTCGCGTTGCACACGTGGTTCGTCGTCTGGGTGTGGGTCGTGCCGCTCGTATCGGTCGCGGCGCCCGTGCATGCGCTGGTCGAGATGCCCGAACACTACCGCTGCGACCTGACGAGCACCGACCCGTTCCGCAACACGCGGACGATCGAGAGCAACGCGTTCATGACGTGGTTCACGAACGGCAACAACTATCACGTCGAGCATCACATGATGCCGAACCTGCCGATCGAGCGGCTGCACGACCTGCATGGCGCGATCGCGCCGCGCATCCGCTATTACCACCGCACGTATCGGCAGTTCTACTCTGCGTTGCTGCGCGGCCGGCTGTCGCCGCGTGCGGTGGACGACGACCGGGACGATCGCGAGCCCGATGCCGAAGCGGCCGCGCCGGCCTCGACCCAATCGGCATGACCGCGCCACGCGTTGCGACGACGGTGACGACGATGCTCTATCCGGAATTGTTCAGGTCGCTCGAAGCGGTCCGCTGGGACATGGAGAAGGACATTCCGTGGGACAAGTTCGACGCTTCGCTGCTCACCGACGAGCAGGCGAAGACGATCAAGATGAACGCGATCACCGAATGGTCGGCGCTGCCCGCGACGGAAATGTTCCTGCGCGACAACCAGCACGACAGCGACTTTTCCGCGTTCATGAGCGTGTGGTTCTTCGAGGAGCAGAAGCATTCGCTGGTGCTGATGGAATACCTGCGCCGCTTCAAGCCCGAGATGGTGCCGACCGAAGAGGAACTGCACGCGGTGCGCTTCCAGTTCGATCCGGCGCCGCCGCTCGAGACGCTGATGCTGCACTTCTGCGGCGAGATCCGCCTGAACCACTGGTACCGCTGCGCGGCCGACTGGCACACCGAGCCCGTCATCAAGCAGATCTACGAAACGATTTCGCGCGACGAAGCGCGTCATGGCGGCGCATACCTGCGCTACATGAAGAAGGCGTTGAACGACTGCGGCGACGTCGCCCGTGCCGCATTCGCGAAGATCGGCGTGCTGATGGCGTCGGCGCGCCGCACCGAGAAGCCGTTGCACCCGACCAACCTGCACGTGAACCAGGCGCTGTTCCCGCGCGACACCGTGCAGTCGCGTCTGCCGGATCCGGAATGGCTCGAGCGCTGGCTCGACGAGCAGATCCGGTTCGACGGCGAGTGGGAGAAGAAGGTCGTCGAGCGGATCCTGCACAACCTGTCGATCCTGTTCGAGCGCACGTTCGCGACCGCTCAGGAATTGAACCGCTATCGCCGCGAAGTGACCGCGCGCGCGAATGGCGCGGCGGACGGTCCGTAGCGGATTCATCTTGACGGTCGTCGCGCGGCGCGGCCCGAATTCCGCCCGACATGCGCATCGAATGCACACCGACCGGCGCTGCCGGCCGGCGGATTATGCATTTCCGGACATAATCGGCTCGTCAGTTTCACGAGGCGGCATGAAAATACCGGATTTCATCCGTTTAGTATATTTTAATAAACGCTAAATTCCGGATTTGAATGGCATTTTGTATGTATGTTGCAGACTGTTTGTTTTCGCAATCCGGAAAATAAAATGAAAAGTCGGCTGATTGAAATCGATTTGTAGGTATCGGATGGTTCCTCTGTCATGACGTCGATATGGATGCGATGACGTCGAATTTTGCCGGCAATCGCCTGTTTTTACGCCAATTTATCAACCCTTTTGGTACGCTCGATTCGTTCGCATATTAATTTACAAAATCACTACTTGATAATGTTCGTGTAAGCGTATCGATGCGATGAAAATTGATAGATAAATACAAGTGTCACGATTGAAAATAAGAATGATATGCATCCATGCTTCAATATAAAATCGTTTCCGAATCCAAATAGGAGAGACGATCCAGGGAGACGAACGGCAACTTGTCTGTCGATGGGTGCAACTTTGAGGCGGCGGTATGGCTAATGTGAGATTGGCAAAGCGATTGAGAAGTCTGCCTTCGCTGGATTTCCTGAGAGGCTTCGAATGCGCGGCGCGCCATTTGAGCTTCACGCGTGCGGGGCAGGAGCTCAACGTCACGCAATCGGCCGTGAGTCGGCAGGTCAAGGCGCTCGAAGAGCAGCTCCGGATCGAGCTGTTTCATCGGCACATTCGTTCGCTCACGCTGACCGACAAGGGGCGCGAGTTGTACGACGCGATCTCGTTCGCGTTGTCCGATCTGGAATCGGTGGTCGGCAAGCTGTCGTCGAGCGTCGGCCAGCGCGCCATTTCGTTGTCGACCACCGTTTCGTTCGCCGCGCTGTGGCTGATTCCGCGCCTCGGTTCGTTCCGCGCCAGCTATCCGGACATCGACGTGCGCGTGTCGGCAACGAGCGAAATTGAAGATCTTAAACGCAAACGTTTGCACCTGGCGGTGCGTTATGCCGGCCCGTATACGTCGACCGACGATACGGACGTGTTGTTTCGCGAGCGTGTCGTGGCGGTGTGCAGCCCGAGCCTGTTGACGGCGATGGGCGACGCCGCATCGATGAAGCCGGCCGATCTCGACAAGCACGTGCTGCTGCATCTCGACGACCCGCGCGGCGAATGGCCGTGGCACGGGTGGAGCCATTTGCTGAAGGAGCTCGGCGTGCCGCGGCTGCGGCCGGCCGGCGCGCTGCACTTCAGCCAGTACGATCAACTGGTCCAGGCCGCGGTCGACGGGCACGGCATCGCGATCGGCAGGCGGCCGCTGGTCGACGGGCTGCTGAAGCAGGGGCGGCTCGTCGAGCTGTTCCCGCATTGCACCGTTGCGTCGGGCAGCTACGTGCTCGTGCAGAACCCCGACGCGTGCAACGAATTCGATATCGCGGTGCTGACCAACTGGCTGCTCGATCAGGCGTGCCCCGCGCTCGCGCCGGAGCAGGACACGGCCGGCAGCAACGTGCTGCCGATGTATCGCGTCGGATAGTGCGGCCCGGCGAATGCGTCGTGCGCGGCGTCATGCGCAATACCTGCAACCTGTGCGATGATGCGCCGCTTCGCGTTCGTCACGGAACGCCACCGACCGCGACGCCCGGTTCCGGGCCACCGCCGAGTCCTGACCTCCCGGAGACAGCATGCCCGCACACGGCATTCAAGGCAGTACCCTGCATTACCTCGATCACGGCACCGGGTTTCCGGTGCTGCTCGGGCACAGCTATCTGTGGGATGCCACGATGTGGGCGCCGCAGATCGACGCACTGTCGCGCCGGTATCGCGTGATCGTGCCGGACCTGTGGGGGCATGGCGCATCGGGCGCGCTGCCGGACGGCACGCACACGCTCGACGATCTCGCCACGCAGGCGAGCGCGCTGCTCGACGCGCTGGAAATCGAACAGTGCGCGGTCGTCGGCCTCAGCGTCGGCGGCATGTGGGGCGCACGGCTCGCGTTGCGCGAGCCGCAGCGCGTGCGCTCGCTGGTGATCATGGACGCGTCGCTCGACGCCGAGCCGGACGCGACGCGCGCCCGCTACTTCGGAATGCTCGATGCGATCGAGGCCGCGGGCCGCATCGCGCCGCCGCTGCTCGACGCGATCGTGCCGCTGTTCTTCCGGCCGGACGTGAATCTGGAAGATCCGGTGCCGACCGCGTTTCGCGATGCGTTGGCGAACCTGCCCGCCGACCGGTTGCGGCAATCGATCGCGCCGCTCGGTCGGCTGATCTTCGGCCGGCCCGACACGCTGTCCGCACTGGCCGAACTCGACGCGGAACGCACGCTGCTGATGTGCGGCGCGGGCGACATGGCGCGGCCGCCGTCGGAAACCGTGAAGATGGCGAGCGTGATCGGCTGCGCGCATGCGCTGGTGCCGGACGCCGGCCATATTTCGAACCTGGAAAATCCCGCGTTCGTCACGCGCACGCTGCTCGACTGGTTCGACGCGCAGCCGCTGCACGCGAACTGACGACCGCGCGACCGGCGACATGCGCGCAGGCCGTGCGGCGTCGCATCGACCTGCGTTACGCGCGCTCGCTGACCGGTGTGAACCTCCGGCCGCGCACACGCGCTTCGTCGGCGCTGCCGCGCACGAGGCTCAACGCTTCCGCGCGGCTCGCCACGCACGGCCCGGAGCCGGGCAGCGGCTGGCGCGCGGTCTCGCGCAGCGCAAGCACCGACACGATGCCGATGAACGACGCGCCCATCAGGTAGTACGCGGGCATCATCAGGTCGCCGGTGCGATCGACCAGCCACGCGGTGACGAGCGGCGTCGTGCCGCCGAACAGCGACACCGACACGTTGAAGCCGATCGCGAGCGCGCCGTAGCGGATCCGCGTCGGGAACAGCGCGGGCAGCGCGGACGGCATCACGCCCGTGAACGTCGACAGCAGGACGCCGTAGATCAGCATCCCGCCGAAGATCGGCAGCATGCCGCCGGTGCGGATCAGCATCAGCGCCGGCACCGACAGCGCGAGCAGGCCCACGCAGCCGGCCATCATCACCGGCTTGCGGCCGACCTTGTCCGACAGGTGCCCGGCGTACAGCGTCATCGGCATCATCAGCACCATCACGAGCAGCACCATGAAGAGCCCGTGCGATTCGCGAACGTGCAGCGTCGCCGACAGGTAGCTCGGCAGGTACGACAGCGCCATGTAGTCGGTCACGTTGAAGATCAGCACGAGACCGACGCATTGCAGCAGCGGCTTCCACTGTTCGACGAGCAGCGTCGCGAAGCGTTGCTTCGGCCGCGCGCGTTCGTCCGCTTCGCGAGCTTCCGCCTCCTTCTTGAACGCCGGCGTTTCCTCGAGCTTGAGCCGCACGTAGAGGCCGACGAGGCCGAGCGGACCGGCGATGAAGAACGGTACGCGCCAGCCCCACGACAGCAGCGCGTCCTGCGACAGCGTGGCCGTCAGCAGCGCGACCGTGGCCGCGCCGAGCGTATAGCCGATCAGCGTGCCGAATTCGAGGAAGCTGCCCATGAAGCCGCGACGCTTGTCGGTCGCGAACTCGGCGATGAAGGTTGCCGCGCCGCCGTATTCGCCGCCGGTCGAGAAACCCTGCACGAGGCGGGCGACGAGCAACAGGATCGGGGCCATGATGCCGATCGACGCATAGCTCGGAATCAGGCCGATCGCGAAGGTGCCGACGGCCATCATGATCATCGTCGCGGCGAGCACGCGCTGGCGGCCGATGCGGTCGCCGAGCGGGCCGAACACCATGCCGCCGAGCGGGCGCACGAGGAACGCGGCCGCGAAGGTGCCGAAGGTCGCGAGCAATTGCGCGGACGGGCTGCTGGACGGGAAGAACACCTTGCCGAGCGTGACGGCGATATAGCTGTAGACGCCAAAGTCGAACCATTCCATCGCATTGCCGAACGCCATCGCGCCGACCGCGCGCTTGAGGACGGCAGGGTCGACGATCGTGATGTCATCCAGCTTGACGGACTTGCGCGAAGACCGGGCTTTCGCGGGGTGCGCTTGCGACGGGCTCAATGAACTCTCCTGGAATGGCCTTGGCAACCGGCCGGCGGGAATGCAGCGGGGTCGTGCGGGCCGGCGGACTGCGAAGGCGGATGTCTCGGGGATGCCTCGATGCCGGTGGCGTGACGCGCGCAGCGGGACGACACCGGGCAGGTGTATTGTGCGAACCAGTTTAGAGAAACGGGCGCGAGCGGCTATCGGTCATGCGCCCGGAAACCGGTGGTAAACGACACGCGGGGACGTCGTCCTGATTGCACCCCGGCGGGCGGGGCGCGGCATGGACGGTCATCTCGCCGCGCGCCGGCTCGCGGACACCAGCAACGCGACGAACGCCGCTTCATCCGCGCGCAGGCCGCGCGGCGAGCGCCGGACCGCCAGCGTGGCGAGCGCGCCCGACTCGAACGCGTCGAGCACGACCGGATGGATGTAGCAGCGCCGGCACACGGCCGGCGTGTTGCGCAGCAGGTCCGCCACCGCGCGCACGGTTTCGACGATCTGCTTGCGGGCATGCGTGACGCCGCGGTGCTCCACGCGCCGCAGCAACCCGAGCGCGTGCACGCTGCCGGCCCACGTCCGGTAATCCTTCGCGGTGAAATCGGCGCCGCCGGCTTCGCGCAGGTAGTCGTTCACGTCGGATGACCCGACCGGATGGCGCACGCCGTCGTCGTCCACATACTGGAACAGCTCGTGACCGGGCAGTTCCGCGCAGCGCCGCACGATCCGCGCGACCCGCGCATCGTCGACCGTCACGTCGTGTTCGATCCCGCTCTTGCCGGTGAAGCGCAGCCGCACCTGGCCGGGCTGGATCTTCAAATGGCGCTTGCGCAGCGTCGTCAGCCCGTACGAGCCGTTTTCGCGTGCGTATTCCGCGTTGCCGATCCGCGCGAGCGTCGTGTCGAGCAAGCGCACGATCGTCGCGACGACCTTGTCGCGCGGCATGCCCGGCAACGCCAGGTCGCGCGTGACGCGCGCGCGGATGCGCGGCAGCGCCCGCGCGAACGCGGCCATTCGTGCGTACTTGTTCGCGTCGCGGGTCGCCCGCCACTGCGGGTGGTAGCGATACTGCTTGCGGCCGCGCGCGTCGCGGCCCGTCGCCTGCAGGTGGCCGAGCGGGTCCGCGCAGATCCACACGTCGGTGTACGCGGGCGGGATCGCGAGCGCGTTGATGCGCGCGATTTCCGCGGCATCGCGAATCCGCGTGCCGTCTTGCGCGTAATACGCGAAGCCGTTGCGCAGGCGGCGGCGCGTGTAGCCGGGCTGGCGGTCGTCGACGTGGCGCAGCGCCGCGGCCGTGCTCGAAGCGGGCTGCTTCATGCGCGCGTGTGCCGGTTGGCGGCGATGGAGACGGCGATGGCGACGGATGGCGACCCGTGCTCGTGGGCGGCGGTCATGTGTTTGCTCCCTTGTTCGTAATGGGCGCGGACGGCGACCTGCAGCACGGCATGAGCGGTCGTTGCGGAACGGGAGCAAGAATCGTGCGCCGGCTGGCCGTACGACGCGACGGCAGAGCGGCCGGGAAATGCCGTTCGCGGCGACGACGAAACGTCATCGGCCGGCCGTGGGCTCGGGACACCTCGACATCCCCTGGTCGAGCTTCTCCAGCAGAAACTCGGCGACGGCCGTCACCGCGGGCGGCAGCGGCGGGCGGCTCGTATAGACGAGCTGCAGCCCGAGCCCGGCGCCGGAGCGTTGGTAGGCCGGCAGCACGCGCGCCAGCTTGCCTTCGTCGATCGCCGCCGCGGCGAGCACCCGCGGCACCAGCGCGATGCCGAGGCCGGCGAGGCACGCCTGCATGACCACGCGCATGTCGTTGACCGAGAAACGGCTGTCGATCGAAATCTCCTGCGTGCCGCGCGGCCCCTGCAGGCGCCACATGCTGCGTCCCTGGCGGCTCGACACCGTGAGGCAATCGTGGTCGGCCAGCTCGCGCGGCGTGCGGGGCGTGCCGCGTCGTTCGAGATAAGCGGGGCTGGCGGCGAGGATCATCGTGCCCGGCGCGATCCGGCGCACGCGGAAGCTGCCGCCGGTCTCGATGCCGATGCGCAGTGCGAGGTCGATGCGCTCGGCGATCAGGTCGGACGGCGTGTCGTCGAGCAGGAAGTCGATGCTGATGCGCGGATGGCGCGCGTAGAACTCGGCCAGCCATTCCAGCTTGATCACTTCGAACAGGCCGGCCATCGCCGCCACGCGCACGGTTCCGGCCGGTTCCTGCCCGTCCGCATGCTGCCGTTCGATCTCGAAGATCCGGTCGAGTGCCGGCGCGTAGCGCTCGAACAGCGCCAGGCCCTCGGTGCTCGGCGCCAGCTTGCGGGTCGAGCGATGCAGCAGGCGCGTGCCGATGTGCCCTTCGAACTGGTCGATGCGCCGACTCAGCGTATTGGCCGGCATGCGCAGGCGTCGTGCGGCCTCCGAAAAGCTGCCGGCGCGGACGACCTGGACGAACAGCGCGAGATCATTCAGATCGAGCATGGGATTACTCCAGAAATGGATTAATCAAATCCTGTTTATCCATCTAGTGTAAAGCCGAATCGATCTCCATACTGGTCTCACGCTACCGGCGAATCCATCCGTCTCAAGGAGAATCTGCATGAAACTGCTGCACATCGATTCGAGCATCCTCGGCCAGGGCTCGGTCAGCCGCGAACTGTCGGCGGAAATCGTCGCCCGCTTCCGCGCCCGCGATCCCGGCCTCACGGTCACGCACCTCGACCTCGCCGCCACGCCGCTCGGCCATCTGGCCGCCGAACACCTTGCCGCCGCGCAAGGCGCGCCGGTCGACGACGCGCTGAAGGCGGACGTCGAGATCGGCCAGCGCGCGCTTGAGGAATTCCTTGCGGCCGACATCGTTGTCATCGGCGCGCCGATGTACAACTTCGGCATCGCGTCGCAACTGAAGGCGTGGGTCGATCGCATCTCGGTGGCCGGCACGACATTTCGCTACGACGAAAACGGGCCGGTCGGCCTGTGCGGCGGCAAGAAGCTGGTCATCGCGTCGTCACGTGGTGGCGTGTACAGCGTCGGGTCGCCGTTCGCGTCGTTCGATCATCAGGAAACCTATCTGAGAGACGCGTTCGGTTTTCTCGGCATCACCGACATCACGTTCATTCGTGCCGAAGGCGTCGCGATGGGGGCGGACAAGCGCACGGGCGCGATTGCATCGGCGAAGGAAGCGGCAGCGGCCCTCGCGGCCTGACGCAATACGCCGGATACCGGCCACCGGAGAACCGATGTTGAATACCCTCGATTCCGTTCCCTCGACCACCGTCGCCGGCCGTCGTGTCGTGTTCCGCACGCGCGGCAACGCGCACGGGCCGGTCGTCCGCATGGTCAGCCCGTCCGACGTGGGCGAGATGATCAAGCCGTTCGTGTTCCTCGACCTGATCGATACGCGGGCGCCGCTCGGCAAGCCGGCCTTCGGCTGGCATCCGCATTCGGGCATCGCCACGCTGACGCTCATGCTCGACGGGCACGGCACCTATGTGGAATCGACGGGCCACGAAGGCCCGATAGGGGCCGGCGACATCGAATGGATGAGCGCGGGGCGCGGCGTCTGGCATACGGGTTCCGTGGTGCCGCCGGTCAAGGCGTTCCAGCTGTGGGTGGCGTTGCCGCCGGGGCGCGAGCTGGCGCCGGCGTTCAGTCAGCACCTGTCGATCGACGACATCCCGACGGACGGGCCGGCCCGCGTGCTGCTCGGCCGCCACGGCGACGCGGTCAGCTCGGTCGATGCGCCGCCGGGCATCAACTACGTCGTCGTGCAGTTGAAGGCGGGTGAGCGCTGGACCTGCCGGCCGCCGCAGGGCCACCGGGTCGGCTGGACCGCCGTGATGGACGGCCGCCTGCGCACGCCGGACCCGGTCGGGCGGGGCGAGCTGGTCGTGTTCGACGCGTCCGACGCGCCGATCGAATTCGAGGCCGTGACCGACGCGCGCTTCGTGGTCGGTACGGCGATTCCGCATCCGCACGATCTTCATCTGGGCGCCTACTCGGTGCACACGAGCGCCGCCGCGTTGGTGGAAGGCGAGCGCGAAATCGGGCGTATCGGCCGTGAACTGCGCGCCAGGGGCGTGATGCGCTGATGCTTTCGTCATCGTCGATATCCGGCCTCCGTTCAAGGCGGCCGGCGTGCCGAGACGCCACGCCCGCGGGGTGTCGCGCTTAGGTGTTTATACGTATGCCGATTCCGACATCGGCTCAATCCAATATTTCATTGGAAGGTTATCGGACTTGTTTCTAGACTGATGCGGGGCCTGTATACCGCGCCGGCCGAACACGCCGGCCGGCGCAGCCCGATCCGCGCCAGCGCCACGCAGAAACACAACAGCGCCGCGGCACACAACGACATCATCGGAGACGGACCATGACATTCATCAGGAAGCTGGCGGCCGGCGCGATCGTCGCCGCGGCGACGGTGCTGGCAGGCGGCGCGCACGCGCAGCAAAAGCCGATCACGCTCGGGTTCTCGCAGGTCGGCGCGGAAAGCGCATGGCGCACCGCGAACACCGTGTCGGTGAAGAGCGCGGCGAAGGACGCCGGCATCAACCTGAAGTTTTCCGACGCGCAGCAGAAACAGGAGAACCAGATTCGCGCGATCCGCTCGTTCATCGCGCAGAAGGTCGACGTGATCGCGTTCTCGCCGGTCGTCGAATCGGGCTGGGAGCCGGTGCTGACCGAAGCGAAGGCCGCGCATATCCCGGTGATCCTGACCGACCGCGGCGTCGACGTGAAGGACCCGTCGCTGTACGTGACGATGATCGGCTCCGACTTCCTCGAGGAAGGGCGGCGCGCCGGCCACTGGCTGGAAGAGCGCTACAGGAACGACGCGGGCCCGATCAACATCGTCGAGCTGCAGGGCACGGTCGGTTCCGCGCCGGCCAACGACCGCCGCGCGGGCCTGCTCGAAGTGATCAAGAACAATCCGAAATTCAAGGTGATCGCGTCGCAAAGCGGCGACTTCACGCTCGCCGGCGGCAAGCAGGTGATGGAAGCATTCGCGAAGACCTACGGCAAGCAGATCAACGTCGTCTACGCGCACAACGACGACATGGCGCTCGGCGCGATCCAGGCGATGGAAGAGGCCGGCATCAAGCCCGGCAAGGACGTGAGCGTCGTGTCGTTCGACGCGACCAAGGGCGGCTTCCAGGCGATGGTCGCGGGCAAGATCAACGTCGACGTCGAATGCAGCCCGCTGCTCGGCCCGCAGCTGATGACCGCGGTGAAGGACGTCGTCGCCGGCAAGCAGTTGCCCAAGCGCATCGTGACCAACGAAACGGTGTTTCCGATGAACGTCGCGGCGCAGGTGCTGCCGACCCGCAAGTACTGACCTGTCCGCCCGGACGGCGGCCTGGCGGCCACCGTCCGGGGACGCTTCGAGGGAGGCTGCATGCAGAGTTCGCCGGTGGTCGAGATGATCGGCATCGACAAGTCATTTCCGGGCGTCAGCGCGCTGCAGCGCGTCGACTTCCGGCTGTTTCCGGGTGAGATCCACGCGCTGATGGGCCAGAACGGCGCGGGCAAGTCGACGCTGATCAACGTGCTCACCGGCGTGCATGCGCACGATGCGGGCGAGATTCGCGTCGGCGGCGCGCCGGTGAACTTCGCCGCGCCGCGCGAGGCCGAGGCGGCTGGCATCCAGACGCTCTATCAGGAAGTGAACCTGTGCGCGAACCTGTCGGTTGCCGAGAACATCTTCGCGGGCCGGCAGCCGATGCGGCGCGGCGCGATCGACTGGAAGACGATCCATGTGCGCTCGCGCGACGCGCTCGCCGAACTCGACCTGGCGCTCGACGTCACGCGCTCGCTCGATTCATATCCGATCGCGGTGCAGCAGATGGTCGCGATCGCGCGCGCGGTGTCGGTCGACGCACGCGTGCTGATCCTCGACGAGCCGACCTCGAGCCTCGACGACGGCGAGGTCGCGCGGCTGTTCGACGTGCTGCGCCGGCTGAAGGCGTCGGGCATCGCGATCCTGTTCGTCACGCACTTTCTCGAGCAGACCTATGCGGTGTCCGACCGGATCACCGTGATGCGCAACGGCGAGCGCGAAGGCGAGTATCTCGCGCGCGACCTGCCGGTCGACCTGCTGGTCGCGAAGATGACCGGCCGCGAGCGCATGTCCGAGACGCTGCAGGCGGGCGCCGCGGCGGTCGAGCGCGACACCGCGACCCCCGCGCCGTTCCTGTCGATGCAGCAGGTCGGCCGGCGCGGGATGATGAGCGCGCTCGATCTGGACATGCGCCCCGGCGAGATCGTCGGGCTGGCCGGGCTGCTCGGCTCGGGCCGCACCGAAACCGCGCAACTGGCGTTCGCCGCCGCGCGCCCCGATACCGGTGCGATCGAGATCGGCGGCGCGCGCACGCGGCTCGCATCGCCGCACGATGCGGTGCGCCACGGCATCGCGTACTGCCCGGAGGACCGCAAGAAGGAGGGCATCGTCGCCGCGCTGTCGATCCGCGAGAACATCGTCCTCGCGCTGCAGGCGCGGCGCGGCTGGTGGCGGCTGATCGGGCGGGCGCGCCAGCGCGAGATCGCCGACACGTACATCGCCCGGCTCGGCATCAAGGCGCGCGACGCGGAGCAGCCGATCGGGCTGCTGTCGGGCGGCAACCAGCAGAAGGTGCTGCTCGCGCGCTGGCTCGCGACGGACCCGAAGCTGCTGATTCTCGACGAGCCGACGCGCGGCATCGACGTCGCCGCGAAATTCGACATCATGGAGCGTGTGCTCGCGCTGTGCGCGCAGGGGCTCGCGATCCTGTTCATCTCGTCGGAGATCGGCGAGGTCGTACGCGTGAGCCACCGGATCGCGGTGCTGCGCGACCGCCGCAAGGTCGCCGAATTGACGGGCGCCGATGCGTCCGAGGAGCAGGTTTACCGGTTGATCGCGGGAGGCCAGTCATGACGCGGTTACGCACGCTGTTTCGTCATCCGCTCGCGTGGCCGGTGCTGACGCTCGCGCTGCTGTTCGCGCTGGACGTCGCGCATCGCCCGGGCTTCCTGTCGATCGCATTGCTCGACGGCCACCTGTTCGGCGCGCCGATCGACATCCTCAATCGCGCGGCGCCGCTCGTGATCGTGTCGCTCGGGATGACGCTCGTGATCGCGACGCGCGGGATCGACATCTCGGTGGGCGCGATCGTCGCGATCGCCGGCGCGGCGGCCGCGATCGTGCTCGAGGCGGATCCGTCGCGGGTCGGCATGGCGCTGGCCGCCGCGCTCGGCGTCGGGCTGCTGGCCGGCGCGTGGAACGGGCTGCTGGTCGCATTCGTCGGGATGCAGCCGATCATCGCGACGCTGATCCTGATGGTCGCGGGGCGCGGCGTCGCGCAACTGCTGACGGGCGGCCAGATCATCCCGATCGGCGCGCCCGGCTATCTCGCGCTCGGCGGCGGCTATCTCGCGACCGTGCCGTGCGCGGTGTGGATCGCGCTCGCGACGATCGGGGCGACCGCGCTGCTGGTGAACCGCACGGCGCTCGGGCTGTTCATTCGCGCGATCGGCGTGAACCCGGTCGCGACGCGGCTCGTCGGGCTGCGTTCGGGCGCGGTCGTGTTCGGCGTGTATCTGTGCTCGGGCGTGATGTCGGCGCTCGCGGGCATCCTCGCCAGTTCGAACGTGCGCAGCGCCGACGGCAACAACGCGGGGCTGCTGCTCGAACTCGACGCGATCCTCGCGGTGACGCTCGGCGGCACGTCGCTGCTCGGCGGCCGCTTCAGTCTCGCGGGCTCGGTGCTCGGCGCGCTGATCATCCAGACGCTCACCTACACGACCTACTCGATCGGCGTGCCGCCGGAGGCGACGCTCGTCGTCAAGGCGGTCGTCGTGATCGTCGTGACGCTGATCCAGTCGGACGCGGCGCGCGCGCTGCTGGTCCGGCACGCGTCGCGGCTGCTGCCTTCCGCGCGATCGCGCGCCACCACCACCGGAGCGACGCCGCGATGACCCGTTTCCTTGGCCGCCTCGCCGATCCGCGCACGCTGCCGATCGTCGTGACGATCGTGCTGTTCGTCGCGCTGTTCGGTTTCGGGTCCGTGATGTACACGGGCTTTTTCTCGATGCAGGTGCTGACCGGGCTGCTCGTCGACAACGCGTTCCTGCTGATCGTCGCGATCGGGATGACGTTCGTGATCGTATCCGGCGGCATCGACCTGTCGGTCGGCTCGGTCGTTGCGCTGACAACGATCTTCTGCGCGGTGGGCGCCGAACGGCTGCACTGGCCGGTATGGGTGATCGTGCCGCTCGTGCTCGCATTCGGCGCGCTGTACGGCGCCGCGATGGGCGCGCTGATCCACTATTTCCGGCTGCAGCCGTTCATCGTCACGCTCGCCGGCATGTTTCTCGCGCGCGGCGCCTGCTTCCTGATCACGACGCAGTCGATCACGATCAACCAGCCGGCGTTTCATGCGATCGCCGGCATCAGCGTGCCGGTCGGCGGCGGCACGCTGAGCGCCGGGGCGCTGATCGCGCTCGCGACGCTGGCCGTCGCGATCTACGTCGCGCATTTCACGCGCTTCGGTCGCAACGTGTATGCGGTCGGCGGCAACGAACGCTCGGCGCTGCTGATGGGCTTGCCGGTCGCGCGCACGAAGATCGGCGTCTACGCGCTGAGCGGCTTTTGTTCGGCGCTCGGCGGCGTGGTGTTCACGCTGTACGTGCTGTCGGGGTACGGGTTGCAGGCGCAGGGAATGGAGCTCGACGCGATCGCCGCGACCGTGATCGGCGGCACGCTGCTGACGGGCGGCGTGGGCTACGTGATCGGTTCGGTGTTCGGGGTCGGCATTCTCGGCACGATCCAGGTGCTGATCACGTTCGACGGCACGCTGAGTTCGTGGTGGACGCGGATCGTGATCGGCGCGCTGCTGTGCGTGTTCTGCGTGCTGCAGCGGGTCATCGAGCGGCATGCGACGCGGCGGCGTACCGGCGGCACCGGGCTCGGCGCGCGGCGGCCGACGCGCGATACTGCCCCCGCGCGGCCGGCGCCGCCGGAAGAGGACATCGCGCTGGTCTCGACGATGCGGCGGTCGTAGTGCGACCGCGCCCCCTTTGCGCGAGGAGAACGGCATGAAGCGTGATGACATGACGGCGGGCGTGGCCGATACGCTGGCTATCGAGCACGGCCGCCGGCCGCTGCTCGACCTGGGCGACGCGCGCGACTGCCGGATCGTGGCCGATGCGCTGCGGGTGCTGCTGCGCGAACGTTCCGAAGCGCTGGCGTTCGCGATGCGCGTGGCCGACGAGCATGGTCGCCCGCGCCCGGATGCCGGCGAATTCGGCCTGACCGACATCATTCGGCTGACCCGCGTGGTCGAGCGGGCCGATCGGCAGCGCGAGCGTACCGCGGTGAAATGACGCGTACGGGTTCGCGCCGTCAGGCCGGCCCGGTCGCGTCCGTCTCGGTGTCGAAGGACGTATCCGCGACGCGCGTGCGTTTCAGCGAGCCGGCCAGTTTTTCGATCGCGTGCAAGTCCAGTGCGTCGAGGTGCGCGCGCATTTCGTGTACGAACGGCGCGTGATCCGGCTCGTCCACATACTGGCCGAGCCATTCCTCGATATCGGTCAGCCGGCCTTCGCCGGCGAGCGCGATCAGTTCCGCGAGTGCATCGGCGGGCGGGCTGCGCATCGCGGGCGCGGCGCGGGCCGGCTGCGCTTCGTCGGCCGGATGAAACCGCCTGACGAGCCCCGACGCCGGTGCGAGCGCATGGCCGAGGGCCGGCGCGACGACCGCGAACGAGAACGACGTGCCGACGCCCGGCTGGCTCGCGACGGCCAGCTCGCCGCCCATCGCGGCGACGATCCGCTGCGCGATGAACAGGCCGAGCCCGGTGCCGCCGTTCACGGCCTGCACCTGCTGGTACGCGCGGAAGATGTCGGTGGTCGCGGTGATGTCGATGCCGATGCCCGTATCGGCGACCTCGAACAGCAGGCGCCACGCGTCGCCTTCGCGCGACGCGTGAACCGACAGCGTGACCGTGCCGCTGCGCGTGAATTTCGATGCGTTGGACAGCAGGTTCAACAGCACCTGTTGCAGCCGGATGCCGTCGATCAGCACCGTGCGCGGCAGCGCCGTGACCGGTTGGTAGACGAACCGGTTGTCCTGCTGCGCGCACAGCGCGAGCGCGTAGTGGCCGATGTCGTCCAGCAGCCCGGGCAGGTCGGTGCGGTCGGGCGCGACGCCGAGCGGCTGCAGTTCGGCCTTCGTGAACGCGAGCAATTCGTCGATCAGCGCGAGCTGGTAGCGGATGCTGCGGTCGATCGACCGGATCAGCCGCGCCTGGCCGCGCGTCGCGCCTTGCAGCAGCAGTTTCGCATAGCCGTTGATCGTCGACAGCGGCGCGCGCAGGTCGTGGCTGACATAGCCGAGCGTCTCGATCTTCTGCTGCAGGTGCGTCTTCGACTGTTGCAACGCATCGTTGAGCGCCACCGTGCGCCGCGCGACTTCGTCGCGCAGCCGGTCCTGTTCGGTGAGCTGCCAGTGTTCGAGCCGCTTGCGCGCCTCGGTGCGTTGTTTGCCCACGTGGTGAATCCACGCGGCCAGCACCAGCAGGTGCGTCGCGAGCCCGATGATCGCGATGACGGGGTTCGGAAAGACGTCGGACCGGATCCATGACAGCACGGACGGCAACGCGTCGCGGCCATCGAGCATGCGGATCAGCATGTTGAACGTCGCGAACGCGACCGCGATCAGCATCACGCGGCCCGTCGGCGTGCGCCGGATCACGAGCATCAGCGCCAGGCTGATGTTGACGATCGCGAGCGCGGTGTTCAGCCACAGGCAGAACCGTGCGAAGGTCCCCAGATCGCCGAACGCCGCGCCGGCGATTCCCGCGCATTCGAGCGCGAGAAATACCACGTACACCGCGCGCATCGGAATCTTCGCCTTCTCGCGATGCGCGACCATCAGGATGAAGACGATGAAGCACGCGACCGACAGGTACGCGAAGATCGTTTCGCCGCGCGTCGACCATTCTCGGGCGGCGGGGGACAGGGCCATCGCGAGATAGCCACGGTACGCGGCTTCGAACAGCGCGGTGTTCAGGGTCAGCACGGCCAGCACGTGGAACACGCCGCTGCGCGAGAAAAAGCCGATCAGCAGCGCGCACCAGACGAGTGCAAGCAGCCCGCCGAAGAAGCCGAAGTTCCACATCGACGCGTGCAACTCCTGCGCGATCCACGCGTCGCGGGTGAACGCGATCGGCGCGAGCCGCATTTCCTTGCGCGACGTGATGCGGATCAGCACGGGGAGCTGTTCGCCCGCGTGCAGCGTGACGTCGAGGGTCGGGTAGCGCGACGGCGCCTCGCGCGCGTCGCCGCGATCGGCCGGGAAGCTGTGGTCGGGCAGCCAGCGACCGTGCCGCTCGACATAGAAGTCGGCCCGGTCGACGCGCGCATCGCGAATCGCCAGCACCAGCGGACGCGTTTCGCTGTCGCGATTGATCAGTGTCGCGCGGACCCACCACGCCGAGCGCGAAAACGTCACGTTGAACGACGGGCGGGATGCCGTGGCCGCGTCGCGGCGCGCATCGTCGAGCCGGGCGGCCACGTCGGCGACGGACAGCGTCGTGCCGGCGTCTTCGAAGACCGCGACGGCTTCGAGTTGCGCGGGATTCGGCGCCGTTGCGGCACGAGCCGTCGCGCACGTGACGGCCAGCGCCGCCAGCAGCAGGAGCAATCCGCGACATCCCGCTGCCCATGCCGCGTATTGCCTACGCATCGCCGTGGTGCCCCCCGGGTGCGGCCGGCGCGCCGACCGCGTGGCGCTGGCGCCGCCAGTCGGACGGCGTGATGCCGAAGCGTTCGCGGAACGCCGTCGCGAAATTGCCGGGCGTGGAGAAGCCGATTTCCTCGGCGATGTCGCCGATCCCCATCGACGTTTCCGACAGGAAGTGCATCGCGGCGCGCAGCCGCGTGTCGCGCAGGTACTCGAACACGGTCTGGCCGAGATGATCGCGGAACACGCGCGACAGCCGCTTTTCGTGCGTGCCGACCTGCCGGGCGAGTTCCTCGAGCGCCGGCGGATGGCGCAGGTCGCGCAGCAGCACGTCGCTCGCGGCGCGCACGAGCGCCGCGTCGGGGTTGTCGGGCAATTCGGGCAGATGCGCGAACGGCTGGCTGCGCCGCCCGCGCTTCAGGTGATTGCGGATGCGCGCGATGACTTCCGCCGGTTCGAACGGCTTGACGATGTAGTCGAGCGCCCCCGTTTCGAGCCCCGCGATGCGATCCTCGAGATCGCCGGCGGCCGTCAGGATGATCACCGGAATGGATTGCGTCGACGGGGTCGACGCCAGCAGCCGGCTCGCGGCGAAGCCGTCCATGCGCGGCATGCGCACGTCCATCAGGATCAGGTCGGGCGCGATGGCCTGCGCGCGGTGATAGGCCTGCAGCCCGTCGAACGCGACGCTGATCCGGCACTGCGCGGCGCGCAGGATTTCGGTCAGGAGCCGCAGGTCGTTCGGGCGATCGTCGACGATGAGGATATGTGCGCCAGCGAGATCCGGCGTGGTGCGTGGCGACGCCGAACTGGACAAGCGGGATGGCATGGTTGCGAACGCGTTGGAAGGGAATGGCCTGTCAGGTCGGAGGCATCGCTATCTGCACGATTGTTGCAAAAAATTATATGCCGACAACAGTATCGCCTGTGAGGATTCCGTGCGGCGCGTGTGGACTTGTCGGGCGGGCGCGGGAACGGCCCGGCGAGGTGGTTCGCTGCCGACGAAATGATTCGGAAAAATGTGCCGAATCGATTTTGATAATTCCGGTCTTTATTTCCGGTCATATGGACTGGTGGAATCGAAATGGCCCGAATGATGAATTTGTGAGCGTGCTGTCGAAATTCGATGGTGCGGTCTGAATTGAATCTGCTAATTCATTGTCGTGGTGATTAAGTTTTCGTTGATGTCGCGGGGATATTCCGCTTTCCGGAAAATCGAATTTCCTGCGAATGTGTATGAATGTAAATGCTGTCCGCTCGGGAAAAGGATTTGTCCGCTGCGGAAAAGGTTTGTTTGAGCGAATGCCGGCACACTAGCCCCGACGCGGCTGGAATCGGTTCTTTCCCCGACTCCGGTTGCCACGAAAATTGCTGTTTCCGTCGCCTCCATGGCAGCCGATATTCAATGTCACATTGAATGATGGCATTCTCATATGATGAGAGGGCGATGACAAAAGAATAACAGGCACGAGGGTAATGAAAACGTCATGATTCGTGAAATGCTAGATATACAAGGCGAATCGAGAAATGACGGCGTGGGTGTGGGTGAAAGGCATCGAGCGAGAAGAAATCGTCAAGCAAATTCGATCGATTAATTCGATGCCGGGGTCGTTCGTCGAGTAGCCGGTTTTTTCCGGAAATCCGGAAAAACGGGTCGCCCGCCGGACGGAAAGGGGTGAGTGGTTTCGCGTGGGCCGCCGGGCGGTTTGATCGATCCGAAGGCCGTGCGCGGCGCTCTATCGAATCAGGCGGATACGAAAAATATGAATACGACAAGCATGGCAGGTCAGGGCCTCGGGTCGATCGATCCGGTGCCGGCTGTCAGCGTCAGCGATCCGGCGGCGCATGCTTCAGACCCGGGGACAGCATGGCGCCTTTCGCCGCCTGAATGACACATGACGGGCCGCCCGCGATGCGGGCCGGCCTCCGTTCGTCCAGCGTCCGAGCGACGCTTTTCCGATGAGATTCGAAGTCGCCCGTCGGCGGGTGCGACGGTGGACGCGCGTGCGGTCTCGCAGCGCGGCATGCACCGTGTCGCCGCCGGGCCGGCGAAGTCGATTTCCATGAGCCGCTAGCCGGCGATCGTGATCGCGTGTCGTGCCGAACGGGCACGCGCGTCGATCGGCCGTGCCGTTGCGATGGTGTCGAGCGTGTCGAGCAACGCTGTTCGTAGTTTTTATTAGTAATGCGAAGTAGCAAGCGGAGCGTCGCGGGGCAGGCGAAAGCGGAGAGGGTCCGCGCCGCGCCTGATGTCGCGTTCGCTGTTGCGTCATCCAGCACATGAGAACCGAGGGAACACGAGATGAACAAGTCGTTCAAGTCGATCTGGAACGAAGCACTGGGAGCCTGGGTTGCGGCTTCGGAACTTGACCGGGCGCGCGGGAAGCGGGTGGCGTCGTCGAGAAGGGCGGCCGAGCACGTCGCGCAGGCGGGCGCCGCCGTGCGCCCGGGCGCGCATGCAGGGTTGTCCCCCCGGCGTATCGTGATGACGCTGGCGGCCGCGTATCTCGGGCTGTTTCAGGCCGGCGCGCACGCGCAGTATTCGGCGGGCGGCGGCTCCGCGACCGGCGGCGCCAGTTCGATCGCGGTCGGTAACGGTTCGGTGGCCACGCAGGTGAATTCCACCGCGTTCGGTAACCTGTCCACGGCGGCAGGCACATCAGCCACGGCACTGGGCCCGGGTGCGCACGCGATGGGTGACGGATCGACGGCCATCGGCATCAATGCGCAAGCGACCGGCGTCAACAGTGCATCGCTCGGCGTTCAGGCGATCGGATCGGGGAACTACTCGGTCGCGATCGGCAACCTGTCGAGCGCGACCCAAAGCGGTGCGGTGGCGATGGGCAGCGGCGCGGCGGCGACCGGCGTTTCCGCGGTCGGGCTCGGCAACAACGCGCTGGCTTCCGGCCAGTATGCGGCCGCGCTCGGTCTCGGCGCGAGCGCGGCCGGCGCGCAGAGCGTGGCGCTCGGCTATGCAACGCATGCAACCGACACCGGTGCGGTCGCCGTCGGCAACCAGGCGACGAGTTCGGGCGCGGCCGGCGTGGCCGTTGGCAGCGGTGCGCTGACGAGCGGTAATTCCGGCGTCGCGATGGGCGTCAACAGCGGGGCGAAGGGCACGTCGTCGATTGCGATCGGCTGGGGCGGCACCGCGGGCGTACCCGGGTCGGGCACGCAGTCGCTCGGTACGAGCTCGATCGCGATGGGCTCGAACACGACGGCCGGCGCGGACAATGCGCTGGCATTCGGCCTGAACGCGAACGCGTCGGGCGTCAGCTCGATCGCGATGGGCGTGCAATCGACCGCGACGGCGCTGTTCGGCGTCGCGCTCGGCAATCTCGCGCTCGCGACCGGCACGTCGGCAACCGCACTAGGCCCCGGCGCGACTGCATCCGCCGTCGGGGCAACCTCGATCGGCATCAACAGCGTGGCGGCGGCGGACTGGACCGTCGCGATCGGTGCGACCAACTCGGTCGCGGCCGGCGCGGGCGCCGGTTCGATCGCCGGCGGCAACAACTCGAAGGTGCTGGGCGGGACCGGCGCCGTGGCGCTCGGCCAGGGCCAGACCGTGAGCGGTGACGGCGCCGTCGCGATCGGCGATCCGAGCAGCGCGATCGGCACCGGTGCGGTCACGATGGGCTCGAACAACACCGCGAACGGCAACGGCGCGGTGGCGATCGGCAATACGAACAATGCGCAGGGCACGGGTTCGCTCGCACTCGGCAACACGTCGACCGCCGCAGCCGCGGGCGCGATCGCGTTCGGCGCGTCGGCCGTCGCGAACAATGCAAACGATGTCGCGCTCGGCTCCGGTTCAGTGACGGACGTGCCGCATCCGACGGCGACCGGTACGCTCGGCGGCGTCACGTACAACTACAACGGTACGAATCCGACGAGCGTCGTCAGCGTCGGCGCGGCGGGCACCGAGCGCCAGATCACCAACGTCGCGGCCGGGCGCGTCAATTCGGCGAGCACGGATGCGATCAACGGTTCGCAGCTTGCCGCGACGAACACGGCGCTCGATTCGCTGTCGACGTCGACGGCGTCGAGCATCACGTCGTTGTCGACCGGGGTTTCGTCGTTGTCGACGGGCCTGAGTTCGACCAACAGCGCGGTGACGTCGCTGTCCACGTCGACGTCGACGGGTATCAATTCGCTGTCCACCGGGTTGAGTTCGACCGACAGCGCGGTCACGTCGCTGTCCACGTCGACGTCCACGGGTATCGGTTCGTTGTCGACGGGCCTGAGTTCGACCAATAGCGCGGTGACGTCGCTGTCCACGTCGACGTCCACGGGCATCGGTTCGTTGTCCACCGGCCTCAGTTCGACCAACAGTTCGGTGACGTCGTTGTCCACGTCGACGTCGACGGGCATCAGCTCGTTGTCGACCGGCCTGAGTTCGACCAACAGCACGGTGACGTCGCTGTCGACGTCGACCTCGACGGGCATCAGCTCGCTGTCCACCGGCCTGTCGAGCACGAACAGTTCGATCACGTCGCTGTCGACCTCGACCTCGACCGTCGTCGGCTCGCTGTCCACCGGCCTCAGTTCGACGAACAGCAACCTGACGTCGCTGTCCACGTCGACGTCGACCGTCGTCGGCTCGTTGTCCACCGGCTTGAGCTCGACCAACAGCTCGATCACGTCGCTGTCCACGTCGACCTCGACGGTCGTCGGCTCGCTGTCGACCGGCCTGAGCTCGACGAACAGCAACCTGACCTCGCTGTCGACCGCCACGTCGACCGGGATCAGTTCGTTGTCGACGGGCCTGAGCTCGATCGCGAACAACAACACGAACCTCGGCAACAGCACGGCCGGCGCGATCGGCGGCGGCGCGACCTACGATCCGACCACCGGCACGATCTCGGCGCCGTCGTACGTGACCTACAACAGCGACGGGTCGACCACGATCAACAACAACGTCGGCTCGGCGATCGACAACATCAACGCGCACGGCATCAAGTATTTCCACGCGAATTCGACCGCGCCGGACAGCCAGGCCGTGGGCGTCGACAGCGTCGCGATCGGACCGAACGCGATTTCCAAGGTCGACGGCAGCATCGCGCTCGGCTCGGGCTCGGTGGCCGACCGCGCGGTAGTGCCGTCGTCGGGCGTCCTGCGCAACGGCAGCGCGTCGATCCCGTTCGACACGACCGACCAGACGCTGCTCGGCGCGGTGTCGGTCGGCGATGCGACGAACAAGACGTACCGCCAGATCACCAACGTCGCGGACGGCACCGGCCAGCAGGACGCGGTGACGGTGCGGCAGCTGACCGGCGCGCTGCAGTCGTTCGCGGTCACGGGCCAGAAGTACTTCCACGCGAATTCGACCGCGGCGGATTCGCTCGCGGCCGGCGCGGAATCGGTCGCGGTGGGGCCGACGACGGTCGTCAACGGCGACCACGGCGTGGGCATCGGCAACGGCGCGATCGTCGACCAGACCGCGCCGGGCGGCGTGGCGATCGGGCAGGCGGCGAGTTCCGCGCAGGCCGACGCGATCGCGCTGGGCAGCGGCGCGACGGCGACCGGCGCGCAGTCGGTCGCGCAGGGCGCCAACGCGGTGGCGGTCAGCGTGGGTAGCGTCGCGCTCGGCTCGGGTGCGCGCAGCACGGCGACCGATGCGCTCGCGCTCGGCGCCGGTGCGTCGGCGACGTTCGCGAACAGCGTCGCGCTGGGCGCCGGTTCGCTGACCACGGTCGGCGCGCTGACGAACTACGTCGCGTACGGGCTGAGCAGCCCGCAGTCGTCGGCCGGCGAAGTGAACGTCGGCAACCGGCAGATCACGGGGCTCGCGGCCGGCAAGAACGGTACGGATGCGGTGAACGTGTCGCAGCTCGATTCGATCGCGAACCAGTTGACGACGCTGATCGACCAGCGCACGACCAACCTCGGCGGGCAGTACACGACGAACCCGAACGGCGCGAACGTGCCGCCGGGCTCGACCGGGGCGAACTCGTCGGCGGGCGGTTCGGGCGCGGTGGCATCGGGCTCGAACAGCACGGCGGTCGGCAACAGTTCGCTCGCATCGGGCAACGGTTCTACGGCGATCGGCGTGGGCTCGACGGCATCGGGCAACAACTCGACCGCGCTCGGCACGGGCAGCAACGACGGCGGCCGCTCGAACGTGGTCGCGGTCGGCTCGGCCGATTCGGCGCGGCAGGTCGTGAACGTCGCGGCGGGCACGCAGGGCACGGACGCTGTGAACGTGAATCAGCTGAATGCGGTATCGAACCAGTTCACGCAGTCGCTGAACACGGTCAACAACCAGCTCACGCAGATGCAGCAGCAGATCCAGCAGACCGATTCGATGGCCCGCGAGGGGATCGCCGCGACCGCCGCGATGGCGTCGATTCCGCACATGGACCGCGATTCGAACTTCGCGATGGGGGTCGGCACGGCGACGTTCCAGGGCCAGAAGGCCATGGCGGTCGGCGTGCAGGCGCGCGTCACGGAGAACCTGAAGGCGACGCTGAACGGCGGTTTCGCCGGCAGCCAGCGCGTCGTCGGCGCGGGCATGCTGTATCAGTGGAAGTGATCGCGCGCAGCGGTTCGTTCCGGCACGCGCTGCCGGAGCGGACCGCGCCGAACGCAAACGTGCGCGGATGCGTCGCGACCTCGCGCCGCACGCGCCGTGCTCATCGCATTCTCGGAGTCATCAAGTGAAAAAACACCATCTTGTCCTGCTGGCGTCCGTCGTTTCCCTCACGGCCTGCTCGAGTGCGTCGGGGCCGACGTACAACGCATACGAACTGCAGTCGCGAAACGGCATCCGGACGTTCCAGGTCGACTGCCACGGCATCCTGTCGACCGCGAAGACCTGCATGAAGGTCGCGACGCGCATGTGCGGCAACGAACCCGTGCGCCTGGTCGACACCACCACGCCGTACCGCGACGGCGCCGATCCGCATTCGATCGTGTTCCAGTGCGGTGCGGCGCCCGCGCCGGCCGCCGCGGCTGTCGCGCCGGCGCCCGCGCCGGTCGAGAAGGTGAGCCTGACCGGCGATGCGTACTTCGCGACCGACTCGGCCGCGCTGACGCCCGCGGCCACCGCCGCGCTCGACAAGCTGCTGAACCAGCAAGGCGACCGCCATTTCGCGCGCGTGGAAGTGGACGGCTATACCGACGCGACCGGCTCGGATGCGCACAATCAGGCGCTGTCGAAGCGCCGGGCGGATGCGGTCGCCGGATATTTGCGCGAGCACGGGCTGAAAGCGGATTCGTTTGCCGCGAACGGTCACGGCGAAGCGAATCCGGCGGCATCGAACGATACGGTCGAAGGACGGGCGCGCAATCGTCGCGTGGAAATCTCGCTGCAGAAGTAGGGCGCTGCGACAAAATTGCCGCAAGCGTGGCCGTCGAAGCCTGGCGGCTCGCTTGCGGCGATGATGCACGACGCAGACGGCGGCGGGAGGGAAGATCCGTCGCTGCGTGTGCATGCGGAGTCCGTCGCCTGGCGACGACGCCCCGCATGCTGCCTTGCGTCCGGCACGTGGATCGCCATTCGCACCGGGCCGTGGATCGACGCTCAGTGCCTGATCACGCAGACGGCCACGATCTCGTAGCCCGGGTCGGCATGCGCGCTCGCGGCCTTCTCCGCTTCGTCATACGAACCAAAGGAGGCGGCATCCTCGATGGCCGGCGCCATGCCGATGTCGCCGTCTTCGGCGGTGCAGAGGAACTGCTCGCCGGTCTTCACGACATAGATGGACGTCATGATTCCCTCCAGGGTTTGCAGGGGGAAATTTCAGTCTAGCAGGCAGCAACGAAATCGGCGGCCGACGCGAATTCCGGCCGTCAATCGGGGCCGGTTCGTCGATTCGGCTCGCCGTGAAGGGCCGGATTCGCAGCCGTGGATCGGCGGGCGCGAAGCGGCGGCCGTGATGCGCGCGGCAGGGCGGAAAGCCGTGCACAATACGCGCATGCGAGCCCCCGATCTTGAATGCCTTGTCGCCGTCACCATGCCCTTCGGAAAATACAAGGGCCGACTCATCGCCGACCTGCCCGGCCCCTACCTCAACTGGCTGGCGCGCGAAGGGTTCCCGCGCGGCGAACTCGGCCGACAGCTCGCGCTCATGCACGAGATCGACCATAACGGCTTGCGGCACCTGCTGGAGCCGTTGCGCAAACCCGCGTAGCACGGCGTCGCGCCCAGCCGGTTGCCCGAACACGGTCCCGCGACTTCCTTCGCGTCCAACCGATCTGCGTGTTCAGGCGTTTTGCCCGCGCAGCAGCCACAGCGTCAATTCCCGGAGCTGATTGACCGTGACGCGTTCGCGCAGCAGGAACGTTCGCAGATACACCGCGCCGATGAGGCAGTGAAGCAACGGCATCGGGTCCGCATCCCTTTGCCACTCTCCCCGCTGCGTCGCGCGTTCGAAAATCTGCTGGACCGCGGAAAACCGGTTGGTCCACAGCCGGTGCAACTCGCTGGTGACGCCGGCGTCGTTGTAGGTGGCGAGCACGAACTGGATCGCCGACCGGCCCACCCCGGTGCGCAAGTAGCGCACGGTTGCCGACATGAGCGCGACGAGATCCGCGTGCAGCGAACCCCGATTGGGGATCACGATGTTCTCGGCAAAAAGCTCGAACACGGCCTCCATCACCAGCCCTTCCTTGCTCTTCCAGCGGCGATAGATCGAACTCTCGTTCACGCCGGAAAGCGCGGCGACCGCGCCGATGCTGAGCCGCTCGAAACCGGATTCCTGCAATTGGGCGATGGTTGCCGCGACCACGGCATCGCGGACGCGTGCGCTGCGGCCGCCAGGGCGGCGGCGACGCGATGGCGATTGTGGTTCGGCGGAATTGGGCATGAGCGGATTTTACACGCGGCGTCGAGGGCTGATGGCGGGACGTTCCATGTCGAACCCGTGCCCGACCGAGCCGGGACGGGCTCGCTTGCGGTAAACGCTAATGCAAGTTTACTTGCATTAGCGGGCGAGATGCGAAAACATGTCGTCTCGTTCGATAGCGCTCAGGAGGTTGAATTGAAATCGGTGACGTTTTTCAAAGCCGGGACAGAGGTAACCGGCGAAGACATCCTCAGGATGGAAGTCAAAAGGGCGCGGCACATGATGGCCCTGTTGATGGACAAGCTCGGGGCGGACGGCATGGTAAAGGTGTTCGCGAAGGAGATCGCGGCACACGAGGCGAACGAGCGGGACTGGTCGCGGCGCGCCAATGGTCGCTTCCGTTCGTCGGTGGCCGAGGCGCACGTCGCGGCGGGCGACGGTGCGGCGTTCATCAAGTGGTTCTGGGACGGCTACCGCGGCCCGAACAGCGCCGCGATGCTGCGCGCTCACCCCGAACATCTCGGCGCGCTATCGCTTCCCGGCGAGCGCGTGGGCATTCTCGAAGTGCCGGGTCATACGCAGTTCCCCGCGTTGCTGAAGTTCCGACATCTGGACGACTGGAGCGGTGTCCCGATCGAACTGGCGCCCGATATGCCGCATCGCATGATGGGGCGAATCGAGTCGATCGACGGGGAGACGGTCGGGTATCTGCTGCATCAATTCAGGGATACGTCGCCGGGGTTCGATGCACGGCTGGAAATTTTCTGGCCGTCGACCACGCCGGACGACTTGATTCGCGGTCACGCGGACCACCTGATGGTCGAGTGGTACAACTGGTTCGAGCTCTACGCCCTCACGCGGACGCAACCGGACGACTTGATGCCGTTGGCCTTTTCCGTGAACGCATGACTTTCCGCGGGCTCGCCCGTTGCGGGCGGGCAGTCCAGCGCAGCGCCGTCATGTTTCGTCACGCTTTCAGTGGCAGGGCAGTATCGATGCATATCGATATGGATGACTGATAAAACGACGGATCGATATCGCCAGGATGGCTTTCGTCGTGTGTCGCGCATAAGTTTTTTTAAGAATATTAATAAGCATACCTATTAAATTAAAGGAGATATCGGATCATGAATCGGAAAAGGGGAGGCGGTTCGCTCATGCGGATGCAGGCGGCAGCCGCCATGTTGGTGGTCGGCGCGAGTGCGCATGCGCAAAGTACGGTCACGCTGTACGGCGTCGTCGATGCCGGTGTCATGTACACGAGTCGCAGCTTCGACGCGGGAACCGGGACGAACGGCGCCCATCGGATCTCGATGGCGGACGGCGGGATGTCCGGCTCCCACTTCGGGATAACCGGCGTAGAAGATCTCGGCGCAGGCACCAAGGCGATCTTTACGCTGGAAAGCGGTTTCACCATGAACAACGGCGCGCTGGGCAATTCGAACGGCAACCTGTTCGGACGACAGGCGTTCGTCGGCCTTTCGGGACGATTCGGGACCGTCAAGGCCGGCATGCAGTACTCGCCGTTCGGGCTTGCGATCGTCGACACGGACGCGCGGCACGCATCGTTCTTCGGCAGTCAGGCCGGCATCTACATGGGCAATTTTTTTGCGACGGGCATCTTCGTCGCCAATGCCGTGTCGTATACGAGCCCGACCGTGGCCGGTCTCCAGGCGAGCGCGCTGCTGGCGCTGGGCGGCGATCCCGGAAAATTTCAGGCCGGCCGTCAATACGCGGCGCGCTTGAGATACGCGTGGCGAAACTTGGTGGCCAACGCGGCGCTCTTCAGCGGCAATCCCGGCGGTTCGGCGAGTACGTCCACGCCGTTTCCATCGACGGTCGAATTCGCGGGCCGCACGATCGGCGCGGCGTACACGTGGGGCGCCGCGACGTTGAAGGGCTCGTATACGAGCTACAAGATCGCCCATTCCTTCAACGAGAAGGTGTACTCGGTCGGCGGCGAGTATTTGATCACGCCCGCGCTGTCCACCGACGCGGGTGTCTGGTACATGCGGGACAGCAACGATCCGGCCAGCCATGCGCTGCTGACGTCCGCCGGGCTGTACTACTTCCTGTCGAAGCGAACGACGTTGTATGGCGCCGCGGCCTTCGTGAACAACCATGGGTCGATGCATACGGGGTTCACGGTGAACGGCGCGCTCTACGCGCCGACCGGCGGCAGCGCCAGTTTCGTCGTTGGTGCGCGGCATCTCTTTTGAGCGCTGCGCGTCCGTCACGAATGGAAATCGCCGCGAGCGGCATGGCTCGCGGCGATTTCATGAGCACATCGGCGCGTACGGCTCGACATCCGGGCCGGCCCCCACGCCGCGCGCTGACCGGCGCGAGACGCGTGCCGATCAGCGTCCGCTGTCCGCGACCGGCGCGGGCAGTACCGTGCCATAGTTGGCGCCGAACCCGATTCGCGCAAAACCGTCACGCTCGCACCAGCCACGAAAGATCACGGTATCGCCGTCCTCGAGGAACGCGCGTGCTTCGCCGTTGCCGATGTCCACCGGGCGTGTTCCCCCCGACGTGAGTTCGATCAACGCGCCGGCTTCGCCCGGCGACGGTCCCGAAACGGTGCCGCTGCCGAGCAGGTCGCCGCTCTGGAGATTGCAGCCGCCCATCGTGTGATGCGCGATCATTTGCCCGAGCGTCCAGTATTGGTGTCGGAAACTGGTGTGCGTCAACGTACGCGGTGGCTGCCCTTGCGCGAGCTGCCGCGCGCTGAGGATCGACGCCTCGAGCCGGATATCGAACGCGCCGGCCTGCCGGTTGGCCTCGGCATCCAGATAGTCGAGCGGCTGCGGACGATCGGCCACACGTGACCACGTCGTACGATAGGGCAACAACGCCTCGACCGTGACGAGCCACGGCGACAGGGTCGTCGCGAAGTTCTTCGCCAGGAACGGCCCGAGCGGCTGCATTTCCCACGCCTGGATATCGCGAGCGGACCAGTCGTTCAGCAGGCACATTCCGAACAGGTGTTGCTGGGCATCGGCCAGCGGAATCGCGGTGCCGCGCGAATTGCCGGTGCCGATCACCGCCCCGACTTCCAGCTCGTAGTCGAGCTGGCGGCACGCGCCTCGAACGGGCGCGGACGACGGATCGGGCCGATACTGTCCCACCGGCCGATAGACCTGCTGGCCGCTCACGTCGATCGACGACACGCGGCCGTGATACGCGATCGGCAGCCAGTCGAAATTCGGGCTGATCGCCATCCCGAGCGGGCGACTGCAGTTCAACGCGTGATCGAGCGAGGCGTAGAAGTCGGTGTAGTCGCCGATGCGCACGGGCACGGCATGTTCGGCTTCCGTCTGCGGCACCAGCATGTGACGCACGGTTTTTTCGTGCGGGCTGCCTGCTTCCAGCAATGCGAACAGCGCATGGCGCAACGCCTGCCACGCGGCGGGGCCCATATCGAGCAGCGCATTCAACGTCGTTGCCGTGGCGGTCCGAACGGCGTCGGCGGCCAGACCGTCGAGCACGCCTGCCTGCTGCAACGCCGCGAGATCGACGATCTGGTTGCCGATGGCGACTCCGCCGCGCCAGGGTTCGTCCCGTCCCGCGCGCCGAAAGATACCCAACGGCAGATTCTGCAACGGAAAGTCGGTTCCGGCCTCGTTGGCCGTATCCACCCAGCTGCGCCGGGTGACGTCGTGCGTGTGATTCAGTTCCATCGATATTCCTCGCATGAAGCGGTTCGATGCGGTCTCAAGCCGTGGCGTTGAGTGCATCGTCGAAGATGGCGACCGCGCGGGTCCAGCCCGCGGAGGCGCCGCGAATTTTGTGCGGGAAGCACGAGACAAAAAAACCGTGGGGCGGCAGCACCTCGAGGTTGTGAAGCTTCTCCAGATGGCAATAGCCGATATGGCGGCCAGCCTTGTGCCCCTCCCAGATCAGCGACGCGTCGTGCGTTTCGGCGTATTTCCGGGCCGTATGCACGAACGGCGCATCCCAGCTCCACGCGTCGGTGCCGGTCAGCCGGACGCCTCGTTCGAGCAGGTACAGGGTGGCGTCGAGGCCCATGCCGCAACCGCTCGATACGTAGTCGGGTTGACCGTAGCGCATCCCCGCGCGGGTGTTGACCACGACGATTTCCAGCGGCTTGAGGACGTGATCGATGCGCGCAAGTTCCGCTTCGACGTCGGCGGCGGTAACGACGTAGCCATCGGCCCGGTCGGTGAAATCCAGCTTCACGCCCGGCTGGAAACACCAGTCCAGCGGTACCTCGTCGATGGTGATCGCACGTTCGCGCTCGCCGGTCGATTCATTCATCGTGCTGTGAAAGTGATAAGGCGCATCGAGGTGGGTGCCGTTGTGCGTGCTCAAGCGGATGTGCTCGATCGCCCAGCCTTCGCTGTCCGGCAGGTCGTGTTCCTGCAACCCGGGAAAGAAGGCCGTCACGCTCTTGGCCGTCTCCTCGTGCGCCAGATACTGGATCGTGGGGCCGTAACCCGGCGGATCGGAAATGACGTCGTTTTCCAGATAGATCGAAAGATCGACGAAGCGTCGTGTCATGTTCGGGTACTCGTGGTTGGAGGGTGCGACCGTGGCCGCCGGCTCTGCAGTCCGGGTACGCGACGGGCATTCGCGTGTGCGGTCAACCGCGACGACCGGGGGCGCCCTCGCTCGTGTTATGATTGACTGTACGATCGTACAGTCAGTTTGATGCGAATGCAAACCGTCGTTGCCCGATGACCGGAACGACAGGTGCGAAGACCTGCACAGAATGGGGAGGACCATGCAAGCAAAGGAAACCACGAAGAAGGCGCCCGGCACGCGGGGCGGGGGGCGAACGCAGGACGCGGGGCAGACGAGCAAGCGCGAGCGCGTCCTCGACGTGGCGGAGCGCCTGTTCGCCGCAGGAGGGTTCGACGGGGTGTCGATGCGGGATATCGCGTCGGCGGCAGACGTCGGCTTGCCGCTGATCGTGTATCACTTCGAGACGAAGATGGGGCTGTACCGTGCGTTGTTCGAGCGCCGCAAAACCGTGCTCGACGCGCGGCTGGCGATGCTGCGCGAGCCGGTGGCCGCGGGGGAGGATCCGCTCGAGCACATCGTGCGCGCGTTCGTGCTGCCCGTCATGCAGATCCAGGGTACGGACGCCGGTCTTGCGTACGCGAAGCTCGTGGCACGCGAAGCATCCGATCCGCGCGAAGCGGAGCGCGGCATCGTCGCCGAATATTTCGACCCGTTTGCGGCCGAATTCGTCGGCGCGATCAGAAAGGCGCTCCCCGGCCATGGCGCCAGCTACGCCCACTGGG
Source organism: Burkholderia sp. EMB26 (assembly GCF_024730645.1). Lineage (NCBI taxonomy): Bacteria > Pseudomonadati > Pseudomonadota > Betaproteobacteria > Burkholderiales > Burkholderiaceae > Burkholderia > Burkholderia sp. EMB26. Next base: position 271,640 of record NZ_CP078072.1, read on the forward strand.
CCTACCTGTTCGCCGTCGGCGCGCTGGTGATGAGCGCGTTCGATAGCCGCATCGAGCGCATCTCGAACGGCAAGATCAAGGCCGGCGCGTTGAAGAGCAAGACCGCGCATCTGGTGACGTTCATTACCGCGGGCATTCGGGCGGGCGGAGCGTCGGTCTGATCGAGCGGAACGCCGGCATTCCATGGCGCCGCGCGTCATCTGCATCGCTGTTTCTTTCTGTCGTCACGTTATGCGGGATGCGGTCGAATCCCGTCGAGCAAACAATGGTCGAATATTTCCCCACCAACTATGTATGGAACCTGTCCGTCAACATCGCACTGGCGTCGGGCGGAAACAGCGGCGAGATCGACGCGGTGTGCCGTCCGTTGATCGACGCGTCGACACGAAGCGACGACGGCGCAACCGAAGCCTTCTTTCTGGCTTGGTGCGGGCTGGGCGATCGTCTTCGTGGGCTGGCGGAAGCCGACCTGGCTGCCGGCCGACGATTGAGCGCCGGCGCCAAATTCGGCCGTGCGGCGGTGTACTACCTGACGGGCGAGCGCATGACGCATCCGTCTTTCGAACCCCGCAGGGCTGCCTATGCGAAGGCGCTGCGCTGTTTCGCGCGGTTCGCCGAGCTTCACGAGAAAAATTGCGAGCGGGTCGAAGTCCCGTATCGCGGCACCACGCTCGCCGGCGTGTTCGTCGCGGCGCACGACAACGCATCGGCCGCCGCGCCGTGCGTGGTGTTCGCCAACGGTCTGGACAGTTTCAAGGAGACGATTTACGGCAGCGGCGTGCAGCAGGCGCTCGCGGCGCGCAACATTTCGAGCCTTGCGATCGATCAACCGGGCACCGGCGAAGCGCTGCGCGTGAACGGGTTGACCGCGTTGATCGAATCGGAGGTGTGGGCGGGGGCCGTCGCCGACTACCTGGCGCGACGTAACGACGTCGACAGTCGGATGCTCGGCATGTGCGCGTGGTCGCTCGGCGGGTACTACGCGCCGCGCGCGGTCGCGATCGACAAGCGTTTCCGGCTGTGTGTCGCGTGCGGCGCGAATTTCAACTGGGGCGAACTGCAGCGACGCCGTCTCGCGCGGGAGGGCGACAATCCGGTGCCGCATTACTGGGATCATGTCCGATGGGTATGGGGCAAGACCACGCTTGAAGAATTCATGGCCTTCTCGGAGCGGATCACGCTGGCTCCGGTCATCGACGAGGTCACGGTTCCGTTCCTGATCGTCCACGGGGACGCCGACCGGCAGATTCCGCGGGAATACGCGATCCAGCAGTATCAGGGTGCGGTGAACAGCCCGAAGCGCGAGTTGAAATTCTTCACCGCGGCGGAAGGGGGCGTCGAGCACTGCAGCGCGGACAACGTGACGAACGTTCGCGACTATATCGCCGACTGGATTGCCGAGACGTACAGGGAACTGGGCGCGACACACGTGGAAACATGAGCCGCGCTGCCGAGGCAGGAGGTGGCAGGAGCCGCCGCGATCGACGTGCGCCGCCGGGCTTGCACCGCGAAACGCCGGTCGACTCGTCGATTCCCCGGGAGGCGCAACCGACAGGACGGGCCCCTCCCCGCCGCCTGTCCATGACGCCCGCAGGGTCGTCATGGAAAACTGTATGAATATACAGTATAGTACCCGTCGAACTCGAGCCGCGCAGGTCCAACCCTTGCGGCCCGTGCGCCGCGCCTGCGGGCATCCGCCGCAGCGTTCCGGCACCGTGAACTCTGGCTAACTCATTCAGACGGGCAGGCAAATTGTCATCCAGCAATCTGATCCGCATTCGCGGAGCACGTCAGCACAACCTCAAGAATCTCGATCTCGACCTGCGCACCGGTGAAATGACGGTCGTGACCGGCCCGTCGGGCTCCGGCAAGTCGAGTCTCGTGTTCGACACGCTGTACGCGGAAGGCCAGCGGCGCTACGTCGAAACCTTCAGCGCGTACGCGCGGCAGTTCCTCGACCGGATGGATCGCCCGCAGGTCGAGCGCGTCGACGGCGTGCCGCCCGCGATCGCGATCGACCAGACCAACCCGGTGCGCAGCTCGCGGTCGACCGTCGGCACGATGACCGAGCTGAACGACCACCTGAAGCTGCTGTACGCGCGCGCGGCCGAGCTGTTCGACCGCAAGACCGCGCGGCAGGTGCGGCACGACACGCCGGAGACGATCTACGCGGAGCTCGTCGCACGCACGCAGGCGGACGATCCGCGCGTCGTCGTCACGTTCCCGGTCGAATTGCCGGAAGCGGTGTCCGACGAGGAAATCGCGCAGTGGCTGTCGGCGAGCGGCTACACGCGCGTGCAGGCGCAGCGCGAAGTCGCGTCGCCCACCGGGCCGCGCAAGATGCTCGACGTGGTGGCCGACCGCTTTCGCGTGCAGCAGGCCGACAAGGTGCGGGTGGTCGAGGCGATCGAGGCGTCGCTGAAGCGCGGCGGCGGCCGCGTGAACGTGTACGTGCTGGCGGCGGAAGCGGAAAACGCGACGGCCGAGCCGTTGATCTGGCGCTTCTCCACCGGGCTCCACGATCCCGACAGCGACCTGCGCTACGCGGAGCCGCAAGCCGCGCTGTTCTCGTTCAACTCGGCGTACGGCGCGTGCGAAACCTGCCGCGGCTTCGGCCGCGTGATCGGCGTCGATCTCGGCCTCGTGATTCCCGACGCGCGCAAGACGCTGCGTGGCGGCGCGATCAAGCCGATGCAGACGCCCGCATGGAAAGAGTGCCAGGACGACCTGATGCGCTACGCGGCGAAGGCCGGCATCCGGCGCGACGTGGCGTGGTCCGAGCTGACGGACGCCGAGCGCGACTGGGTCGTCAACGGGTCGCCGGACTGGAACGGCAAGTGGCAAAGCCAGTGGTACGGCGTGAAGCGCTTCTTCGGTTATCTCGAATCGAAAGCGTACAAGATGCACATCCGCGTGCTGCTGTCGAAATACCGCAGTTATACGCCGTGCGACGTGTGCGGCGGTGCGCGCCTGAAGACGGAATCGCTGCAATGGCGGCTCGGCTCGAAAGAGAACGCGGACGCCGTGCTCGCGCCGGCCGACCGCTTCATGCCGCGCGGCGTCGACTGGAGCCGCGCGCAGCTCGAAGCGCTGCCTGGCCTGACCGTCCACGACCTGATGCTGTTGCCGATCGAGCGCATCCGGCACTTCTTCGACGACATCGTCCTGCCGAGCGCGCTGCTCGACGACGCATTGAAGCTGTTGCTCGCCGAGGTGCGCACGCGCCTGAAATATCTGTGCGACGTCGGGCTCGGCTACCTGACGCTCGACCGGCAAAGCCGCACGCTGTCGGGCGGCGAGGTGCAGCGGATCAACCTGACGACGGCGCTCGGCACGTCGCTCACGAAAACCCTGTTCGTGCTCGACGAACCGAGCATCGGGCTGCATCCGCGCGACCTCACGCGGATCGTCGAGGCGATGCAGCGGCTGCGCGACGCGGGCAATACGCTGGTCGTGGTCGAGCACGATCCGTCGGTGATGCTCGCGGCCGATCGCTTGATCGACATGGGCCCCGGCCCGGGCGAGCGCGGCGGCACGATCGTCTATGACGGCACGCCGGCCGACATCCGGTCCGCGCACACGCTGACGGGCGAGTATCTCGGCGGCCGCAAGCAGGTCGCGCATGCGTCGAACTGGGCGCGCCGCGTGGTCGACGCCAACACGCCGCGCATCGTGCTCGAAGGCGCGACCGAACACAACCTGCGCGACGTCACGGTCGAGATTCCGCTGCAGCGGCTCGTGTGCGTGACGGGCGTATCCGGCTCCGGCAAATCCACGCTGCTGCAGGACGTGCTGTATCCGGCGATGGCGCGGCACCACGGCAAGGCGACCGAGTCGCCGGGCGCGTACCGCAGCCTCACGGGCGCCGACCAGGTCGGCGACGTCGTGTTCGTCGACCAGTCGCCGATCGGCAAGACCACGCGCTCGAATCCAGCGAGCTACGTCGGCGCATTCGACGAAATCCGCAAGCTGTTCGCGAAGGCGCCGCTCGCGCTGCAGCGCGGCTACGGCGCCGGCACGTTCAGCTTCAACTCGGGCGACGGCCGTTGCCCGACCTGCGGCGGCTCGGGCTTCGAACACATCGAAATGCAGTTCCTGAGCGACGTCTACCTGCGTTGCCCGGATTGCGACGGCAGCCGCTACCGCGCCGAGATTCTCGAAGTGCGCATCGAGCGCGACGGCCGCGCGCTGAACATCGCCGACGTGCTCGATCTCACCGTCAGCGAGGCAGCCGCGTTCTTCGCGACCGATGCCGAGGTGCTGCGCGTGCTGCAGCCGATCGTCGACGTCGGCCTCGAATACGTGAAGCTCGGCCAGCCGGTGCCGACGCTGTCGGGCGGGGAAGCACAGCGCCTGAAGCTCGCCGGCTTCCTCGCCGAATCGGCGGCGGCGGCCAACGGGCGCCGGGTCGCGACGGAAGAAGCGCGCATCGCGCGTGCGAAGCTGTTCATGTTCGACGAGCCGACCACCGGGCTGCACTTCGACGACATCGCGAAGCTGATGCAGGCGTTCGGCAAGCTGCTCGCGGCCGGTCATTCGCTGATCGTGATCGAGCACAACCTCGACGTGATCCGCGCGGCCGACTGGCTGATCGACCTCGGCCCGGAAGGCGGCGACGGCGGCGGCCTCGTGCTGTGCGCGGGCACGCCCGACGACGTGAAGGCCTGCGCCGCATCGCATACCGGCGTGGCGCTGCTGCAGTACGACCGCGAGATGGATGGCGAGGCGGTGCGCGCCGACGAAGGCGTGCCGCTGCAGGCCGTGCTGAACGCGGCGCGCGCGCGCCGGGCGATCGAAGGCGAGGACGTCGTGCGGATCGTCAACGCGCGCGAGCACAACCTGAAGTCGCTCGACGTCGACATCCCGCACGGCAAGTTCAACGTGATCACCGGCGTATCGGGTTCCGGCAAGTCGACGCTCGCGTTCGACATCCTGTTCCACGAAGGCCAGCGCCGCTACCTCGAATCGCTGAACGCGTATGCGCGCTCGATCGTGCAGCCGGCCGGCCGTCCCGAGGTCGACGCGGTGTACGGCATCCCGCCGACCGTCGCGATCGAGCAGCGGCTGTCGCGCGGCGGGCGCAAGAGCACGGTCGCGACCACGTCCGAGGTATGGCATTTCCTGCGGCTGCTGTATGTGAAGCTCGGCCTGCAGCACTGCATCCACGACGGCACGCCGGTCACGTCGCAATCCGTCGAATCGATCGCCGCGCAGTTGCTGCGCGATCATCGCGGCGAGCACGTCGGGCTGCTCGCGCCGCTCGTCGTCAACCGCAAGGGTGTGTATACGGATCTCGCGAAGTGGGCGAAGGCGCGCGGCAGCACGCATCTGCGGGTGGACGGCGAGTTCGTCACGGTCGACCCGTGGCCGAAGCTCGACCGCTTCCGCGAGCACACGATCGAATTGCCGGTGGCCGATATCGTCGTGTCGCCGGACAACGAAGCCGAGTTGCGGCGCAGGCTCGACGAGACGCTCGAGCTCGGCAAGGGCGTGATGCACCTGCTCGCGCCGCTCGACGGGCTGCACGATGCGATGCGGAACGATCATTCGACCGCGCAGGTCGGCGCGGTCAAGGTGCTGTCGGTCAAGCGCGCGTGCCCGGTGTGCGGCACGAGCTATCCGGAGCTCGACCCGCGGATGTTCTCGTACAACAGCAAGCACGGCTGGTGCACGACCTGTGTCGGCACCGGCGTCACGCTCACGCGCGAACAGCGCGCCGCGTACGACGACACGGTGCTCGCCGGCGACGATCGCGGCCGCGAGCAAACCTTGCCGTCGGACGAGCAGGAACCGGAAGGCGTCGGCAACGAGCCGTGCCCGGACTGCCACGGCACGCGGCTGAATCCGTCCGCACGCGCGGTCACGTTCGACGCGCATCCGATCGTCGAGGTCGCGCAATGGACTGTGTCGGATACGCGCCGCTGGATCGATGCGCTCGAACTCACCGGGCGCGACGCGCAGATCGCGCGCGACATCGTCAGCGAGATCGGCAGCCGCCTCGCGTTTCTCGAGGAGGTCGGGCTCGGCTATCTGAGCCTCGATCGTGCGGCGCCGAGCCTGTCGGGCGGCGAAGCGCAGCGCATCCGGCTCGCCGCGCAGCTCGGCAGCAACTTGCAGGGCGTGTGCTACGTGCTCGACGAGCCGACGATCGGCCTGCATCCGCGCGACAACCAGATCCTGCTCGACGCATTGCGCAAGCTCGGCGACAAGGGCAATACGCTGGTCGTCGTCGAGCATGACGAGGACACGATCCGCCGCGCGGATCACATCATCGACGTCGGCCCGGGCGCTGGCAAGCGCGGCGGCACGCTGGTCGCGCAAGGCGCCGTCGCCGACCTCGCGGCGCAGGCCGATTCGGTGACGGGGCGCCTGCTCGCGCAGCCGATGACGCATCCGTTGCAGCCGCGCCGCAGCGTGAGCCTGCCGGGCAAGAAGGGCGGTGCGGCCGTGCCGGAAGCGTGGCTGACCGTCCATGGCGCCCGGCTGCACAACCTGCGCGACGTCACGGTCGGCATTCCGCTTGCGCGGCTCGTCGCGGTCACGGGCGTCAGCGGGTCGGGCAAGTCGACGCTCGCGCGCGACGTGCTGATGACGAACCTGCTGGATGCGGTCGGCCGCTCGGTGCTGTCGTCGCCGGCCACGCGGCGTGCGCGCAAGGCCGCGCAGCAGGACGCGCCGGCCACCAATCGCCGTTCGAGCGTCCTGGCGCGCAGCGCACCGCGGCCGTTGCTGAACGTCACGCACGCGTGGCAGGGTTGCGAATCGCTGAGCGGCTGGGAGCAGATCGATCGCGTGCTCGAAGTCGACCAGACGCCGATCGGCAAGACGCCGCGTTCGTGTCCGGCCACCTATATCGGCGTGTGGGACACGATCCGCAAGCTGTTCGCCGATACGCTCGAGGCGCGCGCACGCGGCTATACGGCATCGCGTTTCTCGTTCAATACCGGCGACGGGCGCTGCCCTGCCTGCGAAGGGCAAGGCGTGCGCACGATCGGCATGAGCTTCCTGCCCGACGTCAAGGTGCCGTGCGACGTGTGCCACGGGCAGCGCTTCAATCCGGAAACGCTTGCCGTCACGTGGCGCGGCCGGAACATCGGCGACGTGTTGACGATGGAGATCGACGAGGCGGTGGAGTTCTTCGCGCCGATTTCGAACATCGCGCATCCGTTGCAATTGATGAAGGACGTCGGGCTCGGCTATCTGACGCTCGGTCAGCCGTCGCCGACGCTGTCCGGCGGCGAAGCACAGCGCATCAAGCTCGTCACCGAGCTGACGAAGGTGCGCGACGACATCACGCGGCGCGGCCAGAAGGCGCCGCATACGCTGTACGTGCTCGACGAGCCGACGGTCGGCCTGCATATGGCCGACGTCGCGAAGCTGATCCGTGTGCTGCATCGGCTGGTCGATGCCGGGCATAGCGTCGTCGTGATCGAGCACGACCTCGACGTGATCGCGGAAGCCGACTGGATCATCGATCTTGGGCCGGAAGGCGGCGTGGGCGGCGGCACGATCGTCGCGGCGGCGCCGCCGGAAGCGCTCGCGAAGGTGAGCGCGAGCCATACGGGGCAGGCGTTGAAGCCGGTGCTCGCACGAACGGCCAGCGAAGACGATGAAGCGGAGCAGCAGGGCGCGGCGCGGGTCGGCTGAACGCATCGTGTCCGGTGAGCGGCCCCGGTGCCTGGCGAGGCATCGGAGCCGCGCGTGTTTCGTCGTTCATGTCGACGCGCTCAACTCCCGTTGACGCCGATCGTCTCGATGATGGTCTCCAGTTGCGGGCTCATCGGCAGGTTCAGACTCAAGCCCGACGGAAGCGGGCGCAGGAACCAGCGCTTGTACTGACGCGCGATCTCGCCGTCGGCGGCCAATTCCTGGAACGTGGTTTTCACGACCTGCGCGAGTTGCGGATCGTCCTTGCGGAACATGATTCCGTACGGGTCGTACGAAAGAAAGTCGCCGACCACGTCGTACTGGCCACCCTTGCCCGCATTCTCGGCAATGAGGCCGTACAGCAGCACGTCGTCCGTCGCGAACGCGTCGGCGCCGCCATTCGCGACGAGCGCGAAACCCTGCGCATGGTCCGGCACCACCTGTAGCTGGATCCCGAGCCGGAACTTGTCGTTCAGGTCGCGCAGCGCCTTCTCGTTGGTCGTACCGGCCGTCACCGCGACTTTCTTGCCCGCGAGGTCGCGGAACGAGCGGATCGGCGCGCCGCGTTTCACCATCACCTTCGTGCCGGCCACGAAAATGATCGGCGAGAACGCCACGCGTTTCTGGCGCTCGAGGTTGCTGGTCGTGGAGCCGCATTCCAGATCGACTTTCCCGCTGACCACCGCGTCGATGCGGGTGTCGGACGTGACCGGCACCCAGCGGATCGTCAGGCTCCGGTTGATCGCATCCTCGATCGACGACACGAGCGCCTTGCATAGCTCGATCGAATAGCCGATCGGCTGGTTGCGCGCGTTCAGGTACGAAAACGGTATCGACGCGTCGCGATAGCCGAGCGCGATCGTCCCGCTGCCGTGCACCTTCGCGAGCGTGCCGGTCAGTTGGGCCGGCGCGAACGGCTCGACGCGCGGCAGCGTCGAAGGCGCATCTTCCGCGCGCGCGGTCGCGCCCGTCGCCAGCAGGCCCGCGAGCGCGAGCGCACGCCAGAATCGCTGCATCTTCATCGCCGGGCCTCCGTCAGACTTCCGTCGGATGTGCGATCGTCGCTTCCTGTTCCGCTTCGATGCGCGCCGCGTTGGCTTCGGCTTCCGCTTCCGACAGGAGCTGGCCTTCCCATTTCGCGACCACCGCGCTCGCGATCGAGTTGCCCACCGCATTGGTGGCCGAGCGGCCCATGTCGAGGAACGTGTCGACGCCGAGAATCAGCAGCAGCCCGGCCTCCGGAAGCCCGAACTGGTGCAGCGTGGCCGCGATCACGACGAGCGATGCGCGCGGCACGCCGGCCATCCCCTTCGACGTGAGCATCAGGACCAGCAGCATCGTGATCTGCGTGCCGAGCGACAGGTGCATGTTGTACGCCTGCGCGATGAACAGCGACGCGAACGTGCAGTACATCATCGAGCCGTCGAGGTTGAACGAATAGCCCATCGGCATCACGAAGCTCGAGATCTTGCGCTTCACGCCGAAGCGGTCGAGCGCATCGAGGATCTTCGGGTACGCGGCTTCGGAGCTGGCCGTCGCGAACGACAGCATGAACGCTTCCTTGATCAGCACCAGCAGCTTGAACACGCGCGGCCCGAGGAACACGAGCCCCGCACAGACGAGCAGTGCCCAGAGCAGGAACAGGCTCACGTAGAAGTCGCCCATGAACACCGCGAACTTCAGCAGTACCGACAGCCCGTTGACCGCGACGGTCGCGGCCATCGCGGCCATCACCGCGAGCGGCGCGAGCTTCATCACGTAGCCGGTGATCTTGAGCATCACGTGCGACAGCTGGTCGATCGCGGCGATGAGGACCTTGCCGCGGTCGCCGAGTGCGGCGAGCGCGACGCCGAAGAACATCGAGAACACGACGATCTGCAGGATCTCGTTGTTCGCCATCGCCTCGGCGAACGACTTCGGCACCATGTGGCCGACGAAATCCTTCAGCGTGAACTTGGACGTCGCGAGGTTCGCGGAGGCGCCGATGTCCGGCAGCGGCAAGCCGAGATTGTCGCCGGGCCGCAGCAGGTTCGCCATCAGCAGCCCGAGCAGCAGCGAAACCAGCGACGCGGTGATGAACCAGGCGATCGATTTCGCGAACACGCGTCCGACCGACGCCGCGTCGCCCATGTGCGCGATGCCGACGACCAGCGTGGAGAAGACGAGCGGCCCGATCACCATCTTGATCAGGCGCAGGAACACGTCGGAGACGAGCGAGATGTACCCGGCGACTTCGGCGGCGGCCTTCTTGTCCGGAAAGCTCGTGAAGACCATGTAGCCGATCGCGATGCCTGCCACCATCGCGATCAGGATCCAGACGGCTGCAGCATTCTTTTTGCGCATCGTGAGCCTCCCATGCAGCGGTTTCGCAATCGGGGGATGGAAGGACGATACAGGACCAGAATGACGATGAACAGTGCAACCGGGTTCGGGTTTGCGCTAGCGCCGGGTGATGGCCGGTCCGGGCGACGGCGATTGCACCGCGCTTCGTGCCCGACGCCGGTGCAACCCGATGCCGGTTTGTGCGGAGCAGCACGTCGCCTGTATGAAGGCCGCCGCATTGCGACGACCGGCGCCGCGCGTTTCGCCCCGGTCATGCGCACGGAGATCCCGCTGCCTCGTGCTGAAATCGCGGGCCTGCGCCACGCACCGGACGATCCCGGCGGTCGGCGAATGCGCGCGTTGCGCGCGGCGGCCCACGGTTTTCGATCAGCCGGCCGGCGCGACCGATGCACCCGTGATACCGTGCCGGCGCAGCGAATCGGCGACGAAGCCGGACGCCTTCATGTCTTCCACGAATGCGTTCAGGGCCGCCGCGGCCGCGTCGCCGCGGCTCTTCGGCACGCCCATCGCCTGCCGGATCACCATGAAGCGCTCGTCGAGCAGGCGCAGGCCGGGTGTTTTCGCGGCGTCGGCTTCGAGCTGCTGCTTCACGCCGGCCGCCACCTCCAGTTGCTGTTCGACGAACGTCGGCACGACCGCCTGCGACGTCGGTGCGCGCACGATCTGCGCGGCCTTCAGTTCGCGGGTGAGAAACAGGTCGTAGGCGCTGCCCTTGCCGACGGCCAAGCGGTTGTGCGGCTGGTCGACGTCCGCGTTGGTGCGGATCGGCGAGGCGTCGGGAACGAGATAGAAGCCTTCGATCAGCACGTACGGCGCGGTGAACGCGACCGTTTCGCCGCGCAGCGGATCGACCGCGAAGAAGCCGAAATCGGCGCGCTCGTCGGTCAGCGCCTGCACCGATTTGCCGGCGGCGTCGAACACCACGAGTTCCAGGTCGGCCGACAGGCGCTCGGCGAAGGCGCGGGCGAGGTCGATCGAGACGCCGAACGGTTCGCCCGTCGCCGGGTCGCGGTTCGCGAGGATCGGATTGCCGAGGTTGATCGAGGCGCGGAGCTTGCCGGTGGGCGTGAAGGCGGAGACGACAGCGGGAGCGATGGGCATGAGCGGACTCGCGGGAGGCATGGGGTCGGTCGGGTGACGGACGCGCGACGGTGCGTCGATGCCGAGCTTATCACCGGACGTCGTGGATCGCATGTGCGGGCGTGCCTGCGCGGAGACGACGAGACGTCGAGTCGGCCCGCGGCCTTCATGGGCGGTCGCTGCATCCTGTCACCGGGCTGCACACGTATCCGCAGGGGAAGCGGACGCCGGACGGCGAGCAACATGCGATCAACGCAGGCTGCAGCATGATCGGCAACGACAACGAGGCGCTTCTGTCGGCGGCGCGTGTCGGGCTGGGGATTCTCGCGCGCGGCGACTGCCTGATGATGCAGGACATCGACACCGGCAATCCGACGAGCGGGCTGCCGTGCCGGTGCCGGCTCACCCCTGCACGCTGAGCGCCTTCTCGAGCGCGGCAATCAGCTTGAACGCATCGCCGCGCGCGATCAGAAACCCGCGGCTGGTGTACTCGCACCCGAAGGCATAGAAGCTCGGCAGCAGTGTCACCATGTCGTTCTGCCGATCGAAATCGACTTCGCATTTCGTCAACGGGAAGAACGGAAGCGCGTCGGCCGGCATGTCGTACACGATGGGCTCCTAGTACATTTTTCGGGGCGGAAGCAGGCGCTTCGTCTGCAAGCGCTGTCGGGCAACGGCGCTGGCCTTTTTTCGCTTGCGCTCCGTCGTGGGCTTCTCATAGCCCGTGCGACTGCGCAGCTCGCGAATCAGCCCGGTTTTCTCGATGTCGCGCCGGAATCGCCGCAGTGCGACATCGATCGGTTCGTTGAGCTTCGGCGTAATTGTCGTCATGTAGATCCTGTCTGGAAAGCGGTTGGAACGGAAGGCTAGCCGAGCCGTGTCATGACGGCGCTGGCTATCTCGTCGGATTCGAATTCCGAATAGCCTGCTCCGATCGATAGCGCACGTACCGCCATGAACATGTGCAGCTCCGGTTGATGGCACATCGCTGAATCGGCGATTCCGGCGGGCACGGCGGTGTCGAGCCGGGTGACTTCACGCCGTCTGATCAAGCCGAGCAGTTCGTCGATGATCATTTCGACCTCCAAAATACCGAAAAAGTGTATGGCATTGACGAGCCGCGTCAGCTCGCGTTGGCGAAGAATCCCTGTTTGCCGCGATTGTCGTCGATGATGTTCTCGGCATAGCGGACCGACGCACGACGCGCGTCACCGGCGTTGTCGAAGGGGGACGTGTCGCGCAGTCTGAAGGTCTGGCTCTGCGTCAGCGTATCGGTGGTGCCGCGCAGGCAAATCTTGACTGCCGCGTCGAACCCGGCGTCGTAGTTGTGCGGGCAGCCATGCGGCGCGGCCACGTGAGGGTAAATCAGTGGATAAATCTCGAATCCACGATAGACGTGCATGCTCATGACGAACTCCTGGCGTTCGGCCACGACGAGTCGCATGGGCGAACACATCCGGCCTGTATTTCCGTTGTGGGACGGGCCAGTGGGTGAAGGGGACAACGTTGCAGCGCGAAGGCGGGGCGATGCAGCAAGCGGGCGGGTGGAGGGGCGAACGGCCAAAGGACGGCTGATCGCGCGGATGGACCCATCATACGCGCATCGTTTGCCGAGCGGTCGATTTATTCGGTGGCCGCAAGTACGCAGCGGCACGCCCGGCGACGACGTCAGAGCGTCGTCAGCAAATGCAACTGACGTTCGGTCTCGTCGCCCGCGACCAGCGAAAAGAACCCGGTCTCGCGACGTTCGACTACCGTGAGCCCCTCGCTATCGGAGAAGACGTTCCACGCGCTGTCGTCGACATGCGCGATTGCGCCGCGCGTGCGCGCGAATGCCAGCAATAGCGGACTCGCCTGGCGGCGCAGCACTTGACGATCCGAATTCAGCACATACGGTGGCCAGCCGGCCCGAAGGACGAGATAGTAAGGAATGGAGCCGGGATCGATTGTCATTGGAGCGGTTTCGTAGATGGGCCTGCGTTTGCCGCCCGGCTGCATTCGGAACGGCGGCGGGGAAAGCGTGCGATGGAGTGACGGGCGTTCGCCGTGATGTGTGTTCAGTCTATGCGTTGAACCGCTCGATTCGCAGGATATCGTAACGATCCCGTGCGGGGGCGATTGCGTATCCGGTTTCGGTCGGCGTGCGCGTTGCGGTCCGGCGACGAGAGCGATCCGGTCGTCAGGTGCGGCGCGCGCGCTCCATGCGTCGAGTGGGGCTTCCGGCTGACGAAACGTTGTAGCGATATCTACTGAATTGCAGTGTTCGTGACGGCCCATTATGCTGCCTTCATGAATCCGGTCCCGACTTCCTGGCTCCTGTTGATCGTCAGTCTGCCGACTGCCGGCGCGACCGCGCGCATGCGCATCTGGCGTACCGTCAAGGCGCTCGGCTGCGGCGCACTGCGGGACGGCGCTTACCTGTTGCCCGCGCATGCCGAGCAGGCGGCGCAGTTGCGTAACCTCGCCGACGAGGCCCGTAACGGCGAAGGGCAGGCGTGGTTGCTGGATGTCCGTGCGGACGACCCCGCGGACGAAGACGCGTACAAGGCGCTGTTCGATCGCGCGGCCGATTACACGGACTGGCTCGCCGAGCTTTCGGAGGCTCGCAAGACGCTGCCAGAACTGGCGGCAGCCGATCTCAATCGCATGCAACGCCGCCACGCTCGCACGTACGAGGCGATTCGACGCATCGATTTCTTTCCCGGTGAAACCTCGCTGCGCGCGCATGCGCAATGGCGGGATTTCACCGCTGCGATCGAAGCGTTGCGCTCGCCCGGCGAGCCGCATGCCGCCCAGCGCGGCATTCCACGCCGCGACCCTGCGCAGTATCAGGGCAGGCTGTGGGCGACGCGCCGTCACCTGTGGGTGGATCGCGTCGCCAGCGCGTGGCTGATTCAGCGTTTCATCGATCCGCATGCACGCTTCGTGTGGCTGGACAACCTCGCCGATTGCCCGCCCGACGCGCTCGGTTTCGATTTCGACGGCGCGCCGTTCACGCACGTGGGCGACCGCGTGTCGTTCGAAGTACTGGTCGCCAGCTTCGGGCTCGGCGACAACGACGGACTCGTCCGGCTGGGCGCCATGGTGCATGCGCTGGACGTGGGCGGCGCGACCGTGCCGGAAGCCGGCGGGTTCGAGGCCATTCTCGCCGGTGCCCGAAAGCGTCTCGCCGACGACGATGCGCTGTTGACGGAGATCGGCGCCGTACTCGATTCGTTGTACGTGCATTTCCGCGGCAACCGCCAACCCTGACCTTGTTGCTCGCCCGAACATGAACACACATCGCGACCGCCCGGCTTATACGTTGTGGCAACTGATCAGGTACTTCGCGTGGCTCGGCGCGACGGGTTTCGGCGGACCGGTCGCGCTCGCCGGCTACATGCATCGCGATCTCGTGGACACGCGTCGATGGATCGCCGACGCGGACTACAAGGAAGGCCTGGCGCTCGCGCAACTCGCGCCGGGCCCGCTTGCCGCGCAACTGGCGATCTATCTCGGCTACGTGCACTACCGCATCGTCGGCGCGACGCTGGTCGGGATCGCGTTCGTGCTGCCGTCGTTCCTGATGGTGGTGGGGCTCGGCTACGCGTACACGCGATTCGGCGGCCTGACGTGGATGCAGTCGGTGTTCTACGGTGTCGGCGCGGCGGTGATCGGCATCATCGCGATCAGCGCGCGCAAGCTGACCGCGAAAAGCATCGGCCACGACAAGCTGCTGTGGGCGATCTATCTCGCGCTGGTCGCCGTGACGGTGATCACCGAATCGGAAGTGGCGTGGCTATTTCTCGCGGCGGGCCTGCTCGTCTGGTTCACGCGCGCGCCGCCCAGATGGCTACGCCAACGGCGCGTCAATGCGGCGATGGCGTTGCCCGTCTCCGCCACCGGCGCGTGGCTCGGTATCGTCGACTGGCCGCAGCTCGCGCAACTTGCCGCGTTCTTTGCGAAGGCCGGCGCGTTCGTGTTCGGCTCGGGGCTTGCCATCGTGCCGTTCCTCTATGGCGGCATCGTCACCGAGCACCATTGGCTCAACGAGAAGCAGTTCGTCGACGCCGTGGCGGTCGCGATGATCACGCCGGGCCCGGTCGTGATCACGGTGGGCTTCATCGGCTATCTGGTGGCCGGGCTGCCCGGTGCGTGCGTGGCGGCTGCCGGCACGTTCCTGCCGTGCTATCTGTTCACGGTGCTGCCGGCCCCGTACTTCAAGAAGTACGGCAGGCTGCCGGCGATTCTGGCGTTCGTCGACGGCGTGACGGCCGCGGCCGTCGGCGCGATCACGGGGTCGGTGATCGTGCTGGCCCGACGTTCGATCGTCGATGTGCCGACCGCGTTGGTGGCGCTCGCGACGATCGTGTTGCTGGTCAGGTTCAAGAAGCTGTCGGAGCCGGTGGTCGTGGGCGGAGCCGCCGTGCTGGGCCTGATTGTGTATCCGCTGTTGCATCACTGACCGTGGAGGCCGCCATGCAATGGATTACGCGACAACGTCCGAAAATCGACCGGGTGGCGTGTCCCTGGCTCATTGCCCGGTTCATCGACGAGACACCCGAATTTCTGTACGTTGCGCCGGCCGACGTGCTGCGGATCGCCGACGAGACCGGTGCGATTCCGTACGACATTCCGGGGGTGGAGCTGACGCACGTCGGCGAGCAATGCAGCTTCGATGCGTTTCTCGACAAATATGGTCTGGCCGACGATCGCGCGTTGCAGCACATGGCCCGCATCATTCGCGGCGCGGATACGTCGCGACTCGATCTGACGCCGCAGTCCAGCGGGCTTTATGCCATCTCGCTCGGGCTGTCGGACATGTTTTCCGACGATCACGACATGCTCGAACATGGTCTCGTCATGTACGACGCGCTGTATGCGTGGTGCCGGCATTGCCAGGCCGAAGGCCATGCGTGGCCACCGAAGATGGCGGAGTGACGAGCGGGAAAGCGGGGATGCGTGCAGACGACCGGCGTGGCCGCCGGTCGGCGCGCTGGACGGACGAAAAGCCCGCGAGGCGCGGGCTTTTCGTCAACAGTTGCCTTTCTTGGCCTGTCCCGGCGGACAGAATCCATTCCCCGGCCCGCCTTGCGGCGCGACCACGACCGGTGGGCCAGGAACATAGGCGACGCACCCGCCGAGCGCGCCCACCATGCTCGCGGCTGCGAGCAATGCGATAACCCCTTTTTTCACTTCGTTCTCCCGTTATTGATGAAAGGGCCCTTCGGCCCTTTCGATGATGCCGTCAGCGCGTCAGAAACTGAAGTTGACGTTGGACTGACTGGTCGTTGCGTTGACGTTTGCCGATTGGGTCGCGCCCGATGCCGCGTCGGCCTCGATCGTATATTGACCCGCGGCGGCCGGCGCCGCGGCCAGCGCGACCGGCAGCGAACCCGAGTAGGTGCCGACGATCGGTGCGGCAGCGGGCACGGACAGCGAATAGGCGCCGGTGTCCATGTTCGCGTTGATCGACGTGATCTCGTAGGCGTTCGCATCGATCGTCTGCAGCGCACGCACGAAGGCGTTCGCGCTCGCCGTCACCGTACCGCCGACGGTGCTCATCGTCGAGGCCGGCAGCGTGATCGGCGCGTTCGACGCCGACACCGCCGTGGTCGTGTTCACGACCACCGGAACCGAGCGGACGATGCCCGATGCGAAGTTGTTCTGCACGATCACGACATCGTAATTGCCCTGCGTCGAACTCTGGATCAGCGGCGACAGCACGAACTTGCCGGAACTGTCGGCCACCGTGCCGCGGACGACCTTGCCGCCTTGCTCGGCATAGACGGTCGCGCCGGCTTCGGCCGATGCGACGTAACCGGAGATCGCGCCGCTCACGACGGTCGGAATCGCGGTGACGACGGGTTTCAGCGCATACGAGCCGTTGCCGCGCTGGACGATCGACTTGCAGGCGTTGAAGTCGAGCACGAGATCGACGAGCGTATTGGGCTGAACCGTGAACGGCTGGATGATCTTGTAGCCGCTTTGCGTCGCGCTCGGCGTCGCGAGCGCCTGTTCGTTGCCGCCGCTCGGGACGACCGAGTTCGCGAGCGTGTTGCCCTGGTTCTGCGCGAGCACCAACCGAACTTGCTGATACTGGCCGGCGGGCAGCGCGGTCTGGCCGAGATCGGCGAGCACGCCGTTGGTCAGCGACAGCAGGTCGATCTTCTGCGGCGTCGCGAGGGAAACGGTCGACCAGCCACCGTCGTTGTCGGCGGCGTTCGCGTTGGCGTTGACGCGGACTTGCGAAACGGTGACGTACACATGGTCGAAGCCGCACGATGGCGCATCCGTCATCGCGACGTGCAGCGTACCGGTTTGCGTGCCGCCACCGTCGTCGCCGCCGCCGCAACCTGCAAGGACGAATGGTACGAAGGCGGCGCACAGGGCGCTCTTGATGATGTTGTTCATATGTCACCCCCCAAGTGGGATCGTTATTGTGGGTGACGGAAGAATAGCGAGGCGGCAGCCTACTATTTGGGAATCTTTGAAACCGACGGTAACAATTTGTTCGATCGGTCAATTTTTACCGGGATTGATGTCGCTGCGGATGGCCCGGGCCGGGTGGCGGCGGGCAATTACGTCGTACGGCATGGCCGCACGTTCTTTCGTCGTATGTTTGTATCGCCTGGGGCACGGGGGACTCATGGAGCGGCGAGAAATTGCCTGGGCGGCGCGAGTGTGCCCGCCCGGGATGTATCGGGATGAAGTCGACCATCAGGGCAAGCCGGCCGGCTGTAACACTGAGTTGTCGGCAAAGCAGGGCCGTTCGCGGCGGCAATCTGGCAAGATGCATCGACTGACTGGATACAGGGTGTCCCATGCATATCGCGATCGTGACCTTCCAGGGCTTCAACGAGCTCGACTCCCTCATTGCGCTCGGCGTGCTCAATCGAATCAGGAAGCCGGGCTGGCGGGTAACCCTTTCTTGTCCGGAGCCTGCCGTCACCTCGATGAACGGGGTGACCGTGCAGGCGCAGTCGACGTTGGCGGACGCTTGCACGGCCGATGCCGTCCTCATCGGCAGCGGTATGCAAACCCGCCAGGTCGTCAATGACGCGGCACTGATGGCGCAGCTCGAGTTCGACCCTGCCCGGCAGCTCATCGGCGCGCAATGTTCGGGCACGTTGGTTCTGGCGAAGCTCGGCTTGCTCGGCAACATCCCGGCCTGCACCGATCTCACGACCAAACCGTGGGTGCTCGAGGCGGGCGTCGACGTCCTGGATCAGCCATTCTTCGCTCGAAGCAACGTCGCCACGGCGGGGGGCTGCTTTGCTTCGCAGTATCTGGCCGCGTGGCTCATCGCGCGCCTGGAAGGCGAGGACGCCGCGCGCAGCGCGCTGCACTACGTCGCGCCGGTCGGGGAGAAGGACGAGTATGTTTCGCGTGCGCTGACGAACATCAAGCCCTACTTGGGGTAGCTCGACGAGCAATGACGCCGCCTCCATCGCAGCAAGCCGGGCGCGGCGAGTTGACGGGCCGTCGTCGTGTTCCTCACTGGAGGCGTCTGCAATGACGATTCGCGCCGGTCAGGCTGGATAGCGGTTGATGCGCGATCAACCCGGCCCGTCGCTCGCTGCCGCGAGCAGCGGCACGACCAGATCGCTGATCGGCGTCGGAATGCCGTGGGTGCGTCCGTACCGCTGCACGACGCCGTTCCGGCAGTCCCACTCGAGGGGGCGGTTGCCCTGTCGGTCGGCAAGAATCGACGTACCCAGATCGGGTGGAAAGCCATGGAATCCATCGACGATTTCCTGCGGCACGTCATCGCCCAGCTTCGCGCCCTCCGCACGCGCGACCTCGAGACATTCCCGCAGGTAGGCGAGCGCCAGGGCCGTGATGTCGCTGCGCGAGAACATGCCGGCGCGGCGGCCGGTCAGCACCATGAGTCCCGCCACGGCATTCTGCAAAAGCTTTCGCCACGCGAGCGAGATGAAATCCTCCGCGACCTCGGGCGAGCAGCGCGTGCCGCGTAAAGCCGACACCACCACATCGCTCGCCGGCGTATCGGGCAGCGTGAGCCGGGGCTTGCCCCGCAGCCACACCGACGCGTCCGGTTCGCGTTGCGCCGGAAACCAGACGACCGACGGCACCACCGCGGCGCCGGCCGCATACGGTGCGAACGCGGTCTTTTGCTCGACGCCGTTTTGCAGCACGCAGACGACGGTATTCGCATCGCATAGCGCGGAGATCCAGGGTGCGGCGCTCGCCACCTGCGTCGCCTTGACCGCGACGAAGACAAGATCGACCCGTTCGTTGATCGCGTGCGGATCGGTCAGTACGGGCCCGGGCACGACGATCTCGCCGCCATCGAAGCGCAACGTCAACTGCGCGTGCGCCGAGCGGCCGCAGATCACCGGCGTGCGGCCGGCTTCGTGAAGGGCGGCGGCGACCGTCGTTCCGATCGCGCCCGGACCGACGAGGGCGACGCGCGGGTGGTGGGATTTCGTCATGGTGTTCGTCCTGTCGAGTCGTTTGCCAGATGCGGGCGCAGTGCGAGCGCGAGCGGAAAAATCGCGACGGCGGTCAACGCGGTCGCATACGTGGCGCCGTGCACACCGATCCTGTCGCCCAGAAAACCGTAGAGCACGGGCGATATCGCGCCCGATGCGATCGTTCCCGTATAGAAAATCGCGAATGCGCGCTCGGTGTGCTCGGGCGCGGACATCTCCGGAACGGTGCCGTACAGCACCGACGAGGTGCCGTTCAGCATCATGCCCAGAATCGGCAGCAGCACCATGGTCGGCGCCAGCGGGAGATACATCACCGCGACGATGCACGCCGCCGTACCGCCCTCCGTGAACAGCACCGTACTGACCATACCCATGCGCGCGCCGAGCCAGCCGCACATGAACTTGCCGGCCGCGCCGCCGATGAAAACGAGTGCAAGAGCCGTTCCCAACAGCTGAGGGGAGACCCCCTTTGCGTTGAGCAGGAAAGGCAGGAAGGTGAGGAGTCCCATGCGTACGGCCGTATCGAGCACGCCGATGGAAAACAGCGCGGCGAATCCGCTTGCTCCGGTGCCGCTGCGTTGAGTGGACGCTCGTACCTTGGCTGTCGTCTTTGCGGCGGCACCACGTGGCACGGCGGGAAACCACAACGCGATGACGGCAGCCACGACGCAGCCCAGTCCGGCGACGATCCATAGCGCGTGGCGCCACGGCATCAGAGTCACGAGCAGGGAAATGGCGGCCGGCAGCGCGGATTTCCCCAGGTCGCCGGAAAAGTTGTAGATGCTCAGCGGGCCCCGCGCGTCGCGCCCGTAGAGGCGCGACACGGCGCCCGACGCGATCGGATGCTGCGTGCTCGATCCGCCGCCCGAAATCGCCAGCGCCACGCCCAATCCGAGCAGGCCGCCCGACAGGCCCGCGATCGCATAGCCGAGCGCGGCGAGCAACGTACCGAGTGCGAGGGTCGTGCGGCTGCCCAGACGCTGGGCAAGCCGCCCGGCAGACAACTGCAGCGTCGCCATCGTGCCGGCGTAGATGCCGCGCAGGATCGCCAGCGCCGCAAAGTCGAGCCCGAATTCCGACTGCCACACGGGTAGCAACGCATAGATCATGTCCGTATAGCCATCGTGCATCGCGTGTGCAATGCAGGATAGCCATAGCACGCGCCGTCGGGATGGCGCGGTTTCCGACATGACGGGTGGGGAAAAAACCGGCAGGCGCATCGTCGTTCGCTCCGTGCGAGCGGGTCATGGAAGCCGCGCGCGGTATCGTTTTCAGGCTCGATGGGTGAATTTTATGGCTGACGGGACAGCCATTTCAATTGAGCTAAAATCGCGTCAATGGAGAGAAAAAGTCACGTCATGAACGAGAGCCGGGATGCTGCGACGCACCGCGGGGAGTTGCCTCCGCTCAATGCGCTGCGCGCGTTCGATGCGGTCGCGCGGCACGGCAGCTTCGCGGGGGCCGCGGCGGAACTGCATGTCACCCACTGGGCCGTCGGCAAGCAGATCCGGTTGCTGGAGGACTGGTTCGGCCTGCCGTTGTTCGACCGTCGTCCGCGCGGTGTCGTGCTGACCGACGAAGGGGCCGCGTTGCTGAACGACGTCAGCCACGCGTTCGAGCGCCTCGGCACCGCGGTGGTGCGGCTGCGCCACAACACGTTCACGCAGCGGATATCGGGCGTCGTGCGCGTGAATGTGCCGATGAGCTTCGCGCTTTGCTGGCTGCTGCCGCGGCTCGCCGATTTTCATGCGCGGTATCCCGACATCGACGTCAGGGTGTCGACGACCTCGCGCAAGCTGCGCTATGTCGCCGACGCTTTCGATATCGGCGTGCGTTCCGGTCCCGAGCAAGGCGCGGGCGTCGTATCGCGCCCGTTGATGCCCGACCTGCGCGTGCCGGCCTGCAATCCGGCCTTGCTGCGCCAGCATCCGATACAGAGCGTGGCCGACCTGCGTCATCACACCCTGCTGCATTCGGCCACGACGCGCTCCGCGTGGTCGCACTGGTTGAAGGAAGCGGGGGCTGCCGATCTGCGGGCGGCGCGCCATGTCGAATTCGATCATGTGAATCTTCAGCTCGGCGCGGCCATCGAGGGGCTCGGCGTCGCGCTGGCGTCGCTGCCGCTGATCGGGCGCGATCTCGCCGAGGGGCGCCTCGTGTGTCCCATCGCAGCGCCCGTATGGCGTGCCGACGACTACATGCTGGTGACGAACGCCGATCGCGCCGACGAGGCGGCGGTATCCGCGTTCGAGGAATGGATGGAAGGCATGGCGAGCCAGGAGGGTGGCTAGGCTCGCCGGTCAGAGCGGGCGGCAAGGGGCGACGAAACTGGCGGAAGCCTTCGTCGCCGGCGTCGTGCGCCCACTCGTCCGGACCGGCGAATCGGCGATCAAAAGCCGTGGAACATGCCGATGTTGACCTGCACCTGGTTGCCGCCCGACGAGGTGTTGCCAAAGTCGGCAGCCGACGCCTGCGCGCCCTTCGCGTGAACGTAGGCCCCCATCGCGTACAGCGCGGTACTCTTCGACAGCGAGTACGTGGCACCCAGCGACACCTGGTTGATCGAAGCCATCGTGCGACCTTCGGCCGCTTGCTTGGGCGTGGCCGCGGAACCGTACACATACGTGTAGCCGGTCGCCAGCGACAGCGCCGGCGTGACCCGGTACTGCAGCAGCGCACCCAGCACGTTGAAGTGGATCGACGGCTGGCCATCGTTGCCGTGGTACTGGGCGTTCGAGTAGCGCAGGCCGGCCGTGTACGGCCCTACCTGGTATTGCGCGGCGATTTGCGCGATGCCCGCGCTCTTGAACGCATTGCCGCCGTTGTAGCCCGAACTCGGATAGCCGAGCGCACCCCCGAAACTCGGTTGTGCCGTTGCGTTCAACCAGCCGTTCTCGCCCTGGTTGACCGCACGAAAGTAGCCGCCGGCGACCGTCAGGCCGCCTTGAGCGTAGGTCGCGGCCGCCGACCACGATTGACCCGAACCCGTTGCGCCGGCCACGCCGCCGAACGAGTACGCGCCTTCAGCCTGGAAGCCGTGGATGATCGGCGAAATGTACTTCACGGCGTTGTTCTGGTTCGTCGTGTTGTCGTTGTTGTCGACGTCGCCCGGGGTCGAGAAGGTCGATGCCGAAATGACGTCGCCCGTCAGGGCCTGAACCATCTCCGTCACGGCGTCGAGCTGGCGCCCCATGCGCAGTGCGCCGTACTGTTCGGACGCGAGGCCGACGTAGGCCTGGCGGTTGAACAGCGAACGCGTGGTGCCGATCGGCCCTTGGCCGCCGATGCCGCCGGTGCCGATGTTGAAACCATTCTCGATCTTGAATACCGCCTGGAGACCGCCCCCGAGATCCTCTTGCCCCCTGAGGCCCCACTTGTTCGAACCGGCGGCGCCGCCATCGAGGCCGAACCGGCTGTGACCGTTGACGTTCGACGTATAGCCGATGCCCGCATCGAGCATGCCATACAGGGTGACCGACGACTGCGCCATTGCTGCCGACGATGCTGCGAAGGCGGCAACCGCGATAACGCTGATGTTGATTTTCTTGTTTTTCATCTGCATTTCACTGTCAGGAGTGGGTTTCGGGATGGGTTGAAACGGCTTTGTTGTATTCGAATGCAGGTGACGCGCACGGCTTGCGCATCGTTTCGGTCGCGACGGTCAGCGTCGTATTCGCCACAGCGGCGGACCAGATTCACTCATTTCGTGATCCTTACAATCTTGTGTGGAGAACGCCGTATTGCCCGAGCGATCCGGCACCCGCTCGATTGGAACGATCGTGGTGCCACGACGTGAACGAGAGCTGCTGCCTTGCTACGTTGTCGCTTCAGCCGTGCTGCCGCGGCGCGCGCCACGCCCCTGCAACGTGGTCGCACTTTGCAGGTGGAAAAACCATATCAGGAACATAAATTCCCGTCAAAATTAGTTTGATATAAGTTAATCTCGTTTGATGACCTCGCGCCTTACGGAGTTTCCCTTATAGAAACTGCCATCAGGGCGACGTGCTGTCGACGTCCGCGCCATCATGCCGATGATCTCGACAAGGGCAAGCGAATGCGCGCTATGTGGCGGAGGACGATATCCGGCTGAAAGGGTCGGCCGCGACGGGCGACAATCGGGGGCGGAAAGTACCGGTCGGCAGATCTCGCTGATTACGCGGCGCCGGTCGAATGAGGTCCGTTCGAGAAGCCGAAAGCCATCGCGGAAAATCGGTCACCAAGCGTGGTGCTCGGTAACCGGTCCATTTGCGCGTCGATTGCGATAATCGAAACGGAGAAGGAGATTATTGAATGTTGCGCGTTAGTCGCGCGTGAGCTTTCGTGTGTCGCACTGTTTTCGGATCAGCTACCAGTACCTTACAGGTTGCGATTGCGACCGAACGCCAGTCGCAGACGAAACTCAGCATTCGATCTCGCGCTGCATTAGATAGAATTTCATGTCATCGCGGCCCTGCATTGAAATCGGCACCGGATCGCGATTAAAGCCGAGCATTTCGTAGAATCGATACGCCGACTCGCGGGCCGTGCACCACAGCAGCGTGCCATGCTGTTCGCGTACATGGCGAAGGGAGAGATTGACCAGCAGGCGTCCGAACCCCAGCCCGCGTACCGACGGATGGACGGCCATGCCGCGCAGGCGCCAGGCCCCGGCGTTCGAAACGCCGGATTGTGCTTCTTTACACACCGATGCCACGGCAACGATCGTATCGTTATCGCGAACGGCAAAATGCGTTGTCGTGGGGGCGAGATCGCCGTGTAAAGCACTTCCTTCCTCATCTCCCGCCATCAGGATGGCGGCCCTGAGGGGATAGGTTTCTTCCGCACGGACGGCACAGATGGTAAAGCGCACATCTTGTGAAATCATATAATTATCGGCTCTTTTCGTGACGCAGATTTTCTTGCAGTTCTCTTTCGGTATACCCACTCGCAAAATTAGCAGTTGCCGGATATTGCCGGTAAGGGTAATTTCCTATCCGCCACTTCTTTTCCAATCATACGCTAACTGCGATCACAGATGACGTCGAAAGTCTCGACAGATGCAGAGCTTGCCTACGACGAGATCCGATCGAGGATCTTTGACGGCCGCCTTGCGCCTGGACAGAAAGTATCTCACCGCGGCCTGTCCGACGAACTGGGTTTCGGCCAAATGCCGGTGCGCAGCGCATTGCATTTGCTCGAATCCGAAGGGCTGGTCGTCGTCATCGAAAAGAGTGGAACCTATGTTGCCTCGCCCACGACGAGCGATCTCCGCGAAATTTTTGAAATGCGGCTGGCGCTGGAGAGTACCGCGGCGTTTCTTGCCGCGAGATCGGGCGTCACGCCGGGTCTTTGCGAGGCGGCGGGGAAGATGCGGGAACTGATCGACCGGGACGTCGCGGACATCATGCTCGAGCAACGTATCGGCTGGGTGTTTCATCAAGAGCTGTTCGCTGCCGCACGGAACGTTCGAATCTCGTCGGCGTATGGTTTGTTGCGGGCCCAGACGCTCGCCTTGAACGAACTCCCGCGTGGCGACGCCGAAACCGTCCGGCGCGGCACGATCGAGCATCTGCACATCTTTCAGGCAATCGAAGCGAACAACGGCGAGCTGGCGCGTCAGCACATGTGGAACCACATCGTTGACGGTACGCCGGCACGGATAAAACTGCTAAAGGCGCGGCATGAACACGAAAAATAAAGGGCTTTCCCTCCCGATGCAAATGCTTGGCGGACTTGTCCTGGGCGCCGCTTGCGGCGTGCTTGCACCGGGCTTTGCCGCGAAGCTGGGCTTCTTGAGCACGATGTTCGGCCACGCGATCAAGATG
Organism: Burkholderia sp. EMB26; assembly: GCF_024730645.1. Classification (NCBI taxonomy): domain Bacteria; kingdom Pseudomonadati; phylum Pseudomonadota; class Betaproteobacteria; order Burkholderiales; family Burkholderiaceae; genus Burkholderia; species Burkholderia sp. EMB26. Next base: position 296,949 of record NZ_CP078072.1, read on the forward strand.
GTCGTGATGCCGTTGATCTTCCTGTCGGTCACGGTCGGTGTCTTTCGCGCGGGCAAGCTTCGCGAGCGGCTTGGAAAGGTCGCGCTGTCCAGTATCGCCTTCTTCGTGTTGATGACCGGCCTGGCTGCGTCGCTCGGCCTGCTGCTCAACTTCGCATTTCGACCGGGGCTCGGTGCGAGCATGGCGCAGTCGGGATCGATGCCGGCAGCGCTCGCGTCCAGCATCGACTGGACGAAGTTTCTCGTTGACCTGATTCCCGCGAACATCGTTGCGGCGCTCGCCGCGGGGAATTCTCTGCCGGTGCTCGTTTTCGGCGTCATTTTCGGCGCGGCATTGGCGGCTGCACCGGAGCGTGCGGAGCCTGCGATCGCCGTTTTCGAGGCGCTGCTGTCGGGGCTGTTCAAGATGGTCCAGTGGGTGATCGCATGGTCGCCGCTCGCGATCTTCGCCGCGATCGCGCAACTGCTGGCGGCCAAGGGCTTTACCGGCGCGCACTCGCTCATCGAACTGCTGGGCGTGGCCTATCTCGGCATGGCGGTGCTGGCCGTCGTACTCACGATCGTCATTCGCATTGCCGGTCAGTCGCCGGTCGCCGTTCTCAGGAAGGTGAAGGAACCGCTGATCCTCGGTTTCACGACGCGTTCGTCCGAAATTACCTACCCGTTGCACCTGAAGAAGCTGGTTGAGCTGGGTGTGCCGTACGGCGTCGCGTCCACGATTTTGCCGCTCGCCTATATTTTCAATCGCGACGGCGCCGTGCTCTATACGGCCCTTGCGGTCGGCTATCTGGCCGACGCGTATCACCTGGCCTGGTCCTGGCCGCTGGTGATCACGATCTTGATCCTGACGATCATCACCATCGACGGAGCGGCCAATGTGCCGTCCGGGGCGATCGTCGCCATCACCATCGTCCTCACGTCGATCGGGTTGCCGGCCGATGCGGTGCTGCTGCTGTTGGGCGTCGACGCCTTTTTCGACATGGGGAGAACCGCGCTCAACGTGTACGGGAGCACGACGGCGGCCGCTGTCGCGGTGAGGCTTTCCGGTTCAGACGACATGGCCGCGGAAACCGTGACGCGTCAGGCAAGCGTGTAGGTGCTTCGGAAGCGACGGGCGGCGGGCGTTTTTCAATGTCGCGCCCGGCGAATGTCACGAATTGGGGGGCGCCCGCTCGGCCATCCAGGCGCCGAGAGGAGAACAAGACTGGACGAGCGTGCGTTCTTGGCGAGTTTCAGTGGGTAGGACGACGTATTTTTTTTGCTGGAGAAAGATGATGGTTGGTTCAGCGTCCGCAGATTTTTTCATGCTGCGCTTAGGCACGCCGCATCCGTCGTGGACATTCACCGATGACAGCAACATGCTCGGCATCGGCGATTGCGACGGGGTGATGAGTGCCATGTTCGAACTGGATCGCAACCAGGTCGCACGGATCAGAGGCTTGGGCCAATCGGTGGGGAGAATCAGGTGTACTTGCGAACGCGGTGGCCGGGAGCTGCAGTTTTATCTCCATGGCAAACAGGTGTCGCAAGGCGTGTGGGTCGGGGTCGCGTCGGCTGATCCCGACTATCTTCCGACGGCGGCGACGATCGCAACGTGGGAAGTGCCGAATCGCGACGATGTCTTCGCGTTTCCGGGCGCGCGGGCAGACCTGATCGCCTCTGCCAGCCTGGCCTGAACTGCGATCACAGATTGTTGCGCGGGCGCGGTCCGGGACCGCTCCGATTCTCGGGACGCGGTCGTCTGACGAGCCCGTCCGTCTGTACGCGCAGGCCGTCTAATGCATGTGGTTCTGGCACGCACCAACCTCGGATCGCCAGAACCAATTTGCTGGCCAGTTCACTGGCCAGCGTTTTTTATTCCTCGAGCCGATCTCGTCGGCTCGTTTGCCGGGCGCTTATCCGGACAAAACAAAAGGCCGGTTTGTTCGGGAAGTTCGTTCAGAGCGAGGCGAGCGGTTGCTGCATGACCGCTCGCTTTGCGCGCGATCCTTTATCGGGTAAGGTCAGGCAACGCTGCATCGTCGGTAGCGGCACATCAGACACTGTCCCACGCATCGCGTCAATCGCGTCAGCTCCATGCCCCTGATCTTCGTCCCCGTCACGCACGCCGACGCCGAAGCGCTCGTCGCGATCCGCATCGCCGCGATGCGCGACAGCCTCGAGCGCATCGGCCGTTTCGATCCGCAGCGTGCGCGCGAACGGTTTCTCGCGTCGTTCGATCCGGCGCGATGCCGTTTCGTCGAAGTCGACCATTCGCGTGCGGGGTTCTACACGCTTCGCCCGAGGGCGGATCACTGGTTGCTCGACCATCTGTACATCGTGCCCGCGCATCAGGGGAAGGGCATCGGCGCCGCCGTGCTGCGCGAGATTTTGGCCGAAGCCGACGAACACCGGATGCCCGTTCACGTCGGCGCGCTGCGCGGCAGCGACTCGAACCGCTTCTACGAGCGGCATGGCTTCGTGCGAACCGGCGAAGCGGAATGGGACATCTACTACCGGCGCGAACCGGGCACGGCGACGACGTAGCGCTCGCGTGATGGATTCCGAATGAAATCGACACGCACGTATTAGCGTTTCCACCAATGTGGAAAACGCGGGGCCGGCCGATGTCGCAGAGAGGGCGTGAATAATTGATCCGAGGCCGATTATGACGACATCTGCAACAAACGACCTGAATGCCGTGTCGCCCGAAACGTCCGACACCGCGGTGGCATCCGGTGAAGCGGCCCGCGTACCGTCGATCCTGCTCGTCGACGACGAACCGAACGTGCTGTCGGCGCTCAGGCGCGTATTCCGGCCCACCGGCTACGACATCGCGACGGCCGACAGCGGCGAGGCCGCGCTCGAGATCCTGGCGTCGACCGACATCGACCTGATCGTGTCCGACATGCGGATGCCGCACATGAGCGGCGCGGAATTCCTGGCGCGCGCGCGGGCGCTGTACCCTGACACGATGCGCATCCTGCTGACCGGCTATGCGGAGATCGCGTCGGTCGTGCAGGCCGTCAACGAAGGCGGCGTGTATCGCTACCTGAACAAGCCGTGGGACGATCACGACCTGCTGCTGACCATCGAGCAGGCGCTGGAGCAGCGCCGTCTGCGTCGCGAAGCGGCGCGGCTGGCGGCCCTCACCGAAGCGCAGAACGACGCGCTGCGCCGGTTCAATACCGACCTCGAAACGCAGGTTCGCGCGCGCACCGAGGAGCTCGGCCAGACCGTGATGTTTCTCGAAGCGGCGCAGAGCGACCTGAAAAGCAGTTTCACCGCGATGGTCCAGGTGTGCGCGAGCATGATCGAGCTGCGCTGCGGGGCCGCGAGCGGGCATGCGATGCGGGTCGGCGAGATCGCGCGGCGGCTCGCGCTGGCGTCCGGGATGAGCGAACTGCACGCACAGGACGTCTATTTCGCGGGGCTGTTGCACGGCATCGGCAAGTTGTCGCTGCCGGACGAATTGCTGCACAAGCCGCTCGCGCGGATGACGACCGACGAGCACCGCGTGTTCCAGGAGCATCCGCTGCGTGCGCAGATGGTGCTGACGCCGGTCGCCCAGTTGCACAAGGTCGCGTCGATCGTGCTGCACCAGTACGAGCGCTTCAACGGCCGCGGCACGCCGGACGGGCTGGTCGGCGACGCGATCCCGGTCGGGTCGCGGATCGTTGCGATCGCGCGCGATTTCGAAGGGCTGCGCCACGGCGAAATCGGTGCGCCGCATTCGATCGAGCAGGCGATCGACGTGTTGCGTTCGCAGGCGAACGTGCGTTACGACCCGCAACTGGTCGCGCGCTTCATCGAGTTGATGCGGGATCCGGCGAGCCTCGGCATCGCGGCGTCCGTCGCGGAGATCCGGTCGGCGCAACTGCGCGAAGGGATGGAGCTCGCCGACGATCTGCGCACGCATCGCGGCGTGCTGTTGATGACGAAGGGCAGCGTGATGTCCGCGCATCAGATCGAGCTCGTGCGCCGCTTCGAGACGCGCGAGGGCACGCCGTTCGACATTCTCGTGCTGGCCCGTCCGGCCGGGCAGGCGCACGCACCCAATGGAGGGGCGCCGCCGGCCTGATATCGAAGACGACCGCGGGGCGTGCGACCGCCCGCACCGCGACGCTGCATTCAACTCGTTGCGGGCGCCCCGATCATGCATGGCATCTACAACCTTCCGCTCGTCCTGCTGTCGCTCGCGATCGCGACGCTGGCTTCCTATACGACGCTCGACCTCGCCGCGTTCATTTCGCTGCTCGACAATCCGAAGCTCAAGCGCGCGTGGCTCGGCGGCGGCGCGGCGGCGATGGGCACCGGAATCTGGTCGATGCATTTCGTCGGCATGCTCGCGTTTTCGTTGCCGGTGCCGCTCGGCTATGCGTGGCAGGAAACGGGCGCCTCGCTCGCGATCGCGGTGCTCGTGTCGTACTTCGCGCTGAACGTCGTCACGCGCGCCCGGCTGGGCTGGCGGCGGCTGTGCGCGGGCGGCGTGCTGATGGGCGGCGGGATCGCCGGCATGCACTACACGGGGATGGCCGCGCTGCACATGCAGCCTGGCATTCGCTACGACGCCGCGCTGTTCGCCGCGTCGATCGGCATCGCGGTGGTCGCGTCGACGGCCGCGCTGTGGATCGCGCAGGCGTTGCGCATGCAGCAGGCGCGCCACGCGACCGCGCAGCGCATCGGCGCGGCCGCCATCATGGGCATCGCGATTACCGGCATGCACTACACGGCGATGGCGGCCGCGCATTTCGCACCGGACGCGCGGTGCGGCGCCGCGAACGGCGTCGACGCGCCGTGGCTCGCGACGACCGTCGCGCTGTTTACGATGGCGACGCTGGTCGTCACGCTGCTCGTGTGCCGTTTCGATGCGCGCACCACTTTCCTGCGCGGCATGACCGATACGCTCGAACGGCTCGTGCGGGTGCGAACCAGCGAACTCGAACGCGCGCTGCACAGCTACGAGCAGACGACGCAGATGCTGCAACGCACGCGTGAGAACATGGCGACCGAGATCGACGAGCGCAAGGCCGCGCACGCGCTGCTCGAACAGGAGAAGGACGAGCAGCGACGCCTGCTGCATGCGCTCGAGGAAACGCACGAGCAGTTGCTGCAGTCGGAAAAACTCGCGTCGATCGGCCAGCTCGCGGCCGGCGTCGCGCACGAGATCAACAATCCGATCGGCTTCGTCAGCGCGAACCTCAACACGTTGAAGACGTGGGTGCGCAGCCTGCTCGACGTGGTCGCGGCGCATGAAGCCGCGCTGCCGCAGCTCGATCCGGCCACCCGCGACGCGCTGACGGCCGCGCACCGCGCGGCGGATCTCGACTACGTCCGCGACGAGATCGCGACGCTGATCGACGAATCGATCGACGGCGCGCTGCGCGTGCGGCGCATCGTGCAGGACCTGCGCGATTTCTCGCGCCCGGCCAGCGACGAATGGAGCGTGGTCGATCTCCATACGGGCCTCGAGAGCACGCTCAACGTCGTTCACAACGAGCTCAAGTACAAGGCCGACATCGTGCGCGATTACGGCGACGTCCCGCACGTCGAATGCCTGCCGTCGCAGTTGAACCAGGTGTTCATGAACCTGCTGGTCAACGCCGCGCAGGCGATTCCCGAGCGCGGCGTGATCACGATCCGCACGTCGAGCGACGGCGAACAGGTGTCGATCGCGATCAGCGATACCGGCGCCGGCATGACACCCGACGTCGTGCGGCGGATCTTCGATCCCTTCTTCACCACGAAGCCGGTCGGGCAGGGCACGGGGCTCGGGCTGTCGGTCTCGCACGGCATCGTCGAGCGTCATCGCGGCGCGATCGACGTGACCAGCGAGCCGGGGCGCGGCACGACCTTCCGGATACGGTTGCCGGTTCGGCGTGCCGGCGACCGCGCGGACGCCGCAGCGCTGGAGCAGCGGGTTTGACGTCATGACGGCGGCCGTTCGCGAGCGGCCGCTGCGAGCGTCGTGCGTCACGCCGATCGCTTGCGGCGCTGACGACGAAAGAAATGCCAGAACATCGCGGTCGCGTCCGGCCCCTTGGCGGAATGGAACGGCTCGCTCGGGTCCCCGCCGCTCCACGCATGCGGCAGCCGGCGGACGATGCACACCCTGACGACCAGCCGCCCCCCCTTCAGATAATCGACGTAGTCCGCATCGTCCTGCGCGTAGCTGCGTTGCTCGCCGACGCGGATCGCACCGTGTTCGTCGACGAGCCGGTTGAGCCGCGCGAACGCGATGCCGAGCTGCGTCGCGTTCCGGTCGGTCACGACCGTATCGAGCGCGCCGTGGATGACGAGGGCCGGCATGCCGGGATAGGACGCGACGTCGGCGCACGCGTCGAGCGCGGCGATCGGATCGTCGCGGAGCCCGCGACGCATCAGGCTCATCGCGGCCATCGTCGACGACGGCGGCGCGATGGCCGGGCCGGAGTGCAGGCCGACGGCCGCGAAACGGTCGGGATACCGGAGCGCCAGCACCGCGGCGAGCCCGGCGCCGGCGGACAGGCCGGCCACGTAGATCCGGTCGCGATCGAAGCCGTGGCGCCGCACGATGGCGTCGACCAGCGACGCGACGGCCGCGGCTTCGGACTCGGTCGCATCGCCATGCCAGTGCCAGCAGCGGTGCGCATGGGTTGTCTTGGCCTGTTCGGGAAACAGCACGGCGAACCCCGCTCGCTCGGCCAGACGGCAGATGCGCGTGCCCGCGGCGAACGATTCGGCAGTCTGCTTGCAGCCGTGCAGCATGACGATGGCTGGCATGCCTGCTGTCTTGGCGGGTGCGGCGGGAAGATACAGCGCATACGCAAGATGGTTCACGAGCCGGCCGGCGCTCGGGCCGGCGGAATGAAACGAGCGCAGCCAGGTGCCGGGCAGCTCGACCGACGGCGCGCGTGCGGCGGGCGCGGTGCCCGTCCGTTTGGCGGCAGGGGCGGCGACGGCCGGCTTGATGGTGCGTTGAACGACCTTTTTGGCGGCTTTTTGGGTGGCTGGTCGCGGCTTGCCGGCCCGCTTCTTCGGCCGCGCACCGGTCGCGATGGAAAACAGTTCGAGATGCCGTAACCAGAGGCTGGATTTTTTCCTGGGCATGTGCGGTTTCGTGCGGGCGGCCGGCCGTGGCGGGAAGAGGCGGCCGACTCCACCGTCGGATGGAAGTCGAACGGGCGCGGAGCAAGGTTCGTGCTGCCGGTGCCGCGGCAACCGAAAGGCGGCGTCCGGCTGAACGGGGGTGACGCGCATCGATTATCGGCGATGCTAGCCGCCCGACGTGACGAGCGTGCGAATCGAAGCCTCCTTCGGCCCTGAAAAGGACCATCGCGCATCGGGAATCGTCCGGTTCGCCGGGCCCTGGCCGCCGGGCATTCACCGCCCACGCGGCCGGAAATGACGACGGCGGCGATCGAATCGTCGGATAACGCCGTTGTTCAGTGATATCGTGCGGTTCGACAGAAGCGTTCACCGTTCATTCCGTTGTGAGGGGCGACATGCGTCTTGCTGATTTCATCGTACGGAACATGGAACCGATCCTGGTGCAGTGGGAAGCGTTTGCCGCCACGTTGTTACCGGCTGCGAGGCACATGAACTCGCAGGGGCTACGCGACCACGCGCGCGAGATCCTGACCGCCGTCGCCAAGGACATCGCGACGCCGCAAACGAGGGAGGAGCAGCACGAGAAATCGCTGGGGCGCGCGCCCGAGCCGGCGAACGCCAGCGAGACGGCCGCCCAGACGCATGCCGTTCTGCGCGCCCGGCGGGGTTTCAACATCAACCAGCTGGCAGCCGAGTATCGGGCGCTGCGTGCCAGTGTGCTGCGGCTGTGGATCGATGCGTGTCACCCGGCGCCGCCTGATATGGGCGACATGATTCGCTTCAACGAAGCGATCGACCAAGCGCTGGCGGAATCCGTGGCTTTCTTTACCGACCAGGTCGAGCAGGCGCGCAACTTGCTGCTTGGCATGCTGAGCCACGACATGCGCACGCCGCTGCAGACCATCCAGCTCACGGCGTCGTATCTTGCCGCCCTCAATGCGGGCGAGGCCGTATCGGAGGCCGCCGCTCGGCTGATCCGAAGCGGCGGCCGCATGCAGGGCCTTCTCGACGATCTCTGCGATTTCAATCGAACCCAGCTCGGGCTGGGCATCAACGTCGTTCCCCGCAATATCGATCTCGCACACGTGCTCGTCAATGTGGTGGACGAGTTGCGGGCCGGCCATCCGGATCGCGAAATTATCGTCGATATGCGCGGTGATCTCCGGGGTGAGTGGGACGAGCAGAGAATGCAGCAGTTGCTGAGCAACCTGGTGGGCAATGCCATCAAGTATGGCGCGCGCGATACCCCGGTGCGGGTGGTGGCCAAGACGACCGGCGATGAAGTGTTCGTCGAGGTCGGCAACAGCGGGCCGGCGATCGATCCGCGCATGCTCGACCGCATTTTCGATCCGCTCGAGCGCGGGGAAGAGCGTCAGGGACGGACGGGTGACGATGCCGGCCTGGGGCTCGGCTTGTTCATCGCGAGGGAAATCGCCAAGGCGCATCGCGGCCGGATCGACGCGCGGTCCGATCAGACGGAAACCGTGTTTGCGGTGCGGCTGCCGAGACGTGTATGAAGCGGGAAGCGCGGGTCGGGGGATGATTCCCCGTCGGGCTTGCGGTCGGCGGTGGCGAGAGGCCGCTACCGGCCAGAAGCCGCCTTTCGTGCTTCGCCACCCGGTGTCTGCCTGTCATCCCGAATCAGCCACGCTGACGCACGATTGAGCGCGTGGCGCACGAACGTTGTCACCGAAAGCCTCTGTCGATGGGCGAATTTTGTCCGGCCTAAAATCTCCTCGATCGATGTACGGGCAGGTCAAAGCCAACGGAGCGCTGAGTGACGGTCATCGCACAACTTTCCGATATTCATGTCCGGCCTCACGGCGTCCTGTATCAAGACGCCGTGGATTCCAATGTCATGTTTTCGGCAGCCGTCGATTCGCTGAACCGCATTCGACCTGAGCCGGACCTGGTTGTCATCTCCGGCGACCTGACGGACGAGGGCACCGAACACGAGTATCGAAAACTTCGCGAACTGCTCGTCGAGTTGAGGCGACCGTTCGTGGTTCTGCCGGGTAATCACGACGACCGTGGCAATCTGCGAGCCGCGTTCCCGGATCACGCGTGGCTTCCGGACGAGGGCGCACTCTCGTTCGCGCTGGACGTGGGCGAACTACGCGTCGTGGCGTTGGACACCTCCGTTCCAGGGCTACATCACGGTGAACTGGACGCCGAAACCCTGGCGTGGCTCGACACTGAACTTGCCGAGCATCGCAATCGGACGGTGGTTATTGTCATGCACCATCCACCGTTCATGACCGGCATTCCTTATCTCGACATCTACGGGTTGCGAAATGCGGAGGCATTTGCCGCGGTTCTTGCGCGGCATAGCAACGTAGATCGCATTCTTGCCGGGCACGTCCACCGGTCGATGCAGACGCGTCTTGGGCGCGTTCCGGTACTCACCTGCCCGAGCACGACCACTCAGATTGCGCTGCGCGTTGAAGCGGACGCGCAGCCCGCTTCTTTTCTCGAACCCCCTGCATACATGCTGCATCGCTGGGCAGGTCGAGGTCAGCCAGCGGTCTCCCACTTGTGTTACGTGGGGCACTTCGAGGGCCCGTTCCCCTTCGCGTAAGCGTCCCCGTCGAGGACACGGCGGTCGATGACGTACGAGGCATTGGCACGACATGGACAGGCCATGACCGCTTGTTACCCCGGAGCAGGCGATCGACCGGCGTTACCACCGGCGCGTCGCCGCGCCGGCAGGCGCGCCGCCGTCAATGCGCGTCGACGAGCCGCGGATCGATATACGCGTCGACGTCCTGCGACTGCTTGTACACGGCGTTACGCACGTTGAACGCATTCGCGTTGCGCGTCGAGCCGTAGATCGAATCGAGCCCGTCGCCCTTGCGGAACGCGCGCTTCGCGGCCGCTTCGTCGAGCAGATGCGTGCCCTTCAGCAGCGGAAGGTATTGCGCCGGCGCGAGCCCGACGCGTGCCGACATGATCTTGACCGCATCGGCCTGCGTCTTCGGATCGTTGATGTAGGCGACGCAGCGATACCAGACCTTGACCACCTTCGCCCAGTCGGCCCGGCGCGCGGCGAGGCTCGCCGGCGCGACGGTGATCGCATCGTAGATCAGCCCCGGCGCATCCGCCGACGTGAAGATCGCGCGTGCGCCCGGCGCGCGTTTCAACGCCTCGCCCGCATTCGGTTGCCACGCGGCCACCGCCGCGATGTCGGCCGACGAACCGAGCACCTGCGGCAGCTCGTTGGTTTTCGCATTCACGAGCGTGACGTCGCCGTCCTTGAGCCCGTGCTTCTGCAGCGCGGTTTCGAGCAGCAGGTGATCGACCAGGCCGAGCTCGACGCCGACCTTCTTGCCCTTCAGCGCCTCGACGGTGCGCAAGGGCGGCTTCGCGACGATCATGTCGTTGCCGGCCGAGTAGTCGGTCAGCAGGATCATCACGTTCTTCGCGCCGGACGCGCCTGTTACCAGCGCATCGCCGTTGGTCGCCGCGACCGCATCGAGCTTGCCTGCGGAAAACGCGTCGAGCGACGCCGAATAATCGAACCATTCGAAATCGACGTCGACGCCGGCCTCCTTGAACCAGCCCTTGTCGAGCGCGACCTGGAAGGCGACCCAGCCGGGCCAGTCGCTGTAGCCGATCTTCAGCGGTGCGGCAGCCTGCGCGGCAGGCGCCGCCCATAGCGTGGCGGCCGCAACGGCGGCGCCCAATGCATGACGGATGAAACGGAAGGACGGCAGGCGGCGGAACGCCGGGGCGGGACGGGTCATCGTTGTTCTCCAGGAGACCGGGATCGGGATCGTCGATACGGATCGTGCGTGAGCACACGTTCCGACTGCATGGCCGGTTCCTGCGGATGCGGAACGAACGAGGCGGCCACGGAGAGGCGCGACGGCTGTTGCCATCGCCAATCTCCCGGGCTTTTGTCCCGCCGTGTAGCGCGTGCGCATCCGGTCTCGCGAACGGATGAACCCACGCCGGGCTGCTCTCGGACCAGACGCTCGATGAACCGGAACCCTAGCACCCCTAAGATGCGACGCCGCCGCACCTCTCGGCGTCATGCCGAGCGAGAAGCGTGCCAATGGCACGCGGCCATCCGATTCAACGTCGGCGCAAGGGGCGCTGAAGTTCGATGAAACGGGCGGCGAACAGCGCGTGCAGTACGCGTCGGAGCAGGTCGAGCTTGTTCATGAAGGATCGTGCGCGAGGTGACGGTGCACGGATTCAGCAATAGCCATGCCATCGCGGAGCGCGCAATGTGCGAGCACGCGACGCGCACTGCGCCGGTGCGCGGTTGCGTGCGCATGGTGCGCCGCACGCCCGCCGCGAGGGCAAGAAAATGCGTCCGCCATTCGGATGCCATGCATCATCGCGCCGCCGAGCCGCGTCGTGTGGTCATTGGCAGCGCCTGGCACGCAACTCGCTTATTCGACGCTCGAGAGGTGCGAAGCAATTTGCATCATCTTCAGGATCGCTAGGGTTCCGGTCGTGCGGCATGTGCCGCGCGATGTCTGGTCCGAGAGCAATCCGGTCTTGCCTTCGCCTCGATGAGAGGAAACGGCGAGGCTCCACGGAGGGATAAAAGCCCGGGAGGTCGCGATGTCGTTCGGTCGCCCTCTCACGCCTTTTATCAACCGATCCCGGAGCCGTCATGTCGCCGAGCCCCCAAGCCATTCTTGCCCCGCCGCCGCACGTCGCGTGGGAAACGCTGATTCCCGCCGGAACCCACTGGTCCGGCATCCTGCGCCGCGGCCTCGCGCTGCGCATCGTCGACGTCGACGGCGGCGCGAACCTGTCCGCCGTCTTTCATCGCCAGGAAGACCTGCTCGAACGCTACAACATGGCCGATACGCTGAAGGCGCAGCACACCGCGCATCTCACGCGCGGCCATGCGCTGTATACGGACATGGGGCGCGTGATCGCGTCGATCACGGCCGACACGCTCGGCTGGCACGATCCGCTCGGCGGCGTCGGCGATGCGCGGTTGTTCGCGCACAAGTACGGCGCGTCGTCGTACCAGGCCGATCGCAACGCGATGATCCGCAACGGCCGCGACAGCCTCGTGCTCGAGCTCGCGAAATACGGGCTGTCGGCACGCGACCTCGCCGCGAACGTCAACTTCTTCAGCAAGCTGGACACGCGCGACGACGGCGCGCTCGATTTCGTTTCCGGACATTCGCCGGCCGGCAGCGCGTTCGACCTGCGCTTCGAGATGAATACGCTCGCGGCGTTCTCGACCGCGCCGCATCCGCTCGATCCGCGTCCGGACTATGCGCCCAAAGCCGTGAAGCTGATCGCGTACCGCGCGTATCCGGCCGACGGTGCCGCGCCCGACGACGACCCGTGCCGGCGCGCATGCGCGGAGAACACGCGCGGCTTCGCCAACACCGACCGTCTGTTCGCATGAGGAGCGAGACCATGCCGATCACCGAAAGCCGTCTCGATCCGCGCGACGCGATCCACGACGTCACGCTGAACGCGGGCGACCCGTGGTTGCACGACCTGAAGCGCGGGCAGATCTTCCGCATTCTCGACCTGGAAGGCAACCAGGCCGTCGACACGCTGTTCTACCGCACCGACGATCCCGAAGAGCGCTACAGCGCGCAGGACACGATCCGCGCGCAGCGCAACCTGTACCTGAGCGCGGGCAGCGTGCTCGTGTCGAACCACGGCAACCCGATGGCGACGATCGTCGCCGACACGTGCGGCCGTCACGATACGCTCGGCGGCGCGTGCGCGGCCGAGAGCAACACGGTGCGCTATGCGCTCGACAAGCGCTACATGCACAACTGCCGCGACAGCTTCCTCAACGCGATCGCACACTGCACGTGCGGCGCCGGCGCGCGGCTCACCAAGCGCGACCTGGTCGGCAACGTCAACTTCTTCATGAACGTGCCCGTCACGCCGCTCGGCGGGCTCACGTTCGAGGACGGCATCTCCGCACCCGGCAAGTACGTCGAGATGCGTGCGGAGATGGACGTCACGGTGCTGATCTCGAACTGCCCGCAACTCAACAATCCGTGCAACGGCTACAACCCGACACCCGTGCGCCTGATGGTATGGGAGGCGGAATGAACGGCCCCCACGCGCACTTGCTTTGCATGGGGCCGGAGTATGCGCTGAAGCGCTACGCCGGGCCGACACGTTCGCTGCGGGAGGCAACATGAGATTCGCCAAAGTCCTCGTCGCGAACCGCGGCGAAATTGCCTGCCGCGTGATCCGCACGCTGAAGCGCCTCGGTATCGCATCGGTCGCGATCTATTCGGATGCCGATCGCGACGCGCGCCACGTGGCGCTCGCCGACGAAGCCGTACGCGTCGGGCCCGCGCCGGCGGCCGACAGCTATCTGAACGTCGCGGCGATCCTCGCCGCCGCGCGCGAGACCGGCGCGCAGGCCGTGCACCCCGGCTACGGCTTCCTGTCCGAGCATGCGGCCTTTGCCGACGCATGCGAAGCGGCAGGCCTGCGCTTCATCGGGCCGCGCGGCGACCACATGCGCGCGTTCGGCCTCAAGCACACCGCCCGCGAACTCGCGGCCGCGCACGGCGTCGCGTTGCTGCCCGGCACCGGACTGCTCGACGACGTCGCGACGGCGCTTGCCGAAGCCGACGCGATCGGCTATCCGGTGATGCTGAAAAGCACCGCGGGCGGCGGCGGCATCGGCATGTCGCTGTGCCGCGATGCCGCGCAGCTCGGCGCGGCGTTCGAATCCGTCGTGCGGCTCGGCGCCGCGAACTTCGCGCATGCGGGCGTCTATCTCGAGAAGTTCGTCGAACATGCGCGACACATCGAAGTGCAGATCTTCGGCGATGGTCGCGGCGGGGCGCTCGCGCTCGGCGAACGCGATTGCTCCGTGCAGCGGCGCAACCAGAAGGTGATCGAGGAAACCCCCGCGCCCGACCTGACCGACGCCGAACGCGACGCGCTGCACGCGAGCGCGGTGCGGCTCGCCCGCGCGGTGGGCTACGCATCGGCCGGCACGGTCGAATTCGTGTTCGACGCGAGCACGCGGCAGTTCTATTTCCTCGAAGTGAACACGCGGCTGCAGGTCGAGCATTGCGTGACCGAGGCCGTGACGGGCGTCGATCTCGTGGAATGGATGATCCTGCAGGCGGAGGGCGACCTGCCGCCGCTCGACACGCTCGCCGTCGCACCACGCGGCGCGAGCATCCAGGTGCGGCTGTATGCGGAGGATCCGCACAAGCAGTTCCAGCCGAGCGCCGGGCTGCTCACGCACGTGGCGTTTCCGGACAACGTGCGGGTCGACGGCTGGATCGAGGCAGGCACGGAGATCAGCGCGCATTACGATCCGCTGCTCGCGAAGCTGATCGTGCGCGGCGACACGCGGCGCGACGCGCTGGCCGCGCTGCGTGCCGCGCTCGACCAGACCGAGCTGTACGGGATCGAGACCAACCTCGACTACCTGCGTGCCGTCGTCGGCTCCGACGCGTTCGCGCGCGGCGCGCCGACGACCGCCTTCCTGTCGCGCTTCGCGTTCGCGCCGCATACGATCGACGTGCTCGACGGCGGCGTGCAGACCACCGTTCAGCAGGCCCCCGGGCGGGTCGGCTACTGGAGCGTCGGCGTGCCGCCGTCGGGGCCGATGGACGACCGCGCATTCGACCTTGCTAACGCGCTGCTCGGCAACCCGCGTGACGCGGCCGGGCTGGAATTCACGATGGTCGGCGCGACGCTGCGTTTCAATACCGCGACGCTGTTCGTGCTCGGCGGTGCGCCGCTCGCGGCCACGCTCGACGGCGAAGCGGCGCCGTTCTGGCAGGTCGTGCGCGCACGAGCGGGCGCGGTCCTGAAGCTGGGCGGCGTGACGGGCGCGGGCGTGCGCGCGTGTCTCGCCGTCAAGGGCGGGCTGCAGGTGCCCGACTATCTCGGCAGCAAGGCGACCTTCACGCTCGGCCAGTTCGGCGGCCATGCCGGTCGCGCGCTGCGCAAGGGCGACGTGCTGCATCTGCACGCGCAAGCGGGGCGCGGCGATGCCGGCGCGACGCTGGCCGCGGCCGACATTCCCGCGCTGACGCATGCATGGACGCTCGGCGTGCTCGACGGTCCGCATGGCGCACCGGATTTCTTCACGCCGGACGACATCGCGATGCTGTACGGCACGCAGTGGACCGTCCATTACAACTCCAGCCGCACCGGCGTGCGGCTGATCGGCCCGAAGCCTCGATGGGCGCGTGCGGACGGCGGCGAGGCGGGGCTGCATCCATCGAACATCCACGACAACGCGTATGCGATCGGGGCCGTCGATTTCACCGGCGACATGCCGGTGATCCTTGGCCCCGACGGGCCGAGCCTTGGCGGCTTCGTCTGTCCGGTGACGGTCGTGCGCGACGAGCTGTGGAAGCTCGGGCAGTTGCGGCCGGGCGATACCGTGCAGTTCGTGCGCGCGGGCGTGTCGTCCGGAATATCGGCCGGGGAACCGGCTGCCGCGGTCGTGGAGGCGACACATGACGTTGCCGCGGCTGCATCCGGCTCGTTCGACGATTGCGTGCTGCATCGCGATCCGTCGGCCGGCGGCGGCATCGGCGTCGTCTACCGGCGCTCGGGCGATCGCAACGTGCTGGTCGAATACGGGCCGCTCGTGCTCGACCTGAACCTGCGTTTTCGCGTGCACGCGCTGATGGGCTGGCTCGACGCGCACCGGTTGCCCGGCATGCTCGACCTGACGCCGGGCATCCGGTCGCTTCAGGTGCAGTTCGACGCGCGGACGCTGCCGCTTGCCGCGCTGCTCGCGCATCTGCAGACCGCCGAACGCGAACTCGCCGACGTGGCCGACATGCGCGTGCCGAACCGCATCGTGCATCTGCCGCTGTCGTGGGACGACCCGTCGACGCGCGTCGCGATCGAGCGCTACATGCAGTCGGTGCGGCCCGATGCGCCGTGGTGCCCGAGCAATATCGAATTCATCCGGCGCATCAACGGCCTGGCGAGCATCGACGACGTGAAGCGCATCGTGTTCGATGCGCGTTATCTGGTGATGGGGCTCGGCGACGTCTACCTCGGTGCGCCCGTCGCGACGCCGATCGATCCGCGGCACCGGCTGGTGACGACGAAGTACAACCCCGCGCGCACCTGGACGCCGGAGAACGCGGTCGGCATCGGCGGCGCGTATCTGTGCGTGTACGGGATGGAAGGGCCGGGCGGCTATCAGTTCGTCGGCCGCACCGTGCAGATGTGGAATCGCCACCGCACCACGCGCGAATTCGAGGCCGGCAAGCCGTGGCTGCTGCGCTTCTTCGACGAGATCCGCTTCTACGAAGTCAGCGAGGCCGAGCTGCGTGCGCTGCGAGAGGATTTCATCGCGGGCCGCGCGACGCTGAAGATCGAGGAATCGGTGTTCGACCTGCGCGCCTACAACCGCTTCCTGCACGACGAGGCGGAGTCGATCGCCGCGTTCAAGGCGACGCAGCAGGCCGCGTTCGACGCGGAGCGCGAGCGGTGGCGCGTGGCCGGCCATGCGGAATATGTCGGCGAGGGGGAGCCGGGCGATGCGCAACCGGAACGGGTAGCGGGCGCGCTCGACGACACGCAGCGGGCGATCGCCGCGGACGTGTCGGGCAGCGTGTGGAAAGTGCTGGTCGAAGCCGGCGAGCGCGTGAGCGCGGGGCAGGTCGTCGCGATCGTCGAATCGATGAAGATGGAGGTGGCGGTGACGGCAACGGAAGACGGCGCGATCGAGACGATCGATTGCGCGCCCGGCATGGCGGTGGTGGCCGGCCAGCGGCTGATGGTGATGAAGGCGGGCGCCGCCGAGGAGGTCGCATGAGCACGACGGAACGCTCGATCCTGCGCGGGGTGCATGCGATTGCCGCGCTGCGCGCCCGCTACGCGGCGGGGGACCTGACGCCGCCTGCGCTCGTCGACGCGATCGCCGCGCACTTCGATGCGGGCGACCCGCACCATGCGTGGATCCGGCCGCTTACGCGCGACGAGATGATGCCGTACGCCGACGCGCTGGCCGGACGCGACATCGCGTCGTTGCCGCTGTACGGCGTGCCGTTCGCGATCAAGGACAACATCGACCTCGCCGGCATCCCGACGACGGCCGGCTGCCCCGCCTACGCGTACACGCCGGCACGCAGCGCGCCCGTCGTCGAGCGGCTGATCGCGGCCGGTGCGATTCCGGTCGGCAAGACGAATCTCGACCAGTTCGCGACCGGGCTCTCGGGGCAGCGCTCGCCTTACGGCGCGTGCCGCAATGCGCTCGACCCGCGCTACGCGTCGGGCGGCTCGAGTTCCGGGTCGGCGGTGGCCGTCGCGCTCGGGGTCGCGACGTTCTCGCTCGGTACCGACACGGCCGGCTCCGGGCGCGTGCCGGCCGCCTTCCACGGGCTCGTCGGGCTCAAGCCGACACGGGGCGTGCTGAGCACGCTCGGCGTGGTGCCGGCCTGCCGGTCGCTCGATTGCGTGTCGGTGTTCGCGCGTTCGGCGGACGACGCGCGCGTCGTGTTCGCCGCTGCGCACGGCGTGACGGAAGGCGATCCGTACGGGCGCGCATGGCAGCCGCTGCTGGGTGCGGACGGGTTGCGGGCACAGCCGGCGCGGCCGCTCGGGCAAGTGCGGTTCGGCACGCCGCGTGCCGATCAGCTCGAATTCTTCGGCGACGCATCGTATCGCGCGGCGTGGGGCGCGGCGCTCGAACGGCTGCGCGCGACCGGCGCGCGGCTCGTCGAGATCGACTTCGCACCGTTCCTGGCCGCCGCGCGGCTGCTGTACGACGGCCCGTGGGTCGCCGAGCGGCTGGCCGCGATCGGCGCATTCGCCGCGCGCGAGCCCGACGCGCTGCATCCGGTGATCCGCGAAATCGTCGGCGGGGCGTCGCGCTTCAGCGCCGCCGACGCGTTCGCCGCATTCGACCGGCTGGCGGCGCTGCGCGTCGACGCAGCCCGCGCGTGGGACGGCCTCGATGCGATCGTGATGCCGACCTCGGCGACGACCGCGACCGTCGATGCGCTCGAAGCCGATCCGATCGCGATCAATTCGCGCTTCGGCTACTACACGAACTTCGTGAACCTGCTCGACCTGTCGGCGATCGCGGTGCCGGCGGGCACGTGCTCGACCGGGCCGCATGCGGGCTTGCCGTTCGGCATCACGTTCGTCGGGCGTGCACACGACGATGCGCGGCTGCTCGATCTCGCACACGCGTGGGGCGACGGCGTTGCCGCTGTCGATGACGGTCGGCCGCCTGCGGCCACAGTGTCGGCGCGTGCCGCAGCCCCGGGTGTCGTGCGGGTGGCCGTCGTCGGCGCGCATCTGCGCGGCGAACCGTTGAACGGGCAGCTCACGCAGCGCGGCGCGCGCTTCGTCACCGCGACCACCACCGCGCCGGCCTATCGCCTCTACGCGCTGTCCGCGGAAGCAAGCGGCGGTGTCGCGAAACCGGGCCTCGTGCGTGTGCCGAACGATGGCGCGCCGATCGCGGTCGAGGTCTGGGAGATGCCGGTCGACGCCTACGGCAGCTTCGTCGCCGGAATTGCGGCGCCGCTCGGCATCGGCACGCTGACGCTCGCCGACGGTACGCGCGTGCAGGGCTTCCTGTGCGAAAGCGTGGCGCTCGACGATGCGCAGGACATCACACGCTTCGGCGGCTGGCGGGCCTACCGCGCGCAGGCCGCCAGCGGCGCGCTGCAATGAACGCCCGGTCGCGCGATGCCGCGGTATCCGCGCGACCGGCACCTGAAACGCTACGGAGATTCCGATGACAACGACCCGCAACACGACCGGCTGGCTCGCGGTGCGCCGCGAGCTGACGACGCGCGGCCAATGGACGCTCGGGCTGGCGTCCTTCCTGCTGCCGTTCGCCGTCTGGTGCCTGATCAGCTACGTCCCGTTCATCTGGCATCCGCAGATGCGCATCACGAACCCGGGCAGCGTCGACTATTTCCAGACCGGCATGCAGATCGACCGCGACGTGTTCGACGACGAGCTCGCACATGCGCGTGCGGCGCACGCGGCAGTGCCCGAGGGCGAGCGCGCGAATCCGGTCTACCTGCCGGCGCCGCACCAGGTATTGCGCGCGTTCTACACGGCGTTCACGACGCCGCCCGCGTCGCGCGATGGCGTGTGGCTGCACGAAAGCCTGTGGCACAGCATCCGCATCATCTTCTGGGGCTTCGTGATTTCGTCCGCGATCGGCGTGCCGCTCGGCATCGTCTGCGGCACCTTCAGTGCGCTCGCGCGGCTGCAGGAGCCGTTCCTGGAGTTCTTCCGCTACCTGCCTGCGCCGGCGTTCGGCGCGCTGATGGTCGCGATTCTCGGCATCTATGACGCGCCGAAGATCGCGATCATCGTGATCGGTACGCTGTTCCAGCAGGTGCTGATCATCGCGAACACCACGCGCAAGCTCGAATACGGGCTGTTCGAGGCCGCGATGACGCTCGGCACGAAGAAGCTGAAGCTGCTCACGCACGTCGTGATTCCGGGCGTGCTGCCCGACCTGTATCGCGATCAGCGGATCCTGCTCGGTTGGGCGTGGACTTACCTGATCGTCGCCGAGCTGGTCGGCACGAGCTCGGGCATCACGTGGTACATCAGCCAGCAGGCGCGCTACCAGCATTTCGACAACGTGTATGCGGCGATCCTGATGATCGGGATCATCGGCCTCGGCACCGACATCGTGCTCGGGCTGCTCGGCCGCCGGCTCTTTCCGTGGGACCGCACGCTGAAAGCGTGACGTCCGCTCCCACGTCCCCATCGACCGATTTCCGCAGAGGGCATCATGCAGAACCCGCAAGCCGTCCCCGATTACCTGATTCAATCCGACGCGGTGCGCGAGCGCTTCGCGCGGCTGAAGGAGCGCGACGTGATCCTCGACGTGCGACACGTCGGCAAGCGTTTCGCGACGCCGCAGGGCGAGTGCGTCGCGCTCGACGACATCAGTTTCCGCACGCACCGGCGCGAATTCGTGTGCGTGATCGGCCCGTCCGGCTGCGGCAAGTCGACGTTGATCCGGATCCTCGCCGGGCTCGACGCGCAGACGAGCGGCGACGTGCTGCTCGACGGCAAGCCGGTCGACGGGCCGGGCGCCGATCGCGGGATGGTGTTCCAGGGCTATACGCTGTTTCCATGGCTCACGGTGAAGAAGAACGTGATGTTCGGCCTGCGCATGAACGGCAGCAGCAGCGGCGCGGCCGAGCGCGAGGCGCTGCAGTGGCTCGATCTCGTCGGGCTGACGCGTTTTGCCGACGTGTATCCGCACCAGTTGTCGGGCGGCATGAAGCAGCGCGTGGCGATTGCCCGTGCGCTCGCGAACCGTCCGCGCATCCTGCTGATGGACGAACCGTTCGGCGCGCTGGACGCCCAGACGCGGGCAAGGATGCAGACGCACCTGCTCGACATCTGGCGCAACATCGACGTGACGATCCTGTTCATCACGCACGACCTCGACGAGGCGATCTTTCTGGCCGACCGGATCCTGGTGCTGAAGGCGAATCCGGGCGGGGTGCAGGAGTTGATCGAAGTGCCGGTGCCGCGGCCGCGCGATTATTCGCAGGTCAATACGCCCGAGTTCATCGCGACGAAGGCGCGACTCGAAGCGCTGATTCATCCGAAGGAGACCGCGACGGCCGAAGACGACGGCATCAAGCCGCACATGATCCGGATGACGGACGTGACGGATAGCGTCGAATAGCGTGGCGCCGGCTCATGCCGTCACGCCAGAACGCCAGTCGCATCGGGCGTGCGATGTTTCGGGTTGGTGACTGCATCGACGGGGGCGTCAGGAAAATGCCGCCAACTTGCTTACATCCGGATTAATTTTGTCCACGCTGACTGGACCTCGACTTCCCACGGTAAGCTGATGCATTCCTGATCGATTCTTCGGCTTGCGAGAGAAAGCGATGAAGGTGACCATTGCGTACATCGAAGAACCGCCATTCGGCTGGACCGAAGCGGATGGCACCGCGACCGGTGCCGATCTCGAACTCGCGGCGACGATCCTCCGGCAGATAGGCGTGACCCGGATCGAGTATTGCCCGGCGACGTTCGGCGAATTGCTGCCCGGCGTTGCATCAGGTCACTGGGACATGAACGTGCCGCTCTTCGTGACGCCGCAGCGCGCCCACACCGTCGCGTTCAGCGTGCCGGTGTGGGGGATCGGAGACGGTTTTCTGGTTCGCCCGGGAAATCCGAAGGCACTCAGGCGTTATGCGTCGATTGCCGAACGTCCTGACGCGCGCCTCGGCATCATTGCCGGACAGGTCCAGCACGATTCCGCGATCGCGGCGGGCGTGAGCCGGCGGCAAATCGTCGTCTTCGAACAGCAGGCCGACGCGATCGCGGCCGTTCTTTCCGGCGTGGTCGATGCGTATGCGAGCACCGCGTTGGGGAATCGAATCGTGGCGGGCCGGATAGGCAGCGCGCTGATCGAGGCCGTCGCGCACGAGTCGGATGTCGACGGCAGCCCGCGGACGCCTCCGCTGGGCGCGTTTTCATTCAACCGGGAACACGGGGATCTGCTGGCGGCGTTCAATCAGCGACTTCGCTCGTATCTCGGCTCGCCGGACCATCGCGCTCGCATGGCGAGATTCGGGCTGACGGCGCGCGAGATCGATCCGGCCGTCTTGCAGACGGGATAGGTCGGCACTCGGCCGGCAAGCGTCGCGCGACGGATGATGGAACGGTCAGCCGGCGCCGACGAATTCCGCGGCGGCAGCGCGCGCGATGTCGCGATCGTGGATCTGCAACACGTCGACGACACGGTTCACGACGATCAGGTTGCCGAAGCGCTTGCCGACGTGGCCGGCACCCACGATGGTCAGCCGAGATATCGCGATTCCCCGGCGACGGCCCGAAGGCCGTCGCGCCGTTGTGGCCGTCAATCGTGCCTGATCGCGATGGTCTTGAGCGCGGTAAAGCCGAGCAACGCTTCAAAGCCTTTCTCGCGGCCATATCCGCTTGCCTTCACGCCGCCGAACGGCAGTTCCACGCCGCCGCCCGCGCCATAGTTGTTGATGAAGACCTGTCCGGCCTGCAGCTTGCGCGCGAGGCGCAGCGCACGTGCGCCATCCCGCGTCCAGACGCCGGCGACGAGGCCGTACTGCGTGCCGTTCGCGAGCGCGACCGCCGCGTTCTCGTCGTCGAACGGCATGGCCGCGAGCACGGGGCCGAACACCTCTTCCTGCGCGAGTTCGCTGTCGGGCGGTACGTCGCGGAACAGCACCGCTTCCTGGTAGTACCCCGAACCCGATGCGCCGGCCGCGATGGTGCCGCGCGCCGCCACCCGAATGCCGTCGGCCTGCGCGCGCTCGACGATGGCCCGGACCCGCGCATGCTGCCTGGCGTTGACGAGCGGCCCCATCTCCAGATTCATCGACGGCGGCCCGGAACGCAGCCGCGCGAACTGCTGCGCGAGACGATCGAGCACGCGCTCGTAGACGGTGCGCTGGACGAGCAGGCGGCTGCCGGCCGAGCAGGTCTGGCCCGCGTTCTGCACGATCGCGTTGACGATGACCGGCAGCGCCTGGTCGAGGTCGGCATCGTCGAACAGCAACTGCGGCGACTTGCCGCCCAGCTCGAGCACCGCGGGGCAGTGACGCTCGGCCGCCGCGCGCCCGACCAGCGCGCCCGTTCCGGTCGACCCGGTAAACGAGATGTGACGAATGCCGGGATGGGCTGACAATGCCGCGCCGGCTTCGCCGCCCAACCCCGTGACGACGTTGACCGCGCCGGCCGGAAAGCCGACCTCCGCCGCGATTTCGGCCAGCCGCAGAATGGACAGGCTCGCATCCTCCGCCGGCTTGACCACGCACGCATTGCCGGCGGCGAGCGACGCACCGACCGAGCGGCCGTAGATCTGCATCGGGTAATTCCACGGAACGATGTGGCCCGTCACGCCGATCGGTTCGCGCACCGTCAATACCGTGAACCCGGCGGTGTAGGGCAGTGTGTCGCCGTGCAGCTTGTCGACGCATCCGGCGTAGTACTGAAGGTAGCGCGCGAGCACCGCCGCGTCGGTACGCGCGGTGTTCAGCGCCTTGCCCGTGTCGCGCGCTTCGAGCTGCGCGAGTTCGTCCGCATGCTGCGTGACGGCCGCGGCGTACGCGAACAGCAGGTTGCTGCGCTCGACCGGCGACAGCTTCGCCCACGGGCCGTCGAGCGTGTCGCCCATCGCGCGCTGGGCGGCGGAAACGGCGCGCTGCACGTCGGTCGCATCGCCGCGCGCGATCGTCGCGAACGCTTCGCCGGTGCTCGGGTCGACGACGTCGATCCGCTCGCCGGTCGTCGGTGCGACGCGGACGTTGTCGATGTAGTGATCACATTGCATGGGTCATTCCTCGATCGATGCGGGATTCGCGATGGTGTGCGCTATCGCGGCGCCCAGTTCCGCGGTGCTGGCCGTGCCGCCCATGTCGCGGGTGCGCGGGCCGGCGACGAGCACGGATTCGATCGCCGCGACGATTTCGGCGGCCGCGGCTTCGTAGCGCGATTCGCCGCGACCGAGGTGCTGGAGCAGCAACGCGGCCGACCAGATCTGCCCGATCGGATTGGCGATGCCGCGGCCGGCGATGTCGGGCGCCGAGCCGTGCACCGGCTCGAACAGCGACGGGAAGCGGCGCTCGGGGTTCAGGTTCGCGGACGGCGCGATGCCGATCGTGCCGGTACAGGCGGGGCCGAGGTCGGACAGGATGTCGCCGAACAGGTTGGAGGCGACGACGACGTCGAAGCGATCCGGATTCTGGACGAAGTGTGCGCACAGTATGTCGATGTGATATTTGCGCGTTTCGATGTCCGGGAACGACCGCGCGATTTCCGCGAGGCGCTCGTCCCAGAACGGCATGGTGATCGAGATGCCGTTGGATTTCGTCGCGGCCGTCAACTGCTTGCGCGGGCGCGAGCGGGCGAGCTCGAACGCGAACCGGAGCACGCGGTCGACGCCGACACGCGAGAAAACCGACTGCTGCACGGCGATTTCGCGGTCGGTCCCGGTGAACATCCGGCCGCCCACCGACGAATACTCGCCTTCCGTGTTCTCGCGCACGACGATGAAATCGATGTCGCCGGGCCGGCGTCCGGCGAGCGGCGCGGGCACGCCCGGCAT
Organism: Burkholderia sp. EMB26; assembly: GCF_024730645.1. Classification (NCBI taxonomy): domain Bacteria; kingdom Pseudomonadati; phylum Pseudomonadota; class Betaproteobacteria; order Burkholderiales; family Burkholderiaceae; genus Burkholderia; species Burkholderia sp. EMB26. The sequence continues at coordinate 321,045 of NZ_CP078072.1, forward strand.
CAGGCGCACCGGACGCAGGTTCACGTATTGATCGAACTCGCGCCGGATCTTGATCAGCGATTCCCACACCGCGACGTGGTCGGGCACGATATCGGGCGCGCCGACCGCGCCGAAGAAGATCGCGTCGTGCGCGCCGATCTGCCGCGCCCAGTCGGCCGGCATCATCGTGCCGTGGCGAACGTAGTGATCAGTACACCAGTCGCCGAACTCGTCGAACGCGAGCGGAATGTCGAAACGGTCGGCGGCAGCGCGCAACACGCGCATGCCTTCGGGCATCACTTCCTTGCCGATGCCGTCGCCGGCGATGACGGCGATGCGGTGCGGGTTCTTCATATGGCGGGAAGCCTCCATGACGAAGCTGGCGTCCCGCACGGGAGGGGCTGACACGGGGAGCGGCGTGAACCGCGCAGCGTCGAACGGCCGCGCGACCTGCGATACGCGACGCTGCACCGCTCACGTCGGATCGCGTCGCCGTGTCTCCTGCGTCTCTTCCGTTGCGGTAACCGGCGGACTGTTGAATCGGTCCGTCGAATCTACTTCTTCGCAGGCGCGGGCAGGAAGTGCGGATCCGCGAACGGGACCTTCGAAAATCTGCAACACGCCGGCGAGCGCGGGCGCGGGGCGGCGTATCAGTCGACCGCCTGCCCGGCTTCGCCGGACACGAGCGAAGGCGGCGCGAAGGACGCGAGGAACTCGAACAGCTTGCGCGTCGGCAGCGGCACGGCGCCCGCGCGGATGCCGACCGACATGACGCGGTTGGCCCACGGATCGTTCAGGCGAATGAAGCGCAGGCGCATCGGTTCGCGAAACAGCGCGACCGCGCGCTCGGGCAGGATGCCGATGCCTTGCCCCGCGGCGATCAACCGGCACATCGCCTCGAAGCTCTGCACCTGCACGCGGAAGCGGACCGACTTGCCGAGCAGCGCCGCTTCCCTGACGAGCGAGCGCGTCAGTTCCGAGCGGTCGTCGAGTGCGACCAGATCGTGGTCGAGCAACGCGCTGAAATCGATCGACTCGCCGGTCAGCGGGTATTCGTCGGGCACGACCACGCTGGCCCGGTCCATGCAGTAGGGCGCGAGATGGATCCCTTCGGTCGCGGTGCGCGACGTGACGATCCCGACGTCCGCGCGGCCTTCGCGCAGCGCCTGCAGGATGTCGGCGCTTCTCAGTTCGCTGATCTGCAGCTTGATGTCGCGATAGCGCTGCGAGAACGCGCGCAACTGATCGGGAAGATCCTGGCTGATCGCCGAGATGTTCGCGAAGACGCGGACGCGGCCGACCGCGCCTTTCGTATAGTCGGACAACTCGCTGTAGATCGCATCGGTGCGCAGCAGCAGGTCGGTCGCGTGACGCAACAGCGCTTCGCCGGCCGGCGTGAGTTCGACGCCCGCCACCGTGCGGTTCAGCAGTACCACGCGAAAGTGATGCTCGAGCAGCGCGATGCGGCGGCTCGCGGTGGAAAGCGACATGTGCGACTGCTGCGCGGCGCGCGACAGGCTGCCCAGCTCGGATGCACGGACGAACAGGGCGAGGGACGTGAGATCGAACAAGCGCGGACTCCGGTTGACACTGCGGCCAGTATGTCATCCATCGATGCGCTCCATGGTGCCGGGCGAAGTGGTGCTAACCCTGAGCGGCCGCGAATGGTGCGCCGCACACCGCGACGCCGCGATCATCCCGCGGCTGCCCGTGTCGCGCGGGCGATCGGCGCTAGAATCCGTTTTTCCGGTGGCTTGTGCATTGCACCGTACGATGGCCGGCGCGGGCATGCGTTCGAGATATTCGAAGTGCCGCTTGAAGGATTTCGCATATCGGGCGGCCGGGGCAGCCGGTAGATTCGAACGGTCCCCTGTCGCACACACTTATCTCGACAGCGACTGCACGCGGGGCCATCCATGAACTTTCGGAGACAAACGTGGAAATCGACGCGACCTGCGATCCGGGCGACCTCGCCGCCCCGGCATCGGCGCACGACCTCGCGCAGGAGGACCGGATCTTTCGTCGGCTGGCCGTGCAGATCCTGCCCATCCTGATGTTCGCGTACGTCACTTCGTACATCGACCGCGTGAACGTCAGCTTCGCCAAGCTGCAGATGAGCCAGCACCTGGGCTTTTCGGATGCGGTGTTCGGCTTCGGCGCCGGAATATTCTTTCTGGGCTACGTGATCTTCGAGGTGCCGAGCAACATGCTGCTGGTGCGGGTCGGGCCGCGGCGCTGGATCACGCGGATCGTCGTGTCGTGGGGCATCGTGTCGGGATTGACCGCGTTCGTGTCCACGCCGATGCAGTTCTACGTGATGCGCTTCCTGCTCGGCGTCGCCGAGGCCGGCTTCATCCCGGCCATCGTGCTGTACATGGCGCGTTCGTTCCCGGGGCGGCGGCGCGCGCGGATCCTGTCGATGTTCTACGCGGCGCTGGCGCTGGCCGGCCTGATCGGATCGCCGTTGACCGGCTTCATCCTGCAGTATTTCGACGGGGCGATGCAGATACCGGGCTGGAAATGGATCTTCATTCTCGAGGCGCTGCCGGCATTCCTGGCCGCGCTGTACGTATGGAAAGGCCTCGACGACGACGTCACGCGCAGCGCGCGCTTCTCGCACGCGGAGCGCGCCGTCCTCGCACGCGTACTGGCGGAAGACCGCGCGACGACCGAGTCCGTCGCGCACCGCGGCCTGTTCTCGAGCTGGCTCGTGTGGGCGTTCTGCGTGATCTACTTTCTCGACGTCTTCGCGATTTACGGCTATACGTTCTGGGCGCCGACGATGATCAAGCAGATGGGCATCGGCAGCGATTTCGTGATCGGCCTGCTCGCCGCGCTGCCGAACGCGGTGGCCGTGGTCGTGATGGTCCTGTTCGGGCGCAGCGCGGACCGGCGCGGCGGACGGCGGCTGCACGTCGCCACGCTTTTGCTGATGGGCGCGACGGGGCTCGGGCTGTCGGTCGTCTGGCACGATCAGCTGTGGCTCGGGATGTTCGCGCTTTGCATTGCGAACGCGGGGCTCATCTCGTTTCCGCCGCTGTTCTGGAGCATGCCGACCGCGGCGCTCGGCGCCGCGTCGGTATCGATGGGCATCGCGGTGATCAGCTCGTTCGGCAACCTCGGCGGTTTCTTCGGCCCCTATGCGGTCGGCTACCTGAAGCAGCTGTCCGGCAATCTCGCCGTGCCGCTGTTCCTGATGGTCGGGTGCCTGTTGCTGGGCCTCGTTCTGACGATGCTGCTGCCGGCGCGGCTGGTCGAGCGGTAACGACAATCCGGTTCGCCGCGGCGCAGCGCCGCGGCGCCTTTTTTGACGGGAATGACATGAAACAGCAGATTGGCCTGATCGGCGTGGGTTTGATGGGACATGGTATTGCGCGCAACGTGCTGAAGCACGGTTATCCGCTCACGGTCGTCGAGCATCCGGGCAACCAGCCGCTCGACGAACTGCTGCAGGGCGGCGTCCGGACCGTGCGGACCGCGCGCGAACTGGCCGCGCAAGCGGACGTCGTCATCCTCTGCGTGACGGGTTCCCCCGAAGTGGAAGCGGTGCTCACCGGCGAGGACGGTGTGTTGGCCGGCCTGAAGGACAACGCGATCGTCGTCGATTGTTCGACCGCGGTTCCCGAGTCGACCGTCCGGATGGCGCGGCTCGTCGAAGCGGCAGACGGGCGCTTCGTCGATGCGCCGATGACGCGCGGCGCCAGGGAGGCTCACGAGGGCCGGCTGAACCTGCTGGTCGGCGCGACGCCCGGGTTGTTCGCGGAGGTCCGGCCGGTGCTCGCGTGCTTCGCCGAAAACATCACGCGCGTCGGCGATGTCGGGGCCGGCCACAGCATGAAGCTTTTGCACAACTATGTTTCGCTCGGGACCATCGCGCTGCTGTCGGAAGCCGTCGCGTGCGCGAAGCGCGCGGGCGTGGACGTCGCGGTGCTCGCCGACGTGCTCGCCAACGGCGGTGGCGGCGGCGCCGCGCTGAACCGGCTGCGTCCGTTCCTGGAGTCCGGCGACACGTCCGCGCTGCCGTTCCATATGGCGAATGCGCTGAAGGATCTGTCGTACTACTCGGCGATGGCCGAAGGCGTCGATGCAGCCCATGCGATCGCGGCGGCCGTCACGGATACGTACCGCGATGCCGTTGCCGGGGCCGGCGCGCATTGTCCGGTGCTGAAACTGACCGATGTGCTGATGGCGGGGCCCACGCGCGACGACGGCGCGTCGCTTTGAGGAGGCGGGCGATCGTGCGTGCGGGGCAGGATCGCCGGAAAAGATCCGGGAACCCGTTTGTAGCGGGTGCGATGACCGATGACAAAAAGAACGAAATCGATTGCTGCCGTGGTAGCCGTACTGATCTGCGTCGGCCTGTTCCTCATGACCAAGGTGCACCTCGGGTATTACTCGCATGACAAGGCCATTGCCGACGATGCCGAAAGGATCACGATTCAGCGCTTCAACAGCAAGCAGTTCGATGCGATCTACGACAGCTTCGCCGAGAACGTGAAGCAGGCTATTCCGAGGAAACGGGCCCTGGAAGCCATGCACGCCACCTTTGATCGTTTCGGGACATAGCCCGGTCGATCCGGAAATCGTCCGTGCGCACGCATGCTCCGGCCGCGCGTATGGTGCACCGCTTAGTCGGGTCTCGTAGCGTATGCACATACGTACGACGTCAACGTATGCGTCTCGGATATCGTGGTACGTGCAGCAGGAGCGGGAAGCCTAGTCCGGCGCGACCGACCGGGCGAACTCGACGAATTGCTCGACGCAGGTCGACGAAAACGGTTCGGACCACGTGACGACCAGCTCGAGCACGTGCGGCCTCGCCAGCGGCACGTAAGCGACGCCCGGGCGGTGCAACGTCGACGTGAAGCCGGGCACGATGGCGACGCCGCGTTCCGCCGCCACCAGCGACACCAGTGTCGCGATCTGCGACGCGGTCGGTCCTATCCGTGGCGTCACGCCTTCATGCGCGCACAGATCCTCGAGCGCGGCGTTCAGCGCGGAACCGTACCCGGAAGGGAACGTGACGAAGTTCTCCATCGCGAGTTCGCGGAACGCGATCGTCGCGTTGCCCGCGTATCGGCTCCGGGCCGGCACCGCGGCGACGAGCGGTTCCCGCGACACGACGAGGGAGCGGATGCGCTCGCCGGACGCCGTCGCCGTTGACCAGCCGAAGCCGATGTCCAGCGTGCCGTCGGCGATCTGCTGGCGCTGACTGGCGGTCGATACCTCCCGAAACGCCAACTCGACTTCCGGCATGCTGCGGCTCACGTTGCGGATGATGTCCGAAAACGCGTCGGACATCGGGATGGAGCTTGCATAGCCGATCACGACACGGCCGACCATACCCTGCGCCATCTTGCGCGCGGTCGCCTCCGCCTCGTCGACCGCATGAACGACGGTTCTCGCCTGTTCGAGAAACAGCGCGCCTGCCGGCGTGAGCTGCACCGCGCGCGTGGACCGCTCGAACAGCCGGATGCCGAGGTCGGCTTCCAGCGCGGCGATATGGCGCGTCAAAGGCGGCTGGGCGATACGCAAACGCAACGCCGCGCGTCCGAAGTGCAATTCTTCGGCGACGGTCACGAAATAGCGGAGGCGGCGTAGGTCGAGCATTTTTGTCGTTTCGGTATCAATGGCCACGAAAACAGTATTGGCACGCGTGCCGCCCGCTCGTCAGACTGTCACCCACATCAGAGAGGGCATCACCCGTGGGCAACAGAACCATCCGATTCGCATTTTTCCTGTGCGGGTTCGCGGCATTTATCAATCTTTATTCGACGCAGGGCATCCTGCACGAACTCGCCGCGGCCTTCAACGTGAGCGCCGAACAGGCCGGCCAGGGCATCAGCGCCACTACCTTGGCGGTTGCCATTATCGCTCCGTTCGTCGGTACGCTGGCCGCCCGCTTCGATCGCCGGACGGTCATTTCGTGCGCCGCCGTGGTGTGTGCGCTTCCCGTCCTGTGGTCGGGGCACGCGGCGCACTTTTCATCGTTTCTCGCCGCCCGCTTTGCCGCGGGCATGCTGATGCCGTTCATCTTCGCGATCTCGATCGCCTGTATCGGCGAGATCTTCAGCCACGACGCGGCGACGGAGGTCAGCGCACTGTTCGTCGCCGGTACGACGCTCGGCGGATTCGCCGGGCGCTTCGTGACCAATATCCTGACGTCCGCGTTCGGCTGGCGTCACGCGCTCGATTTCATCGCGTTCCTGTGTCTCGCGACGGGCCTCGCGATCCACGCGTGCCTGCCGAGGTCCGGCGTCGCGCGTCCGGATGGCGATGGCGATGGCGTGGCGACGCCGCGCCGGAAGCTCTTGACACGCGGCCCGCTGCTGGCGTCGTTTCTGGTCGGCGCATGCGTGCTCGCATCGCAGGTCGCGACGTTCACGTTTGTCGGACTGCGGCTGGCCGGTGCGCCATTTGGCTTCGATACGGTCGAGATCGGCGCGATCTATGCGGTATTTCTCGTCGCGGTGGTCGTCACACCGCTCGCGGGCCGCGTCGCGGCGCAACGCGGCCCGCGCGATCTCGCGCTTGCGGCGACCGGGCTCGCGATCGTCGGTGCATTGCTCACGCTGTCGAGCAGCGTCAGTGCGATCCTGACCGGTCTCGCGCTCAGTTCAACCGCGGTGTTCGTCGAGCAGGCGTCGGCCAATGCGTTCATCTCGCGGGTGGCACGCGGGGCACGATCGACGGCGATCGGCATCTACCTTTCCTTCTATTACCTTGGCGGAAGTCTCGGCTCGGTCCTGCCTGTTCCCGCATGGAATCGCTGGGGCTGGGCGGGCTGCGTCGCGTTCGTCGTCGGCGCACAGGCGATCGCGGGCGCGCTCGTGTTTTTCTTCTGGCGCGGGACGCCGCCTGCCGGCGCAAGCAAATCTCGCTCGCCCGAAGTCAGGCCGACTCGGTAGTCGATTTCAACTCGCCGCGCGCGCCCGCCGCTCCCGCGCTGTCCGCGGGATCATACCCGGCCGGCAACGCCACCCGCACATAAAGAAACGCACGCCGCTCCCGATCGGGCAGCACTTGCGGTCCGTAGCTGATCCTGACCGCTCCGTCGTCGATCTCCCCGGCCTGCGCGAAGCGCCACGCGCCGGGATCGCTGTCGAGCAGGAATTCGGCGCGCGCATACGCGTGCGGCTCGAACAGCGCGGGAATCGTCACCGTCCTGCCGTCGAGCTTGTCGAGCAACGCTTCGACCACGTTGAAGCCGTACCCGTCGCGCACGATGTCGCAGATGAAGCTGCCCGCGATACGCGGGTTCAGTTCGATCACGTGCGGCACGCGATCATGCACGATGCAGTCGAGATGCACGGGCCCCCACGTGAGCCCGGCGGCGGCCGTCGCACGCGTGCCGACGTCGATCAGCGCGCGCAGCGTGTCGGCGTCGAGATCGAGTTCGGACGTATAGCCGCGTTCGAGAAAGCCGGCGCCATGCCGCTTCAGCTTGCGCAGCGCGCCGACATAGCGGCCGTCGAAATACTCGACGCAGTATTCGCTGCCGTCCAGGAACTCCTCGATGACGACGCGTTCGGTCGCAAGCGACGGGGCATCGGCCCGCACGGCAGCGAGCGCGTCGAGCTGCGCGCGCACGGCGGCGATGTCCTCGCAGCGGCGCACGCCGTCGCTCGCGGAGCCTTCCGCTGGCTTGACGACGACCGGAAAGCGCAACGGCGCGGCCGCGGCCGCGAGCGCCGCCGGCGCGGCCAGCGTGCCCGCGACGAACTGCGCGGCCGGGATGCCGTGCGCGGCGAGCAGCGCCTTCTGGTTGGACTTCGACACCGCGTGCGCGACGTGCCGTGCATCGGGGCCGGGCAGCCCGAGCGCATCGGCGACCCACGCGGCGGTGCGCGCATAGGTGTCGTGCGCGGTCGTCACGCGCAGCGTGTCGAGTTCGTCCGGATAGCGCGCGCGCAGCCAGCCGGCGAGCTGGCCGGCGTCGGGCGCGAGGTTGACCGTCTCGACGCCGTCCGGAAACACGCCGTCGAGACGATGGCCGGGCGCGGTGACGACGGTCACGGCCACCTGGCGTGCGAGGGCGCCGCGCACCAGCGCGATGCTGCTGCCGGTGGCGCGTGCGCCGATCACGATGAGTCGCTTCATGAGGAATCCTTGATCGAGGGCGGAAGAGGAAAGCCGGCTAGCGTGCGCGCCTGCGCAGGCGCTGGGCTTCGAGGCGCGGCAGCAGATGCTGGACGACGCGCGGCAACGTATAGATCGGCAACTGCGCGCACGCGAACACGAGCGCCATGGTCGGCGTGGCGGCCAGCCCGAGCGCGGCCCACATCAGCCCGACGTTGCGGTTGGCGACGATCAGCGCGACGTTCAGGCGCGTGCGGACGTCGCCGGGCGTGAGCCCGTACGCGACGATCTGGAAACCCGCGTTGACGGCGAACGCAACGGCGATCGCGGCCAGTGCGCGGTGCGGTGCGTCGATGATCGACTGCTGCATGCCGGCCATCGTGCCGAGCGCGAATATCAGCAGCGCGACGACGACGATTGCGTCGATCGGCGTCGCATGGCGCGCGAGCCGCGCGCCGGCAAGGCGGCGCACGAGCAGCGCGACGCCCTCGGCGCTGCCGATCAGCAGCGCGAGCCGCAGCGCGAGGCTCGACGGCGAGATCGACACGGCCGCGTCGTGGCTGAACCACGCGGTCAACAGCGGTGCGGTCAGCGGCACGAACACCATCGACGCGAGGGTCGCGACGAGCGCGACGCTTGCGTCGAGCGACAGCATCCGTGCGATCGTCGACGTACCGCTCGACGGCGGCGCGCAGTATGCGATCACCAGCGCGACGACCCAGTCGTACGGCAGGCCGGCGAGCCGCGCGGCGATGCCGAGCGCGACCGGACACGCGATCATCGTCACGGCGGGCAGCAGCAGCGACACGGCCGGCCGCCGCGCGACCGCGCGCACCGCGCTCGGCTCGACCCGCAGCAGCGTGCCGAGCACGAACAGGAACACGGTAACGGGCATCAACGGCCGCGCGAGCGCCGCGAGCGGCGGCACCAGCAGCCCGAGGCCGACGCCGCACGCGAGCACGGTCGGGCCACGCCGCACCAGCGCGGCGATCAGTGCGCGCACGGACGAACCTCGAGCCGGCGGCGAACGGGGGTGAAGCCGAAGCAGGCAGCGAATGGCATGCGGATTCCTTGAAAAGGGCCGGCCGGCAGGGAATACCCGCTAGGCTAATCCGGATGATTGGCGAAGTAAAATGATATAAACTGAATCGGTAACAAGAGAAACCGATATGAACATCCCTCTGCTCGAAACTTTCCGGGCCGTCGTGCAGGAAGGCAGCGCGCTGCGCGCGGCCGAACGGCTCGGCTGCACGCAATCGAACGTCACGGCGCGGCTGCGCCAGCTCGAAGAGTCGCTCGACGCGCCGCTGTTCGACCGGCACGGCAAGCGGCTGGTGCTGAACGACGCCGGGCGCCGGCTGATGCCGTATTGCGACCGCATCCTGCGCCTCGTCGACGAAGCGACGCAGGTGGTGCGCGAAACGCCGGTCGCCCGCAGCTTCCGGCTGGGATCGATGGAGAGCACCGCCGCCACGCGGCTGCCGGCGCTGGCCGCCGCGCTGAAGGAGCGCGACCCGGCGCTCGGCCTCGCGGTGCAGATCGGCAGCGAGCCCGATCTGGCCGAGGCGCTGTTGCGCGGCCGGATCGACGCGGCGTTGACCGCTCGCGCGGTTGTCCGGCCCGGGCTGCGTTACGAGCCCGCATTCGCGGAAGACATGGTGCTGGTGAGCGCGGCGACCGTCACGCGCCGGCAGTTGCTGGCCGACAACACGGTGCGCTTGCTCGCGTTTCACGACGGCTGTCCGTATCGCGCGGTCGCGGAACACTGGCTGAAGGCGCGCGGCGTCGCGATCGAGTCGGTGTCGTCGTTCGGCACGTTCGGCGCGATTCTCGGCTGCGTGGCGGCCGGGATGGGCGTCGCGATCCTGCCGAAACGGATCACGACCGAGCACGTGGCGCGCAAGGAACTGCGCACGCACGCGTTCGACGATCTCGACAGCGTGACGACCTATCTCGTCACGCCCGACGAAGCGCCCGCGCTGCCCGAACTCGACGCGTTGCGCGCGGTGCTCGGCCGGCAGGCGGGTGCGCTGCTCGCGCGCTGACGCGAGACGATCCGGCCCTAGGCCGGCGCGACCGCGCGTTCGTCCGCGAAGAAGTCGGCCTCGATTTCGCGAATCCGCCGGCAATCCTCGAGCAGCCGCTCGAAGGTCGGGCTGTACAGGCCGACCGTGCCGAGGGCGGTCTGCAGGTCGGTGGTCACGCGCAGCGTGTCGCCGACCTTGATCCACTGCTTGAGCCCGACGAACGACGGCAGCGCCTGGATCGCCTGCCACGTGAAATCCTGCCGCAGCACGCCGTTGCGCGACGACAGCAGCAGCACGTGCCCGCAGTAGCCGCGAAAATCCGTCGGCGCGGTGATCTCGCCGAACAGCCGTTCCGGATGCAGCACCGCTTCGACGGCGGCCGACACGTGATTCTCGCCGCTGACCGCGCTCGTCAGCCGTGGATCGAGACTGCCGTGCAGCCGCGCGTTCAGCTCGACGATCGTCGGACCGTCGGCCGTATCGAACAGCTCCAGATGGGTCGGCCCGAAGCGCACGTCCAGCGCGTCGAGCACGTCGGCCGCGTAGTCGAGCAGCGGTGCGTAGCGCGGGTCGGCATGGTTCAGCACCAGCATCTTGTCGAGCCGCGGCGCGTGCGTGCGGTCGCGATGCACCTCCCACAAGCTGACCACGCGATGGCGGCCCTCGAACGACACCGAGTCGACGATGTATTCCTGCCCTTCGGAATAGCTCTGGATCACGATGTCGTCGTTCGGCTGGTTGTACAGCGAACGGGTCGCCAGCACGTCGCGCGCGGCGGCCTCGACCTGCGCGAGCGTCCGGCAGATCTTCACGCCGGTCACGCCCGCGCTGCGCGCCGGCTTCACGACGAGCGGCAGCGTGCCCTGCGCGCGCGCCCAAGCGAGCGCTTCGTCGACCGACGTGCTGTGGAAGTGCGCCGGCGCACGCAACCCGGCCGCGCGAATGCGCTCGTTCATCGCGAACTTGTCGCGTCGTGCGGCGGAGGTCGCGAGCGGGTTGCGATAGGGCACGTCGAGCCGCTCGGCGAGCGTGTCGGCCAGCTCGAGCGCCGCGTCGAGGCCGTGCAGCACCGCGCCGATCCGCAGGTCGGCCAGTTGCGCGAGCGTCGCGTCGATGTCGCCGCGATGCTGGACCTGGCGGACGTAGTCGGACGGCACGAACTGGTTCCGGTAGATTGCGGGCAGATCGGGGTCGCTGATCACATGCGCGCAACGGATGCCGTATGCGCGAAACGCGGGGGCCAGATAGGCGGCGGTCGACGCGCCGTCGACGATCAGGACGGTATCGATGAAGCGATGCTGCATGGATTCCTCGCTCGGATGGGGGCGGTTGAAGGACGTCGTGCGGCAGCGCGCTCAGGCCCGCGTGCCGGTAACGGGAGTGTCGCGGGGCCAGCGCACGACCAGCACGACACAGATCGCGACGAGCACGGCCGCGACGGCGAACGCATGCGCGGCGCCGGCCACGATGGCCGCGCCCTGGCCGGCGACCAGCGCGCCGAGTGCCGCGACGCCGATCGCGGCGCCGACCTGGCGCGCGGTATTGAGAATCGCGGACGCGGTGCCCGAGCGGCCGGCCTCGACGCTGCCGAGCAGCGTCGACGTCAGCGCGGGAATCGCGATGCCGCCGCCGACCGCCATCGCCGCGAGCCCGGGCGCCAGCAGCGCATACGGCGTGTGCGCGGCGAGCGTTTGCCACAGCCACACGTAGCCGGCGAGCGACACGGCGAGCCCGACGATCACGGTCGCGCGAAACCCGTAGCGGACCGCGAGCCGTGCGCTCGCGATATTGGCGAGCATGATGATCGTGAGCGGCGCGAGCGCGAGCCCCGATTCGGTCGCCGTGAAGCCGCGCGCGTTCTGGAAATAGAGGCTGAGCGAGAAGATCAGCCCGTAGAACGCCGCATTCGTGATCGCGCCGATCGCGAGCACGCCCGGCACGCGGGCGATCCGGAAGAACGCGAGCTGCAGCATCGGCGCGGCCACGCGCCGTTCGATCGCGACGAACAGCGCACCGAGTGCGACCGACGCGAGCAGCGCGCCGGCCGCATGCGGGTCGCTGATCCCGTGCGCACCGGCGCGGATGATCCCGCCCGTCAGCAACCCGAGCACGAGTACCGCAACGATCTGGCCGGCCGGATCGAACAGCCGGGTGCGCGCGGCGGCCGAATCCCGCACGTGGCGCAGCGTGAGCCACAGCCCGAGCGCGCAGATCGGCAGGTTGATGAAGAAGATCGCGCGCCAGCCGAGCGAATCGATCAGCAGGCCACCGAGCGTCGGGCCGGCCGCGCTGATCGCGCCGCCCGTCGCGCTCCACCACGCGACGGCTTTCACGCGCGCGGCGGCGTCGTTCGCGCACGCATGCGTGATGAGCGCGAGCGACGTGGGCAGGATCATCGCGGCGCCGACGCCTTGCGCGACCCGCGCGGCGACCAGCGCCGCCAGCGACGGCGCGAGCGCGCAGCCGAGCGACGCGAGCAGGAACAGCGCAAGACCGTACGCGAACAGCCGGCGGCTGCCGAAGCGGTCGGCCAGCGTGCCCGACGTCAGCAGCAGCGCGGCGAACGACAGCGTGTACGCATCGACGATCCACTGCAGCCCGTGAACGCTCGATCCGAACGCCTGACCGAGGCTCGGAATCGCGACGTTGACGACGGTCACGTCGAGCTGGACGATCGCGAAGCCCAGGCTCGCGGCCGCGACGGTCGGGAAGATGGCGCGCAGCGACGTACGCGGCGCAGTCGCGGCGGCGGCAGGTGGATGGTCGACGCGGTCGAGCGCCGGGGCGCGATCGTTCATCGCGGCTCCCGGTGCGGGCGGGACGTGTGCGACGTCGGGTGCGGCAGGCGGTATCGATTCATCTGGCGGGTTCCCGTAGGGCGGATAGAGGAAGCCGGCTGCCCGTCGGGCGCCGGCCGCATCGTCGAATCCGACAGAAAACTAGCATCGACCCGTTGGCGAATACAAATAATAAGCAGCGATTTTTTAACAAGTATTCGTGTTAAGGGAAGGTGCAAACGACGTGAACCGGTTCCGCCCGCATTGCTGAACTTATATCGATAATTTTCGTTTGCAATCGAATTAATATCATTTCGCAATGCAATGGCGGTCTCCTAGTCTTGTCGAGCGCTTCGCCCCGAGGACGGTGGAGCGCGGCGGTGATGCCACGCCGCTCTTCGAACCAGATCTTTATACGAGAGACCTATGACCTATCTCGCAGATGAACGCATCGCTTTGACGGCAGTGGAATCCGCTCATATCCGCGCGACGCTCGGCGCGCTCGACTACGACCCGGCCGGCGGCGCCGGTTATATCAGCGCGGTCCGCAAGCTCGCCTACAACGCGTTTCCCGACCGGGTCGTCGACGCATTCGATCGGGCGAAGGCGCCGACCGCCGACGCGCACGGCTCGATCGAGATCGACAACCTGCCGATCGACGACGGCGTGACGGGCAGCCCGCGGTTCGAGGAAACCGGCCGCTCGTTCAAGGCCGGCGTGTTGAGCGAGAACGTGCTGGTCGCGTTGAGCACGCTGGCCGGCGAGCCGTACTCGATCGCGCACGAAGGCCGCGAGCTGGTGAACAACCTGACGCCGCACAAGGCGACCGCGCGCGACTACACGGGCCTGGGATCCGAGGTCGAGCTCGACTTCCACATCGAGAACGCCGCGCAGGCGCACATGCCGGAAGGCGACACGTCGCCGTTCGCGCTGCTGCTGCTCGGCGTGCGCAGCGAGGCGGGCGGCGGCCCGTACACGCGGCTCGCCGATGCGCGTCGCGCGCTGCAACTGCTGTCGCCGGACGACATTGCGCAACTCTACGGCGAGCACTACATCATCCGCGTGCCGTACCGGTGGCGCGGCGCGGCGCCGACGCCGCGCGACAACACCGACCTGAGCGCGGTGCTGTCGGGGCCGCTCGATGCGCCGCGCGTGACGGTCGCGTTCTATCCGGACATGGTGCTGGCGGTCAACCCGCGCGCGCAGGAAGCGCTGGCCAACCTGTATCGCGCGGTGCGCGAGGTGTCGTTCGGCGTGCAGGTGTCGCCGGGCAAGCTGGTGCTGATCAACAACCACTTCACGCTGCATTCGCGCGACCGCTTCGACCCGCAGTACGACGAGAACGATCGCGCGTTCCGCTGGGTGCAGCGTGTGTTCGTCGCGCGCAGCCTGTGGAATTTCCGTGCGTTCACGCCGCTGCAGGCGCGCGTGTTCGACCCGAAGGCGCTGTATGCGGGCGAGTCGGCGCAGGCGAGGCAGCCGGCGCCCGTCGTGCAACCGGCGCCGCGGCGTGCGGCCGCGGTCGAACTCGAAGCGACGCCTGCATAAAGGAGCCGGGCCGGGCGGCAAGGTACGCGCAACGTCACCGAACCGCCGCCCGCGCGTGCGCCACGCATCATCGAATAAAAAGGGATTCCACCAGACATGAGAAGCCACGCTTTTCCCGTGACACACGTTGCCCGCTTGCTGGCTGCCGCGCTGATCGCCGGCAGCGCCTTCGCCGCGCAGGCCGCGTCGTTCGACCTGAGCCCCGAGCAGCCGGCCCGGCAGCGCGGCGCCGTGAACCCGGCGGTCGAGCAGGCGTTGCCGGCCGGTTTCCGGTTTGCCGAAGCGAACACGCTGACGATCGGCATCGCGCCGAACCTGCCGCCGCTCAGTACCTATGCGACCGACGCGCGCACGGTGGTCGGCTTCGATCCCGATCTCGCGCAACTGATCGCGGACAGCCTCGGCCGCAAGCTGAAGATCGTGCCGCTCGCGTGGGCCGACTGGCCGCTCGCGCTGCAGTCCGGCAAGGTCGACGCGGTGATCTCGAACGTGACGGTCACCGAGCAGCGCAAGGAGAAGTTCGACTTCTCGACCTACCGCAAGGACCAGCTCGGCTTTTACGTGAAAACCGGCAGCAGGCTGGCCGCGATCCGCGAGCCGAAGGATGTCGCCGGGCTGCGCGTCGTGACCGATTCGGGCACGAACCAGGAAAAGATCCTGCTCGAATGGAACCGGCAGAACGTCGCGCGCGGCCTCGCGCCGGTCGAGATCCAGTATTACGCGGATGCGGCCGAGCGGTGGGTCGCGCTGCAGTCGGGCCGGGTCGACACGATCTTCAGCGTGAACTCGATGCTCGCGTACCAGGCGTCGCTGCGCGGCGATGCGAAGCTGATCGGCACCGTCAGCGGCGGCTGGCCGCGCACCGCGGACATCGCGATCACGACCCGCAAGGGCAGCGGCCTGGCCGAGCCGCTGACGCTCGCGATCAATGCGCTGATCGCGAACGGCAGCTACCGGAAAGCGCTCGATCACTGGCGGCTGGATGCCGAGGCGATCGACCGGTCGCAGACCAATCCGCCGGGGTTGCCGCGCACCTGAACACGGCACGCGGCGGCGCTTGCGTGATCGGCCGCCGTTCGGCTGCACCGTGAAACGGCGGTTGCGATCCGGCTACGGTTCGACGCCGGCCTGTTTCGTGTCCGGCCGGCTGCCCGCGATCTCGATCGCCGTTTCCCAGCGGAAGTAGCCCGATACGGCGCCGTCGCGATCGAGCACGGCGAAATCGGCCGTGCACGTGGTGATGCCCGGGGCCAGCACCTCGCTGCGCCAGAAATGGTCTTTCATCGGCCGGCACGACGGATGCAGCAGGTCGTCGCCGTCCGGCACCGGGGTGGCGGCGTCGCGGATTTCCGCTTCGATCGGCGCGACGATGCCGGCGTCCTTCAGCGCGAACCGGATGAACAGCACGGTCACTTCCGCACGCAGCGCCAGCGCGGTTTCGCGCAAATGCAGCTGGTCGCCGGGCGACAGGCCGGCAAAGAGCCGGTTGTCGTTGTGGCCGACCTGCCCGGCGTCGCCGGGGCGCAACACGTAGATGTGCCGGCCGTCGATCACGGTCGGCGCGTCGGCGTCCCGGCTCGCATCGGGGTAGGCCGACAGCAGCGTGACGGCGTCGACGATCGCGAGACCATCGCAACGAACACCAGACATGAGCACGTCCTCCGCAACAAGGGAGCGGCACGGGCGGCCGTCGTGCGGCCGCCCGCGTGCCGCGATCAGTTATGGATCGAGATGAACGGATCCCACGAGAAGCAGCCCTGGCTCTGGCAGTTGCGATCGATGATCTGGAACTGGAAGTGGTAGGTCACGCGGCCGACCTTCAGGCATTCCGACGACCAGTAGTAGTTCGCGACCTTCTGGCACGTCGGCACTTCGGGCTTGCTGGTGTTCGGCACCGGGATCGACGCTTCCGCGACGCGCGGCGTCGGCGTCGAGATCAGGTCGTTGCCGACGTTGCCGATGAACTTGTAGAACACCACCTGGTTTTCGAAGCCCAGCGACAGGCTCGTTTCGCGCCAGCGGATCAGGTCGCCGACCTGCGCCTTCAGGTCGAGCTCGCCGCCCGCCTGCCCGGAAATGACGTTGTCCTGGTTGGTCACCATATAGACATAGCGCCAGTCGATCAGTGTCGGCGCCGCCGGATTCTTGCTGGGATTCGGATATTTTTTGAGAATGGTTTCGGTATCGAACGAAACGAGCACATCGGTAACGCGTGACATAGAAGCTCCCGTTTGAAGTAATGGGAATCATCGTTGCGCGAATTGCTTCGTGCAGCCGCCATCGCCTTGTGAGACAAGGGTTTGAGCCGGTATCGGCACGTGCGGAGGCGACGGCTAATGCAGATTAGTCCGTTTGGTTAATCATGGAAGCTGTAAAAGTAAACAGGTCGGGAAAATGATTTTTCGAGTTAATTTTAAAATCGGAATCAATCGGGTCGATGCGTGACATAAATATCGCGACATTGAATCTGTTAATCGATTGACCGATTATCGGCGGGGGCGGGAAGGCGGCTGTTTACCGGTAGGTCCAGAGCCGGTGCAGCACGAACGTCGTCGGCGGGATCAGCAGTGCGATCGCGACGACGCCCATCGCGCGCGACGCACCCAGCGCCTCGGCGGCACGCGCGAGCAGCATCGTCTCGACGAAGCCGGCCAGCGTGACCGCGAGAAAGCGCAGCGCGTTGCGGGGGCGCACCGTCGACGAGAAGCTCCACAGCGTATTCGCGAGATACGAGAACGCGGTCGCGCAGAGGAACGCGATGGCATTCGCGGTCACCGGCGTCGCGTCGCGCAGCGCGAACAGCGCCGTCGCGACCAGCGTGTGGAGCGCGGTCGAGCCGAGCCCGGACACGCCGAAACGCACGAGCCGCGTGCGCTCGGCCTGCAGCAGCCCGATCATGGCGAGCGCGCGTTCAGCGCGCGCCGATGCGCGCCCGGACCGGCTGCACGCGCCGGCGGGCCGGCTGGCGGCGGGCGTCGCGCGCGACCGGCAGTTCGATCACCTTGCCGTGCGCCTGGTAGCGGCGGCGGATCAGGTAGACGGGCCGTTGCTTCGATTCGTCGTAGATCCGCCCGACGTATTCGCCGACCACGCCGATCCCGATCAGCTCGATGCCGCCGATGAACAGCGTGACCGAGATCAGCGACGCGTAGCCGAGCACCGGATTGCCGAACAGCAGCGTGCGCAGGATGATGAACGAACCGTACACGAACGCGAGCGCCGCGATGCCGACGCCGATGTAGGTCCAGCTGCGCAGCGGCACGGTGCTGAAGCTGGTGATGCCTTCCAGCGCGAAATTCCACAGCTTCCAGCCGGAGAATTTCGAGTGCCCGGCGCTGCGCGGATCGCGCTGGTACTCGACGATCACGGTCTTGTAGCCGACCCACGCGAACAGCCCCTTCATGAAGCGGTGCCGCTCGGGCAGGTTGCGCAGCGCGTTCACGACCTTGCGGTCCATCAGCCGGAAATCGCCGACGTTCTCCGGCAGCTTCACGTCCGACAGCAGGTTGTGCACGCGGTAGTAGATCGCGGCGGCGGTGCGCTTCGCGAACGAATCGCACGCGCGGTTGCTGCGCTTGGCCGCGACGACCTCCGCGCCGTCGCGCCAGTGGTCGATCATCACCGGGATCAGGCTCGGCGGGTCCTGCAGGTCCGCGTCGAGCGGGATCACCGCATCGCCCGCGGCTTCGTCGAGGCCGGCTGTCAGCGCGGCTTCCTTGCCGAAGTTGCGGGTCAGGTCGATGACGCGTACGCGCCGTTCGGCCGCGCCGATCCGGACCAGACGTTCCAGCGTGTCGTCGCGGCTGCCGTCGTTTACGCAGACGATCTCGAAGCGGATCGCGTCGATCGCGCTCAGCAACGGAATCACGACGTCGAAGAAGCGTTCGACGGCTTCGCCTTCGTTGTAGAACGGCACGACCAGCGAAACGAGCGGCGTGTAGATGGGTTCCCGCATGATGATTCCCCTTGTGATGGCGCTTTACCGGCCGGCGCCGAGCGTCGGGCGGCCGGTGCGGCGCATGCCGTGCGCCGGGCGGTGGTGCGGTCGGAGCGGGTGGGTGAACCCGGTCTCGGTCGAGGTGTCGCGCGCGTCGGGCAGCGACGGCACGTCGCGTCTTTCCCGGGCGATGCGGCTGACGAGCAGCGCGAGCGATGCGAGCGTCACGAGCGGCATGAACTGGAACGACAGGTGCGGCACGATCGCGAGGCCCGCGAGCGGCATCGGCCACAGCAGCATCAGCCATTCGCGATCGAAGTGCCGCCAGCCGTGCGTCCATGCATAGCGCGCGTACCACGCGATCACGATGCCGTACCACGTGAGGTCGTAGTCGTACAGATACGGGCTGACGAGCAGGCACGCGCACGCGAGGGTCGCGGCGCGCAGCGCGTACGAACACGCGCCGCGCCACGCGTAGACGACGGCGCTCGCGGCGGCCGCGGCCGACAGCAGCTGAAGGCCGCGTGCGACGAGCGCGGGCCAGCCGGCCATCGTCGCGAGCGCGAACACGGTCGGCATGCGGGCGAGCTTCGCGTGGCCCGCATCGACGATCGCGTAGACGTTGCCGATCACGTGCATGAACGTGAGCCACGGGCCGATCCCGAACGCGAGCGTCGCGAGCGCGACGCTGACGGCGATCGTCGCGGCCCACGCGGCCAGCGCGCGCCATTGGCCCGCGCACAGCAGCGCGAGCGGGAACAGCACCGCGAGCTGCGGCTTCATCGTCAGCAACCCGAAGCAGATTCCGGCGCAGACAGGCCGCCGGTTCAACGCGAGCAGGCCGAGTGCGGCGAGCGTCGCGGTGAAGAGGCTCGTCTGCCCGACGATCACCGTGAGGAACGCACCGGGAAACGCGAGCGCGCACAGCCACGCGGCGTCGCGCTGCACCGTGGCGCGCATCGTCGCCGCGAACAGCGCGATCGTGATGCCGAGCCACAGCACGACCGCCAGCGTGTACGGCAGCCAGCCGAGCGGCAGCACGAACAGCAGCATCGTCGGCGGATAGAGCCACGGCAGCGTGCCGTCCGCGAGCGTCATCGTCGGGACCGCGAGCTTCTGGACCGCAAACAGCGCGGGGAAATGCCACGCGTCCGCGCCGTGACCGTGCGCGGCGAGCCACGCGGCGCTCCAGACCGGCGAGAAGTCCTGCGACAGCGGTTCCAGCGCGCCGTGGCGCGACAGGAGGACGCGGGTCAGGTAGATCGCGATGAACAGCAGCTCGGTCAGCAGCACGGCGGCCGCATAGAGGCGCACGCGATCGCGGTTGAGCCAGTGCGGATGGCGGCGCGGGCCGGCGATCGGGAGTTCCGGATGCACGTCGGCGGCCGAATGCGCGTGGCGGGCGAACGACGGCGCTTTCATCGTGCGCTCCGTGATGCGAGCGCCGTGCGGCGCACGACGACGAACAGCACCGCGAGCAGCACGACCGGCCCGATCTGCGGCAGCTTCATCAGCCGGTTCAGCATTTCGAAGATCGGCAGCAGCCACGCCAGCACGAGAATGCCCTGGTCGCCGGGCAGCCAGCCTTCGTCGAGGCCGTGTGCGATCAGGCAGAAGATCGCGATGCCGAGCCACGTCAGTTCGTAGTTCCACAGATATGGCGTCGTCAGCAGGGTGGCGACCGCCAGTACCGCCCCGCGCAGCCGCATGTCACGCGTGCGGCGCCAGACGTCGACGGCCGCGGCGAGCGCGACGAGCGCGACCGCCGCCTGGGCGGCCAGCGCGGCCGCCACCGGCGCGCCGGCGAGCCGCAACGCGGCGAACGGCGTCGGCGACGCGAGCCAGTACGACGCGAGCATGAAGTGCTGCGCGCGTACCGTCGACAGTGCGTGACTCAAGCCGTGCAGCGCGGCGGGGCCGGCCAGCGCCACGCCGGCCGCCGCGAACAGCGTCGCGCTGATCGCCGCCGCCGCGAAGGTGCGCCACGCACGCGTCGCGATCAGCACGAACGGGAACACGACGGCGAGTTGCGGCTTGATCGCGAGCAGCCCGATCAGCACGCCCGCCAGGACCGGACGCTTGCCGAGCAGATGCAGCGCGAGCGCGGCGAGGCCGGCGGTCAGGATGCTGTTCTGGCCGAACAGCGCGGACATGCACACCGCCGAATACGCGACGACGACGAGCGCCGCGGCGCGCGGCACGGGAAGATGCGCGCGCAGCCCCGACAACCGCGAGACGGCGAGCGCGTAGCATAAAAGACTGCCCGCGAAAAAGAGGAAGTAAGCGGGCAGGAAAGGCACGAGGGCAACCGGCGCGATGAACAGCAGCATCGTCGGCGGATAGAGCCAGGGAAGCGGCCGGTTTTGCAGATACGCACCGAAGTGCGCGAACTCGGCCTGCAGGAATGAGGACGTGTCGTAAGCCGCCGCGGCATGGCCTTGCAACACGAGATGCGATGCGGTCCAGAAGACCGAGAAGTCGGTGCCGGGGCGGGCGGTGGCGTTCGACGTGAAGCCGTCGGTCACGACCGCCCAGACGATCAGCAGCGCAGCGAAGAGCATCAGCATGATGCAGCTGTACGGAATGATCCGGTCGGCCGTCAGCCATTGAGCACAGCGTATTGCGCGATCGCGCGTTCCACGATTGGCTGTGTACATGATGCCCCGTCTGTCGTGTGGCCGCGTGGTCTGTCGCGGCCGTTTGATGTTGTGGTGCCTGCGGATCGAATCGCTCTGAAATGGCGTTGTCCGGTGAATTCATTGTTGAAGAAAAAATCGCGTGATGCAAACCACGCACGGCCGGCCGGCATTTAATGTGTTCAGCGATTCGGGTGAAAACCGCCATTTCTGGTATGAGAAAACGCCGCCGCCGGGATTCGTGTTTCTGGCCTGAAACATTCCGCGATTTTTACCGGCTGTGCGTGCCGCCGAACCCGCAGCGCGCGGGCGGTCTGCCGCGTTCGGGAAAATCCCGAGAAAATTTTTTAGGTCCTTCGTGCAGCGCCACGACGGGCTTTCGTGCCGGCCGCATGCGCCCGAACCGCATATATCAAAGTTGAAACATTTCGGCGGTCGGGCGTTTGGCGGAGGTTTGCATATATCGCTGAAACCCTTGATGCGTCTCGATTCCGACCGGGATGGTCCGCTCTTTGCGTAAGCGTTGGCACGGCAGTCGACGACGTGACGACCGGGCGGTTCCGGCAGGCAGCAGAGGAACCGGCTCGCGAATCACCTGCGGAACAGACAGTCCGGAGCGCGTCGGGGAACACGCAGCTCCAGTCCGATCAACCGCGGCAACCGTCGTCGAACGACCCAAGAGACCCGGTGGATTCAGGGCAATAAGAAATCGGCATGGCAGTACATGGGGAATAAAAATGAAAGACCACAGCACGTCGCGGATCGCAAGCCGCGTTAAAGACACACTGCAGCTTTGCCGGGAGTTCATCTCCCGTTCAACTGGATTCCATGCGTCGAACGGCCGTCGCGCCGTTCCGGTCGATCGACTCGTCCGGTTCATCCGGCCGGTCGAACCGTACACGCGTCTCTCATGCTCCGCCTCGCCGATACCCGTTCGCACGGACAACGCTGGTCCACCCCGTTGCCGCGACTGATCGTCGGCTTCCGATTTTTCGAGTAGTGCCGGTGGTGCCAACCCCCCGACGTCCTGACCGACGAAGGGTATTTCATAGCAGTCCGAAAGGAGAATGCTCATGTCAAGAATCATCGAAAAGATCGCGTGGTTCGTCCAGGATCAGGACGGCGTGACGGCCATCGAGTACGGCCTGATCGCCGCGCTGATCGCGATCGGCATCGTCGCCGCGCTGGCGACGGTCGGTACGGATCTGAAGACCGTGTTCAGCACGATCGCCGCGGATCTGGACTCGGCGGTAGCAGGCATCTGATGGACGGTACGACGAACGGCTCGTTCGAATCGTTCGTCGGCGCCACACGGCATCAACGACATTCCTCGACGTATCGAAGCACGGTCATCCGACCAGCCGGTGCGCGAGGATTTTGAAAGTCACCACGCAAGGAGATCACCATGTCCAAGCTCATTCAACAAGCCAGCCGTTTCGTTCGCGATGAAGATGGCGTGACCGCCATCGAATACGGCCTGATCGCCGCGCTGATCGCAGTCGGCATCATCCTCGCGCTGTCGACCATCGGGAAGGACCTCAAGACCGTGTTCAGCACGATCGCGGCCGACCTCGATTCGGCGGTGGCAGGCATCTGATGGAGCGTGCCGCGGACGGCTCGGCTGGTGCAGCGTTCGAGCCGTCCCCGGCCATCCGACCAACCGGAAACCGGAGACCATCATGCAAGCCATCATGCGTGTCGCACGTTGCTGGATCGCCGACGAACGAGGCGTGACGTCGATCGAATATGCGCTGCTCGCGTCGATGTTCGCCATCGCGGTACTGGGTAGCGTCGTCACGCTGAAGGGCTCGCTCGGCGCTGCGTACGAGATGATCGCCGCGGCCGTGACGGCTGCCGTGACCACCGCCGTGACCACCGCGCTGTCCATGGTTTCCTGATCCACCGATTCGATTCGCGAGGTTCGCCATGTTTCCCGTTGCGCCGCCTTACCCGGTTCCGTTGTGCGTGACGCTGCTCGCGGTCGCCGCGGCCAGCACGGACATCGCGACCCGTCGCATTCCGAATCGTCTCGTCTTGCTCGGCCTGGTCGGCGCATTGATCGCCCAGTGCCTGTTGCACGGCGTGCCGGTGGGCGTGCTCGGCTGGCTTGCCGGGGCGGCAACCGGCTTCGGCCTGCTGCTGCCGTTCTATCTGTTGCGCGGAATGGCGGCGGGCGACGTGAAGCTGATGCTCGCGATCGGCGCGTGGGTCGGCGCGGAAATGACCTTTTACATCGTGCTGGCCACGTTCCTGGCCGGCGGGATCGGCGCCATCGCCTACGCGCTGCTGCGCGGGCGGATGCGCCAGATGTGGGCGAACGTGCGCACGCTGATCGTGCGGCGCTCGCCAGCGGCGCGCGCCGAGGCCGACGACGGCCCCGCCGGGATCACATCGGTCGGCACGCTGCCGTACGGTGTGGCGATCGCGGCCGGCACGCTGGGCATGCTGTTCGCGTCGTGCGCATAGCGCGGCGGTTCCGTCACGAAGACGCAACGAGGACGCAACGATCATGAACACGAACCACACCGAACCGAGACGCGACGCGCAGGTGGCACACCTGCCCGATCCGCTGCCGTCGCGGGAGGTCCATACGAAGCTGGGCGCGCAGCTGCCGTCGGCGCCGCGCTCGCTCGCGGAAACCGGGCTGAGCATGGCGTTCGTCGGCGGCCTCGTGCTGAAGTCGACGCTGGTGCTCGGTCGCCCGTCTTACGGCGATCTGGTCGAGCGGCACTGCCTGCCGCTCGCGGTGCTCGACGAAGTCTTCGCGTTCCTGGTGCGCGAGCATCTGGTCGAGTTGACCCATCGCGGCGCGACCGATCTCGACGTGACGTTCCGCCTGACCGATGCAGGCCGCGTGCTCGCGCTCGAGGAACGGGAACGCAGCGGCTACAGCGGGCCCGCGCCGGTGACGCTGGATGCGTACCTCGCGAGCGTGGCCGCGCATTCGGTGCGCAAGCTGCACATCGGCCAGAGCGACGTGTGGGCCGCATTCGAAGGCGTCGTGATCGACACGGCGGTGCTCGATGCGGCGGCCGCCGCGCTGAACGCGGGCCGGCCGCTGCTGATCTACGGTCCGGCCGGCAGCGGCAAGACCTTTCTCGCCGAACGGCTCGGCGCGCTGATGCACGGCCGCGTGCCGGTGCCGTACGCGATCTGCGCGGCCGGCGAAGTGATCCAGGTCTACGACCCGCTCGTGCACGTCGACGCGGAAGCCGCGGGCGCCGGCCAGTCGGTCGATCGCCGGTGGCGCCTGTGCGAACGGCCGGTCGTGATGTCGGGCGGCGAGCTGACGCTCGACGAGCTCGACCTGCGGCGCGACGAAGCGGCCGGCTTCTATCAGGCGCCGCCGCACATGAAGGCGAACATGGGCATGTACGTCGTCGACGATCTCGGTCGCCAGCGCGTCGAGCCGCGCGACCTGCTCAATCGCTGGCTGCGTCCGCTCGATCGCGGCGTCGATTTCATGACGCTCGAATCCGGCAACCGCTTCGTGCTGCCGTTCGACGTGTGGCCGGTGTTCTCGAGCAACCTCGCGCCGGAGCAGTTCTGCGACGACGCGTTCATGCGCCGCCTCGGCTCGAAGCTGCACGTCGGCGCGATGTCGATCGACGACTACCGCGCGGTGTACGACGCCGCTTGCGCAGCGCTCGGGCTCGTGTCGGCGAGCGATGCGTTCGAGTTCCTGCTGCATCGGCTGCATCTGCCGACCGGCAAGGCGTTTCTCGCGTGCTTTCCGGCGGACCTGCTGCGCCTCGTGGCCGCCGGCGCGCGTTACCGCGGCGATCCGCCCGAGGTGACGCACGACGCGCTGTACGACGCGTGGGCGAGTTACTTCGGCGCGGCGCCTGAACGGGACGGCGGCCATCCGCCGCCCGTCGAGCGCGGAGGCCGGACGTTCGTCACCGGTTGAGCGGTTTCTTTCACGATTCGTCGAGGAGCATTGCCATGAAAAACAGTCGAGCGGTCATGATGCTGGTCGTCGCGATGATCGCGGGTCTTGCCGCGGTCGTATTCGCTTCCCACTGGCTGATGCAGACATCCACGAGCTCGGTCACGTCCGTCGCGGTGGCCACCACCGACCTGAACCTGGGCGAGCCGCTCGGGCCGAACCAGATCCACATGGTGAGCTGGCCGTCCGGCAGCGTGCCGACCGGCGCGTTCACCGACACGAAGGCGCTCGAAGGGCGCGTCGTGCGCACCAGCCTGTCGCGCGGCGAGCCGGTGATCGAATCGAAGCTCGCGCCGGTCGGCACGAAGGGCGGGCTGTCCGCGGTGATCGCCGACGGCAGCCGCGCGATCACGGTGCGCGTGAACGACGTGGTCGGCGTCGCGGGCTTCGCGCTGCCGGGCAACTACGTCGACGTGATCGTCAACACGCAGGAACAGCAGGGCAAGACCGACGGGCAGAGCATCTCGAAGATCGTGCTCGAGCACATCCTCGTGCTCGCCGTCGCGCAGCAGGTCAGCCGCGACGACACGGCGCCGAAGGTGGTCAACGCGGTGACGCTGGAAGTCACGCCCGACCAGGCCGAACGGCTCGACCTCGCGCGCAGCGTCGGCACGCTGTCGCTCGTGCTGCGCAACCAGGTCGACCAGAAGACGCTGAACACCGACGGTGCGACCAAGCTCACGCTGCTCGGCAAGGAGCCTGCACCGGCAGCGCCGCCGGCGCCTGTCCACGTACGGCCGGTCCGCGTGCACGTCGCCTCGCACGCGGCGCCGGAAGTGCGGCGCGACTGCGTCGGCGTGCTGACCGGCGTGAAGGGCAGCGTCGAATGTTTCTGAAGCAGATCGAACCAGCCAGACCAACAAACCGGCCGCCGGCAACGCGCGGCGGCCTTGGAAGTCGATAACCGGCACGGCGCCGGTCTCTCGGGGGATCAGACGAAATGAAGATCAAACCGCAACGCACAGGTACCGGCCCACTGCGCACACGCGTCGCACGGGGCACGATGATGACCGCGATCCTCTGTTCGGGATGGCTGACCGTGTATGGCGCGCTCGCGCAGGAAGGCATCGAATCGGCGGTGCTGACGAAGGGCGGCGCCAGCGCGCCGGCCGCGGTCGGCAAGGGGCCGATGCAGATGACGATCAGCATGGCGCCGGTGCCGGCCGCCGCGCCCGCCGCATCGGCGGGGCCGCTGCGCGGGCCGAACTGCGTGGGCGCCGTGCGCGAATCGACCAGCGTCGCCGTGCCGCTCGGCAAGTCGCTGCTGGTGCCGATGCCGGAGCCGGTGCGCAACCGGACGATCGGCAATCCGGCCGTCGCGCAGGCGACGATGGTGTCGCCGCAGACGCTGTACATCCTCGGGCTCGCGGTCGGCACGACCAACATGATCGTGCAGGGCAAGAGCGGTGCGTGCCGCGTGATCGACGTCGCGGTCGGCGCGGACGCCGGCGGCCTGCAGGCGTCGCTGCTGCAGCTGATGCCGAACGAGCGCGACATCCACGTGTCGACCGCGGCCGGCACGATCGTGCTGGCCGGCACCGTGTCGAGCTCGCAGGCCGCGCAGCAGGCCGTGCAGATCGCCCATGCGTACGGCGACAGCGCGGGCGATGCGGCGGGCGGCGGCAAGCAGGGCGGCGGCGTGCTCAACATGCTGAACGTCACGTCGCCGCAGCAGGTGATGCTCGAGGTGAAGGTGGCCGAGGTGTCGAAGACGCTGATCAACCAGATGGGCAGCGCATTCAACATCCAGGGCGGCTTCGGTTCGTGGAGCGGTGCGCTGGTCAGCAACCTGCTCGCGGGCGTCGCGAGCGGCGCGGTGTTCAACAAGGCGAACAACCGGCCGTTCAGCATCGCGGCCGACGCGCAGAACACCGACAACCTCGTCAAGATCCTCGCGGAGCCGAATCTCGTGACGATCAGCGGCCAGGAAGCGACGTTCCTCGCCGGCGGCAAGATCTTCATCCCGATCCCGCAGAGCAGCGGCAACGGCACGTCGTCGATCACGCTGCAGGAAGAGGAATTCGGCGTCGCGCTGAAGTTCACGCCGACCGTGCTGGCCAACGGCCGGATCAGCCTGAAGGTCGCGCCGGAAGTGTCGGAGCTGTCGCAGACGGGCGTCACGCTGAGCGCGACCAACATCGGCGGCACGTCGATCCTGCCGCTGATCACGACACGGCGCGCATCGACGACGGTGCAGATGAGCGACGGCGAATCGTTCGCGATCGGCGGGCTGATCAAGGACAACGCGACCGGCGCGCTGAAGGCGATCCCGGGTGTCGGCGAAGTGCCGGTGCTCGGCGCGCTGTTCCGCAGCACGTCGTTCCAGCAGGATCGCACCGAGCTGATCTTCCTGATCACGCCGCACCTGGTGAAGCCGCTGCAGACCGCGGACGTCGCGCTGCCGACCGACAGCTTCTCGAAGCCGAACGAAGTCGACGTGTATGCGACCGGCAACATGGAAGGCCGTGGCGGCGTGCGCAAGGCAGGCGCGCAGCCGATGCAACCCGCGAACGGCGCGGCCGCCGCCCCGCAGACCCCGGCCCAGGCCCCGGCGCCCGCGCCGGCGCCGCAATCGGAAGCCCCGGTCGCACCGGCCGCGCTGCCCGCGCCGCGTGCTCCGCAAGACGCCGACGTGCAGCCGCCGGTGCCGGCCGAGCCGCCGAAGGCGCCGGCGCCGGTCGCGGCCGCCGGCCCGCAGCCCGACCCGGCCACCGCGGCGCGTGTCGCGCGCATCGAAGCCGCCGCCGCGCGCCTCGCGGCAGCGGGCGCCGAACCGTCGGCCCAGCCGGCGGCGCGCCCGAAGCACCGGATCGCGGCGGCGCCCAAGGCGCAGATCGCGCGCGCCGGCGCGGAACCCCAGTCCACCGATCGTTGAAGCCATCCAAGGGGAAGCTCATGAAATCCGCCTACCTCGTATTCGTGCGCCGCGCGGCGCTCGCCGTTCCGCTCGCGTTCGCGCTTGCCGGCTGCATGTCGTCGACCCCGGTGTGGGACAGCCGCTTCGGCGACTCGGTCCGCACCGTGATGCAGGCCCAGATCATCGATCCGCATGCCGGCGAGCATCCGGCGTCGGCATCGGGGATCGACGGCAGTGCCGCCGCGGCCGCGCTCGACAACTACGACAAGTCGTTCAAGCAGACCGTGCCGCCCGCCAATGCGTTCGTGATCGGCATCGGCAAGGCTACCCAGTAACGACACCACGCTCAGGGAGAACGCCATGAACAGCGCAGCCCGCCATCCGAAAGTCACGCGTCGCGGCCTGCATCGCCAGCGCGGTGCCGTCGCGATCATCGTCGGCCTTTCGCTGGCGGTGATGATCGGATTCGTCGGGCTCGCGCTGGATCTTGGCAAGCTGTACGTTACGCGCAGCGAACTGCAGAACAGCGCCGATGCCTGCGCGCTGTCCGCCGCGCGCGACCTGACTTCGGCGATCAGCCTGTCGGTGGCCGAGGCCGACGGCATCGCCGCCGGTCACCTGAATTTCGTGTTTTTCCAGAAGACGTCGGTGCAGATGTCGACGAATGCGAACGTCACGTTCAGCGATTCGCTGACCAACCCGTTCCTGACCAAGAGCGCGGTCACGAAGCCGGCGAGCATCAAGTACGTGCAGTGCACCGCGACGCTGAGCAACATCGCGCACTGGTTCATCGAGGTGCTGAACGTGCTGCCGGGCACGAAGCTCGCGAATGCGGCGGAAGTGTCGGCGAGCGCGATCGCGACCGTCGGCGGCGGGCAGACGACCTGCGCGATTCCCGTGTTCGTGTGCCGCGGCCCGTCCGATCCGGCCTACAAGGTCGGCGACTGGATCTCGTCGCCGTCCGGGTCGTCGTCGACCTACGGGCCCGGCAACTTCGGCTGGGCGGCGCTCGACGGCTCGACGAACGAGACGACGCTCGCGAGCGAGCTGTCGGGCAATACCTGCAACATCACGAGCCCCCCGGACCTGAGCACCACGGGCTTGAAGTCGGCGGCGCAGCGGGCCTGGAACACGCGCTTCGGGATCTATACGAACGGCGCGAACGGCTCGAGCGGCCAGCCCGACTTCACCGGCTACGCGTACGTCGGGCCGAACTACGGGCCGCCGGGAACACCGGGCATCAAGGGTGACGCGTACACGCAGTTCGTGGCCGACCGCGCGAGCTTCAAGCCTTACCAGGGCGACGGCGCACCGCCGTCGGGCAGCGGCATCGCGACCAACGGCACGGCGACGGCGAGCAACTACCAGACGTTCGGCGGCGATCGCCGCGTCGCGCTCGCGCCGGAGGGCGACTGCTCGACGCTGTCCGGCAGCAGCGGCAAGGTGCACATCACGCAATGGGATTGCGTGCTGATGCTCGATCCGCTGCCGTTCAGCGCCGGCAGCGGCCCCGTGGTGGCGCACCTCGAATACCTCGGCTCGTCGGTTTCCGGCAACAACCCGTGCGCGACGCACGGCTTGCCCGGCAGCGGCAGTGCGTCCGGAACCCAGGTTCCGATGCTCGTTCGATAACGGAGAGACGATCATGAAGAAGCCGTCGATTCGTCGTTCGCGCGCCCGCGGCGCCGTCGCCGTCGAGTTCGCGCTCGTGCTGATGCCGATGATCATGCTGGCGACCGGCGTGGCGGAGTTCGGCCGCGCGATCTACCAGTACGAGACGCTGACCAAGGCGACCCGCGACGCGGCGCGCTACCTGTCGGTCTGGCTGCCGACCGACAGCGCGTATCCGGTGGCGCAGGCGCAGTGCCTGGTCGTGTACGGCAGCACGACGTGCGGCTCGGCCGGCAGCGAGCTGGTGCCCGGGCTCAAGACGTCGATGGTCACGATCTGCGACGCACAGCACACGACCGGCTGCAGCGACGCATCCGACCCGTCGCAGTTCGCGAACCTGCCGACCTACGACGCGGACAACAACAGTTCGTCGAGCGGCTCGGCGGCGGGCGCGATCAACGTCGTCGAAGTGAAGATCAGCGGCTACAAGTACCAGCCGATTCCCGCGTACCCGGGACTGCCGTCGATCACCTTCGGCAACATCGTCACCGTGATGAGGCAAGTGTCATGAACGCACGCCGCTTTCCGCCATCACGCCGGCGCGCCCAGCGCGGTGTCGCGATCGTCGAGTTCGCCCTCATCGCGTCGGTGCTGATCATGCTGCTGATCGGCATCTTCGAATTCGGTCGCGTGCTGTTCTACTGGAATACCGCGAGCGAGGCCGTGCGTCTCGGCGCGCGCACGGCGGTCGTCTGCGACGTGAACGCCGCCGGCGTCGTGAAGCGCGTGCGGTCGCTGCTGCCGCTGCTGTCGGACGCGAACGTGTCGGTCAGCTACACGCCGACGAGTTGCGACATCAACACGTGCTCGTTCGTGACGGTGAGCGTCACGAACGTCACCGTCAAGACCATGATCCCGTTCGTGAACGTCACGGTCAGGATGCCGCCGTTCACGACGACGCTGCCGCGCGAAAGCCTGAGCTCCGCGACGGGCGGCTCCGCCTGCAACTAATCGAACACACGAGGCACACGACATGATCAACATCCTCGTAGCTTCCGACGATACCGCGCGGCTCACGCAGATCGCGCGTCTCGTGGCCGACTGCGGACGCTATCGCACGACCCGTGCGACCGGCCGCCCGTCGCAGATCGAGCATCGCACCGACGGGCTCGACGCGTTCGACATCCTGCTGGTCGACGGCACGTCGCTCGAGCCGTCCGAGCTGCCGGCGATCGAGCGCATCTGCCGCGCGCACGCGGGCCTGACCTGCATCCTCGTGACGGCCGACGCGTCGCCGCACGTGCTGCTCGACGCGATGCGCGCCGGCGCACGCGACGTGCTGCAGTGGCCGCTCGACCCGCAGGCGCTCGGCCACGCGCTCGGGCGGGCGGCCGCGCAAAGCACGCGGCGCGATACCGACGACACGCGGATCGTGTCGTTCATGTCGTGCAAGGGCGGAGCCGGCACGAGCTTCGCGGCCGGCAACGTCGCGTTCGAGATCGCCGAGGGCTTCAAGCGCCGCGTGCTGCTGATCGACGTGAACCAGCAGTTCGCCGACGCGGCGTTCCTCGTCAGCGACGAAACCCCGCCGTCGACGCTGCCGCAGCTGTGCGCGCAGATCGAGCGGCTCGACAGCGCGTTTCTCGACGCGAGCGTCGCGCACGTGACGGAAAACTTCCACGTGCTCGCGGGCGCCGGCGACCCGGTCAAGGCCGCCGAGATGCGCGAGGACGCGCTCGAGTGGATTCTCGGCGTCGCCGCGCCGCGCTACGACTTCGTGATCTTCGACGTCGGCGTCGGCATCAACCCGCTGTCGATGGTCGCGCTCGATCGCAGCGACCAGATCCAGATCGTGCTGCAGCCCGCGATGCCGCACGTGCGCGCCGGCCGCCGGCTGCTGGAGATCCTCGTGTCGCTCGGCTACTCGACCGACCAGCTGCGGCTGATCGTGAACCGCGCGACGCGCGCGAGCGAGCGGACCCGCACCGCGCTCGAGGAAGTGCTCGGCCTGCAGGCGGCCTGCACGATTCCCGACGACGCCGAGACCGTGCTCGAAGCGATCAACCAGGGCCATCCGGTGTCGCGGCTCGCGCGCGGCTCGGCGGTCGCGCGTGCGTTGCAGGGCTGCGCGAAGCAACTCGTCGACGGCGACGTGCGCGCGGGACGCAGCGCGACGCACAGCGAACCGTTGATGTCCCGGCTGTTCGGCCGCAAGGCCACGCCGAAGCTCAAGTCGATGTAATTCTTTCGGGGAATCATCATGTCATTGCGCGAACAGATGTCCTTGCACCGGGCCCAGCCGCTGGCGGCAGGCAACGAACCGGCCGGCCCGGCGCATTCGTCGGTGCGCGACGCATACCAGAAGCTGCGTCGCGAAATCCACCTGGCCGTGCTCGAGCGCGTCGAGCTCGAGCGCCTGTCGCGGCTGCACCAGGATCAGGTCCGCATGGAGATCGGCGCGCTGATCGCGCGCATCCTCGACGAGGAGCGGCTGCCGGCGAACGACATCGAGCGGCGCCAGCTCGCGATCGACGTGTACGACGAAATGTTCGGCTTCGGCCCGCTCGAGGCGCTGCTGCGCGACCCCGGCATTTCCGACATCCTCGTGAACACCTACCGGCAGGTCTACGTCGAGCGCTGCGGCCAGCTCGAACTGACCGACGTGACGTTCTACGACGACGCGCACCTGATGAAGGTGATCGAGAAGATCGTGTCGCGCGTCGGGCGCCGCATCGACGAATCGAGCCCGATGGTCGACGCGCGGCTGCCGGACGGTTCGCGCGTGAACGCGATCATCCCGCCGTCCGCGATCGACGGGCCGCTGATGTCGATCCGGCGTTTCGCGGTCAATCCGCTGAAGATGGACGACCTGGTGCGCTTCCACAGCCTGACGCCGCCGATGGCCGAGCTGCTCGACGCGCTGTCGCGCGCGAAGGTGAACGTGCTGGTGTCGGGCGGCACCGGCAGCGGCAAGACGACGCTGCTCAACATCCTGTCCGGCTTCATTCCGCGCAACGAGCGGATCGTGACGATCGAGGACGCCGCCGAGCTGCAACTGCAGCAGCCGCACGTGCTGCGGCTCGAAACGCGCCCGCCGAACATCGAGGGCAAGGGCGAGATCACGCAGCGCACGCTGGTGCGCAACGCGCTGCGGATGCGCCCGGACCGGATCATCCTCGGCGAAGTGCGCGGCGCCGAAGCGCTCGACATGCTCAACGCGATGAACACCGGTCACGAAGGCTCGCTCGCGACGATTCACGCGAACACGCCGCGCGACGCGCTGACGCGGCTCGAGAACATGGTCAGCGTCTCCGGCCTCACGCTGCCGCCGAAGACGATGCGCCAGCAGATCGCGTCGGCGATCTCGGTGGTCGTGCAGGCGGCGCGGCTGACCGACGGCAAACGCAAGATCATCAGCATCCAGGAACTGACCGGAATGGAAGGCGACATCATCAACATGCAGGAGATCTTCACGTTCAAGCGCACCGGCGTGGACCGCGACGGCTCGGTGCGCGGCCACTTCTGCGCGACCGGCGTGCGGCCGAAGTTCGTCGAGCGGCTGCAGGCGTTCGGCATCAACCTGCCGGATTCGCTGTACGACCCGTCCGTGCGTTACGAGACGGATTGACGCCAGGGCGCCGTGTGCTGCCGGGGAGAGGCCTCATGAATGCGATCTTTTACGGTTTTGTGATTCTCACCTTCGTCGCGGTCGTGCTGTCGATCGAAGGCATCTATCAATGGTGGAACGCGCGGCACGGCACCGCCGCGCGCCGGATCGAATCGCGCATTCGCGCGATGTCGGCCGGCGGCAACGTCCAGCAGGAGCGGCTGTCGATCCTGAAGAAGCGGATGCTCGACGAGTCGAAGCCGTTCGACCGGCTGCTGCTGCGCCTGCCGCGCGTGCATACGCTCGATCTCGTGATCCAGCAGTCGGGCCTCGACTGGACGCTGCCGAAGCTGATCACGCTCAGCGCGACGTTCGCGGCGCTCACGTGGTTCGTGGCGAGTTTCATGCGGTTGCCGCAGCTCGCCGCGGTGCCGCTCGCGCTGTTCGCCGGCTGGCTGCCGATGCTGTACGTGCTGCGCTGCCGCGCCCGGCGGATGCGCAAGCTCGAGCGGCAATTGCCGGACATCTGCGACATGATCGCGCGCGCGCTGCGTTCCGGTCATTCGTTCACGAGCACGCTCGGGATGGTCGGCGACGAGTTTTCCGAGCCGATGGGCGGCGAATTCCGCGTCACGTTCGACGAGGTCAACTACGGCGTGTCGTTGCACGACGCACTGATGAATCTCGCGACGCGCGTGCCGGTGCAGGATCTGCGCTACTTCGTGATCGCGGTGCTGATCCAGCGCGAGACGGGCGGCAACCTGGCCGAGTTGCTCGACAGCATCGCCGGACTCATTCGCGAGCGCTTCAAGCTGTTCGACAAGGTGCGCGTGCTGTCGGCGGAAGGACGGCTGTCCGCGTGGATTCTCGGGCTGCTGCCGTTCGGTACCGCGGCGGTGATGGCGCTGCTGAACCGCGAATTCCTGTCGGTGCTCTGGGAGGATCCGGCCGGGATCCGGATGGTCGGCACGATGCTGGTGTCGATGCTGTTCGGCCTGTTCTGGATCCGCCGTATCGTCCGCATTCGCGTCTGACGCGCGAGCCGAATAACGAACCGTTGCGAGGTTGTCATGCAAAACCTGAGCGTGGTCCAGGCCGTGATGCTGGGCGGCTTGTTCATCTTCGTGGCCGGCGGCGTGCTCGTCGCGATGCTGCTGTTCGCGCCGCGCAGCATCCAGCGCCGGATCGAGCAGGCGGGCGGCGCCGGGGCGGGCGCCATCGCCGGCCCGGGCGACGGCGACGACCTGGCGTCGCGCTGGGTCGCGAAGCTGGTCGAGTTGTCCACCCCGATCTCGAAGCTGTCGGTGCCGAAGGAGGGCTGGGAGAATTCGCCGCTGCGCATCCGGCTGATGAATGCCGGCTGGCGCAACCCGAGCGCGGCCGCGCTGTACTTCACCGCGAAGACGATGCTCGCGCTCGGCCTGCCGTGCGCGGCGCTGCTGGTGCTGATCACGACGTCGCTTGGCGACGAGCGCGCGCTGCTGTCGGTGATCCTCGTGGCGCTCGCGGGGATCGGCTACTACATCCCGAACGTGGTGCTGTCGCAGCGGGTCAAGGTGCGCCAGCAGAAGATCTTCGAGGATTTCCCGGACGCGCTCGACCTGCTGACGGTGTGCGTCGAAGCGGGGCTCGGGCTCGACGCGGCGCTGATGAAGGTGAGCGAGGAGCTGCGGTTTCGCAGCGAGGTGGTCGCGAGCGAACTCGACCTGCTGCTGCTCGAGATGCGCTCCGGCTTCACGAAGGAGACGGCGCTGCGCAATCTCGCGCTGCGCACCGGCGTGGAGGACATCGAGTCGTTCTGCGCGATGCTGATCCAGGCCGACCGGTTCGGCACGAGCATCAGCGAATCGCTGCGCGTGCTGTCCGACATGCTGCGCACGCGGCGCCGGACGCGCGCGGAGGAACGGGCGGCGAAGATCGCGCTGAAGCTGCTGTTCCCGCTGATCTTCTGCATCTTTCCCGCGCTGATGGTGGTGCTGCTCGGCCCGGCGATGATTCACGTCTATCGCGTGCTGCTGCCGACGTTCGTTGGCATCGCGCAGTGAGCGGCGCGCGGATGCGGCTTCGCGCGCATCGATAAAGGCTGGATGTGCCGGCCCCCGGGCCACCCGCTGGCCATCCGGCGGCCGGCACGGCAACAGGCTTCATGGAGGCTCCCTCCCCAGGCGGCGCCGCGAGACAGGTCGACCATAGCGGCGTCAATGCATCCTGGACCCATGGTCGGCCATGGAACAAGCCGTAGTCCACCGCCTTCACGGCTGCCCCCTACTGCTAACCGCCGCGGCGCCGCCGCGTCACGGCCGCCCTTCGCCCGGCACTTCCGCCGCCTTGCTGAGCTCGCCCATGATGATCTGCGCGATCACGTTGGCCGGTGAGCGTCCGTTGGGCGCGGCGGCCGTGGTGGTCCACGCGACGATCGCCGTTTTCGTTGCCGGGTCGTAGCCCATGAAGGGTTCGAAGCCCGGTATCTCGCCCGTGTGCCCGGAGAACGTTCCGAATCGCGCGAGACCCATGCAGTAATCGGCCGATCTCGGATCGGACGGATCGGTCGGCGTGCAACTGGCGAGGCGTTGCGCCTGCAGGTCGGCGTCGAGGTAGCCGCCGCCGACCATTCGCTGCACGTACACGGCCAGTTCGGTCACGGTCGAGATGCCGACGTATTGACGCCGGTCAGGTCGGTCGGCTGCAGCGTGGCGTTCTTCGCTGCCGCCTGGCGTTCGGGCGACAGCGCGTCGCTATCGATCGTCTCCGCATTGGTGCCCCATTGATAGCCGTGCGGCGCGGGCGCCGGCAGCGCCGTATTCGCTTGCGGCGGCAGCAACGTGATGCTCAGGCCGAGCGGTGCGAACAGGCGCGCGTTCGTCGTGCGGAGGGGGAACGCGACGGCGGGAACGAGGTCCCGCCGTCGCGCTGGCCGGGCTGGCTACGTCACCGTTCCTTTCTTCAGTTCGTCGATGCACGGAATCCCGGCGCGCCGTTTCGGCCGCAGGAATTTCGGCACCGTGGGCGCCTGGCCGACGCCCGCGTGGCTTTGATCGGCCTTGGGCTTCAACGCGGCCGGCTTGACCTTGTGCGGCAACCGGCAGCCGCCGGCCGGCAGGTCGCCGTACGGATCCTCGTCGGCCGCCGCCGCGGGGGCCGCCGGCATCGCGGGCGCGGCCGCCGCGACCAGCATCGGCGCGAACGGCAACGCATGCACCCGCTCGCCGGTCAGCACGAACGCCCCGTTGGCCACCGCCGGCGCGATCGGCGGCACGCCGGCGTCGCTCAGCCCGGTCGGCTGAGCGTCCGACGGAACGAAGAAGACATCCACCGGCGGCGCTTCCTGCATGCGTATCGGCGAATAGTCGGCGAACCCGGCGTTGCGGACCGCGCCATGGTCGACGTCGATCGCGAAGCCCGGCTTCGTCGTCGCGAGACCGAACAGCGCGCCGCCCTGGATCTGCGCTTCCGCACCGGTCGGGTTGACGATGCGCCCCGCATACACACCGGCCGTCACGCGATGCACGCGCGGTTGTTGCGCTTCGATCGACACTTCCGTCACGTACGCGACGACCGAGCCGGCCGTTTCGTGCATCGCGACCCCCCACGCGCGCCCGGCCGGCAGCGTGCGGATGCCGTAGCCGGACTTGTCGACGGCCAGCGCGAGCGCCTGGCGATGCGCGGTGTGCTCGGGGCCGGCCAGCCGCGCCATCCGGTACGCGACCGGATCCTGCCGCGCCGAGTGCGCGAGCTCGTCGACCAGCGTTTCCATCACGAACGCCGTATGCGTGTTGCCGCCCGAGCGCCAGGTCTGGACCGGCACGTCGGCGTCGGTCTGATGGACCGATACCTGCATCGGGAAGCCGTACGGGCTGTTCGCGACGCCTTCGGTCAGGTTGGGATCGGTGCCGCGCTTGAGCATCGTCGTGCGCTCGAGCGGCGAGCCCTTCAGCACCGACTGGCCGACGACCACATGCTGCCAGTCGCGCACCGCGCCGCTGCCGTCCACGCCGATGTCGACGCGATGCAGCACCATCGGGCGGTAATAGCCGCCGCGCAGATCATCCTCGCGCGTCCAGATCGTCTTGACCGGG
Source organism: Burkholderia sp. EMB26 (assembly GCF_024730645.1). Taxonomy (NCBI): domain Bacteria; kingdom Pseudomonadati; phylum Pseudomonadota; class Betaproteobacteria; order Burkholderiales; family Burkholderiaceae; genus Burkholderia; species Burkholderia sp. EMB26. Next base: position 358,128 of record NZ_CP078072.1, read on the forward strand.
CCGAGATGGCCGGCCGCGAGGTATGCGGCGGACACGTGGGCGGCTTCGACCACGTAGTCCGACGTCGGCGTCGAGCGCCGGCCATAGTCGCCGCCCGACGTCAGCGTGAAGATCTGGACTTTCTCCGGCGCGACGCCGAGCGCCTTCGCGACCGCCGCGCGGTCGCTCGTCTGCAGCGACGAGCCGCCCCAGATCTTGATCCCGCACGCGCAGCTCGCCGGCCCGACGTCGACCGTGCAGCTGAGCGGCTCCATCGCCGCATGCGCGAGATACGGAAATTCGTAATCCTTCCGAATGCGCGTGGCCGCCGGCGGCGCGCTGCCCGCGTCGGCCGTGCGCACCACGGTGCCCGGCGTGCCGGCGAGCTGCTTGTACGCCTGCATCTGTTCGGATGACGTGACGGTCGAGCCGGCGTCCTTCCACGTGATCTTCAGCGCATCGCGGCCGAGCTTGGCCGGCCAGTAGCCGTTCGCGATCACGGCCACGCCGGTGCCGCCGCGATCGGTCGGAATCTCGACGACCTCGACCACGCCCTTGACGGCGCGGGCCGCGGCCGCATCGTAGCTCGCGACCTTGCCGCCGAAGCGCGGCGGGCGCGCGACCACGGCCACCATCGTGTCCGGCAGACGCCAATCCATCCCGTACTTGAGCGTGCCGTCGAGCATCCCGCGCGCGTCGATGCGCGGCGTCGGCTTGCCGATGATGCGGAACTGGTCCGGCGACTTCAACGACACCCGCTGCGGTACCGGCATCGCCATCGCGGCCGGTGCGAGTTCGCCGTAGGTCGCGCGGTAGTTGCCGGACGTCACGACACCGTTCGCCGTCCGGCAGGTGGCGGGATCGACCTTCCAGCGCTGCGCGGCCGCGGCGACGAGCATCGCGCGAGCGGAGGCGCCGAGTTCGCGGTACTGCGCGAACGAGTGATTGACCGACGTCGAGCCGGCCGTCATCTGGATACCCGTCACCGGGTCCTTGTACGGCTCGCCCGCCGGCGCGAGCACGGTGCGCACGTTGCGCCAGTCGGCGTCGAGTTCGTCGGCCAGCGCCATCGGCAGCGCGGTGCTGACGCCCTGGCCGGACTCGGTGCGGTTGACGGCAACGGTCACGGTGTTGTCCGGCGCAATGATCAGGAATGCTTGAGGTGGCGAAGGCTGAACGGTTCTGCCGGCTTCGGCCCGCGCCCGCGTCGGCGCGATGCCGAGCGCGAGGCAGCCGCTCGCCGCCATCGTCAGCTTCAGGAAGCCGCGCCGGCCGGGCATCGGAGCATCGGCTCCGGTGACGGAGGATGCATCGCGGTGGGGGGCGTCGGCGCTTGCCGGACGCCCGAAAGTGCGGATACGCATGGTCAAAGTCTCCCGGCAGGCTCAGGCAAGCGCGCGAGCCGCATCGTGAATCGCGGCACGGATGCGCTGGTAAGTCGCGCAACGGCACAGGTTGCCGGCCATCGCGCGGTCGATGTCGGCGTCGGTCGGCGCCTTGTTGCCGCGTAGCAGGCCGGCCGCGCTCATCATCTGGCCGCTCTGGCAGTAGCCGCATTGCGCGACGTCGTGCCGGAGCCACGCGTCGAGGACGGCCTTGCCGACCGCATCGTCGGCGAGATGTTCGGACGTCGTGATGCGCGCATTCCCGACCGCCGACAGCGCCAGCGTGCAGCTTCGGGCCGGGCGGCCGTCGACATGCACGGTGCAGGCGCCGCAGTCGCCGGTGCCGCATCCGAACTTGGTGCCGGTCAACCCGAGGTTGTCGCGCAGCACCCAGAGCACCGGCGTCGACGGATCGGCGTCGATCTCGGCCGGCCGGTCGTTGATATTCAACGTCACCATCGTGAAGTTCTCCCTTGGACACCTCGTTATCGCCCGCGGACCAAAAAGACAATGCGGCGGATCTGAATCAATTAAAGCAGATCCGGTAAAAAGTCGGCATCCGGGAATTTGAGTTTTTTGCCTTTCTTAATAATTTGCGTGATTAATTTAATAAGAATCGCTTTCATCCGGAATGCAAAGTAGTTAATGAAGATGAAAGAGTGTTGAGTTTTGCCAAAAAAATGTCGGCCCCATGGAAAACGTTTGCGAGTCGAGCCTATATTTGACTCGCGATCACTCCGGGAGACACGTGGATCGGACGGCAGGCACCGACCAAACGACAGGCGGGGCAAGGGATGCACGGTTGTTCGACGGCACCGGGCCGGCGTTTGATTGTCGGGCGGGAGGCCCCGTCGCTGCAGGATTTCGGCGTGGAGGCCTCGTTGGCCTGTATAGACAGAGGTGCGAGGAAAGCCGCTCGCCGGGGCAATGCCCTGGTTTGATGAAAAACAATCGTTTCTAATTAGTGGAAAATTTACCGGGTGACGAAGGGGGCTTAAAAGTAAAATATGCCGATTCAATAATTCTCGCCGATTGATTCTCGTTTGTTTTTAATCCAGCCATCCGCTTCGGACTGGTGACGGGACGGTGTTTTTCCAAAAAACATCGAATAGCGTATTCCGGTATTTACCTTCGGCATTTTGAATGCGGCGAGGGAATGCCCGGTGTCGTCGATTCTCTTATGGGAAGGTGTGATTATGCGTATGCGCATGGGCTCGAACAAAAAGCGCGCGGAAGCACGTCCGAAACTCCTCGTGCCGACCGGCATGCTGGTCGCGCTGGTCGGCGCCGGGATCGTTCCCGCCGATGCACTGGCCGCCTGCGTCGGAACCACGACCGTCAGTTGTACCGGAGCCACCACCACCTATTCGAACGGCGCGAACAATCTCAACCTGACCGTCGGGTCCGGCGCGACCGTCTCCGTGGTGCCGCTGATCGGCGGCACCGCGCTGTCGCTGACGGGCAGCGGCGTCACGCTGACCAACAACGGCAGGATCGACCCCGCGTTGTCCGGCTTGAGCCTCGTGTCGAACGGCACGGTCGTCGGCAATATCGCGTCGGCGAGCACGGTCAACGTCACGAACGCCAGCACGGGCGTGATGATGGGCTCGACGAGCTCGCTGCTCAACGGGCCCGCGCTGACGGTCTACAACGGTATCGGCGGCACGACGAACATCACGAACGCCGGCACGATCGGAACGACCGGCCTGCTCGGCTTCAGCGCGGGGCCCACCGCGCAGGTCGTGACCACGTCGGGCGGTGCACAGGTCAACTTCACCAACGCGAGCGGCGGCGCGATCAACGGTTCGGTGGTGCTCGCACCCAGCGGGACACCGGGCGCGGGGAACACGTTCACCAACGCCGGCACCGTCACGGGCAACGTGTCGCTGGGCGCGGCGCTCGGCACGTCGAACACGTTCAATGCGCAGACCGGGTCGTCGGTCGGGCTCGGCGTCGATGCGGGCGTGGGCGGCAACAACACGCTGAACCTGCAACTGAACCCGGCCGCCGGCGGTGCGGCGAACGGCGCCATCGCGATCGATACGTTCGGCAATTTCAACAACCTCGCCGTGCAGGGCGGCACGTGGGACATCACCGGCGCATCGACGGCGGGGAACGCGTCGCTGACCGGCGGCACCGCGATCGTCCACGGCGCGGGTGCGCTGGGCACCGGCACGATCGTCGCCGGCGGCGGCACGCTCGAGGCCGGCGCGGCCGGCGTGAATCTGCTCAACAACGTGACGCTGAACGGCAGCCTGACGGTGGACGGTGCGAACGGGCTTGCATTGTCGGGCTCGATCGGCGGCGTCGGCATGCTGAACGCGCATGGCACCGGCACGCTGGCATTGAACGGCGTCAATACATTCGTCGGCGGAACGAATCTGACGGGCGGCGGCGGGCTGCTCGTCGGCACGAGCGACGCGCTCGGCGGCGGCGCGCTGAACGTGTCGGGCGCGGGCGGCACGCTCGGCACGAGCGTCGGCGGCACGCTGCTCGGCAACGCGGTCAATATCGATACCGGCGTCACGCTGGGCCTGAACGGCTCGGCCGGTCTCGGGCTGAGCGGCGCGATCGCCGGCAACGGCGGGCTGGCGCAAACCGGCCCGGGCATCACGACGCTGCTCGGCCCGAACACGTTCGCGGGCGGCACGACGCTGAGCGGCGGCGGGATCGTCGCCGGCACGGGCGCGGCGCTCGGCACGGGCGCGCTGCACGTGACCGGCACGGGCGGCTCGCTCGCGACGAACGTCGGCGGCACGCTGCTCGGCAATGCGGTCAATCTCGATGCAGGCGCCACACTCGGCCTGAACGGGGCGAACGGCCTGAGTCTCGGCGGCACGATCGCCGGTAACGGCGGCCTTGCGCAAAGCGGCACGGGCACGACGACGCTGCTCGGCGCGAACACGTTCTCGGGCGGCACGGCGCTGAGCGGTGGCGGGTTGATCGCCGGCAATGGCGCGGCGCTCGGCACAGGCGCGCTGAACGTATCCGGGACGGGCGGCACGCTCGCCACGAACGTCGGCGGCACCGTGCTCGGCAATGCGGTGAATCTTGGCGCGGGCGCGACGCTCGGCCTGAACGGCGCGGTCGACCTGAGCCTCGGCGGCGTGATCGGCGGGAGTGGCCAACTGGCGCAAACCGGTGCCGGCACGACCACGCTGCTCGGGACGAACACCTTCACGGGCGGCACGACGCTGAGCGGCGGCGGCCTCGTCGCCGGCAACGGCGCGGCGCTCGGCACGGGCGCGCTGAACGTATCCGGCACGGGCGGCACGCTCGCGACGAACGTCGGCGGCACCGTGCTCGGCAATGCGGTCAACCTGGGCGCGGGCGCGACGCTCGGCCTGAACGGCGCAGCCGATCTCGGCCTGAGCGGCGCGATCTCGGGCGCGGGCAGCCTGGCGCTCGGCGGCACCGGCGCCACGACGCTGTCCGGCGCGAACACGTTCACGGGCGGCGCGAGCCTGACGGGCGGCGGCAGCCTGATCGTCGAAGGCGGCAGTGCGCTCGGTATCGGCGGCGCGTTGAACGTGAGCGGCCTCGGCGGTTCGCTGAGCGCGGATCTGGCCGCCGGCGCGGCACTCGCGAACGGCATCAACCTGAACGGCGCATCGCTGACGCTGAACGGCGCGAACGACCTCGGCCTGAGCGGCGCGATCGGCGGCACCGGCGGTCTCGTGCTGAGCGGCACGGGGACGACGACGCTGTCCGGCGCGAACACCTTCGGCGGCGGCACGACGCTGAGCGCCGGCACGCTGCTCGCCGGCAGCAATACGGCGCTCGGCAGCGGCGCGCTGAACGTCGCCGGTACGGGCGGTGCGCTCGGCGCGAGCGTGAACGGCACCGCGCTGGGCAACGCGGTGAATCTCGGCGCAGGCGCGACGCTCGCGTTGACCGGCGCGAACGATCTGGGCCTGAACGGCGTGATCGCCGGGAGTGGCGGTCTCGCGCAAATCGGCTCGGGCATCACGACGTTGAGCGGCGCGAACACGTTCTCGGGCGGCACGACGCTGAGCGGCGGCGGACTCCTCGCCGGCAACGGCGCCGCACTGGGCACGGGGGCGTTGAACGTGACGGGCACGGGCGGCTCGCTCGGCACGACCGTCGGCGGCACCGTGCTCGGCAACGCGATCCAGCTCGGCGCGGGCGCGGCGCTGACGGTTGGCGGCCCGAACGATCTCGGCCTGAGCGGGCTCATCTCCGGTGCCGGCGGCCTGTCCGTGAACGGCCCGGGCACGACGACGCTCACCGCGGCCGAGACGTTCACCGGCGGCACCACGATCGGCAGCGGCACGCTCGCGATCGGCGCGGGCGGCAGCCTCGCCGCGTCGAGCCCCGTCAACCTGACGGGCGCCGGTGCGCACTTCAACATCGGCGGCGCGACCACTCCGCAGTCGATCGGCACGCTGTCGGGTGTCGCGGGTTCGACGATCGATCTCGGGGCGAACAACCTGACGCTGGCCGGCAGCGGCAGCGGCGTCTTCGCGGGCGACATCGGCGGGGCGGGCGGGCTGACGCTTGCCGGCACCGGCTCGCAGGCGCTCACCGGCAACAACACGTATGCGGGCGGCACCGCGCTGACGGGCGGCAGCCTGGTGGTCGGAAGCGGGACTGCGCTCGGTCTCGGCGCACTCGACGTCAACGGCTCGGCTTCGCTCGGCGCGAGCGTGCCCGGCGTGACGCTCGGCAACGCGGTGAACCTCGGCACCGGCGTCACGCTGGGGCTGAACGGCGCGAACGATCTCGGCCTGAGCGGCACGATCGCCGGGAACGGCGGCCTCGCGCAAACCGGCACGGGCACGACGACGCTGCTCGGCGCGAACACGTTCTCGGGCGGCACCACGCTCACCGGCGGCGGGCTGATCGCCGGCAACGGCGCGGCGCTCGGCACGGGCGCGCTGACGGTCGCGGGCACGGGCGGCACGCTCGCCACGAACGTCGCCGGTACCTTGCTCGGCAACGCGGTGAATCTCGGCGCGGGCGCGACGCTCGGCCTGAACGGCGCGGCCGACCTGAGCCTGGGCGGCGTGATCGCCGGCGACGGCGGGCTCGCGCAAACCGGAAGCGGCACGACGACGCTGCTCGGCGCGAACACGTTCACCGGCGGCACGACGCTGAGCGGCGGCGGGCTCATCGCCGGCAACGGCAGCGCACTCGGTTCCGGCGCGCTGAACGTGACGGGCGCGGGCGGTTCGCTCGGCACGAGCGTCGGCGGCACGGTGCTCGGCAACGCGGTGAGTCTGGGCGCGGGCGCGACGCTGACGGTGGGCGGTGCGAACAATCTGGGCCTCGGCGGCGCGATTTCGGGCGGCGGCAATCTGTCGGTGACCGGCCCGTCGATCACGACGCTCACGGGCGCGGGCAGCTACACCGGCAACACGACGATCGGCAACGGCAGCACGCTCGCGGTCGGCGCGGGCGGCGCGCTGTCGGGCGGCAGTGTGTTCGATCTGGCCGGCGCGGGCGCGACGCTCGACCTGAGCGCGGCCACGTCGCCGCAGACGACGGGCGGGCTGGTCGGCGCGGCCGGCTCGGCGGTGAATCTCGGCGGCAACACCCTGACGCTCGGCGGTTCCGGCAACGGCACGTTCGGCGGCACGATCGGCGGTGCCGGCGGGCTGACGATGGCCGGCACCGGCACGGAGACGCTGACCGGCGCGAACACGTACGGCGGCGGCACGACGATCAACAGCGGCACGCTCGCGATCGGCGCGGGCGGCAGCCTGGCCGCGGGCGGCGCAGTGAATCTGGGCGGCGCCGGCGCAACCTTCGACCTGAGCGGCGCAGGGCTGCCGCAGGCGATCGGCGCGCTGTCGGGCGTAGCCGGTTCGACGGTGAATCTCGGCGGCAACGGCCTGACGCTGGGCGGCGCCGGCAGCGGCACGTTCGGCGGCACGATCGCGGGGGCAGGCGGCAGCCTGACGCTGTCGGGCACGGGCAGCGAAACGCTGACCGGCATCAACACGTACACGGGCGGCACGAACCTGACGGGCGGCGGCACGCTGGTCGCCGGCAACGGCGCGGCGCTCGGTACCGGCGCGTTGAACCTCGCCGGCGCAGGCGGCACGCTGGCCGCGAGCGTCGCCGGCACGACGCTGAACAATGCCGTCAATCTCGGCACGGGTTCGGCGCTGACGCTCGGCGGCACGAACGACCTGGGCCTCGGCGGCATCATCGTCGGCGGCGGCAGCCTCGCGCAAACCGGCAGCGGCACGACCACGCTCACCGGCGCGAACCTCTACACGGGCGGCACGACGCTCGGTGCCGGCGGCTTGTCGGTCGGCAACAACACGGCGCTCGGCACGGGTTCGCTCAACGTCACCGGCAGCGGTGGCGCGCTCAGCGCAAGCACGGCGAACCTGCTGCTGGCGAACGCCGTCGATCTGGGCATCGGTTCGACGCTGAATCTCGGTGGCGCGTTCGACTTCGGCCTGGGCGGCACGATCTCCGGCGCAGGCGGCGTCGTGCAGTCCGGCTCGGGCACGACCACGCTCGGCGGCGCGAACACCTACGGCGGCGGGACGACGTTGAGCAGCGGCGGACTGAGCGTGGGCAACAATACGGCGCTCGGGTCCGGCGCGTTGAACGTGACCGGCAACGGCACGCTGAGCGCGAGCGTAAACGGCACGACGCTCGGCAACGCGGTCACGCTCGGCGCGGGCGCGACGCTCGGGCTGAACGGCGCGAACGATCTCGGCCTGAGCGGCACGATTTCCGGAGGCGGCGCGCTTGCGCAGACCGGCGCGGGCACCACGACGCTCGGCGGCACGAACACGTACGGCGGCGGCACGACGCTGAGCGGCGGCGGGCTCATTGCAGGCAACGGCAGCGCACTCGGTTCCGGCGCGCTGAACGTGACGGGCGCGGGCGGTTCGCTCGGCACGAGCGTCGGCGGCACGACGCTTGGCAATGCGGTGAATCTCGGCGCGGGGGCGACGCTGACCGTTGGGGGGGCGAACGATCTCGGGCTCGGCGGCGGGATCTCGGGCAGCGGCGGCCTGTCGGTCAGCGGCCCGTCGACGACCACGCTCACCGGCGTGAACACCTATACCGGCAACACGACGATCGGCGGCGGCAGCACGCTGGCGGTCGGCGCGGGCGGCAGCCTGTCGGCAGGCAGCGCGCTCGATCTCGCGGGCACGGGCGCGGCGCTCGACATCAGCGCGGCGACCACGCCGCAAACGAGCGGGATGCTGTCCGGCGTGGCGGGCACGAACGTGAATCTCGGCGGCAACACGCTGACGCTGGCCGGTACCGGCAACGGTAACTATGCAGGCACGATCGGCGGCACTGGCGGGTTGACGATGGCAGGCACCGGCACGGAAACGCTGACCGGCACCAACACGTACACGGGCGCGACGACGATCAACAGCGGCACGCTCGCGATCGGCGCGGGCGGCGGCCTGTCCGCGAGCAGCCCGGTAAATCTGGCCGGTGCGGGCGCAACCTTCGACGTCAGCGGCGCGACCACGCCGCAGACGACGGGCACGCTGTCGGGTGTCGCGGGTTCGACGGTGAACCTCGGCGGCAACACCCTGACGCTCGGCGGCGCGGGCAACGGCACGTATGGCGGCACGATCGCGGGTGCGGGCGGCAGCCTGACGCTGTCGGGCACCGGCACCGAAACGCTGACGGGCAACAACACGTACACGGGCGGCACGACCCTGAACGGCGGCGGCACGTTGATCGCGGGCAGCGGTTCGGCGCTCGGCACGGGCGCGCTGAACACGAGCGGCGCAGGCGGCACGCTCGGCACCAGCGTGGCCGGCACGACGCTCGGCAACGCGGTGAATCTCGGCGCGGGGTCGACACTGACGGTTGGCGGTGCGAACAATCTCGGCCTCGGCGGCGCGATCAGCGGCAGCGGCAATCTCGCGGTGAACGGCCCGTCGACGACGACGCTCACCGGCGCCAGCTCGTACACCGGCAACACGACGATCGGCGGCGGCAGCACACTGGCGGTCGGCGCGGGCGGCAGCCTGTCATCGGGCAGTGCGATCGATCTGGCCGGCGCGGGCTCGACGCTGGACGTGAGCGCGGCCACGTCGCCGCAGACGACCGGCACGCTGTCGGGCGCGGCGGGTTCGGCGGTGAACCTCGGCGGCAACACGCTGACGCTCGGCGGGTCGGGCAACGGCACGTTCGGCGGAACGGTCGGCGGCACGGGCGGGTTGACGCTGTCCGGCACCGGCACCGAAACGCTGACGGGGACCAACACGTACACCGGCGCGACGACGATCAACAGCGGCACGCTCGCGATCGGCGCGGGCGGCAGCCTGTCCGCGAGCAGCCCGGTGAACCTGACCGGTACGGGCGCAACCTTCGACGTCAGCGGCGCGACCACGCCGCAGACGACGGGCACGCTGTCGGGTGTCGCCGGTTCGACGGTGAATCTCGGCGGCAACAACCTGACGCTCGGCGGCACGGGCAACGGTACGTATGGCGGCACGATCGCCGGCGCGGGCGGCAGCCTCACGTTGTCGGGCACCGGCACCGAGACGTTGACCGGCAACAACACGTACACGGGCGGCACGACCCTGAGCGGCGGCGGCACGTTGATCGCGGGCAGCGGTTCGGCGCTCGGCACCGGTGCGCTGAACACGAGCGGTGCAGGCGGCACGCTGGCCGCGAGCACGCCGGGCACGACGCTCGGCAACGCGGTGAATCTCGGCGCGGGGTCGACGCTGACGGTCGGCGGGTCGAACGGTCTCGGCCTCGGCGGCGCGATCTCGGGCGGCGGCAACCTCGCGGTGAACGGTCCGTCGACGACGACGCTGTCGGGCGCGAACACCTACACCGGCAGCACGACGATCGGCGGCGGCAGCACGCTAGCGGTCGGCGCGGGCGGCAGCCTGTCGTCGGGCAGCGCGATCGACCTGTCCGGCACCGGCGCCACGCTCGACCTGAGCGCGGCCACGTCGCCGCAGACGAGCGGCGCGCTGTCCGGCGGCACGGGCACGAACGTCAACCTGGGCGGCAATACGTTGACGCTCGGCGGCGCAGGCAGCGGCACGTATGGCGGCGTGATCGGCGGCACGGGCGGGTTGACGCTGTCGGGCACCGGCACCGAAACGCTGACGGGCAACAACACGTACACCGGCGCGACCACGATCAACAGCGGCACGCTCGCGATCGGCGGCAACGGCAGCCTGTCGTCGAGCAGCCCGGTCAGCCTGACGGCGGCCGGCGCGACGCTCGACCTGAGCGGCGCCGCCTCGCCGCAATCGACCGGCGCGATCTCGGGCGTGGCCGGCTCGACGGTGAACCTGGGCAACAACAACCTGACGCTTGGCGGGTCGGCCAGCGGCACCTACGCGGGCAACATCGCCGGCACCGGTGGCGTGACGATGTCGGGTACCGGCACCGAAACGCTGACGGGCAGCAATACGTACACCGGCGCGACCACGATCAACAGCGGCACGCTGGCGATCGGCGCGGGCGGCAGCCTGTCGGGGACGACGCCGGTGAGCCTGACGGGTGCGGGCGCAACCTTCGACCTGAGCGGCGCGACCACGCCGCAGACGACAGGCACGCTGTCGGGTGTCGCGGGTTCGACGGTGAACCTCGGCGGCAATAACCTGACGCTCGGCGGTTCGGGTAGTGGTACTTACGACGGCACGATCGCGGGTGCGGGCGGCAGCCTGACGCTGGGCGGCACGGGCACCGAGACGCTGAACGGGACGAACACGTATACGGGCGGCACGAGCCTGACGGGCGGCGGCACGCTGATCGCGGGCAACGGTTCGGCGCTTGGCTCGGGCGCGCTGAACACGAGCGGCGCGGGCGGCACGCTCGGCACGAGCGTGGCCGGCACGACGCTCGGCAACGCGGTGAATCTCGGTGCGGGATCGACGCTGACGGTTGGCGGTGCGAACAATCTCGGCCTCGGCGGCGCGATCAGCGGAAGCGGCAACCTCGCGGTGAATGGCCCGTCGACGACGACGCTCACCGGCGCCAGCTCGTACACCGGCAACACGACGATCGGCAACGGCAGCACGCTGGCGGTTGGCGCGAGCGGCAGCCTGTCGGGCGGCAGCGCGGTCGATCTGGCCGGTGCAGGGGCGACGCTCGATCTGAGCGCCGCCACGACGCCGCAGTCGACTGGCGCGTTGTCGGGCGTAGCGGGCTCGACGGTGAACCTCGGCGGCAATGCACTGACGCTCGGCGGTTCCGCCAACGGGACGTTCGGCGGCACGATCGCCGGCACGGGCGGCAGCCTGACGCTGTCGGGCACGGGCACCGAAACGCTGAACGGGACGAACACGTACACGGGCGGCACGACCCTGAGCGGCGGCGGCACGCTGCTCGCGGGCAACGGTTCGGCGCTCGGCACGGGCGCGCTGACTACGACCGGCGCAGGCGGTTCGCTCGGCACGAGCGTGGCCGGCACGACGCTGACCAACGCGATCGGTCTCGGCGCGGGGTCGACGCTGACGGTGGGCGGTGCGAACAATCTGGGCCTGGGCGGCGCGATCGTCGGCAGCGGCAATCTCGCGGTGAACGGTCCGTCGACGACGACGCTGACCGGCGCCAGCTCGTACACCGGCAACACGACGATCGGCAACGGCAGCACGCTGGCGGTCGGCGCGGGCGGCAGCCTATCGGCGGGCAGCGCGGTCGATCTGTCGGGTACGGGCGCCACGCTGGACTTGAGCGCCGCGACGACGCCGCAGACCACGGGCGTAGTGTCGGGCGTGTCGGGTTCGACCGTGAACCTGGGCAGCAACACGCTGACGCTGGGCGGCGCCGGTAACGGCACGTACGGCGGCACCGTCGCCGGCACGGGCGGGTTGACGCTGTCGGGCAGCGGCACGCAGACGCTGACGGGCACCAACACGTACACCGGCGCGACGACGATCAACAGCGGCACGCTGGCGATCGGCGCGGGCGGCAGCCTGTCCGGCAGCAGCCCGCTGAACCTGGCCGGTGCGGGCGCAACCTTCGACGTCAGCGGTGCGACGACGCCGCAAACGACGACCGCGTTGTCGGGTGTCGCCGGTTCGACGGTGAACCTCGGCGGCAACACCCTGACGCTCGGCGGGTCGGGCAGCGGCACGTACGGCGGCACGATCGCCGGCACGGGCGGCAGCCTCACGTTGTCGGGCACGGGCACCGAAACGCTGACCGGCGCGAACACGTATTCGGGCGGCACGAACCTGACCGGTGGCGGCACGCTGGTCGCGGGGAATAACACGGCGCTCGGTACCGGCGTGCTGAATGCGAGCGGTGCGGGCGGCACGCTGGCTGCCGGCACGCCGGGCACGACGTTGAACAACACGGTGAACCTCGGTACGGGATCGACGCTGACGGTCGGCGGCGCGAACAACCTCGGCCTGGGCGGCGCGATCTCGGGTGGCGGCACGCTCGCGGTCAACGGTCCGGCGACGACGACGCTGTCGGGTGCCAACACCTACACCGGTGGCACGAACGTCACCGGCGGCGGCACGCTGGTCGCCGGCACGCCGACCGCACTCGGCAGCGGCACGCTGAGCGTCGGCGGCAACGGCGGCACGCTCGGCACCAGCGTCGCGGGCACGACGCTCGGCAACGCGGTGAATCTTGGCGCGGGTTCGACGCTGACGGTGGGCGGCGCCAACAACCTCGGCCTGAGCGGCCCGATCTCCGGTGGCGGCAACCTGGCGGTGAGCGGCCCGTCGACGACGACCCTCAGCGGCGCGAACGCGTACACGGGCGGCACGACGATCGGCAACGGCAGCACGCTGGCGGTCGCCGGCAACGGCGGCCTGTCGGCGGGCAGCGCGCTGACGTTGGCCGGCAACGGCGCGACGCTCGATGTCAGCGCGGCCACGACACCGCAGACGGCGAGCGCGCTGTCGGGCGCCGCCGGTTCGACCGTGAATCTCGGCGGCAATACGCTGACCGTGGCCGGTCCGACGGGCGGTTCGTTCGGCGGCACGATCGCCGGCACCGGCGGCTTCGCGGTGCAGGGCGGCGGCACGCAGACGCTGACGGGCGCCAACACGTACACCGGCGGCACGACGATCGGCAGCGGCAGCATGCTCGCGCTTGCCGGCGCAGGCAGCCTCGCGTCGACGAGCCCGGTGATTCTCGCGGGCAGCGGCGCGACGCTGGACCTCACGGGTTCGGCCGCACCGCAGTCGATCGGCACGCTGTCGGGCACGACGGGTTCGAACGTGAACCTCGGCGCGACGCCGCTGACCGTCAATACCGCCGGCACCAGCTCGTTCGCGGGCACGCTGTCGGGTACCGGCCCGCTGACGCTGGCCGGCACGGGTGCACAGGTGCTGAGCGGGACCAACACGCTGTCCGGGCCGACCACCGTGACGGGCGGCACGCTCGCGGTCACCGGTTCGCTGGCCAACTCGCCGGTGACCGTCGGCAGCGGCGCGACCGTCACCGGGACGGGCACGATCGGCGGCCTGGTCGTGTCGGGCGGCGGCACCGCATCGGTCCTCCAGCTCGGGCAGCCGCTGAAGGTCGCGGGCAACGCGACCTTCCAGCCGGGCTCGACGCTGCAGGTCGGCGCCACGCCGCAACAGAGCGGCGGTCTCGACGTGACCGGCTCCGCCACGCTCAACGGTGGATCGGTACAGGTCGTCGCGGCCACCGGGCAATACCAGCCGGGCAAGCTCTACACCATCGTGAATGCCGGCGCGGGCGTGCAAGGGCAGTTCAGCGCGGTGAACTCGACGTATGCGTTCCTCACGCCGACGCTCACGTACAACCCGGCGCAGGTGCTGATGTCGCTGACGCCGAACGGCACGCCGTTCTCGTCGGTCGCGACGACACCCGACGGGCAAGCGGTGGCGGGTGCGGTCGGCACGCTCGGCGCCGGCAACCCGCTGTTCGACACGGTGCTGACGTCGGATGCGCCGACCGCGAACCGCGCGTTCACGCAACTGGCCGGCGATCTGTATCCGAGTACGCGCAGCGTGCTGTTGTCGGATAGCCGCTACGTGCGTGATGCGGTGCTCGATCGTGCGCGGCTCGGTTCGCAGCCGGGCGGGGCGCTGTGCGGATGCGAGGCACCGGTGTCGGCGGACGATCATTCGGCGGCGCTCGACCGGCGCATGGTCGCGGAGAACGGCTGCACGCCGGCCAAGTCGTACAAGCCCGCGGTGTGGGGCCGGCTGTACGGTTCGCATAGCCGGTTCGACGGCGACGGCGTCGCGTCGATCGATCGCAACCTGTATGGCTTCGTCGTCGGCACGGATGCGGAAGTCAGCAGCCACTGGCGCGTCGGTATCGCGGGCGGTGCGTCGCGCAGCCAGCTCAATACCGACCAGAACGAGTCGGCGAAGGTCAACGGCGAGACGATCGCGCTGTACGCGAGCGGCCGGTACAACGCGTGGAACGTGCGCGGTGGCGTGTCGCAGTCGTGGTACCGCGTGCATAGCGAGCGCAATCCGTCGTTCGGCAGCTTCTCCGATCACGATACCGCCAGCTACGACGCGAACGCGACGCAGGTGTTCACCGAGATCGGCTACTCGACGGCGTTCCGTAACGTCGCGCTCGAACCGTTCGTCGGCCTCGCGTACGCCAGCCTGCACACCGACGGCTTCAAGGAGAACGGCGGCGCGGCGGCGCTGCAGGGCGATTCCGATACGACGGGCCTCGGCTTCTCGACACTCGGCGTGCGGGCCTCGACCGACGTCGCGGTCACGACGAAGGGCAAGGTCATGGCGTTCGGCACCGTCGGCTGGCGGCACGCGTTCGGCAATACGCAGCCGGCGTCGAGGCTGTCGTTCGCGAGCGGCGGCTCGCCGTTCAGCGTCACCGGCGTGCCGGTCGCGCGTGATGCGGCAGTGCTCGAGGTCGGTGTCGATGCGGCCATCACGAAGAACCTGTCGCTCGGGCTGTCTTACAGCGGCCAGATCGGCGGCAGCATCAGCGACCACGCGCTGTACGGCAATCTGTTGTGGAAGTTCTGAGGGGAGGGGCGGCGGCCGCTTGCGATGGAATCGTCGTGAGCGGCCGATCGTTTGACGATCGTTCGATGATCGTCAGATTGTTGATTCGTTTTGCAGAAATTTCGTTATGCAGATCGATTCTCATGAAGTGCGTCACGCGGTGTCCGGTATCCCGTTGTATCGGCGTGTTTAGACCTGTTTCAACGCTTTGCCATATCGGGCAATCCGCGAACGATTCGCGCCCCCTTCGCGGCGGCAGGGTCCACGCGTTATCGCTCGAGCTGTTCCGCGGTTGTCCAACCGAAATGAGGTTACTCATGAAAACGAAAGCGAACGTGAAATTGACAGGCATCGCCTTGTCGGTCGCGGCTTTGTTCAGCCTGGCCGCCTCGGCGTCCCAGGCGGGGGTACTGGCTTCCCCGCTGGGAAGTGTCAGCAAATCCGACGGCGTGATCGTCGCAGGCGGATCTCCCGCGCCCGGGGAACTCGTCGGCACCGTGGCGGGATGGGGGAACGGGGTGGTGACGGTCGGCAGCCCGAATGCAGGCGGTATCTCGATCGGGCTGGCAGGGACGGGGACAGGAAGCGCGACCATCGATATCGGTAGCGGATTGCTCGAGCCGGTCGCAGGCGTGGCCGGTACGGTGACGGGTGCGTTGGGTGGGGTCGGTGGTATCGGCGGTGGTGGTGGCGGGACCGGTGGTCTCGGTGGTGTGGTTGGCACGGTGACGGGTGCGCTGGGCGGCCTTGGCGGAAGTGGTGGCGGGACGGGCGGCCTTGGCGATGTCGTCGGGACGGTGGGCAACGCGGCAAGCGGTGCAGTGGGTACGGTGACGGGTGTCTTGGGTGGCGTCGGTGATCCGACCGGTGGTCTTGGTGGTGTGGTCGGTACGGTAACCGGTGCACTGGGTGGCATCGGTGGCGGCAACCCGACGGGTGGCCTTGGTGGCGTTGTCGGCACGGTCGCGAATACGGCGACGGGTGCAGTCGGAGCACTGACTGGCGCACTGGGCGGTGTCGGCGGCGGGACCGGCGGTCTCGGTGGCGTCGTCGGGACGGTGGGCAACGTGGCAAGCGGTGCAGTGGGTACGGTGACGGGTGCCTTGGGTGGCGTCGGCGATCCGACCGGCGGACTTGGTGGCGTGGTTGGCACGGTAACCGGTGCACTGGGTGGCATCGGTGGTGGTAACCCGACGGGTGGCCTTGGTGGCGTTGTCGGCACGGTCGCGAATACGGCGACGGGCGCAGTCGGAACACTGACCGGGGCACTGGGCGGTGTCGGCGGCGGGACCGGCGGTCTCGGTGGCGTCGTCGGGACGGTGGGCAACGTGGCAAGCGGTGCAGTGGGTACGGTGACGGGTGCCTTGGGTGGCGTCGGCGATCCGACCGGCGGACTTGGTGGTGTAGTCGGTACGGTAACCGGTGCACTGGGTGGCATCGGTGGCGGGACTGGTGGCCTCGGCGGGGTTGTCGGGACAGTGGGCAACGCGGCAAGTGGTGCAGTGGGTACGGTGACGGGTGCCTTGGGTGGCGTCGGTGATCCGACCGGTGGTCTTGGTGGTGTGGTCGGCACGGTAACCGGTGCACTGGGTGGGATCGGTGGCGGTAATCCGACGGGCGGCCTTGGTGGCGTTGTCGGCACGGTGGCGAACACGGCAACGGGTGCAGTCGGAACATTGACCGGTGCACTGGGTGGCGTTGGCGGCGGGACCGGTGGTCTCGGTGGTGTCGTCGGCACGGTGGCGAACACGGCAACCGGTGCAGTCGGAACACTGACTGGCGCACTGGGTGGTGTCGGCGGCGGGACCGGTGGTCTCGGTGGTGTCGTCGGCACGGTGGCGAACACGGCAACCGGTGCAGTCGGAACACTGACTGGCGCACTGGGTGGTGTCGGCGGCGGGACCGGTGGTCTCGGCGGTGTTGTCGGGACGGTGGGCAACGCCGCAAGCGGCGCAGTCGGTACGGTGACGGGTGCCTTGGGTGGCGTCGGCGATCCGACCGGCGGTCTCGGTGGCGTGGTTGGCACGGTAACCGGTGCACTGGGTGGCATCGGTGGCGGCAACCCGACGGGCGGCCTTGGTGGCGTTGTCGGCACGGTGGCGAACACGGCAACGGGTGCAGTCGGAACATTGACCGGTGCACTGGGTGGCGTTGGCGGCGGGACCGGTGGTCTCGGTGGTGTCGTCGGCACGGTGGCGAACACGGCAACCGGTGCAGTCGGAACACTGACTGGCGCACTGGGTGGTGTCGGCGGCGGGACCGGTGGTCTCGGTGGTGTCGTCGGCACGGTGGCGAACACGGCAACCGGTGCAGTCGGAACACTGACTGGCGCGCTGGGTGGTGTTGGCGGCGGGACCGGCGGTCTCGGCGGTGTTGTCGGCACGGTAGCGAACACGGCGACGGGAGCAGTTGGAACGCTGACTGGGGCGCTGGGCAGTGTTGGTGGCGGGACCGGTGGTCTGGGTGGCGTCGTCGGAACGGTGGGCAACGCGGCAAGCGGCGCAGTCGGTACGGTAACGGGTGCCCTGGGCGGCGCCGGCGGTGCGACCGGCGGCCTCGGTGGCATCGTTGGCACGGTAGCTAACTCCGCAACGGGTGCAGTCGGAACATTGGCCGGCGCAGCGGGCGGTCTCGGCGGCGTCGTTGGCGCGGTCGGCAACTCGGCAACCGGCGCAGTCGGGACGTTGGTTGGCGCAGTTGGCGGTGTTGGCGGAGGCGCGACTGGTGGCCTCGACAGTCTCGGTGGCGTCGTTGGCACGGTGGGTAACACGGCAACCGGTGCACTCGGGACGTTGGCTGGTGCAGCAGGCGGTGCCGGCGGCGCGACGGGCGGCCTCGGTGGCATCATTGGCACGGTAGCCAACTCGGCAACGGGTGCGGTGGGAGCGCTGACCGGCGCAGCAGGTGGTGTCGGCGGCGCGACCGGCGGTCTCGGCGGCATCGTCGGCACGGTCGCCAACGCCGGTCCGGGCGTCATCAACGCCGTCACCGGTGTCGCGGGCAATAGCGGCGCGCTGATCACGCCGATCACGAGCATCGTCGGCAATCTCGGCGGCGCGTTGCCGGTCGGTGCAGCCACCGGTGCGATCGGCGCAGCGTCCGGCGCGGTAACCGGTCTCGCCGGCAGCGGCACCGCGGCGATCACGCCGATCGCATCGACCGTCACGTCGCTGATCGGATCCGCCACGGGCGGCGCCGGCAACGTCGTCGGCTCGGGATCCGGCGCGCTCTCCGGCGCAACCGGTGCGGCGGGCTCGCTCGCGACGGTCGCCACTGGCCTGACGGGCTCGCTCGCGCACACCGTGACCGGCACGGCCGGCGCGGTCGCCGGGACCCTTCCGGCACTGAGCGTCGCGCTCAACGGCGGCACGGCAGCCGGTGCGGTCGGCGGGGTGACGAACGCCGCGGGAGCGCTCATCTCCGGCGGCGCGACGATCGCCAACGCGGCGGTGCAATCGGTCGGTTCGGCCGTCGGGTCGGTGGCCGGCGTCGTTCCCGCGCTGGCGGTCTCGCTGAACGGCAATTCCGCGCAAGGGGGCGGTAGCGCGTCGGGCGGTCTGTTGGCACCCGTGACGTCGCTCGTCACTTCGCTCACCGTTCCGGTGATCAAGAAGTAGGCGACGTCGACACCGCGGCCGCCACATGCTCCGGGCGGCCGCGAATCTTCACGCGTCAGGCGCGTCACCCGTGACGCCCGCGGAACGACGAACCATGTCGAATCGCGCGGCGTTGCCTCGGTGACGCGCCATTTTGCATTTGGGGAGTCGCGGCATCGGATGCCGCCGTCCCGGGTTCCCGATCGCTTCCCGCCTGCATCGATTCGCCGTGCCTGGAAGGTGGCGATGTGCCGATTTGCGTCGTGGTCGAACGAGAAACCCGAAACCGCGCGACCGACGCCATGCGATCCATTCCGACGCATACGCCGCATCCGCAAACGTGAGCACACCGAAGCGTCAGTCCGGCGCCGTCCCGGTCGATTCGCGCACGACGAGTTCGGGTGCGCCGATCGTATGCACGGCCGTGCTCGGCTCGATCCCGTCGATCATGTCGAGCGTCAGCGCGATCGCCCGCGCGGCGATCTGCGACGTCGGGAACCTCACCGTCGTCAGCGCGGGGCGGAACTGGTGCGCGAGCTGGATATCGGTCATGCCGACCACCGACAGATCGGCCGGCACGCGCAGCCCGAGATCGGCGGCGGCCTGCATCGCGCCGATCGCCATCAGGTCGTTGGTCGCGAACAGCGCGGTGAGGCCGGGCTTCTCGCGCAACAGCGCGGCGGCCGCTTCGTAGCCGCCTTCGATCGAGTCGTGCGTCGACGCGGTCGTCAGCGCGCCGGCCGGATGGCCGCGCGCCGCGAGTTCGTCGGCGAACCCGCGCAGTCGCACCGACTGCGGGCCGCCCGAGCCCTTGCCGACCAGCGCGCCGAACGCGCGATGGCGCAGCCCGGACAGATGCGCGGCCGCCAGCGCCCCTGCCGCCGCGAAATCGACAGTCACGCACGGCAGCGTGCGCGACGCATGCACGTGTTCCCACATGCACAGCACGATCGATGCGCCGTGACGCGCGATGTCGGCGAGTTCGGCCTCGGCGAGATCGGTGTTCATCACGATCGCACCGGCCGCGAGCGTGCCGGCGATCCGCTCGAGGTAGTTGCGCGTGATCGCCGGATCGTCGTCGGTATTGGATACGAGCAGGTAATGGCCGCGCTTGCGCGCCTCGCGTTCGGCGGCCAGCACGAACTCCGGATAGAACGGGTTCGTGATGTTCGACAGCATCAGCGCGAGCGTCGACGTGCGGCCCTCCGCGAGCGCGCGCGCGGTCAGGTTCGGCCGATAGCCGAGTTCGCGGATCGCCGCCATCACGCGTTCGACGGTGGCCGGCTTCACCTTCTGCGGATTGCGCAGCACGTTCGAGACGGTCGCCGCCGTGACGTTCGCGCGCTGCGCGACTTGCGCGAGCGTCACCATGCGCGGCCTCCGATCGGCCGGTTGGCGGGGTGCACCTGACGTGAAGCGGGGGAGTGTCTGCTCATATTCTGGGAGTGCGTCCCACAAGTTGCACAGGGACGGCCGATACGCTAATTTCTCGACACATCAGAGGAAGGAGACGACATGGTACGGCGAACCGGGCGAATCGCGCCACCAAAATTTAAGCGTTTAAATTTTCCGGTCCGATGCGTGTGACCGGCGAGAGGAGAGCGCGATGACCGCCATTTCAATGAAGGACGTCTCGAAGCGCTACGGCGACCATGCGCCGGTGCTGCGCGACGTGAACCTCGAGATCGCATCGCATGAATTCTGCGTGTTTCTCGGTCCGTCGGGTTGCGGAAAATCCACGCTGTTGCGGATGATCGCCGGGCTCGAGGACGTGACCGAGGGCGAGCTGCGGATCGGCGGCGCACGGATGAACGACACGCCGCCCGCGGAGCGCGGCGTCGCGATGGTGTTCCAGAGCTATGCGCTGTTTCCGCACATGACCGTGTTCGACAACATCGGTTTCGGACTGCGAATCGCCGGCACGCCGAAGGACGAAATCCGCCGCCGCGTGACCGAGGCCGCGCGCGTGCTGCAGCTCGAAGCGCTGCTCGATCGCAAGCCGAAGGCGTTGTCCGGCGGGCAGCGCCAGCGCGTCGCGATCGGCCGCGCGATCGTGCGCGAGCCGCGCGTGTTCCTGTTCGACGAGCCGCTGTCGAACCTCGACGCGACGCTGCGCGGCCAGACGCGCGTCGAAATCGCGCGGCTGCACGCGCGCTTCACGCAATCGAGTTCGGTCTACGTCACGCACGACCAGATCGAGGCCATGACGCTCGCCGACCGGATCGTGCTGCTGCATGCGGGCGACGACGTCGCGCGCTTCGGCAGCATCGCGCAGGCCGGTGCGCCGCTCGAGTTGTATCACCGGCCGGCCAACCGCTTCGTCGCGGGCTTCATCGGCTCGCCGCGGATGAATTTTCTGCCGGCCGTCGTCGACGCGGGCGATGCGCACGGCTGCCGGCTGACGCTGGAAGGCACCGGCGAGACGCTGACGCTGCGCGATCGCGCGTTGCCGCGCCACGTCGGCCGCGGCGCGCGCGTGACGCTCGGCGTTCGCCCCGAGCACCTGACGATCGGGGCGTCAAGCGACACCGACCTGCCGGCGTTCGTGCGCGACGTCGCGCTCGTCGAGCAGCTCGGCGAAGCCGCATACGTCCACCTCGACCAGCCCGGCGGCGTGCCGCTGCTCGCGAAACTGCCGGGACAGGCGGCGTTACGGCGCGGCGAGCGGCATGCGTTCCACGTGTCGCCTTCGCGCTGCCATCTGTTCGACGAAGCCGGCATCGCGGTGCCGGCGCTTCACGCCGAAGCGGCGTTCGCCTAGCGGGCGCGGCGCAGACCGGCCGCGCGCGACGCGGCACCCATCACACCAATACCAGGAGACAACGATGAGACTTCGTGCGAGCCGACTGCTGCTTGCGCTGACGACCGCCGCGGCGTGCGCCGCAGGTATGGCCGACGCGGGCACGCTGAAAGTGAACGTCGCGGCGCGCGGCAACCAGCGCGCGACGTGGCAGGCCGTGTTCGACCAGTTCCACAAGGCGAATCCCGACGTGGACCTGAAGATCAGCTACGTCGGCGAGGAGGCGTACAAGGTGCAGATGTCCGGCTGGCTCGCGACCGATCCGCCCGACGTGCTGAGCTGGAACAACGGCGAGCGGCTCGCGTATTTCGCGAAGCGCGGGCTGATCGAGGACCTGGGCGCGGACTGGCAGAAGAACGGCTGGAACGACACGTATGCGTCCGTGAAGCAGTCGTCGACGTATGGCGGCAAGGTTTACAGCCTGCCGCTCGGCTACGACGCGTACGGCCTGTTCTACCGCAAGGACCTGTTCGAGAAGGCCGGCATCCACGGCGAGCCGGCCGACTGGCCGCAGTTTCTCGATGCGTGCCGCAAGCTGAAGGCGGCCGGCATCGCGCCGATCGCGGTGGCCGCGCGCGATGCGTGGACGCTCGCCGCGTGGTTCGACTATCTCGACCTGCGGATCAACGGCTATGCGTTCCACCAGAAGCTGATGGCCGGCGACGTCGCGTACACCGATCCGCGCGTGCGTGCGGTGTATGCGGCCTGGAAGAAGCTGATCGACGACAAGTATTTCATCGACAACGCGCTGTCCTACGACGTCGATTCGCTGAGCCCGCTGATCGTGAACGGCCAGGCAGCGATGACGCTGATGGGCACCTGGTATTCGGCAGGACTGCTGAGCGCGGCGCGCAACCCGATCGGCTTCTTCCGCTTCCCGGTGATCGATGCATCGGTGCCGCTCGCCGAGGACGGCCCGGTCAACGTGCTGATCGTTCCCGCGAAAGCGCACAACAAGGCCGATGCGCGGCGCTTCCTCGCGTTCATGGGGCAGCCGGCGGTCAACGGCGAGTTCGCGAAGGGGATGGGGCAACTGCCGTCGAACAACAAGGCGCCCGAGCCGCAGGACCCGATCTCGAAGATCGGCTTCCGCACGCTCGCGACGACGCCCGGCGGCATCGCGCAGTTCTACGACCGCGACATGACGAAGGAAATGGCCGACGAGGGGATGAAGGCGATGCAGCAGTTCCTGTCCGACCCGACGCAGCTCGACGCGATCCTGCAGCGCCTCGAACAGACCCGCAAGCGCATCTACCGCAAGTAGCGCGCGGCCGGGCCGGCGTGGGTGCCGGCCCGGTGCGTCGTTGTCACTGTACGTTCGTTTCATCGAAGGCCATCTCATGTCGACCAGCCTGTCCGAAAGCGCCGCGCGCCGCGATGCCGGCCCGCGGCGGCCTGCGCACGCGTCGCTCGCGCGGCGGCGCAACCGCGCGGCTCTGTGGTTCGTGCTGCCGGGTTTCGCGCTCTTCACCGTGTTCGTGCTGTATCCGATCGTCAGCAGCATCTGGCTGAGCTTCCATCACTGGGACGGGATGACGCCGATGACGTTCGCCGGGCTCGACAACTATCGCGAGCTGCTGCAGTCGGACACGTTCACCGTCGCGCTGAAGAACAACGTGCTGTGGCTCGTGCTGTTTCTCGCCGCGCCGCCGCTCGGCCTCGCGCTCGCGCTGTACCTGAACCAGAACGTGTTCGGCATCCGGCTCGTGAAGTCGCTGTTCTTCGCGCCGTTCGTGCTGCCGGGTGTGGTGGTCGGCCTCGTGTTCTCGTGGTTCTACGACCCGACGTTCGGGCTGCTGAAGCTGATCGTCGGGCACGGAATCCCGGTGCTCGGCGATCCGCGCTATGCGACCTACGGCGTGATCGCCGCCGCGCTGTGGCCGCAGATTCCGTTCTGCATGATCCTGTACCTGACCGGGCTGACCGGCATCAACGGCGAGATCGTCGAGGCGGCGCGAATGGAAGGCGCGCGCGGCTTCACGCTGCTGTGGCACGTGATCCTGCCGCAACTGCGGCCCGCGACCTTCATGGCCGTCGTGCTGACCGTGATTGGCGCGCTGCGCAGCTTCGACCTGATCTCGGTGATGACGGGCGGCGGCCCGTTCGACAGCTCGACCGTGCTCGCGTACTTCATGGTCGATCAGGCGATCAAGTACTACCGCGAAGGCTATTCGGCCGCGATCGCCGTCGTGCTGTTCGCGATCATGCTCGTCTATATCGTGTGGCAGCTGCGCAAGCTGGTGCGCGTCGAGTCGTAAGGACCACAGCAAGGACCACCAACATGTACCCGATGCCCGTGTCCCGCTGGGGACGTCCCGCCCGCCTGCTGTACCGGTTATCGTT
Organism: Burkholderia sp. EMB26; assembly: GCF_024730645.1. Taxonomy (NCBI): domain Bacteria; kingdom Pseudomonadati; phylum Pseudomonadota; class Betaproteobacteria; order Burkholderiales; family Burkholderiaceae; genus Burkholderia; species Burkholderia sp. EMB26. The sequence continues at coordinate 382,123 of NZ_CP078072.1, forward strand.
GCCGTGCGCGCTCGCGCTGTGGCTCGTGCCGCTGCTCGCGGTGCTCGTCACGTCGATCCGCTCGACCGACGAGATCGTGGCCGGCGATTACTGGCGCTGGCCGAAGCAGTTCGCGCTCGTCGACAACTACGGTGCCGCGCTCACGCAAACGCCGATGCTCCATTATTTCGCGAACAGCCTCCTGATCACGGTGCCGTCGGTCGCCGCGTCGATCCTGCTGGCGTCGCTCGCCGGGCATGCGCTCGCGAACTACCGGTTCCGCGGCAATCTCGTGCTGCTCGGCCTGTTCGTCGCCGGCAATTTCGTGCCGATCCAGATCCTGATGATTCCGGTGCGGCAGATCATGCTCGGCGTCGGCCTGTACAACACCGTGTGGGCGCTCGTGCTGTTCCACACCGCGTTCCAGACCGGCTTCTGCACGCTGTTCCTGCGCAACTTCATCCGCGAGCTGCCGTTCGAGCTGATCGAGGCCGCGCGCGTCGAAGGCGCGTCCGAGTGGGCGATCTACTGGCGCGTCGTGCTGCCGCTCGTGCGGCCCGCGCTCGCGGCGCTCGCGATCCTCGTGTTCACGTTCGTGTGGAACGACTACTTCTGGGCACTGTGCCTCACGCAAGGCGACGACGCGGCACCGATCACCGTCGGCGTCGCCGCGCTCAAAGGGCAGTGGACGACCGCCTGGAACATCGTGTCGGCCGGCTCCGTGCTCGCGGCGCTGCCGTCCGTCGCGATGTTCTTCGCGATGCAGAGGCACTTCGTCGCGGGGCTCACGTTCGGCGCGACGAAGGGCTGATCCGTCCCATCCTCTTTCTTCAGCAAGGAATCCACGATGCATCTCGGCGTTTGCTATTACCCCGAACACTGGCCGCGCGAGCAATGGGCGCGCGATGCGCGGCGGATGGCCGAACTCGGCCTGACGCGCGTGCGGATCGCCGAATTCGCGTGGAGCCGGATGGAGCCGGAGCCCGGCCGCTACGACTGGGCGTGGCTCGACGAAGCGATCGACACGCTCGCCGGCCAGCACCTGAAGATCGTGCTCGGCACGCCGACCGCCGCACCGCCGAAATGGCTCGTCGATCGCCATCCGGAGATCCTGCCGGTGGGCGCGGACGGCGCGGTGTGGCAGTTCGGTTCGCGTCGCCATTACGACATCGCGAGCCCGGCGTATCGCGAGCACTGCGTGCGCATCGTCGACGCGATGGCGCGGCGCTACGGCGCGCATCCGGCCGTGATCGCGTGGCAGACGGACAATGAAATCGGCTGTCACAACACGCTGCCGAGCTATACGCGTGCGGCGCTCCACGGCTTTCGTGCGTGGCTCGCCGCGCGTTACGGCGATATCGGCGCGCTGAACCGCGCGTGGGGCAACGTGTTCTGGAGCATGGAGTATCGCGGCTTCGACGAGATCGAGCTGCCGCGCCATACGCCGACCGACGCGAATCCCGCGCATCTGCTCGATTTCCGGCGCTACCAGTCGGACGAGGTCGCGCGGTTCCATGCGGTGCAGGTCGATGCGATCCGCCCGCACGCGCCCGGCCGCGACGTGCTGCACAACTTCATGGGGTTTTTCACCGAATTCGATCATTACGCATTCGCGCGAAGCGGGCTCGACGTCGCCGCGTGGGACAGTTATCCGGTGCCGCGTACCGAAGTGCTGCCGCTCGACGAAGCGGACAAGCAACGCTGGGCCCGCACCGGGCATCCGGACGTCTCCGCGTTCTCGCACGACCTGTATCGTGGCGTCGGCAACGGCCGGATGTGGGTGATGGAGCAGCAGGCGGGGCCGGTCAACTGGGGGCCGTACAACCCGGTGCCGCACGCCGGCGCGGTGCGGCTTTGGACGTGGGAAGCGTTCGCGCATGGCGCGGAGCTCGTGTCGTATTTTCGCTGGCGGCAGTATCCGCATGCGCAGGAGCAACTGCACTCGGGGCTCAACGCGCCGGACGACCGGCTGGCGCCGGGCGGCCACGAAGTGGCGCGCGTCGCACGCGAAATCGCCGCGCTGGATCCCGAGCTCGTCGCCGGCGAGTGTGATGCGGCCCGTGTCGCGCTGCTGTTCGACTACGAGGCCGACTGGATGATCCGGATCCAGCCGCACGGCGCCGATTTCGACTATCAGCAGCATGCGTTCGACTGGTATCGCGCGCTGCGCGAACTGGGCCTCGACGTCGACATCGTCGCGGCCGGCGCCGACGTGTCGCGTTACGCGCTCGTCGTCGCGCCGACGCTGCCGGTCGTCACGGATCGCATCGTCGAGCAGGCCGCGAGCGGACACGCACACTGGCTGTTCGGGCCGCGCACGGGTTCACGCACCGCTGAATTCGCGATCGCGCCGGGTCTCGCACCGGGCAAGCTGCGCGATGTGCTACCGGTGCGGATCGGCCAGGTCGAGTCGCTACGGCCGTCGCTCGCGCCGCGTGTGTCGTTCGAAGGCATCGACGGCCATGCGCTGAAATGGCGCGATCACGTCGATATGGAGGCGGCGCGCGGCGCAGACGTGCTGGCCGCCTGCGACGACGGCGTGCCCGCACTCGTGCGGCGCGGTCGCGTGACGATGGCGACGGCCTGTTTCGACCGCACGCTGTTGCGCGCGATCGTCGCCCGCTGTGCGAGCGATGCTGGCCTGTTGGTGCGCGCGATGCCGGACGGTGTGCGGTTGCGCCGACGCGGGCGCGTGACGTTCGCGTTCAACTACGGCGACACGCCGTGCATGCTGCCCGCGCCGGGCGGTGCCACGTTCGTCCTCGGCAATCGCGACCTCGGCGCGGTCGACGTCGCCGCCTGGGTCGAGCCGGACTGACGCGATGCAGTCGTTGCGGCCGCTGCTGTTGCATTTCGCGCGCCTGGCGGGAATCGCGCACTTCGTGCCGCTGTCCGCGGCGGCGCTGATGCTCGGCGTCGCGATGTCGTTTACGGCGCCGTACCTGTCGCTGTTCGGCGTCGAGGCGGCGGGCATGTCGCCGTTTCTGGCCGGCATCTTCATGACGTCGATCGCGGCGAGCGGCGTCGTCGCGAGCACGTGGGCCGGGCGCTGGTCGGATCGACGCGAGCGGCACCGGCCGCTGCTCGTGGTGTCGCTCGGGGCGGCCGCGCTCGGCTTCGCGCTGCTGTGCGTGCTGCGCGCGCATGGGCCGGTGATCGCCGCCGGCACGATCCTGCTCGGCGCGGGCGCCGTGTCGCTGTCGCAGATCTTCTCGTTCGCGCGTGCGGTGCTGCCCGTCGCCGACGATGCGCAGCGCGAACTCGCGTCGGCCGCGCTGCGCACGATGCTGTCGATCGCGTGGGTGTTCGGCCCCGCGCTCGGTGCGCTGATTCTCGCGCAGACGGGTTTTACCGGACTCTTTCTGGCGGCTGCCGCGGGCTTCGTCGCGTGCGCGGCGATCGTCGCGCGGATTCCGGAGCCGGCGCGGCGGCCCGTGGCGGCTCACGTGCAAGCCCCGGACCGCGTTGCACCGCCGCCTGACGCTGCGCGTGTAGCGGTCGTCGTCGTCGCAACGCGTGCAAGCGTGCTGCGCACACTCGTCGCGCTGACGCTGATCGGGCTCGCGGCGAACGCGACGATGATCGTGCTTCCGCTCTACATCGTGCACGCGCTCGGCGGCACGCCGGCGAACGTGTCGGCCGCGCTCGGGCTCGCCGCGCTGCTCGAGATTCCGATGATGCTGTGGCTCGGCATCCGTTCGACGCGCCTCGACAAGGCGCGCTGGCTGACCGCGTGCGCGCTCGTGCATGCGGCGTATTTCGTCGGCCTCGCGACGGTGACGCGCGTGAACCTGATCCTGCCGCTGCAACTGCTGAGCGCATGCGTGGTCGCGATCACGTCGTGTCTCGGGATGACGCGCGTGTGCGACCTGATGCCCACGCGCCCTGGCACCGCGACCGCGATGTTCTTCAGCACCGCGCGGGTCGGCTCGATCGCATCCGGTGTGCTGTCGGGCGCGTGCGTCGATCTGTTCGGCTATCGCGCGACGTTCGCCGGATGCGGCGGGCTCGCGCTCGTGGCGTGCGTGCTGCTCGCCGTGGATGCGTACGGCGAGCGGGGCGGCGCACGCCGCACGAGCGGGGCGCGCCACGGCTTCGATTCACCGCACTGACGCGGCATGCGCCGGTGCGGTGAAGCCGCGGCGCGGTGACGCGTCAGCGCTGCCGGAACGCGCCGAGCGACGGCAGCGCGCGACCGTGGAAATCGAACAGCGTGTTGTTGTCCCACTGGTCGCCCGCGCCGAGCTTCCAGCCGACGCCGGGCGTCGGGATCCATTCCGGTTCCCACCAGAACACGCCCTTGCCGCGATTGCCGGGCACGCCCTTCACGATATCGACGACCGCCGCGAGAAATTGCGCCTGGCCGGCCGGCGACGGCGGGAAGGTCGTCGAGCCGGTGTTCGTCATCGCGTTCGGCTCCGAATCGCCGTCGCTCGTGGTCCACGGATAGGCGGTCTCCACGACGATCAGCTCCTTGTCGTAGCGCACCGCGAGATCGTTCGCGTTGTTGCGCAGATCGTCGAGCGCGCCTTGCCATTGCGGGTAGTACGACAGGCCGATCACGTCGAACGCGACGCCGCGCTGCTTCGCGCTGTCGAACCACCAGCGGCTCTTGCCGTTGTCGCCGCCGCTGTCGATATGCAGCATCACCTTGATGCGCGGATCGACCGCCTTCACCGCGTCGTGACCGGTTTTCAGCAACTGCGCGAGGTTGTCCCACTGATCGTAGCGGCCGAGCGGCCACAGCATGCCGCCCGTGATCTCGTTGCCGATCTGCACCCACTCGGGCCGCACGCCGGCGCGCTGCAACTGGCGCAGCACGTCGGTCGTATAGGCCGACAGCAGCGCGCACGTCTCGGCGAGATTCTTGCCGGCCCACGCATGCGGCGGGTATTGCTTGCCGGGGTCGGCCCACCAGTCGCTGTAGTGGAAATCGATCAGGATGCGCATCCCGAGCGCGGCCGCGCGCTGCGCGAGTGCCACGACGTGCGCGGCATTGTTGTAGCCCGCCGCAGCGCTCTGGTTCGCGGGGAAGAAATCCGGATTGCCGGGATCGTTCCACACCTTGATCCGGATCGAATCGACGCCGTGCGCGCGGAGAATCTTCAGGCAGTCGCGCGGCGCGCCGCCGCCGTCGAAGAAGGCCGCGCCATGCGCTTCGAGTTCGGGCAGCGTCGAGATGTCGGCCCCCATCGCGAAGCCGCCGGCCGTCGCACTGCGCGGCGCGGGTCGTGCGAAGGCAGGCAGCGGGCCAGCCAGGTCGAGGCACGCAAGCGCCGCGCTCGAGATGCTCCAGCGCAGCATCGATCGTCTGTTCATCGTCATCCTCCATGTCATGGACCCCGTCGTGCGTGGGGTCGGCTTCGGTGTTTTTAAGCGCTTAAATTTCGGCCTGCGAGACGAGGCCGAATGGAGCGTAGCGCATCTGTCGCCGCCGATGCAAAGAACCCGCGCGTTGCCTACTATCTGGCGAGCGCCGTCACGCGTTGCTCGTCGTCGCAGTGCGGCTCGACGGACGGCACGATTGGCGCGGACGGCGCTCGCGTGGCCGTCGGCGGACTCCGGCGCTGTGTCGCGGTCGGCCGCTCGCGGCGTACGCGCTCGCAGCATGCGCGCCGCGCTAGGACCGGTCGCGATTGCGAGCGCGCGTCGCTCCGGTGATGACCGCGATGCCGAACAGGATGACGGCCACGATCTCGATGATGTGCTGAGAGACGTGCAGCGTCATCAAACCCCAGGCGACGCCGCCGATGAAGATGATCCATCCGACCAGGTAGATGAGCAGGGTCATCGTTCTTCTCCTTGCAGTGTTGGCCCGTGACGCCGATTGCCGGTCGTGCAAAATTTACCGCTCGCGCGGCGAGGCGCGATGAAAGGCGCGATCCGCGCATGCGGGAGCATGTTGCGAGCCTGGCTTGGCCGCGCCGGCGGCATTTCCCGGCTACGCAGCTCGCCGAGTGTTTCACTCCGCCGCATCCTGCGCATGCAGCCCCAGCCGCGCCATCAGCCGCCCGGCATCGAACGGCGCTTGCGTTTTCGTATCGTTGTCGAAGTAGCAGTACACGTCGCGCGTCTGCACACGCGGCGGTTGCAGCGCCGGTGCGGCGAGACGCGCATCGGCCGGTTGCGTGCCCCGGCTCCACGCGTCGATTCTTTGCGCCCATCGTTCGAGCGCCGCATCGGCGTATTCGCCCGAATACTTCGTTTCGGTGCCGTGCAGCCTCAGGTAGACGAACCGCGCGCTCAGATCCTCGAACTGCGGCCACGCCTCGGTCGAATCCGACACGACGAGCGCGACCTTGTGGCGGCGCAGCAGCTTCACGAATGCCGGGTCCACGAAGCTGTCGTGCCGCACTTCCACCGCATGACGCAACGGCCGCTTGCGGTCGATCTGCAGATACGGCTCGCGAACCCGCGCATCGTGCCGGCGGGCGAGCGCGAGCGCCGCCTCCGTATCGTGCGGCAGCAGGCTCAGGAAGCGCTCCATGTGCGCCGGGTCGAATCGCAACGACGGCGGAAATTGCCACAGCAGCGGCCCGAGCTTGTCCTTCAGCGCGAACAGCCCCTGGGCGAAAAAATTCGCGCACGCGACCGTGGCCGTTTCGTCACGAAAACGCAGCATGTGCGTCAGGTAACGTGAACCTTTCACGCTGAACACGAATCCCGGCGGCGTGTCGGCGTACCAGCGCCGCCAGCTGTCGGGCGCTTGCAGGCTGTAGTGCGTGCCGTTGATTTCGATCGTCTGCATCCGGCCCGATGCGTATCGCAGCTCGCTGGCCTGCTTCAGGTCGGCGGGGTAGAAGGTTCCCCGCCAGCCCGGGTAGCGCCAGCCTGAAATGCCGATGTGAATCCTGCCCGAAGTGCGTGTCACGTCGATGCCCGGCCGCGCCGGGTTCCTGATGCGGTTCCGGCGACGAGCAATCTGCGTGCCGCGACCGTCGCCGATTTGTTTTCTTAAAGACCGTGCCACGTTCGGCCGGTATGATCGCTGCGCTCGCGAGCGACGCAATCGGCCGGTGCGTACCGATTCATGCGTCACCGGCTGCGCCAGCACGGCAATCAAGACCATGACGACACTACCGGACGGACCAGGCGATGCGCGGTCCGCCGATTCGGCCGAACGGGCCAACCCAGCACGACGGAGTATCGACACGATGTGGACGGAGACAGGGACGGGGCGGTGCGCGCGGGCGATCGCGGCCGGCGGGGCAATGTGCGTGGCCGCCGCGGGCGGGGCGTACGCGCAGGCAACGGCGCCGGGCGCCGCGGCAGTCGCGCTGCCGCCGATCGACGTGCGTGGGCCGGCCGACGCTTCGTCCGTCGGGCTCGTCGCGCGGCGCACCGTCACCGGCACCAAGACCGACACGCCGATCGACGAGATTCCGCAAACGATCAACATCGTGACCGCGCAACAGATCGAGATGACCGGCGCGGCCGACCTGAACCAGGCGTTGCGCTACGTGCCGGGTTTCGCGACGTTCGGCGCCGACAGCCGCACCGACTGGTATGCGGCGCTGCGCGGCTTCACGCCGACGCTGTATGTCGACGGCCTGCCGGCGCCGAATACCGCCGTGATCGCGAACTGGCGCGTCGACCCGTACACGATCGACTCGATCGCGGTGCTGCGCGGGCCGACGTCGGTGCTGTATGGCGCGGGCGAGCCCGGCGCGATCGTCGACGCGCACACGAAGCTCGCCGACGGCGAGCGCGTGCGTGAAGCCGGCGTGCAGATCGGCAACGATGCGCGCAAGCAAGCGATGCTCGACGTCGGCGACCGGCTCGATCCGGATGGCAGGTACGCCTACCGCTTCGTCGGCGTCGCGCGCGACGGCAACGCGGTGACCGGCCCGAACGGCGACCGGCGCGTCGCGCTCGCGCCGTCGTTCCGGTGGCGGCCGAACGCGGATACGTCGTTGACATTTTCCGCGACGTTCCTGCAGGACAGCGGCGACATCTCGTCGAACTTCCTGCCCGCGTCGGGCACGGTGCTGCCGAACCCGAACGGCCGCCTGTCGCAGGACCTCTACATGGGCGACCCGTCGTTCAACGACTACCGCAAGAAGCAATGGTCGCTCGGCTACGCGCTGGAACACCGCGTGAATGCGATCTGGACGCTGCGTCAGGACGTGCGCTGGTCGCACCTGTCGCTCGACGACGCGACGGTGTTCGGCAACGGCCTCGCGCCCCGCAGTACGACGAACATGATGCGTTTCGCGGGGCTGTTCCAGCTCAACTACAGCCGGCTCGACATCGACAACCACGCGCAGGCGCGCTTCGGCACCGGGCCGCTCGAACACACGCTGCTGTTCGGCGCGCAATTCGACCGGCAGACGACGACCAACAGCGTATGGCTTGCGCTCGCGCCGTCGCTCGACCTGTACCACCCCGTCTATCGGCCCGTGACGGCCGCGATCTTCTCCGGCCCGACGTCGCTCGGCCACGTCGACCAGTACACGGCGATGAACGCGTTCGGCGTGTATGCGCAGGATCAGATCCGCTGGCGGCGCTGGACGCTGACGCTCGGCGGCCGCGAGGATGTCGTGAATGCGCGGTTCGACGACCGGTCGGCGGGCACGCACGTGCAGCAGGACGTCAGTGCGTTTTCGGGGCGCGTCGGGCTCACCTATCGCGGCGACGCCGGGTGGTCGCCGTACGTCAGCTATTCGACGTCGTTCGATCCCGTCATCGGCGTGCGGATGTTCGGCGGCGGCTTGCCGAAACCGACGCGCGGCGCGCAGACGGAGGCCGGGCTGCGCTGGCAGCCGCCCGGCCGGAACCTGATGCTGAACGCGGCCGTGTATCAGATCGACCAGACCAACGTCGTGACGCCGACGCCGGTGAATCTCGATCCGACCGCCACGACGTCGGTGCAGACCGGCAAGGTGCGCTCGCGCGGCATCGAGCTGAGTGCGGTCGGCAAGGTGACGCGCGAGCTGTCGATCGTCGCGTCGTATCTCTATCAGGACGTCAAGAACGTGCAGGCGAACGACGCGTCGCTGAACCACTGGCCGGTGTCCGTGCCGCTGCCGCGGCAGATGGCGTCGATGTGGGCCGACTGGACCTGGCACACGGGCGCGCTGGCGGGCGTCGGCGTCGGCGGCGGCGTGCGCTACCAGAGCGCGTCGGCCGGCGCGCCGGACAATTCGCTGACGGTGCCGAGCGCGACGCTTTACGATCTCGCGATCCATTACGACCTGCCGCGCTGGCGTTTCGCGGTGAACGTCGCGAACCTGTTCGACCGGCGTTATGTCAGCGGATGCCAGTCGTACGCGGTGTGCGTGTTCGGCAACGAGCGGACCGTGCTGGCCAGCGCGAAATACAACTGGTAAGCGCACTCGTGTTGCATCGGCCTACGCGCGGCGTTGCGGCTGCCGGGCCGCGGCGCGCGCGCCCGCGTGGCCCTGGCGGCGCCATTCGGTCGGCGTGATGCCGAACCGTTCGCGAAAGGCGGTCGCGAAATTGGCCGGCGTGGAAAAGCCGATTTCCTTCGCGATGCTGGCGATGCTGAGCGAGGTGGAATCCAGCAGATCCTGCGCGATCCGCAGCCGCTCGTAGCGCAGATACTCGAACACCGTCTGGCCGAGATTGTCGCGAAACGCGCGCGACAAGCGCTTTTCGTGCGTGCCGACCGCACGCGCCAGTTCTTCCACCGTCGGCGGATCGTTCAGCGTGCGCGACAGGTGGCGGATCGCCGCGCGCACGATGATGTCGTCCTCCTTGCCGCCCGCGGCCGAGCCTTCCGCCTGTTCCGCTGCGGCCGGCCGTTCGCGTTTCGTGCGCGAGAGCTGCACGCGAATCCGCGCGATCACTTCCGCCGGCTCGAACGGCTTCACCACATAGTCGACGCCGCCGATCTCGAGCCCTTCGAGCCGCTCGTGCAATGCGTCGGCCACGGTCAGGAAGATGACCGGGATCGCGCACGTCAGCGGATCGGCGGCGAGCAGACGGCATGCGGTGAAGCCGTCCATGCGCGGCATGCGCACGTCCATCAGGATCAGGTCGGGCATCAGCGCCTGCGCGCGCTGGCACGCCTGCGTGCCGTCGAATGCGATGCTGATCCGGCATCCCGTGCTGCGCAGGATGTCGATCAGCAACCTTAGCTGGTCGGGTTGATCGTCGACGATCAGGATATGCGCGTCGCTTAATGCGGAGATCGATGAAGACATCGTGCACCTGTTGTGAAAAGGCGGTTGACTGCGTTTCCGCGGGTGGCCTGCCCGGTGCGGAGGAAACGTCGGAAGCCGCTCTGTGGCGATGCATCCATCGCATCGCATGCTCGCATCGAATCCGTACAGGGCGGAACCGCGCGGCAGGTAATCGCTCGGCGCATCGCACGGCTTTCGTTGTTTTGATCGCCAGCCGGTCGACACGCGAGGGATTGCCGTGCTCGCGTGGAAATGATCGCGACTGCCGGAATCGGCGCGAGCGGAATTGTAGGAGCATATTTCGAATCCGGCCAGACATGGCGGCCCTATTCGCACGATTCACCCTTCTCGATTATCGAAAATGGCGGTTTGCGACAGGCTCGTGAAGCGTCGATGTGCGTGAATGCTCATGGTTTACGCCTATATCCGGCGTAAAAGCGCCGAGTCGGCCAGTTTCGAGGTTGTCTTTTTCAGAAAGTTTTTTAATCGAATCCGCTTTGGCAAAGTATTTATCCGCCCGGTAAAAGATTTTGAATAACGGCGCGGGCGCGAAATCGTTTGCGAGATGAGTGTATTTTACGTAAGTCATTGAATATTTTAGATTTTACAATCTATAAAGAATGTCGGCTTTAATAATTTAATCTCGTGTCTCATAATTCGTCCGAACTTTGAATGACGGGTGGAGCAGGGCAGCGGAAGTGCCGCAAGCGGCGACGGACGTTGTCAGACCCGGGGCCTGCGCATCAATTGATGCTCGTCCAGGCACATGCTCGCTGCACGGAAATGGAACCCGGTTGCCGGGGATGAAATAAAAGAAGCGTGGTGGGTCGCGGTCGGCGCGACGACAAATCGGGGATGTTCATGATGACGGGTTGAATCTCCTGATTCAGCCGGGAGAAGACTCGTCCATAAGAATCAATACGTATTCCTAATGCAATAGCCGGATTAGCGGAACGGGACGTCGAACCGACGGCATGCCCGGGGCTTTCGAACGCCCTGTCGAAACGAGCGTGCGCGATACGTGTCGTCTCGACAGGGCTTGTGTCCGGGCCGTGGAATTCACTTCCGAGAGAAGTCGCAACCGTAATCGAAGTCGAAGCTGTCAATAAAAGTAAGTAGTCCGTATTCAAACAAGACGCTACACAACGGAGCAGAAGACCATGAAGAGGAAGCAGATTTCGGCGCTCGCCGCCGCGATGTTCGCGGGTGCGGGTGTGCTGATCGCCGGCGCCGCCCACGCGGACAATTTCGTCGACCGCGGCAACCCCGACAACGCGCTGAACGGCCAGTGTATCGACGGCACCAACCCGCTATGCGTGGCAACGAAGAACGGCAGTTACGTCGCGGTCAGCACCGCGAACGTGACGCAGGGCACCAATGCGAAGGCCGGCACCAGCGGCATCGCGATCGGCGACCAGTCGAATGCGAGCAGCAAGGGCGGCACCAGCAGCGGCGGCGCGATCGCGATCGGCGTCGGCTCGCAGGCGCTGGCGAACTCGGCCACCGCGATCGGCACGGTGGCGGTCGCCCAGGGCAATACCTCGCTGGCGATCGGCCGCCAGTCGGCGGCGGTCGGTGATTTCTCGATGGCGCTCGGCAACGTCGCCGATGCGCACGGCACGAGCTCGATCGCGCTCGGTCACTCGGCGCTCGCCAGCGGCGACCGCTCGGTCGCGATCGGCGGCGCGAACCCGACGTCGAGCGATGGCGTATCGGCCGGCGCGTCGTACGACGCGGCCACGCAAACGCGTGCCGGCGGGACGCAGTCGGTGGCGATCGGCGCCGGCGCGCAGACGAGCGACAACAACCAGGTGGCGATCGGCTCGGGCAGCGTCGGTGCGAACAACGGCGGCACGCCGGTATTCGGCGGCACGGCCGCGCCGGTGGGCGGCGCGGTATCGTTCGGCGCGATCGGCAGCGAACGTCAGCTCAAGAACGTCGCGGCGGGCGCGGCCGATACGGACGCCGTCAACGTCCAGCAGCTGAAGAACGTGAACAGCACGCTGAGCACGAGCATCGGCAACGTCGACGCACGCGTGACGTCGGTCGGCAACGCGCTGTCGACCTCAATCTCGAACGTCGACCAGCGTGTGACCAGCGTCGGCAACAGCCTCAGTACGAGCATCGTCACGGCCACGCAGAACGTCGTCAAATACACCGACGACTCGCACGCGGCGATCGCGCTCGACGGCGCCGCCGGCACGACGATCGGCGGCGTGGCCGCCGGCGTCGCCGATACCGATGCGGTCAACGTCGGTCAGTTGAAGGGCAGCCTCACGCCGCTGCAGACGTCCATTTCGACGGCGGCTTCGAACATCACGAACCTGCAGAACAGCGTGACGGGCATCAACGGCTCGCTGAGCACGGCGGCATCGAACATCGCCGGCCTGCAGGCGGCCGATACGCGCAACGTCAAGTACGACGGCGCGAGCGGCTTCGACTCGGTGACGTTCGCCGGCCCCAACGGCACGACGCTGCACAACGTCGCAGACGGCAAGGACCCGCACGACGCCGTCAACGTCGGCCAGTTGAACGGCGGCCTCGCGTCGCTCAGCACGAGCGTGACGAACAACCTCAGCACGACGCTCGGCAACCTGAGCACGTCGATCACCAGCCAGATCGGCAACGCGACGAAGAACGCGGTGCAGTACGACGACGATGCGCACGACGGCGTCACGCTCGGCGGCAAGGGCGCAACGGCGCCGGTCGGCCTGCACAACGTGGCGGACGGCGTGGCGGCGGGCGATGCCGTGAACGTCGGCCAGCTCGGCAAGGCGACCGACACGCTCAACCAGTCGATCATGACCGTCGGCAACCAGGTGACGGCGAATACCGGCAACATCGCGGCGCTCCAGCAGGATGCGCTGCAGTGGAACCCGGGCCTCGGCGCCTACGATGCGAGCCACGGCGGCCACGGCCCGCAGCTGATCAGCAACGTCGCGGCCGGCAAGAGCGGCACGGATGCGGTCAACGTCGACCAGCTGAACGCGGCGATTCACGACGGCACGAGCCAGCTCGATGCGCTCGCGGTCAAATACGACGATGCGAGCAAGCAGCAGGTGTCGCTCGGCGCGGGCAACGGCGGCAGCCCGGTGCGCCTGACCAACGTCGCGGCAGGCAACGTGGCGGCCGGCAGCACGGACGCGGTGAACGGCGCGCAACTGCGCCGCGCGACCGACGGCGCCGCGGCCGCGCTCGGCGGCGGCGCGACGGCGAACCCGGACGGCTCGATCGGCGCGCCGAACTACAAGATCGGCGGCAGCGCGTTCAACAACGTCGGCGACGCGCTGACGAACCTCGACGGCCGGGTCGGCAGCAACACGACGACGCTCGCGAATCACGAAACGCGCATCGACAATGCCGAAACCAATATCGCCGGCAACACGGCGGCGATTGCCGGGCTGCAGCAGGATGCGCTGCAATTCGACCCGACGCTCGGCGCATTCAACGCCGCGCGCGGCGGCGCGCCGACGAAGCTGAGCAACGTGGCCGACGGCAACGTCGCCGCAGGCAGCACGGACGCGGTGAATGGCGGCCAGTTGTCGGGCGTGAAGACCGCGCTCGAGCAGCAGATCACGAACGTGTCGAACCAGGCCGGCGAAGCCGTGAAGAACGTCGTCAAGTACGACGTCGACGCGAGCGGCAACCGGCTGAATTCGGTGTCGCTCATCGGCGGCGACGCCACCTCGGCGGTCGTGCTGAAGAACGTCGCGGCGGGCACCAGCGATACCGACGCGGTGAACGTGAAGCAGTTGAAGGACGTGCAGTCGAACCTGAACCAGCTCGGCGCGCTCGCGGTGCAGTACGACGACAGCTCGAAGAGCACGATCACGCTCGGCGGCGCGGGCGGCACGCGCATCACCAACGTGCAGGCCGGCACGCTCAGCGCGACCAGCACCGACGCGGTGAACGGCTCGCAGCTCTATGCGACCAACCAGCAGGTGTCGAAGAACACCACCGACATTTCCAACCTGCAAGGCAGCGTCACCAACATCGCGAACGGCAAGGCCGGCCTCGTGCAGCAGCAGGACCCGAACGGCGCGATCACGGTCGGCAAGGATTCGGGCGGCACCAGCGTGAACTTCTCCGGCACGGCGGGCGACCGCGTGCTGACCGGCGTCGCGGCGGGCGTGAGCGACAACGACGCGGTCAACATGGGCCAGTTCAACAACGCGCTGAAGAACGTGGCGGCCAACGACAAGATCCGCGCGGCCGCGACCGATGCGAACACCACGTGGATCGCGCGTGCCGATGCGGGTTCGATCGGCTCGACGGCGACGGCGACCGGCAAGAACGCGGTGGCGGTCGGCCAGGGCTCCGTCGCCGATCGCGACAACTCGTTCTCGGTCGGCGCGAAGGGCAGCGAGCGCCAGGTCACGAACGTCGCGGCCGGCACGGCGCCGACCGACGCGGTGAACGTGCAGCAGTTGAACGACAACCTCGCGACGGCGTCGACGCAGGCGAAGGGCTACACCGACCAGCGCATCGGGCAGGTGTACAACTCGTTCAACGACCTGAAGAAGGACATGTACGGCGGCGTCGCGTCGGCGATGGCGGTGGCCGGCTTGCCGCAGCCGACCGGCGCGGGGCGCTCGATGGTGTCGGCTGCGACGTCGAACTATCACGGCCAGCAGGGCTTCGCGGCCGGCTACTCGTACGTGACGGAGAGCAACCGCTGGGTCGTCAAGGCATCGGTGACGGGCAACACGCGGTCGGACTTCGGCGCGGTGGTCGGCGCGGGTTACCAGTTCTGATGGGGCTCGCGCAGCGTTGAGCGATGCGCGGGTGCCGGGCAACGGCAGTCATGCCTGGCACCCGCGGTCGAATGGTGGCCCGGGGCCCGTGTGCGGACCCCGGGCCTGTGTCGTTCGACGCACACCGGTTCGAGCGGTCGCGCCGCGTCCGTCGCGCGGCTCCGAATGCGAGCAGCACGACCCGCGCCGCGCATTGCCCATCGCTCGAACGACGGCCTCATGCGGGCTTGGCGCCCCGCGCACCCGTGCGTCCAATGCGAGTTGTGGAATGCGAGCCCGCGCTCGTATTCTGAAGTCCTCGGGCGGCACGGCATGGGGCCTCCGCCCACCACCGCATCAGAGAGCGCGACCATGACCGAAACGACAGCCACGATGAAGCTGAACCACCTGAGCTTTCCCTCCGCCGACACGCTGGCCACCGCCCGATTCTTCGAGCGATACCTCGGCTTCACGATCGCGGGAAGCTGGGAAAAATCCTGGATCCTCAAACGCCCGGGCTTCGACGTCGTGATCGATCACGTCGGCGACGGCGTGCCCGCATGGCCCGCCAATTTCCACGTCGGCTTCGAACTGCCGAGTCTCGATGCCGTGCACGCGTTGTTCGCGCGCTTCAAGGAGGAAGGCGTCGCGATGGAGACGGACGTCTTCAACAACGGGCGCGGCTCGCGCTTCTTTTGCCGCGCGCCGGGCGGCGTGATGTTCGAACTGAACACGCGCGCGGATGCCGCGCCGGAATATCAGGGCACCTTCGACGATTGATGCGACGCAGTGCGTGCCACGCTCAATCGCAACGGCTGGCGCGGGCGAGCGTCTCGATGACCGCGCGGGTACGCGACGGCTTGGTGATCTCCGTCCATTGCAGATGCGCGTATTTCGGGTCGTCGCGCAAGCCGGCGAACTTCACGCGGTTTCTCGCGAACGTCGTGTACGACCACAGGAGCACCGAGTCCCGCGAGCAGAACGCCATCCGCAGCGATTCCCGGTTGCCGTGAGAGAGCCGGGTGCGCATGAGCCCGCGGCCGATCGTGCGCCGCAGCACACGGGAAAACACCGTCCATCGCCCGAAGTTGAGCCATACGACGTGCGTGGCCCTCGACCACAGCACGTCACGCACCGCGCTGTAGTTTCCGTCGGCGACCCAGCGGTCGCCGGCCGTCGCCGCCCGCACCGCATGGTCGAACTGCGCGGGCGGCACGGCGGTCCAGCCCGGGCCCCAGTAGAGCCGGTCGAGTTCGATGTACGGGCAGGCCGCGGCGGCGGCCAGTGCGCTGGCAAAGGTGGATTTCCCGGCTCCGCTTGTTCCGACGACGATGACGCGCATGGGTGTGACCACCGGCAAAAAGGTGAGGGCGCGTATTGTGCCCGAAGCGCGCGGGTGGGCCGGTATCCGTAGCGGGAAAAAGCGGACCGCTGGCGAACCCGCGCATCGATCAATCGAGCGGCGGCACCGCACCATCCCGCAACATCTTGACGAGCCTTGCGCGCCGCTTCTCGAGATCGGCGATCTGGCGGTCGATCGCTTCGAGGCGTTCGCGCTGGACGTCGGTGATCTGGTCGCACGAGCGGGCGCCGTCGATCAGCAACATGCAGTCCGGAAAGCCGCGAATGTCGTCGAGGGTGAAACCGGTCGCGATCATGCGCTGAATCTGCTTGACCTGCGTCACAGCCTTGTCGGGAAACAGGCGATAGCCGTTGTCCGCGCGCACCGATGCGAGCAGGCCGTGCTCGTCGTAGTGCCGGATCGAGCGCACGCTCGCGCCGGTGAGCTGCGCGAGTTTGCCGATGGTCAGCAGTGGCTGGGTAGGCGGATTTTTCATGAAGGGCAGGTTAGCACGATCCGCTTGACTCTTACATCAGTGTGAGGGTTGAGACTGGGCGTCCGTTCATGCCTGGAGGAAAACACCATGGATACCCGCGTGCTGATGCGCTGGCTGATTGCCGTGATCTGGTGGGCGATGCCGTTCGCGTGGGCGTACGACGCGGCCGCCGCGCCGCTGAGCTATACCGTGACGTCGACGGACGGCGTGAAGCTGGCCGTTCAGGAAAGCGGCGACCCGGACGGCGTTCCGGTCATCCTGATTCACGGCCTGCTCGGCAGCCGCCTGAACTGGGACGCGCAAGTCCAGAGCGCCGAACTGCGCGGCTTCCGGATCATCACGTACGACCTGCGCGGCCACGGGCTGTCGGACAAGCCGTCCGGCGCGCAGCCGTATCGCGACGGAACCCGCTGGGGCGACGATCTCGCCGCGGTCATCGACGGCACGCATGCGCGCAAACCGGTCGTGGTCGGCTGGTCGCTCGGCGGCGTGGTGATCTCGAACTACCTCGCCCAATACGGCGACCGCGCGATCGCGGGCGCGGTGTACGTCGACGGCGTGGTCGAGCTTGCGCCGGGCCAGATCGTCGATCATCCGGACGTGTACCGCGACATGAATGCGGCGGATCTGAAAACGCATCTCGACGGCGAGCGGACTTTCGTCGGTCTGTGCTTCAACCGCCGGCCGGATGCCGCGACGTTCGAGCGCTTGCTCGCCAACGCCGCGATGGCGTCGTGGGACATGCAAAAGGCCATCCCGACGATGTCGGTATTCGCCGCCGCGGGGCTCGGCCACGCGCGCGTGCCGCTGCTGTTCATCTACGGCGGGCGCGACGCGCTGGTCGACACGCAGGCGACGCTGGCTCGCGCGGCCGCACTGAACTCACGCATCGTCAGCAAGGTGTACGCGGCATCCGGTCACGCGCCGTTCATCGAGGAAGCCGGGCGGTTCAATCGCGATCTGGCCGCGTTCGTCCGGTCGGCGTCTGCGCAATGAAGTGGCGACGTCACGCCGGTGTGACCGGGATGCCTGTGGGGTCGCGCGCCTCACGATCGTGAAAGCGCTGGAACGCATCGATCAGCCGCGCGCGCTGCGCGGCCAGCGACGGATCGCGCCGATCGCGCGGCCGTGCGACGTCGACGTGGAGTTCATCGTCGACGCGGCCCGGGTTCGGCGCGAGCACCAGCACGCGATCGCCGAGATACAGCGCCTCGTCGAGATCGTGCGTGACGACGATCGCGGCCATCCGGTGCCGATGGACGACCTCGAGCAGCAGCGTCTGCAAGCGCATCCGCGTGATCGCGTCGACCGCGCTGAACGGCTCGTCGAGCAGCAGCAGATCCGGCTCGCCGAACAGCCCGCGCGCGATCGCGGCACGCTGCGCCATGCCGCCCGACAGCGTCGCCGGCAGCTGCCGCGCGACGCCGGCCAGGCCGACCTCGTCGAGCAACCGCGCGACGCTCGGATCGCGTCCGCCCCGCGCGCCGGACGCGAAACCGACGTTGTCCGCGATCGACAGCCACGGCAGCAGCCGCGGCTCCTGAAAGATCACGCCGACACGCGCGGACGGCCCGGCCAGCGCGCTGCCATCGAGCGTCACGCTGCCGCGGAAGTCCGGGTCCAGGCCGGCGACGATCCGCAGCAGCGTGCTCTTGCCGCACCCACTCGGGCCGACCACGCAGACGATTTCGCCTCGCGTGACCTGCAACGCGATGTCGGCCAGGATCGTGCGATCGCCATACAGCTTGCGGGCGATC
Organism: Burkholderia sp. EMB26; assembly: GCF_024730645.1. Taxonomy (NCBI): domain Bacteria; kingdom Pseudomonadati; phylum Pseudomonadota; class Betaproteobacteria; order Burkholderiales; family Burkholderiaceae; genus Burkholderia; species Burkholderia sp. EMB26. The sequence goes on from NZ_CP078072.1 coordinate 400,575, forward strand.
CGCAGGTCGAGCAGCGGCGTGGCGAGGCTGGCGGCCGGACGGATGGAAGTGGAAGCGCTCATTTGCCGCCCTCGCGCGCCGCGCCGTCGAACGCATCGCGCCAGCCGAGCCAGCGCGACTCGATGCGACGCATCGCGCCGTCGGTCAGCTTGCCGAGCAACGCGAGCAGCAGGATCGCGCCGAACACGAGGTCGGGGCGTCCGGTTTCGCGGCCGTCGCTCAGCAGGAAGCCTAGGCCGCGCGTGGCCGCGATCAGCTCCGCGGCGACCATGAACATCCACGCGAGGCTGAGGCCGGTCCGCAGGCCGGTGACGATCTGCGGCAGCGCGGCGGGCAGCAGGATCCGGCGGAACAGCGCGAGCGGGCCGAGCCGGTACACCGCGCCGAGCTCGACGAGCTTGCGGTCGACGTCGCGAATGCCGGCGACCACCGCGAGATGAACGGGAAAGAACGCGCCGATCGCGATCAGCGTGATCTTCGGCGCTTCGTCGATGCCGAGCCACAGCAGCAGCACCGGCACCCACGCAAGCGACGGAATCGCGCGCAGCGCCTGGAACGTCGGTTCGAACAGCGCATCGACTCGGCGGCTCAGGCCCATCGCCGCGCCGACGACGAGCGCGAGGCCGGCGCCCGCCGCAAAGCCGGCCGCGACGCGCAGCGTGCTCGCGCCGACGTGACGCGCAACCCGCGTGACGCCCATTCGCGCGAGCGTATCGAGAATCTCGCTCGGCGCCGGCACGAGATGTTCGGGCAGCCAGCCGCGCCGCACCACGAACTCCAGCAGCACGAGCGCCGCGAACGGCAGCGCGAGTCCCGCGACCCGCCACGCGCGCAGCGGGTCACGTCGGGCCGCACGCGGCGGCGAAGCGGGTTGGCGGGACGCGAGCGCGTCGCCGCGCGCGGTGGTGTCCGTCATCGGCGTCACGCTCAGTGCGACGCCGCGACGATCGGGCGCGCGAACGACGGATCGAGCAGCGTATCGACGATCTTCGCCGGATCGACGCCCGGCTTGGTCAATTGCTCGGCCGTCAGCACCGGCGCGGCGGCCTTCAGCGCCGCGCGCTGCGTGTCGCCCGGCACCGGGTCGCTGAAGTCGTTGCGCTGAAGCTGCAGCTTCGCGACCGGTAGCGATACCTTCGATTCGTCGGCGACGATCTGCGCGGTTTCGGCCGGATGCGCGACGATCCACTGGCGCGCACGGTCGTAGACCTTCAGCACGCGCGCGACCGCCTGCGGATACTGGCTGGCGAACGCATCGCGCACGTTCAGGAAGCCGTACGTATTGAATGCGACGTTGCGGTACAGCAGGCGCGCGCCGTCGTCGAGCTGCGCGGCGGCCATGTGCGGATCGAGCCCGGCCCACGCATCGACCTGGCCGTTCGCGAGCGCGGTGCGGCCGTCCGGATGCTGCAAGTTGACGATCTCGACGTCGTCGCGGGTCAGGCCGACCGTGTGCAGCGCGCGCAGCGTGAACAGGAACGGATCGGTGCCGCGCGTCGCGGCGATCTTCTTGCCTTTGAGGTCGGCGAGCGAACGGATCGGCGAATCCTTGCGCACCACCAGCGCCGTCCATTCGGGGCGCGAGAACACGTAGACCGTGTGGATCGGGTTGCCGTTCGCGCGCGCGAGCACCGACGCCAGCCCCGCGGCCGAGCCGAAATCGACCGCGCCGCTGTTCAGGTATTCGAGCGCGCGATTGCTGCCGAGGCTCAGCACCCAGCGAATCGCCGTATGGTCGGCCTTGAATTCGTCGTCGAGCCAGCCGAAGTGGCGGATCACGAGACTCTCGGGCGAGTAGTACGCGTAGTCGACGCGGATTTCAGCGGGCGTCGCCGCCTGCGCGTGTATCGACGCGAGGCCGGCAAGCGCGGCAACGACGACGGCCGCGGATTGCCACACGCGGGACCAGAACGACTTCATCGGGGATTCTCCGGAAGAGCGGCAACGCGCCGCGAACAGGCAGGGTAGTGGGCTACTGTAACGAAGCGCAGGCGTTCCGTTAACGAAGAAATCCGCGATTGCACATGCACGCTGCTGCTAAGCGCCTCTGCCGCGCAACTTTATGACGCACGCCGATTAATTTATCGGTTTATATCGCTTGGGATTGCCGGATCGAGGGAACAGAATTTCCGTTGCCGGAACCCGGCTGCAGCGGGGCCGCATGCGCTCGACGCCGCGACGGTCGCGAAGGCGCCTGCCCGGTTCCCCGGCTTTACGATCACCTTGCCGTGCATTCGGCATCAAACTAAGGAATCCGATGAGTTCGATCGATCTAGGCTCAGTCACGCCGGTTTCTTCCCCCATCCGCTCGGCGAGCGACGTCGCGCGCCTGATCAATACGGTGGACAGTTCGGTGAGTCACGCACGGATGATCGTGCTGCTGGCGCTCGGCGGCGTGTTTCTCGATGCGTACGACCTGACGACGCTGTCGTACGGCATCGACGACGTGGCGCGCGAATTCGGCCTGACGCCCGCGCTGACCGGGCTGGTCGGGTCGGCGATCATGATCGGCACGATCTTCGGCAGCCTGGTCGGCGGCTGGCTGACGGACCGGATCGGCCGCTATCAGGTGTTCATGGCCGACATGCTGTTCTTCGTGGTCGCGGCGATCGCGGCCGGGCTCGCGCCGAATGTCTGGGTGCTGATCGCCGCGCGCTTCGTGATGGGGCTTGGCGTCGGCATCGACCTGCCCGTCGCGATGGCGTTCCTCGCCGAATTCTCGAAGTTCAACGGCCGCGGCAACAAGGCGTCGCGGCTCGCGGCGTGGTGCCCGATGTGGTACGTCGCGTCGTCGGTGTGCTTCCTGCTGATCTTCGGGCTGTATTTCCTGCTGCCGGCCGAGCACGCGGGCTGGCTGTGGCGCGCGTCGCTGATCTTCGGCGCGGTGCCGGCGCTCGTCATCATCCTGTTCCGCAACCGCTTCATGAACGAGTCGCCGCTGTGGGCCGCGAACCAGGGCGATCTGGCCAATGCCGCGCGGATCCTGCGCGAATCGTACGGCATTCACGCGCACGAAGCGGACGATGCGCGACGCGAGCCGAGCCCGCCGCCGGTGCGGATTCGCGTACTGTTCCAGCGTCCGTATCTGGGGCGCACGATCGTCGCCAGCGTGATGAACCTGTGCATCCCGTTCGAATACACGGCGATCGCGTTCTTCCTGCCGTCGATCCTGTCGCAATTCCTCGGCGCGGGCGTGTTCGAGACGATCGCGGCGTCGCTCGCGTTGAACGTGCTGTTCGCGTTCACCGGGGGCTTGCTCGGCATGCGACTCGCGTATCGCTATCCGTCGCGTCATGTCGCGATCGCGGGGTTTGCGCTGCAAACGGTCGCGCTCGTCGCGCTGGCGCTGGCGGGGCATCCGCACGGCGCATTGGCGGTCGGCGTCGTGCTGCTGATGCTCGGCACCTGGCTGTTCGCCGAAGGTTTCGGGCCGGGCGCGCAGATGATGATCTATCCGACGCTGTCGTATCCGGCCGCGATCCGCGGCACCGGCGTCGGCTTCGGGCGGTCGCTGTGCGGCATCGGCCAGGCACTCGCGCTGTTCGTGCTGCCGATCCTGCAGGCGCGTCTCGGCACCGACATGTTCTGGGTCGTCGCGATCAGCGCGGTCACGCCGATCGTGTTCCTGCTGATCATTCGTTATGAGCCGACGGCGAACGACGTCGACGACGAAAGCGTGGCGTAACCATCGACCCTGGGGGCGCTCGTTGTCCCCCGGCAAATACAAACGGCTTCGTCAGACTGCACGAAACCGTTTGTACTGAAAGCCGGCCGCCGCGTGAATGCGGACAGACCGGCTTCGACGTCGCCCAACGCTACGCGCTCACCGCTTCCCGCTCGGCCGCGCGCTTGACCTGTTCGATATCGCGAAACTGCGCGGCCGGATGCTCGTCCGGCAGCCGCGCCGATCCGCCGAAGAGTTTTTCGCGCAGCGTGCCCGGCGCATACGCGGTCGGATACACGCCGCGCCGCTGCAACTCGGGCACGAGATGGCGCACGACGTCCTCGAAGGTTTCATGCGCGACCGCATACGCGAGATTGAAACCGTCCACGTCGGTCGCGGCGACCCATTCCTGCAGGATGTCCGCGACGGTCGACGCCGAGCCGACGAACACCGGGCCCATCCCGCCGATGCCGCCCCAGGCCGCCAGCGCCTCGATCGTCCACGCGGTGTCGCCGCCCGACAGGTGCTCGACCGCCGACACGATCGCATTCGTTTCGACGCGCCTGACCGGATCGGTCGGCGCGTACTGGCCGAAGTCGATGCCGGTCCAGCCGGACATGAACACCAGCGAGCCGTCGTACGACACGTAGCGCCGATACTCGTCGAACTTCGCTTGCGCCTTCTCGTCGGTCTCGTCGACGATCACCGTGACGAGGTTGTAGATCAGCACTTTCGCCGGGTCGCGCCCGGCGGCCGCGGCCTGCGCACGTACGTCGGCCACATAGCGCGCAAGCTGGTCGCGGGTCGGCGCGGCGACGAACACGCATTCGGCGTGCTGCGCGGCGAACGCCTTGCCGGGGCCCGACGCGCCGGCCTGGAACAGCACCGGCGTGCGCTGCGGCGACGGCTCGCACAGGTGATAGCCGGGCACGTCGAAGAAGCGGCCCTTGTGGCCGATCTCGTGCACTTTCTCCGGATGCGTGAACACGCGGCCGTCGCGATCGCGCACCACCGCGTCATCCTCCCAGCTGCCTTCGAACAGCTTGTACAGCACTTCGACGTACTCGGCCGCGACCGCGTAGCGGTCGTCGTGCGTGCGCAGCCCGTGATCGCCGACGTTCTTCGCGCCGCTCTCCAGGTACGACGTGACGATGTTCCACGCGAGCCGGCCCTTCGTGTGGTGGTCGGCGGTCGACAGCCGGCGCGCGAACGTGTATGGATGCTCGAACGTCGTCGACGCGGTGATGCCGATGCCGAGATGCTCGGTCGCCATTGCGATCGGCGCGGCGAGCTGCAGCGGATCGTTGACCGGAATCTGCGCGGCCTGGTGCAGCGCGTGATAGTTGCTGCCCTTGTACACGTCGTAGTAGCCGATCACGTCCGCGATGAAGATCGCGTCGAAGATCCCGCGTTCGAGCACGCGGGCGAGGTCGGTCCAGTAGTCGAGATCCTTGTACTGCCACGAGCGGTCGCGCGGATGCGCCCACAGGCCGGGCGACTGGTGGCCCACGCAGTTCATCTCGAACGCATTGAAGCGGATGGTCTTGCTCATTGCGCGGCCCCCGTTTCCGCGCTGGCGCCCGCATGGGCGTCCGCACCGTTGCCGACGCGCCACACGAACGGCGGCGTGCGGCCGTTGATGATCCAGTCGCCGACGATGCGCGCCTTGTAGACGAGCGGATTGTGCGACGACACCGTGCGCGCGTTGCGCCAGTGGCGATCGAGCGCGGTCGTGCTGCGGGTCGCCGACGCGCCGAGCGCGTCGAACAGGCGCGTCGCCGCGCGCAGCACGAGTTCGGACACGACGAGCTGGCTCTGCGCGGATTCGATTTCGGCCGCGACGTTCGCGGCCTGCTCGGCCGCTTCGTCGCCGCCGAAGCGCGCTTCGTACGCGTGCTGAAGCGGCTGCGCGGCGCGCAGCGCGAGCGCATCGGCCGCGTAGGCCCATGACGCGATCTCGCCGATCACCTGCTGCAGCTGCGCGTCGTCACCCGCGCGCGGCGCATTGCCGTGGCTGTACACCCGTGTGCGGTTGCGCACGAGTTCGCCCGCGTCGCGCACGATCGCATGGCCGATGCCGGCGAGCGTCGCGACGTGGAACAGCTGGTAGAACGCGGTCTGGTACTTGAAGCGGCGCGCGAAATCGATCACGTTGTCCGCATCGACCGCCGCGTCCTCGAAACGCGTCGTACCGCTGCCGGTGGTCGTCTGGCCGAAACCGTCCCAGTCGTCCTCGCGGATCACGCCCGGCTGCGCGGTCGCGACGGCGACGATCACGTCGCTGCCGTTGTGCGCGCGCTGCGCGAACACGTCGATCCAGTCGGCGAACAGGCTGCCGGTGCTGTAGAACTTGCGGCCGTTCAGCACGAGCCGGCCGTTTTGCTCCGATACCTTCGTGACGGTCTGGCCGAGCGGCACGTCGCCGGCTTCCGACCATGCATTGCCGACCAGCTGGCCGCTCGCGAAGCGGTCGAACCAGGTCGTGCGTTGCGGGCCGTCCGGTGCGTTCAGCCAGTCCTCGACGAACGCGAAATGTCCGCGCAACGCCTGCGGCAAATTGGAATCGGCGGCGGCCAGCTCGGTCAGCAGCCGGAACAACTGCGGCAGCGACGCGCCGGCGCCGCCCGCGCTCGCCGGCAGCCGTATCGCGCCGAAGCCCGCCGATTTCAGCCAGCCGATCGCCTCGTGCGGCAGTTCGCGGCGGCGTTCGCGTTCGGCGGTGCCGGCGGCGATACGCTCGAAGATCGGCCGGAACCGGCTCGCGAGCGCATCGTAATCGGTACCAGTGGAAAGGTCGGGGGCTGCGTGCGACGAAGTCATGCGGGTTTCCTCGAAGGGCGTGCGCCGGGAGCCCAGTATAGGAAGCGCGAAGCGGGCGTTCCAATAACGGATTCTCGGATCGTTATCGTCGCTGCGTATTACCGCGACTGCGACCGCAACCACGCGGGGACGCATCGACGTTCATGCATCCGTTGCGACGTCAAAACGCCGTTCCACCTGCGTCAGGCGCGACGTCGTTTGTTCTCCCAAGGAATATCGTTCCGAGAATCGCTCGGTTTTCCGGCCCGCGCGGCGCTGCTAGATTGAATGCTTTCGCCATTCGACAGGAGAGCCCGATGTCAGACACGAGCGCGACGATTCAGGAGCGGCCGGCCGATGCACACCCGCAGGTGGCCCGCGTGATCGCCGACGACGCGCAAGCGATCGCGGCCGCGCATGCGCTGGCGCAACGCCTCGCGCAAGGCGCCGCCGAGCGCGATCGCGACCGCCGCCTGCCGCGCGAGGAAATCGAATGGTTCTCGCAGTCGGGGCTGTGGGCGATCACGGTGCCGAAGGCATACGGCGGCGCAGGCGTCTCGCACGTGACGCTCACCGAGGTGATCAAGATCGTCGCCGCGGCCGATGCGTCGCTCGGGCAGCTTCCGCAGAATCATTTCGGGTTGATCGACGTGATCACGCTCGTCGGCACCGACGCGCAGAAGCGGCATTTCTTCGCCGAAGTGCTGAGCGGCAAGCGGTTCGGCAACGGGTTCTCGGAGAAGGGCACGAAGCACGTGCTCGACCTGAAGACGCGCGTGCGCCGCGACGGCGACGACTACGTCGTCGACGGCACGAAGTTCTACTCGACCGGCGCGCTGTTCGCGCATTACGTGCCGGTGCTCGGGCTCGACGACGCGCAGCAGGCCTGGCTCGCGTACGTGCCGCAACCGACGCCCGGGCTGACCGTGATCGACGACTGGTCGGGCTTCGGCCAGCGCACGACCGCGAGCGGCACGGTCGTGCTCGACGCGGTGCGCATCCCGGCGTCGCACGTGCTGCCCGCGCAGCGCGTGTCGGACGTGCCGACGCTCAACGGCCCGCTGTCGCAGATCATCCAGGCGGCAATCGACGCCGGCATCGCGAAGGCGGCGATCGACGATACGCTCGCGTTCGTGCGAACCCGCACGCGGCCGTGGGTCGACAGCGGCGTCGAGCGGGCCACGGACGATCCGCTGACGATTCGTGAAATCGGCCGGCTGCACATCCAGCTGCATGCGGCCGACGCGTTGCTCGAACGCGCGGCGCGCACGCTCGACGAGATCGCGGCCAAGGGCGACGTGACCGAGGACGACGTCGCGCGGGCGTCGGTGGCGGTCGGCGAAGCGAAGGTGCTGACGACCGAGGTCGCGCTGCTCGCGGGCGAGAAGCTGTTCGAGCTGGCCGGCACGCAAGCGACGCTCGCCGAGCACAACCTCGACCGCCATTGGCGCAATGCGCGCACGCATACGCTGCACGACCCGGTGCGCTGGAAATATCACCTCGTCGGCAACTACTACCTGAACGGCGCGCGCCCGGCGCGCCATGCGTGGAATTGAACGTCAGCGCCCGGACGCCAGCAGCGCGCGGGTCAACCCCCGCGCGATGCCGTCGAGCGCGAAACCCAGCGCGCCGATGACGACGATCACCGCGGTCAGTTCCGCATACGCGAGCCGGTCGCGCGTATCGAGGATCAGGTAGCCGAGGCCCGCGTTGACGCCGAGCATCTCGGCCGGCACCAGCACGATCCACAGGATGCCGATCGCGAGCCGGATGCCGTTGAGCAGCGGCCCCGCGATCGCGGGCAGCACGATATGGACCAGCAGCTCGCTGCGGGTGGCCGCGAGGCTTGCGCCGAGCTGCAGCCAGCGCCGGTCGATCTGCTTGACGCCGGCCGCCGTGCTCATCAGCACCGGCCACAACGCGGCGAACCCGAGCAGGAAGTAGATCGCGCGGTCGCCGATGCCGAACGACATGACCGCAAGCGGCATCCACGACAACGGCGACACCATGCGCAGGAACTGGAACGTCGGCGACAGCATCCGCTCGACCCATGGCACGCGGCCGAGCAACAAGCCGAGCGGGACGCCGGCCAGCAGCGCCGCGCCGAGCCCGACGCCGATGCGTCGCAGGCTGACGAGCGCGTGTTCGAGCAGATGATCGTCCGCGCAGAGCGAGCGCAGGCTGGCGAACGCGCTGTCCGGCGCGAACTGCCGGCCGAGCGAGCCAGGCTCGGTCAACGCATGGATCGCGGCCCACCAGACCACGACCGTCGCCACGAGCCCGGCCACGCCGAGCCAGCCCGCGGCCGCAGGTGCCCGGGAACGGCCGCCGCCGGTCCGGCGCGTGCCGGGTGCGGACGAGCGGCGGGTAGCAAGCGCATCAGACAACGACGATCTCCTCGCGGCGGAACCCGCCCGATTGACCGAACGCGGTCAGCCCGCCGACCGCGTCGATGCTCTTGCGCACGAACCGGTCGTCGACCAGGTCGCGGGCCGCGAACGCCGGATCGAGCGACGCGAGGAATGCGCTGTCGCCGTCGACCACCGTCCGCTTCAGCCGCTGCACCAGCGCCTCGGTATAGCTAGGGAACGGATACGGCTGGAAGTCGATCCGCTTCGCGTGCCAGTCGGCGTGGCGGATCGCGCCGCTCGCGCGATAGGTGTCGGCCAGCGACGCCGACGGCACCAGCACGCGGTCCAGCGACGCGAGCGTGTGCGGCGAATAGCGGTGCGTGCCGTCCTTCGACAGCAGTTGCGCGGTTTCCTGCGGATGCGAGCGCGCCCACAGCTGCGCCTTCACGATCGCGTTGACGACCTTTTGCGACCACGCGGGGCGCTGCGTCAGATCCTGCTCGTGCATGAACACGACGCAGCACGCATGGTTCTTCCACACATCGCCGGTGAAACGCAGGATCTTGCCGATCTTCATCAATTCCGCGGTCGCGTTGAACGGCTCCGCGACGATATACCCGGCGATCTGGCGCGCGGCGAGCGCGGGCAGCATGTCCGACGGCGCCATGACGACGAGGTTGACCTCGTTCGCCGCGGGCGTGCCGCGCCGCTTGAGCACGGGGACGAGCCCCTGCCCGCGCAGCATGTCCTGCAGCACGACGTTGTGAATCGAGTACCAGAACGGAACCGCGACGGTCTTGCCGCCGAGATCGCGCAGCGAGTCGATGTCGGGCGCGACCGTCAGCCCGGAGCCGTTCACGTGATTCCATGCCACCACCTTCGCCGGCGCGCGGCTGCCGTAGCGCGCCCACAGCGTCATCGGCGACAGCAGGTGCACGACGTTGACCTGGCCGGACAGGAACGCCTCGACGAGCTGCGCCCAGCTGCGCAGCAGCTTCGGTTGCTCGACCGTCAGCCCTTCGGACGCGAAATAGCCGTTGTTGTGGGCGACCAGCAGCGGGGCCGCGTCGGTGATCGGCAGATAGCCGATGCGAACCGGCGCATCCGGCTCGGCCGCGGCGTGCGCGTTGGCCATCGACAGCAACGGGGCGGCACCCGTCGCGGTGAACAGGGCCGCGAGCTTCAGCCATTCGCGGCGCGACATCGGAATCTGGCACATGGATAGGGAGGTCAGTTCAAGGGATGGGGTTCGGACGCGTGCGGGCGCTTCATGCCGGCCTGCAACGCCTTCAGGATGTCGATGCGCATCGTGCCGAGTTCGCTGACGAACGCGTCGCGCGGATGCGGGTAATCGACCTGCCACGCGTCGATGAAGCGGCCTTGCGTGCCGAGCAGCACGATGCGATCGGCCACCAGCAGCGCCTCGTCGATGTCGTGGGTCACGAGCACCGTCGCGCAGCGCGTCGTCGACACGATGTTCACCAGCAGCCGCTGCATCGCCGCGCGCGTGACTTCGTCGAGCGCCGAGAACGGTTCGTCGAGCAGCAGCGCGTGCGGCCGACGCGCCAGTGCGCGCGCCAGCGCCGCACGCTGCGCCATCCCGCCGGAAAGCTGGGCCGGGCGCAGCGACGCGGCGGCGTCGAGCCCGACCGCGCGCAGCGCCGAGCGGACGCGTTCGCGTTGCTGATCGCGCGTGAGGCGCTCCTGATGCGCGAAGGCAAGCCCGAACGCGACGTTCCGTTCGGTCGACAGCCACGGCAGCAGGCACGGGTCCTGGAACGCGATCGCGATCCTCGGGTGCGGGCCCTGCAGCAGCGCGCCGTCGACGGACACGGTGCCGGATTGCGGCCGCTCGAGCCCGGCCAGTGCGCGCAGCAGGCTCGACTTGCCGGTCCCGCTCGGGCCGATCAACGCGACGATTTCGCCGCGCCCGACCGACAGCGACACGTCGGCAAGCACGGTCGTGCGCGGCTCGTCGCCGTAGCCGAGCGTCAGGTGACGGGCGTCCAGCAGCGGGGGCGTCATGCGGCGATGCTCCGCGCCTGCGCGGCGAGTTGCGCCTTCAACTGCACCACGCTCGGCGTGACGATCGGAATGAACGCCGCTTCGCGCCAGCGTCGCTCGAAGCCGAGCCCCGCATCGCGCAGATAGCCGCGCCCGCCGCTCGCCTCGAGTTCGAGGTTCACGGCGGTGGCCACTAGCGTCGCGAGCGCGATACGCAGCTCGAACAGGCGGTTCGGATGCAGGCGCAGGCTGCCGTCGGCGATGCCGGCCGACAACTGCGAGCACGCGGCGGCCAGTTCGGCCGCGCACGATTCGACTTCGGGGCCGAGAATGCCGCGCGTCGTCTCCGCCGCGCGCCGCGCTTCGGCCAGCGAGCGCCGCGCGAGCCCGATCGACAGCCCGCACTGCAAGCCGAGGAATGCCGGTCGTACCGCGGGCAGGAAGGTTTGCGCATCCGGATGGATCAGCCAGGCGGCGTCGCTCGGCACGGCGTCGAGATGCAGCGCGGCGGTGTTGCTGCCGCGCAGCGCGATCAGGTCGAGATCCGTGCTGCGGGCCAGGCCGCGCGCGTCATCCGGAATCGCGACGATCGCGGACGGCCGCCCATCGTCGAACGCGACGGCTGCCGCCACCACGAACCGTTCGGCGCGCAGGTTCGTCACCCACGCCATCCTGCCCGTCAGCCGCCAGTCGTCGGCGCTGTCCGCATGCCGCGTCGCGTCGATCTGAAGCGACTCGATGCCGCACAGATACTTCATCGCGTTCGACAGCCCGCTGGCGCCGGCGCAACGGCCGTCGAGCAGCGCCGGCAGCCAGCGCGCGCGCAGTGCGGCGTTCGGGCTTTGCAACAGGTACTCGATGAAGCTGCGCTGGCCCCACAGCACGAATGCCGCGGTCAGCGAATGCTCTGCCACCGCGGCGATGCCGGCAATGGCGTCCGCGGTGGTGCCGCCGGCGCCGCCGAGGCCCGCCGGCACGCCGATCCGGAACAGTCCGGCCGCCGCGAGGCGCGGCACGACTTCCGCTTTCAGCGCGGCGCGCGTGTCGAGCGACGTGGCGTTCGCGTCGAGCCAGTCGACCAGCGACGCGTCGAGTTCGGGCGCCGTCAGGCGGCCTGTGTCCGGGGTTCCCATCGGTATGCCGCCAGTTCGGGGTTGAGTTCGTTGCGCGACAGGTTGTTCGCGAAGTTGCACAGCGTCGCGAGGCTCACGCCCAGCACCACTTCGAGCGCGTTCGCCTCGGTGAAGCCGGCGGCCAGGAACGCGTCGAGCGCGTCGTCGGGCACGCCGCCGCGCGTCGCGATCACGGCGCGCGTGAATGCGGCGACGGCGTCGAGCCGCGGATCGGCGACCGGTTCGCCGTCGCGCAATGCATCGACGTCGGCGTGGTCGACGTGGGCCTTTTTCAGCGCCGCCGCGGTGTGTCCGGCCACGCAGAACGCACAGCCGTGGACGGCGGCCGCGGTGATCTGCACGGCTTCGCGCTCGGCGAACGTGAGGCCCGCGCGGCTGTTGATCTCCGCGACGGTCAGATAGGTTTCGAGCGCGACCGGCGCGTTCGCGAGCGAGCGCACGAGGTTCGGCAGGAAACCGTTCGCGCGCTGCGACTTTTCCAGGAATGGCTGGCTGGGCGCGGGGGCGGTTTCGATGGTGGGCAAGGGCAGGCGGCTCACAGGATTCTCCGGAGGGGCAGTGAGATCATTGTCGAGGCGGCGCCCCCGCCGGACAATGCGCGAACATCCGCGATTCCTGTGCGTTCGTCCCGCGCCGCGCGTTCCGCCGTCGCGCCGTCTCCGGCTAGTGCAGGCGCGCCGCCGATGGCGACGCAGGGCCGCCGCGCCGCCATGCGCCGGGCTGCATGCCCATCGTGCGCTTGAACGCATGCGCGAACGCCGATTCCGACTGATAGCCGACCAGTTCACCCGCACGCGAAATCGGCAGGCCTTGCTGCAACAGGTCCGCCGCGAGTCGCATCCGCACCATCGTGACGAACTGCATCGGCGGATGGCCGGACGCTTCGCTGAAGTGCTTGCAGAACGCGGTGCGCGACATGTTCGCGAATGCGGCCATCGAGTCGGTGGTCCACGCGTCGGCGGGCGCATCGATGATCGCGGCGACGAGCGTGGCGAAACCGGTCCGCTGCATCAGCGACGCGAGGCCGCTGGCCACGGTATCGTGCCCCGCGGCATCCCGCACCGCATAGAACAACAGCAGTTCGACCAGCTTGTCGATCAGCGGGGAGGGCGCGTCGACGCCATGGCGGCCCTCGGCGCGAATCAGGTCGAACAGCCCGTGGATACCGCGATAGGCGTCGTCGCCGCGCCGCACGATCAGGTACTCGGGAAAGAGCGACACGATCGCGCGCGACACGGTGGAGTGGAATTCGATGAAGCCGCAGGCGAGCCCGACGCTGCCGTCGACCGACGGGTCGAGCGGTTGCATCGACCCGCGTCGCTCGAGCGGGCGGCCGCCCGCGACCGCGCAGGCCTGCGGGTCGACCGGGCTCGGCGACAAGCCGTGCGGCACGTCGCGCAGCAGAAAGACGGCTTCACCGGCGGTGACCGGGATGCTGTCGCGCCCGTCGGCGAAATGCAGCCACGCCGATCCGTGCAGGATCACGTGGAAGCTCGCTTTCGCACGGCCGGCGGTGGACGCCTGCCAGTCGCCGCAATACTGGCCGACATGAAAAAGCTGGCTTCTCGGCTCCAGGCTGGACAGCAGCCAATGGACGACCTTGTCTGTTTGCGCGGACATTCCGATGCTGGAGGATGGGTGACGCGCCCATGCTACGGGCTGCGCCGCGCCGCTCAAACCAACGAATCGTAGAAAGCATTTTCCTGTTTCAGCGATCGCCTCGTTGCCCCGGCTGTGCGCGTGACGGCGTGAATCCGCAGGGGGAAAGCCGACGCGAGCAAGCGGGGCCGCGTGGCGAAGCGTCGGCATTCGCGCCGGTTCCCGCCAAGCGACGCTGCCGCCCGCCCCGCGCTACGCGTGAACGCCGACCCGATACCGCGTGGTCTGTCGATAGACGGTGCCCGGACGAACGATCACGTCGTCGCGCAGGCCGTCCATGTTGACCTGGTCCGGAAAGCCGCCGGCCTCGACGCACAGCGCCGCGTGGCGTGCGCACCGCGTGCCGCCGCTCACGCGCACGCCGTCGAGATAGTTGCCCGTATAGAGCTGCAGGCCGCGCTGATCGGTCGACACGATCAACTCGCGGCCGCTTTCCGGATCGTAGACGCGTGCGACGGGCCGGACTTCGCGCGCGCCGTTGCCGACGACGAAGCAATGATCGAAGCCGCGCGCCCGCGCGAGTTGCGCATGCGGCCAGTCGAGGCGCGCGCCGAGCGGCGCGCTGTGCCGGAAATCGAACGCCGTGCCCGTCACGTCGGCCGTGCCGGTCGGGATCAGCGCGTCGTCCACTTCGAGGAACGCGTCGGCGTCGATGTGCAGCAGATGGCCGCGCACGTCGCTGCCCGCGCGTCCGTTCAGGTTGAAGTAGCTGTGATTCGTCAGGTTCAGCGGCGTCGGCGCATCGGTCCACCCCGCATAGTCGATCGTCAGCGTGCCGTCGTCGTCGAGCGTGTAGCGCACCTGGACGCTCACGTTGCCGGGGAATCCCGCATCGCCTTCCGGCGAATCGAGCCGCAGCGTCAGGCCGCCGCCGTCGTCGATCACGTCCCACCGCGCGCGATGAAACCCGTTCGCGCCGCCGTGCAGCAGGTTGCCGTTCTCGTTGCGGTCGAGCAGGTAGTCGACGCCGTCGAGCGTGAAGCGGGCGCCGGCGATCCGGTTTGCCCATCGGCCGATCGTCGCGCCGAGGTAGACGCCGGATTCGAGGTACTCGGCCGGCGTGTCGTGCGCGAGCACGATATCGGCGAAGCGTCCCGTGCGATCGGGCGCGAGCCACGACACGACGGTCGCGCCGAGGTCGCTGACGACGACACGCATCCCGTGCGCGTTGCGCAGCGTATAGCGCCGCACCGGCTCGCCGTCGGGCAACGTGCCCCACGGCTCGGCGTGCACGCGTGCGACGCCGCGTGTCAGGTAGGAGGAATCGGTATCGATATGCATGAGTGGAGGTCGGATGGGCGGCGGGCGTCAGGGCGTGGCGGCCGCGCGTTCCTGATATTCGCGCGGCGTGCAGCCGAGTTCGCGCCTGAACACCGCATACATGTACTGAAGCGACGTGAACCCGCAACGGATCGCGACTTCGGCGCTGCTGGCCTGCCGGCCGGCAAGCAGCGCCTGCGCGGCTTCGAGCTTGTGGCGCAGGATCTCCTGGTGCACGGTGCGCTGCAGTTCGCGCCGGAAGTGCTCCTCGAGCAGCGAGCGCGACACGCCGACATAGTCGGCGACCTGTTCGGTCTTGATCCCCTGGCACGCGTACTGGCGGATGAAATGCCGCGCACGCATCACGTGCGGGCTCGCCAGCGGCTGGTGGCGCGTCGATTCGAGCACGTTGATGCCGACCGGCGGCACGAGAATGCGCTGCCCGGGAAAGCGCGCGCCGCGCAGCATCCGATGCAGCAGGTGCGCGGCGGTGCGGCCCATTTCCTCGGTGCCCTGGATCACCGACGACAGCGGAATGCGCGTCAGCGTGCGCGTGAGCGGATCGTTGTCGATGCCGATGATCGCGACCTGTTCCGGCACCGCGAGGCCGGCGATCAGGCACGCCTGCAGCAGGTGCCGCGCGCGCGCATCGGTCACCGCGATCACGCCGACGGGCTTCGGCAGCGCATGCAGCCAGTCGATCAGTTGCTCGATCGCGTGATTCCAGCCCGACGCGCTGGTCGACAGCCCGCGGTAGATCGGCGCGTCGAGCCCGTCCGCGCGCGCGAGCCGGTCGAACGCCAGCTCGCGCTGCTGCGCCCAGCGGTTCTCCTGCGCGACCGGCAGGCTGTACATCGCGAAATGCGCGAGCCCCGCGCCGATCAGGTGCGTGTACGCGAGCGACACGAGCTTCGGGTTGTCCGTCGCAATATATGGGACGCCGTCCGGGTACTGCGTCGGGTCCTCGTACGACGATCCGATCGCGACGATCGGCAGCGGCGAGCCGGCGAGCGCGTCGGCCACGGCCGGGTCGTCGAAGTCGGCGATGATGCCGTCGCCGTCGAAGCGCTCGATCCCGGTGAGCCGGCAGCGGAAGTCGTCTTCGAGGAACAGGTCCCACACGACGCGCGTCGTGTGCAGGTACTGGCCGATGCCGCTGATGATCTCGCGGTCGTAGACCTTGTTCGCGTTGAACAGCAGCGCGATGCGGTGCGGTGTCTGGGCGGAAGGGGCGCGTGTCATCTCGGTGTCGGGTGAGCGCGTCGGGGGCGCCGTGCCGTTGTCTCCGGGGCGCGCTCGCGGAGGCGGCGCGCGGTGGTCTGGTGACGGCGATTGTAGGACGGAATGCGTACCGTACGAGCGCCGCTGGCAAGAAACATCAAGCGGGCTGCGCAATTTCGCAATTGCCGGCCGGCAGGCGCGCGGGCACGATCCAGCCAACCGAATTCGGCCGCGCGCGTCGCCGCGACGCGCGTTGCGCTGCAACAAGAACCCGCACGGAGACGCCATGTCGTATTTCGAACATATTCCCGCGATTCGCTACGAAGGCCCGCAGTCGGACAACCCGCTCGCGTATCACCATTACGACCCCGACAAGCGCGTGCTGGGCAAGACGCTCGCCGAGCATCTGCGGATCGCGGTCTGCTACTGGCACACGTTCGTGTGGCCCGGTCACGACATCTTCGGGCAGGCCGCGTTCCGGCGGCCGTGGCAGCAGCCGGGCGATGCGCTCGAGCGGGCGCGGATGAAGGCGGATGCGGCGTTCGAATTCTTCACGAAGCTCGGTACGCCGTTCTATACGTTCCACGACACCGACGTCGCGCCGGAAGGCGACAGCCTGCGCGAATACGCGGCCAACTTCGCGCGGATGGTCGACTATCTCGGCGAGCGCCAGCAGGCAAGCGGCGTGCGGCTGCTGTGGGGCACCGCGAACCTGTTCTCGCATCCGCGCTTCGCGGCCGGCGCCGCGACGAACCCGAACCCCGACGTGTTCGCGTGGGCCGCGACCCAGGTATGCCATGCACTCGACGCGACCCATCGCCTCGGCGGCGAAAACTACGTGCTGTGGGGCGGGCGGGAAGGATACGAGACGCTGCTCAATACCGACCTGAAGCGCGAGCGCGACCAGTTCGCCCGCTTCCTGTCGATGGTCGTCGAGCACAAGCACCGGATCGGCTTCAAGGGCGCGCTGCTGATCGAGCCGAAGCCGCAGGAGCCGACCAAGCACCAGTACGACTACGACGTCGCGACCGTGCACGGCTTTCTCGTGCAGTACGGACTGCAGAACGAGATTCGCGTGAACATCGAGGCGAACCACGCGACGCTCGCCGGTCACTCGTTCCATCACGAGATCGCGAACGCGTTCGCGCTCGGCGTGTTCGGCAGCGTCGACGCGAACCGCGGCGACCCGCAGAACGGCTGGGACACCGACCAGTTCCCGAACAGCGTCGAGGAACTGACGCTCGCGTTCTACGAGATCCTGCGTCACGGCGGTTTCACGACCGGCGGGATGAACTTCGACGCGAAGGTGCGCCGCCAGAGCATCGATCCGGAAGACCTGTTCTACGGCCACGTCGGCGCGATCGACGTGCTCGCGCTCGCGCTCGAACGCGCGGCGGTGCTGGTCGAGAACGACCGGCTCGATGCGTTGCGCCGGCAGCGCTATGCGCAATGGGACGACGCGTTCGGCCGCAAGATCCTGGCGGGCGGCTATACGCTGGAGTCGCTCGCGGCCGACGCGCTCGCGCGCGGCGTGGACCCGCAACATGCGAGCGGCGCGCAGGAGCGGCTCGAGAACATCGTGAACCAGGCGATCTACGGGTTGCGCTGACGCGATGCCGCGCAGGCGGCCGGCAACGGTCGCGCTGCCGGGCTTTGCAGTGACTCGATGCGGGCGGCGCATGTCGGCTGCCGCCCGGCGTTCGTGAGGTGGTTCCATAACAAGGAGTTTGGAGACATGAAATCCGTAACGCGTCGTACCGTATTGAGTTCGCTGGCCGGCGCCGCCGCGCTCGCGATCCTCGCGCTGGGCACGCCGCTCGCCCATGCGAGCAAGGACAAGCCCGAGATCGGTTTTTGCATCGACGACCTGCGCGTCGAGCGCTGGTCGCGCGATCGCGACTATTTCGTCGCGGCCGCGACGAAGCTCGGCGCGAAGGTGTCGGTGCAGTCCGCCGATGCGAGCGAGGCGCGGCAGATTTCGCAGATCGAGAACCTGATCTCGCGCGGCGTCGACGTGATCGTGATCGTGCCGTTCAACTCGAAGACGCTCGGCAACGTTGTCGCCGAGGCGCGGAAGGCCGGCATCAAGGTCGTGTCGTACGACCGCCTGATTCTCGATGCGGACGTCGACGCGTACATCTCGTTCGACAACGAGAAGGTCGGCGAGCTGCAGGCGCAGGGCGTCTTCGATGCGAAGCCGAAGGGCAACTATTTCCTGCTGGGCGGCGCGCCGACCGACAACAACGCGAAGATGCTGCGCGAAGGACAACTGAAGGTGCTCAAGCCGGCTATCGACCGAGGCGACATCAAGGTCGTCGGCCAGCAGTGGGTGCCCGAATGGAGCGCATCGACCGCGCTGCGGATCGTCGAGGATGCGCTGACCGCGAACAACAACAAGATCGATGCGATCGTCGCGTCGAACGACGGCACGGCCGGCGGCGCGATCCAGGCGCTCGCCGCGCAGCATCTGGCCGGCAAGGTGCCGGTATCCGGGCAGGACGCGGATCTGGCCGCGGTCAAGCGCGTGATCGCCGGCACGCAGACGATGACCGTCTACAAGCCGTTGAAGCTGATCGCGAGCGAAGCCGCGAAGCTCGCGGTCGATCTCGCGAAGGGCGCGAAGCCCGCGTTCAACGCGCAATACGACAACGGCAGGAAGAAGGTCGATACGGTGCTGCTGCAGCCGACGCTGCTGACCAAGCGCAACGTCGACGTCGTCGTGAAGGACGGCTTCTATACCCAGGCCCAGCTGGCGAGCCAGTAACGGCGCGACGCGCGGGCGGCGCTTCACTAGCGCGCCCGCGCGCATCCTGCGAGGCATGAACGAATGACGGAACCCTTGCTGACGATGCGCGGCATCGTCAAGGCATTCGACGGCGTGAAGGCACTCGACGGCATCGACCTCACCGTGCGGCCCGGCGAATGCGTCGGGCTGTGCGGCGAGAACGGCGCGGGCAAGTCGACGCTGATGAAGGTGCTGTCGGGCGTCTATCCGCACGGCACGTGGGACGGCGAAATCCGCTGGGAAGGCGCGCCGCTCGTGGCCGCCGGCGTGCGCGACACCGAGCGGGCGGGCATCGCGATCATCCATCAGGAGCTGATGCTCGTACCCGAGCTGTCGGTCGCCGAGAACATCTTCCTCGGCAACGAGATCACGTTGCCGGGCGGGCGCATGCACTTCGCGGCGATGGTCCGGCGCGCCGAGGCGTTGCTGCACGAACTGCGGATCGACACGATCAACGTCGCGCAGCCGGTGATGAACTACGGCGGCGGCCACCAGCAGCTGATCGAGATCGCGAAGGCGCTGAACAAGCACGCGAAGCTGCTGATCCTCGACGAACCGTCGTCGTCGCTGAGTGCGTCGGAGACGCGCATCCTGCTCGACATCGTGCGCGACCTGAAGCGCCGTGGGGTGGCGTGCGTCTACATCTCGCACAAGCTCGACGAGGTGGCGGCCGTGTGCGACACGGTCACCGTGATCCGCGACGGACGCCACGTCGCGACCGAGCCGATGGCCGCGCTGACCACCGACCGGATCATCGCGATGATGGTGGGCCGCGAGATCCGCGACCTGTATCCGCGCGAGCCGCACGAGATCGGCGACGTCGTGCTCGACGTGCGCCACGTGACGTGCCGCGACGTGACGAACGCGCGCCGCAAGCGGGTCGACGACGTGTCGTTCAGCGTGCGGCGCGGCGAGATCGTCGGCGTCGCCGGGCTGGTCGGCGCGGGGCGCACCGAGCTGATGCAGGCGATCTTCGGCGCGTATCCGGGCGCGTGCACGGCGAGCGTGACGATGAACGGCCGGCCGCTGTCGATCCGCTCGCCGGCCGACGCGATCCGCGCCGGCATCGCGATGGTGCCGGAGGACCGCAAGCGCCACGGCATCGTGCCGCAGCTCGGCGTCGGCCACAACATCACGCTCGCGGTGCTGCGGCGCTTCGCAGCGCGCGGGCGGATCGACGCGGCCGCCGAGCTCGATACGATCCGCACCGAGATGCAGCGGCTGTCGGTGCGCGCAGCGCACCCGTTCCTGTCGATCGCGAGCCTGTCGGGCGGCAACCAGCAGAAGGCGGTGCTCGCGAAGATGCTGCTGACCGAGCCGCAGGTGCTGATCCTCGACGAACCGACCCGCGGCGTCGACGTGGGCGCGAAGGCGGAGATCTACCGGCTGATCTTCGCGCTGGCCAGGCGGGGCGTCGCGCTGATCGTCGTGTCGTCGGAATTGCCGGAGGTGCTCGGCCTGGCCGATCGCGTGCTGGTGATCGGCGAGGGCGAGCTGCGCGGCGATTTCGTCAACCAGGGCCTCACGCAGGAACAGATCCTCGGCGCCGCGCTGAAGCCCGCGCGCCTGCCCGCCGAACCCACTGCAGCGAGCGCGATATGAATTCCGAACTTTCTTCCTCGACCCCGGCGACGCCGGATGCAGGCGCCGGCCGCGCGCCGCGGCTGCCATTGCGCCATGTCTTCACGCGCTACAAGGTGCTTGCGCTGCTGTTCGCGGTCGTCGCGATCTGGGCGTTCTTCTCGGTGCTGACGGACGGCGCGTTCGTCACGCCGCGCAACGTATCGAACCTGCTGCGGCAGATGTCGATCACCGGCATGCTCGCGTGCGGCATGGTGTTCGTCATCATCGCGGGCGAGATCGACCTGTCGGTCGGCTCGCTGCTCGGGCTGCTCGGCGGCGTCGCCGCGATCCTCGACGTCAACCGTCACTGGCCGGTCGCGGCGACGGTCCCGGCCGTGCTCGCGCTCGGCGTGCTGATCGGGCTCTTCAACGGCTGGTGGTCGACCTATCGGCGCGTGCCGTCGTTCATCGTCGGGCTGGGCGGGATGCTCGCGTTTCGCGGCATCCTGCTCGGCGTGACCGGCGGCTCGACCATCGCGCCGGTATCCGACGGCTTCGTGTTCATCGGGCAGGGCTATCTGCCGCGCGTGGCGGGGGACGGCCTCGCGGTCCTGCTGTTCGCGCTCGTGACGCTGCTGGTGGTGCGGCAGCGCGGCACGCGGCATCGCTACCGGCTCGCGGTCGCGCCGCTGTGGCAGGACGTCGCGAAGATCGTCGGCGCCGGCGCGGTACTGTTCGCGTTCGTCGCGACGCTCGACCGTTACGGCGGCATTCCGGTGCCGGTGCTGTTGCTGCTCGCGTTGCTCGGCGTGTTCTCGTGGATCGCGACGCAGACGGTATTCGGCCGGCGCATCTATGCGGTGGGATCGAACCTGGAGGCGACGCGGCTGTCGGGCGTGGACACCGATCGCGTGAAGCTCGCGATCTTCGCGCTGATGGGATTGATGTGCGCGTTTGCCGGCCTCGTGAACACGGCGCGGCTGGCGGCCGGGTCGCCGTCCGCCGGCACGATGGGCGAACTCGATGCGATCGCCGCGTGCTTCATCGGCGGCACGTCGATGCGCGGCGGGTCGGGCACCGTCTACGGCGCGTTGATCGGCGCGCTCGTGATGGCGAGCCTCGACAACGGGATGTCGATGCTGGACGTCGACGCGTACTGGCAGATGATCGTCAAGGGCGCGGTGCTGGTGCTGGCGGTGTGGATCGACGTGGTGTCGCGCTCGAACCGGCGGTGACGGGCCGCTGGTCGGTCGCGAGTCGACAACGAGGAAGGCCATGGAACGAAACACGATGCGCGTGCAGGATGTTTCCGTGCGGGCGGCCGGGCCGCGCGCGATGCCGGATGCCGGCCCGGTGCTGGGCCTCGGTGATCCGCGCGACCGGCAACTGATCGCGGATGCACTGCGCGCGCTGCTGCACGAGCGGTCCGAAGCGCTGTCGTTCGCGATGCGGATGGCCGACGCGTGCGGCCGATCCCGGCCCGATGCGGCCGATTTCGCGCTGACCGACATCATTCGGCTGGCGCGCATCGTCGAGCGCATCGAGCGGGAGGGCGCGGCGGAGCCCGCTGCGTTTTCCGCAGGGGCGCGCTGACGGCGACGCAAGTCGCCGCGCTCGCGCGGTAGCGCGAACGGGCGCTAGAACGTGTAGGCGAGCGACGCGAACAGGCTGCGCGGCGCGCCCGGCGTGACCCACAGGCTGTTGTACGAACTGACGTAGGTGGTACGGTTGAACAGGTTGTTCAGCACGACCGACGCACGCAGGTGCTTGTTGACCTGAAGATAGCCGTTCAGCTGCACGGTCGCGTAGGCCGGCAGCTCGAAGCCATCCTGCGTGTTGGCCGTGTTGCCCGCGCGGCGCCCGACGTAGATCACGCCGGCACCGGCGCCGGCCTTGTCCGCGAACGGCAGCGTGGTTTCGTACATCAGCAGCGCGCTGCCGCTCAGCCGCGGAACGTCGACGAGGCGCGCCCCGGACGCGAGCACGGCATCGCGCGTGACCTCGGCGTCGACGTACGCGAGGTTGGCGAGCCCGCGCAAGCCGTGACCGAGGTCGCCGCTCCATTCGAATTCGACGCCGCGGCTGCGCACTTCGCCGGCCGCGCGCGAGAAGCCCGCATTCGCCGGATCGGCGGTGAGGACGTTGCGCTTGGTCACGTAGAACGCCGAGACGGTCGTGAGCCAGCGCGCGCCCGCCCATTTCGCGCCCGCTTCGTAGCCGTGGCCCTTTTCGGGATCGAACGCGCGGCCGCCGACGTCGGCGCCGTTGTTCGGCCGGAACGAATACGCGGTGTTCGCATACAGCGACCACGCGGGACTCATTTCATACACGACGCCGATACGCGGGCTCAGCGCGGTCTGGAGCTGGCTCGTCGTCACGCCCTTCAGGCGGTTGTCGATCGACTGGTGGAAGCGATCCCAGCGCAGCCCGGCCAGGATTTTCCAGTGCGGCCCGAACGCGAGCGTGTCCTGCGCGTAGACGCCTTGGCCGTCGTCGCGTTCGAGCAGGTTGGTCGCGGTGCGCGGCGTCGGCGCGGGCTGGCCGTAGACCGGATCGAAGATGTCGATCGCATACGGCGCGGCGGCGGTCGGCGTGGAACGCGTGACGAACTGGTCGTAGTTGAAGCGATACGCATCGACGCCCATCACGAGCGTGTGGCCGATGCCGCCGGTGCGGAACGAGCCGGCCGTCTCGAGGCGGCCTTGCAGGTCGTTCGAGTGAAACGCGACTTGCCGGTAGCGGCGCCACAGCGTGCGGCCGTCCGGCTGCAATGCGAACGCCTCGGACGAGCGCCCCGACAGGTCGGTGTTGCGTTGCGCGACGCCGGCATTGATCGACCAAGCCGAATCGATGCGATGCTCGAGCGTGAACTGGTGGCCCGTGTTGCGCACGTCGTAGTCGCCGTCGCGCGGCTCGCCGAGAAAGCGCGACGCGGGGATCACGCCCAGTTGCCCGTTGACCGCGAGCACGCCGCGATCGAGCGGCGCGCGCTGACGCGCACTCTCGAACTCGTAGTGGAGCGTCGTGTCCGCGCCGATGTCCCACGTGAACGACGGCGAGAACAGGTAGCGTTTGCTCGACACCGTGTCGCGAAAGCTGCCGTTGTTCTCGTTCATCGCGACGAAGCGGTACGCCAGCGATTGCGTGACGGGGCCGGTCGTATCGAGGGTCTGGCGCAATGCGCCGTAGCTGCCGGCCGACACGCCGACGGTAGTCGCGCGGGCAAACTGCGGCTGCTTGGTCGTATAGCTGATGATCCCGCCCGGATCGCCGCGGCCATACAGCGCGGACGCCGGCCCCTTGAGCACTTCCATCCGTTCGAGGTTGACGGTGTCGCGCGGCACGCTCATGCCGCGATTCCACGAAAAGCCGTTGACGAGGTAGTCGGTGCCGGACGTGTTGCCGTCGCCGGCGAAGCCGCGCACCGCGTAGTTGTCCCACAGGCCGCCGAAGTTGTTCTGGCGCGAGACGCCCGCGACCCAGTCGTAGAGATCGTCGCCGCGCGTGGCGGCCACGGTCTGGATCAGCTTCGTGTCGACGCTGCTGACCGCGAACGGAATCTCCATCACGTCCGCCTCGCTGCGCGTCGCGCTCGTCGATTCGCGCGTGCGAAACGGCGCCGTCGCGCGTTGGGCGGAGATCTCGATGGTGGGTAGCGCCGTCTCCTGCGCGTCGGCGCTGCCCATGCCGGTCGTGCCGACGACGATGGCCATCGGTGCGGCCGCCCAGTTCCTCCTGCTCATACTCCTCCTTTTAGTGTGTTTCGCGTTCGGGCACGGCGGGCGGCCTCGCGCCGACATCTGTGTTCCAAACAGTACATTTGCGCGGCAATTTAATGCAAATGAGAGGCATTTGCAATCGTAATTTTGAGATTGGGAGGACGAAGCGAAATGGCGGGCCGCACGGCCACGGGCGGGAGGGCGAGCGAAGCCGCGTCCGGTTTCGAGACGGCCGACTTCTTCCCGCCGTCCGGCTGGAGCGTGGCGCCCGTGCAGGACGCGATGGGGCTGCGCGACCTGGAGACCGAGCGGGCCTGCGCCGTGGCCCGGCATGGCCGGCCGGCGTGCTCGATATTCTGCGCAACGGTCGCGTGCCGTTGGGGGCGCGGCCCCTCTATTTCTGCGTCTACGTCGGGATGAGGGTGGCGACGTTTGGGTCGCCCACCCCGTTTACGCGTACCGGCACCCCCGCGCCATGGCTACCGGTCAACGCGACGCACCGAACAACTCGGTCACGAGGCCGCGCAGCCACCGGTTGCCCGCCTCGTGGTGATATCGCGCATGCCAATGCTGCCGTACCGCGAATCCGTCGACCGGGATCGGGCAGGCATGAACCGCCAGGTCGTTCGCGTGGGCCAGCGTCTCGCCGATATGACGGGGAAGCGTCGTGATCAGGTCGGTCGTCTGGACGATCGCCCCCAGACCCAGGAAGCCCGGCAATTCCAGCACCACGTCCCGCTCGATGCGCGCCTGCCGCAGCGCCTGTTCGAGCAGCTGCGCGCCGGTTCCCGCGGTGATCGCGACATGTCCTTCGGAACGATACTGCTTTGCGCCGAGCCGGCCGCGAATTCTCGGGTGATGCCGATTGGCCAGACAAATCCAGTCCTGGTCATACAGCTTCTGCTGGTAAATGCCGCCGCCGAGCCACGGCACATAGCCGATCGCGAGGTCGGCCTCGCCCGATTCGAGCGCGCGTTCCGTATTGCCGTCGATCCGCGCGGCTTCCAGCCGGACGCCAGGCGCCTGCGCCCTGACATGGGCCAGTAGCTGCGGCAGCAGCGTGATGTGGCTCGCGTCGGTCATGCAGATGCGAAAGCGTCGCTGGGCCGTTGACGGATCGAACGCGATCTCCCACGCGGTGAAGCGCCGCAGCGATTCGAGGATTTCCCGGCAGGGCCCGATCAGCGCATCGGCCTGAGGCGTTGGCGCCATGCCGCCGGGCGTCCGGATGAAGAGCGGATCGTGCAGGTGTTCCCGCAAATGCCCGAGCCAGATGCTGACCGTCGGCTGGCTCTGGCCGAGTTGCTCGGCGACGCGCGTGACGCTGCGCACGTCGTACAGGAGATCGAAAAGCTGCAGCAGCTTCAGGTCGGGCAGATCGGCGGGCATCGGCACATTATTGTCCATTGCAATGACGTCATTGTATCCATTGCATTGCCGGCATGAGCGGCAACTCCTATCGTGAGGCCATACGTCAAGGAGACAGCATTGAAAATTGCAATTCTGGGCGCTGGCGCGCTGGGGTGCGCAATCGGCGCCACCCTTACCGAAGGCGGTCACGAGACCTGGCTGATCGATCGCTCGCCCGTGCACGTCGACGCGATGCGTCGCGACGGACTGCGCGTCGACGACGCCCGCGGCAGCCGCCAGGTACGCGTGCATGCGACGACGCAGGCTGCCGAAGTCGGCACGGCCGACCTGGTGGTGGTGCTGGTCAAGTCGTTCCACACCGACGCGGCGATTCGCGGCGCCCGATCGCTGGTGGGCGCGGATACCGTCGTGCTGTCGCTGCAGAACGGCCTCGGCCACGAGGACATCCTGAGCGACGCCGTCGGCCGCGAGCGCGTGCTCGCGGGCAAGACCTACGTCGGCGGCGTGCGGCGCGGCCCGGGCCATATCGAATCCGGCGTGATCGGCAAGTCGACCTACATCGGCGAACTCGACGGCCGCATCACGCCGCGCGTGCGGGCGATCGCCGACGCGTTCGATGGCGCCGGTCTCGCGACGACGATCAGCGACAACATCGTCGGCACGATGTGGGACAAGCTGCTGGTGAACGTCGCGACGGGCGCGCTGACGGGCCTCACGGGGCTCACCTACGGGCAGCTTTACGACGAGCCGCTGCTGAAGGCCACGTCGCTCGCGGCCGTGGCCGAGGCGATCGCGGCGGCCCGGGCAGCCGGCGTGAAGTTGTCGATGACCGACCCCGAACAGGCATGGACGCTGGCCGCTGAAGGGCTGCCCGCGACCTTCAAGACCTCGATGCTGCAAAGCCTCGAGAAGGGCTCGATCACCGAGATCGACTTCATCAACGGTTCGGTCGTGCGCTGCGGGCAGCGCTACGGCGTGCCGACGCCGGTCAATGCGACGCTCGTCGCGTGCATCAAGGGGCTGGAGCGCGCGATGGCCGATCGCCAACGCGAGGAGGCTGCCGCATGACCGCAACGAAAGCCTATCTCGAACACGTCGCGATCTGGGTGAAGGACATCCGCTGGCACATCCGTTTCTTCGAGGACGTGCTCGGCATGACGCTGCGCGAAGTCGACGGCCCGCTCGACGCCCCGCGGCAGTACTGGACGCTCGGCGGCCTGCAGTTCATCCACGCGCCGGAACACGACGGCCCGGAAGGCCGGCTCGCCCATCTCGGCGTGATGTGCGAGGACCTGGAAGCCGCGCTCGCCGCGGCGCGGCGATTCGACGTGACGGAGATGCCGCAGGGGCGCAACTGGCTTCGCCTGCCCGACGGGCTTGCCGTCGAACTGATTCAGGCCAAGCCGGCTTCCTGCGTCGCGCAGGCGCTGGCGATCGACCCGCGCGCGGAGGCATGACCATGACGATCGTCGAGAAATACTGGGACGACGCCCGCGAGGGCGACGCGTGCACGAGCCCGGCTTACGTCGTGACCAAGGCGCGCATTCTCGCGTACGCCGACCTCACCGGCGACCATACGCCCGTGCACGTCGACGAGGATTATGCGAACGCCAGCCATTTCGGCTGCCTCGTCGCGCACGGGCTGTTCGGGCTGTCCGTTGCCGACGGCCTGAAGACCCAGAGCGACTATCGCTTTGTGCCGGGCATGTCGCTCGGCTGGACCTGGGA
This sequence comes from Burkholderia sp. EMB26, assembly GCF_024730645.1. Taxonomy (NCBI): domain Bacteria; kingdom Pseudomonadati; phylum Pseudomonadota; class Betaproteobacteria; order Burkholderiales; family Burkholderiaceae; genus Burkholderia; species Burkholderia sp. EMB26. Next base: position 427,832 of record NZ_CP078072.1, read on the forward strand.
TTTTCTGCTGCCGATCAAGGTCGGCGACGTGCTGCGCGTGACGTTCCGCGTCGGTTCGATGCGGGCCAGCAAGAGCCGCCCGGACTGGGGCATCGTCGTGCTGCCGTCGGAGCTGATCAATCAGGACGGGCAGGTCGTTCAACGCGGCGAACATCGCCTGATGGTGCCGCGCCGGCCGGAGGCAGCGTGATGCAGGCCCGTCCCCTCGAAGGCATGCGCGTCGTCGACTACAGCCATTTTCTTGCCGGCCCGTATGTCGGGCGCTGTCTCGCGGCGCTCGGCGCCGAAGTCATCAAGGTCGAGCGCCCGGGCGCCGGCGACGCCGGACGTCAGCATGCGACCGTGCTCGACGACCAGCAAAGCGGCTATTTCCTGCAGCTCAACATGGGCAAGCGCGGCGTGAGCGTCAACATGAAGGACGCGCGCGGCAAGGCGTTCATGCAGCGGCTGTGCGACTCGGCCGACGTCTTCATCGAGAACTATCGGCCGGGCGCGCTGGACAAGCTCGGGCTCGGCTATGAAGAACTGTCGGCGCGCAATCCGGGGCTCGTCTACTGCTCGATTTCGGCGTACGGGCACACCGGTCCCGATGCGCATCGCGCCGGCTTCGGGCTGATCGCCGAAGCGAAGAGCGGGATCATGCAGATGGTCGGCACGCCCGGCGAGCGGCCGCCGCTGCTGCGCATTTCGCTCGGCGACATGTACACCGGGATTCATGCGGTCGCGGCCATCAACGCCGCGCTGCTCGGGCGCGTGAAGAGCGGCCGCGGGCAGCATATCGACATGGCGCTGTACGACACGCTGGTATCGATGCACGAATATGCGGTGCAGTGCTACACGCTGCAGGGCGTGCTGCCCGAGCAGACCGGGCACGACATGCCGACCTCGACGCTCTATGGCGTGTTCCGGGCCGCCGACGGCGATCTCGTGATCGCCGCGCAAGTCGACGACGCATGGAAGCGTTTCGCGCAACTGATCGAAGCGCACGGCGGCCCGGCCGGCTTCGGCGCGGACACGCGGTTTCACGACAGCACCGGGCGCAACGCGCACCGCGCGGAGATCCTGGCGGTGGTCGAGCCGTGGGTGGCCGCGCGTTCCGTCGCGTCGGTACTGGAACTGCTCGACGGCATCGACGTGCCGTGCGCGAAGGTGCAGCGCATCGACGAGGTGTTGAACGATCCGCAGATCCAGGCCAGAGGCATGGTCGTCGAGCAGCAGCATCCGCGCTACGGGACGCTGCGCCTGCCGAACCTGCCGTTCCGGTTTTCCGATTGCGACACGACCATACGCGACGTCGCCCCCGATCTCGGGCAGCACAACGCGGAGGTCGCGCGCTCGCTCGGGTTCGATTCGGCCGAAATCGATGCAATGCAGGCCGACGGCGTCCTCTATTCAAAAGCGAGCCAACGATGACGGACCAATACGCGGTGATCGGTTATCCGATCGGGCACACGAAATCCCCGCTGATTCACGGTCTGTTCGCGCAACAGACGCGACAGGACATCCGCTATACGGCGATCGAGGGGCCGGTCGAGCCGGCAGGCGCCTTTGCTGCAGCGGTTCGCGCATTTTTCGAGGGGGGCGGCAAGGGTATCAACGTGACCGCGCCATTCAAGCTCGACGCATTCGCGATGTCCGACGAGCGAAGCGCGCGCGCGACGCTGGCGGGCGCAGCCAATGCGCTCAAGTTCGACGGCGACCGCATCTGGGCGGACAACTTCGACGGCATCGGACTGGTTCGCGACATCGAAGTCAATCTCCGGCTTCCGATGGCGGGCAAGCGCATCTTGCTGCTCGGTGCCGGCGGCGCGGCACGCGGCGCGCTGCTGCCGTTCCTCGATGCCGGGCCGGCCGAACTCGTTGTCGTGAATCGCGACGTCGACAAGGCGCGCGCACTGGCCCTGGAGGTCGCCGGATGCGGAACGCTCATCGCGGGCGGCTATGCGGACCTCGCCCGGATGGGACGTTTCGACCTGGTGGTCAATGCGACGTCGGCCAGTCTGACCGGCAACCTGCCGCCTGTCCCGCCGAGCGTGTTCAGCCCGACCGGCACGGCCTATGAACTGGCCTACGGCAAGCGCCTGACGCCGTTTCTCCGACTCGCGAAAAATGCCGGCGTGCACGGTATCGCGGATGGCGTCGGCATGCTGGTCGAGCAGGCGGCCGAGGCGTTCGCCTGGTGGCGCGGCGTCCGGCCCGAGACCAGCGCGGTGATCGACCGGCTGGCCGTGCCGTTCGACTGAGTGCGCGACGGCGCGCGGCCCGCGATCCGGCTACGTCAACGCAGCGGCCGGACCGTCGCGCTTCGTTACGCTGAACGGTCGACCGTGACGCACACGGCGCGCGAATGCCGGATGACATGCGTGGACCGACGTGGCTCGCGCGTAGCAATCACGTGCCCCTTCGTCGATCCGGCATTCGATTCATTGCGGCTTCCGGTACGCAATGCGGCAGCGACGAGGTTCTCCAACGGCGTCGCGAGGCGACCGAGCAGTCGCGCGAGCGCGCTGCCGTCGTCGAACCGCGCACGGCAACCGCGCCGCCGGGCGCGCTTCTCATGCCGGCGACGCCGAACGCCGCACCGTCCCGCCTTTGCGATACGGCGACAGGGTCGCGAGCAGTCCGCAGCATGCGGCGAAGCTGAGCCAGTATCCGGGTGCGGCCTTGTCGCCCGTGATCTCGATCAGATAGGTCGACACCGCGGGCGTGAAGCCGCCGAAGACCGCCGTCGCGAGGCTGAAGGCCAGCGAGAAACCGGCCACGCGAACGCTGGCGGGCATGATTTCGGTCAGCGCCGCGACCATCGCGCCGTTGTACATGCCGAAGAAGAAGGAGAGCCACAACAGCACGGCCAGCATGCGGCCGAAGCTGGGGGCGGACGCAAGCCACGCGAGCGCGGGATACGACGTCACGATGGCCGCGACTGCGATGGCCACGAGAATCGGCTTGCGTCCGATGCGGTCCGACAGCGCACCGCCGACGGGCAGCCAGAAGAAATTCGACACGCCCACGCACAGCGTGACGACTAGGCTGTCCGCCGTCGACAGTTTCAGTACGGCCCTGCCGAACGTCGGCGTATAGACCGTGATGAGATAGAACGTCGTCGTGGTCATCGCGACCAGCAGCATGCCGGCGAACACGGTGCGCCAGTTCCGCAGCATCGTCGCGACTACCTCGCGTGCACGCGGACGATGGGTGCGCGCCTTGAATTCGTCCGTTTCCTGCAGCGTTCGGCGAAGCACGAAAATGACCGGGACGATCGCGCAACCGATGAAGAACGGGATGCGCCAGCCCCATGCACCGATTTCCTGGCTCGTCAGCAGATGATTCAGCAGATAGCCCAAGGCCGCCGCGATGACGATCGCGACCTGCTGGCTGGCCGACTGCCAGCTCGTATAGAAGCCGCGGTGCCCGGGCGTCGCCATTTCCGCCAGATAGACCGACACGCCGCCCAGCTCGGCACCGGCCGAGAAGCCCTGCAGCAGGCGCCCAAGCAATACCAGCGCCGGTGCGGCGAGCCCGATCGTCGCGTACCCCGGCACGCACGCGATCAGGATCGTGCCGCTCGCCATGATCGAGAGCGTCACGATCAGGCCTTTGCGTCTGCCCACTTCGTCGATGTAGGCGCCGAGCACGATCGCGCCGAGCGGGCGCATCAGGAAACCGGCGCCGAAGACGGCAAACGTCAGCAGCAGCGACGCGAACTCGCTTGCCGCCGGAAAGAAGACGCGCGAGATGCTGGTCGCATAGAAGCCGAACAGAAAAAAATCGAACTGCTCGAGAAAATTGCCGCTGGTCACGCGCAGGACCGCGCCGAGCTTCGACGTGCGTGCGGCCGTGCCGTCCGGCGCGGTTGACGGTGAGGGATGCATGGGGTGTCTCCGTTGGATGTATGGTGCGAAGCGGCCCGAAAGCCGGACCGCTTCGGTTGGCCCGGTTCAGTCCGAGCCGAGTTGCAGGCGGTTGGCCTGGCGCTTTTCGATCGACGACTTGAGCAGCGCCGCGCAGCGGAAGATTCCGTGGGCGAATTTTCCGTACGGCAACGTTGCGAACAGCGCCATCACGATGCCGAGATGAACGGCGAGCAGCGTCGCCATCGCGCTCGTGTCGCGCCACGCGAGCAACGCCAGTCCCGATGCGCTCACGAGCATCAGCAGGGCAATGAAGCCGCGGTCCATCGGACGTTGTGCCGGATCGGTCCGCGCGGGGTCGCGCCGCAGGTTGAGCCACAGGAGGCCGGCAGGCCCGATCAGCAGACCGATTCCGCCGACGGTGCCGAGCAGCACGGGCAGGCTCAGGAACGCGTACGGCGCGTGCAGGTCCAGCGCGTAGTGATAGAAGGTCGCCACGAGCGTGGCGGCAAAGCACAGCATGAAGCCGTAGAACGTGAAGTGGTGAAACCGGCGCCGCGCGCGCGTGAACGCATCGTCCGACTCGTTGCAGCCGTCACCGTGGCCGCCGTCGAGATAGGTCAGCACGAGCGCGTGTTTCGCCGCCTCGGCGACCGCGGGCAGGCTCGCCGTACCCGTCGACACGTCGCGCCAGAAACGCGTCACGCCGACCCCGAGCGCCAGAACGGCGAGGCCGAACACCGAGCCGAACATCGCGGCGAGCAGGTTGTGCGGAAAGATCGCGTAGAAACGGCCGCCCGACGGGCCATTCAGCAGCGAGCCGTGCATCGCGACGCCGAGCATCAGGAAAAGCGCCAGCCCGATCGCGAGGGCAAGCGCGACGGCCAGGCCGTTGCGCCTGTAGAGCTGGCCCAGCGCGGCGGGCCACGCATACTCGACATACGTGTCGAGCCGGACCTGCGCCATCGCCTTCGGCACGTTCACGGCGAATTCGTGCGGCGGCGCATATTGGCACGCGTGATAGCACGCGCCGCAGTTGTGGCACAGGTTGGCCAGGTAGTTGACGTCCGCCTTCGCGAATTCGAGCCGGCGCGTCATCGCCGGAAAGACCGCGCAAAACCCTTCGCAGTAGCGGCACGCATTGCAGATCTGCATCTGGCGCGCGACTTCCGCTTCGTGGTCGGTGACGGGCACGATGCGGATCACGGCGGCGCCGCTTGCGCGTGTCGACGGCCGGCCGGCGGGCGCGAGCGCGTGGGCGTCGCGAACGTGTTCTTCAATATCGTGCATGTTGAACTCCGGTCGTTTGCGCGGCCTTGGCCGCCTCGGTGCCCGCGATACGGCCGAACGCGGTGCCGATCGACATCCCGACGCCCGCCGTGTAACCCTTGCCCAGCACGTTGCCGGCCATCATCTCGCCGGCAACGAACAGGTTGCCGCTTGGTCGTCCGCCGAAGTGGACCTGCGCGCGCTCGTTGACCTTGAGCCCGAGATAAGTAAACGTGATGCCGGGACGCAGCGCATAGCCGAAGAAGGGCGGCGTATCGATCGGGCGTGCCCAGTGGGTTTTCGCGGGATGGACGCCTTCGGTGCGACAGTCGTCGAGCGTCGTGTGATCGAACGTGCCCACCTGGCATGCGGCGTTGTACGCGCGCAGCGTCTCGACGAACGCTCGCTCGGGCAGGTTCAGCCCGCGCGCGAGTTCCGGCAACGAATCGGCGCGGACCCCGGGGAATACCGGCGGCATGAAGCGTCCGACGGCCTTGGCATCGATGATCGAGTAGGCGGTCTGTCCCGGTTGCTGCGCGACGAGGCGGCCCCAGATCGCGTAACGCTTCGGCCAGAAATCTTCGCCTTCGTCGTAGAAGCGCTGCGCATCGCGGTTGACGACGATACCGAGCGACACGCAATCGATCCGTGTGCAGATGCCGCCGTCGTAGAGCGGCGCGCGCGCATCGATCGCGACGCAATGCGACTGCGACGGGTCGCCGATCGCATCCGCGCCGGCGTCGAGCATGGCCTTGAGCAGGACGCCCTGGTTGAAGCGCGTGCCGCGGATGAGGAAATTGTCGGCGGGCCACTCGCCACGCTCGTTTTGTCCCCACGCTTCGCGCAGCCATTCGCGGTTGGATTCGAAGCCGCCCGCCGCCAGCACGCAACTGCGCGCCTCGAAGCGCCGGCTCCCGCTGCGCGCGGCGACGAAGCGCTCGCCGTCGAGCTCGATGGCGTCGACGGGCGTGTCGTAGCGAATCCGTACGCCCAGCGCTTCGGCGCTGCGGTAATACGCGTTCACGAGCGCTTTGCCGCCGCCCATGAAGAATGCATTGGTCCGCGCCACGTGCAGTGCGCCGGACAACGGCGGCTGAAACCGCACGCCATGTGCGTGCATCCACGGACGACAGTTCGCCGACGCGCGGATCGCGAGCCGGGCCAACGCCTCGTTCGTGATGCCGCCCGTGACCTTCAGCAGGTCTTGCCAGTACTCTTCTTCCGGATAGGCGCCGACCAGCACGTCCTGCGGGCCGTCGTGCATGCAACGCAGGTTGCGCGTGTGCTGGGAGTTTCCGCCGCGCCATTCGCGCGGGGCCGCTTCCAGCAGCAGCACCGACGCGCCGGCTTCGCGCGCCATCAAGGCCGCGCACAGCGCCGCGTTGCCGCCGCCGATTACGAGAACATCGATCATCTGAGTCGTCTCCTTTGAGACGCACTCTACGGATCGGCCTCGCCTGCCGCCATCAGCGGCGCGGCAACACGTCTTCAGTTTTTGTGAAGAGGCGGCTCGCGCAGCGTGGCGCCGGGCCACCCGCCTGCCGCGACGATCTCGCGCGCGACGTCGGCGAGGACGACCCGCGCGGCGAGCCCGGCGGGCGACAACTCGTCGTCGGAGACGCTCGCGATCAGGTTCGGCCTCGTCGCGTGGGCGTCCGCGACAGGGACGCTCGCGAGCGCGGCGTTCTCGAGCCGTGCGAGCGCCGCGCCCGGTTGAATGGTTGCACCGAGCCCGCCGCGCACCGCATCCATCAACATCGCGAGGCCGTCGACTTCGGCGGCGATGTGCGGGGTAAAGCCGGTGCGGGCGAATGCGACATCCAGCAACGCGCGCAGACCATGCGGGCCGCTCGGCAGGATCAGCGGCACGGCGCCGAGGTTCGCCAGGCGGACGCGCGGCCCGTCGGGCATGCCCGGCAGGCCGGGGGCGCCGATCACGAACAGATGCTCGTCGAGCAACGGCATCACGCTCCAGCGCTGCGCGGGTTCTTCGCGAAACAGGATCGCCAGGTCGATCTGCCGCGCACTCAGCATCGCACCGAGATAGCCCGACAGGCTCTCGACCATGCGCAGCCGGACATCCGGATAGCGCCGTCGCATCGCCTGCATGAACGCGAGGCCGAGTACGCCGGTCGTACTGGGCGCAAGCCCGACGCTGACGTGCCCCGACAGGCGCGCCTGACGCGCGGCGAGCGCCGCATCGTCGACGTGGCGCAACGCGAGTTGCGCCTGTCGCCAGAATGCAAGGCCGGCGTCCGTCGGCACGACGCCCGTGGAGGTGCGTTGCAGCAGGCGCGTGGACAACTCGCTCTCGAGCCGGCTGATCTGCTGGCTCAGTGCGGACGTCACCACGCCCAGTTCCAGCGCGGCCTTGCCCATGCTGCCGTGTTCCACGACGCAGACGAAATAGCGCAGTTGCCTCAGTTCCATCGACACCTCGAATTGACTCAGCCGCGGTATTGTCGCAGCCGACGAGGCGCCGCTGGAGCGAATCGCGTCCACCGAGGCCGTGGAGCGACGCCGGAAAGACGGTCGAGCAGGCGGCGCCGCTCAAGGCGGCCGTTCCGGCTCGGCGAGTGTTCAGGTCGCGCAGTGAAGGCCGGCTACATGCGCGCCGGCGCGAACGGCCGTTTCATACCGCTTCGCTTATTGTCCGTCGACGTCGTTCGCGCAGGACTTCATGTCGCCGCGTCTTCCGCTTTCATTCGGCAAGCAGCCCGCGCGCGGCCAGGTTCGCATACAGCGCGCGCACGCCGAAGGTCCACGGCGCGATCTCCGTGCAAAGCCGCACGGTATTGACGAGTGCGCCGAGCGCGGGCGTCGAGATCGTGACACGGTCGCCCAGGTGATGCGTGAAGCCCGCGCCGGGCGCGTCGCGATCCTGGATCGGCGAGAACATCGTGCCGAGGAACAGCATGAAGCCGTCCGGGTACTGGTGATGCGCGCCGCAGGTCTGCGCGACGAGGTCGGCCGGGTCGCGGCTGATCTCGCGCATGTGGCTGATGCCGTCGAGGACGAAACCGTCGTCCGCGCCTTCGACGCGCAGCGACACGCTGCATTGACGCACGCCGTCGAGCGTGAAGCCGTCGTCGAACAGCCGCACGAACGGGCCGATCGCGCACGAGCCGTTGTTGTCCTTGCATTTGCCGAGCAGCAGCGCCGAGCGGCCTTCGATGTCGCGCAGGTTCACGTCGTTGCCGAGCGTCGCACCCACCGGCCGGCCGTCGCTCGCCACCGCCAGCACGATCTCCGGCTCCGGGTTGTTCCACACCGACACGGGCAGCAGCCCGACGTCCGCGCCGAAGCCGACCGCGGACATCGGCTGCGCCTTGGAGAACACCTCGGCATCCGGGCCGATGCCGACTTCCATGTATTGCGACCACGCGCCGCGGCGCTCGAGTTCCGCCTTCAGGCGCAGCGCGGCTTCCGAGCCGGGCACGATCTTCGACAGGTCGGTGCCGATGGTCGCGGCGATGGTGTCGCGTACCTCGCGCGCCCTGGCCGGATCGCCGCCGGCCTGTTCCTCGATCACGCGTTCGATCAGGCTGACGGCGAACGTGACGCCGCACGCCTTGATCGCCTGCACGTCGCACGGTGCGAGCAGGTGCGTCGCGCCGGGCGTGCCGTCGAGCGCCGCCTGCAGCAGCGGTTCGACGCGGCCCAGCGATTCGCCGACGGCGGTGCGCGCGATGGCGACTGCATCGGGGCGGTCGAACAGGTCCGCGGTGGTCGGCACGGTGCGCGTGAGGTCGAACACCTCGCCGCCGCGCACGGCGACGACGCTCGGGCCCGCGTGGGCGCCGTCGTGCCGCCAGACGCGGCCGATCAGCAGCGCGTGGGCGAGGTCGTGCGGCAGGCAGTCGGAAACGGAAGGAGTACGCATGGTCAGCTCGGCAAGAGTCGTGGACGGTGAAATCAGTGCGAATGGCGCGGGTTGCCGCGCTGCTCGATCACCTTCAGGTACAGCGTGGCCGGTTCGAGGCAGCCGCCGGTGGACAGCTGGCCGACGAAGCGGCGATAGAGTTCCTGCCACGGCGTTTGCGCCTGCGGCACGGTGAAGCTTGCGCTCTCGCGGCGTCGCGCGAGTTCGTCCTCGTCGACGAGCACGTCGACGCTGCGGCGATTCAGGTCCACGCGCACGCGGTCGTTCGTGCGCAGCAGCGCGAGGCCGCCGCCGACCGCCGCTTCCGGCGACATGTTCAGGATCGACGGGCTGGCCGACGTGCCGCTCTGGCGTCCGTCGCCCATGCACGGCAGCGACGTCACGCCGCGCTTCACCAATTCGGCGGGCGGCGCCATGTTCACGACTTCCGAACTGCCCGGATAGCCGACCGTGCCGCAGCCGCGGATCACCAGGATGCAGCGCTCGTCGATGTCCAGCGCGGGATCGTCGATGCGCGCGTGATAGTCCTCGGGGCCGTCGAACACGATCGCGCGCGCTTCGAACGTATTTTCCGCGCCCGGTTCGGAAAGATAGGTCCGGCGGAACGCGTCGCCGACCACCGACATCTTCATGATCGCGCTGTCGAAGAAGTTGCCCGACAGCACCATGAAGCCGGCGCCGTGCTTGAGCGGCGCGTCGGGCGTCCGGATCACGTCGCGGTCGGCGTCCTGCGCGGTGTCGGCGATCGCGCCGATCGCGCGACCGGATACGGTCAGGCAGTCGCGTCGCAGCAGGCCGGCCGCATCGAGCTGGCGCAGCACGGCAGGCACGCCGCCGGCGCGGTGGAAGCTTTCGCCGAGGTAGTCGCCGGCCGGCATGCAGTTGACGAGCAGCGGCACGGCTTCACCGAAGCGCTGCCAGTCGTCCAGGCTCAGCTCGACGCCCATGTGGCGTGCGATCGCGATCAGGTGCGGCGGGCAGTTGGTCGATGCGCCCAGCGCGGACGCGACGACGATCGCATTCTCGAATGCCGCACGCGTCATGATCGTCGACGGGCGAAGATCTTCGCGAACGAGCTCGACCGCGCGCTTGCCGGTCGCGTAAGCCATCTGGCCGCGCTCGCGATAGGCCGCGGGAATGCTCGCGCAGCCCGGCAGCGACATGCCCAGCGCCTCGGCCAGGCTGTTCATCGACAGCGCGGTGCCCATGGTGTTGCAATGGCCGATCGACGGCGACGAAGCCGTGGTCAGCTGCATGAAGCCTTCGTAGTCGATCTCGCCGGCCGCGAGCAGGTTGCGCGCATGCCAGATCACCGTGCCGGAGCCGACCCGCTTGCCCTCGTGCCAGCCGTCGAGCATCGGGCCGCCCGACAGCACGATCGCGGGCAGGTCGACGGTGGCCGCGGCCATCAGGCACGCGGGCGTGGTCTTGTCGCAGCCGGTCGTCAGCACCACGCCGTCCAGCGGAAAGCCGTGCAGCACTTCCACCAGCCCGAGGTAGGCGAGATTGCGGTCGAGCGCGGCGGTGGGCCGGCGGCTTTGCTCGGCCAGCGGATGCACGGGGAATTCCATCGGAATGCCGCCCGCGTCGCGGATGCCGGCCTTGGTCCGCTCGGCCAGCTCAAGGTGGTGGCGGTTGCACGGTGCCAGGTCGCTGCCCGTCTGCGCGATGCCGATGACGGGGCGGCCCGACTGCAGTTCCTCGCGCGTCAACCCGTAGTTCATGAAGCGCTCGACATAGAGCGCGGTCATGTCGGCGTGCGCGGGGTCGTCGAACCATTCCTGGCTGCGCAGGCGGCGAGCGGTGTGTGACATGGCAGGCTGTCTCCTAAGGGGCCTTTCTCATTTTGCGTGCCGGATAGTTACCGGTAACATCGGTGGGATGTTAGCACGGGGTTTTTGCATCGCGGAAGGGATTTCGTGCGCGATTTCGTGCGCGAGTGGCGCAGCAGAGGGCGGCGGAAACCGGTACGGAGCCGCGCATCCCGCGGGTCGGGATGCGCCCGGGCGCCGGCCGTCAGGCGCTTTCCCGCGGGATGATCGTGTAGTCGATACGAATGCTTTTCGATTCGGTCCGCTCGCCGCCGTCGCGCGCCTGCAGCGCCGCCAGCAACGCTTCGCCGGTGCGCAGCCCGATACCGTACGCATCGACCGACACGGTCGTGATGGTCGGATGGCAGCAGGTTGCCACTTCGAAGTTCCCGAAGCCGGCCACCGCGATGTCGGCGGGCACGGCCAGCCCGCGCCGATGACATTCCATGATCGCGCCGAACGCCGACATGTCGCTCACGCACATCACCGCATCGGTATCCGACCATTGCGCCAGCAGGGCCGCCATCGCCGGGCCGCCGTGGCTCATCGTGATCGGCGATTCGCCCAGCCGCACGACGCGCGGTTCGCCGAGCCCCAGCGCCTTGATCTCCGCCTGGTAGCCCTTGAGCCGGTCCAGGCCGCGGCGATCCAGTTCGCTCGCGCCGACCAGAAAGCCGATGCGCCGATAGCCGCGCTCGGCGAGGTGCCGCACCATCGCACGGGCGGCGCGCACGTTCGAGAAGCCGACGGCGGTGTCGATCGGGCGGGTGGGCAGGTCCCACATCTCGACCACCGGAATCGCCGAGCGCTCCAGCACCTTGCGCGTCGCGTCGGTGTGCTGCGCCCCGGTCAGCGCGATGCAGCGCGGCTGGTGCCGCAGCATCGAGCGCACCAGCCGTTCTTCCCGTTCGAGGTCGTAGTCGGTATCGCCGAGCAGCAACTGCAGGCCATGCGGTTCGAGTGCATCGGTCAGCCCGCGCACGGTGTCCGAGAAGTTCGAACTCGACAGCGACGGCACCAGCACCGCGACGAACTCCGAGCGCCCCGACGACAGCGCGCCGGCGGCCGCGTCGGCCACGTAGCCGAGCTGCTCGATGGCCTCGCAGACCCGTGCGCGCGTCTCGGCGGCCACGCTGTGCCCGGCGAGCACGCGCGACACGGTCATCTTCGAGACGCCGGCGAGGCGCGCCACGTCGGACATGCGGGGCGGCCCGGCAGGCCGGACGGCGGTGGGACTGGGCATCGGAATCGCGATCGTGAGAAGGCCGGAAAGGCTACATCATACCGGTGCGGCGTACCGGGCAGGCCGGCCGACGCTCGCCCGTCGCGGCGACGCCCGTACTAGGGAAACCACGCGTGCGGCGGACCTTGTACGCCCCGGTCGCAGCGTGCTACCTTCCGGTGTGTTACCGGTATCAGTGTGCCGATCGCTCCCGTCGCCTCGCCGGCTTTTTTTTGCCACGGAATGTTATCGGTAACATCGATGCGTTAGAGGACTCGCCGGTACGAAGAAGACCTACACGAACAGGAGACAGACCGATGCCATCCATCACGCAGGCCGCTGCCGCACCGGCCGCGGCCGATTCGTCCGAAGACGCCCTTTACCGCAAGGTCATGCGGCGCATCCTGCCGTTGCTGTTGCTCTGCTACGTCGTGGCCTATCTGGATCGCGTCAACGTCGGCTTCGCGAAGCTGCAGATGCTCGACGACCTGAGCCTGAGCGACAGCGTCTATGCGCTCGGCGCGAGCATTTTCTTCTGGGGCTATTTCCTGTTCGAGATGCCCAGCAACCTGTTGCTGCACCGCTACGGCGCGCGCTTCTGGATCGCGCGGATCATGATCACGTGGGGCATCGTGTCGTCGTCGATGGCGTTCATCGTGCCGCTCGCGCAGTTCTTCCACGTGCAGACGACCACCATGTTCTACACGCTGCGTTTCCTGCTGGGGCTGTGCGAAGCCGGCTTTTTCCCCGGCGTCATCCTGTACATGAACTACTGGTTCCCGGCGCGCCGCCAGAGCGTGGCGATGTCGGGCTTCCTGGTGGCGATCCCGCTGAGCCTGACGCTGGGCAGCGTGGTGTCGGGCTGGCTGATGGAGCAGACGCACGGCCTGTCGGGCATGAGCGGCTGGCAATGGATGCTGCTGCTCGAAGGGCTGCCGTCGATCGTGGTGGCGTTCATCGTGCTGGCCTGCCTCGGCGACGGCCCGCAGTCGGCGAAATGGTTGTCCGCCGACGAAAAGGCGGTGCTGTCGCGCAACCTCGAATCCGAAGCCGCGCACAAGTCGCACAGCATCGGCGCCGCGCTGCGCAGCCCGTGCGTCTGGCTGCTCACCTTCATCCTGCTCACCTTCAATACCGGCTTCTACGGGCTGGCCTTCTGGCTGCCGTCGATCATTCGCGCGTCGGGCGTGCACAGCCCGCTGCACATCGGTGTACTGACGGCCATTCCGTACCTGACGGCGATCTTCGCGATGGTGTGGAACGCGTCGCACTCGCGCAAGACCGGCGAACGCCGCCTGCATGCGGCGATTCCCGCGCTGATCGGCGGCGTCTTTCTGATCCTGAGCGCGGCGTTTGCCCACAACGTGGCGCTGTCGATCGTATTCCTGACCATCGCCACGTGCGGCATCCTCGCGCTGATGCCGATCTACTGGACCTTTCCGGGGCAGATCCTGTCCGGCACGGCCGCGGCGGCCGGCATCGCGCTGATCAACTCGGTGGGGAACCTGTCCGGCTTCACGGGCTCGATGATCACCGGCGTCGCGAAACAGATGACCGGCGACATCAACAACGGGACCTATGCGCTGGGCGCCTGCCTGCTGATCAGTTGCGTGCTGATCGCGTCGATTCCGCGCGACATCCTGCGGCCGCCGGCGGGGCGGTAGGGCGTTCGCCCGGCGTCAGGTCCGACCGGGGCCGGGGCATCGCGCCGCCCCGGCGCCGGATGGATCGCGTCACGTGGAGTGATCTCGCGTGAGTGTGCTCGACCATCACGGACGGACTTTCGGACACCTCCAACCGGCGACGCGCTGCGCGCGATTCCGCTTTCTCGTGAGCAGCCGTCAGGCGCCGTCCAGTGCGAAGCGCACCTTGTCCCCGAGCGTGCGCAACCGCTCGACCGGTTCGTTCGCGAACACGAAACGGATATACGCGTCGCCGTGGGCAACGCCCCATCCGGCCATGGCCGTCGCGCATACGCCGTGGCGCAGCAATCGCTCCGACATCTGCGACCCGGTCAGGCCGAAATCGGACACGCGCAGCAGCATCGACCAGCCGCCCGCCGGCATGCCGAACGGGAGCCCCGACAGTTGGGCGGCGACCGTATCCCGCCGCCTCTCGAGTTCGCTCACGTAGCCAGGCAGATCGGATGCGGAATGGTCGAGCGCGACCGCCGCGGCCTCCTGCGCAATGCCGACCGGCACCACGACATTGGCGAGCGACACGGCCACGAGATCCGGAATCAGCCATTGCGGCGCGACGATCCAGCCGACCCGCCAGCCGATCATGCGCAGCTCTTTCGACGCCGCGCCGACCGTGACCGTACGCTCCGCCATGCCGGGCAGGCCGGCGGGATGGATGACCGTGCGTCCATCGAAGAGCAGCCGTTCCATCGCGCTGTCGAGGATCAGCAGCAGATCGTTCTGCACGCACAGGCTCGCGATCAGCTGCCAGTCGGACGCATCGAAGAAGCCGCCCGAAGGCATCGACGGAGACATCAGCAGCATGGCCCGCGTCTGCGGACCGATCGCTGCCCGCAGCGCGGCCTGGTCCAGCTTCCATTCGCCGCCCGGCGTGAAGACGAACGGTACTTGCCGGGGCACGCCGCCCGCAAGGCGGACGCGGTTCAGCAGACCTGCGTAGGTCGGATCGGTGACGATGACTTCGTCGCCGGTCTCGACGGTGGCGAGCAGCGTGTTCAGAATGCCGGAGAGCCCGCCCGCCGACACCACCACCTGGTCGGCCGTGAAGCGCTGCCCCGACAGCGCCGACACGTGGGCGGCAGCGCTCGCGCGTAGCAGATCCTGACCGACGAATGGCAAATAGGAGTTGGCCGAGTCTCGCTGGATGGCCTCTCGGGTGACGGCGAGCGCCTCCGAGGTGGGCGGGATGTCGGTATCGAGATTTTCGAGTCGCAAAAGGTCGACGTCGGCATGATCGGCGATCGAACCCATGCGATCGACGCCGATGCCGGCGATGTGCTGCAGGCGCACAGGACGGTGGTGGCGCATCGGAGCCTCCGATTTTGTTACAATTTAATAGATAATATATGCATGGTGGTCGGGATGAACTTTGAAGTCAAGGACGATCGCTCGCTGGCCGATCGGATCGCCGTCGCATTGGCGGACCGCATCATCTCCGGCGTCATCGCGCCGGGAGAGTGGCTGCGTCAGGACCACATCGCGGCAGAGTTCGGCGCGAGCCATGTGCCGGTACGCGAGGCGTTCCGACGGCTGGAAGCGCAGGGGCTGGCCGTGGTGGAGCCGCGACGCGGCGTGCGGGCGGCGCCGCTCGAGCCGGCGGACGTGCTCGAAATGGCCAAGATGCGCGCTGCTTTCGAGGCGCTGGCGCTGCGCGAGGCAATGCCCGCGCTCGACGCACGTGCGCTGGAGGAACTCGATGCGATCCTCGATCAGGAGTCGGCAGCGCACGGCATAGCCGTGCTCGGCACGCTGAACCTGAGGTTTCATCGCGCATTGACCGCGCGGTGCGGGATGCCGCGGCTCATCGACGCAATCGGCGACATGCATCGGGCCAGCTCACGGCATCTGTACGCGACGTGGCAGCAACTTGACTGGCAGGATCGCTCGAACGACGAGCATCGAAACATCGTTCAGGCGATACGCAATGGTGACGTGGACGCAGCGTGCGCGGCTTTGTCCGCGCACATTCTGGCGGCGGGGGATGCGCTGGCGCAGGCGTTGCGGAGGCGGTAAGGACAGAGATCGAGCCGGGCGGCATCGGCCGGTCCGAAAGGTGGGCTTTAAGAATGGCTAGTCTCTTCTCCGAGGCGGCTGCAGCCAAACGTCGGAGCATCCGGTCAGGAACGGTCATTGATTGTTCACGGAAATGCAAGTGTGATCCAACCTGCAGTGATAAACGCCGACGAATTGACCGTCCGGGCGGAAATGCCTTACTGCCACTTGCTTTGATGTGCACCTATGATTCAGTTCGTAGACGGCGGCAATCATGCAAGGCAACCGCGTGGAGCCCACGATGCGGGATCTCATACAAGGATTCATGCGACTCCCCAAACCGCCATCGATGTCGCAGTCGCACTATACTCGCTATCGACTGACGCTGGCCGCGCCCGATAAAATCCCCCGATAGCCATCGCTGCGAGTGGACAGCGTTTTCGCATGGCGTTTGAAGCGAACTTCCGGGACCGGATGAAGCCGGGAGGTTGGGGGGGCGATTGAGATTCTGCTCTTTGCCGACGAGTCACGTCATCTAGTCGATGTCAAAATAGACTATTGCGGAAACGGCGTGCCTATGCCTGAAAGTATAGATCTGGAAGTCATGCCTTATAACGTCTTCGTCAGCGAATCGCACACTTAGAATTGAGCGTGAATTCTCTCTACTGAGCAGATGGAGTGGATGCAATGGCCCGGCGACAGTCGATCGCGTTGGGCGGCAATCGGCCCAAACCGTACATTCGCAAAGTGGTGGTCACCCTGAATCTAAATACGCAAAGAAAGGTGAAGTCTGAAGATGCTGGAGCAAACATATAAGGCTCTTAAACCCACAAGGCTCGAGAAAATTTACGACCTCGTAAAGGCCGCAGGCGTAGATGTCGCTCTATGGGAAAAAAGCGTGGTGGACAATCGAGCACTGAACCCATATAGCAACAGCTATCGCAATTCACAATGGGCCTTTGGTGGTGGCAATGAGCCACTTGTAGCCTGCATCTGGTGGCGTGAGATTGCCATCAAGGACATCGGGCTTGTCCTGGAGGGAAGCTCCAAGGCCGACGTAGAGCGTATGAGCGACATCCTCGCAGTGAAGGGCAAAGACCCGAGTATTGCGATGAAGCTGCGCAACAAAATCACGAAGGCCCAGCAATTTGACCGGCTGGTGTCTGAAGCTTACAGAAAGCGCAAACCTGTCAGAACTGCCATTTTGGACGGCAAGCTCTCAGTAGATGACGAGTCCGACCCATCATCCGCAGAAGCTAGAGAGCTAGATCTTCTCGAATGGTTCGTACATGAGTATGACCCTTTTAGTGGTCGGTACCTCATGGTGCGTAATGTCCCGATGCCGTCAAGAATCGTTTCAGACCCATTTGATGATGCTGAGGACCCAGCAGATGACAAAGCATTCCAAGAGTTCATGAGCAACTCCCCTCTCAGCGAAACCGAGAAGGAAGCTGTAATCAAGACACGTGTTGGTCAAGGCTACTTCAGGGACCAGCTACTGAAACGATGGACAGGTTGCAGCGTCACAAAAGTCACTGAACCGTCTATCCTAGTTGCTTCGCACATCAAGCCTTGGCGGGAGTGCACCACTAGAGCAGAGCGACTTAGCCCAGACAATGGGCTACTGCTTTCACCAACACTGGACAAGCTCTTTGATCGAGGACTCATCTCATTTGACGAGAACAACCGCTACACGATTCTCATAAGCAAGAAGCTTGGGGCATTTCAGGCGAGTGAGATGCATCTTCTGAATCAGAAGATTCGCCCACACAGCTACGAGGGCATGAGGCCATACATGAAGTACCACCGCGAAAACGTGTTCATAGACAACATCGCACAGCAGTGATTCCCTGACTTGCACTTGCCTCGCTGTTTATCGTCCTTACCGGTCGCGGAAATGCTCCAGCAGCCCCTGCGTTACAAGATATGTGGTGTCTGCTATGGGTCGTTCAGACCCGTTCGTGTTGTTCCGCAACTGCAATTCACGGCCGTGTGCAGGTCCTGACGTCGGATCTGCGCGGGACTGCGAAATAACCCCCGCTTTTCACTACTCCGATCGTATACACGAGTTAATGCGGTGCACACACGTGACCTTGCTTGCAAGCACGGCGGCCGCGACCCTCGGCGCGACATCTTCACTCTGACCGACGACTCACGACAGGCTGCGCCGCATCCCCCGCACCTGCAGCCAAATGGCGGATATCAGGAAATAAAGCGCACCGACTCCCGCGTAGCCCGCGATCTTGACGATCGCGGGTGGCATCGGCGCATGGTTTTGGACAATGAAGAACAGCCCGGCCAACGCCGATTGCGCTCCGCTCAGGATCATCACCCACTGTGCGCCGGCATGCTTCCAGCGCCGCACGGCGGTGCCGAGCTGCAGCGCGCCGGAGAGCATCGCCCAGACGCCGAACACCGCAAGTACCGCGGACAGGCCCGCATTCAACGCCGGAAATACGGCCAGTGTCGTGACGACGCTGATCGCGACGTTGGCCGCCTGCGTGCGGTTTGCCGCCATCCCGCCGCTGCGGGACAGGTCGACGAAATTGGCGAGCGCATCCCAGGCCGGATAAACGACCAGCAGCACCGCCGCGCCGGCTGCGCTGTGCCGGCCGACGGAAAACGCCAGCGCGACCCAGATCAGCGAGAACACCGCGCGGGAAAAGTAGTACCGTTTCAGCCAGTGTTCGTCGGCAGGGGGACGGAATTCGGGGTAGCGGTCAATCATTTGCATTCCTTCATATATTGAATCGTCGTTCCGGCCGGCATGCAGGGCGTCCGCCATGCGGATTCGGATGCGGCGCCGACCGGATCTCCAGTGCGCCGAGTATCGCAATCGCCGGGGCCGGCCGCCATCGGTCAGATGTCCGATGGCCCATTCCACCGGCGGCAGGCTCTGGTCCAGGCGAACATCGCATCGGAGCGGCCCGCGGCGCGGCGCCGACGCGCATGCTCGTGCACGCCGCGACGCCGTCGCGTATGATCGTTTTCCCGCTCCCGCGAATGTCTCCGCCCGCCCGATGTCCGACGCCGAAGCCCGTCACGCCCCGCTGCGCATCGTCGACGCCGTACGCGCGCTGGCTTTCATCGGCGATCTCAGCATGGGCCAGCCGACCGACCATTCGCCACGCACGAGTTGGTTGGCGGCGCAGCTCGCGCACGCGGCGCGATTCGATGCAGCGGTGTGCGATACGGCCCGCGAGGTGGCGCTGTTGCGCTGGTCGGGCTGCACCGCGAATGCGGCGGGTTTCGCGCAGGTATTCGGCGACGACGTCGCGATCCGCGCCGCGATGCTCGAGAGCCGGCCCGGCATGGCCGAAGCGATCGGCGGCGCGGGCGTCGCGATGATCCCGCTCGCGCAGATTCATTGCGAAGTGTCGGGCGAGGTCGCGCGAATACTCGGTCTGTCCAACGCGACGGAAACCGCGCTGCGGCACATTTTCGAAAGCTGGGACGGCAACGGGCTGCCTGCGCGGCTCGCGCGGGAACAGGTGCCGGCCGCCGTATCGATCGTCGCGCTTGCGGGCGACCTCGACGTGTTCAGCCGCACCTACGGCATCGAACGGGCGCTCCAATTGATCGGCCAACGCGCGGGGGCGCGCTATCCGGCCGTGCTCGTCGAGACGGCCGAGCGTGACGCACCGCGCTGGCTGGCGGCGCTCGAGCACATGGCGCCCGCCGAGCTGGACGCCGCATTGGCCACGCCGGACATGCAGGGCGCGACGTCCGCCGAATTGATCGCGGACGTCATCGATCTGAAACTGCCGTGGATGACGGGCTTCTCGCGTTCGGTCGCCGCGACGGCGGCCGCGTGTTACGGCCGTCTCTCGCCGGACGAGGCCGCGCGCGAACGCGTGTACCGCGCCGGCCTGATTCACGGCATCGGCCGGGCCGCGGTACCGAACGACGTGTGGAACTTGCCGACGCGGCTGCCCGCGAGCGCCTGGGAAAAGGTGCGACTCGTGCCTTACTGGACCGAGCGCGCCGGCAGGCAGACCGGCGCGCTCGGCGAAGCCGCGGTGCTTGCGTCGTATGCCTACGAGCGGCAGGACGGCTCGGGTTATTTTCGCGGCGCGCGCGATGCGGCGCTGACGCTGGAGGCGCGCGTGCTCGCGGCGTCGCTGGCATGGGTAGCGTTGCGCTCGGCGCGTCCGTGGCGCGCGGCGCTGAGCGATGCGGCCGCCGCCGACCAGTTGCAGGAAGAAGCGGCCTGCGGCCGGCTCTGCGGCGACGTGGTGGCCGCGCTCGTGACGGGCGGAGCACCTGTGCCCCGGCGCATCGCGTCGGGCGCTGGACCGCGCCTGTCCGCTCGGGAAATCGACGTCCTGCGGGCGATCTCCCGCGGCGCGAGCAACAAGCAGGTCGCGCAGGCGCTCGCGATGAGTCCGAGCACGGTGCGCACCCATGTCGAGAAGGCGTTCCGCAAGCTCGAATGTTCGACACGCGCCGCGGCGACCCTCAAGGCGTCGGCGCTGGGGTTGCTCTGACGCCATCCACGACGCGGATTCGCTTGCGTGCGCGCGCGGATGCGCGAGAACACGTGCGTGATGTGCCGATCGGGTTCGATATCGGTGAGCGCATCGATATCGGCCATGACATCTGCCGTCTTCGCGGCAGCGAACGCGGCGTCCAGCGCCGCGCTGTTTACAGGCGACGACGGGCGATTACGGCCGTTTGCGTTCAGGGCCGAAGCCCGGACGGACGGCGGCCCGCATCGACGGGTGCGCGGCGGGTGCGCGGGCGAGCGAGATGCCCAGCGCGGCGCCGATGGCGAGGAACAGCGAGATCGACAGGAGTGCGACGATGAACGCGTGCGCGATGGCCGCCGGGTCCTGGCGCGTGCCGAGCGTCGTATAGAAAATGCCGCCGATGATCGCCACGCTGAGCGACGTGCTGACCTGCAGCGTCGAGCTGGCGATGCCGGCGATCATGCCGGACAGCGCCGGTGCGACGCGCCCCGTCACCATGCGCATCAGCGTCGGCAGCGCGAGCCCTTGTCCGAACCCGATGACGAAGAGCGCGGCGGCGAGCGGCACGGCAGCGAGCGGCATCCCGACCGGCGTGGCATCGATCAACCCCGCGAGGCCGACGAGCCCGACGATCTCCAGCCCCATGCCGAACGGATTGACGTAAGCGCCGATGACACGTGTGCAGAACGGCGTCGACAACGGGCCGAGCAGGAACCCGACGCCGAACGGCAAGAACACGAGGCCCGCGCTCAGCGCGTCGACGTGCAGCGCATTCTGCAGATACACCGAGAACAGCAGGAAGAACGCGCCGATCGAGTACAGCAGCAGCGCGATCAGCAACGCGCGGCCCAGCCCCGGTGCGCGCAGCGCGGCCGGATCGAGCAGCGGTGCGCCGCCGCGGCGGCCGAGCCGGCGCTCGTAGCGCCAGAAGAACGCGGCGAGGGCGGGCACCGCGAGCAGCGACCCCCATGCCCATACCGGCCAGCCTGCTTCGCGCCCCTCGATCAGCGGCACGATCAGCGCGCCCAGCGTCAGCATCGACAGCGCGGTGCCGCCGAGGTCGAGCTTGCGCGCATGCTGCGCCCGCGTTTCCTTCAACAGCGGAATCCCGAACAGGACGACCAGCATCGCCAGCGGCAGGTTGACGAGGAAGATCGTGCGCCAGCCCAGGTTCAACAGATTCAACGAGATCAGGATCCCGCCGAGCGCCTGCCCGACCACGGCCGCGAGGCCGAATACCGCGCCGTACAAGCTGAGCGCGAGCGGCTTTTCCGGTTCCGGAAAGATCGCCTGGATCGACGCGAGCGCCTGCGGCGCCATGATCGCGGCCGTCACGCCCTGCAACGCGCGGCCGACGATGAGCGTCCACGGCGAACTCGCGAGGCCGCACAGCGTCGAGGCGATCGCAAAGCCGATCAACCCGAGGAAAAACACGCGGCCGCGGCCGAACAGGTCGCCCAATCGCCCGCCGGTGATCAGCGTCACCGCGTACAGGCCCGCATACGATGAAATGACGAGTTGCTCGGCCGACGACGAGGCGCCCAGTTCCGCGCGGATCGACGGCAGCGCGACATTGACGATGAAGAAATCCAGCGGCGGCAGGAACGCGCCGACGAGCAGGACCGAAAACATCGCCCAGCGACGCGGGTCGGGTGAAACGGGGTCATTCCGTGACATGGGCGGCTCTCCATACGGAACCAATCAGTTCCAAATCGGGTAAAAAAATATCAGTCGAGAATGCGCATCGTGCGATCGACCAACGCGAGCACGTCGGGCTCGGACATACCGGTTTTGCCCAGCACGCGCATGCCCTCGATCTGGCAGACGAGCAAACGCGCCAGCACCTGTTCGTCCTGCTCGGCGATCTCGCCGCTCGCCTGGCCGCGGACGATCGCACCGGCATAGAGCTGCTGCAGCCGCCGGAACATGCGCCCGGTGCGTTCCGCGACATCCGCGTCGCGCGCGGCCAGTTCGGTGGTCATCGCGACCGCGAGACATCCGCGCCGGCCCGCGTCGCCAACGGACAGGCGCGCATAGCGCAGCAGTGAATCGCGAATCGCATCCTTCACGGCACCGGGTTGCGACAGGATGTCGGCGGTCGCCTTGAGCCCGTCGGCCATGTACAGGTCGAGCGCCGCCAGCAGCAGCGCCTTCTTGTCGCCGAACGCCTTGTAGAGACTGCCGCGCGACAAGCCCGTGCCGGCGATCAGGTCGGGCAGGGACGCGCCTTCGTAGCCGCGATCCCAGAAAACGTCCATCGCGTCGCGCGCGGCGTCGCCCAGTTCGAATTCGCGGGGACGGCCCACGCCAGCCGGATTTGCCATTGATCGGTTTCGCCATCGATGCGGTGCCAAAGTTGGATGCATTATATGGACCGATCGGTTCCGATGTCAATGCGCGTGGCCGGACCGGACACGGCGACGGCCGTCCTTGCGGACGGCGCGGGTTCATCCGCTCAGTCGAGCCCGCCCTGGCACAGGTACTTGATGGACAGGTAATCGTCGAGGCCGTAGCGCGAGCCTTCGCGGCCGTAGCCCGATTCCTTCACGCCGCCGAACGGCGCGGCCTCGCTCGCGAGCGCGCCTTCGTTGATGCCGACGATGCCCGTTTCGAGCCGCGCCGACACGCGCGCGATGCGCCGCACGTCCTGCGTGTAGAAATAGGCGGCGAGCCCGAACGGCGTGTCGTTCGCGGCGGCGACCGCTTCGTCCTCGGACGCGAAGCGAAACAGCGCGGCGATCGGGCCGAAGGTTTCCTCGCAGGTGAGCTGCATGTCGGCGGTCGCGTCGACGAGCACCGTCGGCGCGTAATAGTTCGCACCGAGCTCGGTCAGGCGCTTGCCGCCCGTGAGCACGCGCGCGCCGCGTTCGATCGCATCGCCGACGTGGCGTGCGATCTTGTCGACCGCGCGCGCGTTGATCATCGGGCCGATCTGCGCGGCCGGGTCGGTCGCCGGCGCGACCTTCAGCGCGGCGACGCGCGCGGCGAGCTTCGCGGCGAACGCGTCGTAGACACCGGCCTGCACGTACACGCGATTCGGCGACACGCAGGTCTGCCCGCCGTTGCGGAACTTGGCGGCCATCAGCCCGTCGACCGCGGCATCGAGTTCGGCGTCGTCGAACACGATGAACGGCGCATTGCCGCCGAGCTCCAGCGACAATTTCTTCAACGTCGCCGCCGATTCGCGCGCGAGCAGCTTGCCGACCGGCGTCGAGCCGGTGAACGTGATCTTGCGCACGCGGCCGTCGGCGAGCCAGTCGGCCGCCGCGTCGACGCCGCGCTCGCGCGACGCGGCGATCAGGTTCAGCACGCCGGCCGGCACGCCGGCTTCCTGCGCGAGCAACGCGAGCGCGAGCGCGGTCAGCGGCGTGTCCTCCGCCGGCTTCGCGACCACCGTGCAGCCGGCCGCGAGGGCCGGCGCGATCTTGCGCGCGATCATCGCGAGCGGGAAATTCCACGGCGTGATCGCGGCGACGATGCCGATCGGCTCCTTCACCGCGCTCAAGCGCTTGCCGCGCTGCTGCTGCGGGATCAGGTCGCCGTACGTGCGCGTCGCTTCCTCCGCGAACCACAGCACGTACGACGCACCGTACGCAACTTCGCCACGCGCCTCGGCCAGCGGCTTGCCCTGTTCGCGCGACATCAGCTTCGCGAGATCGTCGGTGTGCGCCACGATCGCCGCATGCCAGGCACGCAGGATCGCGGCGCGTTCGCGCGCGGGCGTCGCACGCCACGCGGGCAGCGCGCGGGCTGCCGCGTCGGTCGCCGCGCGTGCGTCGGCGGCGCCGCTGTCGGGTACGTGGGCAACGGTTTCGAGCGTGGCGGGATCGGTGACGGCGAAGCGGCGGCCGTCGAGCGCATCGCGCCAGTTGCCGTCGATCAGGTTGGCGGTGCGAACGAGTTCGGTGCGGGACAGCGTAAGCGGCATGACAGATCCTTGAATGAGGCGGTTCGGCGACGCTGGCTGAGCGGTGCGGACGCGCGGCTACCCCGCGCGGACAGCGGGCTGCCGCGTTCGGGGGGGACGCACGCCGCGTGTCAGTGACGTTCGCCGAACAGCGATTCGAGCGGGTAGTGCCGTTTGACGAACGGCGACTTGATGATCACGTAACTGAAATACTTCTCGATGCCGATGTTCTGCTCGAGCAGCCCTTCGACGATCGTCTGGTAATGGCTCACGCTGCGCGTGATGAACTTCAGCAGATAGTCGTAGCCGCCGCTCGCGAGGTGGCATTCGACGATCTCGTCGACGGTGCGGATCGCCGCGACGAAGCGGTCGAAATCCTCGCGCCGATGATCGGCCAGCGTAACCTCGGTAAATACGACCTGCACGTCGCCGAGTTTCTCGAGCTGGATGTGCGCGCCGTAGCCGCCGATGTAGCCGGCCTTCTCGAGCCGCTTCACGCGGATCAGGCACGGACTGGGCGACAGCCCGACCGCATCGGCCAGCTCGACGTTGGTCATGCGGCCGCGCTTTTGCAACTGGGAGAGGATGCGCAGGTCGATGCGATCCAGCTTGCTGTCCGTCATGTTCACGTGAAAGAGCAAAAATGGAATGTCCGGTTACTTTAGAGACGAACGATGACCGCTACAAGCCCGGCTTTCCCTTGGCCCGTCAGGCCGGTTGCGCATGCGCGGCGTCGAGCGCGCGCTGCACGCCGGAATCCGCCAGCACGTCGTCGAGCGTCTTGCGCACGCGTTCGAACATCAGGTCGAACTCGCCGGCAGTGAAGCTCAGCGCCGGCGCAAAGCCGAGCACGCCGTCGCCGAACGCGCGGAACACCACGCCGTTCGCGTAGGCGGCGGCCGCGATCCGGTCCGGCACGTTCAGCGCCGGGTCGAAGCGCGTCTTGCGTGCCTTGTCGGCGACCAGTTCGAGCGCGCCGAGCAGGCCGACCGAGCGCGCGTCGCCAACGAGCGGATGCGCGCGCAGCGCGTCGAGCCCCGCGGCGAAGCGCGGCGCCAGCGCCTGGCCGTTCGCGAGCAGCCCGCCTTCGTGATAGAGCTTCAGCACTTCGAGGCCGATCGCCGCGCTCACCGGATGCGCGGAATACGTATAGCCGTGGCCGACCGCGGGCGCATCGGCGCGGTGGCCCGCGATCCCTTCGTAGATTTCGTCGGACATCAGCACCGCGCCCATCGGCGCATAGCCGGCGGTCAGCCCCTTCGCGACGGTCATCAGGTCCGGATCGACCTGTTCGGCCTCGCACGCGAACAGCGGGCCGGTGCGGCCGAAGCCGGTGATCACCTCGTCCGCGACGAACAGGATGCCGAGGCGCCGGCACGCGTCGCGCATCGCCTTCAGCCAGCCGGCCGGCGGCACGATCACGCCGCCGGAACCCTGCACCGGCTCGCAGAAGAACGCGGCGACATTGTCCGCGCCCAGTTCGGCGACCTTCGCTTCGAGCGCGGCGACCGACGCGGCGATCAGCGCCTGCGGATCGTCGCCGAGCGGATGGCGGTACGGGTAGGGCGACGGAATATGGTGCTGGTCCGCACGCGGCAGGTCGAAATGACGGTGAAACGCCGGCAGCGCGGTGAGGCCGGCGCCGATCGACGACGAGCCGTGATAACCGCGCTCCAGCGCGATCATCTGCTTTTTCGACGGACGGCCGGTCGCGTTGAAATAGTGCGTGATGAAGCGCACGGCGGAGTCGATCGCGTCCGAGCCGCCGAGCGTGAAGTACACGCGGTTCAGCGACGGCGGCGCGAGCGCGGCGAGCCGTTCGGCGAGCTCGATCGCCGGCTGCGAGCCGAAATGGAAATAGCCGGTTGCGTAGGGCAGCTTGGCCAGCTGGTCGGCGGCGGCTTTCACGATGCTGTCGCGGCCGTAGCCGACGTTGACGCACCACAGGCCCGAGAACGCGTCGAGCAGCGTATGGCCCGCGGCATCGCGCAGGAACACGCCGTCCGCGGATTCCAGCACGGTGACGCCGCGCGCCTCGTGCGCACGGTAGTTGACGACGGGGTGGATCAGGTGTTGACGATCGGCTTCGATCAGCGCGGCTTGGTTCATGGGAAGGCGGGACTCTCGTCAGGTGTCAGCGGTGAGTTCATGCTAACGGGCAAGCCATCCGCATGCGTCTTCAATTTGCGGTCCGAAACGTATGCGCGCGGCGTTTGCACCGGGCGCTTCGGCATTTTCTGCTGCGCGCCCCGCAGACCGGGCCCGCACGTCAGTAGCCGCGTGCGCGATCGACGACGCCGATCATCGGTTGTCCCGCGCGATGGCGCGCGAGATTCGCGAGCACCGCGTCGACCGCGGTGTCGGGCCGCGTCGCGCTGGCGATGTGCGGCGTGATGCGAATGCGCGGATGCGTCCAGAACGGATGGCCGGCCGGCAACGGTTCGGGGTCCGTCACGTCCAGGATCGCGCTGTCGAGCCGGCCGCTCGCGAGCGCCGCGAGCAGCGCGGGCGCATCGAGCTGCGGGCCGCGCCCGACCTGCACCAGCGACGCGCCGGCCGGCAGCGCGTCGAACACGCGCGCGCCGAGCAGGCCGCGCGTGCCGTCGGTGAGCGGCAGCAGGCAGATCAGGATGTCGGTGCGGGCGAGGAACGCGTCGAGCGCGGCATCGCCTGCATGACAGTCGACGCCGTCGAGCGTGCGCGGCGTGCGGCTCCAGCCCGCGCACGGGAAGCCGAAGCGCCGCAGCGTGTCGAGCACGGCCTGGCCGAGCGTGCCGAGCCCGAGCACGCCGATGCGTCGCGACGCGGCCGCGCGCACGGGGCGCTCGCGCCACACCTGGTCGCGCTGCTGCGCCGCGTAGTCGAACAGGTCGCGATGGATCGTCAGCACGGCCTGCGTCACGTATTCGACCATTCCTTCGACGATACCCGGCTCGATCATCCGCACGACGGGGATGTGCGGCGGCACGCGCGACAGGTCGAACTGATCGATGCCGGCGCCGACCGAGAACACGACTTCGAGGTTCGGCAACAGCGCGACCGGATCGTCCGGCGGCTGCCATGCGGCGAGATAGCGGACGGCGTCGGCGTCGCCGAGGTCCGGCCAGATCCGGAACGGCAGGTCGGGCGCGCGTTGCGCGAAGCGCGCCGCCCACTGCGCGCCGCGCACCGGGTCGGCCTTGTAGAGAAAACTCATCGTGCGCCCCGCTCAGCCGAGCGCCTGGTTCACGATCGCGAACGCGCGCAGCGCCGGGTCGCGTGGCGGCGTCGTGCCGCGCGCCATCGCGACGACCGTATCGACGCGCGGCAGCCCGAGCCCCTGCAGCCAGTCCGACAGTCCGCTGTCGCCCGGCACGTCGAGCCGCACGAACATGCCCTCGTGCAGCGCGAGCCAATGGCTGATCAGCGCTTGCGCGCGCAGCGCATCCGGCGCGATCACCGGGCCGATCACGTGGCCGCGGCCGAACCGGCGGAACAGCGCGAAACCGAGCAGCTCGCCGTCGCGGTCGAGCGCGATCCCGTTCGCGACGTCGAGCAGCGCATCGATCACCGCACCGCGTTCGTAGCCGGCCGCGCGCGACGCGAGCGCGGCGAGCCGCGGGCCGTCGTTGGTGCCGAGCGGGCGCAGGCGCTCGCCGGGCGGCAGCGAGATCAGCGGCGGCTGGAACGCGGCGCCCTGGTGCTGATCGATCGTATCGATGACGTCGAAGCCGAACTTCGCGTACAGCGGCTCGCCGGCCGGCGTCGCATGCAGAAACACGGTCCGCGTGCCGAAGCTGTCGACCACGCGGGTGAGCAGTTCGCGGCCGATGCCGCAGCCCTGGCGCTCGGGCGACACGATGACCATGCCGAGCGACGCGTGCGATTCGCCGAAGCGCCAGCCGAGCGCGGTGCCGACGATGCCGGTTTCGTCCTCGGCGACGAAGCCGCTGCCGAGCTGGAATACGAAGCGCCAGTCGTCGAGCCGGTGCGGCCACTTGACTGCTTCGGACAGTCGATGGGCGGCGGGCAGGTCGGCTTCGGTGAACGGGCGATAGATGAGCGTGCGGGAAGGATTGAGGTCGGACACGCCGGACTCCGGATGGGTGGAAATGAC
Source organism: Burkholderia sp. EMB26 (assembly GCF_024730645.1). Classification (NCBI taxonomy): domain Bacteria; kingdom Pseudomonadati; phylum Pseudomonadota; class Betaproteobacteria; order Burkholderiales; family Burkholderiaceae; genus Burkholderia; species Burkholderia sp. EMB26. The sequence continues at coordinate 456,032 of NZ_CP078072.1, forward strand.
CTGTTCACTCTGCCAGCGCGGCGGCGGCACGGATAGGACGATTCGCCTGTTTTCCGGGGGCGGCCTGGCGCCCGGGATCGATGCCGATCCGCTCGGCCGGCACGAACGCATCCGCCCGTCGTGCCGGTGCGTCACATGAACTCGATCGTTCCTGCCGCGAGCGTGCCGCTACGACGAAAGCGCGATGTCGCGGCCGTTGCGGCGGGCCGCAGCGGCCGGCGACGCCGGACGCGCCGCATATCGTGCTGCCCGCGCCGCGCAACACGCGACGATTCTGCGTTTCGGACGGCGCCAAACGACGCGCGCGGGGCTTTTTGCCCTGATTCAATTTCGTACAACCCAGCCCGTCCCCGGCCCGCCGGGGCTTCACACCGACAGGACGTCATCATGATCCAGTTTGAACCGAAGTACATCACCTTCGACTGTTACGGCACGCTGACCCATTTCCGGATGGCCGAGACGGCGCGCGAAATCTATGCGGACCGGTTGTCGCCGGCCGCGATGGAGGCATTCGTGCGCGCGTTCGCCGCCTATCGGCTCGACGAGGTGCTCGGTGCGTGGAAGCCGTATCGCGACGTCGTCGTCAACGCGATCCGCCGCACCTGCGCGCGGGTCGGCGTGACGTTCGACGAAGCCGAGACCGAGCTGTTCTATCGTGCGGTGCCGAGCTGGGGCCCGCATCCGGACGTGCCCGCCGGGCTGTCACGGCTGGCGACGAAGTACAAGCTCGTGATCCTGTCGAACGCGATGGACGAGCAGATCATGAGCAACGTCGACAAGCTCGGCGCACCGTTCCACGCGGTGTTCACCGCGCAGCAGGCGCAATCGTACAAGCCGCGGATGCAGGGCTTCGAATACATGTTCGACAAGCTCGGCTGCAAGCCCGAGGACGTGCTGCACGTGTCGTCGAGCCTGCGCTACGACCTGATGACGGCCGAGGATCTGGGAATCAGGCACAAGGCCTTCGTGAATCGCGGCCACGAGCCGGGCACGCCGTTCTACAACTATTACGAAGTGTCGGACATCGGCCAGCTCGCGACGCAGCTCGGGCTGTAAGCGACGCGTTTCCCCGGTGCGGTGCCGCGCACGCGTGGTGCCGCCCGTCGCGATCCCGGGAGAAACACGCGCAATGCGGCAGGCGGCCGGTGTCGCCACGTCGCCACGTCGCCACGTCGCGCGAGCCTGCACGCATTCGCGTCGCGCCCTCGGGATCAACGCGTCGATGCCGGCGAACAATCCTCTGAACTTTCACTTACGCGCCGGCATGCGGCCGGCACCCGCCGACGGTCCCCGGCGCACGCAGCAAATCATGCTGCGCAGGCTACCCAAAACGGTCGATTCGTATCGTGAGGGCGGCCCGAATCGGGACAACCGGCATTTTGGCGATGCTTAAATGAATTGCATGTGCACGGCGTCGCGCCCGCCACCAGCAAGCGGGCGCGGCGGGATCGAACAACCACGCTGGACCCTATGACCCACTTTACACAGTCAGGAGCAGTTCGGATGAGCGACGATATCGACAATGGCGGCAAGGGCGGCTTCACGCGCCGCGACATGATGCGGGTCATGGCGGCGAGCGGCATGATGGCCGTCGGCGGCGGCGGATTGCTGACGAGCGCGCAGTCGGCATTCGCCGCGCCCGCGCCGAAGCGCGGCGGCAAGATCCGGGTCGCGAACGAATCTAGCTCGACCGCCGATACGCTCGACCCGGCCAAGGGCTCGACGGGCGCGGACTACATCCGCTTCTTCATGTTCTACAGCGGCCTCACGCAGCTCGACGGGAGCCTCACGCCGCAGATGAATCTCGCCGAGTCGTTGCACACGACCGATGCGAAGACCTGGATCATCAAGCTGCGCAAGGGCGTCACGTTCCACGACGGCAAACCCGTTGGCCCGGCCGACGTGGTGTTCTCGCTGATGCGCCACAAGAACGCGGCCACCGCGTCGAAGGTCAAGCCGCTCGCCGACCAGTTCGCGGACGCGAAGGCGAGCGGCCCGGACGAGGTCACGCTCACGCTCGCCAGCGCGAACGCCGATCTGCCGGTCATCCTCGCGACGCCGCAACTCGTGATCGTCAAGGACGGCACGACCGATTTCGCGACCGGCATCGGCTGCGGCCCGTACAAGCTCAAGTCGTTCAAGCCGGGCGTGTCGACCGTCGGCGTGCGCAACGACAGCTACTTCAAGCCGGGCATGCCGTATCTCGACGAGATCGAACTGATCGGCATCAGCGACAGCGCCGCGCGCCTGAACGCGCTGCTGTCGGGCGACGTGCACCTGATCAACGCGATCGACCCGCGATCGACGCAACGGGTCGCGTCGACGCCCGGCTATGCGCTGAAGGAAACCAAGTCGGGGCTCTATACCGACCTGATCATGCGCAGCGAAAGCCCGATCACCGCGAATCCCGATTTCGTCGAGGGGATGAAGTACCTGTTCGATCGCGAACAGATCCGCTCGGCGGTATTTCGCGGCTATGCGGTGATCGGCAACGACCAGCCGATCCCGCCGGGGCATCGCTACTTCAACGCGTCGCTGCCGCAGCGGCCGCACGATCCGGACAAGGCGAAATTCCTGTTCCAGAAGGCCGGCGCGCTCGGCACGGCGCTGCCGCCGATCTATGCGACGTCCGATGCGAACGGGTCGATCGAAATGGCCGTGCTGCTGCAGCAGGCCGGCCAGAAGATCGGGCTGAACCTGCAGGTCAACCGCGTGTCGCCCGACGGCTACTGGTCGAACCACTGGATGAAGCATCCGCTCGGCTTCGGCAACATCAACCCGCGCTCGAGCGCCGACGTGCTGTTCACGCAGTTCTTCAAGTCGGACGCCGCGTGGAACGAGTCGGGCTGGAAGAACGCGAAGTTCGATCAGCTGCTGCTCGCCGCGCGCTCGGAGACCGACGATGCGAAGCGCAAGCAGATGTACGGCGAGATGCAGACGCTCGTCGCGCAGCAGGGCCGGGTCGGCATTCCGGCGTTCATCAGCTTCCTCGACGGCTACGACAAGCGGCTCGCGGGCCTCGGGTCGATCCCGACCGGCGGGATGATGGGCTTCATGTTCGCCGAGTACGTGTGGTGGAACGCCTGACGTCGATACGTGACGCCGCCGCGCGGCCGCAGCGGGCCACCGCCCCGGTCGCGCGGGATCTTTCCCGGAGTGCCGTTTCATGAATCGAATCCTGCTTGGGCTGATCGGTCGACGTATCGCGGTCACCGCGCTGACGCTGCTGATCGTGTCCGCGATCATCTTCACGATCACGAACCTGCTGCCGGGCGACGCCGCGCAGGCCGCGCTGGGTCAGTCGGCGACGCCGGAGACGGTCGCCGCGCTGCGTCAGCAGTTCGGGCTCGACATGCCGGCGCACGTGCGTTACATGCACTGGCTCGGCGGGCTGCTGCACGGCGATTTCGGCCGTTCGCTGTCCGGCGACATGCCGGTGTCGGAGCTGATCGGCGGGCGCCTGCCGAAGTCGCTCGCGCTCGCGGCGATCACGACCGCCGTGTCGGTGCCGATCGCGTTGCTGCTCGGCATCCTCGCCGCGGTCAAACGCGAGTCGGTGGTCGACCGCGTGATCAGCCTCGGCACGCTGTCGCTCGTCGCGACGCCGGAGTTCCTGATCGCGACGGTCGCCGTGCTCGTGTTCGCGGTGAAGCTGCGCTGGTTGTCCGCGCTGTCGTACAGCGGCCCGATCGACAGCCTGCACGATTTCCTGCGGGCGTATGCGATGCCGGTGCTGACGCTGTGCGCGGTCGTGATCGCGCAGATGGCGCGGATGACGCGCGCCGCGGTGATCGAGCAGCTGAGCGCGTCGTACGTCGAGATGGCGATGCTCAAGGGCGCGAGCCCCGCGCGCGTCGTGCTGCGCCACGCGCTGCCGAACGCGATCGGTCCGATCGCCAACGCGATCGCGCTGAGCCTGTCGTATCTGCTCGGCGGCGTGATCGTCGTCGAGACGATCTTCAACTATCCGGGCCTCGCGAGCCTGATGGTCGATGCCGTCGGCAACCGCGATTTCCCGTTGGTCCAGGCATGCACGCTGATTTTCTGCGTCGCGTACCTGATGCTCGTGCTGTTCGCCGATCTGTGCTCGATCGTGTCGAACCCGCGACTGCGGACCTGAGTGTCCCGTTCTTCTTCCGAGATGCCGCCCATGCACCCGACCGAACCCGTTCATCGCAGCAGCGCGCTGCCGCCGTCAGGCGAACCGCGCGCGCCGTGGGGAGGCGCGACGCCGCCCGCCGCGCCGTCCCCCGACCAGCCCCGCAAGCGCCGCGGCGCACGCATCAGGCTGACGACCGGCGGCCGCGTCGGCCTGTCGATGGTCGGCCTGATGCTGTTCATCGCGGTGTTCGCGCCGCTGCTCGCGCCGCACGACGTCGGCGCGATCGTCACGCCGGATGTATTCGCGCCGTTCGGTGCGAAGCTGCCGTTCGGTTCCGACTTCCTCGGCCGCGACATGCTGAGCCGCATCCTGTACGGCACGCGGCTGACCGTGCTGCTCGCGCTGGCCGCGGTGCTGCTCGCCGCGCTGACCGGCACGACGCTCGGGCTGCTCGCGACCGTGTCGGGCCGCGCGGTCGACGAGACGATGAGCCGGCTGCTCGACGCGCTCACGTCGATTCCGTCGAAGATGTTCGCGCTGATGTTCGTCGCCGCGTTCGGCTCGTCGCTGCCGCTGCTGGTGCTCACAGCCGCGGTCAGCTACATGCCGGGCTCGTACCGGATCGCGCGCGCGCTGGCCGTCAACATCAGCACGCTCGAATTCGTGCAGGTGGCAAAGGCGCGCGGCGAGAGCGCGCTGTACATCGCGTGCGTCGAGATGCTGCCGAACATGATCCACCCGATGCTGGCGGATACCGGGCTGCGCTTCACGTTCGTCGTGCTGCTGCTGAGCGGCCTCAGCTTTCTCGGCCTTGGCGTGCAGCCGCCGTATGCGGACCTCGGCTCGCTCGTGCGCGAGAACATCGCGAGCCTCGGCGACGGCTCGGCCGTCGCGATCATGCCCGCGGTCGCGATCGCGATCCTGACGGTGGGCGTCAACCTGTTGATCGACGGTCTGCCGCATCGCGGCCGCCGCAAGGGCGCGGCCGGCGCCGCCGGAGGACACTGATGCGACACGAATCGAACCCGCTCGTCGAGGTGCGCGGGCTGCGCGTGGTCGGCGGCCGGCCGGGCGGCGAGGAAACGACGATCGTCCACGGCGTCGACTTCGACATCGGACGCGGCGAGGTGCTCGCGCTGATCGGCGAATCGGGCTCCGGCAAGACGACGATCGCGCTGTCGCTGATGGGCCATGCGCGCGCCGGCTGCCGGATCGCCGGCGGCTCGGTGAAGCTCGACGGCTCCGACGTGTGCACGCTTTCCGCCGCGGCGCTGACCGCGCTGCGCGGCCGCAAGGTCGCGTATATCGCGCAGAGCGCCGCCGCCGCGTTCAATCCGTCGCGCACGATTCTCGACCAGGTGATCGAGAGCGCACTGATCCACAAGACGATGACGAAGCGCGACGCGCAGGCGAAGGCGATCGAGCTGTTTCGCGCGCTCGCGCTGCCGGAGCCGGAGACGATCGGCAAGCGCTATCCGCACCAGGTCTCGGGCGGGCAGTTGCAGCGGCTGATGGCCGCGATGGCGCTGATCACCGATCCGGAACTGGTGATCCTCGACGAGCCGACCACCGCGCTCGACGTGACCACGCAGATCGACGTGCTGCAGGCGTTCAAGCGCGTGATCCGGCGCTACGGGATGAGCGCGGTGTACGTGTCGCACGACCTGGCCGTGGTCGCGCAGATGGCCGACCGGATCGTCGTGCTGAGCGACGGCGTGATCCGCGAGGCGGGTGCGACCGAACAGATCCTGCATGCGCCGACGCATCCGTACACGCAGAGCCTGATCGCGGCGGTCACGCCGAACGATGCCGAACGTGGCGGGGAAGTGCAACGACCGGCCGCGCCGGCGCCGCTGCTCGACGTGCGCGGCGCGATCGCCGGTTACGGCGGCCGCGCGGCGAACGGCTGGCCCGCGAAGGTGATCCTGCATGAAGTCGACCTGCGCATCGGGCGCGGGCAGACCGTCGGCGTGATCGGCGAATCCGGTTCCGGCAAGACGACGCTCGCGAAGGTGATCGCGGGCCTCGTTCCGGCGACCGGCGGCGAGATCCTGCTCGACGGCGTGCCGCTCGCGCGCGATATCGGCAAACGGACGAAGGAGCAGCATCGCCGCGTGCAGATCGTGTTCCAGAACGCCGATACCGCGCTCAATCCGGTGCATACCGTCGAGCGCACGCTCGCGCGACCGCTCGCGTTCTATCACGGGATCAAGGGCGCGCGTGCGCGGCAGCGCGTCGCGGAACTGCTCGAACTCGTGCGGCTGCCGCCGGCGGTGGCCGCGCGGCGTACCGGCGAATTGTCCGGCGGGCAGAAGCAGCGCGTGAATCTCGCGCGGGCGCTCGCCGCCGAACCCGACCTGATCCTGTGCGACGAGGTCACGTCGGCGCTCGACACCGTGGTCGGCGCCGCGATCATCGAACTGCTGCGCGACCTGCAGGCGAAGCTCGGCGTGTCGTACGTGTTCATCACGCACGACATCGCGAAGGTGCGCGCGATCAGCGACGACATCGTCGTGCTGTATGCGGGCCGCCGCGTGGAGACGGGCAGCCGCGACGCGCTGTGCGCGCCGCCTTATCACCCGTATTCGCATCTGCTGGTGTCGTCCGCGCCGGAATTGCGCGCGGGCTGGCTCGACGATGCGGCCGAGCGCTGCCATCGTCCGCTGGTGCCGATCGGCGAGCGCGAGCACGAGGCCGAGCTGTGTCCGTTCCTGTCGCGCTGCGCGATGCGCGTGGACGGCGTGTGCAACCGCACGGCCCCGTCGCTGCGCACACTCGGGAACGGCGCGCAGGTGCTGTGCCATCGCAGCGAGGAGGATCTCGCGCGCTTTCAGGCGGAGCCGGCGCCCGCGGGTGTCACGCCGGTGCAGCTGTAGTCCGTGGCGCGCGAACCGTGCGTCGCGCGGCGCGGTGAACGGCCCGCCGCATAGTCTGCTGCGGCGGTCGCGCAAAACGGCGATTTGTACGCGTGCCGCGCGCGAATACGCGGCAACTGCGGTTTTTGACGGTGATTAAATGATTCGCATTGAACGGTCGCCGATCGTCGTTGCGGGAATGCTCGAGAAGAATCCGATGAAACTGGAATCGTACTGGCTGGATACCCGTCCCGCGTTTCGCGCGGGCAGCGTCGGGCCCGTCGAGGGGCAGGCCGACGTGGTCGTCATCGGTGGCGGTTTCACCGGCTTGTCGGCGGCGCTCGCGCTCGCGCAGCGCGGCGTCTCGGTGGTCGTGCTCGAAGCCGCGCAGGTCGCGGGCGAAGCGTCCGGCCGCAACGGCGGCCAGTGCAATACGGGCGTCGCACAGGACTACGCGTCGCTGGCCGCGCGCATCGGCGCCGCGCAGGCAAAGCAGTTTTATCTCGCGTACGAAAGCGCGGTGAAGAGCGTCGAGACGATCGTCACCGAACAGGCGATCGACTGCGATTTCCGGCGAACGGGCAAGCTGAAGCTCGCCGCGAAACCGCAGCATTTCGCGGGGCTCGAAAAGACCTTCAATGCGTTGCGGCGCGACGTCGATCCGGACATCGAGCTGATCGAGCCGTCGCGGATCCGCGATGAAATCGCGTCCGACGGCTTTTACGGCGGGCTCCTGCAGCGCAACGGCGCGCAGATGCACATGGGCAAGTTCGGCGTCGGGCTCGCGCAAGCGGCCGTGCGGGCCGGCGCACGCGTGTACGAGCAAGCGGCCGTCACACGGCTCGACCGGCTGGACGGCGAGCGCCACCGGATCACCTGCACGCGCGGCACGATCGTCGCCGATCGCGTGCTGGTCGCGACCGGCGCGTCGCAGCACGGGCCGTTCGCATGGTTCCGGCGACGCATCGCGCCGGTCGGCAGCTTCATCGTCGTGACCGAGCCGCTGCCCGACGCGCAGTTGAACCGGCTGTTTCCGCAGCGCCGTGCGTACGTGACGTCGCGCCAGATCGGCAACTATTTTCGCGTGACGCCCGACAACCGGCTGCTGTTCGGTGGCCGCGCGCGTTTCGCGATGTCGAGCCCGCGCTCCGACGCGAAGAGCGGCGACATCCTGCGCGCCGGCATGGCCGGCTATTTCCCCGAGCTGGCCGGCGTGCGGCTCGACTATTGCTGGGGCGGGCTGGTCGACATCACCGCCGACCGGCTGCCGCGCGCGGGCCAGCACGACGGGCTCTATTACTCGATGGGCTACAGCGGGCACGGCGTGCAGATGTCGGTGCACATGGGCCGCGTGATGGCCGACGTGCTGTATGGCGCGGCCGCGTCGAACCCGTGGCGCGCACTCGACTGGCCGGCGATACCCGGCCATTTCGGGCACGCGTGGTTCCTGCCGCTCGTCGGCGCGTATTACCGGATGCAGGATTTCCTGCATTGAAGCGAGCGCCGGGAGAATTCGACATGACAGTGCAATTCGTGGGCTCGCCGCGTGTCGCGCGGCCCGTGTCGCCGGCGATCGGCGACGTGCTGCGCACGATCGACGCGTCGTTCGCGCAGCCGCTGAACCTCGACACGCTCGCGGCGGTGGCCGGGTTGAGCGTGTCGCGTTTCACCGCGCGCTTTCGCAGCGAAACCGGTCTGTCGCCGCACCGGTATCTGTGTCTCGTGCGAGTGCGGCGGGCGCAGGACCTGCTGCGCGCGGGTCTCGCGCCGTCGATCGTCGCGACCGACGTCGGCTTCTTCGATCAGAGCCACCTGTGCCGGCATTTCCGGCGCGTGCTCGGGATCACGCCGCGCGACTACGTGGTCGCCCGAACGGCCGGCGCGCCGGTGCGAGCGCCATCGACGCGCGTGCGCGGCGAACGCCGCGAAGCGTCGTGTCACGCGGCATAGGCGCACGCATGGACGACATGCGCCGCCGAGGCGTTCCGGCAGGAGCGCCGGCGAACGACGATTTCCGATATCGCGTGACGGCTTCGAACCAGGTCGCCACGCATTGCACAGGAGCAGAAATGACCGCAGTTTTCGTGTTGCACCGGGCCGACGGCGCACCGTCTTCCACCGCCTTCCGCCAGCAGGGGTTCGGCGCGAGCGATCCGTTCGCGGCGCATCGCGAGATTGCGTGGGAAGGCCCCGACGCGATGGCCGCCGGGCGCATCGCCTTCGTGGGCGCGCTGGACGTGGCGAGCTTTCCGCACGTCGAAACCCTCGTCGTCGTCGAAGGCGAGTTGACGCTCGAAGCGGCCGGCGCCGCGCCGCTGGTGCTCGGTCCGCGACAGGGTGCCGTCATCGGCTGCGGCACCGCGTTGCGCATCGCCGCGCAAGCGCCCGTGCGGCTGACGTTCTGCGCGGCGGCGTGCGAGACACCGACGAAGCAAGGTCTCTTCGCGCTGTACGCCGACGCGGACTTCAAGCCGTCCGCGACGCTGCCGGCCGAGGTGCTGCTCGGCCCCGCGCCGCAATGCCGCAGCGACAACGTGTTCACCGACGACGCAGCCGGGTACTGCGCGGGCACGTGGGATTCGACGCCGTATCACCGGATCGTCCGGCCGCATCGCGCCAACGAGTTCATGTTCCTGCTGGACGGCGGCGTACGGTTCGCCGCGCCCGACGGCAGCGTGCTGGCGCTCGGCGCCGGCGATGCGCTGTTCGTGCCGCGCGGCGCGTCGATCGGGTGGGAAAGCAGCGAACGCGTCGCGAAGTTCTACGTGATGCAGACCGTCAACGCCCCCGTCGAGCGAGACTGAACATGTCCCCTCCGTTGCGTCATATCGAAACCTTGTCCACGCCGCCGGCCGCGGCCGACGTCGTCGTGATCGGCGGCGGCATCATCGGCGTCTTCACCGCCTACTATCTGGCCCGCCGCGGCGTATCGGTCGCGCTCGTCGAGAAGGGCCGCATCGGCGCCGAACAGTCGAGCCGCAACTGGGGCTGGTGCCGGCAGCAGAACCGCGACGCGCGCGAGTTGCCGATGGCCAGCAAGAGCATCGATCTGTGGGAACGATTCGCCGCCGAATCCGGCGAAGACACGGGCTTTCATCGCTGCGGGTTGCTGTATCTGAGCAATGACGACGCCGAGCTGTCCCGCTGGGCCAGCTGGGGCGAATTCGCGAAGACCGCGGGCGTGACCACGTATATGCTCGACAGCAAGCAGGCCGCCGAGCGTGGACGGGCGACCGGGCGGCAGTGGAAGGGCGGCGTGTTCTCGCCGACCGACGGCACGGCCGACCCCGGAAAGGCCGCGCCGGCCGTGGCCGCCGCGCTGATCAAGCTGGGCGGCAGCGTCCACCAGCACTGCGCGGCGCGCGGCATCGAGCTGGAGGGCGGCCGAGTCGCCGGCGTCGTCACCGAGGCCGGCGTCATCAAGACGCGCACGGTCGTGATGGCCGGCGGCGCATGGGCGTCGTCGTTCTGCCGGCAGCTCGGCATCCGGTTTCCGCAGGCGTCGATCCGTCAGTCGATCCTGAGCGTGTCACCCGTCGAAACACCGCTGCCGGAAGCGATGTACACATCCGGCGTGTCCGTGACGCGACGCAGCGACGGACGCTATGCATTGGCGATCAGCGGCCGCGCGCGCGTGGACCTGACGCCGCAGTTCCTGCGCTTCGCGCCGCAATTCGTGCCGATGTTCGCGAAGCGCTGGCGCAACCTGCTGCCGGGCGGTCTCGAAGGCGTGCGCGGCGGCCACGAAACGCTGAAGCGCTGGCGCCTCGACGCGCCGACGCCGATGGAGGCGGTGCGCATCCTGGATCCGAAGCCCGACATGCCGACGGTCGCCGAAACCTACCGCCGCGCGGCCGAACTGTTGCCCGAGCTGCGCGAAGCGAGGATCACGCACGCGTGGGCCGGCTTCGTCGACAGCACGCCGGACGGCGTGCCGGGCATCGGCGAAGTGCCGGGCGTGCCGGGGCTGATCCTCGCGGCCGGGTTTTCGGGGCACGGCTTCGGGATCGGCCCGGGCGCCGGGCACCTGATCGCGGATCTCGCGACCGGTGCGCAACCGCTCGTCGATCCGGCGCCGTATCGGCCCAGCCGGTTCGCCGAATCCGCGTGGGGCAAGGTCGCGGATTTCTAGCGGGCGGCCGCGACGCGTTCCGACCGCTGCTTCGGCTCATCACGGCCTTCGCCGTGCGTCGACGCACGGTATCGACTCAAGGATATTCCTGCCATGCATTCCCCCGTCAATTCACCGGTTCATCGCCTGATGCAAGCCGGAAGGCTGGATCGGTTCTTCATCGACGGCGACTGGGTCATGCCCGACGGCCGTGACCGGTTCGCGGTCGTCAGCCCGTCCACGGAAGACACGCTGTGCGAGATCCCGCTCGGGAACGCACATGACGCCGATCGCGCGGTGCAGGCCGCGCGCCACGCGTTCGAACGCTGGTCCGCGACTTCACCCCAGGAACGCGCCGTGCTGCTCGACCGCATCCGTGCGTTGATGCTGGAACGCGCCGAGTTGTTCGCCACGGCACTCGCGCTGGAGATGGGTGCGCCGCTCGGCTATGCACGCGGCGCGCACGTGCCGCTCGCGGCCGAACATATCCGGGTCGCACGCGACAACCTCGCGCGCTACCCGTTCGTCGAGCGGCGCGGGACGACCGCGGTCGCCCGCGAGCCGATCGGCGTGTGCGCGCTGATCACGCCGTGGAACTGGCCGATCTACCAGATCACCGCGAAGGTCGGGCCGGCGCTCGCAGCCGGCTGCACGGTCGTGCTCAAGCCGAGCGAGCTGTCGCCGCTCAGCGCGCTGCTGTTCGCGGAAGTGATTGCCGATGCGGGCGTGCCCGCCGGCGTCTTCAATCTCGTGAGCGGCAGCGGCGAAACCGTGGGGGCCGCGCTTGCGTCGCACCCGGAGGTCGACATGGTGTCGATCACCGGATCGACGCGGGCCGGCGTGCTGGTGGCGCAGGCGGCCGCCACCACCGTCAAGCGCGTCGCGCAGGAGCTGGGCGGCAAGTCGCCGAATATCGTGTTGCCGGATGCGGACCTGTCGCGTGCGATCCCGCCCGGCGTGGCCGCCGCGTTCCGCAACATGGGGCAGTCGTGCAGCGCGCCGACCCGCATGATCGTGCCGCGCGCCGTGCTCGGCGTGGTGGAGGCGCTGGCCGTCGCGGCGATGCAGGGACTCGTCGTCGGCGATCCGTTCGACGACGCAACCACGCACGGGCCGCTGGCCAATCGCGCGCAGTTCGGCCGCGTTGCACAGATGATCGACGTGGGCATCGACGAACGCGCGAAACTGATCGCCGGCGGCCCCGGCCGACCCGCGGGGCTCGACCGCGGCTTTTATGCGCGGCCGACGATTTTCTCCGACGTGCGCACCGACATGGCGATCGCGCAGCAGGAGATCTTCGGCCCGGTGCTCGCGATCCTGCCGTACGACACCGTCGACGAAGCGGTCGCCATCGCGAACGACACGGTCTACGGGCTCGGCGCGCATGTGCAAGGCACCGACAAGGAACACGTCCGCGCGGTGGCCGCCCGCATCCGGGCGGGGCAGGTGCATCTGAACTACCCGGCCTGGGATCCGCAGGCGCCGTTCGGCGGGTACAAGCAGTCGGGCAACGGCCGCGAGTACGGGATCGAAGGGATGGAGGAATACATGGAGATCAAGTCGATCGTCGGCTGTTACGACTGACCCAGCCGCCGCGCGCGACACGCGCCGGCATGACGGCTGCGAGCCCGCTACTTTCCGAAGGTGCCTAAATTGGACAACCCCGTCACTCCCGTCCCGTCGCTGCACGCGCATCACGCGCACTGGGCAAAGCTGCGCCGCGACCTGCATGCGCATCCCGAGTTGCGATTCGAAGAACACCGGACCGCCGACGTCGTCGCCCGCGAGCTCGAGGCGCTCGGCTATGCGGTGTCGCGCGGGCTGGGCGGCACGGGCGTGGTGGCGAGCCTGCCCGGCACGGACCCGGGCCGCGGCATCGTGCTGCGCGCCGATCTGGACGCATTGCCGATCCACGAAGCCAACGACTTCGCGCATGCATCTTGCACGCACGGAATCATGCACGCGTGCGGCCATGACGGCCATACCGTGATGTTGCTCGGCGCCGCGCGCGTGCTGAAGGCAATGCCGCAGTTGCCCGGCACCGTCCATTTCGTGTTTCAGCCGGGCGAAGAGGGCGGCGCGGGCGCGCGCCGGATGATCGACGACGGGCTGTTCGAGCGATACCCGACGGAAGCGGTATTCGGCATGCACAACTGGCCCGGGTTGCCGGCCGGGCATTTCGGATTGCGTACCGGCCCGATCATGGCTGCCGGCTCGCGCTTCAGGATCACGGTCACGGGCAAGGGCGCGCACGCGGCGCAGCCGCATCTGGGCATCGATCCCGTGCCGCTCGCGTGCTCGATGGTGCTGCAGTGCCAGACCATCGCCGCGCGGCACAAGGACCCGGTGGATCCGGCGGTCATTTCCGTCTGCATGTTCCATGCGGGCACGACCGACAACGTGATTCCCGACACCGCCGAGCTGCGCGGCACGATTCGCACGTTGTCGTCGGCATTGCAGCAGCAGTTGCAGCGCGACGTCCGGCTTGCGTGCGAGGGGTTGGCGCATGCGTATGGTGCGCAGGTCGACGTCGAGTTTTTTCAGTACTATCCGGCGACGGTCAATACGCCGGCCGAGACGGCGCTGTGCGAAGCGGTGATTCGCGCGACGTTCGGCGACGAACGCCTGTCCCGCGACGTGCCGCCGAACATGACGTCCGAAGACTTCGGCTTCATGCTGGAGGAGCGGCCGGGCGCGTACGTGCTGATCGGCAATGCGCAGGACGGCGCGACGGCACCATCGCTGCATCATCCGAAATACGACTTCAACGACGACATCATTCCGGCCGGGGTCCGGTACTGGGTCGAGCTGGCGCAGCATTACTTCATGCGCTCGTCGTGATGCGTCGGGGCGGGGGGAGGGCCGGTTGACGGCTGGTCTGTCGGGCGTCGTCTGGTCGCGGCGCACCGCCGGGCGAACGCCACGCGCCGATGCCTTTTCCCCGCTTCACGCCGGCTGCGCGACCGGCTCCGCCTGCGCGCGACGCACACGATTCCTTCCTTCGCGCTTCGCTCGGTAGAGCGCCATGTCCGCGTCGTGCGTCAGCGCATGCACCGACGCATGCCGTGCGCGCCGGCTGGTCGCGCAGCCGATGCTGACGGTGAAGGGCGGAACCGTTTCCGCAAACCCGTCGAGCCGGTTGCGTTCGACTTCGCGGCGAATCGCGTCGGCGACCCGCGCGGCCCCGTTTTCATCGGTATCCGGCAACACCGCGACGAACTCCTCGCCGCCATAGCGCGCGGCGAGGTCGCCGCGCCGCCGCGTATGCGCGCGGATGCATTCGGCGAGAAAGCGCAGCGCCGTGTCGCCCAGCGCGTGCCCGTGCCGGTCGTTGTACTGCTTGAAGTGATCGGCGTCGATGAACAGCACCGAGAGGCTGCCGCCGCTGCCGCGCTGCAGCCGTTCCCATTCGTCGGCCAGCGCGGTATCGAGCGCGCGGCGATTGTGCAGCCCGGTCAGCGGATCGGTGCGGGTGAGGTCGGTCAGCAGCGTCTGCTTGCGGAAGTTGTCCCGCAATGCGAAGGCCAGCAGCCAGACCACCGCGCAGAACGATGCGCCGATCACGGATGCCGACACGCCGACCGTCCACGACAGGCGCCGGATGCCGGCCAGCACGTCGCTTTCGGCCGGCGCGACGACCGCGATCAGCGGGGTGCCCGGTATCCGCTGGTAGGTATACAACCGCATGGTGCCGTCGATGCTCGATCGCGCGGGATAGAAGCCCGATTCGCTGTTCACCATCCGCTTGAAGGATGTCGAACGACGCAGGCGGCTCATCTGGCCGTCGTTCAACGACGGGTTTCTCGCGAGGATCGTGCCGTCCGCGCGCACGATCGCGCTGACCCCGTTCGGCCCGACATCGAGGCGGGACAGAAGCTGCTCGAAATAGGCGAGATCGATGGCGACGACCGCGATCCCGTCGAACCCGTGATCCGGCCGCTCGATGCGCCGCGACAGCGCGATGGACTCCTTGTCGCCGCGCGAGCGCGCGCGATAGGGCTGGGAGACGTAGAGACCGAGATTGTCCGCATCGCGATGGACCTTGAAGTAATCGCGATCGCTGAAGTCCCAGCGATGGGTCGCGCTGCAGCAGCCGTCGATCAACCGGCCGTGCCGGTCGGTCACGCCCATGCCGGTCACGTACTGCGCCGCGGTGCGCTCGAACAGCAGGTCGTGCCGCAATCCGGCGTCCATGCGCTGTACGGACGGCTTGCCGAGATCGACGGTCAGCGCGATCAGCGCGTTGTTCGACGTTTCGACCGTCCTCGAGATCTGGCTCGCCAGCACGGCCGCGACGTTGCGCGACGTCTCGTGCGCGTGCTCGACGACCTCGCTGCGCGCGGCCCACAGCGTCACCGCGCTGATCCCGAGCGCCGCGAGCGACATCAGCGTGCCCAACGCACCGACGACGAGCGGGTTGCGTCCGGCCCAGTCGGCGATTTTCTCGATCGAAGTGAATGCGGGCATGCTCGCGCTCGTTTGGGACGCCGGCTGCAATGGCGCCGGCGCCGGTCAAATTCTCGTTAACGGCACGGTTAACAAAAAATCGAGGCCCGCGTGATGGCCCGCCGACGATGGCGGCATCGCACGGCGACGCAAACGTATGCGGCCTCGCAGCGAGATGCTCGAGTGCCGTCCGGACCGACGCGGCGTGCGCCGATTGATAACGACACTGCATCAATCGTTCCAAAAATCGCACTTATCGTTTGAGCGATACCGCGCCAACATGCCGGAAAACGACAATCAGACCAGTCCCTCCCGCGTATTCCAGGATTTTCAGGAGACACCCTCGATGCATCCCTCGTCCAGCCTTCCGGCCGAACGCTCGAAGGCCGCCGCGATCTTTCGCGTCACGGCCGGCAATTTTCTCGAGCAGTTCGACTTCTTCCTGTTCGGCTTCTACGCCACGCAGATCGCCAACGTCTTCTTCCCCGCGCAAAGCGAGTTCGCGTCGTTGATGATGACCTTCGCCGTGTTCGGCGCCGGCTTCCTGATGCGGCCGCTGGGCGCGATCGTGCTCGGCGCGTACATCGACGAGGTCGGCCGCCGCAAGGGCCTGATCGTCACGCTGTCCATCATGGCGAGCGGCACCATCCTGATCGCGTTCGTGCCGGGCTACGCGACGATCGGGCTGCTGGCGCCCGTGCTCGTGCTGATCGGCCGGCTGCTGCAGGGCTTCTCCGCAGGCGCCGAACTGGGCGGCGTCTCGGTCTATCTGGCCGAGCTGGCGACGCCTGGCCGCAAGGGCTTCTTCACGAGCTGGCAATCGGCGAGCCAGCAGGTGGCGATCGTCATCGCGGCGGCCCTCGGTTTCGCGCTCAATCAGTGGCTGAGCGCATCGCAGATCGCCGCCTGGGGATGGCGCGTGCCGTTCTTCGTCGGCTGCATGATCGTGCCGTTCATCTTCATGCTGCGCCGCAACCTGGAGGAAACCCAGGAATTCAAGGCACGCAAGCATCGTCCGGGCATGAAGGAAGTGTTCGGTACGCTGGTCCAGAACTGGGGCGTCGTGGTCGCCGGCATGATGCTGGTCGCGATGACCACCACGAGCTTCTATCTGATCACCGTCTACGCGCCGACCTTCGGCAAGACGGTGCTGCACCTGAGCACCGCCGACAGCCTGCTCGTGACGCTCTGCGTCGGCGTGTCGAACTTCGTGTGGCTGCCGATCGGCGGCGCGCTGTCCGACCGGATCGGCCGCCGGCCGCTGCTGGTCGGCATGACGATGCTCACCGTCGCGACCGCCTACCCGGCGCTGTCGTTCCTTGCGCACGCGCCGTCGTTCGCCCACATGCTGCTCGTGCTGCTCTGGCTCTCGTTCATGTACGGCATCTACAACGGTGCGATGGTCGTCGCGCTCACGGAGGTGATGCCGGTGCAGGTGCGGGTCGCGGGCTTCTCGCTCGCCTACAGCCTCGCGACGGCCGTGTTCGGGGGCTTCACGCCGGCCATCTCGACCGGGCTCATTCACATGACCGGCGACAAGGCCGCACCGGGCTACTGGATGAGCTTCGCCGCGGTGTGCGCGCTGCTGGCGACGTTCGCGCTCTATCGCCGGCACGCCGCGACGTTGACGCCGGCGCATTGATGTCCGGCCCGGCCGGAACGTTCATCCCACCCACGCATTCGTACGACCACGACCAACCATGAGAAATCTGCTCCTGAAATGCTGCGCGACCGCGCTCGTCGCCACCGCGGCGGTGGCGGCCAACGTCCAGGCCGCCGAGCTGCACGTGATGAGCTCGGGCGGCTTCACCGCCGCCTACAAGGTGCTCGGCCCCCGGTTCGCGTCGACGACCGGCAATACGCTCGACACCGCGCTGGGTCCGTCGATGGGCAAGTCGCCCGAAGCGATTCCGAACCGGCTCGCGCGCGGCGAGCCCGCCGACGCCGTCATCATGGTCGGCTACGCGCTGGACGATCTGATCAAGCAGGGCAAGGTGATCCCGGGGTCCCGCGTCGATCTGGCCGACTCGCGCATCGGCATGGTCGTGCGCGACGGCGCGGCCAAGCCCGACATCAGCACGGCCGAAGGCCTCAAGCAGGTGCTGCTGCACGCGAAGTCGATCGCCTATTCGGACAGCGCGAGCGGCGTGTATATCGAGCGCGAACTGTTCAAGAAGCTCGGCATCGACGAGCAGGTGAAGTCGAAGGCGAAGATGATCCCGCGGATTCCGGTGGCGTCGGTGGTCGCGAACGGCGACTACGAAATCGGCTTCCAGCAGGTCAGCGAGCTGCTGCCCGTCAAGGGGGCGACCTTCGTCGGCAAGATTCCCGAATCGCTGCAATCCGTCACGCGCTTCGCCGCCGGCATTCCGGTCGGCGCGCAGCATCCGCAGGAAGCGAAGGCGTTGCTCGACTATCTCGCATCGCCCGACGTGCAGGGCGACGTGAAATCGACCGGGCTCGATTCGGTTTCGGCTCATTGAGCCGGAGAGACGGGAAGGCTTGGGTCAGCGTGCTTTCCCGTCCCCGCCCGCATGGGCCGCGATACCGTCTTCATCGACTCCGTTCGGCGAGGCCGGCCCGGCCATCGCGAGCGTCCGCACAAGCCGCGCACGATCGCACGCCCCTTCCCACGACGACACGAAAATCACCGCGCACGCATTGCTGATCACGCTGGTCAGCGCGCGCGCCTCCGACATGAAGCGGTCGATCCCGACCAGCAGCGCCACGCCGGCGACCGGCAGGTCGGGCATCACGGCGAGCGTCGCGACCAGCGCGACGAGCCCGCTGCCGGACACGCCGGCCGCCCCCTTCGACGTGAGCAGCATGATCGCGAGCATCGTCGCGATCTGCGACGCGGAAAGGGGAACGTCGCACGCCTGCGCGATGAACAACGCCGCGAGCGTCAGGTAGATCGCGGTACCGTCCAGATTGAACGAATAGCCGGCCGGCAGCACGAGGCCGACGACGCCCTTGTCGCAGCCGAGCGCTTCCAGCTTGACGATCAGGCGCGGCAGGACCGGCTCCGTGGACGAGGTCGCGAGGACGATGAGCAACTCTTCGCGCAGGTAGCGCAACAGCCGCCACAGCGCGAAGCCGTGCAGTCGCGCGAGCGGTGCGAGCACGCCCGCGACGAACAGCACGCAGGCCACGTAGAAGACCATCATCAGCTTCGCCAGCGAGCCGACCGAGCCGATGCCGAAGCGGCCCACCGTGAAGGCCATCGCACCGAATGCGCCGAGCGGCGCGAGCCGCATGATCATCGCGAGCACGCGAAAGACGACCTCGGCGAAGCCGTCGATCAGCGCGAGAACGGGCCGGCCGGCCCGCGGGTGCGCGTTCAGCGAGAAGCCGAACAACAGCGACAGCAGCAACACCGGCAACACTTCGCCGTTCGCGAACGCGCCGAGCATCGTGTCCGGGATCACGCCGAGCGCGAACGCCACGAGCCCGGGCGGCGCCGCATGCTTCACATACGGGGCGAGGAGGCTCGCATCGAGGTGATGGACATCGATGTGCATGCCGGCGCCCGGTTGCAGCACGTACGCGGTGACGAGCCCGAGCGCGAGCGCGGCGGCGGTCAATAGATAGAAGAGCGCGAGCGCCCGCACGATCGTGCGGCCGATGGCCTGCCCGTTCGACAGCGACGTGATGCCCGACACGATCGTGCAGAAGACGATCGGCGCGATGGTCATCTTCACCAGCGCGACGAACGCGTCGCTGAGCGGCTTGAGCATCGCGCCCGCCGCCGGCCACACGTGGCCGATGCCCATGCCGAGCATCATCGCGAGCAGGACCTGCACGTACAGCGATTTGAGCAGCCGGGCCTGCCTCACGATGCGGTCGTCCTTCGTGTCCGTTCCGGCGCCGTCATGCCGATGTACCGCTGTCGGCGGTGCTGCCGCGCTTCGCGTCGACGACCATCCGGTGAAATGCCTCGGCGGCGGGCGTCAGCGCGCGCCCGCGCCGCTTGACGATGCCCACGCGCCGTTTGACGACCGGTTCGACGAGCGGCACGCTCGTGATGACAGGGTGGTCGTGCCCCGGCATCGCCATCGACGGCACCGCGGCGACGCCGAGCCCCGCCTCGATCAGCCCGAGCAGGGTCGTGACGTGGCGCGTTTCGCAGACGCTCGGCGTGCGCGGCGCGACGGCCGCCAGCGCCTGGTCGAGCAGCAGGCGGTTACCGGACGTCTTGTCCACCGATACGTAATCGTGCGCGTAGAGTTCGTTCCAGGTCACGCGCTTCTTGCGCGCGAGCGGATGGTCGCGGCGGCAGGCGGCGACGAACCGTTCCTGGAGCAACACCTTGAACTCGATCTCCGCCTCCTGGCTGCCGATGAAGCTCACGCCGAAATCCGCCTCGCCGCTGATCACCGCGCCGAGCACCTCGTTCGCGCTGGCGTCGAGCAGTTTCACGCGGATGCGCGGAAAACGCTGATGATAGCGGGCGATGATGGGCGGCAGGAAGTAGTAGGCGACCGACGGCACGCAGGCGATCGTCACATGGCCGAGGCGGCTCGATGACACGTCGCGGATGCCGAGCAGCGCGGCGTCGAGATCGTCGAGCAGTTGTTCGGCGCTCTGGGCGAACACGCGGCCGACGGTGGTGAGGGTCACGCGGCGCGTGGTGCGCTCGAAGAGCCGCACGCCGAGCGCGTCCTCGAGCTTGTCGATCCGGCGGCTCAATGCGGGCTGGGACAGGCTGATCGCATCGGCGGCCTTTCGGAAACTGCCCGTTTCCACGACCGCGCGAAACGCCTGCAAGTCCGTCAAATCGAAATTGATGCCCACGGGGTCACGCTCCGCCACTCGGATTTCAGATGCGGAGCATTTTGCATGATTCCGCCGGTAGCCGGCGGATTGCGTCGTTCGCGCGGCAGCGATGGCGCGGCGCGGTGTGCCGCGCGGCCGGCGGTGATCCCGCTGGCCGCGCCGCTTCCGGACGCTCAGCGAGCCGGATCGGACGGAGGTTTCGTCTCGGACAGGTCGTCCTCGTGAACCTCCGCCTGGCGCACCGTGGTGCCGTCGTCGCCGGTTTCGGAAATATCGGTTTCGAAGGTTCGCTGCCCGTCGTCGGGCTTCTCCGCGGGCTTCGCGTCGCCGGTTTGCTTGCCTGTCTGTTGCTGTTCACGTGTCATCTCGCTCTCCTGATCGCAACCTGGAATGTTGCGCACCGTTCAGGCGAGCAAGGCGCGGGCCACGCCGGTGTTGCACGGCAGAATCATTTTCCGTTGATGCCCGGCGCGCTTGCCGATGCCCGACGCGGCCGGCAGCGAGCGCGAGCCCCGGCCGACACAGCGCCAAATAGCGTCACATCGTCCATCTCGCCCGCGGCCGCCGGCTTCGCTCCATTACGCGCGACAGGCGCCGTATCGACGCTGCAACGTTTTGCGCTCGATTTTCGCGTCCCGGATGCTCGACCTCGCCCATGGCCGGCCCGACGGCGCGGTTGCGAGACTGGCACGTTGTTCGCTTCACCGGTCGTAGTGGGAACGATAGCCGCCGAGCACCCGTGATCGTCCGACCATTCGACGCGCATGCGTCGCGGGGT
Source organism: Burkholderia sp. EMB26 (assembly GCF_024730645.1). Lineage (NCBI taxonomy): Bacteria > Pseudomonadati > Pseudomonadota > Betaproteobacteria > Burkholderiales > Burkholderiaceae > Burkholderia > Burkholderia sp. EMB26. The sequence goes on from NZ_CP078072.1 coordinate 477,100, forward strand.
GTCCGACAACACGGCACGTTCGCGCTTCGCCGCCAGTCGACGGCGCCACCCGACCGACGCAGACCGCCCGCTGACGATGAGCGGGACGCTCGGGCCGTGACGCGTCGAGCATCGGCGGTCGTCCCACCTTCTACGGGGAGATAAAAATGTTGGCCAAGTCAATCCGGACCCTACGAGCCGTGCTGATCGTCTTCTCCGTTTGCCTGATGACGCTGGCACCCGGGCGGGCGAGCGCACTGTCGAACCAGTTGCTGTTGCTGCTGCCGGACAACTTCACGCTGCCGGACCCGCGGGTGTCCGCGTGGCTCGATTCGGCGGCGGAAGAGGGGCTGCAGATCGCGCTGATCAGCGACACGCAATTCAAGCAGGGCGGCACGTCGCTGCAGCAGTACCAGGGCCTCATCCTGCCCGACCAGGTGCATACGGTCGCCGACGATACGCTCGTGAGCGCCATCCAGACCTACGCGTTGAACGGCGGGCGCGTGATGCTCGTCTATGATTTCGGCGTACTGAACGCGGCAGGCTTCTATCCGGCCGGGCAATCGCGCTTCAGCTCGATGGCCGGCGTCAACTACGTGCTCTACGATACGCTCGGCGGGAACATGATCGGCCTCGGCAGCGTGACCGGGATGGGCAGCACGTTGCGCGCGCTGCAGATTCCGCCCGGAAAGTCGATGACATGGCCGGGCACGACGGCGGCCGCGACCGCGTCGGCCACCACCCTGTCGAGTACGTCGACCGGCTCGACGACGAATCCGCCGCTCTACCTGCAGCCGAGCACGTCGAACCCCGGCGGGCTTGCCGGTTACAACCATCAGGCGTACTTCACGTACAAGACGGTGAACGGACGCATGACCGGCGTGCCGCTGAATCTCGGGCGCGTGTCGACCGGCGCAAGGGTCGGCTCCGGATCGTACTGGCCGAGCTCGACGAGGCCGTCGTCGGCATCGACATCGATGTCGATGAGTGGCGCGACGTCGTTCGCGAGCACGTCGCCTGCCGCGACGACCGACGTGCTCGAAGGAATCTCCGGCTACGTCTACGGTTTCCTCACCTATCCGAGCTACGTCACGCAAGGCACGTATACCGGCACGACGCTGCTGACGTCGCCGAATTTCGGGCTCGTCGCCGGCTATCAGGCGTATGGAAACGGCGGCGTGATGTTCGTCAACCTGCCGCTCGCGTATCTCGACGGACAAACCGACAGCATGCCGATCCACGGCTTCCTGCGTTACTTCACGACGAACGTCCTGTCGATGCCGCGCCTGTCGCTGCAGCCGCGTGCCCAGGCCGGGATGGTCCTGAACTGGCACTTCTGCGCGGAGGACCAGATCCAGCCGGCGCAGTATCTGAAGAATTACGGTATCTGGAACAACGGCCCGTATTCGATCGTGATGACGGCCGGCCCTGACGACGTGACGATCGGCGATGGTCTCGGCATCAACCTGACGAACAACACGCAGGCGAAGCAACTGGTCGCGTTCCTGCTCAAGCGCGGCCACAACGTCGGCAGCCACGGCGGCTGGGCGCACGACTACTGGGGGGCGAACGCCAGCGAAACCAACGCGAGCACGTTCACGCAGTACCTGGTGCTGAACCGCAATGCGGTGCAGTCGGTGACGGGCAAGCCGGACATCGAATGGGCGGCGCCGGAAGGCAATACGCCGACGTGGGCGGTGAACTGGCTCGAATCGAACGGTTACTCCGGCTACTACTTCACCGGCCATACCGGCAATGCGCAAACGCGTGCGTATCGCAACGGTTCGCTGCTGAATCCCGGCATCTGGGCGTTTCCGGTGATGCCGTTCGGCAAGTACGCGACGTTCGAGGAGTTCCAGGAGTTCGCGGTACCGACCGCGGACGTGCAGAACTGGTATCTGTCGCTGATGGATTTCGTCGTCGCGAACCACACGAGCCGGCTGATCTACATGCATCCACTCGGCGCGTCGTGGTATCCGAACGTCGTCACGACAATCCTGAGCCGTGCCGCGTCGCTCGCGAAGACCGGCCAGTTCAAGTGGTTCACGATGGATCAGCTCACGCAGTTCGACCGGCGCCGTCTGCTCGTGAACTGGACGGCGACCGACACCGGCACCGGCTGGACGTTCAGCGCGACGCACCCGAGCAGCCTGCAGGACATGACCTGGCTGCTCCCGAAGAGCACGTACCAGATGCCGAGCGTGAAAAGCGGAAGCGCAACGATCGTGAGCACCGATCCGGTCAACTGGCTGGTCATCGCGGGCACGGGCAAGTCGCTGTCGTTCACGAGCGCGAAGGCGCATTGACGCGCGCCGGCGCCTTGACCAACGGGGAACATCATGAAGCGAGCTTCGTTTGCGCGTGCGCTGCGGATGCTGGTCGTTTCGGCGAGCGTCGCGCTCTTGTGCGGCGTGTCGTTCGCCCAGTCCTCACCGCGCGCGCCGCGCGGGTTTGCACGGCCGCCGCTCCATCTGCACGGCGCCGCGAAACGGAATCCGGCCGGCCTGTCACCGCAGCAGATCCGCCGTTTCTACGGGTTCGATCAATTGCCGGCGCGCGGCTACGGTGGCGACGATCAGGTCGTCGCGATCGTCGATGCGTACGACAACCCGAACGTCGAGGCGGATCTGCGAACGTTCAGCCGCACGTTCGGCCTGCCGCCGTGCGCGTCGCCGCGCTGCTTCACGAAGGTGTACGCGACCGCCGACAAGCGTCCGCCGCCGCCCGACGCACTGTGGGCGCTCGAGAGTTCGCTCGACGTGCAGTGGGCGCACGCGATCGCACCGAATGCGCGGATCGTGCTGGTCGAAGCCGCATCGAGCTCGCTCGATGACCTGATGAGCGCGATCGCGCTCGCGACGAGTCCGGCCCCGGGCGGGGTCGGTGCGAAGGTCGTGTCGATCAGTTGGGGGAGCGGGGAGTTCCTGGCCGAAACGCAATTCGACGGGCAGTTCGCCAGCGCGAACGGCGTGTCGTTCGTCGCAGCGTCCGGCGACGGCGGCAACGGGATCGACTACCCGGCCGCGTCGCCGTACGTGCTGAGCGTCGGCGGCACGTCGATCGCGATCGATGCGAGCGGCGCCTATGCCGGCGAAACGGCATGGGCCGGCAGTGGCGGCGGACAGAGCGCCGTCGAGACGGAGCCGACGTATCAGTCGAACTTCCGGATTCCGTCGGATAGCCTCGGCTTGCGCGGGCTGCCCGACGTCGCCTATGACGCCGATCCGGCATCCGGCTTCGCGGTCTACGATTCGTACGGCTATGCGGGGCAGGGCGGGTGGTTCGTGGTCGGCGGCACGAGCGCGGGCGCACCGCAATGGTCCGCGTTGATCGCGATCGCGAACAGCTTGCGCATCGCGCACGGCAAGACGACGCTGAACGCGGTGAGCGCGCTCCAGACCGTGCTGTACGGGCTCGCCGCCAGCGCCTACGCGGCGAACTTCCGCGACATCGTCAGCGGTTCGAACGGCGCATGCGGCGCGCTTTGCACTGCGACAACCGGATACGACTACGTAACCGGCCTCGGGCGCCCGATGGCCGCCAATCTGGTCCAGGCGTTGATCGCCGCGCCGTGACGTGTACCGCAGCGGAAGAGCGCGGGCTGGCTCCATCCCTCGCGGCCTCCTATAATCGCCATCAGCTTGTCCGGGAAGTCGCGGTTATCAAGGCGAGGGAGGGCAAATGGGACCGTACCGTCGCATCTATTCGCGCGTCATCCTCACGAGTTCGATCGCCGGTCTGGCCATGCTTGCTGGCCCGGGCAACGCACATGCCGAGGACAGTGCGTCGAGCGTTCCGATCGACTTCAAGCCATCGGAAAGAACGATCAACGCCTATGCGGTGTATGGCGACGGACGCGCGACCGAGGGGGGCGACATGCATTGGCGCGCCTACGAAGTCGGCTTCGGCGACGTCCTGAACGACTACCTGTCGGTCTACCTCGCGTATCTGAACGAGGGGCATCCGCTGGATCACCACCGTGACGGCTTCGCCGCGCTGGGCTCGTTTCGTTGGCCGGTCGGCAGTCGCGTGGCGCTCGAACTGTCGGCCGGGCCGTATTTCAGCATGGACACCACGCATGTCGACAATCAGGCGCGCAACGAAAAGCGCTGGGGCGTGCGTGCGTCGGCAGCGGTGCGGTATTACCTCGTGCCCAATCGCTTCTTCCTCAAGCTGCAGTACAACCACGTCCAGATGTTCAGCGGATTCAATTCCGACGCGGTGCTGTTCGGCATCGGCTCGGATTTTGGCGGCGATCCTGGCCCGGCGCTGTCGGACGGCAAGACGCAGGTGAGCGTTTGGGCCGGGACGTCGCAGACGAACCGCCCCCAAGTGCCGATCGAAAAGGGCTACATGATCGAAGTCAAACGACCGTTCGGCAATGCGTGGGCCTATTCGGCGAGCTTCGTGTACGAAGGCAACAATGGCGTCGCGGGCCGAAGGGGCGTGGCCGCGCAATTCTGGTACGTCGCGCCGATCAAGAGCAAATGGACGCTTTCGGCCGGTGTCGGTCCGTATCTGTCGCATGACCGGGACGAGGTCTCGCGCAAAACGAGGCTCAATGCGTTGCTCAGCGCGCTGGTGACCTATCAGGTCACGAACGATTGGGCGGCGAGCTTGCGCTTCAATCGCGTCGCAACCGGTAACAACAAGGACCAGGACATGTTCATGGTCGGCCTGGCGCGCAATTTCTGACGGTGTGACGTCCGCGACTTCCTCGGGCCGATCGACGATGCGCGTCCGACGCAAAGACGGCGCGGGTGTGTCGCGACCATCACGCGTGGCGGGCTTTTTTCAAACCGCCGTTTGCCGTCAGTGTTATGTCATCCTGCTTATCACGATCGCTCGAACGCTAACTTCCGTTCCGGCCGCCTTTTACGCGTCTTTCAGCCAGGGCATTTCCACGGGCGACACGATCAGTTGCCGGAATTCGCGCTTCAGATCGAAGATGAAGCCGACCAGAATCATGGAATCGGCGTAAGGAATCGGGAAAACATGCGGATTTTCCGGCGTACGCAACGGGCGCTCGGGCGTGTCCGCTGCCGCCGCGGCGTTCTCCCGAACGCTTTCCAGCTCGTCGGCCATGGCCGGGCCGTTGACTTTCAGCACACGGCTGCGCAGGTCGCTCAAGGGCTCGATGCGCGCAGCGTCTTCGTGGTATTCGGGCACTTCGTAAACGAACCAGGACATTTTCGTCTCCTGTGAGAAGGGGCGCTATTCTAACGCTGCGCGCAGATCCGCTGGAAACCGTCCTCGGCTGGTCGCCGCCACGCCGGGAGCATTACGTTGCACACGACGTGATACTGAAGATGGAGGTTGTCGATTTCGACCCCAATTTGGCGATAATCAGCATTATGTAAAATCTAGTCATTCGCGGCTGGAACGTCGCGGACAAAATCCGCCGAGCCAAGCGCGAAGGCGCGTTCACGGCCGTGCTCGCCAAGTGGCGCACGCTCGCGCTGAATCTCCCGCGCTCGTGGCGATCTGGCCCTCTCTGGACCGGTATCGGGCCACCTACCTACATCCCCCATAAACGTCGATCAACGTGGAGCGCGGCGAAGGACGAGGCCGACCGCGCCGGACGCCTCTACACGTCGTTGCTACCGGGCGCGAACCGCTCGGCTTGATAGAATCCCGGGCAATCATCCAAACAAAACTGAGAGAGGCCGACGCGCGCCGCGCCGACGCCGTATTTCGAGGAGCACACGTATGTTGCGAAAAATCGCAGTCGTCGGGGACACGTTGTCGAGCAGTGCACTCGCCGCCCGGCGCTGGAGCGCGCGCATTCACCGCATGCATGCGTTACCTGCTGCTTCGGCAGAAACGAACGGGGCTGCTGGAGTCACTGCAGGGTCCGTGAGGCTGGCCGGTACTGATTTAAATCAAAATGTTCGGGGTCACAATTCAGCGACCTTACCCCAATCAAGATCAGTCGACGGAAAACTGCACGCAACTTGACGACACCCTCATATATTAAATGACAATAATAAAAAACAATATTTAATGAAACCAATTCCAGTCATTCCGTCAACTCGATCACACGTCACTCGCTCCCCGTCCACTCGACCCGCACTGCGCCCCGCCCCGTCGCGGCACGTACATCACGGCCCAATCCCCCACACCTCGATGTGCGGCTCCCGACGCGGCTGCCACACCCGACACGATCATTTCAATTCCCTCACCAAACCCCGACTTGATTAACATCGACGACATGAAAAATTAATCCAACAGAAAATATCTTGTAATTATAAAAATCACCTTCTAGCATCCCTCTGCTGTTCGCGACACGTCTTGTTTAAAAGTCATCACTTGATGCATTCCTCGAACAAACCCATTCATAACCTGGGGAATTACATGAAGAAACTGTCTCGACTGCTGCCCATCACCGCGATTACCCTCGCGAGTCTCAGCGCTTTTGCCCAGGCCGGCGACCAGCCGGCCGCGGTCGACAAGGCACTGCAACTGATCCAGCAGAACCCGTCCGCCTTCAGTCTGGCTGCCGGCGGCACGGCACGCACGTTGAAGTTCGCCGGGCCACAAGCAGGCGCACCGACCGACGGCGACCAGTTCCAGGTACGCGACGTGATCGTCGATCCCGACGGCACCGAGCACGTGCGCTTCGACCGCTTCCATGCAGGCCTGCCCGTGATCGGCGGCGACGTGGTCGTCCATTCGAGCAAGGGGCAATTGAAGCAGGCAAGCGTGACCCAGCTCGCGCCGATCAATCTCGCCGGCTCGATCGGCAAGGTCGGAAACCGCGCCGTGATCCGCAACGCACCCGACGTAGGCGCGACGCGCGCCAGGCACATCGCGGCCGCGCGCTTCAACTCCGACGTGCGCCGCGTCGACGACGCGGAACTCGTCGTGTTCGCACGCGACGTCACGCCGACGCTGGCCTATGCGGTGCGCGTCTACGGCAAGGCGACCGAGACCCACGGCGACGCCGTGCTCTACTACGTCGACGCTCGCACCGGCACCCTACTCGATGCACAGGACCTGATCAAGACCGCCGCCGCGACCGGCACCGGCCGCTCGCTGTACTACGGCAACCTGACGCTCACGACGGACCAGACCGGCACGAACGCGTACCGGATGCTCGATCCGAGCCGCGGCGGCGGCTCGGTCTACGATGGTCGCGGTCTCAGCTCGGACGAGGTCGAGCAAGCGACCGACCTGCCGATCTTCACGAGCAGCACGAACGTGTGGGGCAACAACACGACCACCGACCGGCAGACCGTCGCGGCAGACATCGACTACGGGCTCGCATTGACTTGGGACTACTACAAGACCACGCATAACCGCAACGGCATCTTCAACGACGGCCGCGGTGTGAAGAGCTACGCGCACGTGGTGTTCAATACCGGCAGCGGCACGACGGGCGCGAACGCGGCATGGCTGTCGTCGCGCGTGATGGCGTACGGCGACGGCGAGCCGGGCACGCGCCTGCCGAAACCCGTGGTGTCGGTCGACGTCGCCGGGCACGAGATGAGCCACGGCGTGACCGAGGCCACCGCCAACCTGAACTATTCGGGTGATGCAGGCGGCCTGAACGAATCGACGTCCGACATTTTCGGCACGCTCGTGAAGTTCTACGCGAACAACCCGAACGATCCCGGCAACTACGTGATCGGCGCGCGCGTGGTGAGTGGCGGCCTGCGCAAGATGTACAAGCAGGATCTCGACGGCCGGTCGTTCAGCTGCTACCCGTCCGGCGGCTTCTCGTGGTCGAATCCGCGCCACGATCCGCATTTCACGTCGGGGGTCGGCAACCGCTTCTTCTACCTGCTGTCGGAAGGCCCGTCGGTGCCGCCGACCGACACCGGCCTGTCGAGGACGCAACTGGTCTGCAACGGCGACACGACCTTCAGCGGGCTGGGCCGCGACAAGGCCGGCAAGATCTGGTACCGGACGCTGACCGTGTACCTGAACGCCAACTCGAGCTACCCGAACGCGCGGCGTGCGTCGATCCAGGCCGCGAACGACCTGTATGGCGCGAACTCGGCCGAAAGCGCGACGGTCGCCCGCGCGTGGAGTGCGGTCGGGGTGAATTGACCGTGCGTGTATGAACGCGTCGGACGCCGGCAGTCGCGTGGCGGGATTTCGTTTCGGAGGAAAGCGATTCGGTCGTGGTCACGCGGCGTTGGGGTGAATGACGAGAAGGGGCCGGCCGACCGCCTGCGTATGCAGGGGGGCGGCCGGTGGATCGTGCGTCCTTGCGGTCCGACAAATGAATCGGCGCTCGACGAATACGCATTACATAGGCTGCCTGGCCTGCCGCCCCCAACGTGGCCGGCGTATTCGCGAATCGCTCGGCCGGACGCTCCGGGTGAACCCCGTCCCATCGTATCGACGGCGCCGCCCCGGTAGCCGGCTTCCTGAGCGAGCCGACAACGCGCTATATTCTGGTCCCAGGCAGGACGACGACGGAAGCCGCCCGCCATCGCAACCCTTCCCGACGCGCTTCCTCACCCCGAGAGAACGACAAAAATGGACCACTCGCAGTATTTCAGCCAAAGTTCGATCCAGGGCGCGAATCTTCGCCTGCACTATCTGTCGCAGTTGCTGCGCGAGCAGACAGGCTCGATCGTCCAGTACGGCATCCTGCGCGGGTTTCCGATCGGCTTCAGTCATTGGGCGGAAGTTGCGGTCGGCGGCTATCTGCTCGGCACCTACGAGATCGCCGTATGCGCGATCCTGGAAGCGCTCGGATCGCCCGACAAGGTGCTGGTCGACCTCGGCGCCGCCGACGGGATTTTCGGCATCGGCCTGGTCAGGAACAACGTCTTTGCCCGCAGCCTGTGTTTCGAGATGGACGAGCAGCGCCGCCACGCGATCCAGCACCGCGCCGCGGAGATGGGGCTGGCGGACCGCGTCGCGGTCTATGGCAAGGCCGATCGCGACTTGCCCGCGATTCTGTCGGAGCACGGCGGGGAGCCGGCCAAACGGGTCATCCTGTGCGATATCGAGGGTGCGGAGTTCGACCTGTTCGACGATGCGCTGCTGGAGCAGCTTTCCGGCAGCCACGTAATCATCGAAATCCACGATTTTCTGCTTTCCGACCCGGAACAAGCCGCGCGCGCATTCGACGAATTGAGTCAGCGCGCGGGCAAGTACTTCAACGTGTACGAGATCCGCGACGGGCTGCGCGACATTCGCAACATCCCGTTGCTGCGACACTGGTCGGACTGGGACGCATGGCTGATGTGCGTCGAGGCGCGCTACCGGATGATGCGATGGCTCTGGCTCGAGCCGAAAACCCACCCGCGACGCGCCGATCAGGACATCGATCGCCTGATCCTCGACTACCAGCGGCGGATCTTCACAGTCTGACGAACGGGAACCGGCGCGTATCGAACAGCCACGCACACGCCGACCGACCGCGGCGTCACACCTGCCGCACGACGATATCCCATGCGGTATGACACGCCTGCCCGGGCAGCGTCAGTGCGCTCAGCGCGATACGGTCGCCCGGTTGCGTCGCGACGCTGAGTTTGTGCGGCGCCTGCAGCGACACGCTTTCACCGTTGCGCTCCACTCGCGCGCGGGGCGCCGACGGCTGGCCGCTCAGGTGAGACAACCCGATGTCGAGCACCATCCGCTCGCGCGTCACCGCGAACTCGACCTTGTGCGACGCCCATGCATTGAACGCACTCCCCTGCGGATGCCGGAACGATGTGCCGGCGACGAGCCGCGGAACGTTCGGCAGCACGTCCTCGTGCGCGGCGACGAGTGACAAGCCGCTGGCGGCAAGGCATTCGAGTTGATGCGCGTCGAGATCGGCCGGCTGTTCCCGCATGCCCGGTTCGGGCGGCAGCGCGAACGCCTGTCCGAGCGCGATCGCCCGTTCGGCATCGCGAGACAAATAGCGCCAGTGATTCAGGAAGCGCACGTCGCCCGTCATGTGCAGGCCGCGGATCGGCTTGCCCTGATGCTCGAGCACGATTTGCACGGCGCTGAAATCGTGCCGCTCGTGAAGTCCCCATTTCGTCACGAAATTCTGCTCGCAGCCGACGAGTCGCACCTGTCCCAAGCCGCCCCATAGATGCAGGAACGTCGTGTCGAGCCCGTGGATCGCGGCGAAGTCCTGGCCGATTCTTCCGGCCTGTTCGCGCACGTACTGCGCAAACCGCATCCACGGCGCACGCGTGCCGACGACGAGCCCCGCCTGCAACGGATGCCCCACCCGATCGAGCACGTCCTGGACGCATTGACGAACCAGCGCGTCGCGTCGCTCGCCGATGAGCGGGGCCATCACGAACGCACAGAAATGAGCGTCGGGTGCGACGTGGAGCAGATCGTCGTCCGGCACGACGTCGAAAATATCGAACCGCGGCCCTGGAAACCAGATATCCGCATCGTAGAGCGCAAGCGTCTGCAATTCCGGATCGGCGTCGAAGACGGCGGCCGCCGAGATGTAGCGATCCCACGCAAGGTCGCCGACGCCCGCCCCGGCATAGACCTCGATACCGTTGTCGCGCAACCGCTGCTGCTTGTCAGCGGACAAGCCATAACCGATGACGCCAATACGCCCGCGGTAGTCCGTCGCGCGCAGCGATACGATGAACGGAATCACCATCTCGTACCAGGCTTGCCTGTTGTCGTCGATTGCGAACGCGACGAGATGACGGCGGTTGGTCTCGTTGTTGTTTGACATGTTCATGCGTGTAGTAACGGCTGGGGAGTCCGCATGCGGAACGGTGCGGCTGCGGAGCCTTTGATACGCAATGCCGATTACCGGGAGTCAGCCGATCATTCGTTATCGTCATACGATAACGAATGAAATCAACACGATCGATCGCCCGCCCGTCGAGAAACGGCCGCTCGATTGTAATGAAGATCCGCGCGTTTCTGGGGGGCCAATCGGGGTTGAGCCGGATATACAACGGATTGTCCGTGCCGCGGCTCGGATCGTTTGTTAAATAGCGTGAGTGATCGACCACGCGCCGGTAATTTGCCTTACCATCCCGCCGTCATCTTGACCAGCATCGCGCCGAACACCGTTGAATCGCTCGTGGATGACAAGCGTATTTTTCTTTCCGGAGCCCCATCCGGGCACCAATTTCACCCCCAGGACCGATCATGTTCCAGACTCCGGGAGATTCCTTCGTCAACGGCTCGTTGCTGGGCCTGTGCGTCGAGGTGCCGCTTGCCGCGCTGGTTTCGCTGGCGATGCACGGCGTCGACTGGAACGGCCCGCGCGTCGCGATGCTCATCGCCACGCCCGTGCTGATCGCGTGCCTCGCGCTGCTGACGCGGCCGGTCGCATTCAGCACGGTCTGGAAGCACAAGCGCTCGCCTTTCGAACTCGACGACAACGTTCGCGCATCGATCTACGGCCGGCTCTGCGGGATCGCGCTCGGCGTGGTATTCGGCATCATGGTCGCGACGACGTTCTCCTGATCCGGTCGAGCCTGATCGTCCGACGAAATTTGCATCACCGCTGACCCGCCCGCGCCTTCCGCTTCATCGCATCACCCCGCCGCAACCACCGAATTGAACGACGTGTCCCACAACGGCGCGACATGGGCCGGCCCGTCCAGCACGCCGATGCGGGCAAACACGTCCGCGACCTGCTGGTGCTGCGCGACCACGTCGGGCGTCACCGGCAGCAATGCGTAGTCCTCGCTGCGCTGGTCGAACATCGTGACGAGATCGGCAACCGGCACGCGGGTCTCGCGATTCTGCGCGAGCGCATAGTCGCGGAAATGCCCGTTCGCCCACGCATACGCACGTCGAAACCGCAGCAGCAGATCGCCCGTCGCCGCGCGGCGACGCACATCGTCGAGTGTGCGCGGATTCGCGTACACCGGGAAATTGCCCGACAGATACCCCTTCCCCGTCTTCAGCACACGGGCGTCGTAGCGATTGCGCGCGAGCTGGCCGTTGTAGCCGTAGATCGCCCACGCGTCGATATCGCCGCGGTCGTACGCGGACAACCCGTCGGTCGGCGACAGGTTGATCGGCTGGATGTCGTCGAAGGTCAGGCCGGCTTCCGCCAGCTGTCGATACAGGAAATAGTGCGACGTCGTCGCGCGCACGTAGCCGACGCGCTTGCCCTTCAGGTCGGCGATACCGCGGATCGGCGTGTCCTTGCGCGCGAGCGTGACCTGGTTGTTCAGGTCTTCACGCACACGCGAGATGAATTTCACATTGGCTTTCTGGCGTGCGGCGAACACGGCCGGAATTTCGCTACCCGAACCGATATCGAGCGCATCGGCGTTGAGCGCCTCGATATGCAGCACGCCGTTGTTCAGTTCGCGCCAGTCGATCCGGTACGGCGTATCGGCGAGCCCGGCCGCCTGCAGCAGCGCGCGCCAGCCGCCCTTGTAGGTTGCGACGCGCAACGTCGCGCCGGCCAGATCGGCGTCGGCGGCCGGCGCGGCGAACGCGGCCAATGGGTGCGCCACGACCGCGGCGCCGGCAAGCAGCAGACGGCGACGTGCCGCCGACATTGACGACATCGGATGCTCCTGTCGATCGGATGGAATGGGATCGGAAGTGGAACCGCTGCGTCAATGCAGCGCCGGAAACCCGTGGCGCTCGGCCAGCAGTTCGAGGATGCGGCGTGCGTCGGTGACGAAGCGCACGTCGCCGAGCGTCTGCGCGTCGTCCGGCGCGGGCCGGTCGCGGCCCAGCACGAGCACCGGCAGGCCCTGGTGTGCGTCGTCGAGTGCGTCGATCACCGCGGGCCGCGGCCGCTCGAAACCAACGCGCTTCACGTCGAGACGCGCGGCAAGATCGGGCGCGCTCGCCAGCAGCCCCTCGATCGGCAATCCATGCGGACACACGAAGCGCTGGCCCGGATGCTTCGGATCGGCAAAGCCCGGTTCCAGCAGAAACAGCACATCGCGACTCATGTCAAACGGCTCCTTTTTCGTCGATCGTCCCGATCGGGAAGCATTCGTACGCCTGTACGCGCTGCTGTTCCCGCGTCATGCCGGCCACCGGCCGGATGCCAGACTCTACCGTCGCACCTCGCACGGCCCTACCAACGTTTTGCGGAATCGATATGCAAACGCGGATAGCGCATCGGCCGGTCGTCGCCTAGCCGGACGTTGCGTAAACGCATCGTCATGCGAACGACGGGCATTCCGCACATCGAACCATTTCATCGATCGATATGACCGCGCGCAGGCATTTCCAGCGCGCGACGTTCGCAGTCCGCGCGATGCGTTCGCCGCAGCAGGCGCGCCGGACGCGATCGCGGCGCACCTGCCGGGCCGGCGGCAACGCACATTACAAATCGGCCGCACAGCGAATTACAAACCACGGATCGGCCGTTCATCGACGCGCCCGTCGTCAATAGCATCGTGATCCTCACAAACGTACTGATAACAACAGAGGATGGTCATGATCAAAAAAACGGTGGTACTGGGTTTGGTGTCGATCGGTTCGGTCAGTGCGCATGCGCAGAGTTCGGTCACGTTGTACGGCGTGGTCGACGCCGGCATCGCGTATACGAACAACCAGGGCGGCGCGAGCAACATCCAGCAGACGAGCGGCAAGCTGAGCGGCAGCCGCTGGGGCCTGAAAGGCGCCGAGGATCTCGGCGGCGGCCTGCAGGCGGTCTTCACGCTGGAAGGCGGATTCCGGCCGAGCGACGGCGGGCTCGGCCAGGGCGGCCGCCTGTTCGGCCGCTCCGCGTACGTGGGTCTCGGCAAGAAAGGCCTCGGCACGCTGACGTTCGGCCGTCAGTACGAGCCGATCACCGATCTCGTCGCGCAGTATTCGGGAGCCGGTTTCTGGTCGCCGGCCACGCACGTGGGCGACAACGACAACCTGAACCAGAGCTTCCGCCTGAACAACGCGGTGAAATTCCGCAGCGACACGATCGCCGGCTTCACGGCCGACCTGCTCTATGCATTCAGCAACCAGGCCAATGGCGGCGCGGGCACCGGCTTCTCGAACAACAACGCGTGGGGCGCATCGGCGAACTACGTGAACGGTCCGCTGTCGGTCGGCGGCGGCTATGTGCGGCTCAATCACCCGAATGCGACGTCGAACACGAGCGGCGCGGTGGGCGGCGCGACCTCGACCACCGGCAACGACTACAGCGGCGCGTTCTTCTACGGGCTGAACGGCGGCGTACTGAAGCAGCAGATCGGCGCGGTCGGCGCGAACTACTCGCTGGGCCGCACGACGCTCGGCTTCGCATGGAGCCACACGCAGCTCGACTATCTCGACGGCTCGTCGCGCAAGTTCAACAACTACGACGTGAACGCGCGCTACCAGATCACGCCGGCGGCCACGCTGATCGGTGTCTATACGTTTACCGACGGGCGCGCCAGCGGCCTGCCGGGCACGAGCGGCCAGACGCTGAAACCGCGCTGGCACCAGTTCACGCTCGGGTTCGACTACGCGCTGTCGAAGCGCACCGACATCTATGTGTCGGGCATCTACCAGCTCGCGGCCGGTGATGCGAGCACCGCGACGTCGGGCGGTTATCGCAAGATCGCGGCGATCTCGAACATCGGCAGCGCGTCGTCGACGAACCGCCAGCTTGCGTTCGTCAGCGGGCTGCGCGTGAAGTTCTGACGGCACGCGCGGCGGGCGCGGCGCAATCGTCACGATAAGCAAAGCGGGAATCGTTGTTTGCCGCGCCACGCCCGGTTGCCGAGAATGATCGTTTCCCCGCGCGCCACACGCGTTCGACCATGACCGATTCCCGTTTTCCTCCCCGCGCGCCGCGCCCCGGCCGGCGCGCGGCGCTGCGCCAGTTGGCCGGCGGCTGGGCGGCGACGCTGCTGCCGGCCGGCGGCGCGCTCGCGAGCCCGCCGCTCGATGTGCCGCCGTGGACGCGCGCGCCCGGTGCGCCGCTGCTGTCGCCGCCGTACGGCGTGCCGGGGCCGCACGAACGCGACGTGATTCGCCGCAGCGCCCGCACGCCGGCGCTGCCCGGTTCCGGCTCGTCGATGACGCCGCTCGCCGACCTGTTCGGCGACATCACGCCGAACGGGCTCGTCTACGAGCGTCATCACGCGGGCGTGCCGGACATCGATGCGCAACGCCATCGCGTCGTCGTGCACGGCCTCGTGCGCGAGCCACGCGTCTTCACGGTCGACGACCTGCTGCGCTTCCCGTCCGAATCGCGAATCCACTTCCTCGAATGCTCGGGCAACACGGGCAGCGAATGGAACGGCCCGAGCGGGCTGCCGGTTCAATTCACGCACGGGTTGCTGTCGTGCTGCGAATGGACCGGCGTCCGGCTGTCGACGCTGCTCGACGAAACGGGCATCGATCCCGCCGCACGCTGGCTGCTCGCCGAAGGCGCGGACGGCGCGGCGATGACGCGCAGCCTGCCGCTCGACCGGATCCTCGAGCGCGCGCTGGTCGTCTATGCGCAGAACGGCGAACGGCTGCGTCCGGAGAACGGCTACCCGGTGCGGCTGATCGTGCCGGGATTCGAAGGCAACACGAACATCAAGTGGCTGCGACGGCTGAAACTGGTGCGTGCGCCGGAGATGACGCGCGAGGAAACGTCGAAATACACGAATCTGCTGCCGGATGGCTGTGCGCGCCAGTTCGTGTTCGAGATGGATGCGAAGTCGGTCATCACGCGGCCGTCGGCCGGCCATCGGCTCGCCGCGCACGGCTATTACCCGATCAGCGGCTACGCGTGGTCGGGCCGCGGCCGGATTCGCGCCGTCGACGTGTCGACCGACGGCGGTCGCACCTGGCGCCCCGCACGGCTCGCCGGCGACGTCCGCGACCGTGCGTTGACGCGCTTCGAGGCCGACTGGGTATGGCGCGGCGAGCCGGCCGACCTGCAGAGCCGCGCGACCGACGACACCGGCTACGTGCAGCCGACCCGCGACGCGCTCGTCGCCGCGCGCGGGCTGAACTCGCAGTACCACTACAACGGCATCCAGAACTGGCGCATCGGGGCGGACGGCGAGGTGCGCAATGCGTAAGCTGCTTGCTTGCCTGCTTGCGACCGGCGCGATGACGTCGGGCGCGTTCGGCGCCGGCTTCGGCCTCGGACAGCCGATCGACCGCGCGGCGCTCGCCGCGTGGGACATCGACGTCGCGCCGGACGGCGGCGGCCTGCCGCCCGGCGCGGGCACGGTCGCACGCGGCGGCCGCGTGTTCGCGGACAAATGCGCGATGTGTCACGGCGCCGGCGGCGAAGGCGGCGTCGGCGATCCGCTCGTCGGTGGCGCCGGCTCGCTCGCGAGCGCGAAGCCCAAGAAGACGGTCGGCAGCTACTGGCCGTACGCGACGACGCTGTTCGACTACATTCGCCGGGCGATGCCGTACAACGCGCCGCAATCGCTGAGCGCGGACGACGTCTATGCGGTCACCGCGTACGTCCTGCACCTGAACGGCATCGTGTCCGGCGATGCCCGGCTCGACGCGCGCACGCTGCCGCGCGTGCGGATGCCGAACCGTGACGGCTTCGTGCCCGATCCGAGGCCGGGCAAGCTATGACGTGTCCCGCTTCGCTTGCCCGATCGAGCGGCCCACCCGCGCGAGTCGAGTCGCGCTTTTCAGCAAGGACCCCGTGATGAGCGATCCCTCCGTCGCCGCCCCGCTCGCATCGTCGCCGTTCGTCGACGTTCGTTCGCCGGCGGACTTCCCCGACAGCCCCGTGTCGCGCACCCTCTCGCAGCCGCTGATGCTCGGGCTGTTCCTGCCGATCCAGGCTGGCGGATGGAGCGCGTCGACGCTGCCGCGCTCGACCGACTGGACGTTCGACTACAACGCCGAGCTGGTCGCGCGCGCCGAGGCGCTCGGTTTCGATCTCGTGTTCGCGCTGTCGCAATGGCTGCCCAAAGGCGGCTACGGCGGCGTGTTCGACGGCCACGCGCTCGACTCGTTCATGACGCTGGCCGCGCTGACGGCGCGCACCGAGCGGATCATCCTCGTCGCGACGAGCCACGTGCTCTACGGGCCGTGGCATCCGCTGCATTTCGCGAAATTCACCGCGACGCTCGACCACATTTCGCGCGGACGCTGGGGCATCAACGTGGTGACCGGCCACCGCGCGATCGAACACGAGATGTTCGGCTGGAACCGGATCGAACACGACCGGCGCTACGAGATGGCCGCGGAATTCCTCGACGCGGTCCAGCAGTTGTGGGCGCAACCGGACAATTTCAGCTATACGCCCGAACTGTCGAGCTGGCGGCTCGGCGGCGCATTCGTGACGCCGAAGCCGCGCTACGGCCGCCCGCTGCTGATCAACGCGACGGGTTCCGACGCCGGTATCGCGTTCGCCGCACGCTATTCGGACATCGTGTTCGTCACGAGCCCGGCCGGCCCCGACGCCGAACGCGCGATCGACGCGCTGCCCGCGCATACCGCCCGCGTGAAGGCGGCCGCCGCCGCGCGCGGTCGCACGATCCGCACGCTGCTCAATCCGCTCGTGATCTGCCGCGAGACGGCGGCCGAAGCACGCGCGTACCGCGACGCGATCGTCGCGCATGCGGACGAAGGCAGCTTCCACCGCTTCGACAGCGACGCGCACGCGTGGCGCGGCGGGTTCGAGCAGCGTGCGCAAGCCGCCGCGCGCGCGATCGGCGGCAACATCTCGATCACCGGCTCGCCGGAGCAAGTCGCCGACACCATCGTGCGGCTGCACCGCGCGGGCATCGACGGCATCCAGTTGAGTTTCTACGACTTCAAGCCCGATCTCGACTTCTTCGGCGAGCGCGTGCTGCCGCTGCTGCGCGAAGCCGGCTTGCGGCGTTGAAGTCGGCGCTGCAACGCGGCGCGACGGCGTAGCAGCAACCGCCCGCGGCCGTCGTCAGAACACGCGCCCTTCGGTCAGGTGCGTCGTCACGCCGTTCAACACGTAATCGCCCACCACGCGCGCCTTGTGCAGCAACGGGTTGTGGCTGAAGATCGTGCGCAGGTTGCGCCAGTGGCGATCGAAGTTGTGCTCGCGCGCCGTTGCCGACGCGCCGCCCACTTCGAACAGCCGCTCGGCCGCATGCAGCGCGAGCTTGCTGACGATCAGTTGCGTGCGCGCGGTCGCGAGGGCGCTGTCGAGCACGAGCGTATCCGCATCGGCCGCGCCCGCCTCGATCGCATCGGCGGAACGGTCGAGCGCACGCGCGTTTTCTCGCACGAGCGCGTCGATCGCATGGCTGTGCGCGGACAGCTCGCCGACGATCTGCTGGATGAAGTGATCGTCGCGCGCGGTCGCCGCCGGGCTGTGCAGCGCGGGACGACCATGCGCGAGCACGTAGCGGCGTGCATCGGCCACCACGTTGCGCACGATGCCCGCGCCGGTCGCGACCAGATGCAACTGCCGCAGCGCGCCGCAATGCCGGCCGACGAGCGTCGACCCGTCGCGTGGGGCGACTTCGTCCGCGAACACCTGCACGTCGTTCAGCACCAGGCTGCCGCTCGCGGTCATGCGCTGGCCCATGCCGTCCCAGTCGTCGAGCACCTGCAGGCCGTCGCGCGCCACCGGAACGATCACGGCGAGCGCGTCGCCCTGCTCGTTCTCCACGTTGATGCGCGCGAAATCGGCAAACGCGGTGCCCGTCGAATAGTATTTGCGACCCGTCACGCGATGGTGATCGCCGTCGCGGCGCAGCACGGTCGTGTTCTCGCCCGGGCGCGACGTGCCGCGTTCGGTCGACGCGCCGCCGAAGATCGCGCCGGCCAGCACACGCTCGAGCTGCACGTCGTTGAACGCCGTACGCGGCGACAGCCGCAGCGTCTCGGTCTGGTCGTAGTGGATGCGCAGCGCATGCGCGAGATTCGAATCGGCGGCCGCCAGCGTCGCGATCGCATCGAACAGGTCGACCAGCGTGCCGCCCAGGCCGCCGCGCGCGACCGGAATTCGCAGCGCACCCAGCGCCGAGCGCCGGAAGAGCGCGAAGCCGTCGAACGGCAGTTCGCGACGCGCCTCGCGCTGGGCGGCATCCTGCCCGATCGCAGTCGCGAGATCGGGCAGCGCGGCAAGCGCGTCGCGCAATGCGTCGCGCGGATCGACGGCATCACGGGCAGTCATTCGGCAGGTCCTTGTTCGGGCAGATCGGGGAATGTCGCGGCAGCGCGCGACGGGGCGTACGTTACACGCCGTCCGCTGAGTATAGGGACGCACCCGGCGCGCGTGAAAAGCCGATTTCAGCTTACGTTATGCCCGCGCCGGGATTGATCGCGGACGGACGCGTCAGTGCTGAATCCCCCAGCGCCGCACGGTCGCGCGTTCGAGCGTATCGAACACGAGGTTCTCGACCAGCAGCCCGATCACGATGACGGCCGCGAGGCCCGCGAACACGCGGTCCGTGTACAGCTCGTTGCGGTTCTGGAAGATGTACCAGCCAAGGCCGCCCTGCCCCGCGCTCGCGCCGAACACGAGCTCGGCCGCGATCAGCGTGCGCCACGCGAAGGCCCAGCCGACGCGCAGGCCCGACAGGATCGACGGCAGCGCGGCCGGCACGAGGATCAGCGCGATCTGGCGCAGGCCCGTGAGCCCGTAGTTGCGGCCGGCCATTTTCAGCGTGGCGGGCACGCCGACGAAACCGGTATAGATGCTGAGCGCGAGCGGCCACAGCACCGCATGCACGAGCACGAACAGCAGGCTGCCGGTGCCGAGCCCGAACCACAGCAGCGCGATCGGCAGCAACGCGATCGACGGCAGCGGATTGAACATCGACGTGAGCATCGTCAGCAGATCGCGGCCGATGCGCGTGGATACCGCCAGCGACGTCAGCGCGAACGCCAGCAGCACGCCCAGCGCATAGCCGCGCAGCAGCACCGACATCGAGATGCCGGTCTTGACCAGCAGTTCGCCCGACTCGATGCCCTGCACGAACGCGGCCAGCGTCGCGCCGAAGGTCGGGACGAGCAGATCGTTCGCGACGATGCGCGCGACGATCTCCCACACGGCGATCAGCACGAGCGCGATGACGCCGCGGCGAAACCACGTGGCACCGGCGATGCGGCGCGACAGCGGCGCCGGCGCCGCGCGTTCGGCGTCGGGCAGCGGGTCGAGCGGACGCGTGTATTCGGCGCGCACAGGCGGCAGCGGCGGCAGGACCGGATCGATCGTACTCATGATGCGGCGTCCTCCGTCGTCGGTACGTGCGGTGCGTCGGTGTCGAACAGCAGGCGGTGGATTCGCGCGACGTGGTCGCGGAAGTCGCCGGTGTCGACGTTGTCGAGCGAATGCTCGTGACTGTTGAGTTCCGCCCGCACGCGGCCCGGATGCGGCGACAGCAGCAGAATCCGGTTGCCGACCACGAGCGCCTCCTCGATCGAGTGCGTGACGAACAGCAGCGTGAAGCGGAATTCGTCCCACAGCCGCAGCAGTTCCTCCTGCATCTTGCGGCGCGTGAGCGCGTCGAGCGCGGCGAACGGCTCGTCCATCAGCAGCACGCGCGGCTGCATCGCCAGTGCCCGTGCAATCGCGACGCGCTGCTTCATGCCGCCCGACAGCGTATGCGGATAGGCATCGGCAAACGCGCTCAGGCCGACCTTGTCGAGATAGTGCAGCGCGCGCTCGCGGGCTTCGGCGCGCGACAGCTTCGCGGCGGCGCGCAACGGAAACGCGACGTTCTCGACGACCGTCTTCCACGGCGGCAACTGGTCGAACTCCTGGAACACGACGACGCGGTCGGGCCCCGGCCCGCGCACGGGCCGGCCGTCGAGCGCGATCGAACCCGAGACGGGCTCGATGAAGCCGGCGATCGCCTTCAGCAACGTCGACTTCCCGCATCCCGACGGGCCGAGCAGCACGAAGCGGTCGCTGCCGTACACGTCGAAGCTCACCTGATGCGTCGCGCGCACGATCCGCGCGCCGCTGCGGTATTCGAGGCTGACCTCGTCGATGGCGAGCAGGCGTTCGCTGTGCGCGCCGGCCTGCGCGGCATGCACCGCCGGCCGCCCGGCGGCACCTGCATCGGATGCGGCGGACGCGGCCGGCGACGCGCCGCTGCGTGCCGTATACGGCGGAAACCAGGTTCGGGGAGAAGTGGCGTTCACGATGGAATCTCTTGCGGGAAAAGCATCAACATACGGCCAGGCGTCGTGCGGACCAACCATCGATTGCGCATATCGAAACCGCGCCGCCGCATAAGCGTCGATCGCGGCGTCGCAGCGTCGACGCCGCTCAACTACCGCCGGCCGTCGCGGGATCGTCGAAGAAGTAGTCGCGCCACGACTTCGGTTCGTTGCGGATCGCACCGGTGCGATGCATGAACTGCGCGAGCGGCAGCGTGTTCTGCGGCGCGGTCTTGAACTGCACCTGCGGATTGCGCAGGATCTTCAGCAGCAGCGCGCGATCGATCTTCGACCCGTTCACGCGAATATAGGTATCGGCCGCGCGCTCCGGGTCGGCCGCGATCTGCCGTGCGGCGTCGGCCAGCGCGGCGACGAACGCGCGGTAGGTCTTCGGGTTGTCGTCGCGGAATTTCTCGGTCGCGTACAGCACCGTCGCGGAGCTCGGGCCGCCGAGCACGTCATACGAATTCAGCACGATGTGCGCGTTCGGGTTACCGGCGAGCTCCTGCTCCTGGAACGGCGGATTGCCGAAGTGGCCGGTGATCACGTTGCTGTTCGCGAGAATCGCGGCCGTCGCATCGGGGTGCGGAATCGCCTGCGTGAACGCGTCGAGCTTGTCGAACTGCTTGTCGCCCCACTGCTTCGCCGCGGCGTACTGCAGCACGCGCGACTGCACCGACACGCCGACCGCCGGCACCGCGATGCGGTCCTTCGCGCTCAGGTCGGCGATCGTCTTCACGTTCGGGTTGCTGCTGACGAGGTAGTACGGAAAATTGCCGAGCGACACGACGCCCTTCACGTTCTGCCGGCCGCGCGTGCGGTCCCACACGGTCAACAGCGGTCCGACGCCCGCGCCCGCGACGTCGACCGCGCCGGACAGCAGCGCGTCGTTCACGGCCGCGCCGCCCGACAGCCGCACCCAGTCGACCTTGATGTCGAGGCCGGCCTTGCGCCCTTCCTTCTCGATCAGTTGCTGGTCGCGCGCGACGTTCAGCATCAGGTAGACGACGCCGAACTGCTCGGCGATGCGGATGCGGCCCTCCGCGTGCGCGGCTTGCGGGATGACCGCGCCCGCGAAGGCGAGCGCGGCGGTGAGCGTGGCCGCCAGCGCGCGACGCGCCGGCAAGAACGAGAACGACATCGGAACTCCGGTCAGGAAGGGGCGGAAATGAATGACGGGGGCGTGCGGTTCAGAAAGGCGCGTCGCCTTCGATCGTCGTGCGGTACAGCTTGCGGCGCAGGTGGTCGGGCGTGCCGGCGGCGAGATGCATCAGCGAACGGTTGTCCCAGAACACCAGATCGTGGTCGCGCCATGCGTGCCGATACAGGTGCTCGGCGCGCACGCTGTGCGCGAACAGTTCGTCGAGCAGCGCGCGGCTTTCGTCTTCCGGCAGCCCGACGATGCGCGTCGTGAAATGCTCGCTGACGAACAGCGCCTTGCGGCCGGTTTCCGGATGCGTGCGCACGACCGGATGCACGACCGCGGCGACCTGCGCGATCTGCTCGGGCGACAGGTTGGGCCGCCACGGGCTGCGCGCCTGCAGTTCCGCATAGCGCGCGAGATACGTATGCTCGGCGCGCCGCCCTTCGACCGCGCGGCGCAGGTCGGCCGGCAGCGTGTCCCACGCGAGATGCATGTTCGCGAACAACGTGTCGCCGCCTTCGGCCGGCAGCTCCTGCGCGTGCAACAGCGAGCCGAGGCTCGGTTTTTCCTTGTACGACAGGTCGGAGTGCCAGAAATGGCCGGCATCGCCGAGCCCGACCGGTTTGCCGTTCTCGACGATGTTCGACACGATCAGCACTTCCGGGTGACCGGCCAGCGCGAACTGGTGCAGCACGTGAATCTGCAGCGGGCCGAAGCGGCGGCTGAATGCGATGTGCTCGTCCGGCGTGATGCGCTGGTCGCGAAACACCAGCACGTGGTGATCGAGATGCGCACGATGGATGCGCGCGAAATCGTCGGCATCGAGCGGTTGCGACAGGTCGAGGCCGATCACCTCGGCGCCGAGCGGCGCGTCGAACGGCACGATGTCGAAATGCTGCGCCGCGCCGTCCGGCCGCAAGGCGGGATGCCCGGCGGAAAGCGTTGCGGCGTCGCGGATGGCGGTAGTCGTCACGGCACGGCCCCTGATTCGGTCAAAACGCGAATCTACGAGTGCGTGCCGGCGTGCGTCAACGAAGCGATTCGGATACGTTTATCTGCTGCGGTGATAAAGATCGCTGCTCGCGCATACGGCGCCGATCGGGGCGGAATCGTCCAGGCGGCCCGATGAACAAAGGTTCCGATCGCGTTCAGCCGCGTCGGCCCACGCACGGCGAGCCGACTATGGCTGCCCTGCACCGCCCGACGCACCATAGATCTGCCCGGTCACGTAGCTCGCGCGCGACGAAAGCAGTTCGACATAGATCGATGCGATCTCGGCCGGTTGTCCCGGCCGCCCCATCGGCACCTGCTCGCCGAATTTCTCGACGTTGTGCGTCGTCTGTCCGCCGCTGACCTGCAACGGCGTCCAGAACGGCCCCGGCGCGACGCCGTTCACGCGAATCCCGCGCTTGATCATCTGCTTCGCGAGCCCCTTCGTGAAATTCGCGATCGCCGCTTTCGTCAACGCGTAGTCCAGCAGGTTCGCGGACGGATCGTACGCATTGACCGACGTCGTGTTGACGATCGCCGAACCGGCCGGCATGTGCGGAATGGCGGCCCGCGTGATCCAGAACATCGCATAAAGATTGGTGCGCAGCGTCCAGTCGAACTGCTCGGTGCTGATGTCGAGGATCGATTCGTGGCTCTGCTGGCGGGCCGCGTTGTTCACGAGGATGTCGAGCCCGCCGAGCGCGGCGACCGCCCGCTCGACGAGCCCGTTGCACGCGCCTTCGCTGCGGATGTCGACCGGCAGCGGCACGGCCTTGCGCCCCGCGCTGCGGATCAGATCCACGACTTCGCGCGCGTCGGGCTCCTCGTCGGGCAGATAGACGATCGCGACGTCCGCGCCTTCCCGTGCACAGGCGATCGCGACCGCGCGGCCGATGCCCGAGTCGCCACCGGTGATCAGCGCCTTGCGGCCGTCGAGCCGGCCGCTGCCGCGATAGCTGTGCTCGCCGTGATCGGGGCGCGGCGTCATCCGGCCCGCGAGGCCCGGCCACGGCTGGTGCTGCTGCGGAAACGGCGCATGCGGATAAAGCGTGCGCGGATCGCGCGGCGCAGGATCGCCGGCGTCGGCCGGGCCGCCCGTCTGCGCGATCGTCGGCAGGGCGACGCTGGCGACCAGTCCGGCCGTCGTGCCCTGCACCCATTTGCGACGGGATTCGGAAACTTCATCTGATGACATGATGGACTCCGGTGCGTGGTTGGCGGTGTGGAACCGGACGCGACCATTCGGCCGACGCGCGCGCTACAGCGGCCGCGGCCGATTTCCAGAATCGTCCGGCGCGTCGTGCTCGTCCGGCCACGGCTGGCCGGCCGGATCGCGCACCTCGGTCTGGCGCGGGTCGTCCGGCACGACCTTGCGTGCCTGATCGTCCGGAATCGTGTCGAGTTCGCCGCCGCCCGGCGCGTGGCCGGGGCGCGCGGTCGATTCGCCGCCGCCGGGGGTCGGGTTGCGCCGCTGCGGCGCGTCGGCCGCCTCACGCGCCGCGTCGGGCGACGCGGGATCCTGCCGTTGACTGTGCTCGGTCATGAATGACTCCCTGTCCGGATGAGGACTGCGTTGCGCCGCACCACACCGCGACGGGCGATGCGGCGGCCTGCACCGCTTTCAGCAAGCGACATGCCGTCATCGGGCTGCGTCTGCGCACCGCCAGCCGGTCGATCCGCTACAGAAATTACAAGCGACGCGTCATCCGGCGCAGTCAGGACAGCGCACGCGGCCGTGCCGATGCGGAAACGAAACGCGGCACGCACGATGCTCGAAAGCGGCATGCCGGCTGCACGCCGGCACCCTTTCGATGCCGAGGAGGACGATCATGAGCGCGACACACGCGACGAACGCGACACCGAACGACGAAGACATGACCGACACGCCGGACATTCCGCCGCCGGAGCCCGACGACGAGCGCCACGACGACCTGCCCGACTTGCCGGACCCGACCGAAGTGGGCGAGGACGGCTAACCGATCGCGCGAACCGTGCCGCCTGCCGGATTTTCGACACCGCCGGCCGGCGGCCCGCGCTTCACCGCGTGCGCCGCCTTTCGTGCGCGACCTCGCTGGTCGGCAACGCATCGACGTCCTGCAGCGGCTCGCCCGGAACGCGGCGCTTCGCGGCCTGGTCGGCCGGCAAATCCGCCGTCTGCTCGGCGCGCCCGTCCGCGCTGCTGCCCTGCGCATCGAGTTGCTGCTCGGCCCGCTGCCAGTATTCGTCGGCCCTGCCGTCGGGCGCGCCGTCCGCCTGCCACAGCTGGTACGCCCGCTCGCGAATCTGCGTTTCCCTGTCTTCGTCCATGTCGTTCTCCGTGTCTGCCATGGCGATCACCGATCCGGGCGCGACGGCGCCGATACCGCGCCGAGCGTCGACGACATCGCGCCGTCGGCGGCCGTCGCCAGATCACCCAGCGCGACGATGCCGACCAGCCGCTTCTGCCGGTCGACCACCGGCACGCGACGAATCTGCGCGTCTTCCATCTTCTTTTGCACCGCCGAGATGTCGTCGTCCTCGTAGCACCAGTTCGCGGGCCCGCTGACGACGCCCTCGATCGATTCGTTCGGCGGCACGCCCATCGACACCGCGCGCACGACGATGTCGCGGTCCGTCAGCATGCCGATCAGCCGCGTGCCGTCGCACACGGGCAGCGCGCCGACGTTCAGGTCGCTCATCAGCTTGGCCGCATCGCGCAGGCTCTGCGTCGGGCCGATGGTCGCGGCGTCGCGCGTCATCACTTCCGATACACATGTCATGTTTCGCTCCTTGATAAGCCGCCCACGGCGGCCTGCGCAATGCAGCATCGCGCGTTCCGGCCGCCGCGCGCGTCAGTTCTCCGTCGAGCAGCGCACCGACGTCAGGCCGGCCGATTCGACGATCCGCATCAGTTGCTTCAGCATCACGTCGGCGCCGGCCGCTTCGCGCCACTGCACGAACAGTTCTTCCTGGCGCACCGCGCGCGCGGTCGTTTCGCAGAAGCTCTTCGTCCGGCACGTGAAACCCGCGTCGCGCAGCTTCGCGGCCAGTTGTTCACGTGCAGCCGAGCCGAGCGGATATTCGACCGTCACCAGCGCGGTCCGGACGCCCCGCAAGCGCCGCTCGACGAACCGCAGCGGCCAGACGACCAGCAGCGCGAGCACCAGCCCGAGCGCGCCGAGCGACAACTGGCCGCCGCCGATGCACAGCCCGATGACCGTCACGAACCACAGCGTCGCGGCCGTGGTGACGCCGGACACCAGGCCGTCGCGATGAAGGATCGCGCCGCCGCCGATGAAGCCCATCCCGGTCAGGATGCCGAGCGGCAGCCGCATCAGGTCGAGCACCGAGAACGCGCCCTCCGGCTTGCCCGCCTGCAGCAGCAGCGCATTGACCTGCAGCATCGACAGGCACGCGGCGAGACAGACGAGGATCGTCGTGCGCAGTCCGGCCGTCTTGCCGGATTCGCTGCGATCGAAGCCGATCAGGCCACCCGCGAC
This sequence comes from Burkholderia sp. EMB26, assembly GCF_024730645.1. Lineage (NCBI taxonomy): Bacteria > Pseudomonadati > Pseudomonadota > Betaproteobacteria > Burkholderiales > Burkholderiaceae > Burkholderia > Burkholderia sp. EMB26. Next base: position 503,650 of record NZ_CP078072.1, read on the forward strand.
GAGCGCCAGCCCGATCCTGACGAGAACGTCGTGCCACTGCAGTGCGACCGGCATCGGTTCCATGCGCGCCTCCCGTGCAAATCGTCATGTGTCGGGGCGCGAACGCCGCCGACGACGCTTGCCGGTCGCAAGGCTCGGGCCTGCTTTCCGGGTAGGCGGCGGGTGTAGCAAGTCGAATGGGATTGTAGAAAGGGGCGTTCTGCGCACACTGTGCGTCAGCGGCGAAGGTGCCGGAGCTGTGCGCGGGATCGCCTGCCGCTACTCGAGGCGCGGAACGGCGGCGGACGGATTGCCGCTGCGGGCATCCATCGGAGCCCTGTCCGGCGTGCCCGTCGGACGTGCGCACGCAGGCGCCGACGCCGTCTTTCTCCGTATCCGGTCAGATACGGACCTCGCCTCCACCCTCCTTTTCTCACCGTCCGTTCCCAATCGGGAACGAAATCACGCCGCCGCTTATCGGAACACTCCATTCGTTCCCGCACGAATACGAATCACGGTCCAAGCCGGCGAGTTATGCAATACTGTTCCCGTTCGGATACGAAGCACGGAGAATGTCATGTCGGAGTCCCAATCCGTCGACACGATCGGCGCGCTCGCCCATTTCATTCGCGCGGCGCGAATCCAGCAGGGGTTCACCCGGGACGAACTCGCGAACGCGACCGGGCTGTCGCCGAAATTCATCAGCCAGGTGGAAGCCGGCAAGCCGACCGCACAAATCGGCAAGGTCATGCTGCTGCTGAGTGAGCTCGGCGTGCGGCTGTACGCCGAGTCGGCGATCGAGATTTCCGAAGCGACCGCGCTGAAGGCCACCCAACGCCGCAGGAGCAGCCATGGCGGCTAGAACGCTGATCGCGTCCGCTAACGGCGTGCGCATGGGCACGCTGGCCGACGACAAGGGGATCTGGTCGTTTGCGTACGACCCGCAATGGCTTGCGTCACCCACCGCGTATCCGCTGTCGCCGGCGTTCCCGCTCCGCGCAGACGTGTTCACCGACACGTCCACCGATCGCCCGGTCCAGTGGTTCTTCGACAATCTGCTGCCCGAGGAAGGCATGCGCACGTCGCTCGCGCGCGAGGCGAAGGTCGATGCGGCCGACGCGTGGGGCCTGCTCGCGTACTTCGGCCGCGAATCGGCCGGCGCGCTGACGCTGCTGACCGACGGCGAGCAGGAAACGCCCGGCGACCTGCAACCGCTGCCGCTCGACGAGCTCGAGCACCGGATCCAGGCGATGCCCGAGCGCGCGCTGACAGCCACCGCGCCCAAGCGCATGTCGGCGGCCGGCGCGCAGCAGAAACTGCTACTGGTGCTGCGCGGCGACGCGCCCGACTACGCGCTGTTCGAGCCGGTCGGCAGCGAACCGTCGATGCACCTGCTCAAACCCGACATGCGCGCGGCCCGCTATCCGCATTCGGCGATCAACGAGTTCTTCTGCATGCGGCTCGCGAAGAAGATGGGGCTCGACGTGCCCGACGTGCATTTCCTGCGCGCGCCGTCCGCCTGCTACGTGATCGACCGGTTCGACCGCGACGTCGCGTCCGAACGGGCCGCACGCGTGCATACGATCGACGCGATGCAGTTGCTCAACTACGACCGCGGTTTCAAGTACCAGCGAGCGAATGCGCAGGAGCTGGCCCGCGCGATCGACCGCACCAGCACGCGCGCGCTCACGCGTCTGTCGGTGTTCCGCTGGACCGTGTTCAACGTGGTGGTCGGCAATGCCGACGCGCACCTGAAGAATCTGTCGTTCTTCGTCGACGCGCGCGGCTACCGGCTCGCACCGTTCTACGACATCGTCAGCACGGTCGTGTATCACACGCCGACGCACCGGCCCGACCACCGCGGCGATCATTGGCCGCACTGCGAGCTGACGATGCCGCTCGGGAATGCGACGCGGTTCGCCGATATCGACACGAATGCGCTGGTCGCATTCGGTCATGCGCTAGGGCTCAGGGAGAAAGCGGCCACCAGCGAACTGCAGCGCTTTCTCGAGCCGCTCGATCGTCACGTCGGAGAGACGCTCGATGAAGTGCGAAACATCGCGCATCCGGACGCCGGGGAAATGCGGTTGCTGAATTCGATCGCCGCGATGCCGATCGCGGCGATGGGGCGCGCGCTGCGGCAGGCGCGCGGATAGGTTGCCGCGCGCGGGTGTCGTACCGCCGCCGATACCCGCGCGCCGCCCGGCCCGGCGAATACCTGGGCGTCAGCCCCGCCCCGCAAAGGCATCGACGCCCGTCGCCGCCGCGGACCACGCCCACAGCCGCGCCGCGTCCTCCGGATCGATCGCATGCGGCCGCACGCCCGATTCCTCGTTGCCGCGCGTCACCGTCGCGACGTCGCAATCCTCGCAATAGACGCCGCCGAAACCGGCCAGGCGCGGCGACGTCGCCGCCCATACCTGGGTTGCCGCGCCCTGCGCGGGCGTCTTGAAAGTCGGATCGATCGGCACGCCGTGCTCGTCGATCCAGCCCTGCGCCATCATTTCCTCGCGCGTCAGATGACGCTGCAGCGGCGTCGCGATCTTGCCGGGATGCAGCGAATACGCGCGGACACCGAACGGCGCGCCGAGCACGTCGAGCTGCACCGCGAACAACGCGTTGGCCGTTTTCGACTGCCCGTACGCCAGCCATTTGTCGTACCCGCGCGCGAAATCGATATCGTCCCAGCGGATCGGCGACAGCCGGTGCCCGAGCGACGACACCGCGACCACGCGCGCGCCGTCGCCGTGCGCGATCGCCGGCCACAGCCGGTTGACGAGCGCGTAGTGACCGAGGTGATTGACGGCCAGCTGCGCTTCCCTTCCGTCGCCCAAGCGAGTCTCCGGGCACGCCATGATGCCCGCGCTGTTGATGACGATGTGCACGTCGCGCCGCGCGTCGACGAACCGCGCGGCGAATGCGGCCACGCTCGCGGCGTCCGCGAGATCGAGCGTCGCGATTTCCACGCCGTCGATGTCGCGCGTCGCCTCGCGCGCGGCCGCGACGCTCCGTGCGCCGACGACGACGTGCGCACCGGCCTGCGCCAGCGCCCGCGTGGTTTCGAGGCCGAGACCCGAATGGCCGCCCGTGACGATGGCGGTCTTGCCGTGCAGGTCGAGGCCGGCCAGGACGTCGCTCGCCGTCGAGGCGGCGTCGAATCCGGAATGAAGGGGATGCTGCCTGCTCGTCATCGAAGGCTCCAGGAACGGGGTGCGAAGCTCGAGGCCGCCCATCGGCCGCGTCACTGCACGAACCCATTCTCCGGCCGCGCATCCGGACCGTGAATGCAATAGAATCCGGTTTTTCGTCGAGATCGTCCGGGAATTGCGCGTGGACCCGCTATCGGAAGTGCTGTCGCTGCTGGAAACGCGCGACTCGTTTTTCACCGGCCTGCGGGCCGGCGGCCCGTGGGCGGTCGACCTGCCCCCGCCCGACGGAATCAAGTTCAACGCGGTGGTCGAAGGCAGTTGCTGGCTGACCGTCGACGGTGCGGGGCCACCTGTTCGGCTGCGTACGGGAGACTGCTTCCTGCTCGCCGCGCCGCGGGCATTTTCGCTGGCGAGCGATCCGTCGGTCGCGCCGGTGCCGGCCGCCGACGTGTACCGGCATGTCGAACGCGGTATCGCGCACTATGGCGAGCCGGCCGACTGCTTTCTGATCGGCGGCCGCTTCGCGTACGAGGAACGCATGCCGCTGCTGCTCGGCAGCCTGCCGCCCGTGGTGATCGTGAGCGGGGATTCCGAATCGGCGGCGGTGCTGCGCTGGTCGCTGCAGCAACTCGCACGGGAATTCGGCGCGTCGTCGCCGGGCGGGTCGCTGATGATCCGGCATCTCGGACACATGATGCTGGTGCAGATCCTGCGGCGCTACGTGGACACCGGCGCGAACGGCGATGTCGGGTGGCTGGCCGGGCTCGCGGATGCGCGGGTCCGCGCGGCGCTGGCCGCGATTCACGCGGCGCCCGAGCGGCGCTGGACCGTCGACGCGCTGGCGGCCTGCTGCCACGTATCGCGGTCGACGTTCGCGCTGCATTTCAAGCGGCGGCTCGGGTTCGGGCCGCTCGAATACGTGCTGCGCTGGCGGATCCAGCTGGCGATGCGCGAACTGCGCCGCTCGAACGCGTCGATCTCGACGATCGCGCAACGGCTCGGCTACGACTCGGATAGCGCGTTCGGCCATGCGTTCAAGCGGATCGTGGGCTGCTCGCCGCGCGCCTATCGTCATGACGTGACGAAGGAATCGGGCAACTAGCGTCGTGACTGCCTTCGTCGGGCTCGTGATGGCGCGACTCCGTCAACGCCATGCGTTCGTATCGCGACCGTCGGGATAAGTATTCTTATCACAATGCATCGATTTTCTTTCAAAACTCGGCCGCGTATCACTGCGCCGGTGCGCTGCCGCCGGTATGCCGCAATTCCCCGTCGATGTGCTGCGGCAGCCTCAGCAGGTTGAAGATCGGGCACACCGCTTCGACTGCCTGATGCAACGCGCGGATGGTCTCCGGCGGCTCCGGCGACACGATGTCGAGCGTATAGCGGATGTTGTGCGGGAATACCGGAACATGCTCGAACCCCGGCTGCTGCGCGAGCGGATGCTGGTCGCCGGTGACTTCGACTTCGATCGCATCGATCTTCAGGCCCCGCTCCGCGGCCTGGATCAACGTGATGTGCGTGAGGCAACTGCCGAGCACGCCGAGCTGCAGCTCGGGCGACGCGGGCCCGAGATTGTAGCCCGCGAAATCGGGCGGGCTGTCGCTGATCACCTGGAAGTCGCGGATCCGGATCTCGCGCACACCGCTGCGGCCAAGCGCGCGCACGGTCGCCTTCAGTGGCGTCGCCTTGAAATCGGGATCGTTGCGGGCAGCCTGCTGCTTCGCGTGCCACGCATCGCGCTTGTGGGCGAGATAGTCGTTCAGGGTCGTCATGGTCAAGTCACGGGTAAGCGGCACGCACGCGACCGATCGGTTCGCTGCGTGCCGGGGCGATCAGTCGATCGCCGGAATCCAGGGGGCGGTTGCCGCGTCGCTCGCGCGGAACGCCGGAAACTTCGCGCCGAGTTCGGCCACGGTATGAATGTCGTTCTTCACGAGATCGTCGCGCGTGATCAGCGTCGGCTTGACCGCGATGCGCGCGCCCGGGTTTTGCCCGGCGACCAGCAGCGCCGCGGCCCGCACCGACACGGCGCCGACGACCGCCGGATTGGTCGCGGCCGTCGCGACCCACGCGCTGTTCGGTGCGCGAATCGCCTCGATGTCGGCCGTCGACACGTCCGCGCTGTAGATGCGGATTTTCGACGACAGCCGGGCCTCGTCGGCGGCGAGCTTCGCGCCGCGCGCGAATTCGTCGTACGGCGCGAACACCACGCGGATGTCCGGATTCGCGCGATACACGGCCGCCGCCTGGTTCGCGACCGATTGCGCGATCGGGTTGTCGACGGTGCCCCAGCGCGCCTTTTCCTGCACCTTCGGATGCGCGCGCTTGAAATCGCGCCACGCGGCATCGCGGCGGTCGAGCGGCGCGAATCCGGCCACGTACACGTACCCGGCGGAGAACGCGTCGCCGTTGTCCTTCACGGCCTGATCGAGCAGCAGGTTCGCGAGGTCGCGATCGTTCTGCTCGATCTGCGGCACCTTCGGATTGGCAAGATCGACGTCGAACGCGACGACCTTGATCCCCTTGTCCAGCGCACGCTGAACGACGTCCTTCAGCGATTCCGGCAAGCCGTGATTGACGATGATCGCGGACACGCCGATGCTGATCGCCTGCTGGATCTGCTCGCGCTGCTCGGCCGCGTCCTGCCGCCCTTCGTAGATGCGCAGATCGACGCCGAGCGCGCGTGCCTGCTTCTGCGCGCCGGCTTCGTAGGCCTGGAAAAAATCGCCGGTCGACAGGTAGTTGACGAGCGCGATCTTCACGCCGCCCTTGTCGAACGGCGCGGGCGCGCCCTTGAGCGGGCCGGCGTGCGCGGTGGGCACACCGAGCGCGAGTGCGGCGCCCAATACGAGTGCACCGAGTTTCGGTTCGAGGCGCGACTTTCGGCGAAGCAACGAGCGCATGACGTGTCGGTCTCCATACAGCACGATATCGGCTCAATCTATCAGCGCGGCACGCGAACTCAAACCGACCGATTCGGCAATCGATATTACTTTGGATAACAAACGGTTCAGTCCGGGCGTGCCTCGAACCCGTCCATTCCCGAGCCGACGCTTGGCGACCTCGCCCGTCACGCCCGGGCATCCGCCCGGCGACCGATGCCGAACGTAAACGCCAAGGCCAGCACGAGCAGCACGCCCTTGATGAAATCCTGCATATAGTAGGGCGCGTTCAGCATCGTCAGCCCGTTGAGCAGCACGCCGACGAACACCGCGCCGACGACCGTGCCGAACACGTTGGGCCGCTTCGCGCCCCACACCGCGTAACCGATCAGTGCGGCGGCCACCGCGTCGAGCAGCAGCGAGTGTCCCGCGCTGACGTCGCCGCGGCCCACCCGCGCGGCGATCAGCACGCCGCCCAGCGACGCGATCGCGCCCGACACGACATACGCGGCGACACGGTAGCGCGCGGCCGGCGCACCGGCCAGCCGCGCAGCCGTTTCGTTGCCGCCGATCGCATAGATCACGCGGCCCCAGCGCGTCGCTTCCATGGTGATGCAGGCCAGCACCGTCACGGCCGCGAGCACCAGCACCGGCAACGGTACGACGTCGAATACGCGCAGCCGGCCGAGCGCGAGAAACGCGTCGGGGAACACGCCCGTCGCATCCGTGCCGTCGGGCAGCACGGAGCCGGTCGCGAGCGAACGGCCGCCGGTCGGGATCAACTGCAGGCCGGCCAGCAGGAACAGCGTGCCGAGCGTCGCGAGCTGGTCGGGCACGCGCAGCCGCGTGATCAGCAAGCCGTTGAACAACCCGGCGGTCACGCCGAGCACGACGCACGCGATCACGGCCGCCCACGCGCTGCCGTGCCAGACGACCAGCACGTAGCTCGCGGCCATCTGCGCGGTCGCGGCCACGCTGCCGACCGACAGGTCGAAACCGCCGGCCGCGAGCGTGACCGTCACCCCGACGCCGAGCAACGCGACGATCGACACCGCCTGCAGGATGCTGAACAGATTGTCGAGGTTCAGGAAGGCGGGCTCCCTGAGCGCAAACACCACCACGAGGACGGCCAGCACGAGCAGGATGCCCGTCCGTTCGAGCGCATCGCGGATGCGCGCCGGCCCCGTGCGCGACGATCGTTCGACGGGGGCGGCATGATGCACGGCGGAAGAAGAAGTCACGGGTTTCATGAGTGGGCACCCACGATGGAAGAAATCGGAGACAGGCCATCGAGCGTCGCGCGATCGAACCGCACGATCCGATCGGCGATCTCGGCCGCTTCCTCGAGATCGCTGACGAACACGAGCGTCGCACGTTCATGCGCATGACGCCGCAGCGTATCGACGATATCGGCGCGCGCGCCCGCATCGATGCCCTGGAACGGCTCGTCGAGCAGCAACAGCCGCGCGGGCTCGGCGTGCCAGCGCGCGAGCACGACCTTCTGCTGGTTGCCGCCGGACAGGTGCGCGACGCGATCGTCCGGCCCCTCGCAGCGAATGCCGAACCGCGCGATCGCGGCCGCGGCGGCCGTACGTTCGCGGGCTCGGCGCACCGCGCCGCCCGCGAACCAGCGCGACAGGAACGGAAAGCCGATCGTGCCCGCGATCGACGCGAACGGGACGCTGTCGGGAAACAGCGACGTGCGCCAGCGATCCTCGCCGGCCAGGAATACGCCGGCGCGAATCGCATCGGCCGGCGAACGTGGCCGCCATGGCCGTCCGTCGAGCGTCATCTCGCCGGCGGCCGCCCGCACCGCGCCGAAGATCGTCCGCGCGAAGCGCGACTTGCCGCCGCCGACCGGGCCCGCGATCGCGACGATCTCGCCGCGCCGGACATCGAGGTCGAACGGCGTGCTGGTCGGCGTCAGCCGGATCTGCCGCACGCTGAAGCCTGATCCGGGCCCGGATTCGGTCGGTGCGACCCGCTCCGGCGCCACGGCACGCGTACGCGGCAACGGCCGGCCGATCATCGTTTCCACCGCGGCGTCGAAATCGATCGGCGCGGCCAGATCCGCGACGATCCGGCCATCGCGGACGATCGCCGCGCGATCCGCGATACGACGTAAGTCGCCGAGCCGATGCGACACCAGCAGGATGGCGACGCCATCGCGGCGCAACGCATCCACCAGCTCGAACAGCCGCTCGGCCTCCGTCGCCGACAGGCTGGCGGTCGGCTCGTCGAGAATCAGCAACGACGGCTGCCCGGCCAGCGCACGCGCCAAGGTCACGCGCTGCTGGTCGGCCAGCGACAGCGATGCGAGCGGCGTCGCCAGATCGACGTCGAGCCCGACCCGCTCGGCAAGCGAACGCGCCGCGGCACGCCGCGCGGCCGGCGGCGCGCGCCACGGCGACGTCGGGTCACACAGCCGGTCCAGCAGCAGGTTGTCGGCGATCGACAGCGTCGGCACGACGGCGTCGGCCACCGACTGGTGCACGGTCGCGACGCCGAGCCGCTTGGCCATGTGCGGCGACGCCGGCCGATACGGTTCGCCGCGCAGCGTCAGCGTGCCGCCGTCCGGTTGCAGCGCGCCGCTCAGGATCTTGACGAAGGTCGACTTGCCCGCGCCGTTCGCGCCCATCAGCGCGACGACTTCGCCGGCGCCGATCGACAGGTCGAGCGCAGCCAGCGCGACGGTCGCGTCGAAGCGTTTCGCGATGCCCGTGGCGCTCAGGACGGGCGGCGATGCCGATCGACGGGGTCGAGCTTCGCGCCGCGTCGCCTCCATGGTTTCGTTCGTCGCGCCATTCATGCCGAGAAATCCCGGTCGGCACGATGCAGATGCGGCAGGAACAGTACGTCATCGATCATGTCACGCCACTCCGATGAAAGTCGTTCGGCATTGGTCGGCCGGTCAGCCCGCTTCCGGCACGGGAAACCGGAACCACGCGCCATAGGCCGTGTCCGGCAGGCGGTCGCGGCCGCCCAGCCGTGAACGGAAGGTGCCGCTCGCCGGCGTCGTCCGGTACAGGCCGCGCTTCTTCAGCTCGGGCACGATCAGTTCGGCGAAATCGTCGAGCGTGCCCGGGCTGATCAGCGGGTTGATCATGTAGCCGCTCGTCGTCGACTGCCGCGCATGCTCGGCGAGCTGGTCCGCGACTTCGTCCGGCGCGCCGACGAGGATCAGGTCGGTGCCGCGCGTGACGCTCGCGAACTTGCGCCGCACGTCGCCCGCGGTGAGCGGCTTGCCGCTGCCGTCCGGCCGCACCACGTAGGACGTCAGGCCTTCCGTCTGCGTCGTCAGCGGTTCGTCGTCCGCATAGCGGTCGATGTCGATGCCGGTGTCGCCCGCATAGCTGACGAGTTGCGCGTGCTGGTGATAGTGCTGCTGCAGCGCGTGATACTTCTCCTTCGCATCGCTCGACGAGCGCGCCGTGACGATCCGCAGCACCGTCAGCGACTTCACGTCGTCCGCCGCGCGGCCGCGTTCGGCCGCAAGCCGCCGAATCTCGTCGAGGCCCGCGCGAATCTCGTGCGGATCCGATTTCGCGACGAACACCACCTCCGCGTGCTTCGCCGCGAACGCGCGCCCGCGCCCCGACCAGCCGGCCTGGATCAGCACGGGCGAGCGCTGCGGCGACGGCGCGCAGACGTGCGGCCCCTGCACGCGGTAGTGCGTGCCTTCGTGCGCGATCGGCCGCACGCGCTCGCCGCGCGCATAGCGCGGCGCGTGCTTGTCCGCGACGACCGCGTCGTCCGCCCAGCTCCCTTCCCACAGCTTGTACACGACGTCGAGGAACTCCTCCGCGCGCGCGTAGCGTGCGTCGTGGCCGATCATCCGGTCGAGCCCGAAGTTGCGCGCCGCGCTCGTCAGGTAGGACGTCACGATGTTCCAGCCGATCCGGCCGTTGCTCAGATGATCGAGCGTGCTGAAGCGGCGCGCGAGCGCGAACGGATGCTCGTAGGTCGTGCTCGCCGTCACGCCGAACGCGAGCCGTTCGGTCTGCGCGACGAGCGCCGGAATCAGCATCATCGGATCGTTCGCGGGCGCCTCGACCGCCCACTGCACCGCCGCGTCGGCCGACCCGCCATAGACGTCGTACAGGCCGAGCACGTCCGCGAAGAACAGCATGTCGAGATCGGCCTGCTCGGCCGTGCGAGCGAGATTCGACCAGAACGCGAGCGTATTCGCGCGCAGCCGTTCGTCGGCCGGATGGGTCCACAGGCTCGGCGCGCCGCCGCAGCCGACGCTGGCTTGTTCATACAGGGAAAACAGCAAGGGGCGAGGATCGGACATCGTCGAAATCGGTACCAAGGCAGGAATCAGTTGGGGGCCGCCCACGCGCCCGACGACGCGCGGCTGCGCCGTGCGGGCACGCGTTCGTCGGGCTGGCGCGTCAGGTAGCGATTGATGCGCTGCTCGACGCGGGCGGCGGGAATGGTCAGCAGCGCGACCAGCACGACATAGACGATCGCCGCACCGGCCAGCGGCTCGTACACGCGCAACGTCTCGAAGCGCAGCGTATTGGCCGTGCCCATCACGTCGAACACGGTCACGGTCGACGCGAGGACGGTCGATTTCAGCAGCAGGATCGCCTCGCCGGTGAGCGCGGGCAGCGCAAGCCGCCACGCACGCGGGCCGACGATGCGGCGCAGCACCTGCATGCGCGTCATCCCGTATGCGTGGCCGGCCTCGATCTCGCCGGCTGGCACGCCGGCGATCGCGCCGCGCAGGATTGTCGCCACGTACGCGCTCTCGTTCACGCTCAGCGCGACGATCGCGTACCAGAACGCGTCGCGTAGCAGCGGCGACGCCCAGCTGTCGCGCATCCATTCGCGCGGGACGATCTGCCCGAATCCGTAGTACAGCAGATAGAGCTGAACGAGCAGCGGCGTGCCACGGATCAGCATCAGCCAGCCACGCGCGGACCAGCGCAGCGGCGCATGGCGCGCACCGGCGGCGAGCGCGAGCGGCACGCCCAGCAGCACGCTGGCCGCACCCGATACGAGCGTCAGCGCGAGCGTGGTCGGCACCGCGGCGAGCAGCTTCGGCATCACCGTGTCGAGCAGGAACGGCAGCGAGAAGATCATGTCGTCGCGCGCGTCGTGCCGCGGTTCGCATGCCGCTCGAGCGCCGCGAAAATGCCCGTCGACGTGATGCTCAGCAGCAGGAACAGCGCGGCCGTGACCAGATAGAAGAAGACGTAGTGCCGCGTCGCACCGGCCGCGAGCTGGCTCGCCTTCAGCAGATCCGTGAACGATCCGAGTACGCTGATGAACGACGCGTCCTTGGTCGCGTTCAGCCACACGTTGCCGACGCCCGGCAGCGCGAGCCGCGCCGCGGCCGGGAGCCGGATACGCGTGAACGTCTGCCAGGGCGTCATCCCGTACGCGTGCGCGGCTTCGATCTGCCCGACCGGCACGTTGACGAGCGCCGCGCGCAAGATGTCGGTGAGATACGCACCCTGGATGAAACCGAGCGACAGCGCGGCGACGACGAACGGGTCGAACGCGAAGTCGCCGGCTACGATGCGGCTGCCGCGCAACGCGTTCTCGATGGCCGGTGCGACCGCGTAGAACGCGAGCAGCAGGCACAACAACTCCGGCAGCGCGCGCACGAGCATCGTGTAGAGCCGCGCCAGCCACACGAGCGCCGCGTATCGCGACAGCTTGCCGAGCGCGCCGGCGATGCCGAGCAGCACGCCGGTGCAGAACGACGCGGCCGCGACGCCGAACGTCAGCGCGAACGCGCCCGCGAACACGCGGCCATAACCGCCGTCGCCGAAGGCGAGCAACGCGAGCAGCGAATCGTCCGCGGCCATGCGCTCAACGCCCCTTCTCGATCGTGCCCTTCAGGTTCGGATAGCGGGCGGTGATCGCATCCCACGTGCCGTCCTGCTGCAATTGCGCGATCGCGGTCGACAGCTTGCCGCGCAGCGCATCGCCATGGCGCACGCCCGCGCCGATGCCGAGGCCCAGCACCGGATTGTCCGCGCACGTGGCCTTGATCTCGAAGTCCTTGCCGTCGCGCGACGCGAGGAACGCCGTGAACAGCCCCTTGCCTTCCTGCACGTAGTCGACGCGGCCGGACACCAGATCCGCGAGCGCATTGTCGAACTTGTCGAACGCCTTGACTTGCGCGTCCTGCTTGAAGCGGGCATCGAGGAACGCGGAGAAGTTGGTGCCGGCCTCGACGCCGATCACGCTGCCCTTGAAGGTCGCGGGCACCGCGCAGTCGACGCGGCGCCGGTCGCTTTTCGCGCCGACGAACACCGTCGGCGATTCGTAATACGCACGGCTGAAATCGATGGCTTTTTGCCGCTCGCCGGTGATCGTCATCGACGACCAGATCACGTCGATCTTGCGGTTCTGCAACGCAGGAATCAGGCCGTCCCACGCGATGTCGGTGACCTCGCACCGCACGTTCAGCTTGCCGCACGCGGCATCGAGCACGTCGATTTCCCAGCCCTTCCACTTGCCGCCGGCATCTTTCGAAAAGAACGGCGGGTACGACTCGGCGTCGATGCCGACGCGCAACGTCGGCTGGGCCGCATGGGAAACCGGCGCGAGGCCGAGCACGAACAGCGCGGCCGCGGCACGGCGGACCCTGGAACGCATCAAACGATTCATGTGGCGCATTTCTGAAATAACGTCGGAACGACCGGCGTGGCGGCCGGCAGGAGGCGAGACTGTAATGCGCGCCGAAGCGTGTACCAAATGGTTATTTTTTCGATGGATATCTGATCGCGCGATATGCGCCGAACCGCGCACCGGCCAACGTCCTCGCCCGGTGCGCGAGTCATCCGTTCACGCTGCCACGGCCTCGCGCCGCAACGCCGGCAGTTCCAGGTTCGCGCGGAAATCGCCGCCTACATAGTCGGTATCGAGCAGGTCGCGCCGCCGCAATTCGGGCAGCAAGCCGTTGAGCAACAAGTCCTCCTGGTCCGGCTGGCCGAGCCCGTGCAGCGACAGCACGTCAACGAGCCCCGCGCGATAGCGCGTTTCGATCGCATCGGCGAGCTGCTCCGGCGTACCCGCGACGAACCAGTGCCCGGTCTCCTGCGCACGCACGATCAGCTCGCGCAGCGTCAGCCGCTGGCGCGCATAGCCGACGAAGATCGCCACGCGCCCGCGCCGGCGGTGCACGCTGTCGATCGCCGGCAGCAGCGATGCCGGCAACGGCTGGTCGAGCGGCAGGCCGCGCAGGTCGACACCGCCGCCGAGCATGTCGGCAAGCTTCAGCCTGCCCTGTTCGTAGTCGATGCGCTCATGCTTGTCGCGCAAGCGCCGCGCGACGTCGGCATCGGATTCGCCGATCACCGAATGAAACGAGTTCATCACGAGCGGCGGCCGGTCGCCGCGGCCGAATGCAGCCGCCTGCCGGTGCAGCTCGGCGACGAACGCGCGCGCATCGTCGAGCGTCGGCTGCGACGTGTAGACGACTTCCGCATACCGCGCGCCGAGCGCCACGCCGCCTGCCGACTGCCCCGCCTGAAACAGCACAGGCCGCCGTTGCGCCGAAGGCGGTACGTTCAACGGCCCCTGTACCTGGAAATGCGCGCCGCGATAGTCGATCGCGCCGAGCTTGAGCGGATCGACGGAGATGCCGCCACCCGGCCCGCGACGCGTCGCACGCGGATGGTTCGCATCGAACAGCGCGTTGACGACCTCGATGAACTCGGCCGCGCGCGCATAACGCTGCTCCGGGTCGGGCAGCGCGGCATCGCCGAAATTCTCCTCGCCGACCGACGACGTGACCGCGTTCCACGCGGCGCGGCCGCCGCTCACGTGATCGAGCGTGCCGATCAGCCGCGCGAGGTTGTACGGATGGTGATACGTCGTCGACACGGTCGCGACGAGCCCGATGGCCGAGGTCGCCTGACTCAGCGCCGCCAGCGCGACGATCGGCTCCTGGCTGCCGGTGGTCCCGGCGAGGCCGGCCGCATCGGCCTGCAGCAGATCGGCGGTAAAGAGGCCGGTGATCTTCTCGGCTTCCGCCTTGCGCGCGAGCGACGCCGCGCGCCGCACGCCCTGCCCGACATCCGCATCGCCGGGCGCGTACAGCACGCTCGCCGCGCCGACGAGCGTCTTGAGCCGTCTGCGTGCGCCGCTCATGACGCGGCTCCGGTCGTCGTGAAGGCCGTACGTCGTTCGCGTTGCTCATTCATTCGGATTCCTCGTGATTCCGTTCGGTCGGAGAATCGGGGCATGCCTGCGGCCATCGCGACGGCGAGCGTACTCGCGCCGGAGATCGTCGGGCAGGCTCCACGCACGCGCCGCGAGGCGCGCAGCCAACGACCATAACGCAAGCCCCCCGGTCGGCCGGAACGAATATTTTCGGCTTTCGATATTCTTCTTGATTGTTTGACCGTGCGAACGACGACGCAAAATAATTCGGCATGCCAAACCCGCTGATCCGGCCGTTTCGACCCGCGCCGATCGCTTCATCATGACGTTCGACGCCATCCGCTCCCACACCGATTCGTCCGCTTTGTCCGCGTTGCCGTTCCGCTTGAGCGTGCTCGACAAGAGCCCCGTCGCGCCCGGAGAAACCGCCGCCGACGCGCTGGCGCGCAGCGTCTCGCTCGCGCGCTTCGCCGATGCGGCCGGTTATCACCGCTACTGGCTCGCCGAGCATCACAACACGGCCGCGCTCGCGTGCCCGTCGCCGGAAATCCTGATCGCGCACGTGCTCGCGCAGACGCGGCGCATTCGGGTCGGATCGGGCGGCGTGATGCTGCAGCACTACAGTCCGTACAAGATCGCGGAAAACTTCAACCTGCTCGCGTCGCTCGCGCCCGGCCGCGTCGATCTCGGCATCGGCAAGGCGCCGGGCGGCCTGCCGCTGTCGACGCGCGCGCTGCAGGACGGCTACGATCCGGCGCGACGCGCGCCCTTCGCCGATCTGGCCCACGCGCTGAATCGCCATCTCCACGGTGACGATGCGACAACCGATGCGACCGGCGAGGACGCGGCCACGCTGCATGCGACGCCGCGACCGCCAACGCCCGCGCAACCGTTCCTGCTCGGCGCGAGCGCGGAAAGCGCGACGCTCGCCGCCCGGCTCGGCTGGGCGTTCGTCTACGCGTCGCACCTGAACGCATCGGCAACGGATCTGGCGCGCACGTTCGATACCTATCGGGAAGCGTCGGGCGGCCGCACGCCGCTGCTGGCCGTCTCCGCGATCGTCGCCGGCACCCGCGACGCGGCCGCGCGGCTCGCGAGCGGCCATCAGGGCTTTCGCGTGCAGGTGGGCGACACGCCGGCCGTCAACGTCGGCAGCGTCGAACAGGCGCATGCGTACATCCGTCAGGCCGGCGGCGGCCCGCACCGGATCGACCCGCGCGAAACGCGCATCGTGCACGGCACGCGCGACGACGTGCTGCGCGAGTTCGACGCGTTGCATCGTCGTCACGGGATTGCCGAATTCGTCGTCGACACGCCACTCGCCGATGCCGCACCGCGGATTGCGTCGCTGCGGTTGCTGGCCGGCGCGCCCGCCGACGATCACGACGCCGCGGCGGCGCGCGACGGGTGGAACGCGCGCACGACCACGCATCAACCGCACTTCGAAGGCACCGCGCCATGACCGATACGATCCGCATCGCCGGCGCGGACGACGTGCCGGCCGTCTATGCGCTGCTGCAGAACGCCTACGCGCCGCTCGCGGCGCAGGGCGTGCACTTCACGATCACGCGCTCGCCGATCGAACGCGTCGCGCAGACCATCGCGCGCGAAACGACGTTCGTGCTCGAACACGCGACACCCGACGGCCGTACCGCCCTCGCGGCCACGTTGACCGTACGGTTTCCGTGGGTATCCGGCGAACGCCATCGCACGCCCTATCCGTTCCTGCACTGGTTCGCGGTCGCCCCAGCGTTCAAGCGGCAGGGATTCGGACACGCGCTGATCGCGCACGTCGAGACGCAGTTCCTGGCGTCGCAGGTGAAGGCGCCGGCGACGTATCTCGCGACCGCGACCAACCATCCATGGCTGCCGTCGTATTACGAGCGTAGCGGCTATCAGCCGTTCGACCACTCGACGAATGCGCTCGGCACGCCGCTCGTCTGGCTGAGAAAAATCCTGATCCCGGATCTCTACCCGGCCCCGACAGCGGACGATACCGCCCCGGACCGCGAGCGCATCCACGCGAACGCATGACATGACGTGCCGCGCCGGCCCACATAAACGACGCGAACCGCATCCACCGCTATCCACCTCGTAAAAGGCTTTCTCGCATGACATTCGCATTTCCGGATTCCGCGCCGCGCGCGTCGCGCCGCACCGTATCGGCTGCGCTGCTGCTCGCGCTCGCGCTGCCGCATGCGGCGTTCGCCCAGGGCGCGCCCGTCGCGGGCGGCACGCTGACCTGGGGCGTCGAAACCGAGCCCCGCACGCTGAACCCGCAACTGAACGGCCAGGACAAGGTCGAGCTGCTGCTGCGCAACGCGTATGAAAGCCTGCTCGCGCAGAAGCCCGACGGCAGCTACGTGCCGTGGCTCGCGACCGGCTACAAGGTCTCCGCCGACGGCAAGACCTACACGTTCACGCTGCGCGACGGCGTGAAGTTCACCGACGGCGCGCCGTTCGACGCGAAGGCCGTCGCCCGCAATTTCCTGAACGCGCGCGAACTGTCGTATGCGGCCGGCAGCCAGCTTGCGCGGCTGATCTCGCACGTCGCCGACGTCAAGACACCGGACGAGCACACCGTCGTCATCACGCTCGACGCGCCGTATGCGCCGTTCCTGACGTTCGCGGGCCGGCTGCCGCTGCTGTCGCCGAACGCGTTCGACCGGCCCGGCCTGAAATCCGGCGGCCCCGACATCGCGGGCACCGGCCCGTTCATCCTGCGCCGCTACGTGAAGGGCCAGGAAATCGAGTTCGCGAAGAATCCCGACTATCGCTGGGCGCCGCCGACCGCGGGCCACCAGGGCCCCGCGTACCTCGATCGGATCGTCTACCGGTTCCTGCCCGAATCGTCGGTCCGCACCGGCGCGCTGCTGTCCGGCCAGGTCGACGTGATCGAGGGCGTGTCCGGCAACGACGCCGCGCTGATCCGCAAGAACGCCGATTTCACCTACCGCCGCGCGCTCAATACCGGCACGCCGTACTCGCTGTTCCTGAACGTCGGCTACGGCCCGACGCAGGACGTGAAGGTGCGCCGCGCGCTGCTCGAAGGGCTCGACACGACCGGCATCGTGCAGTCGATCTACCGCGGCGAGCGTACGCGCGCCTGGGGCATCACGTCGCCGATCGATCCGTTCTACGACGCGTCGATCGAAAAGACCTACGGCAACAACCCGAAGCTCGCGAACCAGTTGCTGGACGAAGCCGGCTGGAGCGCGCGCGACAGCGGCGGCTATCGCACGAAGCACGGCGAGCGGCTGACGATCGCGGTCGTCCAGGCGCAGGCGACCGTGCGCGACCAGCGCGACGTGCTGCTGCAGGCGCTGCAGGCACAAACGCGGCAACGACTGGGCGTGGACCTGAAGATTCAGTACGTCGACGACGGCACGTACGTCGAGGCGCGCAAGAGCGGCAAGTTCGGTTCGATCGCGAACTCGAACACGCCGCCGGACGGCATCGACATCGAAGGCCACTACCTGCCCGTCGACCGCGGCGGTGCGCTGAACTACAGCCGTGCGGCGGCGCCCGAGCTGACGCGCTGGCTGCAGGCGGCCGCCCGCACGCAGAACGTCGCCGAGCGCAAGAAGCTGTACGGCGAGTTGCAGCACTTCGCGATCAACGAACAGGCGTACGCGCTGCCGCTGTACGAGCCGGAAGACCAGATCGCCGCCGCGAAGGCGGTCCAGGGCTTGCGCTTCCGCTCGTTCGCGCAGATGCCCGAGAACCCGTACGACGTGTGGGTGAAGAAGTAAGCCGACGCGTGCCGGCCTGCTTCGCCTCGCCCATCGCGCCGCCCCGACAGGAGAATCGACCATGAACCGTCCGTCGTCCGCTTTCGTCTCCGTCCCGGACGCGCGGCCTGCCGCTGCGCCGCCGGCTGCGTGGCGCCGCTGGCTGCGTTCGCCGGTCGCGACGCGGCTCGCCACCGGTGCGCTCGTGCTGTGGGCCGCGGTGACGCTGTCGTTCGCGGCCGTGCATCTCGCGCCGGGCGATATCGTCGGCATCCTGATCGGCGAGCAGTTGAGTACGCCGGAGATCGAGGCCGCGATCCGCCAGGAATGGGGGCTCGACGAGCCGCTCGCGCTGCAATACCTGCATTACCTGTGGCGCGTGCTGCACGGCGAGTTCGGCCGCTCGTACATCCTCAACACCGACGTCGCGCCGCTCGTGCTCGGCCAGCTATGGCCGACGCTGAAACTGACGGGCGCGGCGCTGGTGGTGACGATCGTATTCGCGGTCGGCCTCGCGGTACTGACCGCCGGCCGACGCTGGGCCGGCCGCGCCGCATCGGGTGTCGAACTGCTGCTCGCGTCGACGCCGTCGTTCTGGCTCGGCATCATGCTGCTGTTCGTGTTCAGCTTCACGCTGAAGTTGTTCCCGGTGGCCGGCGATCGCGGCTTCGCGTCGCTCGTGCTGCCCGCGCTGTCGCTCGGGCTCGCGCAGGGCGCGGTGATCGGCCGCGTGCTGCGGCAAGGCATCGAGCGCGCGCTCGACGAGCCGTACGCGCTGACGGTGCGTTCGTGGGGCATCGGCGGGCTCGCGCTGCGGGTGCGCCATGCGCTGCGCCATGCGGCGCTGCCGGCCGTCACGCTCGCCGGCTGGCTCGTCGGCGGCTTGCTGAGCGGCGCGGTGATCACCGAGCAGGTGTTCGGCCGGCCGGGCCTCGGCAAGGTGACGGTCGACGCGGTGCTGTCGAAGGACATGCCGGTGATCCTCGCGATCGCGATCCTGTCGGCGGCCATCTACGTCACGCTCAGCACGGCCGTCGACCTGCTGTACCTGCTGATCGATCCCCGCCTGCGCGACCGCCGCGCAGCGCGCTGAACCGGAGACTTCGATGTCCACGCCCATCGACTTCACGTTGCGCACGCCCGCCACATTCGCCGCCGCCGGCTGGCTGCGCCGCCATCCGGGCCTCGCGCTCGCCGCCGTGTATCTGCTGCTGAACGCGATCGCCGTGGTCGCACCGGGCTGGCTCGCGCACTACGACCCGCTGGCGGCCGATCCGCTGTCCGCGCAGCTCGGCAGCAGCGCCGAGCACTGGCTCGGCACCGACCAGCTCGGCCGCGACATCTTCTCGCGGGTCGTACATGGCGCCCGCTACTCGCTGTCGATCAGCGCGGCTGCGATCGGCGTCGCGACACTGTTCGGCACCGCGCTCGGGCTGTGCGCCGGCCTCGCGCGCGGCTGGCTCGATGAGCTGATCACGCGCGTGCTCGACGTCGTGTCCGCGTTTCCCGACCTGCTGCTCGCGCTGATGCTGATCTCGTTCACCGGCCCCGGCGCGGTCAACCTCGTGTTCGCGCTCGGCGTCGCGTCGGTACCGCGCTTCGCACGCGTGGTGCGGGCGCAAACCTTCGTCGTCGCGGCGTCCGGCTATGTCGAGCACGCGCGCACCCTCGGCCTCGCGCCGGCGGTACTGGTGTGGCGGCACGTGTTGCCGCATGCGATCGCGCAGGTGCCGGTCCTCGCGACGATCGGGCTGGGCACCGCGATCATCGGCACGTCGGGGTTGAGCTTTCTCGGAATGGGGCCGCAGCCGCCCGCGGCGGAATGGGGATTGATGCTCGCCGAGGGCCGCAACTATCTGTACAACGCGTGGTGGATCGCGGTGTGGCCCGGCCTTGCGATCACCGCGGCCGTGATCGCCGTGAATGCGCTCGGCGGCTACTGGCAGGCGCGCTTCGAGCACCGGGAGACAGCATGAGCACGCGCGATACCGTTGCGAGCGCAACGACCGACGCCGCCGTGCCGCTGGTCCGCATCGAGCGTCTGACGATCGGGTTTCGCGGCCCGCGAGGCACCCAGCCCGTCGTCGGCCCGCTCGACCTGGCCGTGCATGCCGGCGAATGCGTCGCGCTCGTCGGCGAGTCGGGCTCCGGCAAGTCGGTCACCGCGCGCAGTCTGGTCGGGCTGAACGGCCCGCGCGCCGTGATCGACGCGGCCCGATTCGAGATCGCCGGCACCGACGCGCGCGGCCATCGCGAGCGCGACTGGCGCACGATACGCGGCCGCCGGATCGGCTACGTGCTGCAGGACGCGCTGGTGTCGCTCGACCCGCTGTGGCGCGTACGTGACCTCGTCGCGGAGGCGTTGCACGATACGCGCCGGCACGATGTCGCCGCGCGTAGCGCCGACCTGCTGCGCGCGGTCGGCATCGATGATCCCGAGCGGCGGCTGCCGCAGTATCCGCATCAGTTGTCGGGCGGCTTGCGGCAGCGCGTGCTGATCGGCACCGCGATCGCGGGCGGTGCGTCGCTGCTGATTGCCGACGAGCCGACCACGGCGCTGGACATGACCGTGCAACGCCAGATCCTGTCGCTGCTGCGTGCGCGCCGGGACGCCGGCGACGCGATCCTGCTGATCAGCCACGACCTCGCGGTCGTGGCCGATCTGGCCGACCGCGTGCTCGTGATGCGCGCGGGCCAGGTCGTCGAACAGGGGCCGGCACGCGACGTGCTGAGCGCACCGGCGCATCCGTACACGCGTGCGTTGCTCGCGGCAATTCCCACCGCCGCGTCGCGCGGGTTCCGGCTGGCGAGCGCCGAGCGCGTGCCCCTGCCGCCGAAGCGCATCGACACGCAGGCGCCGGTGCTGGCCGTCGACGCGCTGACGAAACGCTACGGCGGGCGCGATGCGCCTGCCGCCGTCGACGGCGTGTCGTTCTCCCTCGCGCGCGGCGAGACGCTCGGCATCGTCGGTGAATCCGGTTCCGGCAAATCGACGGTCGCGCGCATCGTGCTCGGGCTCGTCGAACCCGACGCCGGCACCGTCACGCTCGACGGCCGGCCATGGAACGGCATCCCCGAAGCCGCACGGCGCACCCGCCGGGCGCGGCTGCAACTGATCGCCCAGGACCCGTACAGTTCGTTCGATCCGCGCTATTCGGTCGGCCGGATCATCGGCGAAGGGCTCGAGGTGGCCAGACTCCACGGCGACGCACGCCGCCGCCGCGTACTGCAACTGCTCGACGAAGTGCAGCTCGGCGCGGCGTGCTTCGACCGTTACCCGCGCGAATTGTCCGGCGGCCAGCGCCAGCGCGTCGCGATCGCGCGCGCGTTCGCGTCCAACCCGGCGCTGCTCGTCGCGGACGAACCGGTCAGCGCGCTCGACGTGTCGATCCAGGCGCAGGTGCTCGACCTGCTGGCCGATCTGCAGGCCGAACACGGCACCGCGATGCTGTTCATCTCGCACGACCTGGGCGTCGTGCATCACGTGGCCGACCGGATTCTCGTGATGCGGCGGGGCCGCGTGGTCGAAAGCGGGCCCGTTACGCAGGTATTCGACGCGCCGTCGCACCCGTATACCGCGTCGCTCCTCGACGCACTGCCCACGCTGCCCGGCAGCGCGGTCATCGCCCCAACCCTCACCGCGCTCGCATGACGGCTGCCTGCCCCCGTCGAACCGCCGTCACGGGCTGATCGACCACCGGTTCTCGCCGTCAAGTCCACTTCGGCGCGATCACGCGGGATCGAACCGCGCGGCAATCGCGCGTCAGCGCCCGATCGGCAACCCGGTCGGTTCGATCCAGCCGAGCTTGTACGCGATCAGCAGCGACAGGAACAGCGTGACCGACAACCCGACGCGCGCGGCGAGCGACCACGCCATCCGCTTGGACTTGCCGCGATCGTGATTCATGAAGTACAGCGCGAAGATCAAACTCGCGATGATCATCGCGAATGCCACAGAAACCAGCAGGGTTTTCATTGCCGTTGCCTTTGAAGATCCGAATCGGCCTGAATCAGTTCGGCCAGTTTTTGCCGCTCGTCGGCGACGCCGCCGACGCCCGACGCCGGCCAGTCCAGCGCGACGCCGTTGCCCAGCGAATCGCGCACGAGCGCCTGATAGCGCCGGTCGTTGATCGTGCCGTGCTCCATCGTGTCCGAGATCTCGCGCCGGAACGGCAGCGGGAAACTCGCGTACGCGCGCGACAGCGCCGCATATTGTCTCGCATCGATCTCTTTCGACGATGGTATGACAGTCCAGATCACCACGGCGACGATGGCCGTGAACGGGATCGCCGTGTAGCGCAGGATGAACTTGATCGGGGTCATGAAGCGGTGGGCAGAAGGGAATCGCAAGCGCGCGCCGCGCAGCGGCGAAACAGCCAGCCGGCGGCGCCTTCCATCATTGTACTGAAAGCACCATCCGGCCAACAGAGTATGATAATGACATTATCATGTTCATCACATGATTCGACAGCCCCGGTATCCGGTGCAAGCGGCGTGCCCGTCACGACGTCCGGCACCGGTTTCGGCCTGTGACCGCGAATCCGCGACGATCGAGCGACACCCTTATGCCAGCGCAGTACTTTCGAAACCTGACGGGAAAACACCGCAGCGCGACCGCGAACCGCCAGCTCGGGTTTTCGCTCGCGTTCGTCGCCGGCGCGGCCAATGCCGGCGGCTTTCTCGCGGTCAAGCAGTACACGTCGCACATGAGCGGCATCGTGTCGGCGATCGCCGACCAGACGGCGCTCGGCGACGTGCGGCTCGCGCTCGCCGGCATCAGCTCGCTGGGGTCGTTCCTGATCGGCGCCGCGTGCTCGGCGGTCCTCGTCAACTGGGGGCGCCGCCGCGGGCTGCACAGCCAGTTCATGCTGCCGCTGCTGATCGAAGCCGCGCTATTGTTGCTGTTCGGGCTGCTCGGCAGCCATCTGGCCCTGTGGGAAACCTTCTTCGTGCCGGTGACCGTGACGCTGCTGTGCTTCATCATGGGGCTGCAGAACGCGACGATCACGAAACTGTCGGGCGCGGAGATCCGCACGACGCACATGACGGGCATCGTGACCGACCTCGGCATCGAGCTCGGCAAGCTGTTCTACTGGAACCGGTCAGCCATCGACGTCGACGCACACGCGGTGATCGCCAACCGTTCGAAACTGCGGATTCACGCGACGATGCTCTCGTCGTTCTTCGTCGGCGGCCTGGCCGGCGCGATCGGCTTCAAGCGCGTGGGCTACGTGTCGACCGTGCCGCTCGCCGCGGTGCTCGTCACGCTCGCCATCGTGCCGGTGATCGACGACCTGCTCGCGCTGCTGCGCAGCAAACGCTGATCGTGCGCGACAGGCGGCGCTCGCGCGCGGTAACGCCGAAAGCGGATCGATTATAATTTGATTAACATATCGACCACCCTCGCCCCGTCATGGAAACGAAAACCGCCCGCCTGACCGTCCTGATCGATCCCGCGAAGAAGGAAGCCTTCGAGATGCTCTGCGCGGAGCAGGATCTTACGCCGTCGCAAGTCGTACGGCAGTTGATCCGCGAATATCTGGACCGGCACGGCGTCACGTACAAGACCCGGAGCGCGATCGGCAAGCGCGTGAAGTAAGCGCGGCCGCACCGGCCGCGCGCGGCGCCGGCCTCGCCGGCCCGGTACCGCCCGGTACCGTTACGCGCCGATCTCCCAACGTTCGTGCGACTGCGCGCGCCAGACCAGCCGCCGCGGATCGATGCCCTCGCCGTGCTTCATGCGCCTCGCGGTGGCAGCCAGCTTCAGTTCGCCGGCCTGCGGGCACGCGAGCGCCCGCTCCAGCAGGATACGCAACGACGGCAGCCGGCTGCCGTCCTTCCATGCGAATGCGACGAAGTTGTTGTCGTCGCCGCACGGCAGCAGCGCATACGACGAACCGAATACCGACCGCAGTTGCTCGAGGTGCTGCGGCAACGCCGGATCGTCGTCCATGAAGTTGATCGCGAGCACGCCGGATGCGCTCAGGCGCGCGCGGCACGCGTCGAGGAACGTGCGGCCGGCACAGCGGCCGCGCATACCGTCGGCGACGAACGCATCGTGCAGGATCACGTCGGTCCGGACGTCCGCCCGCTCCAGATGATCCGCGCCGTCCGCGCATACCACGCTGAACCGCGCATCATCGGCAGGAATCCTGAACACGTCGCGCAGCGCGATCACGTCCGGATTGATCTCGACCGCATCGATCGTCGTGCCGGGCAGGTGACGGTAGCAGTACTTCGCGAGCGAACCGCCGCCGAGCCCGAGCATGCAGATGTGTGCAGGCTCGGGCTGCAGCAGCAGGAAACCCATCATCACGCGCGTATAACCCAGCTCCAGCCGCATCGGATCGCGCAGCGACATGAAGCTCTGCGTGCCGAAATGATCGAAGTGCAGCGACACCGCATGCTGCGTCCGCAGCACGAACGGCCGGCCATCGTTCAGCGGCGTCGCCAGGAACCTGACGAACGCGTCATAGGAAGTTCGATCCTCGGCCATGTGCGGGTAGTCGGATGAAAACGCGGCGGATGAAAACGCGAAGGCAACGGTCGCCTGAACCGCGCGCTCAAACCTTCTTCAGGTAGCACGCCTTCAGCATGAAGCCGCCCATGTCGGTCTTGCAGTCGACTTCGTGATCGCCGCCGACGAGCCGGATGCTCTTGACCTTGGTGCCCATCTTCAGCGTGATCGACGAGCCCTTCACACGCAGATCCTTGATCAGCACGACCGAATCGCCGTCCGACAGCACGTTGCCGTTCGCGTCCTTGACGACGTCGCCCGCCGGTTCGTCACCGGCCTCGGCGCCGGCGTCGGCCGACCATTCGTGGCCGCAGTCCGCGCAGACGGTCAGCGCACCGTCCGGGTAAGTGTTTTCCATTGCACATTGCGGGCAGGCGGGGGCATTCATTGCGGCTTCCATTCGGGGAGGAGTTCGATGATGCCGGGCGAGCAGGTTGCGCGCCCGGATGCGGGCGACACGCCCGCCGGCAACGCCGCGGGCCGGCATCGGCGCACACCGCATTATAATGCAATTCACATGATCTGGCCGATGCATTATAATCACGCACTTCCCGACAATCCGCGCACTTGAATGCGCCTTCGCAGCGGATGTCGGCATGTTCGCGCCGGATGGTGCGCGCACTCCGCCCGGCCGGCACCCGCGACCCTGCGGGATAAATCGTGAATACCGGCCGCCCGATGTCCGCAACACGTGCGCAACCGTGCATGGCGCGCACCGCCCCGCCCACCTGTCCGGAGGCTTTCCAGCATCGTGGCAATCGTTGTGTACGTTCAAATCGGCCCCGCATGGAACCGCAATCGCGGCCGCGCCGCGCGCGACGCGACCGTCGCCGCGGCACGCCGTTTCGACAGCGACATCCAGCTGATCGCGAACGGGCACAGCAGCAACGCAAAAGACGGCGGCGCGATCGCGTCGCTGCAGGTTCACGGCGGCACGTCGGCCCAGGTGCTCGCCACCGGCCCCGACGAGGAGGCCGCGCTGCAGGCGCTGCTGCCGTTGCTGCAGGCAAGCTGACGCTTGCGCCGCCGATCCCGCGGCCATGCGCCGTCCACCCCGACACCCCATTTCCCGAGGAAGCGATGAACGACAATCTCACGTCCAACACCCCCAACCTGTCGGCCTCCGCGATCTGGGCGCTCGAACGGCTCGCCGATGTTCGCTACGGCCGCGACGCGCCGGCGCTCGGCTGGTCGATCGCGCGGGAACTCGTCAGCGCCGGGTTCGTCAGCCATCCCGCGCACGGCCGCTCCGGCGCATCGATCACGGCCGAAGGACGCTCCTTCCTGAAAAGCCGCAAATAACGCGCGCCGGCAACCGGGCTCAGAACCGGTGCCGGATGCCGACGATCGCGAGCAACTGCGAATTCGTGCCGGCATCGACGTTGTACGACCCGATCACGGCCTGGGCCGGCCCGGTTCCGTTGAAGCCGTTCGCGTGCTGGTAGCCGACCGTCGTATAGAGATCGGTGCGCTTGCTCAGCAGATAGTCGACGCCGGCATTGACCTGGTGATAGCGCGCGGACGAATCGCCGCCCGACCACGTGAAGTTGTAGCCGACGATCGTCAGCAGCGACGGCAGCGCCTGCCATTGCGCGAACGCCGAACCGTTCCGGTAGCGCTGCGCGTGCACGAACGTCGACGACGCGTCGGGCCGGTATTCGCTGAAGCTGAACGCCGCGCCGACGGTCACGTTGCCGATCGCATACTGCACCCCGGCGCGCGCGACTTCGATCGACCGCGCCGACGCATACGCGCGGTTCACCGCGCTGTTGAAGAACGAATCGGCCGACGATGCGCCGCGCGTCGAACGGAGCGCGTTGCCGTTGTCGACGTGCAGGTAGCCGGCCGCCGCGCTCAGCGGACCGTCCGCATAGCCGAATGCGCCGGCATACGCGAGCCCCGACCCCGATGCGCCGGCCACGCCGCCGGGCGACACCATCGCCGCAACCGTCACGCCGTGCCACGCCGCGCTCGTCCATTTGACCGCGTTGCTGAACGTCACGCTGCTGTCGTAGTTGTCGACGTCGCCGGGCGGCGCGAAGAGCCCGCTGAACGCGTCGGCCGTGATCGGCTGCACGAGATCCGTCACCGGATCGTTCTGCCGGCCGAGCGTCAGCGTGCCCCACGTCGCGGACGCGACGCCGACGAACGCTTTCGAGCCGAACAGCCGGCCGCCGTCGAGCTGGCCGGTCCCGACGTCGAAATTGTTCTCGAGCGTGAAGATCGCGTTCATGTCGCCGCCGAGCGCCTCGCTGCCGGTCAATCCCCATTCGTTCGCCGACAACGCGCCCGACGACATCGATACGCGCGACTTCCCGCCTTCCGCGTGGTTCAGATACGCGACACCCGTATCGATCGTGCCGTACAGCGTGACCGAACCCTCCGCGCGCGCGGCGACGGAAAGCGCGGCCGCCACGGCAGCGCCTGCAATCAGCATGCAATTTTTCATCGTATTGTTGAATAAGTAGTGCGAATCGATTTGAACGGACGTCGATGCGGCGTCGGCCATGCATCGCGCGCCGGATCGCGGCATCCGATGCGCGCGACGCGCACGCCCGGGCACGGAGCGTGCGCGCGCGGACACCGGTCACACAGGTTCGCCCGTCACGACGGGCGCGGTTCGATCAGGCGCCGTCGCAGCTGAACCGGTAGCTGTCGTCGAGCTTTTTCGCCAGCACGAGCGTGCGCATGTTGAGCGCGCGCGCCGCATTGCACAGCGTGCGTTGCCCGCTCGGCGTCCGGTATTTGCCCGCATACTCGGCGTTCAGCACCGGCTTGTTCTTCGACGTGAACACCGTGTAGCCGTCGCACTCCTTCTGCTCGTTGCATTCTTCGTTCACCGCGAAGTCGAACGACGGTTCGAGCGCCACGAGCTGATCGACGTCGTTCTTCAGCCCGACCGCCAGATTGCGCTTGTGCGCCTCGTTCGCGATGAACACGTTGAACGCGTACTGATCGGTGTCCTGCAACGGGAAACCGGTGTCGTTCGCATAGCCGTCGACGTTGTCCGGCTCGACGCCGTCGCATCCCTTCGCCACCGCGCGGTCGAGGCGGGCCGTCATGATCTCGCGCACGTTGCTCGAACGGATGTCGAGCCAGCGCTCGCCCTCCCAGTCGTCGAGCTTGTTGCCCTGGTCGGACGCCTTGAACTTCGAGAAATCGGGCCGCCAGTTCTCCGAACTGCCCGCGGAGAAATAACAGACGACCTTGCGCCCCGCCTGCTTGAGCGCCGCGATCGTCGCCGCGTCGGTATCGAACAGGTCGATGTCGTAGATGGCCACGTTGTACGACGTATTGAGCTTGCCCTTGAGCTGCCATTGCCACGTATCGCCCACCGCTGGCGTCCAGTGCGACGCGGCGCGCGCGGGCGCCGCCACGGCCGGCGGCGACGCGGCAAAGGCCTTGGCCGACAACGGATCGGACGACCCGTCGCCGCAGGCCTGCAGGATCGAGGCGCACAGCGCGAGCGCCGCGACACCGGAAAGGTTGCGTGCAATTTTTTTCATCGAAGCATCTCCAGTGGAGGGATCGGAATGACGAATGGAACTGCGCGTTGCGGAACTGCCGGTTGCCCGGTGATGCGCGACGACACGTGGCCCGGGCGGTGGTACGCGGTGTTGCGGGGTGACGCTCACGCGTCGAGCGGCTCGGCGCGCAGCAGCGCCGCATGCTCGAAGCGCAATGCGATCGCGTCGTGCCCCGGCGCGATGCGGCCGACCTCGCGATTGCCGTTCGCGTAATCGACGATCCGGTACGACCGGCCGGGCTGCAGGCCGCGCAGCGCGACCGGGCCGCTCCAGCGCTCGGCGTAGAACGCGTAATGCAGCACGCCGTCCTTTTCCACGACGTGAGCCTCGGGCTTGTCGAACGCGATGTCGTACAGCTCGCCGCGATAGCGGCCCTCGGCGAGCCGGTGCGCGTTGTAGACCTCGACCCAGTGCCGCCATGCCTGCTCGTGCTCGGGCGTCAGCAGGAACGAGTCCTTCGGTTTCGGATCGACGGGCCACGTGAACTTCGTCGAGATCACCGCGCCGACGCCCACCGCCGACGCGAAATCGCCGCCGCCGTCGCTCAGTTCGACGTGATCGCCCGCGTACGCGGACGATGCGCCCATCAGCGCCTTCAGCGTCTTGCCCTTGTGGCGCACCTGCCAGCTCGACAGCGGATCGGACGCCGGCGCCTGGTCGATGTAGCGCATGTTGTGGAACGCGTACGCGGTGCCGCACGGGCACACTTCGACGACCGCATCCGGCTTGATCGCATGCGCGGCGTCATGGAACACGCGGTAGAAATCGGCGAGGTGCTCGACCGAATCCTCCGGCCGCGCATGCCGGTGCGCGGGGTTGTAGCACGGCGCGACGCCGTTCAGGTGCTGGCCGTCGACCTTCACGCCGTCGAAGCCCCACTCGCCGATCACCTTCTGCATCAGTGCGGCGATGTGCGCCTGCGTCTTCTCGTAGGCCGGACACAGATAGAAGCTGTTCCACCAGGTGATCGCCTGCGGTGCGCCGTCCGCGTCGAGCAGCAGCATGTCGGTGTGGTCGTGCAGTTCGTCGCTGCCCGGCGCGACCGCGAGCGGCGCGATCCACAGCCGCGCCTTCTGGCCGCGTGCATGGATATCGTCGACGAGCGCCTTCATGTCGGCGTCGCCGGCCGGGAATTTCGCGCGGTCGGGCACCCAGTCGCCGGTGCGCCGCTGCCAGCCGTCGTCGAGCACCGCCCACTTGAAGCCGAGTTCCTGCACCTTCGGCAGCGTCGCGCGCACGTAGTCGAGGCTGAACTGACGCTCGTAGCCCCACGCGCACCAGATCGGCTCGTACGCGCTCGCCGGCGGCCGCGGCGCATGGAAACCCTGCGCGCCCATCATCTGCCGGTACGTATCGAGCGCGACGAAATAGTCGCCGTCGTGCAGCATCACGAAGGCGGTCGGCGTATCGAGCGTCGCGCCCGGCGCGAGCGTGATCGTCTGCTCGCCGCGCAGGCCGAGCGAGACTTCGTCGCGCACCGCCTTCACCGGCAGCGATACGAGGCGCGGCACGATGTCGAGGTGACCGAGCGCGATGCCCTGGTCGCGCCGCCACACGTCGACGACCGGCGTGCCGCCGCCATAGTCCGACGCGTTCATGCCCATGAAATTGCGCTGATCGAAGCCGGCCTTGACCGGCTGCACCCAGTCGCGCCGGTCCGCGTGGCTCGCGCCCGAATAGGTCCAGTAGCCGCCCGCGCCGGCCGCGGCCGGCAGCAGCCGGTGCGCGGCGACGTTCCATGCGCGGACGTCGGTCGGCTGCATGCCGACGTTGCGGAACTGCGTGTCGATCAGCGCGACGCCCGGCCGCGCGTCGAGCAACGTGATGCGCACCGTCTTCTCGAAGCCGTGCGCCGACCGGCCCACCAGCCGCAGTTGCCGCCCCGCGCCGAAGGCGGTGGAGACGTCCGCATGCGCGGCGTCGACGAGCGCGAAGCGATCGATCGTGCGCACCGGCCGCGTGTCGGGCGCGGGGCCGTCCGAGGTCGGCGCCGGCGCCGGGCCGATCAGTTGCTCGAGCGTCTCGCTCGCATCGAAGCGGGTCAGCGCACGCGTGCCGCCGCCGCGACGCACGGCCAGCCGGCTGCGCATCGCCGGATCGAACTCGATCACGAGCCGGTCGTCACGCAGCGCGACGCGCGACGGCTCGCCGCCGCGGGCATCGCGCACGCCGACGCCGACCAGAATCGGGCTCGCCGCGCCGGCGGCCAGCCACTGCACGAACGCGCGCCGGGTGGTCATGGACGCACCTCGCGACGCAACGGCACGCAGCGCGCCGCGCTGCCGGCACGCCGGGCAGGCAGTGGAAATCGAAAGGAAAAGCAAGCGTTCATACGGAATTCCTCGTGAAGAAGGGCCGTGCGCCGACGCATCCGTCTCGCGCAGATCGGCAATCTAGTCGATCTTTCGATTTCTTTCGTTTGTGGTTTACACTAATAACGAAAGAAATCGAAAGATCATAAATTGGCCGCTCCCGACGCACGTTTCTGCCGATTTCTGCTGGAACGTCGTCGGGCTCGGCCGCCGAACGCCTCCGATTTCGCCTTGCACGGCATCAAACGAAAGCATTCGACGGATCAGAACCCACTTCGAAAGACGCGACCGATGCAAAACAACTGGCTCGTTCACGCGCTCGTCACGACCCTGCTCTGGGGCGTGTGGGGCGCATTCACCGGCTTGCCCGCCGAACACGGCTTCCCCGACACGCTGATCTACGTGGTCTGGGCGTTCACGATGATTCCGCCGGCGCTGGTCGCGCTCGGCCGCGCCGGCTGGCGTGTGCGGCGCGATGGCCGTTCGCTGGCGCTCGGGCTCGCGATCGGGCTGCTCGGCGCGGGCGGGCAAATGCTGCTGTTCCGCGCGGTCGAATCGGGGCCGCCGTATCTCGTGTTCCCGATCGTGTCGCTGTCGCCGGCGCTGACGATCGCGCTGTCGTTCCTGCTGCTGCGCGAACGCACCGGCAAGCTCGGCGTGGCCGGCATCGTGCTCGCGCTGTGCTCGCTGCCGCTGTTCGACTTCCAGTCGGGCCAGGGCCCCGCGCGGTTCGGGCTGTGGTTCGCGCTCGCGCTGCTGGTGCTCGTCGCATGGGGGCTGCAGGCGTATTTCATCAAGATCGCGAACGCGACGATGGACGCGGAATCGATCTTCTTCTACATGGCGCTGACGGGCCTGCTGTGCGTGCCGTTCGCGTTGTGGATGACCGACTTCGGCCGCACGATCAACTACGGGATCGGCGGCCCGGGCCTCGCCGCCGTGATCCAGGTGCTGAATGCGATCGGCGCGCTGACGCTCGTCTATGCGTTCCGCTTCGGCAAGGCGATCGTCGTGTCGCCGCTCGTCAACGCGGGCGCGCCGCTGCTGACGTCGGTGATCTCGATGATCGTCACCGGTGCGACGCCGACCGGCAGCAAGCTCACGGGCATCGCGCTGGCGCTGCTGGCCGCGCTGCTGCTCGCGCTGCAGCCGGAAGGCGCCGCGGCAACCCACACGGCGGGGGAATCGGCATGAACCCGCTGCTCGATCTCGTCCGCCGTCACAAGCAGTCGTCGCGTCACGCGCCGCCCGGCACACCCGCGATCGGCATCCCGTCCGTGTGCTCCGCGCATCCGGTCGCGATCGCCGCCGCGCTGCGCGAATGCGCGGCGCGCGAACGCCCCGCGCTGATCGAGGCGACCTGCAACCAGGTCAACCAGGACGGCGGCTATACGGGCATGACGCCGCACGACTTCCGTCGCCACGTATTCGACATCGCCGCGCGCGAACGCGTGAGCCCCGATGCGATCCTGCTCGGCGGCGACCATCTCGGCCCGAACGCATGGCGCCGGCTGCCGGCCGCGCACGCGATGGACAAGGCCGAGACGATGGTCGCGCAGTACGTGGCGGCCGGCTTCCGCAAGCTGCATCTCGACTGCTCGATGTCGTGCGCGGACGATCCGCAGCCGTTGCCCGAAGCCGAGATCGCCGCGCGGGCGGTGCGCCTGTGCCGCGCCGCCGAGGCCGCGTGGGCGGCCGGTGCGCCGCGCGGCGACGCGCCCGTCTACGTGATCGGCACCGAGGTGCCGGTGCCCGGCGGTGCGCACGAGACGCTCGACGCGGTCGCGGTCACCACGCCCGAAGCGGCCGGCTCGACGCTCGCGCTGCACCGCGACGCGTTCGCGCGCGCCGGCCTCGACGATGCGTGGTCGCGCGTGATCGCGATGGTCGTGCAGCCGGGCGTCGAGTTCGATCATCACAAGGTGATCGACTACGACGCCGGCAACGCGCGTGAACTGAGCGCATTCATCGAAACGGAACCCGCGCTCGTGTTCGAAGCGCATTCGACCGATTACCAGACGCCCGACAACCTCGCGCAACTCGTGCGCGACCACTTCGCGATCCTGAAGGTCGGCCCCGGCGTGACCTTCGCGATGCGCGAAACGCTGTGGTCGCTCGCCGCGATCGAGCGCGAATGGCTCGGCGGCGACGACGGGTTCATCGCGACCGTGCTCGGCGTGATGCGCAACGAACCGGCGCACTGGCGCGATTACTACCCGGCCGGCGCACAACTCGAACTCGATCTCGCGTACAGCCTGAGCGACCGCATCCGCTACTACTGGACCCATCCCGTCGTGCAACGCGCGTGCGCCGACCTGCTCGCGCGCCTCGATGCGTCGCCGCCGCCGCTCACGCTCGTCAGCCAGCATCTGCCGCGCCAGTACGAGGCCGTCCGCGAAGGACGGCTCGCGTTGCGCGCCGGCGCCCTGTTGCAAGACGGCACGGCCGCGGCCGTCCGTCCGTATCTCCACGCGTGTGCCGCGTGACCGACTCTCCTCAGATCTGCTCATGGAATTTTTCGACCTCGATCCCGCCGACCTCAGCCGCCGCCACGCCGCCCACACGGCACGCGAAATCGCCCAGCAACCCGACGTCTGGCCCGACGTGCATGCCGTCGTCGACGCGCAGCGCGCGGCGCTCGACGCGTTTCTCGCGCCGCTGCTCGCCGATCCTCGCCTGCGCATCGTCCTGACCGGCGCGGGCAGCTCGGCCTTCATCGGCCAGTGCCTCGCGCCCGCGCTGCGGCACCGCTTCGGCGGCCGCGTCGAAGCGGTGGCCACCACCGACATCGTCGCGAACCCCGGCGACACGCTGCAGCCGGGCGTGCCGACGCTGCTGGTGTCGTTCGCGCGCTCCGGCAACAGCCCCGAAAGCGTCGCGGCCGTCGAGCTGGCGGATCGCCTCGTCGACGGCTGCCGCCACCTCGCGTTCACGTGCGCGGCCGACGGCATGCTGAACCGCCGCCTCGGCACGCATCCGCGCGCGCACGTCGTGCTGTTGCCCGAGGCCACGCACGACCAGGCGTTCGCGATGACGTCCAGTTTCAGCGGCATGCTGCTCGGCGCGGCCTGGGCGTTCGGCGTGGCCGGCATGCCGGTCGGGCCGCTGGCCGACGCCGCGCGCACGCTGCTGCGCGACCACGCGTCGCGGCTCGCCGCGCACGTGCGGCAGTTGCCCGAGCGCGTCGTGTATCTGGGCAGCGGCACGCTGCTCGGGCTCGCGCGCGAAGCCGCGCTGAAACTGCTGGAACTGACCGACGGGCTGATCGTCGCGATGGCCGAATCGCCGCTCGGCTTCCGGCACGGCCCGAAAACGTTCCTCGACGAACGCACGCTCGTCGTCGTGCTGCTGTCCGGCGATCCGCATACGCGCCGCTACGACCTCGACCTGCTGCGCGAACTGCGGCGCGAAAACCGCGCGGCCGGCATACTGTCGGTCGGCGTCGCGCCGGCCGACGACGCGGGCGACACCGGCACGCCGGCGCCGTCCGGCGACGACCTGACGGTGCCGCTGCCGCCCGGCCTGCCCGATCTCGCGCTCGCGCCCGTCGCGCTGGTCCTCGCGCAGTGTTTCGCGCTGCTCGCGTCGCTGCGCCTCGGGCTCACGCCCGACAACCCGAGCGCGTCCGGCACCGTCAACCGCGTCGTGGCCGGCGTCACCATTCATCCGTACGCGGGGCAGCCCACATGACTCCACTCTTTCTCGGCATCGACGGCGGCGGCACGAAAACCGCGTTCATGGTGATCGACCGTCAAGGCCGCGTGCGGGCGCGTCACGAAACGACCACCAGCTACTACCTCGAGATCGGCGTGGACGCGCTGCGCACGCTGCTCGCCGACGGCGTGCATGCGGTGCTGGCCGCGGCGAACGTCGCGCGCGACGACGTCGCGTACGCATTCGCCGGCCTGCCCGCGTACGGCGAGGACAGCCGCCTGCTGCCCGAGCTCGACGGCCTGCTCGCGCCGCTGTTCGCGCGCGAGCGCTACCGGATCGGCAACGACATGGTGTGCAGCTGGGCCGGCACGCTGGCCGGCGGCGACGGCATCAGCATCGTCGCCGGCACCGGATCGATCGCGTACGGGCAACGCGAAGGCCGCGCCGCACGTTGCGGCGGCTGGGGCGAGGTCTTCGGCGACGAAGGCTCGGCCTACTGGCTCGCGCGCGAAGGGCTCGCCGCGTTTTCGCGGATGGCGGACGGCCGCGCCGCGCGCGGGCCGCTGTTCGACATCGTGCGCGCGCACTTCGCGCTGGAACACGATCTCGACCTGTGCGCGGCCGTGAATGCGGGCGCGGTGCGCAGCCGCTTCGCGCAGCTGTCGCGGCTCGTGATCGATGCGGCGCACGCGGGCGACCCCGCAGCGCACGCGCTGATCGACCGCGCGACCGACGAGCTCGCGCAACTCGCGGCAGGCGTCGCGCGCACCCTCGGCTGGCCGCCCGGCGAACCGCTGCCGGTGTCGTATTCCGGCGGCGTGTTCAACGCCGGCGCGCGCGTGCTCGAGCCGCTGCGCGACGCGCTCGCGCGCCGCGTGCCGGATGCGGTGCTCACCGCGCCGCGCCTCGGGCCCCACGTCGGCGCGGCGGTCCACGCGGCCCGGCTGGCGGGCATGCCGCTCGACGCGCCGGCCTTGCATGCGCTCCAGCCCGGCCAGGGGTTTTGATATCATTTCGGCTCCCTGTCTTGCCGAAATGGACATGCCCGCTCACCGAGTGCCTCCGTCGCCTGCCGTCGATCACGCGCCGCTGCTTGTCGAAGAACGTCGCCGCCTGATCTGCGAGCTGGTGCGCGAGCGGGAGAAGGTCACCGTCGAGGAACTGGCCGAGCGGTTCGGCATCTCGCTCGTCACGGTGCGCAGCGACCTGAACGCGCTCGCGGCGGCCGGCGCGGTGCTGCGCACCCATGGCGGCGCGCTGGTGCTGCGCGAAAGCGACGAGGTGCCGATCGCGGTCAAGCAGAAGCTCCGTCACGCGGAGAAGGTGCGGATCGCGGCGGCCGCCGCCGCGCTGATCGGCGACGGCGAAACGATCCTGCTCGACTCCGGCAGCACGACCGAGGAAATCGCGAAGCAGATCCTCGCGATGAAGCTGCAATCGCTGAACGTGATCACCAATGCGCTGAACGTGGCCGTGCTGCTCGCGGCCGCGCCGCACATCAACCTGATCATGCCGGGCGGGCAGCTTCGGCCGAACTCGTATTCGCTGTCGGGGCCGCAGGCCGTCGTCGCGCTGCAGGGGCTGTACGCGGACCGGCTGTTCCTCGGCGTCGACAGCCTCGATCCCGAGATCGGCCTGATGACGCCGCACCTGCTCGAAGCGCAACTGAACGCGCAGATGCTGAAGATCTCGCGCCAGGTGATCGCGGTCGCCGATTCGTCGAAGCTGATGAAGCGCAATCTCTCGGTGATCGCAAGCGTCGAGCAGCTCGACATGCTGATCACGGATACGGGCGCCGACGCAGCCGTGGTCGACGACCTGCGCCAGCGCGGCATCGACGTGCTGACGGTCTAGCCGCCCGACTATCCCCTCTTTCCGGACACCCGATGCCACCCGTCTCGTCCCCGCCCGTTCTCGACACGCCGCGCCTGGTGCTCGAAGGCCATCCGCTCGGCGACTTCGACGCACTCGCCGCCATGTGGGCGGAACCCGGCGTCGTCGCGCACATCTTCAACGGCGAGCCGTCCGCGCCGCGCGACTCGTGGATGCGCATGCTCGCGTATCGCGGGCTGTGGCCGCTGCTCGGCTATGGCTACTGGGCGATTCGCGAAAAGGCGTCGGGCCGCTATGTCGGCGATCTCGGCTTCGCGGATTTCCACCGGAACATCGAACCGCCGATCCGCGGCGTGCCGGAAGCCGGCTGGGCGCTGGCGACGTGGGCGCAGGGCCGCGGCTATGCGACCGAGGCGCTCGCGGCCGCGCTCGCATGGCTCGACGCGCAGCAGCGGTTCGAGCGCAGCGTGTGCCTGATCGCGCCGACCAATGTCGCATCGATCCGGGTCGCGGAGAAAGCCGGTTACGGCGAGCCGCGGCCTATCCGGTTCAACGACGCCGATTCGTTGATGTTTTCGCGCAAGAGCCGATAAGCGCGGCGAGCCGGCGGCCGCGTCAGTCGGCTGCCGGTTCGTAGCAACGCACGAAGAGGCCGTCTTCCATCGGCCAGCAGTTGCCGCCTTCATCGCGCACGATCCAGTCGCCCGGCTGCACCGGCCGCCAGCCTTCCGGCGTCGCGACCGCCCACTTCCCGTCACGGCGCTCTACCCGTTCATGGTCGCCGTCGGCGAACCACCGTGTCGCATCGACGTGACTGGTGCGTTTTCTGAATCTCATCCCGTCACCTGCAGAAACGAATTTCAATGTCGCGTGGCCGCGGCGCCGGCGTCGAGCGATCGCTGCCGCACCCTCAGCGCGTGGGTGGCCAACCGGGTCGCGTGCAACGCCGTCCAGCCCTCCGCGATGAGCGCCTCCAGCGTGTCGCGCGCGATGGTGGAAATCCGGACATCGATTTCCTGCATGCGCATCAACGCCGACACGACCTCGGCCGGTTGATCGGGTGCAAGCGCAAGCACGAACGCCGACCGCATCTCGGCCGCGCGGACGGCTTCGTTCCAGTCGGCGCGCGCGACCGCGGCTTCGATCGCCTGCGTGAGTGCCTCGAGACGCTGGACGACTTGCAACGGCGTCATTTCATTTCCCCGTCAATCGTTCGTACCATCCGCTTGCCCGCCCGTCAGGCGCCGGCGCGGCGTCGCGCCGACCCGCGCGCATCCGGTTCCGCACGCGAGCGACATGGCTCGACGTGTCGTCGAAACCGGCAGTCGATACGATCGGGAAACGATGCCATCGCAGTGCGCGATGCGCGCGAGTCAGCTGCGCAGATTGTAGGGAGCGGCACCCGCCCACGTCGGTAATATTTTGTAATGATATGTCGACTAACCTTGCCTGGCCTGGGTTTGACCGGTGCGAGCGCGGTTCGCGACCGCGGCCTGGCGCAAACGTTTTCGTCTGAAGGATGCGCGGCCGCGCAACGTCGCGAGCGCCGCGCCGGCCCTCGCCCCGAACCGTTTCTGCCCCGCGCGCGACCCCGCCTCGCGCTTCCCGTACCTGCCGCCCGGCGGCGGCGATTGGCCCATAGCTAAGCTCACCGAACGATTCAGATTTCGCCACATTCCACCGGAATGTTGCGCAGTATCATCCACGTCGCTTCGGCTACGACGCGTTCGGACTGGGCCTGACCGCTCGCCACCTTCCCGTTTTGCCCCCTTCGTTTAGCGATGCCCATCCGAATTCTGCTCGTCGAAGACGACGTCCCGCTGTCCGCGCTGATCGCCGACTATCTGCGCCAGCATCATTACCAGGTGGACACGCTGTTCGACGGCGCCGGCGCAGTGCCGGCGATCGTCGCGAACCGCCCCGACCTCGTGCTGCTCGACGTCAACCTGCCGGGCAAGGACGGCTTCGAGATCTGCCGCGAGGCGCGCATGCAGTACGACGGCATCGTGATCATGGTGACCGGCCGCGACGAACCGTTCGACGAATTGCTCGGCCTGGAACTCGGCGCGGACGACTTTCTCCGCAAGCCGGTCGAGCCGCGGCTGCTGCTCGCGCGGATCAAGGCGCAGTTGCGGCGCACGCGCGTGCCGGCGGGCGAGCCCGCGCCGGATTCGCCGCAGCGATACGTGTTCGGCAAATTCTCGATCGACCGGGCCGATCGCCGCGTGCATCTTCCCGACGGCAGCACGCCGCGCCTGACGTCGACCGAATTCGACCTGCTGTGGGCGCTCGTGTGCCGCGCGGGCGAGGTGGTCAGCCGCGAAGACCTGACGCTGCTGCTGCGCGGCATCGCGTTCGACGGCCTCGACCGGTCGATCGACGGTCGCATCTCGAAGCTGCGCCGCAAGCTGCGCGACGATGCGGCCGAACCGAAACGGATCAAGACGATCCGCTCCAAGGGCTATCAGTTCAGCAAGCACGCGTGGGATTGACGCCGCGTGCGGGCCGGCGAGCGGCGTGGCGCGAGCGGGGCCCGCGATGTCCGGCGTGCGTTCGCGGCTATTGCGCGCGGGCCGTACCGGCATCCGGATTCGCATGCGTGCCCGGCTCCGCCTGCCATCCGCCGCCGAGCGCCTTGTACAGCGCGACGAGATCGGTCGTCGTCTGCAACGCGCCCTGCTGCGCCTGCTGCCGCCCCTCCGACCATTGCCGCTCGGCGTCCAGCACGTCGAGGAACGGCGACAAGCCTTTCCGGTAGCGATCGCGCGCGAGGTCCAGCGCGCCCTGTTCGGCCTTCACCGCATCGTCGAGCGCGGCCGCGCGCGCCTGGTCGGTGCGGTACACGGCCAGTGCATTGTCGACGTCGCGCAGCGCGACGAGCACCGCCTGCCGGTAGGCGAGCGCCGCTTCCGCCTGGCGCGCCTGCGACAGCCGCAGGTTCGACACGAGCGCGCCGCCGGAAAAAATCGGCAGCGACACGGCGGGCCCGAACGCATAGAACAGATGCGACCAGTGCGCGAGCTCGCGCACGTGCGACGCACGCAACCCGACTTGCCCGGTCAACGAGATGTCCGGATAGAACTGCGCGACCGCGACGCCGACGTCGGCGGTGGCCGCATGCAGCTCGGCCTCCGCGCGGCGGATGTCGGGACGCCGGCGCGCGAGCGTCGACGGCAGACCGACGGGCACGGCCGGCGGCACGTCCGGCAGCGCGCGCGGGGCGGCAAGCCAGTCGTCGAGCGCGCCCGGCGCGCCGCCGACCAGATACGCGAGACCGTTGCGCAACAACACGATCTGCTGGTCGAACTGCGGCAGTTGCGCGCGGATCTGCGCGAGCCGCGCGTCGGCGCTGCGCACGTCGAGATCGCTCGCGAGACCGTGCGCGGCCTGCTCGCGCGTCAGGTCGAGCAGTTCGCGCTGCGCGCGTTGCAGGTCGTCGGCCAGCGCGCGCTGGGCTTGCGCGCCGCGCAGTTGCAGATAGGTCTGCGCGACCTCCGCCTCGAGCGACAGCAGCGCGTCGTCGCGGCTCGCGATCGCCGCGCTCGTCTGCGCGCCGGCCGCTTCGACCGAGCGGCGCACGCGCCCGAACAGGTCCAGCTCCCACGACGCGTCGAAGCCGGCCTGCCACAGGTTGACCGGCGCTTCGAGCGCATCGATCGCGCTACGCGCGCCCTGCTGCACGCGCGCGCCGGTGCCCGGCCCGAACCGGTCGAGCGGCGAGCCCGGCGCGCCGAGACGATCGACGCGCTGGTCGATGCCCTGCTCCTCGACGATGCCTTTCAGGCCGAGCTGTTCGCGCTGGTAGCTCGCGGTCGCCCGCACGTCCGGCAAACCTTGCGCGGCGGCCGCGCGAACCTGCGCGCGTGCCTGCGCGATGCGCAGCACGGCCGCCTGCACGTCGAGGTTGTCGTGCGCCGCGCGCTCGACGAGCCGGTCGAGCAGCGGATCGCCGAATGCACGCCACCAGCGCGGATCGGGATCGGCGTCGACCGTCGGCGACGACCGTGCGGCCGCGTCCGACGCGGGAGACGCCGCCTGTCCGTCCGCCCGCATCGCATGCCAGGTGTCCGGCACGTCCGCGTGCGGCGGCTGGTAGTCGGGCCCGACGGTGCAGCTTGCGACCACCGTGCATCCGGTGAAGATCGTCACCGCGCGGCGCACGAGGCTGCGAATCACGCGGCGATTGCGATTGTCCCGACGTGCGTTCATCTCAATGCCCTCCCGCGGCGCGCGCGGCCTTCGCCGGCGAGAACAGGAACGTCAGCGGAATGCTGAACGCGCAGAACACCGCGAGGATCGCGAACACGTCGATATACGCGAGGATCGTCGCTTGCGCGATGAAGGTCTCGTACAGCCGCCCGCCGGCCGTCTGCAATGCGGCCGACGGCGGCGCGCCCGTCAGCGCGCCAATCGCGCGCGCGTTCTCCTGCAACGCATCCTGGAAGTTCTGCGACAGCGTCGACATGTGCGTGGACAGATGCGCCATGCGCGCCTGCGTGCGTTCGCGGATCAGCGCGGTCGACACCGAGATGCCGATCGAGCCCGCGACGTTGCGGAACATCGTGAACAGCGCGGACGCGTCGTCGTTGAGCCGCTGCGGCACGGTCAGGTACGCGAGCGTCGTGATCGGCACGAACATGAAGCCGATCGCGAGCGACTGCGCGCAGCGGATCATCATGAGGTGCGTGTAATCGATGTTCGGCACCAGCGTGCGCGAATAGATCAGCGCGCCGCACAGCAGCACGAAGCCGAACCCGACGAGATAGCGCGTCTGCACGTGCGGCATCAGCCGGCTCACGAGCGGAATCTCGAGCGTGATCAGCAGCGCGCCGGGTGACAGCACCAGCCCCGCGAGCGTCGCCGTGTAGCCGAGATGCTGCTGCGCGAGCTGCGGCACGATCACCGCGCTGCCGTACAGCACGGCCGCGAACGTCGCGATCGTCACGCAGCCGAGCGCGAAATTGCGGTCGCGCAGGCACGACAGGTCGACCACCGGCTTCTTCGTGCGCAGCAGCCACAGCGTCGCGCCGATCAGCCCGAGCGCGGACAGCACCGCGAAGATGCGGATGAAGTTCGAACCGAACCAGTCCTCGTCCTCGCCGCGATCGAGCATCACCTGCAGGCAGCCGAGCCCGATCGCGATTAGCCCGATGCCGATGTAGTCGATGGAGATTCCGCGTTCGGCGTCGCGCCGCCACGGCGGATCCTCGACGAGCTGCATCACCGCGAGCACGGTCAGCGCGCCGATCGGCACGTTGAGCAGGAACACCCAGCGCCACGAGAAATGGTCGGTGATCCAGCCGCCGAGCGTCGGCCCGAGCACCGGCGCGACGACGATCGCGATCGCCGAGATCGAGAACGCGCGGTTGCGCTGCTCCGGCGGAAACGTATCGAGGATGATCGACTGCTGGTTCGGCTGCAGCCCGCCGCCGAACAGCCCCTGCAGCACGCGGAACACGATCAGTTCGCCAAGGTTGGTCGCGACGCCGCACAGGAACGAGCACACGGTGAACGCGGCGATGCACAGCAGGAAGTAGCGCTTGCGGCCGAGCAGGCGCCCGAGGAAGCCCGAAATCGGCAGCACGATGCCGTTCGCGACGAGGTACGACGTGAGTGTCCAGGTCGCCTCGTCGTAGCTCGCCGACATCGTGCCGGCGATGTGCGGCAGCGCGACGTTGACGATCGTGGTGTCGAGTACTTCCATGAACGCGGCGAGCGTGACGACGATCGCGATGAGCCACGGGTTCGCGGCGGGTCGCCATGCGCCGCCGGACGCGCCGTTGCGCTCGGGCGGCCGGTTCATCGGCGGGCCTCGCGAAACGGGAATGACGTGCGGGTATCGGGCATCGGATCGCTCCGGTCGACACCGGCCGCGGCGCGGCGGCCGGTCATTTCAGGTGAACGGTCGGCACGGCCGACAGGCCGAGACCGAGCGGCGGACGGGTCGGCAGCGGGCCGTCGAGCACGATCTTCACCGGCACGCGCTGCACGATCTTCACGAAGTTGCCGGTCGCGTTCTCGGTGGGGAACGCGGAGAAGCGCGAGCCGCTGCCGAGCTGGATGCTGTCGACGTGGCCGTGCAGGTCGAGATCGGGATACGCGTCGACCGACACGTCGACGCGGTCGCCGATGCGCATCCGTTCGAGCTGCGACTCCTTGAAATTCGCGGTGATCCACACGCGCGGCGTGACGATCGAGAAGATCGACGTGCCCGGTTGCAGGAACGAGCCCAGTTGCACGTTGCGCCGCGTGACCCAGCCGTCGGACGGCGCACGCATTTCGCAGTACGACAGGTTCAGGTTGGCTGTCTCGAGCTGCGCGCGCGCCTGCAGCACCTGCTGGCGGCGCTCCTCGACGGCCGTCTCGGCCTGCCGGATCTGCTGCGGCACGAGGCTCGCGGTGCGCGCCTGCGCCTGGGCCATCGCGACGTTCGCGTCGGCGGTCGCGCGCTGCGCGTCGGCCGCATCGATCGCCTGCTGCGAGGTTGCGCGCGCATCGACCGCGCGTTGCCGCGCCTGCGCGGCGAGCGCCTGCCGGTACGCGGCTTCCGCCGATTCGATCTGCGCGCGCGCTTGCCGGTACTGGGCCGGATACTGCACGCGTGCGATGTCGAGCTGCACGCGCGCCGCATCCAGCTGGGCCTGGGCGAGGCCGAGCTGCGCCTGCGCCGCGTCGACCTGCGCGCGGTAGTCGCGCGGATCGATCTCGACGAGCACGTCGCCGCGCCGCACGAAGGTGTTGTCGTCGACCGCCAGCCGCGTCACGTAGCCGGACACGTGCGGCGCGACCGCGATCGCGTTGCCGTCGGTGTACGCATCGTCGGTGCTTTCCTGGTTGCGCGTCGCGAGCCACCAGACGAGGCCGCCGACGAGCAGCACGATCAGCACCGCGCCGAGGATGATCAGCGTTTTCTTGCCGGGTCGCTTGCGTTCGCCTTCGCCGTCGTTGCCGTCTCCGTCTCCGCCGGTGCGACCGCCGCGATCGTCGTGCGGATGGTCGTCGCCACCGCCGCCGCCCGGCGCGTCGGTCGGGTGCTCGCCGTCGTTGCGGCCCGGCGCGGGGCCCGCGCCGCTGCCGCCACCGGACGGCCCATCGCCTGCGCGCGCGACCACGGTCGGCCAGCGCACGTGCAGCGGCGTCGACAGGGCGGCACCGGCCGCCGCCGACACGAACGCGTCAGGCGCGCCGGTGCCGCGCGGTCCGGGCGTCAGCGCGCGCCGGACCGCGACGCCAAATCGCTCACGAACGGACAACGGGCACAGGATCGCATCGGGCATGAACGGGACTCCGGGCGGCGGCCGCGGGCGTCATTGCCCGCACGGACCTCAAGCGCGCGATCAAGCAAACAGCGGGCCCGGCAAGGTGGTTCGGCTTGGTTCCAGCCGACCGGCACGCCCGATGCGCGACGCGTACGTTTCGACGGCCCCGACAGGACTCGCGAACCATGACACGCTCGACCTCACTCGACACCGACACGCGCGACGAAGATCGCGGCAACAGCACGCCCGGTCCCGAAGGCAAACGCCCCGGCACGGCCACGCCGCCGCCGCGCAGCGCGCACGATCCCGCCGAAGGCAAGCCGGACGAGCCGGAAAACGGCACGCCGCAGGATCGCGCACCATCCCGCAAGCGCGAAAACGCGCGATAGCCGCGCATTGCGCCGCACCGCGCGCGCGGTCGGCCGCGACAGGCGGCGGCATAAATGACAAGCCGTTGAAAAATCGCGGACGCCCGCCGGCACGCAGCCCCGAAACGCTCACGCGCCGGCAGGCGCGGCGGCGAAGCAGGAATGCAGGTTGCTGTACCGGGTAATGGATCTTTCATTCACCCGTCGCCTGCCCTGCATGACGCTCCCCGACCCGTCCGATTTCCCTGTTCGCGCGGTGCCGCTGGCGCCGCTGGCGAAAGAACGCGCAACGATCATCTGCCATCGCAACCAGCGCGTGCTGCTGGTCGCCCGACGGCCGTCGTCGCGCTGGACGCTGCCGGGCGGCGTGATTCGGCGCGGCGAATCGGCGCTCGACGCCGCGCATCGCGAGCTTCGGGAGGAAACGGGGCTCGTCGATCTCGAACTCGCGTATTTCTTCTACGTGGACGGCAGCGTGAAACGCCATCACGTGTTCGTCGCGAGCCTGCCGCGCGGCGCGCACGCATGCCCGGGCCGGGAAATCGCGCTGTGCCGCTGGGTCGGCATCGACGCGGTGCCGCACTGGCCGGCGAGCGCGCCGACGCAGCGCATCATCC
Source organism: Burkholderia sp. EMB26 (assembly GCF_024730645.1). Classification (NCBI taxonomy): domain Bacteria; kingdom Pseudomonadati; phylum Pseudomonadota; class Betaproteobacteria; order Burkholderiales; family Burkholderiaceae; genus Burkholderia; species Burkholderia sp. EMB26. The sequence goes on from NZ_CP078072.1 coordinate 547,605, forward strand.
GCCAGTTCGCGGACCTGTGCGCCGCGTGCGGCCTGTCACCGGCGCCGGTCAAGCGTCTTTCGTCGCCTCGTTGAGCCCGGCGGCCGGCGGCTGCGCATCACGCGCGAGCCCTTGCGCGAAGACTTTCAGTCCTTCGAGCAGCGGCGTCAACGCCTCCCACAGCGCCTCGTCGTGCAGCAGCCGGTAGACGCCGCGCACGCCGGGCGCGACATGCTCGTGCTGCGCCGGCTGCCAGGCGCCCACGTGATGCAGCGCGTCGGCCGCCGCGAACGCGGCGCGACCGAACTGTTCCGGCGGAATGCGCGACAGCGCCGTCACGAGCATCGCGAGATTCTGCATGCCGCTCTGCATGCCGGGCTTGTCGAGCACGTCGACGAACGTGTCGGCCAGCCGCGCGTTCGCCGTGACGACCTCGTTCGCGAAACGCAGGAAGCCGTGTCGATGCAGGCTGCCGAGCAGGTGTTCGAGCGCGTCGTGCGCGCCGGGCTCCGGATGCGGAGGCGTCGTATCGGGGGGCTGGCGGTCGGTCATGGGCTTGCTCCGGTTGGGGCGCCAGGCTGCCGTCGTGCCGGCAGCCGTGCGTGCGCCGAATGCGTGTCGTAGTCGTTCACCGGCCCCCGCCGGTGCGGGCAGCCGCGGCCGCGTCAGTGCGAATGGCCGCCGGGCGGCGCCTTGTATTCGCTGCGCGCGCCCATCGCGTCCTCGACGTGATGCACGCCATGCAGCGCGGCGACGCCGTCGATCAGCGCCTGCCTTTCGGCCTCCTCGACCTGTCCGGTCAGGCACACGTTGCCGCGCTCGACGCTCACGTCGATGTCGCGCGGGCGACCGACGAGCCGGCCGAGCGCCGCACGCACGCGCTCGGCGACCTGCACGTCGCTCGCATCGCCCGCGAGCCAGTCCGCCCGCAGGCCGGCGATCGCGCCGCGCGCATGGTCGGCCGCCCGCTTCGCCTGCGTATTCGCATAATCGGCCACGCCGTGCCGGCCCGCAACCGCCTTGTCGCGCAGATACGCGCGCCGGCGCCGGCCGGACGACGGATCGAGGAAGTACATCGCGGCCGCGCCGCAGGCGACGGCCACCGCAAGATTCAACAGCGGATTCGAAGGGGTTCTGGAGTTCATGGAAGCACCGTAGGCAATACCCGGAACGACCGGGCTTCGTTTCGGGTTGCAGCACGTGCCGTTCCCCGCTGCGAGCGTCGTGGGCACGCCGGTCTGCCGCGATGCGACGCCGGAAACGACAAGCGTTTGAAAAATCATCGGGCCGCGCATCGCGCGATCAGGCGATCAGGATTCGGGCGGCGTATCGGCCGTTTCCGCGCGTGTGCCGCCCGGCTCGTCCTCGCCGCGCTCGGCCGCGCGCTGCGCCATTTCGACGTAGGTCTGCGCCAGCGCGCGCAATTCTTCCTCCGACGCATCCTCGATCCCGATCAGCCGGTCGCTCGCCGCGCGCGTGACCGCGAGCAATTCGTCGAGCTTCAGGTGCAGCGCCACGCTGTCGCGGTTCTGGTTGCGCTGCAGCAGGAACACCATCAGGAACGTGATGATCGTGGTGCCAGTATTGATCACCAACTGCCATGCGTCGGAGTAGTGAAACACGGGCCCGCTCACGAGCCACAGCACGGTGATGGCGACCGCGCTGCCGAACGCGACAGGCGAGCCGGCCCAGGTCGTCACGCCCGACGCGAAACGTTCGAACGCGCGGGTGACCGCGTGCCCGCTCGGCGCGGAACCGGCGCCGGGCTTGCACGCCGTGTCGCGACGGTCGCTCGGTGGTTCGTTGGGTTCGCGCATGACAGCCTCCGGATTCGATGGTTGGTTGGAATGTGCGCATGAACCGCGTCGCCGCCCGCCGCGAACCGGACGCATGCAGGGCCGCTCGGGGGCCGGTCCCGTGTGCGCGCCGTCGAAACAAGCATCGCGCGTGCCCGTGCGGCGGCGGCTTTACCGCGGCGCGTGCGTGTCCTCGTCGTCCGGGAAATAGCGCGTGTCGGTCAGCTGCGCGATGCCGTCGAGATCCGGAAAGATCGTCGCGACGCTCACGCCGACACCGGCGAGTTCCTGCCGGATCGTCGCGAACCGCGCGCCCGGTACGACGATGCGGATGAGGCGGCCGGCAAAATCCGCATGCTCGTCGAGCGGCACGAAGCGCTCGGCGCCGGCGTCGTAGCCGTGAATCGTGAACCAGCCGTCCTGCGCGGTGATCCGCGGCATCACGTGACGCGGCCGGAACACCTTGGTGCGCGTGACCTCCAGCGGGGCGCGCCGCTCGGCGGCGGTCGCGATGTCGTCGGCGTCGTGCGCGAGGCACCACACCACGCCGTCGCCGCCCGCTTCGCCCGCGCGCCTGACCGCGAACCACAGCGCGGCGAGCGCGTTGCCGGACCAGTCGAGCAGCCGTGTGCGCATCCCGTGCTGCTGCGCGAGCGCGAGCCAGTCGCACGCATCGAGGTTCTGTCCGGGTTCGAGGTGCGGCAGCGCGCGCCGCGTGAATTCGTCGAGCATCCGCGCTTCGACGTCGGGCGACGCGCGCTGTCGCGCGATGCCCGGCACGAGCGGCCAGCCGGCATTGCACTGGCCGCGAAAGAGGCGCAGCGCCATCGTCTGCCGCTGCGCGCCGATCGCGGCCATGTAGTCGGCCACGCTGTCGATCGCGCGATCTGCCGCGTCACGTTCACCGTCCATCCATCACCCCTCCTGTCGCGGTTGCCGGTACGCGCCGCCGTCGCGTCGGTACGTGTCCGCTGTCGCCGCTGACCGGATGCGCAGCCGCCGGTACGGCCGACCGCGCATCCCGTCCCGCCCCGCGATTCACGGCGTCTTGCCGTGCTCCTTCTGCCAGCGTTCCATCAGCGCGATCTCGTCGCGCTGCGCGGCGACGATCCGGCTCGCGAGCTGCCGCAGCGTCGGGTCCTTGCCGTATTTCAGCTCGACCTGCGCCATGTCGATCGCGCCCTGGTGATGCGGCGCCATGTGCGAGACGAAATCGCGATCGGCGTCGCCCGTGTACGGGGCGCTTTCCATCGCTTCCATCATCTTGCGGTCGGCACGCTTGAATGCCTGCGTGGATGAATCCGGGACGCTGGCCGGATTGGCGGGGCGCAACTGCGCCGCCGCGGGCAGCGCCGACGCGCACACGGCCAGCAGGGTGCAGGCGGCACCGCGGCGCAGGGATGAACGGTTGAATGCAGACATGAGACGAATCCTCGCTAAGAGATTGAACGGTTCGCGTGCGGCTCTCCTCTCGTTCGCATGCATCGCGACGACGGAGGCCGCGCGGCACGCGTCACCGCCATCGCGCACGCGCATGCGCGTCGCCGCGCGCGACCAGCGCGCGGATGCGGTCGGCGGTGCGGCACGCGATCGCCTGGATCGTCAGCGACGGATTCACGCCGCCGACGGTCGGAAACACCGAGCCGTCGCACACCCACAGGTTCGGGATGTCCCAGCTGCGGCAATCGGCATCGACGACGCTCGTCGCCGGGTCGTCGCCCATCCGCACGGTGCCGGCGAGATGGCACGTGTCGTCCTCCTCGTGCCAGATGTCGCGCGCGCCGGCCGCTTCCAGCGAACGGCCCATCTGCGCGAGCGCATGGCGAATCATCCGGCGATCGTTGTCGTCGTACGAATAGGTGACGCGCGCGACCGGCAGCCCGAACGCGTCGCGTTCGTCGGCGAGCGTCACGCGGTTGTCCGCGCGCGGCAGCGTCTCGCCGACGATCTTCAGGCCGGCCTGGAAGTTGTAGCGCGCCATCTCGCGCTTCAGCGCATCGCCCCACAGCCCGCGCGCGGCGACCTTGCGCGCCCATTCGATCGGCAGCGGCCCCTGGCTCATCCAGCAGTAGCCGCCGAAGAAATCCTTGCCTTCGTCCGCGTAGTTCCAGTGCTCGGTGATCGACAGCGACGGCGGGCCCTTGTACCAGCGCACTTCGTCGTCCATCGTCCCCCACGACGCCTGGTTGAGCTGCGCCATCAGATAGCGGCCGACGAGGCCCGAACGGTTCGCGAGCCCCTGCGGATGCCGCCCGTTCGCGGACAGCAGCAGCAGGCGCGGCGTCTCGATCGCGTAACCGGCGACGACGACGTTGCGCGCGCGCTGGAAATGCGTGCGGCCATCGCGCCGGTAGTGCACGCCGGTCGCGCGATCGCCTGCGGCCTCGATCCGCAGCGCCATCGCGAGATCGCGCACCTCGGCGCCGGCCGCGACCGCGCGCGGAATCCACGTGACGAGCGCGCTCTGTTTCGCGTTGGTCGCGCAGCCGGCGATGCAGAAGCCGCGATACACGCACGGATGCGCGCGGCCGCGCGGCGCGGACAGCGTCGCGAGCGGCGTCGGCGTCCAGTCGATGCCCATTGCCTCCGCGCCACGTGCGAGCACGAGCGCGGCCGCGTTCAGTTCGTGTGCGCGATACGGATAGCGCGGCCGCGGCGGGCCCCACGGGTAGTTCACCGGCCCGCTGATCTTCAACGCCTGTTCGACCTCGCGGTAGTAGCGCCACATCTCGCGCCAGTCGAGCGGCCAGTCGACGCCATAGCCGAGCGCGCTGCGCGAGCGAAACCACTCGGGCCTGAATCGCAGCGACACCATCGCGAAGTGCACCGTGCTGCCGCCGATCGCCCGGCCGCTGTTGTTGGTGCCGAGCGTGAGCGGATCGGCGCCGTCGCAGATCCGCTCGTCGGTCCAGAACAGCTTGTGCTGATGCGTCTCGTCCGACGCGAATTCCTCGAGCGGCCGCCACCATGCACCCGCGTCGAGCGCGACGACCGAAAAGCCGTATTCGGCGAGCTTGCACGCGAGCGTGCCGCCGCCCGCGCCGGTGCCGACGATCACGAAGTCGACCTCATCGTCGTCGCGGAACATCCGCATCGGCGACCAGCCGCCGACCCGAAACGGATCGGGCGCACGGCCGTCGCGGCCGCGCGGCGTCGGGGCGGACAGCGGTTCATCGGCGGCCATCGCGATCGCCCTCCTCCATGCGCATGTCCGCTTCCCACGGGTCGCGGCGGTTGAAGTCCATCCGCACGTAGCCGCGCGGGCTCGCGGGTCCGCCGAAGCCGATCTCGTTCCACGCGAACGGATGGCCGTAGTACGCGCCGCAGACGTCCATCAGCACGCGCTTCGTGAAGAACGTGCGCGGGTCCATGCCGTCCCACGCCGGTTCCAGCTGCCGGTCGACGTCGCCTTGCTGTACCGCGTGCAGCAACGCATCGGCGTCGCGCGCGCCGAGCGCCGCGAACGGGCAACCATGCGCGTGCCGCGCCATCGCGTCGAGCGCGGCGAGTCCCGTCTGCCACGCGACGCGCAGCGGCGGAAGGCGCGCATCGCGATAGCCGTCGCCGTCGTCGGCCGCGAGCCGCGCGTCGACCAAGGCGGCGGTCGGGATCGCGCCCGCGCCGCCCGGCTGCTGCGGGACGATGCGCGCGCACAACGCGCCGAGCGTCGCGAATCGTTCGGCATCCAGATAGCGTGGCGCATGGGCCGCGACACGCAGGCGCGCATCGATTGCGCGCCGCGTCGCATCGTTCCACGATGGCGTGTCGCGCTTGGCGAGCACGTCATAGCCCGGATAGCGCGGCAGCGCGACGGCGTTGCGGTTCGTATCGCTCATGGCGCCTCCCGTTCGGCGAGCGCGGTCGCGGCGAGCCCCGCGATCGCGAGCGCGGTGAAGCTCGGCGGCGCCGGCAGCGGCGGGCCCGACAGCAGGTTCTGCGACCAGTTGCGCCAGCCGCCCATCTGCCGCGCGACGCCGCGCACATGAAACGCGACGCCGACGAACCCGAGCACGGCCGTCGCGCGCAGCCAGCCGCGGCAGAACCGCCGGTCGGCGCGCGGACGCGACAGCGCGAGCTGCGCGGTCGCCAGTGCGGCCACCGGCGGCACGACGAGCGGCGCGAACATCGCGCGATGCTGGAAGGCGCCGCGAAAATGCAGCAGCCCGACTTCACCGAGCGTGCCGACGAGCCCCGCCGCGACGAGCCCGGCCAGCGCGCGCCCGGCCGGCAGTCCGGCGAGCCGCGGCGCGTCGGCCGGGCTCTCGCGCAGCCGCTCGCCCGCCGCCCCCAGCGCGCCCGACAGCAGCAGCGCGAACGGCGCACCGAGCGGCGCGCCATAGAACAGGTTGTGCCAGCTGAACCCGCCCGGTCGCTTCGTCACGTTGTACAGGTGGAACGCGGAACCGGCGACACCGACCGCGGCCGCTGCGACGTGCACCGCGTCGCGCAGCCGGTGGCGCACGGGCGTGTCGTCCGCGTGGCCGTGCACGCTCGCGATCACCGACAGCGTCGACATCGCGAGCGGCGCGAGCATCGCGCGATTGTGAAAGGTGCCGCGATAGTGCTCGACGCCGCTGTCCGCGAGCACCGAGCCGGCCAGCAGCAGTGCGCTGCGGTTCAGCAGCCGCGCGGCGTCGGCGAGCAACCTGTCGCGCTCGGCGGCGCGATGTCGGGGGTGTCGCATCGTTCCTCCTCGTCGGGATTCAAAGCGCGAGATCCAGCAGATCGGCGGCGCGCAATTCGAGGCCGAGCCCGGCGCGCGTCGCGTCGATCTCGAGCGCGCCGTCGACGAGCCGCGGCGCGCCGTCGAACAGCATCCGCTCGATGCGCACGTGATCGTGAAACCATTCGATGTGGCGCAGGCGCGGCGCCGCGCATCCGATGTGCCGGTGCAGCGCGGGTGCGCAATGCGCGGACAAGTCGATGTGATGCGCATCGGCAAGCGCGGCGGCCGCGAGAAAGCCGCTGACGCCGCCGCAGCGCGTCGCGTCGGCCTGCAGCACGTCGACTGCGCGGCCTTCCAGCAAGCGCCGGAAATCGTCGGGCGTATACGCGTACTCGCCGGCGGCGATGTCGACCCGCGCGCCGACGTGCTCGCGCACGAACCGCAGCCCGTCGACGTCGTCGCTGCTGACGGGCTCCTCGAACCAGCGGATGTCGCAATCGGCGGCGGCCTGCGCGAACCCGAGCGCGGTGCGCGGCGCATACGCGCCGTTCGCATCGACGAACAGGTCGACGCCCGGCCCGAGCGCATCGCGCGCCGCGCGCACGCGCGACGGATCGCGTGCATCGTCCACGCCGATCTTGATCTTGCACGCGCGCACGTGCCCGGCGCGCCAGCCGTCGAGCTGCGCGGCGAGCGTCGGCGCATCGTAAGTCGTGAAACCGCCACTGCCGTACACCGGCACGCGCTCGCGCAAGCGGCCGAGCAGCAGCGCGAGCGGCACGTCGGCGAGTTTTGCCTTTGCGTCCCACAACGCGGCGTCGAGCGCCGAGATCGCGGTCGCCGCGATTCCGCCGCGGCCGACGTTGCGCACCGCGCGCCACAGCGCGTCGACGGCGGCCGGGATGTCCACCACCGGCCGGTTGCGCAGCACGCCGGCCAGCAGCGACGTCACGAGCGGCACGGCGCTCGCGTCCGTGTACGTATAGCCGAGCCCCGTCACGGGCCCCGCGTCGATCTCGACGACGACGACCGTCGTCGCGGTCCATGCGTAGGTGCCGTCGGCTTCGGGCCGGTCGGTCGGCACGCGGTACGCGCGGGCGCGCACGTCGTCGATCGCCGGCGCGGCGGAAAGTGCCATCGTTGCGCTCCGGTCAGCTTGCTTGTTGCTTGCGGTGCGGCGTGCAACCGCTGTGCCCGGCTTCTGCGGCGCGGCACGTGCCTTGCGCGGCAGCCTCGCATCGGCTCATCCCGAACCAAGGAGAAACGGCATGGCGACAGTGGCGGATTTCATCGTCGAGCGGCTGTACGACTGGGGCGTGCGCCGCATCTACGGCTACCCGGGCGACGGCATCAACGGCTTTTTCGGCGCGCTGAACCGCGCGGACGGCAAGATCGAATTCATCCAGGCGCGCCACGAGGAGATGGCGGCCTTCATGGCGTCCGCGCATGCAAAATTTACAGGCGAGCTGGGCGTATGCGTCGCGACCTCGGGCCCCGGCGCCGCGCACCTCGTGACCGGCCTGTACGACGCGCGGCTCGACCACATGCCGGTGCTCGCGATCGTCGGCCAGCAGGCGCGCGCGGCGCTCGGCGGCCACTATCAGCAGGAAGTGGATCTACCGGCGCTTTACAAGGACGTTGCGGGTGCATTCGTTCAGCTGGCGACGGTGCCCGGCCAGGTGCGTCACCTGGTCGATCGCGCGGTGCGCACCGCGCTCGGCGCGCGCACGGTCACCGCGCTCGTGCTGCCGAACGACCTGCAGGAGCTCGACTACGCGCCGCCGAAGCGCGCGCACGGCACCGTGCATTCGGGGGTCGGCTACACGGCGCCGAAAGTCGTGCCGTATGCGGACGACCTGCGGCGCGCGGCCGACGTGCTCAACGCGGGGTCGAAAGTCGCGCTGCTGGTCGGCGCCGGTGCGCTGAAGGCGACCGACGAGGTCATCGCGGTGGCCGACCGGCTCGGCGCGGGCGCCGCGAAAGCGCTGCTCGGCAAGGCCGCGCTGCCGGACGACCTGCCGTGGGTCACCGGTTCGATCGGGCTGCTCGGCACCAAGCCGAGCTACGAGCTGATGACCGAATGCGACACGCTGCTGGTGGTCGGCTCGGGTTTTCCGTATTCGGAATTCCTGCCGAAGGAAGGCCAGGCGCGCGGCGTGCAGATCGACCTGAAGGCCGACATGCTGAGCCTGCGCTACCCGATGGAAGTCAACCTCGTCGGCGACAGCGCCGAGACGCTGCGCGCGTTGCTGCCGCTCTTGAACGAGCGTCGCGACACCGCATGGCGCGACCGGATCGCGAAATGGAACCACGACTGGCACGAGACGCTCGCCGCCCGCGCGGCCGCGAAAGCCAGCGCGGGGCGCGGCGTGAACCCGCAGCGCGCGTTTACCGAGCTGTCGCCGCGCCTGCCCGACGACGTGATCCTGACGAGCGATTCGGGCTCCTGCGCGAACTGGTATGCGCGCGACCTGATGATGCGGCGCGGGATGATGGGGTCGTTGTCCGGCGGGCTCGCGTCGATGGGCGCCGCGGTGCCGTACGCGATCGCCGCGAAATTCGCGCACCCGGTGCGCCCGGTGATCGCGATGGTCGGCGACGGCGCGATGCAGATGAACAACATGGCCGAACTGATCACGGTCGCCAAATACTGGCGCCAGTGGCCCGACCCGCGCTGGATCTGCATGGTGCTGAACAACGAGGACCTGAACCAGGTCACGTGGGAGCAGCGTGTGATGGAAGGCGACCCGAAGTTCGACGCGTCGCAGCAGATCCCGAACGTGCCGTACTACCGCTTCGCGACGCTGCTCGGCCTCAAGGGCATCTACGTCGACGATCCGGAACAGCTCGGCGCCGCATGGGACGAAGCGCTCGCGTCCGACCGGCCGGTCGTGCTCGAAGTGAAGAGCGACCCCGAGGTGCCGCCGCTGCCGCCGCACGTGACGCTGCAGCAGGCGAAGCATTTCGCCGAAACGCTGGTGAAAGGCGACGCGCGCGAAGCCAACGTGATCGTCGAGACCGCGCGGCAGGTGCTGTCGGCCGTGCTGCCCGGCAACGGCGAACACGGCGACAAGGCCGGCAAAGGCAGCAAGGGCGGGAAAGGCGAATCGTAGGCAACGCACGCGCGGACGGCGCGTCATCCTAGCCGATGTCGACGTCGTCCCGCCCGTCGCCCTGCAGCGCGAGCGCCGCATTCACGAGCCCGACCTGCGCGAGCGTGAACGGAAAATTCCCGCACAGGCGCCGCGTGTGCACGTCGTATTCCTCGGACAGCAGCCCGACGTCGTTGCGCAAGCCGAGCAGCCGCTCGAACAGCGCGTGCGCGTCGTCGTCGCGCCCCTGCATCCGGTACACCTGCACGAGCCAGAAGCCGGCCGCGAGAAACGCGCCTTCGTCGCCTTCGCAACCGTCCGCGAAACGCGGCGGCCGATAGCGGAACGGCAAGCCGTCGTCGACCAGTTCGCGCTCGATCGCGGCGACCGTCGCGACCACGCGCGGATCGGACGCGTCGAGCATCCCGGTCAGCGGAATCAGCAGCAGGCTCACGTCGATGCCGTCGCCGTCGAAGCGATCGACGAAGCGGCCCAATTGCGCGTGATAACCGTGCTCGAGCACCTCCGCGCGCACCGCGTCGGCCCAGCGCCGCCACACGTCGAGCGGTGCGTGGTGGCCGAATGCGCGCGCGGAACGGTACGCGCTTTCGACCGCGGCCCATACCATCACCTTCGACGACGTGAACGGATGCCGGCCGCTGCGCACCTCCCAGATCCCTTCGTCCGGCTCGCGCCAGATCGTCGCGAGATGTTCGAGCAGGCGCCGTTCGAGCGTCCACGCGTCGTCGTCGGGCGGCAGCCCGTGCCGGCGCGCCTGGTACAGCGCCCCGAGCACCTCGCCGTACACGTCGAGCTGCAACTGGTCGGCTGCCGCGTTGCCGAAGCGCACCGGTTGCGCGCCTTCGTAACCGGCCAGATGCGCGGCTTCCCACTCGGCCGCACGCCGGCCGCCGTCGGCCGCATACAGCACCTGCAGTTGCGACGGATGATCGGCGATCGCGCGCACGAGCCAGTCGCGCCAACGCGCGGCTTCGTCGCGATAGCCGCAGCGCACCAGCGCGCGCAGCGTGAAACTCGCATCGCGCAACCAGCAGAACCGGTAGTCCCAGTTGCGCTTGCCGCCGAAGCGCTCGGGCAACGAACTGGTCGGCGCCGCGACGATGCCGCCGGTGCGCAGGCTCGACAGCAGTTTCACCGTGATCAGTGCGCGCTCGATCGCGTCGCGATGCGGGCCCTCGGCGGCGTTGCAATCCGACCAGACGCGCCAGAACGCCTGCGTGTCGCGCAGCGACGCGTACGCGTCGGGCACGGCCGGCGCCGGGTCGAACGAACGCGCGTAACTGATGCAGAAATCCACCCGCTCGCCCGCCGCGATCCGTCGCGTGCCGACCAGCCGGTCGCTCTGCACGTCGAGCCGCGCATCCGTGTCGAGCCACATCGCATCGCCGCCCGTCATCATCCGCCAGCGCCGGCCGAAACGCCGGCACCACGGCAGCGCGCTGCCGTAGTCGAAGCGCACGCCGAGGTCGATATCGACGTCGACCGTCCCGCGCTCGCCCTTCACGCTGCGGATCAGGCATGGATCGGGCGCGTTCCAGCTCATCCAGTCGGTGAGCGTGATGCGGCCCGACGAGGTGTCGAACGTCGTTTCGAGTATCGCGGTGCCCGGCAGATAGCGACGCGTGGCGCGGGCATCGTGCTCGCGCGGCGCGATCCGGAACCGGCCGTTGTCCGGCGTACCGACGAGCGCGGCGAAGCACGGCGGCGAATCGAAGTCCGGCCAGCACAGCCAGTCGATGCTGCCGTCGCGCGCGACGAGCGCCGCGCTGCGTCCGTCGCCGACAAGCGCGTAATCCTCGATCCGCATCGCGCTCACCGGTGCCATTTGCGCGCGGCGGAAAAGGCAGCCGCGAGCACCGCGACGGCCGCGCCGAACGCGAGCGCGCGCGACGCGCCGAGCCCTGCCTCGGCGCCGGCGCGGCGCGCTTCGTCGGTGAACGCGCCGCGCGTCGCATGCCGGCCCGGCACCGGCTCCCACAGGTTCGACGGGCGCGGGCCGGCCCGCGCCGCGCGCTGCTGGCCGCGCACGGCCGTCCGCGCGAGATAGCGGTCGAAGCAGCCGGGGGCAAGGCCGTTCGCGACGATCGCCGCGAGCGACGACCAGCCGACCCAGCGCTCGCGGCACGGATGCCGCGCGGCGTGCACGATCGCATCGGCCGCCACCTCCGGCGCATAGACCGGCGCGACCGGACGCGGTGCATGCGGCAGCACGGATTCGGCCCAGTCGAACTGCGGCGTGTCGATCGCGGGCAATTGCACCATCGTCACGCGCACATGACTGTGTGCATGCAGCAGCTCGCAGCGCAGCGCGTCGGTAAAGCCGCGGATCGCGTGTTTCGCGCCGCAGTACGGGGCCTGCAACGGAATCGACCGGTATGCGAGCGCCGAGCCGACCTGCACGATCGTGCCGCGGTTGCGCGGGGCCATCCGTGCGAGCGCGGCACGCGTGCCGTACACGCAGCCGAGATAGGTGACGGCCGTCACGCGCGCGTAGTCTTCCGGCGAGATGGCGTCGAACGGCGCGAACACGGTCACCATCGCGTTGTTGACCCACACGTCGAGTGGCCCGAGTTCGTGTTCGATCCGCTCGGCCGCCGCGTCGAGCGCAGCCGCATCGCTGACGTCGACGGCAATCGGCAGCGCCTGGACGCCATACGCGCGCACTTCGCATGCGGTGTCGTGCAGCGCGCGCGGATCGCGAGCGAGCAGCGCGACGTTCGCGCCGAGTCGCGCGAACGCGTGGGCGGTCGCGCGACCGACGCCCGCGCTTGCACCCGTGATCGCGACGGTCTTCACGGTCGAGTCCTCCCGTTTTTCGATGATGGCCGGCACGCCGTCGAAGCTTTCGCGCCGCAACGTGCCGGAACGCGATCGGCGCAGCAAACGACATGCCGTCGGCCGCCGGGGCCGTATGGCCTCGGCGCGAGCCGTGAACGGTCGCCCAATTTACAAGCCGGCTGTAACGCGCCGGCCGTCGTGCGCGCAATCCCGCCACCTCGCGGCCGCCTCCGCGCCGGCCGCACGCGCACGAAATTTGCTCCGCCGCGAACGGCTGTCGTCATGCCGGTGCGTCCGGCAAGGAGTCTCGTTGCTCGTTCCGCTGTCCCGCAAAACGCGTCATATCGCGCGCGTCGCACCGTTCGCGTGCGCGGTCGCGCCGAGCGTCGCGTACGCGGCCGCCGCGCCTGCGGCGCCCGGCAATCCGGCCGCGCCGTTACCGCTCGCGTACGTCGTGCACGCGGCCGGCCCCGCCGCGCAGCCGGTGTTCGTGCTCGGCTGGGCGCTGCTCGCGCTGTGTACGTTCGTCTGCATCGCGATCGCCGTGCTGCTGCTGATCGCGCTGTTTCGTCGTCGCGCACGGACAGGCGGCGGCCACGGCAGCGGCCTGACGATCGTGACCGTGGGCTCCGCGATCTCGATCCTGCTGCTGTTCGGCGCACTCGTGTACATGCTGCGCGTGCTGGGCATGGTCGCCGCACCGCCGCGCCCGCCCGCGCTGACGATCACCGTGACCGCACAAGACTGGTGGTGGGCCGTTCGTTATCCGGACGATGCGGGCAGCCCGGCCTTCGTCACCGCGAACGAGATCCATATTCCGGTGGGCGAGCCCGTCGCGATCGAACTGAAGAGCGCCGACGTGATCCACGCGTTCTGGGTGCCGCAACTTGCCGGCAAGACCCAGACGATTCCCGGCCAGACCAACCGCCAATGGCTGCAGGCCGACCGGCCCGGCATCTATCGCGGCCAATGCTCGCAGTATTGCGGCGCGCAACATGCGCACATGGCGTTCGAAGTCGTGGCCGAGCCGCCGGCCGCGTTTCACGCATGGCTCGCCGCGCAGCGCCAACCGGCCCGGGCACCCGCGGCGGGCGCCAACGCCGAACGCCGCGGCCAGCGCGTGTTCGCCGCGCGCTGCGCGGGCTGCCACGCGGTGCGCGGCACCGACGCCGCGGGCGACGCGGGCCCCGATCTCACGCACGTCGGCACACGCCGGCTGCTCGCGGCCGGCACGCTCGACAACACGCCCGACAACCTGCGCCGCTGGATCGCGCATGCGCAGCAGGTCAAGCCGCAATCGCTGATGCCGTCGATCGCGCTCGCGCCGCGCGACGCCGACGATCTCGCCGCGTATCTCGCGACGCTGCACTGAACGGAGGATGCCGATGGCCATTGCCCGCGACACGCCCACCCCGCTCAGCCGCGTACCCGATCTCGGCGACGCGCCGCCCGGTTCCGCGCACGAGCGCGCGCTGGCCGAGCTGTGGGAATCGGCACCCGGCTGGCGCGGCTGGCTCGGCACCGTCGATCACAAGCGCATCGGGCTGCGCTACATCGTCACCGCATTCGTGTTCCTGCTGCTCGGCGGCGTCGAGGCGCTCGTGATGCGCATCCAGCTCGCGCGGCCGAACGCGACCGTGCTGACGCCCGCGCAATACGATTCGCTGTTCACGATGCACGGCGTCACGATGATCTTCCTGTACGCGCTGCCGGTGCTGTCCGGTTTCGCGAACTACCTGTGGCCGCTGATGCTCGGCTCGCGCGACATGGCGTTCCCGCGGCTGAACGCGTTCTCGTACTGGGCGTTCCTGTTCGCCGGGCTGTTCCTGTATGCGAGCTTTCCGCTCGGCGCGGTGCCGGACGGCGGCTGGTTCAACTACGTGCCGCTCACGTCGCTCGACTACAGCGCCGGCGCGAACATCGACATCTATGCGCTCGGGATGATCCTGCTCGGCATCTCGACGACCGGCGGCGCCGCGAACTTCGTCGTCACGCTGCTGCGGATGCGCGCGCACGGGATGTCGATCGACCGGCTGCCGATCATCGTGTGGGGCACGCTGACCGCGTCGGTCGCGAACCTGGTCGCGGTGCCGTCGGTGAGCCTCGCGTTCCTGCTGCTGTGGCTCGACCGCAATGCCGGCACGCACTTCTTCGACGTCGCGCACGGCGGCCGGCCGCTGTTGTGGCAGCACCTGTTCTGGATGTTCGCGCATCCGTGGGTCTACGTGGTCGTGCTGCCGGCGATGGGGATCGTGTCCGACGCGCTGCCGACCTTCTGCCGGCGGCCGCTCGTCGCATACGAGGCCGTCGCGGTGTCGACCGTGGCGACGATGCTGATCGGCTTCGAGGTGTGGGTCCACCACATGTTCGCGACCGGCATCGCGCCGCTCGCGCTCGCGTTCTTCGGCGCCGCGAGCATGCTGATTTCGATTCCGAGTGCGGTCGCGGTGTTCGCATGGATCGCGACGATCTGGACCGGGCGCCCCGTGTTCCGCACGCCGTTCCTGTATTTCGCGGGCTTCGTGCTGATGTTCGTGGTCGGCGGCGTGTCGGGCGTGATGACCGCGGCCGTGCCGCTCGACTGGCAGCTCACCGATACGTACTTCGTCGTCGCGCACCTGCATTACGTGCTGCTCGGCATCAACGTGTTTCCGGTGCTCGGCGGCGTCGCGTACTGGTTCCCGAAATTCACCGGCCGGATGATGAACGAGCGGTTCGGCCGCTGGACCTTCTGGGTCGTGCTGGTCGGCTTCAACCTCGGCTTCTTCCCGATGCACGTCTCCGGCCTGCTCGGGATGCCGCGCCGCATCTATACCTATCCGTCGGGGATGGGCTGGGACACGTCGAACCTGCTGACCACGATCGGCTCGTTCGTGTTCGGGATCGGCATCGTGATGTTCGTCGTCAACGCGCTGGTGAGCGCGCGGCGCGGCGTGCGTGCCGACGACAACCCGTGGGGCGCGGCCGGCCTCGAATGGTCGGTCGCGTCGCCGACGCCCGTGTACAACTTCGCGGTGTTGCCGCTCGTCGCGTCGCGGCATCCGCTGTGGGAAACGCGCGACAATCCGCAACGCACCAGCCTGCGGGTCGGCTACCGGCTCGCGGACGGGCGCGAGGCGCTCGCGGTCACGCCGCTCGCCGCCGCGCCCAGCGCGATCCTGAAGATGCCCGAGGACAGTTGCGTGCCGTTCGTGCTCGCGCTGCTGACGACCGCCGTGTTCGCGGCGATGCTCGCGCGCTCGCCGACGCTCGTCTGCGTGGCCGTCGCCGGTTGCGCGATCGCCACCGCCGCGTGGCTGTGGCCGCGCCGCACGCTCGGCCAACGCGCGCGGCTGCCGGCTCGCGCCGACACGCAGGCGCCCGCGGCCGCGGCTGGCCCTCGTCCGGACGAACCGCCATCGCCGACGGTGCCGGCCGGCGCGCCGGCCGCGTGCGTCGCGCCGCTGCCGGTGGGCAGTTGCGGCGAACGCGCGGGCGGCTGGTGGGGCGTGCTCACGCTGATCGTGACCGAGGCCGGGCTGTTCGGCTACCTGCTGTTCTGCTACTTCTACCTGCAGTCGCAATGGCCCGCGCCGTGGCCGCCCGAAGGGATGCCGAAGATCGGGCTCGCGGCCGTCAACACGGTCGTGCTGCTGTCGAGCAGCGTGTTCGTGTGGCTCGCCGAGCGCGCGGTGCGGGCCGGCCGCCAGGGGCGCGCGGTCGCGATGCTCGTCGTCGCGCTGGTGCTCGGCATCGCGTTCGCGCTGGTCCAGCTGCACGAATGGCGCGACCATCCGTACGGCCCGACCGTGCATCTGTACGGCAGCCTCTACTTCACGATCACCGGCTTCCACCTCGCGCACGTCGTGGCCGGCCTCGCGATCCTCGCGCTGCTCGCCGGCTGGACCGCCGCCGGTTTCTTCGGCCGCGAACGGCGCGTCGCGCTGACGGTCGGCGGGCTCTACTGGCACTTCGTCGACATCGTGTGGCTGTTCATCTTCACCGCGCTGTACGTGTCGCCGTTCTGGCTGAGGAGCACCGGATGAACGATGCACGACGCACGTGGACACCGCTGCTCGCGATCGCCGCCGGCCTGGTCGGCGCACCCGCGCTGTGGTTCGCGCAGATGCTGGTGTCCGAGACGCTCGCGTCCACCGCGTGCTATCCGCTCGGCGTCGCGCAGGCCGCGCCGCGCTGGGCGCACGTCGGCGTATGGCTTGCGCTGATCGCCGCGGGCGCGTTCGCGCTGGCCGCGGCCTGCGCGACGTGGCTCACGCGCGCGTGGCGGCGCCGGCACGATGCCGATGCGCCGGCCGCGACCCGCGACGACAGTACCCGCTTTCTCGCGCGCTGCGGGATGCTCGCCGCGCTCGGCTTCGTGATCGGTCTGGTGTTCACGGGGATCGTCACGGCTTTCGTGGGGCCTTGCAGTCCATGGCGCTGATCTCGTTCGCTTCGTTTCCGTTCCGCGTTCCGCGCCGCCGCGCGGGCGTCGCGTTCGCCGTGTGCGTCGCGCTCTGCGGATGCGACATGCAGCGGGACGACAACACGGCCGCACCCGGCGATGCGGCCGACGCCGCGTCGGCGGCGGAAGCGCCCGAGCCCGCGTCGGGCTGGCGGTTCGTGCGGATCGGTGCGTCGGCGGCCGACGCAGCTGCGTCGATGTCCGCACGCGTGAAGGACGACCGGCGGCTGTCACGCGACCGGGACGCGTCGGTGGCCGATGCGCCATCGTCCGCGGCGTCCCCCCCGCCGCCCGAGGCGGCCTCCACGTCGACCGCCCGCCGCCCGGTGATCGCCGCGGCCGCCGCGAGCGCCGACGCCGCGACGCTCGCGCGCGGCCGCTACCTCGCGCTCGCCGGCGATTGCGCCGCGTGCCACGACGCGGCCGACCATACGCCGTACGCGGGCGGCCAGCCGGTGAATTCGCCGTTCGGGCCGATCTACGCGCCGAACATCACGCCGGACCCGACGCACGGGATCGGCCACTACACGCTGCGCCAGTTCGACGATGCGCTGCGGCGCGGCGTGCGCGCGGACGGCAGCCGGCTGTATCCGGCGATGCCGTACCCGTCGCTCGCGCACCTGACCGACGACGACGTGCGCGCGCTGTATGCGTATTTCATGCGCGGCGTCGCGCCGTCCGCGAACGCGGCCAAACTCACGCAACTGCCGTTTCCGTTCAACCAGCGCTGGGCGCTGGGGCTGTGGAGCCTCGTGTTCGCGAACCGCGACCGGTTCACGCCGCAGCCGTCGCAATCGGCCGAATGGAATCGCGGCGCGTATCTCGTGCAGGGGCTCGGCCATTGCGGCGCGTGCCATACGCCGCGCGGGCCGGCCTACAACGAACGCGGCTACGATGAGCGCAGCCCCGCGTTCCTGACCGGCGGCATCAACGATCACTGGTTCGCGCCGAACCTGACCGGCGCGAGCCCGGACGGCCTCGGCCGCTGGTCCGCCGACGACATCGCCGCGTTCCTGCGCAGCGGCCATGCGGCGCGCGGCGCGGTGTTCGGCGCGATGGCGCCGGTCGTCGGCGAAAGCACCGCGTTGCTGACCGATGCCGACCGCCATGCGATCGCCGTGTACCTGAAGTCGTTGCCGGCGCAACCGACTGCCGCGACGAATCCGCTGGGCGTCGGCGTGCCGCGGCTGACGGCCGCCGGCCCGCGTCCGGAAGGCGGCCAGCAGGCGCCGGGGGCCGGCGTGTATGCGGGGTTCTGTGCGCGTTGCCACGGTGCGGACGGCACGGGCGTGCGTGATCGGGGGCCGGCGCTCGTAGGCAACTCGGTCGTGCTCGCAGCCGATCCGACCAGCACGATCCGGATCGTGGTCGATGGGGCGCGGCCCACGCCGGGCAAACCGGGGCCGGTGCAACGTATGCCGGCGATGCGCGGCGCGCTGACGAGCCGCGAAATCGCGGCGGTGGTCAGCTACGTGCGCGGCGCGTGGGGGAATCGGGCCGCGCCGGTGTCGGAGCAGGAGGTGCGGCGGTTGCGGGGAGCGATACACAAGTAGCGTGTCGGTGTCGTCGCACGCGCATCGAAACCGTTCAGCGATCGCCGACGATTCGATCTCGGGTGTTCATCCACACGGAGCCTGACTTCATCGACGCACCGGATCAGCGCGCCAGCACCGCCACCGCCTTGATCTCGACGACATAACCCGGCGCGCCGCCGAGCATGTGCGCGCCGACGGCCGTCCACGCGGGCCGCGGATGCGCATCGAAATAGCGGTCTCGCACCTGCATGAACAGCGGCAGGTCGCGCATGTCGGTGTGAAACGTCGTGAGGTCGACCACATCGTCGAACGATGCGCCGGCCGCCTCCAGCACCTGCTTCAGGTTCTCGAACGCCTGCACGATCTGCGCTTCGCGATCCTCGACCAGCTGCATCGCCGCGTCGCGGCCGATCTGGCCGGATACGTAAAGCGTATCGCCGACCTTCAGTCCCGGCGCGTAGCCGATCTTCTCGTACACCGCTTCCATTCCCGCCGGAACGATGGCTTTGCGTTCATGCATGATTGTCTCCGTGGCCGGCATCGTCGCGCCGGCCGTCTGCGGTTGTCGATGAAACAATGGCCCGCGATACGCCCTTCAACCCGTATCGCCACCCGCCACCGGCAGCACCGTGCCCGTGATGTAGCTCGCCTCGTCCGACGCGAGGAACAGGATCGGCGCGATCTGTTCGTCCAGCGTGCCGTAGCGCTTGAAGTACGTCGATTCGGTTACCTGCCGCACGGCCTCGCCCATCCACGCCTGTTCCTGCTCGGTGTCGCCGGCCGCATTGCGCGGCACGCGGCGCGGCGGCGCGCTGGTGCCGCCCGGCGCGGTGGCGACGACGCGGATGTTGTGTTCCGCGTATTCCATCGCAAGCGCCGACGTCAGCGCGTTGACGCCGCCCTTCGCCGCCGAATACGGCACGCGCCGAATGCCGCGCGTCGCGTTCGACGAGATGTTGACGATCGTGCCGCCGCCGCGCGCGAGCAGGTGCGGCAGCACGGCGTGGCAAGCATAGAGCGTCGGCATCAGCGAGCGGCGGATTTCCGCGTCGATCTGCGCCGGCTCGAACTCGGCGAACGGCCGCATGCGGATCGCGCCGCCGACGCCGTTGATCAGGATGTCGATGCCGCCGAACGTCCGCACCGCGTGCGCCATCGCGGCATGCGCGCCTTCGTACGTCTCGAGATCGGCGACGAAGCCGGCCGTATCGCCGCCCGGCGCTTCCGCGGCCACCTCGGCCACGAAATCCGCGCGATCGACGAACAGCACCTTGCCGCCCTCGGCCGCCGCGCGCAGCGCGACACCGCGGCCGATGCCCTGCGCCGCGCCGGTGACGACGACGACCTTGCCGGAGAATCGTTGCATGGTCATGCCGCCTTTGCCGTGACGTTGGGGGTGAACTTCTCGTAGTGGAAGCTGTTCGGCTTCACGCCTGCGTCGTCGAAGTACTGGCGCACCGCGTCGACCATCGGCGGCGGCCCGCACAGATACACGTCGACGTCGCCGTCGTTCAGCGCGTCGGCCGGGATGTGCTGCGTGACCCAGCCCTTGCGCGGATGGCTCGACGCGGCGTCCGCGACGACCGTCGCGAAGCTGAAGTTCGGCAGCCTCGCCGCCACCGCCTCAAGCGCGTCGACCAGCACGAGATCGAGATCGCGCGTCACGCCGTAGACCAGGTGCACCTTCTGCTGCGAGCCGCTGCGCGCGAGCACCTCGAGCATCGACAGGAACGGCGCGAGGCCCGTACCGCCGGCGAGGAACAGCAGCGGCCGCTGCACGTCGCGCAGGTAGAAGCTGCCGAGCGGCCCGTGCAGTTCGAGCGTGTCGCCGGGCTGCGCCGATTCGAGCCACGTGCTCATCACGCCGCCTGGAATCTTCTTGATCAGGAAGCCGACCTTCGCGTCGCCCGGCGCCGACGAGAACGAATACGAGCGATGCTGGCCGCTGCCCGGCACGCCGATGTTCACGTACTGGCCCGGCAGGAACACCGGCGCGCTGGCGCCGACGTCGAGTTCGAGCACGACGGCCGCATCGTTGTGCTGCTCGACCTTCGTGACCGTCGCGGCAAAGGCGCTCTGCCCGGTCTTGCAGGCGACCGACGACGTCGGCACCGCGATCACGCAATCGCTTTGCGGCACCATCTGGCACGTCAGCACGAGGCCGCCGTCCTTCTCGTCCTCGGTCAGCGCATCGTCGATGTAATCGTCGCCGAGGTCGTAGCGGCCGCTTTCGGCGCGGCACTTGCAGGTGCCGCACACGCCGTCGGAGCAATCCATCGGCAGGTTGATCTTCGCGCGAAAGGCTGCATCGAGCACCTTCTCGCCGGCCTTGCAGTCGATGAAGCGGGTCACCCCGTCCTCGAAATTCAGTGCAATCTTGTAGCTGGACATCGCGTCACCTCCACTTCCTTTCATGACAGGCCAACGGCGTCAGACGTGATAGACGTCGAGCACCTGCCGGATGTAATCGTTCTTCAGCACGATCTTCTTGCGTGAAATCAGCAGCGCGTCGCCCGTGCGTCGCAACGTGACGAACATCGTGCCGAAGAAGTGATCGGTCACGCGATAACGGTGGTTCAGCGTGTGAAAGTTGTAGCGCACGTCGACCTCGTCGTCGCGTTCGGCCAGCACCTCGACGTTCGTCACGTTGTGGCTGGTACGCGGCTCGGGCGTCGATGCGCCGCTGCGCTCGGTCTTGATCCGGAACACGCGATCCTCGAGGCCGCCGCGGTCCGCGTAATACATCAGCGAGATCTGGCTCTGCGGATCGTCGGTCGGCCGATCGTCGTCGTCCCATGCGGGCATCCAGTACGTGACGTCCTCCGTGTAGCAGGTCAGCCACGCGTCCCACTCGCGATCGTCAAGCAGGCGCGCTTCGCGATACAGCGCCGCGCAAATCGTCCGGTAATCGAAGCTCATGCCGCCACCTCCCCGCGTTCCTTCTTCAGCGCATCGCGCATCAGGTTCACCCAGTGTTCGTGCTGGCACACGAACAGCCCTTCGTCCTCGCTGCGCTCGCCCGAAATGCGCGGCTTCAGCCCCATCTTTTTCGCGTTCTCGTCCGGCCCGTCGACCCACAGCGGCGCGCCGCGCGACAGGTCGTTCCACATCGCCGTGATGCCCGCATAGCCGGCCTGGCACGCGCGGAACTCCTCGAGATCGTCGGCCGTGCCCATGCCGGTCACGTTGAAGAAATCCTCGTACTGGCGAATCCGCGTCGTGCGATCGGCCTCGCTCTCGCCTTTCGGCGCGAAGCAGAAGATGCTGACTTCCGTCTTGTCGACCGCGAGCGGCCGCACCACGCGAATCTGCGTGCTGAACTGGTCCATCAGGAACACGTTCGGGTACACGCACAGGTTGCGCGTCTGGTTCACGATGAAATCGGCCTGCACGTCGCCCACGCGCGCCTTGATCTCGTCACGATGCTGGTACACGGGCCGCACTTCCGGGTTCATCGTCCGGGTCCACAGCAGAATGTGGCCGTGGTCGAAGCCGTACACGCCCGCGACCGACTTGCTCCAGCTGTTCGCGTCGACCGCCTTGGTGCCGTCCGCCTTACGGCGGCCCATCGTCGCCGCATAGTTCCAGTGCACGGTGCTGACGTGATAGCCGTCGCAACCGTTCTCCATCTGCATCTTCCAGTTGCCTTCGTAGATGTAGGACGAGTTGCCGCGCAGCACTTCGAGCCCGTTCGGCGCCTGGTCGACGATCTGGTCGATGATCACGCGCGCTTCGCCGAGGTAGTCCTCGAGCGGCAGCACGTCGGCGTTGAGGCTGCCGAACAGGAAGCCGCGATAGTTCGCGAAGCGCGCGACCTTCTTCAGGTCGTGCGAGCCGTGCGTGTTGAACTGCACCGGGTATTCGGTCGTCTTCTCGTCCTTCACCTTCAGCAGCTTGCCGGTGTTCGAGAAGGTCCAGCCGTGGAACGGGCACGTGAAGCTGCCCTTGTTGCCGTGCTTGCGGCGGCACAGCATCGCGCCCTTGTGCGCACACGCATTGATGACCGCATGCAGCTCGCCGGTCTTGTCGCGCGTGATGACGATCGGCTGGCGGCCGATCCACGTCGTGTAGTAATCGTTGTTGTCGGGAATCTGGCTTTCGTGCGCCAGATACACCCAGTTGCCCTCGAAGATGTGCTTCATCTCGAGCTCGTACAGCGCCGCGTTCGTGAAGATGTCGCGGCGGCAACGGAAGACGCCGGCCGCCTTGTCATCCTGCACGGCGGTTTCCAGCAGGTGATCCAGGTCGTTCGTAGCGTCGATCGTGATGGACATGATGGCTCCTTCCATGCGCGTGCCGCGTCCTGCAAGCACGCTCGCATCGGTATCGGTTGAATCTCGGGGGGACCGGCCGGCAGCGGCGGCGCACGCGCGCCGCCGTGCCGCCGGTGGTTATGCCGCGGCGGACGCGCGCAGGCGTTCGACGATCTGGTTGTCCTTGCCCTGCACGCGCGGCGTCAGCACGAAGTTGAACTCGATGTCCTGGTACGCATCGGCCTTCATGCCGAGCGCCGTGCCGCCGGTTCTTTCGGTCACGGGCGGGATCAATTCCTCGCGCGTCGCATACGCGAAGTCGTCCCAGATCAGCGGATCGCCGTCGATGTTGAACTGTGTCGTCAGCTTGCGGTGATCGTCGCTCGTCACGAAGAAGTGCACGTGCGCGGGACGGTTGCCGTGGCGACCGAGGCGGTTCAGCAATTGCTGCGTCGCGCCCTGCGGCGGGCAGCCGTAGCCGACCGGCATCAGTGTGCGGAATTCGTACTTGCCGTCGGCGCCCGTTTTCACCGCGCCGCGCAGGTTGAAATCGCTCTGCTTGCCGGTCGGATCGAAGTGCGAATAGAAGCCCTTCGAATTCGCGTGCCAGCATTCGACCACCGCGCCGGCGATCGGCTTGCCGTCGAGACCGGTGACCGTGCCGTGGATCACGAGCGGGCCCGCGCCGTCGTCCGCGTCGAGGTCGATCTTCGCGACGCTGTCGCGCACCGGTGCGCCGGCCACGTACAGCGGCCCCTCGATCGTGCGCGGCGTGCCGCCGTCGAGCCCGATCGCCTCGTCCTCGGCGTCCATCCGGATGTCGAGATACTTCTCGAGACCGAGGCCAGCCGCGAGCAGCGCTGCTTCGCCATCCTGACCGAGCTTGTTCAGGTAGTTGACGCCCGCCCACACTTCGTCGGGCGTGATGTCGAGATCGTCGATCGCCTTGAACAGGTCGCCGAGCAGGCGCAGCACGATCTGCTGCGTACGTGCGTTGCCGCCGGTGCCGCTCCCGCCCGCGTTCGACGCGGCCTTCAGCAGGTCCTGCACTTCCCGGGTATCGAAAACTTTGACGCTCATGATGCTGTCTCCACGTGTATTTGGGGGATGACGGTCGTTGCCTGACTCGACTTACCGCGCGACTTTCGTCAGCCCGTCGCGGGTGAAGCGCCTGACCTTGTCCTCGTCGAGCGCGATGCCGAGACCGGGGCCGTCCGGCACGGTCAGTTCGAAGTCGCTGTAATCCAGCGGCTGCGTCAGGATTTCTTCGGTGATCAGCAGCGGCCCGAACAGTTCGGTGCCCCACTGCAGGTTCGCGATACTCGCGAACAGGTGCGCGGATGCCACCGTGCTGAACGCGCCTTCGAGCATCGTGCCGCCGTACAGCTCGATGCCGGCCGCATCCGCGATCGCGGCCACGCGCTGCGCGGCGAAGAGGCCGCCGCTCTGTTCGATCTTGATCGCGAACACGTCCGCGCCGTGCTGCTTCGCGATGTCGAATGCGCTGTCGGGGCCCTGCAGGATTTCATCGGCCATCAGCGCGACCGGGAAGCGGCGCATCAGGCGCGCCAGCGCCGCGGCCGATGCGACCGGCTGCTCGACCAGTTCGCAGCCCGCATCGGCGAGCGCCGGAATCGCGCGCGCGGCCTGCGTTTCGCTCCACGCCATGTTCACGTCGACGCGCACCGACGCGCGATCGCCAAGCGCCTTCTTGATCTCGGCCACGTGCCGGATATCCGTTTCCGGCGCCTTCGCGCCGATCTTCAGCTTGAATACGTTGTGGCGGCGCGCGTCGAGCATGCGCTCGGCTTCGGCGATGTCGGTGGCCGTGTCGCCCGACGCGAGCGTCCATGCAACCGGCAGGCGATCGCGGCGACGGCCGCCGAGCAGTTCGCTGACCGGCACGCCGAGCCGCTTGCCGTGCGCGTCGAGCAGCGCGGTTTCGAGCGCGCTTTTCGCGAAGTGGTTGACCTTCGCGAGCTTGCCGACGAACGCCATCAGCGTCTGGACACGCGTGGCGTCACGGCCGACGATCGCCGGTGCGAGATACGCGTCGATCGCGAGCTTCATCGCTTCCGGGCTTTCCGGGCCGTAGGCCATGCCGGCGATCGTCGTGCCTTCGCCGATACCGGTCACGCCATCGCTGCAGAACACCTTCACGAGCATCAGCGTCTGGCCGTGCATCGTGGCCACCGACAGCTTGTGCGGGCGGATCGTCGGCAGGTCGACGAGACGGGTTTCGATGCGTTCGATGGTGGCGGAGGACATGGGGCGCGCTGCGTGGGGGCTGTTCATGGAACGGATTTATACGCGGCGGGGAAATGGGGCGTCCAATACTTTTGGACGGGATTTTTGATACCTGCTGGGTATTGAAATCGGGCCGTGGGCGCGAAATATTGCGGTGCGCCATACCTGTTTTGGTTAGGTAGGCGGGCTCGGAGGGTTGATGGAACGGGGTTGCGCGGGGGTGGGGAGCGGTTGGGCGGGAGCCTATCGAGGCTGCTTGCGGCAGTGGGAAAATCGGCTGAAAACCGGTGCCCTACGGAGTCGGATCAGGGTTTTCCTGAGGGGAAAAACGGTGGAGCTGGACGTCCGGCCTTCAGGAGCGGCCTCTGCGAACGATCGAAAGGAGGCGGGTCGACGGAGATTGACGTTGTTGTCGATACGCGTCGTCCAACAGACGCTGACGGCCACTATCGGCCAAAACCGGTCGTGGACCAACAACAGCAACCAGACATCCGGTAGGCAGGTCGAGTTCCGACAACGGACACGCACGCTTTCATGGCGATCCATTCTTCCCATCTGGCCGGTGTTTGTTACGACCGACCCCTCAATTTCCTGAAGATGAGCGGCATTGCTTCAGCATCCAGCCCATCCATGTCAACCAGTCGCAGGGACTTCACCATGTCCAGCGTCGAACGCTTGTACTTCTTGAAATGTGGCGACTGGATATGTGCGTCGTACGCATCGTGGCTCGCATAAATTTCCACGATCTTGATGTGCGTCGGGCTATCCTTTTGAGCCATCGGGAAAATGCACACTACCCCCGGCTCGACGCGCATCGACGCCTCAGCCTCCTCGTTCAAGATGCGCCGATATGCTTCGAGATGCTGATTGAATATCTCGATTTCGGAGATACGGACTAACATTTTCGGCTCCTGCGCATGGACGTTACCGTGCTGCCCCAACGGCAGTACCGCACACATCACAACGAGCGCGAAGAGGATAAGACGTCGGCACTCGATGAACGGCCCCTTCATATCTATTTTCGCATTCGATGTTCGTCCAGCGGCGGTACGTTCGACCGCGGCGGCGAGTTCGCAAGCTGCCGCCATTGAACGTACCGCCGCTCGCGACATTCAGTTCCGCGGCATTGAAATCGTCGGCGGATGTTCCGGAAGCGGTGGCACGATGCCATCCACCGGATGGGGGACATACGGCGCTTCGAGCGCGGCGATTTCGTCCTGCGTCAGCGAGAAGTCGAGCGCGCCGATGGCGGTTGCCAGATGCTCGGGCTTCGTTGCCCCGATGATCGGCGCGGTGATCGCCGGCTTCGTCAACAGCCACGCCAGTGCGACGTGCGCGCGCGGCACATGGTGCGCCTCGGCGATACGCGCGACGACGTCAACCACCTTCTGGTCCTGGATTTCAGCGTTCCGATACATTTGCAGCGCAAAGGCATCGTTCTGCGTGCGGCGCGTGGTTTCGCTCCAGTCGCGCGTCAGCCTGCCGCGCGCCATCGGGCTCCATGGAATGACCCCGACGCCCTGGTCGGCGCAAAGAGGCAACATTTCGCGTTCCTCCTCCCGATAGAGCAGGTTGTACTGCGGTTGCATGGAGATGAAGCGTGTCCAGCCGTTGCGTTCCGCGACGTGCTGCATTTTCGCGAAGCGCCATGCCTCCATCGACGATGCACCGATGTAGCGGGCTTTGCCTGACTTCACTATGTCGTGCAGCGCCTCCATCGTTTCCTCCACAGGCGTGCCGTGGTCGAAACGGTGGATCTGGTAGAGGTCGACGTAATCCATGCCGAGGCGGGTCAGACTGTCGTCGATCGACTGAAGCAGCGCTTTCCGCGAGAGAAACCCGGTATTGGGTGAATTGCGCCACGGAAAGAACGCCTTGGTGGCGACGACGACCTCTTCGCGCCGCGCCATGTCGTTGAGCGCTCGGCCCGTGATCTCCTCGGAGCTTCCGCCCGAATAGATATTGGCAGTGTCGAAGAAGTTGATGCCCGCCTCGAGCGCTTGCCGAAAAAACGGGCGGGAGGCTGCTTCATCGAGGGACCAAGGCTGGGGCAGGCGGGCAGGCTCCCCATAGCTCATGCATCCCAGGCAAAGACGAGATACTTTCAGGCCCGTTCGGCCCAGATTGACATATTCCATGTTCACCTTCAAAGGTCTACGGTCACACAACGCCTATAAGCAGACTGCGGCAGGCCCGTGGTTGACGATTTATCCCGCGTCAGCGCTACACGACAACCACGGACCGACACCGCGATAGACGCTGCCGCAGCAGTCAAGCGTCGCGCGACGCGAACAGCGACTCCCAGCCGACGAACGGGCCGAGCGGAATGATCTCCCAGTCGATCAGGCCGACCTTGGCCAGCGGAAACTCGGCGAGCGCCTGTCTCGCGGCATCGACCGAATCGCTTTCGGCAATGATGGCGACGCCCGGGCGGTCCTGACGGAACGAGATTTCGCGCACGAAGCCCGTTTTATACAGATGCCACGCATGGCGCACTTCTTCGAGAAGATGGGGCTGATAGGTGTCCGGGCTGGCCCCCGGCAGCGGGACGTCGAGACAAAGCAATTTCATCGTGCGGCTCCTGACATGAACTGGCTGGTCACGTGAGCGACGCGCTCGCCCAGATACGCAGCGGTATCGATATCGCTCTCGATGGGGGTGATGTCCGGTGATGCATCATCCGATTGCGCCATCGCGCCCAGCCATCCGCCGACACGATTCTTCTCCTGCGGCGACTTGCCCGGGAAGATATCGAGTCCGACCCAGATCATCCCGTGCTGGGCGGCAAACAGCGCCATCGTGACGAGGGAATTCAGCTTGTCGCCGTGCTGGCGCCCGAATTCGTGAAGCCTGCGGCAATCTTGTTCCGCCACGACTGGGGAATCCACGCGGGCCGCGTCGAGTCCTCCATCACCTTTTTGAGCCTCGCGCTGACGGTGCCGTTGTAGGTCGGCGAACCGAAGATGATCGCGTCGCTCGCGGCGAGTTTTTCCCAGGGCGTATCGCCATCTGCAACGGCGATCAACTGCGCTTCGGCACCCGGCACGCGACGAACGCCGTCTGCAACGGCTTGGGCCTGTTTCGCGGTGTGGCCATAGCCACTGTCATAGAGGATCGTGATGAGCATTGAAAACTCGCAAGCTTCGGACGGAGGGGCGATGTCCGCCATTGTCACCAGCGTCACTCATTACGAGAAGTTCTGACAGGGTTGAACCACCCTCAACTGAAAGTTTAGAATCCGGCGGCGCGACGACAGGTCGGCGCGATGTCAGTCATGGAGGAAATGTGGATTCTTCGCAGCGTGTTCGAGCCATCGTTTCTCTCGTCCAGGCCGTGGATGCGGGAAGTTTTGCGGCAGCGGCCCGACAATTGGGCGTCACGTCGGCTGCCGTGAGCAAGAACGTGGCGGGCCTCGAAAAAGCATTGGGTGTGCGGCTGATGAACCGGACGACCCGCACACTCAAACTCACAGAGGAAGGCGAGGCGTTTTTGCGCCACGCGCGCATCGCACTTGAAACACTGGATGCCGCGATCGATACGGTTTCCGCCCAGCGGGCCGTGCCGGCCGGGCGCGTGCGGATTTCGACGAGTGCCGCCTTCGGGCATAACCACGTGCTTCCGGCGCTGCCCGCGCTGCTCGCTCGCTACCCGGCGCTGTCGGTCGAGGTCGATTTCGACGATCGGGTCATCGATATTGTCCGGGACGGCTACGACATTGCGGTAAGAGGCGGCAACATCCCGGATTCCGCGCTCGTGACTCGCCCCATTTGTCGCTTGAATACAGTACTGGTAGCGTCTCCCGACTATCTGGCGAACCATGGCGTGCCCGAAACGCCGGATGCGTTGCACGCGCACCGGCTCATTGCACGGCGATTCCTGAGCGGCCAGGTCGCGCCGTGGAACTTCACGGGCGACGACAAAAGCATCACGACGATCGACCCCTCCGGCAAGGCAATGCTGACACTATCCGCACCGGAATCGCTGGTGCAGGCGGCGTGCGATAGCGTTGGCATCGCGGAGGTCGGGGTGCATCTTGCGTGGGATCGGTTGCGTTCCGGTGCGCTGAAGGTCATTCTCCACAGGTTTCACCATCCCGGAAGCTATGAGATGGTGATGCAGTATCCACACCGGGCGCTTGTCGCGCCACGAGTGCAAGTTACCGTCAAACATCTGCTGGAAGCGCTAACGGCGGATAGCAAATTGCATGTGCCTACGGATGCCTTGGATAGCTATAGCGTGTAGCAGTCAGCCATCGTTGTATTACCAAACGTGTGGTTCCGCGTGGAAATTGCGTGTGCAGCATCGCGACGACCGGAAGTATTCATCGAGCGACCGCCGAAGATCGACAAACCGACGTTGCACGTCCGATGCGGTGAAAGGCGACTCTGGGTCGGTAACTGCCACTCGGAAGAAGCGTGAGCGCAGGTCTTGTCGCGTCATCAGATCGCATGCCGCAAAAAACCGCCCCCCCAACTGTCCAATTTCCGCACACCGAATCACAAACGGCCCCCAATCCACGCGCCTCCCCCACATGGGAAGAAACCCGGATACCCCCGCTTCCCCGCCCCCGCCTACCCTCGCGCGCATGCCGATCGGCGCCAACCAACGCCGATCCGGCCGATCCGAATTTCCCCAGGAGCGCAAATGGATAGCAACACCCCCGCACTGTTCGACACCGACATCTGGCGCGGCAAGATCTTCAACGGAAGCTGGCACGCGAGCCCGCACGCGGCCGACGTAATCGAACCGGCGACCGGCAACGCGCTCGGCCGCATCGGCGTCGCCGACGCCGCAGCCATCGGCGAAGCATCAGCGACCGCCCACCGCGCCCAGCCCGCGTGGTTCGCCCTCCCCTACGACGAGCGCGCAGCCGTCCTGCGCCGCGCCGCAGCCATCGCCGAAACGCACGCCGACGCGATCGTCGACTGGCTCGTGCGCGAAAGCGGCTCGACCCGCGCAAAAGCTTCCTTCGAAACCGCCATCACCATCAAGGCACTGCACGAAGCCGCCAGCCTGCCATCACGCGCAGCCGGCGAAGTGCTCCCGTCCGCGGCCGGCCGCCTGTCGCTCGCGCGCCGCCGTCCGCGCGGCGTGGTCGGCGTGATCTCGCCGTTCAACTTCCCGCTGTACCTCGCGATGCGCGCGGTCGCGCCGGCGCTCGCACTCGGCAACGCGGTCGTGCTGAAGCCCGATCCGCGCACCGCCGTGTGCGGTGGCGTCGCGATCGCGCGCGTGTTCGAGCTTGCCGGCTTGCCCGAAGGCGTGCTGCACATGCTGCCCGGGGACGGCGCGGCCGGCGCGGCACTGGTCGCCGATCCACACGTCGCGATGATCCAGTTCACCGGCTCCACCGCGGCCGGGCGCAAGGTCGGCGAAGCGGCGGGCCGCCATCTGAAGAAGGTGTCGCTCGAACTCGGCGGCAAGAATTCGCTGATCGTGCTCGACGATGCCGACCTCGACCGCGCGGTCGCCAACACCGCATGGGGCGCGTATCTGCATCAAGGCCAGATCTGCATGGCGACCGGCCGCGTGCTCGTGCAGCGCGCGATTCACGACCGCTTCGTCGCGAAGCTCGTCGACAAGGCGCGCAGCCTGCGCGTCGGCGACCCGGCCACCGGCGACGTCGGCCTCGGCCCGCTGATCAACGCCGCGCAACGCGACCATGCGGCGAGCGTGGTCGACGCGGCCCGCCGCGCGGGCGCACGCGTCGAGACGGGCGGCAATCATCGCGACCTGTTCTTCGAGCCGACCGTGCTGAGCGGCGTCGCGCCGGGCAATCCGGCGTTCGACGAGGAAATCTTCGGGCCGGTCGCGATCGTCGTGCCGTTCGATACCGACGAGGACGCGATCGCGCTCGCGAACCGGACCGAATACGGGCTGTCGATGGCGATCCTGTCCGCCGACGTCGGCCGCGCGCTGCGGATCGGCGAGCGCTTGAACACGGGGCTGCTGCACATCAACGACCAGACGGTCAACGACGAAGTGATCAACCCGTTCGGCGGCGTCGGCGCATCGGGCAATGGCTCGAGCATCGGCGGTGCGGCAAACTGGGAGGAATTCACGCAGTGGCAGTGGCTGACGATCAAGGGCGAAGCGCCGCCGTATCCGATTTGACGAGGAGACCGACCATGTACACCGACAACGATACACGCGCCGTCACCGCGGCCGTCGCGCGCGCCGCCGGCGCGCCGTTCTCGATCGAATCCGCCCGGATCCGCGCGCCGCGCGGCGACGAGGTGCTGGTGCGCGTCGTCGCGACCGGCTTGTGCCATACCGACCTGATCGTGCGCGACCAGTACTATCCGGTGCCGCTGCCGGCCGTGCTCGGTCACGAAGGCGCCGGCGTGGTCGAGGCGGTCGGCCCGAACGTGAAGACGCTCGCCGCGGGCGACCACGTCGTGCTGACCTACGGCGCGTGCGGTCACTGCACGTCGTGCGTCGGCGGTCACGGCGCGTATTGCCGGCAGTTCTTCGCGCTGAACTTCGGCGGCGCCGACGCCGACGGGCAAACCGCGCTTCGTGACGCATCCGGCCAACCGCTGCACGATCATTTCTTCGCGCAGTCGTCGTTCGCGAGCTACGCGCTCGCCCGCGAGAACAACGCGATCAAGGTGCCGAAGGAAGCGCCGCTCGAGCTGCTCGGCCCGCTCGGCTGCGGGATCCAGACCGGCGCGGGCGCGGTGATCAATTCGCTCGCGGTGCGCACCGGCAGCAGCTTCGCGAGCTTCGGCGCGGGCGCGGTCGGCATGAGCGCCGTGATGGCCGCGCGCATCGCGGGCGCCACCACGATCATCGCCGTCGACATCGTGCCGTCGCGGCTCGCGCTGGCGCTCGAACTCGGCGCGACGCACGCGCTCAACAGCCGGGAAGTCGACGTCGTCGACGCGATCCGCGAGATCACCGGCGGCGGCGTCGACTACGCGCTCGAATCGACCGGGCTGCCGGCCGTGCTGTCGCAAGGAATCGACGCGCTGGGCTCGCGCGGGACGATGGGCGTGGTCGGCGCGCCGAAGCTCGGCACCAGGGCCGAATTCGACGTGAACAGCCTGCTGCTCGGCGGCCACACGATCCGCGGCATCGTCGAAGGCGACAGCGTGCCGCAGACGTTCATTCCGCAGCTCGTCCAACTGCACCTGCAGGGCCGGTTTCCGTTCGACCGGTTGGTGAAGTTCTATTCGCTCGAGCAGATCAACCAGGCCGCCGAGGACAGCAGCAAAGGCATCACGCTCAAGCCGATCCTGCGGTTGCCGCACTAGGCGCGGGGCGCCGCGGGCCGTCCGCCGATGCCGGGCGGCGCCACGCGGCGGGCGACCTTGCCGGGCACGAAAATGCCCGGCTTCGGGCAGCGGGCTATATTACGCATTCGCGCGACACGCCGGGCCGGCACGCCCGGCCCGACCATTCGACCTCACATGGAGCGCAGCGTGAACATGGCCCCTGAATCCCCTGCACGGCCGGTCGACCTCGACCGGCTCCGCGCCCGCTTCGCCGCGGGCGAGCCGCTGCCGGAAACGGCGTTGCCGGCCAGCGTCGCACGCTCGTGGCTGCGCTCGCGCGACGCCGGGCTGCGGCCCTGGCAAACCGCCCGCTATGAAATGCAGCGCGAGCGCGACGAATCGCGCGCGGACCGGCGGCTCGCCCGCTGCGTCGCGCAGGAGATCGAGCCGCTGTGGGCCGCATTCGGCGGCACCGAATGGACGATCATGTGCGTCAATCCGCACGGCACGATCGTCCATGCGCGGCGCAGCCCGCAATGCGACGACGCGCTGCTGACACCGATCGTCGCCGGACGCCGGATCGTCGAGCCGAACGTCGGCACGACCGCGCCGAGCTGCGTGATCCACGACGGCGCCGAGGCCATCGTCGCGGGCGCGCAGCATTATCTCCACGAGTTGTCGCGGGTGTTCTGCCTCGCGGTGCCGCTGGTGGGATTCGACGGTGAAGTGATCGGCGCGCTCGACATCACCGGCGTCGGCCGGCGCAACGTCGTGCAGTTGCGCGAACAGTTCCGGCACGCGGCGCTGTCCGCCGAGCAGCGGCTCTACGCGATGTTGCGTGACTGCCATCTGCTGCAGGTCCAGCATGACGCGCGCTGGCTCGGCACGCCGCTCGCCGGCGTCATCGCGCTCGACGAAGCGGGCCGCGTGCGCGCGGTGAGCCGCCTGGCGCGCCAGATGCTCGACCTCGCGCCGGCCGGCCCGGTGGCCCCGTACGATCTTCGGCAACTGTTTCCCGGCGCGACGCCCGCGCAGCAGCGCCGCTTGCTGACACCGGCGCGCACGCCGCAGCGGATCGCACGCGACGATGGTAGCCATGTATGGGTGCGCACCGTGCGTGCACCGCTCGACCGGGCGACGACGGCGCGCCACGCCGACGTGCTGGAAGACGCCGCCGACGTGTGCCGCACCGCATCGGCCGCGGGCCCTCAGGCGAGCCTGCACGAACAGTCGCTCGACGCGATCCGGCGGACGCTCGCCGAGCACGACGGCAACGTGTCGGCGGCCGCGCGGCAGCTCGGCATTTCCCGCACGACACTGTATGCGAAGCTCAGGCAGCTCGATGCGGCGGGAATCGGGTACGACGGGTCGCATTGACGGTTCGCGATAGCGGGCCGTGTGGCTGGCGATGGCGCCAAGCCACGCCCGCCGCTCATGCAACTGCAAAGCTGGCCGCGCGAGCCCGGCCGACAACGCACCGACCACGCCGCCGAAGGAGCCGATCCACGGTCGCCCGAACTCGCCGACTGCGATCATCGAATGCGGGTGCGTCGGCACCAGGACGCTGCCGCAGCGTGTCGGCCGACGGCACGGCGGCGACCACGCCTACTCCCGCCACGTCGCGTCCGCGAGCTTCGCCACCAGTTCGTCGTACACCACCCGGATACGCCTGGGCATCGGGCCGCGCCGCGGCCGATAGACGTGCAGCTTCCACGGCTCGGGTTCGAGGCTCGGCAACACCCGCACGAGGCGCCCCTTCCTGACGTACGGCCGCACCAGATACTCCGCGCACTGGCCGACCCCGACGCCCGCGCACACGGCCTCGATCTCCACCTCGGTGTCGTCGGTCAGGTAAGCCGGCGACGACGGCACGAACTGCTGCTCGCCGCGAAACATCCACGGCCACGGCCGCCCGCTTGCACGATCGATCAGGCACGTCACCGGCATCGCTTCGAGTGCCTTGCGGTTTTTCGGCTCGCCCAGCCGCCGGATCAGCGACGGCGCGGCCACCACCCACATCGGCAGCGGCCCGACCATGCGCGCGACGAAGCGGTTGTCGCCGATCGCGCCGACGCGCACGCCGATGTCGATCTGCTCGTCGACCACCGGCGACGGCACGTCGGACAGCCGCAGATCGGGCACGAGCCCCGGATATCGCTGCATGAGGCCGGTGAGGATCGGCTGCACGTAATGCCGCCCCATGCCCGACGGCGCGGTGATCCGGACGACGCCGACCGGCTCGTCGCGCTGGCCGGTCGCGGGCCCGAACAGCCCGTCGACCACGGCCAGCGCGCCCTGCACCTCGCGCGCGAACGACTGGCCGAACGCGGTGATCCGGATGCTGCGGGTCGTCCGGTGAAACAGCGTTTCGCCGAGCATCTCCTCCAGTTCGCGCACCGCGCGCGTGACGACCTGCGGCGACACGCCGAGCCGCGCGGCCGCCTCGCGAAACGTCGGCGCCGCGGCGGCCGCGGAAAAGATCTTCAGGATGTCGAGGCGGTTGAGCATGGGAAGCCTTTATGATGCTCGCGAAAAAGCGATTTTAATTCCCCAAAAAGGAATTCTGAATGCGCCATTGTTCCATTTTTTTGTCGACGTCGAACGACCACAATGCGCATCGGACGTCGCTTCGACGCAACGGATCACCCCTCACGGAGAAACGCATCATGAACGCAAGCACGCACTCTGCCCCGCTCGACGGTCGCATCGCCCTCGTGACGGGCGCCAGTTCCGGCATCGGCCGCGCGTCGGCGATCGAACTCGCGCGCCGCGGCGCGAAGGTCGTCGTCAGCGCCCGACGCAAGGCCGAACTCGATCGACTGGTCGACGAGATCGCGACCGCCGGCGGCAACGCAACGGCCTTTGCCGCGGATGTCGCGAACGAAGCCGAGCTCCGCAAGCTATTCGATTTCACACTGTCGACCCACGGACGGCTCGACGTCGCGTTCAACAATGCGGGCACGGAAGGCGTGTTCGCGCCGATGCTCGAGCAGGACGCGCAAAGCTACGACCGGGTGTTCGAGCCGAACGTGCGCGGCGTGTTCAATTCGATGAAGTTCGCGGCTGAGATCATGCTGCGTCAGGGCAAGGGCAGCATCATCAACAATGCGTCGATGGGCGGCGTCATCGGCTTCGAGAACGCGTCGGTGTATATCGCGAGCAAGCACGCGGTGATCGGGATGACGAAGACGGCTTCGATCGAATGGTTCAAACGCGGCGTGCGCGTCAACGCGCTGTGCCCGGGGCTGATCGATACGCCGTTCCATCACCGCGGCATCTGGGCGTCGGAGGAAGCACGGCTCGCCTTTGCCGAATCGACGCCGGCCGGCCGCTGGGCATCCGCCGACGAGATGGCGACGGTCGTCGCGTTCCTCGCGTCGGACGATGCCAGCTATGTGTCGGGGCACGCGCTGGTGGCCGACGGCGGCTATTCGGTCGCGTGATGCACCGGCGGCGTGCCGGGCAGCGGCTTCACGGCGTGGGGGCCGCGAGCGCCGCTTCCCGTTTCGCGTGCAGCCGCAACGCGGCCCACGCGACCCCGGCCGCGAAGATCGCGACCACGCCGCCGAAGGTACCGATCCACGGCAGCCCGAAGTCGCCCGCGATATGGTTGCCGAGCAGCGCGCCGGCGCCGATCCCGACGTTGTACAGCCCGGAGTAGATCGACACGGCCAGGTCGGTCGCCTCCGGCGCCAGCTTCAGCACCCACGCCTGCATCGCGAGCCCGAAACAGACGATCGCGCCGCCCCACACCAGCGTGTGCACGGACAGCGTGACGATGTTCAGCGCGCACGGGAACAGGATCAGCAGGCAGCCCGACAGCGCGACGATCGACGCCAGCAGGAAATCGTCGGGCCGGTGCGGATAGACGCGATTGAAGCAGACCGCGGCCGGCAGGCCGGCGACGCCGAACAGGATCAGCACGTAGGTGATCCGGCTGCTGCTCGCGTGGTTGACGCTCTGCACGAACGGTTCGATGTACGTGTACGACGTGAAGTGCGCGGACACGACGAGCACGGTGATCGCGTACAGCGCGACCAGCGCCGGCTTGCGCAGGAACACGCCGATGCTGCTCAGCGAGCCCGCGCCCTGGCTCGGCAGCGACGGCAGCGTGGCACGCAGCAACAGCAGCGCGACGCCCGCCGTGCCCGCGATGATCAGGAACGTGACGCGCCAGCCGAACGCCTCGCCGATCACGCGTCCGAGCGGAATCCCGGCGACCATCGCGATCGCCGAGCCCATCGCGATCAGGCTGAGTGCACGGCTTTTGCGGTCGCTCGGCGCGAGCCGCACCGCGAGCGGGATCGAAATCGACCAGAACACCGCATGCGCACACGCGATGCCGAGCCGGCCGATCATCAGCACCGCGAAATTCCACGCGACGCCGGTCACGACATGGCTGCCGATGAACACCAGCAGCGCCACGCTCAACAGCTTGCGGCGCTCGACGTGGCGCGTGACGAACGTCAGCGGCAGCGACACGACCGCGACGGCCCACGCGTAGATCGTCAGCATCAGGCCGACGGCGGTCGGCTGCATCTGCAGGCTGTCGCCGATCGCGCTCAACAGCGCGACGGGCACGAATTCGGTGGTATTGAAGATGAAGGCGGTGAGCGCCAGGGCCAGAACGCCCCACCACGATTGTTCGGAACTGACGGCGTCGGGGGTTGCCATACGGGGATTCGACGAAGGTTGGGCGTGCGCGGGCGGCCCGCCCGGCGCATCGGCGCGATTGTACCAGCGGTGTTCGACCCGCCGCCGCCGGGCGCGGTGCGTGCGGCGCGGGACATGGCGGTGACACGGCCGTGCGCCGATAATGTGACGCATTGGGTTTTGCCGACGATTTGCCCGACGATCATCGGGCCAGGAGAGTTACATGCGCATTGAAACGTCATTTCTGTTCGATCTCGACGGCACGCTCGTCGACAGCGTCTATCAGCACGTACTCGCGTGGAAGGAAGCGCTCGATGCCGAAGGCATCGAACTGTCGGTGTGGCGCATCCATCGCAAGATCGGGATGAGCGGCGGCCTGTTCCTGAACCAGCTGCTGCGCGAAACGGCCGGCGACATCGACGCCGAGCGCGTCGAGCGGCTCGCACGGCTGCATGCGGCCGCGTACCAGCGGCTGCGCGCGCAGGTCCGGCCGCTGCCGGGTGCGCGCGAACTGCTGGCCGCGCTGTCGAATGCCGGCATTCGCTGGGCGATCGCGACCAGCGGGCGGATGGAAACGGCGGCGATCAATCTGGAGGCGCTCGGCGTCGATCCGGCGAAGAACGTCGTCGTCACGCGCGATCAGGTGAAATACGCGAAGCCGGACCCGGACCTGTTCCTGACCGCGGCCGCGAAGCTGAACGTGCCGATCGAGCATACGGTGGTGGTCGGCGACAGCATCTGGGACATGCTCGCCGCCGCCCGCTGCCGCGCGCTCGGCGTCGGGCTGCTGGCGGGCGGGTACGGCAGCGATGAGCTGGAACGGGCCGGCGCGCTGCGCGTGTACGACGATCCGGCGGATCTGCTGTGGCACCTCGACGAGGTGGCTGCGCGGCCGTAGGCGCCAGTACGCCGCGCCCGGTCCGTTCCTCCGTGAGCGAGCGTTTCAGTCGAGCTTGACGTCATGCGGCCGCACGAGCTCGTCCGGCCGGATAGCCGCGCGCGCGATCGTTCGCGTCGCGGCTTTTTTCGATTCATCGAATCGAAACAATCCCCACCGCCATTGACAAGCCCGATTTTAATATTTTTATTCGCACCTGTTTTCCTGTGTTTTTAAAACACACGGGAAGATTCTTGAAAAATCGAATCGCCTTTCATATAACAAAAACACTTCGCTTCCGGTTCACGATCGCAGTGCCAGAATCGTGAAAATACGCGTTGCGTACGGAGCCGAACCGGCCAGCCAGCGCCAGCCCGCGTCGCCAGACGTCCCAGGCACGATATGGGGTCTGTGTCGCAATGTGGCGTCGTAGCGCCCTTTCCGCCATTTATCCGGGGATTCTATAAATGCGCACGGATCTTTCACGTTCATAACGTTTCGACCGAAGCATTACCTCGATTTATTCGATTGCACGATCACAGGTATCGGCCGGGGTATTTTTGTGCCGGCGTTTCGTAAAGACGTGCGCCGCCGCTCGATCGGCGGGCATTGTTTTGTCCGGTTTGACGGAAATGGACGACGCGAGGATTTCGATGAATCAGATCAGCGAACAGGCGATCGCCGAACTGCGCGCGCCGCACCTGGAACCCGCCCTGCCGATCCGGGTACTGCATGGCGAGACGGTGAGCGATTACGAGCGGAAAGTGCAGACGACCTACGCCGGCAGCCCGGACGACTGGCGCAAGGCGATCGGCGAGTACCTGTTGTTCCAGTTCGGTGTGTACGACGATCCGCGCTCCACGCCGCCGATCTCGCTCGATGAATCGGGCATTCGCTACTTCGAACGCCAGCTTCATCTCGCCGGCTTCGACGACCCCGTTCCCGCCCGGGCCGAACGCATTCTCGACATCGGCTGCGGCTGGGGCTACATCCTCAAGTATCTGGCCGGCCGCTTCCCCGGCTGCATGCGCCTCGACGGTATCAACGTCAGTCGCGAACAGCTCGACTACTGCGCCCGCTTTCATGCGCAACACGGGCTCGCGGAACGCATCAACCTGTATCAGTGCAACGCTCAGGACGTCGATCGACTGCCCGATCCCGCGACGCCGTACGATCTCGTGATCATTCGCGGCGTGATCTCGCACTTCCCGAACGCGCTGTACGAAAAGGCGATGCGCGCGCTGCATGCGCGTGTGCGCGGCGGCGGCTCGGTGGTGATCTCGGACAATCTGTACAACGTCGACCTGAGCGAATACGCATCCGACACGCCGGACGAGGTCGACCGGATCGCGTGCAAGCACAGGAAGACGCCCGATTATTTCAGGCAGGTGCTGATCGACGCCGGGTTCGCGATCCGCGACATGCGCGTGCTGCCGTCGAACATCGACGTCGCGCGCTGGCTGATGGATGCCAGGGCCAACATCGACCGCCATTTTCCGCACCGTGCGCCGGACACGCTGGAAGAACTGCGCGTGCTCGCCGAAAACTGGTCCGTCGCGCTGATCAAGAACAAGGTGTCGACCTACAGCATCGTCGCGGTCAAACCGGACGCGTAACTTGGAGAGCCGCATGCAAGCATCCGGAACGCCACGCGCCACGAGCGCCCCGCCCAGCGAGACGCAAATGCTGGTGCTGCCGCTGCCGCATCTGTCGCTGCCCGTCGCACGGCACCCGCAGCATGAAGCAATCGAGCGGCAGCTCGCGATCGACGACTACCCGTACATCGTGCAGCACTATCGCAGCGACGCCGCGGCGCGCCGTTTTCTCGCGCAGCGCATTCCCGCGTATGGCAGCCTGTGCTACCCGAATGCGCGGCCCGATCGCGTGTACGCGCTCCACCGCATGATGCACGTCACGACGCTGATGGACGACGCCTTCACGCATCTCGCACGCACCGGCGATCAGGCGGGGCTCGACACGTTGCGCGAGCATTTCCTGGCGGCCGTCGACGGCACGCCGCCGCCGGCCGACGCACCTTCCGCGCGGCTGCTGCACGACACGCTGCAGTTGATGCGCACCCGGAGCGAGGCGCGCCCGGCCTTCTGGCGGCGGTTCGTCGAATGCATCCGCGAGCAGATCCATACGCAGGCCAGCCCGACGGCAACCGACGCAACGCGCCTGTCGTTGGCCGACTATCTGGCGTTTCGCCGGGTCGAGGGCTTCGGCCACTGGATCACGCTGCTCACCGAATACGCGCTCGACATCGACATGCGGCAGCGCCTCGCGCAACACGCGGCACTCGCCGATGCGCGCGATGCGACGATCGACTCGGTGATCCTCGTCAACGACCTGTTTTCGTTTCGCAAGGAATGGTCCGCGCACGAGCGATTCAATGCCGTGTGGATCCTGATGCGCGTCGAGCAACTGAACGCACAGGCGGCGCTCGACCGGCTGGCGGTACTCTGCATGTCGAACGAACACCGTCTGATCGACGCGCGTGAAGCGGTCGCGACGGGCGCGCTGGCCGGCGACGCCGACGCGCAGGCCTACGTGACGGAGCTGTGTTACATGAGTGCCGGCAATGCGGAGTTTCATGCATTCAGCACCCGCTACCACGGCGACGATCTCGGCGGCGGGCGCTTCGCCGGCGGCGCAGTCGCGATGACGGCGCTGCCGACGCTCGAGGAAATCGCGGCGGCGGACCGGCATGCTCGGCCCCGGTGACTGGAGACGCACATGCACGCACCGACCCCTCTTGTGCCAGAACTCGCCGCCGCTTCGCGACATCGCTATCCGGACGGCTGGTTCGCGCTGGCCTACAGCCGCGACGTCAAACCCGGCGCGCTCGTCGTGACGCGCTTCATGGGCGCGGACGTCGTGCTGTATCGAACGGCATCCGGCCTGATTCGCGCGGTCGCGCCGCATTGTCCGCACCTCGGCGCGCATCTCGGGCACGGCGGCGTCGTGCGCGGCGAGGAGATCGTATGCCCGTTCCATCACCTCGCGTTCGCCGCGGACGGCACCTGCGTGCGCGCCGGGCGCGACGGCAAGCCGCCCGCCGCCACGCTGCGGCAGCGCCCCGTATGCGAATGGAACGGCCTGGTGCTCGCATGGCAGGACCGTGCGGGCGCAGCGCCGTCGTGGTCGCTGCCCGAACTCGACCTCGACGGCTATTCGCGGCCGCGCGGCCAGTGCCACACGCTGAACGGCAGCCTGCAGAATCCGGCCGAGAACGGCGTCGACGTCAATCATTTCAGCCCGGTGCACGGCTGGTCGAATCCGGTGCTGGAGCCGCTGCAAGCCGAGGGCCACCGGCTGACGATGCGCTCGACGCTCGTGCTGCTCGGGCAACGGCTGCTGCTGGACATCACGATGCACGGCCTGGGCTGCATGGCCGCGCGCATGGAACTGCCGGACCTCGGGCTGCACGCACGGGTCGTGCTGTTCCCGACGCAGATCGAACCCGACCGCTGGACCTGCCGCGAATTCGTCGCGCTGCGCGTCGAACGTGCGTCGGCGTGGCCGTCGCCGCTGCGCCGGGCCCTGCACGAGGTCCTCGCGAGCGCCGCATACCGGCTGTGGTTCGTGCCGCAATTCAAGCGCGACCTGCGCATCTGGGATCACCGCGACTACGACGCACGCCCGACGCTGATGGCCGGCGAGCTGCCGATCATGACGTTCCGGCGCTGGGCCGCGCAGTTCTACCCGGCGCCCGGCGGCGACGCACCCGACGGGCGAGACGGCCCCGTGTCGGCGGCCGTCGCACATGCCGATCGGGAATTCGCGCGATGAGTGCCATGCCGATGCAGGAGCGCGCGATGCATGCAGCCGGCCCCGTCGACGAAACCGCGCCGCTGCCCTATCCGGACGGGTGGTTCGCGCTGTGTTTCAGCCGCGAGCTGAAGCGCGGGGCCGTGCTCGCGACGCCGTTCATGGGACGCGACGTCGTGCTGTACCGGACGGCCTCGGGCGTCGCCTGCGCGGTCGACGCGTATTGCCCGCACCAGGGCGCGCATCTCGGCCACGGCGGCACGGTCGACGGCGAGCAGATCGTCTGTCCGTTCCATCACTACGCGTACGGCCCCGACGGCCGGCGTATCGCCGCCGGCTGCACGAAAGGCGGCCAACGGCTGACGCTTCGCACCTGGCATGTGCGCGAGTGGAACGGCTTCGTGTTCGTATGGCAGAACGCCGACGGCCTGGCGCCGACCTGGGAACTGCCGGAAGTGGACATGACCGGCTTCTCGGCACCGGTCGGCCAGGCATTCACGCTACGCGGCGTGATGCAGAACCTGCCGGAAAACGGCTTCGATCTCGAACATTTCGGCGCGCTGCACCGCTGGAAGGACATGAAACCGCATACGCCCGTGATCGACGGCCCGCGCATTTCGATGCAGGTGGACATGGCGTGGAAGCACATCAGATGGCGCACGGTGATCGGCGTTCACGGCCTCGGCTGCGTGTCGTCCGACCATGAAATGAAGGCGATCGGCCTCGAAGCGAAGATCTTCGCGTGCGGCGTGCAGGTCGCGCCGTTGCGCTGGACCTTCCGGGACGGTATCTCGTTCCGCTTTTCGTGGCTGTCGAGGTGGCCGGCTCCGTTGCAGCGGATCGTCTACGCCGCGCTCGGCCGGTTGCTGCACCGGCTGTGGCTGGTGCCGGTGTTCAAGGAAGACATCATGGTGTGGAGCCATCGCGACTACACCGGCTACGGTACCCCGGTCGCAGGCGACGGGCCGTATCCGGTATTCCAGCGATGGGCGCGGCAGTTCTATCCGGCCGGCGATCGCGTTGCGGCACGGCATCGCACCGCGCAGGCGGACGCGTTTGCCGGGAAATAGCGGGAGCCGGTGGCGCCGGCAACGACGCACTGGAACGCGCCAGCGCTCTGCTCTGCTCCGCCGCATCCGGCATTTCGCGCACCTTCAGATAGCGCCACCGCCGTGCAGACGTCAGTAATGATTCGCCATATCCGCACAAATTGGCATCGACCGTTGCCGTCACAGAGATCGGCAACGGCAGATTGCTATCCGGCCCATCGCCATCCACTAAATCGACATCGAGCTTCGCGGCCCGCGCAAGGAGCATGACGCGTACGACGCCGGAATCGACGCCCGCTGCGACTAACGCCTATACGTTTTCCCGTTATTCAAGTGCCAACGAATAATTCTCCCGCGTGAATATACGTGGGCGAGCGATTTTATGGCATGCGAGGAACTTAATTATTAATTATCGAACAGGTGCGACCATTTAATCCCCCGATCGATTATAAAACCATTTTCCTCGGACATCCGTGGTCGCACCTCAGCACTTCTGCATCCCGGTACACTAGATCGGGTTCGACGCGCGAATAGGAGTAATCAACACGACGGCACGAGCCACCTGCACCTATCTGCACGTTAAAGCAGGACTCGAAAAGCCATGGTTGACGGCGGAAGCGCTGAGGCACAGGAATGAGCAGCCGTCGTAGCTGATGTCGACATCGTATAGAGCGGGACATGCCAATTGGCTCGGGTTGCCCCTGACAGTGGCCCAGTTCATGTCTTTACGACCATCGAGTACGCAGGCTGACGTAACAGTTTTTTTCATTGTTGCCATTCAATTTTCCTGGATATCGATTAACTCACCTGTTCATTTCAAAAATTACTATCGAAATCCCTATGCCGGACATCAAAAAATTACCGTATTATGAAATCAAGACATCATCGATTCCCTTTTCAATGCCGAAGTGGAAGGAATACGCTGGCGTCAACGGATGTGTTCCTCTGAATACACCGCACGGCGTTTGCATGGACAAGCTTGCTCCGGGCGAACCCAAGCCCTTCAAGCCTCCGGAGCCCAACCCAGCAAAGCCTGAGACGATCAAAGCGCCCGAGCCGGCGAAGGCTCCTCCACCCAAGCAAGCGCCACCTCGCAAGTCATCCGAGCCAGCCGACGCGGAAGATTGCGAGAATCCCCCTCCCTTTGACCTGCTGGATGTTCCTGAGGCGATGGAACGAATGAAATGGCCTGTTGCGGCCAAACTCGCCCGACGATGGTTCAGCGGCCCCAAACACGTTTGGGACAACAGCTTCAAAACTGACCAGCCGTTTGACAACACCACCGTCACGCTCGATTGGGCCCTCAGGTTCGGGAAGGTCAAAGAGCGATATGACGAGCTC
This sequence comes from Burkholderia sp. EMB26, assembly GCF_024730645.1. Classification (NCBI taxonomy): domain Bacteria; kingdom Pseudomonadati; phylum Pseudomonadota; class Betaproteobacteria; order Burkholderiales; family Burkholderiaceae; genus Burkholderia; species Burkholderia sp. EMB26. Next base: position 591,324 of record NZ_CP078072.1, read on the forward strand.
ATCTCGAAAAATATCTACAACGAAAGCGCCAGAGCAAGGTTGAGAGATCTGCTACGGCGTGCGGTGAAAGAAAAATTCGCATCTTCGGTAGCTTTCGATTTTCAGACGGTCGGCGACAAAGGCAATCTCGTCGAGTTTTGCAGGAAGTGGCAATTTCAACTCATTAATATATCCAGCTTCGACACGACGGGGGGGCTCCCGTATGCGCCTACAGATTTGACTGCTGCTCTGGCCAACTTCAACATCTATGCCGCCATTGGGCGTGCGGAGTTTTCCGGAGACAGATATTACAAATACGACAACCATGAAAAGACCAAATCCTACTGCACGGACTTGACCGCATCCATAACACATATCTACGCGTACATAAAAGATAGCTATTCTTTCAATGACGGAAAGCCGCCATCGAGCAGCCAGTATTTGGGGCACTGGAATAAAAACGGAATGATCATCACGAACGGAGGGAGACTCAGGGAGCTTCTATATCGAAGCGGCGTCAATTCCAACCTCGGCGACGCCCTTGAGGTTGAATCGAGTATTAAATGGAAGTATCTGCTCGATGATTTTCTGGATAAACCAATTGACACACGAAAAGGTCTGTTCAAGAAATTCAGGGCATGCGATGTGCACTATCCTGTTTTCAACAAAACCTACAACGACTGGAGACTCAAGCATAATCGCGGAGAGGATTTCGTGATATATTCTCGACTTCGATACCTCAAATTGAAAAATCCCATCAAATTGAGCCTGGGCGAAATATGCAGGTCACCAGAAAAAATTTAATCGCGATCGCGGTCGTCTTGGCTTTGGCGATTCCGTCCCTCATGTTTCTGAAATCATATGGCGGGTGCGAAAGCTATACTCAGGCTCTCAACGGTGGAACGAAAGAGTTCGGTGGCGAGAAATATAAAATCGAACTGTGCGGCGCACGCCGCTCTTTTGGCGACGGCGACGAAATTCGGCTCCGGGTGACAGGGCCGGCCGGGGATGTGCTGGCGGAGAGGTATTTCGCGGTGCGCACGATTAATGATGCAACCCCTCGGGAACTGGAGTACGGCGACGACACTATTTTCTACTACGACCAATCGAAGTCGTCGCCCTTGCGCTTCATCCCCATGCCGCCTTCCAGACTGGACGCGTGGACGGCGCGAATACCGCTCCTGCAACGGCTAATCGCGTTATTTTCATAAGTCCATGAGCAAGCATCCAGACATCGCGCGTCACACCGTCCGCCTGACCAGCATCGTCCGGATCTCCGAAATCGCCTTGGTCGGATTCAGCCCCTTCGGGCACACGTCCGTGCAGTTCATGATCGTCCGGCAGCGGAACAGCCGGTACGGGTCCTCGAGATCGTCGAGCCGCTCGGCCGTCGCGAGATCGCGCGAATCGGCGATGAAGCGGTACGCCTGCAGCAGCCCGGCCGGACCGACGAACTTGTCCGGGTTCCACCAGTAGCTCGGACACGACGTCGAACAGCACGCGCACAGGATGCATTCGTACAGCCCGTCGAGCTGGTCGCGCTCCTCCGGCGATTGCAGCCGTTCGCGCGCGGGCGGCGTCGTGTCGTTGATCAGGTATGGCCGGATCGAGTGGTACTGGTTGAAGAAATCGGTCATGTCGACGATCAGGTCGCGCACCACCGGCAGCCCCGGCAACGGCCGCAGCACGATCTCGCGCGGCAGCGTCTGCATGTTCGTCAGGCATGCGAGGCCGTTCTTGCCGTTGATGTTCATCGCGTCCGAGCCGCAGATGCCTTCACGGCAGGAGCGCCGATACGACAGCGTCTCGTCGTCGCATTTCACGCGGCCCAGCACGTCGAGCAGCATGCGGTCGTCCGGATTCACGTCGATCTCGTAGCGCTGCATGTAAGGCGCCGCGTCGCGGTCGGGGTCGTAGCGGTAGATATGCAGGGTACGCGGATCGCTCATCGGTTCCTCCCGGCGCGGGCCGGCATGGGTTCACAAGGTACTTGCCGTGGTGCGCTGTCGCGGCACACGGCGCCGCAAGCGCGATGCCGGTCAGTCGTCGTCCACGCGCTTGTCGATCAGATAGCGGCCGCGCTCGAGGCCCGCCCTCAGCGCCTCGACCTCGGTCAGCCATTCCGGGCCGGCGGCTTCCGGCACCACCAGCTCGATGCGCGCGCCGTTGACGTACACCTGCACCTCGTCGCGCCATGCGCCGCGCTCGTTGGGTCGCGCCCACACGAAAATCTCGTGGCCGCGATACGGGTCCCGAACCTGTGCGTCCTGTTGATGTGCCACGGTGGCCTCCTGTCTTATCTGCGATAGCGATGCAAAAAATGCGCGCCGCATGCTCGTCAGGCGCGCCGCCGGCCTTGCGCGCACGCGCCGTGCCCGGCCGGCACGCTGCTTGCGTCCCTTTTCCGCATCGAACCGCTACCGGGCCCGCCTCGCTGAGGGCCGGAAGGGATGCACATCATGATCGGCCACCTCGAATTACTCGGACGCCTGCTGCTGGCCGCGCTGCTCGGCAGCGTGATCGGGCTCGAACGCGAACGCCTGAACTGGGCCGCCGGGCTGCGCACGCACATGCTCGTGTGCGTCGGTTCCGCGCTCGTGATGCTGGTATCGACGTTCGGCTTCGAGGACGTGCGCGGGCAGAACGGCGTCGTGCTCGACCCGTCGCGGGTCGCCGCGCAAGTGGTGTCCGGCATCGGCTTTCTCGGCGCGGGCTCGATCCTGCTGCGCGGCGAAGTGGTGCGCGGGCTGACGACGGCCGCGAGCCTGTGGGCGGTGGCCGGCGTCGGGCTCGCCGCGGGCGGCGGCATGGTGGTTGCGTCGGTCGGCGCGACGGCGATCGTGCTCGCGATCCTCGCGGGCGTGAAGCCGCTCGAGCGTCGCTTCATCGCGCAGCGCCAGCAGCGCACGCTGCTGCTCGTGGCCGAGCGCGGCGGCCTCACGCTCGGCACGCTGCACGAAGCGCTCGGCCCCGGCCGGGTGCGCGTGAAACGGTTCATCGTCCAGCAATCGGACGACGACCCGGACACCGACGACATCTCCGTCTCGTTCTCGCGCACGAGCGGGCCGGAATTTGCGGCGATCTGCGAGACGCTGCAAAACATCGCGTGCGTACGGACCTGTCAACCCGACACCTCGTCAAGGAGTTTCGTGTGACCCAGACCGACCTGCTCTCCTATCTCGTGACGAGCCAGCTCGCCGCGCGCATGCGCAGCGGCGCCTGGCTCACGACCAGCCAGCTGGTGGGCGCGCTGCGCGCGTGGCTCGCGTGCCAGCGCGCCGAATGCGACTGGCTCGACCGGATCAGGATCGCGCACGCGTCGGCGACGATCGCGCAGGAGATCTACGACATCGCGGTCGCGCACGGCGAGCATGCGCGGCTCGACGCACATTCGCCGGAGTTGCAGGGGCTTCGGGCACGCTGCGATGCGCTGCTGCAGCGGATCGACGGCAACCGCGACGTCGGGGCCCGATGATCGCGCCGGATCGCATGACCCGCGCCGACGACCGGCGCGTCGACGCCGCGCCGGCGGACGGCCCGTCGCGGCACGGCCTGCTCGAACGGGGGCGCAACTGCGACACGATCCGCCACGCGGACCGCTTCGCAATGCTGGTCGACGGCGACGCGTATTTCTCGATACTGCGCGCCGCGCTGCTGCGTGCGCGCCATACGGTGTTCATCGTTGGCTGGGACGTCGACAGCCGGATGCGGCTCACGCCGGGCGGCGCCGACGACACCTTACCCGACACGCTCGCTGCGTTCCTGCATGCGCTCGCGTCTGCTCGTCACAACCTGCGCATCTACGTACTCGCGTGGGATTTCGCGATGATCTACGCGCTGGAGCGCGATTGGCCCCCCGTATATCGGGCCGGCTGGCGCGCGCATCGCGGCATCCGGTTCCGGCTCGACGATGCGCATCCGCGCGGCGCGTCGCATCACCAGAAGCTGGTCGTGATCGACGACCGGCTCGCGTTCGTCGGCGGACTCGACCTGACACGCGCCCGCTGGGACACGCCCGCGCACGCAGCCGACGATCCGCGCCGCCGCGACGAGCAAGGCATGCCGTACGGGCCGTTCCACGACGTGCACGCGATGTTCGACGGCGACGCGGCCGCCGCGATCGGCGATCAGGCGCGGGCCCGCTGGCTACAGGCGTGCGGGCGCCCGATCGCGATCCGCGCGCAGCGGCATCTCGAGCGGCCCGACGACGACGATCCGTGGCCGCGCGAGGCACGCGTCGACGTGCACGACGTGCAGCTCGGCATCGCCTATACGGCGCCGCGCCACGGCGGGCGTGAACCGGTGCGGCAGGTGCGCGCGCTGGTCGAGGACACGATCCGCGCCGCGCAGCGGCACCTGTATGTCGAAAACCAGTATTTCACCGCCGCGGTGGTGCGCGAAGCGTTGTCCGCGCGCCTCGCCGACACGCACGGGCCGGACGTGACGGTCGTCGCGCCGCGCGTGCAGAGCGGCTGGCTGCAGGAAGCGACGATGGGCGTGCTGCGCGCGCGGCTGCACGCGACGCTCGCGTCGGCCGACCGCTTCGACCGCTACCGGCTGCTGTATCCGCACGTCGACGGGCTCGGCGACGGGTGCGTGAACGTGCACAGCAAGGTCGCGATCGTCGACGACGAATGCATCGTGATCGGCAGCGCGAACCTGAACAACCGCTCGATGCTGCTCGACACCGAATGCTGCATCGCGCTCGTCGCGGCCGGCGATCCCCGCATTCGCGCCGCGATCGCCGCCATGCGCGAGCGGCTGCTGGCCGAGCATCTCGGTACGACGCCCGCGGCGGTGGCCGACGCGTTCGCGTGCGGGGAACGGCCGAACGTCGTGCTCGACCGGCTGCGCGCGAAACCCGGCCGCACGCTGCGCACGCTCGATCCGGCCGTGTCGCCGCAATTCGAAGCGCTGGTGCCGGTCAGCGCGCGGCTCGACCCGGAACAGCCGATCGAACCGGACCGGTTCATCCGCGAATTCGTGCCGCACGAACAGCATCGCACGCTCACCGCGCGCTTTTTCGTGCTCGGTGCGATCGTGCTCGCGATCGCCGCGCTGGCGCTCGCGTGGCGTTTCACGCCGCTGGGTGCGCACCTGAACGTCGCATCGCTGTCGCACGCGGTGGCCGGCATCGCGCGGCTGCCGGCCGCGCCGGTGCTCCTGCTCGCGGCCTACGTGATCGCGGCGACCTGCGCGGTGCCGATCACGCTGCTGATCGCCGCGACGGGGCTCGTGTTCGGCGCGTGGCCGGGTTTCGCGTATGCGGGCATCGGCTCGATGGCAGCAGCCGCCGCGACCTACGCGCTCGGCCGCTGGCTCGGGCGCGACGCGGTGCGCCGGCTCGCCGGCCCGCGCGCGAACCGGCTGAGCGAGCGCATCGGCCGGCGCGGCGTGGTCGCGATGGCCGTGCTGCGGCTGCTGCCGATCGCGCCATTCACCGTCGTGAACCTCGTCGCCGGCGCGTCGCACATCGGGCTGCGCGACTTCCTGATCGGCACCGCGCTCGGGATGCTGCCGGGCATCGTGCTGACCGTCACGTTCGCGCACCAGCTGACCGCCGCGCTCAGCCATCCGGGGCCCGGCGCGTTCGCATGGCTCGCGGCGATCGGCCTCGTGCTGGTCGGCGTGTCGATCCTGCTCGTGAGGATGCTGCGACGATGGCGCTGAGCGAACACGCGGCCCCGCCACCGCACGTCGTCACCGCCGACGCGGCGCCCGCCGCCGCGCCGGGCGGGCGCGACCTGCGGATCGCGACCTACAACATCCACGGCGGCTACGGTGCGTGGCCGGCGCGCGCGGTCGACCGGATCGCGGCCGTGATCGACGAACTGGACGCGGACGTGATCGCGCTGCAGGAAGTGCCCCTCGGCGGCACGCGCGCGCCCGACGTGCTCGCGCATTTGCGCGACGCGACCGGCATGCACGCGGTGGCCGGCCCGACGATCGACACGCCGGAGCGCCGCTACGGCAACGCGGTGCTGTCGCGCTGCCCGATCCGCGCGGCGCGCACACTCGACCTGTCGTTCCACCCGCGCGAGCCGCGTGGCGCGCTCGACGCCGACATCGACTGCGGCGCGGGCACGATCCGCGTGGTCGCGACCCATCTCGGGCTGTCCGCCAGCGAACGCAGCGCGCAGGTGCAGCGGCTGCTCGCGGCGTTCGACACCGGCGCGATGCCGGTGATCCTGCTCGGCGACATCAATGAGTGGTTCGTGCGCGGCCGCGCGCTGCAGGCGCTCGTCACGCGATTCCGGCGCGCGCCGGCGCCGCGCACGTTCCCGACCGTGTGCCCGGTGTTCTCGCTGGACCGGATCTGGATCCATCCGGGCGAGCTGCTGGTCGACGTGGTCGTGCACCGCAGCGCGCGGGCCCGGCACGCGTCGGACCACTATCCGCTGGTGGCCCGGATGCGCGCGACGCCCGCGACGGGCACGGCGCTTGCGCGGTGACGCGTTTTTCGATCCGACGGAGTCAGCCCATGCGAACCGATGCCCTCGACGGAAAGGATCTCGATTACTGGTGCGCCCGCGCGTTGTGCGCCGATGACGAAGACACGCTGCGCTTCACGGCGGTCGCGCCGACCGTCGTCGTGACGGCCGCGTGCGACGCGTTCCGGCATCTCGATGCGCCGTTCGCGCCTTCGGCGTCGTGGGCCGATGCGGGCGCGGTGCTCGATCGCGTGGAGGATCTGCGGATCGCCCGCCATGGGAACGACGTCGAATGCGACGCGACCTTCGTCGACGGCCCGTCGACGTGCGGCGCGCATGGCCGCGATGCGCGCGTGGCGCTGCTGCGCGCGTTCGTGCGTGCGCGCTTCGGCGACGAGGTGGACGCGCCGCCGTCGTTCCCGCACCGGATCGAACATGGCGCGGTGGTGCGGTATGACCCGGGTGTGCCGATTCCTACTTCGGACGACGATCCGGCGACGGGCGACAGTTCGGATATTCGGTCGATTCCGCGCATGTAAGTGCAAGCGCGTGCCCGGCAATCATGTAAAAACGGCAGCCCCTTCAAGCCGGCCTCCCGCACACACCGTGCTCCGCAGGCGATCCGGCAGCAGGCACGCAGGTTGCGACGCACCGGCGTTACCGCTCGCCGCCACCCGCCCGCGCCACGCCATGGACTCCACACCACCGTTCGCTCCGCACCTCTACTTCTGCGACGCCCGCCTCGTCGGGCCGCTCGACGCATGGCCGCAAACCTTCGCGCATATCGCCGGGATGGGCTTCGATCACGTGCTGGTCGGCGCGTTCTGGGCCGCGAGCGTGGCCGGCTTCCCGCGCCACGTGGCCGATTTCCGGCGGCCGGCCCAGTCGTTCGACACGCGCGCAAGCGCGCTCGAAACCTTCTCGCGGCTCGCGCAGCTCGCGAAAGGCCACGGGCTGCGCCTGCTGCTCGAAGTCGTGCCCGATCGCATCGCGCGCGAGAACCCGCTGCGCGCCGAGCATCCGGACTGGTACGTCGAGCGCACGCACGACGACGCGCTGATCGATCCGCGCGGCACCGCGCACGCGCTGGACATCGCGCATGCAAACGCCGGCGACGAAGCGGTGCGCGACGCGCTGTCCGCGTGGTGGTGCACGCATCTCGCGACGTTCGCCGATGCGGGCGCGGCCGGCTTCCTGATCGACGCACCGCATCATCTGCCGGCCGACTGGTGGCCGGGCTGGCGCGCGGCGCTGCGCCGTGCGCGCCCGGACGTCGCGGTGCTCGCCGGGGTGCCCGGCCATGCGCGCGACGCGCTCACGCAGCTCGAAGCCGCCGGATTCGACGCGGTGTTTTCATCGGTGCGCTGGTGGGACCTGCGCGCGCCGTGGTTCGCGGACGAGCACCGGTTGCTGCGGCGCATCGGCGCGCCGATCGCGTTTCCCGATGCGCCCGACGGCCCGCGTCTGGCCGACGACTGGCCCGACGCGCCGGACGACACCGTCGCCCGCGCGTATCGCCGCGCGCTGTGGACGGCCGCGGCCGTCGGCACCGGCTGGCTCGTGCCGATGGGCTTCGAGCGCGGCGTGACGGTCCCGCTGATGGCGCGCGACGCGGATGCCGCGCGCTACCGCGCCGCATTCGAGCACGCCCGTTTCGATCTGTCGGGCGCGCTCGCCGATGCCAACGCATGGCGCCGCGCCACGCCCGTCGCGGCGGCACGCGGCGAAATCGTGCAACTGAGCGCGCCCGGCGCGCCGGCAACCGCGCTGCTGCGCGGCACCGGGCCGTTGCTCGACCACGACGACGCGGCGTTGCTGATCGCGTTGAATCCCGATCTCGACGCGCCGGCGACCGTCGACCCCGCGACGATCCTGCCCGGCGTGCCGGGCGGCTTCACGCGCGTCGTCACGCAGGACGGCGCGCACACGCATCCGCCGGCCGCGCTCGAGCCGTTCACGCTCGCGCCCGGCGCATATGCGCTGCTGCATGCATGGCGGGCGCCGCCCGTCACGACGCGCGCGGACGCTGCACGCGAGCGCACCGTGCTGTCTGCGGCGCTCGCGGCCGACCGGATCGCGATCGAGCGCGTCGAGCCATCGGTCGACGGCGGCCGTTTCGCGATCAAGCGCGTGATCGGCGAGCCGCTCGTCGTGAGCGCCTCGATCTTCACGGACGGGCACGCGCACCTGGCAGCCGTGCTCCAGTGGCGCGGCGATGGCGACGACACCTGGCGCGAAGTGCCGTTCGAAGCCGAGCCGAACGATCGCTGGCACGCGCGCGTCATGCTCGACCAGCTCGGCCGCCATGAATTCCGCGTGATCGCATGGCGCGACGACTGGGCGTCGCTCGTCACCGACATCGCGAAAAAGCGCGCGGCCGGCCAGGACGTGACGCTGGAGGTGCGCGAAGCGCAACTGCTGCTCGCGACCGCGCTGAAGCTCGCCGATACCGCCGATCCGCGCGCGCTCAAGCAGATGGAGCGGCTCGCCGCCGAGCTCAAGGACGCGTCGCCCGACGACCGCCTCGCGCTGATCGGCGCGCCCGCGCTCGCCGACGCGTTCGCGGCGCTGCGCTACCGCCCGTTCGTCACGCACGACGCGACGACCTACCCGGTCGACGTCGAACGCCGCAAGGCGCGCTTCTCGAGCTGGTACGAGATGTTTCCGCGCTCGGCGAGCGACGATCCGCACCGGCACGGCACGTTCGACGACGTGATCGCGCATTTGCCGCGCATCCGCGACATGGGTTTCGACGTGCTGTATTTCCCGCCGATCCACCCGATCGGCACGTCCGCGCGCAAGGGCCGCAACAACAGCCTGACCGCCGGCCCCGACGATGTCGGCAGCCCGTACGCGATCGGCTCGCCCGACGGCGGCCACACGGCCGTGCATCCGCAGCTCGGCACGCTCGAGTCGTTCCGCGCGCTGGTCGACGCCGCGCGCGGGCACGGGCTCGAGATCGCGCTCGATTTCGCGATCCAGTGCTCGCCCGACCATCCGTGGCTCGCCGCGCATCCGGGCTGGTTCGCGTGGCGGCCCGACGGCTCGCTGCGCTTCGCGGAGAATCCGCCGAAGCGCTACCAGGACATCGTGAACCCCGATTTCTACGCGCCGGACGCGCTGCCCGACCTGTGGCTCGCGCTGCGCGACGCGGTGCTGTTCTGGGTCGACGCGGGCGTGCGGATCTTCCGCGTCGACAACCCGCACACGAAGCCGCTGCCGTTCTGGGCGTGGATGATCGCCGACGTGCGCGGCCGGCATCCGGACGTCGTGTTCCTGTCCGAGGCGTTTACGCGGCCGGCGATGATGTATCGCCTCGCGAAAGTCGGCTTCTCGCAGTCGTACACGTACTTCACGTGGCGCGAGTCGAAGCGCGACTTCATCGACTACCTGACCGAGCTGACGGCCGGCCCGCCGCGCGAATTCTTCCGGCCGAACTTCTTCGTCAACACGCCCGACATCAATCCGCGCCACCTGCAGAACGCGCCGCGCTCGCAGTTCGTGATCCGCGCGGCGCTCGCGGCGACGCTGGCCGGCTCGTGGGGCCTGTACTCGGGTTTCGAGCTCGGCGAATCGGCGCCGCTGCCGGACAGCGAGGAATACGCGGATGCCGAGAAATACGAGCTGCGCGCGCGCGACTGGAGCAAGGCCGCGCACATCGGCGCGGAAATCGCGCGGCTGAACCGCGCGCGGCGCGATCACCCGGCGCTGCAGACGCATCTCGGGCTCACGTTCGTCGAGGCGGACAACGATTCGGTGCTCGTGTTCATGAAGGCGACGCCCGCGTTCGACAGCGTGGTGGTCGTCGCGATCAGCCTCGACCCGTGGCATCCGCAGGCCGCGAACTTCACGCTCGACGCGGCGCTGTGGCGCGGCCTCGGGCTGGTCGACGGCGAACCGCTCGATGCGCTCGAACAGGACGCCGCGCACGCGGAAACCTGGCGCGGCCATCGGCAGTACGTCTCGCTCGATCCGCACGTGCGGCCGTACGCAATCTGGCGGCTCGCGCCGTCTCCGGGCGCCGCGCGGGCGGCGGCGCCCGAACCGGATCCCGCCCGCGGCCCTTCGGGAGCGCATGCATGATGAAACGCGAAGATTCCCTCGACGACGTGCGGCGCGCGCAGTTTCCGTCGCTCGCGCCGGCCGGCACGCCGCGCCGGCGCCGCGCGCGCCGCCGCGAACCCGCGCTCTGTGCGGACGATCCGCTGTGGTACAAGGACGCGATCATCTACCAGGTGCACGTGAAGTCGTTCTACGACTCGAACAACGACGGCATCGGCGATTTCCCCGGCCTGATCGCGAAACTCGACTACATCGCCGAACTCGGCGTCGACACGATCTGGCTGCTGCCGTTCTATCCGTCGCCGCGCCGCGACGACGGCTACGACATCGCCGACTACCGCGACGTGCATCCCGACTACGGCACGCTGGCCGACGTGCGGCGCTTCATCCGCGAAGCGCATGCGCGCGGCATCCGCGTGATCGCCGAACTCGTGATCAACCACACGTCGGACCAGCATCCGTGGTTCCAGCGCGCGCGCCGCGCGAAGCCGGGCTCCACGCATCGCGACTACTACGTGTGGTCCGACACCGACACGAAATACGCGGGCACGCGGATCATCTTTCTGGATACCGAAACGTCGAACTGGACCCACGACCCGGTGGCCGGCCAGTATTACTGGCACCGCTTCTATTCGCACCAGCCCGACCTGAACTTCGACAACCCGGCCGTCGTGCGCGAAGTGATCCAGGTGATGCGCTTCTGGCTCGACCTCGGCATCGACGGGCTGCGGCTCGACGCGGTGCCGTACCTGGTCGAGCGCGAAGGCACCAACAACGAGAACCTGCCGGAGACGCACGCGATCCTGAAGCGGATCCGCGCGACGATCGACGCCGAGTACCCGAACCGGATGCTGCTCGCGGAAGCGAACCAGTGGCCGGAAGACGTGCAGGAATACTTCGGCAACGAGGACGAATGCCACATGGCGTTCCACTTCCCGCTGATGCCGCGCATCTACATGTCGATCGCGAGCGAGGATCGCTTCCCGATCGTCGACATCATGCGGCAGACCCCGGCGCTCGCGCCGAGCAACCAGTGGGCCGTGTTCCTGCGCAATCACGACGAGCTGACGCTCGAGATGGTCACCGATTCGGAGCGCGACCTGCTGTGGCAGACCTACGCGAGCGACCGGCGCGCGCGGCTGAACCTCGGAATCCGGCGCCGGCTCGCGCCGCTGATGGAGCGCGACCGGCGCCGCATCGAGCTGATCAATTCGCTGCTGCTGTCGATGCCGGGCACGCCGGTGATCTATTACGGCGACGAGCTCGGGATGGGCGACAACATCCACCTCGGCGACCGCGACGGCGTGCGCACGCCGATGCAGTGGTCGTCGGACCGCAACGGCGGCTTCTCGCGCGCCGACCCCGAACTGCTCGTGCTGCCGCCGGTGATGGGCTCGCTGTACGGCTATGACGCGATCAACGTCGAGGCGCAGACGCGCGATCCGCATTCGCTGCTGAACTGGACGCGCCGCATTCTCGCGACGCGCCGCGCGTCGCAGGCGTTCGGGCGCGGCACGATCCGCTTCCTGCGCCCGGAAAACCGCAAGGTACTCGCGTACCTGCGCGAACTCGACGGCCACGAGCCGGTGCTGTGCGTCGCGAACCTGTCGCGCGCGTCGCAGGCGGTGGAACTCGACCTGTCCGAATTCGCGGGCCGCGTGCCGATCGAGATGACGTCCGATTCGCCGTTTCCGCCGATCGGCCAGCTCCCGTATCTCCTCACCTTCCCGCCGTACGGGTTCCTGTGGTTCGTGCTCGCCGAGCACGGCCGCGAGCCGTCGTGGCGGCAGCCGCATGCGGAGCCGCTGCCCGAATACGTGACGCTGGTGATGCGGCGCGGCGATACGCGGCCGGACGTCTCGCAGCTGCACGCGCTCGCGCACGACGCGCTCGCGTCGTGGCTTGCGCGGCGGCGCTGGTTCGCGTCGAAGGATCGCAAGATCGGCGACGCGTGGCTGAACGTCGTCACGCCGATTCCGGACGAGCCGTTCCAGTACGCGGAGGCGTGGGTGTCGGCGAGCGACGGCGGCGCAGAACGCTACGTCGTGCCGCTCGCGGCCGCGTGGGGCGGCGAGACGTCCAATCCGCTGTTCACGCAGCTCGCGCTGGCGCGCGTGCGGCGCGGCCATACGGTCGGCTACCTGACCGACGCGTTCGCGCTGCCGGCGTTCGCGCGCGGGATGCTGCGCAAGCTGCGCGTCGGCGCGACGGTGCTCACGTCCGACGGCGGCCGGCTCACCTTTCTGCCGGAAAACGCGCTCGCCGGGCTCGACCCGGGCGACGACGCGGAAGTGCGCTGGCTCGCGGCCGAGCAGAGCAACAGCTCGCTCGTGATCGGCGACACGATCGTGCTGAAACTGGTGCGCAAGGTCGCGCACGGCATTCACCCGGAAGCGGAAATGAGCCGGCACCTGACGCGCATCGGCTACGCGAACACCGCGACGCTGGCCGGCGAGGTCGTGCACGTCGATCCGGACGGCACGCCGCACACGGTCGCGATCCTGCAGCGCTATGTCGACAACCAGGGCGACGCATGGACGCGTTCGTTCGATTTCCTGCGCCGCGCGATCGACGAACTGGCGCTGCCCGCTGCGGACGAAGGCGAGGCGGCCGAAACGGGCGAGGAACCCGATGCGCTGCTCGGCTATGCGGCGTTCGCGGGCATCATCGGCACGCGGCTCGGCCAGTTGCACGTCGCGCTCGCGCAGCCGTCCGACGATCCCGCGTTCGCGCCGGAGCGCGCGACGCCCGAACACGTCGACAGCTGGTGCGTCGATGCGATCGCGTCGTTCGAGCGCGCGCTCGACGTGCTGCGCACGCGGCTCGACGCGCTCGATCCGACCACCCGTGCGTCGGCCGATGCGCTGCTCGCGTCGCGCGACGCGGCCGTGCAGGCGCTCGGTGAACTCGTGCCGCGCACGCTCGATGCGCAATGCACGCGGATTCACGGCGATTTTCATCTGGGCCAGGTGCTCGACGTGCAGGGCGACGCACTGCTGATCGACTTCGAAGGCGAACCGGCGCGCCCGCTCGAGCGGCGTCGCGCGAAATCGCATCCGCTGCGCGACGTGGCCGGCTTGCTGCGCTCGCTGTCGTACGTGAGCGCGACCGCGCAGTTCGCGATCGAAAAAGCGCCGCCGCAGGCCGCCGGCCGCAAGCGCGCGCTGTTCGACCGCTTCGGGCAGGCGGCCGCCGACCGCTTCGTCGAATGCTATCGCGCGGCGGCCGACCTCGCGCCCGCGCGCTTCGTCGATCCGCACTATGCGGACCGCCTGCTCGCGCTGTTCCTGATCGACAAGGCGTCGTACGAGCTGTGCTACGAAGCCGCGAACCGGCCCGACTGGCTGAGCGTGCCGGTCGGCGGGCTCGCGGCGCTGGTCGACCGCCTGCTCGGCGACGGCGTGCTGCCCGACGACGGAGGAAACCCATGACCGACACGCTGTTCGCGCGCGCCGACATCGACGCGCTGCTCGCCGGCCGCCATCCCGACCCGTTCGCGTGCCTCGGCCCGCACGAACAGGATGACCGGATCGTCGTGCGGGCGTTGCTGCCCGGCGCCGAGCGCGTGCGCGCGCTGTCGCCGGACGGCGCCGAACTCGGCACGCTCGCGTGCGTCGATCGCGCCGGCTGCTTCGCGGGGACCATTGCGCACAATGGCGGCACGCCGCACTATCTGCTCTCGATCGACTGGCCGGATGCGCATCAGGTGACCGACGATGCGTACGCGTTCGGCACGCTGCTCGACGAAGCAGCGCTGGCGCGTTTTTCGGCCGGCGATCCCGAAGCCGTGCTCGACTGCCTCGGCGCGACGCCGGTGCGCATCGACGACACCGACGGCGTGCGGTTCGCGGTGTGGGCGCCGAACGCGCAGCGCGTGTCGGTGGTCGGCGATTTCAACGCGTGGGACGGCCGCCGCCATCCGATGCGGCTGCGGCGGCCGTCCGGCGTGTGGGAGCTGTTCGTGCCGGGTATCGGCCCGGGCGAGCGCTACAAGTACGAGCTGTGCGCGGCCGACGGGCGCGTGTTGCCGCACAAGGCCGATCCGTGCGCACGGGCGACCGAGGCGCCGCCGCGCACGGCGTCGGTGGTCGCCGACGTCGCGGCGCTCCACGCGTTCGCATGGCATGACGACGGCTGGATGCATGCGCGGCCGCGCGTCGACCGCTACCGCGTGCCGTGGTCGATCTACGAGGTCCATCCGGAATCGTGGCAGCGCATTCCCGAGCAGATGGACCGCAGCGCGACGTGGGACGAACTCGCCGAGCGGCTGATTCCGTACGTGAAGGGAATGGGCTTCACGCACGTCGAGTTCATGCCGATCGCGGAATACCCGTTCGGCGGCTCGTGGGGCTACCAGCCGCTCGCGCAGTTCGCGCCGTCCGCGCGCTTCGGGCCGGTCGAAGGCTTCGCGCGGTTCGTCGACCGCGCGCACGCGGCCGGCATCGGCGTGCTCGTCGACTGGGTGCCCGCGCATTTTCCGAACGACGCGCACGGGCTCGCGCAATTCGACGGCAGCGCGCTGTACGAGCACGCCGATCCGCGCGAGGGCATGCACCCCGACTGGAACACCTGCGTGTTCAACGTCGGGCGCACCGAGGTCAGCGCGTTCCTCGTCGCCTCCGCGCTCGCGTGGGCGCGCCGCTATCACGTCGACGGCATCCGCGTCGACGCGGTCGCGTCGATGCTGTATCGCGACTATTCGCGCAAGGAAGGCGAATGGGTGCCGAACGTGTACGGCGGCCGCGAGAACCTCGAATCGGTCGCGTTCCTGCGCCGGCTGAACGACACGCTGCACGGTGACGCCGCGCCGGCCGGCGTCGTCACCGTCGCGGAGGAATCGACCGCGTGGCCGGGCGTCACCGCGTCGACCGGCGACGGCGGGCTCGGCTTCGACTTCAAGTGGAACATGGGCTGGATGCACGACACGCTCGCGTACCTGCACGAAGACCCGATCCATCGCCGCTACCACCACGACCGGATGACGTTCGGGCTCGTGTACGCGTTCTCCGAACGCTTCGTGCTGCCGCTGTCGCACGACGAGGTCGTGCACGGCAAGGGCTCGCTCGTCGCGAAGATGCCGGGCGACGCGTGGCAGCGGCTCGCGACGCTGCGCGCGTATTTCGGCTTCATGTGGGCCCACCCCGGCAAGAAGCTGCTGTTCATGGGCAGCGAATTCGCGCAGTGGAGCGAGTTCGCGCACGATGCGACGCCGCACTGGGACTTGCTCGACGCGCCCGCGCATCGCGGCGTGCAGCGGCTCGTGCGCGATCTCAACCGCGCGTACGCGGCCGAGCCGGCGCTGCATGCGCTCGACTGTCACGCGGCCGGCTTCTCCTGGCTGATCGGCGACGATCGCGACAACAGCGTGTTCGCGTTCGCGCGCCGCGACGATGCGGGGCGCCTGGTCGTCGCCGTCTGCAACTTCACGCCCGTGCCGCGCAGTGGCTACCGCCTCGGGCTGCCCGCGCCCGGCCAGTGGCGCGAACTGATGAACACCGATGCCGCGTCGTACGGCGGCACCAACGCCGGCAACGACGGCGCCGTGTGGGCCGAAGCCGTGCCCGCGCACGGCGAGGCGTGGTCGGCGACCTTGCGCCTGCCACCGCTCGCGACACTGTGGTTGACGCCCGCTTGACTCCTCGCGCCCTCGACACGGAGATCCGCCCCATGCCGACCGCCCTGCCCACCCGTCTCGAATCCGGCCGCAGCTATCCGCTCGGCGCGACCTGGGACGGCCTCGGGACCAACTTCGCGGTGTTTTCCGCGCACGCGCATCGCATCCAGCTGTGCGTGTTCGATCCGACCGGCCGCAAGGAACTCGCGCGCCTCGACCTGCCCGAATGCACCGACGAGGTGTGGCACGGCTACCTGCCGAACGCGCATCCGGGCACCGTGTACGGGTTCCGTGCAGACGGCCCCTATCAGCCGCAGCACGGCCATCGCTTCAACCCGACCAAGCTGCTGCTCGACCCGTACGCGCGCAAGCTGGTGGGCCAGTTCCGCTGGTCGGACGCGCTGTTCGGCTATCGCGTGCATTCGAACCGGGCCGACCTGTCGATGGACCGCCGCGATTCGGCGCCCGCGATGCCGAAGGCCGTGGTCGTCGACGAAGCATTCGACTGGAGCAACGACCGCCGCCCGAACGTGCCGTGGCGCAGCACCGTGATCTACGAGACCCACGTGCGCGGCGCGTCGATGCGCCGCGCGGGGCTGCGCCCGCCGGAGCGCGGCACGTTCGCGTCGCTCGCGCATCCGGCGTTCATCGATCACCTGCTGTCGATCGGCGTGACGACGGTCGAGCTGCTGCCGATCCACGCGTTCCTGCAGCAGCGCGAGCTCGTGAAACGTGGACTGCGCAACTACTGGGGCTACGACACGGCCGCGTTCTTCGCACCGGAGCCGTCGTATCTCACGACGCGGCGGCTCGACGAAATGCGCATCGCGGTCCGCCAGCTGCATGCGGCCGGCATCGAGGTCGTGCTCGACGTGGTCTACAACCACACGTGCGAAGGCAACCAGCTCGGGCCCACGCTGTCGTGGCGCGGCCTCGACAACGCGAGCTATTACCGGCTGCGGCCCGACGATCCGCGCTACCACGTCGACGAAACCGGCTGCGGCAACACGCTGAACCTGTCGCATCCGCGCGTCGTGCAGATGGTGATGGATTCGCTGCGCTACTGGGCGACCGCGTTCAACATCGACGGCTTTCGCTTCGATCTCGGCGTGACGCTCGGCCGCGAGGATCACGGCTTCGAGCCCGGCGCCGGATTCTTCGATGCGCTGCGGCAGGACCCGGTGCTCGCGCAGCGCAAGCTGATCACCGAGCCGTGGGATCTCGGCCCCGGCGGCTATCAGCTCGGCCGCCACCCGCCCGGCTTCGCCGAATGGAACGACCGGTTTCGCGATACCGTGCGGCGCTTCTGGCGCGGCGACGCGGGGCAGCGCCCGGAACTGGCCGCGCGGCTGTCGGGCTCGGCCGACCTGTTCAATCACGGGCGCCGCCGCACGTGGGCATCGGTCAATTTCGTCACCGCGCACGACGGCTTCACGCTCGCCGACCTCGTGTCGTATGCGGGCAAGCACAACGACGCGAACGGCGAGGACAACCGCGACGGCCGCGACGACAACTGCAGCGCGAACTGGGGCACCGAAGGGCCGACCGACGACGGGGCGATCCGCGACGTGCGCCAGCGCGTCGCGCGCTCGATGCTCGCGACGCTGTTTACCGCGCTCGGCACGCCGATGATCGTGGCGGGCGACGAATTCGGCCGCACGCAGCACGGCAACAACAACGCGTATTGCCAGGACAACGAACTGTCGTGGCTCGACTGGGACCTGGCGCACAGCGAGGACGGCGTGCAGATGACCCGCTTCGTGTCGCGGCTCGCCGCGCTGCGGCGCATGTATCCGGTGATGTCGGCACCGCGCTACCCGTCGGGCGACCGCGACGGCGCGCCGGGCATGCGCGAGATCGACTGGTTCGACGAACGCGGCGACGCGCTCACCGTGCCCGCCTGGGAGGACGGCGAACGCCGCGCGCTGACCATGCGGCGCGTCGGCACCGGCCGCACCGGACGCACCGAGGCGTTGCTCGTGATGCTGAACGCATCGGCCGACACCATCACGTTCATGCCGCCCGCACCCGTGCTCGATTACCGCATCCTGCTCGACACCGCGACGCCCGACTCGGGCCCGCGCTCGTGGCCGGAAGCGGGGCTCGACGTCGCCGCCCATGCAGCCGTAATCGCGGTCGCCGCCGTGCCGCCCGATCAGTCTTCCTGAGGACCGCCATGACTTCCCGTTCCGCCCGCCCCACCGGCACGCATGCATTCGAAGCGTCGTTCGGCGCGACCTGCATCGATGCCGAGCACACACGCTTCCGGCTATGGGCGCCCGCGAGCCGCACCGCCGCGGTCGAGCTGCAGGACGAAGGCGGTCGCGCGCTGCCGATGACGCCGGCCGGCGACGGCTGGTTCGAGACGGTCGCGCCGTGCGGCCCCGGCACGCTGTACCGCTACCTGCTCGACGACGCGCTCGCGGTGCCCGATCCCGCGTCGCGCTTCCAGCCGTACGACGTGCACGGCCCGAGCCAGGTCGTCGATCCGGCCGCGTACCGCTGGCGCCACGACGCATGGCGCGGCCGCCCGTGGCACGAGACGGTGCTGTACGAGCTGCATGTCGGCGCCTGCGGTGGCTACGCGGCCGTCGAGCGGCGGCTGCCGGCGATCGCCGAACTGGGCGTGACCGCGGTCGAACTGATGCCGGTCAATGCGTTCCCCGGCGCGCGCAACTGGGGCTACGACGGCGTGCTGCCGTTCGCGCCCGACGCGTCGTACGGGCGGCCCGAGGAGCTGAAATCGCTGGTCGATACCGCGCACGGGCTCGGGCTGCAGGTGTTCCTCGACGTCGTGTACAACCACTTCGGCCCCGAAGGCAACCTGCTGCCGCGCTACGCGCCCGAGTTCTTCCGCGCGGACCGGCAGACCGCGTGGGGGCCGGCGATCGATTTCTCGCGCCCGCAGACGAGTACGTTCTTCATCGACAACGCGCTGTACTGGCTCGACGAATACCGTTTCGACGGGCTGCGCATCGACGCCGCGCACGCGATCGACGACGATGCGTGGCTGCGCGAACTCGCGCGTCGCGTGCGCGCGCATGCGGGCGACGCGCGCCACGTTCATCTCGTGCTGGAGAACGAACGCAATACCGCGAGCCTGCTGGGCCCGGGCGGTTTCGATGCGCAATGGAACGACGACTTCCACAACAGCGCGCACGTCCTGCTGACCGGCGAGCGCGACGGCTACTACCGCGCGTACGCCGACGCGCCGCTGCGCCATTTCGCGCGCACGCTCGGCGAAGGCTTCGCGTACCAGGGCGAACCGTCGCCGCTGCACGACGGTGCCGCGCGCGGCGAGCCGAGCGCGCACCTGCCCCCGACCGCGTTCGTCGCGTTCCTGCAGAACCACGACCAGATCGGCAACCGCGCGTTCGGCGAGCGGCTGCGCGCGCTCGCGAACGACGACGCGGTGCGCGCGGCCACCGCGCTGATGCTGCTCGCGCCGTCGATCCCGCTGCTGTTCATGGGCGAGGAAGACGGCAGCACGCAGCCGTTCCAGTTCTTCACCGACTATCGCGGTGCGCTCGCCGACGCGGTGCGCGACGGCCGGCGTCGCGAATTCGCCGCGTTTCCCGCGTTCGCCGACGCCGCGCATCGCGACGCGATTCCCGACCCGAACGACATCGCGACCTTCGTGCGCTCGTCGTCGCACCATCCGCCCGACGAGTCGTGGCCCGACGCGGCCGCGTGGCGGCGCTTCTATCGCAGCGCACTGGCCGTGCGCGCGGCGCTCGTGACGCCACACCTGGCCGGCGCGCAGTCGCTCGGCGTCGAACTGCTCGCGGGCGACGACGACCCGCCCGCGCTCGTCGCGCGCTGGCGCCTCGGCGACGGCAGCACGCTGACGATCGCGCTGAATCTCGGCTCGCACGACGCGACGCTGCCCGATCTGCCGGTCGGCAAGATCGTGTTCGAGACGCCGCCGCGCGCGCGCGACCGGCTGCCGGGCGGACACGTGCCGCCGCGCGCGTGCCTCGCGTGGCGCGACGGCGCGGTCAACCAGGATGCGCGGCATCACCGCGCGAACGGACGGAGCCCGTCATGACGACCGACGTCCCGATCGCGGCGCTCGCCCGCGCGGCCGGCCTCGAACCCGACTGGACCGACGCGGGCGGCGTCGCGCAACGCGTGGACGACGACGCGCTCGTCGCGCTCGTCGATGCGCTCGGCTGGCCGTGCGGCACCGCGATCCAGCGGGTCGACAGCGCGGCGGCGCTCGCGGACGCGAACGCGTCGCCGCCGCGCGTCGTGACGGGCGACGCCGGCCTGCCATTGACGCTGCCCGCGACCGTCGCGCCGCCGGGCGCGCGCTTCCGGATCTCGCTCGAGACCGGCGGGCACGTGGACGGACGCGTGGGCGGCGCGGGCGAACACGGCACGCTGCCGCCGCTCGCGATGCCCGGCTATCACGCGCTCGACATCGGCGAGCAGCGCATCGGGCTCGCGATCGCGCCGCCGCGCACGCGCCCGTTCGACGCGTTCGCCCGCACCCATGACGCGGGCCGCCGCTGGGGCATCGCGGCGCAGCTCTACAGCCTGCGCCGCACCGGCGACGACGGCGCGGGCGACTACACGGCGCTCGCGCGGCTGGCCGCGCAGGCCGCGCGACACGGCGCGCAGGCGGTGGCGATCAGCCCGACGCATGCCGGCTATCCGGCGCTGCCCGCGCACGACAGCCCGTATTCGCCGTCGTCGCGACGCTGGCACAACGTCGCGTATCTCGACTGCGACGCGGTGCCGGGCGCGGGCGCCGCGTCGCATCCCGCGGCCGCCGCCACGGCCGACGCCGCGCTGATCGACTGGCCTCGCGTGCTGCCGATGAAGCTGCGCCGTTTGCGCGCATGCTTCGACGCGTGGCGCGCGAGCGACGACCCGTCGCGCGACACCTACCAGCGGTTTCGCGCGGCGGGCGGTGCGGCGCTCGACGCGCATGCGCGCTTCGATGCGCTGCAGGCGTTCTGCATCGAGCACGGGATCGGCGCGGACTGGCGGCAGTGGCCGGCGCCGTGGCGCACGCCGGGATCGGCGGAAGTCGACGCGTTCGCGCATGCGCATGCCGACACGATCGCGTTCCACACGTTCCTGCAATGGTGCGCGTCGCGCGCGCTCGGCGACGCGCAGCACGCGGCGCGCGGCGCGGGCATGGCGACCGGGCTGATCGCCGATCTCGCGGTCGGCTCGGATCGCGCCGGCAGCGACGCGTGGGCGCACGGCACGACCTTGCTGCGCGGCGTGTCGCTCGGCGCGCCGCCCGACCTGTTCAACGCCGCCGGCCAGGCGTGGGGCGTGACGACGTGGACGCCCGCCGCGTTGCGCGCGGATGGCTTCGCGCCGTTCATCGAGCTGCTGCGCGCCGCGTTCGCGCACGCGGGCGGCATCCGCATCGATCACGTACTCGGCTTCGCGCGGATGTGGATCGTGCCGGACGGCGGCTCGCCGCGCAGCGGCGCGTACCTGCGCTATCCGCTCGACGATCTGGTGCGGATCGTCGCGCTCGAGGCGGCGCGCCATCGCGCGATCGCGATCGGCGAGGATCTCGGCACCGTGCCGGCCGGGTTGCGCGAACGGCTCGGCGCGCAGGGCGTCGCGGGCATGCGCGTGCTGTGGTTCGAGCGCGACGCGCAGGGTGCGTTCCGGCCGCCGTCCGCGTGGGATCGCGACGCGATCGCGACGACCTCGACGCACGATTTGCCGACCGTGGCCGGCTGGTGGCGCGGCGTCGATCTCGGATGGCGGCGCGTCGCGGCCGAGGCCGCAGCCGCGAAGCGACGCGACGAATCGCAACCGCGCGACGTCGCCGCCCCGGCGCCGGACGATGCGAGCGCGCACGATTCGGATGAGATCGTGCAAAGCATGGCGTTCGGACACGACACCGTGCAGCGCCCCGAACCGGGCAACCCGACGCCGCCGCCGGCGTCGCCGCCCGAGCTGCTCGCCGCTCACGCGGAACGCGCGACCGAGCGCGCCGCGCTGTGGCACGCGCTGCAGCAGGCCGGGTGCGTGCCGGCCGACGCCGCGACGCCGCCGGCCGACATGCCGCCGGTGAACGCGATCCTCGGCTACGTCGCGAGCGGCCCGGCGCCGCTCGCGCTGCTGCCGCTCGAGGATCTGCTCGCGCTCGACGCGCAGCCGAACCTGCCGGGGCCGCCGTGCGGCCATCCGAACTGGCGGCAGCGGCTGCCGCGCACGATCGACGCGCTGTTCGACGCCGACGTGCGCACGCGCATCGCCGCCGTCGTGCATGCGCGCCGCGCGCAGGGGCGCCGCCGATGATCCCGCGCGCGACGCTGCGACTGCAGCTGCATGCGGGCTTCACGTTCGACGACGCGGCCGCGCACGCCGACTACTTCGCGCGGCTCGGCGTCAGCCACCTGTACCTGTCGCCGGTCTCGACGGCCGAGCCGGGTTCGCTGCACGGCTACGACACCGTCGACTACCGCGCGCTCGGCGCGGCACTCGGCGGCGAAGCCGGCTTCATGCGGCTCGTCGACGCGCTGCGCGCGCGCGGCCTCGGCGTGATCGTCGACATCGTGCCGAACCACATGGGCGTCGGCGGGTCGTCGAACGGCTGGTGGAACGACGTGCTCGAATGGGGGCCGGCGAGCCCGTACGCACGCTATTTCGACATCGACTGGCATCCGCCCGACCCCGCGCTCGACGGCAAGGTGCTGCTGCCCTGCCTCGGCGCGCCGTACGGCGACGCGCTCGCGGCCGGCGACATCACGCTGCGCGCCGATCCGGCCGCCGGCCGCTTCTACATCGCATGCCCCGGCCGGCGGTTGCCGGTCGCGGTCGCCACCTACGCGGAGATCCTGCGCATCGCGAACCGCGCGGACCTGAACGCGCTGGCCGAGCGTTTCGACGCCGCGCCGGCACGCGACAGCGCGCGGCTCGCCGCCGCCCATGCGGCGCTGCGCGATCATGCGGCCGCGCACGGCCCGCACGCGCTCGACGCGGTATTGCGCGGCGCCGACCCGCGCCGCGCGCGCTCGCGCGCGTGCCTGCACCGGTTGCTCGAACGCCAGCACTACCGGCTCGCGTGGTGGCGCACGGCCGCCGACGAGCTGAACTGGCGGCGCTTCTTCGACATCGCGACGCTCGCGGCCGTGCGCGTCGAAGACGGCGCGGTGTTCGACGCCGTGCATGCGCTGCCGCTGCGCCTGCATGCCGCCGGGCTCGTCGATGGCGTGCGCGTCGATCACGTCGACGGCCTCGCCGATCCGCGCGCATATTGCCGCAGGCTGCATGCGCGGCTCGCCGCGCAGCGCGACGCGCGGCCGTACGTCGTGGTCGAGAAGATCCTCGCGCCGGGCGAGACGCTGCGCGCCGACTGGGCCGTCGCCGGCACGACCGGCTACGACTTCATGAACGACGTCGGCGCGCTGCTGCACGACCCGGCCGGCGCCGAGCCGCTCGCCGCGCACTGGGCGGCCGTGTCGGGTTCGGCGCGCACGTTCGCGCAGGAAGCGCTCGACGGCAAGCGGCGCGTGCTGATGCGCCAGCTCGCCGTCGAGCATGCGCGGGTCGCGCGGTTGCTGCACGAGATCGCACGAGCGTCGCCCGCGACGCGCGACGTGAGCCGGATCGCGATCCAGCGCGTGCTCGGCGAACTCGCGGTGCAATTGCCGGTGTACCGGATGTATCCGGCGCCGGGCGACGAGCCGGCCGACGCAGACCGGCGCGTACTCGCCCGCGCGTATGAAGGTGCGTACGCAGCGGTCGATCCGACCGACCGGTTCGCGCTGGAGCGCGTCGCCGCGTGGCTCGGCTTGCCGGTCGTGCGCGTGCCGCGCGCGGACGCCGCTGCGCTCGTCGCGGCACGCGTCGCGTTCGCGCAGCTCACCGCGCCGCTGGCCGCGAAGGGCGTCGAGGATACCGCCAACTATCGCTACGGCCGGCTGCTGTCGCGCAACGAAGTCGGCGCCGATGCCGGCGACTTCAGCCTGTCGCGCGGCGCCTTCCATGCGCGCAACCGGCGCCGCGCGCGCACCGTCCCGCATGGGCTCGTCGCGACGGCCACGCACGACCACAAGCGCGGCGAGGATGCGCGTGCACGGCTCGCGGTGCTGAGCGAGGTGCCGGATGCGTGGCGCGCGGTGTCGCTCGACTGGTCGGCGCTGAATCTCCGTCATCGCGGCGGCGCGCACCGCGACCTCGCGTGGACGCCCGGGCCGGCCGCCGAGGCGATGCTGTACCAGACGCTGGTCGGCTGCTGGCCACCGACGCTCGCGCCCGACGATGCGGCAGGCCTCGACGCGCTCGCGACGCGCGTCGTGCAATGGCAGACGAAGGCGCTGCGCGAAGCGAAGCAGGACACCGACTGGCTCGCGCCCGAGCCGGATTACGAGCGCAACTGCGAAGCGTTCGTCCGCGCGATCCTGACGCCGCGCGGCGCCGGCGATTTTCCGCATCGGCTGCATGCGTTCGTCGCGCGGATCGCGCCGGCCGGCGTCGTCAACAGCCTCACGCAGACGGCGCTGCGCAACGCGTCGCCCGGCGTGTCCGATCTGTATCAAGGTACCGAGCGATGGGATCACTCGCTCGTCGATCCGGACAACCGGCGCGACGTGCCATTTGCGACGCTGGCGGCCGAACCGGTCGACGGCCCCGTCGCGTCGTATCTGCCGACGTGGCCCGATGCGCGCGTGAAGCGCGCGCTGATCGAGCGGATGCTGGCGCTGCGCGCGCGCTGGCCGGCGACGTTCGCGGACGGCGCGTACGTTCCGCTGCGGGTGCGCGGCCCGCTCGCGCGACACGCGGTGGCGTTCGCGCGATGTGATGAGGCGGCGACCGTGGTGGTGGTCGCGACCCGGCTCGCGTGCCGGTTGCTGGGGGAAGCGCCGGGGTTGCCGCGCGTGGAGCCCGCGCAATGGCGCGATACGGCGGTCGTGCTGCCGCGCGGCGTGGCAGGACCGTGGACGGACGGATTGAATGCGGCGCAAGCAATCGATGCGCCGGACGGCACGCTGGCGCTCGATCGCTGTCTGGCCGAGTTGCCTGTTGCGGTGCTCGTTGCTGCGCGGACGGGACATTGAAGCCGACGCCCGTTGCGTGCCAGCCCCGAGTCACCGAAATCGATTGTGCGCACGCGCAATCGAATTACAACCGAAACACCTGCTCGCAAGCGATTTCGTGCTACCCGACGATGGTCGGCGGCAACTCACGACCACTCTTCCGG
The DNA here is from genome assembly GCF_024730645.1 of Burkholderia sp. EMB26. Taxonomy (NCBI): domain Bacteria; kingdom Pseudomonadati; phylum Pseudomonadota; class Betaproteobacteria; order Burkholderiales; family Burkholderiaceae; genus Burkholderia; species Burkholderia sp. EMB26. The sequence continues at coordinate 616,591 of NZ_CP078072.1, forward strand.
CGGCATCTCGCCGCGGTCGTCCTCCCACAGCGGTTTCCCCGCCTCTTCCCCGCGGCTCGGCGTTACCGGCCCGTTTCCGCTCGCGCGACCATCACCGCGCCCAACTCGCCGCGCGTCGTCGCGCGGCCCCGCAGCCTGCGGACGTTTCCGCGTGCGCGTCGGCGTCACGGTTCGCTGGCCGCTGCGGCGGCCTTCGTCCGTCGATCCCGCGTCGTTCGTCTGTCGTGCGTTCGAAGCTGTAGCCATGCTTTTCTCCTGTGTCATCGAAAGAAACCGGTCGCCCGCAGGCAGCAATTTCGATGCCGGGCGCCGGGCAAGCGTCTTGCTACACCGATTCGACCGAAACCGTTCCGGAGGTGACGATGCCGACGAATCGCAACACGCCGCCCGCCACACGCCGCCGCCTCGGCGGATGGATGGCCAGCGAGGAAGCGCACATGGCCGCGTTCCGCGAAAAAATCGCGAGCGAAGCGCGCGCGCAGGCCGGCGACCGGCTGCGTACGCCCGCCGTGCAGGAACTCGCGCAGCTGTTCGACGACAACGCCGTGCTGCGCATGAACCTGACCCGCGCGATCGACGAGGCGCGCGAAGCGGGATACCGGCTCGGCTATGCGTCGATCGGCGAGCTGATGACCGTGCTCGACCATCTGATGACCTACACGCCGCCGTTCAGCGAGGAAAGCCTGATCGTGTGCCCGCTGAACGCATTCTTCGACTGGCCGATGTGCATGCCGTCGGGCCACGCGGTGTTTCGCGACGCGGCCGTCAACGCGCAGTTGAAGCGCGTGCTGAACGTATGGTGCGATTTCCTCGGCGGCCCGCATTCGCGCGCGCATCTCGACACGGCCGCGCCCGACGGCTGGTTCTGCGACGCGGCACGCAAGCGCCTGGGGCTGTCGCAGTTCCAGTATCGCGAGGACCAGCCGCACTGGGGCTTCGATTCGTGGAACGACTTCTTCACGCGGCGCTTTCGCGACGGCGCGCGGCCGGTGGCGGCGCCCGACGATCCGCACGTGATCGTCAGCGCGTGCGAGGCCGCGCCCTATCACACCGAAACCAACGTGAAGCTGCGCGACACGTTCTGGATCAAGGCGCAGCCGTACTCGCTGCGCGACCTCTTCACGCCCGCATGGCTGTCGCTCGCCGAGCGCTTCGTCGGCGGCGACGTCTACCAGGCCTACCTCAGTGCGTACAACTATCACCGCTGGCATGCGCCGGTGCGCGGCGTCGTCACGCATGCGTATCGGGTCGACGGCGCCTACTATTCGGTCGCCGAAGCGGAAGGGCCGGACCCGGCCGGCCTCAACGACTCGCAGGGCTACATGACGGCGGTCGCCGCGCGCGCGGTGGTCGCGATCGCCTGCGACGATCCCGGCATCGGGACGGTCGCGGCCGTGTTCGTCGGGATGGGCGACGTGTCGTCGTGCGTGATCGAGGTCGTGCCGGGCCAGCGCGTCGACAAGGGCGACGAGATCGGCTATTTCCAGTTCGGCGGCTCGACCTACTGCCTGCTGTTCGAGGCCGGCGTGATCGACCGCTTCCTGTACGCGCCGCCGTTCGACGGCGAGCCGCCGGTCGTGCAGGTCAACGCATCCGTCGCGATCGCGCGGTAAGCGGCGCGCGCGGGCCGGCGCGTCACGCGTCGGCCGCGTCGCTTACGCCGATCCCATGGGATTCGGCGGCGTCGTGACGTTGCACGCACCGCAGGACCGACAGTCCGTCGGCGGTCAACGCGGGTCGGTGCGCGCCCGACGCGTCGTCGTGCTGCAGCACGATCAGGTGTTGTTCGACGAGCGCGAGAACGTCGTCGCGGTCGATCTGGATCTGTTCGGGTGCGTGATGCGCCAGGAACAGCGCGGCGAATTCATGGGCGGTCAGCATGCTCGTTTCCCCGTTGGCGGCTGCGCGCGATGCGACACCGGCGTCGCATCGGCATGCGGCGCGAATCGTGCGCCGGCGCCGGTATGAGCATGCAGGGACCGTGCCAAGGGACGTCATGCGGCCGGCGTCCGTACGGTGCGCGCGCCGCGCCATGTGGCACCGTGGAATGCGGGTGAACCGCTGCAAAGTTTTCAACGGCATGTAAGGGCGGGCGACGGCCGGCGCCAGGTGCGAGGAACGCGCCGGAAAACGTGCCGGAAAACGCTCTCCGCTCACGTCCGCCGCGAGCGAAACAACCCGGCCCGCGCCCGCCCGGCCGGCGCACGGAAATACCCGCTGTGCAGCACCACGTCGTGGTTGCCGCTCGCCAGCACGTCGGCGCACGCGGCTTCGATACGCGCGCGGCCGTTTTCGAACGCGTCGCGCAGATCGGCCTCCAGCGCGGACTTCGCACCGAAATGATCTTCCAGCGCCTCGACCGTGATCGCGCAGGCGTGCGGCACCCCGTCGACCTCGACCACGAAGCGCAACTGCAGCGCCGCGCCGTCGAAGGTCGGCGGTTCGTCGGTCAGCGTCACGGGGCGCGGGGAATCGGACGACATCGGCTCATGCCCCCCGCGACGCGAGGCGCTCGACCAGCGCACCGTTGAACGCGGGCAGGTCGGCCGGCTTGCGGCTCGTGATCAGGTTGCCGTCGCGCACGACTTCCTCGTCCACCCACTTGCCGCCCGCATGACGGATGTCGTCCTGCAGGCTCGGCCAGCTCGTCATCGTCTTGCCCTCCACCAGCCCGGCCGACACGAGCAGCCAGCCGCCGTGGCAGATCGCCGCGATCGGCTTGCCGGCGCCGACGGCCGCCGTCACGAATTCGCGCGCGGCCGGCACCATCCGGATCGCGTCGCCGTTGATGACACCGCCCGGCAGCACGACCGCGTCGTAGTCGCCTTCACGCGCGTCGTCGAACGTGCGGTCGACCTTCACGCGCTCGCCCTTGTCGACGTGCCGGAAACCCTGGATCTCGCCCTGCTTCTGCGAGATCACGTCCACCTGCGCGCCTTCGGCCGCGAGCGCGCGCTGCGGTTCGACGAGCTCGGCTTCCTCGAAACCGTCGACCGCGAGAATCGCTACCTTGCAATGATCCAGCCTGCCGCTCATGGATGCCTCCGTGGAAAGGTCCGTGGAAAGGAATAGGAACAAGGCACGCGTCGTGCCGTGTCGGTCGCCCAGCAAGCGCCGTTCCGGCCGCGCAGACTGCGGCCGCCGGCGCGGACGTGCCGGCGCGGATGCGCATGCGTTCCGGCCACCGGGGAACGACCCGCAATCGAATGCGATCGGCGGGCTGCCCGGCCGCCGGGCCCCGTGCTACTGCAAAGATTTCAACGGGATGTAACGCGACGCCGTGCGCCGATCCCGTGCGATTACTGCAGATGACGCACGGCGTCGAGCATCGCGTCGGTCAGCTCGACCGTCAGCGTCAGGTTCTCGTCGGTATCGGGCAACTGTTCCAGCGTCTGCTGCACGGCGTCATGCAGCATCGCGTGGACACGCATCCGCGCGCCTTCGTCGAGATCCGCGTAGCGTTCCATCGTCGAGCATTCGAGCGCGAGCACGACCGAATGGCGGGCCGCCTCGGGCGGCGCTTCGACGGCGTTCGCCCACGCCGCATGGAACATGACCCTGCCCGTTTCGACGTCCACGTGGACCGTCGTGTCGAGATCGTCCGTGTCGCTCGCATCGCCGTCGATCTCGTCGTTGTCCACAAAAATCCGGGAATTCGATTGCATGATGTCCTCCTGCGTGGCGGCGGCGCGCCCGTCCCGGGAAACCGCGCCGCCATCGCGCCGTGCCGGCCGCGCCGGCACGACACCGTCAATAACCGCTGGAACCGCCGCCCGTGCCGCCGGCCCCGCCGCCGCCCGTGCCCGTCGAGCCGGCCGAACCGCCGTTGCCGGTGCCGCCCGAGCCGCCGGCGCCGCCGGCCCCGCCCGACCCGCCGCCGACCCCGCCGCCGGTGGCGCCGCTACCGCCTTCGCCCGCACCGTTCGGGCCACCGCCCGGCTTCACATGGCCGGCCGACCCGCTGTGCGAACGCATGCCGTGCTTCGCGCCATGCCGCTGCGTGCCGGCCGGCGGAGGCGGCGCGGTCGTATTGCCGTTGGTGCCCGGCGTCGACATGTCCATCGACGGATTCGGCGCGCCGGTGCCCTCGTCCGAGCGCTGCGAGTTCTGCGCCCATGCGGCCGGCGCGGCCGCGACGATCGCGACGGCTGCGCACGCCAGCACGTGCCGCGCGACACACTTCGATTCGAATGCTGATTTCATGGCGTTTTCTCCCTGTGGGTGATCGCTTGATGGAAATTCCTGCTCCGGTCTTTCAGCAAGGCCCATGCCGTCGTCGGCACGTTCGCGACCCGGCACGCGGTTTGCGTCCGCCGTGTTCGCACGACCGTCCTGTGATTCCATACGGAGCCCCTTGCCTTATGCCTTCCGCTTCTGCTTCCCACGCGCACGTCAAGTCGCACGGCAAACGCTACACGCGCCGACCCGGCCGCGCGCGCAGCGCCGACCCGACCCACCGCAAGCGCTGGTCCGGCGAAGTCACGCAAAAGAGCGATGCACTCGACATCGAGCCCGACATCTTCAAATCCGACGATCCGGCCGCGATCGCCGCGTCGCTGAAGCGCTCGGCCGAACACAGCCGCCGCCGCAAGGCGTCGCCGTTCCAGTCGGCGATGTCGATGCTGAACTTCTACGTGAACCGCGCGGGCCGCAACCTGCCGAAAACACGCCGCGCGACGCTCGAACGCGCGAAGCGGAAGCTGCGCGAGGCATTCGGCCGCAAGCCCTGACGGCTGGCGCGCCGCCTCTCTCCCCCTGCTGCGATCACACGCATGCATGAAACGCTCTGGTATCTGATCATCGGCGCGGTGCTGCTCGGCATGGGCGTCGTGACGTCCACGCTGCGCCACCTGCCCTGCAGCTCGGCCATGATCTATCTGGTGCTCGGCGTCGCGCTCGGTCCGACCGGCGCCGACCTGCTGCATCTCGACCTCGAACGCGACGGGCGCCTGCTGCGCGAGATCGTCGAAGTCGCGCTGCTCGTGTCGCTGTTCGCGATCGGGCTGCGGTTGCGCGTGCCGCTGTCCGACAAGCTGTGGCTCGTGCCGTGCCGCCTCGGGCTGCTCGCGATGGTCGTCACCGTGCCGCTGCTCGCCGTCTGCGCGGTGCTCGCGCTGGGCCTGGGCTGGGGCCCCGCGCTGCTGCTCGCGGCGATCCTCGCGCCGACCGACCCCGTGCTCGCGCACGACGTGCAGGTGCACGATCCGGGCGATCGCGACCTGGTGCGCTTCGCGCTGTCCGGCGAAGGCGGGATGAACGACGGCATCGCGCTGCCGTTCGCGCTCGCGGGGCTCGCGCTGTGCGGCGCACCGGGCGCGACGCACGGTATCCCGCCGTTGTCCGGCACGTTCGCGCTGGTCGCGCTGTGGGGCATCGCGGGCGCGGTCGCGATCGGCGGCGGGCTCGGCTGGGTCACGACGAAGACGATCGGCTGGCTGCGCACGCGGCACGCGCAGGCGCTCGGCCTCGAAGGTTTCTTCGCGCTCGCGCTGATCGTGCTGTCGTTCGGCGCCGCGCAGCTCGCGCATACGTTCGGCTTCATCGCGACGTTCGCGGCCGGCGTCGCGATGCGACGCGTCGAGCATCGCGCGAGCGGCGACCGCCCGCCGCGCGAAGTGATCGGCCAGATCGATTCGGAAGACGTCGTCGCGACCGAGAAGCATCCGGAGAAAGCGCATGCGTTCATGGCCGAATCGGTGCTCGGCTTCACGATCGAGCTCGAACGGATCGCCGAGGCGATCGTGATGACGATGGTCGGCAGCGTGCTCGCGACGCTGCCCGGCCCGCTGCTCACGTGGGGCGCCGTCGCGCTGGCCGCCGTGCTGTTCGTCGCGGTGCGCCCGCTCGCGGTGCTGGTCACGCTGGCCGGCTCGCGTGCGACGCATGCGCAGCGGCGGCTGATGGCGTGGTTCGGCATTCGCGGGATCGGCTCGTTCTACTATCTGCTGTTCGCGCTCGAGCACGGACCGTCCGACGTCGTGCGCCCGCTCGCGGCGCCGGTGCTGGCGGTGGTGTCCGCGTCGGTGGTCGCGCACGGGATTTCCGCGACGCCGCTGATGAACTGGTATTACCGGCTGCAGCAGCATCGGCGCTGACGGCTCACGCATCGGCGCCGAGCCGCGCGCGCATCGCCGCGGTGATGCGCTGGCGCGTCTTCGCATAACCTTCCCACGGGTCGCGCTTCAGCGTATCCAGCCGTTCGTGCAGCGTGTCGATCGTCCATTGCGCGCCGCCGGTCGTCTCGGGCACCTCGTCCCAGTCGAGCGGCACCGACACGCCCATGCCGGGCCGCGCGCGCACCGAATACGCGGCGATCGTGCTCGCGCCGCGGCCGTTGCGCAGATAGTCGACGAAGATCTTGCCGCGCCGGTGGCGCGGCCCCATCGTCGCGGTGAAACGGTCGGGCAGCGTGCCGGCGACGTGCTGCGCGACCGCGCGCGAAAAGTCCTTCACGTCGTCCCAGCCCGCATGCCGCGTGAGCGGCACGACGACGTGCAGCCCCTTGCCGCCGCTCGTCTTGCAGAACGATACGAGCCCGAGTTCGTCGAGCAGCCCGCGCACGAGCTGCGCGGCGTCGATCATCGTGCGCCACGGCAGCGCCGGGTCGGGATCGAGGTCGAACACGATGCGGTCGGGCCGCTCGATGTTCGACGCGTGCGCGTTCCACGTATGCAGCTCGACCGTGCCCATCTGCGCGGCGCCGAGCAGCGCGTCGACGCTGTCGATCGACAGCAGCGGCCCGTGGCCCGGGTCGAGCCCTTCGTGCTGCGTGACGAACGGAATCTCGCGGCGTTCCGCGTGCTTCTGGAAGAACAGTTCGCCGGCGATGTCGCCGGGTGCGCGCACGAGCGACACGGGCCGGCCTTTCAGGTCGGGCAACAGCCACGGCGCGACCCATTGCCAGTACCGCGCGAGATCGAGCTTGCGCGTGCCGCTTTGCGGATCGAGCACGCGCTCGGGATGCGTGATGCGCACGCGGCCGATCGTATCGTCGCCGGTATCGGCATCGGCGCGCGCGCCGCGCGCCTGGCCCGTGCTCGCGTGACGATCGGTGCGTGACGCACGCCGCGGCTTGTCCTGCGTAGTCGAACGCTGATCCATCGCCCCCTCCGTTTCCGTGTGTGTCGGCATCTCGCGGACGATCTGCTCCGCCGGCTTGTCGTCGCGCAACGCGATGAACGCGGCCTGCCGCACGATGCCGTCACCGGTCCATTCGGCGAATTCGCATTCGGCGACGAGCGTCGGCTCGACCCAGTGCACGCGCGTGCGCGTGCGTTCGCGCGGCGGCGCATCGAACGGCATCGTGTCGCGCTCGTGCTTGCGCAGGATCGCGGCGAGACGGTCGAGCATCCGCGCGTCGAAGCCGGTGCCGACGCGGCCGACGTAGCGCAGCGGCCCCGGCCCGCGTCGCCGTTTGCCGGCCGGCGCCGGTTCGTGCACGCCGAGCAGCAGCGCGCCGAAGCCGTGCCGGCTGCCCGACGGCTCCGTAAAGCCGCCGATCACGAACTCCTGCCGGCGCCGGCATTTGAGCTTGATCCACGCGGGCGAACGGCCAGCGCGGTAGCGCGACTCCGCGCGCTTGCCGATCAGCCCTTCGAGGCCGGTGTCGCAGGCGCTCGCGATCAGCGATGCGATGTCCTCGCCGAGATCGGGCGAAAAGCGCACGCGCGCCGGGTCGCAGTTCGCGAGCAGCGGCTCGAGCAATGCGCGACGGGCGGTGAGCGGCGCGTCGCGCAGGTCGTAGCCGTCGAGATAAGGCAGATCGAACACGAAGAAAGTGATCGTGTCCGAACGGTCCGTGCCGAACGCGTTCTGCAGCGCCTGGAAATCCGGCAGGCCGTTGTCGCCGAGCACGACGGCCTCGCCGTCGAGCCACGCGTCGTCGACGTCGAGCGCCGCGAGCGCGTCGCGCTGCGCGCGCAGCTTCGCGGTCCAGTCCCGGCCTTCGCGCGTCATCAGCGTGACGCGTCGACGCGCGCCCTTCCCGGCAATGCGCGCGAGGATTCGATAGCCGTCGAACTTCAGTTCGTAGCACCAGCCGCCCTGAGTCGGCGGCGCATCGACCAGCGTCGCGAGTTGCGGCGCGACGCGCTCGGGCAGCGGCGCGCGCACCGCGCCTTCGACTTGCGACGGTTCGGTGGGGCGCGGGCCTTCGTGACTTTCGGGGCTTTCGGGGCTTTCGGGGCTTTCGCGTCGCGCGGCACGTGCATCGCCATTCGCGCCATCCGCGCTGTTCGATCCGCGACGCCGCGCAGCATGCTTGCGCGCCGCGCCGTGGGACGCATCGTCACGCACACTCCCCGGCCGCTCGCCGACGACGTCGAATTCATCGGCGCTGCGCGCGTCGTCGTCGCGCTCCTTGATCAGCAGCCACTGCTCCTGACGCCCCTCCTGCCGCCCGCTGCGCACGAGCGCCCAGCCGCCGTGCAGCTTTTCGCCGTCGAGCCTGAACGTCAGCTTGCCGGCCCGATAGCCTTCGCGCGCATGCGCGATGCCGCCATCGGGCGTCCACGTACCTTCGTCCCACACGACGACCGACCCCGCACCGTAATGCCCGGCCGGAATCTCGCCTTCGAACGACGCGTATTCGAGCGGATGATCCTCGACGTGCACGGCGAGCCGCTTCACCTGCGGATCGAAGCTCGGCCCCTTCGGCACGGCCCACGACTTCAGCGTGCCGTCGAGTTCGAGCCGGAAATCGTAGTGCAGCCGGCGCGCGTGGTGCTCCTGGATCACGAAGCGCAGCGGATGGCCTGCGCGTGCGGCAGGCTTCGCGTTTGGCTGCGTCCCCGCTTTCGTCTGCGCCTTCGCGCGACGCTTGCCGTGCGCGCCTTCGGGCTCGGGCGTCGCGCCGAAACGGCGCTTGCGGCGATACGGATCGAGCTTGCCGGCCATTGCGTCACCTCGTCGGAGTCGAAGTCGGAGTCGGCGTCATCGGCGTCATGCCGCGTGCTTGCGGCGCGCGGCGGTCTTCTTCGCCGCAGGGTCGCTCGCCGCGCCGCGTTTCGCTGCAGTCCGCTTCGCCGCGGTTTTCGTCGCGGCGCCTTTCGATGCGGATTTCACCGCCGGCTTGCGGCGCGCGCCGCTCCGCGATGACGACGACGACGCCTCGTCCTCCGCTTCGTCGCGCGCCTCGCGCAGATCCGCCGCGCGTGCGCCGGCGCCGCCCTTCAGGCTGCGCTTCAGCAGCTCGGTGAGATCGACCACGTTGCTCGCCGCGCGGCCGGTTTGCGCGGGCCGGTCCTCGATCTCCTCGATCTTGCCGGCGCGCACCTTGCGCTCGACCAGTTCGAGGATGTCGTCGCGGAACGTGTCGTGATATTCGTCGGGGGTCCATTTGCCCGACATGTCGTCGATCAGCTTCTTCGCCATCTCCAGCTCGCGCGCGGTGACGCCCGCGCCCTTCGCGTCGTCGGCCGGCACCGACAGCTCGTCGAGCGGCCGCAATTCCTCCTGCCAGCGCAGCGTATCGAGCGCGAGCATCGGCCCGACAGGGATCAGCGCGCCCAGATGCTGGCGGTCGCGCATCACCACGAGCGCGATGCCGATCTTGCCGCTGTCCTTCAGCGCGTCGCGCAGCAGCGCATAGACCTTCTCGCCCTTGCGGTCCGGCACCAGGTAGTACGGCGTGTCGAGATAGAGGAACGACACGGCGTCCTCGTCGACGAAGGTCAGGATGTCGACGGTCTGCGTCGATTCCGGGTTCGCCGCGCGGATTTCGTCGTCGGTGAGCACGACGTAGCGCTCCTTCTCGTACTCGTAGCCGCGCACGATGTCCTCGCGCGTGACCTCCTTGCCGGTGCGCTTGTTGATCTGCCGATAGCCGATCGGGTCCATCGAGCGCTTGTCGAGCATCCGGAACGACGGCTTCACGGTGCGCGTCGCCGGAAACAGCTGCACGGGCACGTGCACGAGCCCGAAGCTGATCGCGCCTTTCCATATCATCCGCGGTGCCATGCGTGTTCCTCCTTGCCGAATGCGCGCCCGCCCGCGGGCAGGCGCGCCGTACGGCGCGCGCCGCTGTCGGCCCTATGCCGGCAGCTCCGCCGCCTGCTGCTCGCGCGCCCACACGCGATGCTGGCCGAGGTGGTCGGACAGCGTGTTCAGCACCTTGTCGAGATCGACGGGCTGGCCGACGCACACGCCTTCGGCCGGGTCCGGCAGATGCGCGGCGCTGAGCAGTTGCCGGCCCGACCCGACGGCCGCGATCGGCTTCAGGTGCTTGAACGCCTCGCGCACGAAATGGCGGGCGTCGGCGCTGTGCGCGAGATCGCGGCCATCGCCGTCGCCGCCGCACACGAATACCGCGTCGAACATCACCGACGGCATGCCGACGAGCGTCGCCTCCGGCACGATGCCGCCGATCGGCGCGAGTGTCGGTGCGACGATCGTCGGCACCGCGTGCGCGGCCCGCAGCGCGTCGCGCACCTGTTCGACCAGCACCGGGTTCACGCCGGGCGTCGCGATCAGCGCGATCTTGCGCGAGCGGATGCCGGGCTTCGCGCGGCCGATCAGGCTCAGCGCGGGCGAGCGTTGCGGCACGGCCGGCGTCGCGGCCGCCTGCGGCGCGGGCAGCCCGAGCCGTTCGGCGACCTGCGCGGCGAGCCCCGCATCGAAGCGCGCGATGATCTCGTTGACCACCCGCTCGCGAATATGCGGCTGCGTCACCTTGCCGAGTTCGAAGCAGTACGCGTCGCGGATATGCCGCTGCTCGATGTCCGTCATGCTCTGGTAGAACAGCGCGGCCTGCGAGAAATGGTCGGCGAACGATTCGCTGCGCACGCGCACCTTGTGGCCTTCGAGCGGCTCGGGCACGGTCTCGAACCCGCCGCCGGCAGGCGCGGGCGGCGTCTCGCGCGGCCAGCCGCCGCTCGTCGAGTTCGGCTCGTACGACGCCTGGCCGACGTTGATCGTCTGCCGGTGCAGCGCGTCGCGCTGGTTGTTCGCGAACGGGCACACCGGCCGATTGATCGGGATCTCGTGGAAATTCGGGCCGCCGAGCCGGCTCAACTGCGTATCGGTGTACGAGAACAGCCGCCCCTGCAGCAGCGGATCGTTCGTGAAGTCGATGCCCGGCACCACGTGGCCCGGGTGAAACGCGACTTGTTCAGTCTCCGCGAAGAAGTTGTCGGGGTTACGGTTCAGCGTCATCCGGCCGATCGGCCGCACCGGTACGAGCTCTTCCGGCACGAGCTTGGTCGGATCCAGCAGGTCGAAGTCGAATGTGTCCGCATCGGCCGGATCGATCATCTGCACGCCGAGTTCGAACTCCGGATAGTCGCCGCGTTCGATCGCCTTCCACAGGTCGCGCCGGTTGAAATCCGGATCGTGGCCGGCGATCCGCTGCGCCTCGTCCCACAGCAGCGAATACGCGCCGCTCACGGGCCGCCAGTGGAATTTCACGAAACGCTCGACGCCGGCCGCGTTCACGAAACGGAACGTATGCACGCCGAAGCCGTCCATCGCGCGATAGCTCGCCGGCAGCGCGCGGTCCGACATCAGCCACAGCACCATGTGCGTGGTTTCCGGCACCAGCGACACGAAATCCCAGAACGTGTCGTGCGCGGACGCGCCGGTCGGCATCTCGTTCGGCGCCTCGGGCTTCACCGCGTGCACGAAGTCGGGAAACTTGATCGCGTCCTGGATGAAGAACACCGGCATGTTGTTGCCGACGAGATCGTAGTTGCCTTCTTCGGTATAGAACTTCACCGCGAAGCCGCGCACGTCGCGCACGGTGTCGGCCGACCCGCGCGGCCCCTGCACGGTCGAGAACCGCACGTACACCGGCGTTTCGGCGGCCGGGTCCTGCAGGAACGCGGCCTTCGTGTAGTCGGCCATCGGCTCGTACACGCGGAACACGCCGTGCGCGGCCGAGCCGCGTGCGTGCACCACCCGCTCCGGAATGCGCTCGTGATCGAAGTGCGTGATCTTCTCGCGCATGATGAAGTCTTCGAGCAGCGACGGGCCGCGCGCGCCGCCGCGCAGCGTGTTCTGGTTGTCGGCGATCCGCACGCCCTGGTTGGTGCGCAGCGCTTCGCCGTCGGGCCGCGCCCGGTTCTGTTCGAGCTGGCGGGATTTCGCGCTGTCGGGCGGCTGCGTCGGCTGCGTGGGTGGCGTCTTGCCGGCGGATGGGGGATTCGTCATCGCTATCGGTCCTCGTGGCATTCGGATGGGCCGCCGCAGCACGCGCCGACACGGCGCGCCGCGGCACGCGCGTGCGGACGGCGGGAAAAGCCGGCCCGACGCGCCGCGAACGGCGGCGGAGCCGGCGACGACGTCAGGGCGCGCGCAGCGCCGCGTCGAATTCGGCGGCCGTCACGTCGAGCGTCACGCTGCATTCGATCACGGCGTCCTCGACGCGCGGCTTGTGCTCGTCCACCGCACGCCGCGCGCGGTCGCACAGCTGCGTGCGCACGCGCAGCCGGTCGGCCGTGTCGAGCACCGTGTAACGCTCGATTACGTCCGCATCGAAGCGCATGTCGACCGTGCAGCGCCATTCGCGCGCGTCCTCGTCGGACGGCACGCGCACCCACGACACATGGATCGTCAGTCGCCCGGATGCGTCGTCCGCATGCACGACGACGGTCGACTGCGACGGAAAACCGATCGCGAACGCGTGCTCGAGTTCCGCGACGCGCTGCGACCGGTCGGGCATCACGCTCATCGTCGCACGACGCCCAGCAGCAACGTGACCAGGAAGATCACGACGAAGATGTAGAACAGGATCTTCGCGATTTCGGCCGCGCCGGCGGCGATGCCGCCGAAGCCGAACACGGCGGCAATGATCGCGATGACGAAAAAGATGATGGCGTATCGAAGCATGGAACCCTCCTGGATGACAGCGGTCGTCACTAAACGTCGGCGCCGGTCACGCATCGTGCTTGTGTTTCGGTTTGCCGTGCGTGGGCGTGGAAGCCATTTTCTCGAGCTCTTTCTCGCTCATCGACTTGGCCATCGATTTCGACGGCGGTTTCAGGTCCTTCATTTTCGTGTCACCGCGCTTGGCCGACAGCGCGGCGCCTGCGGCGCGCTGCTGGGCCTGGGATTTGGCTGGCATGATTGCGCTCCTCTCGTTGGCGCGCGGGCCGACGCGACGGACGGCACGCGCGTGGTTGGAACAGTGGGGCCGTCACGCGGCGTCGCGACGCCGCAGATCGGCCGGCGGAATCTTCATCGCCTGGCGATACTTGGTCACCGTGCGACGCGCAAGAAGAATGCCGCGGCCCGCGAGGTTTTCCGCGAGCGCGACATCGGACAGCGGATCGGTCTGCCGCTCGGCCGCGATCATGTCGCGGATCAGCACCTTCGCGGCCGACGCCGAACACACGCCCTTGCCGGCTGCTTCCAGCTTGCGCGGGAAGAAATGCTTGAACTCGAACGTACCGTGCGGCGTGGCCATGTACTTGTTGCCGGTCGCGCGCGAGACCGTCGATTCGTGCAGGTCGAGCTCTTCCGCGATGTCGCGCAGCACCAGCGGCTTCATCGCGATCTCGCCGTAGCGGAAGAAATCGCGCTGCCGCGCGACGATGCACTCGCCCACGCGCTGGATCGTGTCGAAGCGCTTCTGCACGTTGCGGATCAGCCAGCGTGCTTCCTGCAGTTGCTGGCCGAGCGGCGAATCGCGCTCGCCGCTCGACTGCGCGAACAGCGTCGCGTAGCGCTCGTGCAAGCGGGCGCGCGGCAGCACGGCCGGGTTGATCGTCACGATCCACTCGTCGCGCACCTGGCGCACGATCACGTCGGGCACCACGTAGTCGCCGCGCGTGCTGCCGTAGTGATTGCCGGGGCGCGGGTCGAGCCCGCGCACCAGCGCGCACGCCGCGTGCAGCGTCTGCTGATTGCAGCCGAGGCGTCGCTGGATCTCGGCCGTCTCGCGGCGCGCGAGGCGCTCCAGATGTTCGCGCGCGATCGCTTTCGCTTCCGCGAGCGCCGGCGTGCCGGCGGGAATCGCATCGAGCTGCAACACCAGGCATTCGGACAGCGAGCGGGCCGCGATGCCCGGCCGGTCGAGCATCTGCACGAGCCGCAGCGCGACCGCGAGATCCTGCTCCGACAGCAGCCAGGCCGGATCGACGGCGACCAGCAGTTCAGGCAGTTCCTGACGCAGGTAGCCGTCGTCATCCAGCGCATCGATCACGAGGCGCGCGGCTTCGCGGTCGCGCTTGTTGAGCGGATAGAGCCGCAGCGCATCGTGCAGTTGCTGATGCAGCGACGGCTCGGCGGCGATCCATTCGCCGGGCGACAGGCCGTCGGTGTCGTCACCCTGACGGCTCGTGCCGCGCGGCGCGGGTGCGGCGGTAAACGGCACCTCGCCATCCGGCGGGCGGATTTCGTCGCGCTCGGGCGCCGCTTCGGGCGCGGCGGCTTCGGTCGGCTGCTCGGGCGTTCCGGCAGCGGTGTCATCGTCGCCCTGGCCGTCTTCGAGAAACGGGTTCATGTCGAGCGCCTGGCGCAATTCCTGTTGAAATTCGAGCGAGGACAACTGCAGCAGCCGCAGCGACTGCTGAAGCCTCGGCGTAAGTGCCAGATGCTGTCGCATCTGCAGCGCAAGCGAGACGGGCATCGAAAGCCTCCTGACGGTTCGGTTCGCGGTATGTTTTCACCCTCTTCTACCGGACGTCACGCAGCTTCCGTGCCAGCCGCGCGAAGCGCGAGCCGTCGCGGCTCTCGCGGGTTCGCACCCCGTTTCGCCACGCGTCAAGGCCGCTTTTTTACAAGCCGGGGGCAAGTTTGGGGCACGCATTTCGCTCGCGGGAAAATGCATGCCGAGGCTGCCGCCCGGCGGCCCCGCCGTCACCGCTTCGCATCGATGCGATCGACCGCCGAACGGTCGAGGAACGCGGTCGTCAACGCCGGCAGATGGCGCAGCAACCACGCGGCCATGTCGCGCTCCTGCTGCAGGATCCGCTCGCAACACGCGCGGATTTCCTCTTCGCCGGCCGCGTGCGCCGCCGCGACGAGCGCGGTGTACGCGGCGATCTGCAGCTGCTCGAACGCATAACCGGCCAGCGCCGTCTTCACGACTTCGTCGTCCGCCAGCATGCCGCTCGCGATCTGCCCGTATGCGGCGACGCGCGCGGCGAGATCCTTGGTCGCCGATGGCGACGTGCCGAGCCGCATCAGGCACGCTTCGACGAGCGCCTGCTGGCCGAGCGTGTCGTCGAGATGCAGCCGCAGCCGGTCCTGCAACTGCGGATAGTGACCGACGCGCTTCAACTGCGCGTCGATCATCGTCTCGGCCTGGCGCTCCATCGCGTACGCATCGCGCAGCCAGTCCTCCAGGTGCTCGTGCTGGTTCGCCATCGCATTTCTCCGGCCGCATCGCGGTGCGGCATGCCGTGACGCGTCGCCGCGACGCGTGCCATCAGTACTGCATCGGCGGCGGCGTGCCCGGCAGCGGCGGGTCGCCCTGCGCGCCGTTCGGGCCCGGCGGCGGCACGTCGGCCGGTTCGCCGACGTTCGCGTCCTTCGGCATCGTGTTGCCCGGCGACGGACGCGTGTCGTAACGCGTATTCGCGTCCGGCATCGTCGTGGTCGACTGCGCGCCGCGGCCGTCCGGCGGCGCGGGCGGCGCCGCCCGCGTGCCGTAGGTGCCGCCGGTCGGTTGCGTGCATGCGCCCAGCGCGCACGCGGCGGCGAACGCACAGGCGCCCACGCGTATCGTCTGGATCGTGTTCATCGAATCCTCCATCGAGGGCTCCAGGCCGGCGCATCGAGCGCCGCTCAGAGCCGGTTGAAATGGAAATCGCCCGCGTACGCGGTCGGTGCGCGGCGCGCCATCATCGTGTCGAATTCGGCCGCGACGCGCGTGAGCGTGCCGCGTTGCCGGTCGACGTCGGCCCGTTCGAGCGCGGCGAATGCGTCGGCGTCGAACGTCACGGTCAGCGACGCCGGATGGCCGTCGACCCGAAAGCCGATATGCAATGCGCCGGCCGGCTGTTCCTCGACGTGGAACGGAATCTCGCGCGCCTCGAAATGACGGCCGAGCGTCTCGGCGATGTCGCGCAGCAGGCCGGGTTTCACGCGGATGCTCATTGCAGACCCTCCGTTCGCATCCGCGGCATCGCGCCGGCGGGCCGCGCCCGCACGGGCGGCTCGCGCGACGGCGGATCCCGTTCCGGCGGCGCATGCCCGGGCGGATCGCCCTCCGGTTCCCGATACGGTTCGGGCATGTCCGGCGGCACGTCGTCGGGATCGGGCGGCTCGGGGTCCGGCTCGATGTCGGGAAGCGGCGGTTCGGGCCGTTGCAGCCATTGCGCGGAGTCGTGTTTCATCGGCGTTCCCTCGTTGCGGGGTTCGGGTACGGATCGGCGCGGCGCGCCGCACACCGTGGATTCGCAAGCCGCATGCCCTCCGTGCCGGTCGTGCGCGCGGCGGGAGCGCGCGGGAATCGGCACGCAGGCGCGCGGCTGGCCGCGAAGCGCCATGCCTTCGCTACACCGTTCGCTGCAAATCTTGCAAGCACGCCGCTACGCGTCGTACGCGGCCATCACGAGCCACAGCTCGCGGCCGTCGTCGCGCACGCGCGCGGCGAGCGCGTACGGATCGGACGGCTCGCACGCCCGCTGCAACGCGAAACGGGCGGGCTCGGTTGCGCCGAACGTCTCGTCGCCGAGCGGCCGCACGTCGGCCTTGCCTTCGAACATCCGGCGCTCGGGCCGGTAGATCAGCGGTTCGTGCTTCCACGTATCGAAATGGCTCTTCACCGAATCGAATCCGCCGCCGCATACGTTGACCTCATAGCGCACCCCTGGTCGTCGTTTCGGAATCATCGTCGTGCCTCCCGTCGATGTGCGCAGCAGGCTTCCTGTTGCGCCGTGTCGTGATCGTCGTCATGGTCGTCGCGGTCGCAGCGGCAAGTCGCGTGCCGTCCATGCGCGCCGGGAACGGCCGTTGCGGCACAGGCGGGTCATCGTCACCGATACGGAGCACCGCCATGAAGGATTCGACCCGGCACGGCCACGACGCACCGGCGCACGAGCGGCAGCCCGACCCGCAACCGCCGCTGAAGGAGCACGACCAGACGCGCACGCGCCATTCGGAACGTCATATCGACAAGCAGCTCGAGGACACGTTTCCGGCCAGCGACCCGCCCGCGACCGGCGGCGTCACGCGCATCGAGCCCGACACGCCGCCCGGCACGCACGACGACGGGCCGTGGCAGGAGAAGCGCGAAAGCGACCCCGAGTGACGAGACGGCCGCGCGCACGGCATGCGGTTTGCTGGATCGCAGCACCCGCATCGGCACATTGCTTCACCCAACCCGCAAGGAGAATTTCATGCATCGCGTCAACGAAATCATGTCGCAGGACGTCGTGCGGATCGCCCCGACCGACTCGATCCGTCATGCCGCCCAACTGATGGAGCGCTACGACATCGGCGCGCTGCCCGTGTGCGACAACAACCGGCTGATCGGGATGGTGACGGACCGCGATCTCGCGGTGCGCGCGATCTCGGCCGGCAAGCCGCCGGAGACGCGGATCCACGAGGTCGCGTCCGGCCCGATCGAATGGTGCTTCGACGACGATTCGCTGGACGAGATCCAGCACTACATGGCCGACGCGCAACTGCGCCGGCTGCCCGTCGTCGATCACGACAAGCGGCTCGTCGGCATGCTGTCGCTGGCCGACATCGCGACGCGCACGGCCAGCCCCGAGCGCGACGACGTCGCGAACACGCTGGAAGGCGTGTCGCAACCGAAGCAGACGTGACGGAGCGTTTTTTCCGCTTCGCCCGACCACCCCGCGCGACCCGCTGGGCCCATCCGGGCACGGTCGCGCCCCACGCAGCCAGGAGGAAACCATGCAGACTCCCGATCAAGGTCAGACCCGCATCATCGGCAAGGGCGCCGCGACGGCGGCCGGCCCCGGCCCCGACGTGATGGCAGCCGATACGCTGGAAGGCGACAAGGTTTATACGACCGACGGCGACGATGTCGGCAAGATCAAGGACATCATGCTCGACGTGCGCTCCGGCCGCATCGCGTATGCGGTGCTGTCGAGCGGCGGCATTCTCGGCATCGGCGACAAGCTGCACGCGATTCCGTGGAGCGCGCTGACGCTCGACACCGAGCGCAAGTGCTTCCTGCTGTCGGTATCGTCCGAGCGGATTCGCAATGCGCCGGGGTTCGACAAGGACCACTGGCCGGCAATGGCCGACCCGCAATGGGCCGAGCCGCTGCACGAGTTCTACGGCAGCACCCCGTACTGGAGTGCCGGCGACGAACTCGGGCTGACCGACCCGACCGAGGACCTCGACGATCCGCGTACGCGCGGCCGTCACTGACCGCCCACTGACGCGCGCCGGTTCGCCGGCGCCTCCGTTCGACAGCCCCGCCTCGCGCGGGGCGTTTTTTTGTCCTCGCGCCGCGGTGGCCGGCGCCGCACCCGGCGCACCGCCCGCCTTTTTACAAGGGTCGTGTAACGTCCCCGTCCGGCTTCGCAGCACCGCCGCTCGCCGATTCGAGGTAGCCCAGCAGCCGGTGCGGCGTCAACGGCTTCGCGCAGTGCGCGTCGAAGCCGGCTTCCTTCGCCCGTTCGCAATCGCGCCGCGATGCGAGCCCGCTGCACGCGACCAGCAGCATGTCCGACGTTCGCGGATCGCGCCGCAGCAGCGTCGCGAGCTGCAACCCGTCGAGGCCCGGCATCGCGATGTCGAGCACCACCGCGAACGGCTGCCAGTCGCGCGCGACGTCGCACACGGCGAACGGATCGTCGGCGACCCGGCACTCGAAGCCGCGCGCCTCGAGCAGCAGGCGCAGCGCATCCGCCGCATCGCGATAATCGTCGACGACCAGCACGCGGCGCGGGCGGCGCGGCACGCTGTCGGGGGCGCGCCACAGCAGCACGTCGTCGGCGGCCGGATCGTCGCCGGGATCGGGTTGCATCGTGCTTCTCCTGTCGTTGGACCGGCTTGCGCCGCAAGGCGCGCGCCCATACCGACTGCATGCGGCATGCCGGTTGCTGCATGTTTCGCATCGTCGACCCTGGAGTCCTTCATGCGCGCGATGCGGTTTCAAGCGTCCGGTTTGCGTCCCTCTGCGCGTGCGACCACGTGCGCGCCGGCATGTTCCGCGCGATCGCGGCGCGCCGCTGTTTCGGCCTGCACCGGAGGCGCCGCATGACCCGCAAAGCACCCGACCGTCCGACGCCGACGCCGGCCGACGACGATGCGCCGTCCACGCTCGACGCATGCCGCCGCTGCGCGCTGTGGGAACACGCGACGCAACCGGTGCCGGGCGCCGGGCCCGTCGACGCGCCGATCATGCTGGTCGGCGAACAGCCGGGCGACCAGGAGGACCGCATGGGCCTGCCGTTCGTCGGCGCGGCCGGCCGCATGCTCGACCGCGCCCTCGACGAAGCGGGGATCGAGCGCACGCACGTCTACCTGACGAACGCGGTCAAGCACTTCAAATGGGAGCCGCGCGGCAAGCGGCGGCTGCACAAGACGCCCGCGCAGCGCGAAGTGGCCGCGTGCCACTACTGGCTCGAACGCGAGCTGCAAGCGGTCCAGCCGCGCGTGGTGGTCGCGCTCGGCGCGACGGCGCTGCGCGCGGTGCTGCAGGACAACGACGCGACGCTGGAGCGCACGCGCGCACCGGTGCGCACCGAGGACGGCCGGATCGTCGTCGCGACCTATCACCCGTCGTACGTGCTGCGCACGCGCGGCGCCGATTCCCGCGAACACGCGTACCGCACGCTGGTCGACGCGCTGCGCACCGCGTCGCGGCTCGCGCGCGAGCGGCGCCACGGCGGCGCACGCCCGTCGCACGGGGACGCCGGATGAGCGGACTGGACGAAGACGCGCGGCCGGCGACCGAGGCGTCGCCGCCCGCCGCGACACCGTGGTATCGGCGGCTCGGCCCCGGGCTGCTCGCGGGCGCGTCCGACGCCGATCCGAGCAACGTCGCCGTCTATGCGCAGGCGGGCAGCCAGTTCGGCTTCAACATGCTGTGGATGATCGTCGTCACGCTGCCGATGATGGTCGCCGTGCAGCTCGCGTCGGCGTTCATCGGGCGCACCAACCGCGAAGGCCTCGTCGCCGGCATCCGCGAGATGTTCTCCGAGCGCCTCGCGAAAGGGCTGATCGCGATGGTCGTGATCGTCAACGTGGTGAACGTCGGCGCGGATCTCGCGGCGATGGGCGACGCGACGGCGCTCGTCGTCGGCGGCCGCAGCTACTGGTATGCGCCGGTCTACGGCCTGGCGTCGCTCGCGCTGCAGGTGCTGATGTCCTATGAGCGCTACGCGCGCTGGCTCAAATGGATGACGCTCGGGCTGCTCGCGTACGTGATCGAACTCGGCTTCGTGCACGTCGACTGGGGCAACCTGCTGCATGCCATCGCGCTGCCGCACATTTCGTTCACGCACGACTACGCGACGACCGCGGTCGCGGTGCTCGGCACGACGCTGAGCCCCTACCTGTTCGTGTGGCAGGCCGCGCTCGAGGTCGAGGAAACCCAGGCCGAGCGCCGCAACGGCGATACGTCGTGCGCGCCGGGCGCACGCCGCGAGACCGAGCAGCGCATCACGTTCGATACGTGGACCGGCATGGTAGTCACCAACGCGGTGTCGTTCTGCATCATGGTGATCGGCGCGGCCGTGTTCTTCGCGCACGGCCGGCACGACATCGGCAGCACCGCGCAGGCCGCCGAGGCATTGCGGCCGATCGCCGGCGAAGCCGCGTTCCTGGTGTTCGCGTTCGGCATCGTCGGCTGCGGGCTGCTCGCGATTCCCGCGTTCGCGGGCAGCGCCGCCTACGGTTGCGCGGAAGCGTGGCGGTTTCGCGAAGGGCTGAACGAGCCGGTGCGGCGTGCGCCCGCGTTCTACACGGTGCTGGCGCTGTGCGTGATCGTCGGCATCGCGATCTGCTTCAGCCCGATCGACCCGATCCGCGCGTTGTACTGGAGCGCCGTGCTCAACGGCGTCGCGGCGGTGCCGATGCTCGTGCTGGTGATGCTGCTCGCGCGAAAGCGCGACGCAGCCGGCCGGCCCGGCAGCGGCCCGGTATCCAAACTGTTCGGCTGGCTGGCGGTCGCGCTGATGGCGGCGTCGGTGGTGACGATGATCGTCGACATGCTGACGTGAGGATCGAAACAGCGGGATGAAAGCCGTTGCGGACGCAACCGGCTCGACCGGCAGGCGGGCAGCCGCGCCGCCCGCCTGCCCGGGGCGTTACATCATCTTGCCGCGCGAGCGCTCGGCACGTGCCGCATCCGCGGCGGACTCCACCTTCTTCACTTCCTCCGGCGGCGGCAGCACCGCCTTGAAGCCCATCGACTCGATCCACATCTCGCGCGCCCAGCCACGCGTGTGATACAGGTGATGATCCTCGTCGGCCTCCACCTCGTCGTGCGCGGCCTTCAGCGCCTTCGCGGCGTCGCTGTCGGGCAGCTGGTCGGCCGCATAGCCGATCAGCTCCCAGTTCAGGTGATCCTTGGTTTCGGCGAGCACCACGCACTCGGCCGCGACCACCTGCGCGACCGCCGGGTCGGCCTGCTTCTTCGCCTGCTCGATCACCTGCACCAGCGACTTGCCGGTGGCAGCCACCGCGGCGCGCCCCGGCGATTGCGCATCGGGATCGAGGCCGAGCGCGGCGAACACGTTGCGCAGCACCTCCTGGTGGTGCAGCGTCTCGCGATGGTACTTCTCCCATTCCTTGTGCAGGTCCTCGTCGGTCGCGCACTGGAGCGCGGCCTCGTAGATCTGCGCGCCGCCAAGCTCGGTCTCGTATGCCTGGCAGAGCAGTTCGAGGATACCTTCGTGCTTCGATTGCCGTTGGGCCATGACTGCTTCTCCGAAAAAGCGGGCCGCCCGTGCGGCCCAGGGGTGGAACCGGGCGCGCGTTATTGCGCGCCCACCTTGCGTGCGAGCGTCTGCGCCATGCTCAGGTGATGCTTGAGCGTCGGCAGCGTGGATTTCGCGAATGCGCGCAATTGCGCGTCCTTGCCGTCGCGCGCTTCGTCCTCGAACAACGCGACCGCCTTCTGGTGCGCGTCGGGGCCGGCCGCCGCGAGATACGCGGTGTCGAAGTCGTGCCCGCTCTTGCCGCGCAGCGCCTCGACGTCAGGGTCCGAGATCTGTTCGACCTGCGGCTTCATGCCCTTGCGCGCGGCGAGCTCGGTGAGCTTCGCGTTCGCCTTGCCATGATCCGCGACCATCCGTTTCGCGAATGCCCGCACGTCCGCCGACTGCGCCTGCTTCAGCGCGAGCTGGCTGGCCTGCACTTCCGCCTTGCCGGCCATCGCGGCCTTGTCGACGAACTCCGCATCGGCGCCCTTCGGCGCTTTCGCGATGCCGGGGTCGCCGGCGGCGCCCGCGCCCGACGACGGGTTGATCACGCCGCCCGGCACGTGCGAATTCGATGCGGGCGGCTCACTCGGCATCTGCGCGCGGGCGAGCCCCGACACGGCGAGCACGCCGGCGGCGAGCGCCGCGATCGTCCAGTTGGGTTGTCTCATCAGCTTTCTCCTGGTGCTTGCGTGGAAACGGCCATCAACCGCCGACGATCGAGCCGCCGTTCGGGTGCAGCGTCTGCCCGGTCATGTAGCTCGCGCCGGCCGACGCGAGCAGCACGTAGCAGTCGATCAGTTCGTCCGGTTGCCCCGGCCGCTTGAGCGGCACGTTCGAGCCGAATTTCGCGACCTGCTCGGGCGTGAACGTCGACGGAATCAGCGGTGTCCAGATCGGCCCCGGCGCGACCGCGTTCACGCGGATGTCGCGTTCGGCCAGCTCGATCGACAGCGACCGCGTGAACGCGACGATCGCGCCCTTGGTCGCCGAGTAGTCGGGCAGTTTCGGGCTGCCGTGATACGCGGTGACCGACGCCGTGTTGACGATGCGACCGCCCGCCTTCATGTGCGGCAGCGCGGCCTGCGTGCAGAAGAACATTCCGTACACGTTGGTGCGGAACGTGCGTTCGAGCTGTTCCTCGGACACGTCCTCGATGCCCGGCTGCGGATGCTGCTCGCCTGCGTTGTTCACGAGCACGTCGAGCCGGCCGAGCCGTTCGACCGTGCGGGCCACCGCGTCGTACGCCTGCCAGCGATCGCCGACGTCGCAGGCGATCGCCTCGCAGCGTCGGCCGGTCTGCTCGATCAGTTGCCGGGTATGCGCGGCGTCGTCGGATTCCTTCAGGTAGACGATCGCGACGTCCGCGCCCTCCTTCGCGAAACCGATCGCCACGGCGCGGCCGATCCCGCTGTCGCCGCCCGTCACGAGCGCGACCTTGCCGGCAAGCTTGCCGCTGCCCACGTAGTCGGCCGCTTCGTCGCGCGGCTTCGGATGCATGTCGCGCTCGGTGCCCGGCTGATGCGTCTGTTTCTGCGGTGGCGGCGTCTGTGCAGTGGTCATGGGGTTCCTCCTTGAACGGTGCCGCCGATGCTGCGCAAACGGCGTGCCGCGCGCGGCGGACGCCGGCCCGCGCACGGCGGCCGTGTTTTCAGGGTTGACGTTGCAAGCGTCTGGAAAAACGGCGTCGTCAGCGGGGGCCGCCGGACGGGGCTTCGTCGGGCCGGCGTACCGGATCGAAATCGCGCCATTCGCCGTCCTGCCAGTCGCCTTCGACGCGCTCGATCGACTTCGCGCCGGTCGCGCGCAACACGTCTTCGGCGGTCGTCGCGGTGTCGGGCGTCACGCGCGCGGCGAGAATCACGCCCGTTTCGCTCTGCGCGAGCGTGCCCTTGCCTTCGGCCTGCTCGCCGCGCATGCGGCCGAGCGCGCCGCCGAATGCGCCGAGATAGGCGCCGGCCAGCGCGGCGGCGGCCGGCACGAACCAGTAGCGCAGGCCGAGCGCATAGGCGATCAACCCGATGACGACGCCGATCAGCAGCCCGCGGATCGCGCCGACCATCGCGCCGCGCCCGCCGGGCTTCGCCGCGGTGTCGGCATACACGTCGCCGCCGATCGGGAAGCGCGCGTGCTGGCCGCCGGGGTTCAGGAAGAAGATCGACACGTCGTCCGGCCCGAACGCGCGCTCGTAGAGGTGACGCGCCCCACCTTCCGCTTCATCGAACGTCGTGAAACGGCCTGCGACGATCATCGCCATGGTCGTGCTCCTCATGATGGATGCGCCGCGCGCGCGAGCACGCGGCGCGATGGGCGACGCTCACATCAGCCGCCCGAGCTCCTTCGATACCGATGCGGGCGTGTCGTACTCGCGCTCGGGAATCTTGCGCAGCATGTCGAGCACCGCGCGGTCCGCGTTCGAGCGTTCCGCGCACTGCACGACGTCCGCCTTGCTGGCCGGATAGTCCATTCCCTTCAGCGCCTTCTGCACGTCGACCGGGCTCGGCGGCTTGCCGTGCCCCGTCTGGTGCCCGCCCTTGTCGTGGTCCTGCTGGGTGCGCTCGCCTTCGTGCGCGCGCGAGTGGCTGTACTCGTGGCCCGTGTGTTGTCGGGATGTCATGAACGCCTCCTTGGAAAATGAACGAAATCACGCGGACGACCGGCGCGCACGCGCGAACGCGGCAAACACCAGCGCCGCAGCGCCCAGCGCGACCGCGCCGGCGACCTTCGGCCGCTGCACCACCGTGTTGTACGCACAGCTGCGCAGCACCGGCCCCTCCATGCCTTCGCGCTCGTGCAGCGCGTGGCGCGAGTCGTACAGCGCGTTGTCGTCGCGCGGCCGCGCCGGGCGCACCGTGCGCTGGCCGCGCGAGAACAGCGTGGCCGCGACGCGGTCGAACAGGCGCGGCGCGTGGTACGCGCTCGCCGACGTGAACTTGGCGGCGCCGCCGACGAACAGCGTGCGGCGCGGATGCGCGGCCGCGAACAGGATCGCGTCGGCCACCAGGTCGGGGTCGTAGATCGGCGGCGGCAGCTTCGCCTCGACGTTCATGTAGTTCTTCGCGTGCATCACGAACATCGTGTCGATCGCGGCCGGCTTGATCAGCGTGACGGACACCGGCAGGTGATCGGCTTCCATCTCGAGCCGAAGCGAATCGGTGAAGCCCTTCACCGCGTGCTTCGACGCGACGTACGCGCTTTGCAGCGGCACCGGCGCGTCGGACGCCTCGCTGCCCATGTTGATGATCGCGCCGCCGTGGAAATCGCTCTTGCGCCGGAAATGGTCGGCCGCGACGAGCGAGCCGTGCACGACGCCCCAGTAGTTGGTGTCGAACAGCCGGCGCTGATCCTCGAGCGGCACCTGGGCCGCCGTGCCGAAGATCGATACGCCCGCATTGTTGATCCAGGTGTCGAAGCCGCCGTAGGTCTCGGCCGCCGCCGCGGCCGCGCGCTGCAGATCCTCGACGTTGCCGACATCGCCGGCGACCGGCACCGCGAGGCCGCCATGCTGGCGGATTTCCTCGCACAGCGTGTTCAGCGCTTCCTCGTTGCGCGCGAACAGCACGAGCTTCGCGCCGCGCCGGGCCGCCTTGCGCGCGGTGACGAGACCGATGCCGCTCGTCGCGCCGGTAATCACGATCGTCTGTTCGCCGACCGGTTTGAGCATGCAGTTCATCACTGGACTCCTGTTACGGTCGCGTCGCGGTTATTTGGGCCGGATGGTCAACTGGTCGCGCACGTCCTGCACGCCGTCGACCTGCTTCACGACGCTGACGGCCTGCGTGCGCTGCTGCTCGTCGGGCACGCTGCCGGTGAGCGTCACGGTGCCGTGCCGCGTCTTCACGTGGATGTCGCCGGCCGACAGGCCGCTCGTGCCGACCAGCTCGGCCTTCGCCTTGGTCGTGATCGTCGCGTCGCGGATCTTCGTGCCGGTGCTCGAATGCGACGACGACGTCGACGACGATGCGGCGCCATCGTCGCCGGCGGCGACCGCGTTCGGCGCGACGACCATGCATGCGGTGGCCGCGGCGATCGCGACCGCCATGCCGGTGCGCATCGCGCGCTGATGGCGGATGCGCGGGGAGCGGGCTTGCAGCTGGAATACCTTCATCGTGACCTCCTTTTCATCGGGCCGGGCGAGCCGGCGGGTGAGCAGAGGTCGCGCAAATCGCGTGCCGCGCCGCGTGCGCCGCATGCCAGCGGGATGCCGCGATCAGACGCCCTTTCATCCAACGCGTTGTAAATTTTTCGGCACCCCGGGAAGCGGTTTTCCCCGCAATGCAGCGGGCATGCCGATTGCCGGGTCACCGACAACGGTGGCCCGTGTGCGCGGCCCCGATACCGGGAGCAATACCATGCAAAGAATCGCGTTGATCAGTGAACATGCGTCGCCGCTGGGGGTGATCGGCGGCGTCGATGCCGGTGGTCAGAACATCTACGTCGCGAACGTCGCGAAGCAGCTCGCGGAGCGCGGCCTCGACGTCGACGTGTACACCCGCTGCGACAATCCGCATTTGCCGGAAGTCGTGCCGATCGGCCCGCGCATGCGCGTGATCCACGTGCCGGCCGGACCGCCGACCGACGTGCCCAAGGAGCAGTTGCTGCCGTACATGGGCCCGTTCGCGCAGTACATGATCGCGCGAATGCGACGCGAGCCCGATCCGGTCGACGTGATGCACGCGAACTTCTTCATGTCCGGCGACGCGGCGCTGCGCGTGAAAAAGGCGCTCGGCATCCCGCTCGTCACGACGTTCCATGCGCTCGGCCGCGTGCGGCGGCTGCACCAGGGCACGGCCGACGGCTTCCCCGACGCGCGCTTCGCGATCGAGGACACGCTCGCGCGCCGCTCGGACCGCCTGATCGCCGAATGCCCGCAGGATGCGCTGGACCTGACGACGCACTATCGCGCCGATACCGAGCGCATCGAGATCGTGCCGTGCGGCTTCGACGCGCGGGAATTCCGGCCGGTGCCGCGCGTCGATGCGCGCGCGCGGCTCGGCTGGCCGCAGGACGCGTTCGTCGTGCTGCAACTGGGGCGCCTCGTGCCGCGCAAGGGCATCGACACCGTGATCGACGCGCTCGCACGCATGCCGCGCGACCCGCAGCGGCCGACCCACCTGTACGTGGTCGGCGGCAGCCAGGCGACGCCCGACCCCGCGCGCGACCCGGAACTCGCGCGGCTCGCCGCGTTCGCGCACGAACTCGGCATCG
This sequence comes from Burkholderia sp. EMB26, assembly GCF_024730645.1. Taxonomy (NCBI): domain Bacteria; kingdom Pseudomonadati; phylum Pseudomonadota; class Betaproteobacteria; order Burkholderiales; family Burkholderiaceae; genus Burkholderia; species Burkholderia sp. EMB26. Next base: position 643,587 of record NZ_CP078072.1, read on the forward strand.
CGAACCGCGTGACCTTCGTCGGCCGGCGCGATCGCGACGCGCTGCACCTGTACTACAGCGCGGCCGACGTGTTCGTGACGACGCCGTGGTACGAGCCGTTCGGCATCACGCCGGTCGAGGCGATGGCGTGCGCGACGGCGGTGATCGGCAGCGACGTGGGCGGCATCCGCACGACGGTCGACGACGGCACGACCGGCTATCTCGTGCCGCCGCGCGACCCGGCCGCGCTGGCCGCGCGCCTCGTGCAACTGCGCGCGCAACCGGACCTGTGCGCGGCGCTCGGCCGCGCCGGCTACCTGCGCGCGCATCGCTTCTACACCTGGCAAGGCGTCGCCGACCGGCTCGTCGACATCTATCGCGACGTCGCCCACGCGCAGCGCGCCGGCACGTCGGCCGGCACCGGCCGGCGCACGCCGGTCGCCACCACGCGAGGCGTGCTCGCACACCGCAAGGAGAATACGTAATGAAGGGCTACGACCGAAAACGCGTCCTCGTCACCGGCGGCGCCGGCTTTCTCGGTTCGCATCTGTGCGAACGCCTCGTGACCGCCGGCCACGACGTGCTGTGCGTCGACAATTTCTACACGGGCACGAAGGACAACATCGCGCACCTGCTCGATGCGCCGAACTTCGAGCTGATGCGGCACGACGTGACGTTTCCGCTCTACGTCGAAGTCGACGAAATCTACAACCTCGCGTGCCCGGCATCGCCCGTCCACTACCAGCGCGACCCGGTGCAGACGACGAAGACCAGCGTGCACGGCGCGATCAACCTGCTCGGCCTCGCCAAGCGCGTGAAGGCGCGCATCCTGCAGGCCTCGACGAGCGAGGTGTACGGCGACCCGGACGTGCATCCGCAGGACGAGCACTATTGCGGCCGCGTCAATCCGACCGGCATCCGCGCGTGCTACGACGAAGGCAAGCGCTGCGCGGAGACGCTGTTCTCCGACTATCACCGCCAGTACGGGGTCGACGTGCGGATCGCGCGGATCTTCAATACGTACGGCCCGCGCATGCACCCGGCCGACGGGCGCGTCGTGTCGAACTTCGTCACGCAGGCGCTCGCGGAACAGCCGTTGACCGTCTACGGCGACGGCAAGCAGACGCGCTCGTTCTGCTACGTGGACGACATGGTGGACGCATTGATCCGGCTGATGGACGAACCGGGCGACGCGAGCGAGCCGGTCAATCTCGGCAGCGACGTCGAGATCGCGATGATCGACGTCGCGCGGGAGGTCGTGCGGATCGTCGGCGCGACCGTGCCGATCGAGTTCCGGCCGCTGCCGTCCGACGATCCGCGCCAGCGGCGGCCGAATCTCGCCGCCGCGCAGAAGCGGCTCGGCTGGCGCGCGACGACGACGTTCGCGAACGGGCTCGCGCACACCGCGCGCTACTTCATCCAGCGCCAGGTCACGCACCACACGCCCGGCGACCTCGTGCGCAGCACGCGAATCGCGTCGCATCTGCTCGCGCAGGTCCATACGCAGAACCGGCCGGCGCCGACCACCTGACGCGGCCGGTACGCGCGACGTGCGTCAGCCGTCGCGCTTCGTCACGTGTGCGATCTTGTGTGCCAGTTCGCGCACGTCGACCGGCTTGCACAGGTAGCCGTCGAAGCCGGCCTCCAGCGCGCGGCGCTCGTCGGCCAGGCCCGCGTGCGCGGTGACGGCCAGCACGCGCACGTCGGATGGACCGCTGTCGCCGTTCAGGGCGCCGCGCCGCAACGCATCGAGCAGCCAGAAGCCGTCTCCGTCGGGCATCGCGAGATCGGACAGCACGACCGTCGGCCGCATGTCGGCCGCCATCGCGAGCGCCTCGCGGCCCGACGACGCGATCGCGACGGCCGCGCCGAACGTGGTCAGCGCGGCCGTCAGGCTCGCGCGCGTGGTCGCGTCGTCGTCGACGATCAGGATGCGCTGCGTATCGAGCACGAGCGCGTCGCGGCGGCCGCCTGCCTGCACGATGCTCCACGCCATCGCGCCGCCCGGCTGCCAGCCGGCCGGCAGCGTCACCGTAAACGTCGTGCCGCGATCACGGCCCGCGCTCGCGACGATCACGCTGCCGCCGTGCAGCTCCGCGATATGTCGCACGATCGACAGGCCGAGACCGAGCCCGCGCCGCGGCGACGCGGGCGAATCGTCCGCGCGGCGGAACATGTCGAACACGTATGGCACGAACTCCGTCGCGATGCCCTGCCCGGTATCGGTGACGGTCAGCACCACCTGCGATTCGTCGCGCGCGAGGCCGACCGTCACGCTGCCGCCGCCCGGCGTGAATTTCAGTGCATTCGAGATCAGGTTCGACAGCATCTGCCGCAACCGCTCGGCGTCGCCCGACACGATGCACGCGGTTGCGCCGCAGTCGAATTCGAGCACGATGCCGGCCGACGACGCGGCCGTCTGGAACGTGCCGACCAGATCGGAGAACAGCCGCACGACGTCGACCGGCGTCGCGTCGAGCCGCAGCTTGCCGGTCGCGAGCGACGACGCATCGAGGATGTCGCCGACCATCCGCGTGAGCGAACGCGCGCTGCGGTCGATCGCGTCGATCGCCTGATGCTGCAACGCCTGGTCGCCCGAGTTGCGCAATACCTCGATCCATCCGTAGATCACGTTCAGCGGCGTGCGCAATTCGTGCGACACCGTGGCCAGCAGTTCGTCCTTCAGCCGGTTCGACGTGTCGGCCTGGTCGAGCGCGTTGCGCGCGCCCTGCAGCGAGCGCTGCGCACGCAGGTCGCGGCGACGCTGCGCGCCGGTTTCGCGCAGCGTGAGCGACAGCGCGACGCTGGCCCGCGCGTCGCCCTGCACCGGGCACGCCGACACCGTCGCCCGAAACCGCCGGCCGTCGCGCCGCACGCACAGCAGTTCGAGCGGCCCGACCGGCTCGTGCATCGCGTCGAACGCGTCGGCGAGCGGATTGAGCCGCAGCCAGCGCCTCGCGATCAGCGTATCGAACCTGCGGCCGCGCGCATCGGCCTCGTCATAGCCGAAGATCCGCTGCGCGGCCGGATTCCAGCTGGCGATGCGGCCGTCGCCATCGATCCCGACGATCGCGTCCGGCGCCGCCTCGACGACCGCATGCTGAAGCCGCGATGCGTCGACGCGCGCGCGGTCCGCGCCCGCATCGCGCAGCAGCAATACCGCGCCGTCGAGATTGCCGTCCCCATCGCCGATCGGCGACGCCACCGCGACGATCGGCACCGGCTCGCCGCTGCCGGCCTGCAGCCAGTGCCGGTCGGACGTCGCCCCGGCGCCGCCGAGCGCGTGATCGAGCGGCGTGGTCTGCACGCGGCGGCCGTCGTGATCGACGATCCGCAGCACGTCGCGCGCCGGCCGCCCGATCGCGTCGTCCGGCCGGCAGCCGACGAGTGCGGCCGCGGCCGCGTTGAGATAGGTGAGCCGCCCGTTCGGATCGGTCGCGATCACGCCGTGCGGCAACGCGCCCAGCACGGCTTCGAGCTGGCGGCGCGCGCCCGCCTCGCGCCGGCGCGCACGATCGTTCGTGACCCGCGTGTGATGCAGCAGCGACGCGACCGCGCACACCAGCGTCCCGATCAGCATGAACGTGCCGAGCTGCACGAGCCGCTCGGGCAGCGGCGCCGTATAGGCGGCCGGATCGGACAGGAACAGCGTCCACACGAGCAACCCGCTGACCACCGTCGACACGATGCCGAACAGGAACGACGTCGCCCACGCGGCGCCCGCGAGCAACGGGTAATACAGGACGAACGGCAGATTCACGCCGCCGAACCGGATCGCGAGCGTCTGCAGCACGGTCGCGATCGCGACCAGCATCACGGCCGTTGCGTAATTTCCGGCCTGCGGTCGTGCAATTTCAGTCATCGAACACGCTCCTGCGGGGACAGTCGGCGGCGACCGGCGTGGCGGCCGCCGGCGGGCACGGCACATGCTGGCCGATCGTAACCGCGGCCCGGCCGCTCACGAAGGAGATCTTCACGCCATGCCCGACCCGACACGCTGGCTCGTCGTCTCGCCGCATCTCGACGATGCCGTCTTCAGTTGCGGGCAACTGCTCGCGCAGGCGCCCGGCTCGATCGTCGTCACCGTGTTCGCGGGGATGCCGCCGCCTGGCATGCCCGCGCCGCCGTGGGATCGCCGCGCGGGCTTCCATCACGCGGACGAAGCGATGCGCGCGCGCCGCGACGAAGACCGCCGCGCGCTGGCGCTGCTTGACGCACACCCCGTGTGGCTCGATTTCCTCGACGATCAGTACGGCATACCGTCTACGTCGACCGCGATCGCCACACGCGTGGCCGCGGCGATCGACGCGTACCCGGGCTTCGGCGTGCTCGCGCCGGCCGGCCTGTTCCATCGCGATCACCTGCAGGTGCAGGAGGCCATGCTGTGGCTGCTGCGTGACGACGATCCGTCGCACGTCTGGCGCTTCTACGAGGACGTGCCGTATCGCCGCATCGACGGGCTGATGGCCAGGCGCGTGGCCGGCTGGCGCGAGCGCGGCTGGATCGCGCATCCGGTCGCAACGCCGGCCGGCGGTGATACGAACAGCGCCGCCGCGAAAGCCGCCGCCGTCGACGCGTACGCCAGCCAGGTCACGCTGCTCGAGCCTCATATGCGCGCCGCTCTCCGCGAACCCGAAATGATCTGGCGGCTCGAATGCGACGTCACGTCCGCGTAACGCCCGCCCGTATCGCGCTGCCGCCGGGCGAGCCGCGCGTGACCGCCATCGTGCTGACCTGCCGGCGCGCCGCGGAACTCGCGCGCACGCTCGACCATCTTTCCAGGCTGCCCGACCGGCCGGCGATCGTCGTCGTCGACAACGCGGCGGACGCCGAGACGGCCACCCTGATCCGCGAACGCTTTGCGCATGTCGCGCTCGTGCATGCGCCGGGCAACCTTGGCGCGGCCGGCCGCAATCTCGGCGTCGCCGTCGCCCGCACGCGCCACGTCGCGTTCTGCGACGACGACACGTGGTGGGCGCCCGGCTCCATCGCCGACGCGGCGAACCTGCTCGACGCGTATCCGCACGTCGCGGCCGTCACCGCGCGCGTGCTGGTGGGCCCCGACGAACGCGAGGACCCGACCTGCCGGCTGATGGCCGACAGCCCGCTCGACGCGCCCGTCGCGCTGCCGGGCCGCCCGATCCTCGGGCTGCTGGCCGGCGCGACCGCGTTCCGGCGCGACGCGTTCGTGCGCGCGGGCGGCTACCATCCGCGCTACTTCCTCGGCGGCGAGGAAGCGCTGCTCGCGCTCGATCTGACGCGCGCCGGCCACTGGCTCGTGTATGCGCCGGGACTGACGGTCCATCACTACCCGTCGACGCGGCGCGACCGGCCGGCACGTGCGCGCACCGCCGCGCGCAACGCGGTGTGGACCGCGTGGCTCAGATGGCCGGCCGCCGCCGCGTGGCGCCATACGGTGCGCATGCTGCCGCTGCTGCGCCGCGAACGTGCAGTGGTGCGCACCTTCGCGGGCCTGCCGTGGATCCTGCGCGAACGACGCACGATCCCGCCGCACGTCGAACGCATGCGCCGCCGCCTCGAACGCGACACGCGCCGCGAGGCCGAAACGGGAACATGAACGCGATCGTAGCGGCATCAGGAATCCGGCTTCTCCGCTTCGTCTTCCAGTTGCGCGAGCCGGTTGTAGATCGTCTTCAGGCTGACGTCGAGCACCTCGGCCGCCTGCGCCTTCACGCCGCCGCATTGCGCGATCGTGCCGAGGATCAGCTTGCGGTCGACTTCCTCGAGCGGCGTGCCGAACGGCACCGTCACGCGATCTTCATGCGAATCGACCATGCTGGACAGCTCGTCCATGATCGGCGGCGGCAGCGTGTCGATCACGTCGGCGTCGGTGAAGATGCTCGCGCGCTGCACGAAGTTGCGCAGCTCGCGCACGTTGCCGGGCCATTCGTAGGTCTTCAGCGCTTCGCGCGCGGCCGGCGCGAAGCGCAGGTTGCGGCCGGTCTCTTCGTTGTAGCGCTGCAGGAACGCGTCGGCGAGCATCGGAATGTCGTCGCCGCGTTCACGCAGCGACGGCAGCGGAATCGGGAACACGTTGATCCGGTGGAACAGGTCGGGCCGCAGCTTGCCGTCGGCCATCGCGGCTTCCGGGTCGCGGTTGGTCGCGGCGACGATGCGCACGTCGACGTCGATCTCGCGCGTCGAGCCGAGCCGCGTGAGGCGTCCGGTCTCCAGCACGCGCAGCAGCTTGACCTGCGACTCGAGCGGCATCTCGGTGATTTCGTCGAGAAACAGCGTGCCGCCGTCCGCGCGTTCGAAGAAGCCCTTGTGCTGACGTTCCGCGCCGGTGAAGCTGCCGCGGTCGTGGCCGAACATCTCGCTCTCGACGAGATTCGCGGCGATCGCGCCGCAGTTCACCGCGAGAAACGGCCCGCGGCGGCGCAGGCTCAGGTCGTGCACGGTCTGCGCGGCGAGTTCCTTGCCGGTGCCCGATTCGCCGGTGAGCAGCACCGACGCTTCGGTGCGCGCGACGCGGCCGATCGCGTCGTAGACGGCCTGCATCGCGGGCGAGCTGCCGAGCATGCGGCCGAACCGGCCGAGGCGCTGCAGTTCCGAGCGCAGTTCCGCGATTTCCTCGTGCAGCGCGGTCGTGCGCGGCACGCGCGCGAAGATGCTGTTCAGCCGCTGCATGTTGAGCGGCTTCACCAGGTAATCGGTCGCGCCGCGCCGCAATGCGTCGATCGCGGTTTCGAGGCTCGCGTGGCCGGTGGTCAACACCATTTCGCAATGCCCGCGCTTGGGCAATGCGTCGAACAGATCCATCCCGTTGCCGTCGGGCAGCACGAGGTCGCACAGCACGAGATCGGGGGTATGCGTCGAGACGAGCGTGCGCGCTTCTTCAAGCGTCGCCGCCGTATCGCACGTCAGTTGCTGCGTGCGCGCGAGCGTGGCCAGCATCGTTCGCGTATCGGCGTCGTCTTCGACGATCAGGACGTAAGGCATCGAGACTCCTTGTAATGCGGCCCGGCAGGTACGTCGGCCGGCACCGCGACACGTGCGGCGCAATGCACGTCATGGGGCCCGTTCATGCTGATGACGGGCTTGCGCCGGCCCCCGGAAGGGTCGAGCGCGAGGATGGCGACGAAGCGAATACGCGACGTATTCGCGACGAGCATGACGCGGCGCTCGGCCCTTCCGGGGGGCCAGCGCCACGCATGCATTTTTCCAAACAAGGGAACGTGCGCTGGCCCAAGACGGCATCTTCAACGCTGCACACGAACGGACAGACAAGCTGTCCCACATGGGAAAACAGGTGCTTAGCAGTATAGAAGAACGATGTCGTCCATTCGCGACCCATCGAATAAATCTATCTGCTGACGTAAGCCGCATTGCCAGATTCAATGTCGGCGAATCGGTATAAAAGGTATCCTGCGTACGTGAAAGACGACGTGTGCCACGTCATTTTTTACCTGGTCACGACGCATTCGGTCAAAACTTCCCAACCCGGTCATACTCCATGTCGAAATCCGACGATGACGGCACGCGACTGTTCGGCCGTTCGCGAACAATTCAGGAACTGCTGCTGAAAGTGTCGCGCGTCGCCGCCACCCGCGTGAGTGTGCTGGTGGTCGGCGAAAGCGGTGCGGGCAAGGATATCGTCGCCCGGCTCATTCACGACATGAGCCCGCGCCGGCGCGGCCCGTTCGTGCCCGTCAACTGCGGCGCGATTGCGAAGGACATCGCGGAGTCGCAGTTGTTCGGCCACGAAAAAGGCAGCTTCACGGGCGCCGTCGCGCAACACGTGGGCATGTTCGAAGCCGCACGCGGCGGCACGCTGTTTCTCGACGAGATCGCCGAGATGCCGCTCGAATTGCAGGTCAAGCTGCTGCGCACGCTCGAAACCAACACGATCGTGCGCGTGGGCGGCCACGAGGCGATTCCGCTCGACGTGCGGATCGTCGCGGCCACCCACCATGATCCGGTCGAGGCGTTGCGCAGCGGCCGGTTGCGCGAGGACCTGTTCTACCGGATCGCGCCGATCGCGCTGCACGTGCCCGCGCTCAGGCAGCGCGAGGACGACGTCGGCGACATCGCGCTGCAGATCGTCGAGCGGCTGAACGCGCGGCACCGTACGAGAAAGCGCCTGTCGACGCAGGCGATGAAGGCGCTGCGCGCGTACACGTGGCCCGGCAACGTGCGCGAATTGCGCAACGCGCTGGAGCGCGCGTTCATCCTCGCCGACGAGCAGATCGAACTGCAGTTGCCGCGCCGCCAGCCGCCGCGCGAGGAAGTGCGCCACAACGCGATGACGCTGCATATCGGCACGACGCTCGCGCATACGCAGCAGCGCTTCATCGTCGCGTCGCTACGGCATTTCAACGGCGACAAGCCGCGCACCGCGAAGGCGCTCGGCATCAGCCTGAAAACGCTGTACAACCGCCTCGCGCTGCTGCCGGAAAACGAGCGCAACGCGGTCAGCGGCGCGCCGCCGGCGCCGAATGCCGCGAACGGCGGAAACGCCTCCGGTTCGCCGCCCGCGACGACGCCGTGAACGCGGCCGGCACGCCGCCGCGCTCACGTCGTCACGTCGTCACATCGCGGAGGGCGGCGTCCCAGTCGCGCGCGAACCGTTCGATGCCGAAGCGCTCGCACGCGTCGCGTTTGGCTGCGGCGCCCCATTCGCGCGCCAGGTCCGGATCGCGAATCAACATCCGCATCGCGTCGATCAGCACGGCCGGCCGCGTATCGGCCACGCCGTTGCTGCCGGTCTTCACGAGTTGCGCCATCTCGGTCGTCGCGAGCGCGACGATCGGCAGCCCGATCATCATCGCCTCGATCACCGCGAGCCCCAGACTCGTGTAGCGGATCGGGTTGAAGAAGAACCGGTAGTGCGACAGGAATTGCGGCAGCGCCGGGTTCGGCACTTCGCCGATCCCGCCGAGATCGGTCGAGCCCATCCCGACCAGGTCGATCGGCACGCTGTGCCGCACGACCTCGAACAGGTCCGCGCCGAGGCGCCGGCCGCGGCGCGCGAGGTTGTTCACGACGGCCACGCCCTTCGGCAGCGTGCCGTGATACTCGACGCCTTCCGGCATCAGCACGCCGTGCTCGATCACGCGCGTCGGCGTCACGCCGTTGTCCCACATCAGCGCGTTGAACGGCGTCACGTGCACCAGCAACACGTTCGGGTCCTGCACCGGATGCAGCGTGTCGGTCGGATGCTCGCGCGGCGGATCATGCTCGACGAACAGCGTCGGCAGCGCGCGCTGCGCTTCGCTCAGCAGCCGCAGGCGGTCGTGCTGATAATGCTTCACGTGCTGGTACAGCACGCAGTCGAATGCGGTGTCGCGCACGCATTCGGCCGGCACCTCATGGACGTTGTCGCCCCACGGCAGGTGCCCGACGCGGCCCGCGTAGCCGGGCGGATGCTGCGGCTTCGTCACGATGTAGAAATCGTGCGGCGCCTGCGACAGGTAATACAGGTAATTGCCATGCACGTGCCAGGTCAGCACGCGCAACCGCTTACGTGACATGACGTCTCTCCTCCGCGAGCAGTTCGCCCGCCCGGTCGATCACTTCGCCGACGCCGATCGCCGTCGCGCACTCGTGCCCGTACGGACACGACTCGAACATGCACGGGCGGCACGCCGGGTAGTTCGCGAGCACGCGATGGCGTTCGGCGTCGAGCGGCGCCCAGCGGGCCGTATCGCTGCCGCACGCGATGACGATGCTCGGCGTGCCGAGCGCCGCCGCGACGTGCGACACGCCCGTGTCGTTGCACAACAGCAGCCGCGCGCGGGCGATCAGCGCGGCGAGCGCGCCGAGCGGCGTGCGGCCGCACAGGTTCACGCACGGCCGCCCGAGGTGTTCGGCGAACGCGCTCGCCAACGCCAGTTCCGCGCGCGTGCCGGTCAGCACGATCTGCCAGCCGTCGTCCGCGAGTTGCCGCGCGGCGAGCGCGAAGCGTTCGACCGGCCAGCGCCGCGACGCCATCCGCGCGCCGGGATGGACGATCACGTAGCGGCCGGGATCGAGCGCGTGCTCGTCGCAGAGCACGTGCCACAGCGCGTAGTCGAGGCCGCCGAGCGGGAATTCGAGGTAGTCGCCCCAGTCCGCGTAGCCGAGCTTGCGCGTGAGCGCCAGATAGCGCGTCACTTCCGGTTCGTCGTCGCGCCACACGAGCGCGCAGTCGAGCGCGGTCGTGCCACCGTCGGCCGGCACGAAGCCGGCCGTGCGGGTCGCGCCGAGCGACGCGACGATCGCGTTCGTGTGCGCGCCGCTGCCGTGCAGCTGGATCGCGAGGTCGAAGTCGCGCGCGCGACATTCGGCGATGAACGCTTCGCGCGTGGCCGCGTCGGGTTCGGGCTGCTCGCCGAGCCCCGGCGCGCCGGGGAATGCGATGAAGCTGTCGATGTAGTCCGAGAAGCGCGACGCGAACTCGCGCGCCCACGGCAGCCCGATCAGCGTGATGCGCGCATCCGGTTCGCCGCGCCGCAGCGCACGCAGCGCGGGCACCGCGCACAGCATGTCGCCGAGCTGCAAAGCGCGGAACACTGCGATCCGCTTCGGGCCGCGCGGGCCGTCGGAATCGACGCTGGAATCGAGCTTCATCATTTGCTCCGAGAAACCCCGACCTTCAGGACGGAGAGGAAAGGCGTGCTGTCGACAGGCTGCTTCTTCCACGGGTTAGGATCACCGGCATGATCCTTGTCTATCGCTACCGCGTGAAATCGCTCAATGGACTGCTCAACAAGCAGAGCCGTGCGGTGAACTACGTCTGGAACTTCTGCAACGACACGCAGAAGCACGCGCTCAAGTGGAATAAGAAATGGCCGACGGGTTTTGATCTGAACGTGCTGACGACCAGCAGCAAGGCGCTCGGCATCCATTCCGGCACGATCAACGCGACGTGCGAGCAATACGCGAAGTCGCGCAGTCGGAACCCTCGGCCTTACCTGCGCTATCGCGGCATGAAATCGCTGGGCTGGGTGCAGCTGAAGGGCCGAGACCTGAAGCGCGAAGGCGAAGCGTTTCGCTTTGCCGGCAACACCTTCCGCGTGTTCAACAGTCGACCGCTTCCCGAATGCAAGATCAAGGACGGGACCAATTTTGCGCAGGATGCGCGCGGCAACTGGTTTCTCAACATCGTGATCGAGATGCCCGATGTGCAGGTCCGCCCGGTCCGCTCCGGTGTCGGCATCGATCTCGGCCTGAAAGACTTCGCCACGCTTTCGACCGGAGAAAAACTGCCGAATGACCGGTTCGGCCGATGCGCGGCAGAAAAGCTGACGAAAGCGCAGCGAGCACGAAAGCACAAGCGACATATCGCGAAGCTGCACGCAAAGATCTCGAATGCCCGTGCCGATTTCCAGCACAAGCTCGCGCTCGATCTGGTGCGGCGCTTCGATTACATCGCGGTCGGCAACGTGTCGGCCGCAAAACTCGCCAGAACCAGGATGGCGAAGAGCGTCTACGACGCATCCTGGTCGTCCTTCCGGAACAAGCTCCGCTATAAAGCGATCGCGCACGGAGCCACGTTCGAGGAAGTCGACGAAAGCGGTTCTACCCAGTCCTGTTCGTCGTGCGGATCGAAAGACAGCACGACGCGGCCGAAAGGTATCGCGGAACTGCGAATAAGAGAGTGGGCCTGTAGTGACTGTGGTGTCGAACATGATCGAGATACCAACGCTGCGTTGAACATTCTCCGATGCGGACGTGCATCGCCAGGTGTGGGAATCCTCCCCCTTAAGGAGATGAGGGCGTCAAAGGAAGAACACTCTGAAGTGAAGCGCACCGCGCATGCGCCAGTACAGCGACACGGGCGGAATCGCGATGGACGTGACGATCATCTCGGCCACATGCGACGGCGTGAGCTGCGTGCCGCGCAGCCGCTTCGCGCAGAACCCCGCGGTAATCGCGGCCCACACCGCCGCACACACGATGGCCGGCGCCGGCCAGCCGGCCGCGAAACAGCCGAGCGCGCCGAGCGCGGCGAGCACGGCCGCGTAGTAATGCCACGGCGGCGTCGGCCGGATATGGCGCCGATAGGTCGTGCGATGCTTCTTGTACAACAGCGCATCGAAATACACCTTCGACTGCGCGCCGATGCTCGATCCCCAGCGTGCGGGACGCACCGGATGCACGATGCGCGCGGCGTCGGCCTCGACGATCGGCCCCGCATGCTCGCGCAGCGCGAACATCAGGTCGGCGTCCTCGCGCCACGCGCGCGTGAAGCGCTCATCGAAGCCGCCGACGCGTTCGAGCGCCGCGCGCCGCACGAAGCAGTTGGCGGTCGCGAATTCCGCGTGCGCGAGCCCCGCCGCGTCGCGTTCGTAGTCGGTCGGGCGCGGCCGCAACGGCACGTCGATCCGGCCGGCCGCGGCCGCCGCCGACGGCTCGGCCAGCAGCGCGGCCGCACCGTGGCGCAGCCAGCTCGGATCGGGAATCGTGTCGTCGTCGGTGAATGCGATCAGCGCGCCGCCCGCGCTGCGCCAGCCGACGTTGCGCGCACCGGCCGGCCCCTGCGTGTCGGGCGCGGTCATGTAGCGGATCACCGGCACGTCGGTCACGCGCGCGCGGCACGCATCGACGACGGCGCGCGCACTGCCGGCCGGATCGTCGTCCACGACGACGATCTCGTAGGTGGTCGGATCGAACACCTGCACGCACAGCGCGTCGAGGCAGCGTTCGAGCAGATCGGGCCGCCGGTAGGTCGGCACGACGACCGACACGACCGGCGGCAGGTGCGTGTCGCGCATGTTCATCTCGGCTTCTCCAGCAGGAACGGGCCGATCACGAGCGCGTCGAGCGGCGACGTCCAGAAGCATTCGATCGCGTCGCGCGGCGAGCATACGATCGGTTCGCCGCGCGTGTTGAACGACGTGTTGACGAGCACCGGCACGCCGGTGAGCGCGTCGAACTCGGTCAACAGCGCATGCAGCAGCGGATGCTGGCTTTCGTCGACGGTCTGCACGCGCGCGGTGCCGTCGATGTGGCGCACGGCCGGAATCCTGTCGGCGCGCTCCGGCACGACGTCGTACACGAACAGCATGAACGGCGCGCGCAGCGGCGTGCCGCGGCCGCCGCTGAACCAGTGATGCGCACGATCCTCGAGCACGACCGGCGCGACCGGCCGGAAATCCTCGCGATCCTTGATCCGGTTCAGCTTGCGCTGCATGTCCGGATCGATCGGCGACGCGAGGATCGACCGCGCACCGAGCGCGCGCGGCCCGAACTCCATGCGCCCCTGGAACCAGCCGATCACGCGGTTCGCGGCGAGCAGCGCGGCCGTCTGCGCGGCGACGTCGGCGAGCCGCCGGTACGGCAGCTGCGCCTCCTTCAGGAACGCCTCGATCGCATCGTCGTCGTAGGCCGGGCCGAGATACGCATGGTCCATGCGCCAGCCGCCGCGCTCGCCGCGCATCCGGAAGTCGGTCCATAGCGCGGCGCCGAGCGCCGTGCCCGCGTCGCCGGCGGCCGGTTGCACCCACACGTCGTCGAACGGGCCGCGATCGCGGATCTTCGCGTTCATCACGCAGTTCAGCGCGACGCCGCCCGCCATCGCGAGCTGCCGCTCGCCGGTCTCGGCGGCCAGCCAGTCGACCGCCTGCAGCGTCGTCTCCTCGAGCACCAGTTGCAGCGCATGCGCGATGTCGCAGTGATGCGGCTCGATCGGGCCGCCGCGTTCGCGCGGCGGGCCGAATCGCGCGGCCAGATCGTCGTCGACCACGTCGTAGCGCCCTTCGCCGCGATACCGCACCAGCTTGCGCATCTCGTCGGCGAACACCGGCTTGCCGTACGACGCGAGCGCCATCACCTTGTATTCGTCGGACGAGTGCAGGAAGCCGAGATAGCGGGTCAAGCGCTCGTACAGCAGCCCGAGCGAATGCGGCAGGTTGACCTGCCCGAGCCGCCGGTACGCGCGGCCGTCGAACACGCCGTAGCTCGTCGTCGCGCGCTCGCCGCGCCCGTCCATCGTCATCACCGCGCAGCGCTCGAACGGCGCCGCGAGAAACGCGCTCGCCTCGTGCGCGAGATGGTGCTCGATGAAATGCCAGCGGAACGGCCCGTCGTGCGTGACGCCGCGAAAGCGCCGCTGCAGATGATGCGGCACGCCGCCCGCGAGCTGCCGCGGCGCGTTGACGATCGACGACAGGAACAGCGGATGCCACGGCGACGCGCCGTCCTCGCGCGGCGCATGCGCGGACGGCGACAGCGGCAAAGTCAACGCCTGCGGCGTGCCTTCGCGGTCGAGTTCGAACCACGGGTCGTACGAGTACGCGACGTGGTCCACGTCCGCGAGCGTGATGCCGGCTTCCGCGAGGCAATAGTCGATCGCATGGAAAGGCAGCTCCCAGGTCGAGAACGGCACCGGGCGCTTCGCGTGCTTCACGTGCGTGAAGCGTTCGTCCTCGGCCGCCGCGATCACGACGCCGTCGCGCACGATGCACGCGGCGCTGTCGTGGAAGGCGGCGTTGATGCCGAGCGTATGGATCGGGTCAGGCATGCGTCAGTTCCTCGTGATGACGTGCGCGAACGGAAGCACGTTCGATGCGGGCACCGCGACCGGCTCGCTGCCGTGCGCGGCAGCCCGCGCGGCCGCGCGTTGCGCATGGCGCGCGCTGCCGCGCAGCAACGCGTGCACGGCGGCGACCACGTCGTCGACGCTCACGCCGCGCAGGCACGGATGGCCGGGCTGATTGCACACGCTGCGATAGCAGTTGCGGCACGGCACGTCGACGTTCAGCACACGGTGCGGCACACGCCACGGCGTGTGCTGCGGATTGGTCAGTGCGTACAGGTCGACCACCGGCGTGCCAAGCGCGGCCGCGAGATGCACGGGGCCGCTGTTGTTCGACAGCAGCAGGTCGGCCGTTTCGATCAGCGCGCCGAGTTCGCCGAGCGGCAAGACGCCGGCCAGCGGCACGGCGCGCGGCCCCGCGCGTTCGCACACCGCGTCGACCAGCGCGCGTTCGTCCGCGCTGCCCGTCACCGCGATGCCGTCGAACAGCGGCGCGACGGCGGCGGCCGCTTCGCCGAAGCGCTCGGCCGGCCAGCGCCGCGACGCCGCGCTCGCGCCCGGATGGACGACCAGCCAGCGCGCGCGCGGCGCCTCCGGCTGGCGCGCGCCGCCAAAGCGGTGCAGCGCGGCCTGCAAGCGTGCGTGCACCGCGCGCCGCGCCGCGTCGCCCGGCTCGAACGCCATGCGCCAGTCCGACGTCGTCGCGCCGACCGTGCGCACCAGCGCGAGCTGGCGCGCGACCTCGTGGCGCACGTGCGATTCCGGCTCGGTTTCCGGCACGCGGTCGGTCAGCAGTTCGTACGGGTTCTCGCGGCAATGCGCGAGCCGCAACGGAATGCCGGCGAGCCAGCACATCATCGCGGCGGGCAGCGGATTCTGGCTGTAGACGGTGAAGATCACGGCCGCGTCGAAGCGGCCCGCCAGCAGCCGGTCGATCATGTCGAGATCGGCGACCGGGTCGCCCCGCGTGTCCGGATGCTTGACCCACGGCGCGTCGTAGGACCACACGTCGTCGACCATCGGCAGGTGCTTCGCGAGCGCGGCGCCCGTGCGCGACGTCAGCAGCGTCAGCCGGCGGTCATGGCCGCCCTCCTTCAGCGCGCGCAGCGCGGGCGTCGTCATCAGCACGTCGCCGATGCTGTCGAGCCGCACGCACAGGATGCGGCGGGCGCGGCTCCAGGCGGTGCTCATCGCCGCACCCACGAGCCGTGCCGGCGCACGGCCTCGCGCACGACGATGTCGGCGGCCAGGTCGATGCGATCGACGACGTGGTGCGGCGTGCGGGCGGCGTTCAGGCGCCACTCGGTCTCGTTGCCGCAGTCGACCAGGATCGTGCCGCAGCGCGCGGTGCGGCCGGCTTCGACGTCGTCGAGGATGTCGCCGATCATCCAGCTCCATTCGGGGACGACGCCGAGCGCGGTCAGCGCGCGGCGCAGCATGCCGGGGCGCGGCTTGCGGCAGATGCAGTCACAGGTGTAGCGCGGCACGCTGCCTCGCGGGTGATGCGGGCAGTAAAAAAAATCCGCCAGCGTCGCGCCGTTCGCTTCGAACAGTTCGGCGAGACGCTGGCGGACCGCGCCAAGCTCGTTTTCGGTAAAGCGGCCGAGCGCGACGCCCGGCTGGTTCGACACGACCGCCAGCGGCATGCCGGTCGCGCCGAGGGTGCGCAGCGCGCGCGCCGCGCCCGGCGCGAGGCGCATGTGCGCGGGATCGACGTTGTACGGCACGTCCTCCAGCAGCGTGCCGTCCTTGTCGAGCAGCACCGCGCCGGGCAGCCGCCGTTCGCGCTTCAGGGCCATGACGTCTCCTTCATCGGCAGCACCATCAGTTCCGGCACCACGGTGCCCGGCGGCTGCGTCAGCACGAAGCGCACGGCGGCCGCCACGTGCTCCGGCGGCTGCAGCGTCTCCTCGTCGATGTCCGGAAAGCGGTCGAGCAGGAACGGCGTGCGCATCCCGCCCGCGACGATCGCCGACACGCGCACGCCGCTCGGCCGCAGTTCGGCATGCAGCGCGTGCGACAGGCCGAGCAGGCCCCACTTCGTCGCGTGATACGCGGAGGCGTTCGGCCACGCGCGCTTCGACGCGGTCGACGCGATGTTGACGATGTGTCCGTCGCCGCGCGCCTTCATCATCGGCACGGCGGCGTGGCACATCAGGTACGGGCCGAACAGGTTCGTCATCAGCACCTGCTGCCAGGCCTCGACGCTCACGTCGTCGATCGGCGCGGTCACGTCGATCGCCGCGTTGTTGACGATCACGTCGAGGTCGCCGAGCGACTCGCGCGCGTCGTGCACGACCTGCAGCACCGACGCTTCGTCGCGCACGTCGAGCGGCCGCCCCACCGCGTGGCCGCCGTGCCGCTCGAGCCGCTGCGCGACGGCCGCCGCGCGGTCGCCGTCGAGATCGGCGACGACGACGTGCGCGCCATGCTGGGCAAGCTCCTCGCAAATGGCTTCGCCGAGACCGCGGCCGCCCCCGGTCACGAGTGCGGTCCGGCCGGCGAGCGGCGGTCTGGCTGGATCGTGAGTCGCGTTCACCTGCACCTCCTGTCGATGTCGGAAAGCCATCCGGCTGACGGCGACACTTGTCGCGACAACCGTCCGTGCATGAGGTACAGCGAAAACCGTGCCGGCCTGCGTGCGCCCGCGCCGCGTCGGGCTGTGCCGCGCGCCCGCTGGCTTTTTTATAACCGGCTGTAAAAACGGGTCCGGGCCGCCGCGCTCAGATCGCGAGCCCGTCGGGCGTCGCCTGCGCGCGGTGCTTGGCGAGCGCGCGCAGGCAGTGCGCGATGCAGCCCGCGAACGCCTCGTCGAACCACGGCTGCGCGCCCGACACGCCGACCACGATGCCGCCGAGCGCGACGCCGCCCCACAGGTTCGTGTCGCCGGCGCGCAGCCGGTACGGCTCCAGCGCCTGCACGACGTGGCCGTCGCGGCCCGTTTCCCACGACAGCCGCGCCTTGGCCCGCGCGTAAGCGCGATAGTCGGCGTCCCAGTCCTTCGGGTCGGGCAGCGAAAACTCATACAGGATCGCGTCCTCGAACGCCGCGTCGTGCGGCCCGAGCGCCGGGTCCATGATCACGATGTGCAGGCAGCCGCTGTCGCCGACGAAGTCGCTCTGCAGCGCGGCGGACAGGCTCGGCAACAGCAGCTCGACGGCCGCCACCGCGGCCTGGCGGTCGGCGAACGCACTACCGCCGCGACGCGCGTTCAGGGTTTCGGGTGGCGTCGGATTCAGAAGGTTCGGCATGGATTTCTCCGGAGGAAAACGCGAGCGCACGCAACGCCGCGATCAGGTCGGCCGCTACCGCGGGCTTGGTCAGGTACGCATGGAAACCGGCTTCGACCGCCCGCGTGCGATCGCGGTCGCGCGCATGGCCGGACAAGGCCAGCGCCTCGAGCGGCGCGCGGCCGTCACGATCGCGATCGCGCGCGGCGTCGAGCTGGCGCACCCGCGACATCACCGCGTAGCCGTCCTCCTCGTCGTCGCCGAGGTCGATGTCGCAGACGAGCAGCGCCGGCCAGTCGGCCCGGCGCGCGCGCCACAGGTCGTCCAGCAATGCCTGGCCCGACGCATACGCGTGCACGTCGGCGCCGGCGACCTTCAGCAGCGCGGTGAGCGCCTCGCGCGCCTCGTCGTGATCGTCCACGCACGCGATGCGCAGGCCGTCGAGCGGCTTCGCCGCGGGCGCCGCGCCGGCATCCGGATTCGGCACGGCGCCGTCGGGTTGCATCGACGCGGGCGCCACCGCGCACATCGGCAGCGACAGGTGCAGCGTCACGCCGGTATCGTCGCGTTCGCGCACGACATAGCCGCCGGCCTCCTCGATCGCGTCCTGCAAGCGTTCGAGATCGATCAACGACAGTTCGGTGGCGTCGACGCCCGCGCATGCGATCGTGATCCGCGCTTCCGGGTCGTGGCGCGCGGTGCGCACCTCCAGCTGCCCGCCGCTGCTCGCGTCGACCGCGCCGCGGCACAGTTCCCACACGAAGCGCCGCAGCGCGGCCGGATCGGCCTTGACGACCAGATCCTCGTCCGACAGATGGCGAAACACCGGCACGCCGCGCTGCGCGGCCGCCTCCGCCAGCGAATCGAGCACCTGCGACACGAGCGGGTTGATGCGCACCGGCTGCCGCGCGAACTTCGCCTCCGTGCGTTCCAGTTCGCGCTGCTTCGCCTGCAGCGCCCACATCTGCGCATACACGCCGCCGCTTTCGAGCAGCTCGTCGTGGGTGCCGTGCTCGACGAGCCGGCCGTGCTCCATCACCAGGATGCGATCGGCATCGACGATCGTCGACAGCCGGTGCGCGATGATGAGGCTGGTGCGATGCTGCGCGACGCGCATCAGTTCCTGCTGGATCGCGCGCTCCGAGCGCGTGTCGAGCGCCGACGTCGCCTCGTCGAACACGACGATCGGCGGCGCCTTCAGCAACGCGCGCGCGATCGCGACCCGCTGCCGTTCGCCGCCCGACAGCCGTACGCCGCGCTCGCCGACGCGCGTGTCGTACGCGTCGGGCAGCCGCTCGATGAACGCGTCGAGCTGCGCGCCGCGCGCGGCCGCGATCACCTCGCCACGCGTCGCGTCGCGCTTGCCGTACGCGATGTTGTACGCGAGCGTGTCGTTGAACAGGATGGTGTCCTGCGGGACGATGCCGAGCGCATCGCGCAGGCTGCGCTCGGTGACGAGCCGCAAGTCCTGGCCGTCGATCCGGATCGTGCCCGCGTCGGGCTGGTACAGCCGGAACAGCAGGCGCGCGAGCGTCGACTTGCCCGAGCCGCTGCCGCCGACCACCGCGACCGTCTGCCCGGCCTCGATACGGAACGACACGTCGAACAGAATCTGCCGGCTCGGCTCGTAGCCGAAGTCGACATGCTCGAACTCGATCGTGCCGCCACGTACGACGAGCGGCTGCGCGCCGGGCGCGTCGCCGTCCTCGCTCGGCTTGCCGCGCGCATCGAGCAGCCCGAACAGGCGCTCGATGTTCGTCATCGCGTCGTTCGCTTCGCGGAACACGAAGCCGAGCGCATTCAGCGGCAGGCTGATCTGGATGATGTACGCGTTGATCAGCACGAGATCGCCGACCGTCATCGTGCCGCGCGCGACATGTTGCCCAGCCAGCAGCATCACGGCCGCGATCCCCGCGCCGATGCACGCGCTCTGCCCGATATGCAGCGTCGACAGCGCGTACTGGTTGTCCACGCCGGCTTCGCGCCATTCGTCCAGCACGCGGTCGAGCCGGTCGCGCTCGACGTCCTCGCGCGCGAAGTACTTGACCGTGTCGACGTTCAGCAGGCTGTCGACCACGCGCGCATTCGACTCGGCCTCGAGCGCGTTCACGCGCCGCTGGTAACGCATGCGCCGACGCGTGAACACCCCCGTATACGCCGCGTAGACGGCGAACGTGACGAAAATGATCGCCGTGAAGCCGCCCCCGTACTTGCCGATGACGATCACGAGCACCGAGCCGATCTCGATGGCCGTCGGCACGACCGTGAACACCGCGACGCCGAGCAGATAGCCGATGCCGGCCGTGCCTTTCTCGAGATCGCGCACGACGGCGCCCGTCTCGCGCTGCGCATGAAAGCGCGCGCCGAGCCGATGCAGGTGGCCGAACGTGCGCACGGTAAACGACGCGACCGTGTGCTGCGTGACCTGCACGAACGTCATGTCGCGCACTTCGTTCAGCGCGTTCGACGCGAAGCGCACCACCGCGTACGCGAACAGCAGCAGCACCGGCCACGCGACGGGCTGGCCGGCCGCGCGGCCGAAGCCGTCGACGATGTCCTTGAGCAGCAGCGGCACCGACACGGCCGCCGCTTTCGCGAGCACCAGCAGCACGATCGCCGCCAGCACACGCGCACGGTAATGCCAGATCGCGCGCCAGAGTTCGACCGCGATCCGCACCCGCAGGCCGCGTTCGTCGCGGCGGCGGCCCTGGCGCGCGCGGCCTGCCGCCACGTCACGGTCCTTGGTTGGCGTTTCGTCGAGTCCGGTCGTCATGCACGCAGTGCTCGCGGTCGGGGGCGCGCCGTGTCACGCATCGGCGCTCAGTGGCGCGGTTCACGCTCGCGGCCGCGCACCACGGTGCCGGGCTCGGGGTCCCGCGCGGCGGGCTGGGTCGGCGTCACCGTCCGCTGGTCCGGATGCAGCACCATGCCCGTATCGTGTTCGCCTTCGCGGCGCACGCGCACGCGATTCTCGACGTCCTGCACGCCCATGCAGCCGTCGGCCAGATCCTCGATGTCGTGCTTCATCCAGCGGGCCGGCACCGTGCCGTCCAGTTCGACGCGACCGTCGCGTACCTGCACGGTCACGTCGCTCACGTCGATCTCGAGCGCATGCGCGAGCCGCTCGCAGACGTCCTCGCGAATCCGTTCGTCCGAGCGCGTATAGCCCTTCGGCCCGCGGCGATGGCGCAGCGCTTCGCGTTCGGTGTCCCGGCCGAAGCGCGACAGGTCAGGCGCGCTGCCGCCATGGCGCGGATCACCGGGGTCGCGCTCGCCGCCGTACCAGCCCATCCGGTGCTGGCCGCGGAATTCCGGGCGCTCGCCGCCGTACCGGCCTTCGCGGCCTTCCGCGCGGCGACCCGGGTCGCCGTAGCCGCGCTCGGGGGTCCGCGCCGGCTGGCGCGCGCCGCCCGGCCAGTCCGGGTCGGCGGCAGCGCGCCGCGGGTCGACCGGGCGCGCGGCGCGCTCGGTCCATTCGCTGCCCCAGTCTTCCGGGCCCACGTCCTCGCTCGCGAAGCGGCGGTAAGCCGATTCGTAGTCTTCTTCCGGCCACCGTGCGGGGTCGTCCGGGATGCCGCGCTCGCCAGCGCCCCGGTACGCGCGTTCGTTGCGCTCGTGCCAGTCGGGCGGGCCACCGCGCTCGCCGGACCGTCCGGGATATCGTCGTTGCATCGTGTCTCTCCTTGATCGCCTGCGCCGCGCACGGCCCCATGCCGCGGCGCGGCGCGCGTCGGTCGGGTGAATGCAAATCGCGTGCCGGCGACATGGCCGTACCGCGACGGTTGCGCGTCGCAGCGCCGGGAAGCCGTCGGGCGCCCCAATCTGCAACGCGATTGCAGTTTTTGCGTGCCGGGCGTCACGGCGCGCCGCCAGGTTCGTCCGGTTCGTCGGTGCGACCGGGCTCGCTCAGCCGCTCGGTGCGGTCCGGCTCGATGTCGGCGCCTTCCTCGAGCGTCGAGTCGCCGTCCGCCGATGCCCGCTCGCCGGTGCCCGCGCGGTCCGTGTCGCTGCCGAGCGCGGCATCGCCGCGTTCGAGCGCGTGATCGTCGAGCGGCGAATCGACGTCGAACGGATGGCGCCGCGCGCCCGCCGTGTCGCTGCCGCTGTCGGACGAGTCGCTCGGACCGAGCGCGCGGCCGTCGCGGCCGCGGCTCGCGTTGTCGTCGTCCGGGCCGGCCGGTTCGTTGTCGGGATTCAGCGTGCTGTTCATGTCGATCTCCTTGCGTGGCTTGCCGCCGCGCGCGGGGCCGGACGACCGGCGCGCGGCGGATGGACCAGCAGGTCGTGCAATCGGCATGCCGGGCCGGCTACCGCCGGTCGCGCCGGCGCCCATCCCGGCGCACGGCACGGCCGATGCGCGCCCATTGATCAGCCGAATCGAGTTCCTTTATCCTTTCGGACGTGCCAATCGCTCCGTATGGCCGCCGCCGGCGCGTCCGGGGGCGGGCCGGCGACCCGCGGCCGCCCGTATTTCCAACTTGCCGCTCCGATGAAGAAAGACGACGCCGATCTCCAACCGCATCCGCCGCCGCCCGGCTTGTCCGATCCGCGCGACCTGCAGCACCGCTTCGCCGAATTCCGGTTCCAGACCGTGGTGGAGTCGATCACCGACTATGCGGTATTCATGCTCGATCCGTACGGCAACGTCGCGACGTGGAACGCCGGCGCGGCGCGCATCAAGGGCTACGACGCGGCCGAAATCGTCGGTCACCATTTCTCGCTGTTCTATCCGACCGACGCGATCGCGGCCGGCCGGCCGTCGCAGGGGCTCGCGCTGGCCGCCGCGCATGGCCACTTCCAAGACGAGGGCTGGCGCGTGCGCAAGGACGGCACGCAGTTCTGGGCGAGCGTGACGATCACGCCGGTGTACGACGCGACGCACGAGCTGTGCGGCTTCATCAAGATCACGCGCGACATGACCGAGCGCAAGCGGCTCGAGGAGCTCGAAGCATCGACGCAGCGGCTCAGCGTGTTCATCGCGACGCTCGCGCACGAACTGCGCAATCATCTCGCGCCGCTGCGCAATTCGGTCGGCGTGCTGCAGAGCCTGTCCGATCCGCCGCCCGCGCTCGCGCAGTGTCGCGACGCCGTGCACCGCCAGGTCGGGCAACTGACGCGGCTCGTCGACGATCTGCTCGACGTCGGGCGCATCACGGCCGGCAAGATCGAACTCGACGCTCGCCCGGTCAGCGTGCGCGACATCGTGTGCCGCGGCGTCGAGAGCATCCAGCCGAAGCTGGCCGCGCGCGGGCAATGGATCCGCGTCGACCTGCCGGCCGACTCCGTGGTGCTGCACGGCGACGACGCACGGCTCGTCCAAGTGCTGCACAACCTGCTCGACAACGCATCGAAATTCTCGCCGCACGGCGGCCGAATCGACGTCGGTGCGCGAATCGAAGGGCCGTCGGTGGCGATCAGCGTCGTCGATCGCGGCGTCGGCATCGCGCCCGGTGCGCTCGAAACGATCTTCGACCTGTTCGAACAGGAAGATGCACCGGGCCGCTCTCCGTCCGGCGGTTTCGGGCTCGGTCTCGCGATCTGCCGGTCGTTCGTCGATCTGCACGGCGGGCGGATCGTCGCGGAAAGCGACGGGCCCGGCCACGGCGCGACCTTCACGGTCTGGCTGCCGATCGCGCACACGATGCGCGCCGAGCGCGCCGCACTGCCCGCACCGGCCGTGCCTGAACAGCCGGCGGACGCGCCGCTGCGCATCGTCGTCGTCGACGACAACCGCGATTCGGCCGATACGCTCGCGGTGCTGCTGCAGTTGAAAGGGCATGCGCCGCGGGTCGCGTACAACGCGGCCGACGCGCTGGCCCTCGCGCGCGACTACCTGCCGCAGCTGATGCTGCTCGACCTGACGATGCCGGACATCGACGGCTTCACGCTGCTGCAGGAATTGCGCGCGATCGACACGCTGCGCGACACGACCTGCGTCGCGCTGTCGGGCCATGCGCGCGCGTCCGACCTCGCGCGCACCGAACGCGCAGGCTTCGACGACCATCTCGTGAAGCCCGTCGAGATGGCCGTGCTCGATGCGTTGCTGCAGCGCGTCGCGCGGCGGGTTCAGGACACGTCGTAAGCACTCAGGCCATCGCGCGGCACATCGCCGCGCAGGCCTCGCACGCGAGCGCGCAGCGGCGGCAATGCTCGTGCGCATGCCGCGAGCACTCGGCCGCGCACAGGTCGCACGCATGCGCGCACAGCGCGCAAATGCGCGGTGCGAGCCCGCTGCGGCGCGCCATCGCGCCCGATGCGAAGCGGCACAGCTGCGCGCACTCGATGTCGAGCGCAATGCACGCGGCCAGCGCATGCACGTCGCGCTCCGCAAGACAGGATGCCGCACAGGTGTCGCACGCGTGCGCGCAGGCGTCGCACGCGGCCATGCAGTTGTCGTATCGATCGTTCATCGCAATGCTCCCGGTTTCGGTTCGTGTCGTCGTCATGGCGTCAGCTTGACCTTCATCCAGCCCGGCTCGCGCACGTCGAACGCGCGATACGCATCGATCGCGTTCGTCAGCGGCTCGCTGCGCGTGAGCACCGACAGCGGGTCGAACGCGCCGCTGCGCACCAGCTCCACGAGCGGCGGCGTCACCGTCCGGTGATTGCAGTTGCCCATCTTGATCGTCAGGTTGCGGTTCATCGCGTCGCCG
Organism: Burkholderia sp. EMB26; assembly: GCF_024730645.1. NCBI lineage: Bacteria > Pseudomonadati > Pseudomonadota > Betaproteobacteria > Burkholderiales > Burkholderiaceae > Burkholderia > Burkholderia sp. EMB26. The sequence continues at coordinate 667,931 of NZ_CP078072.1, forward strand.
ATCGGAAACACGCGCGCGGCCGGCGGATACACGCCGATCACCGAGATCGTGCCGGCCTTCGCGACCGCACGCACCGCCCATTGCAGCACCTGCGACGGCCCGTCGCCCGGCACCCAGTTGCGACCGTCCGGCTTGCGGTGCGGCGCGATCGCGTCGACTTCCGCATCGAACGCGCGCGCGGCGTCGCGATCGGCTGCGGCCGGCCCGTGCGTCGCGCGCATCGCGTCGACGCCCACCGCGTCGATCACGCGATCGACGCCGATCCCACCGGTGAGCCGCAGGATCGTATCGACCGGATCGTCCTCGGAAAAATCGACGATCTCGGCGCCCTGCCCGCACGCCATCTCGAGCCGCGACGCGATCCGGTCGATCGCGATCACGCGCCCGGCGCCCATGAGCTTCGCGCTCGCGATCGCGAACTGCCCGACCGGCCCCGCGCCGAACACGGCGACGGTATCGCCCGGCTTCACTTCCGCGAGCTGCGCGCCGAAATAGCCGGTCGGGAAAATGTCCGACATCAGGATCGCGCGATCGTCGTCGATCGCGTCAGGCAGGCGAATCAGGCTCGCATGCGCAAGCGGCGTGCGCGCATATTCGGCCTGTAGCCCGTCGACCGGGCCCGTTTCCGCCGGCCCGCCGAAGAACGAAGTGCCTGCGCGCGGCCCGCCCGGGTTCGCGACGTCGCATTGCGCGGTGTAGCCCGCGCGGCAGTAGGCGCAGCTGCCGCACGCGATCGTCGACGGAATCAGCACGCGATCGCCGCGCCGCAGGTTGCGCACGTCGCGCCCGACCGCCTCGACGATGCCGACGCCCTCGTGGCCGAGGATCGTGCCCGGCTTCATGCCGCCCAGCGTGCCGCGCACCATGTGCAGATCGGTGCCGCAGATCGCGCTGGCGGTCAGGCGCACGACCGCGTCGGTCGCCGCGGAGACTTCCGGATCGGGCACCGTGTCGATGCGAATGTCGCCGATGCCGTGAAATACGACTGCTTTCATGTCAGGCCCTCCTTGTCGAAAGCGGAAACGGTGAATGAGACCGTCGAGCGAATCGAGCAAGGCGTGCGCCTGTGCGGCGCGCCGTGAGGCACGGACAGGAAGCGCTGCGTTTTCGAGGAGGAATCGAGCCGGCGCGTCAGTCCGTCGCCGGGCCGCTGCCGATGCCGCCGTCGCGCGCGTTCGAGATCGCTTCGACGAGCTTCAGTTCGTCGTCGATCGACAGCGTCGTGTCGACCACGTCACCGCCCAGCGGCCCGAGCGCCGCGCTCAACGCGTAGATGTCGACCTGCGTCGCGGCCAGCCCGAGCGAGACGGTGCCGGGGCGCGCCTTGCGCGCGACGCGATCGGTCAGCGCATCGTCGACCGGCCGCTCGCGCCATGCGTCGAGCGACGATTCGATGTGCGCAACGACGCTGTCGAGCAGCGATCCGGATGCCACGCGGCCCGGATCGACTGCATGCGTGCGCAACTGTCCGTCGGTCGAGCACTCGACGATCACGATCCCCGCGAGCGCGACGACGTGCCGGTCGCGCAGCGTGCCGAGTTCGGCCAGCGCGCGACGCGCCGCGTCGAGATCGGGATAGGACAAGACGATTAGCGTGTTCATTCAGCGACTCCAGGCAGTCGAACGGGCGCGCTCAATGCGGCAGCCCGAACGCGGCTTTCAGGCTCGCGACGATCATCTGCATCGCGATCGCCGCGAGAATCATCCCCATCAGGCGCTGCGTGACGGCCGTCACGCGCGGCGACAGGTAGTGGCCGATCAGCGGCGCCGACAGCAGCGACACGGCCAGCAGCACGAGAAACGCGGCCAGCCCGAGCGCGAACGCGAGTTCCTGCCCGGTCGAGACCGCGCCGTGTCCGAGCACGATCATCGTCGCGATCGTGCCGGGGCCGACCAGCAACGGGATCGTCAGCGGGTAGATCGCCACGCTTTCGGCGGCTGCCGGATCGGCGCCTTCGTCGCTGCCCGGCGCATGCTGGCGGCTCGGCGCGCCATGCAGCATCGACAGCGCGATCAACAGCACCAGCAGCCCGCCCGCGAGGCGGAAATCGTCGATCGTCAGGCCGAACGCGCGCAGGATCGCGCCGCCCGCGACGGCCGACACGATGCAGCCGACCGTCACGCCGATCGCGGCCGTCAGCGCGACCTTGCGGCGCACGCCGTCCGCCGCGCCTTCGGTCAGCGACAGGAACACCGGGATGTTCGCGATCGGGTTCATGATCGCGAACAGCGCGGCGAATACCTTGATGGAAAAAGTCAGGTCGAAGGCCACAGGGTCGCTCCCGTCTCGCGCGGCACGTGACACGCCCACGCCGGTTCGTTTTCGATGCGCGGCGCACGCCATGCTGATACGATCCACGCACCACGTTCATCCACGACGGAGGGCCCCGCTCGATGCAAGCCACCGACACTTTCATGGGTCACGAAATTCGCGTCGACGCGACGCGCAACGCGAACGGCGCATGGGTCGCGCAGGTGCGGATCTTCCGCGACGGCGCGCCCGTCGACCTGCCCGCGCCCGAACTCGTCACGCCCGAATGGCTGACGTGCGACGAGGCGCTGCGCGGCGGCATCGACCAGGGGCGCGTGATGATCAAGACGCGCGACCGGTAACGCCACCCGGTTCATCGGCACACGGGCGACCGGCGTCGCGCGATGCACGTCACGCATCGAAATCGAGGTCGCCGATCAGGATCTCGCGATCGCGCTGGGTCCGTGTGCTGAAATCGACCGGCAGCTCCATCTGCCAGCGCTCGATCGTGACCGGCAGCGCCGCGAGATAGCGATCGAAGCGGCTGGGATCGGGCTCGGCCAGCAGGCCGGCGATCGCGTCGTCGCGCCACGCGAGCCGCACGTTCAACCGGTTCGGCAAGCCGACCGTCGACGTGAGGCCGATCACGTCGATGCAGGTCGGGCTGCCCTGCCCGTCGTGCGGCACGACGTCGACCTTCACTTCGCCGGGCTGGTACAGGCCACGCAGGCGCGTCGCGATGCGCGGCGCGAACTCGGTTTCGAAACGGGCGCGGACGTCGGGGTTCATCTTGCCTCCATCAAGGGTTCGGCAGGTGTCGTCTTGCTGCTTTCATGCGGGCGTCATCTGCCGCTCGAGCGCCGCTTCGGCCTTCAGGTTGTCGAGATCGCGAGCGATCGTCACGACCGCGAGCCGCGTGTTGCCGCGCCAGTACGCGATCGAGCAGTCGTGCGCGCCGAGGTCGCCCTCGATCTCGACGCGCTCCCATTGCTCCGCATGCCCGACATAGCGGAGCGTCAGGTCGTAATGCTGGCTCCAGAAAAACGGCACCGCGTCGAACGGCCGCTGCTGGCCGAGCAGGTTGCGCGCCGCGACGATGCCCTGCCGCTCGGCGACGACCCAGTGCTCGACGCGAATCCGCTGGCCCGTCAGCGGATCGGGCCAGCGCGCGATATCGCCGGCCGCATAGATGCCGGGCGCACTCGTCTGCAGGAAGCGGTCGACCGTCACGCCGCGTTCGACCGCGAGCCCGGCGTCCTGCGCAAGTTCGACGTTCGGATGCACGCCGATACCCACCAGCACGACGTCGGCCGGCAGCACGTCGCCGCTCGACAGCGTCACGCTGTCCGGCCCGATCCGCGCGGGCGTCGCGCCGAGATGGAACACCACGCCGTGCGCTTCGTGCAGCGCCTTGATCGTGTCGCCGAGCGCATCGCCGAGCACGCGGCCCATCGGATGCGGATCGGGCGCGACGACGTGCACGTCGAGCCCGCGCGTGCGCAACGCGGCGGCCGCTTCGAGCCCGATGAAGCTCGCGCCGACCACCACGCAGCGGCGCGCGGTTTTCAGCTTGCCGATCAGCGCATCGCAATCGGCGCGAGAGCGCAACGTACACACGTGCGGCAGATCGGCGCCGGGCACGTTCAGCTTGTTCGGCTCGGCGCCGGTCGCGAGCAGCAGCGCGCCGTAGTCGACCCGGCCGCCGTCGGCCAGCTCGACCGACCGCTGCGCGGGATCGATGCGCGTGACCCGCGTATTGCAGCGCACGTCGATCCGCTGCTCGGCATAGAACGACGGCGCACGCAGCGGCAACCAGTCGGCTTGCGCCGTGCCCGCGAGGTAATCCTTCGACAGATTCGGCCGGTCGTACGGCGGATCGGCATCGGCGCTCAGCAGCGTGATCGCGTGCGGATAGCCTTCCTGCCGCAGCGTCACGGCCGCCGCGATCGCAGCGGCGCCGCCGCCGACGATCACGACCGACGCGGGCAGCCCGGCTGCCTTCAGCGCGGGCGGCACGGCGGCCGGCCGCGCATCGACGACGACCGCGCGGCCGTCGCGCCGCTCGACGCGCCAGCACGGCAGCCCGTCGAGTGCCGGCGCGCGCTCCATCGCGCCGGTGCGCAGGCAGAACGCCGCGTGATGCCACGGGCAGCGAATCGTGTCGCCGACCAGCAGGCCCTCGGCCAGCGGGCCGCCATAGTGCGGGCATTGCGCGCCCACCGCGAACAGCTCGTCGCCGCGACGCACGAGCAGCACCGCCGCGTCGCCGACATGGCCCTCGATCATCGCGCCGTCGGCGAGATCGTCGAGCGCGACCCCCTGCGTGAGGTCGGGGCGTGAGGACGCATCACTTCCAGTCATGACGTGGCTCCCGAAAAGTCAGGTAACGATCCCATTATCGACATCCCTCCTGAAAAGAACAGGTACAGACGCCCCGCAGCGCACGCAAACCCGGACTGTAGCTTGTACGCGATCCATGACCGGCGTAGAACGTGATCAACGTTGCGGCGCAACACGGCGGCCGCCTGCGAGGCGCACGACGCGACCCGCGCAAGCCGCGTGCCGCCTTCACCCGTCAAAGGAGCACTACCCGATGGCCACCGTCCTGTGCGTGCTCTACCCCGATCCCGTCGACGGCTATCCGCCGCGCTACGTGCGCGACGCGATCCCGGTCGTCACGCACTACGCGGACGGCCAGACCGCGCCGACACCGGCCGGCCCGCTTGGCTTCCGGCCCGGCGAGCTCGTCGGCTCGGTGTCCGGCGCGCTCGGCTTGCGCGGCTATATGGAAGCGCACGGCCACACTCTGATCGTCACGAGCGACAAGGACGGCCCCGACTCCGAATTCGAGCGCCGGCTGCCCGAAGCGGACGTGGTGATTTCGCAGCCGTTCTGGCCCGCGTACCTGAGCGCCGAACGGATCGCCCGCGCGCCGAAGCTGAAGCTCGCGCTGACGGCCGGCATCGGCTCCGATCACGTCGACCTGGATGCGGCCGCACGCGCGCACATCACCGTTGCCGAAGTCACCGGCTCGAACAGCATCAGCGTCGCCGAGCACGTGGTGATGACGACGCTCGCGCTGGTGCGCAACTACCTGCCGTCGCATGCGATCGCGCAGCAGGGCGGCTGGAACATCGCCGACTGCGTGGCGCGCAGCTACGACATCGAAGGGATGCATTTCGGCACGGTCGGCGCGGGGCGCATCGGCCTCGCGGTGCTGCGCCGGCTGCAACCGTTCGGCCTGCATCTGCACTACACGCAGCGCCATCGGCTCGATGCGTCGATCGAGCAGGCGCTCGCGCTCACGTATCACGCCGATGCGGCGTCGCTCGCGAGCGCCGTCGATATCGTCAACCTGCAGATTCCGCTGTACCCGTCCACCGAGCGGCTGTTCGACGCGGCGATGATCGCGCGGATGAAGCGCGGCGCGTACCTGATCAACACCGCACGCGCGAAACTGGTCGACCGCGATGCCGTGGTGAATGCCGTCACGTCCGGCCATCTCGCCGGCTACGGCGGCGACGTGTGGTTTCCGCAGCCGGCGCCGGCCGATCATCCGTGGCGTACGATGCCGTTCAACGGGATGACGCCGCACATCTCGGGCACGTCGTTGTCGGCGCAGGCGCGCTATGCGGCCGGCACGCTGGAGATCCTGCAATGCTGGTTCGACGGCAAGCCGATCCGCAACGAATACCTGATCGTCGACGGCGGCACGCTCGCCGGCACGGGCGCGCAATCGTACCGGCTGACGTGACGCCGCGCGCCGCGTTCGGCCGCGCGGTCAGTCGAGGCAGGATGCGGCGAGCTTGCCGACGGTGACGACCGCGCGCTCGATCTCCGGCGACCACGGGCTGCTGTAGTTCAGGCGGATGAAATTCCGGTAGCTGTCCGCGATCGAGAACATGTAGCCCGGCCCGATCGTGATCCCCTGCTCCAGCGCGAGCTGATACAGCCGCATCGCATCGACCTGCACCGGCAGCTCGATCCACAGCACGTAGCCGCCCGCCGGGCTCGAAATGCGCGTGCCTTCCGGAAAGAACCGCGACACCATCGCGCGCATCAGGTTCGCCTGCTGTGCATAGGCCTTGCGAATCCGCCGCAGGTGATGCTCGTAGCCGTCGCGTTCGAGAAACTCCGCGATCGCCAGTTGCGGCAACGACGGCGTCGCCAGCGTATTCAGGAACTTCAGCTTCTCGACCTGTTCGCGGTAGCGGCCCGGCAGCGCCCAGCCGATCCGGTACGCGGCCGTCAGGCTCTTCGAGAACGACGCGCAATGCAGCACGATGCCTTGGCGGTCGAACGATTTCAGCGTGCTCGGATGCATGTTGCCGAAATACAGTTCGTTGTACACGCCGTTCTCGATGATCGGCATCCCGGACTTGGTTGCGAACTCAACCAGTTCGCGCTTGCGCTCGTCCGGCATCTGGAAACCCAGCGGGTTCTGGAAGTTCGGCATCACCATGCACGCGGCGATCGGCTGCGATTTCGCGATCGCGGCCAGCGCCGCGATGTCGATCCCGTATTCCGGATGCGTGGCCACCTCGATCGCCTTCATCCCCATCCGTTCGATCGCGTGCAGCATCGCGTAGAACGTCGGCGATTCCACCGCGATCGTGTCCCCCGGCTTCGCGACCGCCTGCAGGCACAGGTTGATCGCCTCCGTCGCGCCGACCGTCACGATGATCTCGTTCGGGTCCACCGACATCCCGTTTTCCAGGTAGCGGCGCGCGATCTGCCGGATCAGCCTCGGATGGCCCGGCGGCAGCCCGTCGGTCACGCCCCACAGCGACTTGTCGCGGCCGGCCGCGTACGCGTAGCGGTTCAGCTTCTCGAACGGAAACAGGCTCGGGTCCGGATACGGCGAGCCGAGCGGCACCGCGTCGTCCGTGCCGATCGAGCGCAGCGTCGACAGCACGAGCCGGCTCACGTCCACCGACGACGAGATCGCGATCGGCTTCGACGGCCGCAGCTCGCGCACCGGCGCGTGGCTGTCGTCGCGCCGCAGGTTCACGAAATAGCCCGACTGCGGCCGGCTTTCCAGCAGCCCGCGGCTTTCCAGCAGCAGATACGCATGCAGCACCGTCGTGATGCTGATCCGGTGCTGCTGGCTCGCCTGCCGCACCGACGGCACACGGTCGCCGTGTCGATATACCCCTTGCCGAATGAGTCGCTCTACGTCGTTCGCAAATTTCTCGTAGAGCTTCATCCGCCTCGCCCCGCCAGCGATGAACCGGCCTGCGCCGCATGGGCGGCGCGGCCGCGCCGACGCACGAAGCCGGATAGCCGTCGCCGGGTGCGGGTGTCCCGGTTCGAACCTCGTCCGTTACCGAAATTGAAGGCGGATAGCAATGCGAATCTCATCAAGACAAGGTTCGGCATCCTACTGCGTCATTTCGGCGAATGTAAGTGACAGTTTGGCGGGGAAACGTCAAATCCGGCCGGCGTGGTGAACAGATGATGCGAAGGCGACGGCGCGGCCGCGCGCGATCGCACGGCAGCCGTTCGTCCGGCGCACGTCACGATGTATTGCGGTAGCAGAGGGAGCGGCGGTGAAGCGCAGCCCGGCCATGCGCGGGCCCGCTCGCCCTCACGCGTCGTCGACGTTGTCCGCGTAGTGGTCGATCGCGACCTTGCACTCGTCGAACACCACCGTCAGCAGCGCGACGTCGTTCGACTCGAGCCACTTGCGGATCTGCAGGAACTGGCTCGTGCCGAGATCGGCGAGGCGGCCCGGATCGTCGGTCGTCACGTCGACGCTCGCGATCGCGCGGTTGCCGGGCAGCGGCGATAGCGTCGCCGCGATGTCGAAGCGGCGGTACGATTGATCGATGCGCATGCGGTTCTCCCGGCTCGGTTCGAAAAGGGGTGGGCTCAGTCGAGCGTCTGGCGAAACACCTTGCCGCCGAATCCCGTCACGACGTTGTCGACCGAGAACGGCGTGTCCTCCCTCGCTTCGAGAATGACCGCGACGCTGCCGGGCACGAGCCGCGCCGCGACCGTCTCGACGAACGTGCCGTCGAGCAGCGCGTTGCCGGCCGCCTGCGCGAGAATGCCGGCGCCCGCGCCGGCCGCCATGCCGGTCACCACGCCGAGCGGCCCGGCGAGCAGGCCGAGCAAGCCGCCCGCGATCGCGCCGATCACCCCGCCCTTGAACGGCCGCGATTCGGCGTCGAGCACCGCGAGCTTGCCGTTCGCGTCCTTCTCGACGACGACGCCGTTCTCGATGTGGAATCCTTCGTTCTTCTCCGACAGCGCGTCGAAATCGTTCGCAGCCTGACGAGCCGTCTCGACGCTGCCGAACACGGCGACGATCAATTGCCTGGTCATGCGACACCTCGCTTGATTGAATGGTGGGGGAACCGCCGCACCGCGCACGACGCGCCGGGGTTCGCTTCGAATGCCGCCCGGGCCGCGTTACTTGCGAGCATGCACGTCGTCCTCGACATCGTCGACGTCCGCCGGAAAGCGATGCTGGCCGAAGCTCAGGATCAGCACGCCGACCGCGAGCAGCACGATCCCGAAGGTCGTCATCAGCATGCGCTCGGGGCTGTCGGTCGCGCCGCGCAGGATCAGGTCGCGCGCGAGCGACGTCATCGCGATGAACAGCGGAAACCGCACCGGCAACCGGCCGAGCCGCAGGTAGCGCAGATCCATCGCGAGCACTTCCAGATACAGGAACATCAACAGCAGGTCGGTCAGCGACACTTCGCCCGCGAGCACGACCTTCCACGCTTCCTGCGTCATCGCGAACGCAGTCGCCAGCCCGATCACGACCAGCCCGGCCAGCTCGGCCGCGTGAAGGAAATGGCCGAAGCGGCGACGGATGCGCTCGGCGGCCGTATCGGCGGATGCAGTGGACGTATTCAAGGTGTGAGCCGGTGTAGTGTCGTGGGCGCGGCGATCGATGCTCCGTCGCCGCAACGGGGGGGCTCGGGCAACGGAAAGCCCGCGACGGGCGAACGGGAACCCGTTGCGCACGCCTCTGCTCCGCTCGCGCCGGTCGCCTGCGCGACCGCGGACAGCGTGCGCCGGCAACACGCGTAAAACGCGACGCCGGCCTCGGTGCAGACGACATCGTCGCCCGCGCGCTCCAGCAACAACCGGCAGCCGAGATAGCGTTCGAGGCCGTCGAGCCGCGCGCCGACCTGCGCGACGTCGAGCTTCAGATCGGACGCCGCGCCGGACAGCCCGCCGTGCTCGACGATTGCACCGAAAATACGCATCGCTTCCAAAAGGTTCATCATGATGGCCGTCGTCGAGCGGAGCGAACCTAATCTACTGCACGCGACACGCACGCTCAAGAGCACAGCGCCGCGCGCGCCAGGAGTACAGCTGCGCGGGCGCCGCACAAAATCCGGCCCGGTTTGACCCATTCGAATGACAGATCGTCGATACGTGTTCCAAAGACCCGCCGAAGCTGCTAGATTGCATGCTCGACGACGTTACGCGGTGCGAGCAGCCCCACGCGCCGGGCGAACGCGCGGCCACCCCGTCCGCCTCCCCGTCGCGCCGGGAGCCGGCCGCCGCCGCTGCGGCCCGTTGCGCGATGCCCGCGCAACGTCCTTCATCCGGATGTCACAAAGAGAACCGTCGCATGACACAGTTCAACCGTTCGCCTTCGCGCGCCGCGGCTGCCGCGGCCCGTCCGTCCCGACATGACTGACCGGCAGGCCGCGATGCAGACCACTCCTCCCCCGCTCTCCCAGGCCGTTCACAGCACGATCACGCGCAGCGCGATCTTTCTCGTGGCGACGATCAATCCCGGCGCCGATCACGCCGACACGATCCGTTCGTGGTGCGGCGACATCGCCGCGCTCGTGCGCTCGGTCGGCAAGCGCGTGCCGGGCGGCAATCTCACCTGCGTGTGCGGCTTCGGCTCCGACGCATGGGATGCGCTGTTCGGCGAGCCGCGCCCCGCGTCGCTGCATCCGTTCCGGGAATTCGGCGCCGGCCAGCGCGTCGCGGTCGCGACGCCCGGCGACATCCTGCTGCACATCCGCGCCGAAGCGATGGACCTGTGCTTCGAACTCGCGACGCAACTGCTCGGCGCGCTCGGCGACGCGGTCACGGTCGTCGACGAGGTGCACGGCTTCCGCAATTTCGACCAGCGCGCGATGATCGGCTTCGTCGACGGCACCGAGAACCCGGAAGGCCGCGAGGCGGTCGACTTCACGGTGATCGGCGACGAAGATGCCGAATTCGCGGGCGGCAGCTACGTGCTCGTGCAAAAGTACCTGCACGACATGGCCGGCTGGAACGCGCTCGCGGTCGAGACGCAGGAGCGCATCATCGGCCGGACCAAGTTGTCCGACATCGAACTCCCGCCGGACGTGAAGCCGTCGTGCTCGCACAGCTCGCTGACCACGCTCGACGAGGACGGTCAGGAAGTGAAGATCCTGCGCGACAACATGCCGTTCGGGCGCCCGGGCGCCGGCGAATTCGGCACTTATTTCATCGGCTATGCGCGCTCGCCGGCGCCGATCGAGCAGATGCTCGAGAACATGTTCGTCGGCCGGCCGCCCGGCAACTACGACCGCCTGCTGGACTACAGCCGCGCGGTCACCGGCTCGCTGTTCTTCGTGCCGTCGGCCGACCTGCTCGAAGCGCTCGCCGACCGCCCGGCGCCGCCCGCCGAAGCCATCCAAACGGAATCCACGCCGTCCGCGCCTTCCGCCCCGCGTCGCGACGGCTCGCTGAACATCGGCTCGCTGAAAGGAACCCCGACCTATGAATAACCTGCACCGCGAACTCGCTCCGATCTCGTCGTCCGCCTGGGAACAAATCGAGGAGGAAGTGGCGCGCACCTTCAAGCGCTCGGTGGCCGGCCGCCGCGTCGTCGACGTCGACGGCCCCGAGGGCCCCGAACTGTCGGCCGTCGGCACCGGGCACCTGCTCGACGTCGCCGCGCCGCGCGAGCACGTGAACGCACGGTTGCGCGAAGTACGCACCATCGTCGAGCTGACGGTGCCGTTCGAGCTGAGCCGCGACGCGATCGACAGCGTCGAGCGCGGCGCGCGCGACGCCGACTGGCAGCCGGCGAAGGAAGCCGCGCAGCGGCTCGCATTCGCCGAAGACAACGCAATCTTCGACGGCTACCCGGCAGCCGGCATCGTCGGCATCCGCGAAGGCACGTCGAACCGCCGGCTCACGCTGCCGGCGGACGTCGGCGCATACCCGGACGCGATCAGCGACGCACTCGAAGCGCTGCGCCTCGCCGGCGTCGACGGCCCGTACTCGGTCGTGCTCGGTTCGGACGCGTACACCGCGCTCAGCGAAGCGCGCGACCAGGGCTATCCGGTCCTCGGCCATATCAAACGCATCGTCAGCGGCGAGATCATCTGGGCGCCGGCGATCAGCGGCGGCTGCGTGCTGTCCACGCGCGGCGGCGACTACGAGCTGCACCTCGGGGAAGACGTGTCGATCGGCTACACGAGCCACACCGACAAGAGCGTTCGCCTGTACCTGCGCGAGACCTTCACGTTCCTGATGCTGACGAGCGAAGCATCGGTGGCCGTGGCTCCGCAGGGCAACGCGGCCGCCTGAGCGCGGTTGCCCGCGCGCGATGCCCGGCCGGGCGTCGCGCGCGACGGCCGCACCGCCGGCCGCAGGCTCGTCGCCGATCCAGCCCATCTTGCATGGAGGATGTCATGAGCGAATCGAATGACGCATTACAGGCGCTGCAGGCGTCCGTCGCTTCCTTGAAGCAGACGGTCGACGCGAACGCAGGCAGCCAGGCCGGCGACACCGCCGTGCTGTTTACCGTCGTGTCGCTGATGCTGGCCGAACTGCCGCCCGACACGCGCAACCTGATCGAGGATTCGTTCTCCGTCTGGGCCAATGGTCTGCCGAATGCGGCACTCTCGTCCGACGTGAAGCAAATCGCCCGGCAACGGCTCGCGATGAACCTGTCGGACTGATCGCGGTTCGCGACGGTTGCGCGATGTCCGGCGCATCCCGTGCAACCCGTCCTCGCCTTCGCCGGCCCCCCGCCACGCATCGGCTGCGGTGCGTGCGGAGCCGGCCGTAACCGCCGCGCGCCCGCACCGCGCGTCGCACGCCGTCTTGCGTCCGGCCCCGCGTCCCGTCTCCCCGGTTCGCCGGCTGCCGGCGCCCTGCGCGCCGATGCCGCACCGCGCGCCGTTCGCGCGCCGCCCCTTCCCGTTCCCTTCCACCGCAGGCCGCATGCGCCGCGCACGCCCGCGCCGCGGCGCGCTTGCCCCTCTGTACTCCTTGTCGCCGGATCGCGCGCGCATGTGAGGGTGCAATTCACGGCCGGCCCGGCATGGAACTGTGTCTTGGATGGCCCGTGCCGATTCGCTATTTTGAACGCAGTCGAAGCGATGCCGTGGGCTCCTCGCAGCACTCGCGCTTCCCGCCCCGACCGCGACCGTGCGCCACGCCGGCGCGCGCCGCGCGAACGCACTGGTGCCGCACGCGCGCCGCCGCGATGCGTGTCGTGCGCGTCGTGCGTGCGCGGTCGGAACGCGCGGGCGCCGCACCGCATCGGGCTTCACCCTTCGACCCACCTTCACCGACAGGAGCCAGACCACCATGCCCGCACTTTGCGATATCTGTCACGCCCGGCCGGCCGTCGCGCGCGCAACCGTGATGCAGGACGGCGAGCGCAAGACGATCTCGATCTGCGACTACCACTTCCGTCAGTTGATGCGGCATCAAAGCATGCTGAATCCGTTCGATTCGCTGCTGGGCGGTGGCGGCCCGTCGCTGTTCGGCGGGCTCGGCGACGAATCGCCGCTCGCCGCCGAGATTCCGCGCGAATCGGTCGACCCGACCGACGCGTTCAGCGAACAGACGCTCGAACTGCTGCAGCGCGCGGCCGAGAAGGCGCATGAACTGCGTCGCAGCGAACTCGATTCCGAGCACCTGCTGTACGCGCTCGCGGACACCGACGTCTGCGCCGCGCTGCTGAAGGAACTGAAGCTGTCGCCGCAGGACATCCGCGCGTACATCGACGAGCACGCGCACACCGGCACGGCCGACCCCGATGCGCCGCTCGACAAGCTGTCGATCTCGCCGCGCGTGAAGAAGGCCGTGCAGTACGCGTTCCAGGCGTCGCGCGATCTCGGCCACTCGTACATCGGCCCCGAGCATCTGCTGATCGGGCTCGCGTCGGTGCCGGACAGCGTCGCCGGCACGCTGCTGAAGAAATACGGCGTGACGCCCGAGGCGCTGCGCCAGAAGGTCGTGAAGGTGGTCGGCAAGGGCGCGGAGGACGGCCGCGTCGATGCGCCGACCGGCACGCCGAACCTCGACAAGTTCGGCCGCGACCTGACCGCGATCGCGCGCCAGGGCAAGCTCGACCCGGTGCTCGGCCGCGCGCAGGAAATCGAGAGCACGATCGAGGTGCTCGCGCGCCGCAAGAAGAACAACCCGGTGCTGATCGGCGAGCCGGGCGTCGGCAAGACGGCGATCGTCGAAGGCCTCGCGCAGCGGATCGTCAACGGCGACGTGCCGGAAGTGCTGCGCGACAAGCGGCTCGTCGAGGTCAACATCAACTCGATGGTGGCCGGCGCGAAGTATCGCGGCGAATTCGAGGAACGCGCGAAGCAGCTGATCGACGAAGTGACCGCGAAGCAGGACGAACTGATCCTGTTCATCGACGAGCTGCACACGATCGTCGGCGCGGGCCAGGGCGGCGGCGAAGGCGGCCTCGACATCGCGAACGTGCTGAAGCCCGCGCTCGCGCGCGGCGAGCTGAGCCTGATCGGCGCGACGACACTCAACGAATACCAGAAGTACATCGAGAAGGACGCCGCGCTCGAACGCCGTTTCCAACCCGTGTTCGTGCCGGAGCCGAGCGTCGAGCAGACGATCGTGATCCTGCGCGGGCTGCGCGACAGCCTCGAGGCGCACCACCAGGTGACGTTCGCCGACGACGCGTTCGTCGCGGCCGCCGAATTCGCCGACCGCTACATCACGTCGCGCTTCCTGCCCGACAAGGCGATCGACCTGATCGACCAGGCGGCCGCACGCGTGCGGATCGGCGCGACGTCGCGCCCGGTCGACATCCAGGAAGGCGAAGCGCAGATCGCGCAACTGAAGCGCGAGCAGGACTATGCGACCTCGCGCAAGCGCTTCGACGAAGCGAAGCAGTTCGAGGAGCAGATCAACGCGAAGCAGAAGGCCGTCGACGAGATGATGGAGGCGTGGCAGCGCAAGACCGGCTCGGAGACGCTCGAGGTGACCGTCGAATCGGTGGCCGAGGTCGTGTCGCGGCTGACCGGCATCCCCGTGTCCGAACTCACGCAGGAAGAACGCCAGAAGCTGCTGAAGATGGAGGAGCAACTGCGCGAACGCGTGGTCGGCCAGAGCGATGCGGTGGTCGCCGTCAGCGATGCCGTGCGGCTGTCGCGCGCGGGGCTCGGCCAGACCCATCGGCCGATCGCGACGTTCCTGTTCCTCGGGCCGACGGGCGTCGGCAAGACCGAGCTCGCGAAAGCACTGGCCGAGACCGTGTTCGGCGACGAGCAGGCGATCATCCGCATCGACATGTCCGAATACATGGAGCGCCACGCGGTCGCGCGGCTGATCGGCGCACCGCCCGGCTACGTCGGCTACGACGAAGGCGGCCAGCTCACCGAGCGTGTGCGGCGCCGCCCGTACAGCGTGATCCTGCTCGACGAGATCGAGAAGGCGCATCCGGACGTCTACAACGTGCTGCTGCAGGTGTTCGACGATGGGCGTCTCACCGACGGCAAGGGCCGCGTGGTCGATTTCAGCAACACGATCATCATCGCGACCAGCAATCTCGGCGCGGCGATCATCATGGACAACCTCACGCAGCCGGAAGCCGCGCGCAAGACCGACAAGGCGATCCGCGAGGAACTGATGCAGGTGCTCAAGGGGCACTTCCGTCCCGAGTTCCTGAACCGGATCGACGAGGTGATCGTCTTCCACGCGCTGTCGAAGGACAACATCCGCTCGATCGTGCAGATCCAGCTCGACCGCGTGGTGCGCACGGCCGCCGCGCAGGACATCACGCTCGTGATGGGCGACTCGCTCGTCGACCATCTGACCGAAGTCGGCTACCAGCCGGAATTCGGCGCGCGCGAGCTGAAGCGCCAGATCCGCCAGACGATCGAGACGCGGCTCGCGAAGGAGATCCTCGCCGACCGGCTGAAGTCGGGCGACAAGTGCGAGGTCGACTACGACAAGAACAGCGACGAAGTGAAGTTCAACACGCTCGCGGCACCGGAAGCGAAGGACGCGAAGCCGGACGCCGACGGCAAGGCCAAACCCAACGGCAAGGCCGCCAAGGCAGCAGCAGACGCGAAGCAGGACGACACGCCCGCCGACGCTCCGCCGCCCGCGGCGAAGCCCGGCAAGAAGTCGTCCGGCGCGAAAAAGGACGCACACTAAAACAACGCATGCCCTGCAACCCGGGGCATGCATGACCGGCTCCGTCCGCCGGACGGAGCCGCCCCACGCCGCGACACGGCGCAACCGAGCCACCCGCACCGGGCCCGGCTATTGGAGATTCACCATGACAAATCGACGCGAAGTGCCAGGCATCAGGAAATACGATGGGCCCGCCGGCGGTTGGGGCGCGCTTCGCGCGACAGCCGATGCGGTGCGCACGCAAATGGAAACCATCGAGGCGCCGATCGTGCTGATGCGGACCAACCAGCCCGACGGCTTCGACTGCCCCGGCTGCGCGTGGCCCGACAAGGAACACAAGTCGACGTTCCAGTTCTGCGAGAACGGCGCGAAGGCCGTCACGTGGGAAGCGACGACCAAGCGCGTGACGCCCGAGTTCTTCGCGGCGAACACCGTGTCGTCGCTGCTGCGCATGTCGGACTACGAACTGGAGAACATGGGCCGGCTCACGCATCCGCTCGTCTACGACCGCGCGACCGACACGTTCCGCGCGATCGAATGGGACGACGCGTTCGCGCGCATCGGCGAAGTGCTGCGCGCGCTGCCGCCCGAGCAGGTCGAGTTCTATACGTCGGGCCGCGCGTCGAACGAAGCCGCGTACCTGTACCAGCTGTTCGCGCGCGAGCTCGGCACCAACAACTTTCCCGACTGCTCGAACATGTGCCACGAACCGACCAGCGTCGGCCTGCCGCAGTCGATCGGTATCGGCAAGGGCACCGTGTCGCTGGAGGATTTCGACCACTGCGAGCTGATCATCTCGATCGGCCACAATCCCGGCACGAACCATCCGCGGATGATGGGCACGCTGCACGAGTGCGCGCGCCGCAACGTGCCGATCATCGTGTTCAACCCGCTGCGCGAACGCGCGCTCGAACGCTTCGCCGATCCGCAGGACATGATCGAGATGGCGTCGTTCGGCTCCACGCGGATCGCGTCGACGTACTACCAGGTCGACGCGGGCGGCGACGCGGCCGCGCTGAAAGGCATCATGAAGGCGCTGCTGAAACTCGAAGCCGAGCAAGGCAACGTGCTCGACCGCGACTTCATCGCGCAGCACACCAACGGCTTCGACGCATTCTCGGCCGATCTCGAGGCGACGTCGTGGGACGACATCGAACGCGCGAGCGGCTTGAGCCAGGCGCAGCTCGAACAGGTCGCGCTCGCGTATGCGAAGTCGAACGCGACGATCGTCACGTACGGGATGGGCGTCACGCAGCACAACAAGGGCACGGCGACCGTGCGCCTGATCGCCGACCTGCTGCTGATGCGCGGCAACATCGGCAAGCCGGGCGCCGGCGTGTGTCCGCTGCGCGGCCATTCGAACGTGCAGGGCAACCGCACGGTCGGCATCACCGAGAAGCCGTCGGCCGAATTCCTGAAGAAGATCGAGGACGTGTGCGGCTTCACGCCGCCCGCGCAGCACGGGCACGACGCCGTGCAGGCGATGCAGGCGATGATCGACGGCACCGCGAAGGCGCTGCTGTGCCTCGGCGGCAACTTCGCGGTCGCGCTGCCCGACCCCGAGGTGTCGTTCCCGGCGATGGCGAAGCTCGACCTGAGCGTGCATCTCGGCACGAAGCTGAACCGTTCGCACCTGCTGGTCGGCAAGGAAACCTTCATCCTGCCGGTGCTCGGCCGCACCGAGCTCGACATGCAGGCCACCGGCCGGCAGTCGATCACCGTCGAGGATTCGATGTCGATGGTCCATGCGTCGGCCGGCAAGCTCAAGCCCGCGTCGGACCAGTTGCGCTCGGAGCCCGCGATCGTCGCGGGCATCGCCCATGCGACGCTGCCGAACAGCAAGGTCGCGTGGCTCGACCTGATCGCCGACTACGACCGCATCCGCGACCTGATCGACAAGACGGTGTCCGGCTTCGAGGCGTTCAACGAGCGGATCCGCACGCCGGGCGGCTTCCGGCTGCCGCTGCCGCCCACCGAGCGCGTGTGGCCGACGCCGACCGGCAAGGCGATGTTCTCGGTCTACAAGGGCGTGAAGGAGGACGCGGACGTGCTCGGCGCCGAGCAGGTGCTGCGGCTGATCACGCTGCGCAGCCACGACCAGTACAACACGACGATCTACGGCCTCGACGATCGCTATCGCGGCGTGTTCGGCCGGCGCGACGTGCTGTTCATGAACGCGGCCGATCTCGCGAAGTACGGGCTCGAACACGGCGACCTCGTCGACATCGAGACGGTGACCGCGTCGGGCCGTACGCTGCGCCTCGAAAAGATCACCGCGATCGAGTACGACATCGCGCCGGGCTCGGTCGGGGCGTACTATCCGGAAGCGAACGTGCTCGTACCGCTCGACTACATCGACAAGGAAAGCGGCACGCCGTCGTACAAGTCGGTGCCGGTGCGCGTCGCGCGCTCGGCGGTGGTCTGATGCCGCGGCAGGCCTGCACCCTGTAGTCCGGCGCTGGCCTGCCCGGTTCCTTCCGCTGCTCGCCGCCGCGTCGCAACCGATGCGGCGGCCCCCTTCCTTACCGCGCCGCCGTCGGCGGCAGGTGCGCGCCGCCCTGCCGGCGCCGATATGCGCTGTCGCGCGTCGCGAGCCAGTAGTACAGCGGCGACGTCAGCAGCAGGCCGACGAGCCACGACAGGTCCGCGCCGCCCAGATGCGCGGGAATCGGTCCCGCATACATCGGCGTGTTCATGAACGGGATCTGCACGACGATACCGATCGCATACGCGAGCAGCGCCTGCGGATTGAAGCGGCCGTAGATTCCGCCGTCCGCCATGAAGATCGACTGGATGTCGTACTTGCCCTTGTGGATCACGTAGAAGTCGATCAGGTTGATCGCCGTCCACGGCACCAGTACGACCAGCAGCGCAAGCACCAGATCGACGAGGTTGCCGACGAAGTTCGTCGATGCGCCGATCGCCGCGTAGCAGCATGCGACGAAGATCACGACCGACACCACCGCGCGCGCCTTCGCGGTCGGAATCCACTTGTACGCGAACGTCTGTACCGACGTGATGACCGCGAGCACCGCGCCGTACAGGTTCAGCGCGTTGTGGCTGATCACGCTCAGCAGGAACAGCACGAGCATCAGCGGGCCGAGCGGGCCGGTCGCCTGCTTGACCGCGTCCATCGTGTCCGCGCCGGCCGGCACCGCGAGCACCGCCACCGCGCCGAAGATGAACGCGAGCGTCGAGCCGAGCGTGCAGCCGAGATAGGTCGCCCAGAACGTCGACGCGACGCCGACGTTCTCCGGCAGATAGCGCGAATAGTCCGACACGTACGGCGCGAACGCGATCTGCCACAGCGCCGACAGCGACACCGTCGCGAGCCAGCCCGCGAAGTCGAAGCCGCCGCGCGTCAGGAAATCGGCGGTGCTCACGTGCGACAGGATCATCCAGAAGCCGACGGCGATGCCGATGCCGAGCACCCACGTGCCGATGCGGTTCAGGATGTGGATGAACCGGTAGCCGACGATCCCGATCAGCCCCGAGCCCACCGCGCCGATCACGATGCCGACCGGAACCGGCACCGACGATGCGATGCCGTGCACCGACTTGCCGGCGAGCACGATGTTCGACGCGAAGAAGCCGACGTACATCACGGCCGCGATCACCGTCACGAGCAGCGCGCCCCACGAGCCGAACTGCGCGCGGCTCTGGATCATCTGCGGGATGCCCATCTGCGGCCCCTGCGCCGAATGCAGCGCCATCAGCACGCCGCCGACCGCCTGGCCGACGACGATCGCGACGATGCCCCACATCAGGTTCAGGTGGAACATCTGCACGCCGAGCGCGCCGGTCACGATCGGCAGCGGCGCGATGTTGCCGCCGAACCAGAGCGTGAACAGGTCGCGCACCTTGCCGTGGCGTTCCGCAGGCGGCACATAGCCGATCGTGTGCTTCTCTATCATCGGGGACGCATTGCGTTCCGCGTTCGTCATGGTGATGTCTCCTGTCCTGCGCGGCGATGCGCGCGTGCCGTTTCCGCCGGCGCGCGTCGAGGTGCGCGCCGGCAATCGGGTCCGGATGCGCGAGCGACGCCGCGCCGCGTGCACACGCGGCCGGGTCGGCGAGGCGAACGATGCGCGGCAGGCGGGGACGGATGACCGCCTCCGCCTGCGCGCGCGGCCTCGCCGCGATCCAGGTTGGCGACGATGGTGCGCCACGTGCATCGGGACCGGAAAATACTAAAAATATTTCCGCGACATACGAAAAAGCTCTGCAGCGGAAATTTCGGCGTGGAACG
The DNA here is from genome assembly GCF_024730645.1 of Burkholderia sp. EMB26. Lineage (NCBI taxonomy): Bacteria > Pseudomonadati > Pseudomonadota > Betaproteobacteria > Burkholderiales > Burkholderiaceae > Burkholderia > Burkholderia sp. EMB26. The sequence goes on from NZ_CP078072.1 coordinate 687,790, forward strand.
ACTTCAGGTAAGGTGCCAGGGTCTGTTTCCCTACGGAACGCGCATGCGCCCGCGGCGGCACGCCGGGGCCGGGCATCAGAGGTGCTTGTGGCTCACTACACTTTGCGGCAACTGAAATACTTCATCACGACGGTCGAATCCGGCAGCGTCGCCGAGGCCTCGCGCCAGCTCTTCATCGCGCAGCCGTCGATTTCCAGCGCGATCAAGGGGCTCGAAGAGAGCTTCGGCGTGAAGCTGTTCATCCGCCACCACGCGCAGGGCGTGTCGCTGACGCCGAGCGGCACGCGCTTCTACCGGAAAGCGCAGGAACTGCTGCGCATCGCGCACGAGTTCGAACAGAACGCGCTCGCCGACAACGACGTGATCACCGGGCAGATCGACATCGGCTGCTTCGAGACGGTCGCGCCGCTCTATCTGCCGCAACTGATCGCCGGTTTTCGCGAGCGCTACCCGGGCGTGAACATCCGGCTGCGCGACGGCGACCAGCAGGAACTCGTGCAGGGACTGACGTCCGGCACCTTCGATCTCGCGCTGATGTACGACCACGATCTGGACGGCACGATCGAAACCGAGCCGCTGATGCCGCCGCAGCAGCCGTACGTGCTGCTGCCGGAGAACCACCGGTTCGCGGGCCAGACGCACGTGTCGCTGCGCGACCTGTGCGTCGAGCCGATGATCCTGCTCGACGTGCAACCGAGCCGCACGTACTTCGTGAGCCTGTTTCATGAACTCGGGCTCACGCCGAACATCGTGTTCGGCTCGCCGTCGATCGAGATGGTGCGCGGAATGGTCGGCCAGGGCTTCGGGTTCTCGCTGCTCGTCACGCGCCCGCATTCCGACTATACGTACGACGGCCAGCGCGTCGTGACGATCGCCCTCAGCGAAACCGTCAGCCCGTCCGGGCTCGTGAGCGCACGGCTGAAGCGCGGCCAGCTCACCAAGCAGGCGCAGTCGTTCGTCGATTTCTGCCGCGAACGGCTCGCGCAGATCGTCGCGCAATCGGCACAATCGGCGCGATAAGGACGACAGGATCGCGAGCGGGAACAGGACCACGCACGCGCCGCCGGATGCGGTGCGTGCGTGTCGGCCGCACGTTCAGGCGGCGGAAGCGAGATACGCGGCCAGGCGGCCCAGCATCGCGTCGCATCCGTGCAGCTGGTCGAGCGTGACGAACTCGTCGGGCTTGTGCCCCTGATCCATGCTGCCCGGCCCGCACACCACGGTCGGAATGCCGGCCTGCCCGAACAGCCCGCCCTCGGTGCCGAACGCCACCGTGCCGAACGCATCGGAGCCGCTCAGCAGCGCGAGCACGCGCGCGGCCTCGCTGTCCGGCGCGGTCGCCAGCCCCGGATACGCGCCGAGCGGCTGCAACCGGATGTCGGTATCGGGCTGCACCGCGCGCATCTTCGGCAACAGTTCGGATTCCGCATAGTCCTGCAGCTTTCTCGGCACGTCGTGCGCATCGAAATCCGGCAGCGCACGCACCTCGAAATCGAATTCGCATTCGGCCGGCACGATGTTCAGCGCGCGGCCGCCCTTGATCAGCCCGGCCTGCACGGTCGAGAACGGCGGATCGAAGCGGCGGTCGTGATGCTCGGGCCGTGCGAGCGCCGCGCCGATCTCGCCGAGCCGGCCGATCAGCTTCGCCGCGTAGTCGATCGCATTGACGCCCGACGGCGCGTAAGCCGAGTGGCACGCGGCGCCCTTCACGTGGCAGCGCATCGCGAGCTTGCCCTTGTGACCGAGCACCGGCTTCAGTTCGGTCGGCTCGCCGATCACGCACAGCCGCGGACGATGTTCGCGCACGGCCAGTTGGTCGAGCATCGGCCGCACGCCGAGACAACCGACTTCCTCGTCGTACGAGAACGCCAGATGCACGGGCAGGCCCAGCGGCCGTGAAACGAACGCCGGAACGGCCGCGAGCGCCGACGCGATGAAGCCCTTCATGTCGGCCGTGCCGCGACCGTACAGGCGGCCGTCGCGCTCGGTCAGCCGGAACGGCTCGACCGTCCACGCCTGCCCGTCGACCGGCACCACGTCGGTATGGCCCGACAGCGCGACGCCGCCGCGATCGCACGGGCCGATCGTCGCGTACAGGCTCGCCTTCGTGCGCTCCGCGTTGTAGAACAGTTCGCTCGCCACACCGAACCCGGCGAGATAGTCGCGGATGAAGCCGATCATCTCGAGGTTCGAATCGCGGCTGACCGTCGCGAAGCCGATCAGCCGTTCGAGCAGCGCGCGGCTCGACGGATCACTCATCGCCCGGCACTCCGTAGCTCGGCGCGGCGGTCGGATTCAGCGCGCGCGTCTGGTAGTCCTGCATCTGCGGCCGATACGCGCGCCACAACGCATCGAGCTGCCCGATCGGATCGGCGTCGGCCCAGTCGACGCGCAGGTCGACGATCGGCCAGGTCACGTCGCCCGCCACCTTCAACGCGGCCGAATGCACCGGCCCGGCCTCGCCGCCGGCCGCCATCGCCGCGTGCATCGCGGCCAGCAGGCGATCCGCGAGCAGCCCGGGCGCCTGCTCGAAGGCCCGCACCATCGCGTCGATCACGGTCGGCGCGGCGAGCAGGTTGCCGGCCGCCACGCACTGCTCGCCCTGCACCGCGTGATGCGTGCCGAGCGCCTCCTTGCCGGTGAAGCATGCGGTCTGCCCCTGCCCGTCGATCACCGTGACCTGCCGGTACTGGCTCCAGCCGTTCGCGCTCAACGCGCGGTCGAGCGCCGCGGCGGGCGTGAGCGGGTCGTGCTCGATCAGGTCGAGGATCTGGGGCCCGAGCGCCGGCAGCGTGATGTTCTGCGTCGCGACGGCGCCGACGCCCGCGCGCACCCACGGGCAGCGCGCGCCCACCGCGATGCTCGACGAGCTGATCGCGATCCCGAGCTGGCCCGTTTCCGGGCAGCGCCCGACGATGGAGAAAGTCATGTCGCCTCCTATGCGCGGTTCGGCTGCCGGTTGTCGGGGATCACCGCGATCACGTCGATCTCCATCAGCCACTGCGGCTGGCCGAGCGCGGAGACGACGAGCCCCGTCGAGATCGGGTAGACGCCTTTCAGCCACTTGCCGACTTCCTGGTACACGGGTTCGCGGTAACGCGGGTCGATCAGGTAGGTCGTCGTCTTCACGATGTGCGTGATGTCGCTGCCGGCTTCCTCGAGCAATTGCTTGACGTTCTTCATCGCCTGCTCGGCCTGCGCGCGCGCGTCGCCGAGGCCGATCAGGTTGCCGTCGAAATCGGTGCCGACCTGGCCGCGCACGTAGACGGTGTTGCCGGCCCGCACGGCCTGGCACAGGTCGTTGTCGAGCGTCTGGTTCGGGTAGGTATCCCGGGTGTTGAACATGCGGATACGCGTATGGGTGGGCTGGCTCATCGAGGTCCTTCGAGTGTCGGTGGGTTGCCCGCCGCGCCGGAAGCAATCGCGGCGCGGCGGGATGTGTCGGGGATCAGTTCGCCGCTTCGGCGAGCGGGCGAGCGTCGGGCCGTGCCGCTTGCGCGGCCGCGCGGTGCTGCGACGCGTCGTGGTACGCGAGGTACTTGCGCTGCGTGACGATGTGATCGGCGATGTGTTTCGCGTCGTGCCACACGCCCCAGATGAAGCTCGAGCCGCGCCGCGACAGCCACGGCAGCCCGAGAAAATAGATGCCGGGCTCCTTCGACACGCCGCGCTGGTGCTGCGGCTTGCCGTCCGGCCCGAACGCGTCGACGTTCAGCCAGCCGTAGTCGACGGCATAGCCCGTCGCCCAGACGATCGACGCGATGCCGGCGCCGGCGAGGTCGAGTGCGAGGATCGGATGCGCGACGCATTCGGGATTCGGCAGGATGCGCCGCGCGCCCGGCTCTTCCGGCAGGTCTAGGCCGTTGCGTGCCGCATACGCGTCGGCCGCGTCGAGCAGCGCCAGGTAGTTCTCGTCGCCGCGCGCGAGATTGATCGCGAGATCGCGCTCGAACACCGCCACGCCGCCGTCGAACGACTTCGTCAGCCCGACCAGCGTCACGCCCTGGTTCGCCAGTGCGCGGAAATCGACCGTATGGCCGCCGCGCGCGCCGCTCACCGCGATCGTCACGTGCTCGCGGCCGGGCGTCGCGACTTCCTTGTCCCATTCGCCGAGCACGCCGAGCCACCAGCAGAAGTCGCGGCCGCGATACGCGCGCGGCGGACGATCGTGCGGCCCGACCGACAGGTACACCTGCCGCCCCGCGCGCTGCAGCTCGTCGGCGATCTGCACGCCCGACGAACCGGCGCCGACCACCAGCACCGCGCCCGCCGGAAGCTGACCGGGGTTGCGATAGTCGGCGGAATGGATCTGCACGAGGCGCGCATCGTCCGGCGCGATCGGCGGAATCACCGGGCGCTGGAACGGCCCCGTCGCGACCACCACGCGGTTCGCCTCGATCGTGCCGTCCGACGTCTCGACGACGAAGCCCGGCTTGCCCGTGTTGCGCACGACGTGCTTCACTTCGACGCCGGTACGGATCGGCGCGTTGAACTTGCGTGCATACGCTTCGAAGTAGTCCGCGACCTGGTCTTTCGACGCGAACGCGTCGGGATCGAGGCCGTCGAATTCGAGCCCCGGGAAACGGTCGTGCCACGCGGGGCCGTTCGCGACCAGCGAATCCCAGCGTCCGGTGCGCCAGCGTTCGGCGATGCGGCTGCGCTCCAGCACGAGATGGGGCACGCCCAGCTTGCCCAGATGTTCGCTCATGGCCACGCCGGCCTGCCCGGCGCCGACGACGAGCGTATCGATTGAGGTTGTTTCGACTGCCACGGCTGTCTCCTTCTGAAGTGCGGCTCATGCGACGCGCGTGTCGCTGCGTGAGCTGGAATGGAGACATTCTGCGGACAGGGCGTCTGGCGCGAAATGAGGTTTTTTGTTGGTGTTGACGAGCAAAAAGCTGGGGCGGGAGGCGGTGGCGCGCAGCGTGCAAGCAGGCAGCCGAAGCGCAACGCCGGTCGGGAACGGTTCGACACGAGCGCATGGGTGCGCCAAAAAATCCGATGTCCCGACGCAGCCGAACCGATCGTCGACGCGCCCCACCGGTATGTCACCGGCTCGTGCCGACTACACGTTGGTCCACCCGTCGGTGCCCTTCCGATACGCCATCACGCCACCATGGATTCGCACCCGCAGATTGCCGTCCGGCACCTGCACCCACTCGAACATGTCGAGACTCTGCATCAGCGCGGCGAAGAAATCCTGCACCTCCTGCGACTCGTTGGCCTGCCAGACGTCGATACGCCCGAGGCACGCACGCATGTCGCCGCTCTGCTGCATGATCGTCTCGACCTGCCCGGCGACATTCGCCGCCGTGTCGTAGACCTTCGTGCCGTCGGGGCCGACGATCGACAGATGGATGCCGCGCACCATCGTCGGCTGACCCGGCGTCTGCTCGACGAGCGCGATGCAGCTCGTCATCGCGCCGAAATCGATTTCCGTCGCATCTCCCCATTGGCGCTCGCCGACCGCCAGCGGCGCGGGACCGTTTACGTGCTGAATGATGTAGGACATGGGTTCCTCACATGATTGGACTGGACTGCCGGTAGCAGGCCGCGACGTGTTCGACGAAGAACGCGCGTCGCGCCTGCCGCTCACATCCCGCATCGGGCCGGGCGGCCCGGCGGGTCGTGTCGATCGATGCGTTGCCGCCACTCGCGCGACAGGCGATCGCCCGCGACGTTCGTGATCGACGTCGCGCCCCTACGTGCCCTTCTTGTCCAGCAACGCCTGATACTTCTGCAGGCTCTCGTCGATCCTGTCGAGCGCGACGCTCGCGGCCTCGCCTTCGATCGCCTCCGCGGCGCCCGCGACGACCGCCGCGGTCGCGACGAACAGGTCCGTCAACAGCAGGCCCACCGCATCCATCGCCATGCCTTTCACGTCCTCGTCGATGGTCTTCTGCGCCAGGTCCTTCATCAGCACGCTCTTGCCCGCGATCGCCAGCGACGTCGACGCCTCGAAGTAGTTGGCCGCCGCCTGCGCGACCATGCCGCCCGCCTGCGTGATCATCATGTTCGGGCCGACGGCGATCTGCGTCGTCGCGTAGGACGCAGCCTCCGCGTTGATCGCCTGCACGGTCTGCAGCGCCGAGTGGGCGGACCCTCTCGCGCCCGCGATCTGGTCCGGCGCCTTCAGCGCATCGGTGAACCTGCGCAGCCGGTTGGTCGGCCACGCGCGCGTGCCGGCTGCCGAAGCAGCGGCGTGCGGCGCGACATCGGCCGGCGTCGTTGCTTCGGCTGCGGCGGATGTGGCGGCTGCTGCGTCCGCGGTGCCGTCCGGCGCTTGCGTCGCGCCGTCTGCGCGGCCGCCCAAAAGACCTTTCATGTTCATTATTCAGATATCCTGATAACGTCGCGTCCTAGTGCGTGGAGCCCGTCGGCGGCCCGCCCGCCGCGGGCAGTGACGCGCCGCCCGATGCCGGCTTCGGCGACGCTTCGACGGACAGGATCATGGCCACCGCCTTCGACACCACGGCGTTCGAGATCTGGTTCAGCGCCGCCTGCTGCTGGGTCATGTTCTGCGCCGAGATGCCGACGGCCTGGCTGAACATCTGGTACAGCATGCCCAGCGCCTGGGCCGGCGATCCCGCGACGACGTTGACGTTGGTCTGCGTCAGCGCATCGGTAATCTGCTCATTGACTTTGTCTGCCACGAGGCCTCCTCGGATCTCGGCTCCGGCATGCGATTGAAGGAACGGGCGGGCCGGCAGGCCATCGACGCCGCGCATGCCGTTAGGAACGCTGCGTGCCGGCATTCGTGAACGCGCTCACGCGAGTTCCTCGCGCAACTTCTTGCGCAGCAGCTCGACCCGTTTTCTGGCGAGCGGCTCGTTGATCCCGAGCGTCTCGGCGATGTGCAGATAAGGCCGGTCCTCCTCGAACTTCAGCGTGAACAGCATCTGCTGCTGCGGGGACAGCATGGACAGCGCCTGCTCGAGGCGCAGCAGCTGTTGCCGCAGCAGCAGTTGCTGCTCCACCGACGGCGCGTGGCCGGCCAGCTCGACGGCGTGATCGTCGTCCCAGCCCGGGTCGAATTCGAGCATGCCGCTTTCGCGCAGACGGCGGCGCGCGCCATCGAGGAACGCGTGATTCAGCGCCAGAAAGAGAAAGCCCGTCAGGTTCCGGACGCGCTCGGGCGAGCGCTGCAGATAAATGTGGACCTTGAGTGCGGTATCGGAAAGCAGTTCGTCGGCACGGTGAATATCACCCTTGCACAACAGGCGCGCGCGGCGCCGCAATTTTCCCTGCATTTCCCGCCACGTGCGGTCGAGCTGCTGCGCCGGAGACTCGGGCGGCGGGGCAGCGTGCTGGTTCGAGGTTGTCATCCCGTGTCTTCCTTTTTTATGGAAAACACAGAATCGATTCGACGCCGGGAATGGCGCTGTTACCCGTGTAACACCGATATAACGATAATCGGTTTCAGTAAATTTTCTTGATTATTATGAACGGAAATTTTAATTCACCGGCATAGCCCGATCCGTCGTTTCAGGTGCGTCGCCGGGCCTGACCGGATAACGGCATTGCGATGAACAAGCAGGACTCCCGCCGCGATGCGCCCGTGCGTCGGCATGCGGCTTCCCCTGTCGGTCGAACAAGCGCGCTTGCCGCCAAAACACGGCCCCGTCCGGACCGCTTGCCGATTATTTCGATACTTTCATTATTCATTTTTCACGCAATGCCAAAGGCAGCGTTTTTCGCTAGGTGGCTGCATCGTCAAACAACCTCGCGCGGAAAACATGCCTGCCCTTGCTAACGCTCAAACGCTGCGCAATATACCGATACTCGCCGATCTTCCGGAGAGCCTGCTCGCGCACATCGAGCGGCACGTCACGTCCTGGCCGGAACACGGCAATCGCCTGTTGTTCTTCAAGGGCGATCCGGGAGATTTCGTCGCGTTCGTGCACCGCGGCCGCGTCTACAAGACGCTGCACGAACCCGGCGGACGCGAGATCATTCTCGGTCACGCGATGCCGGGCGACCTCATCGGCGAGAACACGCTGATTCGCGCGCACCGGCGCAGCTTCACCGCCCAGTTGAGCCCCGACTGCCGCATTTCGCTGCTGCATCGCCAGCACTTCGCGCCGCTGCAGGCCAACGCGGAATTCATGGCGCGCATCCACGAGCAGCTGTGCCGGCACATTCACCAGTTGAGCGACTTCGTCGAGTCGGCATGCCTGTACCGGCTCGAAGCACGGCTCGCGCGCCATCTGCTGAACCGCATGCAAGGAAACGATCTCGAGGTGCCGCTGCCGGAGAACCAGAGCATCCTCGCCGCGATGCTCAACGTCAGCCGGCCGCGACTGAACAGCAGCCTGCAGAAGATGCAGCGCGACGGCCTGATCCGGCTACACGAACACGGTGTGACGATCGAGAAACCGGAGCAGCTCCGGACCATCGTCGCCGCCAATTGATGCCCCGGCAAGCGCGTGCGCCGGGCAGCGCCGCCATGCGGGCATGGTTGCGCGCGCCGGATTGCGCGGCGCGCGGTGAAGGTCAACCGCGCCCGTGGCCGATGGCGTTCATCAACTGAGCGACGGCGGCCAGTTGCGAGACGAAGTTGTCGTTCGCGGACCGCGCCGCGCTGGCCAGCGCTACCGGCGAGCCGGCATAGAGCTGCATGATGCCGACGGTCGTGGCGGCGAGGTTGGATGCCGCCTGGTTCGCCTGCATCTGCACCGCGTTGTGAAGCAGGATCGCGGACGCGTGGCTGTTGGACTGCATGAGCGTGCCCAACGCCACGGCGGGCGCTTCGCCCACTACCTTGACGTTGGCTTGCGTGACTGCATCGGTCGTCGCGGGGGAAACCTGTTCCGGCATGTCTTGGCTCCTGGTTGGCTCGCCGCCGCGGCGCGGTCGTGGCGAGCGCATGAGTGGGTCGGCCGGCGCCGACGCTACGTGACGGGGTGTCCGCCGTCACGTGCGTCGACACGATGTCGGGCGCCGGGCGGCAGCCACCGCGATCGGGGCCACCGCCCGGCGCCGACGCCGGGCTACGCGTCAGGCCAGCGCCTTGCCGAGCGCGAGCACGTCGGCCAGCACGGACAGCACGCCGTTCGAGCCGATTTCCGTCGCGGCCGCGCCGGCGCTCGCCGGCCCGAGCGTGTACAGCTGCATCGTGCCCACGTTCGTCGAGGTCGGCAGCTGCACCGCGGACTGCGACTGCTGCTGCACGGCGTTCTCGAACAGCACGCTGAGCGAATGGCTCTGGGCCTGGTACAGCGAGCCCGTGGCCATCGCGGGCGCCTCGCCGACCACCTTGACGTTGGTCTGCGTGACCGCGTCGGTGATCGCGGCGTTGACCGCACACGTCTTGCAGGGGTCCTTCGCGTCGTTTGTGTCATTTGCCATCGTATTTCTCCTGTTTCGCGAACGGGCTGCGCATCGAATCGGCGCTGCCCGCTCCGTCGTTTGCTCCGGAACACCGCACGGCACCGTGGGTCAGGCGCCGGCGGCCATGCTGCGAATCCGCGCCGCGGCGGCGGGATCGGCGGCGCGTGCCGCGGCCGCCGCCGCTTCAACCACGGCGCTGCGATGACGCCTTACGGCCGGGCCACCGCCTTCCCGATCGCGATCACGTCGGCCAGAATGGAAATGATCCCGTTCGCGCCGATTTCCGTGGCGGCCGCGCCCGCGCTTTCCGGCCCGATCGTGTAGAGCTGCATCGTCCCCACGTTCGTCGACGTTTGCGACTGGATCGCGGCCTGCGACTGCTGCTGCACCGCGTTCTCGAACAGGATGCTCAGCGAATGGCTCTGGGCCTGGTACAGCGAGCCCATCGCCATCGCCGGCGCTTCCGCGACCACCTTGACGTTGACCTGTGTGACCGCATCGGTAATCGCGGGATTGACCTGGCACACTTGACACGTATCAGCCATTTGTTGCTCCTTGGTTCACGTAGTTGAGAGGTCGCACATCGGGACCGGCCGGTTTCGCGTTCGGTCGCATGACCCGCGTGCTACTCCATGGACGCTCGGCCGACGGTGTCGTGAACGGCAGCGGCAGGTTCGGATCGTTCAACCGGGCCGGTGTCGATGCGCCGCAACCGGTCCTCCATTGCGTCGAACCTGGCCGCGAGCCGTTCGGCGAGCGCATCGCCGTATTGGCGGAAGCACGTTTCGATTTCCTGCCGGATCAGGCCCGTCAGCTGTTCGCCGATCATCGTCAGCGCCTCGCGGGTGCTGTCCTGAATCTCCGCCGCGCCGGCAGCCTGCGCGTCGCCCGCCGCCTCGTGCGCGTCGAGCACGCCCGCTACTTTCCGCTGCTCCGACGCCAGCATGCCGAGGGTCGTCTCGTTCTGCGTGTCGATCGTCTGCAGGATGCCGCGCATCTTCTCGTACGCCTTTTGCTGGTTGAGCTGCAGAAAATGCTTGATCTGTTCGCGCGCCTCGCGCCGGGTTTTCAACTGCGGCAAGGACGGATTCGCGGTGCTCGCCGGCGTGGCCGGGCCGGCGGCGGACGCCGACGGGTGCCCCTGGCTGCTCGGCAGCCGCTCCAGCAGCGCCTGTTCTTCGCCCGGCTCGAGCGGCCGGCCCAGACGCTTCTCCGCGAACTGGCGCAGCAGGGGGTCGAGTGTGTCGTTGCTCATGGCTCACACCTCCTCGAGGGACGCCCCGGCACGGGGACGCGAGGGTCGGGTTCGGATGGACGCCGCGCCACGGCGGCCTGGTCGGCGTGCTGCAATGGATATCGCATGGGGTTCTCCGGGAAAGGAAGGTGCGACGGCCCGGCCGGAAATTTCGGCGGACCGCTGCAGGGACGAACCATGCGACGTGTCTGTGAAATCGGGAACGGGGCCGGCGCGCCGGCCGCGCCCGTTCCCGACAATTCTTGACTGTGTCCGGCCTGTTGAACTGGTAGGATGCCGGTCGCCTCGACGCGGGCAGCCGGCACGACCTCTCAACCGTCCCCTTTTTCACGCCCCGCGGCTGGTAAACTTCGCGCTCGGCCCGGACGACCCGGGCCCCGGACAGCATCCCAGTCCCGTAAAACCCGTCATACCTCGGCCTCGCCCCGCGCGAGCCGTTGCAGTAACCGTTGGAGTGGCGCACCCCGCGCCTGCAAGCATGAAGAAATCGAAGCAGCCCACCCATCCCCGCGACAAAGACCGCACGCCGTTCGTCCGCGCCGGCGCATTGCTGCTGATGGCCGGCCTGCTGTACCTGCTGTGGCCGTCCGCCGAAACCGCGTACCTCGCGATGGAGTCGGTGATCCGCTGACGCACGCGTCCTGCCGCGCACTGCGCTATACTGGCGCGATGGAAACCCGACCTGCCTCGCCGATCGTGCATTGCTGGTGGCGCGCCTGACCCAGGCGGCCCGTTTCCTTTTGCATGTCCCAAACGTGATGCCGCCAGCCATGGCGGCATTTGCGTTTCTGCGCCGAGACCATGGCTGGCGGCTTCGACAACCCGGAGCCCACGACGACCATGACGCATCCCACCCGCCCGATCATCCTCACCGGCGACCGCACGACCGGCCCGCTGCACCTCGGCCACTACATCGGCTCGCTGCGCGCCCGCGTGCAGATGCAGCACGAGGCGACGCAATTCCTGCTGCTCGCCGACACGCAGGCGCTCACCGACAACATGGGCCGCCGCCAGCGCGTGACCGAAAACGTGATCGAGGTCGCGCTCGACTACCTCGCCGTCGGCATCGATCCGGCGATCTCGACGATCGTCGTGCAGTCGCAGGTGCCCGAACTCGCCGAGCTGTCGCAATACCTGCTCAACCTCGTCACGGTCGCGCGCCTCGAGCGCAATCCGACCATCAAGGAAGAAATCCGCCTGCGCGGGTTCGAGCGCGACATCCCGGCCGGCTTCCTGACCTACCCGGTGAGCCAGGCAGCCGACATCACCGCGTTCAAGGCGACCCACGTGCCGGTCGGGGACGATCAGTTGCCGATGATCGAGCAGACCAACGAGCTCGTGCGTCGCTTCAACGCGACCGTCGAGCAGCCGGTGCTGGTCGAATGCGAGGCCGTGCTGTCATCGGTCACGCGGCTGCCCGGCATCGACGGCAAGGCGAAGATGAGCAAGTCGCTCGGCAACGCGATCACGCTCGGCTCGACGCCGGACGAGATCGCGCAGGCCGTGAAGGACATGTACACGGACCCGAATCACCTGCGCGTGAGCGACCCCGGCCAAGTGGAGGGCAACGTCGTGTTCACGTTCCTCGATGCGTTCGAGCCGGACGTGGCGAAGGTCGACGAGCTGAAGGCCCACTATCGCCGCGGCGGCCTCGGCGACAGCGTCGTCAAGCGCGTGCTGAACGAGCGGCTGCAGGCGCTGATCGAGCCGATCCGCGCGCGCCGCCGTGAGTTCGAAGCCGACAAGGCCGAAGTGATGGCGATCCTGAAGCGCGGCACGCTGCATGCGCGGGAAGTGGCGGGGGCGACGCTCGCGGAGGTGAAGGGAGCGATGGGGTTGACGTATTTCGGTTGAGCGATGCCGTCACGGCCGCTCACGCTCCGGCGCCGGCCGCCGCATGACAGACGGCCTCGACCCGGTTGCCGGCCGGATCGACCAGAAAAGCCGCGTAGTAGTCGGCGTGGTACTGCGGCCGCAACCCGGGTTCGCCGTCGGACTGGCCGCCTGTCGCGAGGCCGGCCTCGAAAAACGCATGCACCTGCTCGCGGGAAGTCGCCTTGAAACACCAGTGCCGCTTGCTCGCGCCGATTTCGGCGGGATCCAGATACACCGCCAGAAAGGTCGACCCCGGATCATTCGCGCTGCAACGTTCGCCGTAACCGAGCGCATTGGGCCGGTCATAGACCTTGGTCGCGCCCAGCGCAGCCATGACGGCATCGTAGAAAGGGCGTGCCTGGTCGATATCCGGCACGCCGATCGACACGTGATCGAGCAGTTGCATGGTGTGGGCTCCATTGAACGAGCAAGAGTCTACACACCCGTCATCGCTCCGGCCGATCAACCTTACAGACGACTACACTAACGCCCCGCAGCCTACGTGATCTGATACGTCGACGCGGGCACGAATTCCTCCGGCATCGGCCGATCCCCGAGTTCCAGCACCGACCGCTCGATCGTACGCGTCATCGCATCGAGCGCGAGCGCATTCGGCGCGAGGCCGAACGGCTCGGCCACTTCGTTCGCGATCGCTTCGAGCGCGATCAGCGTATACGCAATGAACACGCAGATCAGCGGCGTGAAGAACTCCGTCGAATCGACGAGCCCGAACGGCAGCAGCACGCAATACGCATACACGGTGCGATGCAGCAGCACGCTGTACGAAAACGGGATCGGCGTCGACAGGATGCGCTCGCACCCTCCGACCGACTTGCCGAGCTCGTCGAGTTGCGTCTCGAACATCCAGCAGGTCGCGTCGCTGCCCGGCGCGCGGCCCAGCGCACGGACGATGCCGCCGCGCAGTTCGTCGAGGATCGCGACCGGCTTGTAGCATTTGCCGCCGAGCGCGGCCGTACGCTCCGCGCCAAGAATGCGCTGCAGGTCCGCGGTCGGATCGGTATGGCGCAGCTGGTGCTTCAGCGCATACGCGAGCGCGATCAGCAGATCGGCGAGCCGGTTGCGCTCGGCGTCGCTCACGCTGTCGGGCAGGTAGCGATGCAGTTGCGACGTCACGGTGCGCGCGGCGATCAGCAGGTTGCCCCACAGATGCCGCGCTTCCTTGAAGCGCTCGAAGCTCGCGTTGTTGCGAAACCCGAGGAAGATCGCGAGCGCGAGCCCGAACAGCGTGAACGGCGCGGTGTTGAGCGGAATCTTCTCGCCGAAGATGCGCCCGTTCGTGAAGACCGCCAGCGTGCTGACGATCGCCATGAACACGAGCTGCGGAATGATCGACTGCAGCACGGAGCCGTTCCATACGAACAGCATCCTGAGCCAGTTCTGTCGTGGTCTGACGATCATGATGTTTTCTCGACTGCCAAGGAAATGCGCAACCCGTTGCGCCCGCACCCGATGCGCAACGGCCCGCGCGTGGCGGGCCGCTTTCGTATCGGGTGCCGTGTCGGGCGCCGCGCCGCGCGTGATGAGACGCGAGCGACGCGCCCCGTCACCGCGCTGGCCGCTCAGTGATAGCCGACGTCGCCCTCGCGCACCTTGCCACGGAACACGTGGTACTGCATCGCGTTGTACACGAGGATGATCGGCAGCACGATCACGGTGCCGACGAGCGCGAACAACTGGCTCGAATGGCTCGACGACGCGTCCCAGATCGTCAGCGACGGCGGCACGATGTTCGGCCAGATGCTGATCACGAGCCCGGTGTAGCCGAGGAACACGAGGGCCAGCGTCAGCAGGAACGGCGTGGCCTCGTGCGCGCGCTTCACCGTGTGGAAGATGCCCCACACGCATGCGACGACGAGGACCGGCACCGGCAGGAACCAGCCGAGGTTGCCGCTGCCGAACCAGCGGTGCGCGACGGCCGGCAGCCCGATCACGGTCCACAGGCTCACCACGCCCATCACCGCGAGCAGCACGCCCGTGAGCGGCTTCATCAGCAACCGCATCTTGCGCTGCAGTTCGCCGTCGACCTTCAGGATCAGCCAGCCGCAGCCGAGCGTCGCATAGGTGACGAGCACGCCGATCCCGCACATCATGCTGAACGGCGACAGCCAGTCGAACGGCCCGCCCGCGAAGTGGTTGTTCTCGATCTTGATGCCCTGCAGCAGCGAACCGAGCACGATTCCCTGGCAGAACGCCGCCAGCGCCGAGCCACCGATGAACGCGAGGTCCCACATGTGCTGCGTGCGGGTGGCTTTCGCGCGCAGCTCGAACGCCGCGCCCCGGAAGATCAGCCCGACCAGCATCAGCACCAGCGGCAGGTAGTTGGCCGGCAGCAGCGTCGAATACACGACCGGAAACGCGCCGTAGAGGCCCGCGCCGCCGAGCACGAGGAACGTCTCGTTGCCGTCCCACACCGGCGCGACGGTGTCGAGCATCACCTGGCGCTCGGCCTTCGCATCGAAGAACGGAAACAGCAGACCGATGCCGAGATCGAAGCCGTCCAGCATCACGTAGATGAATACGCCGAGGCCGATGATCGCGGCCCAGACGACAGGAAGATCGATGTGCATGGTTACTCCGCCTCGGTGACGTTCAGCGGCGTGGACAGCGCGCTCTTGCGCAGCCCCGGATGCCGGTGCAGTTCGATGTAGCCGGCCTGGGCCGCCGGCCCGCGCTTCATCAGCTTCATCATGTAGTAGATACCCGTTCCGAATACCAGGAAATACACGACCACGAAGACCAGCAGCGACACGCCGACCTGCTGAGCGTCGAGCGGGGAGACCGAATCGATGGTGCGCAGCACGCCGTATACGGTCCACGGCTGCCGCCCGACCTCGGTCGTGATCCAGCCGGCCAGCAGCGCGACGATGCCCGACGGCCCCATCGCCACCACGAACCACTGGAACCAGCGCGTTTCATACAGGCGCCCGCCCTTTCTCAGCAGCAGCCCGAGCAGCGCGGTCAGCAGCATCAGCATCCCGAGGCCGGCCATGATCCGGAACGTCCAGAAGATGATCGGCGAATACGGACGGTCCTGCGGCGGGAATTCCTTCAGCCCGCGGATCTCGCCGTCCCAGCTGTGCGTGAGGATCAGGCTGCCGAGGTGCGGCACCTGGATCGCATAGCGGGTGGTTTCGGCCTGCATGTCGGGCAGCCCGACGAGGTTCAGCGCGGTGCCGCCCTTCTCGGTTTCCCACAGCCCTTCGATCGCCGCGATCTTCGCCGGCTGGTATTCGCGCGTGTTCAGCCCGTGCGCGTCGCCGACGCCGATCTGGATCGGCGCGAGCACCAGCAGCATCCACAGCGCCATCGAGAAGCTGCGCTTCACCGGCTCGTCGCGACGCCCCTTCAGCAGGTGCCACGCGCCGCACGCGGCGACGATGAAGCCCGCGACGATGAACGCCGCGATCGTCATGTGCACGAGACGGTACGGAAACGACGGGTTGAAGACGACCTTGAACCAGTCGACCGGCACGACGAGGCCGTTCTCGATCTTGTAGCCTTGCGGCGTCTGCATGAAGCTGTTCGACGCGAGAATCCAGAACGTCGAGATCAGCGTGCCGACCGCGACCATCAGCGTCGCGAAGAAGTGCGCGCGCGGGCTGACGCGCTGCCAGCCGAACAGCATCACGCCGAGGAAGCCGGCTTCGAGGAAGAACGCCGTCAGGACTTCATACGTGAGCAGCGGCCCCGTGATGTTGCCCGCGACGCGCGAGAAGCCGGCCCAGTTGGTGCCGAACTCGTACGCCATCACGACGCCGGAGACCACGCCCATGCCGAAACCGATCGCGAAGATCTTCGACCAGAACTGAAACATGGATTTGTAGGCGGCGTCGCCGGTGACGAGATAGCGCCATTCCAGCACCGCCAGGAAGCTCGCCATGCCGATGCTGATCGCGGGGAACACGATGTGGAACGACACCGTGAATGCGAATTGCAATCGGGCGAGATGGAACGCATCGAAGATTTCCATGACCGTAATTTGCTCGTGGTTGTGAGGACGTACGCCCGAAGCAGGAAATCGCGCGACGGCTTGGCGATGACACATGCGAACACAACGGGTCACTCGCATGGCATCGAAGCGTGAATGACGATATCGCGTTTGCAACGATACTCGCAATCACTCGAACGTGCGCTGAAACTGTGCTGCTTGCGCCGCCAAAGATGTGTGCACGGAAAATAGTTTCCGTGCCGGCGGGACGCTCAGCTGTACTGCTTTCCGCGTGGCGGCGCTGTGTCTGCGGCGCACTGTTCACTCCACTTAACATGTTATGCAACGCCTGCCCGCGGCGGTCGTGCGCCCTGCGGCGCCCGCCCGGCGGCATCGAATCCCGTCGTTCGGCGCCCGCGCCGAGCCCGGCCGGCCCGCCGGCCGTCCCGTCTGGAGAAACCCGCATGGAGTCCTGCACCCGCCGCGACGATCCGACCGGCAGCACCGCGTGTCAGGTGACGCGCCATCGCGCCGGCGCCGCGTGCGACACCGTCGATCGCGTCGTCGACGAAACCCCGGTTGCACTCGTGTTCAACGGCATCGCGCACACGGTCATGATGGCGACGCCGATCGACCTCGACGCGTTCGGCCTCGGCTTCGCGCTGAGCGAAGGCATCGTCGAGCGCGCGTCGGACGTCTTCGACATCGAAAGCGAATGCCGGCCCGGCAGCGCCGAAGTCCGGCTCACGGTGTCGCAGCAGGCGTTCATGGCGCTGAAGGCGCACCGCCGCGCGCTGGCCGGCCGCACGGGCTGCGGCGTGTGCGGCATCGAAAGCATCGCGCAGCTCGACCTGCACCCGCCGCGGATCGCGGCCGCCGGCACGGCCGCGGGCATCGGCGCCGATGCGATCGCGCGCGCCGCGCGTGCGCTGCCGGCCCGGCAGACGCTGATGCGCGAAACGGGCGGCATCCACGCGGCCGCGTGGTGCGACCGCGACGGCGCCGTGCTCGACGTGTTCGAGGACGTCGGCCGCCACAACGCGCTCGACAAGCTGATCGGCCAGCTCGCGCGCCGCCGCGCCGACCTGCGCGCGGGCTTCGTGTTCCTGTCGAGCCGCGCGAGCTACGAACTGGTGCGCAAGGCCGCGCGGGTCGGCATCCCGATGCTCGCGACGATCTCGGCGCCGACGTCGCTCGCGATCGACGTCGCCCGCGAAGCCGGCGTGCGGCTGGTCGGTTTCTGCCGCGACGACGGCTTCGTCGAATACGTGTCGCCCGCCGCCGTTCACCTCGACCCACTGCCTGCACCGGTGCACCCGGTCCATTCGTCATGAAACCCCTGTTCGATTTCGATACCGCACAGCAGCAATTCGCCGGTGCGTTCGCGCCGCTCGCGGCCGCCGCGTCCCTGCCGGTCGCCGACGCGGCCGGCCACGTGCTGGCCGCGCCGCTGACCGCGGTGCTCGACCAGCCGCCGGCCGACCAGAGCGCGATGGACGGCTATGCCGTGCGGCACGCCGACCTCGCGCACGGCGAGCCGCTGCGCGTCGCGCAGCGCTGCTATGCGGGCGACACGCCCGCGCCGCTCGCGCCGCGCACCGCCGCACGCCTGTTCACCGGCAGCCTGATTCCGCCCGGCGCCGACACCGTCGTGATGCAGGAGCATGCGCACGAACAGGACGGCGGCGTCACGTTCGACGCGCCGCAACGCATCGGTTCGCACATCCGCCGCCGCGGCGAGGAAGTGCGCGCCGGCGACCTGCTCGTGCCGGCCGGCGTGCGGATGGGCGCGATGCACGTCGGGGTGGCCGCCGCGCAGGGGTTCGCGCGGATCGACGTGCGGGCGGCGTTGCGCGTCGGCATCCTGACGACCGGCGATGAATTGATCGCGTGCGGCCAGCCGCGTGCGCCGCAGCAGATCTACAACAGCAACGCGCCGATGCTCGCCGCGCTGGCCGCGGGAACCGGCGCCGACGTCGCGATGAGCCTGCATGCGGCCGATACGCCGGCCGCCGTCGAGCGGGCGCTGCGCGACCTGCACGCGCGGTGCGACCTCGTGATCTGCGTCGGCGGCGCGTCGGTTGGCGACAAGGACCTGCTGCGCCCCGCGCTGGCCGCGCTCGGTGCGTCGTTCCTCGTCACCGGTGTGCGCATGAAGCCCGGCAAGCCGGTCGCGCTCGCGCGGCTCGATGCGCGGCCCGTGGTACTGCTGCCCGGCAATCCGGGCGCCGCGATGACGGCGTTCGCGCTGTTCGTCGCGCCGCTGATCCGCCGCCTGCAGGGGCGCGACGCTTGCCTGCCGGTCGTGCCGTCGCTGCCGATCGATACCGGCTTCGAGCCGGATGCGCAGCGCGAACGCTTCGTGCGCGTGCGGCGCATCGTCGGCGCCGATGGCGCGCCCATGCTCGACACGTTGCGCCAGCAAGGCGCCGGCACGCTGCAGTCGCTCGTGCAGGCAACCGGGCTCGCGCGGCTGCCGGCCGGGCGCACGCTCGCGCGCGGCGACGCGGTTCCGTACTACGAATTCACTCCCTGGCTCGCATGAACACGACGCCGACTACCCGCCCGGCGCGACGCATTCGCGCCATTCGCCGCGCCTGTCGCGCGTCCGGCGCGGCGAACTGTATTCCTGCAATTCGGGCGCGATTGTGTCTCTGCCGGAAAAATCCGGCGGACTATGCTCACGATGAGGCTCGTCACGACCTGTGCGCCGACACGTCGGCACCCGCACGGCCGAACGGCGACGCCCCTCCGCTTACTTCATGCAGGCCGACGACCCGATCGTGAATGCCATCGTTTCCGCCGCGCCGGCCGTCGCCGCTTCATCCGGCGGCGCATCGCCCGGCGCCTTCCCCCGCCCGTCCGACACGCTCGGCCGCCCGCTGCGCGACCTGCGCCTGTCCGTGATCGACCAGTGCAATTTCCGCTGCGGCTACTGCATGCCGCGCGAAAGCTTCGGCGCCGACTACGCGTTCATGCCGTCGTCCGAGCGCTTGTCGTTCGCGCAACTGGAAAAGATCGCGCGCGCCTTCACGTCGCTCGGCGTCGAGAAAATCCGCATCACGGGCGGCGAACCGCTGCTGCGCCGCCACCTCGAAGCGCTGATCGAACGGCTGGCCGCGCTGACCACCATCGACGGCAAGCCGGTCGAAATCGCGCTGACGACCAACGGCTCGCTGCTCGCCGCGAAGGCACGCACATTGCGCGATGCGGGGCTGTCGCGCGTGACCGTGAGCCTCGATGCGCTCGACGAAGCGGTGTTCCGCCGGATGAGCGACGCGGACGTGCCCGTGGCGCGCGTGCTGGCCGGCATCGAGGCCGCGCATGCGGCCGGGCTCGCGCCGGTCAAGGTCAACGCGGTGATCGAGCGCGGCGTGAACGACGACCAGATCCTGCCGCTCGTGCGGCACTTCCGGCATACGGGCGTAGCCGTGCGTTTCATCGAATACATGGACGTCGGCGGCGCCAGCTACTGGTCCGGCGACAAGGTGGTGCCGGCCGCGCGGATGCGCGAGCTGATCGACGCCCACTATCCGCTCGTGCTCGTCGGCGAGCCGGGGCACGACGCCACCGCGATCCGTTGCGCGCACATCGACGGCGCAGGCGAAGTCGGCTTCATCGCCAGCGTGTCGCATCCGTTCTGCGGCACCTGCTCGCGCGCCCGCGTGTCGGCCGACGGCCAGCTTTATACGTGCCTGTTCGCGACGCAAGGCACCGACCTGCGGCCGTGGCTCGACGACGCGGCGTCGAGCGCCGACCTCGCCGCCGCCGTGCGCGCACGCTGGACGCAGCGCGACGACCGCTATTCCGAGCGCCGGGCCGCACGGCCGGCCCGCGCGCCGGGCAAGACCTATCCGACCGTGCGCATGTCGCTCGTCGGCGGCTGACGGGCCGCCGCGCGACACCGGATGCGCCGCCCACTGGAGAACCTGTCATGACGACCTTCACCGAATCCCGCGCCGGGCTGCCGGACGATCCGCTGCGTGCCGCCAGCCCGCCGCCGCCCGTCGACGCGACCGACCCGCACCCCGAATCGGCGCCCGCGATTGCCGCGGGCTTCGAAGTACGCGTGCAGCATGCGCCGATCGACGCGGGCGCGGAGCTGGCGCCGATCGTTCGCAATCCGAATGTCGGCGCGGTCGTGAATTTTCTCGGGGTCGTGCGCAAGGAAGGCGACGTCGACGACGTCGTCGCGCTGGAAGTCGAGCACTACCCGACGATGACCGAACAGGCACTGTGGAGCATCGTCGAGGAGGCCACCGCGCGCTGGCGGCTCGAAGCGGTCAGGATCGTGCACCGCGTCGGCCGCATTCCGCTCGGCCAGCCGGTCGTGCTGGTCGTGGTGGCCGCCGCGCATCGCGCGTCCGCGTTCGATGCATGCGAATTCCTGATGGATTTCCTGAAGACCCATGCGCCGTTCTGGAAGAAGGAAATCCGGCACGACGGCGAATCCGGCTGGGTCGAGGCGAAAGCGCACGACGACCTGGCGATGCGGCGCTGGGGCTGACCGCACCCGCTTCGCGTTTTCCGATTCCGCCGCTCCTGCCCGAGACAACCCGATGAAACTGACGATCAAATACTTCGCGAGCATTCGCGAACAACTGGCGCTCGACGAGGAAACCGTCGAGATCGATGCGCGCGAACTCACCGTCGACGCGCTGCGCGGCACGCTGGCCGCACGCGACGCGCGCAGTGCGGACGCGCTGCGGATGGACCGCCCGGTGCGGGCGGCCGTGAACCTCGAAATGGTGACCGGGGAATTCGTCGTGCGCGAGGACAGCGAAGTTGCGTTCTTTCCACCGGTGACGGGCGGATGACGTTACACCGCGCCCCGCCCGTTCCGATGTCGATCCGTCATGCCGTGCCCTGACCGGCCAGCGCCTGCAAGGCTGCAAGCGCCGCCGGGTTCTCGAGGGCGCTCACGTCGCCCGGCGGCAAGCCCCGCAACACGTTTCGCACCACGCGGCGCATGACCTTGCCGTTGCGCGTGCGCGGCAGATCGGGCACGAGATGTACGATGCCCGGACGGAACGGCTTGCCCAGCGCCGCCTCGATCCGGTCGGCCAGCGAGGTCGCCAGCGCGCCCGGCGGTTCGCCTTGGGTACTGACGCAAACCACCAGCCGCTCCCCTTTCACCGGATCGGGCAGCGAAACGGCCGCCACGTCGCGCACGAGCGGCGACCCGAGCACGACCGACTCGACCTCGGCCGGCCCCAGCCGCTTGCCGGCAATCTTCAGCGTGTCGTCCGCACGGCCGAGGATGAAGAATTGTCCGTCATCGTCTTCGAGCAGCAGGTCGCCATGCGTCCACAGGCCCGGCCGCTGGCGCCAGTACGTTTCCTCGTAGCGGTCGGCCGCGTTCCAGAACCCCGACGTCATCCCGACGAACGGCGCGGCGATCACCAGTTCACCGGGAACGCCGCGCACGCGCCGCCCTTGCTCGTCGGCCGCGAACGCGTCGACGCCCGGCGATACGGCGTTGAAAGCGCACGCACGGATCGGGCGCACGGGAACATTGCCCAACAGCGCGCCCGACGCCTCCGTGCCGCCGCTGTAGTTGATCACCGGCAACCGCGACCGGCCGAACGCATGGAAGAACCACGCGAAGTGATCCGGGTCGATCACCTCGCCGGCCACCATCAGCACGCGCAGGCTGTCCAGCACCGCGCCGTCGACCGCCCGCGGCGACGCCGCCAGACTGCGGATCAGCGTGGGCGACGCACCGAAGTGCGTGACCTGGTGGCGGTCGACGACTTCGGCCAGACGCCCGGCGTCCGGATAGTCGGGCGCGCCGTCGTAGCACACCAGGGTCGCGCCGCGGACAAGCGCGCCGATCGTCGTGAGCGGGCCGACGATCCAGCCCATGTCGCTCGGCCACAGCCAGCGGTCGCCGGGGCGCAACTCGAAGTGGTATGCGCAATCGTGCAGGATCTTCAACGGGAAGCCGGCATGCGTATGCACCGTGCCCTTTGGCGACCCTGTCGTTCCCGATGTGAAAACGATCATGAACGGCTGGTCGGGGTCCTGCGCGGGGAACGCATGGGGCGCCGCCGCGTGCAGCGAAGATCGGGCGTCTGGCGTGACGGGGCCCGCCGGCTCGTCGCCCTGGATAACGATGCGCAAACCCGGCATCCGTTCCTGCAATGCGTCGAATACCGGTTTCAGGTCGACGGTGCGTCCGCGGCGCAGGTAGCCGCCGCTCGCCAGCAACACACGCGCGTCGGCCAGCGTCAGTCGCGCGGCGACGGCGTCCGCCCCGAAGCCGGTGAACAGCGGCACGGCGATCGCGCCGAGCGCCGATACGGCAATCAGGCTGGCCGCGGCCTGCGCCCCCATCGTCATCATGATGCCGACCCGATCGCCCGCGCCGACGCCGAGCGCGCCCAGCCGCGACGCCCGTTGCCGTACATCCCGAGCCAGCGCGGCATAACTGGTCGTGCTGACGCGCCCGTCCTCCGTCTCCGTGACGACCGCCGCCTGCAGCGCACGCGGGCCGTCCGCGTGCGCAAGCACATGATCGACCCAGTTCAGCCGACCGCCGGGGAACCATCGCGGAAACGCGGGCCCGCTCGCAAGATCGACATGCCGCCGCGGCAGCATCCGCCACTGGAACTGCAGGTGCGCCATCACCGCGGCCCAGTAGCGTTGCGGCTCATGCAGCGACATCCCGATCAGATCTTCGAACGACGAGGCGCCCACGCGCGCGCAGAGTTCACCCAGCAGCGTGCTGGTCCGCCAGTCGGCCGGTGGTTGCCAAAGTACGTCAGTGGTGCTCATCAAAGTGCTCCGTCCGAATCGTCTGTCGCACGATGCCGCCCTGCCGGATCGCGTCGAGCAGGCAGGGCGACCGTTCAGGGTTGAGGATCATGGCGTGCCTTTGCGCGCCGGAAAGCGGGCTTGCGCCGTTCGCGGAAGGCGCGTGTGCCCTCTTTCGACTCGTCGGTGGCGTAGTACAGCGACAACGCCTCGAATCCCAGCGCACCGATCGCGCGGATATGCTCGGAGTCCGCATTGAACGACCGCTTGGCGATCGCGAGCGCCGTGGGGCTCAGTGCAAGGATTTCGTCGCACCATCGCGCGACTTCCCCGTCGAGCCGATCGGCAGGCACGACCGCATTGAGCCACCCCATCGCAAGCGCGTCGCGCGCCGTGTAGCGCCGGCACAGGAACCACACTTCCCGCGCGCGTTTTTCGCCGAGGACGCGGGCGAGCAACGCCGTGCCGAAGCCGGGATCCACCGACCCCACCCTGGGCCCCACCTGCCCGAGCTGCGCCGCTTCGCTCGCGATCGCCAGGTCGCACACCGTCACGAGCACGTTGCCGCCGCCGATCGCATAGCCGTTGACGCGCGCGATCACCGGCTTCGGCACGTCGCGGATCAGGCTCTGCAACGCGTCCACGGGCAAGCCGATCGTGCCGCGCCCGCCGTAGCCGCCATCGCCGTGGCTCGTCTGGTCGCCGCCGGTGCAAAAGGCCTGGTCGCCGGCGCCGGTCAGCACGATCACGCCGATCTCCGGATTCCAGCCCGCCTGCTGAAACGCGTGCAGCAGTTCGTCGACCGTCCTCGCGCGGAACGCGTTGTACACCGACGGACGGTTGATCGTGATCGTCGCCACGCCGCCTGCTTCGCGATACAGGATGTCCTCGTAGTTCATCGCGCGGCCTCCAACACCGTCAGCGCCGCGTCGAGCGCGTCGAGCCCCTCGTCCAGCTCCGTGCGCGAGATGACGAGCGGCGGCGTCACGATCACCACGTTGTAGCGCCCGTACGCGTGAACGCCGCGCTTCAGCAGTTCGCCATAGAACGCGCGCATCGGCGCCGATCCCGCCGGGTGGTGCCACTCGACGAGCGGCTCGCGCGTTTCCCGGTCGCGCACCAGCTCGATGCCGAACTGGGCGCCCATGCCCCGCACGTCGCCGATCGACGGATGACGCTCCGCCAGCTCGCCGAGACCGTCGCGCAGCCAGCCTTCGATCTCGCGCGCCCGCTCGAACAAGCCCTCTTCCAGATAGACCTTCAGTGCCGCGAGCCCGCCGGCGACCGCCAGTACATGGCCCGCATGCGTGTGGCCCACGTCGAAGAGTTCCGTATCGAAGTGGCGGGCCACGCCTTCGCGCACCAGGACGCCGCCAAGGGGCGTATACGAAGAGCTGGCCCCCTTGGCGAACGAAATCAGGTCCGGCAACACGCCGACCCGCTCGGCGCAGAACAATGCCCCCGTGCGCCCGAAGCCCGTCATGATCTCGTCGAAGACCAGCAGGATGCCGTGCCGGTCGCACAGGTCGCGAACGCCTGCGAGATACCCCGGCGGGTAGACGACGACCCCGCTCGATCCCGTCATCGGCTCCATCAGGATCGCGGCCACGTTCTGTGCGCCTTCGTGCGAAAGGACGCGCGCCAGGTGATCGAGGGCGCGCCGGGTTTCCTCGGCCGGCTCCGACGTATGGAACGGGCTGCGATACGGATACGGCGCAAAGAACTTCACCATGCCCGACAGCGCCGGGAACGGATCGCGCCAGCGGTCCACGCCCGTCATCGCGCTCGCGCCGAGTGTGCTGCCGTGATACGACCGGTAGGCGGTCAGCACCTTGGGCCGGCGTGTCACCAACCGCGCGATCTTCACCGCATCGTCGTTCGCCTCGGCACCGCCGCAGGTGAAGTGCACGCGCAGCCCTTCCGGCCACGGCGAAACGCTGTTCAGACGTTCCGCGTATTCGGCGCGCACGTCGTTGAAGTAGCTGGACGCGACCCAGCACATGCGCGCGGCCTGCGCCTGGATCGCCTCGACCACCTTCGGATGGCCATGTCCCAACGACACCGCGACATAGCCGCTGGTGAGGTCCAGGTAGCGCTTGCCGTTCGCATCGTAGAAGTAGCATCCGTGCGCATGCGTGATGACCGGCGGATTGAGCCCGCCCTGGACCGCCCAGGGCACGAGCACCTTTCGAAACGACGACGCGAGCGCGGGATTCGACTCGCCGTGAATGCTGAGATCCATGTTGACTCCGGAAATGGCATGGCTCACTATTTCTGAGCCTCGTGACAGGAGGCTTGTAGATTAGGCATGCCTTTCCCGCGCAACAAATCAAACGTTTCCGCACTGAGCCTCAATTCAATTCAGTCATGTCGCGACAACTTCCACCGCTGCTCTCCGTCCGCGCATTCGAGGCGGCCGCGCGCCATGGCGGCTTCGCCCGGGCAGGTGACGAGCTGTGCGTCACGTCCGGTGCGGTGGGTCATCAGGTGCGGCTGCTGGAGGAATGGCTGGGCACGCCGTTGTTCATGCGTGGCGCCCGGTCGGTCCAGTTGACGGAGATCGGGCGGCGCTACTTCCTGGAAATCGAGCGCTTGATGGACGAGCTCGAGCGCGCGTCGCTCGACATCCGGCAGGCCGCGGATTCGCCGGAAGTAACGGTCACCGCGATGCCGTCGTTCGTCACGCGTTGGCTGATGCCGCGCCTGGGCGAGTTCCGGCGGCTGCATCCCGACATCGAGGTGCGCCTGCTGGCTTCGGTGCCCGCCGTCGACTTCAGCCGCGAGCGCGTGGACGTGGCGATCCGCCTGGGTGGGGGCCCCTATCCGGGGCTCGTCGCGGAAAAGCTGATGTCGGAAACGTTCCTCGCGGTCGGCCAACCGTCGCTATGCAAGCCGCTGCGCACCGTGGACGACGTGTTGCGTGCAACCCTGCTGCACGACGAATACGAGGCGCGCATTCCGGAGCAGGTGGACTGGGTGCGCTGGTGCCGGATGCAGGACGGGCACGCGAGCGCGGCGCGTTTGCGACAGGGGCCGAGCTTCTCGCATACCTATCTGACGCTCGATGCCGCGATCGCGGGTCAGGGCGTGGCCGTGGCGTCGGACGTCCTCGCCGCCGATGCGGTCAGGCAAGGGCTGCTGGCCATTGCGCCGGGCAAGCCGGTGCAAGGCCCCTACAGCTACCATCTGTTGACGACGCGCGCGGCCGCCGCGCGGCCGCAAATCGATGCGTTCTGCAGTTGGCTGCGATCGGCCGCACGGTCGTTTTCGGCGGCCGGCTGGGCTTGAACGACATGAATCGCACGCGGCAGGTCCCGCCGCCCGCGATCCATGTCACCCGCCCGTTCACCGCATGCACGCCGCGGCCAGCTTCCCGACCGTGATCACCGCCTGCTCGATCTCCGGCGACCACGGGCTGCTGTAGTTCAGGCGGATGAAGTTCCGGTAGTTGTCGGTGATCGAGAACATGTAGCCCGGCCCGATCGTGATCCCCTGCTCCAGCGCGAGCTGGTACAGCCGCATCGCATCGACCTGCGCGGGCAACTCGACCCACAGCACGTAGCCGCCCGCCGGGCTCGAAATGCGCGTGCCTTCCGGAAAGAACCGCGACACCATCGCGCGCATCAGGTTCGCCTGCTGCGCATACGCCTTGCGCAAGCGCCGCAGGTGATGCTCGTAGCCGTCGCGTTCGAGAAACTCCGCAATCGCCAGTTGCGGCAACGACGGCGTCGCGAGCGTATTCAGGAACTTCAGCTTCTCGACCTGATCGCGATAGCGGCCCGGTAGCGCCCAGCCGATCCGGTATGCAGCCGTCAGGCTCTTCGAGAACGACGAACAATGCAGCACGATCCCGGTCCGGTCGTAGGACTTCAGCGAACTCGGATGCGTATCGCCGAAATACAGTTCGTTATACACACCGTTCTCGATGATCGGCATCCCGGACTTGGTTGCGAACTCAACCAGTTCGCGCTTGCGCTCGTCCGGCATCTGGAAACCCAGCGGGTTCTGGAAGTTCGGCATCACCATGCACGCGGCGATCGGCTGCGACTTCGCGATCGCGGCCAGCGCAGCGATGTCGATCCCGTATTCCGGATGCGTGGCCACCTCGATCGCCTTCATCCCCATCCGTTCGATCGCGTGCAGCATCGCGTAGAACGTCGGCGATTCCACCGCGATCGTGTCACCCGGCTTCGCGACCGCCTGCAGGCACAGGTTGATCGCCTCCGTCGCGCCGACCGTCACGATGATCTCGTTCGGGTCCACCGACATCCCGTTTTCCAGGTAGCGCCGCGCGATCTGCCGGATCAGCCGCGGATGGCCCGGCGGCAGCCCGTCGGTCACGCCCCACAGCGACTTGTCGCGGCCGGCCGCGTACGCGTAGCGGTTCAGCTTCTCGAACGGAAACAGGCTCGGGTCCGGATACGGCGAGCCGAGCGGCACCGCGTCGTCCGTGCCGATCGAGCGCAGCGTCGACAGCACGAGCCGGCTCACGTCCACCGACGACGAGATCGCGATCGGCTTCGACGGCCGCAGCTCGCGCACCGGCGCGTGGCTGTCGTCGCGCCGCAGGTTTACGAAATAGCCCGACTGCGGCCGGCTTTCGAGCAGCCCGCGGCTTTCCAGCAGCAGATACGCATGCAGCACCGTCGTGATGCTGATCCGGTGCTGCTGGCTCGCCTGCCGCACCGACGGAATCCGGTCGCCGTGCCGGTACACGCCCTGGCGGATCAGGCGCTCGATATCGTCCGCGAGCTTTTCATAGAGTTTCATCGTGCGTCTCCCGCCGGCGCACGCCGCCCCGCCGCCCCGCCGTGTGCGTCCAATCCGCACGCGTTGCACGTGTTTCGCCCGCCGACCGGGCCGTCGTGATTCCTGATCTTTCCCTCCGGTTTTGCCTTTTCCATCGCACTGGCTCTCTCTTGAAGATGCGCCGCCAGGGGTCCGGACCAACTGGATCTGCGGCACTGTGCACTTGATGATCGGATCTTAAGAGAAGAACAGTTGGTGACGAGTACACACATCGAGCACGCGAACAAGAGTACAGTTCGGCGCGAATCGCGCATCGCGGTAAAACTGTACGTCTTATGAAATGGCCGGACGGTCGGTCGGCTGGCACGGCGCGGGCGAATCGGCCCGGCAGGCCCGCCGCACGGGCCTCCGCGCGCGCGGATCAATGGGGGTGCAATACTGTGCGCCCGCACGGTTTTTCACGATGAGAGCCAGACCATGCAGCACACGATCGAACCCGTAGCCGGCCTCGGCGGCGCGAGACGCGTCGCGCGACCGGCACAAAAGAAATCGCGCCAGAACGGTGCGGCCGACCGGGCACGTACGCATGGCTGATCGCGCCCTCGTAGCGCTACTCGTCGGGCGGCTGACCGACCCGGCCGCCCACGCGGGCGCCATCGACGAGCCGATCGATCTGTCGGCGCTCGACGCGCCTGCGCTAGGCACCGTGTGGCCGGCGCTGCGGCGCGTCGAGCACGAGATCCTCGTGCGCGACCAGGCGTTCGGCGACCCGCGCGCCGAATTCGCGCGCACGGTGCACCGGCAGATCGATGCGCTCGGCCTCGTGCCGCTCATCGACGCCGATGCGGCGCTCGAACTGTTCCGCGCCATTCCGGCCGGCGGGTGGAAACGCGCGCTCGAGGATCTGCCGTACCTCGACGCGCTGCCGTCGCCCGCGCTGCAAGCCGAACTCGCGCGGATCGCCGACGAACCGGAAGAAGGCGGATTGCGCGCGGCGTCGGCCTATGCCGCGTATGCGCTCGACTGGTTCGCGGGCCGCCGCGACTTCTCGGCGCGGCGCGCAGCCTGTGCGCAGGCGCTGGCCGGTTCGCCGTTTCGCGTGCGCGAACTCGACGTGTTGCCCGAACTCGGAGCGGCCGCGCTACTCGCACTGGCTGCGACGAACGACGGCTATTTCGCGCCGAAGCGGCTGTGGCTCGACCTCAGCGATCCGGCCGTGACGCTCGCGGAAGAAGCCGCGTACGTCGCGTTCGCGCGCGACGCGCTGACCGAAGCGGCGCGACAGGTCGCCGCGCTGCATGCCGGCGCCGTGCCGTACGAAGCCGATCGCGCGTTCACGACCGACGACGCGCAAGTGCTGTCCCGCGCCGCGCGCGTGGCCGCCTATCGCGACGAAGCATGGCTGCGCCCGCTGATCGGGCCGCTGCTGACGGGGGTATGCGTCGCGCCGACGGCCGCGAAAACCGCGCCGTCGCAATCGCTCGCCATCGCGCTCGGCCATGCGATCGAGACGATCCCGACGCCCGAGGGCGTGCGCGCGCTGCGCGACGCGCTGGCCGTCGTCCGTCACGCGGGCGTGCAGAAGAAGCTCGCGCGCAACCTGAAGCCGGCCGAACGCGCACTCGGCGAGCGGCCGCGTACCGCGCTGCGGATGACGCTCGACGCGCAGCCCGACAAAAAGTCCCTCGCGATGCTCGCCACGTGCATGGAGACCGGCTTCTGGCAGCCGCTGACGCTCGGCCACGCCGAATGGCGCGAGCGGCTCGTCGATGCGCCGGCCGGCGCCGCGTTCTCGGCGCGGATGATCTGGCAGGCACGCCGCGGCGACGGCTCGACGCAATCGTTCACGCCCGATATCGCCAAGGGCAAGGTCGTGCTGCGCGACGCGGCCGGCCGCGCATGCGAGATCGCCGACGACTGCGAGATCCGGCTATGGCACCCGCTGCTGGCCGACGCGGACGAGCGGCTCGCGTGGCAGCGCGCGATCGTCGGCCGGTCGCTGCGGCAACCGGTCAGGCAGGCGTTCCGCGAGTACTACGTGCCGAGCGACGACGACGCGTCGGCCAGCGATACCGCGATGTTCGAAGGCCACGTGCTGTCGAGCCGGCCGCTGCTCGGCGTCGCACGCCGCGAAGGCTGGTCGATCCGTGCCTATGACGACGCGCTCGTCCGCGAATTCGGCGACGTGCGCGCGACCTTCCGCGTCGATGCGCGCCTCTATCCGGGTTCGGAAAGCCACGGTACGTCGCGCCGGCTGCACTTCGAACGCCGGCACGGCGCCCGCTGGCTGCCGCTGCCGATCGGCGAGATCGATCGGGTGGTGTTCTCGGAAGCGGCGCGCGCGGTCGACCTGCTCGTCAGCGTGTCCGCGTTCGCGCTCGACGACGATGCGACACGTGCGGCGACCGCTTCGCTCGCGGCGGACCCGGTCCGCCTGCGTGAGCTCGAAGCCGAACACTGGCAGCGCCTGGACCGGTTGTCCGATCTGCCGCTGGGCGTGATGGCGCAGCATCGCAAACACGTGCTGTCGCTCGTGTTCGCCGAGCCGGTTGCGCAAGGAAAGATCACGATCGACGAACGCCACGTGCGCGTCGGCGCATGGTCGGTGCATTGCGCGACCGGCCGCGTGACGCGCGATGGCGAGCCGGTCGAACCGGCGATCGCGCCACCGCCGTCGCCGCTGCGCGCGGTGCCGTGGCTGCCTTACGACGAAGCGCTGCTGCAGCGGATCGTCGACGTCGTCGCGGGGTTGCTCGATTGACGGCGATGCAGGCGCCTACCGCGCCGTCTGCTGCCGCTGCACCTCCTGCGCTTTCATCTGCAGATACGCGCCGCGCTCCACCTCGTGCAGTTGCTGCGGATACTGCTCGGTCGCGTCGAACCAGCGCGCGAGGCGCTGGTCGAGCGGCTTGTCGAGCGTCGCGAGATAGGTGTCGATCGCGAGGTAGTAACGCATCGTGTTGCGCTCCAGCAGCCCGCGCACGCCGCCGATGTACTGCGGCTGCGCGGCCGACGCGGCGCCGACGGTCGTGAACCCGACCTTGTCGCTGCCGACCGTCGCGAGGTAGGTCTTCATCGCCATCCGGCCGACCGTGCCGAACCCGTATGAATACGTGAGGTGCAGGAACGTGCGCGACGCGCCGACCGGCACGGCTTCGAGCGCGATCCGGTAATCTTTCGTGCCCATCGGGCCGCTGTCGGCGGTCAGGTCGACCTGGAAATAGTCGGGCGTCGCGGCCGCCACGCGATAGCGGAACTGCACGCGATAGGTATCCGGCAACTTTTGCTGGATCTTGCGGCCGAGGTTCACGTCGAGCACCGGGCCGTTGGCGCCGCTCGATGCGTGACAGTACTTGGTGTTCAGGTGCAGGATCAGCACCGCGCACCAGTTCGCGGGGCCTTGCGCGGGATCGTTGAGCTGGCCGTTCACGACCGCGAACGGATAATCGACGACCGCGTAGATGTCGCCCTTCAGCGACGACGACGCTTCCGACGATTCGAGGACCACGGGCCGGTGAAACGCGTTGTCCTTCAGTTGCGCGCCGAGGCTGCGGTAGCGGTCGAGCAGCGCGGCCGCGCCGTTCGCGCCCTCCGCGCCGAACGACAGCGCGCTCCAGCCTGCACACAGGGCTGCGACGAGCGCGCGCCAGGCACGGCGCGTGCCGCGCGAAGCTGCGGATGTCTCCATGTTGATACTCCCGGGCGCACGGTGGCCGCGCGCATGTGTCACAGAATACGCCTGCCAGCCGCGCGGCGTGGCAGGCGGCGCGATCGTCATCGGCTGCGCTTCACCGGCAGCGGCACTTGCGCGGCGGTGATCCGGATCAGCGTCGACAGCCATTCGCGATCGTCCCAGCGATCGCCAGCAATGACGAGATGCGGCTTCGCGCTCGGATACGGCGGGGCTTCGTCGCACACGCCGAGATACGCGCGGCCTTCAGGCGTCGGCTTGACGAACAGCCGGTCGTCGCAGACGAGCGCGACCATCCTGCCGTCGCAATAGATGCCGTATTCGCCGAACATCTTGCGCGCCGAGACCGTACCAGCCGCCGCGATCTGCTCGACGATGAAATCGACTGTGCTCTGGCTCGATGCCATCCGAATCTCCAGGACCGAAAATTCGTCTGACCTGCGTCGACGCCGCGCCGTTCAACTCATTTGTCGATACCGAACGCGCTCGACATCTGCCGCGCCCGCTTCACGTCGTCGCCATGCAGGTAGATCGACGTCGTCGAGATCGACGCATGCCGCAGGTTGTCGCGCACCGTCGTCAGCTCCGCGCCGCGCGCCAGCGCGTGCGTCGCATGCGTATGCCGCATCCAGTGCGGGCTTGCCTGGCGCAGCTTGTGCGCGAGCGCCGGGTGGTCGGCCTCGACGCGCTCGGCCGTCTGCGCGAAGAAACGCTGCATCACCTTCCACAGCCGCACGCTCGTGATCGCGGCCGCGTCGTCTTCCGCGAGGCTCGGAATCAGCGGCGTATCGGGCCGCCAGCGCGCCGGCGTGACCGGCAGACGGCGCGCGACCAGATAGCGATCGAGCGCCGTGCGCGCGAGCGGCGGCAGCGCGACGCGGGCGGCCTTGCTGCCCTTGCCGATCACCTTCAGCCACGCGTCGCCGTGCGCGTCCGTCTCGATGTCGCCGAGCGTCGCGCCGACCAGTTCGCTCGCGCGCAGCCCCGTCGCGTAGCCGAAATCGAGAATGAAGCGCAGCCGTTGCGCGGCGGCCGGCGTCCAGCCCGACTGCGGCGCGCCCTTGAGCGGGCGCGTCTGGAACTCGAGCCCGTCGGCGATCGTGCGGACCAGCAGCCACTCGCCTTCGGTGAACGCGTGCGACGTATCGAGTGCGGTCGCGCCGCGCGTGTCGCGCACCTTCACGCCGGCGAACGGATTCGCGAGCAGGTAGCGCTGTTCGATCAGCCAGCGGAACAGCGCGCCGAGCACCGACAGCGTGTACGCGGCCGAGCGCGCGGACAGCGCGCCCGAGAACGGCCGCCAGTCGGGCGCGCCGCGCGGCCGCACGGGCCCGACCCAGCGTTCGTGCGGCGTCGGCCGCCGGATGAACGCGCGATACGCGAGCGCGTCCTCGGTCGTCAGCGACGACAGCGCGCGGCCGCGTTCGACGATCGCCCACAGGATCAGCCGCTCGGCCTCCTTCCGGTACGCGCGCCGCGTCGCGGCCGATTCGTGCAGCGACAGCCACGCGTGCACGGCCGCGTAATCGTTGTCCGCGTCGAGCGTGCTGGTCGCGCGCGGCGCGCGGAACGTGCCGGCCGAGCCGTCGACTTCGTGCGGCAGCTTCAGATGCTCCCACGGCACGATACTGCCGCGCGGCGTCGCGGCGATCAGCGCACGCGCGCGTTCGGTCAGGTCCGGATGCGCGGCGAAGAACGCCTCGACGCGCCGCGCGCTGGCCATGCCGAGGCCCGCGATCGCCCGCCACCACTGGCGCCGGCGCGGAATCCGCACCGTCAGGTCGGCGAGCGTCGCGATCCCGTGCGCACGCAATGCAACGACCGCGCGCGTCGGCAGCCACAGGTCGACGTCGTCGCTGATCTGCGGGACCGGCGCGCGCGCATGACGCAGCACGCCGATCGCGTCGGTTGCGGCTTTCGCCTCCCGTAAACGCTCACCGTCCGGATGGCCGAGCCGTGCCGCGAGATCGGCGCGGCCCACCTGCCGCGCGACGCGCACGAGGCGGCGGCGAATGGCGCCGATCACGCCGCGCGCCGACCGCCCGTCGCCGAGCCGGTCGGGCAGGTAGCGCTCGACGGCCTGGCGCACGGTCATGCCCGCGTACCACGCACGCAGGGCAGCCAGTTCGTCGGCATCGGGAAAGCCTGCGGGCGCAGGCGCGGAATCGGGGGAAAGCGGTGACGTCAGGCGCGGTTTCATGGGCGCCAGTTTGACAGAAGCGCCGAGCGGGCGGCAACGTCGAAGCGGCCGATATCCAGATCGGGCAGGCCGGCACGAAGGCGCCGGCGACGGCGAGCGACCAGGCGAGATCACGGCGGCGCAACGGCTGTCGCCGGTCGTCGCGAAACCGACGCCTGACGTGCGCCACCACCTCGCCCGCACGCGTCACTCCTCGCCTTTCGGCCCCGGGTTCAGCATCACGACGAAGCCCGCCACGCCGACGATCAACGCGATGGCGCCGCCGCGCAGCGCCGACGTGGCATCGAACAGCAGGCCCGTCACGACGGCCATCATCCCGGCGAGCGACACGAACACGGCGATCGCCGCGACGACGATGCGGTACTGGCGACGTATCATCGCGCGCGCCGCGTCATGCCGCGGCCGCGGCGGCCGGCTCGCCGGCGTCGTCGCCGCGAATCAGCAGCACCGGGCACTTCGAGCCGCGCACGAAACGCTCGGCGACGCTGCCGAGCAGCACGCGCCGGATGCCGCGCCGCCCGTGCGTGCCGACCACTGCGAGATCGATCCCGTGCTCTTTCACGTAGCGTTGCAGGCGTTCCGCGATGTCCTCGCCGATGCTCTCGGTCTCGACGAGTTCGCCTTCGCCCTTCGCACCGGCCAACGCGATGATCTGTTCGGCTTCGCGCAACACCTTGCGCCCGTCGTCGCGGATTTCCTCGACGAGCGCGTGCGGATCGACACGGCCCGCGTACGTGAACAGCACCGACTTGTCGACCACATACACGACGCTGACGTGCGCATCGCCCGCCAGCGCCACCTTCACGGCTTCGGCAAGCGCCTGTTTCGACGAAGCGCTGCCGTCGACGGCCACCATGATTTTCTCGTACATGCGAACCTCGCTGGGGTGAGCTGCCGCGCACCCTGTCGCGCGCGGCCATGTCACCATCATCGGCCGACGGCAGGTTCGGATGTTGACGGCGGTCAAGCCGCGGCGGCGATCACGCATGCGACAAAACGGCACGACGGGAAGCGGGAAGCCTGCGTTCTCGGCCAACCGAAACCGGACCGGCAACGCATGAGCCGACGGGCTTTCGAGCGGCCATCGCGCCGAAGGCGCTATCATCGACGATGCGACTTTCGTCCGGCCCTTTTTTGCCGGCCCCACTTTCAACTCGCTCAACCGACATGACAACGACTATCGAACGCGTGGACGGCGCCGCCCAGCATCTCGTCGCCGCCCGCCATGCCGGCTCGCCCGGCCCGCTGTTGCCCGATGCACTGCGCCCCGACGACATCGACACCGCGCTCGCGATCCAGCAGCGCGTCGCCGACCTGCTCGGCGAACCCGTCGGCGGCTGGAAATGCGCACTGCCGCCGCCCGATCGCGTGATCCTCGCGCCGATCTTCGCGTCGACGATCCGCGAAGCCGATGCGCCGTACCGCGTCGTCGGCGGGCCGATCGTGCGGATCGAACCGGAAATCGCGTTCGTGCTCGATCGCGATCTGCCCGAGCGCGAGCAGCCGTACGACGAAAGCGACGTGCGCGCCGCGATCCGCGAAGTGCGCATCGTGCTCGAAGTGCTCGGCTGCCGCTATGCGGAGCCGACGCGCGCGTCGAAGTTCGAGCTGCTGGCCGACGGGCAATTCAACCAGGGGCTGTGCGTCGGCCCGGTCGTGCCCGACGGGCTGAACGTGCCGCTCGCGACGCTGGCGCTGTCGTTCGACGGTGCGCTGAACCGCACGATCGACGGCCGCCATCCGGACGGCGATCCGCTCAAGCCGCTGGTGTGGCTCGTCAATTTCCTCGCGTCGCGCGGCGACGCGGTGCGCGCCGGCCAGATCGTGACGACGGGTTCGTACGCGGGTGCGATCGAGGTGCCGCTCGGCGACGCGCTGACGGTCCGCTTCGGCGAGCTCGGCAGCCTGTCGGTGACGTTGACGGCGTGACGGGTCACGTCTCTTTCACGCCCAACCCGCCATGTCGCTGACACCGCTTCCCGCCCTGCTCGACGCCACCCTGCGCACCGTCGCGCGCCGTTACCGGCTGCCGCCGCTCGAACGCGCGTCGTCGCTGACCGACGCGACGAACCCGGCCACCGCGCTGGCGATCGTGATCGAGGAAGCGCGCAGGGTGCGGGCGGATGGCCACGCGCCCGGCGCGGACTTGCGGCAGCGCTTCATCGATGCGCTCGCGCGGATGATCCGCGACGCGATGGACCCGTCATCCGGCGATCCGTCGTTTCAGGCGTCGGTGCTGCGTCACGATGCGCCGAACGTACGCGAATACGCGTCGTTGTCCGCGCACGCCGAGCAGGACCGGCGCGCGCTCCACTCCGCCGTCAATGCGATCGCGCATCCGGCCAAGCTCGAACGCAGCGCGCAGGCCTGGCAACGCGACGGCCTCGCGCGCCTGCATGCGGCCGCGACCGCGGCATCGTGGGCCGAACTGCATGCCGCGCTCGCGCAACTGCTCGCGCTGCCCGAGATGGCGACCGACGCGGCGTTCGAGCAGGACATCGTGAAGCTCAAGGACGGCCCCGCGCTCGAACGCATGCTGCGGCTCGACGCGCTGGCCGCGGACGAGGACGTCCGTCGATATCGCGCGCTGTGGGTCCGCCAGGGTCCGCTCGTCGGCAGCACGGTCGCCGTCGCGCAGGGCGCCGCGTCCCAGCAGCGCGGCGCCGCCGTCGAAGCACTGGCGGCGCAGGCGCTCGACGCACTGGCGCGCCGGCTCGACGCGGTGGACGCGCAGCGCACCTACCGCGTGGTCACGTCGATGCGCGTGCCTTCGTCGATCCCGGGCCGGCACGACCGCGCGAAAACCGAATGGGACGCGATTCTGCTCGAACGCGCGCGCGGCAGCGACCCGGCGTCCCCGTGGAACGTGCGCTTTCTCGTCGAAGCGAAGGCCTCCGCGGATGCCGCGACGACCGACCTGCCGCGGCTGCTGCGCGGCCTGACCCTGCTCGCGCAGGCAGCGCCCGACACGGTCTATGCATTCGAGACGCATCAGGGCACGGTGCACGTGCACGGCGCATCGCTGCACGCGTTGACGACCGACGAAACGACGCTGCCACGCGAAGTGCTGTATTGCTGCGACGCGTCCGCGGACGCGACGCCGCGTCTGCTGGGCGCCGCGAGCCGGATGCAGTTGCTGTCCGCGCAGGCGAGCCTCGAATACGCGAGTGCGCTCGCGCAGCAGCCGGATGCCGATCCGGATGGCCTCGGCGTCATCTGGCATGCGCTGCTGACCCTGCCGCAATGGCAGGCCGTGCTGCATCAGTACCCGTCGTTGCGGCAGGTCCGCGAATTGATGGTGGCGATCGACGACTTGCGCGCCGCGATCGAAGACATCGACGAAGGCGGCATCGCCAGCAGCGTGTGCGCGTGATGCGCGAGCAGGGCCGCCGCTCGACGGGCGTGTGCGCGCCGTGAGGTACGATACGCGCCGGGGCAAAGCGCCCCCCTGAGAGACCCGGCCGTCGCGGCCCCCTACCCAGCACAACAAAAATGCGAAGAAACCCGACGCTGCACCGCAACCTGTTCGCCGCGCTGGCGGCCAGCCTGCTCTGGATGCCGGCCGCCCACGCCAGCGGCGACGACGGCTGCTACGTACCGAACACGCTCCGGCAGACTTCCTACTCGTGCGGCAACATACCGATGCTGACGCCCGCCAACGACACGCGCATCAACGCGATGCTGATGATGGTCGACAGCGCCAAGGTCGCGCAGGTGTTTCCGGACCCGAGGACCATCCCCGCGAAAGAGCGGATCAACCAGATCGTCGTGCCGTTCCCGATGGATTTCTCCGGCTGGATCTACATCGGTCAGAAGGAGCCCGACAAGGCCGGCGGCGCAGCGGATGCCGATGCGTCGTCGAGCCGGTACGCCGACGGCGAAGGCAGCATCTGCCGCAGCATGAGCGCGGGCGCGGCAGCGTTCGACGACGCGTTGGGCGGCGCAGGCGGCCTGCCCGCGGACGAAGCCGCCCGCCTGCGCGCGGCACGCGCCGACATCGCGCAGAAGACCTGCACCGCGGGCGGCGCGGGCGCCGCGTGGACGAAGCCGCCGGTCAAGTCGCCGCTCGGCCAGCAGTTCGCCGCGTACCTCGACGGCACGAACGCGTTCTACCGCGCCGACTTCCTCACCGCGACGCGGGCCTTCGCGAACGCATCGCACAGCGCGGACCCGTGGCTGAAGGAAACCGGCCTCTACATGGCCGGCCGCGCGCAGCTGAACGCCGCGCAGGCCAACGTATTCGACAACGACGGCCCGACGCCGTCGCGCGCACGCGTGACGAAGGTCTCGCTCGACGCGGCGAACACGGTATTCCGGACCTACCTGAAGGTGTATCCGAAGGGGCGCTATGCGGTTTCCGCGACCGGGCTGCTGCGGCGTGTCGCGTGGCTCGGCGGGAACGTCACGCAGCAGGCCGACCTGTACGGCCACGCGCTCGCGCGCTGGTCGCCGGCCACGTCGAACGTGCCGCTGATGCAGTTGGCGAACGAACTCGACAGCAAGCTGCTGTTCGGGTCGGAATTCGACGCGAGCCAGATCCAGTCGCCGACCGTGCTCGCCACCGTCGACCTGCTGCGCATGCGCGCGTCCGACAGCAGCGACGCGAGCCGCAAGCCGATGACGCTGGACGAGCTGCAGGCGCAGAAGCCGCGCTTCGCGAACGCGCCCGCGCTCTACGGCTACCTGCTCGCGACCTGGTACGTCCAGATCGGGCACAAGCCGGATGCCGCCCTCGAGTTGCTGCCGCAAGCGCCCGCCGCGCCGCTCGACTACTTCGGCCTGAGCCAGCAGGCGCTGCGCGGGTTCGCGCTGGAAGACAGCGGCCAGAACGACAAGGCCCGCCAGCTGTGGCGCGACCTGATCCCGCTCGCGAAATTCCGCTTCCAGCGCGAAATGCTGGAACTCGCGCTCGCGATCAACCTGGAGCAGGCCGGGCTCGTCAACGACGCGTTTGCCGACGATTCGCTCGTGCAGAACGCGGCGATCCGCGCGGTGCTGCTGCAGCGCGCGGCCAATGCCGACCTGCTGCGCGCGCAGGCGCAAAACCAGGCGACCGGCGGCGCGCTGCGCGACACCGCGCTGTACACGCTGCTGTACAAGGAGCTCACGCGTTCGCACTACGCGGACTTCCTCGCCGATACCGCGCTGGTGTCCGGCACGCCCGCCGATCCGTTGAAGCCGTTCATCGCAGCCGGCGCGAAAAACGAAGACGGCTACACGTGCCTGTCGGCGCGCGACATCGCCGCGACGCTGCAGCAGAATCCCGCCGACCCGAAAGGGCTGAACTGCCTCGCGGATTTCGTGCGCCTGCATCCGCCCGCGGCCGGCATCGAAAGCGATCCGGTGCCGCCGTGGATCCGCAATGCGTCGAGCACGGCCGCCACGCGCGTGCCGCCGACGCTCGGTGCGGCGCCGTCGCAGTTCGCGGGCAAGCCGTACGAGCGGATGTCGAGCTACGTGGCGGTGATGGCCGATACGCAGGCGAACCCGAACGATCGCGCGTACGCGTTCTACCGCGCGATCAAGTGCTATGCGCCGGCCGGCGCGAACGAATGCGGCGGCAAGGAAGTGTCGAAGAGCACGCGCAAGCGCTGGTTCGACACGCTGAAGACCGCCTATCCGGGCAGCCCGTGGGCGCAGAAGCTCCGCTACTACTGGTAAGCGGCGCATGAAGCGCATCGCGGGCATCGCGCTGCTGCTGGCCGCGCGCGTCGCGCTGGCCGGCACTGTCGACGCCGCGCGGTACGACGCGTTCTGGCTGTGGGCGGGCGTGAAGCCGCAGGCGGTCGTGCACGGCGCGCGCGCCGTCTATGTGCTGCAAGGGCAGATCGAAGCGTCGCCGCGGGACGAGTCGCAGGTGCGCGTGATCGCGCAGGGCGTCGCGCTGCCGCCCGCGCCCGACGCGCGCGTGTGGCTCGTCTATCGTGCGCATACGCTGCGCTGGACGCCGCGCGTCACGCAGATCATGCTCGCGCAGCTCGCGCGCTGGCGTGCGTCGGGCCGCACGATCGCCGGCATCCAGATCGACTTCGATGCGGGCACGCGCCACCTCGAGGATTACCTCGCGTTCCTGCGCACGCTGCGCGACACCCTGCCCGCCGATTGCCGGCTGAGCATCACGGGGCTGCTCGACTGGAGCAGCCGCATCGATACCGACCAGGTCAACCAGCTCAAGGGCATCGTCGACGAGGTGGTCGTGCAGACGTACCAGGGCAGCCGCACGATTCCCGACTACGCGGCCTACCTGCCGCGCGTCGCGCGGCTGCAGCTGCCGTTTCGCATCGGCGTGATCCAGGGCGGCGAATGGGACGCGCCGCCGTACCTCGCAACGAATCCGTGGTTCCGCGGTTACGTCGTGTTCCTGCGCAACGGCTAGCGGCCGCACACGCGACGGCGTCGATCCCGCCCGCGTAGCGGATTCAGTCGGCGCGCGGCGAACGCGCGTCCACGTACACCCATGCGGCGACACCCGATTCGAGCACGACGCGCTCGCGCCGATACGCATCGACTTCGTAATCGTCCGCGTGCTGCAGTTCGTCGCGGGTGATCGCGAACACGGTGCCCGTGACGCGGTCGCCCGTCTGCCCCGTATAGGTCACCACCGGATGATGGGTCTTCCCGCTCGTCGCGACCACGTCCGGATCGTCGATCCGCAGCATCGTCATCGCATAGCCGGGCATCGCGTCCGCGTGACCGTCGAGCTTGCGGCCGAACGTGGCGAGCTGCACCTGATCGAGCTGCAGCGTGCCATATGAGAAAAGGTGCTCGGAGAAAGCCGGGGCGGAACGGGACATGATCGAACTCGATGAAAGAATCGGTGCCGACGAAGCGTAACGCAGATCGCCGATGCGCTACGCGGCGCCCGCGATCGTGCTGCCGAGCCCGGCGAGCGCAATCGCGAGCAGCGCAAGCGCCGACGAGGCCGAGATCCAGCGCTGCTTCCGATGAATCGCCGGATGGTTGATCGCGGCCATGTAGCCGGCGAGGATCGTGAAATCGACCGCGATCCACAACGCGGCGAGGATCGCGAGGCTCACGCGCGAATCGGGCGTGATGCCGACGAACTGCGGAAAGAACGCGACGAAGAACAGCAGGTCCTTCGGATTCGCGATGCCGACGAGGAAGCCGCGCACGACGCCGGGCAAACCGCGCGGCTGCGGTATCGGTTCGCCTGCCGCCGCGCCATCGCCATGCCGTGCGCGGTTGGCGCGCCATTCGCCGAGCAGCGTCCGGATCGCGAGCACCGCGATGAACAGGCACCCCGCGACATGCAGGCCGGCAAGCAGGCGAGCGCTGACCATCACGACGCCGAACACCATCAGCATCGCGCCCGCGATCATCACGAGGCTCGCGGCATTCGCGCCCACCGCGGTCAGCACGCCCTGGCGGAATCCGCGCCGCGCGACGGTGCCCGTCACGAGCATGACGACCGGGCCGGGCGTCGCGACGAGCAGCACGATCGCGGCCAGATAGGCGAACAGCAGCGGGTAATGGAGTGTCATGACAAAAAGTTGTTCGATGAGTCGAGAAGCACGCCCGTCACG
Organism: Burkholderia sp. EMB26; assembly: GCF_024730645.1. NCBI lineage: Bacteria > Pseudomonadati > Pseudomonadota > Betaproteobacteria > Burkholderiales > Burkholderiaceae > Burkholderia > Burkholderia sp. EMB26. Next base: position 729,139 of record NZ_CP078072.1, read on the forward strand.
ATGGCATCATGGAGACCCGATGGATCGAAAAGCGCGGTTTCTGGCAGTATCACGCGCCCGGGCCGCCGACCGAAAACGGAAAATCCTGTCCGATGACATGAGTTTTATTCATACTCGAAACCCATGAAGGCCAAACCGCTTCCCCCCGTCTATGCGTTGCGCGCGTTCGAGAGCGCCGCGCGCACCGGCTCGTTCACGCTGGCCGCCGAGGAACTGAGCCTGACGCAAAGCGCGGTCAGCAAGCACGTGAAGACGCTGGAGGCCTACTTCGGCCGGAAGCTGTTCGTCCGGCGCGGGCCGAAAATGACCGTGACGGCGGAAGCCCACATCTTCGCGGCCGGCCTCAGGCGCGGCTTCCGGCAGGTCGAGGAAGCGTGCATGCTGTTCCGCACGCAACGCGACGTGCTGCGGCTCAAGGCGCCGTCCACGCTGACGATGCGCTGGCTGCTCGACGCGCTGGCCGCGTTTCGCGGCACGCGGCCGGCGTTCGAGGTGCAGATCGCGAGCGTGTGGATGGACGTCGATACCGTCGATTTCTTCAGCGAATCCTACGATTGCGCGATCCTGCTCGGTGCAGGCAAGTTCGGCGAGAGCACGCATTGCGTGAAGCTGTTCGACGAATGGCTGATTCCGGTGTGCTCGCGAGCCACCGCCACGGTCGCGCGTGCGAATCCCGCCGCGTGCGAGCTGATCCATCCGTCGCCCGACCGGCGCGACTGGCGCCGCTGGCTCAACGGCAGCGGTCACGATCTGGACCTGGACATCACGCGCGGGCAGGTGTTCGACATGCTCGAACAGGGCATCGCGGCGGCCATCGCCGGCCACGGCCTGTCGATCGGCGATCTCGCGCTGTGTGCGACGGCCATCGACGAGAAGCAGCTCGTGCTGCCGTTCAAGACGGCCGTCAGCACCGGCGATGCGTATTACCTCGTGTGGCCGGAAGATTCCGCCAAGGTCGCGCAGGTACGCGAACTGCACGCGTTCCTGGCCGGCCGGATGCCGCGTCTCGCGCATCCGGGCGTTCGTTTCGTCGGTCCGGGGTGAAGCAGATGGCGGGCGATCCGTCCTTTTCCACGCGCGTCCGGATCGCCCGCCTTCGATCGCGGCGCCGCCCGCCGCGGCGGGCCGGCGCCGCCGTCATTACGCCCGTACGAACGCGAGCAGGTCGGCGTTGAGCACGTCGGCGTTGACCGTCAGCATCCCGTGCGAATAACCCGGGTAGGTCTTCAGCGTGCCGTTCTTCAGCAGCTTGACCGACTTCAGCGCGGAATCCGCGATCGGCACGATCTGGTCGTCCTCGCCGTGCAGCACGAGCGTCGGGACGGAGATCGACTTCAGGTCTTCGGTCTGGTCCGTTTCCGAAAACGCCTTGATGCCGTCGTAATGCGCCTTCGCGCTGCCTTCCATCCCCTGCCGCCACCAGTTGCGGATCACGCCCTGGTGCACGGTCGCGCCTTCGCGGTTGAACCCGTAGAACGGGCCGCTCGGCACGTCGAGGAAGAACTGCGCGCGGTTGTCGGCGAGCGCTTTGCGAAAACCGTCGAACACGTCGAGCGGCAGGCCTTCGGGGTTCGAATCGGTTTTCAGCATCAGCGGCGGCACCGCGCTGACCAGCACCGCCTTCGCGACGCGGCCAGCCGGCTCGCCGTGCTTCGCGACGTAGCGCGCCACCTCGCCGCCGCCCGTCGAGTGACCGATATGCACCGCATTGCGCAGATCGAGCGCTTCGACGACCGCGAACGCGTCCGCCGCGTAATGATCCATGTCGTGGCCGTCCCAGACTTGCGCCGAGCGGCCATGGCCGCGGCGATCGTGCGCGATCACGCGATAGCCGTGCTGGACGAAGAACAGCAGCTGCGCATCCCAGTCGTCGCTGGACAGCGGCCAGCCGTGGTGGAACATGACGGGCTGCGCGTCTTTCGGACCCCAATCCTTGTAGAAAATCTCGACGTTGTCCTTCGTGGTGACGTATGGCATCGCGATGCTCCTGTGAGGTGGATGAACGTGGCGAACGGGCCGGTTGCCATTATCGGCCATTATTGTGAAACCACGATGCCATCGTGCAATGCAACGGCCGATCATCCACCGGCAGGAAACGAACGACACGGCGCGCGTCAGCCGTCCGTCGACACCGTCACGGCTTCCCACGCGCGGATCTCGTCGTCCAGCGCCGCCAGCTTGTTGCGCACGAGCCGCAGCGCATCGCTGCCGAGCAGCAGATGCGCGGGCGGATGGTCCGCCGCGATCACGGCGAGCATCGCCCGCGCGGCCTTCGCCGGATCGCCCGGTTGTTTGCCGCTTTTTTCCTCGCGCGCGCGGCGGATCGGGTCGAACAGCGCGTCGTAGTCGGCAATCGAGCGCGGCGTGCGCGCCATCGAACGGCCGGCCCAGTCGGTGCGGAACGAACCCGGCGCGACGGCCGTCACCGCGATGCCGAACGGCGCCAGCTCCTTGCCGAGCGTCTCGGAAATGCCCTCCAGCGCGAACTTGCTGCCGCAGTAGTACGCGATGCCCGGCATCGTGATGTGGCCGCCCATCGACGTGATGTTCAGGATGCGGCCGCGCCGGCGTTCGCGCATGAACGGCACGACGGCCTTCATCATCGCGACCGCGCCGAACACGTTCACGTCGAACTGCCGGCGCAGCTCGTCGAGCGGCGCTTCCTCCAGGATCCCTTCGTGTCCGTAACCCGCATTGTTCACGAGCACGTCGACGGGCCCGACGTTCGCCTCGATGTCCGCGACGACGCCGTCGATGCGCGCGAAGTCGGTCACGTCGAGCACGCGCGCGACGGCCGCCTGCGCGGACAGCGCTTCGAAGTCGCGCGCCGCCTGCGCGCTGCGCACCGTGCCGACCACCGTGTGACCGGCGGCCAGCGCTTCCTGGGCCAGCGCACGGCCGAAACCGCTGCTGACGCCGGTAATGAGCATGATGTTGCCGGATGCCATCTGAGCTTCTCCCGAATGTCGATTGAAGCGTGCATACTAATCTGACGAACCACGCCGAATAAGCCCGATTCCGCTGATTTTCTTGCACAAAACTATGAGCATCTCGCCCGCCTCCGTTCGCTCTTCAGCGCTGCCGCCGCGCGACCGGAAACGCCTGGTGACACTGCTGCGCACGCTGGCGCCCGACGAAGGCTACAACCTGACCGCGCTGCCGAGCGTGCGCATCCTGCGCGCGAACCGCGCGCTGTCGCGCACGCCGGTGCTGTACGACCCGGGCATCGTGATCGTGTGCCAGGGATCGAAGCGCGGCTACTTCGGCGGCGAGCGCTATCTGTACGACGAACACCATTACCTGGCCGTCTCCGTGCCCGTCCCGTTCAGCATGGAAACCGACGCCACGCCCGAGCGCCCGCTGCTCGCGCTGTACCTGCACCTCGATTTCACGCTGGCCGCCGAACTCGCCGCGCAGATCGACCGCGCTGGCCGCGCGGAAACCGTGCAGGCGCCGAAGAGCATGATGTCGACGCCGATGGATCAAGCGATGCACGCGTCGGTGCTGCGGTTCGTCGAGGCGCTGCAGCGGCCGCTCGACGCCGCGGTGCTCGGCCCGGCGCTGCTTCGCGAGTTGTATTTCCGCGTGCTGACCGGCGCGCAAGGTGACGCGATGCGCAGCGCACTGGCGATGCGCGGGCAATTCGGCCGGATCGGACGATCGTTACGCATGATCCACGCCGATTACGCGCGGCCGCTCGACGTGTCGCAACTGGCCAACGAAGCCGGCATGAGCGTGCCGAGCTTTCACAGTCACTTCAAGGCGGTCACGCAGGTGTCGCCGATGCAGTACCTGAAATCGACGCGCCTGCATCAGGCGCGGTTGTTGATGGTGCGCCAGGACCTGACGGCGGAGGCGGCCGGCTACGCGGTCGGCTATACGAGCCCGTCGCAGTTCAGCCGGGAATTCAAGCGCCTGTTCGGGTTGACGCCGGCGAAGGAAACACAGCGCATGCGCGCGAGCTTCGCGATTCCGCAAGCGTTCGACGATGCGGTGTTCGTGTCGTCGCATTGAGGTGGGCGCGAACATCCGGCCGATGACCGCCGTCCCGCACGCACTCAACCGGCGGACGTCGGTTCGCCCGAGGCATCGACGCTCACGCGTGCGGCCCCGACCCACCCGGCTGCCGCAAGGGCAACGGCCGCGACGAACATCATCGCACCCCACCCGATCCGTTCGACGAGCATGCCTGCCGCCACGGCGCCGCCCGCGCCGGCCGCGTAGTACAGCGTCAGGTACGCGGCGCTCAATGCACCGGCCCGTGCGGGCTGAATCGCCACGACGCGGGCCTGGTTCGCGACCTGGGCAGCGAAACAACCGGCATCGAACCACGCCAGCCCGACGCCCAGCCAGCCTGGATGTCCGAGGGCGACGCCAAGCAGCAACGTGGAAAGCGCGGCCACCGCGAGCCCCCAGCCGATCACCGCCCGATCGCCGAAGCGATCGGTGAGCTTGCCGGCCACGCGCGTCACGCCGAGGCCGAGCACGCCGGCGAGACTGTATGCGCCGATCGCGGCCGCCCCCATGCTGTACGGCGGCGCGGCCAGACGGATCGCCAATCCGACCCAGACCAGATTGAACGCGAAGAACCACAGCATGCCGGCGCCGGTGCGGCGCCTCAATGCGGTGCTGTCGCGCAACAGCCGCGGAATCGCGCCGATCGTGGCTGCGTGGCCGGAACGCCGTTCGGGCCGACCGCCGGGCAACAGCACGCCACTGCCGACGGCCGCCAGCGCCACGCAGCCGGCCAGCGCGAGCAGCGCGCCCCGCCATCCGCACCACTGCGACAACGCGCCGCCGACGAAACGGCTCAGCAGGATGCCGGCGGAAATGCCCGCGGAAACCACGCCCATCGCCGCGCCCCGCCGACGCGGCTCCGCATGCTTGCCGACCACCGCGCTGCATTGCGCCGCGACCGTGGTGGCGGCCCCCACCAGCACGAAGCAGGCGTCGAGCGCGAGCGGCGTCGACGACAGCGACGCGCACGCGAGCAACACCGCGAGCCCCCCCATTTGCGCCGGAATGAGCGTGCGCGGACCGAACCGGTCGACCAGCGGCACCAGCAGCGCCAGGCCGGCCAGATAGCCGAGCATCGTCACGGACGCGAGGGTCGCCATCCGCGCAGCCGACACGCCGAAATCGCCGGCAATGGCCGACAGCGACGGCTGCAGCGCATAGCCGTTGGCGATCGCGACGCCCGCCGCGAGCGCCAGCATCGCGATCGCGGTGCGGGACAGGTAGGCGGGCGGGCCGGCGACCGTCATGCGGCCGTCCGCACCGCGATCGCCTCGACCTCGACGCGAATCTCAGGATCGACGAACGGCAACGCATGGACCAGCGAGAATGCCGGCCGGATCTCGCCGTATATCTCGCCGTGCGCACGTGCGGCGTCTTCCCAATGGTCGAAATCCGCGACCACCAGCCGGCTCTGGACGACATCCGACAGTGCGAATCCGCTGTCCGCGAGGACCTTGCCGAGCGTCGCCAACGCATCGCGCGTCTGCGCATACACGTCGTCGCCTTTGCCGGCCGTCCCCGATACGTAGATCGTGTTGTCGACGACCACGGCACGCGAATAGCCCACCTTCGGCTCCCACGGGGAGCCGGTACTGATCCGTTGACGCATCTCGATGATCCTTCTCGGTAAGGTTGGGAAATCTCGCTTACTACTTCAGTAGTAAGTTGAATCGATTCTATACTACTTCGGTAGTTAATCAAGCATCCCCTGAAGCGCGTCACGGCAATCCGAATCCATCCACATGAACGACAACGCGGAACTGATCACGTCACTGATCCGGCTTGGCTTCACGCAATACGAGGCGCAGGCGTACGCGGCGCTCGTCGGCCAAGCCGCGCTGACGGGTGCGGAAGTCGGCCGGCGCGCCGGCATGCCGCCATCGAAGGTCTACGAGACCCTGGGCCGCCTCGAGGCGCGCGGCGCGGTGCTCGTGAACCGCTCCGAACCGGTCCGCTATGCGGCCGTGCCGCACCGGTCGCTGCTGGAAGAACTGCGCACGCGCTTCAACGCGGATCTCGAGCTCGCAGCGGACGCGCTCGACCGGTTGCCGGTGCGGCAAGAGCCGGGGCTAGTCTGGTCGTTGAGCGGGCGGGAGGCGATCGTCAGCGCTTTCGCGCGCGTGATCGACCATGCGAAGACGGCGATCTTCGCGGGTGTCTGGGACGAAGAAATCGACGATCTCGGGCCGCTGCTCGAAGCAGCCGCGGCGCGCGGCGTGGATACGCACGTGGCGATCTACGGCAATCGCACGCTCAACGGCCCGCGCTGCTACGACATGGCCAAATGCGGCGCCAGCGCGCGACTTCGGCTGTCGGGGCGGAGGCTGGCCGTCGCGATCGCGGACGACACCGAGGCCGTGGTCGCGGAATTCGGCGATCAGTCGCCCGACCATGCGACGCTGACGACCAATCCGGTCATCGCGCTGCTCGCGGTCGAGTACATCAAGGCCGACGTGAGCGGCCGCGTATTGATCGACGCCATGAGTCCGGCGGAATACCGGAAAGTACTGAAGCATCCCGACATGCAGGCGATGCTTGCGCCGCTCGACAAGTCGAGCTGACCCGTACGAGATATCGATGCCCCCCTACACCTTCCGTCTGTTGAACGTCTTCGCCGAATCAACGTTCGGCGGCAACCCGCTTTGCGTATTCGACGATGCGCGCGGCATGGACGATGCGACCATGCAGGCGCTGGCCGTGCAGTTCAACCTGTCGGAGACGACCTTCGTGCTGCCGTCCGAACGCGCGCATGCACGCGTTCGCATCTTCACGCCCGGCTACGAGATGGCGTTTGCCGGCCATCCGACGCTCGGCACCGCGCACGTCGTGCGCGAGCGGCTGAATGCCGGCGACGCGCTCACGCTCGAATTCAAGGCCGGCGTCGTCGACGTCACGGCGCGCGACGACGTGTGGACCTTCACCGCGCCGCACTCAGGCATGCCGAACACGGCGCCGTGCGCGTTGTCCGCTGCGCAGGTCGCGGCGCTGCTCGGGCTCGCCGAGGACGATCTGCTCGCGCCGCCGCTGTGGGTCAATACCGGTGCCGACCAGTTGCTGGTCGCGCTCAAGGACCCGGCCGCCGTGCGGCGCGCACAACCCGACAGCGCGCACCTCGACATCTGGCCCCGGAGCGGCCTGGGCCGCAAGACCGCGTATGTGTTCGCGTTCGACGACGCACGCCCGGGAACGGTCGTGTCCCGCTACTTCTTCGTGAAGCAGGGCGGCGGCGTGTCGGAAGATCCGGGCACCGGTTCGGCCTGCGCGAACCTGGGCGGCTGGCTGCTGGCCGGAGGGCACGACCTGCCGGCCGCATTTCGGATCGAACAGGGCGAAGCCGTCGGCCGCCCTTGCCTGCTGCGCCTGTCGGTCAATGCCGCGGGCGAAATCGGCGTCGGCGGGCGCGTGATCGAAATCGGGCGCGGCGTGATCAACGTTTGACGAACGCGATGCGGCCGACGCCGACGCTCACCGCGCGCCCACCCGCCACACCGTCACTTCGTGCAGCGTCTCGCCGGGCTTCAGGACCGTCGACGGAAACGCCGGACGATTCGGCGAATCGGGAAAATGCTCGGCTTCCAGCGCGAACGCATCGGTTTGCCGGTAGATCGTCCCGCCCTTGCCCGCGACGCTGCCGTTCAACCCGTTGGCCGTATAGAACTGCAGCCCCGGCTGCGTCGTGTACAGCTCGAGGAAACGCCCCGACGCGGGGTCGTAGGCGCGCGCGGCAAACGCGGGGGCCGACTGGCCGCCCTGGTCGAGCACCCAGTTCTGGTCGTAGCCATGCGCGATCGCGAGCTGCGGATGTGCATCGCGCACATGCGCGCCGATTGGCGTCAACTGGCGCAAGTCCATCGGCGTGCCTGCGACGCTCGCCAGTTGCCCGGTCGGAATCGACGTATCGTCGGTCGGCGTGAAACGCGATGCGGCGATCTCGATCAGTTGCCGCTCGACGCTGCCGCCCGCCTGCCCGGCCAGATTGAAGTAGCTGTGGTTGGTCAGGTTGACGACCGTGTCCTTGTCCGTCGTGGCGCGATAGTCGATGCGGATCTGGTTGTCGCGGGTCAGCGTGTAGGTCACGTCGGTCGTCAACGTGCCGGGGAAGCCGTTCTCGCCGTCGGGGCTCACGTAGCGCAGCGTGACGCTCGAACCGGTCGCGTCGCTGTGCGTGCCGGTAACCGTCCAGACCTTCGCATCGAAACTGTCGGGGCCGCCGTGCAGCGTGTTCGGCCCGTCGTTGACCGGCAGCTTCCACGTCTTGCCGCCGAGCGTGAAACGGCCGCCCGCGATGCGGTTCGCATACCGGCCGATCAGCGCGCCGAAATGGATGTTGCCGTTGTGCGCCTCGTAGTCGCGCAGCGAATCGAAGCCGAGCACGATGTCGGCCGCGTGGCCGGTTCGGTCGGGCACGTCCAGGGCGGTCACGATGCCGCCGTACGTGATGACTTTCAGCGTCACGCCGTGCCGGTTCGCGAGCGTGTACTGGCTCACCGCCTGCCCGGTCGCGGTCGTGCCGTAATCCGCGCAGCTGATCGAGACGTCGGGCGCCGCCGATGCAACGGCTGCGTGCAGCGCGAACGTTGCGAACACACCTATCGCGAGCATCGGTTGTCGCGGCCAGCGTCGTTTCATGGAAATCTCTCCAAAGTAGTGCGGCCCGTGCGGCCGCGCAAGTTGCATGCCTGCACGTCGCCGCGCTTGCCATGCCGCGCCCCGCATCCGCGTCGCGACGATCACGTATGGTCCGCGCGCCACCGGCGAGGCGTGACACCGGTCAAGCGCGTGAAGGTGCGCGAGAAATGGCTCTGATCGGCGAAGCCGCATGCAACGGCGATCATGCTCAACGGCATGTTCGGGTCACGCATCCATTCCTTCGCCCGTTCGACGCGCTGCACGATGAGCCAGCGATGCGGCGGCAGCCCGGTCGTTCGATGAAACGCCTTGACGAAATGACCGCGAGACAGCCCGCACGCGCTCGCCACGTCGGCCAGGCCGATGTTGCCGTCGAGGTGCGCGAGCAGCAACTCCTTCGCGCGGCGCGCCTGCGACGGCGTGAGCTTGCCGTCCGACCTTTCCCGCCGTTCGCCGACGCCGCCGTAACGATGCGCGACGTGCGCCTGAAACGCCAGCCCCACGTGATCGATGAAGATCTGCGACGCTTCGCCCGGCCGGGCCAGCGCAGGCAGCAGCGCGTGTCCGAGCGCATGGATGACCGAATCGTGGGTGCTCAGATGCGGCGGCAGATAAAGCTGCGGCCGCTGCCGGCCGCCGAGGTCGTCGACGGTTTCCTCGAGCGTGTGGCGCGGCAGATGGAAATGCAGGCAATCGAACGCACCTTGGAGATCGGCCACCCAGCGACGGTCGAGATCGTAGATCGACACGGTTCCCGCGTCATACGGAACGAACGGTGCGGGGCGGCCGTCGAGCCACAGATCCTGCTCGCCGAACGGTTGCAACTGCAGCACGATCAGATCCGTATTCTCGAGTTCGTAGGGCGCGGTCAACCCCATGTTCCTGCGCAAGGTCTTGAGCCGGACGATACCGATTTGCCCGTTCGGCAACGCTTGCGTGACGACGGTCTGCCTGACGTCGGCCGGGATGAAATCGGACGATGCGGTGTCCGGCTGAGGGGCGCTCATGGGGCGATGCGGGAAGGTGAATGACGAGGCTTGTCACTCTAGCAAATCGCGGCGACGCACGCTGCTCGCGCCGCACCCCGCACTGGTATGATGCGCCAGCCACCCCCTACCGGAATTCGCGATGAAGCTGTCATTCGAAGCGCTCGAAGCCCTGGACGCGATCGACCGCACCGGCACCTTTGCCGAAGCAGCGGAACTGCTGCATCGTGTCCCGTCCGCGCTCACCTACCTGGTGCAGAAACTCGAAAGCGATCTCGGCGTGGCGCTGTTCGACCGCAGCGGACGGCGCGCGAAGCTCACGCATGCGGGCCGCATCGTCGTCGAGGAAGGCCGGCGCCTGCTGCGGGCGGCCGAGCAGCTCGAAATGAAGGCGCTGCGCGCGCAACAGGGCTGGGAAACGGAAGTCCGCGTCTGTATCGACGAAATCTTGCCGTTCGACGCGCTGTGGCCGTACGTCCACCGGTTCTACGCGCTCGGGATGGACACGCGGTTGCGGCTGTCGACCGAAGTGCTCGGCGGCGCGTGGGATGCGCTGATTTCGCGGCGGGCGGATCTCGTCGTCGGCGCGGCGGGCGAACCGCCGGAGTTGCCGGGCATCGTCGCACGGCCGATCGGCTCGCTGAAACACGTGTTCGCGGTCGCGCCGTCCCATCCGCTCGCGGCGCTGCCCGAACCGCTGGCGATGGCGTCGGTCGTCCAGTATCGCGGCGCGGTGATCAGCGATACGTCGCGCGAACTGCAGCCGCAGTCGGTAGCGATCGATGCGGGCCAGCCGTATCTCGCGGTACCGACGCTGGCCGCGAAGCTGGAAGCGCAATGCGAAGGGCTCGCGGTCGGCACGCTGCCCGAATGCATCGCGGCGCGCGCGATCGCCGACGGCAAGCTCGTCGCACGCCAGGTGACCGGCATGCGCGATACCACGCACTGCTATCTCGCGTGGCGCGGCGACGAGGCGGGCCGCGCGCTGCACTGGTGGGTCGAGCAACTCGACCAGCCGGATCTCGTCGATCGTTTCACGACGCCGGACTGACACGCCCGTTCGCGGGCCGCCAGCGGCCCTCGCGATCCGGCCCGGCGTCAGCCGAGCGAATCGTGCAGCCGCTTCATTTCCTTCTCGAGCCACCCGATCAGGCTGAACCCCGCGTGCGCTTTCTCGACCGGCGGAATCATCACCCGTTCCTCGGTCGCGATATGGTCGGTGAGCGACTCGCACATCAGCCTGCCGAGCGCCGGCTTCCTCGCGATCAGTGCCGACAGATCCTCGCTGCGAAGCTGATGCACGGTCATCGCGGTCACCGCGTGCACGGTCGCATGAAGCCGCGTGCCGGCGAGCACGACCGACTGCCCGATCGCATCGCCCGGCGCCATGCGCCGGACTTCGACATCGCCGGAAGCGCCCGGCACGAACACCGCCGCGACGCCCGATTCGACGATCGTCAGCACGCGCGACTCCGCATTCGACGCATAGATCACGTCGCCCTTGCCGAACGAACGCGCAACCAGCGCATCGGCCAGCACGGCCAGATCGTCGTCGTCCACGCGCGCGAACAATTCGACCGCGCGCAACAGCAGTAGCCGACGCGATACCGGCTGCCCTAGCGATGTCGATACGGACGCCGGCGCAGAGCCTGCTAGCGGCCGCCATGCGACGCCCGCCGCGGCCAGATGCCGATGCGCGAGATCGTAGAGCGCGTTGCGCACGGTAATTTTCTTCTGCAGTGCGTCGACGTAGCAGACGAGTTCGTACTGGATCGCGTTCGCGCGGAACGCCTTCACGACGGCGATCGGCGCGGGGCGCGCGAGCACGTCGAGCGAACTCGCCGCGGCCCGCTCCAGCGCGCCGACGGCCACCGCCGGCCGCACCGCGGGATCGAGGTCGAGCGCGAGCGTCACGCCGTGCAGGCCCGCGGGTTCGCTGAGATTCACGATCGTCGCGCGCGCCGCGGTGCTGTTCGGCACGACGACCAGGTTGCCGAGGCTGTCGATCAGCTTCGTCGCACGCCAGTTGCTCTCGACGATGCGCCCTTCGAGCTCGCCGATCGAGACCGTATCGTCGAGCCGGAACGGTTGCGTGGTATTCAGCACGAGCCCGGAGAACACGTCGTTCAGCGTGTTCTGGAGCGCGAGGCCGAGTATCACCGCCACGGCGCCGGAGGTCGCGACCAGGCCGCTCAACGGCAGGCCGAGCACGTAGCCGAGCGCGGCCACCGCGGCCGCGCCGAACACGATGGCTTCGGCGAGGTCGTGAAACAGCCGCTGGTTGCGCCACGCACGCGGCAGCAGCAGCAGATGATTGAGCAGCAGACTGAACACGATCGCGCACTGGAGCCACCAGGCGATGCAGATGGCCTGGACCGCGATCCGGTCGAGCCAGGCGAGCGACGCGGGCACGGCGAGCGGGCTCACGCCGGTCGCGAACAGCACCGCGGTCAACGCGGCGAACGCCGCGCAGCGCCGGATGGCGCGCGCCGCGGAGCGACCGCGCCCGAACAGCCGCCACGCGGCGAGATCGGCCAGCACGATCGGCGCGCCGTAGATCGCCGTATCGGAGAAATTCAACATGTCGGAACGCACGCGCGGCGCGCGAAAGGATGGGCGCGGCAGCACGTACGTCGCCGCGCGGACGGAATCGTCGGGCACATGGCGTGCGGGCCGCCGACGCACTGGCCGCCGCTAGGCGCGCCGGCGCATGACGCTCGGCAACGGCAGTGGCAACACGTAGCGGCCGGCACCCGCGATCGCGATCGTGCCGAACAGGATCAGCAGCATCCACGCGAACTGCGCATCGCGCAGCGGCCAGTCCGGGTGGACGAACACCAGCGCGACGAGCGTGACGATCATCACCGGCAGCGCCGCCAGCCTCGGATACAGACCGACGATCACGAAGACCGGGCACACGACCTCCGCGAAGATCGCGAACAGGATCGACAGCGTGCGGCCGAGATGGAACGGATCTTCGATCGCCGCGGCTTCGGCCGTGTAATGCACGATCTTCGGCAAGCCGTGCACGACGAGCAACAGCACGCTGGCGGCGACGCGCAGGAACAGCAGGCCGAGATCGGTCGCGTGACGGGAAAGGTCGGATTGATCAGGTTTCATGCGGCGGTTCGTCGGTTGAACGGGATGCGCGGCGACGCGTGCGCCGGGTGTTTCGCCGCGCCGACCTTCAGTGGGATCGCGCGATGTCGGCGAGCGCAGGCGGTCGATGCGCACGCGTGCCGACGGGGTGTCGGCACGCGCCGTTCAGGCAATCTACGCGCGCCGCCTGCCGCCGTCCTGTATCCGGGCTGAATCGTTCTGAAACACGGGAGACGCGCACGAACCCGGCGTCACGACTCGCCCGACGGCAGTTCGGCCTCGGCCGCATCGAATCCGAGTGCGTGCACCTCCGACCACGCATCGTGCACGACCTGCGTCGACCCTGCGGTATGCGCGAGCGCCGCCGCATACGCGGCCAGCACCCGCACGCGCGCATCGTCGGACACCCCGGTTGCATCCGCGTCACGCATCGCATCGAGCGCGACGCGCGCGCGCTCGCGACATTCGTCGACGAGCGACAGATCGAACAGGCACGGCACCGCGACGGCCGTGAGCGCGATGCCGAGCGCCGCGTCGCCCTGCGCCGAAAATGTCCAGTCGAGCGCGACACGCAGATTGCCGAGCTCGCGGCGGACCGCATCGAGCCGGGTCGCGCCCTCCGGCCCGCTGCCCGGCGCGTCGCCACCGTGGGCCGCGCGCCGGAACAACGCGAGGAAGTAGGTCGCGTGCGCGCGCGCCGCAGCCGCGCCCTCGCCGTGACTGTCGAGTTGCTGTTGCGCGTAGGCCCGCGTGGTCGTCAACAGCCGGTAGCGCGGCACGCCGTGCGCGGTCTCGAGGATCACCAGCGATTTCGACACGAGGCCGGCGATCGTCTCGAGCAGCTCGGCGCCGGCCGGCCCGTTGGCACCGACGACCTCGCGCACGGCCTCGATCGAGAAGCCGTCGCGAAACACGCCGAGCCATCGCAGCAGCAGGCGCTCGGCGTCCCCGAGCAACCGGTAGCTCCAGTCGTACATCGCCTGCAGCGTCTGGTGACGGGGCAACGCGGTGCGAAAACCGCCGGTCAGCAACCGAAAGTGATCGTCGAGATGGGCGGCCAGCACGTCGATGCCCAGCACGGCGGCGCGCGCCGCCGCCAGTTCGATCGCGAGCGGCAGGCCGTCGAGGCGACGGCAGACCGACGCCATCAACGCCAGGCTGCGCGCGTCGAGCGGAAAACGCGGATCGGCCGCACGTGCCCGCGCCGCGAACAACTGCACCGCGCTGGCGTTCATCGCCTCGCCGTCGCCGCCCCCTTCGTCGGGGACGTCGAGCGGCGGCACCGGGCACACGCGCTCGCCGTGGATGCGCAGCGATTCGCGGCTCGTCGCGAGCACGCACAGCCCGTCGTCCGCATCGGTGAGCGCGCTCGCGATCTGCGCGGCGGCGTCGAGCAGGTGCTCGCAATTGTCGAGCACGAGCAGCATCCGGCGACGCGCGACGCTGGCGAGCACTGCTTCGAGGGTCAGCGACCCGGTCGGCTGCGTGATGCCGAACGCGCCCGCCAGCGCGTCCGGGACGAAGCGCGGACACGCGACGGTCGCGAGCGAAACGAATACGGTGCCTTCCGGAAAGCGTGCGTCGGCGCGCGCCGCCGCTTCGATCGCGACGCGCGTCTTGCCGATGCCGCCCGCGCCGACCAGCGTCACGACGCGCGCGCCCTGCAGGGCGGCCAGCACGTCGGCGACCGTCTGTTCGCGGCCGAACAGCGTGCTCGGCGCCGCAGACGGCCGCCACATCGCGGGACGCACGGGCGCGTCGCCGTCGTCCTGCCCGACGACCAACCGATAGCCGCGGCCCGGCACCGTGACGATCAGGTTGCGGTCGTCGGCCAGCGCCTTGCGCAGCGACGCGATGTGCACCTGCAGGTTGTTTTCCTCCACCACGGTGTGCGGCCATACCCGCTGCATGATGTCGTCTTTCGATACCAGCGCACCATTCGCCCGAATCAACAGCTCGAGAATTTCGAATGCGCGGCTGCCGATGCGCAGCAGCTTGCCGTTCGAACGAATTTCACGTCTGTCGAGAAAAACGTGAAGTGTTCCAATCCGGATCATGAGAATTTCTTGAGGGTGACATTCAACGGCGCCCCACTGAAATCGGGTGCCGGTTCGGCATCAATGCTACGGTATTTGCATGGTCGAATGATTCAAATTATCAGAATGAACGGCTCGAATTTTTTGAAATGACGAAAAATTCCGCCGCACGGTGCTGTTTTGCACTCCAGCACTGAAATGCGGCGCGATCACGCACGTTTCATGTGCAAATGGTGCATGCGTCCATGAATGCGATTTCGATATATCAGACGAAATGTTTGCCGGACGGAGATATGCGGCGCATTTTCTTTTCGATTCGAACGGCCGGTTTATTTTCGGGTTGCTCTATTGCGCCGGCCGAATATCCGTCGACGTATTGGCATGCGCTTCTGGCTCGCTTCCGGCGCGATTCGCCGCGCGGAACCGGCATCGCGAAGCTCAGCCCTGCGCGAACGCCAGCAATTCGTCGTTCAGCCTGGTCGCGTACGTCAGGTACAGCGCATGCGGGCCGCCTTCATAGACGCTCAGCGTCGAATTCGGAACGAGTTTCGCGGTCGCCGCGTCGGTCGTACGCGATGCCGCGCAGGCCGTGCGACGCCAGATGATGCATCTGCACGTCCCACATGTCGGCATTCAGCGGCCAGCCATGAATGAACACGACCGGGCGGCCGCTGCCCCAGTCCTTGTAGTGGATCGACACGCCGTCGCGGGTGGCGAACGTGCTCATGAAGGTTCCTTTCGAGTAGGGAAGCCGCGCCCATGGACGCGGCCGAAGTGTGCGGCGCGGCGCGTCATGCCCGGGACTGCCGGGTAACGAACTGCTCGAGCGCCGTCGCGAGCACCATCTCGCGGCAGTTCGCGGGGCGTTTCTCGCCGCGCCACTGGGGTTTGTAGATCGCGTCGCCGACCCGGATCGGTTGCCCGGTGAGCGCGCAGCGCGCCAGCCTGCGCGCCTTCGCGCTGATCCAGCGTTGTTCGTCGTAGCGGCAACGCGTCGGATCGCTCCACGACACCAGCATCGACGAATCGGTCTGCCGCTCGACGGCGACGATCGCGCTGCGGCGGCGCACGTCGCCGCTCGACGGCACCGGCGCATCGTTCCGATGCGGGCGACGCGAGCCGTCCGTCTCTCGCGTACGCGGCAGCGGCGGCATCCGGCTCCCCGTGGCAGGTAGCGGTCCGAGCGACGTGATCATGTGCTCCCAGCGATTGAAGGCGTCCATGGCGGCTTATTCAGGCAGGTGACGGGCGGCGCGGGTCGTCGGCCCCGTTCGCGTGGCGCGCGACGTGTGCCGACGACCCGATGCTGACGATAGCCGCCGTGCGCTGAAGAGTCCCGGTCGCGGGCTTAATTTTTCTGCAGTGCGGCAAATCCGTTGGGGGCGCCGCGGCGTTCAAGAGAATTCAGCCGGATTTCAGTACGGCGCGCACCACGCCGGATTACGCTCCCGACGGCATTCGTTCGTCCGCGCGCCACCATCGACGCGCGACGGCGCACGCCGGCCGGCTGCCGGGCGGGATGGCCACGGCCAGCCGCCACCGATCCACCATCCCGTGCGGCCTCGCCGCCGCATACCTCAGGAGTCCACATGCATCCCGAACAGACCGACGCCGTTTCGTCGGCCCGCCGCCGCGACATGCTGCTTGCCGGTGCCACGGCCGTTGCCGCAGTCGCGCTGCCCGCGATGGCGGCCGCGGCCGGCGCGCCTTCGCGCAGCCCTTCTTCAGCCCACTCAGGAGCGCACACGATGAACACGATCACCACTCAGGACGGCACGCAGATCTACTTCAAGGATTGGGGCAGCGGCCGCCCGGTCGTGTTCTCGCACGGCTGGCCGCTGTGCGCGGACGCGTGGGACGCGCAGATGCTGTTCCTCGTGCAGCACGGCTATCGCGTGATCGCGCACGACCGCCGCGGCCACGGCCGTTCGAGCCAGCCGTCGCGCGGCAACGACATGAACACGTACGCGGACGATCTCGCCGCGCTGCTCGACGCGCTCGACGTGCGCGAAGCCGCGCTCGTCGGCCACTCCACCGGCGGCGGCGAAGTCGCGCGCTACATCGGCCGCCATGGCACGAAACGCGTGTCGAAGGCGGTGCTGATCGGCGCGGTGCCGCCGCAGATGGTCAAGTCGCCGACCAATCCGGGCGGCTTGCCGATGGAAGTGTTCGACGGCATCCGCAAGAACGTCGCGGAGAACCGCTCGCAGTTCTACAAGGATCTGGCCGTGCCGTTCTTCGGCTTCAACCGGCCGAACGCGAAGGTGTCGCAGGGCACGATCGACGCATTCTGGTCGCAGGGCATGATGGGCGGCATCCATGGCCAGTACCTGTGCGTGAAGGAGTTCTCGGAAATCGACTACACCGACGACCTCAAGAAGATCGACGTGCCGACGCTCGTGCTGCACGGCGACGACGACCAGATCGTGCCGATCGACGATTCGGCCCGGCTGTCGTCGAAGCTCGTGAAGCACGCGGTGCTGAAGGTGATCGAAGGCGGCTCGCACGGCATGTGCGTCGTGAACGCCGATCGCATCAACGCCGAGTTGCTTGCGTTCCTGCAGGCGTAAGCGCGCGGTCCGTCGCGGCGGCGCGCATGCCGCCGCGACGGACGCGCCGTTCAGGACTTTTCAGGAAATTTCAGACCGTCCGGTGCCACACTTACGGCGCCCGCACCGGGCGCAACAGGATGCCGAGCAGCGCGCCGGCGAGCGCGAACGCCATCGCCACCCGGAAGTTGTCGGCCAGCGCGAGCGTCGTGGCCTGCACGCGCACCGCGCGATCGACGAGCGCATAGGCCGCCTGGTTGCCGGTCGCGAACGTGGCGCCATGCGCGACCAGCGACCCCGCGCCGGCTCGCAGCCGTTCGAGCGTTTCGGGATCCGACAGCGACACATGCAGACCGACGAGATTCGAATGGGTAGCCTCCCTGATCCGCTGAATCACCGCGATCGACGTCGTGCCGAGCTGCCCGCTGAGCAGGCGCGTCGCCTGCACGACCGCGCCGAACGTCAACGCATGCTCGGCCGTCACGTGCTTGCCGAAGAAGAAGATGACCGACGTGAGCGCCATCGTCTGACCGAGTGCCTGCAGCAACTGCGACGGGATGAAGTCGGGCTCGGCCCACACCGGCGTGAGCCGCGACCCGAGCGCGAACGCGATCGCCACCATCGCGAAGCCGGCGACGATCAGCCGGCGCGGATCGACCCGCTGCAGCAACAGCGCGACGCACGGCGCGAACAGCAGTTGCGGGATCGCGATCCAGCGCAGCGTGTCGCCGATCTGCAACGGCCGCAGGCCGTACGTGCTGGCGAGGAACAGCGACGGGATGAAGCTCGTGTTGAGCACGGTGAAGCGCACGAGCCCGACGAGCACGATCAGCAGCGCGATGTTGGGCCGCGCGAGGTACCCGAGGTCAATGCCCGCGCGCGGCGACGCGAGTTCGTGGATCAGGAATGCGGCGATCATCAGGATGCCGGCGGCCAGCAGCGCGACGATCAGCGGCGACTGCAACCAGAACAGCCGCTCGCCCTGGTCGAGCGCGATGCACAGGCACGCGAAGCCGCCCGCGCCGAGCAGCATCCCGCGCGCATCGATGCCGGACGCGAAGCGCTTGATCGGCTCGTCGGCGAGCGACAGCATCAGGCACGCGATGAACGGCACGGTCAGCGCCGCGTTCTGCCAGAACAGCCAGCGCCAGCTCAGATGTTCGCTGTACCAGCCTTCGAGCGTGGCCGACAGGTTCAGCGACATCTCGAGATTCATCGCATACGCGGCGATGCCGAACGGAATCAGCCGCGGCGGCAGCGTGCGCACGACGAAGCCGACCGTCAGCGGCACGAACACGCCGGACGCGAGCCCCGCGATCGCCTGGCACACGATGAACGCGCCGAATTGCGTGCACAGCGGCAGCACGCTTTCCGCGCCGAGAAACACCACGGCGCCCGCGACCAGCACGCGGCGCGTGCCGAACATGAAGGCCGCCGCGATCGCGAGCGGCCCGACGAACATCTGCGACGCGGTAAACGCGGTGTTGATCCACGCACCTTCGTCGAAGCCGATGCCCAGCGCGCCGCGCACGTCGGCCAGCCCGAGCGACGTGATGCGCGACGTCAGCGTCGCGATGATCGCGCCGAGCAGCACGGCCGCGATCGCGGCGATCGACCGAAACGTCGGAATGTCGGAGGCCGGGCCTGCGGCCGGCGCCGGCACGGCACTGCCGGTGGCGAACGTCGTGTTCATCGTCGAGCGGCTCCCGCCTGTCAAGCTGGCGCAAGCATAACGCGGTGCGTCGAATCCTGCCCGTACGACGGAGTTTGCCGATCATGACCCCACCCTCTCCCGCACCCTCTCCCGCACCGTCGCCCGCTGCGCCCGCGCGTTCCCGGCGACTGGCCGTCGTCGCGATCGCCGTGATCGCGCTGCTGCTCGTCGCATTGCTCGTGTACGAGTTCGACGCACGCGATCGCGGCACCGACGACGCGTACGTGACCGGCCATCTGCACGTGATCTCGCCGCGCGTCACCGGCACGGTCGAGCGTGTGCTCGTCGACGACAACCAGTTCGTGCATGCGGGCGACGCGCTCGTGCAGATCGACCGGCGCGACTTCGACGTGCGCGTCGCGGCGCAGCGCGCCCGCGTCGCCCAGGCACATGCCGATGCGAGCCGCGCACGCGCGCTGATCGAGCAGGCGGACGCGGCGCTCGTGT
Organism: Burkholderia sp. EMB26; assembly: GCF_024730645.1. Taxonomy (NCBI): domain Bacteria; kingdom Pseudomonadati; phylum Pseudomonadota; class Betaproteobacteria; order Burkholderiales; family Burkholderiaceae; genus Burkholderia; species Burkholderia sp. EMB26. Next base: position 748,616 of record NZ_CP078072.1, read on the forward strand.
CGGCGCACGCCGATGCCGAAAAGGCCGAGCTCGATTACGCCCGTGCACGCGAACTGACCCGCGAGACACCGCGCGGCCTGTCGAAGCAGGAATTCGATGCGGCCGATGCCGCACGCAAGTCCGCCCGCGCGCGCGTCGCGGCGGCCGATGCGCAACGGCGCAGCGCGCTCGCCGCCGCTCAGGCCGCCGCTGCCGCGTCGAGCCAGAACGACGCCGAGTTGCGCGACGCGCTGCTGCAACTCGGCTACACGGCGGTCGTCGCGCCGTCGGACGGCTACGTCGGCAAGAAGACCGTCGAGACCGGCGAGCATGTCGCGCCCGGCCAGGCGCTGCTCACGCTGGTCGAGCCGCATCCGTGGATCGTCGCCAATTTCCGCGAGACGCAGCTACGGCACGTGCGTGCCGGCGACGCCGTGCAACTGCGCTTCGATGCGCTGCCGCAGCGCGCGTTCACCGGCCGCATCGACAGCCTGTCGCCCGCGACCGGCGCGCAGTTCGCGCTGCTGCCGCCCGACAACGCGACCGGCAATTTCACGAAGGTCACGCAGCGCGTCCCCGTGAAGATCCTGCTCGACGGCCCGGCCGCGACGGAGCCGCGCATCCGGCCCGGGCTGTCGGTCGTCGTCACGCTGCAACCCGGCAGCGAATCGCGATGACGCGCGTCTTCGCCCTGCTCGCCGCGAGCCTGTTGGCCGCGTGCTCGATCGCACCGCAGCCGCTCGCGCCCGTCCCGGTCGGACACGACGGGTTCCGCCATGCCGATCCGGCGACCGATGCGCGCGCGCCGTCGCTCGCCGCGTGGCCCGTGTGGTTCGGCGACCCGCAGCTCGGCCGCCTCGTCGACGCCGCGCTCGCGCACAACCTCGACATCCGCGCGGCGGCCGCGCGCGTCGACCAGGCGCAGGCGCTGCTCGGTGTGCGCGAGGCCGCGCTGGCGCCGACCGTGCGCGTCGACCCGTCGTTCAGCCGCACGCGAGTGTCCGGCACGGTCGACAACGCGCTGCCGAAGCGCACGATGCACAACTGGTCGGTTCCCGTCGCCGCGAGTTATGAAGTCGATCTATGGGGCCGCTTGCGGGGCGATGCCGACGTCAGCGAACAGAACCTGCTGCAGACGGCGGCCGACCGCGATGCGGTGCGTCTGCGGGTGGCGACCGAAGTGGCCGTCGACTATCTGACGCTGCGCTACGTCGACGACGATCTCGTGACGCTCACGCGCGCGATCGGGCTGCGGCGCACCGCGCTCGACGTGATCGCCGCCCGCGTGCGGGCCGGCGCGGCGAGCGATCTCGACGGGCTGCGCGCAGCGGCCGATCTCGATACCGCGCATGCCGATCTCGCGGAGAGCCGCCGGCTGCGCGAGAACCTCGTCGACGCCATTGCAGTGCTGACCGGCGTGTCGCCGACCGCGTTCGACGTCGACGCGGGCGCCGTGCCCGTGCAGGTGCCGGAGGTGCCGGCCGGGCTGCCGTCCGCGCTGCTCGCCCAACGCCCGGACGTATTCGCGGCGGCGCGGCGCGCCGATGCGGCATCGCTCGAACTGGGCATCGCGCGCACCGCGTGGCTGCCGACGCTGACGCTGACCGCCGACGGCGGTTTCGCCACCCGCGACCTGCGCTCGTTTCTCGACCGCAACAGCTCGCTGTGGAGTCTCGGCGCGAACGTCGCGCTGACGCTGTTCGACGGCGGCAAGCGCGATGCCGCGGTGGCCGCCGCGCGAGCCGGCACGAACGTCGCCGACGCCAACTATCGCGCGACCGCGATCGGTGCGTTGCGCGACGTGCAGGATGCGCTCAACGACATCGCCGCGCAAAAGGAGCGGATCGTGCGCTACGACAGCGCGGCGCGCGCGACGGACGCGGCGGCGCGGCTATCGCTGAGCCGCTACGCGCACGGTTACGTCAGCTACCTGGAAGTCATCGACGCCGATCGCGACGCACTGAATGCGCGGCGCCAGCTGATTCACAGCCGGCAGGCGCTGGCCGTCGCGACGGTGAGCCTCGTGCGTGCGCTGGGCGGCGGGTGGACACCGTCGGCGCGCGCCGGCCGGGGCGGGCTGCATGACGCGACGCAAGCCGACGCGCGATGACGGCATCGAACGGCCCGCGAGCGCGTCAGGCAAGCGCGAGGCGATGCGCATCCTCGCCGAGAAACCGGTGCACGAAGGTCACGGCCATCGCGCCTTCGCCGACCGCCGACGCGACGCGCTTGACCGATCCCGATCGCACGTCGCCTGCCGCGAACGATCCCGGCACGCTGGTTTCCAGATGGTACGGCCGACGCTCGAGCGGCCACACGCGCTCGAACGCCGGACAATCGTACAGATCGCCGCCGGTCACCAGATAGCCGTCCGGATTGCGAATGATGTCGGTGTCCTTCGCCCAGTCGGTATTCGGTGCGCCGCCGATGCACACGAACAGGCGCGTGGCCGGCAACCGTTCGCGCGTGCCGTCCGCCGAGCGAAGCTCGATCGCGTCGAGCCAGCCGTCGCCGTGCAGCGCGGCGACGCTCGACCGGTAGCGGACCTCGATGTTCGGCGTGCGTTCGATCCGGTCGATCAGGTAGCGCGACAGCGTGTCGGCGAGCGACGCGCCGCGCACGAGCATCGTCACCTGACGCGCATGCCGCGAGAAATTCATCGCGGCCTGGCCGGCCGAATTGCCGCCGCCGACGATGAAGACCTGCTCGCCCGCGCACATCGGCGCTTCGCTCGACCCGGCGCCGTAGAACAGCCCCGCGTTGAGAAACGCCGGTTCCTCCGGCAGCCCGAGGCTGCGATATTCGATGCCGGTCGCGCAGATGTTCGCGCGGGCGATCAGGATCGACCCGTCGGCGAGCTCGACGCGGATCTTGCCGTCGACGAACGTCGCATGCACGCCCTCGCGCATCGTCAGCAGCTCGACGCCGAACTTCACCGCCTGCTCGCGCGCGCGTTCCGCGAGCTCCGCGCCCGGGATGCCGTCGGGGAAGCCCATGTAGTTCTCGATCAGCGAACTCGTGCCGGCCTGCCCGCCGATCGCACCGCGCTCGATCACGACCGCGCGCAGCCCTTCGGACGCCGCGTAGACCGCCGCCGACAGCCCGGCCGGCCCCGCGCCGTAGATCGACACGTCGTATTCGACGAAGCGCGGGCGCGCAACCCAGCCGAGCCGCGCGGCGATCTCGGCCAGCGTCGGCTGGTACAGGCGCGAGCCGTCCGGAAAGATCACGACCGGCAGCCGGATGTCGCGCAGCGGCGCGATGCCGAGCACCTGCGCGCAATCGGCGTCGGATGTCAGCTCGCACCAGTCGTACGCGATCATGCGCCGCTGCAGGAAATCGCGGATCGCGTACGCGTCCCGGCTGCGCGGCAGGCCGACGATCCGCACGTGTTGCGGTTGATCCATGAACGCCTCCCGATGATGTCGATGTCGAATGCCGGATGCGGCCCGGCCGGTGCCGCGGCCGGACGCATTCGCGACTGTACGCCGCCGGCACGCGCCGCGCGGGCCGCTTCATGACAATTAAGGTCCGGCCGCGCCGCCACGCCGCACAATGTCGGGTATCCGTCCCGCTTGCGGCCTCGCGCCGGCCCCGCCGCAAGCGTCGCTCCCGCGCCGGCATCGGAGCGCAAGATGGCCAACGCCTGTACGCATCTCGACGAAGCACGCGTGTTCGACACCGACAAGGACTACTGTGAGGAATGCATCAGATCGGGCAGCCGCTGGGTGCATTTGCGGATGTGCCTGATCTGCGGGCACGTCGGCTGCTGCGACTCGTCGCCGAATCGCCACGCAAGCCGGCATTTCCATGACACCGGCCACCGGCTCGTCCGCTCGATCGAGCCCGGCGAGCGCTGGATCTGGTGCTACGCGGACGAAGTCGTCGCGGGCGAGGTTCCGTCGTAACGCGACGTGCGGGGCGGCTGCGGACGATGGCCGCCCGTCATCGTCCCCCGGGCGCCGATCCGGGGCCGGACACCGTTCAGAACGTTTCAGCGCCGCTTCAGGCAATGATCGCGGCCGCTGCGTAGACTGCCGTTCATGAGCTGCCGCGCAGAACGGCGCGTGCGCCCGTTATCGACTGCTGGAGTGACAACATGATCCCCGCCGCCAATCACCGCCGCTCGGCAACACGCTCGCGGCCGCATCGGACGACCCCGCACGGCCGACACTCATCGTCCGGTGTCGCCGCGCCTCGCATCGCTTGCGGCGCACCGCGTCGCCCGGAGCACGCATGAAGCACAAACGACTCTGGTTCGGCGCGGCCGGCATCGCGGTCGTCGGCCTCGCGGTCGCGATCGGCATCATGGTGCGGCCGTCGATCGCGCCGATCGATCCGCCCGCCCCCGCGTCGTTCGATCCGCAGCTGGTACGCGCCGGCGCGCGCGTCGTCGCGCTCGGCGACTGCATCGTGTGCCACACCGCGAAGGACGGCAAGCCGTTCGCGGGCGGGCTGCCGCTCGCGACGCCGTTCGGCACGATCTACGCGACCAACATCACGCCGGACGCCGAAACGGGGATCGGCCGCTGGTCGCGCGACGCGTTCGCCCGGGCGCTGCGCACCGGCATCGGACGCAACGGGCAGCCGCTTTACCCGGCGTTTCCGTACATTCATTTCACGCGGATGTCGGACGACGACATCGCGGCCGCGTACGCGTACCTGATGACGCGTGAGCCGGTACACGCGACGGCGCCCGCCAACGACCTGGTCTTTCCGCTGAACTTCCGGCCGCTGGTCGCGTTCTGGAACGTGCTGTTCCTGCGCGAAGGCGCGTATCAGCCGGACCCGGCGCAGTCCGCGCAATGGAACCGCGGCAGGATGCTCGTCGACGGGCTCGGCCACTGCGCGTCGTGCCATTCGCCGCTGAACGCGATCGGCGGCGAGCAGCGCGGCCGCGCGTTCGACGGCGGCATCGTCGACGGCTGGGAAGCACCGCCGCTCAATGCGCTCGGCCAGGCCGCGCGGCCGTGGACGCAGGCGCAGCTCGTCACCTACCTGCGTACCGGCCGCGCGAGCGAGCACGGCGCGGCGGCCGGGCCGATGCTGCCGGTCACGCGCGACCTCGCGACGGTGCCGGTGGAGGACGTCGAGGCGATCGCCAGTTACATCCTGTCGATCCAGAAGCCGGCGCATGCGCGTGCGGCCGCCGCCGCGAACGCGGTCGAACGCGCCGCGACGACGCCGGCCGCGCAGCGCGGCGCAACGCTGTTCCAGGCGTCGTGCGCGCAGTGCCACGGGCCGGCCGCGCCGATGCAGTCGATCGGCGAGCGGCCGACGCTTTCGTTCAGCACGGCGGTCAACGCCGATACGCCGCGCAACGCGATCCAGATGATGTTCAACGGCATCGGCTGGCACGGCGAGGACACGCTCAACTACATGCCGTCGTTCATCGACCAGTACGACGACGCGCAGATCGCCGATCTCGCCGCGTACGTGCGCGAGACCTATACCGATCGTCCCGCATGGTCCGGCGTCGACGCGATGGCCGCGAAGCTCAGAAAAGAGGACACCGTACGATGATTACCCTCACCGTCAACGGCGTGCGGCACACGCTGGACATCGATCCGTCCACGCCGCTGCTGTACGCGCTGCGCAACGACTTGCACCTGCACGGCGCGAAATTCGGCTGCGGCCTCGGACAATGCGGCGCCTGCACCGTGATCGTCGACGGCAAGCCGACCTTCTCGTGCCTGATGCCGGTGGCCGCGGTCGGCGCGCGCAGCGTGCGCACCATCGAAAGCCTCGGCACCGCCGAGCATCCGGGCCCGCTGCAGCGCGCGTTCATCGAGCATCAGGCCGCGCAGTGCGGCTACTGCATCGCCGGGATGATCATGCGCGCGCAGGCGCTGCTCGAACGCAATCCGAAGCCGACCGAACAGGAACTGCGCACGCACATGGAACCGAACCTGTGCCGCTGCGGCACGCACATGCGGATTCTCGCGGCGGTGCGCTCGGTCGCGGGGCTGCCGGCCCCCGAACCGGCTTCCGCTCCCGTCACGATCAGCAAGGGGCTCTGATGAATTCCCACGACGACATCGACGAAGGCCGCCGGCATTTCATCGTCTCCGGCGCGCTGTTCGTCGCGTTCAGTCTCGCGCCCGCGTCGCGCGCGGCCGCGCAGCTGGTGATCGCCGACGAAGGCGCGGCCGTGCACGTGACGAAAGCCACGCAGGCGCTCGCCGGCAGCCTGAAGACCAATCCGCTGCTCGACGCGTGGGTCAAGATCACACCCGACGGCAAGGTCACCGTGTTTACCGGCAAGGTCGAGCTCGGCACCGGCGTGCGCACCGCGCTGCTGCAGGTGGCCGCCGAGGAACTCGACATGAAGCCGTCGCTAATCACGTTCCTGACCGCCGACACCGGCGCGTCGCCGGACGAAGGATTGACCGCCGGCAGCCACACGATGGTCGACAGCGGCTCCGCGCTGCTGAACGCGACCGCGCAGGTGCGCGCGCTGCTGGTGGAAGGCGCGGCGAAACGCTTCGGCGTCGATCCGCGCGTGCTGACGACCGCCGACGCGGTGATCAAGGCGCCCGACGGCCGCACGTTGACCTACGGCGACGCGATCCGCACGGTCGACCTGCACCGCAATGCGGCGCCCACGTCGCCGCTGAAGAACCCGGCGACGTTCGCCGTGATCGGCACGTCGCTGCCGCGCGTCGACATCCCGAACAAGGTCACGGGCGGCGTCAGCTATGTACAGGACATGCAGCTGCCCGGCATGCTGCACGCACGCGTCGTGATGCCGCCGGGATACGACGCGACGCTGCTGTCGTTCGACGAAGCCGCGATCCTGAAGCTGCCCGGCGTCGTGCGGATCGTGCGCAACGGCAGCATGCTCGCGGTGGTCGCGCAGGGCGAGTGGCAGGCGGTGGTCGCGCAGCGCGCGCTCGCCGCCGGCTGCCGCTGGTCGCCGGGCCGCAAGCTGCCCGAGCGCGGCACCGTGCACGCGGATCTGAAACGGATCTCGACGCAGCGCATCGAGATCGCGAACACGCACGCGGCCACCGCGCCGGCCGTGAAGACGCTGAACGCGACGTTCCTGAAGAACTACCTGCTGCACGGGTCGATCGGGCCGTCGTGTTCGGTCGCGCATCTCGAGAACGGGATGATGACGGTGTGGACCCACTCGCAGGGCGTCTACCCGCTGCGCGACGCGCTCGCGGAGATGCTGTCGATGCCGAAGGCGAGCGTGCGCTGCATTCACACCGAGGGCTCCGGCTGCTATGGCCACAACGCGGCGGACGACGCGGCCGCGCATGCCGCGCTGATCGCCGCCGCGATGCCGGGCAAGCCGATTCGCGTGCAATGGATGCGCGAACAGGAACACACGTGGGATCACTTCACGCCCGCGATGGTGACCGAGGTCAGCGCGTCGCTCGACGCGAGCGGCCGCATCGTCGACTGGAACTATGCGTTGTGGAGCAGTTCGCACAACGAGCGGATCGTCAACGCCGGCCGGCTGCTGCCCGCGCGCATGCTGGAGCCGCCGTTCGTCCCCGCGCCGTCGACGCCGATGCTGCAGCCGGAGGGCGGCGGCGACCGTAACGCGATTCCGCTGTATACGCTGCCGAACCAGCACATCGTCAACAACTTCTCGCCGACGATGCCGCTGCAGACGTCCGCGATGCGCTCGCTCGGCGCGCACACCAACGTCTGGGCGATCGAGAGCTTCATGGACGAGCTCGCGCGCGCGGCCGGCGTCGATCCGGTCGAATTCCGGCTGCGTCACATGGAAGACCATCGCGCGCGGCAGGTGATCCAGCTCGCCGCGAAGCACTTCGGCTGGCCGCGGCCGCCGCGCGCGCGCAACCGCGGCGTCGGCTTCGCGTTCGGCAAGTACAAGAACCTGATGGCCTACGTCGCGATCGCGGTCGAGGTATCGGTCGTGCCGGAAACCGGCCAGGTGACGCTCGAACACGCGGAAGCCGCCGTCGACGCGGGCCAGATCGTGTCACCGGACGGCATCCGCAACCAGATCGAGGGCGGCATCGTGCAGGCCGCGAGCTGGACGCTGTACGAGGCGCTGAAGTACGACACGGAACGGATTCGCAGCTTCGACTGGAGCAGCTACCCGATCCTGCGCTTCTCGGCCGTACCGCAGAACGTGAAGGTCCATCTGGTCAATCGCCCCGGCGCGCCGTTTCTGGGCGCGGCCGAGGCGTCGATGGGGCCGACCGCCGGCGCGCTGGCCAACGCGATCTTCGACGCGACCGGGCAGCGCATGCGCGAAATGCCGTTCGCCGGCGACGCGTTGAGAAAGCGCATCGACGCCTAGCGGGTCGGTCACGCCGCTGCGCGACACCCTATATCCGACACGAGACAAGACGACGCCGGCACGCACCGGCGCCGCATGCCGACCGGCTGGAGAACCTCCGACGATGGATACCTTGCTTTCGATGCGCGTGTTCACGCGCATCGTCGAAACCGGCAGCTTCACGCGCGCCTCCGACACGACCGGCCTCACCACGCCGCGCGTGTCGGCGCTGCTGAGCGCACTCGAGCAGCATCTCGGCTGCCGGCTGCTGAACCGCACCACGCGGCGCATCTCGCTGACCGAGGACGGTCAGGCCTACTACGAACGTTCCGTCGCGGTGCTGCGCGAGATCGACGACATGGAGGCGTCGGTCTCGCAGGCCCGCAACGTGCCGCGCGGCCGGCTGAAGGTGAACCTGCCGCCCGCGATGGCCAAGCAGGTCGTGGTGCCCGCGCTGCCGGCGTTTCTCGACGCCCATCCGGACATCATGCTCGAACTTGGCGTGACCGACCGGCAGATCGACCTCGTCGGCGAAGGGGTCGACTGCGTGGTGCGCATCGGCGCGCTCGACGATTCGGGCATGATCGCGAAGCGGATCGGCAGCCTGACCACCTGTACGTGCGGCTCGCCCGCCTATTTCGCGCGGTGCGGCGAGCCGCAGACCGTCGACGATCTCGCACAGCACGTCGCGGTCAGTCACATCTCGGCCGACACCGGGCGGCCTCGCCCGTGGGATTACGTCGTCGACGGCGAGCCGCGCATCGTGCAGATGTGCGGCACGGTGGCCGTCAACGACGCGGACAACTACATCGAGTGCGGCGTCGCCGGCATCGGCCTGATCAAGACGTCGCTGTATCTCGTCGAGCCGTACCTGAAATCGGGCCGGCTGCGCGAGGTGCTGACCGATTTCAACGCGCCGGCCCGGCCGATCTCGGTGCTGTATCCGCCCAATCGCCACATCCCGGTCAAGCTGAAGGTGTTCGTCGACTGGCTCGCGGGCCTGTTCGAGCAGATTCCGACGCTGCAGGGCAAACGCGGCTGAACCCGCGCGGCGCGGCACCTTTGCGTGCCACGCAACGCTCGATTGCACGGCGTCCCGATTCCGGCTCGAGTGATTGATCACTAGTATCGACGGCAATGCGGTGCATCGTATCGCGGCCAGGCGACTTCCATGCCGGCGCGACGCTTCGGTGCCCGGCCTTTCCCTTTTCCAGGAGTCGACCATGTCAACGGATTCAACACCGCTCGCGCCGCCCGCGCACGGCGTCAAGCTCACGCAGGGGCTGATCCTGCTGTTCGCCTTCAGCTGCGGCGCGATCGTCGCGAACCTGTACTACGCGCAGCCGATCACCGAGCTCATCGCGCCGGGCCTGCACATGTCCGGCAACACGGCGAGCCTGATCGTGTCGCTGACGCAGATCGGCTACGCGCTCGGCCTGTTCTTCATCGTGCCGCTCGGCGACCTGCTCGAAAACCGCAAGCTGATGATCGTGACGGCCGTCGTGTCGATCGCGAGCCTCGCGGCGGCGGCGCTCGTGCGCACGCCTGGGCTCTTTCTCGCGATTTCGCTGCTGATCGGGTTCAGCTCGGTGGCCGTGCAGATCCTCGTGCCGCTCGCCGCGCACCTCGCGCCGGACCATTCGCGCGGCCGCGTCGTCGGTACGATCATGAGCGGGCTGCTGCTCGGCATCCTGCTGGCGCGGCCGCTGTCGAGCGTCGTGGCCGACGCGTTCGGCTGGCGCTTCGTGTTCGCGGCGGCGGCCGTGCTGATGACGCTGGTCACGGCCGTGCTCGCGCTGACGATTCCATCGCGCCAGCCCGATCATCGCGCGACCTATTTCGAACTGATCGGCTCGCTGCTGCACCTCGTTCGTACGATGCCGGTATTGCGCCACCGCGCGTTCTACCAGGGCCTGATGTTCGCGTCGTTCAGCCTGTTCTGGACCGCCGTGCCCGTCGAGCTGACCCGTCACTACGGGTTGTCGCAATCGGCGATCGGCCTGTTCGCGCTGGTCGGCGCGATCGGCGCGACCTCGGCGCCGGTGGCAGGGCGTCTGGCGGATGCCGGCCATACCGTGCGCGCGACGCTGATCGCGCTCGTCGCCGGCGCGCTCGCGTATGCGGTCGGGTTCGTGCACGGCACCGGCCTGTACGGGCTCGTCGTCACCGGCATCGTGCTCGACTTCGCGGTGCAGATGAACATGGTGCTCGGCCAGCGCGAGATCTATGCGCTGCACGCGGCGAGCCGCAACCGGCTGAATGCGCTGTACATGACGAGCATCTTCGTCGGCGGCGCCGTCGGCTCCGCGCTCGCGAGCCCGCTGTACGCGCATGGCGGCTGGCCGCTCGTCGCCGCAGTGGCCGGCGCATTCCCGATCGTCGCGCTCGCGCACTACCTGCTCGTCGGGCGGCCGCACGCGCAACGTCACGCCGCGGGTTGACCCGCCGTCGCACGCCGAACCGATCCGTTCGCGGGGCGCGCCGCCGCCCCGCCCTCCGTCGAACCACAGGAGTCCATCATGTCTTCCCTGCTCAGTGCTTACGATCTGCGCGGCCTCGCGCTGCCGAACCGCGTCGTGATGGGGCCGATGACGCGCTCGCGCGCGCCGTCGCGCGGGCTGCCCACCGAACTGATGGCCGAGTACTACGCGCAGCGCGCGTCGGCCGGCCTGATCGTGACCGAAGCCACCAACGTCAGCCCGGCCTCCGCCGCATTCGAGCTGACGCCGGGCCTCGTCGACGATGCGCAGGCCGCCGCCTGGAAAATCGTCACCGATGCCGTCCATGCGAACGGCGGGCGCATCTTCGCGCAGCTGTGGCATGGCGGCCGCGTGAGCTCGCTGACGCTGCTCGGCGGCGCCGCGCCGCTGTCGCCGTCCGGCGTAAACGACGACCTCGAACAGTTGCAGGTCTGGGCGCAGCTGCAGAACGGCTACTACACGAAGATTCATGCGACGCCGTCGCGCGCGATGACGACCGATGAAGTCGTCGCGACCGTCGACGAATTCCGGCAGGCCGCGGCACGCGCGATGGCCGCGGGCTTCGACGGCGTCGAGATTCATGCGGCCAACGGCTACCTGCCGCACCAGTTCCTGTCGTCGACGCTGAACCGCCGCGACGATCGCTACGGCGGATCGGTCGCGAACCGCGCGCGCTTTCTGGAAGAAATCGTCGACGCGGTCGGCGGCGTGATGCCGCTGAGCCGCGTCGGCGTGCGCATCTCGCCGTACGCGAAATACAACAACGTGCGCGACGCCGATCCGGACGCGACGCTCGCGTACGTCGGCCGGATGCTCGACGCGGCGGGCGTCGCCTATCTGCACGCGGCCGACACCAACGGCTGGAGCGGCGAACCCGATCTGCCGCGCATCGTCGAGCACGCGCGCCGGTCGTTCCACGGCACGCTGATCGTCAACGGCGGCATTTCACCGGAGGCGGCGAGCGCGCTGATCGACGCGGGCGACGCCGATCTCGTCGCGTTTGCCCGCGCGTATATCGCGAATCCGGATCTGGTCGAGCGCATCGCGGCCCGCGCACCGCTCGCGGAGCCGAAGTCGATCGGCTGGTACGGCGGCGAGCGCGCCGGCTACGTCGACTACGCGCGGCACGACGCGGCGCAATCGGCCGCCTGACCCGCGCACGCCGGGCGCGGCGGCGTGCCGCGGCCGGCCGTGCGTCCGGCTGCCGCACGCCGGGCCGGCGCCGTCACGTATCGTTCCACCGCGCGCCCAGCACGCGCCCGCAGAAATTCGGCCGATGAAAATCAGGGTCCGCGCGTTCGAGCACGTCCGCGCTCCAGGTGCCGAAGGTCGACTGCGGCCGATGCTCGACGCCGCGCGCGACCATGTCCAGATACGCTTCGCGAAAACCGCTGCCGCGCGGGTAGGCCGCGAGCAGCGCCGTGCGTTCGTCGGCGGTATACGCGTCGAAGTCGGTCGCCATCAGGTCCGTCGACACGGCGCACGCGAGTGCGCGCGCAAGCGGCGACGCGCGGGCGGCCACGCCCGGCGTCGTATGCAGCGCGACCGCGTGCCACACGTCGTCGCGCATGCGCCGCGACCGGCGATGCCGCAGCAGCAGCGCGTGCGCGGCATCCGCGCCGTCGAGCTCGTAGCGTTCGGTCGAACGGCAGTACGCCGGGCTCAATCCCATGTTCGCGTACATCGCGGCGACGTACAGTGCGTCGGCGTCGCACGCGTCGCCTGCACGCCGCGCGGCGAGCGACGCGAACACGAACACGCGCGCCGCATGAGCGGCGAGCGCGGCGGGCAACGACGCGCGGGCCGCGTCGGCGGCCTCGACCGTCACCGGCGTGCGCGGAATGCGCACGCCGGCCACTTCGTCGCCGGTGGCCGATGCGCGCGGGTGCGCAACATTCATCCTGTCTCCTTCATGCCCCGTGCACGGGGCGGAAAATCGTTCGATGCACGGCGGCGCCCGGCGCGCAGCGCACCGGTACGCACCGCTCAAAACGCGACGCAGCAGCGGCCGAAGGCTTCGCAGCGCTCGGCGGCCGCACTTGCCGTCGGATAGCGCGGTCGCGCGAAGCGACGCCCATCACCACGCGCACGGCACGCATCGACGCCGGGCGCCACGCACGCGTCGCCCGCCGCCGAGGCACGCGAACGGTCGCGCCCGTCGGCGCCCGCCGCGTCGGCGGCGCCGCCTGCGGCGACCGGCGACCATGCGGGGCTGACGGGCGGCGGCGGCGGCGCAAGCGGCGAGAATTCCTGTTCCGCGTGCACGACCTTGCCATCGACGACCGTCAGCACCGACGACAGCGTCGGGATGCGCCGCGCATCGATCGAGAAGTAATCGTCGCTCAGCACCGCGAAATCGGCGTACCGGCCGGGCACCAGCGCGCCCTTGCGGTGCTCGTCCGCGGAAAACCACGCGCTGCCGACCGTGTAGCGGCGCAGCGCCTCCATCCGACCGAGCCGGTTGCGCGCCGGATACAGCGCGGTGCCGCCCACGCTGCGTCCCGACACCATCCAGTACAGCGCGACGAACGGGTTGTAGCTCGCCGCGCCCATCGCGCCGGACCCCGCACCGACCGGCAGCCCGGCCGCGAGCATCGCGCGGAGCGGCGGCGCGCGCGTGGCCGCCGCCGCACCATGGCGCGCGATGAAGGCTTCGCCCTGGAACGCCATGCGCGGCTGCACGGTGATGCCGCCGCCCAGCGCCGCGACCCGCGCGATATTGGCATCCGAAATCGTCTCGCAGCGGTCGAAGCACCAGCGCAGCCCGTCGAACGGCGTGTCGCGGTCCACCGCTTCGAACACGTCGAGAAAGCGGCCGATCGATTCGTCGTAGGTCGCCTGTAGCCGGAACGGCCAGCGATGCTGCACGAGCAGCCGGACGATGGCCGCCAGTTCGACCTCGACGGACGCGGGCAGCTCGACGCGCGGTTCGAGGAAATTCCCGAGATCGACCGCCGAGAACAGCAATCGCTCGCCCGCGCCGCTCGCGCGCAGGAATGCGTCACCGTCGCCGGGCGCGGTCAGCGCGATCCATTTCGCGAAATCGTCGAGCTCCCGGCCGGCATGCCGAGCGCCCAGCGCATAGGCAATGCGGGTCGTCAATTCGCCGCGCCGCGCGAGCGTCTCGACCGCCGCATAGTCGTCCGGATACGCGAGGCCGTCGCCGCCGGCGTCGATCGCGCTCGTCACGCCGACGCGGTTCAGCGCGTGCATGAACTGCCGCGTCGAGTTGACCCGGTCGGCCGCATCGAGCCTCGGCGCGCGGGCGAGCACCGCGCCCAGCACCGCCGGGTCCGGACGCGCGAGCAGCAGCCCGGTCGGCCGCCCATGGCGATCGCGCCGCAGTTCGCCGCCGGGCGGATCGGGCGTGTCGCGCCCGTAGCCGAGCGCGCGCAGCGCGGCCGCATTCAGCCACGCACTGTCGGCCAGATGCTGGACGAATACCGGCGTGTCGGGCGCGATCGCGTTGAGCTCGGCCGTCGTCGGGCCGCGCTTTTCCGCGAACTGCAGCGCGCTCCAGCCACCCGCCACGCGCGCCCATTGCGGCGCGGGCGTGCGTCGTACCTGCCGGCCCAGCAGCTCGAGCGCATCGGCCAGCGACGGCACGCCGTCCCAGCGCACCTCGAGGTTGAAGTTCATGCCGCCGCGGATCGCCTGCAGGTGCGCGTCGATCAGGCCCGGAATCACGGTACGACCGTTCAGATCGATACAGGCGGTGTCGTCGTGCGCATGGCGCAGCACGTCGCGATCGTCGCCGGTCGCGACGATGGTCCCGTCCTTCACGGCGAGCGCGCGGACGAACGAGCGCCGTTCGTCCTGGGTCGCGATCTTTCCGTTGAACACGACGAGGTCCGCCGAACGCGCGGGTTCCGTCGCTCTAAGCACCGTCGGGCCTCCCGTGCGCACCCGCGTGCGACGCGGCGCGGGCCGCCCTGCCGCTCGTCGAACGCGGGAAAGCGGCCGCACCGCACGCATCGGCATGCATGCTGCTATCGCGCGGCCGCGCGGCCGTACCGGGTTCGCGCATCGTCATGCCGCCTGCTGCGCCGCGTCGGCGGTATCGCGTCGCGCGCGCGTCAGGCACGGCGCGAGCGGCGCACCCTGACGGACGAAGCTCTGCACGCGCAGCAAACGGCGCACGTCGTGGGCGCGCGAATGCGGATCGAAGTGCCGCGCGACGCCGGCGACCAGCGCCGACGCCTGCGCGGTATGCCCGCGCTCGATCAGGTGATCGGCGAGATCGAGCGAACTGCGCAGCGCCCACATCGCGGCGCCCTGCGCGTTCGCGGTCTGGATCGCCATCTGCAGATGGCGATGCCCGTCGGCCTCGTACGCCACCGCGAGATCCGCGCCGACGATGCGCGCCTGTTCGAGCATCGCGACGCCTCTCACGCGCAGCAGTTCGGGGACGAACAGGTGCTCGCCGTGCGCGCGGCAGCGTGCGAGCGTCGCATCGAGCCGGGTGCACGCTTCATCGGCGCGACCGGTCCGCACGAGGCCCTCCGCGTATGCGACGGTCAACGGTGCGAGCACGCGCCGGAAGCTGCTCGCCTCGACGCGCAGCAGCGCGGGCTCGAGCCGGGCGAGGCCCGCGCCGGGATGGCCGGCCTGGATGTCGAACTGGCCCGTCAAGCATTCCGCGTGACTGCGCCAGATGTCGAAACCGTGTGCGTCGGCGGTCGCGCGCAGCGTCGTGAGATAGTCGGAGGTGATGTCGTGATCGCCGTAGCGCAGCGCGATCGGCACGGCGGCCGCGCCGAGCACGATGCACAGCGGGAGGGGCGACGGGTCGCGGCGCGCATGCTCGACCGCTTGCGCGGCGACGCGCATCGCGTGTTCCGGCTCGCCCTGCATCCAGAGCAGACGGATCAGCATCGTGCGCCCCAGCGTCGCCATGTCGATGCCCAACGCGGCCTGCGCGCACGGCGGTTCGCCCGCGTCGGCCAGCTCGGCCGTCGCCGCTTCCAGCCGCTCGCGCGCCTGCGCATGCTCGCCGAAGTAATGCAGCGACGTCGCGACCATCGTGTTGGCCAGCAACCGCTGCGACCGGTCGCCGCGCCGCTCGGCCGCCCGCTCGAAGCGCGTCGCGTAGCGCAGCGATTCGTGAATGTCCGACAGCGTCAGCATCGTGTTCCACAGCCCGACCAGCGCGCGCGCGTCGAACGCATCGTCGCCGATGTGCGTGGCGAGACCGAGCGTACGGTCCCACATCGCGGCGGCGGCGAGTGCGTCGCCGTCGGTATGCAGCAGCGCCGACGCGCAGGCCGCCCGCAGCCGCATCTCGCGCGCGACGTCGACCGGGCCCGTGGCGTCCGTGTCCAGCCCGTCGAGTACCTGGCGCGCCCGCGCCGTACACGCGCGCATCCGCGACGGCTCCAGCAGCGCGCGCGCCAGCCGGTCGGGCTCGGGCACGCCCGCGGCTTCGGCGGCGTCCGCCGGTTCGTCCACGGCCGGCGCGGGCGCACCGGCAGGTGGCACGTCGGCGAGCATCACGGGCGCCGCGGGACGCCCATGCGCCCGCTCGCGCTCGTACTCCGCATGGCGCGCGACGATGCGCTCGAACTCGCCCTCGTTGTGCAGTTTTTCCAGCGCGTACGCGCGCGTCGATTCGGTCAGCCGGTAGCGCGCATACGCGCCGTCGAATTCGACGGTCACCAACGATTTCGCCACCAGCTCGCCGAGCACCGCGATCATGTCCGCGGCCGAGGTGCCGGGCTCGGTCGCGACCGCGCGCGCGGCATCGAACGAAAACGGCCCGATGAAGCATCCCATCCGGCGAAACAGCGCGCGCGCGGCCCGGTCGAGCAGCACATAGCTCCAGTCGAACGTCGCGCGCAGCGTCTGATGACGCGGCAGCGCCGAGCGCAGCCCGCCCGTCAGCAGATTCAGCCGGTCGTCGAGGCGCGACGCGACGACCGCGAGCCCGAGCGTCGCCACGCGCGCCGCCGCCAGTTCGATCGCGAGCGGCAGCCCGTCGAGGCGCCGGCAGATGTCGCCGATCAGCCGCACGCCGGCTTCGTCGACCGCGCAATCCGGCGCGGCCGCGCGCACGCGTTCCAGGAACAACTCGACGGCCGAACAACGGACGATTTCCGCCGCGGAGGCATTGCCGTCCGGCACCGCGAGCGGGCTCATGCGCAGCACCGCTTCGGCCGAGATGTGCAGCGGCTCGCGGCTCGTCACGAGCACGCGCAGCGAGCCGGCGCTCGACGTCAGCGTTTCGACGAGGCTCGCCACCAGATCGACGATGTGCTCCGCGTTGTCGAGTACCAGCAGGCAGCGCGACGTCGCGAACGCGTCGCCGATGCGGTCGATGGCGGGCACGCCGGACGTATCGAGGCCGAGTTCGGCAGCGAGCGCGATCAGCATGTCGTCGCGCGTCGACGCGCGCGCCAGTTCCACGAACAGCACGCGCTCGTGCGCGCGGCTGCGCACGCCGTGCGCGACGCGCACCGCAAGACTCGTCTTGCCGATGCCGCCCGCGCCGACGAGCGTGATGACCGGCGTGCGTTCGAGCATGTCGACGATCTGCGCGATTTCGACGTCGCGCCCGACCAGCGGCGCGAGCAGCGACGACGCGCAGGCATCCGGCAGCGCGGCGACCGCTGGCGGTACGGCGACGGCCGGCGCTTCGGCCGCGGGTACGAGATCCGGGCCGGGCGACGCGCTCGCAACCAGCAGGTAGCCGCGCCCGGGCACCGTCTTGATCAGATCGCGGCTCGCGCCGAGCGCCTTGCGCAGCGTGGCCACATGCACCTGAAGCCGGTTTTCCTCGACGATCAGGCCCGGCCAGACCGCATCCATGATGTCGTCTTTCGACACGACCGAACCGCTCGCGCGGTGCAGGACTTCGAGAATGTCGAGCGCGCGCGCGCCGATGCGCAGCGACGCGCCGTGACGGCGAATGTCGCGTTGCTCGAAGTCCACCGACAAAGTTCCGATCTGGATCATGGCCGCCTCCGGGTTCCTCGGGATGGCTGGCGAATGAACGCGGCAGTTCACCCGTCAGGAAGTCCGCGTCCGGCGCACCCTTGCACCGGACGAAAATGTCGAATTCCGGACCGAGTGTAGACGGGCATGCCGTGAAAATCTTGAAGGAAAATGCGCTGCCAGCGCATTTCGCGCGGACGCGATCGGCACGATCACTTGCGTGTAAAAGTAGGGCGCTATACTCTGCCGGGCCGCGCGCGCAGGCCCTGCGCGGGGGTATGCACTCACCGCGCACACGCATTGAAAGCAATCTGTCAGGATGACGAGCGGACGTTTATGCAAATTCATTTTGAACGTTCGCGTGCGCATCTAAACTGGACTCGTCATTTCACGCTCCGAGTCCCTCGCTGGGGAATTCCATGTCAGACACCGTCATCGCCGCGCCGGTGGCAACGCCTTCGCGGCGGCCGAAAGACACGCTCGGCTGCGTGTCGAGCCTGCTGGCGAAGGATGTCGAGACGACATCCGGCGGCCTGAAGCTCCACCGCAAATGCATGCGCGAAGCGCACGTCGAACGCATCGAGATGCCCGCGTGCGACCGCGGCTTCCTGGTCGGCGTGTCGCTGAACGGCGGCCACCGCCGCACGCTCTACGGGCGTGCCGGCGCGAGCGAGCGCCGGTTCCAGCACCACTCGATCTACATTCGCGATTTTTCCCGTCATTTCCACGCCGACCTGTACGGCAACTTCGACTTCGTGCTGGTCGAGCTGCCGCATGCGTATCTGGCGCGCATCGGCCCCGAGCACGGCGGCAGCCCGGTCGACGGCCTCACGTGCCGCGTCGATGCGCGCGACCCGGTGCTCGGGCATCTCGCGCACGCGGTGGCCGACAGCCTCGACACACCCGGCCCGCTGAACGCGCTGTTCATCGAACAGGTCGGGCTCGCGATGGGCGCGCATCTCGTGCGCCGCTACGGCAACGCGCGCACGCGCGAACTCGAGCACAAGGGCGTGCTGTCTCCCGCGAAGGTCGCGCTCGCCAAGGAGCTGTTGATGGAAAAGGCGGACCTCGGCGTGTCGATCGAGGAAGTGGCGAACGAATGCGACCTGTCGCGCGGGTATTTCATCCGCGCGTTCTCGCGCACCACCGGCCGCACGCCGCACCAGTGGCTGCTCGAACAGCGCGTGATGCGCGCTCGCGAGCTGATCGAGACGTCCGACATGACGCTGGCCGACATCGCGGTCGCGTGCGGCTTCGCCGATCAGAGCCATCTGAACCGCCTGTTCGCGCGGATCGTCGGTCATCCGCCCGGCGCGTGGCGGCGCGCACGGTCGCGCTGACCGGCATGGGCGCACGCCGGGCCGTCACCGCACCGGCGTCGCGTCGTAGTTGACCGGCACCCAGTCGTACTGCGCACCGTCGCGGCGCAAATGCCCGAGCCCGGGAAACGCGATATGCGCGGCACCGACGAGATAGCGTCGAGCCGCGACGCGCTTCAGCGTGTCGCGCCGCGTGCGGCGGGCCGTGCCGGCATCGCTGTCGTACTGGACCGTCGCGTCGACGTCGCGCAACTGGATCGCCGCCACGTGCACGATGTCGCCCCACGCGAGCAGGCCCGCGTTGCCGCTCTCGATCAGATAGGCCGTATGGCCCGGCGTATGGCCGGGCATCGGCACCGCGCGAATGCCGGGCGCGAGCGTCGCGTCGCCGCGAAACGTCTTGAAGCGGCCGGCCGCGACGTAAGGCGCGACCGCCGCGGCGGCCGCATCGAAGAACGACGCGAGGAACGCCGGCGCGTGCGCCTTGTTGGCCGGATCGAGCCAGTACGCGGCCTCGACCGCGTTCACCCGCACGACGGCATTCGGAAACGTCATCGCGCCATTCGACGCAATGCCGCCGACATGGTCCTTGTGCAGGTGCGTGAGCAGCACTTCGTCGATCTGCGCGGGCGCGTAGCCGGCCGCGCGCAGGTCGTCGAGCAGCTTGCCGCAGCAGTCGCCGTACAGCGTGCCGGCGCCCGCATCGACGAGAATCCGCTTCGATCCGGTATCGACCAGGAACGCGTTGATCGACCCTTGCACGGGCGGCTCCAGGAAGGCGCGATCGAGATCGCGCCGGATCTCGTCCTTCGAGATGTCGCGGAACACCGTGTCGACCGGAAACGGATGAGTGCCGTCGGACAGCGCGATCACCGTGAAGTCGCCGATCTTCTGCCGATAGAAGCCGGGGGGCTGCCGGCCCGCGGCGGGCACGGGAGCGTCGGGCTGCACACCGGACGCCGCGTCGGACGGCACGCCGGCTTGCGCAAATGCCGCAGGCGCCAACAGGCCCGCGCACCCGGCCACGATCAGCAAACGCGCCGCCTGCGCGACGCACGCGTGCCGGAACAGGGTCTTCATGTGTTCTCCGTGACGAACCGTACGCGCGCCCGGCCACGAATGGAACGGCCCGCGCGACACGCGATGTCGCGCAGCTTATCGGGCGCCATGGCGAAAATCCTGAGCGCTGCCTGAATTGTCCTGAAGACGCAGCGCACGGACGGGGCTGCCGCGCGACCCGGCGCTAGAATGCGATCCGCATGCAACGCGACGTTGCACCCCGCCCAAGGACGACCCCATGGACAAATTCTCCGCGCTGCGCGCCTTCGTCGAAGTCGCGGAAGCCGGCGGCTTCTCGAGCGCAGGGCGCCGGCTCGATCTCGCCGCTTCGTCGGTCGTGCGCGCGGTGGACGCGCTCGAAGCGTCGCTCGGCACCGTGCTGCTGAACCGCACGACGCGGCAGGTCACGCTGTCCGATGCGGGCGCCGTCTACTATGCGCGGGCGAAACGCGTGCTCGGCGAACTCGCCGATGCCGACGCGCTGGTGGCCGACCGCGGCGACGCGCCGTCCGGCCCGCTGCGCGTGTCGGTCCCGGTCGCCTACGGGCTGCGCCGCCTCGCGCCGCACGTCGCCGCGTTCGTCGCCCGCCATCCGAAGCTCGACCTCGACCTGCAACTCACCGACGAACGCGTCGATCTCGTATCCGCGCGAATCGACGTCGCGATCCGGCTCGGTGACGCCGCGCCGACCGCGGAAGTCGTCGCGCGCCCGCTCGGCACGTTCCGGCGCTACGTGGTCGCGAGCCGCGCCTACCTCGACGCGCACGGCACGCCCGCGACGCCGGCCGAACTGGTCGATCACGCATGCCTGCGCTTTCATTTCGGCGTCGACCAGCAGACGTGGACGTTCGTGGGTGCGCCACGCACGGCGCAGGTCGTCGTCACCGGGCGGCTGAAATCGAACCACAGCGAAGTGCTGCGCGAGGCCGCACTCGACGGCGCCGGCATCGCGCTGCTGCCCGACTGGCTGGTCGATACGGACCTCGAAGCCGGCCGCCTGCAACGGCTGTTCGATCAATACGACGTGACGCCGGGCTCGGCGCGCGCGGTGATCACCGCGCTGTACCTGCCGAACCAGCGCGGCTCGAAGCGCGTGACCGCGTTCATCGATTTCGTCGAATCGCTCGCTCGCGCGCAGCCCTGAGACGGGCGACACGAGCGATGCCATGCGTCACCAGCCGAACTTCGCTTCCATCCCGACGTAGTCGGCGTTGCGCGCGCCGAGTGCGCGAATCGACGAGCCGAGCTGGAAGTGCACGGCCTCCAGCGCGAGCGCGACGTTCGCGTTCACGAGCCAGTCGACGCGCGCCTGCGCGTACATCCCCGTCCATGCGCCGCCCTTGCCCGCCGTGCCCGGCACCGCCGACATCCCCTGCCCGTAGATCGCGTCGGCCGTCGTCTGCCGCCACTGGAAGCCGACGGCGGTGAGCACCGTCACCGAGCTGGCCGGCTTGAAGGTCAGCGACGGCTTCACGTGGATCAGGTTGCTGTACCCGGTATAGCCGGCGAGCGTGAAGTAATAGCCGTTCGGAAACATCGGGTTGAATGTGCCGACGCGCCGGTCGCCCGGATGCGCGTCGCCCGATGCACCGTCGACCTGGATGCCGATGCGCGGCGTGCCGGCCGTCTTCGCGAACGTGTAGCCGCCCAGCGCGCCGAACGCCCACGCGCCGACCGTGTCCTGTCCGACGTGGCCCGTCTGCAGCATCGCCTCGACGTCCCAGTCGAACCCGTCGGTCTTGCCCGCGTAACGCATGTCGAACACGTCGCGACGCTCGGTGCCGGACGCATCCGGATAGCGCGCGTTGTCGCGCGTGTAGCGCGACCAGTACGCGGACAGATCGCCGGGCCCCGTGCCGGTGCGCTCGACGCGCACGCCGTCGAATCGCAGATGGCGGTTCGACACGTCGTCGAACGCGGCCGCATTGCGATACTGCACCGGGCGCGTCACGTAGCCGATCAGGCGCCATTTGCCGATTTCGTAATCGGTCCACAGTCCGTCGTACGCCTGCCGCACGTTCGGGCCGTCGCGCACCGACACGAAGCGCTGCAAGTCGAACGCCATCTCCTGCCGGCCGATCCGCGTCTTGAACGTGCCCGGCCCCAGTTGATCGACGTACGCGACGAACGCCTGCTCGAGGTCGAGCTGATCCTTGTCGACGGGGCCGACCGTGTCCTTGCCGAACGGCCGCGCATCGACGAACTGCACGAACGCCTGGAAGTGCCCGCGATAGCGCAGGTCCGCGTGCACGTTCGCGCGCTGGATCACGTAATTGTCGTCGTGCGCGGCGCCGAGGCCGAACAGCGGCGCGTTGTTCAGTTCGAAGCGCTCGCGCAGGTTCGCGCCGAGCGACAGGTAGGTCGACGGATCGTCGCCGAGCCGTATGTATTTCAGCGCGTCGAACGGCTTGCGCGGCACGCACGGATTCGCGAGCACCGACCAGTCCTCCTGCCAGCGGTTGAACAGCACCGTCGGGCGTTTCGCGGTGCACGACGCCGCGGCGGCAGCCGGCGACGCGGCCGCGCCGCCCGCCGCCTCGGCATCGGCGCCGACGGCCGAACCCGCATGCAACGCGGCGCCGCCCGCCAGCACGACGCACGGCAGCGCGCCGCGCCACGATCGCTTCATCGGCCGGCGCACCGTCATTTCAACCGCGCGTGGATTTCGGCGACATAGCCGCCCGGGAACTGCACGAGCGCCGCGTCGCGGCCGTCCGATTTGAACGGCGGCACCAGCACCGTCACGCCCGCGGCTTCGGCCTGCTTCAGCGTCGCGGCGAGATCGGCCACTTCGTAGCCCGTCATTTCACGCCCGAACGGGTACGGCAGGTGACCGTCGGTCGCGAGCACGGTCATCTTGCCGAAGCCCGATTCGATGCGAATGCGGCGGTACGTATCGTTCGGCCGGCCGATCTCGATGCCCGGCGCATGGCGCACGTCCGACACGATCTTGCCGTGCGAGAACGCGGCGAAGTTGCGTGCGAGCTTGCTCGCGCTTTCCGGCGACACGTACACGCGATTCTCCGGCACCGTCTGCAGCGCGTCGTAGTTCGGCGCCTGCGTATGCCAGTACAGCTGCATGTTCACGCCGCCCGGCCAGCGAACGATCGCGTCGCGTCCGATCGGGTCGGGAAACGTCGATACGACGATGTCCGCGCCATGCGCGCGCGCCGACTTCACCGCGACGTCCATGTCGGTGACGAGATAGCCGGTGCGTTCCTCGCAGAACGGGTACGGGATCGGCGTCTTGAAGCCGAACACCGAGATCGTGCCGACCGGCGTCAGCACGAGCTGCGACATCGTCTGGCTCGGCGTCGGCGTGACCTGGAACACGCCCTGCTTCGACTTCTTGCCGCCGAAGGTCGCGACGAAGCTGTCGGTGAAGCGGTCGAAGTCTTCGGGGGCGACGCACACGTGCGTCGTGTCGTACTGCGGGCCGACCGCAACGGCTGGCGACCGCGCCGCGGCGGCCGGCGATGCGATGTCGTCGAGGTGGGTTTCGTCGGCGAGCGCCGGCGCGCCGGCCAGGAGCGCGACGAGCACGGCCGACGATGCGGCGGTCATGCGCAGCATGTCGCGCAGGTTCAATGAATTCATCGGTTTTCTCCTTGATGGTGACGCGCGCGGCACGGCGCCGCGCGCGGATTCGGATTCAGCGGGATACAGGCCACTCGTCCGGGCGGCCCGGACGACAGGCGAGAAACACGCGCACCGCGCGCGGGAGACGGCGCAGACTCGTCGTTTCGACACGGTCGTCGCAACGTCACCGAATGGCGGGAACGCTGCCAGCCCGGTCTCGCCTATCGTTGCGCACGGTGACGAGGACGAGCCCGCCGATCTCGACCACGATCGCCATCGCCGCCCATACGGACCCGGGGTGCAGGCCGAAGTGCGCCTGCTCCGCGGCGGCCGCATCGAAACCCAGCAGCGTGTACACGCCCGCGATCAAATACGCGGACACCAGCATGAGACGCGAGACCGGCAGCACCCATGGCTGCGACAGCAGCACGCGGACCCACGCCGAGTTCCGTAGACGAGGCGCGTCGTCATCTCAGACCGCCCAGCACGAACAGCCGAACGCACCCCAGAAGCCCTTCGCGTCGGACGTCGGCAACGCGTTTGCCCATGCGTTCGCGTGCGCATGCTGGTGAACGTTGCATTCGTTCGCGCAGCCGCACATCGCGGCGGCGGCCGCGCGTTGCAACGGTGCGCCGTTGCGCTGCGTCGCGCCCCAGCCGCCATAGCCCCCGAACTCGCGAACGGGCGACCAGTCCGGCATCGCCGGCGGGATCGGCGCGTCGTGCGACGCGAACGGCCCCGCGCCCCATACGATCTTCCCGTCGACCACCGTCAGCAACGCGGTCGTGCCGGCGATATCGTCCTCCGCGCACGCGAAGAAATCGCGGTCCGGGACGATCAAGTCGGCGAGCTGCCCCACCGCGATGCGTCCTTTCTTGCCCTCCTCGTTCGAGAACCACGTCACGTACTCGGTCCACATCCGCAGCGCGGTTTCGCGATCGAGCAGGTTGCGCTGCGGATACATCCTCAGGCCGCCGACCGTCTTGCCCGTCACGAGCCATGCAAGCGACACCCACGGGTTGTACGACGCGACGCGTGTCGCGTCCGTGCCGGCCGACACCTTGAGCCCCTTCGCGAGCATCTTCGCGACAGGCGGCGTCGCCTCCGCGGCTTGCGCGCCGTAGCGCTCGACGAAGTATTCGCCCTGGTACGCCATCCGGTGCTGCACCGCGATACCGCCGCCGAGCGCGGCGATCCGGTCCATCGATTGCTCGGTGATCGTTTCCGCGTGATCGAAGAACCAGTTCAGCCCTTCGAGCGGGATGTCTTCGTTGACCTTCTCGAACACGTCGAGCGCGCGGCTGATCGTTTCGTCATAGGTCGCATGCATGCGCCACGGCCAACGGTTTTCCGCCAGCACGCGCACGACACCTTCGAGGTCATCCTCCATCTGCGCGGGCAGATCCGGCCGCGCCACGCGGAAGTCTTCGAAGTCGGCCGCGGAAAACGCCAGCATCTCGCCCGCGCCGTTATTGCGGAAGTAGTCGGTGCCGTCGTGGTACTTGACGCTCTTCGTCCAGTTCACGAAGTCTTCCTTCTCCGCATTCGGCTTCTGCGTGAACAGGTTGTACGCGATCCGGATCGTCATCTCGCCCGTGTCGTGCAGCTTGCGGATCACTTCGTAATCGTCGGGATAATTCTGCGACCCGCCGCCCGCGTCGATCACGCCCGTCACGCCAAGCCGGTTCAGCTCGCGCATGAAGTGACGCGTCGAGTTGTACTGATACTCGAACGGCAGCTTCGGGCCTTTCGCGAGTGTCGCGTAGAGGATCGTCGCGTTCGGGTTCGCGAGCAGCAGGCCGGTGGGGTTGCCTGCGGCATCGCGCAGGATCGTGCCGCCCGGCGGCTCCGGCGTGTCCTTCGTGTAGCCGACCACCCGCAGCGCCGCCGCATTCAGCAACGCGCGATCGTACAAATGCAGGATGAACACAGGCGTATCGGGCGCGACTGCATTGAGTTCGGCGATCGTCGGCAGCCGTTTCTCGACGAACTGATGTTCGGTGAAGCCGCCGACCACGCGCACCCACTGCGGCGCCGGCGTGATCGCGACCTGCTGCTTGAGCATCTCCATCGCGATCGCGAGCGACGGCACGCCGTCCCAGCGCAGTTCCATGTTGTAGTTCAGTCCGCCACGAATCACGTGGCAGTGGTTGTCGATCAGACCCGGCAGCACGCCGCGGCCGCCGAGATCGACGACCTTTGTCGCGCGGCCCGCGAGCGGCATCACGTCCGCTTCGCTGCCGACGGCAACGAAGCGTCCGGCGGCAATCGCGACCGCCGTCGCGACGGGGTTCGTGCGATCGAGCGTCGTGAATCGTCCGTTATGCAGGATCAGATCCGGTTGGGTCACGGTTGCGGTCATATGCATCATCTCTTGTTGATCAGAAGCCAAAGAGTTGTTTCACGGGGGGTAAGGCTTGTACGCCGATCAGCATGCCGAGCAGCCCGACCAGCGCAATCAGCGGCGGTGCGGGAGAGCGAACCTTGATGGCGCTGTAAATCACACCGATCAGCACACCCGCGCCAAGGGAAACCAGATAAGGTTCCATGCAATAAATCTCCCGGACAATTTCGAATGCAGGGGCTGTATTTCGACCCGCATGCCGCGGGCGGCATTCGTGTTTCGGTCACGTCCGCCGCCCGCGGCAATGGAGCCCATGCGACGCGTTCACATCGAACCCGCCGCACCGGCATCAGCGGTCGCCGGTCGTCCGCGCTTACTTCGCCGGAACGGCCGGAATCGACTCGTGCGGCGTCGCGGTGCGTTGCGGCGCCTTGTGGAGCATCGTGTACGCGTAGTCCACACCCATCCCGTATGCGCCCGAATGCTCCTTCGCGATCGCCATCACCGCGTCATACGTCTCGCGGTGCGCCCAGTCGCGCTGCCACTCGAGCAGGACCTGCTGCCACGTGACCGGCACCACGCCGGCCTGCACCATGCGCTGCATCGCGAAATCGTGCGCGGCCTGCGTCGTGCCGCCCGATGCGTCGGCGACCATGTAGATTTCGTAGTCGCCTTCGAGCATCGCGCAGAGCGCGAACGTCGTATTGCAGACTTCGGTCCACAGACCCGACACGACCACCTTCTTGCGGCCGTTCGCGGCCAGCGCGTCGCGCACCTTCTGGTCGTCCCACGAGTTCATCGACGTGCGTTCGAGCGTCTTCTGGTTCGGGAACACGTCGAGCAGCTCGGGATAGGTGTGGCCCGAGAAGCTCTCGCTTTCGACCGTCGTGATCGTGGTGGGGATGTTGAAGACCTTCGCGGCCTTCGCGAGCCCGACGACGTTGTTCTTCAGCGTCTGACGATCGATCGACTGCACGCCGAACGCCATCTGCGGCTGCTGGTCGATGAAGATCAGCTGGCTGTTGTGCGGAGTAAGTACTTCAAGCTTCGGATTGCTCATGGTGGTGATGTCCTTTGACGCGGAGAAAAATGAGGCTTGCCCGGCCGACGCATCCGCGAGGCATCCAATGCGCCATGTCGGAAGCGTCGGCAGTCGGCCTGCGTCATTCAATACGCGAAATTTCGACCGCACCAGTTAATTGTTCTGATTCTCACCGCGCTCTGAATTCAGACTGAAAAGATCTGAATTTCATTGAATCGGCTAACGATGAACACGCAGACCTGATAGGCTGGCCCAAGACTTTCGGATCGACGCCAGACCGGTATTTATCCATATTTTTAACGGCCGTCATTCCGTCCTATATCTATGAAACCGTATATTGCTTCGCTTCTCGCCGGCATCCTCGCCGGCGTCGTCTACGCGCTGATCGGCGTGCAATCGCCGGCGCCGCCCGCCGTTGCCCTGGCTGGCCTGCTCGGCATTCTGGTCGGCGAACAGATTCTTCCCGTGGTGCGACGGATGTTCGATGGCATCCGCCTGGGAACCGCATGGCGCGACGCGAAGTGCAGCCAGCACATGTTCGGCGCGCTGCCCGGCGCGCACGCCGATGCTTCCGCGAAGCACCGCGAATCGACACCGACGTGACAGGCAGACGTCGAGCGAATGCGGCGGCGGCCCGGCCGTCGGCACACATGCGTGCGTGCCTCGATACATCGGACGACGAACCATTGTTAACAACATGGGGTTCAGCATTGCTCGACGGCGCGACACCGCCTGATGCCCTTGTCGTAGCAAAACTCGTCATGAAGCTGTCTTTCGAAGCACTCGATGCACTGGACGCGATCGACCGCACCGGTAGGTTTTCTGACGCCGCAGTTGGTGCACCGCGTGCCGTCCGCATTGACATATCTCGTACAAAAGCGCGAAAGCGATCTCGACGTCGCGTTGTTCGATCGCAGCGGGCGTCGGGCGAAGCTCACGCGCGCGGGCCGCGTCGTCGTCGAGGAAGGCCGTCGTCTGCTTCATGCCGCCGAGCAGCCTGAACGGAAGGCGCAGCGCGCGCAGCAAGGTCGGGAAACCGAGGTCCGCGTCTGCATCGTGGAGATACTGCCATTCGACATGATGTGGTCATACGCCCACGCGTTCTACATGCGAAGGACTCGCGGTGGGTACGCTCCCGGACTGCATCGCGGCACCCGCGATCGCGCAAGGCAGGCTTGTCGCGCGAAAAGTCACCGGCATGCGCGGCACGACCCATTGCTATATCGCGTGGCGCGCCGACGAAGCCGGGCGCGCGTTACGCTGGTGGGTCGAACAGCTCGGTCACCCGGACCTCGTCGACCGGTTCACCACTGCTGCGCTTTCTGTAGCCGCCCGCCGCGTGCGCGACGAACGCCGTGCGGAACCGGCGCTCAGCGCGACGCGGAGGGTTCGCCGGTCCGGCCGGCGCGCCAGGTAAGGAAACAAAGCAGCGCGAGCGGCAGCGCCAGTGCCCAGAACGCGGCGTACAGGTAGGCGCTCGCCCCGGCGCCCGCGCCGAGCGCGAAACCGGCGACCGGCGGCAACGTGCGTCGCAGCCGCGCGCGTGCGGCTTCCCGTTCGGCCGGCGCGGCGATCGGCACCAGCCAGTCGAATGCATCGATGACCGCCTGCGTGACGTTGCCGGTCATCACGGTGTTCGCGACGACGGTGCGCGCGGTCAGCCGGCCGTGCGCGTTCTGCACACCCATTGCCGCGGCACCCAGCAGCCCGCAGACGATCGTCGCGGGCGCATCGGCACTGCCGATCGGCGACGCCGCGACGCCCGCGAGCATGAATCCGGCCAGCAGGATCGTCTGCAGTGCGTACAGCGAGCGCGCCCGCACGCCATGCCCCCGCACGCGCATCCGGTGATCGAGCACGCGGGCGGCCACGATGCCCGCGATGAATGCCGGAAACGCGAGCCACTTGATCATAAGGCCCTGGCCGACCCCGGCAAGGCCCGAGCCGATCAGGATGAAGTTGCCGGTGACGTGCGCGGTAAAGAGCCCGAACAGCGCGACGAAGCCGAGCGTGTCGACGTAGCCGGCGATCGAGGCGAGAAACACGTCCTCGCCGCGCACGCGATCGGGGGCCGCCGCGCCCGCTGCCGTTACTTGCGCGGGTTGCATGTCGTGGCTTCCGCGGTTTTGTGGATGGGGTCCGCATCGCGAGCCTGCGCGGCGAGCGCACGCAACGGCGCCGGCACGAGCGGGATCGCATGCTCGCGGACGACGATGCCGAACAGGCGCGCCAGCGCGATCAGCGGCGGCGCGGGCGACTGCACGCGCACGAGGGGGTGCAGGAGGCCGACTGCGATGCGGGCTCCCGGCGAGATCAAGTAAGGCATGGTCCGTTCCGGTTGTACCGCCGGCCGGGCCGGCCGAAGGGCTTCGGCCTCGTGCGGCGGCTCGGGAACAAGACTAGGGAAGGCGGCCCTGAAAGTCATGGCGGCGAACTGAATCGTTCTGAACGTGCGGTGCGGTGCGGTGCGGTGCGGCGCGGCGACGCACGCACGCGACGACCGCCGACGAACCGACCGCCACGCCGCCGCCTCACACCGGGATTCAGAACGATTCAGCCACGACGTTCGTCGCGTGGCCTATGCTCGGACAGCATCGGACGCGACCGTATCGCGCACCGTCCGCATCGAACCGGGATTCTCACCATGACGACCGACACGCTCGCACTCACCCATCACACCGTTACGGCGAACGGCATCCGCCAGCACGTCATCGATGCCGGCGCGGGGCCCGTCGTCGTGCTGCTGCACGGCTTCCCCGAAACCAGTTTTGCATGGCGCTTCCAGATTCCGGTGCTCGCGCGGCACTATCGCGTGATCGTGCCCGACCTGCGCGGCTACGGCGAAACCGACAAACCCGCGGCCGGCTACGACAAGCGCAACATGGCGCGCGATCTCGCCGCGCTGCTCGACGCGCTCGGCATCGAGCGCATCGCGCTCGTCGGGCACGATCGCGGCGCACGCGTCGCGACGCGTTTCGCGAAGGACTTCCCCGAACGCGTCGAGCGGCTCGTCGTGATGGACAACGTGCCGACGCGCATCGTCGCGCAGAACATGACCGCGCAAACGGCGCGCGCGTACTGGTTCTTCCTGTTCCATCAGGTGCCCGACCTGCCGGAGGCGCTGATCGCCGGCAAGGAAGCCGAATGGCTCAGCTACTTTTTCGCCGACTGGTGCTACAACCCGCACGCGATCTCGGGCGATGCGTTCGACACGTACGTGCGTGCGTACCGACGCCCGGGGGCCGCGCGCGGCGCGCTGGCCGACTATCGCGCGAACGCGGAAGACGTGCAGCAGGACCTCGTCGATGCGGACGTCAGGATCGCGTGCCCGACCATGGCGATCTGGGGCGAGGATTTCTACGCGGTCGGCAAGATGTTCGACATGAAGGCCGTATGGGAAGGCATGGCGACCCACCTGCGTGCCGAGCCGATCGCGCAGTGCGGGCATCTGCCGCACGAGGAGCAGCCCGAGCGCGTGAACGCGCTGCTGCTCGATTTCCTGCGCGGCTGGGCCGGCTGACGCCACGCGCGCCGCACACGGCATCATCGGGGGGAACATCGGATGGAACACGGAGCGGGCCGCAAGGCCGTCATCGCCGGCGGATCGGTCGGCGGGCTGTTCGCGGCGACCGCGCTGCGCGCGGCCGGCTGGGACGTCCGCGTCTTCGAGCAATCGCCGCACGCACTCGACAGCCGCGGCGGCGGCATCGTGCTGCAACCGCCGATCGAGCGCGCGTTCGCGTTCGGCGGTGTGCCGCTGCCGCGCGAGGCAAGCGTCGATTCGATCGACCGGATCTACGTCGATGCGCACGACCGGATCGTGCAGCGCTTCGCGATGCCGCAGACGCAGACGGGCTGGAACGTGATCTACACGGCGCTCAAGCGTGCGCTGCCCGCCGGCGTCATCCACGCGGGCGACGCGTTCGAGCGGTTCGAACCGGACGGCGAGCGGATCGTCGCGCATTTCGCGAGCGGCCGCGCCGAGACGGCCGACCTGCTGATCGGCGCGGACGGCGGCCGCTCGACCGTGCGCGCGCAATTGCTGCCGGACGTGCGGCCGACGTATGCGGGCTATGTCGCGTGGCGCGGGCTCGTCGACGAACGCGCGCTGCCCGAGCAGGTGCTGGTCCTGCTGCGCGAACGCTTCACGTTCCAGCAAGGCGACCGGCACCTGTTCCTGACCTATCTGGTGCCCGGCGCCGACGGCACGATCGAACCGGGCAAACGGCGCGTGAACTGGGTGTGGTACCGGCGTCTCGCATCCGACCGGATGCCGTCGCTGTTCGTTGCGCGCGACGGCACGCAACGCGACGGGTCGCTGCCACCCGGCGCGATGCGCGACGACCACCGCGCGGAACTCGTCGACGCCGCCGACCGGATGCTCGCGCCGACGCTCGCCGCGCTCGTCGATGCAACCACCGCGCCGTTCGCGCAGGCGATCCTCGATCTCGCGGTCGAGCGGATGGCTTTCGGGCGCGCGGTGCTGCTCGGCGATGCCGCCTGCATCGTGCGCCCGCACACGGCGGCGGGCGTCGCGAAAGCGGCGGAGGACGCGGTCGGCCTCGCCGAAGCAGTGCGCAAAGTCACACGCGGCGCCGCGTTCGATGCCGCGCTGGCGGGCTGGGACGCCCGTCAGCGCGCCGCCAGCGCATCGATCGCCGCGCGCGGGATCGCACTCGGCGCGCGGCTGATGGGCGCGGCGTGAACATGCGCCGGCCGGGGGTCGACTGCATGGCGCTGCGGATCGAATCCGGGATTCAGTGCGCGCAGCACGCTGGCGCGCCCGCCGTCGTCATCGGGCAGCTGCGGCTGCCCGCGCGCGAAAACCGGGGTCGCGACCGCCGCGAGCCACGCGGCGATCGCCAGCCCCGTCACGCGTCTCGATACGGCGCCCCGCTTCATTGCGCGCTCGCGGTCGATACGGCGCCCGACGTCGCGGTCATTGCCGAGTGCCGGCCGCCATGCGCGATCGCATACAGCTCGCGATTGCGCGCGATCGTCTGCGCGCTCGGCGGATAGTCCGTGTTCAACGTCGGCAGCGACCCGTCGCGCTCCGCCTGAATCAGGTCGGCGCGCACGTCGGCCCGCGTGACCGGATGGCCGGTGGTCTGCGCAAATGCGACGATCGGTGCGCTCAGCGCACAGGAAAGCAATGCCGCACGAATCAGGTGGTTCATGATGTTCACCTCTCGAAGATAGCGTGTTAGCGTCCGCCGATCAGGCCGGACCTCCGCTCCGCATCGATGCGATGAGGAGTGGTGTCCATTCTGCGATTCGCGCGCTGTCCGGAAGGTGAGGCTTCGATTACGGTCCTGTCATCTATCGCGGCCGGGCCACACGGCGGCGTCGGTCAGCGCGTCACGGTTTCGGTGTTTCGCACGCTGCCCAGAAACCGCGTCAACTCCACCGTCTGCGGCCGCTCGAAGATCTCGTCGGCCGTCCCGCTCTCCCACACGCGCCCCTGATGCATGAACACGATCCGGTCGCTCACCGCACGCGCGAAGTTCATCTCGTGCGTCACCATGATCAGCGTCATGTCCTCGCGCGCGAGTTGCTCGACCACGCCCAGCACCTCGCCGACGAGCTCCGGATCGAGCGCGGACGTGATTTCGTCGCACAGCAGCACGCTCGGCTTCATCGCGAGCGCCCGCGCAATCGCGACGCGCTGCTGCTGGCCGCCCGACAACTGTTCCGGAAACGCGTCGAACTTGTCGCCGAGGCCGACGCGCTCGAGCATCAGTTCCGCGATCGCGCGTGCCTGCTGGCGGTGCGCCTTCTTCACCACCGACTGCGCGAGCATCACGTTCTGACCCGCGCTCAGGTGCGGAAACAGGTTGTACTGCTGGAACACCATGCCGACCTTCAGCCGCAGCGCACGCAGGTCCGCGTGCCGTGCATCGACGCGTTCGCCGTCGACCGAGATCGTGCCCGCGTCGATGCTCTCGAGCCCGTTGAGCGTGCGCAGCAGCGTGCTCTTGCCCGAGCCGCTGCGCCCGATGATCGAGACGACCTGCCCGCGCTCGACGGAGAAATCGATGCCCTTGAGCACATGATGGGTGCCGAAGTTCTTTTCGAGACCCCGGGTTTCAACGAGCGGCATGCCATCTCCTTTGCAACGTGCGCGCATAACGGGTAAGCGGATAACAGAGCGCGAAATAGATCAGCGCGACGAGGCCATACACGACGAACGGCCGGAACGTCGCGTTCGAAATCGCGACGCCGACCTTCGTCAGCTCGGTGAAGCCGATGATCGACACCAGCGCCGTGTCCTTCACGGCCTGCACGCCGAAACCGACCGTCGGCGCGATCGCGATGCGCGCGGCCTGCGGCAGGATCACGTGACGCAATTGCTCGACGTAGCTCATCG
The DNA here is from genome assembly GCF_024730645.1 of Burkholderia sp. EMB26. Taxonomy (NCBI): domain Bacteria; kingdom Pseudomonadati; phylum Pseudomonadota; class Betaproteobacteria; order Burkholderiales; family Burkholderiaceae; genus Burkholderia; species Burkholderia sp. EMB26. Next base: position 781,975 of record NZ_CP078072.1, read on the forward strand.
CCAGGCTGGCCGACGCCTCCCACTGCCCTTTCGGTACGGCCTCGACACAGCCGCGCCAGATCTCGGCCAGATACGCGCTGGTGAAGAACGTGAGCCCGGCCGTGGCCGCGACCCACGGCGGAACGTCGAGCCCGACGAGCGGCAGGCCGAAGAACACGATGAACAGCTGCATCAGCAACGGGGTGCCCTGGAACACCTCGATATAGAGCTTCGCGACGCCGCGCAGCACCGTCGAGCTCGACACGCGCATCACGAGCAAGCCGAGGCCGACCAGGCCGCCCGTCACGAACGACACGATCGACAGCACGATCGTCCAGCGCGCGGCCAGCAGCAGGTTTGCGAGAATCTGCCCCAACGTGAAATCGGTCATCGCGCACCTCGCACGCGACGGGTGAACAGGCGGCGGCCCATCGCGCCGAGCGTGGCGCGCAGCAGCAGCGCCATCGCCAGATACGCGAGCGTGATCACGAAGTACGTCTCGAAGGCGCGGAAGTTGCGCGACTGGATGTAGCTGGCCGCATAGGTCAGATCGGCCACCGAGATCTGCGACACGACGGCCGAGCCGAGCATCGTGATCACGATCTGGCTCGACAGCGCGGGAAACACCTTGGCGAGCGCCTGCGGCAACACGACGTGACGCAGCATCTGCGCGCGCGACATCGCCAGCGCGGACGCGGCCTCCAAGTGCCCTTTCGGCACGGCGGCCACGCCGGCGCGCACGATCTCGACCGAGTACGCGCCGAGATTGAGCGTCATCGCGAGGATCGCGGCCGTGTACTCGTCGATGTGCACGCCGAGCGCCGGCAAGCCGAAGAAGATGAAGAACAGCTGGACGACGAACGGCGTATTGCGAATCGCCTCGACGTACGCGCCGATCAGCGGGCGCAAGCGCACGGCCGCGCGCGCGTCGGCGCTGTACGCGGCCGCGCCGAGCACGCCGACGGCGACGCCCAGCACGGTCGCAACCGCGGTCAGCGCGAGCGTGATCGCCGCGCCGCTCGCGAACACGCCGACGTACTCGGCGAGCTCGCCGAATTGAAGCTGGTAGCTCATGGGACGGGGATAAATTCAGGTTCGGACAACGACACGCGCCACGCCGGGCACCCCGGCCGCGGCGACGTATCCGGCGACACGGCGATGCGTCACAGTCCGGCCGGCAACGGCTGGCCGAGCCACTTGCGCGACATCTCGCCCAGCGAGCCGTCCTGCTTCGCATGCGCGATCGCATCGTCGATCTTCGCGAGCAGGCGTGGTTCGTTCTTGTTGACGCCGACGAAGCACGGCGAATTCTTGATCACGAACTTCACCTCCGGGCGGCGCGGCGGATTCTTCGCGAGAATCGCCGCCGCGACGATGTTGCCGGCCGCGATCAACTGGACCTGCCCCGACAGGAACGCCTGGATCGTCGCGTTGTTGTCCTCGAAGCGCTTGATCGTCGCGTTCGGCGCGAGCTGCGACAGCGCGATCTCCTCGAGCGCGCCGCGCGTGGCGCCGACCGTCTTGCCGGTGAGGTCGGCCGGCGCGCTCACCTTCACGTCGGACGGCCCGAACACGCCCTGGAAATACGGTGCGTACGCGCTCGAGAAGTCGATGACCTTCTCGCGCTCCGGGGTCTTGCCGAGCGACGAGATCACCATGTCGACCTTGTTGGTCGTCAGGTACGGAATCCGGTTCGCGCTGTTTACGGGCACCAGCTTCAGCTTGACGCCGAGCGCCTTGGCAAGGAGTCCTGCCATGTCGATGTCGTAGCCCTGCGGCTGCATGTCCGTGCCGACCGAACCGAAGGGCGGATAGTCCTCGGGCACCGCGACGCGCAGCGTGCCGTTTTTCGCGATGGTGTCGAGCGCATCGGCATGGGCCGGCGCGGCGGCGAACAGCGCGATCACGGGGGCGGCGAGCAGCGCAGCCAGCCAGGTGCGTCGGGGGAACGGTCGGGTCGTCGGGCTCACGGTGAATCTTCCTTGTCTGGTATGTCGTCGAGCGACGCGCAACGATTGCGCGGTCCACACCACTCCAGCAAAAACCGGGCCATTGCCGTCAAACGCTTGCCCCACCGGCACGAGACGGAAATTTCAGCGAACCGCTCGGCGTGCCGAATTCCTCATTTCGGTGCACGAACCGGCGCCGTCGGTAACGGTTGCCCTCGCAGCGCGCGCCGGCGCACCAAATTACCTATCTGGTTCACCCGTCGCCGCGGCCCTATGCACGGATTCGAACAGGCCCAGTCCAAATTTGCATTCCGTTTGTGACGGCAATTACGGCTGAATACGTTCGCGACGTACCGTGCCTTTCGTCACGTCCGACGAATCGCGATCAGGACGGGCGTGCTCGATTCGGTGCGCTGCTCCTCCGGTACCGGTGGTCCCGATCGTCCCGCGATCGGGGCGAATCCAATCCCATCCGCGCGCGAGGATACCGTCATGGCATCGATTCCCGACCCGTCGACAACCGGCGAAACCGACAAACGCAGCTGGCTCGAATCGCACGAAGCCGGCTATCACCAGACCCTCGGCAATCGACAGGTGCAGATGATCGCGATCGGCGGGGCCATCGGCACCGGGCTGTTTCTCGGCGCCGGCGCGCGGCTGCAGGCCGCCGGCCCGGCGCTCGCGATCGTCTATCTGGTGTGCGGCGCGTTTTCGTTCCTGATCCTGCGCGCGCTCGGCGAACTCGTGATGCATCGCCCCAGCAGCGGCAGCTTCGTGTCGTACGCGCGCGAGTTCCTTGGCGAAAAGGCCTCGTTCGTCGCCGGCTGGATGTACTTCCTGAACTGGGCGATGACCGGCATCGTCGACATCACCGCCGTCGCGCTCTACATGCACTACTGGGCGCCGTTCGCGGCCGTGCCGCAGTGGATCTTCGCGCTCGTCGCGCTGTGCATCGTCGCGACGATGAACCTGATCGGCGTGAAGTGGTTCGCCGAGATGGAGTTCTGGTTCGCGCTGATCAAGGTCGCTGCGATCGTGCTGTTTCTCGTGATCGGCGCGGCGATCCTCGGCACGGGCATGCCGGTCGCCGGTCATGGCACCGGCATGCATCTGATCACCGACAACGGCGGGTTCTTTCCGCACGGGCTGATGCCGGCGCTGGTGCTGGTGCAGGGCGTGGTGTTCGCGTTCGCGGGCGTCGAACTGGTCGGTACGGCCGCCGGCGAATGCAAGGATGCGCGCAAGGTGCTGCCGCGCGCGATCAACAACGTGATCTGGCGCATCGCGATCTTCTACGTCGCATCGGTCGTGCTGCTGGTCTGCCTGCTGCCGTGGAGCGCGTACAAGGCGGGCCAGAGCCCGTTCGTCACGTTCTTCGGCACGCTCGGCGTGCCGGGCATCGGCTCGGTGATGAACCTGGTGGTGCTCACGGCCGCGCTGTCGAGCCTCAACTCCGGCCTGTATTCGACGGGGCGCGTGTTGCGTTCGCTGTCGATGGGCGGCTCCGCCCCCGCGTTCCTCGCGCGAATGAGCGGGCAATCCGTCCCGTACGCGGGCATTCTGGTGACGGTCGCGATCTACGTGGTCGGCGTGCTGCTCAACTATCTCGTGCCGTCGAGCGTGTTCGAGATCGTGCTGAACATCGCGTCGCTGGGCATCATCAGCACCTGGGGCTTCATCGTCGTGTGCCAGATGAAGTTCCGCGCCGCGGTCAGGCGCGGCGACGTGGAAGACGTGTCGTTCAGGATGCCGGGCGCGCCCGTCACGTCGTGGCTCACGTTGCTGTTCCTGCTCGGCGTGCTGGTGTTGATGGCCTTCGACTACCCGAACGGGACGTGGACGATCGCCTCGATCCCGCTGGTCGCGCTGCTGCTCGTGGCCGGCTGGAAGTGGCTGAGCCGTCGCGCGCGCCGCGCGCTGCTCAAGCCGACGATTCCGTCGATCACGCTCACGCAGAACGTGCTCGAGAAAGGCGAGAACTGACTCGCTACGGCATGCGCGCCGTCCGTTGAGGGAACCGCCGCCGGGTTTCCGACGGCGGTCGCCAACCGCGCTCAGTGATGCTCGTACAACGGCTGCGTGTCGAGCGACGCGAGCGATGATGTCGCCGTCCTGGCCGCGTCGGTCGGCTGGGCAGCGGCCGATTGCGCTTGCTGCGCGGCGACCTTCGCCTCCGCGGCCTGGATGTCCTCCGGATAGTACGGATCGGTGCCGATGGGACGATAACCGGCCTTTTCGACGCGGACGAGATCGGCACGCACCTCGGCGCGGGTAACCGCATGGTCGGTGGTTTGCGCAAATGCGACGATCGGTGCGCTCAGTGCGCAGGACAGCAGGACTGCACGAATCAGGTTGTTCATGATGTTCACCTCTCAAAGATGGCGTGTTCGCGTCCGCAGATCAGGCCGGACCTCCGCTCCCCATCGATGCGATGAAGAGTTGAGTCCATTCTGCGATTCGCGCGCTTTCCTGAAGGTGAGGCTTCGATTACGGTTTTGTTATCTGATCGCCCGTTCTTCTATCGTCGGCTTGCGCCGTGATTACTTTATCAACCGCATGCCAGCGACCTTTGAGGCGGCCACGTCGAAGGTTGCTGTGTACTCGCACCCGACGACGTGTGCCGACCGCTCGATCAGGCAATCCGCAAAATCCGCCTTCGGTGATGCCGCGAAAACGCGAAGTGCCTTTCGCACCGTGTCAGCGCCTTCAACGGCCAGTTCCTTCGTAGCGGTCATTGAGTCGATGATGTCTGTTATCTGTTCGCGCTCTACGCCGTAGCAACGTCCCAGCACCCAGACGACCTCGACCAGCGCCACCTGCGAAACGTACCCCGGACGCTCCGCCGACAACGACTCCATCAGCGCGGTCGCCCTCTTTGATTGCACGGCATCGTCTTGAGCGAAATAGCGGACCAGCACGTTCGGATCCAGTCCTATCATCGCGCGGACGCTCCCTGTTCGGCGATGGCCCGATTCATGTCCTCGATTGACACCGATTTCTCGGGCTTTTTCACGATGCCCTTGAGCGAGGCGAGCGAGCGCGTGGCCGGGTAGATCTCATACCGGCCCGTTGCCTCGTTGAAGCTGAATTCGATCCGGTCTCCGGACTCCAGGCCTAGTTGATTGCGTACATCCACCGGAATGGTCACCTGACCCTTTGAAGTAATAGTAGCTGCTGTCATTTGCGGCACCTCCAATATTCCTTACTTTATGGTAAGGAATATGAAAAAGCAAGGGCGAGCTACCGGCGACCACCGCCGACGCTGCAGTGCGCCCGCACAGATAACGGTTTCGTAATCCTCGAGTCAGGGTCGGGTCAACGCCGCGCCGGCAGACTGCGTGCTCGTCGCATCGAATGCGCATCCGAGCCCTGCTTCGAGGAGCACCATCATGTGGATCGTCCGGCTGGCGTTACGCAGGCCCTACACGTTCGTCGTACTCGCGCTGCTGATCTTCATCGCGGGGCCGCTGGCACTGCTGCGCACGCCGACCGACATCTTTCCGAACATCGACATTCCGGTCGTCAGCATCGTCTGGTCGTACAACGGCTTCTCCGCCGAGGACATGGCCAAGCGGATCACGTCGAACTACGAACGCGCGCTCACGTCCGACGTCGACGACATCGAGCACATCGAGTCGCAATCGCTGAACGGCGTGTCGGTCGTGAAGGTGTTCTTCCACCCGGGCGCCGACATCAATCGCGCGATCGCGCAAGCCGCGAGCAACGCCGCGTCGATCCTGCGCATCCTGCCGCCCGGCACGCTGCCGCCGAACATCATCACGTACAACGCGTCGACGGTGCCGATCCTGCAGCTCGGGCTGTCGAGCGACACGCTCGCCGAGCAGCAGCTGTACGACCTCGGCAACAGCTTCATCCGCACGCAGCTCGCGACCGTCCAGGGCGCGGCGGTGCCGCTGCCGTTCGGCGGCAAGATCCGCCAGATCGTCGTCGATCTCGATACGCGCGCGCTGCAGGCGAAGGGGCTCGCGCCGATCGACGTCGTGAACGCGATCAACGCGCAGAACCTGATCCTGCCGGGCGGCACCGCGAAAATCGGCACGCACGAATACAACGTGCAGATGAACGGCAGCACGCAGACGGTCGCCGCGCTGAACGACCTGCCGGTGAAGACGATCGGCGGCAACGTCGTGTACGTGCGCGACGTCGCGCACGTTCGCGACGGCTACGCGCCGCAGACCAACATCGTGCGGGTGGACGGCAAGCGCGCGGCGCTGCTGACGGTCGAGAAGACCGGCAGCGCATCGACGCTGACGATCATCGACCAGGTGAAGGCGATGCTGCCGAAGATCGCGGCCGGGTTGCCGAACACGCTGCGCATCGCGCCGCTCGACGATCAGTCCGTGTTCGTGAAGGCGGCGGTCCAGGGCGTCGTGCGCGAAGCGCTGATCGCCGCATGCCTGACCGCGCTGATGATCCTGCTGTTCCTCGGCAGCTGGCGCGCGACGCTGATCATCGCGATCACGATTCCGCTCGCGGTGCTCACGTCGCTGCTCGCGCTGTCCGTGCTCGGGCAGACCATCAACATCATGACGCTGGGCGGGCTCGCGCTCGCGGTCGGGATCCTCGTCGACGACGCGACCGTCGCGATCGAGAACATCACGCATCATCTCGAGCTCGGCGCGCCGCTCGACGAAGCGATCCTCACCGGCGCGGGGGAAATCGCGGTGCCGACCTTCGTGTCGACGCTGTCGATCTGCATCGTGTTCGTGCCAATGTTCCTGCTCACGGGTGTCGCGCGCTATCTGTTCGTGCCGCTCGCCGAAGCCGTGATCTTCGCGATGATCGCGTCGTACTTCTTCTCGCGCACGCTGGTGCCGACGCTTGCGATGGCGCTGATGCGCGCCAAAGGCAGCGGCCGGCCGCCGCGCGGCGCATTCGCACGCATCGCGCGGTTCCAGGCCGCGTTCGAGCATCGCTTCGAGGCCGTGCGGCTGCGCTATCGCGCGCTGCTGTCGGCGGCGATCGCGCGGCGGCGCCGCTTCGCGGCCGCGTTCCTGCTCGCCTGCGTCGCATCGACGGGCCTCTACGCGTTCGCCGGGCAGGACTTCTTTCCGTCGGTCGACACCGGCGAGATTCGCCTGCATTTGCGCGCGCCGACCGGCACGCGGATCGAGGAAACCGCGCGGCTCACCGACGAAGTGGAAGCGAAGATCCGCAGCGTGATTCCGGCGAACCAGCTCGCGGGCGTGCTCGACAACATCGGCGTGCCGGTGAGCGGGATCAACCTCACGTACGACTCGTCGGACCCGATCGGCACCGAGGACGCCGACGTGCTCGTCACGCTGAAGCCGGATCACGCGTCGACCGCCGCGTACGTCGCGAAGCTGCGCAACGTGCTCGCGCAGGCGTTCCCCGGCGTGACGTTCGCGTTCCTGCCGGCCGACATCGTCAGCCAGATCCTCAACTTCGGACTGCCCGCGCCGATCGACATCCAGATCGTCGGCAACAAGCTCGACCAGAACCGCGCGGTCGCGAACGCGCTGCTCACGAAGCTGCGCGGCGTGCGCGGGCTCGTCGACGCGCGCATCCAGCAGCCCGGCGACGAACCCGCTATCAACGTGAACGTCGATCGTACGAAGGCGATCCAGGCCGGTCTCGACCAGCGCGACGTCGCGCAGAACCTGCTGATCGCGCTGTCCGGCAGCTCGCAGACGACGCCGAACTTCTGGCTCGATCCGCGCAACGGCGTCAGCTACCCGGTGCTCGTGCAGACGCCGCAGTACACGGTAAATTCGCTGCAGTCGCTCGCGAACGTGCCGCTGCCCGCCGGCACCGCCCGCTCGCCGCAGACGCCGGCCGGCGGCCCGGCCGCGGGCGCGCCCGCGCAGAACCTGCTCGGCGCGCTCGGCTCGTTCTCGCGCGCGACGCAGCAGGCCGTGGTGTCGCACTACAACGTGCAGCCGGTGCTCGACATCTTCGCGTCCGTGCAGGGGCGCGACCTCGGCGGCGTCACGGGCGACGTGACGAAGCTCGTCGACGCCGCGCGCGCGCAACTGCCGCCCGGCGCGTCGATCGTGCTGCGCGGCCAGGTGCAGGCGATGCACGAGTCGTTCGCGGGGCTGCTCGGCGGCCTCGCGCTCGCGATCTCGCTGGTCTACCTGCTGATGGTCGTGAACTTCCAGTCGTGGCTCGATCCGCTCGTGATCGTCGGCGGGCTGCCGGCATCGCTCGCCGGCATCGCATGGATGCTGTTCGTCACGCGCACCACGCTGTCGGTGCCCGCGCTGACCGGCACGATCCTGTGCATCGGCATCGCGACCGCGAACAGCATTCTCGTCGTGAACGCAGCGCGCGAGTTGCTCGCGGCCGGCGCGCCGCCATGGCAAGCGGCGCTCGACGCGGGCTTCAACCGCTTCCGGCCCGTCGTGATGACCGCGCTCGCGATGCTGATCGGCATGTTGCCGATGGCGCTCGGCCTCGGCGACGGCGGCGAGCAGAACGCGCCGCTCGGCCGCGCGGTGATCGGCGGCCTCGCGTTCGGCACGGTGTCGACGCTGCTGTTCGTGCCGGTGCTGTTCGGCTTCGTCCATGCGTGGCTCGCCCGGCGTCGCGACGCCGCGGCAGCGCGGCACGCGCAGCACGCACCCGATACGCCGGCGCTGCGTTGAGCGCGGACGCCCGCCCCTTCTCATCCTTCGATTCGCCCGCCCCCGGACCCATCATGAACGACTCGATCGAACCCGTCGCCCCGCCGCCCGCCGCCGAAGCGGCCACCGTGGCCGCAGCCGTGCCGCCCGCCGCGCGCGGCGCCGCCTCCGATACGCCGCCGCCCCGCCGCGGCCGCAAGCTGGCCGTGCCGCTCGCGGCCGTCGCGCTCGCCGCCGCGCTGCTCGCGCTCGGCATCGTGCCGCGTATCGACGCACGCGCCGCGCAGCGCGCGCAGGTCGCCGCGCAGCAGGCGCTGCCGGTGTCGGTCGTCATGCCCGGCGCGGCGCCGGCCGACCAGACACTGACGTTGCCCGGCTCGGTGATGCCGTATGCGGACGCGTCGATCTATGCGCGCACGAGCGGCTATATCGCGCACTGGAGCGCCGATCTCGGCGCGCGCGTGAAGGCCGGCCAGACGCTCGCGCAGATCTCGGCGCCCGATCTCGATGCGCAGCTGCGCCAGGCGCGTGCGGACGAAGCGAGCGCGCAGGCGAACTACGACTATGCGAAATCGACCGCGCAGCGCTGGCAGGACATGCTGAAAACGCAATCGGTGTCGCAGCAGGACACCGACACGAAGGTCGCGGACATGAACGCGAAGCGCGCGATGCTCGCGTCCGCGCAGGCGAACGTCGCGCATCTTGCCGAACTCGTGTCGTACGAGTCGGTCACCGCGCCGTTCGACGGCGTGATCACCGCACGCAACGTCGACGTCGGCACGCTCGTGACCGCGGGCGGCACGCCGGGCAGCCCGGGCCTGTCCGGCGAACTGTTCCATCTCGAACAGACGAACACGCTGCGCGTGTTCGTCGACGTGCCACAGGACAGCGCGACCGGCGTGTCGGCCGGCACGTCCGTCTACCTGACGACGCCACAGTATCCGGGCCGGCACTTTGCCGCGCAGGTCGCGCGCAGCGCGGGCGCGATCGATCCCGTCACGCGCACGCTGCGTGTCGAGATCGACGTCGACAACCGCGACGGCGCGCTGATGCCCGGCGCGTATGCGCAGGCGCATCTCGTCTTGCCGAGTGCGGCGCCGGCGCTTGAGCTGCCGGTCAGCGCGCTGCTGTTCCGCCCGAACGGCGTGACGGTCGCCACCGTCGACGCGAACGGGCAAACCGCGCTGAAGACCGTGCAGATCGGGCGGGATTTCGGCACGCGCGTGGAGATCGTCGCGGGGCTCGCGGCGGCCGATCGCGTGATCGACAACCCGGGCGATGCGATCACGGTCGGGGAAGCCGTGAAGGTCGTGTCGACTTCGCACGATGCGGCGCCGGTTGCGGCTTCGTCTGCTTCGTCTGCTTCGTCTGCTCTGCCCGCGCAACCGGCTTCCGCGGTCAGTGCACGCGACGTGCCGCCGCTGCACGCGGCCGGTGCCGCGCCGGCTGCGTCGACACTCGCTCCCGCGCCCGCCCACGGCTGACCCATCGACGACCACCCACGAGATGCCTGCCATGCGTCTTCCTCATCCGCTCCCGTTCGCTCGCCGCATCGTCGCGCTCGGCGCCGTCGCCGCACTGACCGCCTGCTCGACGCTGCCGCGCTATTCGCCGCCCGCCGTCGCGGTGCCCGTGCACTATGCAGGCGCACCGGCAGCACCTGCCGAACAAACCGGCTGGCACGTCGCGATGCCGGCCGACGCCGTCGCACGCGGCCCCTGGTGGACCGTCTTCGACGATGCCGATCTGAACGCGCTCGAAGCGCGCGTCGACGTGTCGAACCAGACGGTGAAGAAAGCCGTCGCCGATCTGCAGCAAGCCCGCGCGATGGTCGACTATCAGCACGCCGGGTTCCTGCCGACGATCACGGCCGGTGCCGCGCAGAGCCGCGCGCGCGTGTCGCAGAACCGGCTCGGCTCGTCGCTCGCCGGCAAGACGACGCCCGACTACCAGGTCGGCGTGGCCGCGAGCTGGGAGCCCGACCTGTTCGGCCGCGTGCGCGACGCGGTGACCGGCGCGCAGGCGAACGCCGCCGCGAGCGCGGCCGACCTGCAGGCCGTGAAGCTGTCGGTCACGGCCGAACTCGCGACCGACTATTTCGCGCTGCGCTCGCTCGACACGCAGAAGCAACTGCTCGACGACACGGTGCATGCGTACGCGGACGCGCTGACGCTGCTCAAGCAGCAACTCGCGGCCGGTGCGATCGACGCGTCGGCGGTCGCGCAAGCCGAGACGCAGCTCGAATCGACCCGCACGCAGGACACCGACATCGATGCGTCGCGTGCGCAGTTGCAGCACGCGATCGCGACGCTCGTCGGCGAAAGCGCGTCGACGTTCGCGCTGCCGCCGCACGTACAGCCGTTCCACGTGCCGGCCATTCCGGCCGGCGTGCCGTCGCAACTGCTGGAGCGGCGGCCCGACATCGCGGCGGCCGAGCGTCGCGTCGCGGCCGCGAACGCGCAGATCGGCGAGGCGCGGGCCGCGTTCTTCCCGGATCTCGTGCTGTCGGCGAGCGCCGGCCTCGAAAGTTCGTTCTTCGCGCCGTGGCTCGCCGCGCCGAGCCTGTTCTGGTCGCTCGGCCCGCAACTCGCCGGCACGCTGTTCGACGGCGGCCGCCGCAGCGCGTCGCTGCGCGGCGCGCATGCGCAATACGACGGTGCGGTCGCCGACTACCGGCAAACCGTACTCGTCGCGTTCCAGCAGGTCGAGGATCAGTTGTCCGCGCTCGATGCGCTCGCGTCCGAAGCCGTCAGCCAGCAGCGCGCGACCGACGCGGCCGACCTGTCGCTGCGGCTGACGACGAATCGCTTCAACGCGGGCGCCGTCAGCTATCTGGACGTGGTGACCGCGCAGACGATCGCGCTGACGAACCGGCGCACGGCCGATCAGATCGACGCGCGCCGGATCGAGGCCGAAGTCGGGTTGCTGAAGGCGCTGGGTGGTGGCTGGCAGGCGGGCGTAAGCGCCAGCTCAGACGCGGAATCGAACACCGACACGCACGAACACGCGGCCGCCGCGCGCCACGAACCCGCCGTCACGCAACAGGCGGCCGGTTGAACACGAGCACGAACCGCGTGCCGCGCGCATCGCTTTCGACCTGCGCGCTGCCGCCGTGCAGCTCCATCACCGAGCGCACGATCGCGAGGCCGAGCCCGGCCGTGCCGCCCGGCGCACCGCCGCTGCGCGCGGGGTCGCCGCGCACGAACCGGTCGAAGATCCGCGGCAGCAGCGCGGGATCGATCGGCTCGCCCGAATTCGCGACGACGACGCGCACCGCATCGGCCGTTTCATCGACGCTCAGCGTGATGACGCCGCCGGCAGGCGTGTAACGCAGCGCGTTCGCGAGCAGGTTGCCCACGGCCCGACGAAACAGTTCGACATCGGCCGTCAGCTGCCCCTGCCCGTCGACGCGCAACGTCGAGCCCGCTTCGTCGGCGAGCCCCTCGAAATACTCGGCGATGCGCTCGAGTTCGTCGCGCACGTCGAACGCGCGCTGCCGCGTGACGAAGCTCGGATGCTCGGCGCGCGCGAGAAACAGGACGTTCTCGATCATCCGCGCGAGACGGTCGTATTCCTCGAGATTCGATTCGAGCAGCGTCTGGTACTCGTCGACCGAACGCGGCCGCGCGAGCGCGACTTCGGTGGCGCCGCGCATGTTGTTCAGCGGCGTGCGCAGGTCATGCGCGAGATCGGCGCTGAATTGCGACAGATGCGCGAACGCCTGCTGCAGGCGGCCGAGCATCGCGTTCTGCGCGTCGACCAGCGCGCGCAGCTCGGGCGGCGCGCGCGACGCGTCGAGCCGCGTGTCGAGCTTGTCGACCGTGATCCGGCCGGTGTTGTCGACGATCTCGCGCAACGGCGCGAGCGCCGTGCGGATCAGCCAATAGCCGAGCAGCAGCGCGAACAGCGCGCCGAGCCCGCCGGCGAGCTTGAGCCGGTCGCGGTAGCCGTCGAGCAGATCGGCCCGGTCGCGCATGTTGCGCGCGATCGCGATGCGGATCGGCGTACGGTCGCCGAGCGGGGCCTCGATCACGACGCCGCGCATCGGCGTGCCGCCGTCGGCGGTCCACGTGACGAGCCGGTCGTCCGTGATCCGGTCGTTCGCCGGAACCGGCACCGCGCGTGGCGCAAAGAGCTGCGCGTCGGCCAGCGGCGCCGAGGCGGCTGCCGGCGCGTCGTCGAGTGCGGCGAGCCGGACGTTGTGGCGCGCGAGCACGTCGCCCCCCGCATCGACGACGACCATCGACAGCGCCTCGTTGCCCAGCACCTGGCTCGTCAGCCGCTCCGCGTGCGAGCGAACCGCGTCGAGCGACTCGAGTTCGCCCGCGAGCCGGCGCGTGTGGCGCGCGGCCAGCACGATGTCGAGATCGTCCTGGGTGTTCACCTGCCGCTCGAGGCCCGCATACACGTACGCGCCGACGAGCGCGAACGCGGCCAGCGTGGTCGCGGCGAACGCGAGCGCGAGCGTCGCGGCCAGCGAGCGCGGCCGCGTCATGCGTCGTCCTTCGGTTCGAGCACGTAGCCGACGCCGCGCACGGTATGGATCAGCTTGACCGGGAACGCGTCGTCGATCTTCGCGCGCAGGCGCCGGATTGCGACTTCGACGACATTGGTGTCGCTGTCGAAATTCATGTCCCACACGTACGACGCGATCTGCGTGCGGCTCAGCACCTCGCCCTGGCGGCGCGCGAGCAGCTGCAGCAGCGAGAATTCCCGCGGCGTCAGGTCGATCCGCGTCGCGCCGCGCTTCACGCGGCGGCGCACCACGTCGATGTCCAGATCGCCGACCGCCAGGTGCTCGGTCTCGCGCGGCGGCCCGCGACGCGCGAGCGTGCGGATCCGGGCGAGCAGCTCGACGAACGCGAACGGCTTCACGAGGTAGTCGTCGGCGCCGAGTTCGAGGCCGTGCACGCGGTCCTGCACGTCGTCGCGCGCGGTCAGGAACAGCACCGGCGTCGTGTGCGTGTCGCGCAGCCGCTTGAGCACGCCCCAGCCGTCGAGCACGGGCAGCATCACGTCGAGCACGATCACGTCGTAACGCTCTTCCTGCGCGAGCATCAGCCCTTCGCCGCCGTCCTTCGCGAGATCGACGCTGAAACCCGATTCCTCGAGCCCCTTCTTCAGGTACGCGCCCGTCTTCGGTTCGTCTTCGACTATCAGGATGCGCATCGCCGGCTCCGTCGCATTCGTGGGGACATGCGGCGATGTTACCGGGAAACGGCGACGCGGCGCCGCTGCGTGCAAGCGCGAATGGCGTAGATGACAAAACCGTAATCAGCCGGTCAGCCTGGCGTGCGGTTGCACGAAAACAGGGACACATTGGCATCGCGGGGCGGTTCGGCCGCGCGCGCCAACGCCGGCCGTCCATGCGGTTCATCGCTGTTCGCGCGCGCCGGACGGAACGGCGCGGCCGGCGCCGGTCAGGCTAACGCCGCCGGCTCGCGCAGGGCGGCTCGCTCACCCCGACGCGGGCGACCCAGCCGCGGTAGAACGCGCGGTACTTCAGCACGAGCGTGTCGTACCGGCTGTACGCACCGCCGCCGTCCGGCTTCATCCCGTTCCAGATCCTGACGTCGTACCCCGCCGCCTGTCGGGTCTGGAGCCCGAACAGCCCGTAGTCGATCGCGCGCCGCGGCACGCCGCGCGCCTTCCTGATCGAGATCAGCATGTGCATGACGTTCTTGCCGTCGCTCACCGGCGTCACGCACTGGAGCAGCTTGTATTTGACGTCTGCGTCCAGCGCGACGGTCGTCACGCATCCGCCCGGGTAGCCGTCGAAGTGCAGGTTCATCTGCGACATGTTCATGCCAAGCGCGCGCGACAGCATGCCGAACGGCCCGAAGAGATCAGGCGCGCCGCGAGCGCGTGGATCGTCACCGCGGTGTTCTCGAGCCCGCGGGAGAACAGAAAGGTCATGAAGGCGAGCACATTCACGGAAGCGCGAATCGCATTCGCGCTGAAACATTTCAACGGCGTGCCAGCGCTGGCCGGCCGCGAACCGCGACACTGACGAATCGAGGAGGCCGCGTGCCCATCCAGGAAGCCTTGCTGAAGATGTCGATGTACGTGTCGCTGGTGCCGATCGTGCCGGGGCCGACCAATACGCTGCTGCTGTCGTCCGGGTTGAAGGTCCGCTTGCGTGGCACCTGGCCGCTGATCGTCGCCGAGGCGCTCGGCTACGCGATCGCGATTGCCGGATGGGGTTCTTCCTGTCCGCGCTCGCTGCGGGCCGGCCCTGGCTTTATGACGCGGTCAAGCTCGCGAGTTCCATCTACATCTTTTTCCTCGCGCTGAAGATATGGACGCATAAAGCAAGCTGGGCGGCGCGCGGCGCTTCATTGCGCGACGCCGCGCTTCGGAAACCGCATCGCTATGACGAGCCCGCCGTCGGCCGCGTTGGCAATTTGCAGCGTGCCGCCGTGATGGCGAACGAGGCGGTGAACGATGGCCAGGCCCAAACCGCTGTGCGAGGTGCCGCCGCGAGCGGGATCGAGCCGGACAAACGGACGCAGCACGCGATCCAGATCAGGCTCGGATACGCCGGGCCCGTGGTCTCGCACCACGAGTTCGTAGTGCTCGCCATGCGCTCGCGTGGTGATCTCCACGGGCGGCTCGCCGTAGGTCAGCGCATTTTCGACGAGGTTCGAGAGCATGCGGTCGATGTCGACCGCAGGTAGCATGAAGTCGGGCCCCGCGTGAAGATCGAGCGTGACGAGCGCATCCCGGTGCGCCTCGCCGCTCGGACTCGGTGCGTCGGTGTAATCGCGACGGCAATGCGTGTCCACGCTGATCCGCGGCGAACCTTCGGGGATCTCGCGCGCAAAGTCGAGAAACTGCGTGATGACACGCGACATGGACTCGGTATCGCGCAGAAAGCCCTCGCGATCGCCACGATCGGTCAGCAGGTCTGCCCGCACCTGCATGCGTGTGATCGGTGTGCGCAGGTCGTGCGCGATACTCGCCAGCATCACGGCGCGCTCGCGCTCGGCCACGGCCAGCTCGCCGGTCATGTCGTTGAAGTCGCCGATCAGCTCGCGCAATTCGCGCGGCCCGCGCTTGCGCACCATGTTCAGATGGTGGCCGGTGCGATGTTCGCGCGCGGCTGCGGCAAGATCGCGAATGGGGCGATTCAATTGCCACGCAAGCACGACGGCAACCACGATGGCGAACATCAGCGTCAACGCCAGCGCCCCGGTGAAACGGCTCAGCGGCACCTCGGCTTGCGGCAGCACGATGCCACGCGTGCTGCCCGCGGGGAGCACGCGCAGCGTGCCGTCGTCGTCCATTGCCACGTGAGTGCCCGGCGGCAGCACGTGCCGCAATTGCCGTTCGATGGGCCCGTTCGTGTCGTCGCGAAAGCGCCGCGCGTCGGCGGCCGGCAGTTGCTTCAGGTCCACGAACGAAATACCGAGGATGTCCGCCCCGGACCGCTCGCCGTCGCCGCCCCGCCCGTCCATGCCGGCGGCAACCTCCACGACGCGCGAAATATGGAAGGCGGCGAGGCTCGCGCGCGTTCGCTCGATCAACAGCAGCGACGTGAGATGAACCAGCATCAGCAGGCCCACCGTGGTGATGACGAGCCGGCCGAACATCGTATCAAGTGGATTCTTCATCGGCCGGGTTGTCGGGAATGAACATGTAGCCGATCCCGCGCACGGTTTGCAGCCGTCGGGGATTGGACGGGTCGTCCTCGATCAGGCGGCGCAGGCGCCATACCGGCACGTCGATGCCGCGCTCGGTCACTTCGGCATCCGGACCGTGGAGCAATTCGATGAGCCGCGTACGCGAAAGCGTTTCCATGGGGTGCGAGGCCAGCACCTCGAGCAGCGCGTACTCGCCGCCGGTGAGCTTCACGGGCGTGCCTTCGCACAGCAGCGTGCGCGTCGCGAAATCCAGTTCGAAGCGGCCGAACCGGCACGGAGCGGGCTTCTCCTGCACCGCTGTCGTCCGCGGTGGCCCTTGGCGGCGCAGCACTGCCTGGATGCGCGCGAGCAGTTCCTGGGGCATGAACGGCTTGCCCAGATAGTCGTCCGCCCCGAGTTCGAGCCCGAGCACGCGGTCAATGCCGTCGGCGCGCGCGGTCAGCATGATGACGGGAATCGTGTCGCCGCTCGCGCGCAGCTGCTTGAGCGCGGTGAGGCCATCCACGCCCGGCATCATGAGGTCCAGCACGATGATGGCCGGCCGTTCGCGCTCCAGCCGCCGCGCGAGATTCGTTGCATCGTGCAGAACGGAGAACTCGATGCCGCGCTGCTGGAAGAACCTGCGCAGCAGGTCGCGCAGTTCCGCATCGTCGTCGACGAGCAGGACTTGCGGCGCGGAGCCGGGGATGGAAGATGGGTGCATTTCAGGTATTCAGGGCGGCGTGAGGACGAAATGATGGTAGCCCGGATACGATCTGACTGGCTTTCGAAATATTACTGTGATTTGCGATTCCTAACGGAACCAGCACAAGGGCCGGGCCGCGAGGGTATTACGTATGCCGAAATCCCGATTCTCTTCCCCCTCTCCAGGCGCGTCACTGGACAGTAAGTTTCCGTAAGCACAAAAAAATGCGCCGTCGGTAGCGTTACGCCTTGTCCAGCACCGGCACCGCCAGGTCCCCTGAAGCGTCCGGAGCCGTCCCGTTCTCGCATCGCGCGACATCGCGATGTCCAAACAGGTCAAAGATGAAGACGCCCATTCTCGCGAACCACGCGCACCACCCCATGACGTACAGGCCGCGCCAGCTGTTTGCCGCACTCTCGATCCTTGCGATAGTCGGAACCGCCGGCTGCAACAGGCAAACCGGCGCACCGCCCGGCGGCTTCGCCACGCAGACCGCCCAGGTGGGCGTGCTCTCGCTCGCGCCGCAGCGGATCGTCGAAACGACCGAACTTTCCGGCCGCCTTTCCGCGCAGAAGGTCTCCGACGTACGACCGCAGGTGAGCGGCATCATCCTCAAGCGCTTGTTCGTGGAAGGCAGTGACGTGAAGGCGGGCCAGGTGCTCTACCAGATCGATCCGGCCACCTACCAGGCTGCCTACGACCAGGCACGCGGCACGCTGGAAAACGCCCGCGCCACGCTGGCTTCGGCGAAGACGAAAGCGGACCGCTTCACCGAACTCGTGAAGATCAACGCCGTGAGCAAGCAGGACTACGACGACGCCGTCGCCGCGGTTCGCGCAGACGCCGCGAGCGTCACGGCCGACGAGGCAGCGCTCGAATCCGCGCGCGTGAACCTCGAATACACGCACGTGCGTGCGCCCATCTCCGGACGCATCGGCGCATCGACCGTGACGGAAGGCGCGCTCGTGACCTCGAACCAGACCACCGCGCTCGCCACCATCCAGGCGTTCGACCGGATGTACCTCGACGTCACGCGCCCCAGCACGGAATGGCTGAGGCTTCGCAAGGCCTTCGCTTCCGGGCGCCTGAAGAAAACGGGCAGCGACAGCGCCGCCGTCACGCTCGTGATGGAAGACGGCACCGAATACGCCCACCCCGGCGCGCTGCAGTTCTCCGGCGTCACGGTGGACGCCACCACCGGGTCGGTCACGCTGCGCAGCACGTTCCCGAACCCCGAACGCGAATTGCTTCCCGGCATGTTCGTGCGCGCCCGCCTGGAAGAAGGCGAGAACGACAACGCGATACTCGTGCCGCAGATGGCCGTGACGCGCGCGTCGGACGGCAAGGCGAGCGTCTACGTCGTGGATGCGGCCGGCAACGCGCGGCAAGTGCAAGTCACGGCCGACAACGCATTCCGGGACCAATGGATCGTGACCTCGGGCCTGCACGCCGGCGACCGCGTGATCGTGAGCGGCCTGCAGAGCGTGCATGCGGGCGCGCCGGTCAAGGTGGCGGCCGATACGCCGCAGACGCAGGCGAACGCGGCATCCGCGGCACCCGCGACGGACACGGCCTCGACCGTGTCGGCACAACGTTAGGCGGAGAACGGCATGGCAGAGTTCTTCATCAAGCGCCCCATTCTCGCGTGGGTCATGGCCATCGTCATCATGCTGGTGGGCGCGGCGGCGGTCACGAGTCTTCCCGTCGCGCAGTACCCCACCATCGCGCCGCCCTCCGTGCAGGTGACGGCCACTTACCCCGGCGCCTCCGCCGACACCGTCGCGGCAACCGTGACCCAGGTGATCGAGCAGAAGCTGAGCGGCATCGACAACGTGCTGTACATGTCGTCCACGAGCAGTTCCGCCGGGCAAGCCACCATCACGCTGACGTTCAATCCCGGAACGAATCCCGACATCGCGCAGGTACAGGTGCAGAACAAGGTGACGCAGGCCACGCCTACCCTGCCCCAAACGGTGCAGGAGCAAGGTGTGCAGGTCGCGAAGGCGTCGACGAGCTTTCTCATGATCGTCGCGCTCTCGTCGCCGGGCGGCACCTGGAATTCGGTGGATCTCGGCAACATCATCGCGACCCGGATCGAAGATCCGCTCGCGCAGTTGAACGGCGTGGGCGACGTGACGCTGTTCGGCGCGCAGCACGCGATGCGCATCTGGCTCAACCCGGTGAAGCTGCACGGTTTCGGACTCGCGCCCTCCGACGTGACCACGGCCATCACGAACCAGAACGTCGAGCTTTCCACGGGGCAGGTCGGCGGCTCGCCGGCAACGGATTCGCAGGCCATCAACGCGACCATCCGCTCGTCGAGTCTGCTGACGAGCGCCGACCAGTTCGCCGACATCCTGCTGCGCGTGAACAGCGACGGCTCGCGCGTGCTGCTGAAGGACGTGGCGCGCGTCGAGGTGGGCGGCGACAGCTACGACACCGCGTCGCGTCTGAACGGCAAGCCGGCATCCGCGCTCGCCATCAAGCTCGCCACCGGCGCCAACGCGCTGGACGCGGCCAACGCCGTGCGGGCGAAGCTCGCCGAGATCCAGCTGCAATTGCCGAAGGACGTCGCGATCAGTTACCCGTACGACACCACGCCGTTCGTTCGCATCTCGATCGAAGAGGTCGTGAAGACGCTGTTCGAAGCGGTAGTACTGGTCTTCCTCGTGATGTACCTGTTCCTGCAGAACGTGCGCGCCACGCTGATTCCGACCCTCGTGGTGCCCGTTGCGCTGCTCGGCACGTTCGGCGTGATGTCGATGATCGGTTTTTCGATCAACGTACTCTCGATGTTCGCGATGGTGCTCGCCATCGGCCTGCTCGTGGACGACGCCATCGTGGTGGTGGAAAACGTCGAGCGCATCATGAGCGAGGAGAAGCTCGGCCCGAAGGAAGCCACGCACAAGGCGATGGGGCAGATTACCGGCGCCCTGGTCGGCGTGACCACCGTGCTCACCGCCGTCTTCATTCCGATGGCGTTCT
The DNA here is from genome assembly GCF_024730645.1 of Burkholderia sp. EMB26. NCBI lineage: Bacteria > Pseudomonadati > Pseudomonadota > Betaproteobacteria > Burkholderiales > Burkholderiaceae > Burkholderia > Burkholderia sp. EMB26. The sequence goes on from NZ_CP078072.1 coordinate 801,824, forward strand.
TCGCGGGCTCCACGGGCGCGATCTACCGGCAGTTCTCCATCACCATCGTCTCGGCGATGCTGCTGTCGGTCATGCTCGCGCTTACGCTCACGCCGGCGCTGTGCGCCACGCTGCTCAAGCGCGCCGACGTGGAGCACCACGACAAGCGCGGCTTCTTCGGCTGGTTCAACCGGTGGTTCGCCAAGCGCAACGCGGGCTACAGTTCCTCGCTCGCACGCGTGGTCGCGCGACCCGCGCGTTACATGCTGCTCTACGGCGCGATCGCCGGCGTCGTGGCGTTGCTCTACGTCACGTTGCCCTCCTCGTTCCTGCCTGACGAAGACCAGGGCTACTTCATCGTGTCGATCAGCGCGCCCGCGGGCACGCCGGCCTCGCGTACGCTGAAGACGGTGGAGGCCGTGGAGCAGTACGTGCTGAAGGACGAGCCGGGCGTCAAGCAGGTCATCGCCATCAACGGCTTCAGCTTCAACGGCCAGGGGCAGAACAACGCCATCGCGTTCGTGACGCTCAAGGACTGGAGCCTGCGCGGTTCGCGCGACAGCGTGTCGGCCATCATCGCGCGCGCCAACCAGCATTTCGCCGGCAATCGCGACGCGCGCATCTTCGTGCTGAACCCGCCCGCCATTCAGGAACTGGGTACGCAAAGCGGCCTCGACTTCGAGATAGAAGATCGCGGCGGCGCAGGCCACGACAAGCTGCTCGCGGTGCGCAACCAGTTTCTCGGCATGGCGTCGAAGGAGCCGACGCTCGCGATGGTGCGTCCGTCCGGCCTTGAAGACACGCCGCAGCTGCAGGTGGACATCGACCGCGAAAAAGCCAACGCGCTGGGGCTTTCCATCTCCGACGTCAACGCGACGCTGCAGACCGCGTTCGGTTCGTCCTACGTGAACAACTACATCGACACGGGGCGCGTGCAGAAAGTCTACGTGCAGTCGGACGCCCCGTATCGCATGATGCCTGCCGACCTTGGCGACTGGTATGTGAAGGCAAGCAGCAGTGCGTCGAGTTCGTCGTCTTCATCGTCCTCGAGCACCACGAGCACGACCGGCTACGACTCCACGATGGTGCCCTTCTCGTCGTTCGCAAAGAGCCACTGGACGTCCGGGCCGCCACAGATCGAACGCTACAACCGGCAGCTCGCCACCGGCATTTCGGCCGCCACGCGGCCCGGCGTGAGCACCGGCGAGGCAATGACGGCAGTCGAACAGCTTGCACGCAAACTGCCGCCCGGCTTCGCCGTGGAATGGACGGGCCAGTCGTATCAGGAGAAGCAGGCCGGCTCGCAAGCCACGGTGCTCTACGCGATCTCGCTCGTCGTCGTGTTCCTGTGCCTGGCGGGCCTCTACGAAAGCTGGTCGATTCCGCTTGCGGTGCTGCTCGTCGTGCCGCTCGGTGTGCTGGGCGCGTTACTTGCCGCTCATGGGCGCGGGCTTTCGAACGACATCTATTTCAAGGTGGGGCTGCTGGCCACTATCGGTCTGTCCACGAAGAACGCCATCTTGATCGTCGAGTTCGCGAAGGATCTGCAAGCGCAGGGACGCAGCCTCGTGGACGCCGTACTCGAAGCCGCCCACATGCGGCTGCGCCCCATTCTCATGACTTCGCTCGCGTTCGTGTTCGGCGTGCTGCCGCTCGTCATCAGTACGGGTGCCGGCGCCGGCGCACGCCACGCCATCGGCACGGGCGTGACGGGCGGCATGATCGCGGCCACGGTGCTCGCCATCTTCTTCGTACCGGTCTTCTTCGTCGTGGTGCGCAGACTGTTCAACGAACACGGTCACACGACGGACTCCGCCGGCATCAACGAGGGCAACGCATGAAACGCACACTGATCGCCCTTGTCTGCACGGGCATGCTGGCAGGCTGCACGCTGGACCCGACGTACCAAAGGCCGGCCGCACCGGTCGACAATACCTGGTCCACCGTGCCCTCGCGGCCGCAGCCGAAGGCCGCGCAGAGCACGGCTGCGGCACCGCTGGGAGCCGACCTCGGCTGGCGCGACTTCTTCAAGGATCCGCGACTGCAAAAGCTGATCGAACTCGCGCTCGCGAACAACCGCGACATGCGCGTGGCCGCGCTCAACGTGGCGCAGTACGAAGCGCAGTACCGCATTGCGCGCGCCAACGTCGGACCGGCCATCAACGCATCCGGCTCGATCACGCGCGAACGCGTGGCCGGCTCCACGGGCGCATACGGTTCGAGCAGCGCGAGCGTGGGCCTCACATCGTGGGAAATCGACTTCTTCGGCCGCCTGCGCAGCCTCAAGCGCCAGGCGCTGGAGCAGTACCTCGCCACGGACGCCGCGCGCACCAGCACGCAGATCAGCCTGATCGCGACCGTCGCCACCGACTATCTGCAACTGCGCTCCGACGAGACGTCGTTGCAGATCGCGCAGAACACCGTGGATGCGGACCAGCACACCTACGATCTCACGGTGAACATGATGAAAATGGGCAGCGCGTCGCTGCAGGACGGGCGCCAGGCCGAAAATTCGCTGGCGAGCGCGCGGTCGAGTCTCGCCTCGTACACGCGTGCGGTCGCGCAGGACCGCAACAACCTGGTGGCCGAAATCGGTGCGCCGCTGCCCGACGATCTGCCGCAGGGCCCTTCGCTGATGGAAAGCGAGCACACGTTCGCGGACATCGGCGAAGGCGTGCCGTCGGATCTGCTCGCGCGCCGGCCCGACATCGTCGAAGCCGAGCACACGCTGAAGGCCGCCAACGCCAACATCGGTGCGGCGCGCGCCGCGTTCTTTCCGAAGATCGAGCTGACGGCTTCCGCGGGCACCACGAGCGGCAGCCTCTCGAACCTGTTCAAGGCGGGCACGGGGGCGTGGACGTTTGCGCCGACCCTCTCGGTGCCGCTCTTCGATTTCGGCTACAACCGCGCCACGCTGGACGTGGCGAAAGTCGAGAAGGACATCGACGTCGCCAACTATGAAAAGGCCATCCAGACGGCGTTCAAGGAGGTGTCGAATGCACTCGCGGGACGCACCACGTACGTCACCCAGGTCGCCGCGGATCGCGACTACGTCGAGTCCGCGCGGCAGTACTACGACCTCGCGCAGGCACGCTATCGCAGCGGCACCGACAGCTTCCTGACCCTGCTCGACGCGCAGCGCACGCTCTACGCCGCGCAACAGCAACTGGTCACGGACATGCTCGCCAAGCAGTCCAATCTCATCACGCTGTACAAGGTGCTGGGCGGCGGCTGGCGGGAAACGAGCGCGGTGGCGCAGCGGTAGCCTCCGTACGCCCGTGACCGACGCGCTTTCGCACATCACGGGCGTCTTGCCATCGATGCCTCGTTCCCCCGCAGGAACGGACTGCTAAAAACAGCCATGCGCACGACGGATCGCGCGCGGTTCTCGCGAAAGCCCGTCTTTCTGGCCCATCCTCGCCGGCCCTCCCACGTGCAATCTTTTTGCATGCCGACAGCGGCATGCGGGCGTCTCGTCCGCCTGGCCAGCGACCGAAAAGTGACCCTCCTAACATCATAGGATTGCATTTTCACATTCAATGTGATTTTATTATCACCTGTCGCGAGCGGCCGCCGACCATGCGCGCGCCGCGGCGCATCCCATACCAAGGAAGAGACGCAGATGGAGACAATCGCCGTCATCGGCAGCAACATGGTCGACCTCGTGACCTATGTCGCGCGCATGCCCGCCCGGGGCGAGACGCTGGAGGCCCCGAACTTCGAGCTCGGCTGCGGCGGCAAGGGCGCGAACCAGGCCGTCGCGGCCGCGCGCCTCGGCGCGCGCGTCGTGATGGTCACGAAAGTTGGCGACGACGTGTTCGCCGACAACACGATCCGCAACTTCGAACGCGAAGGCATCGACACCACGCACGTGCGCAAGGTCGCCGGCGTGCCGAGCGGCGTCGCGCCGATCTTCGTCGAGCCCGATTCGAGCAACAGCATCCTGATCGTCAAGGGCGCGAACCGCCACCTGCGGCCGGCCGACATCGACGCGGCCGCGCCGATGCTCGCCGAATGCGCGCTGATCGTGCTGCAGCTCGAGATCGAGCTCGACACCGTCTATCACGCGATCGAATTCGGCGCGCGGCACGGCATTCCGGTGCTGCTGAATCCCGCACCGGCGGTCGCCGACCTCGATTTCGAACGCATCCGCTCCGTCGAATTCTTCGTGCCGAACGAAACCGAGCTCGCGATCGTGTCGGGTATGCCGGTCGATTCGCGCGAAAGTGCGACCCGCGCCGCCGAAGCGCTGGTCGCGCGCGGGCTCAAGCACGTGCTCGTCACGCTCGGCAGCAACGGTTCGCTGCTGGTATCGCGCGACGGCGTGCGGCACGTGCCGGGCGTCCCGGTCGACGCGCGCGACACGACGGGCGCGGGCGATGCCTATATCGGCTGCTTCGCACGCTGCTATGCGGCGTCGCGCGACGCGATCGATGCGATGCGTTACGCATCCGCGTACGCCGCGCATTCGGTCACGGGCCTCGGCACGCAAAAGTCGTACGCCGACGCCGCGACGTTCGAACGCTTTCTCCGCGACGCCGGCTTCTGACCGGCGCCTTCATCGACGAGACATTGGGAAGGAGACACCCATGAGCCGAACCCGGATCGAACACGCCCCCGACGGCTATTACCTGAATCGCACGCCGCTCTTCGCGTTCACGCTGCTGTGCTGCCTGTTCGCGCTGTGGGGCACCGCCGCGAACCTGAACGACGTGCTGATCGCGCAGTTCAAGAAATCGTTCTTCCTGTCCGATTTCGAATCGGCGTTCGTGCAGTCCGCGTTCTATCTCGGCTACTTCTTCCTTGCGATTCCGGCCGCGACCGTCGTGAAGAAGTTCAGCTACAAGACGACGATCCTCGTCGGCCTGCTGCTCTACACGACCGGCTGCCTGCTGTTCTTCCCGGCCGCGTCGATGGCGAAGTACGGGATGTTCCTCGTCGCGCTGTTCGTGATCGCCGCGGGCCTGTCGTTCCTCGAAACGGCGTCGAACTCGTATTCGACGCTGATGGGCCCGCGCGACACCAGCACCCGGCGCCTGAACATCTCGCAGACGTTCTATCCGTTCGGCGCGATGGCCGGCGTCTACATGGGCAGCTTCCTGATCTTCAAGGAAGGCGACGCGTCGCATGCGCAGCTCGCGGCGATGTCGGCCGCCGACGCGCACACGCACCAGCTCGCGATGATCCAGGCGACGCTCGAGCCGTACAAGTGGCTGATCGTCGTGCTCGTCGCGGTGTTCATCGTGTTTGCGCTCACGCCGTACCCGGCCTGCAAGGGCAACGGCACGGGCGCGGTCACGCACCGGATCGACGCGCGCGGCACGCTCGCACGACTGTTCGGCAACCGGCGCTTCGTCGCGGGCGTGGTCGCGCAGTTCCTGTACGTCGGCGCGCAGGTCGGCGTATGGAGCTTCACGATCCGGCTCGCGATGCAGATCGGCGGCCTCACCGAGCGCGGCGCATCGCGCTACCTGCTCGCAACCTTCTTCGCGTTCTTCGTCGGCAAGCTGGTCGCGACGCTCGTGATGAAACGCGTCGGGCCGGCCAAGGTGCTGATCGTCTACGGCATCCTGTGCATCGCGCTGCTCGCGTACACGATCAGCGTGCACAACATCACGGCCGTCTATGCGGCCGTGTGCGTGAGCGTCTTCCTCGGCCCGTGCTGGCCGACGATCTACGGGCTGACGATCGACGGCCTCGGCAAGGACACCGAATACGGCGGCTCGATCCTCGTGATGAGCATCGTCGGCGGCGCGGTCGTGCCGCTGATCCAGGGGCTGATCTCGGATCACACCGGCGGCAACATGCAGCTCGCGTTCGTCGTGCCGCTCGTCTGCTTCGTCGTGATCGTCTACTACGGCTTCTACTGCCTGCGTCACCTGCCGGCGGCGACGCCCGACGCGGCGGCCGACGGCCACGCGTCCACGCGCTACGCCGCGACGCGCAACACGTCGGGAGCCTGACGATGCGGGGCGAGATCGAACTGCGGCGCGACGACTTCCGCGAAACACCGCGCACGCTGTACCGCACCGACGGCCTCACCGTGACCGCGTTCGCGTATCCGTCCGGCGTCGAGGCGCTGAAGCTCGAGAACCGCCGCGGCCATCTCGTCGTGCTGCCGTATCTCGGCCAGATGATCTGGGCGGCCGAATTCGACGGCCGCGACCTGACGATGAAGCACATGTTCCGGCAGCCGAAGCGCGTGGCGTCGATCATCGACACCTACGGCTGCTTCATGTTCCACAGCGGACTGCTGCGCAACGGCTGCCCGGGGCCGGACGACACGCACGCGCTGCACGGCGAGATGCCGTGCGCGCCGATGGACCGCGCGAGCCTCGTCGTCGGCGCGGATGCGCGCGGCGCGACGGTCGAGGTGACCGGCGAGTACGAATACGTGCAGGGCTTCGGCAGCCACTACGTCGCGCGTCCGTCGGTGCGGCTGGCCGAGCACGATGCGCGGATGACGATCGCGATGGACGTGACGAACCTCGGCGGCGCGCCGATGGACCTGATGTACATGGCCCACCTGAACTACGCGTACGTGCCGGGCGGCCGCTTCGAGCAGTCGCTCCCGCCTGGCGGCATGCGGCTGCGCGACAGCGTGCCCGCGCACGTGAAGCCGACCGCCGCGTGGCGCGACTACACGGCCACGCTCGCGCGCGATCCGGCGCGGCTCGCGACGCTCGATGCGCCCGCGCTGTACGACCCCGAGATCGTGTTCTTCATGAACGAGGTTGAAACGGACGGCGACGGCGTCGCGCATTTCCGGCTCGCGCATCCGGACGGCGGCGCGTTCCACACCGCGTACCGCCCCGCGCAATTCCCGCATGCGACGCGCTGGATCCTGCACAACGCGGACCAGCAGGTCGCCGCGTTCGCGTTGCCGTCGACCTGCGAGCCCGAAGGTTACGAAGCCGAACGCCGCAAGGGCCACGTCGCGGCGCTGGCGCCGGGCGCGTCGCGCCGCTTCGACGTGGTCACCGGCTACCTGAGCGCGGCGGAAGCGCGCGATGCGTGATGTGATGGAAAACGTGATGAAAACCGCGACGAAAAGCGCGCCGCACGCCCGCGCCGCCTCACGTCACGAGCGCGATCCCGTGCTCGCGGATCGCGGTTTCGTAGCGACGGCTCAATTGGCCGTCGGAGATCACGTAGTTGAAATCGGTCAGTTCCGCGAAATAGGCCGCGCGCACTTCGTCGAACTTCGTGTGGTCGACCAGCAGGAAGCGGTTCTGCGCGCGCGCCATCACCTTCTTCTTCGCATCGACTTCGTGGAAGTTGAAGCACGTGACGCCGCAGCGGTCGCTCACGCCGGCCGCCGAGATGAACGCCTTCGACACGCGCACCGAATCGAGGATGCCCGTTTCGGCAACCGATTCGAACACCATGTTCTGGCGGTGATACGCGCCGCCGCACAGGATCACGTTGCAATGCGGCTTCTGCTGCAGCTTCGCGAACACGTTCAGCGAATTGCAGACCGCCGTGAATTCGAGGTCGTCGGCAATGAAATCGACGATGAACGGCGTGGTCGACCCGCAGTCGACGAAGATCGTGTCGCCGGTCGTCACGAATTGCGCGGCCAGCTTGCCGATGCGGCGCTTTTCCTCGGTCTGCCGGTTGTTCTCGGCGCTGATCAGGTATTCGCCGATGTCGCTGCGCTGCGCGGCGAAATGGCGCGTCACGTAGCCGCCGATCAGGCTGAGGCCGTGCGGGTTGTCCGCGAGATCGCGGCGGATCGTCATTTCGGACACGCCGAACAACTCGGCGACTTCCTTCAGATGAATCGCGTTCTGCCCTTGCAGCACGTTCATCAATGTCTTGATCCGCTCGCCCTTCTTTGTTTCCATGCCTGTATCCTGCGTGCCCGCCGCGTGAGTCGCTCGTCGTGCCGGGCGCGCGGGCCCGGCCGGAATGTCGTATTTGTAACAAACCGATGTGAAAACATCAACTTTCCGTGTGCCCTTTCCGCACACGATCCGTGGAGTCCTGACACATGCCGCTTTCCAACGCCCAACTCGCCCAAACCATCGATCACACGCTGCTCGCGCCCGACGCGAGCGACGCGCAGATCCGCGAACTCTGCCGCCAGGCGGCCGAGCATCGCTTTTACTCGGTCTGCGTGAATTCGGCGAACGTGCCGCTCGCCGCGCGCGAGCTGGCCGATACCGGCGTGCTCGTGTGTGCCGTGGTCGGCTTTCCGCTCGGCGCGGGGCTGTCCGCCGCGAAGGCATTCGAAGCCACCGCCGCGATCGCGGCGGGCGCCGGCGAGATCGACATGGTGATCAACATCGGCGCGCTGAAAAGCGGCCGCGCCGACGACGTGAAGGCCGACATCGACGCCGTGCATCGCGCGTGCGGCACGGTGCCGCTCAAGGTGATCCTCGAAACGGGGTTGCTGACCGACGACGAGAAGGTGCGCGTGTGCGAGATGTGCCGCGATCTCGGCGTCGCGTTCGTGAAGACGTCGACCGGGTTCGGCCACGGCGGCGCGACGCTCGCCGACGTCGCGCTGATGCGCCGCACGGTCGGACCGACGCTCGGCGTGAAGGCGTCGGGCGGCGTGCGCGACCGCGCGGCCGCGCTCGCGATGCTCGAAGCCGGCGCGACGCGGCTCGGTACGAGCTCGGGGGTGGCGATCGTCAGCGATCAGGCGGGCGGCGGATCGGGGTACTGACGCGCGAACGGCCGGCCTTCGCACGCGTGCATCACACGTCAAGACTGGCCGTCGAAACGCCTCGCGCAGGTTCCGGCCGGACCCGGTCCGACGTCGGACGCACGCCAGGCGCTCGGTGCGGCACACGCCATCGACGGCCAGCACGGCGATGCTGCGATCGGTGGTGCACACATCGGCTGCACCACCGCTACGGCGGCGCCGGCCGGGTACTGCGCTCGCCCGGCACGTGGCGGCATCGCGACGTCCACGTTGCCCCGCCCGCGCCATTCACGACCCGATAGCCCTTGTCGCAGAACGCGTCGGGCTGCTCGGCCGTCGGCAACCAACGTAAGGTATCGAACAGAAGCGTCCTTCGCGAAAATACGAAAATCGAAAAATCAGAGGCCGTCTGCATCGCTTCGCGATCCGTGAACTCATCGTCAAGGCTCCAATGCAAGCCAATCTTCGGTCCCGGTTCCATCACGACGGCTTTGCGGTCATCAACGGGCTGATCGACACCGCGGAGATCGAGGACTTGCGCGAAATCGGCCATCGTCTGCTCGGCAGTCGCACGGGCTACGCCCAGGGCCTGATGTTCGATTTCTATCCCGAGTCGAACGGGGGCGATTCCGGGCCTCAACTTCTCCAACTTCACTGGGCGTCCTATTTCGAGCGTCGGCTGGCGAAACTCCGTATCCGCTGCGCCGCGTTCGATATCGCCAAGGCGCTGCTCGGCCCGAATGTTCGTTTTGCCGGCGACAGCTTTTTCCTGAAGCAGTCGCGTACGGACACCGTGACGCCATGGCATCAGGACGACGCGTTTACCGACGCGCGCATCGACCATCGCGAAGTCAACTTCTGGATTCCGTTGCAAGCCGTGTCGGTCGACAACGGGTGCATGCGGTTCATCCCCGGGTCTCATCTGTACGACGTCCTTCCGCACGTACCGCTCGGGGGCGACGTGACCGCCCATGGACTCGAGTGTGTCGGCGGATTCGATCCGGCGCGCGCCGTGACGTGTCCGTTGATGCCGGGAGACTGCACCGTGCATGCGGGGCGCACGCTGCACGCCGCGGGGGCAAACTTCTCGGATCGGCCGCGGTACGCGTATGCGCTCAATTTCCGGTTACCACGACGGTGCTCGAGTACGACGACGAACTTTCCCTGGCACGACACGTGGCGCCCCTCGCGCATCGAGCGCTCCCAGGCGTCCCGGAATCTACGTGGGTGCTGGCCGTCCCTTCTGCACGAACTGTACACGTTCGATTTTCGCAATCCGTTCGAGTGGCGACTCGCGGGCGGCAGGATCGCGCGTTGGCTGAACGCGCCGCGGCAACCGATGCGCGAACCCGAGCCGGAATGAATCGCGGCGGGATCGGTGGAGCGCTGCCCCATCTCCCGTACGCGCGGGTCGGCGGAAATTTTCCATCGATTCCGGCGCGATCCGTCGCACGAGCGTGCATCATGCGGGCGGCGTCCGGCAAATGCACGGCGTTCGGCCAAGGACGCTGGCTCGCCTCTTCCGCACACATGACAACCCCGGCACAATGCCGCCCATGCGCTACGACAATACCTTCGTCTACCCGTCCTCCGGCTTCGCCGGCCGGCTCGCCAACCGGATCGTCGCGAGCGGCCCGCTGCTGCGCGCACGCCGCGCGCTGCTGTCGCGGCTGCCGTTCCTGCAGCTCGCGAGCGACGTCGAGCACGTCGTGTATTGCACGTGGGTCGTCGATGTCGCGGCCGTCGCGCCGCTCGTGCCGCGCGGCGTCACGCTCGCGAGCCGTGGCGGCCGCACGCTGTTCACGACGCTCACCTACCGGCACCGCCACTTCGGCCCGCGGCTCGCCGGCCCGCTGCGGCGCGTGTTTCCGTCGCCGCTGCAAAGCAACTGGCGGCTCTACGTCGACGCGCTGCCGGACGGCGCGCCGGCCGGGCGCACCGTGCTGTTCGTGAAGAACGTGTTCGACCACCCGCTCTATGCACTCGGCAGCCGGCTGTTCAGCGACGCGCTGCCGTCGCATCTCGCGCGGCCCTTCACGCATGCGGCGCGCGACGGACGCTACGACACGCTGCTGGCCGCGAGCGGCGGCAGCGCACCCGACTTCCGCTGCACGGCCGAAGCGTCGCACGACCGCACGCTGCCCGACGCCTTCGCGCCGTTCTTCGACGACTGGCGCGCGGCGGTCGCCGCGCTGTCGCTGCAGCACGCGGCCGTCGCCCATGTGGCAGACTGCGATCGCCTCGCGCATGCGTCGATCGACCTGCCGATCGACGTCGACGCGGTGCGGCCGCTCAAGACGATCGGCCCCGCAGGCGGCGGCGACTTCCTCGCCCGCATCGGCGCGACCGGCGAGCCGCTGTGCTTCGTCGTGCCGGACGTCGCATTCCGCGTCCTGTCCGAGCGGCTGCTGTAGCGCGCGGCTCAGGCGCGCCGGCGCCCCGGCGGGCGATCGTCCGCACCGCTTTCGTCCGCGAGCCGTCCCGCGTAATCGCGCGCGAACTGCACCGCGATGCGGCCCGAACGCGCGCCGCGTTCGAGCGCCCACTGCAGCGCGGGCTCGCGGGCCGCGCGAACCTGCGCGTCATCGAAACCGGCGGCGCCGAGCCGGCTCTCGACGACGGCCAGGTACTCGTCCTGCGTGAAGCCGTAGAACGTGACCCAGATCCCGAAGCGCTCGGACAGCGAAATCCGCTCCTCGACCGCGTCGCCCGGGTGCAGCTCGCCGTTCTCCGCACGCGTCACGTTCGCGTTGTCGCTCGCCTGCTCGGGCATCAGGTGGCGGCGATTCGACGTCGCGTACACGAGCACGTTCGACAGGTCGCTCGCGACCGAGCCGTCGAGCACCGTCTTGAGGCCCTTGTAGCCGGTCTCGCCGGCCTCGAACGACAGGTCGTCGCAAAACACGAGGTAGCGCTCGGGCCGCGCGCGCACCAGCTCGACGATCGCCGGCAGATCGTTCAGCCCTTCCTTGCTGACCTCGATCAACCGCAGGCCGTGCGCCGCGAACGCATGCAGGCACGCCTTCACGATCGACGACTTGCCGGTACCGCGCGCGCCGGTCAGCAACACGTGATTGGCCGCGAACCCGTGCACGAACTGGCGCGTGTTCCGCTCGACGATCGCCGCCTGCCGGCCGACGTTGCGCAGCGCGTCGAACCCGACGAGCGCGGGCGTGGCGATCGGTTCGAGCGGCGCCGTTCGATGGCCGCCGCCGACACCGCACCAGCGAAACGCAATGGCCGCATCGAAATCGATCGCTGCCGGCTGGCGGATGCCCGCCAACGCCTCGAGCGCGGTCGCGATCCGTTCGAGCTGGCGCGCGAGCGCCGGCGCGGCGCCAGGCGCGCATTCGTCCGGCAGCATGGCCATCAGATCCTGGAGGTCCGCATGCGCGCTCATTGGCGGGCTCCTTGCGATGCACCGGCTTGAAACGGAAACCGCTGCGCGAGCGCGACGCCGAGCAGCGCGACGCCGCCGCCGATCAGGTGATACAGCCGCAGCGATTCGCCGAGCAGCACGATCGCGCCGCCGGCCGTCATCACGGGCAGCAGGTTCATGAACATCGCGCGGCGGCTCGGGCCGAGCAGCCGCACGCCCTGCATCCACAGATACGGGAGCACCACCGACGCCAGCACGCCGGCATACAGGATCAGCGGCACGCTCGCGCGCGTCGGCCATGCGGCCTGCGCGGGCAGCCGCAGCAGCATCGGCACCATGAACACGAGTGCGGCCAGCGCCTGCACGTAAGTCGACTGCCACGCGGGCAGCGCGCCGATGCGCCAGCGCTTGAGCAGCACGCCGTACAGCGCGTACGCGGCCGACGCGGCCAGCATCAGCAGGTCGCCCAGCTGCACGCCGTGCGCGGCGATCGCCGTCGGGTGCCCTTCGGCGATCAGGTAGACGACGCCCGCGAGCGACAGCACGCCGCCGCCGATCATGCCGGCGCCCGGCGGATCGCCGAGCAGCAGCGAGCTCAGCAGCATCGTCATCAGCGGCACGAGCGCGGTGATGATCGCCATGTTGGTCGCGCTGGTCGTTTTCGCGGCCTCGTAGGACAGGCTCTGGAACAGCGCCATCGCGAGAAAGCCGAGCACCGCGAGCTTCGGCAGGTGCGCGACGAGCACCGCGCGATTGCGCCACGCGGGGCGCAGCGTGAAGACGCTCATCAGCGCGACGGCGAGCAGCAACCGGTAGAACGTGATGGCCGACGGGTCGATCGTCGACGCGGACAGCTTCGAGACGACGACGTTGCCGGCCCACAGCGCGATCGCGCAGAAGGGGAGCAGAAAAGGAGACTTGTTCATCGCGTTGGACGGATTAATATCGTGACAGGGAGGCTGGCGTGAATCGGAACGCCATCGTGCCCGCCCGCCCACTGCCTGTCTCACGCCAAAATGTCACGACTTGTCGCCAATCGGACACTCGAGTCCACCCCGCCGTTTGCGCACCTGCGCTACGAATCGACGCCGATGCCCGTGTCGGCGATGGCGGCCACCTACGTGCACGGCACGTCGATCGCGCCGCACCGCCATCGGCGCGCGCAACTGCTCTATGCGATCGAGGGCGTGATGCACGTCGAATCCGAAGGTGCATCGTGGGTCGTGCCGCCGACGCGCGGCGTATGGCTCGAAGCCGGGCTCGACCATACGGTGCAGATGAGCGGCGACGTGCAGATGCGCACGGTGTTCGTCGAGCCGGGCGCGGTCGAGCACCTGCCCGCGCGCAGTTGCGTCGTCGAAGTGCATCCGCTGCTGCGCGAGCTGATTCTCGCCGCAGTCGACGTGCCGCTCGATTACGCGCCGGGCTCGCGCCACGATCACCTGATGCACCTGCTGCTTGCGGAAGTGACCGTCGCGCCGCTGCTGCCGCTGTACCTGCCGTGGCCGCACGACGCGCGCCTGCGGACGATCTGCGACACGCTGGTCGCCACGCCCGACGACCTGCGCACGATCGCCGAGTGGGCCGACCTGCTCGGCCTGTCGGTCCGCACGCTGCATCGCGCGTTCCGGCGCGAGACGGGGCTCAGCTTCCGCCGCTGGCGCGAGCAGGCGCGGCTGCTGCTCGCACTCAAGCGTCTGGCGCACGGCGAAAAAGTGCTGACCGTCGCGATGGATCACGGCTACAGCAGCCAGAGCGCGTTCTCCGCGATGTTCAAGCGGCACTTCGGGATGTCGCCGTCGGCGTTTTACGCGTAACGGCGGCGCTGCCGCTAGCGCGCCGCGAGTGCCGCGATGAAGCATGCGCATGCGACCGCCGACGCCACCGTGCGCACGTGATTCCACCTCGTCCAGTCGTGCAGGTAGCGCGTCCACAGCGCCGCGCCTTGCGCCGTGGCCGGATCGGCTGCGGCGAGCGCATCGTTGAGCGGCACGTTGACGGCCAGCGTCACCGCGAACATGCCGAACACGTACAGCACGCCGCCGGCGAGCGCCGCCATCGCGCCCGGCGAATCGCGATCGAACAGCGCGATCACGACGAGCGCGAGCGCCATCAGCGTCGTGACGAGAAACAGCGGCATGAACGGCGAACGCACGATGTCGACGTTGATCGCGTTCATCGCGGCCGCGCCGGCCGGCGGCGCGAGCCGTCCGAGCGACGTCATCACGAACGTCGAGAACGCGAAGTACACGCCGGCCATCAGCCCGCAGCCGATGGCGGAACCCCACAGCAACGCGGCCGTCACGAACGCGATCATGGTCGGGCGCTCCATACGCCGGTCGCGGCGACCGCGCGCGCATAGTCGGAGAAATCGCGCGCCGGGCGCCCGAGCGTGGCGTCGACGCCGTGCGTCACCGCGCTGTTGCGCCCGTCGAGCACCCCGTCGAACAGGTCGTCGAGCAACGCGACGACCGGCTCCGGCACGCCGACCTCGCTCAGCCCCGCGACGAATGCATCGTGCGGAATCTCGCGGTAGGCGATCGGCCGCCCGGCGGCCCGCGCGATTTCGTCGACCGCTTCCGCGAACGTCAGCGCGCGCGGGCCGGTGACCTCGATCACGCGGTCCGCGAACCGCGCATCGGTGAGCGCGGCCACGGCCACGTCCGCGATGTCGTCCGCATCGACGAACGGCTCGGGCACCGCGCCGGCGGGCAGCGCGACTTCGCCGGCCAGCACGCCGTCGAGCAGATAGCCTTCGGAGAAGTTCTGGTTGAACCAGCTTGCCCGCACGACACCCCAGCCCACGCCCGACGCCTGCAACGCAGCCTCGGCGGCCTGTGCGCGCGGCTCGCCGCGCCCGGACAGCAGCACCACGCGCTCGACGCCGCGGTCCCGCGCGAGCCGCGCGAATCGGGCGATCGCGTCCACCGCGCCTTCGACGGCCAGATCGGGCTGGTAGGTCACATAGGCGGCCGACACGCCATCGAGCGCGGCCGGCCACGTTTCGGGCGCCGTCCAGTCGAAGCGGACGGCCGACGTGCGCGATACCGGCCGTGTCGCATGGCCGCGCGCACGCAGCCGGGCATCGACGCGGGCGCCCGTCTTGCCCGAACCGCCGACGATGAGGAGGGGAAGTGCCGACATGTGCGTCTCCTTTTGGAAAAACACGAGAATCTCTCGTGTTTCAAAAACACGATAGACTCTCGCATTAGCAACGTCAAGCTTTTCGGGAGACAGCATGGGCCGACAAAAATCGGGGCAGAGCGACGAACCCGACGCGGCGGCAGCGGACGCGCCGGCGCGCGCGCGGCTGGTACCGACGCAGCAGCGCAGCCGCGAGCGGTTCGAGCGCATCCTCGCGTGCGCGTCGGAAGTGATGATCGAGAAAGGCTGCGACGCGTTCCGGATGAGCGACATCGTCGAACGCACGGGCATCTCGTTCGGTTCGCTGTACCAGTACTTTCCGGACAAGGCCGCGGTGATCGGCACGCTCGCGGAGCGCTACAACGCCGTCGGCCACGACTGCGTGCGGCGCGACCTCGCGGGAATGAAGACGATCGACGATCTGCACGCCACGCTCGCGCGCATCACGGACAGCTACTACCGGATGTTCGTCGACGAGCCGCTGATGCGCGACATCTGGCGCGCGACGCAGGCCGATCGCGCGCTGCAGGCACTGGATCGCGCGGACGGCGAATTCCTGGCCGGACTGTTCGCGGATGCGCTGGCGGAAGTCGCGCCCGACACGACGCGCGCACAGCGCAGCGCATTCGCGGAACTGATGATGATCCAGATCGCGGCGGCCGTACGCCATGCGATCACGCTGCCGCCGAAGGCGGCGCGGCACATGCTGGCGATGTTCAAGCGCGCGCTGCCGCGCGACCTGTCGGTACTCGACGCGTAATCGCGCCGCGCGCGCCGCACCATGCACGCGGCCGCCCGAAGGCGGCCGCGCGAAGTGGCATGACGCGCCGCTTACTTGCTGTAGTCGTACACGCCGCGCCCGGTCTTGCGCCCGAGCCGCCCGGCCGACACCATCTCGCGCAGCAGCGGGCACGCGCGATACTTCGGATCGCCGAAGTCCTTCACGAACACGTCCATCACCGCGAGGCACACGTCGAGGCCCACGAGGTCGGCCAGCGCGAGCGGCCCGATCGGGTGGTTCGCGCCGAGCTTCATCCCCGCGTCGATCTCCTCGGCCGACGCGATGCCCTCGGCCAGCACGAAGAACGCTTCGTTGATCATCGGCACCAGGATCCGGTTCACGACGAAGCCCGGCGAATTGCGCACGCCGATCGGCGACTTGTCGAAACGCTCGGTCAGCGCGCGCACGGCCGACGCGGTCGCGTCGCTCGTCTGCAGCCCGCGGATGATCTCGACGAGCGGCATCAGCGGCACCGGGTTGAAGAAGTGCATGCCGAGAAAACGCGACGGATCGGCGAGCGGCGCCGCGAGCGCGGTGATCGAGATCGACGACGTGTTGGTCGCGATGATCGCGTCCGGGCGTGCGACGGCCTCGATCTGCTTCAGGATGCGGCCCTTCAGCTCGACGTTCTCGGTCGCGGCTTCGATCACGATGTCGACGGCGGCGAGCTTCGCGTAGTCGGTCGACGTCGTGATGCGCGCGAGCGCCGCATCGCGTGCGGCCGCGTCGAGCTTGTCCTTCGACACGAGCCGCTCGAGGCTGCCCTTCAGCGTCGCGAGACCCTTGTCGAGCGCGGCGTCGCTGACGTCGATCATCACGACGTTCAGTCCTGCAACGGCCGCCGTTTGCGCAATGCCGTTACCCATGGTTCCGGCGCCCACGACGCCGACGGTTTCGATGGCCATGAAATGTCCTGTGTGTTCGGATGCTGAGCGGTCGATTATCAGATGTTCTCGAAGATCGCCGCAATCCCCTGGCCGCCGCCGATGCACATCGTCACGAGCGCGTAACGCCCGCCGATGCGCTTCAGCTCGTACAGCGCCTTCACCGTGATCAGCGCGCCGGTCGCACCGATCGGGTGACCGAGCGAGATGCCCGAGCCGTTCGGGTTGACCTTGGCCGGATCGAGGCCGAGCGCCTGCGTGACCGCGCACGCCTGGGCCGCGAATGCCTCGTTGGCTTCGATCACGTCGAGATCGCTGATCTTCAGGCCCGCGCGTTCGAGCGCCTTCTGCGTGGCCGGCACCGGGCCGATACCCATGTACGCCGGATCGACGCCCGCGTGCGCATACGCGACGAGGCGGGCGAGCGGCTTCACGCCCTGTGCGCGCGCGGCGTCCGCGCTCATCATCAGCACGGCGGCCGCGGCATCGTTGATGCCCGACGCGTTGCCGGCCGTCACGGTGCCGTTCTCCTTCGCGAACACCGGCTTGAGCTTCGTGAAATCGTCCGCGCTCGCGTCGTGACGCACGTGCTCGTCGGTGTCGAACGCGACTTCGCCCTTCTTGGTGCGGATCGAGATCGGCAGGATCTGGTCCTTGAAGCGCCCTTCCGCGATCGCGCGCGCCGCGCGACGATGCGATTCGAGCGCCAGCGCGTCCTGCGCTTCACGCGAGATGTCGTATTTCTTCGCGACGTTCTCGGCCGTCACGCCCATGTGGATCGTCTGGAACGGGTCGTGCAGCGCGCCGAGCATCATGTCGACGAGCTTGCCGTCGCCCATGCGCTGGCCGAAGCGCGCGGCCGGCACGGTGTACGGCGCGCGGCTCATGCTCTCCGAGCCGCCGCCGATCGCGACGTCGGCATCGCCGAGCATGATCGTCTGCGCGGCCGACACGATCGCCTGCAGGCCCGAGCCGCACAGGCGGTTCACGGTCAGCGCCGGCGTGTGCTGGGCGACGCCGCCGTTGATCGCCGCGACGCGCGCGAGATACATGTCCTTCGGCTCGGTGTTCACGACGTGGCCGAACACGACGTGCCCGACCGCGTCGCCCGGCACGTTCGCGCGCGACAGCACTTCGGCGACCACCTTCGCGCCGAGGTCGGTCGGCGAGAAATCCTTCAGGCTGCCGCCGAAATCACCGATCGCGGTACGGACACCGCTCACCACCACGACTTCCTTCGCTGCATTGCTCATCGTCTCACTCCGGTTCGTTCGCGCCCGCGGGGCGCGGGGATGCGTTGCGTTACATGTTCGGGTAATTCGGCCCGCCGCCGCCTTCCGGCGTGACCCACACGATGTTCTGCGTCGGGTCCTTGATGTCGCAGGTCTTGCAGTGCACGCAGTTCTGCGCGTTGATCACGAGGCGCTCGCTGCCGTCGTCGTTCTTCACGAACTCGTACACCGCCGCCGGGCAGAAACGCGCCTCCGGCCCCGCGTAGGTACGCAGGTTCACGTTCACCGGCACGCTCGCATCCTTCAGCGTCAGGTGCGCCGGCTGGTTCTCCTCGTGGTTCGTGTTCGAGATGAACACCGACGACAGCCGGTCGAACGTCAGCTTGCCGTCCGGCTTCGGATACGCGATCGGCTCGCACTGCGACGCCGGCTTCAGCATCTCGTGGTCCGCATGCTGGTGATGCAGCGTCCACGGCACGTTGCCGCCCATCACCTTCTGCTCGAGCCCGACCATCAGCGTGCCCAGGTACAGGCCCTTGGCCATCCACTGCTTGAAGTTGCGCGCGCGGTACAGCTCCGTGTACAGCCACGATTGCTTGAACGCATCCGGATACGCATTGAGCTCGTCCGATTGACGGCCGGCCTGCACCGCGTCGAATGCGGCGTCGGCGGCCAGCATGCCGGTCTTGATCGCCGCGTGGCTGCCCTTGATCCGCGACGCGTTCAGGAAACCCGCGTCGTCGCCGATCAGCGCGCCGCCCGGGAACACCGTCTTCGGCAGCGACAGCAGGCCGCCGGCCGTGATCGCGCGCGCGCCGTACGACACGCGCTTGCCGCCCTCGAGGAATGCGCGGATCGACGGGTGCGTCTTGTAGCGCTGGAATTCCTCGAACGGCGACAGGTACGGGTTCGTGTAGCCCAGGCCCACCACGAAGCCGACCACGACCTGGTTGTTGTCCATGTGATACAGGAACGAGCCGCCGTACGTATCGGACTTCAGCGGCCAGCCGGCCGTGTGGATCACGAGGCCCGGCTTGTGCTTGGCCGGATCGATTTCCCACAGTTCCTTGATGCCGATCCCGTACGCCTGCGGATCGGCGTTCGCGTCGAGCTTGAATTTCGAGATCAGCTGGCGGCCGAGATGGCCGCGGCAGCCTTCGGCGAACAGCGTGTACTTCGCGTGCAGCTCCATGCCGAGCTGGAAGTTCTCGGTCGGCTCGCCGTCCTTGCCCACGCCCATGTTGCCGGTCGCGACGCCTTTGACCGAGCCGTCGTCGTTGTAGAGAATCTCCGCGGCGGGGAAGCCGGGGAAGATCTCGACGCCCAAGGCTTCCGCCTGCTGGCCCAGCCAGCGCGTGACGTTGCCCAGCGAAATCACGTAGTTGCCGTGATTCTTGAAGTTGTCGGGCAGCGCCCAGTTCGGCGTCGTGACCGCGCTCTTCTCGGACAGGAACAGGAAGCGGTCTTCCGTCACCTCGACGTCGAGCGGCGCGCCGCGTTCCTTCCAGTCGGGAAACAGCTCGGTGATCGCGCGCGGGTCCATCACCGCGCCCGACAGGATGTGCGCGCCGATCTCGGAACCCTTCTCGAGCACGCACACGCCGATCTCGGCGCCTTTCTCGGCGGCCAGCTGCTTGAGCCGGATCGCCGCCGACAGCCCGGCGGGGCCGCCGCCGACGATCACGACGTCGTATTCCATCGATTCGCGCGGACCGTATTGCGCGAGCAAGTCCTGTGTGGTCAAAATCCTGTCTCCTGCTGCGTCCCGACCGTCAGTGGGTCAGAACTGGTCTTCCGTCAACGCGAGCACGCTCTCGTTGCCCTTCGCGCCGACGATCGACGCTTCGAGCGCACCCGCCTGTACCAGCACGTGCTCCGCATAGCATTGCGCGATCGCGATCTTCGCGTCGAAGAACGCCGGGTCGCTCGCACGGTTCGCGTGCGCGGCCACCAGCGCGCGCGCCATCTGCCAGCCGCACAGCACCACGCCCGCCAGCTTCAGGTACGGCACGCTGCCCGCGAACACCGCGTTCGGGTCCTGCTTCACGTTCGCGAGCACGTAGTCCACCACCGCCGCCAGCGAGCGCGCACCCTTCTCCAGCTGCGCCTTCATCGACGCGGCCGCCGCACCGTCCAGCTTGCCGAGCGCCGTCACCGTGTCGCCGATTTCCGCGAGCAGCGCCTTCGCCACCGCGCCGCCGTCGCGCAGCGTCTTGCGGCCCACCAGGTCGTTCGCCTGGATCGCCGTCGTCCCTTCGTAGATCGCCAGGATCCGCGCATCGCGGTAGTACTGCGCCGCGCCCGTCTCCTCGATGAACCCCATCCCGCCGTGCACCTGCACGCCCAGGCTCGCGACGTCGTTCACCATCTCCGTGCTCCAGCCCTTCACGACCGGCACCAGATACTCGTAGATTGCCTGATGACGCGCGCGCGTCGCCTCGTCCGAATGGCGGTGGGCAATGTCGCTGTGCGCGGCAGCCACGTAGGCCAGCGCCCGCGCGCCTTCGGTCAGCGCACGCATCGTGCCCAGCATCCGGCGCACGTCCGGGTGATGGATGATCGTCACCGACTGCTTGGCCGAGCCGTCCACCGGGCGGCTTTGCACGCGTTCCTTCGCGAATTCGGCCGCCTTCTGGTACGCGCGGTCGGCCACGCCGATCCCCTGCATCCCGACCCCGAAGCGCGCCGCGTTCATCATGATGAACATGTATTCGAGGCCGCGGTTCTCCTCGCCCACCAGATAGCCGATCGCGCCGCCGTGATCGCCATACTGCAGCACCGCCGTCGGGCTCGCCTTGATCCCGAGCTTGTGCTCGATCGACACGCAGTGCACGTCGTTGCGCGCACCGAGCGAGCCGTCGTCGTTGACCATGAACTTCGGCACGATGAACAGCGAGATGCCCTTCACGCCTTCCGGCGCGTTCGGCGTGCGCGCGAGCACCAGGTGGACGATGTTGTCCGCCATGTCGTGCTCGCCCCACGTGATGAAGATCTTGGTGCCGAACACCTTGTAGGTGCCGTCGCCCTGCGGCTCGGCGCGCGAGCGCACCAGCGCGAGGTCGGAGCCCGCCTGCGGCTCGGTCAGGTTCATCGTGCCGGTCCATTCGCCCGAGATCAGCTTCGGCACGTAGCGCTGCTTCTGCTCGTCGGTGCCGGCCGTCAGCAGCGCCTCGATCGCGCCGTCGGTGAGCAGCGGACACAGCGCGAACGACAGGTTCGACGCGTTCAGCATCTCGATGCACGGCGTCGCGATCAGCTTCGGCAGCCCCTGGCCGTCGTACTCGGCCGGATGCTGCAGCCCCTGCCAGCCGCCCTCGACGAACTGGCGGAACGCTGCGCCGAAGCCCGGCGTCGCGGTCACGACACCGTCCTTCCAGCTGCTCGGATTGCGGTCGCCTTCGACGTTCAGCGGCGCCAGCACCTCGCCGCAGAATTTCGCGGACTCGTCGAGCACGGCCTGCGCCGTGTCGTAACCCGCATCCTCGAAGCCCGGCAACTGCGCGACGGCGTCGATGCCCGCGAGTTCCTTCAGCACGAACAGCATGTCCTTGACGGGGGCGTTATAGCTCATGGTCGATGTTCCAATCAGGCGGTGAATAGGGCGCGACGCGGGCCCGGTACGGCAAAACCGGCCAGCGCCGCGACGTGATGGGCCATCCTAACGCCGGGACTCCCGATTCCGATTGTCATATCCGGCCCACATGGTGACAAAACCGGCCACGTCGCGCGCCGGCGGCGGCCGTCGCATCTGGCCGCGAAAGCCCGTCTGGCGGGCGTCAGCGCCCGTCCGGCTGCCGTTCCGGCCGGGTGGCGAAATAGTGCGCGGGCGAATCGCCGAGCGCCTTTCGGAACATCGCGATGAAGTTGCTGGGCGATGCGTAACCCAGCAGGTCCGACACTTCGGCCACCGGACAGCCGCGGGCGAGCAGGTCGAGGCCGCGCGCGAGCCGGGCCTGCTGGCGCCATTGCGCGAAGCTCAACCCGGTTTCGGCCGACATGAGCCGCCGCAACGTACGCGGCGACATCGCACCGAACGCCGCCCACGCATCGAGCGTGCGCCGGCTGCCGGGATCGTCGAGAAGCGCCCGTGCCACCCGCGCGAGCCGCGGATCGGCGGGCATCGGCACGTGCAACGCCTCGCGCGGCGTGCGACGGATTTCGT
Organism: Burkholderia sp. EMB26; assembly: GCF_024730645.1. Classification (NCBI taxonomy): domain Bacteria; kingdom Pseudomonadati; phylum Pseudomonadota; class Betaproteobacteria; order Burkholderiales; family Burkholderiaceae; genus Burkholderia; species Burkholderia sp. EMB26. The sequence goes on from NZ_CP078072.1 coordinate 824,038, forward strand.
CGTGGATGACCGCAGCCATCCTCGCGTGCTCCGGCGCCAGCGGCGCGTGCTTGTCCCATTCGATCGCACGATGCGCGAGCGAACGCAGCACCGCGCTGATGCCGATCACGCACGGTTCGTCCGGCAGGCCCGCGCAGAACGGCGGCGCGGCCAGCAGCACCCAGCCACCGGGCGCGCCGCTCACCCGCACCTTGTGCGGCATGCCGGGCGGCACCCAGCCCGCACGATGCGGCGGCAGCAGCCACGCACCGCGCGGCGTATGAACGTGGATCAACCCCGCCTCGACACACAGCACCTGACCGCGCGCATGCGCGTGCCAGTCATAGTCGCGTGTGCCGAGCCGATACGCGCTGGCCGGATCGTCATTGCCGCGCAGCGCGATCAGCGCGGGGCCGTCCAGCCATTCGCTGTAGTCGGGAAGCGCCAGGTCGGCGGCGGTACGGTTATCCATATTGGCCAGTCTACGGCATTGAACGGCCAGATGCCGTTATCCGCCCACCCGTGACGCACGGAACAATGCATGCCGGACCGCGCGCCCGCGCGGCTAACGGAGAGCGTTCCATGCACGACATTCACGTCGCCATCGTCGGTGCAGGTCTCGGCGGCCTGGCCCTCGCCCAGGCCTTGAAACAGGCCGGCATCGCGTTCGATGTCTACGAGCGCGACGCGGCCATCGACAGCCGGAGGCAGGGCTACCGCATCCGGATCGACGCGACCGGCCAGCGCGCGCTGGCGGCCTGCCTGCCGGCCGGGCCGGCGGCATTGTTCCGGGCATCGGCGTCGCAGGGCACCGGCGCCGTGCGGCTCGCGACGCCCCGGCTCACGCCGGCCCACGGACATGCGCCCGCCGGCTGGCACACCGCACCGGACACGGCGGACCTGAGCGTGAACCGGCTGACCCTGCGGGAGATCCTGATGGCCGGCATCGAGGATCGCGTGCATGTCGGCCACGCGGTCGACCGCTATCGAGTACTGCCCGACGGCCGCGCACACGTGACGTTCGCGAGCGGCACGTCCGGGTCCGTCACGTGCGACGTGCTGGTCGGCGCGGACGGCATCCATTCGACCCTCCGCGCGCAGCTCGTTCCGGCGGCCGCGCCGGTCAGGACCGGCGCCCTGTGCGTCTACGGCAGGACCCGGCTGCCGACCGACGATCCCGCGTTCCCCGAAGCCGCCGGGTTGCGCGCCGCCACCACGGTGATCGTGGCCGACGGGTGCGCGGCGGTCCTCGAGGACATGCGGTTCCGCACCGACCTGCGGGCGCTCGCGGCCCATGCGCTGCCGTGCAGCCGGTTCACGCCGCCGGACGACTATTTCTACTGGGCCGCGATCGGACCGTCGAGCCGCTTCGGGCTGGATGACGCCGACCCGACGGCTGCGCTCGCGGCTCGAATCCCGGCCGCGCTCCGGCATGTCGTGCGGGACTGGCACCCGGTGCTGCGCCGCCTGCTGCTCGACACACCGTCCGACGCCGTCACCGCGCTGCCCGTGCGTCGCGGACGCCCCGACGTAGCGCTGCCGGCCGGCCCGGTTACGCTACTGGGCGACGCGATCCATGCCATGAGTCCCGCCGGCGGCGCGGGCGCCAATACGGCGCTCAGGGATGCCGCCGCGCTGGCGGCGCGGCTGGCCGGGCAGACCGCCAACGATGGCGATATCCGGCACGCGCTGACGCGATATGCGGAAGACATGCGCGTGTGGGCGACCGACGCGGTGATCGCGTCCGATCGCGCGGCCGCGCGGCTGTTTGCCGGGAATTGAGCGGAATGTGTCCGTCGATCGGAAATCCAGATCGCGGATTGCGGCGACGCACGCCGAAGGAAACGATCGGCCGAGTGCGCGCCTGCACGGCCCGAGCTGTGAAGGTCGCCGGTTATGGGAATGTCCGCCGAAAACCGGCCGTGGAAACCGCAAAAGGAGCCGGTTATGGGATTCAATCCGCGAACCCGCGCATCCGCGCCACTCAGCGTCGCGCCCGCGTCACGCCCGCCGCCGATACGTCCCCGGCGTACTCCCGGTCCAGTGCCGGAACGCGCGATGAAACGCGCTCGGATCGTCGAAGCCGATATCGGCGCCGATCGCCGCGATCGTGTCGGGCGTATCGGTCAGCCGCTGGATCGCGATATCGCGCCGCAGCTCGTCCTTCAGCACCTGGAACGTCGTCCCTTCCGCCGCCAGGTGACGGCTCAGCGTCCGCACCGAACAATGCAGATGCTCGGCCGCCTGGTCGATCACGGGCAGATCCGGCAGCGCCGCCGACAGGTATTGCCGCACGCGATGGCACACGAGCTGTTCGCTGAACGATTCGAAGATCCAGTCGCCGGGCGCGCGCGCGAGGAACTTGCGCAGGTTGCGCTTGCTCTGCCGGATCGGCGCGTCGAGGTAGTCGGCGCTGAAGCGCATCAGCGTGCGCTCGCAGTCGAACTGCACGGCGCCGGTGAAGAAGTACAGGTGATCGACCGCATGGCGCGGCCGCGGGCACGCGAACTCGATCTGCAGCAGCGGAATCTTCTGCCCGATCAGCCACGAGCACACGCCGTGCACGAGCTTGAGCATCAGCTCCTGGCCGAGCGCGCCGATCGGCCCGATGGCGTCGTTCGGACGCAGCAGCACCTGCGCGACGAGATCGTCGCGCTTCGATTCGACGAAGAAGTCGTCGAGCAGGATATGGAAAAATTGGCCGAAACGGTGCAGCGCCGTTTCGAGATTGCGCGCGTCGAGCAGGCTCAGGCACAGGTACTTCAGCGTGCCGCCGCGCAACGGGCGCGAGAAGATGCCGGGCATCTCGTCGTCGAGGTCGATCGCGAGCGTGCGGTACAGCGTCGAGAACTGCTCCTCCGTCACGCGCGCGTGCGGCTCGCCGAGCAGCTCGATCGGAATGCCGGCGCCGCGCAGGTAGCGCTCGACCACGTCGCGCTGCACGCCCGCGCTCGCGAGAAAGCCGTTGACGAGCGAGATCGGCACCGTCGCGCTCGGCGACGGCAGCGCACGCCCGGGCCGGGCGGAAAGTGAATCTGAGCCGGTCATCGCGTCCCCGTCGATCGAACCGACCGCATTGTACTTGAGCGGCCCGCGCGCCCCCTTCGGCGTGGCCGGCGCACCGGGCCGCGCCGCCGCGGCCGCGCGGCGCGTCGTGCCCATCAGTCGGTGCGGCTGAGTTCCCGGCGCAGGATCTTGCCGACCGTCGACTTCGGCAGCCGCTCGACGAAACGGACGAGCTTCGGCACCTTGTACGCGGCCAGGCTCGCGCGGCAATGCGCGACGAGTTGCGCCTCCGTCACGTCGGCGTCCGCCGCGAGCACCACGAACAGCTTGACGGCCTCGCCCGTGCGCGGATCCGGCACGCCGATGCACGCGCATTCGGCGACGCCCGGCAGCGCGGTCGCGACCGCTTCCACCTCGTTCGGGTACACGTTGAAACCGGACACGATGATCATGTCCTTCTTGCGGTCGACGATCCGCAGGAAGCCGGCCGCGTCGAACACGCCGACGTCGCCGGTACGGAAATAGCCGTCCGCGGTGAACGCGGCCGCGTTCGCGTCCGGCTTCCGCCAGTAGCCGCTCATCACCTGCGGCCCCTTCACGCAGATCTCGCCCGCCTCGCCGATCGCCACCTCGCGATCCTGGTCGTCGAGCAGCTTCACGTCGGTCGACGGCAGCGGCAGGCCCGTGGTGCCCGTGAACCGGTCGATCGACTGCGGGTTGAACGACACGACCGGCGACGTTTCCGACAGCCCGTAGCCTTCGCGGATGAAATTGCCCGTCACCGCCTTCCAGCGCGACGAGATCACGTCGATCACCGCCGCCCCGCCGCCGGCCGACAGCTTCAGCCGCGACCAGTCGACCTCCTTCAGGCGCGGATGGCCGGCGAGCCCCGCGTACAGCGTGTTCACGCCGACGAACACCGTCGGCCGCGCGGCCTTCAGCACGTCGATGAACCCGTCCATGTCGCGCGGGTTCGCGACGAGCCAGTTCTGCGCGCCGATCGCGAAGTAGGACAGGAAGTTCACCGTCAGCGCGAAGATGTGATACAGCGGGATCGCCGTGACGACGACTTCCTCGCCCGGCCGGCGCGCATCCGGCACGATCGCCGCGAACTGCGCGATGTTCGCGACGAGGTTGCGATGCGACAGCGCTGCGCCCTTCGACAGGCCGGTCGTGCCGCCCGTGTATTGCAGCAGCAACAGGTCCGCGCCGCTCAGCGCCACCGGCTCGCACGCGAGCGATTCGCCGGCGGCGATCGCCTGCGCGAGCGCGGTCGAACCGGGCGGCAGCGCGTCGCAGGTGCCGGCCGGCGCATCGACGACGCCGAGATCCTCGCGCCCCACGCTCAGCACGGTGCGCACGCGCGTGCCGCCGACCACGTCCGCGAACGTGCCCATCGACCCGCCGCAGACGATCGCCACCTCGACTCCCGCGTCGTTGAGCTGATGCTCGAGCTCGCGCGCGGTGTAGTGCGGATTCACGTTGACCTGGATCGCGCCGATCCTCGCGACGGCGACGAACACGACCGGGAACGCGAGCACGTTGGGCAGCATCACCGCCACGCGATCGCCCTTGCGCACGCCGACGACCTGCTGCAGATACGCGGCCAGCGCGGTCGACAGGCGCTCGACGTCGGCATAGGTGAGCGTGCGGCCGAACGCATGGAACGCCGGACGGTCGGCGAAGCGGCGCATCGCGTCGTCCAGCAGCGCGCTGACGGAAGGATGGCGATCGGCGTCGATCTCGGCGGGGATCGAGCCATACGACCCGGTCCAGTGTCTCTTCGTCATGTCTCACTCCTCTTTGGACGGCACGCCAGCATGCGTACCGTTCGCACGGGGCCTGCACGCCGGAGGGACGCGGGCCGCCGCCTGACCGGCGACTATCGCCCGCGCGACGCGCTTTGCAAATGATCCGGGCGGCCGAAAACATGATCGAAACGGACATGCGTGCTCGCTCCCTGTCCAGGCAACTCGTCCGCGCGCATATTCCCCGGCGCGAATTGCAAAGCAGCAAGCGGCATGGCGCGGCGTGTCGCCGTTCTTCATAATCGACGACCGTCCCTCATCCGCCGAGACCATGCAGCCGCTCGCCCTGGCCCCCGCCGACACCTTCTCGTCCGTTCGCTTCCTGCTGACCGACATGGACGAGACCCTCACGCATCGCGGCCGCCTCGCCGCGCAGACCTATGCGGCGCTCGAGCGGCTGCAAGCGCGCGGCATCCGCGTGATCCCGGTCACCGCCGCGCCGGCCGGCTGGTGTGACCAGATGGCGCGGATGTGGCCGGTCGACGGCGTGATCGCGGAGAACGGCGGACTCTTCATCCGGCGCAGCCCGGACGGGCACGGCGCCGAACGCCGCTATTGGCATGCGGACGATGCGCTCGACGGCGCACGCGACGCGCTCCGGCGCATCGCGCAGCATGTCGCGACGGCCGTCCCGCCCGCCCGCCGCGCGGACGACCAGGACTTCCGGCTGACGTCGCTCGCGTACGCACGCACCGGCGGCGACCAGGACGACCGGATACTCGACGCGCTGATCGAGGCCGGTGCCGACGCAACCATCAACAATCTGTGGGTGATCGGCTGGGTCGGCGGGTACGACAAGCTGTCGATGTCGCTGCGCGTGCTGGCGGATACGTTCGGCGTCGATGCCGGCGCCGCGCCCGGGTGCGTCGCCTATTCGGGCGATTCCACGAACGACGCGCCGATGTTCGGCTATTTCACGCATACGGCCGGCATGAGCACCGTTATCGAGTATCTGCCGCAGTTGCCCGCGCTGCCGCGATGGATCACGCAAGGCCCGGGCGGCCTCGGCTTCGTCGAGTTCGTCGACGCGATCCTGCGCGCGCAGCCCGGCGATCGGGGCTGACTACCCGCGCGGCGGGGTGGCGCCGGCGTATATCAGGGTGAACCCGGTGGCGGATGGGATCGTTCCCGCGCAGAATTGCGTGCCGTCAACGATATCGATTCGGACGCAGGATCCCGTCATGCTGCGCAGTGCGCTCTTGAAACCGACCGACGCCCGTCCCGCCCGGCTGCCGGACGCCGCTTCCGCGCACGCGTTGCGCGAGCAGCGCTTCACGCCGGCCAAGCTGGCCGTGCTGGTCGACGTGGCCGCGCAAGCCGGCCTCGATCCGGCCGCCGTGCTCGCCGGCACCGGCCTCGCGCCGGCCGACGTCGCGGACCCGTTCACGCTCACGTCGCCGCTGCAGTTCCTGACGGCCGCGCGCAACGCGGTCGCCCGCTACGACGGCCCCGACCTCGGCGTGCGCGTCGGCCGCCGGCTGCGCGCGTCGAGCTACGGGATGTACGGCTACGCGATGCTGTGCTCGGAATCGCTCGCGCACGCGTTCGATTCCGCCGTCAAATATCACCGGCTCGCGAACGGCATGCTGCCGATCCGCTGGGTCGAACAAGGCGATACCGCGTCGTGGCTGTTTCCGGACCGCCACGAAGTCGCGCTGCCCGATCTCGACGAGCCGCTGTACCGTTTCCTGATCGACATGCAGTTCGCACTGCACGTGACGATCATCAAGGACGTGATGGGCGGATGGTGCGTGCCGGCGCGCGCGCAGTTCGCGCAGCCGCAGCCGCCGCACTGTGCGCTGCTGGCCGACGCGCTCGAATGCCCGATCGCGTTCGACCAGCCGCACCACGTGCTCAGCTATCCGGCGGCCTGGCTCACGCGCGCGCCGCAGCTCGCGAATCCGATCACCGCCGCGCAGGTGTCGTCGCACTGCGCGAGCCTGCTCGACGAAATGCGCAGCCAGGCCGGCGTCACGCGGCGCGTATACCAGGAACTCACGCGCACGCCCGGGCAGTTTCCGGACATCGACGCGATCGCCGAGATCCTGTGCATGACCTCGCGCACGCTGCGCCGCAAGCTCGAAGCCGAAGGCACGTCGTACAGCGAACTGCTGACGAGCGTGCGCAAGGCGCTCGCGATCGACTACCTCAGCACGACCACGCTCAGCACCGAGGACATCGCGCTGACGCTCGGCTTCAGCGATGCGGTGGGATTTCGCCACGCGTTCAAGCGCTGGACCGGCACGACGCCGAGCGACGTGCGACGCAAGCGCGGCGGCTGACGCCGCCGATCGAAGCTCAGCGTGCGTCGCCCGCCGCCGGCGACGCGACCGCCAGCGCGAACTCGAACACCGCGCCGCGCCCGGCCCGGTCGACGAGCCGGATGCCGCTGCCGTTGAGCGCCAGCATCCGGTGCACGATCAACAGGCCGAGCCCGCCGCTCGTCGCGGTGCCGCCGCTCATCGGCCGCTGCGGCCGCTGGAACAGCCCTTCGCGCCGCGCCGCCGGAATCCCTGCCCCGGTATCCGACACGGTCACGACCACGCGGTCGCCGTGCGGCGCCAGCGCGATCTCGACCTCGCCGTGCGCGGGCGTGTGCCGCAGCGCGTTGTCGAGCAGGTTGGTCAGCACGCGCTCGATCATCCCGAGATCGGCCGACACGGCCGGCACGCGCGGCGGAATCCGCGCATGCAGCGCGACGCCGCGCGATTGCGCGCTCAGTTCGAACTTCTGGAATACGTCCTGCACGAGATCGACCAGCGAGAACGGCTCGCGCTCGGCCTGCACGCCGCCCGATTCGAGCCGCGCGAGCTCGAACAGCGCCTGCGCGAGCCGCCCGACCTTCGCGCTCTGCGCGAGCGCGATCGACAGGTAGCGCCGCCGTTCGGGCTCGGCCAGCGTGTCGGCCTTCAGCGACAGCGTCTCCAGATAGCCGTGCAGCGACGTGAGCGGCGTGCGCAGGTCGTGCGAGATGTTCGTGATCAGTTCGCGCCGCTGCTGGTCCTGGCGCGTCAATGCGCGCCACTGGTCGCCGATCCGGTCGGCCATCTGCGCGAACGCGGATTCGAGCACCGCGATGTCGTCGCCACGACGGCCCGGCGGCAAACGCAGCACCGGCGGCTGCACATCAGCCGCGCCCGGCGCGCCGGGCGCACCGTTCGCGTCGAAGTCGCGCATCGCGGCCGTCAGCCGGCGCAGCGGGCGCGTGATGAAGCTGAATGCGGTAAGGCCCGCGAGCAGACCGAGCAGCGCGACGATCGCCATCGACCACAGCGTCGTGCGCAGCACGTTGCCGGCGTCGACGCGCGCGGCGAGCCGGTCGTGCGCCTCGCCGAGCAGCACCACGTAGATGTAGCCCGACGGCGGCTGCCCGGGCCGCTGCAGCGGCGCGGCGCTGAACACCTTGCGCGCGTCCGGGCTGCGCGGATCGTCGCCGAGGATCGGCAGCGGCTGGCCCGCGATGAAGCGCTGCACGGGCGCGAGATCGACGCGGTCGCGCTTCACGTGGCCGGGTGGCGCATCGTCGCCCTTGATGCGCCCCGCGTTGTCGAGCAGGTACACCTCGACGCTCGGGTTCACGCCCATCAACTGGCCGAACAACGTGCGCACGGCGTCGGGGCGCAATCCGTTCGCGTCCATCAGCGGCGCGCTGCCGGCGATGTTGGTGGCCAGGTCGCGCGACAGCGCCTGCACGACTTCCTTCTCGCGCATGTCGTTCGCGCGGATCTGCAGCCATGCCGACGCACCCGAGCACGCGAGCAGCAGGATCGAGAACACGAGCGACAGCCGCCGGGTGAGCGTGAGCTTCATCATGCGTCCCGCTGACCCGGCGCGGCGAGCTTGTAGCCGCGCCCCCACACGGTGAGGATTCGCACGGGCTCGGCCGGATCGGCCTCGATCTTCGCGCGCAGCCGGTTGATGTGGGTGTTGACCGTATGTTCGTAGCCTTCGTGCTGATAGCCCCACACCGCATTGAGCAGGTCCATCCGCGAGAACACCTTGCCCGGATGCCGCGCGAAGAAATACAGCAGGTCGAATTCGCGCGGCGTGAGGTCGATGCGTGCGCCGTCGACGCTCGCTTCGCGCGCGATCGGGTCGATCGCCAGCCCGGCGACGTCGAGCGTGCCCGCGTCGAGCCGCGAATCGCGCGCGAGCGCATCGACGCGCCGCAGCAGCGCCTTCACGCGCGCGACGAGTTCGAGCACCGAGAACGGCTTCGCGAGGTAGTCGTCGGCCCCGAGTTCGAGGCCGAGGATCCGGTGCACCTCGCTCGATCGCGCGCTCGTGATGATGATCGGCGTGTAGCGCGTCATCGCGCGCGCCCGCCGGCAGATCTCGAGGCCGTCGACGCCCGGCAGCATCAGGTCCAGGATCAGCGCGTCCCAGCCGCCCTGTTCGAGCAGGCGCAGCCCTTCGGCGCCGTCCGCGCTGTGCACGACTTCGTAGCGCTCGTCGCGCAGGTGCAGGCTGAGCACGTCGGCGATGTCGGCGTCGTCCTCGACGATCAGGATACGTTTCGGTTGGTCCATGGCGGTGGGCGGCGGCACGTCGGAGCGGGGCTCGGTCACGGTTGTCGGGCGGCGATCGGAGCCGGCGCGAAGCACGGCGGAAGGCCGCGCTGCCGTCATTGTGCAAAATTTTGCGGCGGCAAGGGATCACATTTCGTTTATGTTTGCGCCGCGCGTGCGCCGTCAGCCCACGCCGTCAAGGGCGGGCGCGGCAATCTGGCCCCTGAAACGCGATGTCGGACACGCCGGGCGGCACGCTCGATCGACAGCGAAAGGTTCGCCAGCCGACGGATCGGCGCCGCCCGTCCCTCGACCTCTCGATTCCCGCGGCACGATCCGGGCATGGGCCGCCCGCGACGCGCCTGCGTTCCGCGTCGCGCATGAGCTTCGTGAGTTCGCGCAATCGCTCGGAAGAAATTTCGTCGCGTTCCATCCCTTCGCGGCCGTCCACCCCGGCGCGACTCCCGAACGTCGAGCGACGCGGTCCGGTCGACGCAATGTCGGACGCCATCCCATCCACGATCGACTTCACATTCGATGTCGAAGGAGAAGCGTTGTCGATGCCGTCCGTTTGCATCCGTGCGATCCACTCGATCGTCATCGCATCGTCTTCGCTCACACGTTCCATGCGAAAAATGCCGGGCGCATTTGGCGAGCGATCGGCTCGGCGCAGCACCGTACGCAGGAATCCCTTCGCGAATCCTATGCGGCTGAATTGCCAGTCGGCATCATGCTCGACAAGGTCATCGTTGACGGTCTGCTGCATCGAGATGTGGTCGGTGTATCCCGCATAGCCTTTCGGCTCGCCGGGAAAGTACTGAAAATCCAGCGATGGCGATGCGTCCGGCCGCGGTACGCGTGGTGCCGCCTGCTTTTGCCTGCTGTTGTTCACTGCCGCCACGAACGCCAGCAGACCGGCGCACGCGCCGACCAGGATGGCAAGGACCGTCTGCTTCATCGTTCGTCTGACGCGCTAGCGGCAGGTGTCGTTGCCGGGCGTTTCCTGGGCCGCGATCAGGCGCGGGTCCAGTTCGGTCAAAACGTCTTCGAGTCATGTCCGTGCCCGCCGTCGAAGGACGCTGCCAACGTCAGCGGTCGGCGCGACACAGGCGCTGCCGTCGCCGAAGGTGCATGCGTACGTCGATGCGAGGAGCGCGAGGCTCGGGGAAATGCGGCCGGCCGCACCGCCAAGGACGACGCGGCCGTAACGCTTCGCAGGCCGAAGCATCCGGCCCGCGGGGCCGTCAGCGATGCGCGTCACCTGCGAGCCGCGCGTGCAAGGCCTCGATCGACGTTGCGACGAACGACGAGAACGCGCGAATCCGCGCGGTGTCGCGCAGGTCCGGATGAGTCAGCAGCCACAGGTCGGTCGCCAGTTCGTCGATCCGGCCGCCCAGCCGCACCAGATCGCGCTCGTCGTCGGCCAGGTAGCACGGCAACACGGCTGCACCGATGCCGGCGCGTGCCGCGGCGAACAGGCCGAGCAGCGTATCGACCCGATACCCGCAACGCGCATCGGCGCCTTGGGCATGCATCCATCGCTCGAGCGGCCGGTAACCCATCCGCCGGTCCGGCCCGACCCACGCGAGATCGTCGGCGCGCTCGCGCCACCCGGGTGCCGCATAGACGGCCTGTGCGATCGTACCGACCCGGCGGCCGATCAGCACCTCAGGCGGCGACGACGACGGGCGGATCGCGACATCGGCCTCGCGCTTCGACAGGTCGAAGACCGCGTTCGATACGGACACTTCCAGCGTGATCTCCGGGCAGGCATGCCGGAACGCGGCGAACACCGGCGACAGCAAGCCCGACAGCAGCGTATCGGTCGTCGTCACGCGCACGGTGCCCGATGGCCGCACGTCGCGACCGGCCACGCGCCGCTCGACGCCATGCACCTCGTCCTGGATCCGTTCGGCGGCAGCGGCGGCGTCCTCGCCGGCCGGCGTCGGCGCATAACCGGCGCGGGTCCGCTCGAACAACTTGACGCCCAGTTCGGCCTCGATTGCCGCGAGGCGGCGAAACACCGTCGCGTGGCTGATGCCGAGCCGCCGCGCCGCGCCCGCGAGCGAACCGGCCTGCGCCACCGCCAGCACGAGCCGCAGGTCGTCCCATGACAGCCGCTGTTCATTCATGCAAACCTCGTTTGCGAAACTGGCCAATTCCCGTTCATTCTCGCAACGCGTACCGTATCAGGCAAATCCCGGCGCAAGCCGCCTTCACCGGCACACCATGAGGAACGCCGCCCATGCACACGCTGATCGTTCATTGCCATCCCGAACCCCGCTCGTTCAACGCCGCGCTACGCGACACCGCCGCGCGGACGATGCGCGCGCTCGGCCATGACGTCGAGGTGTCGGATCTCTACGCGGACGGGTTCGATCCGGTCGAGGCGCCGCGCCACTACCCGTGTCGCGCGAACGCCGACGTGTTCTCGGCGCTGGTCGAACAGCGCCACGCGAGCACGCATGCCACGCTGCCCGCCGACGTGCGCCGGGAGATCGCCCGGCTCGAGCAGGCCGACCTCGTGGTGTTCCAGTTTCCGGTCTGGTGGCATGCGCCGCCCGCGATGCTGAAGGGCTGGTTCGATCGCGTGTTCGTGAACGGCGGCCTGTACACGGGCAGCCGCCGCTACGATCGCGGCCACTTCCGCGGCCGACGGGCGATCTGCTCGGTCACGACCGGTGCGCCGGCCGCGACGTTCGGCCCGGGCGGGCGCAGCGGCGACATCGGCCTGCTGCTGTGGCCGATTCATTACTCGCTGCATTACATGGGATACGACGTGCTGTCGCCGGTGCTCGCGCATGGCGTGCAGGACGCACACGGCGGTTACGCGTATCAGGACGATGCGGCGCTGGCGGCCGAACTGGCCGCGCATCGCGACACGCTCGCGCGCCGGCTCGCGAACTGGCAGACGGACCGGCCGCTGCGATTTCCGGGTTGGGATGACTGGGACGAGCACGGGACGCTCAAACCGGGAATCGTCGGGTACGACCGGTACGTGCGCGGGTGTGCGTGAACCCCTCACGGGAAATTCCGTGACGCTGCGTCGAATTGACTTGCGCCCGGACGGGAGGAAAGGCTGCGGGTAAGGCTGGCCCGACCTGTTCGACGCGGAGCGCGTTCGGGGCACTGCACGGCAGCTCGCCGACGCGCGAGACCGCCCAGTCGCGACCGGCCCGGTGACGACGTTCGGCACGAACCTGCATGCCACCCGCCTGGCCACGCCGTTCAGGTCAGCAACGGGCATCGCACCTTGCAATCGCTCCGGACCACGAGTTCGCAGATACGTTACCCCGCGACTCTCTCGAACGTATCCGCATTGGTCTGGACGGCATGTGCCCATCCAGACTCCGATGATCGTGAGCCTTGCCGAGGCGCCTGGCTGGTAACGACATGCCATACCGTCTGCAGCGTGCCGTCACGCAGCATGCCCGTGAAAGAACAGATCACGGTAACCCGGTCATTCGATATGCCGAAAGCGAAGTTGATGCAATCGCCAAACCAGACGCCCGAGACAGGCAGATCGTGACCGAAGAAGGCGCTGTCCTGCAACGCGGTGCTGAATACGCCACGGATGGCGCCCTCCTTGTCGTCGGTGATGGAAAGTGTGGAGCCGTATTGATTACGCCACGTACCGATCCAGTTCATAACGCACCTCCGGAGCACACGCTCACGCGCCAATGGGCCGAGCGTTCCAGGCGCCGGCGCCTTCTCGCGGCAATCGGGCTCGCAAAGCCGGCGCCGCGCATGGGCGAGCACCGTCGTGACAGAAAATCCTGGCGCGAATCCAGCAATAGTGATGCATCACCAGCGCCCACTGCGCCGGCATGACGATCAAAAAGTATAGACGCTCGTCGGATGATATGAGGCGGTGCATGTGGCCGTCCGGCCAGTGCGGACGCTTGTGTTCCCCCACTTTGTTGACCACACGATGCCGTCCGGCACGAAGGCTCGCCTGCGTCGACATGAGCCGATCAAGGGGCCCGCACGTTTTCCCATTGCTGCTGCGGTCGCCACGACGGCGTCGGGAAGATGTCGAGCAACTTTCTCGCCTGAACCGCTTGGGGTTTCTGGATGAAATTCACGCGGCTCGCTCTGTCAACGCCCCGTCGTTGCAACGGTTATCTCGACGGCGGACAACAGAGCGCGCCGTCACGTTCCTGCCAGTCGGAAAATCGGGCCGGCGCCCGCGTGACGACGTGACCTGCTGCATGCCGCCACGCAGCATCGTCAACCACGGGCGCGTGACCAATCCCCGCGCGCCGTCCATGCATACTCAGTATGACTTGCCGCCCACCGTCGCCGATTCCAGTTCGCGCGTGATGATCTGCGTGCCGCCCACATCGGCGACCGACTTGACCATGCCGACACCCGGCGCGAGCCAGTCGTCCGCGATCGTCTTGCTGGTCAACGCCGGGTTGGTGAAGGTCTCCGTCGTGTGATAGTGGCATGCGTTCGCGAAGACCTTGCCGTTCCGGAGGCTGACCGTTTCGCGCGCGACGTAGGTCCGCTGGATCGAGACGGACGTTTGCGCGCCGCCGGACGGAAAGACGGGCGTATCGACATAATTCACCGTCTCGCTTCCCGTGAGCCCGATCGTCTCGACATAGGGCGGCGAGTTCACATCGCGCAACGCGAGCGTGCTGCCGCTGTAGACCTCGCCGCCGTAGTTCGTGCGCACGCCGTTGCCGACGAGGTAGTAGTGATTGGTCTGAATCGGCGAGCCGGTCGTGGTTTCGGCCTGCTGCGTAAGCGCCACGCCCTCGAACGTCGCCGGCGCGAAGGTCCGCGTGTACACGCCGTTGTCGACCGCCGGGCTCTGCGCCGTCGCTTGCGTGTACATGTGCAGTTGCACGATATCGCCTTGCTGGTAGACCGGATCGCACTCGACGTTCGAGGCGGTCGGCGAACCCGAATTGCCATCGGATGTGCCCGTCGTTGGCGTGCCGCCCGTCCCGCCGCTGCCGCCGTTGTTGGTCGTGCCCGATCCGCCGGACGCCGCGGGCGAGGAATTGTCGTCGCCACCGCCGCAAGCGGTCAGCGCCAGGCAGGTCAATGCAATCAGTGCAACGGCTTTCATCGGAATCACCCTCCGAACGAACAGGACGAACGCAGCCGGTGCGCGCGCATCGTGCCGCACGCACCGCCCCTCACGAATCGGACATCAGGAATCAAGGCAATCGGCCGGCGGCCCTCGCCGGCCCGACGACGTCAGTTGACCTGCAGCTGGCCGCCGCGGCCCAGCCCGCCCTTGACGTCCTGCGCCTTGTAGCTGCGCAGCGCGACGACCATCTTGTTGTACGCGTCGATGAACGCCACGACCGTCGCCTTGCCTTCCGGCGTCGACGAGAAGCCCGCCAGCGCCCCCCCCACGCCGCCGCCGAAGCCGCCCAGCGCCGCGCCGTAGTTGGTCGCCGTCGAGCTGCCTTCCGACGCCGCGATCTGCACCGCCGAGCGCACGTCGAACAGCGTCAGCGTCACGACCGACGCCTTCGTCTGCAGGTGGCCCGCCACCGCCGCCACCGCGCTGTTGCCGATCAGCCCGCCGATCATGCTGCCGATCCCGCCGATCGGCGAATCGTTGATCACGATCTGCGGCTCCATGTAGTAGTCGGCCGCGACACGCTGGCCCTTCTGCTGCTTCGAGCCCGCGCGGTATTCGCCCGAGTTGCGCTGCAGCTGCGTGATGCGCGACAGGCGCGCGTCGCTCTTCTGGTTGCCGATCGACGTGATCACGAAGCAGTTCGACTGCTGCACCGCCAGGCGCAGCAGCGGGTCGATCGTGGTCATCTTGGTCGCGCTGCCGAACGGGCCCCACCAGTCGGCATTGCGGCCGTCGTCGACCGCGATCGTGCCGAGCGGCGACGTGCAGCGCTGCAGTTGCGAATCGGCGCCGGCGCTCGCGCCGCCAGCCGCGGCGCCCGTCACGCCGGCGTTCTGCCCGCCGGGCGTCACCACGCCGCCGCAACCCGCGACGGACGCGCCAAGCGCTGCAACCAGCGCACCTTGAGTGAGACGTTGGAGAAGGTTGGTCTTCATTGTCGTTGTCGATCGATTAGAGTCGTTGTTCGGCTTATGCGTCCGTGCGAACTTCGATAAGCCCCCCGGCGTGGCGCGCGATGGTGGTCTCCCCGCGGCTGCCCCCGTTGCTCGATGCCCGGTCAGTAGTACCAGTACGTCTGCTGCCAGACGCCGTAGTACGGATAGCCCGAGTACCAGTAGCCGTAATAGACGTCACGCCATTGCGTGCGCCATTTCCAGTCTTCCTCGTCTTCCTTCTTGGCCTTGCGCGCGAGATCGAGCAGCTTTTTCGATTCCTTGTCGCCGCGGCCGGCCGCGATCGACAGCCACTTCTCCGCTTCGCGCGCATCCGAGCCCATTTCCTCGAGGCCGAACAGGTAGAAACTGCCGAGCGCCTTCTGCGCGTTCAGGTCGCCGCGTTCGGCGGCCTCGCGCATCCACTTGAGCGCCTGATAGCTGTCCTGGCGCACGCCGTCGCCGCGGAAATAGCGCAGGCCGAGGTCGTAGGCGGCCTTCGGCTGGGTCTTCGCGGTCTGCCTGAGCGCGGCGATGCGCGGATCGTCCCGGTCTTCCGCATCGTCCCTTTTTTGATAGGAGACCTGATCTTTAGGGCGATCGGAACAACCTGTGTCGTCGCAGATCCGTACCGTGTTCCCGGTGACGGACGGATCCTGCGCGCACGCGGCCAACAGCAACAGCAGCCCCGGTGCGAGTAAACGGCGATACATGGGTATTTTCCTCACGTTTCATTGGCGCCGTATTGCTTCGCGCGCTCGCCCGCGAGCATGCCCCCGGCCGGTGCGGGGCGCGGCGAACATCGTCCGCGGGCCCGCGTGCCAAGGCTCTCTCAGGTCCTCTTTTCGGCTTGAAACATCGTTGCAGCGTCTGACACGGCAGAAAACGGCACGCGGTAAACCCGCTCTTGTTCTGTCTCTTTAATCCACGCAATATCGATCGCTGCTTACTGGCTTCAAATGATACATATCGGTCTATCTAATAGTCAAGATGACTTGATAACCGGCTCGACAAGCGAAGATTGTCGGGGCGGAACGGCCGTCAGACAGCGCCAGGAGGCCGATTTCATCGACCGGCATGATGCTAGAATAATCGGTCTATGCTGTTGAAATATCGAGGAGGAAGCCGTTCGTGCGAGCCAACAAACGCCAGCTGGTGGTAGACAAAGCGACCGAACTGTTCTCCAGGCATGGATTTCACCCGGTGGGCGTCGACTGGATCATCGACGATTCCGGTGTCGCGCGAATGACGCTGTACCGGCATTTTGCGAGCAAGGACGAGCTCATCCGCGAAGTGCTGGTCCAGCGCTACGACCTGATCGTCGGCAGCATCGACGCGCAGTTGCAGCACGTCGTCGATCCGGTCGAGCGCGTCAAGACCGTCTTCGACTGGTATGAAGCGTGGTTCCGCACACCCGAATTTGCCGGCTGCCTGTTCGAGCGTGCGCTGGCCGAATTCGGCACCGCTTATGCGCCGATCTCGGATGTCGCGATCCGCTATCGCCGCAAGATGGTCGAATGGATGGCCGAACTGATCGAAGCCGTCGTGCCGGCCGAAACCGCCAACCGGCTGGCGACCGTCTTCATGATGCTGTTGGACGGCGCCACGGTCGAAGCGCGGGCGTTCAACGATTCCGCGGCGGCCCAGCGCGCATGGCAAGCCGCGCATGCGCTGCTCGAACAGGCGATGCACGCGCCGGTCTCGCCTGCCGAAGGTGCCGGTCGCCCGACGTAACGCAACGTCGCGCGCCGTCGTATTGCAAGCAAACCGAGGTCGGAGGGTGCCGGGGAGGACGACATGCATGACCGGATGCGCTGGATCGGTTTCGCGATGGGTCTGGCGATCGCGTGTACCGGCTGCAAATCGGTGAATGTCAGCCGATATGAAATCCAGAACCGCGATCGAAACGGTCTCACGATCGTTGCGTTCACCACGGAAGACCTGGCATCGCTCGACCGAACGCTGTGGGCCGACCACGTCTACCTCCGCTACACCGTCACGCCGCTCACCATCCGCAAGCGATTCGATACGGGTGAACCCGCGCTCGACGACTATCCGTTTGCTGCGCGGCGGCTCGCCATCCGCGCCCCGTGTCCGGTCCCCACGTCGGACTTCTGTTCGTCCTGGTTCATTCCGTTCCACGATCGCGCGGGGCTGCACGGCCTGGACTATGTGTCGGGGCTCGATGCCAACGAACCCGCGCGCCTGACGTTGCGCATCGGCGGCGGGAGCATGGTCGGGGCCCGGCTGGTATCGAAGGAACACGCGATCGACGTCGACGTGGGCGACAGGGCGAAGCCGACCGGACCGTGAGGCCCGCCCCGGCTGCCGGCGCGGGAAACCGCCCGGGCGGGCACGGCCATTGCGCCTGCCGGACCCCGGGAGGCCCGCGATCATGAACGACAACGATTTGCTCCAGCCCGAGCCGACGGAACCGGACCCGAACGCGGTCACGTGGGTCCGGCGTCTCGGCCCCGGCCTGATCACCGGCGCCGCCGACGACGATCCTTCCGGCATCGGGACATACTCGCAGGCGGGGGCGCAATTCGGCTTCGAACTGCTGTGGTCGCTGCTGCTCACGTATCCGCTGATGACGGCGATCCAGCTGGTCAGCGCGCGAATCGGCCGCGTGACGGGCAAGGGCCTCGCGTCGAACATGCGCAAGCACTACCCGCCATGGCTGCTGTACGGAACGGTCGTACTGCTGATCACGGCCAACGTGATCAACATCGCGGCCGATCTGTCGGCCATGGGCGCGGCCGTCAATTTGCTGCTGCCCGGCCCACAACAGCTCTACATCGTGTGCCTCGGCGGCGTGTCGGTCGTACTGCAGGTTTTCGTCCCGTACGACCGCTATTCACGATTGCTGAAATGGACGGCGTTGACGCTGCTCGCCTATGTCGCGGTCGCCGTCATCGTGCCGGTCGACTGGGCCGACGTCGGTCGCGCGATCGTGCGGCCCCATGCGCAACTGAGCGCCGCCTACCTGACCACGGTCGTCGCCGTGCTCGGCACGACCATCAGCCCGTATCTGTTTTTCTGGCAGGCGTCCCAGGAAGTCGAAGAGTTGCGCTCCGTGCCGAACCAGCGGCCGCTGCAGCGCGTACCGCATCAGGCACCCGCCCAGTTGCGCCGGATCAGCTTCGACACGTGGTTCGGCATGGGCGTGTCGAACGTGATCGCCTTCTTCATCGTGCTGACGGCGGCGGCCACGCTCAACGCGCATCACATCGACGTCAAGACGTCGGCCGATGCCGCGCGGGCGCTCGAGCCGCTTGCCGGTCACTTCGCATACGTGCTGTTCGCGCTCGGCATCGTCGGCACCGGCCTGCTGGCGCTGCCGGTGCTCGCGGGATCGGCCGCCTATGCGGCCGCGGGCACGTTCCGCTGGCGCAACAGCCTCGCGCTGCAGTTGGGCGTCGCGCCCGAGTTCTATGCGGTGATCGTCTTGGCGATCGTCGGCGGGATCGCGTTTACGTTCATGCATTTCGACCCGATCCGCGCGCTTTACTGGAGCGCCGTCATCAACGGCGTGAGCGCCGTTCCGATCATGGTCGTGATGATGCTGATGGCGAGAAGCAAACGGGTCATGGGCGAGTTTGCCGTCAGAGGCGCGCTTGCATGGGGCGGATGGATCGCGACGCTCGCGATGGCGATCGCGGCGATGGGCGTGTTCGTGCCGGGATGAAACCGGCAGCGCGAATGCCGCGGCTCGCGCTCACTCCAGTTCGCCCGTACTCAGTGCGGCGCCGACCGCACGGCGCAGCACGTCCGCGAGCCGCTGGTTTTCGTCGATGCGGGCCTGTTCGATCGCGACGTCCTCGGCGTTGCCCGTGCGGCGCGCCCATTCCTGACGCTCACGCGCAAAAATCATGCGCTCGTGAACCGCGCGGATCGCCCCCCATATCGCATCCTCCGCTTTCTGGGCTTCCGCGTCGTCGAGGGAAAGCGCGGAGAACGCATGCCCGGTATGGCAACGGTATCGCAACGGACGATCGTCGCGCATGCGCCAGAGCACGCCGTTGCAACTGGGGCACGTGAGGGCGGAACGCGTGCCGATTTCGTCAAGCAGTCCCGGATCGACGAGGCCGCCCTCGGCAATCCGGCTCTCATGGTCGAGGTCGCGCAAATCTGCCATTTTTCGCTGCTCCTTCGCACGTGCGCCGTAGACCGCTGCATGAAGGGTCCGCGGCAGTTCTTCCGCCGTCGCGACCGCATCGGCTCCCGCCGCGGCCAGTGCGCTGCGCGGCATCGACGGCGCTTCGCATTCATCGGGGTCCTGAACGATGCCGTAGCCGCCCCGTGCGCGAATCGCCGCCAGGCCGGCCGCGCCGTCATCGAGGTCGCCGCTGAGCACCACGCCGATCGCACCGGCGCCATATTCGCGTGCGGCGGAGCGAAACAGCGGGTCGGCGGCCGGGCGGGCGAAGTTCTCGGCGGCCGTATCGAGCAGCCACAGGTCGCCGCCGCGCACGATCATGTGCCGGTCGGGCGGCGCCACGTAAATTCTGCCCGCCTCCGGCGATTCCCCGTGTAGCGCCTCGCTTGCATCGAGCCTGCCCCATCGCGACAACAACTCGGGCAGGATCGTCCGATGTCGACCGATGTGCTGCACGATGCAAATCGGCACCGGAAAATCCGCGGCAATGCCGGCTACCAACGTCCGGAGGACCGGGAGACCGCCTCGGGACGACGCAATTACCACGATATCTCGACGGTCCATAGCGCCCCCTTTGCGGATAGCGCCGCAAATCGGGTTCCTGAGCCGAAATTCCGTCACGGGCGGTAGCAGACGAGGCAATGCGGGTCGGATGGCGGTTGATGCAACCCGCCGACGGGAACGCGCGGCGCGAACCGCGGCGCAAACGACCCGCGACGCACGCGCGGGTCGTCACCGGGCAGGCTTAATGCGTGTCGCCGAGCGCCGCGAGCAACATCCCGAAATCCAGCGGTTTGGACAGGTGAGTGTCGAAGCCGGCCTCCGCCGCGGCCCGGACATCGTCCTGGCGATTACGGCCCGTCAGCGCAACGGTCCGGAGCGTGGCCCAGCGGGGATCGGCCTTGATGTGGCGATTCAACTCATAGCCGTCCATGTCGGGCAGTCCGATGTCGGACACGATGGCGTCGACAGGCGTCTCCGGCAACCTCTCCAGTGCCTCGGCCCCGCTTTTCGCGGCCGTGACCGTTGCCCCCGCGAGTTCCAGCAGCGCCGTGAGCGACAGCGCCGTCTCCTGATCGTCCTCGACCAGCAGCACGCGAAGGCCCGCGATACTCCCCTCCGCCGCGCCGTTGCCGGAAGACACGACGCGCTCGTCGGATGCGGCCGGCAGCCATACCGTCATCGTGGTCCCCCTTCCCTGGCCGTCGGATGCCGCGGCGATCCGGCCGCCGTGCATTTCCACGAGTTGCCGAACGAGCGCCAGCCCGATTCCGAGCCCGCCGCGGGTCCGGTCGCGCGGCGCCTGCCGGAACATGTCGAACACATGCGGCAGCGTATCGCCGTCGATCCCCTGCCCGTCGTCGATCACGTCGACACGCAGCATCCGCCCTTCATGCGCGAGACGCACGACGATCTCGCCATGCGATTGCGTGAACTTGAGCGCGTTGGACATCAGGTTCCAGAAGATCTGCTCGCAGCGCACCGGATCGGCGAGCGCGATGGCCGGCTCCGTCGGCAACTCCGTTTTCAGGACCAGACCGCGCGCGTGCACGTCGCGCTCGCAGGTATCGGCGATGCCGCGCAACATCGCCGTCAGGTCGACGCGGCCCAGCTCGAGCGCGAGCTTGCCGGTCTGGATGCGCGACAGATCGAGCAGGTCGTCGATGATCTGCGCCTGCGCGCGCACGGCCTGCCGAATCGAATCCGCGGCTTCGCGCACGGCGGGAATGTCGCGCGTCTCCGGCAGGCGCGGCAGCATTTCCGACTTGACGCCGATCAGGTTGAGCGGATGCCGCAGCTCGTGCGACAGCACGGCGATGAACTCGTCCTTTAGCTGATTCGAACTGAGCGCCTGCTCGCGGGCCGCCTGCTCCCGCGCAAGCGCTTCGCGGTTCGCGTCGTCGCTCTG
The DNA here is from genome assembly GCF_024730645.1 of Burkholderia sp. EMB26. Taxonomy (NCBI): domain Bacteria; kingdom Pseudomonadati; phylum Pseudomonadota; class Betaproteobacteria; order Burkholderiales; family Burkholderiaceae; genus Burkholderia; species Burkholderia sp. EMB26. Next base: position 845,443 of record NZ_CP078072.1, read on the forward strand.
CTTGCGCAGCGTCATGTCGCGCACGATCTTCGCGAATCCGTTGAACGACGTATCGGAAATCGGCGTAACGACGCCGCTGCAGAAAATCCGGCGCCCGTCCTTGGTCCGGTGCCAGCGCTCGTCGTCCGCGCGGCCTTCCCGGGTCGCGACTTCGCGCTCGCGCATCGGCACGAGCGCCTGTCGATCGTTGGGTTCGTAGATCAACTCCACGTCCTGGCCGATCATCTCTTCTTCCGTATAGCCGAAGATGCGTTCCGCCCCGGCGTTCCAGCTCACGATCGCGCCGTTGCCGTCCTGGATGATGATCGCGTAGTCCTTGGTCGACTGCGCGACCAGGCGCAGGCGCTGCTCGCCCGCGCGAGCCGCCTCTTCCGCATGATGCCGGTCGGTGATGTCGATCAGCGTGATCACCGCGCCGTCGATGTGGTCGTCCGCCGTGCGGTAGGGTAGCAACCGCATCAGATACCACCGGCCGGCCTCGCTCTCGATCTCGCGCTCGATCAACCGCAGCGACTGAAACGACTGCCGGACATCGTCGGCCAGCGTCGGATACCGCAACGCGTGGGTAATGTGGAACAGCGACCGGCCCAGGTCCGTATCGATCAGATTGAAAATGGCCGTCGCGTTCGGCGTAAACCGCTTGACGCGGATTTCCTTGTCGACGAACACGGTCGCGATCTCGCTCGACGCGATGATGTTGTGGAGGTCGTCGTTCGCCTTCGCGGTGTCTTCGATCCTTGCCTGCATTTCGGCGTTGGCCGTGGTCAACTCCTCGTTGACCGATTGCAGTTCCTCCTTGCTGCTTTCGAGCTCCTCGCTCGTGGAGCGCAATTCTTCGTTGATCGCCTGCAGCTCCTCGTTCGACGCCTTCAGTTCCTCGACCGACGTTTCGTACTGCTCGATGATCGTCGCCAGTTGCTCGCGGCTGTGCTGCAGCTCCTGTTCGAGCTGCGCCAGCACCGGATCCTGCCCGCTCGTCTCGGCCTGATCCTCCTCGGTCATGCGGCCGGCCACCTCGTCGAACACGACGAGGAGGAATTCCGCATTCGCGACCTTGTCGTGGAACGGCCGGACCGTCATGTTGATCCACGATACGCGCGTGTCGTGCGCCCACTTGACCCGGCGCGCTTCCACGCTCGTGCCCGTTTGTAGCGCGCGAAAAATCGCGGTGCGCAAATCGAGCCGCAGATCCGGCAGCACCAGCGTCATGATGTTGCTGGACAGCTCGCCGCCGACATGCCTGAGGAACCGGCCGGCGTTATCCGACAGATGAACGACGTTTGATTCCTTGTCGATGATGACGCTCGGCGGCGAATACGTTTCGAGCGCGCGCTGGTGCAGTTCCGCATAGGAGAAATTGCGCTGTGCCGGGCTGGTCGGCACCCGCAGCGGGGGCTGCGGCGCGGCCCGCTCGTCGGATGCACCGGACTCGACCTGGAACAGCGGCGGAAAGCCCGTGACCGGCTTCGCGCGATGCGTGACGACGCGGGCGCGGTAAATCCGGCGCTTCTTGTCCACGACGGCAAACAGATCGTCCGCCGCGTCGGCCGATTCCGCGGTGCCGAGGAACAGGTAGCCGTTCGGACGCAGCGCGAAATGAAACAGCTCGAGGATTTGCCGCTGCACCGCCCGCTCCAGATAGATCAGCACGTTGCGGCACGAGATCAGGTCGAGATGCGAGAACGGCGGATCGCGCAGCAGGCTGTGCGCGGCGAACAGAATGCGCTCGCGCACCGCCTTGGCGATCACGTAATGTGCGCCGTCCCGCGTGAAATACCGCTGCAGCAGCGCGGCGGGCACGTCGCTCGCGATCGAAAGCGGGTAGGAGCCGGTGCGCGCGCGGACGATCGCCGCCTCATCGATATCGGTCGCGAATACCTGGATGGCCTGGCTCGACATCGCGGCCTCGCGCGCCCGCGCCAGCAACAGCGAGATCGAGTACGCCTCTTCCCCGGTCGCGCATCCGGCTACCCACACGCGCACCTGCTCCTCGCCGGATTCCGACGCGAACAACGAGCCGATCACTTCCTGTTCGAGGAAATCGAACGCTTCGCGATCGCGGAAGAACTGGGTCACGCCGATCAGCATGTCCGCCAGCAGCGCGTTTGCTTCCTCCGGCGCGGCACGCAGGAAATCCCGGTACGCGAGGAGATCGCGCTGGCCGTTGACCTGCATGCGCCGTTCGATACGCCGCAGCACGGTCGCCCGCTTGTACAGCCGGAAATCGTGGCCGGTGCGTACCCGCAGGTGCATCAGAATGTCGGAAAGCGCCCGCTCCGGATCGTTGACCGTCGGCCGATCGACGTGGTGCAGCGATTGCGCGAATTCGACGCTTTGCTGCTCGATGCGGCGCGCATTCGACCAGAGTTCGAGCAACCGTTGCGGCATGTCGGCCACCGGCAGCACGATATCGACGCGCGCCATGGCAATCGCGTGCTGCGGCATCTCCGCATACTCGGCGTCATCCGGTGTCTGCGCAAGCGTGATGCCGCCCGCCTCCTTGATGCGGCTCAAGCCCGCCGCGCCGTCGGAGCCGGTGCCCGACATCACGATGCCGATCGCGCGCCAGTCGTGCGCGTCCGCCAGCGTCCGAAAGAAGTGGTCGATCGTGAATGGGGCATCATCGGACTGGCCCCGGCTATGACAGCGAAGGCAGCCGTCCGACATCTCGAGTTGCATGCCCGGCGCGATCACGTAGATGTGGTTCTTTTCGATCGGCACCGTGGACGTCACCTGATGCACCGGCATGCCCGTCGTGCGCTGCAGGACGCTGTCCATGTGGCTGACCTGTTCCGGCGCGAGATGGACGACGACGACGAACGCCATGTCCATGCCCGTCGGCGCGCTCTCGAAAAAGGTCTGCAAGGCCGTCGTACCGCCTGCCGATGCGCCGATGCCCACGACCGGAAACGACAGATCGCTCTTCAACGTGGCGGGCGATGAAAGCCGCTCCTTGCGCGCAGGCGCTTGCCGTGCCATTGAATTCTCCTGATGGTGTTGTGGGGCATCGTGTGCCGACCGCCGATCGATACCGGGTCGCATCGCCCTCGTCCGGGTCGGGGCGTCCCACGCTCCTCCGTGATGCTTCCCCTGCGCCTCCGTGCGCATTGTACGGCACCGGCAAGCGCCGGACCGCCGCTGACCAAGGGCTTGCGATCCCCCATGCGGCGGATCACCGACGGCGTGTGCGCGCGGGACAGCGGGAACCGGAACGATGAAACGGCTGCACCTGCTCGGCTCCGTCCCGCAACGATGCCTCGCCCGCTTTCATCTCGCCTGCGATGTCGCCAACACCGCCGTCAGGATGCCGTGCAGGACCGCCGCGCCTGCGCGCAGGCGTGTCACCGGAACGTCATTCGTGCCGACATACCATCCCCATCGGTCCGCAAGACGCGATGCCGCTCCACGACTGCGAGCGGGAACGAATCGTGCTCGTCCGTCGACGGCGCGGACCTAATTTATTTTCTTTGACGAATTCCGTATTACCAGCGAATATTCGCGTCGATCAAGCGGTTAGTACCGCTCACAACACAACGACACGATGCTCGCTCATGCAGTCGGGGACATTACGCTGCTTCGCCAACGGATACTGGATCGAAGGGGAAGAAATGACGCCGTTTTCGCAGGATGTGAGCATCAAGCAAACTGCCGCCGTAGCCAGGGCAGCCACTCCATCGCCCGTTTTCTGGAAGGCGGGGCCGCTCGTCGAAGCCGTTCCGCCCGAGCCGAAATCGACGACCCCGGACCTGCGCGATTTCTTTGCCGCCGCCGCGCTGCAGGGCTTGCTGTCGCGCGACGCCGGGCGCAACGTGTCGACGATCGCCGACTACGAATCGAAGCGCGCGGTCAGCGCCTACCGGCTCGCCGACGAAATGCTGAAAGCGCGCTGAACCCGCACGCCGGCGCGCCGGCCGTCATCCGGCTCGCGCGGGGTCGCGGGCAACCTGGGCCGCCACATTTGCCCGGGCGCTAACGCACCGGCCGTTCAGTTGCCGCCCAACCGTGCAACGATTGCGCCGACCGGCCGCGCCAGCAGAACGACATTCAGCACGACGACGACCGCAGTCGCGCCGCGCGCTGCGCAGCGCGCGATGCGCCCGCTCGTGAACGCGCCCATGACGTCACGTCGGCCGCAGAAGTACACCAGCGCCAGCATCGGTACCGGCAACACGACGGACAGCACGACCTGGCTGATCACGAGCGCCTGCATCGAATCCACGCCCATCCCGACGACGACGAACGCGGGCGCCATCGTGACGAGCCGGCGCAGCCAGACCGGAATCCGGAACCCCACGAAGCCCTGCATGATCATCTGTCCGGCCATCGTGCCGACGACGGAACTCGAGATGCCGGCGCTCATCAGCGACACGAGGAAACAGGTCGCGGCGGCCGGGCCGAGCAACGGCGTCAGCATCCGGTACGCGGTTTCGATCTCCGCGACATCGCGATGGCCGGCATGAAACGCCGCGCTCGCCATCACGATCATCGCCATGTTGATCGCGCCGGCGACGGACAGCGCGACGACCACCTCCCGATCCGAGAACCGCACCATCATCCGGCGCCGCGCGCGATCGAGCCCCGACGCGCGTCGCTGCGTGAGCCCGGAGTGCAGAAACAGCGCATGCGGCATGATCGTCGCGCCGACGATGCCGACCGACACCGTCAACGCGTCGCCGCGCGGCCATTCCGGCACGACGGCATGCCAGCCGACTTCGGCCCACGCGACCGGCGCAATGAACATCTCGGCGAGATAGCAGAGACCGGTCACGCCGACGAACACGCCCACGGCGATTTCCATCGGCCGGAACCCGTTCCGGTCGGCCAGCAGGATGGCGTAGGTCGCGAGCGCCATCACGAACATTCCGGCGAAGGTCGGCAGGTCGAACAGCAGCGACAGCGCGATCGCGCCGCCGAGAAATTCGGCCAGCTCGGTCGCCATCGCGGCCAGCTCGCTCGCGACCCACATGCCGACGACCACCGGCCGCGGGAAATGCAGGCGGCAGAGCTCCGCGAGATTGCGACCGGTGACGATGCCGAGCCTCGCGGACAGCGACTGGAACAACATCGCGATGCCGTTCGCCATCAGCACGACCCAGAGCAGCGTGTAACCGAACTGCGCGCCGGCCCGGATGTTCGTCGCGAAATTGCCGGGGTCCATATACGCGACCGACGCGACGACCGCCGGCCCCGCGAACGACAGCGCCGCCAGCGGCCCGCGCCGCCGGCCGGCCAACCCCTCGCGCATGTCCGTCGCGGTGCGCTCCGTCGCCGCGTTCCTGTCGAGCGTCGCCATCCGTACTCCTTCACGAAAGCGGCATCGTGCGCCCCCCGCGCGATCCATCCCGCGTACCGCCGACACACCGTGCCGCACCGCCTCCGTGCCGGCGCGACACGGGCCATGCAGCCGAAATGACAACCGCTTGAAAATCCGGCGACGAGGGGGCGGGCTACGCGACGCGTGCTCGCGCCGCCGCCGTCTCGGCCCTTGTCGCATGCCGCGCCGTTGCGTCGCCGGCCGGCCGCCGCGCCCGCGGAAAGCAGCCCCGCCGCGAGCCGATCGCGGTTCCGTCGCGCCGCGCCGACCGATGCCGGACAGACCGATACCCGTTGCCCGACGCACGCGTGTCGTGCAGCGAACGATGCCGTCACCCGCGGCAAGCCGCTCGCGCACAGCCCGCACCGGACAGCATCGCGCATGCCCGGGATCGTCGGCCGTGGGATCGAATCGTGCTGGTTCGAGCCGGCGAATGTCGCGCAACCCTTTTCCACGGAGATGCCATGTTCATCCACAACACACGGCTTCAGTACACGGTGCGCGTGGGCGCGCCGAATCCCGGGCTCGCCAACCTGCTGCTCGAGCAGTTCGGCGGCCCGCAGGGCGAACTTGCCGCCGCGATGCGCTATTTCACGCAGGCGATCACCGAGGAAGATCCGGGCCGCAAGGACATGCTCCTCGACATCGCCACCGAGGAGCTGAGCCATCTCGAAGTGATCGGCTCGATGGCCGCGATGCTGAACCGCGGCGCCAAGGGCGAACTGGCCGAAGCGGTCGACGAACAGGCCGAGCTGTACCGCAAGCTGCACGGCGCCGGCAACGACAGCCACGTGACGCAGGTGCTGTACGGCGCGGGCGCGCCATTGACCAATTCGGGCGGCGTGCCGTGGTCGGCCGCGTACATCGACACGATCGGCGAGCCGACCGCCGACCTGCGCTCGAACATCGCGGCCGAAGCGCGCGCGAAGATCATCTATGAACGGCTGATCAACGTCACCGACGATCCGGACATTCGCGACGCGCTCGGCTTCCTGATGACGCGCGAAGTGTCGCACCAGATGTCGTTCGAGAAGGCGCTGTATGCGATCACCGCGAATTTCCCGCCGGGCAAGCTGCCGCCCAAGACGCCGTATGACCACGTGTACTTCCGGATGCAGCCGGACGCGGCGCCGCTGGTCGGACCGTGGAACCACGGCGGCGAACTCGAGATCCGGCCCGGCGAGCCGGCGGTCGATGGCGGCAGCGGTATTCCGGAAGGCATGCTCGACGCGCAGCAGGCGGACGCCATCGAAGCCATGGCGCAGCGACTCGCCTCCGATCCGAACAGCGACCCGGTGACGGGCGCCGAACTCGGCGCGGGGCCGCCGGCGCCTCAGGGCCGCAAGCCGGGCAAGCCGGACGGCGCGTGAGCAAGGGCGCGCTGGCGCGCGATCGGGATTCCGGCGCGCCGGCGAAGCGACATGACGCGCGCGCCGGATGCATCGCCGCACGTGCGGCCGCGCGTCCGGCACGCGTCAGGCGCCGGCTTCGTCGGGCTCGGTCTGGTCGCTCTGGTCGGCCATCAGGTACTGGATGACCAGCGTCGGATCGGCAATGTCGAGGATCAGGCGGCGCATCACGCGCTTGCGCATATGGTCGTCATCCAGCGTCCACGGCCCGGCCGCGTCGCCGAGGTAGCGGCCGATCGCGCCGCGATTGTCGCCGTCGAGCGGCAGGCCGAGCCGCGCGGCGAGCAGGCCGGCGATGACGTCGTCGAGTTCGACGTGCAGCGGCCTGGAATCGATCGAAAGTTCGAGTTTCATGGTCGGTCTCGCAAACACGAAAAAAGCGGCGCGACGCGCCCCCCGCTGTCGCGCGCGCCGAGCAAAGCCGCTCCGGCCAGCGGCTGTTCGACGATCGCAGGCGAGCCCGCGACGCAGGTCAGTAGCCGAGGTCGGGCGCGGCGGCCGGCTCGGCGCCGTCCTCTTTCGGCGCTTGCGCGACGGTCGCATCGGTCGTCAGCACCAGGCTCGCGATCGATGCCGCGTTCTGCAGCGCGGTCCGCGTGACCTTGGTCGGATCGACCACGCCCGCATCGACCAGATCGCCGTACTCGCCGGTCGCCGCGTTGTAGCCGAAGTTCCCTTTGCCTTCGAGCACCTTCGAGATCACGACCGACGGTTCGTCGCCCGCGTTGGCCGCGATGACGCGCAGCGGCGCTTCCAGCGCACGCAGCACGATCCGGATGCCGGCATCCTGGTCCGCGTTCGCGCCCCGGATGTCGGACAGCGCCGCGCGCGCACGCAGCAGCGCGACGCCACCGCCCGGCACGATGCCCTCCTCGACCGCGGCACGCGTCGCATGCAGCGCATCGTCGACGCGGTCCTTCTTCTCCTTCATTTCCACTTCGGTGACGGCGCCGACCTTGATCACCGCCACGCCGCCCGCGAGCTTCGCGACACGCTCCTGCAGCTTCTCGCGATCGTAGTCGCTCGTCGCTTCGTCGATCTGCGCGCGAATCGCCTTCACGCGCGCGTCGATGCGCGCCGCATCGCCCGCGCCGTCGATGATGATCGTATCGTCCTTGCGCACCTCGACGCGCTTCGCACTGCCAAGATCCTCCAGCGTGGCCTTGTCGAGCTGCTTGCCGGTTTCCTCCGAGATGACCGTCGCGCCGGTCAGGATCGCGAGATCTTCCAGCATCGCCTTGCGCCGGTCGCCGAAGCCCGGCGCCTTGACGGCGGCGACCTTCAGGATGCCGCGCATCGAATTCACGACGAGTGTCGCGAGCGCTTCGGCCTCGACGTCCTCGGCGACGATCAGCAGCGGCTTGCCGGCCTTGGACGCCGCTTCGAGGATCGGCAGCAGATCGCGGACACTGGAGATCTTCTTGTCATGCAGCAGAATCAGCGCATCGTCGAGATAGGCCGCCTGCTTGGCGGGATCGTTGATGAAATACGGGCTCACGTAACCGCGATCGAACTGCATGCCCTCGACCACGTCGAGTTCGTTCTCCATCGACTTGCCGTCCTCGACGGTGATCACGCCGTCCTTGCCGACCTTCTCCATCGCATCGGCGATGATCTTGCCGATCGCGTCGTCCGAGTTCGCGGAAATCGCGCCGACCTGCGCGATTTCCTTGTGGGTCGAAATCGGTCGGGACAGCTTGCGCAACTCGTCGAGTACCGCGCCGACGGCCTTGTCGATGCCGCGCTTCAGATCCATCGGGTTCATGCCGGCCGCGACGTGCTTCATGCCTTCCTGCACGATCGCCTGCGCGAGCACGGTGGCGGTGGTGGTCCCGTCGCCGGCCACGTCGGCCGTCTTCGACGCGACCTGCTTGACGATCTGCGCGCCCATGTTCTCGAAGCGGTCCTTCAGCTCGATTTCCTTCGCGACCGACACGCCGTCCTTCGTGATCACGGGCGCGCCGAAGCCGCGCTCGATCACGACGTTGCGGCCCTTCGGACCGAGCGTCACCTTCACCGCATCGGCCAGCACGTTCACGCCCTTGACGATCTGCTGGCGCGCGCCATCGCGGAATTTCACGTCTTTTGCAGTCATTTTCTTGCTCCGGATACAGTCGTTGAACGGGATGCCGCGCGCACCGGGTACACACCCGTGCGACGCGGTCGAATCGGCATTCAGGCCGCTTTCCTGGCGGCCGGCGATTCGGGTTCGAGTACGCCCATGACGTCCTCTTCGCGCATCACGAGCAGTTCCTCGCCGTTCACCTTCACGGTCTGGCCTGCATATTTGCCGAAGAGAACCTGGTCGCCGACCTGGAGCTGCAGCGGGCGCTGCGAGCCGTCCTGCAGCAGCCGGCCGCTGCCGACTGCAATCACTTCACCCTGCTCGGGCCGTTCGGCGGCCGAATCGGGAATCACGATGCCGGAGGCCGTCGTCCGCTGCTGTTCGATTCGCTTGACGATAACCCGGTCGTAGAGGGGACGAATCTGCATTTTCATCTCCTGAGCGATGAGATCACCTGGAAAAGGGAATCCGCCGGCGCCTGCACGCGCAAAGACCGCGATGCGCCGGCGTGCCATCGATTGGCGAAAAGCGAAATAGTGGCGTGGGGAGGACGCTTCAAGAGGGTGACGCGCGCCCAATATGTAACAAAATGTTTCATCGCGAAACCGGCGCGCGCACGACCGGCGGCTGTCTCCCGACGCTTCGTCGCGAGCGGCAACACGACCTCGACGACCACCGCTCCGGGCCGCGCGAATCGTCGTGCAACGATGCTTGAAATCCGCGCGTCCCATCCTATTTTGGTATCGCTCAAGCAGCCGCGGCTTACGCGCTGCGTGTTTCGATTTGTTTGTCAGCGAGATCTTTCGCGGATCGACGAACTGGAGCGCGTGGTCCGGTTCGTCCTCCGTGCGAGGTCCAACCGGGAGCGAATCATGAACGATCCTTTCTTCATCTTCGATCGGCTGCCGGAGGTCGGCCGCCGACCACGACGCGTCGCCCGCGTCGTCAAGGGTTTGCCGACCGGCCTGTGGATAGCGCGCAACGGCACCGGTCGCTTCGCGTCGATCGGCGCGTGGGTACGCGGCGCGCGCAAGCCATTCGCGTTGCGTCGCGCGGCCCAGCCCGCCGCGATCGGCCGACCGAAGCCGCCGCGCCGCCGCGTCGCCACGCCAGGACGGGTGCTGCACCACATTTCATTTTTCGGCGTTGCGCCCGCGCGTGGCGGTTTCGTGCGCGACGGGAGGCGGCCATGCTGAGCCCGCATGAATTCGCGACGCTGATGCTGGTGTGCCAGGCGCCGGATCAGCTCGACATGAACCGCGCCGAACTCGATGCGTTGCTCGAACGGCAGCTCGTCATGCTCGAACATGGCGCACCCGGCCGCCGGCGCGCGTACCTGACGAAGAAGGGCCGATCGATTCTCCACGCGCTCGGGGCCGACGTCGCTTCCCGCGGGCGTCACGAGGCCGCGGCCGCGCGCGACCATCCATACGACGCGCCCGTCGCGCTGTCGGACGACGCCGGGTGACCCGGCGTTCGCATCAGTGCCGCGGCTACCGACGTGCGTGCGTGATCATGCTCGATGCACGCGGTATCCGCGCAAGCGCGCCGCCAATACTGAAGCTCGCGTTTCGTCGACGACCCTGGCGGCGGTCGTCGAAGCCGCAGCCGACAGCCGCGGCCAACGACGAAGGCGCGATGCATGCTCCGGCGGGCAACCGCCGTCCGGATCACTGCATCGATGCGCCGCCCGCCCCTACTTGTCGATACGAACCGATATGCCCGATGCGCTGTAAAGCGCGGTGGCGTTGTACCCGTCCACGACCACCGAATCGAAGCGCCCCTGAAGTTGGCTGCTGTCGACGAGCGAAACGACGTCACCGACCTGCGGCGCGAGACCCGCGGCGAACCGGACGTGCAGCGTGCCGCCGGCAAGCGTCGTCATCCCTGCCACCGCGAGTCGTCCGGCGTCGCCGGCGCCACGGTCGAGTTCCAGCGTACCGCCCTTCAACTGCGTGTAGCGACCGTTGATGTTCGCGCGCGCCGCGGCCTTGATCGCCACCGTGCCGCCGCCGACATAGACGTCGCCGGCACCGAACGCCTGCGGCGATCCCGCCGCGAGCGTTCCGCCCCGCACTTCCGTGCCGCCGCGATAGGTGTTCGCGCCGGCAAGCGTCAGCGCGCCCGTGCCGGCGAACGTCAGCTTGCCGTCGCCGCCGATATCGTTGCGCCAGGTATCGGCTGCATTGAATCCGCCGAGCGAAGCATCCATCGTCACACTGACGTTGCCGGCAAAATTCGCGTACCCGTCCGCGGCGGCGAACAGGTTGAGCCGGCCCCATCCCTCGGCGTCGTCGAGCAGCGGATAACCGGACGCCAGCGCCGTCGTCTTCAGCACGACGCGTCGCTGGTCGGCGCTCAGATACGGCAGACGCGTCTCGAGCAGCACTTCGGCCCCCTTCGGCACGACTGCGCCGTTGGTGGTGGTGCCGATCGGCGCGAAGCCGAACGTGAGTCGGCGCGCGTAATTGGCCCGATTGGCGGCCGGGTCGGCAAAGCGGTCGCTCGACGCCGTACCGGCATGCGCGGCGGCCAGGAACGTGGCCGGCGTGGTGCGGGTCAGCGAATACAGCGTTGCATGCGCCTGCTGGAAGGCCGTCTGCTTGAGCGTCGCGTTGGCCGGATCGACGAGGTTCGCCGCCACCACCGCCTGGGCAAGTATCCGGCCGCCGATCACGTCGAGCGGCGAATGCATGCCGGCGAGGATGCGGTTCTCGCCGAGTTCGAGCCCGCGGCTGATCATTTCCTGGAAACGTTCGGGAATCACGTACGCCATCGCGAGCGCGTCACGCATGCCTTCCGCGGAATGCCCGCTCGGAAAACCGCCGTCCGTGGCCGGCGTGGTGCTTTCTGCCGGTACGAGCGTCGGCGCGACGACGACGCTCGTGCTCCACCGATACGGACGCGCATATTTGTAGAAGCGTTTCGCCGGCTCCGTCGAGCCGTTGTTTCCCATCGTATTGATGAAATCGACGACGGAACCGAACCCGGCATTCGCGCTGCCGCCGACGCCGGTGTTGTTGCCCGTATCGTTGTAGAGCTTCGTCGTCGCGTCGGCCGGCACCGACGTGATGCTCGTCGTCTGCTGCGCCGCGCCGCGCCACGCGTCGGTGAGCGGCCCCATGCCGTCCGACACGCTATAGCCCTTGCCGCGGCGGTCGTCGTAGTACGCGGCCTCGGCCTGCGCGGCGGTACGCTGCGACGTCGCGTCGACCACATACTGGACATTCGCGTTCAGCACGGCCGGGTTCAGCGCCGTCCCGCCCGGCGTACCGTCGTTCGGAAGACCGGTCCACAGCGACGGCGCCACCGCCGGAAAACCGCCGGCCGCAGGTGCGCTCGTCCCGGCATCGACGAGGTCGGTCAGCGGCTGCCACAGCGCACGGAAGCCGTTCAAGACGCGCACGCCGGCGTTCGTGCTCATCGTGGCGTAACGCGCATCGCCGCGCTGGTTGGTCGCCGCGTTGTCGACGAACGCCGGCACCGATGCCGGAACCGGGGCGCTGTCCACGAAACCGGGGTCCGCGGGCGCTGCCGGCAGTTGCGCGACAACCGACGGCGGCTGGTTGCTGTCGACGTCGTCTCCGCCGCAAGCCGCGACAACGAAGGCTGCCGAAACGGCGATAGCGAAGGTGTGCAAGGCAATCCGGCGATGCGCTGACATGACTGGGCGGTTCCCGTGGAGTGTCGAGAAAGCGCGTACGATATAGTTAGTTTGTGAAAGATATGAGAAAGAGCCGAGAAAGTTCGGGGGGAAGGCGATGTCGCGCCACCGTCCCGCTCGTCGAGACGCGATGCGGTCCTGTCCTGCATCGGCGCTTCACACGACGCCGACGCATTCGTCGGCACGGAAAACCTGCCTGCCCGCGCGGGCATCCCGCCCGTCCCGCATCGCGGACAGTTGCCGAGCATGTGATACCCGGCCGACGTCCGCGCCAGCGATCGGCAGCCCGCGTCGTACTCAAAATGCGGTCACCCGAGCACTGTCATCCCGCCGTGTATCGCGGTGCGCGGCGCTCGACGATCGGGGCATGGCCGAACTCCTTCCGATACGCCTTGCTGAAAGTACACGCCGACGGAAATCCGCAACGCACCGACACATCGCCGATGGAATCGTTGCCGCGGCGCAGCAGGGCCCGTGCATGCCGAAGGCGAATGCTTCGGTAGTAGTCGCGCGGCGACATACTCAAATATTCCTTGAACACGCGCTGAAACTGCCGCGCTGACAGCCCGACCAGCCGCGCGATCTCGGGAAACGAAAGCGGCTCCTCGACGTTGGCTTCCATCAGCTTCACCGCTTCGACCAGATCGTCGCGCATCGACTCGAGACGCGCACACACCGGCATCGGCTGCGGTTCATTCATGCCGCGCAGCCGGCTGACGACCAGGTGCTTCGACACGTCGACGACGAGATGCGGACCGAAGTCGCTCGACATCAGCGTGAGCATCATGTCCATCGGCGCGATGCCGCCCGCGATTCCCCGGCTGCAGAACCCGATGTGGGCGCACTCTACCTTATGAGCGACATCCGGACGCCGCCGGATGCGCGCGCAATCAGGCCCGGGTCAGAACCGATGAATGATCCCCGCACCGAACGCGAACTGGGTCCCGGTCGACGACGGCGCGGAGTTGAACCCGTCACCCAGCGTTGCGGTCGCGTCGACGATGCTGCCCGCGCCGCTCGTGCCGAGCGTCTTGCCCTTCGCGTGCTGATACGCTTCGAGCAGGTACAGCCCCGTGCGCTTCGACAGTGAGTAATACTGCGACAGGTTGAACTGGTGATACTGCGCGCTGTCGGTGATGCCGTTCGCCTCGGTCGCGCGCGTGTACGCATAGCCTGCACCGAAATCCCACACCGCCGACGGCTTCCAGTGCAGCACCGCGCCGGCCGTGTTGAAGATCGCGGTGTTGACGAACTTCGACGCCGCGCCCGGGATGTATTCGGTGTTGGTGTACGTGGCCGTCGCATCCCACGCGTCGCTGAACCGGTAGCTCAGGCCCACCGCGAACCGCTGCTGCGCCTTCGCGGTCTGGTAGCCGTTCGTGAGCGCCGACACGCCCACTTGCGCGCCCCCGTTCGACGTCGTCGAATTCGCACCCCACGTGCCGCCGGCCGTATTCGAATTGTTCACGCGCTCGAACGCGAGGCCGACGCCAAGCGGGCCGGCCGCGTACTGGATGCCGGTTGCCCATGTCGAGCCGGCATTGGTGCTGCCGGCCACGCCGCCGAACGAATACGAGCCGCTCAGCGTCAGGCCATACCATTTCGGAGACGTGTATTCGAGCGTGTTGTTCGCGCGATAGATCGTGTCGAGCCCGTCGACGTCGCCCGGGTGCGCGCCGTAGTAGCCGGTGACCCACGTCGTCGGGCTGAATGCCGACATCGTCTGGTAGTACGACGCGTACTGCCGCCCCGCGCTCAGCGTGCCGTAGGTCGCATTGGTCAGGCCGACCCAAGCCTGCCGCCCGAACATCGCATCGGTGTACTGCGTGGCGCCCGTGCCCGAGTTGAAGCCCGATTCGAGCGTGAAGATCGCCTTCGTGCCGCCGCCGAGATCCTCGGCACCCTTCAAGCCGAAGCGGCTGCCGGCCCACACGCCCTGGTTCATCCTGATCACCGACTTGCCGCCGCTCGTCGAGCCGAGCGTCGTCGCGTTGCTCTGGTAGCCGATCCCGTTGTCGACGATCCCGTACAGCGTGACGCTGCTCTGCGCGAACGCCGGTGCGGCCGCCGCCATCGCGATGGCGGTCAGCGCGACCCGTGATGCCTGCTTCTTCATCGATCCGTCTCCTTCCTTGCCTTGTTGAATGCGTGAGTTGTTGTGATCAGTGCGTGCCGCCGTGGGGTCATGGACGATACGCATGCCAGCCGTTGCCGCCCTTGCAGACGAGTTGAGAACCCTGGACTTGGCATTGCGCTTCGTAACCCGGCGAGTACAGCCATTCGCCGGCCCAGTGAAGGTCGACCACCGGGTCGGCCTTCGGCGTACCGGCGGCGAAGTTCGCCGCGTCGTCGGTGCTGCCGGTGCCTGTGTAGCGCGCGGTGGCCGGATACGGGAACACCGGGCGCGTGCGCGTCGTGTTGCCGTTCGCGTCGACGATCGACGCGACGATCCGGCCCGGCGTCGCGCCCGTTTCGGTCCACGCCATCAGCGGCGACAGGATGTCGAACACGTCCGGCCCCTGCCCGCCGCCACAGTGCGCGACGCCCGGGAACAGGTAGAAGCGCGCGAAGCGGTCGACTCTTGCGTCGCCCATGTAGTGCTTCATCGCTTCGTAGTACGCGATGCTCGAACGCGGCGAGATGTGCTGGTCTTCCAGGCCGTGCCACAGCAGCAGCTTGCCGCCGCGCCCGGCGAACCGGGTCAGGTCAGGATCGGTCGCGGCCAGGTAGTTCGACACCGGCACCGTCTTCGCGAACCCGTCGAGCGTGAATTTCAGGTCGCCGATCGCCGCGGACGGATACGACGCGTTGTAGTAGTCGAGATAGCGCAGGAACGGCAGCACGAAGCCGATCGTGCCGCTCTGTGCGGTCGCGGTCGCCGGGACGAACAGCGTCCAGTTCAGCTCGGAGCCCCATTCGCGCGAGACGAGCGGCTCGAGACGCGTGCCGTCCGCGGTCGTCGCGCCGTCGTGGATCCGACGGACGACGTCGGCTTCCTGCGGCGTCAGGCAGGTCGCGGTGGACTGGCCTTGCGCGCAGACGATCGTCGCGGGATCGAAGCGACACGCGCGCGGGTTGTCGATCACGCCGTCGACCACGCCGTCCAGCCCGTCGCACGCCTTGAGCACGACCGCGTGCAGCATCGGCAGCTTGCCGGCGAGCAGAATCGCGTTGCCCGTCTTCGGGTCGGTGTTCACCGCGTTCGGCCATGCATGGTGGAACGTGTTCTGCACGATCAGGTCGTTCGCCGGCGCACCGGCGGCGATGCCGTCGAAGTCGTCGGGAAAGCGCTGCGCCTCCATCAGCGCTTCGCGGCCGCCGTCCGAGCAGCCGTCGAAGTACGCGTAGCGCGCGGGCCGTGCATAGAACTTGCCGATGATCGCCTTCGCGACCTGAGCCGTTGCGTGTTCGGCGCGGTATGCGAAGTCGAGCTTCGCCTTCGGATCGAGCGCCCACGAACCGTCGTTGCCGCCTTCGTGGCCCATGTCGGTCGCAGCCATCGCGATCGTGCCGTTCGTCACCGGCACGCACGTCGATGCCATCGGCGCGTTGACGGACAGGTTGCCGCACAGGCCA
Source organism: Burkholderia sp. EMB26 (assembly GCF_024730645.1). Lineage (NCBI taxonomy): Bacteria > Pseudomonadati > Pseudomonadota > Betaproteobacteria > Burkholderiales > Burkholderiaceae > Burkholderia > Burkholderia sp. EMB26. The sequence goes on from NZ_CP078072.1 coordinate 861,471, forward strand.
CCGCAGCCCGTCTGCAGATAACGCTGCGTCCAGCCCTGCGTCGGCAGCTGCAGTTCGAACAGCGACGCGCCCGGGCCGATCGTCCCCTTCACGTCGCACACCGGCGCCGGCAACGTGTTGTTACCGACGACCGTGCCGGCCGGCAGCAGCACCGCCGACGTGATCGTGACGGCGCCGTCGGTCACGCCGCTCAGGTCGAGCGCCGCGACCGACGGGCACGACATCGCGGGCATCACCGCGGGAAGATTCGCGAGTCCGGCGGTGCTCGCCGCATTCGCGGCATTCGGCCAGCCCGTCAGCGCCGCACTCAGCCACACGACGCCGATCGCCAGCGCCCTGGTCAGTGCATCGCACCTTACGCGTGTCGCGCGATGCCAAGCGCACATCATCCACCCTGCCCTGCAGTTCGTCTGCATGCCTGTCTCCTGTCTTTCTGCTGGATATGCCGCTCGTCCGGGCCGGACGACGCGGCGACGTTGTATTGATTCTTCGATAGATCGTATGAGCTGGATCACCACTCACTGCTTCATCAGCATAACTAATATCGATGCGCAAGCCCGTTGCGAAGAAAGGCGAATCCCATCCAATTCGTTTATCGACCGGCCGCGTCAGCCTTATGCAGGCTCCATCCCGTGTTCGCGCTTGATGTGCGCGACTTGCGGCGACGCCAGATACGCGAGGAACCGCGCCGCGGCCACGCGATCGTGCGCGACGGCGCAGACCGCGGCGGCGAACACCGTCACCGCCTGCACGGCGTCAGGCAGCGCACCGACGATTGCGACGCCCGGCACGTGCATCAGCTCGCTCGTCTGCTGAAAGCCGAGCTCGACGTCGCCGGCTGCGATCAGCGCGCCGACCGGCACGCCCGGTGGGGCCTGCACGATGCGCGGTGCGATCGCGTCGGCGATGCCCCAGCGGGCGAACAGACGCGTCAGGTGCGTGCCGCTCGGCCCGGTCGAATAGCCGATCCGGCCTGCGCCCAGGATCGCATCGCGCAACGCGGCTTCCGTGCCGATGTCCGGCCGCCGCGCACCGCTCGCGACCGCGACCGCGATACCCGAGCGCGCAACGTCCACGCGACTGCCCGGCTCGACATGACCGTCCGCCGCAAGCCGCTCGATCGCATCGGACGCGAGCACGACGACATCGAACGGCTCGCCGTCGCGCACGCGCCGCGCAGCGTCGACGCCGCCGACTGACGTGATCGCGACGCGCGCGCCGGTGTCGCGCTCGTAAGCGGCGGCAAGCCGCGCGAGCACCGGCCGCGTCGCCATCGACGAGATGCCCGTGACGGCCAGCGCCGCTTCCGGTGTCTGCATCATCGCGTCCCCCTGAATCAGTCGATGTAGCGCAAGCCGGCCTGACGCAGCGGCTCGCGCATGTCGTACATGTCGAGGCCGAGCACGCCGGACGCGAGCTTCGCGCGCTTCGCCGCTTCGTTCGCTTCGCGGGCCGCCGCCTTCTCGAGCACCTGAGCCGCGCGCGCGGCCGGCACCACGGCCACGCCGTCGTCGTCCGCGACGATCACGTCGCCGGGGTGGACGAGCGTGCCCGCACATACGACGGGCACGTTCACCGAACCGAGCGTCGCCTTGATCGTGCCTTTCGCCGAAATCGCCTTGCTCCAGACCGGGAACTGCATCGCCTCGAGCACCGCGACGTCGCGCACGCCGGCATCGATGATCAGCGCGTGCGCGCCGCGTGCCTTGAAGCTCGTCGCGAGCAGGTCGCCGAAATAGCCGTCCGTGCAATCCGCGGTGATTGCCGCGACGACCACGTCGCCCGGCCGGATCTGTTCGGCCGCGACGTGCATCATCCAGTTGTCGCCCGGGTGCAGCAGCACCGTGACGGCCGTGCCGGACGCCTGCGCACGCGGATAGATCGGCCGCATGTAGGGCTTCAGCAGCCCCGTGCGGCCCATCGCCTCGTGCACCGTCGCCGAGCCGAGCGCGCCGAGCCGCGCCGCCACATCCTGGTCCGCACGCTGGATCGTGCGGTACACCACACCGAGTTCAGTCATGATCAAAACCCCTTCGCCTTCAGTTGCGCATCGAGGCGCGGATACACGCGCCGCGCATTGCCTTCGTAGATCTTGCGACGCGCTTGCTCATCGAGCGACGATGCGTCGATGTAGCGCTTCGTGTCGTCGTAGTAGTGACCGGTCTCCGGATCGATGCCGCGCACCGCGCCGATCATCTCGCTCGCGAACAGGAGGTTGTCGACCGGAATCACGCCGGTCAGCAGGTCGATGCCGGGCTGGTGATACACGCACGTATCGAAGAACACGTTGTTCAGCAGATGGTCCTTCAGCAGCGGCTTCTTCAGCTCCTGCGCGAGCCCGCGGAACCGTCCCCAGTGATACGGCACCGCACCGCCGCCGTGCGGGATCACGAAGCGCAGCGTCGGGAAATCACGGAACAGGTCGGAGGTCAGGCACTGCATGAACGCCGTGGTGTCGGCGTTCAGGTAGTGCGCGCCCGTCGTATGGAAGCATGCGTTGCAGCTCGTGCTCACGTGGATCATCGCGGGAATGTCGTACTCGACCATCTTCTCGTAGATCGGATACCAGTAGCGGTCCGACAGCGGCGGGCTCGTCCAGTGGCCGCCAGACGGATCCGGATTCAGGTTGATCGCGACGTTGGCGTATTCCTCGACGCAGCGCACGAGCTCGGGAATGCAGGTCGCGACATCGACGCCCGGGCTTTGCGGCAGCATCGCGGCCGGGACGAAGTGATCGGGAAACAGTCGATGGACGCGATGGCACAGCTCGTTGCACACGGCCGCCCACGTGCTCGACACCGCGAAGTCGCCGATGTGATGCGCCATGAAGCTCGCGCGCGGGCTGAAGATCGTCAGGTCGAGGCCGCGCTCGCGCATCAGCCGCAACTGGTTGTGTTCGATCGATTCGCGAAGTTCGTCGTCGCTGATGTTCAGCTCGGCCACCTTCGGTTGCTCCGACGGACTGCCAAGCGCCGCGATCTGGCGATTGCGCCACGCTTCCAGCGCCTTCGGCGCGGTGGTGTAGTGACCGTGGATATCGATGATCATTGATGCTCCTGCATTGGATGAAGTGTCCGGCACCCTGCCGACCGCCGCGCCGGATGGCGGTGTGCGACGTGCGTCAGTGCGCCGGGTTTTCGAGTTCCTGCGGTTCGGGCACGGCCGCATGCTGCGTCGTCATGATCGCGATGGCCGCCAGCGTGGCCGGCACCGCGAGCATCGACAGGATCGCGTCGAACTTCCAGCCGAAGCCGAGCAGCGCACCACCGATGGCCGAGCCGAAGATGCTGCCGAAGCGGCCCATCCCGAGCATCCAGCTCACGCCTGTTGCGCGTGCCACGGTCGGATAGCGGCCCGGCGCATACGCATTCAGCCCGGTCTGCGCGCCGCTCATGCAGAAGCCGGCCGCGAACACCAGCAGCGCGAGCGACGACGACAACGCACCGGCCCAGGCGAGCACGGCAACGCACAGCCCGCCGCCGAGATACGCGACGCCGATCACCGGCGCCGGCCGCACGCGATCCATCAACCAGCCCACGCCGATCGCACCGATCGTGCCGCCGATCTGGAACATCGCGGTCACGTTCGCGGCCGTGCTGACGGACAACCCGGCATCCTTGATTAGCGTCGGCAACCAGCCGGTCAACAGGTAGATCACGAGCAGCCCCATGAAGTACGTGATCCACAGCGACAGCGTCACGCGGCCATAGCCTTGCGAGAACAGCACGCCGATCGGTTTGCGCGTCGGCAGCGCGGGCTCGCTCGACACGAACGTCTCGTCGCCGGTGAACCGGGCACCGCACACGCGGTTCAGCAGCGCACCGATGCGTTGCGGCGGCGCACCGCGCACGGCCAGGAGCCGCGCCGACTCGGGCAACAGCCACAGCTGCAGCGGAATCAGCAGCAGCGGCAGCGCGCCGCCGAACAGCAGCACCGCGCGCCAGCCGTGCAGCGGAATCAGCCAGCCGGCGACGAAGCCGATCAGCGCCGAGCCGAGGTTGAAGCCTGTAAACATCACGGTGATCATCAGCGCCCGCATCCGCTGCGGCGCGTATTCGGACAGCAGCGTCGTCGTGTTGGGCATCGCCGCGCCCAGCCCGATGCCCGTCAGCAGCCGCAGCACCGCCATCTCGAATGGCGAATGCGCGTGCGCGGTCACGATCGTGAACACGCCGAACAGGAACACCGACGCGATCAGCACGCGCTTGCGCCCGAACCGGTCGGCGCTCGGACCGGCCAGCAGCGCGCCGATCACGAGCCCGATCGGCGCCGCGCTCATCACCAGCCCGAACTCGGGACGCGAGATCGCCCAGTCGCGAATCACCGACGGTGCGACGAATCCCATGATCGCGACGTCCATTCCGTCGGCGATCACGACGAGGCAGCACAGCACGACCAGCAGCCACTGGTAGCGCGACACGGGCCGCTCGTCGATGAACGACTTGATGTCGATTGTCTTTCCACCTGCCATCATGACTCTCCTGTCTCCTTGGCGACGATCGATCAGTCGATTCGTCATCCTATTTATATGGCCCGTTGCGCTTCCGGCAGTCCGGTCGCGCAGGCGCGGTGATCTCGCGCGCGCCCTCGTCTTCGCTATGTGTTGACCGACTGGTCCGCGCCGTCCCAGCCGAGCGGCCCCGCGCTCTTGCCGGCCACCGAGTACAGCGCGCCTGGCGCGTTGCGGGTGCGCTGGAAGTCCTCCAGCGATTCGCCGCGCATCGCCGCATAGATATGCAGGTTCGATACGCCCGTCACCGCACCGAGCTTCTCCAGCAGGAAGAAGATCACGCCGTAGCGCAGCAGGCCGAGCCAGTCGCGCCGACGGATCAGGTCGCGCTCCTCCGTGCTGAGGTCCGCGGCCGCGAAGCTCGCTTCGGGGTCGCTCAGGAACCGCGCGCGATGGGCGGGTTCGATCATTCGGTGCAGATAGTCGTTGATCCGGTACGCGCGCACGGCCCGCTCGATCGTGAACGGATAGGTGCCCGGCAGTTGCTCGACGCCGGCGAGTTCGGCCGCGATCCGTTGCCGGTGGCGCTCTGCCGCCGCCTCGTCGACTTCCGTGTCCGCCGGCTCGTACACGGCCGTCGCGATCCCCGTCATCGACGGCAGGTAGTAGCTGCGGTGGCGGCACACGACACCCGCCGGCAAAGCGCCGCGCATCGTGAGCCACATCACGACCTCGGCGCCTTCGAAGCCGCCGAGCGTCGCGTATTCGCCGAGCGGCATGCCGGCCAGGCGCTCGGGATCGCGCTCGAGCAGATCGAGAAAACGCGCATCCCATTCGGGATTGTTGAAGCCCGAGCGCTCGCCGTGCACCTGATGCGACAACCCGCCGGTCGCGACGATCGCGACGCGCAGGTCCTCCGGATAGCTTTCGATCGCGCGGCGCAGCGCCTGGCCGAGCCGGTAGAAGCGGCGCGCGGACGGCACCGGCAGTTGCAGCACGCCCATCTGCAGCGGCACCAGTTGCACCGGCCAGGCGGGCCGGTGCGGACACAGCACCGACAGCGGCGAGAAGCAGCCATGGTCGAGCGGCTTGCTCTGGAAGAACGACATGTCGAACTCGTCGGCCATCAGCGACCGGCCGATATGCGCGGCCAGCGCCGGGTGGCCGGCGATCGGCGGCAGGTCGCGCGCGCCGCCGCCTTCGTCCGCCGGATGCCACTGCGGTCCGACGCCGAGCGAGAATGCCGAATAGTGATCGAAGAAGAACGACGTCACGTGGTCGTTGTAGATGAACAGCAGCACGTCGGGACGCTTGTCGGCGAGCCACCCGGCCAGCGGCGCGAAGTTTTCGAAGATCGGCGCCCAGACGGGATCGTCGCGCTTGTTCTTGTCGAACGCGAACCCGATCGTGGGCGTGTGGGAGGCCGCGATGCCTCCGATAATCCGTGCCATGCCAATGCTCCTTCGTGATGCTCTGATGCGGTCCGGCCGCGCCGGCCGTTGCTGATTGAATGCGTGCGCGTTCGCTCGCTACGCGCGCCCGTGCGGCTGCGGCGCAAGGCTGCGCTTGACGACCAGCGCGAGCGGAACGGCGAACACGAAATGCGACATGAACCCGCCGATGATCACGTTCGGGTCGAAATAGTTCGGATGATTGCTCGACGCGATCATGATCAGCGCGTGCATCACGATCCATGCGACGATCGCAAAGAACAGCGCGACGAACGTCGCCTCGAAGCCGCGCCGGCGGAACCACGGCCAGATCGCCGCGAACACGATGCCCCACGACAGCGCGAACGCGAAATGGATCGCGGTGCCGATGAAGTATGCACCGATGCCGAGCGCGTCCTGTGCGGCCCTGCCGAACACGAGTCCCGTCGCGTTGCGCGGGATGCCGGCGAGCGGCATCAGGTGCTGGGTGCCAACCCACACGAGCGCCTCGTAGACCCAGATCAGCACCGCGCCCGCGAACCCGCCGCGAATACCGGCGCGTACCGTGTAGGAAAGCGGCGTGCTGCCCGCCGATGCGTCCGCCGGTTCGCGTGCTCCGATGATGTGCTGCCGTCCCATTACGCTGCCTCGCTCGTAGTTGGAGGTGCCGCGCCACGCGCCAGCCCCTTTTCGTGATCGGACGAACAATGAATCAGATGGCGGCCCGATGCGCCGGCAACCGCGTGCTTGCGGCTCCCGGGATTGAAATTACTCAGTCGCGGCCGGGGCAATACAGTTAGGGTAAACCCTTATAACCCGATGTAACCGCATATCCGGCAAGCGCTCAACCAGCACGCGCACCGCGTCGCCGATGGCCCGGAAGCCCGCCGGATATGGCGCTCGCGCGGCCGCGTCCGGCGGCGAGCGAGCCGCAGCCGATCGCTCGGCGATTCACATCCGATAAATAAAACAGATGGGCCGATAAGCACGACGCAAGCTCCGCGGCCGCCGTTCCGGTAAAGTCGTTCAACCCGCTGCGCCGCCGGCGCAGGCCGCACGGATGCACGCATGTCGTACGCTCGGCCGCCGCGACGCACACCGCCCGAACACCCATGGACAACACCGACCTTCCGAATCTCGCCTGCCTGTACGCGGTGCAGCGCGTTGCCGAAACGGGCAGCGTGAGCCGCGCCGCCGCGACGCTGTTTCGCGCGCAGTCGGCCGTCACGCGCGCGGTGCAGGAACTCGAAGCGGCCGTCGGCGAAGCGCTGTTCGACCGCAAGCCGTCCGGCATGCTGGCGACGCCGGTCGGCCGTGCGGTGCTCAAGCGCGGAGAGCGTGTGATCGCCGAACTCGGCGCGCTCGCGAACTGGTGTGCGCTGCGCCAGTCGCGCCGCCGCGCATCGACCGACGGCGGCCTGCCGGCTTACCTGCTCAACACGCGGCGGCTCCTGCTGTTCTCGACGCTCGCGCGGCACCGTCACATGCCGAGCGCCGCGCGTGCGCTCGGCGTCACGCAGCCGGCCGTCAGCAGCGCGATCCGGATTCTCGAGAGCGGCGCGGGTTTCGCGCTGTTCCATCGGCATCCGCGCGGCCTGCTGCTGACGGCCGACGGCGAGACGTTCCTGCTGCACGTGCGGCGCGCGCTGAACGAACTGCGGCACGTCGCCGACGACGTCGCGGCGCTGCACGGCAGCATCCAGGGTGTCGTGACCGTCGGTGCGCTGCCGCTCGGCCGCACGCTGATGCTGCCCGAAGCGGTCGCGCGCGTCGTCACGCGGTTTCCGAAGGTGCACGTGATCACCGACGAAAGCGCGTACGAGGCGCTCGTCGCCGGCGTGCGCGCGGGTGACATCGACTTCATCCTCGGCGCGCTGCGCGCGAGCGATCCGGCGAACAACCTCGAGAACGAACGGTTGATGTCCGAGAACCTCGTCGTGCTCGCGCGCCACAATCACCCGCTCGCCGGCGTGCGCAACCTCACGCTCGCGAGCCTCGCCGGTGCGCAATGGATCCTGCCGCGCAGCCACTCGCCCGCGCTCGGGCTGTTCGAGTCGCTGTTCCGGCGCATGAAACTCAAGCCGCCGATGCCGACGGTCGAGAGCGCCGACCTTGCGATAATACGCGGCCTGCTGCTGCACACAGACATGCTCGCGGTGCTGTCCGCGCAGCAGTTGCACTACGAATGCGAAGCGGGGCTGCTGGTCGTGCTCGATGTGCCGCTGCGCGAAACGACTCGGGACATCGGGCTGATGACGCGCGCCGGCAGCCCGCCGTCGCCGGCCGCGCGCGCGTTGATCGACGCGATTCGCGTGGTGGCGACCGAGGTCGCACGCACGCCGCACGCTAAACGTGGACGGTGAACGTGTCTCCGCGCTCGCCGTAAAGTACGCCGGCATCGCACATGAACGGTTTCAGGAACGGGAGATCGCAGGCAAATTGTTGGACGGGGGGGAGATATCTCTACTGCGGTGGTTCGCTTCGCCGACGTAGGCCAAAATAAAGTTGTCACCGTTTGCGAAGTAAAGATGTCACTTCGCCATTTCGCAGTCACCCAAGAGCTGCGAACCCTTGTGAATTCAAGGATTTGCCCGCCGCGAATTAAAGTTGTCACCGAGCGCGGCGTTGCGAAGAGCGATGTCAACTCCCTCGCGACGTCGTTGCAACGCCGTCGGTCGCGGTAACACGTTGTTCAAAACCTGAGTTTGAGCACGCTATCGTGCCGTCGTGATAAGAAGGACCCTGGAAGCGCTCGGGATCTTGAAGATCGACCTGCTCGCGCTTGGCATGCTGTCGATGGTGCGCCGCGCGCTCGACATGATCTCGGAGAAGCGCGACGAGACGTTGGAACTGCAGGACATCCCGGCCGAGGACAAGGCGACCTACGACATGCTCTGCGAAGGGGATAGCATGGGCGTGTTTCAGGTGGAATCGCGCGCGCAGATGTCGATGCTGCCGCGCCTGCGGCCGCAGTGCTTCTACGACCTGGTGATCGAAGTCGCTATCGTGCGGCCGGGCCCGGTCCAGGGCGGGATGGTGCATCCGTTTCTGCGCCGGCGCCAGGGGCTGGAGCCTGTCATGTTTCCGTCGGAAGGCGTGGAGAAGGCGCTGGCGCGCACGCTCGGCGTGCCGATCTTCCAGGAGCAGGTGATGCAGGTCGCGATGCTGGCGGCCGGCTTCTCCGCCGGCGAGGCCGACCAGCTGCGCCGCGCGATGGCGGCATGGAAGCGCAAGGGGGGACTGGAGCCGCACCACGAACGTCTCGTGAGCGGCATGCTCGAGCGCGGCTACGACCGCGAGTTCGCCGAATCGATCTTCGCGCAGATCAAGGGCTTCGGCGAATACGGCTTCCCGGAGAGCCACGCGGCGAGCTTCGCGCTGCTCGTCTACTCGAGCGCATGGCTGCGTCGACACGAACCGGCCGTATTCCTGGCCGCCCTGCTCAACAGCCAGCCCATGGGCTTTTACACGCCGTCGCATCTGCTGCAGGACGCGCAGCGCCGCGGCGTTGAGGTACTGCCGGTCGACGTCAACGTGAGCACATGGGATTCTGCGATTGAAGGGCCGACGACGTCGGCGCCCGTGCGCCTTGCTTCTCGCTGTTGCGCGGCATGCGCGAGGACGTCGCAAGCCGGATCGAGCTCGCACGCGCGGCGCGGCCGTTTGCCGACGTCGCGGATCTGGCGCGTCGCGCCCAGCTTGATCGGCACGACCTTCAGGTACTCGCGCGCGCGAACGCTCTTCGCTCACTCGCTGGCGGCAACCGACGCGCCGCGCTTTGGCTCGGGGCCGCTGCCGCGCCTGATCGAGATCTACTGCGCGGCACCGAACGCGACGACGCGGTGCCGGCGTTACCTCAAGCGTCGGAGGGCCACGAGATCGTAACGGACTATCGCGCGATGGGCTTCACGCTCGGCCGGCATCCGCTGGCACTGCTGCGCGATCGCCTCGCGCTGGGCCACCTGCAGTCGGCCGAGCAGCTGGCGACGTTGCGCAGCGGCCAGCTCGCGCGTGCGTGCGGACTGGTCACCGTTCGGCAACGGCCCGGCACGGCGAACGGTGTGCTGTTCATGACGCTCGAGGACGAGACGGGCCAGGCGAACGTGATCCTCTGGCCCGGTCTGTTGGAGAAGTTTCGGAAGGAAGCGCTCGGCGCTGCGCTGCCGGCCGTGTACGGCGTGTGGCAGGCCGAAGGTAGGTGCGGCACCTGATCGCGAGCAAGCTCGTCGACAGGACCGCGTTGCTCGGCGCGCTGCCGACGACGTCACGGGAATTTTGCTAATTCTCGGACCGGCGCCTACTACTTGCTACGCGAAAACGAACTTCCGTTGTACCGATACTCGCGCGTCGCATTGCCAGCATCGTCGATATTGGTCCAAGTGATTTTGAACCCGAGCGGATTGTCGATCCACTCGATCGCGAGCCATGGCGACCGGTAGCCCCCGTTGTCATTGAGAGACACGCTGTGCAAACAGCTTTGTACCGGCATCGAATAGACGGGGGCTGCGGCGTTACCGTGGACCTGCAACGCATACAGCGTGCTCTCTTCCCCTGCACCGCAGAAACCCATTGGCTTGTTACTCGAGGATTGGCTCACGACCACCAGCACAAATTCCTTTCCGTCGACGACCTTCGATGTCGCCGATGGGAATCCGATGCCGGACGATGATGCGACGGTCCGACGAAATGCCGTAGGCAACTTCACCGTGATTGTCCGGTGATGGGCGGCGTCTACTTCAATCAACCGTTTTCCATCTTCCGTTTGCTGTAACTGGCGTCCGTTCGACAGCTGAATCGAGGTCGGTGCTTTCTCGTCTGCGAACGCGTTAGCTGCACCAGCTACTGCAACAGCGAAGACGCAACACTTAATTACCGAAGATATGATCGACATAGCAGATTCCGGAATACTTCCATGGATGTTCTTTGGTTTGGCCGGCCTTCATTTTCGGGTACTCATCCTTGTCCCGCTTGCGAAGTTCCTCTTCTGTTTTCCCGGCGTTCGAAGGGTTCGTCATGTCCCAACCTATATTACCCGTTTGCGTGTCACACATCACATCGTCACGCACGATCGTCCCTGCCGCCTTATCTACCTTGTAGTAGGCACCCCCGTTCCATCTGGAAAATGTCTCGCGGCGAAGCTGCTCCTCTGTATAGGGGACCCCGTCAAAGTGCTTGATCGCGTCGGTTTGCTTCTGCTGCCACAACTTAACGCCAGCCTTAATGTTTTCCTTCCAGCTCCAGACCTGTTCGTACGACGGTGCGGGATTCGTCATTTGAGTCATACCGAAACCCTTGTCGCCAGCGACCACGGGTTCACTGTCAGACGTCCTGAAGTTTTTGAAGTGACTCTCTTGATCGAGAACGAGCTCGAACCCGACCGTTTTCGGAATCGGCTTGAGGTAGGCGAGCACGTCTTCTTTCGCCGGATTCTTTCCGAGGACCAACACAGTTCTTCGGAACTCGGTTGACCCCGCCTTGACTTCGACGGACAGCTTCCCACCGATAATCTTCCCATTCAGATTCGCATCCCACACCTTGTCATTGCTGGTAAAAGATCCGGTCTCCGAAAACGATCGCACCTTCTTGCCGCGGCTTTTCTTCTCGTTCAGCGGGCTCACCTGCGCGTCCCATACGATGGTCCACTTCCATTGGTAGGGGGGAGGATCGTCCGACTTGAACTCGAATGTGATCGACGGAAACTTCGTTGTTTCGTCGATGTAGAACTTGTCCCCTGTCGCCGGGCGCACCCAGTCACCGGCGTCGTTCTGAATGACGGCTTTCACTAGGGAATTTTGGTCAGCACTCGTCGTCGACGCGTGCCTAACGTGGCGCTTCACCGTCTTACGCTTCTTCGTCGCCGTCATCATCTACCTCCTTGTACACTGTCAGAGAAAGAGACTCTGGTTCATCGGTATAAATGTGCTGAGTAAAGCCGTTTGCATCGCTGAAGCCGCTCCACCTTTTACCCGACTCGCTTTCGATCTCGTAGCGTGTGTGCGGCAACACCGTCTCGCCGTCGTCGTCGACCAGGTGGAACTGCTCGTGATATCGCGGAACATCGCCCGCATGCGGTAGACCAGGGAGTACGTAACCCTGCGCGGTCGGTCCGTCGAGGCTGTGCGACGTGCCCTTGATATCGATCTTGCCGGGCGCGTGGATCTGGATGTCACCATTTGCGATGCGAATATAGGCACCGCCGGAAGTTAGATAGATCTCTTGGTCAGCGGCAACCTCGACCTTGGCAGTCGTCGAAAGCACTTTGACCGATTTCTGAGCAATCAGCTCGATGTTGTCTGAGTGCGCTTGTACCTCGATCTTGCCGCGACCGGCGAACAATTTCATGCCGGCATTCTGAACGAAGATACTCAGCTTGTTCGCGACACTTGCGATCAGAGACTTTCCGACCGCCAGGTGGGTACTTTGCCCGCTGACGACGTTAACGTGTTGCGCGGCTGACAGATGGGCGGTCTCGTTCGTCGAGATCGCGATGCCCGATGGGCTTCCGAAAAGCATGATCGGCTCTTTGAAGGCATTCGCTGCACCGGTGCCCCCGCCAGCGGTGCGGCCACCAGACACGGTGCCAGCGACCGACTGTTGCGACGCGTCGGTCAGCTGTTTTAGTGCGTCGTATCCGGCCTGCATGCCCTCAGCCTCGTGTGCGGTACTTGCGTCCGAAAGTGATTCGAGCAGGCTCTCTGCTCGCACCAATTGCTCTTGCGTTTCGCGCGCGTCGAGCGGTTGGCTGTCCGCCGCCTTCGAATACGTGGTGACGTACAATCCGCGGTTCGCGCGGATGGCGCCGTAGTTATCTGTCCGCAGGTCAAAACCACTACCCAGATAACCGCCCCGTGAATTTCCGGTATGCTGGATCAGATAGCCGAGATGAAGCGCCGAGTTCCCTTGGCTACTGAACAGCTGCACTCGGTTCTGGCCGGTCGAGTCGTCCATTACCATCTGGTTGTATCCCGCTCCGGAATACTCCTTCGAGCGATAGCCCGAGAGCAGACCGTTCGTATGCCACTGAGGTTTCGTCGCTCCGTTGTAAACGCGTGCGATCGCGATTGGACGGTCACAGTCTCCGCCAACATAATCGATCAAGACTTCTTCGCCGACCCGTGGAGGGTGGACAGCGCCGTAGCCGCTGCCGGTATCAGACTGTGCAACGCGGATCCAACACGAGGCGCTCTCATTGCCTTCATTGATGCGATCCCAAATAAAGCGCACCTTGATACGGTTCAGTTCGTCCGTATAGATCTCTTCGCTCTTTGGCCCGACGACAATCGCGGTTTCGAGGTGTGTCGATGGTTTGGCGTGTTCGAAAGGGCTCCGAAACGGCACCATCGTCCGCTGCGCTTCGATCTCAACGTGAAAGACTCCCGACGCTCCGTCTGGTCCGACCACCGTATACGCGGCGCGATCCAAGTCCGCAATCGCTGATTCTGCGATCCGACGATCCAGGCTATGGGGCATCCGGGCGGAGGTTTGAATGATCGGCAAATTGTTTCGCACGATCCAGCGCACCGCAATCGCCGCGAACTCGCGCTGCTCGCTCGAGTCTCCATCGTGATCGGGATGTCCGTCCAACGTGAAACGTTTGCCTGAGTCAGCAGCTCGCCAACCTCCAATACCAAAAAAGCGCTTCGACCGAGATTCCCATTCCTCGAGGCGGATTTTCGAAAGCGCGTCACCCCGGTCCTGGGCCATAAAGGTGTACGCGCCGGTGTACTGATACACCTCAGCTTGCTCTGGTAACTCGCCCTGGTTCGGCATTGTCGGCAACGACGTGCCCTTCGCGTTAAACGTGCTAGCGGGGTTCTTGTAATCGAACGTACAAGTGGTCAACGACGTACTCTGCAGGATGCGTGTGCCGCTCCATTGCGTGAGTGCGTCCGATGCGACTGTGGTTCCCGCGCGTGAAAACGTGAGCGGCACTGGCTCGTCGAGTGCCGTCAGGCGATCGGTGATGACGAGCCGATGTGCTTTGCCGTCGCTGTCGTGCTTCCAGTAGCCGTAGAGCCCTTCCGATTCAAGGAGCCGGTGGACGAAATTCCAATCAGTTTCGTCCTGGCGGCAGAAGGAGAGCGACGGCAGGGTCCGGGACAGATGAAACTCGAAGAAGCCGCGTGCTTGGGGATGAGCGTTGAAAACGTCGGTGACGATCGCATCGACCGGTTTGTCCTGCCAGATCTTCTGGTCGCGACGAAATAGCAGGAAGTGCATCCACGAGGAGATCGTGAGCTGGTGAAATGTCAGCCCGCCGTCAGCACCAAGACGTCTCGCAGTATGCACGTAACCGTTATGCGACGCGTACGAACCATCACCCTGTTGGATCCATAGCGTCGCGGGTTGCGCGATAAGTTTCTTAAGCTCGACGCTCGACGTCGTTGAAACGACGTCGACGACAAACTCAAAATCGCGCCCCAGTCGCGTATCACCGATCATCTGCTGCGGCAGCAAGACGTCGTGCCCTAACGAAGTGTCGAGCTTCAGAAGTCGGTCCTGCTGAATTAGCCCGCCTCGAATGATTTTCATCAGATTACGTGCATCCATCTGCATACCTTTCTTTTTTATTACGCCCGCTTGCTAAGCGGTAAGCGCGCTTTGCCCTCACACGCGATTGTACAGAACGGCGGATCTCACGAATCTCAAAAATGGTTAATGCTGTCAAACCAACTTCTATCGCATTCCTACTTATTTGTCGGGTCGATAGAAAATTACATCCGCTTGAATGAATGGCTTATGTGTTGCGTGATACTCGAATACTTCGAAATCGAGATCGTTGAAGAAACGGGCAGCCGTAGGATCCAAGGGTATCCCTTTCTCCGCGTCGAGCATCTCGAGAGAGGTGAGGATTCCACTCGGAGAAATCGGCTGTACATACACGCTCAGGCACGCAGTAACGTTGATGGCTTCGAGAACCTGTCGCATGCATTCCATGCGTTTCAAGGTAGCGATGGACAGGCACTGCAGCAAGTTGCTCGTCATGGACAAGACGCAACGGTTCGAATGCAGTCCGCTCAGCGTCCGTTAAGGCCCACGAGCGCCCGCACTCTACCCGCGCAACACATTGAGCGAGGGCGGAATCCGCGCAGCGATATAGTTCGGCATTGCAGTCCGCACGCGGGTAAAACGCAGGTGCGAGCATATTGGACAGCGTGGCGATCAACTCAACGTCGCCGCATCCGCCACATAGCGCTGCAAACGCGAGATGGTGCTTGAGCGACAAGCGGCGGATTTTGTCGGCGGGAAGTGGGTGCAATTGCGCTTCGTCATCGCGCGGCGGCGCACGGGACAGTGTTTTCGCATTGCTTAATCAACGGCCCAAACAACAGAACGAGTGGTCCAGCGGGTATCGCTGACGCCACGCGTCGGCGAAGCTCCGTTCCGCGTATACGAACTCACGAACAGCGGACGAGTCGCTATTGCTGGACTGAGGCGCGCTCCACGTTTGTCGCGAACTTGGAGCCGGTCTACCGAATTGTGCAGACACTGTCTGCACAATTCGGTAGACCGGCAAATCAAGTCAGACTCGTGCACCCGCACGAACGCGACGACACTGGCGTTCTCACGGAGGCGACCCCGCCTAGGCGGCCAGGCGCAACTCGCACGATGTCACGATCCGTTCACTGCGTCCTTAAACGCCTTACCGGCGGCGAACTTCACAGTATTTGCTGCGGCAATAGCGATCTCCTCGCCCGTCGTCGGATTGCGACCGGTACGCGCTGAGCGCTGCCCCCGCGAAAATGCCCCGAAGCCGATGAGCTGCACCGCTTCGTCGCGGCTCACCGCGTCCGTGATCGCATCCAGCACCGCCTGAACAGTTTTGCTCGCGTCGCTTTTGCTGACGCCCGCGCCCGCGACGACCGCGTCGATGAGTTCCTGTTTGTTCATGGACTTGTCCGGATCATAAAGTCAAAGTCGCACCCTACCGCATCCAACGGTCAACACGCAAACCGCAGGGCGGCCGATGCAGCCAGTACCCGCCAGAACCTGCACTCTTCCGCTCGTGGCAACCTGCGCACTTACCACTGCGGACCACGGGCACGACCATCGGTACCCGGCGGCCACCGCACTTGCCCCTATAGGCGCCCCACACCGATGGAATGTATCGAGGGAACAGGAATGAAGCACGGCATCCCCGTCGATTCTCGGGCACCTTTAACCGTGATAACTCGTATTATCAGGGTTACATATTCCCTCTTCCCTCTGCGGAGAAACGCTCCCCGACTACGGCGCGAACAGAAAGCGTACGTTTTCTGTACTCGTGCCAAGCAATACCGACAAACGGTCGCCCCATCGCCGCCACGCATCGCGCATCTGCGCGTCATAGTCGAACTGCAAATAGATTCGATCAAGCGGATCATTGCGCGCGTGGTTCAAGCATCGATGCACGATGCTTTCTGCGATGCCGAGCGACTGCATCATCGTTGCGCACGTCCGGCGCAGGTCATGACATTTCCATTGGCCACCCGGGACTGTGAGCGCATCGGTTGCCCTTGTGCGGCCTTCGGTAGGTGCATCCTTCGGGCGTTGCCGGTCATGGATCGCCCCGCAGGTCGTATGAATACTGACGTGCGGAAGTTTGCCCTTCTCCGACGGAAACACATATTCGCGGCGTGCGTCGCCTTCAGGCATGCCGGCGCGCACGACCTGCTGCGCTGCAAACTGTGCAAGAACGAAATCGGACAGATGAATCGTGATCGCCGCGTTCGACTTCGTGCGTTCCTTTGGAATTGTCCACGTCCGTGCCTTGAAGTCGAGATCGGTCCAGCGCGTCAGGAGCGTTTCGCCGACGCGTGTTCCGCACGCAAGCATCACCCATACCGCTGACTCAATGGAACGTGGAAGCCGCACGGCTGGAATCAGGTCACCGAGTAGTCGGATTTCGTCGTCCGTAAGCGTCCGGTTACGCTCATTGCCACGCACCGGGTCGTAATCACCTGAAACGACATCCTCTTTTGCAAGCGCGAGCACATCGCAATCGATCAGCAATCGCTTCCACGGCTGATTTCGTTCGCCCCACCGAATCATTTGCTGGATCGTGATCAACATCTCGACCGCTTGCCGGTTGTGTCCCCCGTCGGAAATCGCGGTAAGCAGCGGCAGAACGTTCGACGCAAACACGCCTGCGATCCTGTATGTACGGAGAGACGGCAGCATATGTTTTTCCATCGCACTTCGAAGCGACTTACCGCCATCCTTCCGGCCTTTCTTGCCGCGCTTCTTGTTGATGGTCGCGAACCACGCGTCGAATAAGTCGCCGAACGTGAGGTCCGCCATCGCCGCCTTTTTAAACCCTCGCCTGGCATTCACGCTTCTTCGCTTCGAGATAGTCCACACCGTCGTGCGCTTGTGAACGAATCGTCGCCGCCGCTGCGCGTGCATCCTCGAGGAACAGCTGCGCATCTGTGGTCGAGCGTGCCCACGCCTTGCCGAGCGGCTTGCCGTTGATGCTGGCGCGAACAAACCAGATCTTTCCGCCGGCCGGGCCGACACGCAGGAACAGTCCACGCCCATCCGACAGGAAATACCGCTTTCCGGTCGCCCTTGCGGCTTCGATTTGCCTGACCGTCAGTGCACCCATGATCGCCCTCCATTGATTTCGTCATCGGGTCGGCTCGTGCATCCCAAGCAGAGCCTGCCCCACACCACGAACACTAAAAAGACACTAAAAAGTTGCGGCTCGTGCGGGATTTCCGCGGAAGTGGACGGACCACGAATACCCTGCAAACCCTTGTCAGACGGGGCTTTGATGGATTTCACCGGACTTGGCCGGAACACCCGGAAAATAATCACAATTCATTTAACTTTCCGTGAGGACTTCGACACCGGCCGCTGCCTACGATAGGCGCATGTTTTCAGGACCTGCTTCCAGGAGCCCATCATGCCCACCCGCAGACATCTGCTGTTCGCCGGCGCCACCGGTCTCGCCGCGCTCGCGGCGCTGTCGTCCGCCGGCCGCCGCGCGCTGGTCGGCCGCGCGCTCGCCGCGCCGCCCGCCGGCTCGCCCAAGGCCGCCCCGTTCGAGATCACGCTCAGCGACGCCGAATGGCATCGCCGGCTCACGCCCGCCCAATACACGGTCCTGCGCGAAGCCGGCACCGAGCGGCCGTACAGCAGCCCGCTGAACGCCGAGCACCGACCCGGCACGTTCGCGTGCGCCGGCTGCGACCTCGCGCTGTTCTCGTCGGCCACCAAGTTCGACAGCCATACGGGCTGGCCGAGCTTCTGGAAACCGCTCGACCACGCGGTCGGCACCGACACCGACGCGTCGTTCGGGATGGTCCGCACCGAAGTGCACTGCCGCCGCTGCGGCGGCCATCTCGGCCATGTGTTCGACGACGGCCCGGCGCCGACCGGCCTGCGCTACTGCATGAACGGCGTCGCGCTCGCCTTCCACCCGGCTGCCGCCTGATCCGGCCCCCCGACCGACTGGAGAACGCATCATGCTGCTCATCGTCCTTGCCTATCTCGGCGGCGTGCTCACGATCCTGAGCCCGTGCATCCTGCCCGTGCTGCCGTTCGTGTTCGCGCGCGCCGACCAGCCGTTCGTGCGCACCGGCCTGCCGCTGCTCGCCGGCATGGCGCTCACGTTCGCCGTCGTCGCGACGCTCGCCGCCGTCGGCGGCGGCTGGGTCGCGCAGGCCAACCAGGCCGGCCGCTGGATCGCGATCGTGCTGCTCGCGGTGTTCGGCCTGACGCTGCTGATGCCGCGCTTCGCGGAACACCTGACGCGCCCGCTGGTCGCCGCCGGCAACCGGCTCACCGGATTCGCACAACGCGACGGCCGCCCGGCCGGCCCGGCGTCGTCGCTGCTGCTCGGCGTCGCGACGGGCCTGCTGTGGGCGCCGTGCGCGGGCCCGATCCTCGGTCTCGTGCTGACCGGCGCCGCATTGCGCGGCGCGAGCGTCGGCACGACGCTGCTGCTCGTCGCGTATGCGGCCGGCGCGGCGACCTCGCTCGGCGTCGCGCTCGTGATCGGCGGCAAGGTGTTCGCCGCGATGAAGCGCTCGCTCGGCGCCGGCGAATGGATCCGGCGCGGGATCGGCGCGGCGCTGCTGGCCGGTGTCGGCGCGATCGCGCTCGGCCTCGACACCGGCGCCCTGGCGCAGCTGTCGACCGTCACCACCGGCGGGCTCGAAACGAAGCTCGTCGACCGCCTCGGCGGGCGCTCGAACGGCGCGCCGGCGGCAACGCCGGCGACCGGCGCCGCCGACAACGCGACGGGCGGCGCGATGATGGCCGCCGCGACGGATGGCGCGCAGGCCGGCGGCGCTGCAATGGCCGGCAGCGCGATGATGCGCGCGGCCGGCGCGACCGCGGCCGCGCTGCCCGTCGAAGGTACGCTGCCGTCGCTCGACGGCGCGGTGCAGTGGCTGAACTCGCCGCCGCTGACGGCGGCCGGCCTGCGCGGCAAGGTCGTGCTGGTCGATTTCTGGACGTATTCGTGCATCAACTGCCTGCGCACGCTGCCGTACACGACCGCCTGGGCACGCAAGTACGCGCCGTACGGACTCGTCGTGATCGGCGTGCACGCGCCGGAGTTCGCGTTCGAGCGCGACATCGGCAACGTGAAGAAGGCCGTGCACGACCTCGGCATCGACTACCCGGTCGCGATCGACAACGGCTATGCGATCTGGCGCGCATTCAACAACGAATACTGGCCCGCGCACTACTTCATCGACGCGCAAGGGCGGATCCGCCATCACCACTTCGGCGAAGGCGAATACGCACAGTCCGAACGCGCGATCCAGTCGCTGCTCGCCGAAGCCGGCCATCCGGACGCGCTGAACGTGCCGCTCGGGCTCGCCGGCGCGCCCGCGAAGGGTGCGCTCGCCGCCGCCGACAGCGCGGACGTCCGTTCGCCCGAAACCTATGTCGGCTATGCGCGCGCGGAAAGCTTCGCGTCGCCGGGCGGCGTCGTGCGCGACGCGGCGCACCGCTACGACGCGCCGGGCAGCCCGGATCTCAACGGCTGGGGTCTCGCGGGCACGTGGAACGTCGGCGCCGAACGCGCGTCGCTGGCCGCACCGGATGGCCGGATCGTCTACCGCTTCCATGCGCGCGACCTGCACCTCGTGCTCGGCCCCGGTGCGAACGGCCGGCCCGTGCGCTTTCGGGTGACGCTCGACGGCGCGGCGCCCGGGGCCGCGCATGGCGCCGACGTCGATGCGCAAGGCTACGGCACCGTCACCGACCAGCGTCTGTACCAGCTCGTCCGGCAGCCGGGCGCGATCGCCGATCGCACGTTCGCGATCGAGTTCCTCGATCCGGGCGTCGATGCGTACGCGTTCACGTTCGGTTGATTGCTCGCGCCACCGCCCTCCGAGCATCGGCTTTTTTCAACGCAGTCCGAAGGAGCAAGAGATGATCCCGATCCCGACCCACGATGCCGCCGCACGACGGCGCGCGACCATGCTGCGCCGCATCGGCGCCGTTGCCGTGGCAGCCGCCGCCGTGTTCGGCTACCAGCGCATCGTCAATTCCGCGGAGCCGATGCGCACCGTGCCCGCAGCAACGCTCGACGAAACGCCCGGCGCGTCGCACGACGAAACGGCCGTGCTCGCCGGCGGCTGCTTCTGGGGCGTACAGGGCGTGTTCGAACACGTGAAGGGCGTGAAGCAGGTCACCGCTGGCTATGCGGGCGGCGCGTCCGAAACCGCGCACTACGCGCTCGTCGGCTCGGGGCTGACGGGGCACGCGGAATCGGTGCGGATCGTCTACGACCCGACGCAGATCACGTACGGCCGGCTGCTGCAGGTGTTCTTCTCGGTCGCGCACGACCCGACCCAACTGAACCGGCAAGGCCCCGACGAAGGCTCGCAGTACCGGTCCGCGATCTTCCCGACCACCGCACAGCAACGCGCGGTCGCGACCGCGTACATCGCGCAGCTCGGCAGCGCGCATGTGTTTCCGGCGCCCGTGGTCACGCGCGTGGAAGCCTACAAGGGGTTCTATTCGGCCGAGGCCTATCATCAGAACTACCTCGAACTGCATCCGGATGCGCCGTATATCGCGTTCAACGATCTGCCGAAGGTCGCCGGGCTGAAGCAGCGCTTCCCGGCGCTGTACCGTGCCGACGCGGTGCTGTGGCGCGAAGCGCGCTTGTGAGCCGCGGGTCACTCACCCTGCCGCGCGACGGGAGGCCGCCCGCCGCACAGCCGGGCCGGGCCGGGCCGGCCCGCCACGCCAGGCGCCGGCAGAGGCCGCTTTGCGCCGCATCAACGAATCGGCGGACGCGACGCCGGGGCAAACCCGCATCGTGTCCGCCGCGGCCGGCAACTTCGCGTAGACTTCTCCTGATCCTCGCCGCATGATGCGGCATCCGGACCACCCGCCCAGCCAGGAGGCGTCACGCATGCGCGCAGTGCCTTTGCCTGACAGCAATACCCTCGAAGAACCGTCCACCGGCGCGGTCGTGCGCGACCTGCGCCGCGTGCCCATTCACCCCGATCACTGGTACCCGCTCGCGTGGTCGCGCGAGCTCAAGCGCGGCAAGACGCTCGGCGTGCGCTTCGCCGGCGATCCGATCGTGCTCGTGCGCACCGAATCGGGCGCCGTGTATGCGCTCGAAGATCGTTGCGCGCACCGCCAGGTGCCGCTGCACGCAGGCGTCGTGAGCGGCGAAACGCTGCGCTGCTGCTATCACGGCTGGACCTACGCGTGCGACAGCGGCCGCTGTGTCGACGTGCCCTACCTCGGCCGCGAACGCTTGCCCAACGGCGTGCGCGCGTATCCGTGCCGCGAGGCGCACGGGCTGATCTTCGTGTTCCCGGGAGACGCCACGCTCGCCGAGGCACGGCCGTTCCCCGCGCTCGAATCGGCGGACGATCGAGCGTTCAAGACACGCCGCTTCGGCCGCGAAGTCAAGTGCCACTATTCGTTCATGCACGAGAACCTGATGGACATGAACCATCAGTTCCTGCACCGCAAGCAGATGGGCCAGATGCGCGCACGCTCCGTGGGCCGCCGCCGCGGCGACGACTGGGTCGAGGTCGACTACACGTTCGCGCGGATGGAAGGCAAGCAGCCGGTCGGCGAGGCGCTCGTGTTCGGTTCGAGCAAGAAGCCCGGCGACCAGGCCAACAAGAGCGTGATGACGGTGCGCACCGAGTATCCGTACCAGACGCTGCGGATCCGGTCGAGCGAAGGCACGCTCGTGATGGACCTGTGGATCGTCTACGTGCCGCTCGACGCCGAGCAGCGCACCAACCGCACGTTCGGGCTGCTGTCGATCCACAAGCCCGGCATCCCGTTCGCGCTCGATCTCGCGTGGCCGCTGCTCGTATGGTTCACCGAGCGCATCTTCCGCGAGGATCGCTGGATCGTCGAACGAGAGCAGGAAGCGCATGACCAGCAGGGCGCCGACTGGAATCACGAGGTGTTCCCGGTCATCAACGAGCTGCGCGACCTGCTGCGCCAGTGCGGCGCGCGCACCGTGATCCCGATCCGCGACGCGCGTGACAGCGCATGAGGCGACGCGCGCATCTCGCCGCGGCGCGTGTGGTTACAGCATGAACGCGCCCGGCAGCAACGCGCGGGCCGTCGTGATCTCGACGGCCCCTTTCAGGTTGGTCAGGATCACTTCGATGTCGGGCTTGCCGATCTCGATGATCACCTGACGACACGCGCCGCACGGCGCGATCGGGCCGTCCGTGTCGCCGACGACCGCGAGCCGCGCGAAATCCCCGGGCCGATAGCCGGCGGCGATCGCCGCGAACAACGCCGTGCGTTCCGCGCAATTGCACAGTCCGTACGACGCGTTCTCGACGTTGCAGCCGTGGAAAACCGTGCCGTCGCGCGCCTGCAGCGCCGCGCCGACCTTGAAGCGCGAGTACGGCGCATACGCGCGCTCGCGCGCCGCCTTCGCCTGTTCGATCAGTTCGTCTCGTTCCATCGTGGTGAGGCCTCCGGGAGCAGGGTCAGTCGACCCGCTGGTAAAGGGTCGGCGGCACTTCGCCCGTGTCGCCGAGCACGTAGCCGCGGCGAATCGCGTCCGCCGCATGCGCCGCGGTCGCTTCGTCACGGGCGTGCACGAAACCGAGCGGCTCGCCCGCTTCGACGCGTTGCCCGATCTCCACGAGCGCCGACAGGCCGACGCTGACGTCGATCGCATCCTCCGCGCGCGTACGGCCGCCGCCGAGCGCGACCACCGCCAGCCCGAGCGCGCGGCAATCGACGCGCTGCACCACGCCGCTCGCGGGCGCCGGAACCGGCACGATCACCGCCGCGCGCGCCAGATGCCGTGCGGGCGCGTCGAGCAGGTCGGCGGGGCCACCGAGCGCGACGACCATGCGCGCGAAACGCTCGGCCGCCGCGCCCGAATCGAGCGCCTGCTGCAGCTTCTCGCGCGCGTGGCCGACGTCGCGCGCCAGCCCGCCGGTCACGAGCAACTCGGCCGACAACGCCATCGTCACGTCGTGCAACCGCGCGGGACGCGACTTGCCGGTCAGGTAGTCGATCGCGCACGCAACCTCGAGCGCGTTGCCCGCGCACGGCGCGAGCGACTGGTTCATGTCGGTGAGGATCGCAGTCGTCTTCATGCCGGCGCCGTTGCCGACGTCGACGATGCTGCGGGCCAGTTCCGCCGATTTCTCCGCGGTCGGCATGAACGCGCCGGAGCCGACCTTGACGTCCATCACGAGCCCGTCGAGCCCGGCCGCGAGTTTCTTCGACAGGATCGACGCGGTGATCATCGCGACCGATTCGACGGTCGCCGTCACGTCGCGGATCGCATAGATGCGCTTGTCGGCCGGCGCGAGCCGCGCGGTCTGCCCGATGATCGCGACGCCGACCTCGCGCACCGTGCGACGAAACGCGTCCGTGGCGGGCATCACGTCGTAACCGGGAATCGCGCTGAGCTTGTCGAGCGTGCCGCCGGTGTGACCGAGCCCGCGCCCCGAGATCATCGGCACGTAGCCGCCGCACGCGGCCACCATCGGCCCGAGCATCAGCGACACGACGTCGCCGACGCCGCCCGTCGAATGCTTGTCGATCACCGGCCCGTCGAGATCGAGCGCGCGCCAGTCGAGCACGTCGCCCGAATCGCGCTGCGCGAGCGTCAGCGCGACGCGCTCGTCGGTGCTCAGGTCGTTGAAATACACGGCCATCGCGAACGCGGCCACCTGGCCCTCGGTCACGCTGCCGTCGGTCACGCCGCGCACGAACGCGGCCATCCCGTCGCGATCGAGCGGCTGCCCGTCGCGCTTCCTGCGAATGAATTCCTGCGGTAGAAACATCGTTGCCTCGCTTCGATCGGTCGGAGTCTACTGTCAATGCAGCGAGAAAAACAGGCCGGCAATCGCCGCGCTCATCAGGTTCGACAGCGTCGCCGCCGTCAGCGCGCGCAAGCCGAGGCGCGCGACGTCCGAGCGGCGCTCGGGCGCGACCGCGCTGAAGCCGCCGGCGAGAATCGCGATCGACGAGAAGTTCGCGAAGCCGCACAGCGCGAACGACACGATCGCGAGCGTCTTCGGGTCGAGCACCTGCAGGCCGGCCGCCGCCGCATGCGCGCCGCCCTTCAGGTACGGCGACAGGTCGCCGTACGCGACGAATTCGTTGAAGATCAGCTTCTCGCCGATGAAGTTGCCGGCCAGCGCCGCATCGTGCCACGGCACGCCGATGATCCACGCGAGCGGCGCGAACAGGTGGCCGATGATGCCGACCAGCGTGACGTGCGGAAAGCCCACGAACGCGGCCGCGCCACCGACGATCAGGTTCATCAGCGCGATGAGCCCGACGAACGCGATCAGCATCGCGCCGACGTTGATCGCGATGCGCAGCCCGACCGATGCACCGGAGGCGGCCGCCTCGATCACGTTGGCGGCGCGCTTGTCGTCGAAATCCAGACCGTCGACCACCACGCGGCTCGGTTCGACGGTCGGAAACAGCAGCTTGCCGAACAGCAGCCCGCCCGGCACCGCCATGAACGACGCGGCGAGCAGGTACTCCATCTTCACGCCGAGGCCGGCATATCCGACCAGCACCGAGCCCGCGACCGATGCCATCCCGCTCGCCATCACCGTGAAGATCTCGGCGCTCGTCATGTTGCGCACGAACGGCTTCACGAGCGCGGGCATCTCGCTTTGCCCGAGGAAGATCGTCGCGACGGCCGAACACGCCTCGATGCGGCTCACGCCCAGCACCTTGGCGAGCCCCGCACCGAGGATCGCGACGATCCACTTCATCACGCCGATGTAGTACAGCACCGAGATCAGCGCGGTGACGAAGATGATCATCGGCAGCACGCGCAGGCCGAACACGAACCCGCCGTCGCCGAACAACTGGAACATCCGTGCGTCGACCAGACCACCGAACACGAACGCGATGCCGTGATTGCCCATGTCGAGCACGCGGTTGACGCCGTTCGCGGCCGCGGCCAGCGCCGCGCGACCCGACGGCACGAACAGCACGAGCGCGCCGATCGCGAACTGCGTGAGCAGCGCGGCGATCATGGTCCGCCCACTGACCGCGCGGCGGTTGTTCGACAGCAGATACGCGACCAGCAACAGAAACAGCATACCGAGGAGACTGCGCAGAATATCCACCTTGTGCTCCTTTCTCACTATTTGAACTGTCCGGCGGGCGGCCCGTGCCCGCGACCCGCGTGATCGGGTTGGTGGATGTTACTCGCTCGATATGCACGCCGGCAACGTCGCCAAAATCGCCGCGACCAATGGCGTCGATCGTTTCTTTTTTCGTGCTTCGACGACTTGATCAGTTGTTCTACCTACCTCGTGAAAACGCGCGCGGGGCGCGCCGTTCGAACGGGCACGCCCCGCCTGCTACGCATCGCTCAACCCGCGCGTTCGACCGGATGGGGTTCGCGCAGCCGGTTCGCGATCCGCGCGGCCTCGTAGTAGCCGGCACCGGGCGGGCGCTTCAGGTAACGGCCCGCGCCGCGCACCGCGCGCAATTCACCGTCGGCCCAGGCGAGTGCGCCGCGCGTGAGCGTGTGCGTCGCGACGCCCTGCACGGTCATCCCCTCGAACACGTTGAAGTCGACCTGCTGGTGATGCGTGTTCACCGAGATCGTCTTCGTCGCGGCCGGGTCCCATACGACGAGGTCGGCATCGGCGCCGACCTGCACGGCGCCCTTGCGCGGATACAGGTTGAAGATCTGCGCGGCGTTCGTCGACGTGATCCGCACGAACTCGTTCGGCGTGATGCGGCCATGATTCACGCCGTGATGCCACAGCACCGACATGCGATCCTCGACGCCGCCGCAGCCGTTCGGGATCTTCGTGAAATCGTTGCGGCCCATCGCCTTCTGCGATGCGCAGAACACGCAGTGATCGGTCGCCGTCGTATGCAGCTGCCCCGACTGCAGCCCGCGCCACAGCGCCTCGCGATGCTCGGCGGAGCGGAACGGCGGGCTCATCACGTGGGCCGCCGCGCGCGTCCAGTCCGGATCGCGATAGACGGCCTCGTCGATCACCAGGTGGCCCGGCAGCACTTCGCCGAACACGCGCAGCCCTTCGCTGCGCGCGCGCGTGATCACGTCGACCGCATCCTTCGCCGACACGTGCACGATATACACGGGCACGCCGAGCACCTGCGCGATGCGGATCGCGCGGTTCGCGGCCTCGCCTTCCACCTCCGGCGGCCGCGACAGCGGATGCGCCTCCGGCCCCGTCATCCCGCGCGCGAGCAGCGCCTTTTGCAGCTGGAACACGAGCTCGCCGTTCTCCGCGTGCACGGTCGGCAGCGCGCCGAGTTCGAGCGAACGCGTGAAGCTGTTCACGAGGATCTCGTCGTCGGCCATGATCGCGTTCTTGTACGCCATGAAGTGCTTGAAGCTCGACACGCCATGCTCGCGCACGAGCGTGCCCATGTCGCGGTGCACGCTGTCGTCCCACCACGTCACGGCCACGTGAAAGCCGTAATCGGAAGCCGATTTCTCGGCCCAGCCGCGCCATTCGTGGAATGCCTCCATCAGCGGCTGCTTCGGGCTCGGAATCACGAAGTCGATGATGCTCGTCGTGCCGCCCGCCAGCCCGGCGGCCGTGCCCGAGTAGAAATCGTCGCTCGCCCGCGTGCCCATGAACGGCAACTCCATGTGCGTATGCGGATCGATGCCGCCCGGCATCACGTACTGGTCGTGCGCGTCGACGACGGTCGCGCCGGCCGGCGCATCGATCTGCTCCGCGATCTGCAGGATCGTGCCGCCGTCCTGCGGGTCCGCGCAGAGCACGTCCGCGCGATAGGAACGGTCTGCATCGACCACGGTGCCGCCACGAATCAGGATTGCCATTTGCTTGCCTCCTCGTTGACTGTCGGGTGCCGCATGCCGCGTGCGAGTCGAAGCCGGCTCGCGCGTCATGCGCTCGCGATCTGCGCGCGCTGTCCGGCGCGCCACTTCATCCAGGTGCCGTACACGCCCGACGCCAGCACGAGGCCGACGAACCACGCGTACGTGTAAAGCGTGTTGAAGAACGCCGGCACGTTCGGGAACGACGCGGGAAACGCGGTATGCAGGAAGCCCGGCAGGTTCGGCAGCACGCCGACCGCGAGCGCGACCAGCGCGGCCGGGTTCCAGCCGCGCGCGTAGCTGAAGCCGCCGGCCTCGTCGAACAGCGCACGCGTGTCGAGCTGCGTGCCGCGAATCAGGAAGTAGTCGACCATCAGGATGCCCGCGACCGGCCCGAGCAACGCCGAATAGCCGACGAGCCAGGTGAAGATATAGCCGTCCGTCGTCGCGAGGATCTTCCACGGCATCATCGCGATCGCGATCGTCGCGGTGATCATCCCGCCCGTGCGGTACGAGATCGCCTTCGGCCACAGGCTCGAGAAGTCGTACGCGGGGCCGACGAGATTCGCGGCGAGGTTGCAGCACATCGTGTCGAGCGTGAGGATCACGAGCGCGATGCCGACGCCGATGCCCGTCATCCGGCTCGTCAGGTCGATCGGATCCCAGATCGCGTTGCCGTAGATCACGACGGTTGCCGACGTCACGACGACCGACACCACCGACAGCAGCGCCATCGGCAGCGGCAGCCCGATCGACTGCCCGATCATCTGGTCGCGCTGCGAATGCGCGAAGCGCGTGAAATCCGGAATGTTCAGCGCGAGCGTCGCCCAGAAGCCGACCATCGCGGTCAGGCCCGGCCAGAAGGTCGCCCAGAACAGCCCGGCCTTCTTGCCGCCTGCCGCGAACTGCGACGGCGCCGACAGCATCGAGCCGAACCCGCCCGCCTTCGACGTCGCCCACCACACGAGCGCCACGCACATCACGACCTTGATCGGCGCGGACCAGCTTTCGAGCCAGCGGATCGAATCGGTGCCGTGCCAGATGAAGTACAGCTGCAGCGCCCAGAACACGAGGAAGCACGCGAGTTGCCCGAACGAGATGCCGACGAGCGGCAGCGCCGCGCCGTGCAGCGCATTGCCGGTCAGGATGTTCAGCAGCGTGTAGATCGCGCTGCCGCCGAGCCAGGTCTGGATGCCGTACCAGCCGCAGGCGACGATCGCGCGCAACAGCGCCGGCAGCTTCGCGCCCTGCGTGCCGAACGACGCGCGCACGAGCACCGCGTACGGAATCCCGTGCTTCGCGCCCGCATGGCCGATCAGCAGCATCGGCACGAGCACGATCAGGTTCCCGAGCAGCACCGTCATCACCGCCTGCCACGGCGACATGCCTTCCTGGATCAGCCCGGCCGCGAGCATGTACGACGCGATGTTCATCACCATCCCGACCCACAGCGCCGCGAAGTGGTACCACTTCCACGTGCGCTGCGCCGGCGTCGTCGGCGCGAGATCGTCGTTGTACAGGCTGCCGCCGTGCGCCGCGGCGCTGTCGGGATCGGCGGGATTCGCTGCGTGATTCATCGAACACACTCCACGAAAACGTCAACGCCGGCATCGTGCGATGCCGGCCCGGGTGGAACGAAAGGCGGCGATGCAGGATGACCCTCCTCGCCGGACGCCGGTCAGGCAGCCTTCTTCGCGTGCTTCTCCGGTGCCGCCGCGCCTGCACCCGCCCCCGCCTCCACGCTCGCCGGATTATTCGGATGCGTGGTCCAGTTCGCGTAGTCGCCCGAATCGACGCGCTCCATCGTGATGCATTGCTCGACCGGACACACATGCATGCAAAGATTGCACCCGACGCACGCCGAATCGACCACTTCGAAATGCCGCACGCCGTCCTTCGTCGCCGTGATCGCCTGGTGCGAGGTGTCCTCGCACGCGATATGGCACAGCCCGCACTGGATGCAGCGGTCCTGGTCGATGCGCGCCTTGATGTCGTACTTCAGGTTCAGGTATTTCCAGTCGGTGACGTTCGGCACCGCGCGGCCGCGGATGTCGTCGAGCGTCGCGTAGCCCTTCTCGTCCATCCAGTTCGACAGCCCGTCGGCGAGATCCGACACGATCCGGAAGCCGTAATGCATCGCGGCGGTGCACACCTGCACGCTGCCGGCGCCGAGCACCATGAACTCGGCCGCGTCGCGCCATGACGAGATGCCGCCGATGCCCGAGATCGGCAGGTCCGGCGTTTCCGGGTCGCGGGCGATTTCCGCGACCATGTTCAGCGCGATCGGCTTGACCGCCGGCCCGCAATAGCCGCCGTGCGTGCCCTTGCCGTCGACGGTCGGCATCGGCGCCATGTGGTCGAGATCGACCGCGACGATCGAGTTGATCGTGTTGATCAGCGACACGCCGTCCGCGCCGCCCTTGTACGCAGCGCGCGAGCCCATCCGGATGTCGCTGATGTTCGGTGTGAGCTTCACGAGGCACGGCAGCTTCGTGCCCTCCTTCACCCAGCGCGTGACCATCTCGACGTATTCAGGCACCTGCCCGACCGCCGCGCCCATCCCGCGCTCGCTCATCCCGTGCGGGCAACCGAAGTTGAGCTCGACCGCGTCGGCCCCGGTATCCTCGACGAGCGGCAGGATCCATTTCCAGTCGCGCTCGTTGCACGGCACCATCAGCGACACGATCAGCGCGCGGTCCGGCCAGTCGCGCTTCACCTGCGCGATCTCTCTCAGGTTCACGTCGAGCGGACGATCGGTGATCAGCTCGATGTTGTTCAACCCCGCGATGCGCTGGCCGTTCCACTGCACGGCGCCGTAGCGCGAACTGACGTTGACGACGTGCGGGTCGAGCCCGAGCGTCTTCCAGACGACGCCGCCCCAGCCCGCCTCGAATGCGCGATTGACGTTGTAGGCCTTGTCGGTCGGTGGCGCGGACGCCAGCCAGAAGGGATTCGGCGAAGTGATGCCTGCGATGGTGCAGCGAAGATCGGCCATGTTCGGCTCCGTGAGAATGGGATCGTGTTCGGTGTGCCGGCGGGACGCCGCGCGTTCAGGCCGCCTTCGCGTCGCGCGCGGCGAGCGTCGCGTCGATCGACGCGGCCGCGCGCTTGCCGTCCTGCACGGCCTGCACCGTGAGATCGATGCCGTCGGTCGCCGCGCAGTCGCCGCCGGCCCACACGTCCGGCAGCGCCGTGCGCCCGTCCGCATCGACCGCGATCCGCGTGCGGTCCGAAGTCAGCAACGTGGCCGCGATGCCGTCCGGCACGAGCGTCTGGCCGATCGCCTTCAGCACCATGTCCGCATCGATGGTGAAGCGCTCGCCCGATGCGCCCTCGAATTCGACGCCCGTCACCTGCCCGTCCGTGCCCGCGATACGCACCGGCTTCGCGTGCGTGACGAGCGTGACGCCGCTCTTCTGCGCGAACTCGCGCTCGGCCCACGTCGCGCTCATCGCGTCCACGCCGCGCCGGTACACCATCGTCACGCGCTCGGCGCCGAGCTTGCGGCTCTGCACCGCCGCATCGATCGCCGTATTGCCGCCGCCGATCACGACCACGCGCCGCCCGACCGGCACGTTCGCGAGCGCGTCGGCCTGCCGCACCTGCGCGATGAAATCGACCGCGTTCATCACGCCGCCCAGTTGCTCGCCGTCGATCGCGAGCGCGCGCACGCCACCGAGCCCCATCGCGAGGAATACCGCGTCGTGCTGCTCGCGCAGCGCATCGAGCGTCACGTCGCGTCCGAGCGCCGCACCGGTTTTCAGCGTGATGCCGCCCACCGACAGCAGCCACTCGACCTCGCGTTGCGCGAAATCGTCGACGGTCTTGTACGCGGCGATCCCGTATTCGTTGAGGCCGCCGGCCTTCGGACGCGCGTCGAACAGCGTGACACGATGCCCGGCGAGCGCGAGCCGGTGCGCGCACGCGAGCCCGGCCGGCCCCGCGCCGACCACCGCCACATGGCGGCCCGTCTCCGGCGCGCGCCGGAACTGCACCGCGCCGGTCTGCATCGCCCAGTCGGTCGCATGCCGCTGCAGCGCGCCGATCGCGACCGGCTGCGCATCCTGATGGTTGCGCACACAAGCGCCTTCACAGAGGATCTCGGTCGGGCACACACGTGCGCACATCCCGCCGAGCGGATTCGCGGACAGGATGTCGGTCGCGGCGCCTTTCAGGTTGCCGTTGCCGATCTTGCGGATGAAGCTCGGAATGTCGATCTGCGTCGGGCACGCGTGCACGCACGGTGCGTCGTAGCAGTAATGGCAGCGGCTCGCGGCGGCCGCCGCCGCGGTCGGATCGAGCAGCGGCGCGATATCGGCGAATTCGCACGAGAGTTGCGTGGACGACAGGCGATGCGCGGCGATATCGCCGGTTGGCTGGGTGGTCATACGCGTTCCTTCGGCTGGGTGGAGACAAAGCCGTCCCCGCCGGCTGCGAATGCACAGTCGGGGCGGTCATGCTTAGGCATGCAAATTTCTGACGACAGGCAGCCTCGCGGCTGCTACGGCCGATCCATCATGAAGCCGGCTCGCATGCGCGCGACAGCATCGCGTGCAGCAGCACGTTCGCGCCGGCCTCGATCCATGCGGGCGTCGCGTCCTCGATCTCGTTGTGGCTGATGCCGTCGACGCAGGGCACGAACACCATCGACGTCGGCGCGACCTGCGCGAGATAGCACGCGTCGTGGCCCGCGCCCGACACGATGTCGCGATGCGAATAGCCGAAGCGGTCGGCCGCGCCGCGCACGGCCGCCACACACGCAGGATCGAACGCGACCGGCTTGTAGTAGAAAATCTGCTCGAGCTCGGTGTCGAGCCCGATGTCGGCCGCGATGCGCGCGACGCCGTCGCGCAGCGCCGCATCCATCTTCGCGAGCACGGCGTCGTCCGGATGACGGAAATCGACGGTGAAGAACACGCGGCCCGGAATCACGTTGCGCGAGTTCGGGTGGACCTGCATCATGCCGACCGTCGCACAGCCGAACGGCGCATGATCGAGGCCGATCCGGTTGACGAGATCGACCACGCGCGACGCACCGAGCAGCGCGTCGCGGCGGCGCGGCATCGGCGTCGGCCCCGCGTGCGCTTCCTGGCCGGTGAACGTGATCTCGTACCAGCGCTGCCCCTGCGCGTCGGTCACGACGCCGATCGTCTTGCATTCCGCTTCGAGAATCGGCCCCTGCTCGATATGCAGCTCGAACGCCGCGTGCAGCTTGCGCCCGCCGCACGGCACGTCGCCCGCATAACCGATGCGCGCCAGTTCCTCGCCGATCGTCTTGCCGTCGACGTCCTTGCGCGACAGCCCGTATTCGAGCGGGAACACGCCCGCGAACACGCCCGATGCGACCATCGCGGGCGCGAAGCGCGAACCCTCTTCATTGGTCCAGATCACGACCTCGACGGGATGCTCGGTCTCGATGCCGTGGTCGTTGAGACTGCGAATCACTTCGAGGCCGCCGAGCACGCCGTAGATGCCGTCGAAGCGTCCGCCGGTCGGCTGCGAATCCGCGTGCGAGCCCGTGACGACCGGCGCGGCGTCGGCCACGCGGCCCGCGCGGCGCATGAACACGTTGCCCATCGTATCGACCGTCACCGTGCAGCCGGCCGCCTTCGCCCAGCCGACGATCAGGTCGCGGCCGGCCTTGTCGAGATCGGTCAGCGCGAGGCGGCACACGCCGCCTTTCGGCGTCGCGCCGATTTTCGCGACTTCCATCAGGCTGTCCCACAACCGCTTGCCGTCGACCTTGATCGACGTGTCGAAAGCTGCCCGCTTCACTGTTTCCGATACCGCGTTCATTCGTATCGCTCCTGTGGGGTCGGTGATGTCGTCAGCCCGGTCTGTGCCGGTGCGTGTGATGCCTGTTTCGAGGGCACACCGCCCGGATGCGGTGCATGTCCCCGTCGATTCGCGAAACGCGCAAATCCTGTCCGATTGGACAGGTTTTAGACGATCAAAATGACCAGCGCAACGTCTTTCTTGCGTGACGCGATGGAGCGAGAAACGTGCCACCGCAACGCAGCATCGCGGTGGAATCGCGGCATCCGGATGCGTGCGCGCGACGCGAATCAGCAGCTAGAATGAAGCCCAACGCGGCATGGCCGCCGCGCGAGGGACACGATGAGACATGACGAGGCGGCGATCGAAGCCACCGACCGGGACGAAACGCCCGCGCCTTTGCGGCGACGCAAGGCACACATTCGCGAGTCCAACGAAGCCCATCTGCTCGCGTGCGCGGAAGCCGTATTCGCGGAACGCGGGCTCGCCGGCGCCAGCACCGCGATGATCGCGGAGCGCGCGGGCCTGCCGAAGGCGAATGTGCACTACTACTTCCCGACCAAGCTTGCGCTGTACCGCCGCGTGCTCGACGACCTGTTCGAGGACTGGCATCGCGCGGCCGGCTCGTTCGAGGCCGGCGACGATCCGGTGGAGGCGATCGGCAGCTACGTGCGCGCGAAGATGGCGCTGTCGCAGCGGCGCCCGCTCGGCTCGAAGGTCTGGGCCAACGAGATCATCCACGGCGCGGAACACATGCAGGACATCCTGTCGCAACGCGTGAAGCCGTGGTTCGACGCGCGCATCAACGTGATCGACGGCTGGATCGCGCGCGGACTGCTCGCGCCGATCGACCCGCATGCGCTGATGTACCTGATCTGGGCGACCACGCAGCACTATGCGGATTTCGATGCGCAGATTCGCGCGCTGAGCGGCAAGCGCGCGTTCACGAAGAAGGCGTTCGACGACAGGACCGAACAGGTCGTGCAACTCGTGATTCGCGCATGCGGCGCGGTATCGCCGAACGCGAAGTCGTAGCGCGACACGGCGATCAACCAAATAAAAACGGGCGGCGCGCACCACACGGAAGGTCCCGTGCGATACGCGCCGCCCGCGATGCCACGGACGGACGAACGATGCGTCGCGTTACGCGAGGCGCTCGATCGCGACGGCCGTCGCTTCGCCGCCGCCGATGCACAGCGATGCGACGCCGCGCTTCAAGCCGTACGTTTCGAGCGCGGCCAGCAGCGTCACCATCACGCGCGCACCCGATGCGCCGATCGGATGCCCGAGCGCGCATGCGCCGCCGTGCACGTTGACCTTCTCGTGCGGCAGGTCGAGGTCGCGCATCGCGGCCATCGGCACCACCGCGAACGCTTCGTTGATCTCGAACAGGTCGACGTCGCGCAGGTTCCAGCCGGTTTTCTCCGACAGCTTGCGCAGCGCGCCGATCGGCGCGGTCGCGAACAGGCCGGGCTTGTCCGCATGAGTCGAATGCCCGACGATCACGGCCTTCGGCGTGAGGCCGAGGCGCTCGGCTTCCGAGCGACGCATCATCACGAGCGCGGCCGCGCCGTCCGAAATCGACGAGGCGTTCGCGGCCGTCACCGTGCCGCCGTCGCGGAACGCCGGCTTCAGCGTCGGGATCTTGTCGAGTTTCGCCTTGCCCGGCTGCTCGTCGATCGACACGACGCTTTCCGTCTTGCCGGCCTTCACGGTCACCGGCGCGATTTCCGACACGAAACGCCCTTCCGCGATCGCGCGCTGCGCCCGCGTCAGCGACGCAATCGCGAACGCATCCTGCGCTTCGCGCGTGAACTGGTAGGCCTGCGCGCAATCCTCGGCGAAGGTACCCATCAGGCGGCCCTTTTCATACGCGTCCTCGAGCCCGTCGAGGAACATGTGGTCGAGCACCTGCCCATGACCCATGCGCATGCCCGCGCGCGCCTTCGGCAGCAGGTACGGCGCATTCGTCATGCTCTCCATCCCGCCCGCCACGGCCACGCCCGCCGAACCCGCCAGCAGCAGGTCGTGCGCGAACATCGCGGCCTTCATCCCGGAGCCGCACATCTTGTTGACCGTGGTCGCACCCGCGGCGAGCGGCAGCCCGGCCTTCAGCGCGGCCTGGCGCGCCGGCGCCTGGCCCTGGCCGGCCGGCAGCACGCAGCCGAACACGATCTCGTCGATGCGCTCGGCGGACACGTTCGCGCGCTCGAGCGCGGCGCGAATCGCCACCGCGCCAAGGTCGCTCGCGCTGGCCGCCGCCAGGTCGCCCTGAAAACCGCCCATCGGCGTGCGCGCCGCGCCCACGATTACGATCGGATCCTGAGTCGTCATGATTCGCTTCCTCCAGTGTCAGCGCGGTGCCATGCGCAACGCGCCATCGAGACGGATAACTTCGCCGTTCAACATCGTGTTCTCGGCGATGTGGCGCACCAGCGCCGCAAATTCTTCCGGGCGGCCGAGCCGCGGCGGGAACGGCACGCTCTTGCCGAGCGCGTCCTGCACGTCCTGCGGCATGCCGGCCATCATCGGCGTCGCGAAGATGCCGGGCGCGACCGTCACGACGCGAATGCCGAAGCGCGCGAGCTCGCGTGCGATCGGCAGCGTCATGCCCACCACGCCGCTCTTCGACGCCGCATACGCAGCCTGTCCGATCTGCCCGTCAAACGCCGCGACCGATGCGGTATTGACGATCACGCCGCGCTCGCCTTCCGCGTCGGCGTCCTGCTTCGACATCGCTTCGGCGGCCAGCCGGATCATGTTGAACGTGCCGACCAGATTGATCGACACCGCGCGCGCGAAGCGGTCGAGCGAATGCGGGCCGTCGCGGCCGACGACCTTCTCGCCCGGCGCGACGCCCGCGCAGTTGACGAGCACGTCGACGCGGCCGAACGCGTCGCGCGCGGCCGCGACGGCTGCCTGACCATCGGCTTCGCTCGTCACGTCGGTCTTCACGAAGCGCGCGGCCGCGCCGAGTTCGTTCGCGAGGCTCGTGCCCGCCTCGTCATTGACGTCCAGCAGCACGGCTTTGCCGCCCTGCGCGACGACCATGCGCGCCACCGCGGCGCCGAGGCCGGAACCGGCACCGGTAATCAGAAAAACGCGATCCTTGATATTCATTCGCAGTCCGTATTCAGGGTTGAGCGGCTTTCTCGGCTTCCATCTTGCGCAACACGAAGCGCTGGATCTTGCCGCTCGGGGTTTTCGGCAGCGCGTCGACGAAGTCGATCGCGCGCGGATAAGCGTGAGCGGACAGCCGCCGCTTCACGTGCAGACTCAATTCCTCGGCCAGTTCCGGCGTGCCGTCGAACCCTTTCGACA
The DNA here is from genome assembly GCF_024730645.1 of Burkholderia sp. EMB26. Lineage (NCBI taxonomy): Bacteria > Pseudomonadati > Pseudomonadota > Betaproteobacteria > Burkholderiales > Burkholderiaceae > Burkholderia > Burkholderia sp. EMB26. The sequence goes on from NZ_CP078072.1 coordinate 897,697, forward strand.
GGACGACGAACGCCTTCACGATCTCCGTGCGCTCCGGATCGGGCACACCGATCACGGCAGCCTCGCTGACGGCCGGATGCTCGATCAGCGCACTTTCCACGTCGAACGGGCCGATCCGGTAGCCGGACGACGTGATCACGTCGTCCGCGCGGCCGATGAAGCTCACGGTGCCATCCGGCTCCAGCTCGACGTTGTCGCCGGTCCGGTAGTAGCCGCCCGCGATCGCCGGCGTGTCCTGCTGCCAGTAGCCGCGGAACCACAGCAGCGGCGAGCGCGCGATGTCGATCGCGAGGTTGCCGGGCTCGCCGGGGCCAAGCTCGCGGCCGGCTTCGTCGAGCACCGCGACACGGTAGCCCGGCATCGCGAGGCCGGCCGAACCGGCATGGATGACGTGCGTGAGGCCGTGATGATTGTTGACGACCATCCCGAGTTCGGTCTGGCCGTAGTGGTCATGGATCGGCGCGCCGAGCGCCGCGTGGAACCAGCGCACGACTTCGGGATTCAGCGGCTCGCCGGCACTGCTGACCACGCGCAGCTGGCCTTTCAGCCGTGCGGCCGCTTCGTTGCCGGCCGCCATCAGCATCCGGTACGCGGTCGGTGAACCGGCGAGGCTCGTGATGCCGAGTCGCTCGATCACGTCGTAGGTGCTCTCGACCGTGAAGCTGCCCTCGTACAGCGTCGTCGCATGACCAAGGAGCAGCGGGCCGGTGATCGCGTAATAGAGCCCGTACGCCCAGCCCGGATCGGCGATGTTCCAGAACCGGTCGCTCGCGCGCAGGTCGACCGCTTCGCGCATGTACGCGCCGAACGCGAGCAGCGCGTACAGCGGCACCGGCACGCCCTTCGGCAGGCCCGTCGTGCCCGACGTCGACATCATCATGAACAGGTCCGCCCCCTTGCGCAGCACCGGCTCGAACGTATCGGACTGCGCAGCGAGCGCCGCGCGGAAATCGATGTCGTGAGCCGGCAGCGTCTCGCCTGCTTCGCGCACCGTCGCGACCGTCGGACAGTCGGCAATTTCGTCGAGCTTCGCGCGATTCGCGACGTTGGTCACGACCAGCCGCGCGCCGCTCATGCGCAGCCGGTGCTCGATCGCCTTCGGGCCGAACGCGGTAAACAGCGGCTGGTACACGGCGCCCGCGCGCCACGTGCCGAGGATCGTCGCGACGAGTTCCGGCGTGCGCGGCAGCATGCCGGCCACCACGTCGCCCGGTTTCACGCCCTGCGCGACGAGCAGGTGCGCGACCCGGGCCGACAACGCCTGCATCTGCGCGAAGGTGAAGCGATGGTGCTGGCCGCCGGCGTCGATCCAGTCGAGCGCGATCGCGTCCGCCTTCGCGTGCCGGTCGCAGCATTCGACACACGCGTTCAGGCCGCGCTCCAGGTCGCCGTCCAGTTGCGCGGCGGCGGTCTCGATACTGAACCGGGCCACGGCGTCGGCGTAGGCCGGCACCGCCCGGGCGGTAGCTCCTTCAGGCATGCGTGTCTCCTGTGCGTTATGGCCGCCGGCGAGCCAGGGGCGCGACGGGGATACATCGATAGTAGACAGCCCCTACATTGCAATCAATGACAAACGGAATCTAGAATCGTGATCGCTTTTGCCATGTCGGAGGACGCAGGAAAATGGGGCCGCAGATGATTTCGCCGGATTTCGTCGACGATGCGCTTGCGTGCCTGCGCCGGCGCGGCCTGCCGACCGTGCCCGTGCTGCGTGCCGCGGGGCTGCCGGCCGCCGTGCACGAGCCCGTCACGCCCCAGCAGTACGGCCGGCTGTGGCTCGCGATCGCCGGTGCGCTCGACGACGAGTTCTTCGGACTCGCCGCGCGCCCGATGCGGCGCGGCAGCTTCACGCTGCTGTGCCACGCGGTGCTGCATGCCGGCACGCTCGACAAGGCGCTGCGGCGCGCGCTGAAGTTTCTGCGCGTGGTGCTCGACGAGCCGCACGGCGAGCTCGTGGTGGCCGACGGGCAGGCGCAGATCGTGCTGGCGCAATCGGGCGCGCCGTACCCGGCGTTCGCGTACCGGACGTTCTGGCTGATCCTGCTTGGCGTCGCGTGCTGGCTGATCGGCCGGCGCATCCCGCTGCAGCGCATCGATTTCGCGTGCCCGAGCGCCGGCCAGCGCAGCGACTATCACCAGTTCTTCGGCGTCCCCGTGCATTTCGACCGGCCCGACAGCCGGCTCGCGTTCAACGCCGCGTACCTCGCGCTGCCGACGATCCGTTCGGAGCAGGCGCTGAAGACCTTCCTGCGCGGCGCGCCCGGCAACCTGCTCGTGCGCTACCGGCACGACACCGGCTGGGTCGCGAAGACGCGCGCGCATCTCAAGGCGCGGCCGGCCGCCGAATGGCCCGACTTCGACACGCTGGCCGTGCGCCTCGACACGACGCCCGCGACGCTGCGGCGGCGTTTGCGCAGCGAAGGGCAAAGCTTCGCGGCGATCAAGGACGAGTTGCGCGGCGCGCTCGCGCAGTCGCTGCTGCGCGGGCACGCGCTCAGCGTCGCGGAGATCGCGGCCGAGCTCGGCTTCACCGAGCCGAGCGCGTTTCATCGCGCGTTCCGGAAATGGACGGGGACGAGCCCCGGTGCCTTCCGGCGCGACGTGCATGCGGCTCAGGCGGAGTCTTGAATGGCTGATGGATGTGGAGCGCCTCGTCATGTGCCGTCGATACGCTCCAGTCCGGTTTCTTCTGCGTTCCGGTGCGAATCCGCGCAGCGTTCACCGCACCGCGGAGCCGGCACGACGTTGCGCCGCGATCCGTCAGACCACATACTGGTCGGCCAGTCCGGACGAGGTTGCGTCGATGGTGAATGTCGATCAGGGCGCCGCTTCGATCTTCGGCGCGATCGGAACGGCCGTGTCGTTGCTGGCGGCGATTCCTTACGCGCTCGCGATCTATCGGCGCACCGTGCGTCCGCATCTGTTCACGTGGCTCGTGTGGTCGGTCGTCACGGCGATCGCGGCTGCCGGCCAGTTCGTCGCGGGCGCGGGGCCGTCCGCGTGGTGCACGGCGGCGATCGCCGTCACGTGCTTTCTGACGCTGATCGCCAGCCTGTTTCGCGGCGAACGCGGCTGGACGGGCCTCGACTGGCTGTTCCTGTGCGCGGCCCTGTCGGCCATTCCGCTGTGGAAGCTGACCGACGATCCGACGGTGTCGATCTGTCTGGTTACGCTGATCGAGCTTGCCGGCCTCGGCCCGACCGTGCGCAAGACGATCCGCGATCCGTGGAGCGAGAGCCTCGCGTATTTCGCGCTATGCGTGCTCAAGTACGCACTGGCGCTGCTGGCACTGAGCACGTGGAGTGTCGCGGTCGCGTTCTATCCGGCCGTCAACCTCATCGCGTCGATCGGCATCTGCATGGTGATGCTGGTCCGGCGTCAGTCGTTGTCGAACGCGCGGTAGGCTGCGTTTGTCACCGCCATGCCGCTCCCCTTCCGAAATGATGCGAGGCCTGACATGGACGCAATCCGTACCGTCATCGAACCCTATGAGACCGCGCTCCGCACAGCGATGCTGAGCAACGACGTCGAAGCGCTCGACGCGCTGCTGGACGACGATCTGGTATTCACCGCCCCGACCGGCCAGGTCATCTCCAAGGAGGACGACCTCACCGCGCATCGGGCGAAGCTTCTGCGTCTCGACACACTCGACGTCCTCGAGAGGCGCGCATGCGCGATCGACGAGATGATCCTGACCACGACGCGAGCGACTCTCGCCGGACATTTCGATGGCGCGGCATTCGCCGGCACGTTTGCCTATACGCGTGTCTGGCGTCGATCGGGCGCCCACTGGCGTGTCGTCGCCGGACATGCGTCGCAGGTCATGTAACTGCGACGGGCGTGTGGGGATGCATAGTGTCGAGCAAAGCCGCTGCGAGCAGCCGGCCGTCGACCGGACGGTGAGATGCCGCGATCCCGACGATGCACTGATGAAGGCGCGACACGGTGTCGGCAATGACGAGAGACGAAATGCACGAGCTATTTACCGTGCGTTCCGCGCGTGCCGCGGACGCAGACGAACTCACGCGACTGGCGCGCCTGTCGAAAGCGCACTGGGGCTATCCGAAGGAATGGCTGGACGTGTGGCAAAACGATTTCACGATCTCGCCGGAGACGATCGAAGGGGCGATCGGTTATGTCGCGGAATCAGGCGAGTCGATCATCGGGTTCTGGATCCGAGCATCGTTGAATTCGGATCGACCAACACTCGGATGGCTGTTCGTTCATCCCGATCACATGGGTCAGGGTGTCGCCCGTGCGCTGTGGGAATCAGTTCGGACCGAGGCCGCTGCGAGAGGAATCAAGCGCTTCGTGATCGAAGCAGATCCCAATGCCGCGCCGTTCTATCTGACACTGGGGGCTGAAAAGATCGGCGAAAAGGAATCGAGCGCTATCCCGGGCAGATTTTTTCCGATCTTGCGGATCATGGTCTGATGGGTGAGGAGATCGCAGCAAGATGGCTCACTGCGTACGGTTGACGAGATTGGGCTACCGACTGCGGCAAGCATGTTTTTTTGGCACGCCAATGCAAAAACCCCCGCCTTTCGGGCGGGGGTTTCTGGCTTGAGGGGAGCCTGACGATTACCTACTTTCACACGGGAATCCGCACTATCATCGGCGTAGAGTCGTTTCACGGTCCTGTTCGGGATGGGAAGGGGTGGGACCGACTCGCTATGGTCATCAGGCAAAGGGGGTTGTTCTGCTGGCGTGGCCAACAGAACCAATCTGGGAAGAAGCAGTAATTTAGGTTGTGTGTATCACACACGAGAATCCAACTTGTCGCTCTGGATCGCGGCCAGTGCTTGCGCACGGCGCCGATCTACAAGGCAGACTTGTTATAGGATCAAGCCTTACGGGCAATTAGTATCAGTTAGCTGAACGCATTACTGCGCTTACACACCTGACCTATCAACGTCCTGGTCTCGAACGACCCTTCAAGGGGATCTAGTCCCCAGGGATATCTCATCTTAAGGCGAGTTTCCCGCTTAGATGCTTTCAGCGGTTATCTCTTCCGAACATAGCTACCCGGCGATGCCACTGGCGTGACAACCGGTACACCAGAGGTTCGTCCACTCCGGTCCTCTCGTACTAGGAGCAGCCCCCTTCAAATATCCAACGCCCACGGCAGATAGGGACCAAACTGTCTCACGACGTTTTAAACCCAGCTCACGTACCTCTTTAAATGGCGAACAGCCATACCCTTGGGACCGGCTACAGCCCCAGGATGAGATGAGCCGACATCGAGGTGCCAAACACCGCCGTCGATATGAACTCTTGGGCGGTATCAGCCTGTTATCCCCAGAGTACCTTTTATCCGTTGAGCGATGGCCCTTCCATACAGAACCACCGGATCACTATGACCTGCTTTCGCACCTGCTCGACTTGTCGGTCTCGCAGTTAAGCACGCTTATGCCATTGCACTATCAGCACGATTTCCGACCGTACCTAGCGTACCTTCGTACTCCTCCGTTACGCTTTGGGAGGAGACCGCCCCAGTCAAACTGCCTACCATGCACTGTCCCCGACCCGGATCACGGGCCAAGGTTAGAACCTCAAACAAACCAGGGTGGTATTTCAAGGACGGCTCCACCGAAACTAGCGTTCCGGTTTCATAGCCTCCCACCTATCCTACACAGATCGGTTCAAAGTCCAATGCAAAGCTACAGTAAAGGTTCATGGGGTCTTTCCGTCTAGCCGCGGGTAGATTGCATCATCACAAACACTTCAACTTCGCTGAGTCTCGGGAGGAGACAGTGTGGCCATCGTTACGCCATTCGTGCAGGTCGGAACTTACCCGACAAGGAATTTCGCTACCTTAGGACCGTTATAGTTACGGCCGCCGTTTACCGGGACTTCAATCAAGAGCTTGCACCCCATCATTTAATCTTCCGGCACCGGGCAGGCGTCACACCCTATACGTCCACTTTCGTGTTTGCAGAGTGCTGTGTTTTTATTAAACAGTCGCAGCCACCAGTTTATTGCAACCCCTTCACCCTCCTGGCGCAGGCCAGTCAAGCTACAAGGGCGTACCTTATCCCGAAGTTACGGTACCAATTTGCCGAGTTCCTTCTCCCGAGTTCTCTCAAGCGCCTTAGAATACTCATCTCGCCCACCTGTGTCGGTTTGCGGTACGGTCATCGTTAGACTGAAGCTTAGAGGCTTTTCTTGGAACCACTTCCAATTGCTTCGCTCCCTAAGGAGCTCGCGCCACACCCTTGAATCCTGCGCCCGGATTTGCCTAAGCGCCTTCTCCAATGCAGCGACCGGGACTTCCAACACCCGGACAACCTTCCGCGATCCGTCCCCCCATCGCATCTAACAATGGTGCAGGAATATTGACCTGCTTCCCATCAGCTACGCATTTCTGCCTCGCCTTAGGGGCCGACTCACCCTACGCCGATGAACGTTGCGTAGGAAACCTTGGGCTTACGGCGAGGGGGCCTTTCACCCCCTTTATCGCTACTCATGTCAGCATTCGCACTTCCGATACCTCCAGCACCCTTTACAAGGCACCTTCGCAGGCTTACGGAACGCTCTCCTACCATGCGTGCTAAGCACGCATCCGCAGCTTCGGTATATAGCTTAGCCCCGTTACATCTTCCGCGCAGGACGACTCGATCAGTGAGCTATTACGCTTTCTTTAAAGGGTGGCTGCTTCTAAGCCAACCTCCTGACTGTTTTAGCCTTCCCACTTCGTTTCCCACTTAGCTATATTTGGGGACCTTAGCTGGCGGTCTGGGTTGTTTCCCTCTTGACACCGGACGTTAGCACCCGATGTCTGTCTCCCGTGATTGCACTCTTCGGTATTCGGAGTTTGCTATGGCGGGGTAATCTGCAATAGACCCCCCAACCATGACAGTGCTCTACCCCCGAAGGTGAGACACGAGGCACTACCTAAATAGTTTTCGGAGAGAACCAGCTATTTCCAGGTTTGTTTAGCCTTTCACCCCTATCCACAGCTCATCCCCTAACTTTTCAACGTTAGTGGGTTCGGACCTCCAGTACGTGTTACCGCACCTTCATCCTGGCCATGGATAGATCACCTGGTTTCGGGTCTACGCCCAGCAACTGAACGCCCTATTCGGACTCGCTTTCGCTACGCCTGCCCTATACGGTTAAGCTTGCTACTGAACGTAAGTCGCTGACCCATTATACAAAAGGTACGCCGTCACCCCTTGCGAGGCTCCGACTGTTTGTATGCATGCGGTTTCAGGATCTATTTCACTCCCCTCCCGGGGTTCTTTTCGCCTTTCCCTCACGGTACTGGTTCACTATCGGTCGATCACGAGTATTTAGCCTTGGAGGATGGTCCCCCCATCTTCAGACAGGATTTCACGTGTCCCGCCCTACTTGTCGCACACCTAGTTCTTTCATACTGTTTTCGCCTACAGGGCTATCACCTGCTATGGCCGCACTTTCCAGAGCGTTCGGCTAACAATACAAATAAAGAGTGCAAGGCTCATCCCATTTCGCTCGCCACTACTTTGGGAATCTCGGTTGATTTCTTTTCCTGCGGTTACTTAGATGTTTCAGTTCACCGCGTTCGCTTCACATGGCCTATGTATTCAGCCATGGATACTCCAAAAGGAGTGGGTTTCCCCATTCGGACATCTACGGATCAAAGCTTGTTTGCCAGCTCCCCGTAGCTTTTCGCAGGCTACCGCGTCCTTCATCGCCTGTGATCGCCAAGGCATCCACCACATGCACTTGTTCGCTTGACCCTATAACGAGTCTGTCTCATCGACAGTCGCTACAGGTTGAGTTCTCGCGTTGTGCCGTATTCCAATTGAGTCAAACTTAGAGTTCGAATCATCTTGAGATACATCGATACAATCACAACCCGGATAGTTTTCACGTCCATCTCAAAGACGCTTCCGCTATCCAAATTACTTACTTCTTCCAGATTGTTAAAGAACGACAGCCGATATCTGTTGATATCCTCTGACTGGCTCAATCGCCAATGCAAAATTCTCGGTTCAGTGTCTGAACCAAGCCCTTAGCGTTGGTGATTGGTGGAGGCAGACGGGATCGAACCGACGACCCCCTGCTTGCAAAGCAGGTGCTCTCCCAGCTGAGCTATGCCCCCATGTACAGATTTGCCTCAGGTGTACCTACCGCCAGACAATGGTGGGTCTGGTTGGATTCGAACCAACGACCCCCGCCTTATCAAGACGGTGCTCTAACCGACTGAGCTACAGACCCCTGAGTCTGTCTTTAATTTACAGCCGATAAGCGTGAGCGCTCAACTTGTGCGAGAAGCTCTGGAAAGGAGGTGATCCAGCCGCACCTTCCGATACGGCTACCTTGTTACGACTTCACCCCAGTCATGAATCCTACCGTGGTGACCGTCCTCCTTGCGGTTAGACTAGCCACTTCTGGTAAAACCCACTCCCATGGTGTGACGGGCGGTGTGTACAAGACCCGGGAACGTATTCACCGCGGCATGCTGATCCGCGATTACTAGCGATTCCAGCTTCATGCACTCGAGTTGCAGAGTGCAATCCGGACTACGATCGGTTTTCTGGGATTAGCTCCCCCTCGCGGGTTGGCAACCCTCTGTTCCGACCATTGTATGACGTGTGAAGCCCTACCCATAAGGGCCATGAGGACTTGACGTCATCCCCACCTTCCTCCGGTTTGTCACCGGCAGTCTCCTTAGAGTGCTCTTGCGTAGCAACTAAGGACAAGGGTTGCGCTCGTTGCGGGACTTAACCCAACATCTCACGACACGAGCTGACGACAGCCATGCAGCACCTGTGCGCCGGTTCTCTTTCGAGCACTCCCGCCTCTCGGCAGGATTCCGACCATGTCAAGGGTAGGTAAGGTTTTTCGCGTTGCATCGAATTAATCCACATCATCCACCGCTTGTGCGGGTCCCCGTCAATTCCTTTGAGTTTTAATCTTGCGACCGTACTCCCCAGGCGGTCAACTTCACGCGTTAGCTACGTTACTAAGGAAATGAATCCCCAACAACTAGTTGACATCGTTTAGGGCGTGGACTACCAGGGTATCTAATCCTGTTTGCTCCCCACGCTTTCGTGCATGAGCGTCAGTATTGGCCCAGGGGGCTGCCTTCGCCATCGGTATTCCTCCACATCTCTACGCATTTCACTGCTACACGTGGAATTCTACCCCCCTCTGCCATACTCTAGCCTGCCAGTCACCAATGCAGTTCCCAGGTTGAGCCCGGGGATTTCACATCGGTCTTAGCAAACCGCCTGCGCACGCTTTACGCCCAGTAATTCCGATTAACGCTTGCACCCTACGTATTACCGCGGCTGCTGGCACGTAGTTAGCCGGTGCTTATTCTTCCGGTACCGTCATCCCCCGACTGTATTAGAGCCAAGGATTTCTTTCCGGACAAAAGTGCTTTACAACCCGAAGGCCTTCTTCACACACGCGGCATTGCTGGATCAGGCTTTCGCCCATTGTCCAAAATTCCCCACTGCTGCCTCCCGTAGGAGTCTGGGCCGTGTCTCAGTCCCAGTGTGGCTGGTCGTCCTCTCAGACCAGCTACTGATCGTCGCCTTGGTAGGCCTTTACCCCACCAACTAGCTAATCAGCCATCGGCCAACCCTATAGCGCGAGGCCCGAAGGTCCCCCGCTTTCATCCGTGGATCGTATGCGGTATTAATCCGGCTTTCGCCGGGCTATCCCCCACTACAGGACATGTTCCGATGTATTACTCACCCGTTCGCCACTCGCCACCAGGTGCAAGCACCCGTGCTGCCGTTCGACTTGCATGTGTAAGGCATGCCGCCAGCGTTCAATCTGAGCCAGGATCAAACTCTTCAGTTCAAACCTGTTACTGTTTTCGGTTCTTTCGAACCGGTCGCTCACTCAAAGCTGACAGGAATATGAATCACTTCATAAACCTGACTTACTTTAGTGTGAGACTCTTGATACTTTTGCTATCTGATCCGAGGATCAGCTCGCTGTCATCAAGCGCCCACACTTATCGGCTGTTAATTTTTAAAGAGCATGTCTGCGAGGGATCTTGAACCCCTCAGCAGCGCTGCGTTTTCAGCAGCAGAGAAGCGAGATTATGAACCGTGTTTCGCAGTTCGTCAACAACTTTCTGAACGACTTCGTTGCGACTGCGGGGCTCAACTTCCGTACCGCCGAGGCTCGCTACCTCCGAACCCCAACAGCACTGCTTCCCTTCCCTCCGCGCCGCGTTTCCGTTGGCGCGAAAGAGGCGTGATTCTAAGCACCTGCCCTCGTCCATGCAAGCGGTTTGTGAAGAAAGTTTGAAAAAAGCCTCCGTGCGCTCACGCGCACGGAGGCTTTGGGCTCGATGGGCCAGGAAGCGCAACGCGCGCCGCCGTCCAAAGATATGACGAACACGTCTCTTTCCCCCTATATGAGGGGGCGCGGAACGGCCAAGGAACCCGGCGCGGTCGAGTATCATGCCGCGACCGAACCACGCACTCATATTGACGATGGACAGCACGACTCAACCCGGCGACACCGACCTTCGCGACGAATATGCGGCACTGCGCGAGCGCGCGATCCTGCTGGAACAAGAGGTCCCGCCGCTTCTGCAACGCATCTCGGACATGCTGCCGCGCATCAGCGGCGAATCCGAACTCGCGGATACGCATCGCGAGCGACTCGTCGGTGCGCGCAACGCGGCGCTGGTCTCGATCGAAAACTATCAGCAGGCGATTCCATTCCTGCAGACCGCCGACTCGATCATCGAGCAGCTGGACAAGACGCCCGAGCGCGACGAAGACATCGAGTGGCGGGAATCGCTGCTGCAACGGCTGGACGAGTTGATCGATGTCGCGGTCGTGATGATCGACGATGCGGACAGCTACTTCGCGCATGCTCAAGCATGCGACCTGTCCAGCGTGCCGACATCCATCCTCGAGGATTGAACAGGCTCGCCCGGCATCGCGCGGTGCACCGGCCTCACGTCGTGCCCGCCGACAGCCGCTAGCCGCCCGCTGCATCGCCGGGCCTGCGGCATTCTTCCCGCACGAAGCGTTCGCCCTCCGACCGCCATCCCGCGCGGAGCCGCACGTCGCCGCTACGGCGAATCGAGCACGATCGTCTCGCTCATCACCGGCACGCGGATGTACCCGCCCGCCGCATCGCCATACGCATGCGCGTTCCCGTCGATCACGTACTGCGCCGTCAACGCGCACAAGGTGGCGTCTCGCGCATCGACGGTGCGCAGCGTCGATACGTCGATTCCCAGCCGCTCCAGCAATTGCCGCCGCTGATTGCGCTTCTGCTTCGCCGACGCCACGGCCTTGCCCAGCATCGCGCAGGTAATCGCATAAGGATAGGTTTCGAAGCTCGCACGGCCGCCCGCGTAGCGCGCGTCCGTCAGCAACGGATAGGCGTCCGAAAGCGCGCGGTAGACGCGCTCTCCCATGAACATCCAGTCGAAGAAGCCCGACGTGCTCGCGATGGCCTGCTCGCGCGACGTGTCGGGAAGCACGAGATCCGTTCGCGCGCGAGCGCCTGCTCGGCCGCGCGGCGGCCGCTCCCTGTCCACCACAGGCTCGGCGCGTCGACGCCGACGGCCACGACGTCATGGGCGAGACACAGTGCGGGCAGCGACTCGGGCGCGATTCGCGCTTCCCGACAGACGACCGTCGAGCCACGCAGGATCACGAGATCGCACAGCTTCCTGTCGCCGCCGACGTCGACACCCGCGACTGCAGCCGGTCGTGGTGCGGCGGATCGGGCCGATCGCATGCGTGCGTCAGTCCGCCGGCCGTGCCGCGTACGCGGTGTCGAAGATCGCCTCGAGACCGGGATGGACGCCGCGCATCGGGTCGACGACCGACTTCGCCCAGTCGAAGTACGCCTGCTTGCGTTCGAGCGGCCAGTCCGCGGGCGGATGCCGGGCGATGTCGCGCAGGTTGCAGATCTTGTCGGCCAGCTTCACCAGCTTCGCGCGCCGGCTGATGGTGGCCGCGTGCTCGACCTGCAGACGCTTGCGCTCCTCCTTCGGCAGCGACTTGTCGTCGGTGACTTCCATCACGATGTCCGCCACATCCTTGCCGAACAGCCGCAGCAACTCCTGCTCGGTCGTCTCCGTATCCTCGACCGTGTCGTGCAACACCGCCGCGACGATCACGCGCTCGTCCTCGACGCCGGCCTCGTTGGCCAGTACGTCGGCGAGCGCGATCGGATGATTGATGTACGGCGACGCTTCTTCGTCCTTGCGCCGTTGATTGCGATGCTTGTCCGCCGCGAACGCAATCGCGGCTACCAGCTTCTTCATATTCACCCCTCGTGTGGCCAGACCGCGGCCGTTGAACCGGCCGCGTGCATTTCGGAACCGCTCATACTACCTGTACGCGATGCCGCTTCCCGTGCGCCGGCTTCCCGGCGTGCCCGCATCACGCGCCGACCGGCGCGCGCTGCAACTCGACCACGTTGACCCGCGCGCCGAATACGTCCCTCACGAGCGGCAGCAGGTGGTCGTGGTGCGTCAGGAACAGCACCTGGGTACGCGTCGACAGATCGCGCAGCGCATCGAGCCCCGCCTTCGCACGCGCGTCGTCGAAATTGATGAACAGGTCGTCGGCGACGAACGGCAGCGCCGTGCGGCTGCCGAGCTGCAACTCGAGCGCCGCGATCCGCAGCGCGAGGAACAGCTGATCGCGCGTCCCTTCGCTCAACCCGGCGACCTCGACCGACGTCCCCTTCGTACGCCGTGCATACAGCGCGGGCGGCGTCCGTTCGGTATCGACGGTCAGCTTCGCGAATTCGCCCAGCGTGAGCCCGGCGAAGATCTCGCCCGCGCGCCGCAGCATCGGCCCCTGCTTCTGGTCACGGTAGCGATCCGTCGCCCACTTCAGCAAGCGGCTCGCCGTGGCCGCTTCCAGATACTGTTCGGCCGCGTCGCCCATTGCCGCGAGCGCCTCCTGCCGCTTCGACTCGGCGACCGCCGCGTTCGCCTGGCCGTCGATCGCGCCGAACGCCTGATCGGCCACGACCTGCTGCTGCGACAACGCGTTCAGCCGTTTGCCGACATCGTCCAGCGACTGCTTCACCGCTTCCAGATGCGCCGGCACGTCGGCAATGTCCTGTTCCGCCACCTCGGCCTCGACGGCGGACCGGGACAGCCCGTCGCCGTCGCGCACCAGCGCCTCGTGCGCGGCATCGACCGCCTGACGAAGCTGGCGCTGGCGATCCGAACGCTCGGCCAGCGGCAGCGCCGCATCGATCGACGCGACGCCGGCCCGTTGCAGCAGCGGCTGGATGCGCGCGTCGGCGCCGGCCACCGCGGCCGCCGCGTCCGCGACCTTGCCGTCGGCGTGCCGCACGGCCTCGTCGGCACGATCGATCGCACGCGCGATTTCCCGGGCGGCCGCGAGGCGCATCGTCAGCCGCCGCGCGACGTCCGGCCAGTCGCCGCTCGCCAGCCATTCCGGCGCGAGCGCTTCGGCAAGCCGCCGCGCGCCGGCCTCGAGTGCGTTCAACTCCGCGCGGATCGCGGCGATCCGGTTGCGCGGCGCGTCGGCATCGGCCAGTTCGGCCGTCACCGTATTCGCGAGCCCGAGCGCGCCTTCCGCCGCGGCCAGCGTCGTCGCGCTCGCGGACAGTTTCGCGTCGGCCAGCGCGTCGCGCCATTGCGCTTGCCACGCGTCGTAAGCCGTTTGCGCATGATCGGCCCGCAACTGCGCGGTCGCGCAGCCGCGTTCGGCTTCCCGCGCACGATCGTCGAGGCTGTCCTTCTGCGCGGCCGCTTTCTCGGCCGACTGCACGAACGTCTCGGCGACGGCGACGAGCGCGGCCAATCCGTCCGCCTCGCCGCCCCGCGATACCGGCAGCAGCGCCGCGCGCAGCGCGGTTTCCGCGCTGGCACGGGCAGCACGCATCGCGTCGAATTCGCGACGCTGACGATCGAGCTCGGCCTGTGCAGCGAACACCGCGTCGCGCTTCGCGAGCCAGTCACCCATCGCCGCCAGCGGCATGCCGGGCACCGCGGCCGTCGTCGCGAGCGCGGCCCAGGCGTCGCGATGTGCGGCGAGCTCGCGCTCGCGTTCGTCCAGCGCGGCTTGCCGGCGCGTCACGCCTGCACGGGCGGATTCGACCTGCTGACGCAGCGATTGCAGCGTCGCCGCGGCCTGGGTCGCGCCGAGTTGCGCATCGACGAGTTCGTCGGCGAGGCGAATCGCGGCGTCGACCGCCGGTGCGCCCGTTGCGAGATCGACGGCCCCGCTGCGGATCTCGCCCCACGCGCCGTCGCGCCGCGCACGCGCCGCCAGCACGTCGGCGGTCGTGACGACCTTGTGGTTCTCCGCGAAATGCTTCTCCTGCAGCACAAGCCGTTCGAGTTCCTCGAGCGCGCCATCCCGCGCGTCGCGCGCGGCAGCGGCCGCGCTGGCGCGTTCGCTGTCTTCCTTGAGCAACGCGCCGAGCCGCGCGGCCGACGGCACGTCGAGCGCGCGCAGCGCGTCGACCGGCATCCGCCATGGGCCGAGCGCATCGAGTGCGCCGGTCAGCGTGCGTTCGGCAGCCGCGATGTCATGCGCCAGCGCCTGCTCGCGCGGGCCGCTGTTGCGAAAGCCCTGTGCATCCGCCAGCGCCGCGCGCAATGCTTGCGGCACGTCGACGGTCGACAGGCGCGCCTGTTGTTCGCGGACCTGCGCCAGCTCGCGCGTGCGTTCGTCGAGCGATTCGCGCGCGCCGGCGAGCGCCTGGCGCAACGCGCCATGCTCGCGCAGCAGGTTCGCGACGGTCTGCAGCGACAGCGCCGTCGGCAACGCGGCGCGCAGCGACGCTTCGTCCGTCGGCCAGCCGAGTTGCGCGGCCGCCGACAGCGCGGCGGACAGGTGCCGCTCGACGTCCGCACCGAGCAGCAGCAGATCCTGCGCGTGATTCATGCATGCGCCGCGCAGCCGGTCGAGCGCCTCGATATCCGCTTCGAGCGCCAGCGTGTCGGCGTCCGCGGCGATCGCATCGCGCGCCTGCCGCTTCGCGAGCAGGTCGGCGCGCCGTTCCTCGAGCACCTTCTGCTCGGCCGCGAGATCGCCTTGCGCCTTCAGCAGATCCGCATACGCGGTCGGCGGCAACTCGACGACCGTGCCGAGTTCGGCCAGCGCCGCGTCCTTGACCGTCAGTTCCTTCAGGTACGGCGCGAGCCGCCGCACGCGTTCGAGCTTCGAGCGCAGCGCTTCGAGCCGACGCTGTTCCGCGCGCGCCTGCTCGATCTGCTGCTCGACCGCTTCGCGCGCGTCCTTGCGATCGACCCAGTCGCGCGTGCGCACCTGGACCGTCTTCAGTTCGGCGACGGCTTCGTTGAACGCCGCTTCGGCCAGCGCAAACGCGCTACCGCTGCGACGCGGCGCCCACAATTCGAGCGCGCGCGCGTCGAGTTCCTCGCGCACCGGCCCGAGGCTGCCGACGCCGGCCGCCGATTCGAACAGCACCTGGCCGAGCTTGTCCGATGCGTCGAGAATGCTGCGGCCGCCATCGACCAGCCGCCCGTGATCGAGCCCGAACATCTGCTCGAAGAATTCGCGCGTCGCACCGTCGAGGATCGCGGCCAGATAGTCGTCGGGCAGCTTGTCGTCGGCGGGCGTGCGCAACGAACTGCGGCCACGCGCCCGGTGGAACGCGAGTTCACCGGCGCCGCTCTCCAGCACGCCGCCGATTCGCAACTCGGGTGTGCTGTGCAGGAAATCGAGCGGCGTCTGCAGCTTCATCCCGAACAGCAACTCGGACACGGCCGTGCGGATCGTCGACTTGCCCGCCTCGTTCGGCCCGACGATCACGTGAAAATCCTCGCTGGCCGACGGAAAACGCAGCGTCTCGTCGGTGAACTTGCCGTACTTGATCAGATCGAGCTGGCGGATGCGCATCGCTTACTCCCCCCTCGCGAGCCGCGCGAGCAACGCGGGCCCGACCTGCTCGACCAGCGCGGTCAGCTCGCCCGCGCGCGCCATCGTCAGCAACGGCACCTCCTCCTTCACGTCGCTGCGGACCTTGCCGACGAACGGCTTCAGGTCGCGTTCGAGCAGCGCGAGGAAATCCGGATCATGCGCGGCGTCGGCCAGGATCTGCTTCAGGTCCTCCAGCGCCTCGAGCGGTTCGCTTTCGCCCGGCTGCCGATCGGCGGCGGACGTCGCGAGCCGGACCTTCTCCAGCCACAGCCGCTCGTTGCCGATGATGCCGATCTGGTTCAGCACCTCCGCACGCAGCTGCGGCGCGCGGCCGAAAAAGAGGCCATGCGCGGGCGTGCACCCGGTGACGGTGACGCGCACCGCGCGCGGCACGTGGCCGTCGACGGTCAACAGCGCCTCCAGCGACTGGCCGATCTTTCGCGACAGATCGGCCACCGACAGGCAATCGGACGCATCGACCGACACGGCTTCCCAGCGCAGCACGTCGAGATACAGTCGCTCGACCTGCGTGTTGCCTTGCTCGACCGTCACGAGCACCGCGCCGCGCCGGCCGGTTTCGCGGATATGGCGCCCTTGCAGGTTGCCGGGAAACACGACGGTGGACGAGCCCGTCCATTGCTGGAATTCGTGCACGTGGCCGAGCGCCCAGTAGTCGTAGCCTTTCGCGTGCAGTTCGGCCAGCGTGCACGGCGCGTAGTTCGCGTGCGCCGCATACCCTTCGAGCGCCGTGTGCAGCACGCCGATGTTGTAGTACCCGGGCACCGGGTCCGGATAGCCGACCGCGAGATTGTCGACGACGGCCTTGTCCTTGAAGCTCTGCCCGTGCAGCGCGACGTCGAATTCCGGCAGCCTGAAGGTTTCCGGCTTGCGATGGCCGAACACGGTGACGTTGTCGGGCAGCGTCAGCTTCTTCGTCATCTCGCTTTCGGCATCGTGGTTGCCGCCGAGGACGAACGCGCGGATCCCGGCCTTGCGCAGGCGGCCCATCTGCTGGCCGAAGAAGATGCCCGTGTTGTGATCCTTCCAGTCGCCGTCGTACAGGTCGCCCGCGATCACGAGGAACGCGACTTCCTCCTCGATCGCCCGATCCACGAGTTGCCGCAGCGCCTCGCGCGACGCGTTGCGCAACTGCGCGGCCGGCGCGTCGGGGTACGCGCTCAGGCCGTGCAACGGGCTGTCAAGGTGAATGTCTGCCGCGTGGATGAACTTCACGAAGGTTCCTCTGTTTCATGGCGAAGGGGCGACGCCGCTCGCACGGGCCCGTGCCGTCAGGCGTCACCCTGGTAGCCGCCAGGCCTGCCGCCGCACATGCGACACGCGCCGAGCCGGATCGCGCTGCCCGTTGCAAGCGGGTCGCGATGGTACCTGAAAGCGGGTAACGACATGCGTTCTCCGTCGGTCCGGACGGCGGGGAAGCACGCGATACCGATGCGAACCGCCATTGTGCCGCAGCACGATCGCGTGACAGCGAAACGACGCCGGGAAAGCGTCGAACGGGGAGCAGGAACACACGCGGGATCGCCCCGCGTGCGTCGCGACGCACGCGCCCGGCTACCGGCGCTCACTCGCCGCGCGGAACGGGCGGCGGCGCATAGCCGTTGTCGTTGCCGGGGAATGGATTCGCGTTGCGGCGCAGCGCATCCTCGTCGCTCTCCTTCTGTGCGAACAGCGCCACACCGATCACGCCGACGTTCGCGGCATCGCCGTACCTTGAATTCGCGACATAGCTGTCGGGCACGGCCGCGAAGCGGAACGCGGCGACTTCGTCGCGGCTCTTGCGGAAACCCTCGATCGTCAGCGTGCGGCCCGGATACAGCACGTAGCCGCCGTTCGTATAGCTGCCCGGCCGCCCCGACCGCACGTCGAGTCCATCGACCGTCGACACGACCTCGAACGCGCGGCGCCCCTGGTTACGCAACACGATCATGTAGCGCGAGCCTTCGACGCCGGCCATGTGCCAGCGGCCGTTGCTGCGCGCGAGACGCAGCGGCGCTCCCTTCTCGTCGGTAAACGACAGCGCGATGTCGCCGTTCGCGAGCGCGATGCGGGTCGGCAGCCGGCGCACCTGCGACGCGGGAAGATGGCCGGGCAGCACGTCGTTGTAGTAGACCGACGCGAGGTCCGTCGGCTTCGCCGGATCCGCGCGTTCGAATTCGACCTGCCGGGTTTCGGATCGCACCGACTCGCCCCACGCGGTACCGAGCCCGCGGCGTTCGCTGGCGTCCGGCGCGGCGCTGGGCGCGGCGGTACTGGCGGACGGCGGGGGCGGCGCCGCGCAGGCAGCCAGCCAGAGCGCGCAGGCGAGCGTGAGAAGGCGGAACAGGAGGGTCATGACGTGATGCCTCGGAATGTTATCGGACCGCGCCGGGCTCGCCGGAACGGTGTTTTTGTATCGTCTGTCGTCACGGTGTCGATCGGACATGCTGGCCCATGCCGGCCGGTACGACCATCGCGGCGACCGGCTGTCGGGCGCCCTGCTATTTAAGCATGGCGTGCGGGCAATGGGCAGGGGCCGCGCGCCGATAAAAAAACGGCCCGGCCCGCATCGAAGCGGACCGGGCCGTGGCGGGATGCGTGCTGTTTATTACAGCGCGCCTCCTTGCGCCGACGCCGAACCCTTCACGCCGACCGACGCGCCGCCCTGCACCGCGTTCGTCGCGCCTTCGAGCGCCTCGCCGGCCTTCGCCTTCGCGCCGCCCGCGACATCGCCCGCGGTCGACACCGCGCCTTGCGCATGGCTCTTCGTCGAACCTGCGACGTGCTTCACGTGCGACTTCGTCGCATGCACGGCCGATGCCGCCGCATCCTTCGTCGCGCCGGCCGCCGAACCGACCGCCTGCGTCGCGCCGCCCACTGCCGTGCCGGCTGCCGAGCCCACGCCGCCGACCGTCTTGCCGACGCCGTTCAGCGCGCCGCCGACGACGTTGCCC
Organism: Burkholderia sp. EMB26; assembly: GCF_024730645.1. Classification (NCBI taxonomy): domain Bacteria; kingdom Pseudomonadati; phylum Pseudomonadota; class Betaproteobacteria; order Burkholderiales; family Burkholderiaceae; genus Burkholderia; species Burkholderia sp. EMB26. The sequence goes on from NZ_CP078072.1 coordinate 916,499, forward strand.
GCGCCCGAACCCGAGCCTGCCGCATTCGCGCCGGCGCCCGCCTGCACGCCCACGCCGCCGCCGAGCAGCGGCGTCTGGACCTGGGCGCCGACACCTGCGGAGCCCTGGGCGCCGGTCTGGGCGGTCTGTGCAAATGCAGCCGAAGTCGCCATCGCCGTCAGAGCGGCACCCAGCAGAATCGTACGAATCTTGTTCATGGTCATTCTCCCCAAAGACGTTGTTGCTGCGGGCCGCCTTCGTGCGGCTTGTCGCATGCCTCGCCGCGACATGCGGCAGGTGGAGCTAATGTAGCGGCGCCGACGCGCAAAACGATTGAATTGCGGGGACTGTTACTTCCGTTGCAAATGCTGACGATTGACTCACACTGTTTGACAATCGGGGGCTTGCGGCGGGGTGAGCGCCGTATTTGACGACGGACGGGTGTGAACCGCGAACCGGGACGACCGGCTGCGTCACGGCGACGACCTGCCCGATCGCCAGGTATCGGGAAAGCCGATCCATGCAACGGCCGGCTGACGAGCCGGCCGCTTTTATCTGCATCCCGAAGGACGAGTGACGCCCGGTCGTCGATGCAGCCTCGTCATGACGCACGGCCCCGGCCGCCGACAAGCGGACCGGGGCCGTGCGCATTCCATCCGGTTACGGCCGGAACGTATCGCCGAGCACGACGCCTTCGCGACGCGGATCGGTGCCGCCCTGCAACGCCGGCGACTGGCCGACCGTCACGCGCATCACGGTGTTGACGCCGCTCGCCTGCGCGGACGTCGACACCTTGTGCCCGAGCGCGAGCAGCCCCGTGATCAGCGGATCGTTCGCGCCGTTGTTCGCCGCGTTGACGTTCGGATGTTCGCCGCCGACCGTGGTCGTCGGGCTGTTGCTCGCGCCGAAGTCGACGAGGCCCGCCGACTGCTGCGCATCGAGCCCCCAGTCGAGCGCGCCGACCAGCGTCTTGACCACGTATTGCGGAATCGTGCCGCCGCCCGGCGAACCGGTCGCCATCACGAAGTCGCCGCGCGAGCCGTCGGCGGCCTGCCCGAACACGATCGTCGGCGCCATCGAGCTGCGCGGCCGCTTGCCCGGCTGCAGGCGGTTGGCCACCGGATTGCCGGACGTGTCGAGCGGGTTCGCGGAGAAGTCGGTCAACTGGTTGTTCAGCAGGAAACCGTTGGTCATGTGGAACGAGCCCATGCTCGACTCGACCGTCGTCGTCGCGCTCAGCACGTTGCCGTCGCCGTCCACGATCGTGAACTGGTTCGTGCCGTGCTCGATCAGCGTCGTGTCGACGCCGAGCGGCACCGCGCCGAGATTGCCGGGCTGCGCGGTGCCCATGCTCTTGGTCGTGTCGATCAGCGCCGCACGCGATTTCAGGTACGGCTTGTTCAGCAGCGTGTCCCACGTGCCGCCCGGCAGCGGCACGAAGTCGGTATCGGCCACGTACTTGTCGCGGTCCGCATAGGCGAGCCGTTCGGCCTCGGTGACGAGGTGGACGCCCGCGACGGTCGGCTTGCCGCCTTCGAGATCGATCGCCGTCGGCTTCAGCGACTTCAGGTCGAAGTTCTCGAGAATGCCGAGCGCCGACGCGACCGCGATGCCGCCCGACGACGGCGGCGGCATCCCGCACACCCAGTAGCTGCGATAGGTCGTGCACACCGGGTCGCGGCGCTTCGCCTGATAGGCGGCGAGATCCGCGACGGTCGTCTTGCCCGGCGTGAGCGTCGAGCCGTCCGCGCCCTTCGTCACCGCGATCTTCGCGACGATGTCCTGCGCGATCTGCCCCGTGTACAGCGCATTCGCGCCCGACTGCGCCATCAGCGACAGCGTGCGCGCATACGCGGGGTTCTTCAGTACGGTGCCGAGCGTCTTCGGCGACCCGTCGGCGTTCAGGAAATACGCGGCGGCTTCGGGATCGCGCTTCAGGTTCGCGGCGTTCGCCGCGATCGCGTCGGCCAGCCGGCCGCCGATCGGGAAACCGTTGGTCGCCAGCGTGATCGCGTCGCCGAACAGGCTCTGCCACGGCAGGCGGCCATGATCCTGTTGCAGCGCCTCGATGAGCCGCGGCACGCCGATCGTGCCGATCGAGCGGCCGCTCGCGCGCGCGTTCGGCAGCGGCGCCGAATGATCGGTGGCGTCGTCGACGTAGCGCAGGTAGTTCTCGGTCGCGGCGGCCGGCGCGGTTTCGCGGCCGTCGTACGCCTGCAGCGTCTTGCCGCGCGCATCGTAGTAGAGCAATACGCCGCCCGACCCGAGGCCCGTCGCCTCGGGCACCGTCAGGCCGAGCACGGCCTGCACGGCGACCGCCGCGTCGGCGGCCGTGCCGCCCTTCTTCAGCACCGCGCAACCGGCCGCGCTCGCGTACGCGTTCGACGTGGCGACCAGGTACGTTTTCGCATGGACGGGCTTCATCCCGGTGCGATAGCCCGACGACGCTTCCGGCAGCGAGGGGTCGCCCGGCTGGTTCGAGCCCACCACGACCGTCGCGCCGCTGTTGTCGACCGCGAGGCAGCTCGCATCGGTGGAAGGTGCGGTCGTGCGGCCCGCCTCGTTCTCGACGTCGCCGCCGCAGGCGGTCAACAGGGCGGCCGCGAGCAACGCGGACGCATACGGAAAAATCGCTGTTCTGTTCATTGTCTGCCGATGTTCTCGTCGATCGTTGCGATGGACATCCTGTTGCCTGCAACCCCCTCGGTGCACGGGCAACGCGTTCGATGGTCCCATGAACAAAATTTTTTCCGCAATAAGGAAATGGCGTAGTGCAACCGGACGTTGTGTGCGCAACGTCACCGAACCGGCATGCGGGTTCACCTGTTGCACTGCATCGCGTTTCGATACGCCGATGCGGCTCGCCGCGCGACGTCGTTATCTTTTCGCCCGGCGACGCGTGCCGCTCGACGGGCCGCTGCGTGCGAAGCCGTGCTCCATCGCGTCGATCGCCTCGGAAAAGAACTCGAGAAACATCGTCATCGCGACGGTCGCGCTCATGTCCGCCCGCTGGTAGATGCAACTGAACGAGCGCGCGCCCGCATCGGCCAGCGGCGTCCAGGCGAGCCGGCCGGCGGCCACGTCGTCCGCGACGTTTTCCGCGATCAGGAAGCCGACGCCGGCGCCTTCGGCCGCGAGACGCCGCACCATCGACACCGACCCGGTTTCGACCAGCGGCCGTACGTTGCGCGGCTGCCGCGCATCGATCTGGTCGAACATCGCGCGCAGCTCCGTGTCGGGCGTCATCAGGATCAGCGGATGCGCGAAGCAGTCGCGCATGCGCACCTTGCCACCCGTCGACGCCAGCGGATGACCGGGCGCCGTGACGACACCCAGCGGCTGCGCAAACGCGCGCACCTCGACGACGCCCGGCGCGGTACGCCGGCGCAGCGCATAACCGATGTCGACCTCGCCCGTCTCGACCCAGCGCACGATGCTCTCGCCGTTTCCGGAGCGCACGCTGTACGTGACGCCCGGGTAACGCTGCATCGCGGCAAGGATCGCGTCGGGCACGAGCTTTTCCGCGGTCGACGCGGGCACCGCGAGATTCACGTGGCCGCGCCGCAACGCGCGCAGGTCCTCGACCTGCGTCAGCGCGTTGTCGAAATCGCGCTGGCCGCGCCGCACGGCCGCGATCACGATCTCGCCGGCGAGCGTCAGCTGCATGCCGCGCGGCAGCCGGTCGAACAGCGGCACGCCGACCTGCTCCTCGAGATTGCGGATCTGCTGGTGTACCGCCGCGGCGGTCAGGTGCAGCGCATCGGCTGCCTTGCGAAGCGAGCCGCGCCGCGCGACTTCGTCGAAACAGCGGAATGTCTGCGATATCGAACGCATGTGGAGTCCGTTAGATTTTTCCGAACAGGCCGTCAAGAATAATCCGATTTTACTGACCGGACGAATCGTCTAGATTCCGCTGCATCCCCGTATCCGATTCGAATGGAGACCGCAGTGACGACCGTCGACCAGATCACCCAGCGCCGCCGCGGCGTCGGCCTCATCGCCCACGATCCCGCGCTGTCCGCAGGCGGCTATACGCTCATCGCGCCGCAGACCGCCGACGGCAACGTCTATCTCGTCGGCATCGACGGCGAGGTCGTCCACCAGTGGAAGATGCCCGTGCGCCCCGGCCGCCATGCGGTCATCCTCCCGAACGGCAACCTCGGCTACAACGGCAATCATCCGCACTCCGAATCGCGCTACGCACCGTGGTCGATGTGGCACGGCGGCGACTTCTACGAGGTCACGCCGCAAGGCGAAACGGTGTGGCGCTACGAGGACCCCGCGCATCACCACGACGCGCAGTGGCTGCCGAACGGCAACCTGCTGTATGCGGCGTGCGAACCGGTCGACGCGGCCTTCGCGCGGCGCGTGCCGGGCGGCACCGCGCACGGCGACGACGAGGTGATGTTTGCGGACGTGATCCGGGAAGTGAACCGCGCCGGCCAGATCGTCTGGGAATGGCACGCACGCGACCATCTGCGGCCGGAGGACTTTCCGATCGCGGCAGGCTTCGGCCGCTATCACTGGCCGCTCGTCAACGGTCTCGCGGTCGATGCGGACGGCCGCGTGCTGATGAGCCTGCGCACGACGTCGGGAATCATCGGCGTGAACCGCGCAACCGGCCGCGTCGACCTGCACATCGGTCCCGACGTCGTATCGCACCAGCATGCGCCGGTGCCGCTTCCGAACGGCAACATCCTCGCGTTCGACAACGGCAATTTCCGTCACGGTGCGCACGTCGTGTTCTCGCGCGTCGTGGAAATCGATCCGGCGACGCGGCGCGTCGTGTGGTCGTATGCGGACGACGTCGTGAACCTGTTCTACACGCCGTTCATGGGCAACGCGCAGCGCTTGCCGAACGGCAACACGCACGTCACCGAATCGTCCACGGGCCGGCTGTTCGAAGTGACGCCGGCCGGCGAGGTCGTGTGGGAATACGTGATCCCGTGGTTCGCCGAATACCCGGACGAAGCGGCGCGCAAGACTGGCCCCGGCCAGTTGAACAGCGTGTTCCAGACGTTCCGCTACAGCGCCGCGCAGTTGCCCTGGCTACGGACCTGAGCCTTCGTTCACCGCCGGTTTCCGGCGATCGTCGCCGTTCGTTTTCGAGGGGCCTGCCGTGTCGCACGATCCGATTTCCCCGCCCGTCGATGCCCGGCTGCCCGCGTGGCAGCTCGCGCTGTTCGGGCTGCAGCACGTGCTGTCGATGGCCGCATCGCCGATCACGGCCGTCTTCCTGATCGCGAAAGTGCTCGCGCTGCCGGCCGACCTGACGGTCCAGCTGATCGGCGCGACGTTCTTCGCGTGCGGCATCGGCACGCTGCTGCAATCGCTCGGCGCCGGCCCGATCGGCGCGCGCATGCCGTTCGTGATGGTGCCCGGCGGCGCACCGACGATGCTGTTCGCGGGCATCGCCGCGCAATCGGGCCTGCCGACCGCGGCCGGCGCGGCGCTGCTCGCCAGCGCGTTCTACTGGGTGCTGTTGCCCGTCTTCACGCGCTGCCTGCGGCTCTTTCCGCGCATCGTCGTCGGCGCGATGCTGCTGCTCGTGTCGATCAACCTGATCCGGATCTACGCGACGATCGTCGTCGGGCAGCCCGGTTCGGCCGATTTCGCGCAGCCGCGCGCGCTCGGTCTCGCGCTCGCGACGATCGTCGCCACCGTCGTCGTCGCGGGCGCGTTCCGCGGCACGGCCGGGCGCCTCGCGGTGCTGATCGGGCTGATGGCCGGCGCGACGCTCGGCTGGGCGCTCGGCGCGATGCCCGCGCTCGCCGACGTGTGGCACGGGCCGCTCTTCACGCATCCGGTGTGGCTGCCGTTCGGCATGCCGCGTTTCGACGTGCTGGCCGCGCTGCCGCTGCTGATTTTCACCGCGATCTCGATGGCCGAGGCCACCGCGCAGACGGTCGCCGTCGGCGAAACGTGCGGCAAGCCGATTGCGCTCCGGCGCGACGTGCCGAAGACGATACGCGGCGATGCGCTCGCGTCGCTGGCCGGCGCGCTGTTCGGCACGCCGCTGATCGTGACCAGCGCCGAGAACATCGGCGTCGTGCAGACGACCGGCGTGCGCTCGCGCTACGTGACGGCCGCCGCCGGCGCGATGCTGATCGTCATCGCGCTGTTCGCGCCGCTCGCGCGGCTCGCGTATGCGATTCCGGCCGCCGTGGTCGGCGGCACCGCGCTGGTCGTATTCGCGATGATCGGCGTGATGGGCATCCGGCTGCTCGCGAGCGTCGACCTGCACGCGCGCGCAAACCAGTACACGCTCGCCGCCGCACTGGTGGTCGGCCTCGCACCGATCCTGGTGCCGAACCTGTATCGCCATTTCGGCGCACCCGTGCAGATCGTGCTCGGCAACGGCATGGCGGCCGGCACGCTCGCGGCGATCGCGACGCAACTGGCGTTCGCCGCGCTCGCGCGGCTGAACGGGCAGGCACACGCGGGTGCGGCTGCGGCGCCTTCGCACGACGCATAACGGCAGCGGCACGCACACGCGGCGCGCCGCTTGACGACGCCCGCGGATCGACCGACAATCGCCGCTCCCTCCTGGCGCGGGCACTCGATCCAGCCGGCGCGTGCGTCTCCTCGACGCCGCACCGGCTTCAGGTTTTCCAGTCCCGATCTCCGCGCCGCCGTGCACGCGCACGCTCTTCGACCGGCTTCGCCGGACACGCTTAACGCAGGTACCGCCCCTGAACGCCAGCGCATAGCCGCGCGGTCACGCTCGTGCCTGCCCGTTCACTTCGGAGTCCATGATGATCATTCGTCTTTCCAAGGCAGCCATGGTGCTGGCCATGGCCTTTTTCGCGTCGCTCGTCGCATTCGGCAACATCACCGACTACGCGACGAATTTCGCGTTCGTGCACCACGTCTTCCTGATGGATACCACCTTCCCGGGCAACGGGATCATGTATCGCGCGATCGACACGCCGTGGGTCCATCACGCCGGCTATATCGGCATCATTTCGATGGAAACGCTCACGGCCGTGCTGTGCTGGATCGGCGGCGCACGGCTGCTGCGCGCGCGACGCGCCGGCGATGCGGAATTCCGCACGGCCAAGGGCCATGCGATCGCCGGCCTGACGCTCGGCTTCCTCACGTGGCAGGTCGCGTTCATGTCGGTCGGCGGCGAATGGTTCGGGATGTGGATGTCGAAGCAATGGAACGGCGTGCCGGACGCGTTCCGGTTCTTCATCACGCTGCTGCTCGTGCTCGTCTACCTGACGATGAACAACGACGGCATCGACGACACGCGTCACGCGCACTGACGCGCCCGTTGCGTCGCGTGCCGGCCGACCGGACATCGGGACGATTGCCGGCGTCACCGCGTCCGGCTATAAAGCGGAGATGGACACGAATCGCTGGATCCACGACCCCGTCGGCGCGTTTCGCGTCTGGCAGGAAACCGCCGCGACCGGCGCCGGCCGCCGGCCGTTCGCGCCGCGCTCGGTCGTGCAGCATGTCGCGATGTTCGAGCGATTCCTGCGCCACCTGAGTGCGCAGCGCGTGTCGCTCGCCACGTTCGGGCCCGACCACGTCGCGGCCTTCCTCGCGGAACTCGACCGTACCTGCGCGCCCGGCACGTCGACGCGCGTGCGCTATGCGAAGCTGATCGACCGGCTCGGCCGGCATCTGGTCGACACCGGCGTGCGGGCGGTCCACCCGGCCGGCCGGTCGACGCGCGATCTCGCCTGGCCGGACGGCGAGCCCGAGCCGTGCTACCTGCCGCCCGATGCCGACGCGGCGCTGCAGCGCCATGTCCAGCCTCGAGCGGACGACACGCCGGCCGACTGCCGCAATCGCGCGATCGTCGCGCTGCTGCTCGCGAGCGGCATCACGTCGGCGGAAATTCGTGCGGCGACTGCCGACGCGCCCGAACTCGATGCGCGACCGCCGGTGTTGACGGTGCCGCGCGATCGTGCGCGGCCGGCGCGCCGGATCGAACTCGCCGCGTTCGCGGTGGCGCCGCTCGCCGCATGGCGCGCGCGCTCGACCGACGCGCCGCCGTCGGCGCTGCTGTTTCCCGCGCCGCGCGGGGGGGCCATGAACGACATGTTCCTGCTGCTCGTCGTACGCGATGCGCTGAACGCGATCGCCTTTCGCGCAGCGGACATGAGCCCGCGCGTGCTGCGCAATACCTATGCGCGCCGCCAGTTGCTCGCCGGTCACGCGCATGCCGACGTCACGGCGATGCTCGGCCTCGCCAGCATGCGAACGGTCACGCGTATCCGGCAGACGCTGCCGCCCGATGCGGCCGCGGATCGCGCTGCCCACGAACGCTGATCGCGCGCCGCCGGCGCGAACGTTGTTCCGCCGGCTCGCTATTCGCCCGGCTTCGACTGGACCAGCCGCAGAATTCGCGTGTCGTACGGTGATTGCATCACTTCCGCGATGCGGATGTCGGACGCGGCCGGATGCAGCGGATTCAACAGGAAGTTGTGGGCGTGCGGCACGACGACGCTCGGCACGCGCAGCAGCGCGCTCGGCTGCGTGTGCAGCCACTCGGTGCCGGCGCTACGCGTCCAGTCGACGTTCGTTCGCCAGTCGTCCGGCGCATCGCCTTCGGCGATTTCGGCGACGTCCACCGAATCGGGCACCTCGATACGCAGCAACTGGTACGCGCTCGGCAATTGCGCGACGGTGGCGATTTCGAAATGAACGAGCGTCTCGAGCAACGCGAGCGCCGGATGCTCGGCGAGATACACGACGGGTTGCCCGGCGAAATGCCAGCGGCCGCCGGCCCGCAACCCGCCGATGCCTTTCAGATCGGCGTAATTGCTGATCCGCCACAGCGTCGTCAAGCGAAGTACCCCTCGTCGATCTGCGTGAGGGCCTCTTCGACGAGCCGCGCGCCATGCTCGGTGCTCGCCATGTCGAGCGACGTGCGGCCGCCGAAGCGCTGAAGCCCGTTGCGCAGCCACGCCATCGCCTTGTCCTGATCGCCGAACGTGGCCGTCGCCTGCGCGACGATGCGCGCGAGGCGGATCGCCTTGTCGGACTCTTCCGGCGACAGGCGTTCGTGCGCCTGGCGACGATGGCTCAGCGTGCGACGCGGAATGATGAACGCCAGCTCGTCCGATTTCAGCCCGCGCTCGGACAGCCGGTCGATCACCGACACGTCGACGCGCGCGCTCGCCAGCTCGGCCAGATCGGCGCCCGAACGGACGCGGATCGCCAGCAGCTGCTCGAGAATCGTGAATTCGGCCTGCCGCGGATGAGCGACGCCCGAAGGATGAAAAGCGATGGTGCTCATGACCTCTCTCCGGCAATTTGCCCAATCATTATAGGCGTTTTGCCGAATGCTTGCGGATCGTCGAGTGGCGGAGCGGATGACTGCGCTGGCAGGCCGGTATTTCGGGGTATGCGAATCGAAGATTCGCCTCGGTGAGGCCGGGTTCATATTCAGTATATAAAGTCATCGATCCATAATGATCGGAAGTTGTCACGTAACAATTTCCCAACGGTGACCGAACGGAATGAAGGAAGCGCGCCGCTTCCCCGGCCGGTGCGTTGTCCTTCCTCGGTGTGACATAGCACTCGGCGAATTACACGTCGACCGCATGCTCCAGCAAGCCGACCGCGGCCCACCGGAGGTCGACGCGACCTAGCCAGATAGTGGCCAGCTATTGGCCCGCCGCGAAAGCGAATCACCCGCTGTATCGGTTCCTGTTCCCTCTCCCATCGATATCGATTCGACGCACTCGTGTCGCTGCACTCTCTCGCCCGCTTCCGGGCAGACAGCACGACCCCACAACACCCCCACCACCACCCATTACTTCGCATACCTGATCAAAAAAACGGAAAGCAAACGGTAAGACAGCATCCACCACCGAAAGCCAGCTGTAACACACGCCCTCGCCCGAATCGATGCGCAAACCGCCTCATCGCCCCGCGTCGGGTCCCGCGCACTATCGGTGCATGATCGCGTCTCGTAGCGATCCCCGGACCGTTCGTCTCGCCCTCGTCGCACGCTACGAATCGCCCCCGTGCCTGCCCCAACCGCTTCCGTACACTCGAAATCGCGCCATGCGGCGCTGGCGGCGTGCACCCTGCGTACGGCCGCGCCTGACGGGAGCCTTGCATGTTGTCCATCGATGGAATGGGTTTGGGGTTGAACTGGCAGCGTTTCCTGTCGCAAACGCTGGATCCCGACCTCGCCCCGAAACCGCCGCGCAATACGGACGGTACGTCCAACGACGGCCCGAACAACGGCCCGGCCAACCCGGTGAACCCGACCACCGTGCCGCCGATTTCCGTGCAGGCCGACCTCGGCACCGATCCGTCCAAGCCGACCAATGCCGAAATCGCGTCGGCCACCGCGCTGCTCCGGAACATGGCCGACCAGTATCGCGTCGCGCCGCCCGAGATCACCGTCGACAACGACACGACGCAAGCCGTCCAGCGCGTGATCCAGGACGCGCAGACCAGGTACGACGACGCGCAACACACGCTGCAAGGCGCGCAGGGCGTGCTGCGGATGACGAACCGCGACCCCGAAGCGACACCCGACGAGCGCAAGGCCGCGCGCGACAACTACACGAAGGCGCACGACGCGGCCGCCACCGCGCAACGCGAACTCGACGTCACGACCGACGCCGGCTACCGGATCCTGTACGGCGAACAGGCGAAAGCCGACCAGTACAGCGCCGACCCGAGCAACGACAAAATCGAGGGGCCCGCGCAGCAGCAGGCCGATGCGAAGCTCGCCGCGCTGCAGAAACTGTTTCCCGACCAGACCAAGGCGAATCCGAACTTCATCCCGCAGCAGGGCGATTGCAAGACGCCCGCCCAGGTCCAGGCCTACGACGACTGGCAGTCGGCGACGTCGACCGCGGTAACGGCGCAGGCGAAGTACTGGGCGGACGTCAGCAACGCGAATCTCGCCTATACGCAATTCCAGTCGTACATGGCCGACCCTGCCTACAAGGATGCGATCGATACCGGCGTCGGCAAGCTGAACGATGCGCTCGAGCCGCTGCAATTGCAGGTCGACCTGCCCGATCCGCCGCCCGCCGACGCGAACGGCAACGTCGACATGAACGCGGTGCAGGCCAATATCGCGCAGGCCGCGAAGCTCGCCAATTACTCGAACGCGGCCTATGCGGCATCGCTCGACGCGCAGCAGGTCACGACGTTGCAGCAGAAATACGACGCCGACAGCGCGTGCCTGATCGGCTCGACGCCCGGCGCGACGAAAGACGACAAGGCCGCGCTCGATCGCGCGACGACGCAGGCGAACACGAGCGGCAGCTACATGCAGATGCTCGGCGCGCAGTTGACCGTCGACGACTTGCAGACCAAGTACGACACCGCGAAATCGGCATCCGACGACTGGCATATCGCGAATCCGCGCTCGCTGGACCCGCATCCGACCGTCGACGCCGACCTCGCCGCCGCGTCCGATGCGCTCGCACAGGCGAAGCAGAAGGCCAGCCTCGCGCACGACGGATTCGTCGTCGCGTACGGCAAGACGCTCGCGCAGCAGTATGACGACGCCGGCGCGCAGATCGATGCGCAGCTCAAGCCGAAGGTGCCGTTCGTGCTGCAGAACCCGACACCGACGCTGTCGACGAATCCACCGCCGTCCACGACGCCGCCGTCCCCGTCGGCGCAGCCGTCGCCGTCGCTCAGCACGTCGCTGCCGAGCCCATCGAGCACCGCGAGTTCCGCGGCGCCGTCGACGACCCAGACGCCGACACCGTCGTCGTCGTTGAGCACGTCGGCGCCGCCCGCCGCGCTATCGACGTCGCTCCCGCCCACGACGCTGTTCACGAATCCGTCGTTCGTGCTGCAGCCGCCCGGCTCGAACACGTCCGTGCCGACCACCGCGACCGGCCAGACCGCCCTCGACGCGAAAAAGCTCCATGTCGTCGCGGGCGCGCTGCGCGCGGCCGACGGCCGCCTGTCCAACACGTTCAACGACGCGGCCGCGAAATTCCAGCTGGCGAACGCGAAGACGCAGGAAGGCGTGCTGAAGGGCAAGCTCGCGGACATGCAGAAAACCTACGACGACTGGTACGCGAACCACCCGACGCCGGTGCGCATGCGCGAGGTGAACGGCGACGAGATCCCGATGCCCACGCCGCGGCGGCCGAATCCGTACCAGGATCGGCTCGACGAGGCGCGCAACAACCTGCAGCAGGCCGACGCGACCATCAACAAGCTGCAGTTGCTGACCGAGATGTCGCGTCAGCAGGTGCTGCTCGACCAGTTCGATGCGAGCCTCGCCGAGAACCTGCGCAACCCGCAGAGCCAGGACGACAAGGATGCCTATTCGAAGGCGCTCGACGGCTTCTTCCGCGCGCACCAGGGCGAGCTGTCGCAATCGCTGCTCGACCAGGCGGGCGCGAGCACGAACAAGGCCGCGACGATCGATTTCGGCAAGCTGACCGACAACGAGCAGCGCAACCTGATCGGCACCGCGATCGGCCTCCCGCCCGACGTGCAGCCGTCGGCGGACACGGGCACGCCCACCGCGCCGGTCAACGACGACTCGGTGCGCTACACCGACAACGAAAAGCTCGACACGATCAACAAGGTGCGCGGCGAAATCCTCGAGCTCGGCGGCGGCAGCGGCACGCAGGTCAACATCCTGCCGCTGATCTACTCGGACAAGACGGCCGGGATGGTGACGAGCGCGCTCTTCAAGGTCACCGACAGCAAGGGCCACGTCCAGTACGTCGACGACACGTCGGCGAATTACGACAACATCGGCGACTACCTCGACAACAACCAGCTTGCGTCGAGCGGCACGCTCGATCTCGTGACCGGCTACGACGACAACGGGCACGCGCAGTTCCAGCAGAAGAGCGCGCATCACGACGACTGGTTCGACAGCGCGCTGAACACGCTGACCGGCGGCAAGGTGAACCTCGGGATGATGGGCCTCGGGCTGCTGATGGAAGGCGCCGGCGTGCTGCTCGACGCAACCGGCGTCGGCGTGTTCGCCGGCGGCGCGCTGAACTTCGCGGGCGGGCTGATGATGGATACGGCGATCGGCTCGAGCATGACGAAATCCGCGCTCGATATCGGCTCGCGCTGGGAACACAACCAGAGCATCAATCCGTTCACCGACGCCGGCGCGCGCGGCGACTGGCTCAACCTCGTACCGATGGGCGCGGCCGGCGCGGCGAAATTCGCGGGCTCGGAAGTCTTCGCCAGGACGGTCACCGCGCTGCGCTCGGCGAGGGCCGCGCGAATCAGCACCGCGATCGTGCGCGGCACCTCGCTCGCCACCGGCCTCGGCGCCGCCGGCGAAAGCTTCGTCGAAGCCGCTGTCGACTTCGCGCACGGGGACCGCGAGCACGGCTGGGACGCGCTCAAGTCCGGCTTCACGAACGTCGCGCTGATGGGCGCGGGCGGCGTGCGGGACCGCGTGGTCAACGCGACGGTGCGCGTCACCGGCCGGCCGGTGGTCGCCCGCTCGGCAGGCGGCGAGCGCATCTCGATCGACGGACAGCAACTGCAGAAGATCCTGAGCAGGAACGAGCCGTCGCAACTCGCGTTCGGCGCGACGCGCGCGTCGCTCGACGGCGTCGACATCAAGGTCGCGAAAGACGGCACGCTGATGGCGGGCGACAAGGTGCTCACCTACGACAACATGCCCGTGCGCGTGCTCGACTCGCTCAACAACAAGGACCTGAACCACCTGCCGCGCGGGACGTCGGTGATCCTCGGTGAGAACGGCGAACTGAGCATCGTCAAGCTGACCGGCAAGACCTGGACCGAAGGCACGAAGATCGATTCGGTCACGGAGACGGGCGACCGGCTGTCGTTCGGCAGCGACGGCGAAATCAACGCGCCGTCGAAGCTCGTCGCGAAAACGCCCGTCCCGTCGCGCAACGACCCGCGGCAACCGGCAAGCAACGACACGCCGCCGGCCGACAGCGCGCCGCGCACCACGCCCGCCAACGAAGCCGCGGCGCGCGCCACCGCAGCGAACGACACGGCCACCGCGACCACGGCCGCCAGCGCACGCAACGCGCAGCACACGAGCGAAGCGCAGGCCGCGCGCGACGAGAACCAGCAGGAAACGCGCGCGTCCGATTCGCATGTCGCCGCGCAGAATCGCCGCAGCAGCGACCTGCGCGCGGTGCACGATCCGGCCGTCGCGCGGACGCCCGGCGCACCCGGCGCGGGCGCGCTCGAGGAACCGGCCAGCGTCGCGCCGCGCACGCCGGTCCGCGTGATCGACCTGACCGACGCCGAACCGGCCTCCCGGCCCGCGACGCGCGACCCGGCCGGCGTGTCGGTACCGCGCGGCCCGTCGGTCGAGGCGCTCGACCATGGCGAGCACACGCTCTTGATCGTGCGCAACGGCGAGGACCCGGCGGCCGCCCGGCCCGACGCCGCGCGGCCGCGCGCGGCGGGCGAGCTGCCCGCCGACGTCGCGGAACCGATCGTCGTCATCGCCGATGCCGCGGACGCGCACGTCGCCCCCGAACTCGCGAACCGCTGGCAGCGGCCGGTATTCGCGGCCGCGCCGGATGCCCTGCACGCCGACGGCACGTTGCGCGCCGATGCGCCGCTGACACGCTACCTGCCCGCCCCCGACGCCGTGGCGGCCGGCGGCCGCGTCGTCGGCACGAACGCGCAGGCGGCCCACGCCGACGCGGCGGGCGTCGTCGAAGCCGACCCGCCTGAGGCGAATCCGGACGCGCCCGCCGCGCGCCGCGCGCCACGCCCCGTGAACGACGACACCGTCGTCGTGCTCGCGTCGACCCGGCGCAACGTCGCCGACCCCGACACGCATGCCGCCGTGCCGCAGCCGCCCGCGCGCGCGGCGCGTGCGCTGGACGGCGCATTCAGCGCGCCCAACCGCATCCTCGTGCTCGTCAAGCCGGCCGAACGCGCCCCCACGCAAGCGGCGAACGATGCACGCGAGGCAGCCGCGCCCAAGCCGGCCCGGGACGCGCGAACCCAGGACCACGCGCTTCCGGCCGCCGCCCACCCGGACACCACCGAAGCGCCGGCGGACCCGTCGCTTGCCGGCCCGGGCCTGTTCACGCGGCTGCAGATGCGCTTCGGCGGCGCGCCGCTGCCGGACGCGGTCCACGCGCTCGCGCAGCAATCGGGCACGCTCACGCAGCAGTTGCGGATGCTGAGCGACGCCGGCTGGCGCGTGAGCCTCGGCAAGCGCGGCGGCGGCAGCCGGATCGATCCGAAGCGGCGCCGCGTGACGATCGACGGCGCGCTGCACGATTCGGGCAGCATCACCTATACGCTCGCGCACGAGGCGAAGCATGCGGTCGAGGCGATCGACGGCACACTGGATTCGCTCGACTACAGCGGCCGCAGCCGCTTCACGCGCAAGGCGCTCGAAGCCGAAGCGCGCGCCCAGATCAACGCGTTCGAAGCGCGCTACGAGATCGATCTCGCGGGAGGCGGCGACATCGCGGCGAACACGACGCTGCCCGATGCGCTGCAGCACGAGGCCGACCGCTGGTCGCCATCGAGCGACTATGCGGGCACGGTCGAGCGGCTCGCCGACGCGTTCGCCGATGCGCCGGTGTCGGGCCGCCGCGGCGAGACGTACCAGGCGTTTTACGACGGCATCTGGGACAAGCAGAAGCGCCACGGCGGCGCCCCGCGCCGGATGCCGGCGCCGCACACGACCGAAGGGACCGGTGGCGCGCACCTGCCGCGCACGCTCGAGGAACAGGTGCGGTGGAGCGTCGCGCATGCGGAAACGATCTCGCCGTTCGCCGAACGCGGGCGTCACGAGCCGCGGCAGATGACGCTGCGGATGCTGGACGAACGCACGTCGTCGGGAACCGAGGAACCGGTGACGATCATTCGCGGCCGAACCGACGCCACGGGCCAACTGCTCGACGCACACGGCCGCCCCGCGCAGCACGTGCCGTTTTCGATCGCGCACTTCCTCGCCGGCACGTCGACCAGCGCCGGCACCGGCCGCGCGCTGGTCCTCGCGGCCGACGACGGACACGCGGCCGCGGCATGGCTCACGAACACCTGGCAACGGCCGGTCTACGTGCCGGACGGCGGCACGATCCGCGCGTTCGACGCGGCCATGCGCAACCCGGGCAGCCAGCGGCCCGAGGCGCGATTCGACCACGCCCCCACGTGGACCCGCTATGCGCCGTCGCCGCGCGAGCGGATCGACTACGGCGAACTGGCCGTCGACGCGCACGGCCTCTACGTCGCGGGCGATCCGTCACGGCGACTGGACCCGCAAGCGCTGATCGGCCCGTTCCTCGGCGCCGGCATCGAAAAGAGCGTGTTCGAACTCGGCAAGCGCAACGCGATCGGCCTGTACGACGTCGATCCATCGAGGCCGCGCGACGGCCAGCTCGAGAATCATTACGACGCGCTCGACACCGAACGCACCGGGCTCGACCTGCTGCGCCGCTACGGCATGCGCACGCTGACCATCGACGGCCCGTTCTCGGTCGGCAACCGGATCGGGATCCTCTACCATCCGCTCGCCGAACTCAGCAGCCGTGCCATCTCGCTCGGCGCGTTGCCGTCACGTATCACGCACGACTCGATGCAACAGCTTGCCGCGATGCGCGAAATCGTCGAGCGCGATGGCCTGGTGTTCGATTTTCAGGGGGTGGTCGACGCGCGCGGCGAGTTCTACTTCAGCGACCCGGCCACGATATTCCGCACCGATGACCGCGAGGAAATCGACGCCACGCTCGAGGAAATCGACACCGTGATCGCGCCGCTCGAGCGCGGCATCCGCACCGGCAGCATCGTGCTCGCGCATCCGGCGATCAGCGAATCGCTGCCGGACGGCGCGTTCGTCCAGAAGCCGTCGCGCTTCACGCGGATCCGGATGTGGTTCGGCGGCGCGCCGCTGCCCGACGCCGCCTATGCGCTCGCCGGCCAGTCGAGCCTCCTCGCCGACCAGTTGCGCCTGCTGAAATCGGATGGCTGGCAGGTCGTGTGGGGCCGCGCGGGACGCGGCAGCCGCACCGACGTCGAGCAGCGCCGGATCGTGGTCGACGGCGGCCTGCGCGGCACCGGCACGCTCGTCTACACGCTCGCGCACGAAGCCGGCCACGCGGCCGACGTGTCGAACGACCGGCTCGGCCTCGATACCAGCAGCCCGGAAGCGTACGTGCAAAGCACGCTGCTCGCCGAAGCGCGCGCGCAGGCCAACGCGTTCGCGGTGCGCAAGCAGATCCTCGAATCGACCGGCGTCGACATCGCCGAGCACGCGGTGCTGCCCGATGCGATCGCGCGCGAAGCCGATCACGTGATGCCGGGCGACGACGCCGGCCTCGCGCGCCTCGCCGACGCATTCGGCAATGCCCCCGTATCCGGCCGCGACGGCGAACACTACCGTGCGTTCTACGGCAGCACATGGGACCGCCAGCAGCAGCCGGGCAACGCAGCGCTGCGCATGCCCGCGCCGCACACGGCCGAATCGTCCGGCGGCAGCGGCGGCGCACGGCTGCCGCGCACGCTCGACGAACAGGCGCAGTGGAGCCACGCGCACGCGGACCGTGCATCGCCGTTTCCGCGCCGCTGGTTCGGCGGCGGCTCGCCGACACTGTCCTTCTCGCGCCACGGTCCGGTGTCCTATGCGAACGGCGAACCGCTGACGCTCGTCCATGCGCGAACCGACGCAGCCGGCGGCCTGCTGGACGCACGTGGCAACCCCGCCACGCCGGTCGACTATTCGATCGACCATCGCCATGCGTTCACGCCCGCCCGGGCCGGCGCCCCCATCGTGCTCGCGGGCGAAGGCGGGGCCGCACACGCCGCGTGGCTCGCGAACCTGTGGCAACGCACGATCTACGTGCCCGACAGCGGCACGGTCCGCACGCTCGGCGAACCGCGCGGCGAGGGCACGCAGCGCATGCGGTTCGGCGGCCCGCGCGCATGGACGCGCTACACGCCGTCGCCGCGCGAACGGATCGACGCGGGCGCGCTCGCCGTCGACGAACACGGGCTGCACGTCGCCGGCGATCCGTCGCGGCGCGTCGATCCCGATGCGCTGCTCGGCCCGTTCCTCGGCGCGGGCACCGCGAAGGCGGTATTCGAACTCGGCAAGCGCAACGCGATCGGCGTGTTCGACGCCAGCGGCGACAAGGCCCGCACGATGCTCGCCCACGAAAAGCGCGGGCTCGAGCAGTTGACGCAGCTCGGCATGCGCACGGTCACGGTCGACGGGCCGTTCACGTACCACGGGCGCGTCGCGGTGCTGTACAGCCCGCTGGCCGAACTCGGCAGCCTCGACGTGATGCACGGCATCCTGCCGAAGCGCGTGACGCGCGAATCGATGCGCCAGCTCGTCGCGATGCGCGAGCTGGCCGCGCGGCACGGCCTGTCGTTCGATTTCGAGGGCCTGTTCGATGCGAACGGCGAGTTCCACTTCAGCGATCCGTCCGTCCTGATCCCGCATCCGGACCCGGCAACCAACCGCACGCCCGGGATGATCGACGCCGTCATCCAGCCGCTCGAACGCGGCATCGCCAGCGGCCACGTCGAACTCGCGCACCCGCTGATCAGCGAATCGCTGCCGGACGGCGCGTTCGTGCAGAAACCGTCGCGCTTCACGCGGATCCGGACGTGGTTCGGCGGCGCGCCGCTACCCGACGCCGCGTACGCGCTGGCCGACCAGTCGAGCCTGCTCGCCGCGCAACTGCGGCTGCTGAACCCCGGCCGCTGGCAGATCGTGCAGGGCCGCGCGGGCGCCGGCAGCAAGGTCGATGCCGAACAGCGCCGGATCGTGATCGACGGCGGCCTGCGCAACGCCGGCACGATCGTCTACGTGCTCGCCCACGAGGTCGGTCATGCGGTCGACGTGGCGACGAACCGGCTCGACCTCGACACCAGCAGCCCCGACGCATATGCGGAAAGCGCGCTGCGCGCCGAGGCGCGCGCGCAGGCCAACGCGTTCGCGGTGCGCAAGCAGATCCTCGAATCGACCGGCATCGACATCGCCGCGCACGCGGTACTGCCCGACGCGATCGCGCGCGAAGCCGACCATGTGATGCCGGGCGACGCGGCCGGCCTCGCGCGCCTCGCCGACGCGTTCGGCAACGTGCAGACGTCGCTGCCCGGCAACCCCGTCTATCGGGCGCTGTACCGCACGCAGGCCGAGCAGGCGCTGCGCGACGGCCAGGCCGGGCGAGCCGGCGCCATGCCGCGGACGATGCCGTCGATGATGATGTGGCCGATGGACCCGTCGTCGTTCCTGCCGGCCGCCCCCGTGCTTGCGCCCGAGGCCCGCGCGGCCGACTGGCTCGACGCGCACGGCAAGCGCGATCTGAAGCGCATCGACGGCACGCAACTGGCCGACATCCGCGACCTCGCGCAATACGCGGGCCCCAACGCCCACGTGCTGATCGCGAAGCACGCCGATCGGCCGGCGGACGACGGCACGCATCCGCAACCCGAATTCGTCGCGAGCCTGACGACCGATGCGCATGGCCAGCCCGGTCAGGTCGAATCGATCGATCCGGGCGGCGCGCCGTCGCACGACTTGCGCGACGCGCTCTATCCGGGCACGCGTCCGCGCAAGCGCAGCGGCAGCGCGACGCCGCATGAAGCGCGTGCGCAATTCGACTTCTACCTGTCGCCGGTGTCGCTCGACGAGCTGCGGCAATTCGGCGGCGCGGCGAAGGTCGAAGCCGTCGACTCGAAACGCGTATGGAATGCCGAGCCTTCCGGCGACGCGCCTGCGCAGGAGGTCGTCGAGCAGATCGGCAAACTCGCCGGCGCGCCGCAATTCAAGCGGCCCAAGGCGGCCGCGAAGGTCGCCGACGACAGCACGACGATCTTCGCGGTCGACCGGAAAACCGGCAAGGTGCTCGGCTACGCCGTGCCCAAGCAAGGCGGCAGCGGCTGGGCGTATCACGAGAAAACCTCGGTTGGCGATGCATCGATCGCCGAACAGGATCTTGGCGCCGCATTCCGCCGCCGCGCCCGCGGCCTGCCCGACGGACGGCGCGGCGTCGTGTTCGTCCCGTCGTCGCTGCCGGAATCGGTGGTATCCCGCTATGGCGGCTTCGCGCCGGCCGAGCGGGCGTTGCCGATCGCCGAGCAAAAGCCGCCGTCGATGAAAACGAGCGACCGCGTGCAGCGCCGGCTCGGCAAGCTTCAGTCGAGAGGCAAGCCGCCGGCCGGCGCGACATCGCTCGCCAACCCGCGGGTCGCGCCGAACCTGCTGCCGAAATCGGCTGACGACGTGCACGATTTCAACGGCGCGAACACGCTGCACCTGCGGCGCGTGATCGATCTCGGCCAGGTCGGCCCGGAATACTTCATCTACGTCTACGGTACGGAAGGCGCGCTGATCGACACGCTGCATCAGCCTGACGGCCTCCTCGCGACCCGCGACGGCACGTTGCAATGGTTCGACGATGCCGCGCATTTCGCCGACGAGCGCAAGCCCGGCGTCGATCTCGACAGGACGAAGATCGGCGGCGGTCCGGACGGCTCGGACCGGCACTTTCTCGTGACGCGGCTCGACCCGGCGGAATTCGATGCACGCACGAAGCCGACGCAGGTCGCGGCCTATGCGCTGAAACAAGCGGAACTCGACAAGCAGTTGCAGAAGGCCGCCGCGGAATCGTCCGCGCCGTTCGGCGAACTGCGGCGCCGCATCGCGGCCGAACTGGCGGCCGCGAAGCACCAGCAGGCCACACTTGCCGGCGATCCCGCGTCCGGCACGGCGTCCGCCAATCCGCCCGCGAAACCGAACAAGGCTGCGCGCGGCAAGGGCAAGAAAGGCAGCCGGAACGCGCCGGCGGCGCCCGCACCGGCCGCGTCGCCGGCGCCGCAGGCCGCGCCGGCCGGCAAGCCGTTCAGCATCAAGACCTATCAGCCGGGCCTGACGAGCGCGACGGTCGCCGAATGGATCCTCCGCTTCGGCAAGGCGAAGCTCGACGACTGGTTCCCGGAGCACGAGCGCGTGAAGGCGTTCGCGGGCCGCACCGGCGAGCCGCTCGACCTCGGCGCGACACGCCAGGTCATGATGGCCGACAGCGTGATGATGAAGGCGCTCGGCATCCCGTTGCGGCTCGCGCGCGACGCGTCGAGCATGCCGTGGCGCGGCCCGCTGTCGCGGCCCGACCATGCGGCGAACCTGGTGTCGCGCCATGCGAAGCGCGCGATCACCTATCTGTCGATCGCACGCGCCGCGGACCGGCACGCGTTGCAGGCCTATGCCCGCGCGAAGGCCGAGCTCCAGGATCGCCTCGCGCTGATGGCGCGCGGCTTCACGTTGCGCGACGACCCCGCCGAAATGCTCGTGCTCGTGAAGCGTTATGGCGGGGCGATGCCGGTCGTATCGGTCGCGGTCGATCCGTATTCGCTGGCCGCCGCGCTCGGCCGGAAACACGACCCCGCGTTCATCCGCCGCGTGCGCGAACTCGGCAAGCTCGACAACGCGCAGTTCGACGAAGCGAACGCGCGGATCGACATCGTCGGCACGGGCCGCCATCTCGAACTCGACGACCTCGACCACCTGTTCAAATGGCTCGATGCGGCGTCCGAAGGCGGCTTCGTGCTGCGCCTCGAAACCGCGCCGTCGCGCGCGCTCGTGTCGGCCGAGGACCAGCGCACGCTGGCCGGCACCAACGATGCGTACCACGACTACGTGCGCACGTTCGACGCGCTCGAAACGTGGGCGCGGCAGCACACCGGCAAAACCGCGCCGCATGTGATGGTGACGTTCCACGGCTGGGACGCCGTGCTCGAACCGGCGCCCGGCGACGGCCACCTGAAGCT
The DNA here is from genome assembly GCF_024730645.1 of Burkholderia sp. EMB26. NCBI lineage: Bacteria > Pseudomonadati > Pseudomonadota > Betaproteobacteria > Burkholderiales > Burkholderiaceae > Burkholderia > Burkholderia sp. EMB26. The sequence continues at coordinate 938,183 of NZ_CP078072.1, forward strand.
CGTCGAGGCCGTGCTCGACCGCAAGGAACTCGACTGGGTTCATCTCGGGCTGTCGTATGCGACGCATGGCGCGGACTTCGTCGCGAATCAGGATCTGACCGCCGCCCTCGCCCGCACGCTCGTCGACTACAAGCTGCATGCACCCGACAAACTCGCGCGCCTGCACGGCGCCGATGCGCTCACGCGCGTGTTCGAACGGGTCGGCACGCAAACGCTCGCGAACCAGCATCAGGTGCTGTTCGCCGAAGTCGAACGCGTCGGCCTCGCGAACAAGATGACTCCCGACGAGCTCGCGCAATTGCGCGCCGACCTGTACGAAGGCCATACGACCGCGCTGATGGACCGCGCACGGCAGGCGACGATCACTTATGCGCAGGAGAACTACTGGAACAGCACCGCACCCGCCAACCGGGCCGAGCTGCGCGCACGCGATGCCGGCAAGCGCTGGCTGAACCAGTACGGCCGGCCCGCTACCGAACGCAAGATCGGTGCGCATGCGAACCCGAATGCATCGAGCACCGCGTTCTGGCGCGCGGTGGCCGCCGATCCGAAGCTCGCGATCGACGAGACCAAGCCCGTCCTCGTGAACCGCGACATCGCCGCACAGCCGAGCCACCAGCTCGGCAACCCGCAGGAAGCCGCGCTCGCGCAGCTCAATGCGCTGCGCGTCCACCGCCCGTCGTTCGGCAAGCGCGACTGGGCGTGGTCGCTGGGATTCGGCGGCACGGTGGCCGGCGCCAGCTCGCTCGTCGCGCTGAACGTGTTCAACGGCATGACCGTGATGAGTTCGGATGCGCTGACCCACGCGAACACCGCACTGTTCGTCGGCGCGCGTGCGGGCCGCGTGTTCGGCGCGATGCACCAGGGCGCGGTGCAGAGCCTGCAGAGCGGCGATCCGCGCGCGGTGCACGACGTGCTCGACCGCCTGCAGCGCTCGCTTGCGCAGCAGCTGACCGCGCCGGTACACGGCTACAACCCGGCGCGGCTCCAACAGCTCGACCTGCTGACGAACGAAACCCGCGTGAAGGCGACCCACCTGGTCGACATGCATCGCCAGGGGCTCATCGGCTTCGACGATGCGGCCGCGCAGATCAAGGAACTGTCGGTCGACCTGCTCGCGAACATGCAGGGCATGGTCGGCGGCACGTCGCTCGCGCAACTGCATCACGGCAATTCCCGCCGGCTGCTCGGCCTCGTCGGTCGCGGCAGCGCGATCGTCGGCTATTCGGGGACGATCGCCGTCGGCGTGCACGGGCTGATGACCACGCCGACCGTCGCGGGCGCGCTGACGACCGCGAGCGCGGCGCTCGCCGCGACGTATTCAGGCCTCGTCTATGCAGTGAGCGCGCACCGCGTGAACGCGGACAAGCGCAGCCGCGTCGTGCGCCTGATCGACTCGACGTCGGATTTCGTCGGCGTCGCGAGCGGCGTCGCGGGCTCGATCGCGCAATACGACAAAGGTCACTACGGGCTCGCGGCAACGGCCGCGACGTCGACGTTGATGCTGCTCGGCGCGCGGCTGAACACGCATTTCCCGAACGCGACGCGCTGGGTCAGGAAATACCCGACCGCGCTGATCCTCGTGCCGATCGGAATCTGGGGCTTCACGCAATTGCAGAACCTGTTCTTCGGCCCGCCGTCGGGCGGCTCGGGCTCGTCGCCGCACAAGCCGCAGTCGACGCCGGCATCGCCATCACACCAGCCGCCGCAACCGACCGGCGGCGCGCCGACGGCCGGCCTCGCGCCGGGCACTACCGCAACGCAACCACCCGGGACCGGCACGACGGGCACGACGGCGCCCGCTCAGCCCGCCGCGCCGCCGTCGTCGGCCGCGCAGCCGACCATCGTCGTGGCCGGCGATTCGCTGTGGGTGATCGCCGACGCGCATCGCCAGTCGCTGCTCGACGCCGCGCACGTGTCGCAGCACGACCGCAACGCGATGACGCGCGACCAGCAGGATGCGCGCGCGCTGAACGAGATCCTGCAGCTGAATCCGGGCCTGGCGTCGGCGCCGAACGTGCTGCATGTCGGGCAGTCGATCAACGTCGGCTGATGCGCGGTCGCCCGTGCGCGCTCAGCCGGCCCACGCGGACGAGCGGATCACGCTGCAGAAGTTGCCCGCACGGAAATGCGGATCCTTGTCCGCGAGCACGTCGGCCTTCACGTTGCCGAACGTCGTGCCGGGCTTGTGCTTGATGCCGTCGTAGAACGCCTGAATGATGTCCTCCTTGAAATGCGGCGTGCGCGGATGCGCGCGCACGACCTCCTCCCGCTCGGTATCGCTGTATTCCGGGTAAGTGAGGCCCAGTACGTCCATCTCGACGCCCGCCGTGACCAGCGCGACGACCGGATGCATGTGCTGCGGGATGCCGGGCGTGGTGTGCAGCGCGATCGAGGTCCACACGACATCGATGTCCTGTTGCGAAATCCCGTTGCCCTTCAGGAAATCGCGCGCGGCGTTCGCGCCGTCCACTTCGAAGCGCTCGCATGCACTGCTGTGCCGGTGCGTGAGTCCCATGTCATGGAACATGCAGCCGCAATAGAGCAGCTCGGGGTCGTACTCGAGCCCGCGCCGCCGGCCCGCCAGCGCCGCGAAATAGAACACGCGGCTCGAGTGGTGGAACAGCAGCTCGGATTCGGTATCGCGCACGAGCTCGGTGATCTCGCGCGTCAAACGCGTATCGGGAAGGGTGATGCCGGCAACGCTCACAGTCATGATCGACCTCCATGGAAGACACCTGCGATTTTCCGGAGTCCGACGGGTGTCTCCAATGGACGTATCACGCCGAATCCTGCCATTTCGCGCGACGAACGGACATGGCGCCTGCGCGGCGAAGAAAGCGCTCCTATACTGCTGCGCATCACGTTCGATACGACACGCAATCGATCATGCCGAAGGTCGTGGGTATTTTCGCCGTTCCGGGCGTTCAACTGCTCGACGTCTCCGCGCCGCTCGACGTGTTCGCGCAAGCGAACGCCGAGTGCGGCAAGCCGTTCTACACGTTGCGGATCATCGCGAGCGGGCCCGGGCCGATCCGCAGTGCGTCCGGCGCACGGCTGCTGCCCGACTGGATCGCGCCCGACATTCCGGAGCGCGTCGACACGCTGCTGGTCGCCGGCGCGCCGCACGCCGGCCAGATCGTGCTGCGCACCAACGTCCTCGCGTGGTTGCGCTCGGCGGCCGTGCAAAGCAGGCGCTACGGCTCGATCTGCACCGGCGCGTTCATCCTCGCGGCCACCGGCCTGCTGAAAGGGCGCCACCTGACCACGCACTGGGCCGCCGCCGATGCATTCGCGCAGGCGTATCCGTCCGTCACCGTCGACGCCGACGCGCTGTACGTGCGCGACGGCAAGCTGCGCACCGGCGCCGGCGTCACGGCCGGGCTCGATCTCGCGCTCGCGCTGGTCGAGGAGGATCTGGGCCGCGAGATCGCGCGGCGCGTCGCCGCGCAGCTGGTGATGTTCTTCAAGCGCCCGGGCGGGCAGCTCCAGTTCAGCCGCACGGGCGAGGCGCGCCCCGCCGGGCGTTCGGTCCTGCAGGAAGTCCAGCGCTGGATCGCCGCCCATCCGGAACTCGAACATTCGGTGGCCGGGATGGCGAAGCATGCGGGCATGAGCCCGCGCCATTTCGCGCGACTGTTCCGCGCGGAAGTCGGCATGACGCCGGCCGCATGGGTCGAGGCGACCCGCATCTCGGCCGCTCGTCGGCTACTCGAGAACGGCCACGACACGCCGAAGCAGGTCGCCGCGAAATGCGGCTTCGCAAACGTCGATACGCTCAGGCGAGCGTTCACCCGGCATGTCGGCATCACGCCGGCCGAATACCGGAAACGGCAGGCGACCCTCGCTGCGTGATGCGGAGCGCGCGACGCTGACGGCCTCGGCAAAATAATTCGGAATGCGATTCACCCGCTCATTCCGTTGCTGCGCCCATCGACCCTATCGTGCTCCGCAGGCCAAGCCGCGCCTCGCCGACATGCCCTCAATCGTCAGACGAAATCGCATGCCGCGCGAATCGTTTACCCAGTTGCAATAATGATTCGCTGCAACACGTATTTCCGACCGGTAACGCGATCGTTACGATGCAATCAACCGCTGAACGCCACGAGCGAAGCGCGAAATCAACAGAACCGGAGGTCACCATGAAGTCGTTCATCACCGCTGTCGTCGCCGCAACTGCCCTGTCCGCATCGTACGGCGCATTCGCCCAATCGAACCCGTCGGGCCAGCTGACGCGGGCCCAGGTGCGTGCGGAACTCGTCCAGCTCGAACAGGCCGGCTACAAGCCCGAAGTGTCCGATCAGTATTACCCGCGGGCGCTGCAGATCGCCCAGGCTCGCGTGACGAACGCCGATGAAACCGGCTACGGCGCGCAAGCAGCCGCCGGTGCACGCGCCGGCCGCGCGATCGCGGTCAAGCAGGAAGGCCGCGACTCGATCTATTTCGGCCAGTAAGCCGGATACGCGCCGGCGCATTCCGGCGTATTCCCGACGTATTTCGATACGCACGTCGTACGCGCCACACCCCGCTCCCGTTCATCGGGGCGGGGTGTTTGCTTTTCGGTCTCCGCTCCCGCCGCCGGTCATGCGCCGCGCTGCGCCGTTCACGCAAGCGTCCGGTGTTTGCGCATAGAATGGCCGCGTGGTCGGCGTCGGCCAGAACGCATGCGAGCGGTATCACGACGCCCGCTGGCCGGCCCGATGTCGCACTCGGCGCATTTTTCGAAAAGGAGCGGTTTCATGTCTCAAACATCCGGTTCCATGATCACGTTTCGCCGTCCGGACGGCCAGGAACTGCAGGGCTATCTCGCCACGCCGGCACAAACCGAAGGCGCGCCCGCGGTCGTCGTCATCCAGGAATGGTGGGGGCTGAACGACCAGATCCGCGGCGTCGCGGATCGCCTCGCGCGCTGCGGCTACTTCGCGCTCGTGCCCGACCTGTATCGCGGCAAGTCGACGGTCGAGGAGGAAGAAGCGCACCACCTGATGACCGGCCTCGATTTCGGCGACGCCGCGTCGCAGGACATTCCCGGCGCGGTCGCGCACCTGAAGACGCTGGCGCCGCGTGTCGCGGTGACGGGCTTCTGCATGGGCGGCGCCCTGACGCTGCTGTCGCTGCAGTACGCCGACGCGGACGCCGGCGTCATGTGGTACGGCCTTCCGCCGCTCGACTACATCGATCCGGCCAAGCTGAAGGTGCCGCTGATGGGGCACTGGGGGACGCAGGATGCGTTCTTTACGATCGACCAGGTCGACGCACTGGAAAAGAAGCTGACCGATGCGAAGGTCGGTTTCGAATTCCATCGCTATCTCGCGCACCATGCGTTCGCGAACGAAACGGCGGTCGGTCCCGGCCGCATCGCCGGCACGCAGTTCGATCCGGTGTGGTCGGAAATGGCGTGGGATCGCACGCTCACGTTCTTCGGCCGGACGCTGTGGACCAAGCAGGCGTAACGTAACGCTGCTCACCGCACGCACGACGGTATGAAGGAAAACGCCACGGACTTGCGTCCGTGGCGTTTTCGTTTTCACAGCCGGTCGGGTCGGCGGACAGACTTGGCCTGGAAGCTCCCGCCGTGCCGTCGCGCCTATCCGTTCGTCGCTGGCTGGTAATCGACCGGGGCATCCGGCGCGCGCGGCGTCTCGCCGGCGCGCTGGATCCACCCGCCGCCCAGTGCGCGGTACAGGTCGACCAGATTCGTCCAGCGTGCCAGACGTGCGCTGATCAGCGACTGCTGCGCGGCGTACAGATCCGTCTGCGCGGTCAGCACCGACAGATAGCTGTCGACACCGTTCTTGTAGCGCAGGTCCGACAGATCGAAGCGTCGCTGCTGCGCGTGCTCGTTGCGCTCGAGCGCCGCGATCTGCTGGTCGTACGTGCCGCGTGCGGCCAGACCATCCGACACTTCGCGGAACGCCGACTGGATCGCCTTCTCGTAGTTCGCGATCTCGATGCGCTTCTGCACGTTCGCGAGATCGAGGTTCGCGATGTTCTGCCCGCCTTCGAAGATCGGCAGCGCGATGCTCGGCGCGAACGACCACGCCGCCGTGCCGGCCTTGAACAGGCCGCCCAGCGTCGGGCTCGCGGTGCCGAACGCGCCCGTCAGCGAAATCTTCGGGAAGAACGCCGCGCGCGCCGCGCCGATGTTCGCATTCGCGGCCAGCAGCGTCTGCTCGGCCTGCATCACGTCAGGACGACGCGTCAGCAGGTCCGACGGCAACCCGGCCGGCACGTCCGTCAGCAGGTTCTGCGCATCGAGCGGCATGCCCGCCGGCAGATCGTCCGGCAGCGGCTCGCCGATCAGCAGCACCAGCGCGTTCAGCGCCTGCGCGCGGGCTCGCGCCTGCGCCTGCTGGTTCGCGAGCGCCGTCTCGACCACCGTCTGCGCCTGACGCAGCTCGAGCTCGGAGCCCGTGCCGTTGTCGAACTGCAGCTTGGTCAGGTCGTACGATGCCTGCGCGGTCTTCAGCGTGTCCTCCGTGACCTTCAGCAGATCATCGGTCGACAGCAGCGTCAGGTATTGATCCGCGACCTGCGACACCAGCGAGATCTCGGACGCCTGCCGCGCGTACGACGTCGACAGGTATTGCGCGAGCGCCTGGTCCTTCAGGCTCTGCACGCGGCCGAACAGGTCGAGTTCCCATGACGCGGACAGCCCGACGTTGTAGGTCGTCGTGATGTTCCGGCCCGGCACGGCCGTCAGCGAATTCGGCAAACGCTGACGGTTGCCCGTACCCGTACCGTCGAGCGTCGGGAACAGCCCCGCACGCGTGATCTGGTACTGCGCACGCGCGGCCTCGATATTGAGCACCGATACGCGCAGGTCTCGGTTGTTTTTCAGCGCGATCTCGATCAGCCGCTGCAGGCGCGGATCGACGAAGAATTCGCGCCAGCCGATGGCAGTCGCCGCCTGGCCATTCGCGCTGCGCGCGCCGGCCGCGCCCGGCTGCGTCGCGTAGACGCCGCTGGCCGGGTACGCCTGCGCGACGGGTGCGTCGGGCCGCTTGTAGTGCGGCGCCATCGTGCAGCCCGTGGCAAAGAGCGCGGCAGCCAGTGCGACCGCGGTTGCAGTCAAAGCATGTTTTTGCATCGTTACTGCCCCTTCGAATCGTGTGCGTCGTCGTGACCGCGCTGCAGGTCGCCCTGCACGAGACGCCATGCGTCGTCGACGTTTTCCGTCTCGCCGCTGAAGATCGCGCGAACCCGCACGAAGAACATCGGGATCATGAAAATGGCGAGGAACGTCGCCGTGATCATCCCGCCGATCACGCCGGTGCCGATCGCATGCTGGCTCGCCGACCCCGCGCCGTTGCTGATCGCGAGCGGCAGCACGCCCAGCATGAACGCGAGCGACGTCATCAGGATCGGGCGCAGCCGCAGGCGCGCCGCCTCGATCGCCGCGCGCACCGGCCCCATGTTCCCGCCCGCCTGCAGCTCGCGCGCGAACTCGACGATCAGGATCGCGTTCTTCGCGGACAAGCCCACGGTGGTCAGCAGGCCGACCTGGAAGAACACGTCGTTCTCGAGGCCGCGCAGCATCGTCGCGAGCAGCGCGCCGACCACGCCGAGCGGCACAACCATGATCACCGAGAACGGGATCGACCAGCTTTCATACAGCGCCGCGAGACACAGGAAGACGACGAGGATCGAGATCGCGTACAGGATCGGCGCCTGCGAGCCGGACTGGATTTCCTGGAACGACAGGCCCGTCCACGAGTAGCCGATGCCTTCCGGCAGCTTGCTCGCGAGCGCTTCCATCGCGGCCATCGCCTGGCCGGTCGATTTGCCTTCCGCGGCCTGCCCCTGGATTTCGATCGACGACACCCCGTTGTAACGCTCGAGCTTCGGCGAACCGTAGATCCAGTGGCCGGTCGAGAATGCGCTGAACGGCACCATCCCGCCCGCGCTGTTGCGCACGTACCAGATGTTCATGTCTTCCGGCGTCATCCGGAACGGCGCGTCCGACTGTACGTACACCTTCTTGATCCGGCCGTCGGTGTCGAGGAAGTTGTTCACGTACTGCGACGCCCATGCGATCGAGAACGTCTGGTCGATCGCCGCGGCCGTCACGCCGAGCGCATTCGCCTTCTCGCGGTCGATGTCGACCTTGTACTGCGGCGTATCGTTCAGGCCGTTCGGGCGCACCAGCGCGAGCGCCGGATCCTTCGCGGCCATCCCGAGCAACTGGCCGCGCGCGGCCATCAGCGCATCGTGGCCGAGACCGGCGTTGTCCGTCAGCTCGAAGTCGAAGCCGGCAGCCGTACCGAGTTCCGGAATCGACGGCGGGTTGAACGGAATCACCATCGCGTCCTTGTACGTCGAATAGTGCGCGAAGGTCCGGCCGATCAGCGCCTGCACCTTCTGGTCCGAACGCTGGCGATGCTCGTACGGTTTCAGCTTCACGAACACGAGGCCCGCGTTCTGGCCACGGCCCGCGAAGCTGAAGCCGTTGACCGTGAACACCGAGTCGACCACATCCTTCTCGGCGGTGGTCAGGTACGTGTTGATGTTGTCGAGCGTCTTGCCGGTCGTTTCCTGCGTGGAGCCGGACGGCGTCTGCACGATCATGAACATGTAGCCCTGATCCTCGTCGGGCAGGAACGACTTCGGCAGACGCGCGAACATCACGCCGACCGCGAGGAACACGGCGAGGTAGATCACGAGCCAGCGGCCCGAGCGCCGGATCACGTGGTTCACGCCGCTCGTGTAGCGATCGCGGCTGCGATCGAAAGTCCGGTTGAACCAGCCGAAGAAACCCTTCTTCTCTTCGTGATGCCCCTGCGGGATCGGCTTGAGGATCGTCGCGCACAGCGCCGGCGTCAGGACCAATGCGACCAGCACGGACAGCACCATCGCCGACACGATCGTCAGCGAGAACTGCCGATAGATCGCGCCGACCGAGCCGCCGGAGAACGCCACCGGCACGAACACCGCCGACAGCACGAGCGCCACGCCGACGAGTGCGCCGGTGATCTGGCTCATCGCCTTGCGGGTCGCCTCCTTCGGTGACAGCCCTTCTTCCGCCATCACGCGCTCGACGTTCTCGACCACCACGATCGCATCGTCGACCAGCAGGCCGATCGCGAGCACGAGGCCGAACATCGACAGCGTGTTGATCGAGAAACCGGCGAGGCCCATGATCGCGAACGTACCGAGCAGCACGACCGGCACCGCGATCGTCGGGATGATCGTCGCGCGCAGGTTCTGCAGGAACAGGTACATCACGAGGAACACCAGCACGATGCCCTCGATCAGCGTCTTGACCACTTCCTCGATCGACAGGCGCACGAACGGCGTCGTGTCGTACGGGTAGTGCACGACGAGACCGTGCGGGAAGTACTTCGACAGCTCGTCGATCTTGGCCCGCAGCGCGTTCGCGGTCGCCAGCGCGTTCGCGCCGGTCGCGAGCTGGATGCCGAGGCCGGCCGTCGGCTGCCCCATGTACTTCGTGTCGAACGTGTAGTTCTCCGAACCCAGCGCCGCGCGGCCGACGTCCTTCAGGCGGACCTGCGAGCCATCCTGGTTGACCTTCAGCAGGATGTTGCCGAACTGCTCGGGCGTGCGCAGCAGCGTCGATTCGGTGATCGTCGCCTGCAGCACGGTGCCCGGCTTCGCCGGCGTGCCGCCGATCTGGCCGCCCGCGATCTGCACGTTCTGCTGCGTGATCGCGGCCGTCACGTCGGTCGGCGTGAGGCTGTAGTTGGTCAGCTTGACGGGGTCGAGCCAGATCCGCATCGAGAACTGCGAACCGAGCAGCAGCGTCTGGCCGACGCCGTTCACGCGGCTCAGCGGATCGAGCACGTGCGAAGCCACGTAGTTCGTCAGGTCCTCCTTCGACATCCGGCCGTCCTCGGAGTTGAACGCGAACCACATCAGCCAGTTGCTGCTCGACTTCGTGACCTGCATGCCGAGCTGCTGCACGACCTGCGGCAGGTTCGGCGTCGCGAGCGACAGCTTGTTCTGCACCTGCACCTGTGCGACGTCCGGATTCGTGCCCGGCGAGAACGTCAGCGTGATCGTCGCGTTGCCCGAATCGTCGCTCGTCGACGACATGTACAGGAAGTTGTCGAGACCGCTCATCTGCTGCTCGATCACCTGCGTGACCGTGTCTTCCACCGTCTTCGCGGAAGCGCCCGGATAGTTCGCCTGGATCTGGATCGTCGGCGGTGCGATCGTCGGGTACTGCGCGATCGGCATCTTGAAGATCGATGCGACGCCGGCCAGCATCAGCACGATCGCGATCACCCACGCGAAGATCGGGCGATCGATAAAGAACTTGGCCATGAAACGGACTCCCTGTTATTGCGCGCTCGACGCGGCGGCCGAACTCGCTGCGGCGCTGGCCGCGGTAGTCGCCGGCGCGGCGCCGGCCGATGTGGCGGAGGCGGCGTCCGGCGCCGGGGCGAGCTGCGCGGGGACGGTCTTCACGGTCGCGCCCGGGCGCACCTTGTCGACGCCTTGCACGATCACGTGATCGCCCGCCTGCAGACCGCCTTCGACGATCCAGTTCTGGCCGTACGTGCCGGTCGTCGTCAACGGACGCATCTCGACCTTGTTGGCCGCGGTCACGACGAGTGCGATCGCCTGCCCCTTCTGGTCGTGCGTGACGCCGATCTGCGGCACCAGGAACGCGTTCTCGTTCACGCCTTCCTCGATCCGTGCACGCACGAACATGCCCGGCAACAGCACGCGATTCGGGTTCGGGAACACCGCGCGGATCGTCACCGAGCCGGTGGTCTGGTCGACCGTCACGTCCGAGAACTGCAGCTTGCCCGGCTCCGAATAGGTCTTGCCGTCTTCGAGAATCAACGACACCTTCGCCGCGCCCGGGCCGGTCGTCTTCAGACGACCGCTCTGCACGTCCTGCCGCAGCTTCAGCCCTTCGAGGCTCGACTGCGTGAGGTCGACGTACACCGGATCGAGCTGCTGCACGGTCGACATCAGCGTCGCCTGGCTCGCTTGCACGTAGGCGCCCGGCGTCACTTGCGAGATGCCGACGCGGCCGGTGATCGGCGACACGACATCCGTATAGCCGAGGTTGATCTGCGCGGTGTCGACCGCCGCCTTGCCGGCCGCGACGTCCGCCGCGGCCTGCCCTTGCGTGGCGACCGCGTTGTCGTAGTCCTGCTTGCTGACCGCGTTCGCGGCGACCAGCACCTTGTAGCGCGCGACCAGCGCGTTCTGCGTGGCGAGGTTCGCCTGCGCCTTCGCGAGCGTCGCCTTCGCGCTGTTCAGGGCCGCGATGTACGGCGCCGGATCGATCTTGTAGAGACGCTGGCCGGCCTTGACGTCGGTGCCTTCGGTGAATTCACGACGCAGCACGATGCCGTCGACCCGCGCACGCACCTGCGCGACGAGGAATGCACTGGTGCGGCCCGGCAGTTCGGTCACCGCCGGCACGGCTTGCGGCTGCACGGTGACGACGCCGACTTCCGGCGTTTGCGGCGGCGGCGCCGGTTCTTTTTTCCCGCACGCGGCCAGGAAAACGGCAGCCGTTGCGGCAGTGATTAAGCGGTATGGAACCCGTTCGACGCGCATGGAGCGACCTCTCACAATTAGACGACCTTCAATGGGAATCACCAGATCTCCTCATGGCCCTGACACGCGGCGGACCTGCAGCTTCCGGCCCACCGCGGATGCGGACGCGTGTTGCGGGTGTGCGTTGCACCCTGCGGAGCGTTCGTGCGCCGAACTGCTTCCGAAAAAGAACGGCGAGCCCGCGGCCCCGGCGGGCTCGCGTTGCCGTGGGATCAGCCGGCCCGCTAGCGCGCGGGCCGGAATGCGGTGCCCGCGAATTCGATGAACGCGCGCGCGGCGGCCGGCAGACGCGCGGCACGCGCATGCGCGAGCTTCAGCGTGACGGGCGCGAGCGGGCGGACCGGGGCCACGCGCACGAGCGTGCCGGCCGCCAGATCCGCATCGACGAGATACGCGGGCAGCACCGCCGCGCCCATGCCGGCGACGGCCAGCCGCCGCGCCATCTCGAGATGGCCGACGCCCGTATTGCCGGACGCCGCACCGGATCGAATCGCGGCCGCCGGGTCGTCGTCGGCCGCGGGCAACTCCAGCCGCACGGCCGCGAGTTCCGGCCAGTCGCCCGACGCAGCGGCGCCGCCGTGCGCGGCGACATAGCCCGGCGCCGCGACGCGCACGGTTTCGTATGCAGCCAGCGTATGCAACGCGTGCGCGCCGGACACCGGCATGCCATCCGTCAGAAACGCGACGTCGATGTCCTCGGCAGTCAGGTCGACGTGGGCATCGGTCAGCGTCACCGTCGGCCGCACGTCCGGAAACCGGTGCACGAAGCGATCGAGCAGCGCGCTCAACTGGCTGAGCCCGAACGCGACCGGCGCGGCCACGCGCAATACGCCTTCCGGCTTGCTGCCCATCGCGACGAAACGACCGTCGATCTCGTCGATCGCACCGAGAATCCGCTCGACGCGCGCGAGATACAGCTCGCCGATCTCCGTCAGCGACTGGTGGCTCGTGCTGCGTTGAAGCAGGCGCGCACCGAGGCGCGTCTCGAGCGCATCGACCAGCCGGCTCGCCATCGCCGTCGACACGCGCAGCCGCGTCGCGGCCCGGCGAAATCCGCCTTCCCTTGCCACCGTCACGAATGCCCGAATCGATTGAAGTTGGTCCATTTGTCCGGATTCCCCTGCGCGAACGACTGCCCGTCTGCCTGCACCCCGACGCCGCACCGCCACCCGCCCGCATCGGCCCGGCCAATGCGGCGGCGCCGACGCCGGCTCCGCCGGGTCGGTCGGCACGCTCGCGACGGGCGCAAACCAGCCTCGGCAAGCCCGATGCACGATCGTTCAGTAGCAGTCCTGAGTCTTTTCCCGCGATGCGCGGCGGCGACGCGCGCGGCAAGGCCGGCGGCGGCCGCGCATCACGCGGACGGTGTTGCCCGCATCATCCGGGCACGCTGAAACCGCATTTCCTTCAGCAGGTGCAATGGTAGGGAAACCGCCGGAAAATGGCTTGCCCGATCCTGCGATTGTTTTGCCTTAATTTCCGAATTTGTGCGCTGCACACGATGCCACGACGGGCGATGCGTCCGCCGCCATGCAGGTCCGGATGATCGGGCTAATTTCGGACAGGTTTAGGCAATCCGGCGCACGCAACTGGCCGTACGATGTGACCGCCGTGCGTGCAGCTCGACAGGGAATCGCCGCCGCGCGCATGGCATCGCTCACTCCGCCAACCGCTCACGCAACATGGAAATCGACGCTCGAACGCCACCGCACCCGCGCACCCCGCCGGATCACGACGCACGATCGCGAGCCGGCGCACCCGCCGCGGCCCGGCTGGCGACGCTGATCGCCGCCTATGCACCGCACGACGGCATGTTCGACCTTCCGCTGCGCGGCATGCGCATCGCGCGCGCTTCCGTGCCGCCGCCGCAATGGAACCACGGCGTGCACCACGCGTGCCTGAGCATCGTCGGGCAAGGCGCGAAGTCGATGCGGGTCGGCGACGATACCTACACGATCGACGAATCGCGGATGCTGGTCGCAACGGCCGACCTGCCGGTGACCGGCCGCGTGACGCGTGCGCGCCCGGCCGAGCCGTTCCTGTACGCGCAACTCGAACTCGATCCTGCGCGCATCGCGGCGCTCACGCCGGTCGTCTTCCCGCGCGGACTGCCGAAAGCCGTCGACTGCCGCGCACTCGACACGCACGACGCGACGCCGGAAATCGTCGACGCCATCGCGCGGCTGATGCAACTGATGGCGCAACCGGACGACCTCGACCTGATCGCGCCGCTGATCGTCGACGAAATCCTCATCCGGCTGCTGCGCGGCCCGTCGGGCGCGCGCGTCGCGCAGATCGGCGACGCCGGTTCGACGACCCAGCGCATCTCGCGCGCCGTCGCATGGATTCGCGATCACTACCTCGATCCGATGGTGGTCGACTCGCTCGCGCGGCAGGTGGAGATGAGCCCGTCGACGTTCCACCATCACTTCCGGGCGGTCACGTCGATGAGCCCGTTGCAATGCCAGAAGGTGCTGCGACTGCAGGAGGCGCGCCATCTGATGTGCCTGTCGGCGATGGATGCGCGGCAGGCGTGTCGCAGCGTCGGCTATGTGAGCGCGTCGCAGTTCAGCCGCGAATACGCACGGCTGTTCGGCGACGCGCCGGGCCGCGACGTCGCGAGGCTGCGCGGGGAAGCGGTGCCGCTGTCGCGCGTTGCACCATGAAGGAATATCGGGGGCGACAAAGCGACTCGTCACCCACCCGATCGCAGGAGCGGTTAGACCCTCACGCGAGCGACGGCGGCGCTGCCACGCTGACGTCGACGCGTTTCGGCAGGATGCCGGCCTGGTAGAACACATCCGCGATGCGCTGCTGGTACGCGAGCGTGTCGCGGGTGACGGGCTCGACACCGAAGCGTGCGCGGCGAAACGCGAGCGCCACGGCCGGCTCCGGAATCCCCCAGAGCTTCGAGAATTCGGCCGCGCCCTGCGCGCGGTTCGCATCGAGCCAGCGCTGGACCGTCGTCAGTTCCGACACGACCGCGTCGAGCACGTCGGCATTGCGCTGCGCGTACGTGCGCGACGCGAAGTAGTAACTGCGGTTCTCGACCAGCCCCGTGCCATCCGCGACGATGCGCGCGCCGAATGCCTGCTGGACCACCGCGAGAAACGGGTCCCAGATGATCCACGCATCGACCGAGCGGTTCTCGAATGCCGCCCGCGCATCGGACGGCGACAGCCACACCGGCGTGACGTCGGCATAGCCGAGCTTCGCGGCCTGCAGCAGCCGGACCAGCAGGAAGTGCGTGTTCGATCCCTTCACCAGCGCGATGCGCTTGCCGCGCAGGTCGGCAAAGGCCTTGACCGGCGAGTCCTTCGCGACGACCACCGCTTCGGTTGTCGGACCGGCCGGCGTCTGCGCGTAGTAGACAAGCGGCGCACCGGCCGCGAGCGCGAAGATCGGCGGCGCTTCGCCGACATCGCCGAAATCGATCGATCCCGCGTTCAGCGCCTCGAGTTGCGGTGGCCCCGACGGGAACTCGGTCCACGTGACGTTCACGCCGAGTGTCGCGAGCTTGCCTTGCAGCGTGCCGCGTGCCTTCAGCAGGCTGAGCGGCCCTTTCTGATAACCGATGCGCAACGTACGCGTGCCGGCCGCGCCGGCTAGCGCAAGACCCGGGTGGGCGGCGGCGCCTGCCGCGAGTGCCAGGCCGGCATGAAGCAGCCGGCGGCGGATACTGGAGTGTCGATCTGCCATGTCGTTTCGGGTTCGATGAAGAAGGCGCGGCCGGAGCGCGCGCATGCGATGAAGCAGGTCGAACCGATTCTAAAAGGGGGCCGCTGCGCGCCGAACCAACGATGTTCGATATCGAAAGCAAGCGTTTTCATAAGGGCAATGCCGATGGCACGGGCATCGTTGTCAGGAACGGTCCGCGCACGTGCGTTCGCCGCCCGCCTTTAATACAGGACTACCAATTATTTTTATCGAACAGAGAGACAGTGCGCGGTACTCACGTACCGACCATGCGTGAATCAGTTCAGGAATGACGGGCGGCGCAACAGGCGTTCAACGCGGCCTCGTCGGCGGCCAGCATCTCCGGCACGCATTCCCGCAGGAAATCGACGAACGTGCGGATCTTCGCATCGAGATACTGACGCGACGCATACAACGTATAGACCGTCAGCTTCTGCAACCGGTAATCGGGCAGCACGCGCACCAGCGCACCGCTCGCGAGCGCGGGCAGCGCAGCCGACATCGGCAGCGAGCCGATCCCGAGCCCCGCGCGCAGCGCGGCGCCGAGCGCATCGGCGATGTTGACCTGGAAATCCGGCAGCGGCAGCTCGAACGTTTCTCGACCGTTCGGACCGTCGAGATGCCAGCGGTCGCGCGGAAAGAGCGGCGTGACGATCTGCAGGCACGCGTGCCCGGCGAGGTCGCTCACCGTGCGCGGCGTGCCGCGCGCCTTCAGATACGCAGGCGACGCGCACAGCACGCTGCCCACGTCGCCGAGCCGCTGCGATACCAGCCCGGAATCGGGCAGCTCCGTCGTGCTCAATTGGAGCGATACGTCGTAGCCTTCGTCGATGATGTCGGGCACGTGCTGCGACAGCGTCAGCTCGACCGCGACCGACGGATAGCGTTCGCGGTAGCGCACAACCGCGGGCACCACGTAGGACTGGCCGAAACTCGTCGTCGCGTGCACGTGCAGCCGCCCGGACGGCTTCGCCTGTGCATCGGCCGCCTCGGCTTCCGCTTCGTCGATATAGCCGAGGATGCGCTGGCAGCGGTCGAGATAGCGCTGCCCGGCGTCGGTCAGCGCGATGCGGCGCGTGCTGCGGTTGAGCAGGCGCGTGCGCAGATGCGTTTCGAGTTGCGCGACCGAGCGCGATGCGTAGGCCGTCGTGATGTCCAGACGTTGGGCCGCGCTCGTGAAGCTGCCCTCCTCCGCGACCCGGACGAAAATGCGCATCATCTGTAACGTATCCATCGACCTGTCCCCGGGATTGTCACGTCGCGCCGCCGTGCCGACAGGGTGCCGGCGGCGCCGGCACACGCCGGTCCGGCGCGAATTGTGCGGAACAGTACAGCAGCGTTGCAGACGTGTCCAGTTCGCCGTACGCGGCGTGATCCGGATGCCGAATCGTGCTGCCGAGCAGCCCGCCGCGCGGGATCCGGGCCGGGCGCACATACGTATCGAACGTACCGGCACGCCGACAGCATCGGCCGGCAAAAACTACCCGCCGACCGGCATGCCGCCGGCCCGTCGATCGACGCCCTTCGCGCCTCGCGCGTTACGCGGCGCCCGCCGCATCGAACGGATTGCGCAATACGATCGTGTCGTCGCGCTCCGCGCCGGTCGTGATCATCGAAACCGGCGCGCCCGCCACGGTTTCGATGCGCGCGATGAAATCTCGCGCCGCGCGCGGCAGCGCCGCTCGCTCGCGTACGCCCTTCACGGAGCCTTGCCAGCCGTCGAATCGTTCATAGACCGGCTTCGCGCGCGACTGCGCATCGAGGCTCGCGGGCAAATGGTCGACGCGCGCGCCGTCGAATTCGTATCCGACGCACAGCTCGATCGACTCGAAGCCGTCGAGCACGTCGAGCTTGGTGAGCGCGAGCGAATCGATGCCCGAGATCCTGACGGCCTGGCGCAGTTGCGCGGCATCGAGCCATCCACAGCGCCGCGGCCGGCCGGTGTTGACGCCGAATTCCTGTCCACGCGCGCGCAGCGTTTCGCCGGTGGCGTCGGTCAATTCGGTGAGGAACGGGCCACCGCCGACCCGCGTCGCATACGCCTTCGTGACACCCAGCACGTGGCCGAGCTTCGCCGCACCGAGCCCGGTGCCGGCCGCCGCGGCCGATGCCACGGTGCCAGACGACGTCACGAACGGGTACGTGCCCCAGTCGATGTCCAGCATCACGGCCTGCGAGCCTTCGAACAGAATGCGCTCGCCGCGATCGGTCGCGTCGTTGAGGTCGGCCCAGACCGGACGCACGAACGGCAGGATCTTCGGTGCGAGCGCAACCAGCGTTGCCAGCATCGCGTCGCGATCGTACGCGTCGAGCCCCAGGCCGCGGAACCATGCATTGTGATGGTCGACGAGCACGTCGAGCTTGGCCGCGAGCCCGCCCGGTTCCGCGAGATCGCCGACACGCAGCCCGCGACGGCCGACCTTGTCCTCGTAGGCCGGCCCGATGCCGCGCAGCGTGGTGCCGATGGGCTCGCGGCGCAACCGCTCCTGCGCCTCGTCGATCGCGCGGTGAATCGGCAGTACCAGCGTCGCGTTCTCGGCGATCGACAGGTTGTCCGGCGTCACCGACAACCCGAGCTCGGCCATCCGCCCGATTTCCGCGAGCAGCGCTTCGGGGTCGAGCGCCACCCCGTTGCCGATCACGCCGCGCTTGCCGCGCACGATGCCGCTCGGCAGCAGCGCGAGCTTGTACGTGTTGCCGCCGACGACCAGCGTGTGGCCCGCGTTGTGCCCGCCGTTGTAGCGTGCGACGAGATCGGCCTGTGCCGCCAGCCAGTCCACGACGCGCCCCTTGCCTTCGTCACCCCATTGGGCGCCCACGACCACCACGTTCGGCATGCTCCGTACTCCATGTGAGAAATTCAGACACTCGTTCGGCCGCATGGGCCGTTTGTATGCCATATTGACGGAGCCGGATCACCCGATCAAACGATTAAACCTGAACCATCGTGTGATGAAATCTCACACGAAACGATGCCATGGCCCGACGTCTCCCTCCGTTGAATTCGCTGCGCGCGTTCGAAGCCGCCGCGCGCCTCGGCAGCTTCACGCTGGCCGCCGACGAGCTGTGCGTGACGCACGGCGCGATCAGCCGGCACGTGCAGCAACTGGAAGCGTGGCTCGGGCGACCGCTGTTCGAACGCCACAACCGGCGCGTGGAACTGACCGCGGCCGGGCGCGCGTACCTCGCCGAGGTCGGCGCCTCGTTCGACCGGATCGCGCTCGCCACCGCGCAGCACTTCGGCCACGCGCAGCAGCGCGTGTTGCGCGTCAGCGCGCCCGCGACGTTCTCGCTGCGCTGGCTCGTCCCGAAGCTGTCGTCGTTCCAGGTCGCGCATCCGGCCATCGAGGTGCGGCTGTCGACGTCGAACGAGCCGATCGAAAAGCTGCGCGACAAGGTCGACCTGATCGTGCGCGGCGGCCCGCAGGCCATCGACGGGTACGTCGCGGAGGAATTCCTGTCCGAAGTCCGGCTGCCGGTGTGTGCGCCGAAGTTGCTGGAGGGCCGGTCGCTGGATACGCCTGCCGATCTCGCCCGCTTCACGTTGCTGCACGCGGCGACCTATCCGGGCATGTGGCCGGAATGGCTCGCGGCGGCCGGGCATCCGAATCTCGTCCCGCGACACTCGCTCACGCTCGAGCATTTCTACCTGACGCTGCAAGGCGCGCTCGACGGGCTCGGCGTCGCGATGGGGCCGATCGCGCTCGTCGCCGACGACATCGCCGAAGGCCGGCTCGTGCAGCCGTTCAGCGAACCGGCGCTGCCGCCGTGGCGCTACTTCACGTATGTGGCATCCGCGCGGGCGGACGACGACGCCGTACGTGCGTTCAAGGACTGGTTGAAGGTGACGGGAAGCGCGACTGCGTCGGGCGGGCGGGATTGACGCTTCGGCATGCCGGCCACGCGCCTTCAAACCATGAAGGATTCCGAATCAAATGAGGTGAATGTCCGGAACGTGTTCGCCTGTGCGCATCGCTTGATCGCAATGCAAACGGCAAGCCGCGGATCGAACCGTGGCTTGCCGCCGGACCACGCTTACTGGCTTGCTGCGGCGCCGGCCTTCTTCTCCGCGTTCTGCAGGTTCTGCGGATAGTTCGGATCATTGGCCGCCGGCTTGTAACCGGCGTCTTCGAGTTTCTTCAGCTCGGCGGTGTTCTTCGCACGCGCGGCCTTGCGTTCGGCTTTGCGTTTGGCCCGGGCCGCCTTGCGCGCTTCGCTCTTCGCGGCCTTTGCGTCCTGTGCAGCCGCCGCAGCCGGTGCGCTGGCGGCGTCGGTCTGCGCGAACGCCGGAACGGCCGAGCCGAACAGGAAAGCGGCTGCCGTAGCAGCCAGCGTGAGTTTTCTGATCTGGATTCGCATCGCTGAACTCTCTTTTTTGATGACCATCACGGTTTGAAAAACCATCGAGATACCGCCCCTGCCCTGACCGGTCGTCATGTCGCGATCAGGACCTGTGCATCATAACCGTGTCGCAAAAAATATGGCGCCATCGTGCAACGGCATTGGGGATACACGTATGGGAGACGACGTGGCTCGTGCGTTCGATGACGGGCGCAGTCGTACCGGACACGACGCGCGGCGTCGATGGCTGTTTCATGGGTGGTGATATCGATACGCTCATGCGCGACGTGATGATCGTCGCGCTCGCACGATCACCGCAGCAACAGTCGGTCCGTGCGTTACGTCGTCGTTCGATGTAGCTCGAGCGACGGTTCCTCCCATAAACGACCACGATTCGGTTCTTCGGCGATCGAGACGGTTACGTTGCGCCGTTGCGGTGTTCGGTCATTGATTCGGCAGGTTTCGCGACACTGTGATGCCGAAGGTTACCCGTGGACGACCGGCAGGTCTGACGAAAAAGGTGAGTGCCGTGCGAGCGGTGAAAACGCCGGCCTGGTCGGTCTCACGGATGTGCTGAACCCGGCATGAGGAGCAACGCTCGTCTGATGGATGCGCACATCACCGTGGTCACATGCTCGTCCCCGTGACGATACTTGCCGACGCACCAGGCATCACACATGGACGCCACCCGTTGTTGTTTGCTCCCATCGACGGTTCCCTATCTGAACGAAGCTGCTACCTGCACAGCTTGCTTATACCTGTGCTCCACCTGATCGGTGAGCTTTTACGGGATCCAGTGTTTTTGAAAAGGTGAGGATGTTCGGGAGCATCGGCAGAATCGGGTGCGGTGAGCGTCGGATCCGGCGACATCTTCACGTTGCCTCGCAGCGATGTCGATGAATGCCTGAATGCCGTCAAGATCGGCGCGGCGGTCCGGCCCTCTGTGCGGTGGCCTTTCGGCATGAGGTTGCTTTCGGGCCGTTGTACGAATTTCTCGTTGCCGGTGACGGGCACAGCATGACGACTCCCGATCGTGGCTACAAAGGTAGAAAAACGGACGGGACATGAGGATGGAAAACAGCCCGGCGCGGATACCTGCTTGCACAGTCCACAGGCTAAATTTGGCGAGCAGCGTCACCGGCGATCGGCAAAAACTTGTCCACAGACGAGGCAGCGCGAGTACAAAAAACCACTCGCCGGCAGCCCGGGATGATTTCGAACTGCTGTGGAGGAAACCGACGGGATCCGTTCCGCTGGTCAATCACAGGCATCGCAGGGGCCGCGAGCCACGTTTCTGCGTCCCATAAACGGGAACCTCTACGCCGAATCCGGGGATTTCCTCCCATAAGTTTCTACGTTTCGGTGTTTGTGAGTGGGCACTCACCTCTTCGGGATGCCTTGTCAGGCTTGGAGCCATCAGAAACCAGTGTGGGCAGACAGGGCGGAGTCGGCCTGAATCGAGAGATCCGGGGCTTCGTCTCCCACAGATGACTCCCATTGGTAGCGGTTTATGGGGTTCGTCTTTCTGTGCAAGCACACGTGTGTTTACATCTTTGGTAAACCACGTTTACTTCTTTAACTACTTTTAGACGGCTCACAGCCTTATCTGGCAAGGCTTTGAGCGGTGTTCGGTACCCATTTATGGGAGCACAGGTGGAAGGGCTTGGGGTTTCAGGTCTGTGGATTTGGGGTTTGGGGTACCACGCTGTGGGGAATCAGGGTTGTGGATATGGGGCGAGCGTATCCGGTTATGGGAAATCGGCCGGAAATTGCGTTAGGTAGTCGTCTATGGGAACGCATGAAGGTAGCCTTTTATGGGCGACTTTTCTCGATCGGAAGTTCGTTGCGTGCACAGTGATTTTCTTTGGGTAGCCGGTTATGGGGAATCAAGAAGGTAGCCGGTTATGGGAGCCGGACTGAATCGATTCGTTGTCCTTTCCCTCGCGCACCCCGTAGCGCTTTCCCATAGACAGGACCGGTGTCATCGACAGGTTACCTTTTATGGGGAAAGCGAATGGTTGCCGTTTATGGGAGCGATTTCTACGCTCGGGACGGCAAGCAATACGTTTGACGGTGCTGACAGGTACCCTCCTATGGGAATCGACGAAGGTAGCAAGTTATGGGAGAAAACGGCGGTTGTGCTGCAAGGCACCACGAATCCTCCCGACCATCCCGATTCCGCGCGTTTGCCCCCATGGATGGGTACCTTCGTGGTGGCAAATCTTGTGCCGGGTTTGCGTGGTCGCCCAGGAAAGGTAGCGGCTTTTGGGAGGCCTTTTTGGCAAAAGGTAGACGGATATGGGGCCTCGCGCAAATCGATGAACCAGAATTTTTCCTTTCATATCTGATGGTTAGCTCAGATAGTGAAAGTGATGCTGGAGCACGGACGTTGCTCCGCCGCGCGAAAAGGTATAAAGTCCGCTCTCAATAAGGCAACCTTACCCGGACACCACG